>NZ_FPCJ01000001.1:1918539-2854321 GCF_900116565.1 Thermoflavifilum thermophilum | reverse complement strand
TTTGTGACCTTCACCCAATATTGTCCGGCGGTGTTGACGGTAATGGATTGCGAAGTTTGTCCGGTGTTCCACAGATAGCTTGACCCGGGATTGCCAGCATCCAGCGTGAGACTTTCGCCCTGGCAGATGGCGGTATCGGGGCCGAGGTTGACGATGGGCAGGGGATGGACGGTGAGCTGCATCGTATCGGAAGCGGAGCAACCATTGGCATTTGTGACCTTCACCCAATATTGTCCGGCGGTGTTGACAGTTATCTGCTGAGAAGTGGCACCGGTGCTCCACAGATAGTTTGCGCCAGGATTGCCTGCATTCAGCGTGAGGTTTGCACCCTGGCAGATAGCGGTATCGGGGCCGAGGTTGACGGTGGGCAGGGGATGGACGGTCAGCTGCATCGTGTCGGCAGCAGAGCAACCATTGGCATCTGTGACTTTGACCCAATATGATCCGGTGGAGTCAACCACAAGCGTTTGCGAAGTGGCACCGGTGCTCCAGAGATAGCTTGCCCCGGCATTACCTGCATCCAATGTGAGACTTTCTCCCTGGCAGATGGCGGTATCGGGGCCGAGGTTGACGATGGGCAGGGGGTGGATGGTCAGCTGCATTGTATCAGCAGCGGAGCAACCATTGGCATCTGTGACTTTGACCCAATATTGTCCGGCGGTGCTGACAGTTATCTGCTGAGAAGTAGCACCGGTATTCCACAGATAGCTTGACCCAGCATTGCCTGCATCCAATCTGAGGCTTTCCCCCTGGCAGATGGCGGTATCGGGGCCGAGGTTGACGGTGGGCAGGGGATGGACGTTCAGCTGTATCGTATCGGCAGCGGAGCAGCCATTGGCATTTGTGACCTTCACCCAGTATTGCCCGGCAGTGCTGACGTTAATAGATTGCGTGGTTTGTCCGGTGCTCCAGAGATAGCTTGTCCCGGCATTGCCAGCATCCAGCGTGAGGTTCTCGCCCTGGCAGATAGCGGTATCGGGGCCGATATTGACGCTGGGCAGGGGGTGGACGGTCAGCTGCATCGTGTCGGCAGCGGAGCAACCAAAGCTGTTGGTGACTTTCACCCAATAGATGCCAGTGGTATCAACAGAGATGGATTGCGAAGTTTGTCCGGTGCTCCACAGATAGCTTGCGCCAGGATTACCTGCATCCAGCGTAAGGTTTGCACCCTGGCAGATAGCGGTGTCAGGGCCGAGGTTGACGATGGGCAGGGGGTGGATGGTCAGTTGCATCGTGTCGGCAGCGGAGCAGCCATTGGCATCCGTGACCTTCACCCAATATGATCCGGTGGTGTTTATAGTTATCTGCTGAGAAGTGGCACCGGTGCTCCAGAGATAGCTTGCTCCGGCATTGCCAGCATCCAGCGTAAGGCTTTCGCCCTGGCAGATGGCGGTATCGGGGCCGAGGTTGACGATGGGCAGGGGGTGGACGGTCAGCTGCATCGTATCGGCAGCGGAGCAACCATTGGCATTTGTGACCTTCACCCAATATGATCCGGTGGTGTCAATCACAAGCGTTTGTGAAGTTTGTCCGGTGCTCCACAGATAGCTGGCCCCGGCATTGCCTGCATCCAATGTGAGACTTTCCCCCTGGCAGATGGCGGTATCGGGGCCGAGGTTGACGATGGGCAGGGGGTGGACGGTCAGTTGCATCGTGTCGGCAGCGGAGCAGCCATTGGCATTTGTGACCTTCACCCAATATTGTCCGGCAGTGCTGACAGTAATGGATTGCGAAGTTTGTCCGTTGCTCCACAGATAGCTTGACCCGGCATTACCTGCATCCAATGTGAGGTTTTCTCCCTGGCAGATGGCGGTATCGGGACCGAGGTTGGCGATGGGCAAGGGGTTAACCTGCAGGTATATCAGGTTTGAGAATATGGCACAGTCAGGGTCTCCGGCATTCCAGGATTCGCTGACCATAAGCCGGTAAAATCCTGTATGGCTGGAATGGACTGAATCAATAAGATAGGTTTTTCCATTGGCGCCTGGAATATTCGACCAGTTAATTTTGTCGGAACTAAACTGCCACTGGTAAACTGCAGCGCTAAGAGTGTCGGGGAAAAGTTGACTGCTAAAATGTGCTGGACTATTAACGCAAAGCTGTACTGTATCTTTAACCTGTCCGTTTAACATGATCTGTACCACAGGTTTACAGATTTCCAGTGAGATATCATCAATCGCGAAATCATTGCCTATAGCGGAAGAGGGTCCATTATTATCAATTTCGAATATGAAAGAATTTGTTGTTGAGGGGATCTGAAAACGCATACTGACCTGTTGCCAGTTAAGGTGTACACCATCGAGTGACAGGGTATTGTCGATTGGACCGGTTTTATATTGCTGGATGAGGGTGTTGGTACTCGGATCGATGATACTAAGGATCAGATTAGGCTTGGTGCCATTTGACTTGAATAGATTGGCCACCCACAGGCTGAAGGTATAGGTATAACTCGCACAGGTGGTTTTGATGGTGTCGCGATACAGCAGGTCGTGCTGTTTTTGCGGATTCACGATTAACATATAGCCATTAGTATCCCCTGGTGTATGATCCAGATCGGATACCCAGCGGCCATCACATCTTCCGGAGATATAACGAAGGGCGTATGTTCCTTGCGGGGGGCAGAAAGGATTGTTAGCGTAGTAAGTCAGGGGTGTTCCTTGAAATCCACGACTGATAGAATCGGGGATGGGAGGCATCAAAGTTGTGTCCAAAGGATTGGCTGCTTGACTAAAGTTCTGGAAATATATTAGGGAACAACCACCCAGTGGACAGCCGGCAGGTGAACGCAAGGTTATCGCAATGGTATCGGCAGCTGTGCATCCATAGGTATTGGTAACCTTTATCCAGTACGTTCCACTGGTATTGAGGGTAATTATTTCACTGGTATCACCTGTGCTCCACAGATAGCTTGCTCCAGGATTGCCAGCATCCAGCGTGAGGTTTTCCCCCTGGCAGATGGCGGTATCGGGGCCGAGATTGACGATGGGCAGGGGGTGGATGGTCAGCTGCATCGTGTCAGCAGCGGAGCAACCAAAGCCGTTAGTGACTTTCACCCAATAGATGCCTGTGGTATCCACAGAGATGGATTGCGAAGTTTGTCCGGTGCTCCAGAGATAACTTGCGCCAGGATTACCTGCATCCAGCGTGAGGCTTTCGCCCTGGCATATGGCGGTATCAGGGCCAAGGTGGACGGTGGGCGGCGCATGAAACGTTACCTGAATGGTGTCGTCAATTTCTCCGCAGGCCGGACTGAATACTTTGACCCAATAGCTCCCACTCGTGGTGACCCGGATGGAGGGGCTAGTTTCTCCTGTGCTCCACAGATAAGTCAGCCCCGAGGGAGTATAGCCATGAAATAGGGAAAGTGTAAGGGTATCGCCCACGCACAGGTTGGTATCGGCTCCGAGGTTCACGGATGAGGGATCAAATACCGTCACCAGCGAAGAATCGGTGGCCGTACAGGTGCCGGCAGCACCGGACGATAGACTGGCAGTTACATAATATTTGGTGGTTGCGGCCGGACTCACCGTGATGCTGGGTGTGGTGGCTCCCGTGCTCCACAGGTAGCTGGTATAACCCTCCTGAGCACGCAGTGTGGCTGAACTGCCCGCACAAATGGTGGTATCGCCCGGGTGAACCACCGGTGAACGCAATACCAGTAAATGCACCATATTGGAGGGTGAATTGCAGGTGGAATATCCAATCTGTCCCTGTTCGGCAGCCAGGAATCGGTAGTATCGGGTATCGGAAGTATCGGTAGAAGGAATGATATACATCGAATCTGTGGAACCCGCGATGTTGGTCCAGTTTATCCCATCCATGCTTACCTGCCATTGATATGTCGGTTGGTTGAAATATCCCGGTGTCACAGAAGCAAAGATGGTATCGGGATTGCCGGAACAGATGGTATCGCTGCTCTGGTCGCTATTGTGCAAATAAGCAATCAAAGTGGGTCCGCAATAAGTAAATTCAATATCATCAATGGCAATATCATTGCCACATCCGCCAGGAGCAATATTGTACATAATCAGCTTTACACTATCCACACCCGGAGGGGTACGGAATCCAAAACCATATCGCTGCCAGGTGGGATCATCTACGATTTGTCCGGAGCTATTGGTGGTCAGTTTCATGGAAACATCGTTGGTGTTCACCCGCCCTAATTCAGTTCCTGTTTTGGCATCCAGCACCACAAAACTGAGATTGGGATAGATATACTGTCCTGAACAAGTTTGCTGGAGTACCTCCTTTCCATTGGCATTTAATAACCAGGCACTAAACGAATACTGCGCCCCCTGACATAGGCCGGTAATTACCCGGGTATAAAACGTATCGGGTTGATAACTGGCATTCACCAGCATCATTCCTCCGTATAGGTTCCCGGTATGATCTGTTTTTTTAACCCATTCCGAGCGACCATTATTCACTGAATCGGAAATGATGTATTGCCCATCGTCAATAGGTCCCGAACTTAAATATTTGTATGTTGTAAGTGCGGGTGGAGGGAGAGGATGACGATCAGTGCCACTGGATAAAGTTCCAAAATCCTCAAACAGGAAAGGCGAAGACGCTTTGGTGCCGGCGCAGTCGGTGGATGGGCAGTACACCACATGAACGGTATAGTTATAGGTCTTTTTGCTATAGGTTGCCGATAATGTGATAAATCCGGTATCCGTAAATTGTACGGTTACGCTGCGGGTGTTCATATTGGTATTGACCGGAGTCGATGAAGGAATATACCAAACTACACTGGTCGAATTTCCAGCGTTGGGCAAATCAAAAGTGGCAAAAGTATTCTGGCAAACTGTCTTAGGGCCGACAATTTGTGCATCAGCCAGCCGTACGACGGCAAGGATAGCTATGATAAGGATCAATGGCTTTCCCATGGTTTTTCCAGGATATGGTCTGCAGAGTCAATGTTTAGCCGGATCACCGGCAATCCTCAGCCATTGATCTTAGCAAGTGTAATTTTCCCAAGCTTCCATAGTCAAATTTTATGTAATCCATGTAATTCCAAAATAGCTTCCGCCACTTCTTGTCCGCTACAGAGGGCCGATTCCACCGTGCCCCATGGCGGGCGGTTGTGATAGGCTTCGCCGGCAAAATACAACCGTTGAGGAAAGAAGGCCTGGAGTTGCTGGATAAGGGTTTGAAATCCTAATACAGGATAGCTGTAACTTCCGCAGGCAAATGGGTCTAAATACCAATCAAATATAAAACATTTTAACATTTCCTTCTGTAAAATTTTGGCGGGTATTCCGGAGACTTGAACAAGTGATTGAATAACAGTGTCTTTTTGGATGACTGGTGTTGAATTACCCAATGGATGCGGTCCTCCTTTCCAGCCTGTGAGTATGGGCCAATCATTTGGATAAGCTGTCCACCAGGTCGGCACGGGTGCCTGGCTGATCAGGAATCCCATATCTGGGCCGAAGCGTGATCGCCACCAGGGATGTTTCCACAGGGTAATGATTTTGGTGGCCGTTCCGTAGCCTAATCGCTGCATAACCTGGATAATGGATTTTGCTCCGGGTTCAATGGAAATGCTTTTAGGGCCGTATTTTTGAAAAATGCCCGGCGGTAAGGTGATTACCACCCGATCAGCTGTGTAGGTCAGGATTTTTTGCCGGAAATGGGCCTTCACCTGAACAAAGGCAGGGGTTGATAAGGAAATCAGCCTGACTGTATGAGCAACAAGCCATTTTCCACCCGCCTGTTGAAATCGGCCTATCATGCCGTCAATCATGGCTCCATAGCCTGAGGCCTGAAGATGGGGTGCCTTGTCTATCCGATAATTGGGCCCCTCTTCCCGTTCCCATTCATCGCGCAGGGCAAGCATGCTCACCCGTGTCGGGTCGGCAGCATCATAACCCATGGCAAAACGCAACACTTCCCGCCGGAAATCCGAGTAGGATTCCTCTGGAAAATAGGTATGCAGAAAAGAATCGAGCGTGGTGTCTTGCCTGAGTCTGGAGAGGATTTCATGAAATTTTTTCCATGCTGCTTCTTGGGCGGGTGGGGTGGTAGATACATCCGAAAGCAATCGGATGTTTTTTCCGGTTACTGCTGAGACAGGCAAGCGCAATTTCTTGACCCATTCGAATGTATGCGGCAGCTGCCCATGGATAAATTCGGCGCCGGCATCCAAAGTATATCCGGTGTGCTTGTCTATGAACGTATGGATACGGCCACCCGCCCGGTTCCGGGCTTCGAGTATCAATACTTTTTGTCCAGCTTCGGCGAGCGTTACACCACATTGCAGACCCGCTGCTCCGGCGCCTACAATGAGGGTATCCCATTTGGTAGATATTCCCATCCGCCCAAAATTACAATAGCTGTGCTTCACTCCAGCCAGATTCGCCCCCTGAGCCGGATATCGGCCGACGATGTTTCAGATGATGAAACATTGCCGGTACCATAACCCATGCAAGTGCACTCGCTGCAATTGGTGTCAGTATCGGAAATAAATTTAGCAGCCATGGCAGGATAAGCCCCAAAGCTCCCAAGCTAAAGTATAGCAGTTACCCGAAGGTAAGCATATAACATTTCACCATGGCAAAAAAAGTCACATAGAATGCACGTCCGAAATGCTCCCTGTCAGAGATGCATTGGATGTAATTAGCGGAAAATGGAGATTGATGATTTTAATTTCCATTTCATCGGGCAATCATAGGTTTAGGGAAATTGAAAGGAGTATACCGAAGATTACATCAAAAGTTCTTGCAAAAGAATTGAAAGATTTAGAAGATAATTATCTTATAAAGCGAACTGTGTATGATGGAAGACCTGTGGTAATAAAATATCAAGTTACTCCATACGCAAAAACACTTCAACCAGTGATTAAGGCGTTAAGCGATTGGGGTAAAAATCACCGAAAGGATATTTTTGATAAATAGCATTTGTCTGGCCTCTAAATTCATTGTCGGTTCAAATTTACTCTCTCGTGGTAGGGTTGCAGCTAACGGCCCTGGCTAAGAAACCTGCGGGTTTTGGAACACGTATCCGTCTGCCGAATACCAAGTTTTGTTATGTACTGTAATGTTCATTTACCGTGTCAGCCTGCATGTTTTCTTAGCCTTTGTTGGGCGCTGTAGGACTATTTTTCAAGATTGAGTATTTTACATTGTCCTGCTAATATTTGTACCTCTCCTTCCCATACATTTCCGTTACTATCAGTCGCTTTAATTTTGTGTTTTCCTACTGTCATTGTTGAAGTAAATGTTCCGAAGTCACCACAATTAGGTGTCTCGGCAGCGAAATACTTGTCCAGTTTTCCTGCATATACTCCATCTATGTAAATTGTAATGCTACTACAAGTGTTGCAGTCAGTATAGATAGTCAGTCGACCCGTTGATAAATTGGAACTTGTCAGGGATCAATAAGTGGTTTTGTTGTATGTGTTGTAATTTTCAAGGTATTTGCTCAAATCAATATCGTCGTAGGTATTAGAATAGGTGGATTTGAAATAAGGATTTTGAGAGGAAATGTAAGATTTGGAAACATAACCAGTTTGTGTTTTGTAACCCCAACTGTTATAGTCGTAGGCAGAATATTCAATCTTTGCCCAGCTCTCATTGGAGTTATCAACTACTGTAATGCTTGTACCATAATCAAGGGTGGTCTTTACTGAATAGTTTGTTGAAGGGCCGCTCCGGACGTTCAGTTTATTGGCTGTTACATAATATTTTGAACTAAAAGATATATTTACAGGATGCACATAAGGAAATGATCCTCCTAAATTTACTAAAGGTTTTTCCGGTTCTTCTAACTCAGGATGATAAAAAATAGTGCCGGAAGATGAATTGTTGTAATAGTTTTTCAAATAGGTGTCAGGGTTGCCCGTAGCTGTCTTTCCGGTATATGGATTTGTGTTGCCAGGGTAGCTCCAATTATTATATGGATTTCCGTCCGGGTTGGAACGAAAGTGTCCAGGTACGTAGGTCCCGTCTGATTTATAGTAGCCGTCAACCCAAACGTCAGATGTTGATTTGCTCGATTTATCATAATAATTTTTTAGGTAAGTGTCAGGATTACCTGTTGCAGTCTTTCCGGTATATGGGTTTGTATTTCCGGGATAGCTCCAATTATTGTATGGGTTTCCGTCAGGATTGGAACGATAATGTGGATGAACGTAAGTACCATCCTTACGGTAATATCCTTTTACTTTGACTTGTGCTGTCACTGTCGTTAGTGTCGCCAGTGTCAGTAGTAGTAGAAGTAGTCGCTTCATTTTATTATTATTTTCTTTTAGCCCTATTGTGCCCAACGGCGGGGCGGATTGACGAAGGGGCGAGCGTGGAAGAATTTGCACAGCGAAGCCCTTTTGCCAATTCGCTTGTTGAACGCAGTGCCGAACATAGCGAGGCATTGCGTTCAACGTTTGTGGATAAACGAAGTTTTCCCGAAGGGAAAATTTTGGTGAGGTTCTGCAAGAACCGAACCATTTATACACTGTTATGTGCCCCGAGCCATCAGACAAGAGTGCAACGTGGCAAGAAAGCCAAAGGCTTCTGCAGAGTTTGAAAACCTGCTGTAAATTATGTTGTTGCCGTAGTTTTTTCTTGTTTTTTGTCATTCATTAAATTCTCCGTAAGCCGTCTTTGAAATATAGCACAAGGCTTCTTTTTCGTCTTTTTCAATGGCAATCTCTACTGCTTTTTTTGCTACCTCTAATAATTCCTTCGCCTTCCTTCTTGCCTCATGGGACTGCTGAACTAATGATGCGATCTTTTGCTGTGTTGGGAGTGGAAGGATAGGGATAAGAAATTCTTTAATTTCTTTTGGGTAAATGTATTGTTGAGCTGATGCGCTTTTCCATCTTGAAGATTGAAGTTGCCCTATTTCAGAATTTAAAAATAATGCTAAATAAACAGGGTTACAAATTTCTTGCTTTGTCCTAATAAGCGTTATGAAACTTGCTGGCACTGCTTTAAAATCTTCCAATACAACGTTTGTTCTTCCAAGATATGCGCCAACAGAATAAAATAAAACATCAAAAGGTTTTATTAAATATTCTGGATATTTGTTAACAAAATGTTCATCTGTTTTCGGTGTTTCTGGCATATTAACAATTTCAGAATATAAACTCATAAATTGTGAACCTAAATGTTTTTGTATTAAAACTGGAACATCCCCATTTTCTATATAATAAGGTTGTTTACCATGATTTATGAATGAAACGACATTTTTTAATTTTTCAACTTTAACCTTTTTCATTAATAACTCAACTACTTCTTCATACGAAGGCTGGAAGTATTCGGCATCTATTCTATGAGCAGAGAGAGCGAAAGAAAGTTTAGCGGTATAGGTCTTTTTGTATCCTAGCTTGAAGTCTTTAAGTCCGACTTCTTCTAAAAGGAGGGCTTCGGCTTGGGAGTAGAGGGATTTTGAAAGTTCTATCTTACTCCACGCTTCATCTGATAATTGAGTAATTTGGTTTTGAATCTTTAAGGGAATAATACAAATCTTGAAATTTTTTAACTCTTCAGCGTTTACATTTGCTTGATTAACTGCTCGTCTGGAAAATCTACGAATTTGTTTTTTACCATATTTCGTATTTAGAAAAAGATTTAGGTAATCTGGAAGAATCTCTGAAACTGGTTTAAGTCTCAACCTGATTAAATAGGAAGCAAAAACATAATTTCCTTTTAATTTAAATATGCCTGTTCTTCCTACAAATTCTTCACTATTTACCCTATTAAAGAGTACATCGTTCTCTTCTAATTTATATTGCTTAAAAACTTGTTCGGATATTTTTAAATATTTCACTTCGTCATCTAATAAAAAACAGTCTTTAATATCATCCATACGAAAAATTGGATACCCTTTAGGTTCTTCTGTCATGGCTTGGGATATTCCATACTGACAAATATTTAGAAATTCCTTTATGGGTCTCCAAAAACCTTTAGAAAAATCAATAAAATAATCAGGTTTATAGAAATCCGCTTCTATCCTTTTTGCTCCCTCAAGCTCTGATAATTTTTTAACGCTTAATACTGCCATATTTTTTACCTGTTATATTCATAACTTTGTTGAATTAACTCAAAAACTTTTTCTATATCTTCTAATGAATCTATTTTTACCTCATAATCGCCATTTCCCCAATGACCAATCGGTTTTGGTTTTGTTAAATCCCGAGCTAACCTCCATTTATCGTTTAAATCCCCACTTTTTACATTCAGGAATATTTTTAACGAGTTAGATAATATAACTACATCTACAAAGTTTGAAGAAAGTTTATAAGCAATATACTTGGCTTTTGTTTCTTCAATTATATTTTTGTCTAATGACATTATTTTTTCTCTCAAAGCATAAAATAATTTTTTAATTTTCTCGTCTTTATCCAAAAGATGATCTTCTAAAGAATACACCAATTTTTCTTTTTTAATTTTGGCCTTTGATGTTTGTTTTTCTTCTTTAACTTGTTCGTAATTCTCTGTTTCTATTTGTAAAATTCCGTTTTCGTAAATGGCATATCTTAGAAGTTCAATTCTAATTGGAAGAATGGAGACCGTATCAAGATCAAATTTATTAAAAGATTCAGCAATACAAATCACCCGTGGAGAGTTCCAGTCAATTTCAATCTTTATATATTTCTTTTGGCATAATTTTTCAAATTCTGCTTTATGGTCTAAAAGCCAGCGTAAGTATGATAAGGATTGATTTATTACATTTTCATTTTTATTTAGTTTATACTCTATAATAACTGGAGAGCCATTCTTATCAATTCCCAAGGTATCAATTCTACCTCCCCATGTAGTAGAGTATTCTGAAGCTAAAAATATAATGTTCAAAATCTCTTCTAAATTGTCTTCAAATAGTTTCTGAATACTACGCTCTAATTTTGCGTTGGTTACACGAACTTTTTTTACTTTTTTAGTTTTTATTTCAAAAATAGCCATATTACTGCCTCCAAAAATCAAAGCCTTGTTCTTTGGCAAATTTAATAAAAGCCTCTGCTATCTCGTCCAAATCATGGTCAATTATCGGGTGTCCGTGTTCATCTAAAACAAAAGAGCCATCAGGATTTTTCTTGTATCTATACTCCCCGCTTTCGTCCTTCACGGGCTTTTCATTAACAGCAAAGAAGATTGGATAATCCATTTCTTGCATAACCTTTCCGTCAAGCCAGTATTTTTTGAATGCCTCAGTTATCCTTTCTTCGCTTAGAACTAAACTTATCTGACCTGCTAAAGTCCTTTGAGAGATTTCTTTGGTGAGTTTGTTTATCTTGCTTTGTAGTGTCTTTATTTCCTTTTTTAATTCCGCTTTTCTTGTGGCATTTGCACTTTCTAATTCTTCCTCTTTTTCTCTCAGTGCATCATCTAATTCGGATTTCTCCTGAACCAAGACAGCAAGAGGTTTTCTTCCTCTGTTTTCTTCTTCCGTCTCTTCCGTTTCTCCACTTTCAACCACATCTTCCAGTAATTCCTCAATCTCCTCTCTACTTTCAAAATAGTTTTCCAAAAAAGAGTTTAGTTCTTCAGGGATTTCTTCATCATCTACCGAACTATTCCAGGCAATATTTTGATATTTCTCTTTCAGCCCTCTCAAAAATTCTTCCCATTCTCCTTCGTATTTTGCCCTTGTTTGTTCAATTTTCTCTTTTTCTTCATCCGTGTATTTTTGTAAAAACAGAACGCTTGTTTTTGTTCCTGTGTGAGGCTTGAAAGTGTTGCCATGCAAACCTACTACTGCTAAAATCCTTGCTTCATCAATAATAAATCTGCGGATGTATTCGGCGTTTGTATTGTTGAGCAATCCCTGAGGCAAAACAATAGCCATTCTTCCGCCGGGTCTTGTAAATTGCAAAGAACGCTCTAAAAAGAGAATATGCCTGCCGATTTTGTTTACCCATCTTCCGTTTCTTTCAGCAAGGTTATAGAGTCTTAAAATATCCCTTTCTTTTACCGTCCCTGCAAATGGAGGATTAGTCATTAATACATCAAAATCAAAGTATAGAAACTTGCTTTGATTTTCCCTGTCTTTTTCAGGATTATTAGGGAATCTTAAAAGCCTGCCTCTTAAACCTGATTTTGTTTCATCTTCCCATGTGTGAGGTGCCAATGAGTTGTCTTTGTAGACATGGGATTTGCCATCCCCTACAATCAGGTTAATCGCTTTGGCTATCTTTACAGCTTTTTTAGCAAAATCAATTCCGTAAATCTTATTCTGAGCAAAATTTCTTGCATTTTCAGGTAACGGCTTCCCGCTAATCATCCCACCTGCAACCCACATCACAGAATGCAAAAGAAAACCAGCAGAGCCACAAGCAGGATCAATAATGAATTCATCAGCTTTAGGGTTGAGCATTTCAACAATCATATCTTCAACAGGTCGGGGAGTAAAAAACTGCCCTTCTCTCTTTTTGGAAACTTGAGGTATTAAATATTCAAAAGCCTCATCTATGATGCGCAAGTTGGAATTGAATAACTTTATTTTTTCTAAGAAAGATACGCAAACCTTTAAGTGGTCGTTCCTTAATTCAATTTTATCTGTTGGCTCAAATACTCCCTGCCACTCTCTCTTTGCCCCTTCTAATAGGTTTGTTATTGCTCTTTTTACCTGTTCCGTACTCCTGTCTCCAACGAAGAATTCTAACTTATAGGAGGGGGCGTTAATCCCTCTCCATTCATCGTAGAGTTTGGCATAGATTAACTTAAAAATTTCCTCAAATGGATCTACTCCTGCATTGCCTAAAACAAGCTCCTCTAAGTCCAGTAATATTTTTTTAAGTGTTGTCTTACCTTGTTTTAATTCATCGTGTTCTTCAAGCCATCTAAGGGTCCATCTTTCAGTTAAAATATCTCTCAGTGTTTCTGTTACTTTTGGTATTCTTGGAACTTCTACAAAGATATTCGGTTCTTCTCGGTGAAGCCTTATCATTTCATTTCCATTGGACCAAACACCAATCGGAGCCCCTTCAGCATTACAATAACTTTTTAACTGCTCTAACCCTGCGGTTCTTTGAGGCCTTTTTACTTCAAAGATTATGTATGGATGACTCAGGTCTTCCTGAAGGACAACCACATCTGCTAAACCAGAATCTCTTGAGCCAAAATAAACCACTCTTTCAACATCTATTCTTTCTTTTGGATAGTTATATTCATTCAATAATCTATAAACCCAAAGTTGCCTCACGATTTCTTCAGGTTTGGCGACTTTGTATTTATCTTTGATCTGGCATTTGATATAAAATTTTCCATCCCGTTCTATAATCAAGCCTTCCACTGTTCTAATCTCTCTATCCATGAAAAGAGAAAGACCGTGTTTCACATCTGAAGCCGAAAAAATCTGTGTTGTTTTGGGACGACTATTATTTGTCATATCAATTACCTCTTTCAATTGGTATGCTTAATTCTTTATTAAGTTTATTTTTTTTAAAAGCCTCCGTAAAAGCCCTTGCTCTCAAAAATAAGATAAAATTTTGTTTAAGTTTCGTTAGATGAAAGTTGCGTAACAATCTCATTATCGCTTTTCTCCTTATGAAGTTAAATGATGGCAACAACATAGTCATGATTTACGATCTCCTTTCCGTGAAAGGCAGGTTTTCGAATTACACCTAACGCTCAAATATACGTAACATATTTCTTTTTTGTATATTTATGGCGGGAAATATTCTAAAATTATTGGATACTACAAAGTTAGGTTTGAAACAGAAAACTTTGGATGATTTTACGAAATTTCTGGAAAGTAAAAGGTATGCTCCCTCTTCTATCTGTTCCTACAAAAATGCATTGATTTAAAAATAGCATAAGATACCATATACTGATGCTGAGTGGGGTGGCTCCCGTGCTCCACAGGTAGCTGGTATAACCCTCCTGAGCACGCAGCGTGGTTGAACTCCCGCACAAATAGTGGTATCGCCGGGGTGAACCTGCGGTGAACGCAGCACCAGCAAAGGCACCATATTGGAGGGTGAATTGCAGGTGGAATATCCAATCAGTCCTTGTCTGGCAGCCGTTATTTCAGCCAGATCCTCCCCCTGAGCCGGATATCGGCCGACGATGCCCCTATCCAGATATCAAACCAGCCCGGTTCCAGTTCCCATTTCCCGGAAGCATTCAAGAGCTTTAAATCCTCCCGGTGCAGGGTAAAGGTGATGGTTCGACTTTCGCCCGGCTGCAGGGAAACCCGGGCGAAGCTCCTCAGTTTTTCTACATAGGTTGTCACCGAGCTCAGCTCGTCATGGATGTACAATTGTGCGATTTCCGTGCCTGCGCGTGTACCGGTATTGGTGAGGGTACAGCTCACCAGCAATTGTCCCTTCGACTGCCAGAGGCTGGAGTCGATTTTCAGGTTGCTGTATGCAAAGGTGGTATAGCTCAGGCCATAGCCAAACGGATAAAGCCAGCCGGTAACGCTGGCATTGCCGCCCGCATCGGCAGCGGGTTTCAAGGGGAAGGAAAGCGGGATCTGCCCCACGAATTTGGGAAAAGGTATGCACAGCTTTCCGCTGGGGTTGTATTTTCCAAAAAGCACATCGGCTACAGCTGTGCCCATTTTCTCGCCCAGATACCAGCATTCCACGATAGCGGGAATATGTTGTTGGGCAAAGTTGATCGTGAAAGGTTTCCCTCCCACCAGCAAAAGAATCGTGGGTTTGTGCAAAGCGGCGATCCGGCGCACGAGCTCATCTTGCAGGCCGGGCAGCTTCAGGTTTACCCTCGAGCGCGATTCACCTACGGTCTGGTTGTTATCGCCCATAGCCATGATTACTACGTCGGCCTGGCGGGCTATGGCTACAGCCGAGTCCATCATGGCTTCCTCTGCGGGTGTGGGCGGGAAATATTCGATATCGCTTTCAGGGAAATGGGCATCCACATGGTGGCATCCTTCTGTGTAGAGGACCTGAACCGCAGGGGGCAATGCCGCGGTGATGCCTTCATACAGGGTGGTGACATGGGTGTGAACGGGGCCGTAGCGCGATAACAAGCTCCGTTCTTCCTTCATGTTGGGACCAATCAAGGCCACTGTATGAATCGAATGGGCGTCGAGAGGCAATAGATTTCCTTCATTTTTCAGCAGCACAATGCCTTCATGGGCTGCCTTTAAAGCCAATTCCTGGCTGGAGGCACTGTGTACGATGGTATCGGCGGCAGCGGGATTGGCAACATAAGGATGATCGAACAAACCCAACCAGAACTTCACATACAGCACCTCTCGCACTCGTGCATCAATCACCGACATGGGAATTTTACCTTCCCGAACTCCTTTCCTGACGGCCAAAATAAAATCGGATGGAGAGCTGAAATCGGTACGCACATTCAGTCCGGCTCCCAGCGCCTGCCGGGCTGCATCTATTTCATCGGAAGCCACATGGTATTTCGTAACCAGGTCTTCCACCGCCCGGCTGTCGCTCACCACATAACCTTTAAAACCAAATTGCTTGCGCAGGATATCGGTGAGGAAATGTTTGTTGGCCACGATAGGCACGCCATCGTAGTCGTTATAGGAAGCCATGGTGCCCAGTGCACCTGCTTTTTGAAAAGCTTCGCGGAAGGCATGCAGGTAAATTTCTTCCATTTCGTGGGGCGGCACTTGTGGGTCGGTACGCACGCGGCCATCCCGTCCGCCGATGGGGATGCTGTACACCGCAAAGTGCTTGCAGGTGGAAACCACCCGTTCATCCTGCAATCCCCTGACGGCCTGCTTGCCTAATTCTCCGATCAGAAAAGGATCGCAGCCATAGGTTTCTTCCGTACGTCCCCAGCGTGGATCAGAAGCCACGTCCAAGATGGGAGAATACACATTGGTGTAGCCCAAGGCCCGGGCTTCCCGGCCCGTAACCCGGCCAATCTGGTACACCAGTGCAGTATCGAACGCACAGGCCTGGGCAATCTGGGCCGGGAAATAGGTGGCTTTCATGTGATTGAGTCCGCGTATGCCTTCGGTGGTAAAATCCACCGGAATCCCCAGCCGGGTTTGCTCCACAAAAAAACGCTGGATTTCGTTCAAGGCTTTTGCATGAGCGGAGTAAGGATAAGCATATACGGTATCTTTTCGCAGGCCGGTCAGTTGTTCGTCGATATTGGCTATTCCATCTTTCCAGATGCTGTCTTTCCAGGCTGGCGTAGGCAGGCGGTCCTGCAGCACGGCACCATAGCCGTAGAGCGTGGCCAGCTGACAGGTTTTTTCGTTCAGATTCATCTGGCGAAGCAAATCATCCACTCGTTTTTCAATGGGCTGACGGGGATCTTCATACACATCTTTTTTCCCGTTTTTATTGAAATCAATCCAGCCCTGGTGATAAATGGACTGGGCCATGGAAGAAAGCTGGCCTATGAGCAGGAAGATGAATACTGAACTGGTTGTTTTCATGATGACAAACATTTAAAACAAAAAATCGGCTGTATGCATGTGGCTATATCTCCACAATGCCTGCAACAAATAATAGTCTGCGTAAATCAATGGCACATCCATTTCCCGGTGGTGATGCGCATCGCCGGTAGCATGTTTGACCAAGAGAAAGCCTGACGAATCCGTGTTCAGATAGGTCGGCATACACAGGCTTTGCAGCATTTGCACGGCCCAGTGTTCGTAAGCATGCGTCTTTCCCGGAACATAGTTGCTCAGCTCCAGCAGGGCCGAAGCCGCGATGGTTGCGGCAGAAGCATCTTTCAGCTGTTGCAGGCTATCGGGCGCGTTGAAATCCCAGGGCGGGATATGATCTGAAATTGTTTTGATGTGGTTGATGAAATAATCGGCAGCCTGACGGGCATAGAACAGATATTCCGGATTCCGGGTATAGCGATAAGCCACGGTAAGTCCATATATAGCCCAGGCCTGTCCGCGCGACCAGCAGCTGCTGTCCGCATATCCCTGCCAGGTTTTCCGGGCCAACAGTTTGCCCGTTTCCGGATCGTAGTCCAGCACATGGTAGGTACTGAAGTCGTTTCGGAAGCGATATCGCAAATCGTGGTTGATGTGGGAGACGGCGATCCGGTAAAAGCTGCTGTCGTCCGTAAGCTTCGTTGCAAGGAAGAGCAGCTCTAAGTTCATCAGGTTATCTACAATCACCGGGTAATGCCAGGGGCCGCCGTCCCAGGATTTGATTTCGCCCACCTGCGGGTGAAAACGTTGGGTGAGGGAGCGGGCTGCGCGGATCAATACCTCGCGGAACGGGGTGTGGTGAGTAGCTTTATAAGCTTTTTCAAACGGAATACCCACCATAAAACCCAGATCGTGGGTCGTGGTAAGGGTATCGTCGGCTTCCAAAGGTTGGGTATAGGCCAGGGCTTCCTGCTTCCAGAACGGATTTTGGGTGAAAGCATACAGATACCAGAGCTTGCCCGGGAAAAAACCGGCTGTCCAGCCATGGAGATTGGCTTCCACGGGTTCGCCATTTGCATGTTCGCTGTGTAGAAACTGCAGGGTATCGCGATGTGCGGATAGGTAATGCTTGGTTTGTTGTGCAGCCAGTTGCACAACTCGATGGATGGGCAAGGTATCCGATGCGAATGGGTGATGGGTAAATCTGGCTTGTGTGTGGCTGAAGATCCAACAAAATATAATAAGCAACCGCATGTTGTTGT
The DNA here is from genome assembly GCF_900116565.1 of Thermoflavifilum thermophilum. Classification (GTDB taxonomy): domain Bacteria; phylum Bacteroidota; class Bacteroidia; order Chitinophagales; family Chitinophagaceae; genus Thermoflavifilum; species Thermoflavifilum thermophilum. The sequence goes on along the minus strand of NZ_FPCJ01000001.1, from coordinate 2,836,787 downwards.
GTTTGGACAAAGATGTTTGAAATGGGTAAAAACTGCAAGTGTTTTTTGTGCAATCGTTTCCGTAAATAGCGTTAAACTGAATGATATTTTTTGTATTTTTCGCTTATGGCAGAGAAAATAGATCTGAAACGCATTGCCCGTGAATTAAATCTGGCTGTATCTACCGTATCCCGTGCATTGCGCGACAGTTATGAGATCAGCGAGGAAACCAAACAGAAAGTTTTTGCACTGGCGCGTCAACTGAATTATGAACCCAATCCCTATGCCAGCAGCCTCAGGCGGCAGAGAAGCAAAACCATTGGAGTGGTATTACCTGAACTGCCTAATAATTTTTTCACGCATGTAGTAAATGGCATTGAATGGGTAGCCCGGCAAAAAGGGTATCATGTATTGATTTACATCACGCATGAGCAAATGGAGCAGGAGATTTCGCTGATTCGCCATTTGCAGAGTGGGCGAGTGGATGGGGTGTTGGCTTCTGTATGTGCCGGTACACAGGATATTGCGCATTTTCGCAGTTTGCACCAGCATGGGATTCCGCTGGTATTCTTTGACAGGGTATGTGAGGATAGCGGTTTCCCAACGGTTACGACCAACGACTATGAAGCCAGTTACCATGCCACCGTGCATTTGATTCAGCAAGGCTGCAGGCATTTGTATCATTTAACCCTGCCACTGCATTTATCCATCACCCGAAAAAGATTGCAGGGCTTTCTGGATGCCTTGCAGCAATATCAGTTGCCCGTAAATGAATCTACAGTATTGATTGCCAAGGATATGGATCTGTTTTACGACCAGCTTGATCAGTTGCTTTGCAGTACCCAGCCACCTGATGGCATCTTTGCGGCTGTGGAAAAGCTGGTATTGCTGGTCTATCATATTTGCCAGAAACGGCACATCCGCATTCCGAGTCAGCTAAAAGTGCTTGCTTTTTCAAACTTAGAAACCGCTCCCTTATTGGCTCCACCGCTCACCACCATTACGCAGCCCGCATTTGAAATCGGGAAAAAAGCCGCCGAACTGTTGTTCAGAAAAATTGAAAAGAAACGAGACATATTGGAACAAATGCATTATGTGATTCCTTCCGCTCTTGTGATCCGGGATTCGACACGGAGTTTGGGGCAGGCTTTATCCAATCAGTCTGCTGCTGAATGGATTCATTCGGCATAAGAATTTTTTTTATTTACACGGGTGTACTTACCTTTGCGCCGCCAAATCCATTTCACATGGAAGCTGACAGTCGATTACGTTTGTTTATCCGAATGGTTTAACCTGCCCGCTGCATAGCCGCTTTATTGCCTGCAGCGGGTAATAAAGCGTGAGCTATGCGTTTCTTCTTCATTCGTTCGTTTATTCCGGCACGCTTGCAATTGTTTTATCAGTTTTATTTTCCTTCGCCGTACAGGAGTTAAGGATCTGCATGCATGGCCATTTGCTGGTTCATGCAAAAAGAAACTCAGTTGTTTCATCCTTAAATCCTGAATTATGATATCCATCGCACAGGTATTTCATCGCAAAGTTGCTGTTACAGGAAATAAGAACCATAACGGGAATCAGGTCAACCCTGAATTTCCCGGAGCACACAGATTGCAGCAGATAGCAGCACTATCTGGTGAGGAAGTGTATTCGGCCCTGCAAAGTGATGAAACAGGCTTGTGGCAGGAAGAAGCCGAAGAAAGGCTTGAACAATATGGGTTGAATGAAATCACCCATGACCGGGCACCTGCCTGGTATATGCAGCTGATGGAAGCATTTATGAATCCTTTTGTAGGCGTGCTGGCCATTATTGCCATCATTTCTTTTTTTACAGATGTGTGGTTTTCTCCGCCCGGACAGCGCGATTACAGCACGCTGGCCGTGATCCTGGTGATGATTCTGGTGAGTTCATTTCTCCGTTTCTGGCAGGAATATCGGAGCAACCGGGCGGCGGAAGCATTAAAAAGCATGGTGAAAACCACGGCCACCGTCTTACGGAAAGGGCTCGGCAGAAAGGAAATTCCCATTCAGCAATTGGTACCCGGCGACATCATCTGGCTGGCTGCGGGCGACATGTTACCGGCCGACTGTCGGATTCTCACCAGCAAAGATCTGTTTATCACGCAAGCCATGCTGACCGGCGAATCGGTGCCAGTGGAAAAGCATGCAGCCCCTGTGGCCGATCCACAAGCTGTTTCCGTTTTTGAGCTGAGCAATATTGCCTTTATGGGTACCAATGTGGTGAGCGGCTCGGCACTGGCTATCGTGGTAGTAACCGGCAATCAGACCTATCTGGGTTCATTGAGTCGCACACTAAGCCGCAAAAGAGCAGAAACCAGCTTTGATCGGGGCGTAAACAACGTAAGCTGGCTGTTGATCCGGGCCATGATGATCATGGTGCCGCTGGTGTTTTTGATCAATGGTTTCACAAAAGGCGACTGGGTCAATGCATTTTTGTTTGCCCTGGCCATGGCGGTAGGATTGACACCCGAAATGCTGCCCATGATCGTAACCACCAATCTGGCCAAGGGTGCCATCAACATGAGCCGCCGCAAGGTAATTGTGAAACGGCTGAACGCCATCCAGAATATTGGTGCTATGGATGTGTTGTGTACCGATAAAACCGGTACCCTTACGCTCGACAAGGTAGTGCTGGAACGGCATTTAAACGTGCATGGTGTGGACGATGATGAGGTATTGAAATGGGCTTATTTGAACAGTTATCACCAGACCGGCCTGAAAAACTTGCTGGACCTGGCTGTGCTGGAGCATGCCCAGGAACATGCATTGTTCAGGGAAGAAGAACAATACGAAAAGGTGGATGAAATTCCCTTCGATTTCCAGCGCCGCCGCATGTCGGTCATCGTGAAACTGCCCAATCAAAAACACCTGCTGGTGTGCAAGGGAGCTGTGGAAGAAATGATTGATTTGTGCAGCTATACCTTTCAACCCGATGAAAACCGCTCCCTGCACATTTATCGCGATCCGGTGATTCCGCTTACAAAGGAAATGAAAGAAAATATTCTGCGTATTTCCTGTGAATTGAATGAAGACGGCCTGCGGGTGTTGCTGGTAGCTATCAGGGAATATGAGCCCCGTCCGCTGAATTATACGGTGGAAGATGAACGCGATATGGTGTTTACGGGATTCATTGGATTTCTGGATCCGGCCAAACCTTCGGCTCGCCCCGCTATTGAGGCTCTTCAAAAACTCGGTGTGCAAATCAAGGTGCTCACCGGCGATAATGATGTGGTAGCTCGCAAAATATGCAGAGATGTAGGCATTTCAACCCAGCACATTCTGCTGGGTGCGGATGTGGAGAAGATGGATGATGACACCCTGAAAAACCATTTGAAGCAGGCCAGCATTCTGGCCAAGCTCAGCCCCATGCAAAAGGCGCGTGTGGTGAAACTGCTGCAGTCGATGGGACATACCGTGGGTTTTCTGGGTGATGGTATCAACGATGCAGCTGCATTGAAACAGGCCGATGTGGGAATTTCGGTGGATACGGCTGTGGACATTGCTAAAGAAAGTGCCGATATCATTTTGCTGGAAAAAGATCTGATGGTATTGCGCAAAGGTGTGATTTACGGCCGTCGTACGTTTGGCAATATCATCAAATACATCAAGATGGCGGTGAGCAGCAATTTCGGGAATATGTTCAGCATGCTGGGTGCCAGTGCTATTTTTCCGTTTTTGCCCATGATGCCTGTTCAACTGCTGGTGCAGAATCTACTGTATGATTTGTCGCAGATTTCCATTCCATGGGACAAGATGGATGCTGAATACATTTCCATTCCACGCAAATGGGAAGCTGAAGGCATTGCCCGGTTTATGGTATTTATCGGCCCCATCAGTTCCATATTCGATTATGTGACTTTCTTTGTGATGTATCATATTTTTCATGCCAGCACGCCTGCTCATCAAAGCCTGTTTCAATCGGGCTGGTTTGTGGAAGGCTTGCTTTCGCAGACGTTGATCGTACACATGATCCGCACAAAGAAAATTCCTTTCATCGAAAGCTGGGCCACCTGGCCTGTTATTGCGCTTACGATTTTCATTATAGCAATAGGTATCTGGATTCCGTTTTCACCCTTTGCTTCGGCTTTGGGCCTACAACCCTTGCCTGGCGTGTATTTCATTTACCTGATTCTGATCCTTGCCAGCTATTGTGTGCTCACGCAGGTGGTGAAAACCTGGTATATCCGGAAGTTTGGACAATGGTTATAATCTTTTTAAAAAACTATTTAAACACAAAAAATGCCGACAAAATACAAGTATGCACGTGTTGTTTTTGCAGGAATCATGGTTACATGCATCGCTCGTGTGGCCCGGGCTCAGCAGGTTGATTCGATTGTAAACCAGACATGGAATATACATGGTCAGTTTACTTTTATTACCCAGTATCATCCGGCGTTTCATGCGGCTTATTCAGGCAAAAACAGTTTATCCGATTCTTCAGATCATAAATCATCACTTACCTTTACTTTGTTTTGTGGCAGAAGGCTTTGGCGCAACGCAGCCGTTTATTTCAGCCCGGAGATTTCAGGAGGATTGGGTTTTAATGATGCGCGTGGGATAGCCGGTTTCACCAATGGAGATATTTATCGCGTGGATAACCCAACACCTCAGGGATATGTGGCTCGATTGTACCTAATACAATATATTCCGTTGGGTGCTTCATCCGATGTTCAGGCGGATGAGCCCTTGCAGCTTGGCGGATATGTTTCCTCCAGACGTCTGGAAATGATTGCCGGGAAGCTTTCGATGACGGATTTATTTGACAATAATCCGGTGAGCCACGATCCGCGTACGCAATTTCTCAATTGGTCAATCATGGACGACGGAGCGTGGGATTTTCCGGCTGATACGCGGGGATATGATGCTATTGTTTCGCTGGGCTATGTGACACCGCATTGGACTATCCGCATGGCAGAAGCCCTGGAGCCTACTTATGCCAATGGCAGTACATTAAACTGGAATCTTCATCGCAGTCATTCGGAGACCATTGAATGCACTTATACCGGAACATGGCGTCAGCATCCGTTGTTCGCAGGCATACATGTATATAACAATTTTACTCCAGCACCTGAATATGCAGCCGTTGTTCATGCCAAAAAGCTGGGCACAGATACCACAATGGATGTGATTGATCCTTCTCCTGTGAGCCATTCAAAATATGGAGTGGGAGTGAGTATGAGTTATACCGCTAATGCCCGGGTACAAACTTTTTTGCGTGCCGGATGGAATGACGGACATACTGCCACCTGGGCATTTACGGAAATTGATCGTTCCATAAGCGCGGGAGGTATGTATCAGATTCCTCTTCCGTCAAGGCAGAAGTATTGGCAGCGTTCAGATCGGTTCCTGCAGATCGGGTGTGCATTTGTGGTGAATGGCCTTTCGGCTCCGCATCGGGAATTTCTGGAAGCTGGTGGTTATGGCTTTGTGATTGGCGACGGAAAACTGCGCTATGCCACTGAAAATATTGCCGAATTATATGCGCTGTTCCCATTGCATCAGCTGATTACGCTGACCGGTGATTTCCAATGGATTGTTCATCCGGCATACAACCGTGATCGCGGTCCGGTGGCTGTGGGGAGCATTCGCCTGCATGTAGCTTTTTGAAGCAAATAAAACATGCATGCTTGCGCCGAATGAAGCTGGCAGCCTAGGCATTTAAAGCTCCAAGTCGCCCCAGCCTTTGCGGTAAGTACGTCGCAGAAACTGATTTGCTGGTTCAAAGTTGGTGATTCGCATTTGCCGGGCATCCCATTGGTAGGTGATATAACGACCGGGAGAAGTAAGCACGGTTTGATTACCTCGTTTTTCCTGCATCTGCAGGGTAAAGCAGCGCAACAGCAGGTTGCCCATCAGCACGGTTTCCGTGAGGGGGCCGGCATAGCCTTCAAAAGGAGAATCTACTTCGGCGTTTCCGTAACCGGCCAGGCATGCATCAATCCATTGCCACCAATGGCCGTCCATGCCACCCGGCACACGGGGATATTTTTCCGGAATCCGGATATCCTCGTTCAGCGACAGGGGCAGTAACCGGGGATTATTTCCTCCCCAGCCACAGGCAATTTTGCCGTGTGTACCGATAAACAGCGAACCTCCTTCGTAGTCATCGCCGGGAGGAATGGCCGCCAGAGCTTCATTTTCATTGACACTGGGATCCAGTTCATCGGGCCGGTCGGGAATCAGTCCGCCGTCCATCCAATACAGACGCAGGTTACGTCCATTTTTCAGCGGAAAGATGTAGCGCAGGATACTGGCAGGCGGAATGCTTTCCTGATAGAAGGCTTCCTGAAAAATGCCGGAATACAGGGTTACGGCGCTGCAGGTGATTTCGGTGGGATAGCCCAAATCGAACAATTTGAATGCAGGGCCGATGATATGGCAGCCCATGTCGCCCAGGGCGCCAGTGCCAAAGCGCCACCAGCCGCGCCAGTTGAAGGGTACCAGGTTGTCAATATAGTCCACATATTCCGCTGTTCCCAGCCACAAATCCCAGTTAAGTTCCTTCGGTACAGGAGGGTGATCTTTCGGCCAGGGGATGCCCTGGGGCCAGACGGGCCGGTTGGTCCAGTTATAGACAGTATGCACGTCCCCAATTAAACCAGCTTCCAGCCATTCGCGCAACGTACGCATACCATCACACGATGCACCTTGGTCGCCCATCTGCGTAACCACTTTATATTTTTTAGCAGCCTCCGTAAGAATGCGTGCTTCGTAAATATCGTGTGTCAGCGGTTTTTGCAGATAAACATGTTTGCCCATTTGCATGGCCCTGAGCGCGACGATGGCGTGGTTATGATCCGGAATAGCAATGGTTACGGCATCGAAATGCGCATGCTCTTTCTCATACAGTTCCCGCCAGTCTTCATAAAAACCGGCTTTGGGAAATTCTTTTCTGCGCGGAGCGGCCATGCGTTGATCCACATCGCAGAGATAGGCAATGACGGCATTTTTCTTCGGGGCATTGGCAAAATGATGGATATCGTTTTCCCCCTCGCCGCCACATCCTATGGCAGCGATATACAACGTATCGCTGGGAGCCACATAACCCTTTCCGCCAAGTACATGGCGCGGTACGATGTAAAATCCAGCTGTGGCCATGGCAGCCGTTTTCAGAAATTCGGCCCGCGAAAGCCGGCGTGGTTCATGTACAGGATTGTCGTTTGACATAGATATTAGTTGAGGTGGAAAGTATTACCAGGTACGAATCTTGATATTGCGAAACCACAGTTTCCCGTTTTCCGTACCCTGCAGCGCAATATGTCCTTTCTGAAAACTGCCAAAATCAGGCATGGTAGCAAATTTGCTATGGGCAATCAGCTGTTTCCATGCGGGTGTCCACAAATGGGTATCTATGATCCGGTGTCCGTTTTCAAACAGTTGAAGATGGCCGTGGTCGCAGATGATTTCATAGGTATTCCACTCACCTCCCGGAGTTACCCATTCGGTATCGGCTGCTATCAGATCGTATAAATCGCCAGCGCGGCATTTCAAGATGCGGCTGTCGGGACTGCAGCACAGATCCACAATCTGCATTTCTGGGCCTGTGTTCCAGGTTTCATGATAGGCAGGAGATTCATGTACATAAAACATGACGCCGCTGTTGCCACAGGGCTCAACTTTCCATTCTATTTTCAGATCAAAATTGGCAAACTCTTCATCGCTGGTCAGGTCGGCATAATCCGCATATGGGCTATGGGCGTTTTTATCCAGTACAATACAACCGTTTTCCACTTTCCAGGCTTTACCCGGATGTTTCTCCAGATACGAATGCCAGCCACTCAGGTCTTTGCCATTGAACAGCAGGCGCCAGCCAGCGGCTTTTTCCCGGGCTGTCAGGGTATTGGCAGGCTGGTTCTGGGCAATGCAGAATAATGAAAACGTCAGGCATACAAAAACAAAACAGCCAAAGGGAAGGCGCGGCATGCAGCAAAAGTTTATGGGTAAAGGAATAGCTCACAAGGTATGGACTCAAATAGAAAAAAGCAATGCAGGAAAAGAAAAAATTGGACGTAAATTTGCAGCTGTTGGGTTGTTAGCTCAGTTGGTTCAGAGCATCGTCTTGACAGGGCGGGGGTCACCGGTTCGAATCCGGTACAACCCACAGCTCTTTTGAATGGGTTGTTAGCTCAGGGGTTCAGAGCACTGTCTTCACACGGCAGGGGTCACTGGTTCAAATCCAGTACAACCCACAGTTTGGGGTTCATGTCTTTGATATTCATGAACACAGGTGATGGAGTTCACCTTTAACCGCCTGTTTTCCAAGGCTAATAACTCCTGTACATTTGCCATTCATGAAATGATTACATATGTACAGGAATTTGTTGATCGTCGGCATGGGTAGTTTTATAGGCGGTGCATTGCGCTACCTCTTGCAAACACTTATCCAACGTTATTATCCTGCTCCCATTCCACTGGGTACCTTATGGGTAAATGTAAGTGGTTGCTTTCTAATTGGCGTGATTTATGGCCTGTCAGTAAAAGGCGGACTTTTATCTCCCGAAATGCGCTTGTTTCTTGCAGTAGGTGTTTGCGGGGGCTACACTACTTTTTCTTCATTTGCCTATGAAAATGTATCCCTGCTGATGGATGCCGAATGGTTTTATTTCGGTTTATACACTTCTCTAAGCTTTTTCTTCGGCATGTTTGCTGCTTATCTGGGAGCCTATCTGGTTAAAATCTTTTAAATCATTTTACACATGGAAACATTAAACGGAGAATCCAAATTATTGCGCATTTTCATCGGTGAAATCGATAAACTGGGTAAACAGCCTTTGTACCAGGCGATCTTGTTTGCTGCACGCAAACAGGGCATGGCTGGCTGCACGGTGTTAAGAGGCATCATGTCGTTTGGCGCTGGTTCGAAGGTGCATACAGCCAAATGGATTGATGTTTCGGAAGACCTGCCCATTGTGGTGGAAATAGTGGATAAAGAAGAAAAAATCAATGCTTTTCTTCCGGCATTGCATGAAATGATGGAAAAGGCTGGCTGTGGCGGGTTGATTACCATTGAAAAAGCGCAGGTATTGTATTATCGCCATTGAACGAAATATGGCTATTGAAATTGAACGGCGTTTTCTGGTGAAGCCTGATGCCTGGCATCAGCTGGTATCGCAGCAAAAACTCAAAGGCAAACGATATGTGCAGGGTTATCTGTGCATGGGTGAAAAAGCTGTGATACGCGTTCGCATAGCAGATACGCAGGCATGGATTACAATAAAAGGGAAAACTTCGCATGCTACGCGCACTGAGTTTGAATATCCCATACCTGTTGCTGATGCACAACAAATGCTCAGGCTGTTGACTGCAAACACACTGATTCAGAAAACGCGCTATCATCTGGCAACTGATGAGGATGGCTATTGGGAAGTAGATGTATTCCACGATGAAAATGAAGGGTTGATCATAGCCGAACGTGAACTCATGCTTCCTGGTCAGTTTCTGATATTACCAGAATGGATAGATCGGGAAATCACGGAAGACCCGCGATTTTACAATATGAATCTGGCACTTCATCCATTTAAAAATTGGTCGCATGAACTCAAATCCTGAACTACCTGAAAATTATTTTCGTGTGTTTCGTTCGCTGGCACAGCTCATTGAAGAAAAACTTGTGGAAATGGAGATGAGTTTTGTGCGATTCCAACAGCCCACACGAGTTCATCTGGAATACCAGTATGATCTCGATGAAGCAGATTGCAACCGCATCAAACAAGTCATTGGCCGGATGTATCAGGAACTTGAAGTTTTTGTCAATCGTTATCAGATACCGCCTAGATCTTTTAGTCTGCGCAAGCAGTTGTTGGTACAGAATTCATTTCTCTGGGAAGATCTGGAAAACTCGCGCAGCAAACGCATCCGGGGATATGGAGCAGTAAACGATGTTTTGATGCAGGAACTCGATACATTTTTAGATCATCTGATTATGTTTTCCAATCAGATTTCCGACATCTGCCAGGGGAATTTAAAAGAAAATATACAAAATGGATAGTTTATGAAAATTACATCTTTGCATGCACGCGAAGTGCTTGATTCGCGTGGCAATCCCACAGTGGAAGCCGAAATCACCATTGACAGCCGGTTTCAGGCCTCAGCCATAGTGCCTTCCGGAGCAAGCACGGGTGAAAAAGAAGCGGTGGAGTTGCGCGATGGCGATTTGCAACGGTACAAAGGCAAAGGCGTATTACAGGCCGTTGGACATGTCAATGGAGAAATCAGTTATGCCCTGCTAAATAAGGAAATTCCAGACCAGGCCGCACTCGATCGGATCCTGATTGAACTGGACGGAACACCTAACAAGTCCAGACTGGGAGCCAATGCCATTCTTGCTGTTTCTATAGCATTTGCCAAAGCCATGGCGCTGGCGCGCGGCATACCTCTCTATGCACAGCTGGAAACGCATGACACCTATGTAATGCCTGTGCCTTGCATGAATGTGATCAATGGTGGACGTCATGCCGACAACAGCATCGATTTTCAGGAATTCATGATTGCCCCGCATCGGGCGCATTCTTTCCGCGAAGCTATTCGCATGGGTATAGAAACATTTCAGACGTTAAAAGAAATCCTCCGCAAGAAAGGTTATGTAACGGCTGTAGGCGATGAAGGAGGCTTTGCACCAAATCTTTCATCCAATGAAGAAGCTATCGAAATCATTCTCGAAGCCATCGTGAAAGCAGGTTATGCACCGGGTGATGATATCTCAATCTGCATAGATCCCGCAACCAGTGAGCTCTGGGAGGCTGGCCGCTATGTATTGTTTAAATCCATGAAAGGCTCACTGAGCCGCGATGAACTGCTCGACCTGTGGGTCAACTGGGTGAGACAATATCCTATTGTGCTGCTTGAAGACGGAATGGCCGAGAACGACTGGGATGGCTGGAAAATGCTTACACAAACACTAGGCAACGAGGTAGAATTGGTGGGTGACGATATCTTTTGTACCAACCCATCCATCTTTCAAAAAGGCATCGAACAAGGTATTGCCAATAGCATCCTGATCAAGCTGAATCAAATCGGCACGGTGACGGAAACGCTGCAAACCATTCAACTGGCACGCCAGCATCATTATAAGTATTTCATTTCCCATCGCAGCGGAGAAACCGAAGATACCACCATTGCTGATCTGGCTGTGGCTACCTGTGCTGGGCATATCAAAACTGGCAGTGGATGCCGCGGCGAACGCATTGCAAAATTCAACCGCTTGCTCCGTATCGAAGAAGAGCTGGGCCATCGGAGTCGTTTTGCAGGAAAACAAGCATTTATTTTTTCATAAAAATAAACAGATATGATTGGCGTAAAACATCCCTGGCACGATCTTTCACCAGGCCCACAGTGTCCGAAGATCGTGCATGCTGTTATTGAAATCCCGCAGGGCAGCAAAAGCAAATATGAATTAGATAAGCCTACCGGCCTGCTTAAATTGGACAGGGTGTTGTTTTCAGCAGTTCATTATCCGGCCAATTACGGTTTGATACCACAGACTTATTTTACTGATCAAGATCCACTGGATATCCTGGTGTTTGCTTCCATGCCTCTCACGCCGCTGTGTTTGCTGGAAGCCCGTGTCATTGGTCTTATGCACATGACTGACGGCAATGATGTGGATGATAAAATTATTGCTGTGGCACATCATGATGCAGCCTTTTTTCACATACAGGATATGGACGAACTGCCAGCATATACGATAGCCGAATTGAAAAATTTTTTTGAAGATTATAAAAAACTCGAAAATAAGATTGTAAAGGTGGGTGATTTTATGAACAAGGAAGCGGCTTATACCTGTATTCAGGAAAGCGTTGAAAGATACGCACAGAAGTTCAAAAAAGAGTAATATTCAAAGTATGCAAATATGCATACCTGTGCGGATGTTGCTTAGATTATTTTTTGCAAAATAAAAAACTGATCCATGCGATGGGCTATATTCAGTGATGTCCATGCCAATTTACCAGCACTGGAAGCTGTATGGAAAAGCCTGCAGCGGCAATCTCCTGATATGATCTTTTGTCTGGGTGATCTGGTCAATCAGCATGTTTGGAATAATGAGGTGGTGGAATTTATTCGTGGTCATCATATTGCAACGGTGAAAGGAAATCACGATCAGGGAATCGGAGAGGGGAAAACTGATTTTCCGTTTTCTTATTCTTCACCGGATGTGTACAAATGGGGCAAGCAAGCTATTACCTACACTTTATCCCAGATTCGAGCGGAACATCAGGCCTATTTGCGCCAATTGCCCATGCATATGGATTTCAGTTTTACTGATCATGTCAGATCCATTCATTGCATGCTTGCGCATGGCAGTGCCACATCGATTGAGCAATATCTTTTTGAAAACCTGCCGCAGGAAGAACTTATAGCCGCACTGGATGCTGCTCATGCGGATGTATTGATTGTGGGGCACACGCATAGGCCCTATCATAAAATATTTTATCAGGGAAACCAGGTCAAACATCTCATCAATGTAGGTTCAGCTGGCCGGCCCAAGGATGGCAACTGGCGGCCGGTATATGTAGTGGTGGACTGGAACTTCAATTCCTCATCAAACAACAATAATGATTATTTATCTGTACAGTTTTATCGGGTTGAATATGATCTCGAGAAAAGCATCAAAGCTATTCAGGCAAGTCCGCTTTCATTGTATTTTGCTTCCTGCCTCATGCAGGGTGAATAATCAAATCTGAAGCCATGACAAAACCAAATTCAGGATTCAGTTCAAAAGCGACCTCTCCGGTTGGAAAGCAGTCTTATACCATGCAGCGACAGCGGGCAGTGCGTTTTATTTTATTTCTGGGTGTGATCAGCCTGTTTGCCGACATGACCTATGAAGCGGCACGTGGTATCAATGGTCCTTATCTGAACATGCTGGGTGCGAGTGCAACGGTGGTGGGTGTGTTCTCAGGCCTGGGAGAGCTCATCGGATATGGGCTGCGGCTCTTCTCGGGTTATATCAGCGATCGTTCACATCGCTACTGGCTGATGATGTATCTGGGATATGGAGTCAATTTAATCTCTGTGCCGCTTTTGGCTTGGGCAGGGCATTGGCAGTGGGCTGTGGTGCTGATCCTGGCTGAGCGCGCCGGCAAAGCCATCCGCAATCCCACGCGTGATGCCATGTTATCGTATGGAGCCTCAGCTACGGGCCATGGATGGGGATTCGGATTGCATGAACTGATGGATCAGCTGGGAGCTACGATAGGTCCTTTATTGATGAGCTTTGTGCTCTGGTGGAAAGCAGGCGATTACCATGATGCCTATTTGATATTGTTCATTCCTACGGGCATAGCCCTGCTGGTGCTGTTGATGGCACATCTCACCTTTCCCCATCCACATGAACTGGAAGTAAAACGGGTAAACCTGGATGCCAGACAGCATTTTGCTCCGGGCTTTGCATTATATACCCTGGCTGCCATGTGCCTGGCTGCAGGTTATGCTGATTTTCCCCTGATAGCTTATCATTTTAAACAACATCAATTACTTGCCGATGCCTGGATTCCTGTGTTGTACGCAATGGCCATGCTCACGGAGGGGTTAACAAGTTTGTGGTTAGGACGTTTGTTTGATCGTTGGGGAATAACGGTATTGATCGGTATCACGTTTGCAACCCTTTTGTTTCCTGCATTGGTGTTTTTGTTGCCCATGCCCTGGATATTGCTGGGTGTTTTTTGCTGGGGATTGGGAATGGGTGCGCAAAACTCGGTATTAAAAGCGGCCGTGGCTCAACTGATACCCCAACAGAAACGTGCTACAGCATTTGGATTGTTCGATACTTTATTCGGCATAGCCTGGTTCGCGGGTAGTGGCTTGATGGGTTATCTGTATGATCGTTCCATTGTCCTGCTGGTAGGCTTTTCCATGATTCTGCAAATAGCAACCATCCTATTGTGGGTGTTTTATTTAAGAAAATATGTATGGAACAAAAGCCAATCCTGAATGCGGCTCACCACAATCCTGCATCTGCGGCAGGGGAAGTTGCTTGGGTTTCAGCTGTTGAGCAAGTTTACCGGTTGTCAGAAGGCTGGGTAGATGAAGCTTTGCTTCGGGAACTACATGCATTCAGGCAAAAAGCCCTTGAACAGCGCTTTTACCTGGTGATGGTAGGCTCATTCAAGCGTGGCAAATCATCCCTAATCAATGCCATGCTGGGTGTGGACCTGGCGCCGGTAGCCGTTGTGCCGCTTACCGCAATCATTACCTTATTTGAGTATGCAGATGAAGCTTTTGCTGAAGTGCATTTTAACCATGAATCACCGCAGCGTATTACATTGAATGAAATTGCCGAATATGTTACGGAAGAAAAAAATCCCCAAAACATCAAACGGGTATCTTACGTGCGGATTGGATATCCGGCAGGGTTGCTGCGGGACGTGAGCATTGTGGATACACCTGGCGTAGGTTCTGCATTTGAACACAATACCCAAACCGCGCTTTCTTTTGTACCCAAAATTGATGCAGCCCTGTTTGTATGCAGTGCTGATACACCTGTTTCCAGAGCCGATCTGGAATTCCTGCAAACCCTGCGTGCACATGTGCCCCGTATTTTGTTTGTATTAAACAAGGCTGATCTGTTGAATGAAAAAGAACTCATCGATATATTGCAATATAACAGACAACAGGTGAACGCAGCCATCGGTGCAGAAGATCATTTTAGCTGGCATGTGGTCTCATGTAAATCGCCGACAGGAAAATATGCCGTACAACACCTCGTTACTTCTCTGCAGCAGCTGATCCGTACTGAGAAAAAACAGATACTGAATCAGTCGCTCCGACATCAGTATCGTTTGCTGTATAATCAGATAAGCATGCAATTGCGGCTTCAGCAGGAAACTTTGCTGATTCCTTTGCATGAACTGGAACAAAAACAACAGCAATTGCAACAATCCATGTCTTTGATGCAAAGCCGGCAGGAAGAATTTGAAAGCCTGGTGAACAGCCGTGTTCGATATATTCGCCAGCAGGTAGATGAAACCATTCAATCGCTTACCCAACAGCTGCGTCGGCAATTGCAGGAAAAATATCTGCTACAATCATCACGCGTATGGGAAGCCATGCAGCATCAAGGTTTTCAATCGTTTCAGGAACAACAAACCCACCAACTAATTGAAGCTTTCCAACAGGTGAAATCACAATTGGAACAAACTACCCGCCAACAATTCAGCGAATTACTGGAAACCTATGCATCGCGCTCACAGACATTTCTGCATGAACTTACACAACATCTGAAATCCTTGCTGGGAGTGGATTTTCATCTTATTGCGGACCAATTTGATCTAAATGTATATACTGCATTCTATTTTGATTATGGCAAAGGATTGTCTGCCGCATATATTCCACCTCCATTCTGGATAAGATGGATGCCTGCATCATGTGGCATCAAACAATACATGAGAAAGCTATACAATCATTATCAACAGCTGCTTACGACCAATGCATCAAGTATTATTTATGACCTGCAATACAAGATTCAGGAATCTTTCCGGAAATTTCAATATGACCTGCATACACATCTTGAGTTGCTGCTGAACCGTATTCAGCAAATTATTGATGATACATTGATGCATCGCAGGGAACACAGCAGCCAGGTGCAACAACGCTTCAGCGCTATTGAAAAGTGTTTGCATGAATTGTCAGCCTGGGAAATCGGGTAATGATGGATTTCCAAATATTATATGATCTGGATATTTTCACACATGAAGCAGATAGCAGCAGTGTATATGAACGCATCCATCGCTTTACGCTGACCACTGGCGGCAAGGAGGCCCTGCAGCGACGCATGCGGCATCCTTTTTTTGATTATGAATATGTGTGTCGTGCACAACAAACCATTTTGTTTTGTATGCAAAGACTGGATGAATGGAAAACATCTTTTCATCCGCAGGAAATCAAATACATTGAAGAATATTTTCACAGCAACATCACACCGCTTGATCCGCAGGCCGGCTGGTGGGCGAGAGTCTGGTATATCATGCGCTATGGTGCGGATTATGCATTTATTGAAGGCAGCATTCGGCGGCTGGGAGCATTTATCGGGAAACTATTACATTTCGTTCGGATGCATGCACATCATCATGCGGCGGAAACATTAGATGATCTGCATCGTGTATGCTCAACCTTGTATGCCGATGAATCCAAAGGATGGCTGGCAAGGGCCGGAAATAGCGATTTGAACAGTAATCAATTGTTTTATCTGGATTATTTTATCAGATCTGTCCATCGCAAAGAATTTCAATTTATTCTGGATGGTTTTTATGAATTGGATGCATGGTTTGCCATGGCGCAGGCTACGGTGGAATACAGGCTGGTGATGCCACACATAAGCAGTCCCGGCGAGCCGCTGGAGATAAAAGGCTTGTATCATCTGTTTCTTCCCCATGCGGTGCGCAATGATCTGTATATGAGTAACCGGCATCATCTGATTTTTCTTACGGGCCCCAATATGGCCGGCAAATCTACATTTCTGAAAGCCGCAGGCATTTGTGTGTATCTGGCCCATCTGGGCATGGGCGTACCGGCTGAAAGCGCTTCTGTTCCGGTGTTTGATGATTTGTTTACCGACATCTACATAACTGACAAGATAGAGGAGGGGTATAGTTATTTTTTTAATGAAGTACGCCGTATTCGTCAGCTGGCTGAACAAATGCGGGCGGGAAAACGAATGTTTGTGCTGATAGATGAAATGTTTCGGGGCACAAATGTGCAGGATGCTTTTGATTGTTCGCTGGCTGTGATTGAGCGTTTGGGGGCTTTTCGGAATACTTATATTCTATTCGCTTCCCATCTCGTGGAACTGGCACATGCCCTTGAAAAAAAATCGGATATCCGGTTTTATTATTTTGATGCAACGGTGGAAAACCAGCAGCCTCGCTTCAGCTATCAGAAAAAAGAAGGTATTTCCGAATTGCGCCTGGGAAAACTGATTCTGGAACAGCAGCAGGTGCTGAAACTGCTCAGCCTCGGGCAGGATACTACAGGATAGTTGAATGTGTGAATCTCTCTAACTTACACCCCGCAAATGCAGATGCCGGCGACGGTAGTATTTGCTGCACGTTGTCAAACCTTATTTTATTGCGTTTAAATACAGAAATGGTGATGGAACCCGTAATGAAAGACACATTCAGGCATGTGAGCTATCTGTGGGATGAAAATTATGCGGCCAAACTGGCGGGTGATGAAGTGGCTTTGTTGATTTACCGTTCTAACCTTTTGGGTGCCGATCTCAGGCTCACAAATTATGCCGGGGGCAATACCAGTTGCAAAACCCTGGAGTCCGATCTGGTTACAGGTGAACAGGTACCCGTGCTCTGGGTCAAAGGCTCGGGCGGTGATCTGGGCACGCTCACGCGGAAAGGGCTGGCAGCGCTGTATCTGCAGCGCCTGGAGGCTTTGAAGAAAAAATATCGCGGCCTAGCATACGAAGATGAAATGGTACCTCTGTTTACCCATTGCCTGTACGATCCGCATTCACAGGCACCATCCATTGACACACCTCTGCACGCTTTCCTGCCGCATAAGCACGTGGATCACCTGCATCCCGATGCTGTGATTGCCATTGCCGCTTCCAAAGACGGTCGGGCTATTATGCAGGAAATTTATGGCAATGAACTGGCCTGGATCGACTGGCAAAGGCCGGGTTTTGATCTGGGGCTGAAAATGGAACAGGTGTATCGTGAAAATCCCCATATCAAAGGTATTATGCTGGGCGGCCATGGTTTGTTCAGCTGGGGCGAGACGGCCTACGAAAGCTATGTGAATACCCTCACTATCATTGAAAAAGCAGCTGATTTCCTGGAAAAACATTATGGCAAAAATCGGCCGGTATTTGGTGGTGTGAAGGTGGCTGAAATGCCTGCCCAGCAGCGCCGAGCCATGGCGGTTCGCATCATGCCTTTTCTGCGGGCGCAGGCTTCTTCCCATCAGCGCATGATTGGCCATTTTACCGATGCCCCCGATGTGCTGGAATTTGTGAACAGTGCCGATCTGGAACGGCTGGCACCCATGGGCACCAGCTGCCCCGATCATTTTCTGCGCACCAAAATCCGCCCGTTGGTGCTGCAGCTGAAAGGCGATGTGCTCGGCCAGAGCGACGAAGAGCTGCGCCAGCAGTTAATTCCACAGTTTGAATCTTATCGCAAAGACTATACAGCTTATTATGAAAACCACAAACAGCCGGATAGTCCGCCCATGCGCGATCCCAATCCCGTCATCATCCTGTGGCCGGGTGTAGGCCTGTTTGCTTTTGCCAAAGACAAGCCCACAGCCCGTGTCTCGGCCGAATTTTACATCAATGCCATCCATGTCATGAAGGGTGCGGAAGCCATTTCCGAGTATGTGTCGCTGCCCGAATCCGAGGCTTTCCGAATTGAATACTGGCAACTGGAAGAAGCCAAGCTGAAACGGCTGCCGCCGGAAAAACCATTATCCCGCAAAATTGCCCTGATTACGGGTGGTTCGGGCGGTATTGGCCGGGCGATTGCCGAGAAGCTGGCCGGAGCCGGCGCCTGTGTGGTCATCAGCGATATCGACGAGCAGGCGCTGAAGACGACTCTCGAGGAGATGAAACAACGGTATGGCCGGGATATGTGCGCTGCTTTCCGGGCCGATGTGCGCGACGAGGCTCAGGTACGTGAAGCTTTTGTGCATACTGTTTTGCAATTTGGCGGAATAGATATTCTGGTAAATTGTGCCGGGCTTTCTATTTCAAAAAGCCTGACCGATACCACGCTCGACGATTGGAATATTTTACAGGATGTGCTGGTAAAAGGCCAGTTCCTGATGAGCAAAGAAGCCGTTACCTGGATGCGGCGGCAGCTGCCTGAAATTGCGGGATGTGATATCGTGAATATTGTGAGCAAAAACGCGCTGGTGGCCGGACCCGACAATGTGGCTTATGGTTCGGCCAAGGCAGCCCAGCTCCACATGTCGCGTTTGCTGGCGGCGGAGTTGGGTAAGGATAAGATCCGGGTAAATGTGGTGAATCCCGACGCTGTGATACGCGGCAGCAAGATCTGGGAAAGCGGATGGGCCGAAGGCCGGGCAAAGGCCTATGGAGTCAGGGTGGAAGATCTCCCTGCTTTTTATGCCCGCCGCACGTTGCTGAATGAAGAAATCCATGCCGAAGATATTGCCAATGCGGTGTTTGCTTTTGTGGGTGGACTGCTTTCGAAGAGTACCGGCAATGTGTTGAATGTGGACGGAGGCGTAGCCGCTGCATTTGTACGTTAACCTTTTAACTGCAAACCATGAGACTTTCATCAGACCAGATTCAGGCATGCAATGAGCCCCTGCTGCGCAGGCATCAGCAGGCATTTGCCCGATTGTCGGAATACCTGGAGGCAGAAGGTTTTCAGCCCGATGCCCTGATTGCTCAGATCCAGCAATTGCAGATCGCCATTCCCAGCTGGGCGTTGGGCACGGGCGGCACGCGCTTTGGCCGTTTTCCCATTGGCGGTGAGCCGCGCAATCTGGAAGAAAAAATCGAAGATGTGGGCCTGCTGCATGCATTAAACCGGGCAAGTGGAGCTATATCCCTGCATATCCCCTGGGATATTCCGCGGGATGCAGCGCATATCCGCAGCCTGGCGGCTGCTCTGGGCCTGAAGTTCGATGCCGTGAATTCCAACACCTTTCAGGATCAGCCCGACCAACCCTTGTCGTATAAGTTTGGCTCTCTTTGCCACACCGATCCGGCTGTCCGTCGTCAGGCCATTGACCACAACATCGAAGTCATTCAATACGGAAAAGACCTGGGCAGCCATTGTCTTTCCATCTGGTTGGCCGATGGTAGTAATTTCCCCGGCCAGCGAAGCTTTGTTCAGGCTTTTCAACATACCCTTTCCTCCCTGCAGGAGATTTATGCAGCCTTGCCCGACGATTGGATCATGCTGGTGGAATACAAACCCTACGAACCCAATTTCTATGCTACAGTGATTCAGGACTGGGGAACCGCTTTTCTGCTTTCTCAGAAACTGGGGACCAAAGCCAGGGTGCTGGTGGATCTGGGGCATCATTTACCCAATACCAACATCGAACAAATCGTCGCTACCTTGATGATGGAAGACCGGCTCGGTGGATTTCATTTCAACGATTCCAAATATGGTGACGATGATCTCACGGTGGGTAGTATCAAGCCTTATCAATTGTTTCTGATTTTCCATGAACTCGTGCAGGGGCTGCAAAGCCGCAACAGGTCGGTGGATTCCCTGGCATGGATGATTGATGCCAGTCACAACACCAAAGATCCGCTCGAAGATTTGTTGCAATCTGTTGAAGCCATTCAGCTGGCTTTTGCACAGGCATTGATCGTCAACCGAAAAGCACTGGCAGAAGCCCAACAACAAAACGATGTAGCCTGGTGCCAGGAGTTGATGCAGGGCGCTTTCCGGACCGATCTTCGTCCGCTGATTGCCGAGGCCAGGTTGCAGGCGGGTGGTGCCATATCTCCGCTGCACACCTACCGCCAGTTGCAGGTACGACAGCAGCTCATTGCACAACGTGGTAAAAAAGCAGTGGCTACAGGCTTGTGATCCCTTTGCCATGTTTTTCACTATGGGAAAAATACCTTGCATAGCCGTATTCGATATTGGCCGGACCAACAAAAAATTTCTGCTCTTCAATACCCAATATCAGCCGGTATTCCAGGCCAGTGAAGCCATTCCCGATATTGAGGATGAAGAGGGAGAACCCTGTGAAGATATTCACGCTATTACCCGCTGGATGCAAACTGTCTGGCAACAGGCAGAGCAGCTGCAGGATGTCCGGATTCTCGCTTTGAATTTTTCAGCCCATGGTGCCGGATTGGTGCATCTGGATGAAGCCGGCAGAATAGTGGGACACCTGTATTCGTATATCAAACCCTTTCCAGACAGGCTCAGGCAGCAGTTTTTTGACACCTATGGCCCGGAAGCAGAGCTTTGCTTGAGCACGGCCTCACCTTATCTGGGCATGCTCAACAGCGGCTTGCAGCTTTATTGGCTGAAATATGCCAGACCGCAATTATTTCATCAGGTTGCCTATAGCTTGCATCTGCCGCAATACTGTTCGTATGTATTTACAGGACGCATGTGCAGCGAATATACCAGCATTGGCTGCCATACTATGATGTGGGACTATGAACGAAAGGATTATCATCATTGGTTGAAGGCCGAAGGATTGGAGCGTTTACTGGCACCGGTGGTTACCTCAAAATGGTTTGGCTACACGCGCTATCAGGATGGCATGATTCCGGTAGGCACGGGCTTGCACGACAGCTCAGCGGCCCTGTTGGCTTACATGAATCTGGATAAAGAACCTTTTATCCTGCTATCTACCGGCACATGGGGCATTACCCTGAATCCATTTAGTGAAAACCTGCTCACGCCCGAAGAACTTGCACAAGATTGTTTGCTTTACATGTTACCTTCCGGACAGCCAGTGAAAGCCTCGCGTTATTTTCTTGGGCATTTTCACGATGAACAGTTGAAACGCATCACCGCACATTTTCATCTTCAAACCCAGGAAATTTTTCAACGCACAGCAAGCTATATTTCTTTGCATAACGATTGGATACATAATCAGGCGGAAGCGGATTTTGTGAGGAATCCTGACATGCTCGCCCAGTACGAAACGGCTGAACAGGCTTATCTGGCTTGCCTGCGGCCTTTGGTAGCGGCTCAGGTAAAAGCCATCAAACTGGCAGCGGAACAGAAGCCACTGCAAGGCAAACTTTATGTAGATGGCGGATTTACACGCAATGAAGCTTTCAAGCAATTGCTGCAGCATTTGCTGCCGGAGGCGCGTATTTCCACTTCACAACTTTCAGAGGGCAGCCTGTTAGGTGTTGCCCTTTATCTTGATGTATTTGCTGAATATCAAGAGCCTTTACCGGGCTTAAAGGGAATTTCGGCGAATTAGATGAAAGGTATTCTTGATTCTTTGTTCTCTTTTTTCCAGAATAATCTGTGCGGCCAATCTGCCCATCTGTTCGTGATCAGTGGTAATGACCGTGATGCCGTCTAACAGAATTTCTTTCAAAGGCGTTTCGTTATACGAAATGATACCGATATCTTTTCCGATTTGCAAACCTTGAGAACGACATAGTTTAATCAGATTCACCAGATCGGTTTCTTCAATTACCACATAAGCTTCCCCTTTTTGTACCGGTGTGTGGGATGAAATTTCGCGGATAATATCAAAATCGAAATTGGTTTCCAGACAAAACCGCTTGAAGCCGCGCATAATTTCCGGAGGATAGGGGATGATTTCCGGGAACACCAATATCAATTCCTGATAACGCCGCAACATATCTTCTGCCTCATACAGGGCATGACAGATGTCCATTTCAAAGTCCTGATAAACGGCACCAAATACGGATTTAAGCTGGGGTAAATTTCGGTCAAGCAGAATCAGTTTTTCCGGAGGAATTTGTTGCAATACTTGCAATGCCAGTTCGGTATCTTCATAAAAATGCGGCATCACCACGTAATAATCGTATAAACCCAAAGCATTTTGCACCAGCGATTCAAAAATGTGTGCGTTGAAATGATGAATGTACAAATCTACTTTGGCCGATTCACCCAGGGTACGCACAAAGCTGTTATAAATCTGCTTTTTATAATTGCTGATTTTGTTAAACAGCAGCATCACACGCAATTGCGACTGGATGTCGGTGCGGTTGATAAAATATCCTTTGCCTTTAACCGATGTGATGATGCCACGCCGGCGCAGCTCCCGATAGGCTTTTTCAACTGTATCGCGGGATAGCAGAAATTCTTCGCTCAGTTCGTTGATTGAGGGAACCCTTTGTCCGCGGTGCAGCTTGCGAGTTCGGATGGCATCAATCACTGCATCCACAATCTGCAGGTATTTGGGATTGGCATCCTCAAATTCAATCATGAAAGGAGTTTCCATGTGCATCGGTATTAAACCTTCTTTCACTGGAAAAATGCCAGTGATGAGTTTTTTACGTCAGCCATAATATTACAAAATATTTTCATTCTGGTAACCAAAATTTACGCAATCGTTCCCGGAAACAACCCATATTCGTGCAGTAAGCATCATGTTTCGGCAACTTACGTCGATCAGATCAGTTTCCCGACAGAAAAGAAAAATTGTATCTTTCTCACCGGAAGCCAAATTAACCGCTACCATGAAACGCATGTATTTCTCAGCATGTCTGGGTATCTTATGCAGTGTGTCAGGGATTCGTTTTGCTTTTGCCCAGACTCCCGTCAGAAAGATGTTACAGGCATCCTGGTATATTCAGTCATCCGCGATTATAGGTCATGATGGTGAAAAGTTATCCAGCGCAGGATATCCTTTTCGTCCTGCACAATGGTATGCTACTACGGTGCCGCATACCGTGCTGGCAACCCTGGTGAGAGATGGAGTGTATCACGATATTTTCAAAGGCCGCAACCTATCTCGGATTCCCGATTCTTTGTTTCAAGTGCCCTGGTGGTATTGCACCCAATTTGAATTGCCGGAGCTAAAACCCGATCAGCAGGTGGAGTTGTGTTTTGAGGGGATCAACTACCGGGCAGATATATGGTTGAATGGCCATCAGATTGCATCGGCCGATACCCTGAAAGGAAGTTTCCGGATGCATCATTTCAACATTACGCCTTACGTACAAAAAGGAACAAATGGGCTCGCTGTTCAGGTATTTCGGCCAGGGCCAGGTGATCTGGCCGTGGGGTTTGTGGACTGGAATCCGGAGCCACCTGATCAGGATATGGGCATCTGGAGGCCGGTGTGGCTGAAAATTACCGGCCCACTTAGCATTTCTGAGCCTTTTGTATCTACCCGTCTCGACACGGCAACGCTCGATCAGGCCTGGGTAAATGTGAGCATGAGGCTCAGCAATCAAACTGATAAATTGCAAAAGGGAGTGGTGCACGTGCAGATTCGTCCGGCCAATTTTTCCGAGGCTTCACTCATCCGGCTTTCCAGAGAAATTGAACTGCAGCCATATGAGCAAAAGGTAATCACATTTACTCCTGATGCCTATCCTGCTTTGCATATCCTGCATCCACACTTGTGGTGGACGCACGACTGGGGCAGGCCGCAGTTGTACAACCTTCATGCTGAAGTGCGTACTGAGCCTGCAGCGGCGTTATCGGATAGCCTCGGCCTGCATTTTGGCATCCGCAGCATCAGTGCCTATCGTACATCACAAGGGTATTGGGGTTACCGCCTCAATGGCAAACCTATCCTGATCAAAGGTGGGGGATGGACAGACCCTATGCTGCTGGATGCTACACCGGAATATGAAGAAGCACAGATCAACTACGCCGTACATCTGGGTTTGAATGCCATTCGCATGGAAGGTTTCTGGGGGCATGATCAGCATATCTATGATTTGTGTGATGAAAAAGGCATCTTGATCATGGCTGGATTTAGCTGCCAATGGGAATGGAAAAACCTCATGCATAGCCCCGACGATTCATACAGCGCCATCATTACACCTGAGCAAAATGATATTGCTGCTGATTCATGGCACGACCAGATCGTGTGGTTGCGAAATCATCCCAGTATCTTTTTGTGGTTATACGGCAGCGATAAATGGCCTCGTCCTTCGCTGGAACAACGATATCTGGATGTGTTACATCAATATGATACCACACGTCCCTACACCTGCTCGGCTGCTGAACACACCAGTGTGCTTACAGGATTTTCGGGCATGAAAATGCGCGGTCCTTATGATTATGTGCCGCCTGATTACTGGTATGTGGATACGCTGCATGGGGGCGCATTTGGATTTAACACCGAAACCAGTCCAGGACCGGAGATACCGGTGCTCTCCAGCCTGCAAAGAATGATTCCTGCAGATTCGCTGTGGCCAATAGGTTCGGCGTGGTTATATCATTCGGCACGCGGACAATTTTATAATCTCACCTATTACAACCAGGCCATGGCAGGGCGTTTGGGCGAGCCTGTTGACCTGCAGGATTATGTGCGCAAAGCACAATTTCTGAACTATGAAGGTGAACGCGCCATGTTTGAAGCTTTTGAAGCCAATCGTTTCCGGGCTACTGGCATCATTCAATGGATGTACAATGCTTCCTGGCCCAAACTATGGTGGCAACTGTTTGATTACTATTTGATGCCTACCGGTGCATTTTACGGCGTGAAAAAAGCATGCGAGCCCATCCACATTGCCTATAACTATGGCAGAAAAGATGTGGATCTCATCAATAATACTCTTCATCCAATATCACAGCTCCACGCAGAAGCGAAGATCGTGGATATAAACGGAAAAATTTTGTTTCAGCAATCAACTGATATTCCCAGGCTGGATGATCAGCAAACCCTGCATCTGAGCCTGTTACAGCAGATCCATGATTTGCCCGTAACTTATTTGCTGATACTCACACTTCACAACCATCAACATCAAGAAATCAGTCACAATGTGTATGTGCTTTCATCAAAGCCAGATTTGTTGGATGAAAAAAAATCAACCTGGTATGTAACTCCACAAAGTGAATATGCCGATTTTACAGCTCTGCAGCATTTGCCTTTGGTGCAGCTTCAGGTGGATAAGCATGTGGTTACACAAGGCGATACGACATGGACAACAGTTACATTCGTTAATTCAACTCCGCACATAGCTTTTATGGTGTACGCTGAGTTATATCGTGATGATCCGGCACATGCTTCGCAAACTCCTGTAGTGCCTGTGTTCTGGAATGATAATTATATCACATTGCTGCCTGGTGAAAAAAGAACCATCAAAGCATGGGTATTGACAAAAGATTTGCAGGGATCAAAACCCGATATTCAGATTACCGGATGGAATGTAGTTGCAAAATGAAATACATGCATCAGAAATATACATCATCAGGAATAGGGTGATGAATAGAGAGAAAATCCATCAGATTTTTTGTTGAACAGAAAACGTTTATCCATGCAACGCAATCCGCTTCTGGTTTTTATCATCATGCTTACTTTCTTTGTGATTTCCTTTCTGACCAACATTATGGGTCCGCTGATTCCGGATATCATTCACAGCTTTCAGCTTAGCCTCACCCTGGTAGCCATTTTGCCGTTTGCATTTTTCATTGCTTATGGCATCATGTCCATTCCATCGGGCATGCTCATTGAAACGTATGGAGAAAAGAAAGTTATGCTTGCAGCATTTGTAGTAGCTTTTGTTGGTTCATGGCTGCTGGCATTATGGCCCGGATATGCTACAGCTATTGTTTCTGTGTTTTTGATCGGATGCGGGATGGCTATGCTGCAGGTGGTAATCAATCCATTGCTGCGAACAGCAGGTGGTGCTGAACATTATGCATTTTTTTCCGTGCTGGCACAATTGGTTTTTGGATCAGCATCTTTTGTAAGTCCATTGGTTTATGAATGGATTGTAACACATTTTCAGGATGCACATCCGGATCTGATGATCCGTATATTGCATAAGCTTGTAAGGGCTGATCTGTCGTGGATTTCTCTGTATGGATTGTTTGGATTGATTTGTTTGCTGATGTGGATCATCATCTTTGCTGTTCGCTTTCCGCGTGTGGAACGCACGGCGGAAGAAGCTGCCGAGCCCCTGCATATTTATGGCAAGCTTTTCAGAAAAAAAATTGTGTTGTTGTTTTTCCTGGGAATTTTTTGTTATGTCGGTACCGAACAGGGATTGTCGAGCTGGATGTCTCAGTTTCTGATGTTATATCATCATGTGGATCCGCATGTCACGGGAGCTGCAGCCGTATCACGTTTCTGGGGTTTAATGACGATTGGTGGGTTGGTGGGTTTGCCGTTAATGAAAATATGGGATAGCCGGAAGATATTAATTATATTTACTTTTCTGGCATTGGTATGTCTTTCTTTTTCCTTGTATGGTTCTGATCGTTTATCCCTTGTATGTTTCCCGTTAATGGGATTTTTTGCTTCCATCATGTATCCCGTTATTATCTCATTGGCATTAAATTCTGTTTCGGAGCATCACGGTTCATTTGCAGGTATTTTGATGACAGCTATCATTGGTGGAGCTGTGGTTCCCTTATTGATCGGAACGATTGGCGATCATATCGGATTGCGTGCCGGAATGTGGTTGTTGTACGCTACATTGCTGTATATCTTCAGCATAGGATTCTGGTCAAAACCGCTGATTGCCAACAAAACGATTCAATGGAAAAAAAAGGATGCCTGACGGTCAAAGTCTTAAGACTTTTGTAATCGCATTGGGAAATGACAAGGATGCAGGAATCATTTCTTGTGCAAACAAGCCAAACACCGCCGAGCCGCTCCCACTCATCGAAGCATAACAGGCTCCGGCTGCATATAGCTGTTGTTTGATTTCCCGTAACACAGGAAAATGTGCAAACACAGGATCTTCAAAATCATTGACCAGATTATTTTTCCAGGCTTCTACAGGAAGCTGTATCCGTTCTTTCAGGGATGTGCGCGAAGCCTGTGGCTGCACATGCTGATAGGCCCAGGCAGTGGAAACATGTACGCCTGGACAAACAACGAGTAAGGTGTAACCTTTCAGGCTTACAGCTATAGGTTCCAACAGATCGCCTCTTCCGGTTGCGTAACAAGGCTGATGTTGTAGAAAAAAAGCACAATCGCTTCCCAATTGACGGGCGTAAGAGAGGAGTTTTTCATCGGAAAGCTGCAATGCAAATTTTTTGTTTAGCAGCTGCAGCATGGTAGCAGCATTTGCAGATCCGCCACCAAGGCCTGTTCCAGCAGGTATGGTTTTATGCAGATAGATCTCAACAGCTGGCAAATGAGGTAAATCCTGTTTCACCAGCTGATATGCTTTCATGCATAGATTATCGTCGGGATGACCTGGTACAGCGATACCCGATATATGAAGCGACGGGCTGGAGGAGGCATCATTGACCGATGAAATAATCTCTATGGCATCAAACCAGGGAATGGGATAAAAGATGGTTTCAATATCATGATAACCGTCATCTCGTTTGGAAAGAATATGCAAACCAAGATTGATTTTTGCAGGCGAAAACGCAATCATGATTTCTTTTTGCGGCGGTTGATTTCATCCCGGATGGCAATAGCCTGCATATAATCCTCTCGCTCCAGCACTTCCTCTAACAGCTTTTGCAATTGATCTATCGACAGATTTCGCAGTTCTTCCTCTGTAAGTGATTTTTCTTTTTTCTGTTCCAATTTTTCTTCTACCAAAAACGACTTTTTGAGTTTTCTTTCTTGAGGGTCTTCCAGCAAAATGCCGGCAGCATCCAGCACTTTTTCATAGGTGTAGATCGGGCAGCCAAAACGCACAGCCAACGCAATGGCATCGGAGGTGCGCGAATCTATTTCGATTGTTTCATCGCCATGCTGGCAAATCAGTTTGGCATAAAACACACCTTCAATTAAATCGCTGATGATAACTTCTTGAAGTTCCACACCGAAAGCATGAAACATGTTTTTGATCAAGTCATGCGTCAGCGGGCGGCTGGGACGCAATCCCTCAAGTACCGCTGCAATTGACTGAGCTTCATGCTGACCGATTAAAATAGGTAGTCGTCTTAGCCCGTTAACCTCTCCCAATACGATAGCATGGGTAGGTTGCTGGACCATATTTTGAGAGATGGCGAGAATTTCGAGTTCTATTTTTTCCATATACAACCAATAACTTACTCCACCACAAATGAATACCTGCCTGCTGGCAGAGGAAATACATACACAGTTGTCTGTTATGCAAAAATAACAAACAGGGCTCAAATTTTCATGCAGGGAGCCGGTTAATTGGCCTCAGTCTAATTCACACGGAGGCGCGAAGGGGTTCAGGAGATCCCCTTGTATTTTTTGATCGCTTCAATAAGCCGGGGAACTACTTCAAAAGCATCACCCACAATCCCGTAGTCGGCAGCCTGAAAGAAAGGAGCTTCTGGATCTTTGTTGATCACTACGATGTATTTGCTGCCGTTCACACCGGCCAGATGCTGGATAGCGCCTGAGATGCCGATAGCTATGTATAGATTCGGGCGCACGGTAAGTCCGGTTTGGCCCACATGCTCATGATGCGGTCTCCAGCCGGCATCGGCTACGGGTCGGGAGCATGCGGTAGCAGCCCCCAACACTTCTGCCAGTTGTTCGATCATGCCCCAGTTTTCCGGGCCTTTCAGTCCTCGTCCTCCACTTACGATGATGCTGGCCTCAGTCAGCGGTACACGTCCCTGGGTGGTTTGCACTTCTTTTAGCTGGATGCGTTTTTGCTGTGCACTTACCTGTGTGGGTTGCCAGCGTTCCACCTGTGCCTGGGAATCGCCTGGCTGGGGCGTGAAAGTATTGGGCAAAAGGGTAAGCACCTGACGTTCCGTTTGCAATTTTATCCAGGCTGTGGCCTTGCCCGAAAATACTTGTTTCTGATAACAGTCCTTGTCATCAGGCAGGGACACGATACCGGTGAGCAGACCAGCCTGCCATTGTGCAGCCAGGTATGGTGCCAGCGCGCGGCCATTGAAATCGTGCGGCATCAGGCACCTATCAGCCGCGTATTGGTTGAGCATTTCTTTCAAAACAAGCGCATACAGCCGGGCATCAAAATCATTCAGCCATGCCGCATCCACGTGCAAAACCCGCCGGGCACCATATTTTCCCAGATCGGCAAGCGCCCGGGGCTGGTTGATTTCACCCATCACTACTGCTACCACTTCCTGTTGCCGGCTGGAAGCTAATTGGGAAGCATAAAATAATGTTTCAAGAGCGGCTTTTTTGAACGTACCTTGATGTTGATCAGCAAATACAAAAATGGCCATGACATTAAGTTTTAAAAGATTTTGTAGGACTATGAAACGAGGATTAAATCACTTTTGCTTCTTCGTGAAGCAGGCGAACCAATTCCTCTTCATTACCTGGTTCAATGAGATGCACGCCCGATTTTTTCGGGGGCAGGGCAAAATGATCTATGCTGATGGCAGGTTGCTGAGCTTCTGGAGGAGCTGCCAGCACCTGGAGGGGCTTGGTCCGGGCCGCCATAATGCCCCGCATGTTGGGAATCCGTTGTTCGGCCATACCTTTCTGGCAGGATACGACCAGCGGCAGTGAGGCTTCGCAGATTTCCCGACCACCTTCTATTTCCCGTTCCACGGTTGCCGTTTGACCGTTGTAATCAAAACGCGTGGCCAGGGAAACAAAAGGCCAGTCGAGCAACCCAGCCAGATATCCTCCCACACCAGAACCGTTGTAATCGATCGTTTCTTTGCCGGTGAAAATCAGATCATACCCTTCCTGCTTCACGTGTGCTGCAATAGATAAGGCAACCTGTTCTATGCTGATGGGTTGCAAATCAACCCGAAAAGCTGCATCGCCTCCAATAGCCAGGGCCTTGCGCAGGATGGGCTCTGCATCGGCACCACCCACCGTGATCAGATGCAATACGGTGTCCGGATATTGTTCTTTTAATTCCACTGCTCGCACCAATGCATACCATTCATCATAAGGATTGATGATAAACTGAACACCTGTTTCCAAAAAAGATTTTTGATCGGGTGTGAAGGCAATTTTCGCTGTAGTGTCGGCTGTTTTACTGATGCAAACTAAAATTTTCATAGGTCTATGTTTAATGTGTTTGATGCATAATGCTCATTGCACAGCTCTGTTTATGTATTTGCCGGCGTTTAAGGATGGCTGGTAAAAATGAATTTTTGCATGACCTCCTGCAATACCACGGCTTGATTGTGTTTTTCATCCTTCGCACCAAAAAGCAGGGTTAGCTTGCCATAGGGTTGAGCCTTTTTCAACAGGTCTTTCAGCTGCGACTCATGCGCACTCAGTTCGGCTTCATATTTTTCCTTAAAAGCTTTCCACTTCTTTGGATCGTGTCCAAACCATTTACGCAAGGCGTCGGACGGTGCAATATCTTTCAGCCACTCATGCACATGTGCTTCTTCTTTCTTCATGCCACGTGGCCAGATCCTGTCGACCAGTACCCGGTAACCATCTGAAGCATCCGGTTTTTCATACACACGTTTAATGGCAATTTGCATGATAAATGCTGATTTTCACAGGCCCACAAACAATATTAGCGAAAAAAACGCATACAAACCTCAAAAAAACATATTATTGCGTAAAACACGCAGAGTTCGTTTCAACATGTTTTCAGCATAGTTAGCATGAAATACACTGATGCAAATGTTATGAGCCTATGGACAGGGTGCAACAGCTAAAGGAGTTGCTTGACAGACATCCGGATGATAGTTTTTTGAAATATGCGCTGGCCCTGGAATACCTGAAGAGGGGCGAAGAAGAAAGCGCTGAACAACATTTCAGAAACATCGTGGAGCAGGATCCTGCCTATCTGGGTGTGTACTATCAATACGGAAAATGGCTGGAAACAAAAGGGCGCCATGCCGAAGCCATCGACATGTATTCCAGAGGCATTCAGCAGGCCATGATGCAGGGGGATAGCCGCACGTTGCAGGAACTGAGGAATGCTTTTGCTGCGCTGGCCGATACTGATTCATGATGATGAATTGCTGATTTCCATGTTGGCTGCATTTTTAAAATTTGTGGAAACACATCAGCTGGTGCAGGTCGGCAAACCTGTTTTGCTGGCCGTCAGCGGAGGTGTGGACTCGGTGGTGATGACGCATTTATTTTATGAAGCAGGTTTTTCATTTGGAATAGCTCATGCCAACTTTCAGCTGCGTGGTGAAGAATCAGAACGCGATGCCCGTTTTGTGGAAGACCTGGCCCGCAAATACAAAGTGCCTTTTTTTATCCAGGCATTTGAGACAGCAGATTATGCAAAGCAACACGGATGTTCTATTCAGGTTGCAGCGCGTGAACTGAGATACACATGGTTAGAAGAGATTCGTCGTCAGCAGGGCTTTATTGCTATTGCCACGGCGCACCATCGCAACGATCAGGCCGAAACAATGCTGATCAACTTCTGCAGAGGTACGGGTATTGCCGGCCTGCATGGAATCCGGTACAGGCAACAGCATGTGATCCGGCCTATGCTCTTTGCAACCCGCCAGGAGATTGAATCTTACGCCCGCAGCCACGAACTTGCGTTTGTAACCGATAGCTCCAATCTCGAAGATCATTACCTGCGAAATGCTTTGCGCCATCGCATTCTGCCAGCTCTGCAAGAAATTTTTCCCGGCTTGGTCAATACCCTTTCTGAAAATGCTGAACGTTTCGGTGAAGTGGAAATGCTTTACCAGGAAGCACTGGAACGGCACCGCAGGCGTTTGTTGCATGCCAAAGGCGAGGAATGGTGGATTCCAGTTCAGGCATTGCTGCTTTCCAAACCCCTGAGAACACTGGTATTTGAATTGTTCAAACCATTTGGATTTGGTGAACCGCAGATACCAGATATCATCCAGTTGCTGAAAACTCAGCCGGGTAAACAGATTTTTTCTACAACCCATCGCGTCATCCGCGATCGCAAATGGCTGATCATAGCTCCGCTCCAGGCTTCGCAGATCAGCTTTCAGCTCATTGAAAATCCCGGTATCCACAAGGTTGTGGTACCCGGACTTAAACTTGAGATCAAACAATTGCCCATAGAAAAGGCTGTTTGCTCAGATCAACCTTACATCGCTTGCCTGGATGCAGACGAAGTTCATTTTCCGCTTATGTTGCGCAGGTGGAAGCAAGGCGATTATTTTTATCCACTGGGCTTAGGCAAGAAGAAAAAACTAAGCCGGTTTTTTGTGGATCAAAAACTTTCTTTGCTCGAGAAGGAACGCGTATGGGTTGTAGAAGACGCCGATCACAAAATCATATGGGTTGTGGGTCTGCGCATAGACGATCGCTGCCGGATTACAGACAAAACACGCAGCGTGCTTCGCTTAGAAGCCCGGATGGAACAGCCTTTCGAAAAACATTAATCCTACCGCAGGCTGGACGATAATAGTGTAGGCAATACCAAATACACCTCCCCAGAAATGGGCATCATGGCCAATGTTATCATATCCTTTACGGCTCATGTAGGCAGAATAAATCAGGTACAACACGCCGTAGACAATGGCTGGTACGGGAATGAAAAATACCAGAATGGTTTGCCAGGGAGCAAATACGATGAATGAAAATACGACAGCCGATACAGCACCAGATGCTCCCAATGCCCGATAATCGAAGTTATCACGATGCCTGAAATAACTGTACAGGTTTGAACCTACCAATGATAATAAATAAAACGTGAGAAAACCCGATCCTCTTCCTTCAAAAATGTAAAACTCCACAATCTGACCAAAGAAATAAAGCGTAAACATGTTAAATCCCAGATGGATGTAATCCAGATGGATAAAACCACAGGTGATGAACCGCCAGTATTCGTGCCGGCGCTTGATGTAAAAGGGCCAGAATAAGAACTGTTCGAGCAACTGCGGATTATAAAAAGCAGAAATGGAAATCACACAGGTAATGATGATGATAATGAGAGTAAGACTCATAATGGTTACGATTCGTGATGATAAGGTTGATGATGCAAGATAGTAAATACACGATATAATTGCTCGGTAAGGATCAGTCGCGCCAGCTGATGTGGAAAAGTAAGCCTGGAGAGCGAAATCATCAAACGGGCTTTTTGTTTTAGCTGTTTATCCACACCATAGGCACCCCCTATTAAGAATATCAGGCGGGAAATATTTTCCATCTGCCTTTCGGTCATCCATGCAGCCCATTCTGAGGTAGAAAAGGCTTTGCCATGTTCATCCAGCAATACCAGATAATCTTTTTCTCGTAGTCTTTGCAAAACGCGATCAGCTTCGATTCTGCGGGCAGCCTGAAAATCGGTCGTTGGCTGGGCTGGTGGAATCAGTTCTGTATGCATGGGGATAAAGCGGTTGAGTCGCTCTTCATATTCTGATATAGCTTCTTCCAGCCCGGGGGCAGTCTTTTTGGCAATAGCCCAGATTACGATGCGCATCGGCCAGATAGCGTTGTTTGTTTAAAAACAAATTTACCTGTAATTTCGCACTCGTTATGACGGAAAACAAATTCCGGATGGCTCCGTAGCTCAACTGAATAGAGCACTTGACTACGGATCAAGAGGTTCCAGGTTTGAATCCTGGCGGAGTCACAAAATTTTGTTTTGAGCTGTTTTTCTCATCTTATTTGAGCTCCTTTCGGAGCTCGTTTTATTTTGCCACTTAGCTTTCTTCTGTTTGCATAAAAGCTGGCCCGGCACTACCTTTGTTTTATACAGGCTTTCGGCATGCGCTTTTTATGGATTTTCGGATGGCTTCTATGCCTGGTAGGGTATGCACAGGCGCAACAAATAGCGCCACGTAGGATTCTGGTTTTCACAAAAACTGCAGGCTATCATCATGCCTCCATCCCCGATGGCGTGAAAGCCATTCAGCAATTGGCCGCACAGCATCAGGTAGAAGTAGATACGACTGCTGATGCCGGTATGTTTCGCATGCCCGAGTTGAAGCGATATGCGGCTATCGTTTTTTTAAATACGACCGGCGATGTACTTGATTCCCTCCAGCAGCAAGCTTTTCAGCAATACATCCGGCAGGGTGGAGGTTATCTGGGCATTCATGCTGCGGCCGATTGTGAATATGATTGGCCCTGGTATGGGCGGCTGGTAGGAGCTTATTTTAAAAGTCATCCTGCCGTGCAGAAAGCCAGGTTATGGATACAACTCGATCCCCGTTTTCCGGAACTGGAAGCCTTACCGCATCCTTGGATCCGAAGGGATGAATGGTACAATTGGCGAATGCCTCCGGCTCAAAGCCAGGTGCATATACTGGTTACCCTTGATGAAAGCAGCTACACAGGTGGAGAAAATGGGGATTATCATCCGGTGGTATGGTATCACGATTTTGATGGCGGGAGGGCATTTTATATGGAATTTGGTCACACCTCGGAATCCTACACAGAACCGGCTTTCCTGCAATTGCTCTGGGCAGGCCTGCAATACGCAATGGGAGAAAAATAACCTTCAGATTACCTGCATCCTTAGTTTTTCACCCAACCAGCCTTCCTGCAGGGGCTGGATCCAGCTATTGCGCCATGCTGCCAGGGTTTGAACGGTATTGTCGAAATAACAGGTGTCGGCATCCAGTTGGCCGCTGGCCCACATTTCTTCTATTTTAGCCAATGGATGGATGCTGATTTTCCCGTTTTGCCACAATGCAATCTGCAGGCGATCAAACCAGTTCACCTGCAGCGCATGGCCCAGGCGTTGCACGAAGCGCATCAGATTATCCATGCTGCATCCGCTGACCGGCACCACCGTCGTGTCGGCCACAAAAATCATGAATTGCTGAAACAGCACCTCAGCCCATCCTTTTACAGGTTCAGCATGAGCCTTCCAGGCTGCAACCCATGGTTTCAGCTGTGCACGCAACCATTCGGTCTCATTTTCAGTTAACGGGCGATGAGCCTGAAAAATCCAGATTCTTGAATCAGAAGAAAAGTCGCTGGGTGCCAAAGAGGCGATATCGGGTCTCATATTCGCAAAGGTAAATCAGTTTAAAGCATTTGCCTGGAAGCATAGAAAGATTTGACAGGTTTCTGAAAGCTCTGTTTGCGGCTTTGTTGGGAATCTACCCACTGGTAGGCGGGTCGGATGCGAGGTGTTCGGCTACCAGCTCGGCTATATCTTTAACCTGTACTTCCTCTTCCTTGCCGGCGTGCTTGAGGCCATCGTACAGCATGGTATTGCAAAAGGGGCAGGCTGCAGCAATGGTGTGGCTGCCGGTTGCCAGTGCTTCCTGCGTACGGGCAATGTTGACGCGTGTTGTTCCCTTTTCTTCTTCTTTCCACATTTGAGCACCGCCGGCCCCGCAGCACATGCCCCGGCTACGATGGTGGGCCATTTCCACAATTTTCATTTGCAAGGCCTGCAAAATATCGCGTGGAGCATCGTAGATACCATTTCCCCGGCCCAGGTAGCAGGAATCGTGATAGGTGACCAATTGCAGAGCCTCTTTAGTTACGGGTTTCAGTCTGATGCGTTTTTCCCGAATAAGGTTGTAGATGAACTGGGTATGATGCCATACTTCATAATGGCCGCCCAGTGCGGGATATTCATTCTTCAAGGTATTGAAACAATGGGGGCAGGAAGTAACGATTGTTTGGATGCCGTACTGGTTCAACGTTTGGATGTTTTTCAATGCCATCATCTGGAATAAAAACTCATTACCAGCTCTGCGAGCCGGATCGCCCGTACAGCTTTCTTCCTGTCCGAGGATGGCGAAGCGGATGGCGGCATGGGTAAAAATGGTAGCCAATGCGCGGGCTGTACGTTGTGCCCGCTGATCAAAGCTGGCCGCACATCCCACCCAGTAAAGCAATTCGGGCTTTTCGCCTTTAGCATGAAGTTCAGCTACAGTAGGGATTTGCATATGGTTCTTCTTTTAAGCAAGCTTAGAGGCCCACTGGCCACGTTCGTCGGGCGGAAAGGTCCAGGGAGCCCCATTGTTTTCTATGCTGGTAAACATGGCATTCCATTCCTGTGGTGTGCTGGAAGCTTCCATCACCAGATATCGCCGCAATTCAAGAATGATAGCCAGCGGACTGATGCTTACAGGGCATTCTTCCACACAGGCCTGACAGGTGGTGCATGCCCGCAATTCTTCTTCGCTGATATAATTCATCAGGCTTTTGCCGTCGTCAACAAACTGGCCATGCTGGTCAATGTTTCGACCCACCTCTTCCAGCCGGTCGCGTGTATCCATCATGATCTTGCGAGGGGAAAGTTTTTTACCCGTCTGGTTGGCCGGGCAGGCTGCTGTGCATCGTCCACATTCTGTACAGCTGTAGGCTGCCAGCAGATGCCGCCAGCTCAGGTCAAACACGTCCCTGGCACCGAAATGAACAGGTGGAGATGTGGGTACAGACTGGCTGTCATTAGCTTCTAATCCCATCATGCTGCGTACTTCGGGTAGAATATCGGCCATCAGAGGCATCTGGCTTTTGGGTTCCAACGAAGCATAATAAGTATTGGGAAATGCCAGCAGGATATGGAAATGTTTGGAATAGGGCAGGTAATTCAGGAAAAACAATACCCCGGCAATATGCAGCCACCAGGCTCCCCGTTCCAGTCCCACCAGCACACCAGGAGAAATTTGCTGCAGCTGCAAGGCTATGGGGTGGGTAATGAGAAATGATCCGGTTGGCTGATAATGCCCGTAATGTTTGAACTGCAAAGCCTGGTCGCTGGCGTTCATGGTTAAAAACAACAACATGAGGATGATTTCAAAGATCAGGATGTTATTGGCGTCCTGGCGGGGCCAGTGCGTCATTTCAGGATTCTCAAAACGTCGAACATGCAACACATTGCGCCGAATCAGAAAAGTGCTACAGGCCAGGATCACCAATACAGCCAGCACTTCAAATGCACTGATCAATACCGGATAAATTGTTTTGATATACGGTAAAAACAAACGATGGGTGCCCAAAATCCCATCCAGAATGATTTCCAGTATTTCCAGGTTGATGATAATAAAACCGAGATATACAAACAAATGCAAGATGGCCGGTATCCAATTGCGAAACATTTTCTTCTGGCCAAAAGCAAGCAATAACACATTTTTCCATCGCTGCCAGCGGTTCCCGCATATCTGTTCATCGCGGCCCAGCAAAATATTCCGCCTGACTTTACTTACCTGATGGGAAAAACGAGTGATGGCAAAGACCAGCAACGCAATGAATACAATTTGTGCGATGAGCATGGAAAATATCAAATTTTTATACCGTATAATCAAATGTTTTAAAAAACTCGTCCTTCGTTTTCATAAAGATTTTATGTCTGTGATTTTCTTTATTTTCGAATGCATAAGCAAATCCTTACAAGGCTCATTCGAATATACAACAATATTTTCTGGATTATTCAATCTGAAAATACATTACATGCAAGTGGCTTCACACATTATTCTTTCAAAGGAAATCATTGAACGTAAGCTGCAACGAATGGCTTATGAAATCTATGAACGCAATGAACAGGCTTCCAAATTAATTCTGGCCGGCATAGCCGACAGGGGAACGGTAGTGGCTAGAAAAATTGAAAGCTTGTTGAAGCAGGTGGCCCCTTTCGAAGTGATTTTTACGGAAATACAAATCGATAAGGCACATCCTCTCACCAGCTCGTGGCAGCCCAGGGTGCCATTTGAAAACGAAGTGGTGATTGTGGTGGATGATGTGGCCAATACCGGGCGAACCCTGTTCTATGCTATGAAACCTTTTATGGAAGCCATTCCGGCTACTTTACAGACACTCGTGCTCATTGACCGGCAGCATAAAATATATCCCGTGCATATTGATTACACGGGCTATTCGCTGGCTACTACGCTGCAGGAACAAATCTTCGTGAAAACGGAAGGGGAGGAAATTCTTTACGCTTACATCAGCTAAAGCTTGATGAAAATGCATGCAAGAGCTGAACATTGGAATACGATTTACCAGCAGAAGTCGCCAGAACAGATGAGTTGGTATGAGCCAAAAATTTCTGCTTCACTTTACTGGTTTGAAAAGAACAAAATTCCGGTTAATGCCAGCATCATAGATGTAGGAGGTGGTGATAGCATGCTGGTAGATGATTTGCTGAGGATGGGGTTCCAGGATGTAACCGTGCTGGATATTTCAGATGCAGCTATCGAGCGGGCAAAAATGCGTTTGGGACCATGGGCCAGCCGGGTAACATGGATAGTATCGGATATTCTGGATTTTGAGCCACAGCGACATTATAGGGTTTGGCACGATAGGGCAACTTTTCATTTTCTGTTAAATCCGGAAGAAATCCAAACCTATACAGGGCTGGCATGTCGATCAGTGGAGCAGGGAGGATGGCTCATCATAAGCACTTTTTCCGAGCAAGGTCCGCTAAAATGCAGTGGGTTACCGGTGAAACGGTATGCGGCAGATGAACTGACCTCTACATTTTCTGTTTGTTTTCATCAACCCGAGTGCATACCCGTGAATCATTACACGCCCTGGGGAAGCCTGCAGCCATTTACATACTGCTGTTTCAGACGTTTATGAGGATTTAGAAGATGCGGATAAAAGTCGGGTTTGCTTTTTCCGATCGACGGCTTTCTTTTCCAATGCCAGTTGCAAGGCTTCTTCCATGGATTCCACATAAATGATTTTTAATCCTTTCAAATACCGGGCGTCAATTTCTTCCACATCCTTTTTATTTTCCTTACAGAGGATCACCTGTTTGATGCCCGATCGTCGGGCGGCCAGGATTTTTTCTTTAATACCTCCTACGGGCAGCAATTCACCGCGCAAGGTAATTTCGCCGGTCATGGCCAAATAGGGTTTCACTTTTCGTTGGGTAAAAGCTGAGGTGAGTGCCGTAAGAATGGCGATGCCTGCACTGGGGCCATCTTTGGGTACGGCTCCTTCGGGCACGTGGATGTGGATATTTTTTTGATGGAACCACTGCGGATTGATCTGATACGCATCAGCATGGGATTGCAGGTAACTCAAGGCAGTCATGGCTGATTCTTTCATGATGTTGCCCAGATTGCCCGTCATCTTCAGCTCACCCTTGCCTTCGCTGAGGCTTACTTCAATAAACAAAATTTCACCACCCACGGGCGTCCATGCCAAGCCAATCGCCACACCGGGTGGATTATTAGCATGGTATATTTCATTGGTGAAACGAGGCTTACCCAATATTTTTTCCACCAGTTGCTGGTCAATGGTTTCAGGCAATTGACCGTTCAATACCTTTTCTTTAGCCAGAAAACGCATCACTGAAGCCAGCTGTCTGTCAAGCTCACGCACGCCACTTTCACGTGTGTAATGTTGAATGATGAAGGAAATGATTTTGGAAGATAAATGAATAGGAGCATCCTTCAGGCCATGCATTTCCTTTTGTTTGGGAATCAAATGTCGGCGGGCGATTTCTATTTTTTCTTCCAGCGAATAACCGCTTAGCTCAATAATTTCCAGCCGATCACGCAGGGCAGGATGAATGGTGCTGATGTCGTTGGCCGTGGCTATAAACATGACGCGCGACAAATCATATTCCAGTTCGAGATAGTTATCGTAAAAACTATGGTTTTGCTCGGGATCCAGCACTTCCAGCAGGGCTGAGCTGGGGTCTCCGCGAAAATCGCTCCCCACCTTATCGATCTCGTCCAGAATCATCACCGGGTTTGAGCTTTTAGCCTTGCGGATGGATTGCAAAATCCGGCCGGGCATAGCACCTATATAGGTTTTGCGATGGCCGCGAATTTCACTTTCATCGTGTAATCCGCCCAGGCTCAATCGCACATATTTTCTGCCAATTGCGCGTGCAATGGATTTTCCAAGAGAAGTTTTACCAATACCCGGAGGCCCTACAAAGCACAAAATGGGTGATTTCATATCACCTTTCAGCTTCAGCACAGCCAGGTATTCCAGAATGCGCTCCTTGATTTTGTCCATGTCATAATGATCCTCATCCAGGATCCTGCGCGCTTTTTTCAGATCATAGTGATCTTCGGTGTATTCCTGCCAGGGCAGATCGAGCATGAAATCCAGGTGATTATACAATACAGAATAATCGGGTGTGGAGGGGTGCATGCGCTCCAGCTTTTCGATTTCCTTCTGGAACAATTCCCTGGCCGCATCGGTCCATTTCTTTTCCGATGCTCGTTTCTGCATGTCCTTCAGTTCTTTTTCGTTGGCATCCCCCCCTAATTCTTCCTTGATTGATTTAAGCTGCTGCTGCAGGAAATATTCTCGCTGTTGCCGGTCAATATCGGCTTTGGTTCGGTTGGTGATTTTATTCTTTAATTCAGCCAGCTGCAGCTCGGTTTGCAACATTTTAATGAGCATTTCTGCACGCGCTTTCAGCTGATCGGTTTCCAGCAGTTGTTGTTTTTCCTTGATTTCACTGTTGAGGTTGGATGCTACAAAATGAATCAAGAACGATGGATGTTCTATATTGCGGAGGATAATGGTAGCTTCTGAAGGAATGTGGGGTGAAAGCTGAATAAGTTGAGCGGCCAGATCTTTAATGGTTGCAATATAAGCTTCAAATTCTTTTTCATTATCGGGTTGTATGTCCTGCAATAATTCATAATGGGCTTTGAAAAAAGGATCTTCACTGATTACTTCACGAATGCGGAACCGCAGCCTTCCCTGAATGATGATAGTAGTGCCTCCGTCGGGCATGCGAATCAGCTTCACAATACGGGCTATGGTGCCCACCTGTGTGAGATCTCCGGGTGTAGGATCTTCAATGGAAGGATCGGTCTGGGCTACTGCACCGATAAGTCTGTTGTGCCGGTATGCTTCCTGTACGGCCTTGATAGATTTATCCCGCCCCACCGTAATGGGCAATACCACGCCGGGAAACAAAACCGTGTTGCGCAAAGGCAATAAAGGTAACTCTTCCTCCAGATCACGTACATCCTGCTCGGTGTCACTGTCCTCATTCAAAGGGAACAAGGGCATATATTCCATTTCTTCTTCCGGATTATCTACATAAAATCTGTTCATACGACTTCAAAATGCAATCTGATCATCCCTTCCTTTCGGGTAATATTTGGCGATAAAGGTAAACCTTACCTGTTTATATCTACCTGCAAAAATAAAAAAAAGCTCATCCATCCCTTAGGGTGAATGAGCAGTTGAAGAGTTCTTTGGGCTTTACTCAGAAAGTGAAACCTAAACCCACCTGGATGGCCTGACTTTTCCAGTTATCACGGTTATCAATATCATTGATATTCGACAAGCCGATTACATAACGGGCATGCACATTCAGTCGTGCAGGCAGTTCAATCCACACACTGCCCACCATGGAAAAATCGCCGTTTTTGAAAGCATTTTTCCCATTCTGAATTAAATTTTCATGATCATTCATCAGAATTCCATACTGCGGACCAACCTGAATAAAGAAATGATTGGTTACTCCAATGCTTGCCAGCAGGGGAATGCTCAGATAATTCAGGCGAATATTTTTCCTATAATCAGGATTGGCAATATCGTTGTAGATATCTCCAAAGTTATTACTCACCGTAGCAGTTGATTGTACGAAATTCAATTCAGGCTGCAGGGCGAATAAGCGAGAAATCTGCAATTTGGCATAAGCCCCAAGAGAATAATTTAATTTGAATGCATCGGTATAAGATTGCCCATCGATTTTCGTGAGATTTGCATCGGCCTTGATGCCCAGATGTATGCCGGGTTTGGTGGCCTGCTGAGCAAATGTAGTGGCAAAAATTGCCATGCACGAAGCTGCTAACAGAATCCGTTTCATAATACAAATGTTTTGAGGTGAAAAAAGTTTCCTAACGTAATGCCAAAATTATACCAACTTACTTATTTTACAGTGATAAATAGTAAGCATGTCATCTGTATTTCCTTAACAAAAGGCTAACAACTCTTAACAACTTATTATTTCTTTATTGCTGGAATGCGCAGGAATTTTGAGG
Source organism: Thermoflavifilum thermophilum (assembly GCF_900116565.1). Lineage (GTDB taxonomy): Bacteria > Bacteroidota > Bacteroidia > Chitinophagales > Chitinophagaceae > Thermoflavifilum > Thermoflavifilum thermophilum. The sequence goes on along the minus strand of NZ_FPCJ01000001.1, from coordinate 2,794,509 downwards.
CCGAAACATGGATCTATGTACATCAGGCACGGTAGGTTTTGCTTTTTTCGGCATTCACCAGAATTTGCCAGGTTATGTTTCATCTTAAGTCTTTCATGGCTTGTTTTTACCCTACCTGTTTTTTCGCAATCCCTAACATCTGAATCTGCATACCAGGATACACTGAGGCTTAAACTGACACAAGCTGACTCGATGTTTTTGCAAAACAACCTGGGGCTGCTTGCCCAGCAATATCAAGTAGATGCAGCCAGGGCGGCCATTTTACAGGCAAAACTCTGGAATAATCCTAATTTGTCAATTTCTCAGGGAATGTATAATCCCACCAATAAAAAATGGTTTGATCTCAGTTCATCAGGAGAAACGGCCGTTCAGATTCAGCAGCTTATTTTGCTGGCGGGAAAGCGCAACAAACAAATTTTAATAGCTCGTGATCAGTATCAATGGAATGTGTATGCATTTTTTGATTTGATGCGCACCTTGCGTTATACCCTGCATACAGATATTTTTCAACTGTATTATGCGCAGCAATCTATCAATCTGTACACGTATGAGATACAATCATTCCAGCGCCTGGTTCGTGTTTTGAACGAGCAATATCAGAAAGGATTTGCCGCTAAAAAAGAAGTTTTGCGCTTACAAGCACAGCTGTTGGATTTGCAGAATCAGCTTGTATCCATCCAACAGCAAATTGCAGATTTGGAAGCTGAGGTGGGTGTACTTCTGCGGGTACCGCGCAGTTATGTGATTCCGGAATTAGAAACGGATAGCTTGTTGTCGCATTTAGATATGCAGCAATATGCTTTGGCATCACTGATTGATACTGCGCTGAATAACCGGGCTGATTTGCACATGGCTGAATTTAACCTGAAAATGAGTCAGCACAATGAACAATTGCAGAAAGCGCTGGCTGTGCCCGATCTGACGCTGGCAGTCGGGTATGATAAAAACGGAAGCTATGTACCCAATGCAAACCTCATTTCAGCCGGTTTTGATATTCCTCTTTTTAACCGCAATCAGGGAAATATTCAGGCTGCAAGAAGCCTGGTACAATATCAGCAAGCACAGTTCCAGCAGGCCAGGGATAATATCGTTTCAGAAGTAACAAACGCCTATCAGCAAGCATTGCAGGCACAACGCTTATATCAATCTGTGGACACATCTTTTTATCCATCATTTCAACATTTGCTGGAAGAAGTAAATCTGAATTATCAGCATCGCAACATCAGCATGTTAGAATTGCTTGACATGTATGATGCGTATAAACAGGCCGTACTGGATTATCAGAATGCACAGCTAAACAGGCTGCAAACATGGGAAAAATTAAATTATGTAATTGGTCGTCCGATATTTCATTAATCCGATGTGCTATGTTTGAAAAAAAATTTATTAGCCGGGTTGCTACAAGAATTTGCGTAGGACTTACCCTGCTTATATCGGTATCTTGTCAGCATCATACGTCCCAGCTACAAGCTGCTAATGATTTTCCGATTTCTGATTCACTGATGACTGCCATACCTCTGGATACGGTAACAATGAAACCTTTTATAGATGCAGTAACATTAAATGGGAAAGTAACTGCAGATGAAAACAAGGTGATTCACGTTTACCCGATGGTAAGCGGTAAGGTGTTAGATGTAAAGGCTTCATTAGGCGATTATGTGCATCGCGGACAGGAACTGGCTACCATTATGAGTGGTGATATTGCTTCGTATCAAGCGGATCTGATACAAGCCACCTCAGATGTAAATGTTGCAAAGAAAAATCTTGATGCTACAAAAGATTTATATGAAGGTGGACTGGCTTCAGCAAAAGATTATGCAACCGCACAGGCGCAATATGAATCTGCACTGGCAAATCTGAAAAGGATTCAGCAGTTGCTGCAGATTAATGGTGGTGGACATCAGTCAGTTTCTGTTATCCGATCACCCATTGATGGATTCATCATCAACAGGCAAATCAATCCTGACATGATGATCCGGCCCGATAACAGCAACGAATTGTTTACCATCTCTGATCTGAAAAATGTATGGGTAATTGCCAATGTATATGAATCCAATATTCCGGATGTACATGTGAAGGATAGCGTACAAATAACTACACTGGCTTATCCGGATAAAGTTTTCAGAGGACAAATCAGTCAGGTTATGCATGTACTCGATCCGGCGAATAAAGTGATGCAGGTACGCATCGTTTTACCCAATCCTGATTACCTGCTAAAACCTGAGATGTTTGCAAGTGTTACGGTTGTTCATCCGGATAAACAATTGATGATGTGCATACCCGACAAAGATTTGATTTTTGATCACAGTCGTTATTACGTACTTGTTTACCATGGGAAGCATCATGTGGAAATCCGCCCGGTAGAAGTACAAAAGGAAATAAACGGAAAGGCATTTATTTTATCAGGACTTAAACCGGGGGAGCTGATTCTGGGTGATCAGCAATTGTTGATTTATCAGGCTTTAAATCAATAAACCGCATATGTCAAAGTTTATTCGCGGAATTGTAGCATTTTCTCTGAAAAACAGGTTTTTTATTTTTTTCATTACGCTTATTCTTCTTGTTGCTGGCATCATCAGCTTCAAACAGATGCCTATTGAAGCATTTCCGGATGTAACCAATACACAGATTACCATTATCACGCAATGGCCGGGTCGCAGTGCAGAAGAGGTGGAGAAGTTTGTGACGATCCCCATTGAAATTGCCATGAATCCTGTACAGAAAAAAACAAGTTTACGTTCCACCAGCATATTTGGATTGTCAGTTGTTACCATTAACTTCCAGGATCATGTTACGGATCAGGAAGCCCGTATGCAGGTAAATTACTTGCTTCCCAATGCTGATTTGCCCGATGGGGTTACACCTGTAGTACAACCTCCTACCACACCCACTGGCGAAATTTATCGTTATACACTGGAAAGCAAATCTCGTGACCCGCGTGAGTTGAAGACCATTAACGATTGGGTGGTAGATCGGGAATTGCGATCAGTGCCAGGCGTGGCCGATATTGTAAGTTTTGGTGGAATGGTGAAAACCTATGAAGTGCAGGTTAACCCGCAAAAACTTCAAGACCTGGGAATTACGCCGCTGGATGTTTATTCAGCTATTGCACGAAGTAATATCAATATCGGTGGTGATATCATTGAAAAAAACAATCAGGCCTATGTGGTGCGTGGTATTGGCTTGCTGAACGATATTCATGAAATAGAAAATGTGATTGTCACACAAATCAATGGTGTACCCGTACTGGTAAAGGATGTGGCACATGTGGTCATTTCCAATTTGCCGCGATTAGGCGAGGTGGGCAGAACTGATGCCATCGATTCTGCAGGCAATCGAATTATAAAAGATAATCCTGATGCGGTGGAAGGTATTGTACTGATGCGGAGAGGAGAGAATCCGGATGAAGTCATTGCCGGACTTAAACAAAAAATTGCCCAGCTGAATGACCATATTTTACCAGCTGATGTAAAAATTGTGCCGTATTATGATCGGGAAGATCTCATTCATTATGCCACACACACGGTGTTGCATAATATGATTGAAGGCATTTTGCTGGTTACTCTTATTGTTTCCTTGTTCATGTTCAACTGGCGGACTACATTGATTGTAGCCATCATCATTCCGCTATCGTTGTTTTTTGCTTTCATGTGTCTGCGGTTGTTGGGAATGTCGGCCAACCTGTTATCATTGGGTGCTGTTGATTTCGGAATCATCATTGACGGTGCTGTGATTATGGTGGAAGGCATGTTTGTATTACTTGATCACAAAGCAAGTGATATCGGGATGGAAAGATTCAACAAGCTGGCCAAGATGGGAATGATCAAGCGAAGAGGTGGCCAGCTGGGAAAATCCATCTTTTTTGCCAAGCTAATCATTATCATGGCTTTGATACCCATCTTCTCCTTTCAAAAGGTAGAAGGAAAAATGTTTTCACCCTTAGCCTATACCCTTGGCTTTGCTTTATTGGGAGCTTTGTTTTACACACTTACACTTGTACCTGTATTGATTCATTTATTGCTATACAAAAATGTACATGAAAAACGCAACCCTTTTGTAGAACTCACCACACGCTGGGTGATGCGTGCATTCCGGTTTACGTTTCAGCACAGGCGGCCAACGCTTATTATTTCGGCCGTGGTAGTCATCATTGGATTATATGCTTTTCGGTTATTGGGAACAGAATTTTTACCTGAGCTCAACGAAGGCTCACTCTGGATACGGGCGCAGCTGCCCTATAGCGTTTCGTTGCAAAAAGCCGTGGAAGTAGCCAATCAGATGCGTGAAATATTAATTTCCTTTCCTGAAGTAACCAAGGTGGTATCGCAAACAGGAAGGCCAGATGATGGCACAGATGTAACTGGATTTTACAACGTTGAATTTGATGTGGCCCTTAAACCCAAATCCCAATGGCCTTCTCATCTCAGCGAAGATAAATTGATTGCAGACATGCAACAGAGATTGTCTGTTATTCCTGGTGCAGATTTAAACTTTTCCCAACCCATCATGGATAATGTAGAGGAGGCCGTATCGGGCGTAAAAGGATCCATTGTAGTGAAAGTATTTGGTGATTCTTTGGCCTATATGCAAAAAAAATGTGAGCAAATAGCTGATATTCTGAGAACGGTAAGAGGTATTCAGGACGTAGGAGTTATTAAAAATCTGGGACAACCCGAATTGCGCATAGATCTCAATCAACAAAAAATGGCGATGTATGGCGTTACTACACAGGATGCTCAAACAGTTACCGAAATGGCTATTGGCGGAAAAGCCGCATCACAACTTTATGAGGGTGTTGAGCATTTTGATATCCGGGTAAGGTTTCCTGAACAATTTCGCAAAAATGCCGATGATATCGGTAATCTGTTAGTGCCAACCATCAGGGGCACGCAGGTGCCTTTGAAAGAAATTGCCAACATCAGTACTGAAACGGGTCCTTGTCTGATTTTCAGAGATGATCATCAGCGTTATGCTGCAGTAAAGTTTTCCGTAAGAGGAAGGGATATGGGAAGCGCGGTGGCAGAAGCTCAGCAAAAGGTAAACGCAGCCATTCACCTGAAAAAAGGATATACCATGATGTGGCAGGGCGATTTTGAAAATGAACAACGTGCATCCAAACGGCTACGCCAGGTAGTGCCCATCAGTTTGCTGCTTATATTTATTTTGTTGTATTCCATGTTTGGCAATGTCAAAGATGCGGGGCTGGTATTTCTCAATATTCCATTTGCTATTGTGGGCGGAATTGCTGCATTGCTCATCACGCATACCAATTTCAGTATTTCTGCAGGGATTGGATTTATTGCGTTGTTTGGAATTTGTATTCTGACAGGTGTATTGCTGATTGGAGCATTTAAAGAGCGGCTTGACCGATGGGTTCATCAACCAGGTGCCTTGACCCGTTCCATTCGCGAAGGAGTAAGGGCTTATGTAAGGCCTGTGCTGATGACAGCTTTGATGGACATATTAGGACTGTTACCTGCGGCTGTTTCCACAGGTATCGGCTCGGAAAGCTCCCGGCCACTGGCCCGGGTTGTGATAGGCGGACTTATCTTTGCAACTGCATTTTCCCTGCTGGTATTTCCTCTAATCTTTCAGCTGGCCTATCGCAAGGTAGATTTAAGGGAAGAACAACCTTAAATCTTACTTTGTAAGCATCCAGGCAGGTGGCTCATCAGCCGAAGGTCCATATAAACCAGGCACGGAAACATTCAGCAAACGCAAATACACAATCAGTTCGGCCCGGTGATGAATGAGATGATGCAGGCTAAACCACCGGATTACCTGTATGCGCTTCCCTTTCAGAATGATGGTATCACCATTGCGCGTGGCCCAGTCTTGTAATAAATGCTTTTCATCCGTAGCTTGAATGGCTTGCAACACTTGTTGCTTCCATTCAGAAAATGTATGCAATAATGCCGCTTGCGATTCTGGGGGCTCTGGTCGGCGTGGGGGTGCCTGTGCAAAATCAATTTCTGGTTCCTGCAAGATAATCATGATGAATCTTGGCAGCGTGGCTATGTGCGAAGCAAGCTGGCCAAGAGACGCAGATTTTTCATGAGGTTTCCATGAAAAATGAGCTTCCGGTACACGTGCAAGTGCCGTGTGTGTAAGACTGAATTCTCTTTCGAGATCCTGCTGCAGAAGTGTTTTGATATCCATAAGAAAATGAAATAAAAACGTGTAAAAATAATACATTCATTCACGAATTTTATCTGATATACCCTGCACGAAAAAACACATATCGGATGGTTCCGTAGCTATATCGCAGGTATTTGTCGATATGTGCAGGTTTAATCCATTGCGCATCCAGGATATCTTCTTCAATTTGTGGAACCGTTAATTCCGTTCCCGTAAATTTCATCTTAAACCAATGTGTTTTTTTAAGGGTTTGTTCCCTGGTAAATCGGTCGTTGTAAACATGATAGGTGTGGCAAATGAGATGCTCTGTTTCTACATGATACAGGCCCGTTTCTTCACGCACTTCCCTTAAAGCCGTTTGCTGAGGATCATCGCCTTCTTCAATTTTTCCTTTGGGCAAATCCCATTTACCTAACCGAAAAATTAATAACACATCCTGTTGCTCGTTTGTGATCAATCCGCCGGCCGCTTCACGCATCACAAACTTCCGGCTAATATCTTCAAACATTGTTTGTATGTCCTGTGATTGAATGATACAGGCTTCTTTTTCACCTTGCTGCAGTTCCTGAATGGAAGTTTGGATGTTGAGGGATGCATTATTTATCAGATATTTTTCCCATGATGAAGCTGGCAATACAATTTCAGGTATATCAGACAGCTGTTCACATACAATCAAAGGTTTTTCCTGTATCCAGATGATATATGGTTCCATAAGCAATCAAATTCATTTCAAAAATAAAATTTATTCATGGCATGACAGCGTAACGAATGGATGCTTCGTTATTTTCATAAAAATTTAATTAGGTTTGTGGCATGGAGGTTGCACATCAAGTAGCCGAGAAGCTGCTTTTCATCAATGCTGTAAAATTGAGTCCTGATAAGCCTTTTACCTGGGCTTCCGGATGGAAATCGCCGATTTATTGTGACAATCGTCGTATTCTTTCTTTTCCTTACATCCGGGATTACATCAAATCCGAATTAAGCAATCTGATAGATCAGCGTTTCCCGGATGCGGAAATCATTGCAGGGGTGGCCACGGCTGGCATTGCCCATGGTGTGCTGGCAGCAGATTTGCTGAAGCTGAGTTTTGTGTATGTACGCTCTGGCCGGAAAGATCATGGCCTGGGTAATCAGATTGAAGGTTTTTTTCATCCCGGACAAAAAATTGTGGTGGTTGAAGATCTGATATCCACCGGTGGCAGCAGTTTGCAGGCCTGTGAAGTTTTAAAGGCTGCTGGAGGAGATGTAAAAGGTGTAGTTGCTGTATTTGATTACGGATTTGAACATGCACGAAAATCTTTTCAGCAGGCTGGTATTGCTGTGTATGCATTGAGTGATTATGAAGCATTGCTGGAGGTAGCTCTGCAGAAAGGTATGATTCAGCAGGAGCAGTTATCTGTTTTGCAGCAATGGCGGCAATCGCCCGATACCTGGGGACAGGGATGATGCATGTTTAAACAGTGTTTTTTTCCTGCACGTGAAGCACAAGTCGGGGGCTAACTGTAATTCTTCGGGTGGATGCAGGTTTTCCATGTTGTACTTTTTCTTCTATGGCCTGCATCATCAGTTCCATAGCCTTTTGTCCTTGTTCATAGGGAAATTGTTCAAGCGATGCTATGGGGGGATGGGCAACATATTTGTTGATGTGCAGATTGGCAAAACTTACAATGGCTATTTTGTCACTGATTTCAGGACGTTGTTGCCTGAGCTCATGCATGAGTTCGAGAGCGACATAATCATTAAATGCCAGAATAGCTGTGGGTTTTCGCTTGTAATCACACAATTCCCTGAGTGCCTGGGCAGTGCTTGAGGGGCTCAGATCGGTAAACAGGGTCAGATTGGGATCGTATTTCAGCCGGTTTTTTTCCATGGCCATGCGATAGCCCTGCAACCTTTGCAAACTTGCAGGTAGTGATTGAGGCCCGTTGATCAGGGCAATGATGCGATGTCCCTGGCGCAATAAAAAGCGTACGGCTTTCATGGCACCTTCTACCAGATCGGCCTCCACGGCCCATATTTGCGGCATATCGGGCACACAATCAAAAAACACCAGCGGTAACCGTTGTTCCAGCAACCGCTGATAATAATCATACTGTTTCACTTGCTTGGCAATAGACAATATCAAACCATCCACATGATGCCGCTTCATGGTTTCAATAAGCCTTCGTTCTTGCTGCTCATCATCGTGCGACTGACCTATAAGCACGGTATAATCATGCTGAAGAGCCATGTCTTCAATACCTGAAACGGCTTTTGAAAAAAATTCTTCAGCCAGATCGGCCACAATCACTCCCACCGTAAATGTTCTGCGCTTCTGAAAATATATTGCCAGCTGATTGGGTTCATAACCTAATTCGGCCGCTACCTGTTTTACCCGTTCACGTGTATCTTTCCCTATGCTGGGATGATCGTGCAATGCGCGTGATACAGCCGAAGGAGAAATACCTACAATTTTTGCAATTTCTTTGATGGTGGGCATGCGTGATGACATCTGCTTGCACTTTAGGCCTGGCCGAAATTACATATTATCGCCTGTTTCAGAAAAACTGCTCAACTAACCCCATAAAAAGAAAGAACCCGCGAAGGGTTCCTTCTCCCATAACCAATCACAAATGTGTACTCACCAAATAAATGGTACAATCACCAACAGGCAGTCAGTATTGCATAAGCAAATCTAACATAAAAACCTGTTGATGAACCCCTTGTTGTCAAACGTTTGCATACATACATTTTCTATGCGAGGAGGATATTCTCTGATTTTTGTCAAAAAAAACCGGTTTTACCTTGTATTATTTTTGGGTTGTAAATTTGGAGTATATCACCTACATGTTATGACCATGGACACACGTATTACAGTATCCGATGCAAAGCGCTTTCTGCCCATGCTGAAAGATTGTTTTGAAAAAAGATTGCCGGTATCCCTGATTGTGGATGACGGGGGATTATGCAGGGCGGAAGGCTATATTGATAGAATGGATGATACATGCCTCATTCTTGAAGATGGCCAATTGATCCGCATTGAGAAGCTGGCTGCAGTGAATGGCATATTCATTGACAGCTATGCGCAATGTTGATTTGGAATCCTTCAGGGTAGATTGATGGATTGCTGGCCTCCGTGCAGATTCATCCGTATTCCTTTCCATTCCAGATAACCGTTCAATTGCTGAGGCAGAGAAATACTGCCCGTGAGTTTTCCTTTTTTATCCTGGAAAAATTCAACTTGTATAATGCCCTGCGGATGGGGCATAGAAGCCACCAAATGGGTAAGGCTGCCCAGATGGGGTGTGATGGCCACTTTTGCAAATCCCGGGGCGGCGGGTCTTATGCCACATAGGGTTGCCAGAAAATCGTAGGCCGGGCAGGCCGACCAGGCGTGACAGTCCGAGCGAGTGGGCTCAGGCTTTTCGGCAAAGGTGGTAAGGCCAATTTTCAGCATATCCAGCCAGGGACTCAGCTGATTTAAGTAATTATCTGCCAGACCCGCTTTCACCAGGGCCTGTATGAGGTAAAACCGAAAGTAAAAAGTTACCTGATCCAGGGCAGTATCAGTAAGCACTTTTTGCATCACCTGTTTTTGCCATTGGGCAGGAATCACATCGGCCAACACGGCCAGGATGGATGCATGCTGGCTGAATTGTTCCTTTTCAGGTGTATTGGCCATTTCCATGCGTTGCATATCAAAGCAATGCGTGAAAACGCCCTGCGATAGGCGAAAAGCCAGCTGGCTATAATGGGCAGCCTGATGGGTGAAACCAAATGCATCCAACAGATCTGCAGCCTGATGCAGGGTATAAATAAACTGACAGGTGAGAATGGCCGAATGCCCATCGGTAGCGCCAGCAGGTACGCCACCCGGAAAAGTTGCAGCCCAATCCACAAAGCTCCACCAATCCATGGGCCCCAGCATATTGTAGGCCGGATCCACATGAGCTTCATACCAGCTCAAAATGGGTTGTAAACCGGAGAGATAAGATTTCACAAACTCGGTATCAGGCCGCAACATCCAGTAATCATGCAACATGGAAATCCAGAACAGCGAATAGGGGGGAATGATTTGCAGACGATGGCTCGGAAAGCGGCCCTGGGTAAGTCCGTTGGGTGTGCGCGAATCATAAAAATCATGAATAGCCTTGCGCATCAGCCGATCATCGCCCGTATTGTACAGAGAAATCAGCGCTTGTATGCGGGTATCGCCTTCGTATTGCAATTGTTCATAATAAGGGCAATCAAAATAAGTTTCTCCTGCACACAATCTTGCTGTATGCCAGCCTACACGCCAGATTGCCTGAAGGGAAGAATCATTGCTGGCAAAGGTTGCCAACCGATGAAAGGGATATCCAGTATAAATCCCATAAAAATCTTCCAGCGTGAGCGGGTTGCCGGCAGTGGTGATATCCAGCTGAATGTATCGGTAAGCGCGGATCCAGAGCGGGCTGAAACGACGTTCATTGCCTCCATCCGGGTAAAACTCGTCATACAAGCCGAGGATTTCTTTCCCTTTGATTTCATTGCGATTGCCTTTTTGCCCATTGCTATCCACAGCAGCTTCGGCATAGGTAATCCGAATGCTGGCTCCGGCTCCGCCACTCACAAGCAATACAGGATAGGCAACGGTTTCCTGGCCCTGATCCAGAATAATTTTTACTTGTTGATGTGCAGGAATCTGCAGGGGATGCGAAGGCTGGATAAAAGTATCCCGGATGGTGAACTCTTTGCCCTGAGTTGCAGAAAGTCGAATGGCCTGGAGCCGTTGGGGGCGATATTCCATTTGGGGAATAGGCGAAGGCACCAATGTCCATACATTATCGCTACCCACGCCTGCAGGAACGGCTGCTGCCGGCACATCTGCTGCTTGTCGCCAGGCATGATCATCATAGTCTGTTTGTTCCCAACCCCAGGGATAATCAGCTGCCCGGACGGCATCGCCGGGGCCGGTTACCAAATAGGTGTGGAGGCGGGCGGCCGTTTCCGTGGCACAGGGAAGATATGCGGTATCGTGCAATACTTTCCAGCTGCGATTGGTGTTTAGCTTGTCCCAGGCTGTATCATCAGCCTGCAGCAAAAAGCCTGTTCGGGCCGAAATCTGTGCCATAGGAGCATATTCGCCCATATTCCACACCATAGCTGCCAGCACATTTTTACCTTGCTGGAGATAAGGAGCAATATCGTAGGTTTCAACGTTCCAGTTGTAAGTATCGCCACGTGCGGGCCCACGGCCCACATCATGTCCATTCACAAAAAGATGATATCGGTTATCGGCAGTTACATGAATGATTAGCTGAGCAGGAACTGTATCGAGCTGAAAGGTTTTTCTGAAATGAAATACCCCATAGGCCGAAGCCGGAACATCCGGACAACAAATCCAATGCGCCGGCCAGTACTGATGCTTGAACCGTTCATTGAATGGCAGCGATTGGGCAATAGCCTGAAAACTAAGTGCAACCGTTATTCCCGTTAACCAGATCCAGTGTTTGTTAAACATGTGTTCATTTTTTTTCGAACCTTAGATTTTCAAATATCAAAGATGGATGTCAATTATCCAGTTGGTTCTATTTGTTGGCAGGTGGTTTTTGCTGACTGGTTGTGTCTTTGCAGCATGGCGGGAGCAACTGGTATGAATCCGGATTGGCTTTGACTGTATCGGCATCAAAACCAGCATTGGCAATGGCATACTCAATATAAAGCGGATTGGTGCGCTCCGTATAATATCGAACCGTAACAATTTTATTGTACGTATTCACATTTGCGGAAATAATTCCTGGTTCCCGCTTGAGATAATTCAACAATATTTGTTTGCATGCCTCACATTTTTGGATATTGGTTTGAATCCGCACCGTGGCCACAGCCCGCTGAGCCGATGCTGCATGTGAAATCAGCAACAGAGTTAAACCTGCAAGCAGGAAAAGTTTCCGATATAGGTTCATGCTGCATGAATTTGTGTTAAAAGTAATAAAATTTTCTCGACATATAGACCAAAAGCAGCCGAAGATCATGTGAACGCAAGGCATCCACAGGCCACGTGATTGCATGTAAAGCAAAAACAGAAGTTTGCTTTTAGCAAATGGTTTTTCTGTATTTTGCGAAGCCGATTTTGAAACGTTATTCACGACCCATAATACCGGATATCTATGTTATCACTTCGCACACAAATCCAGGAAGCCAGTGCGGCCATTGAGCAGCACATTCCCGATCGCGCATCCATTGCGGTGGTGCTGGGCAGCGGATTGGGAAGTTTTACCCGTCACCTGCAAATCATGCATCGCATGCCTTATGCATCTATTCCGCATTTTCCGGTATCAACCGTAGAAGGACATTCTGGTGAATTGATCCTGGGAAATATTTCCGGGAAAAACGTCTGGGTGCTTTCGGGCAGATTTCATTATTATGAAGGATATTCCATGCAGGAAGTTACTTTTCCTGTTCGGGTGATGAAGTATTTAGGTGTTTCACATCTGTTGTTGTCCAATGCCGCTGGTGGATTAAATCCGCAATTCAAGGTTGGAGATCTGATGGTGATTACCGATCACATCAATCTGCAACCCGAACATCCTTTGCGTGGAAAAAATGATGATAGCCTGGGGCCGCGTTTTCCGGATATGAGTGAACCTTATTCCCAGGAGTTGATTGCAAAAGCTTTTCATATCGCTGCACAAAGAAATATTTTGTTGCGCAAGGGAGTGTATGTAGGTGTGCAGGGGCCAAGTTTTGAAACCCGTGCGGAGTATCGATTTTTGCACAGAATAGGTGGTGATGCCGTTGGTATGAGTACTGTGCCCGAAACTATTGTGGCTGTACATATGGGCATGAAAGTATTTGCCATGAGTGTGATAACCGATATTGGTATCCGGGAAGAAAACAATATGATCAGCCATGAAGAGGTGCTGGCAGCAGCACGAGCCTCAGAACCTACGATGAGCAGCATCTTTATTGAACTGATCAAAAGTATCTGACATTGTTATCCGTGCAACACAGAAGAATAAAGCGACTGATAGAAACAGGTTGCATATTGCTTCTGATCATGTGCGGATATGCGCATGTATATGCACAATTGCCCCGGATTGGTGCTATGGGTGCAATGGGCAGATCCACAACCGGCGGTTCAGATTCCTTTCATCTTGAACATCGTGTGAATGATACCATTCTCCTGTACTATCATTACCTGAATGATGTGGTGCCACATTACCTGGACTCATCCATCAATAACTTTTACAAGTATTTTCCGTTGCGATCTTCTGATGCATATCTGGGAAATATTGGCAACCCAGGTTATGATTTGATTTTTCATCCCGTACTGAAAGCCGGATGGGATGCGGGTTTTCATGCATTGGATCTTTATAGTTTTCCTATTGATAGCGCCCGTTTTTATCAGACCACAGGTCCTTATACCGAATTACGTTATCTCGTAGGGCCCAAACAGGAACAGGTGATTGATGTGTTTCATACACAAAATCACAAACGCAATTTCAATATCTCGGGGCATTATCGGAAAATCAATTCTCCCGGTTATTTCCGCAATCAAAATACAAATGATGACAACTATGCCATTACTGCCAGGTTTGATTCCCGAAAACAACGTTACCATGCTTATGCAGCTGTAATTGGCAACAATGAACAAACCGGAGAGAATGGAGGTATTGTAAATGATGCTGATCTGAAAGATCCAATTCACAGCGATCGGCAAACAATAGCTACTTTCCTGGGAGGCAATAATGCGTCGAGTGGTTTTTCATTCTTTACGACATCCATCCCCGTAAAAACAGAATATAAGGAAAAAGATTTTTTGTTTTCACATGAATATGATTGGGGCAGGGGAGACTCGGTGAAAATTAACGATACCACGGTGATGTATCGTTTTTATCCCATTTTTCGGATTCAGCATACTTTTCTTTTTGAACATCTTACTGAACAATATCGAGATACCATTGTCCAGAATGACACACTTGATGCATATTTTTACCGGATACATTATCCCCTGATTTCGAATCCGCAGGATAGCAGCATCGTGGCATGGCATGACTGGAAGCGAATCAGCAATGATTTATCGCTGGTGCAGTTTCCATTTCCCAAAAATCAAAATCAATTTCTTCGCGAAGGCATTACTGATGAATGGATTACGGGTACGGATCTTTCAGGGAAGCAACATTTGCACAATATTTTCGGACATGTAGAATATCGCAATAAAACACGTAACCAGAAATGGGACATGCGGTTGTATGGTGCACTGTATCTGGCAGGAGATTATTTCGGCAATTATCATGCGCTGGCATCTCTGAGCAGATATGTAAGCCGAAAACTGGGATATGTGGAATTGCATGCAGAAAATATCAACCGAACACCTTCAGCAATTTATCAACGCTTTGTGTCGAACAGGTTTGCTATCATCAATCCCGGACTGAATAAAGAAAATATTACCCTGTTGCAGGCTGCAGCAGTGAATCCGGCCCTGCATTATGCGCTGGATGTAAAATATTATTTGTTCACCAACTATACTTATCTGAAAAATTTTTATCAAAGCGATCAGTACCATTCGCCGTTTACCCTGTTGCAGGTACATTTTCAGAAAGATTTCCGTGTGAATCATTTTCATCTGCATACGGATGCAGCCTATCAGCAAATTACCGGAAATCCACCTCTGGCCCTACCGGCAGTGTGGACATGGGAACGGCTGACGTATGAAAACTATTTGTTTAACTACCATTTGCAAATTTGTACAGGCATTGAAATAAAATACAATACACCTTTTGATGCACCGGATTATTCGCCACTGCTTGGACAATTTGTATATCAAAACCAGCAACGCATCCGCAACTCGCCAGAAATAGCTGCACTGCTGCATTTCAGGATTCGTTCGTTTGTGGGTTACATTCGTGCAGAAAGGTTAAATAGTTTTATCTTTAATCCCAATTTTGCTGCTCCGCATTATCCTTATCCGGATTTCGGTGTGCGGATCGGCGTGAAATGGGGATTAATCAACTGAGCAATGGCTACCACAGTATTATACATCAAAAACATGGTTTGTGACAGATGTGTGAAAGTGGTAACACAGGTCCTGCAGCAGCTTCATCTGCCCGTGGTTTCGGTGAGCCTCGGCAATGCTGTGATTGGAAGAGAGCTTACGACAGAAGAAAAAGATGAGTTAAATAAATTATTGCAACAGGAAGGTTTTGCACTGATTGAAGATAAAAAAATCCGTCTGCTGGAAGCCATCAAACATGCAGCCATAGACTGGGTGCAGCATGGGAAAATGAAAACAATGCCTGTCAATTTTTCCACTTTCCTGAGTGAAACCCTGCAAAAAGATTATCATTATCTCAGCAATCTGTTTTCCGAACATGAAAACATTACCATTGAACAATATGTGATGTTGCAAAAAATTGAAAAGGTAAAGGAATTGCTTTCGTATGGTGAAATGTCGCTCAGTGAAATTGCAGAAGAATTGGGCTACAGCAGCGTGGCACATTTATCGGGGCAGTTCAAACGGATGACCGGATTTACGCCTACGCAATTCCGAAAATTAAAAGATCATCATCGCAAGCCATTGGATCGGGTAGGAAAATAATTCCACAAATATTTAAATCCCTTCCCATGCGCAGATGGAGCATATTTGTATTCTTCATGGTGCATCTCTGCATCTGCCGGGTTTATGCGCAGGTTGAAATTCGTCCCACTTACCGTGAACCTTATCGGCCCGTCTATCATTTCACACCACCGGTAAATTGGACCAATGATCCGAACGGGCTGGTATTTGCAAATGGGCTGTATCATTTGTTTTATCAATACAATCCCGATGGCATGGAATGGGGACACATGAGCTGGGGACATGCGGTTAGCAAAGATTTGGTGCACTGGCAAAACTGGCCGGTGGCCATTCCTGAAGGCCCGGAGGGCATGATATTTTCCGGATCAGCTGTGCTGGATAGTTTCAATACATCCGGATTGGGCTCAGCGTCCCATCCTCCGCTGGTGGCTGTTTACACTTCGCATCATATTCCGGATCGTTTGCATCCCGAACAATATACTCAGTCACAGCATATCGCCTATAGCCTCGACGGAGGCCATACCTGGAGAAAATATGCGCATAATCCGGTGCTGGACCTGCACATGCGCGATTTCCGCGATCCCAAGGTTTTCTGGTATGCGCCCGACAGTCAGTGGGTGATGGTGGTTTCATTCCCCGAACAGCATCAAGTGCAGTTTTTTCGTTCTGCGGATCTGATTCATTGGCAGCACACCGGATCCTTTGGTCCGGCCGGTGATACCAGCAACGTCTGGGAATGTCCTGATTTATTCCCCCTTCAAGTGAAAGACGCTTCCGGGAAACCCACAGACCAAACGAAATGGGTATTGATGATTTCGGTGCAATATGATGTGCAATATTTCATCGGTACATTCAACGGTAAAACGTTTGTGGCTGATGAGCCAGTAGATCGGATACGGAAAGTGGATGAGGGCACGGATTTTTACGCAGCCACCACTTACAATGATATACCCGGTTCGGACGGCCGACGCATCTGCATCGCCTGGATGGATAACTGGGCTTATGCTGCCCGTATTCCTACATTTCCCTGGCGGGGATTTATGACTGCACCGCGGGTATTCACGCTTCGCGAAAATGAGCAGGGCAAGCCTGTGCTTTATCAATATCCTGTGGATGAAATCGGACAGCTGGCCGTTGATTCCGTGCAGATCAGAAATCGCCTGGTGGATGAAGCACACGAGTTGCAAATCAGCCCGGCCAACAAGCAGCAAAGCAATTATCCGTTTACAGTCGGCAAACTTTCCCTTGAGCTCAGCCAAATAAAAGGAATGGTGAAATGGGCCATAGCTCAGCATGGTGATTCAGCTATCTGGGTGAATTATGATGCCGCTACTGGAGCGCTGCAGGTTGACAGAAGCCGCAGTGGCATCACCCATTTTGATTCCCATTTTCCGGCCATCATCCGCATGCAACTCAGGCCTGATCAGCAAATTCGGCTCGATGTATTCCTGGATAAATGCAGTGTGGAACTGTTTGTGAATGGTGGACAAAAAGCTGCGACCCTGTTGTTTTTTCCCCATCCTGATCAGACGGGTATTTCCCTGCAGGCTGTGCATGGAAGCTATCGGGTTGATGAACTGAAGTTAATCCGATATCCACAAACTGCTTATCTTGTTCAACGAAAATTCATGGCAAATGCAAGCTATCTGGGGCATTGATCTGGGAGGCACCAAAATTGAAGGTGTCGTATTGCCGGCCGACTGGCAGCGGGATGTGGAGCATTTGAAGCCCATAGCCCGTTTGCGGATTGATACAGAAGCCAGTCAGGGTTATATGCATATCCTGCATCAGATCCGTAAACTATTAGGTATGCTGATGCAGGAAACCGGATTAAAGCCTGCCCGACTGGGCATAGGCACTCCGGGTACACTCGATCCGGTTACGGGGCTGATGAAAAACAGCAACACAGTTTGCCTGAACGGACAGCCTTTGAAAAAGGATCTGGAAGACTTGTTGCAGATTCCTGTTATCATGGCTAATGATGCCAATTGCTTTGCTCTTGCCGAAAGCCGCCTGGGGCGCGTGGCACGGGAAAAACTGCATCCCGAAGTGGTGTTTGGGGTGATCATGGGCACAGGCGTGGGTGGCGGGCTGGTGGTGCGCAATCACCTCATCAATGGTGCACAAGGTATTGCCGGCGAATGGGGGCATAATTTTCTCGATGAATCCGGCGGTCCCTGTTATTGTGGTAAAACGGGCTGTGTAGAAACCGTGATTTCAGGACCGGCTTTGGAACGATATTATGCCTCATTAACCGGCGAACAGTTAAAGTTGAAAACTATTGTACAACGTTTCCATCAGCACGAAGTGGCTGCCGCTCAGACCATCGAGCGCTTGCTGGAAAACTTTGGCAAAGCCCTTTCCGTGGTCATCAATATTGTTGATCCGGATGTAATCGTCCTTGGCGGCGGTTTGGCCAATATTGATCTGCTTTACACCGAAGGTCTTCAGCGCATTCGCAAATACGTATTCAACAACAGACTGGACACCCGTATTTACCCGCCCGCTCTGGGCGATAGTGCAGGTGTGTTCGGCGCAGCCATGCTGGTAAGTGAATAAAGGACTTCATCCATGCGATGGTCGCATCACAGCAGATTTCGCATCATTATTTTTTCCAGAAATTATCTTTCATGTTTGCATCCATAAAAATACCGGGATCAATTTCCAGGCTTTGAATGGGTTCAGAATTGTTTAGCTTGATAGTATAAGCATCTGGATGTTGCGACCACACGGCAGGTGTGTAGTGTAGGCGCTGCTGGCGATGAGCATATTGCACGACCAGATCAAACGGCATCATAAATCCGCCTACATTTTTAATCGTGATCTCATAATTGTTCCCTGAATGCCTGACCTGATCAATAGCCAGATCATCATATCCGTTGGAGAAAAACCAGTTTTGCCAGAATGGATTCAGGTTTTTTCCTGAAACATCATTGAAAGTATAGAAGAAATCCCACGGGATGGGATGTTTACCATGCCAACGCTGCATATAGGCGTGAAGGCATCGGCGGAACAGGGAATCGCCCAGTAAATCACGCAAGGCAATATAAGCCAGAGAAGGTTTGCCATAGGCATTGTTTCCATAAGCAACGCCTCTCACTACGTTGGATGGCGTGATGATGGGCAAATCTTCTTCCTGTGAAGGATCGTGAATCCAGCGGGTGATCCGGAATTGTTTGTAAAAGCTATCGGCAGCGGCTTTTCCACGTTCTGCTTCACCGATCCAGTATTCCAGGGTAGTAGCCCATCCTTCGTCCATAAATGCATAGCGGCTTTCATTTGTACCCATAAAAAACGGGAAATACGTATGCCCGATTTCATGATTTTCCACCAGCTGAGAAAAATAGAGGTTGGGCGTGGTGGCATCGTTTACCATCATAGGATATTCCATATCGGCATAACCCTGCACCACCGTCATTTTGGGATAAGGATAAGGAATGCCGGGCCAATTGCGGGAATACCACGACAGCGTAAACCGGCCTATTTCAACGGCACGATGGAAGTCGGCTGCTGTATCATTGTAAGCTGCTTGTACGCTCACTCTTCGCATGGATTGGGAATCGACCACCACGCTACCTGCATCCCAGACATAATGATCGCTGATTGCTACAGCCACATCGCTTACATGCTGAGCTTCCCATTGCCACACATTCCAGTCATGATCGGCTGTAACCCTATGTTGCAGCATATCTTCAAGGGTAGCCACATGAATCACATTATCTGAATGATCGGCTTGTTTCAATCGCTGCGCTATTTCAGGCTGCAACACCCCATCGGGATTCAGCAATACACCGGTAGCCCACACCACAAAGTTTTTCGGCACCTTTACCTGCAGGCGATAATCGTTGAAATCATTGTAAAACTCCTGATAACCGGTAAAGTCAAGCCTGTCCCAACCATTGTAATCGTCGTACACCGAAACACGCGGATAAAAATAAGCCAGATAAAAAGTGGTGGAATCAATCACGCCTTCCCGCCCACGGCTGCGCGCCAGGGTAAAATGCCAGTCAACAGTCAGCTGCACGCTGTCGTGCGGAAACAAAGGCTGGGGCAAAGCCAGATTCTGCCAGGTAAAATGAAAACGCGGATTATCGAAAACAACCGGCTCGCCATTCACCTGTATCTGATCCACCACAATACCATCGGTAAACCAGTTGCTGTCCACATCCATGTAGCGGAGTGCTTCCGGTTTATGCACATTCAGAACCAGGCGCATGACCAGATATTTCAGCGTATCCGGACTGTTGTTGTAATATGTGATGGTTTCATGACCTGAAATTTCCCGTGAAGGTGGCTGTACGATGATAGTCAGGTTGTATTTCCCTTTGTTTTGCCAGTAGTTTGGGCCAGGCATACCATTCAGCGAACGTGTGCCTTTTTCTAAAGCTTGTTTCACATTACGTGGCATGTAAAGCTGTTGTGCAGGCAAGCGAAAGGAAACAACAATAAGCAGGCAGAAAGAAAAATATAGTGTAACACGCATAACGAAAGGTTAAGATTTGAAAAACATGCAACGAAAATACAACGGCCGGCATGAAAAACAAAGCATTCAGATATTTACCGATGTCTGACATCTGTTCACCGAATAAAGGTTGGCAGGTAGTTGCTTATGGATGTATCTTCGCATACATTTTTTGTCAAGGGTAATTGCGATGCCGTCTGTTGCTGCACAACAAGTCTCGTCACGTCCATCCGCTTCTTCATCCGGCATGTATCGGCTGATAAAACCGTATGCGGGTTTGATGTTGTTGCTCACGCTGACGGCTTTGCTCAGCAATGGCATTAACTTATGGATTCCGCAGATTATTGCGCATGGCATTGATGATTATGCAGCTGGCCATCTTGTTTTCCGGATATTGATTGAAAAATTTCTGGTGGCTGTTTTGCTGATTTTTTTGTTTTCCTATCTGCAGAGTATGCTGCAAACCTATGCTTCCGAAAAGGTTGCGAAGGAATTGCGAAGCCAGCTTTCTGAAAAAATCTCAAAGCAAAGTTATCTGTATCTGGAACACGTAGGGCCAGCAAGGCTGCTTACGCATCTCACTTCTGATGTGGATGCCGTGAAAACATTTATTTCACAGGCTGTTGTTTCCATTCTTTCTTCTGTTATCATTATTGTGGGTGCCAGCATTTTGCTGATTAGTATCAACTGGAAACTGGCCATGGTGGTGCTGTTGATGATACCCATCATCGGAGGTGTGTTTTTTCAGGTGATGAAAAAAGTCAGGCCCTTGTTTCGGAAATCGCAGGAAGTTATTGACTGGTTAAACCGGGTCATCAGCGAAAATATCATAGGTGCTGCTCTGATTCGCGTATTACATGCTGAGCGGTCGGAAAATGAGAAATTCATGGAAGTCAGCGATCGTGCGCGCGGTTTGGGCATTGCCATTATGAAACGATTTGCCGTGCTGATTCCGGTAATTTCTCTGGCATCTAACCTGGCTATCCTGGCTGTGCTGGTGATGGGCGGGCATTTTGTAATTACCGGTCACATGACGTTGGGCGATTTTGCAGCATTCAACAGTTATATTTCCATGCTGGTATTTCCCATTCTGTTGATTGGTTTCATGAGCAATGTGATTGCCCGCGCCAGTGCATCTTACCAAAGAATCCAGCATGTACTGGATGCGCCGGATCCCGCACCGGCAGGCACCATTCGTGACACCCTGAAAGGAAATATAGAAGTCAGGCATGTTTCATTGAGCTATCAGGGAAAGCCCGTTTTAAAAGATATATCTTTTTCCGTTGCTGCAGGAACCCGTACGGCCATCATTGGCCCCACAGCGGCAGGGAAGACACAGTTGCTCTATCTGTTGGTGGGACTGGTGCAACCCGATGAAGGAGAAATTTTGTTTGACGGGAAACCCATCCGGGATTATGATCCGGATGTATGGTATAGCCAGATTGGAATGGTATTTCAGGATAGCATTGTGTTTCACATGAGTTTGCGGGAAAACATTGCTTTCCATCCCAAGGTTACGGAAGCCGATATACAAAAAGCACTTGCTGCTGCAGAACTGCGTGAATTTGTTGCACAACTGCCCCGGGGACTTGATACCCTTGTCTCAGAACGAGGTACGAGTTTATCGGGCGGGCAAAAGCAAAGATTGATGCTGGCCCGCGCACTGGCATTGCAGCCACGCATCCTGCTGCTGGATGAATTCACAGCAAGAGTGGATGTGCAAACCGAAAGAAAAATCATGCACAATTTACAACAGCATTATCCTGAGATTACTTTGATATCCGTTACACAATCCATTGAACCAGTGAAAGATTATGACCAGATTATACTGCTCATGGAAGGAGAGCTGATTGCAGCAGGAACACATGAAACACTAATGCACAGCAGTCCGGAGTATGTGCAAATTTATTCCTCTCAAAGAAGCACGAGCCACTATGCAGTACAATCTGTATGATATTCAGCAGGCCGATCAGACGCGCAAAAGCAGCATGCAGGTAATCCGCAGGCTCGCACCCCTTGTTGGCGACGAAAAAAACAGGCTGATTCTTGCCTGGATAACTATGCTGCTGAACGCAGTGCTCACGCTTGTGGCGCCCTTGTTAATCGGATATACCATTGACCATGACATTCAGCAACATCACATGCAGGGCGTGTGGATAAAAGGTTGGATTTTGCTGGGCATGTATATCCTGGCCTGGGTATGTAATTATCTGCAAACGCTTCTAATGGGTGTGGTTGGGCAGGAAGTGCTCTACAAACTTCGCAATCAGATTTTTCAAAAACTTCAGGAATTGCCTCTGGCATTTTTTCATCAAAACCAATCCGGAGATCTTATTTCTCGAATCAACAGTGATACAGATAAAATCAATCAATTTATTTCCCAATCGCTGATGCGTTTTATCGGGTTGATTGTTACCATGGTGGGCGCCGGCATTTTTTTGATTTCGGTGCATCCCTCGCTTGGATTGGCAGCACTGGTACCAGCAGCCGGCATTTTCATATTCACCCAACTTACATCAAAATGGGTGAAAAACAAAAATGCATACAGCCTGAGAACCACAGGTGGTATGAGTGCCGAAATTCAGGAAAGCCTGCATAATTTTAAAACCATCATCGCCTTTAACCGAAGGGATTATTTCCGCAATCGGTTTGAAACAGTCAATCAGCAAAATTACCAGGCTGCCATACAGGCTGGCGTAGCCAACAATCTGCTGATGCCGGTGTATAGTTTATTTTCCAATATGGCTCAGCTCATCGTGCTGGCTTATGGCATTTACCTGATTGCAACAGCTCATTTCACCGTGGGTTTGCTTATCAGTTTTTTGGTGTATGTAAATCGCTTTTACAGTCCACTTCAGCAAATAGCTGCATTATGGTCTGGATTTCAAACTGCGCTGGCCGGATGGGATCGCATTTCCTATATTCTTTCGCTTGAATCCGATCTGGCTGTGCAACCCGTTACACACAGAATAGAAACAAACTATCAATTGATTTTTGATAAGGTGAGTTTCAGTTATGACGGAAAACATGAAATCCTGCACGAAGTAAGTTTTCAGCTTCAGAAAGGCAAAACTTATGCTTTCATTGGCCCGACAGGCGGCGGAAAAACAACCATCGCATCGCTGATAGCTCGATTGTATGATCCGGTTTCAGGCACGATATATTTGGATGGACAGGATCTTCGCAGCTATACTTCTGAAATTCGCACAAAAAAAATAGGCTTTATCCTGCAGGATCCTTTTTTATTTACAGGAACCATCCGGGAAAATATCCTGTATGGCAATGAGAAATATGTACGTTATACAGAAAAAGAACTCATGCGTCTTTTGCAGGAGTATGGACTGGATGTATTGCTTGACAAATTTGATGAAGGCTTACAGACACGCATCACATCTGCAGCAAATGTTTTAAGCTTAGGACAAAAACAGCTTATTGCTTTCATCCGCGCTGTGCTCCGGCATCCGGAAATTCTGATTCTGGATGAAGCAACAGCCAACATTGATACTGTTACAGAAAAACAACTGGAAACTATTTTAAACAAGCTCCCTGAAACCACCACCCGTATTCTCATTGCCCATCGGCTTAATACCATTGAACATGCCGATGAAATTTTTCTGGTAAATGCAGGCGAGGTAAAAGCAGCGGGTTCCCTGCAACATGCTCTTCACATGCTGATGCAGGAAGAACGTAAAAGCTGAATTTTTTTATTCACAAAATCCTGCAAACATGGCGTTAAACTTTTTGTAACTGCAGGCATGTGCATTCCATGAATTAATTTTACACAAAAAAATCAGTGCAGATGAAAGGCATTTGCGGGATTATATTGTTTTGCCTGTTTGTAATTCGTTTGGCTTCTGCTCAGGCCATTGTTCATGAGCAGCAGACCAGTAGTCAGCCAGATGAGGCTCGGTTATTCATTGAACATCGGGTGATGCCAGGTGAAACATGGTTCCGGCTTGGACAGATTTATCGCCTGAATCCGGCATTAATAGCCCGTGCAAACGGGATGACTACAGACAGTGCGCTGCGTCTGTACACCCAAATCAAGATTCCCCTGCTTGCAGAAAATTTTATTCAACCCCATCAGGTTCCATCTGCCGGTTATCAGCCTGTCTTTCATCAAGTAAAACCTGGCGAAACTCTTTATCATATCAGCAGACTTTATCCATCGGCAACGGTAGAAGATCTGCGTAACTGGAATCATCTCAGCGGCAATGACATCCGCAGCGGACAACTGCTGGTGGTGGGATTCATGCGATTCAACGCCGATGCATTGCCTTTTTCATCAACCGCATCTCATAATATGCGTATCCTCCAGTCCTCGGTGGATGATTCCATCCGACCTGCAAATCGCAATACAACATCTTTATTGGGTGTGATTGCACCCAAGCCTGCTGTACACGGACATATTCCGCCACCATTGCCCGCAGCACCAGAAACAACCCATTTTTCTCTTGCACAAAATACTTCTTTGCCGATCAATGAAACTGTTGCTTCTTCAGAAGTGAACAGGCAAGCGGTTTCATCCGTATCCACTGTTTCATCTGCGAATGCAGAAAATCAGGTAAGTCCGTTTCTGGATGATTACCTGCAGCAATCCCGACAGCAGGGCTGGAAACAGGCAGAGATCAGAGGTGCGGGCGGTTGGTTTTCAAGCAATATTCCGCCTTCATCCAGGAAATATTATGTGTTGTTCAACCAGGCACCACGCGGACAAATTATCCAGATTACCAATCCATTAAATGGCAAATCTATTTATGCAAAAGTACTGGATGGTATTCCCAAACTCGGAGAAAATGCCAATCTTATCGTAAAGATCAGCGATGCTGCCCAAAAAGATCTGGGTACCACGCAGGATAAGTTCTTCTGCATTGTACATTATTTTGTATCGGAAGAAAAATAATTTTCATCCTCTAAATCCTTTCAGAAATTCCCGTACTGGTAGGCGCTTGCGGCCTTCCAGCTGCAGTTCTTCTACAGCCACCCATCCATCGGCAGCAGCAAAATGCAGGTATGTTTTACCATCCGTATCCAAAGTACCAGGAGGTACTTCAGGCTTAGATAAAGGCAAGCAAACATGTGCGCGGAAAATGCGCAACATTTTACCATCGAGCAAAGTCCAGGCTACCGGCGAAGGGTTCATACCCAGTATCAGCTGAACGATTTCCTTGGCACCACGATCCCAATGGATATGAGCATCCTCTTTGTGAATTTTAGGTGCAGGATGCAATACCATACCCGGCTTGATGAGTTGATGCTGGGGTATGGGCTGCAGCCGATGGTTTACCATATCATCAATGGTTTTGACCAACAGCTCAGCTCCTATGATTTTCAGCCGATCATGCAATGCTCCGGCTGTTTCGCCGGGCAGGATGGGAACACGGGTCTGGGACAAAATATCGCCTGTATCAATTTCATGAGATAATTGAAAAATGCTGATGCCAGTCTCAGTTTCTCCGTTGATGATGGCCCATTGAATGGGTGCGGCACCCCGATAATCGGGAAGCAACGAGGCATGGACGTTGATGGTACCCATGGGAGGCAGTTTCCATAGCACTTCCGGCATCATGCGAAAAGCCACCACCACCTGCAGATCAGGGCGAAGAGCCTGCATATCGGCCAAAAATGCAGGGTCTTTTAACCTCACAGGTTGCCAGATGGGAATATGGTATTGCTCTGCAACCTGCTTCACTGGCGATTTTGACAGGTGAAGTCCACGCCCGGCAGGTTTATCGGGTGCTGTAACCACACCTATAACTTCATGTGAAGAACGAATCAACGCTTCCAATGCAGGCACACCAAAGGCTGCAGTACCTAAGAAAACAATCCGTAATTTTTTATTTGACATATCCATCAGGGATAAAGCAGATATTTGGCCCGAATCTTCAAAAACTGGTCCAATGCAGGTTTCCAGCTTTGCTGGATAGCTTTTTCAGACATGCCCTCCATGATTTGTTTTTGCAATTGCGCATTGCCGGCAAGCTTGGGAAAATAGGCATTGAAGAAATGACTGCGATCGGGATATAATGTATAAGCTTGTATCAGCCATTTCAGTTGCAAATGATGATTAATTTGTTTCAGTGTTTTTTCAGGCGATTGAATCAGGGAAAAGCCATAGCATATCTGATTTTCATACAACGGATGCATGGCTCCTGGCCGACTTTGGGGGGTGAACTGAAAATCCCGATGCGGAAAATTCGGATGACCGAATACTTCAAAAGGATGATCGGTACCACGTCCTACGCTGATCACGGTGCCTTCAAACAAACACAGAGACGGATACAGATAAACCGCATTCATGGTTCGCAGATTGGGTGAGGGAGGCACCGGTAATTGATACAAACTATCGTGCGTGTAATGCAAACATGGAATCACCGTGAGTGCACAAGTATCATGATGAGCCAGCCAGCCTTCTCCATTCAACATACGGGCGTATTCGCCGACCGTCATACCATACACGATAGGTATGGGCTGCATGCCCACAAATGAACGAAAAGCCGTGTCCAGTACCGGCCCATCCACATAAAAACCATTCGGATTGGGACGATCCAGCACAAGGAGCGGGAGATGATGTTCAGCTGCAGCTTCCATCAGATATTGCAAGGAGGAAATGTAAGTATAAAACCGTACACCTACATCCTGAATATCATACACCAGAATATCTACGTCCTGCAGATCGGCTGCCGAAGGTTTGTAATGGCCTTCACCATACAACGAAATCACAGGTAATCCGATTACAGAATCCGTGCTATTGTGTACTTGTTCACCCGCAGAAGCCATACCTCTGAAACCATGTTCCGGACTGAAAATTTTAACGATATGCACACCACGCTTCAATAGTGTATCCACCAGATTCCGGCCTGCCACTACGGAAGTTTGGTTCACCAGCAGCGCTACCCGTTTGTTTGTAAGCAAAGGCAGATATTGATCCATGCGTTCTGCGCCGGTAACAATCCGTTGACCCTGTACGGTTCCTGCCAGCAAATGGATCCAGATCATCAAACAGAGAAAATGTTTTCTTGTGAACATATGCATATATGTTTTCAAACACAACCGCTGTATTAAACAAAAACAAAAAAACAGAGAATTGATTGCAAAAAGAAAATTTTTTTTCAGCTTCCCTTTTTGTCCCATTGTTTTTTGCTATCTTGCCTCATATTGATCACATTTTTAATTACACACACATGAACAAATTTGTTAAAAAAGGAGACACAGTGAAAGTGCATTACCATGGAAAATTATCCAATGGTTTTACGTTTGATTCCTCTGAAGGGCGTGAACCATTTGAATTTGAAGTAGGTGCGGGCACTGTTATCAAAGGTTTTGATGATGCCGTGCTCAATATGCAGGTTGGCGAAAAGAAAACTGTGAATATTCCCAAAGAAGATGCCTATGGTGAACGGGATGAAAACCTGGTGGTGAATTTTCCACGCAGTCAGTTTCCACCCGATCTGCATCCGGAAGTGGGTATGGAATTGCAGATGAGCAACGATGCCGGACAGGTATTTCCCGTGATTGTGCAGGAAGTGACGGAAGAATATGTTACACTGGATGCCAATCACCCGCTGGCAGGTGAGGATCTGGTATTTGAAATTGAGTTGGTCGAAATTCTGTAATTGATTTTTTTTCTGACCTTGATGCTGGCTATGAAGCTTAAGGCAACATGCTGGCATCAGGGTTTTTCATTACCTGTGTGCGGTCGATTACCGCAACGGTAAGCCGGCTGACGCTTACCAGTTTATTTCGGTCATCACTGATGCGTATATCCCATACCTGAGTCGTTTTGCCGATATGCAAGGGCCGGGCTAATCCATGCACACGCCCTTCGCGGACAGGGCGAATATGGTTCAGGTTGATTTCCATGCCCACGCAGGCCTTTTCTTCAGGATTTACTACCAATGCAGCCGCCACGCTTCCCAATGTCTCGGCCAGTGCTGCCGATGCGCCACCATGCAGCAAACCGTAAGGCTGGCGTGTTTTTTCATTGACCGGCATCATGGCTTTTAAATAATCAGGACCAATTTCCGTGAAAATAATGCCCAGATGTTCGCTCATGGTGCCTTTTGACAACTCGTGCAGCGTGTCCAGATTTATGTCTAATGAATACCAGATGGGATGCATGGAACAAAAATTATATCAGCAAGATAAATAAAAACAATCTTAACTCCTGCAAGCAACAGCGTGCTGACGTGCTTCACCCAGCCCATCAATGCCATAGGCAATGATATCGCCGGGTTTCAGAAATTTTTGTGGATTTTTACCCATACCCACACCAGCCGGCGTGCCGGTCGATATAATGTCGCCCGGGAACAGCGTCATCAGCTTGCTCAGGTAATGAATGAGGAAGGGAATCTTAAAAATCATTTCCTGTGTGTGGCTATTTTGTTGTATTTCATCATTGACACTCAGCCAGAGATGCAGCTGATGTGGATCTGCAATCTCATCGGCAGTCACCAGCCAGGGACCAAGCGGAGCAAAGCTGTCAAAACTTTTGCCTTTGGTCCATTGACCCGTATCTTCCAGTTGAAAATATCTTTCACTGTAATCATTCATGATGGCATAACCTGCCACATATTGCATGGCTGCAGATATGGGAATATGCGAGGCTTTTTTGCCCATCACTACTGCCAGTTCCACTTCCCAATCGGTTTTGACACTTCCTTCGGGAATGATCAGCGGATCGCTTACACCGCATAAAGCTGAAGGAGCTTTGAGGAAAATCACAGGCGAAGATGGAATTTTGGCGCCCGTTTCCCGGGCATGATCTGCATAATTCAATCCTATGCAAACGATCTTGGATGGCTTTTTCACACAGGGGCCTACGCGGGAAGGAGATGGGATTTCAGGACATTCGGAGAGATGTGATTGCAGCCAGTTTTGCAAACGCACGATACCCTCTGTTTCAAAAAAGGATTCATCATAATCTTCACCAAATGCAGAAACATCCAGCCAGCGGCCATCTTTCCAGATAGCAGGTTTTTCATTTCCTGCAGGGCCTAATCGACATAGCTTCACGATTTGTTTGTTTTGATTTTTTATAGATAAAATAAATGTTTTTAAGGTTTTGACATGATGGGGTTGCGGAATGATCGATTTCCTGCAGAAGCAAATTTCAGCTCTACAATCTGATCAATCGGATTGGCTTTTGTGGGATCCAGATAAATGAAAATACCTTCAGCTTGTTGTTTGAAACGAACAGGTTGATGATGATCAAAATCTTCTGCAGATAACAGGCGTTGTGAAATATCGGGAATAAACAAAACTCCATTCTCAGGCATCTGCAAGATATGTAAATACTGTATGCCATTGGCTTGTGTGCTCACGCCCCAGGGTTGGGGAGGAATTATACCTGCACGGGTATTGTAAATGGTGCTGCCATAAGTTTGCATCCATTTGCCTACAGCAAGCAGGGTATCTACGAATTCCTGTTGAATACGTCCATCCGGCATAGGTCCCACATTCAGCAACAGATTGGCATTGCGGCCTGCATCATTGACCAACAGGTGAATGATTTGTTTGACGGATTTGAAATGGTGATCAGCAAGTGTAAAGCCCCAGCTGTTGTTCATCGTTTCACAGGATTCCAGAGGAAGTGTTTTGCTCACACCGCCTGTATTCCAGCCATGCGAATTACCTCCCGGCAAATCTTTTTCAAACTCCTGAAAATCTTGGCCTGGTTCAGGATCATGATGATGATTGTTTACAATTAAAGCCTGTGGCTGCAAACGATGAATAAGGGCATAGATTTCATCCAGATGCCAGTTGGCATTTGGCCTTTCCCATTCCCCATCAAACCAGATACCGCCAATGGGCCCGTATTGGGTGAGCAATTCGGTGAGCTGGGTTTTCATGAACTGGATATAATGATCCCAGTCGGCATCCAAAGGTTTACCGTCGACAATAGGTTGTCCGAAGCCATAGTCGGGTCTTCCCCAGTCGAGCAGGGAATAATAGAAAAACAATTTTAAACCCTGTTTGCGGCATTCTTCGGCCAGATCTTTCATAGGGTCGTGATGCCAGGGGGTTGCATCTACGATATTGTAGGGAGAAGCTTTAGTAGCGAACATGCTAAAACCATCGTGGTGACGGGAAGTGATGGTGATGTATTTCATGCCGGCAGCCTTTGCCAGCGCTACCCATTGTTTGGCATCAAAGGCATAAGGATAAAACAGGCTGGCCAGACGGCTATAGTCGCGATAAGAAATGTGTTCGTTATGCATAACCCATTCCCCGTCGCCCAGGATGCTGTAAATGCCCCAATGGATGAACATGCCGAAGCGGCGGTTCTGAAAGTCTTCTCTGGCCTGCAGGTTCTCCGGTGAAGGCATATAACCGGCCTGTGCATGCAAACGAAAGGACAGCAGTCCGGAACAAATGCATGCAAGAAAAATTGTGATGACAGCTTTTTTCATGGTAGTGGGTATTGATGATGAGTTAATTGTTCAGTTTAATAAAACCTCCGTCAATGGGATAATCGCAGCCCGTGATGAATGACGCTTCATCGCTGCACAGGTACAATGCCAGCCAGGCCACTTCTTCCGGTCTAGCCATTCGGCCAATGGGCTGGGTAGCTGATAGCTTTTCAAACATTTCTTTTTCCCGGCCGGGATAATTTTTTTGCAGAAAACCATCTACAAATGGTGTATGTACACGGGCAGGAGATATGCTATTGCAGCGGATATGATCGTGGATGTAATCTTTTGCTACGGAAAGCGTCATGGCATAAACAGCACCCTTGGTCATGCTATAGGCAAAACGATCGGGCAATCCCACATGAGCAGCTATGGACGCGAGGTTGAGAATTACACCCTGCTGCTGCTGTTTCATGATCGGCAACACGGCCTGCATGCAAAGGAATGTACCTTTTACATTTACAGCAAATACCCGATCAAAATCGGCTTCAGTGGTATTTTCCAAACGGCCAATATGCGAAATACCCGCACTGTTCACCAATATATGAATGCCTCCATGCTCCCGGCTGATGCGTTTTACCAGCTGCTGAACGGCCGCTGCATTTGTTACATCAACCTGATAGGCATAAGCTTGATGGCCAGCATCGCTGATTTCCTGCGCCACTTGCTGAGCCTGAGCTTCCTGAATATCCACCACACAAACCTGTGCTCCCTGTTGGGCAAACACATGTACTATGGCACGACCAATACCGCTGGCGGCACCTGTTACCATCGCAACCTTGCCATCAAGACGGAATAATTCAGCCATGGTATGATGGGTATAAGGATGATTTAATCATACGCAATATGCCTGCAATATCAATATTATCGCTACCAATCCCGCACCTTCAGCAGCCCGCGATTTACGGGATAAAAAGGATGGCCGACCCTTTCAATTTTCTCATGGATGCTATTGGTACGAATACCTTTTGCAATTGTTTGGCAGCTGTTTGATAACTGTTTGGCAGTTGTTTGTCCATTATCCTACCACGGCCTCCTGGTGTAGTTTCCTTGTAGCCAGGTATTTTCCGCTGGCATCAAAATCAAACACCTGTGCTTCGCCGGTAGCAAATTCTACCTGCGAAATTTTCTCAGCAGGAATATTTTCCAGATACATTTTCAATGCACGCAAACTGTTGCCGTGAGCCACAATGAGGATTTTTTTACCTGCCTGTACCACCGGAGCTACTTCCTGCTGATAGCAGGCTACTACGCGTTCATAAGTATCTTTCAAACTTTCTCCGTGCGGAGGTCTGTCTTCGAATCCTCTGCGCCAGCGGTGTACCTGCTCTGCACCGAACAACTGCGCTGTTTCTTCCTTGTTTTTCCCTTGGAGATCACCATAGTGCCGTTCATTGAATGCCTGATAGCGCCTTACCAGCAACTGATCCGACACGATGTTGGGTGCTTCAAGCAACATATTCATCAAGGTTTCCCAGCTACGCTTCAACGCCGAAGTAATGGCGATATCAAATACAAAACCATGTTGTGCGAGCAATTTCCCCACCCGACGGGCTTCGGCTACGCCATTTTCAGATAACGAACAATCAATCCAACCTGTAAACAGATTTTTCTGGTTGTACACCGACTCGCCATGCCGAACCATCACCAGGCAGGCATTTCCGGATTGAGAAGCATTTGAAGAAGAACTCATATTTCTATGTTTTTGTTTTGCAAAGTAAACATATCTAACGGAAACGCTACATATTTATAAATCCTCCAGCAGATACGATTTGAAAGTTTCAAAATCATTTTTCATTCGCATAGCGCGGCTGGGTTGTTGCATGATTTGCTGAACAGCTGTCGGAAGTGGCGGCCAGTAGGGAAGGGCACGAATCTCTTCCGAATATATGTTGGCAAACTTTTCCGGATGGGCTGTTGACAGAAAAACTCCGGGTGATGCGGATGGATGATCCTGAAAATACGCGTTCAGTCCGAGGCTTGCCACAGCGGTATGCGGACAAACAATATAGTGTTCTGTTTCAGCCACGCGACGGATTTCGGCAAGGGTTTGCTGGTCATTAAACGCATAACCAAAAATCCATTTGCGCATTTGTTGCACATCCTGATTAAAAAGGGAGCTGAGTCGCTGGAAATTGCTGGGATTGCCCACATCCATCGCATTTGAAAGCGTAGGAATTGAGGGGCGGGGCTGAAAAACACCCGTTTGCAAATACTGCGGTACTTCATCATTGACGTTGGTAGAAGCTACGAAAGCCTTTACCGGCAGCCCCATCCGCTGAGCAAATACGCCGGCTGTAAGATTGCCGAAATTACCACTGGGCACGGAAAACACCGGTGGCTCCGTGATTCCCATGCGCCGAAGCTGAGCCCAGGCATGTGCATAATAAAAACTCTGCGGAATGAGGCGGGCAATATTAATTGAATTGGCTGATGCCAACACATACCGCGCATTCAGTTCCGGATCCAGAAAGGCCTGTTTTACCAGATGCTGACAATCATCGAAGCTGCCTTCAATTTCCAGGCTATGTATGTTTTCATTGAGCGTAGTAAGCTGTTTTTCCTGTAAAGCACTTACTTTTCCGGAAGGGAAAAGAATGGTAACCCGTATGCCGGGTACCCGATGAAAACCCAGCGCCACCGCACCTCCCGTGTCGCCTGAAGTGGCTACCAGGATGTGAATTTCACGCTGATGTTTTTCCAGAAAATAAGCCATCAGCCGGCTCATGAACCTGGCACCCACGTCTTTGAATGCCAGAGATGGACCGTGAAACAATTCCAGCACAAAACGTTTTTCACCGAGCCGTACCAGCGGAACCGGAAAAGCAAAAGCGTCTTCCACCATCCTACGCAATGCAGCGTCTTCCACATCTTCCTGCAAAAAAGCCTTTGCCATTCGGAAAGCTATCTCCTGAAAGCTACAGGGAATTATGGCCTGCCACTGCTCGGGCGACCACACTGGAAGATGATCGGGCATGTAGAGGCCGTTATCGGGCGGCAGGCTTTGAAACAAAGCCGTTTCAAGGTCCACAACATGTTTGGGATTGCGTGTACTGTATAGTTTCATGGGCATGCCTGAAATGATTAGGATTTATGAACTGTTTCGCGAACATCGAGCAAACGAGGCCCCTGGCGGTTGATGGGCGATATGAATATGTCGGATGCAATATGATGTTGCTGCAGATGCGCCTGCAGCCTGGAAAGGATAGTTTCAGCCGTTGACACCTCATGGCAAAGCGCAAATACGCTGGGGCCCGAACCCGAAATACCAAAGCCCAGTGCCCCACCTGATAAGGCAATGGATTTCATGGATTGATATTCCGGAATCAATATGGAACGTACGGGTTCTATGATTACATCCTGCATGCAACGGGAAAGCAACGCAAAATCCTGATTGTACAAAGCGCTGATAAAGCCCGCCAGGTTACCCATCTGAATGGTTACATCGGATAATGGTACGTAGGGTTTCAGAATTTTGCGGGCATCCCGGGTTTGGATTTCAATATGGGGATGCAGCAAGGCACATATCAGTGATTCGGGTGTGGGAAGCTGGATGACATCTAACGGATGATAGCTGCGGATGAGTACGAAGCCTCCCAGCAAGGCCGGCGCCACATTGTCGGCATGCCCTTGTCCGCAGGCCAGCTGTTCTCCTTCCACGGCCAGCTGCAACAGGTCAGCCGTTGATAAAGGCTGACCCATCAGATGATGAATCGCAAAAAGTCCGGCCACGGTACTTGCTGCACTGGATCCCATTCCACTACCCACCGGCATGCGTTTGTGCAATACAATTTCAATACCCAGATCTTCCCGGCCGATCTGTTGCAGATAATGCATGACCGAAGCACTCACGGTGTTTTTTTCCGGATCGAGGGGCAAACGTCCATTATCTCCGTAGATAGCTCTGATCCGCACACCTGGTTGGGATACCACAAACAATTCCACTTCATCGCCCGGCGTCTCCACTGCAAATCCCAAAACATCAAAGCCGCATACCACATTGGCTACAGTGGCAGGTGCAAATACGCGGATATACGACATCGCTGGCTGTTCCATGCTGCATGTTTTATTGTGCACCCACTTTTACCAGATCGGCAAATACACCTGCAGCGGTGACTTCCGCTCCGGCACCCGGACCTTTTACCACCAGCGGACAATCACGGTAACGCGGAGTGGTAAAGGCAATGATATTGTCGCTGCCAGTCAGGAAATAAAAAGGATGCGAGGCATCGATAGCGTGTAATTTAATGCTCACCTTGCCCTCATCCATAACGCCAATGTAGCGAAGTACTTTGCCTTCCGATTCAGCCTTCTTTTTCAGGGCTTCAAAATGTTCATCTGCCTCTTCAAGGGCCTTATAGAATGCCTCCACTGTAGGAGCTTTTAGGCAGCTTTCCGGAAGAATAGGTTCCATTTCCACATCACTCATTTCCACTGCATATCCGGAATCGCGCGCCAGAATGAGCATTTTACGCATAAAATCGAGTCCGCTCAAATCATCGCGCGGGTCGGGTTCCGTATATCCTTTGGCCTGAGCCTCGCGCACGATCTCGTGAAAATGGCGGTTGCCTTTGAATTCATTGAAAATATACGAGATCGTGCCGGAAAGGATGGCTTCAATCTTCAGGATTTTATCACCGCTTACCAGCAAATCATGCAAAGTGCTGATGATGGGCAAACCGGCTCCCACATTGGTTTCATAGAAAAAGTCAACACCATATTTTTTGACAGCATCCTTAAACCGTTTGTACAGGCTGTATTCGCTTGAATTACCGATTTTGTTGCAGGTTACAATGGAAATGCTGGATGTGAAGATCTCTTCATAATGCTTTACTACTTCAGCACTGGCCGAGTTATCAATAAACACGCTGTTGGGGAGATTCATGGATTTCATGCGACGGATAAACTCATCCAGGCTTGCAGGTTCACCGTGTTCCTGCAAATAATTTTCCCAGCATTTCAATGGGATGCCTTCTTCATTGAACACCATCTGACGGGTGTTGGTGATGGCCACCACTTTTATTTTCAGGGAACGATTCTCCAGCAGATAATCTTCGTGTTCTGCAATTTGCCGCAGCAATGTTTTGCCGATGTTGCCCGTACCCAGATAAAATACATGCAATGTTTTTTTGGTACGGATGAAGAAAGCATCGTGTACGGCATTCAGGGCTTTTGATAAATCGTGCTGTTTCACCACCACGGAAATATTGTATTCCGAAGATCCCTGAGCGATGGCTACGACGTTGATGCCATTGCGTCCGAGAGCACTAAACAATTTGCCCGACAATCCCTTGGTTTGCCGCATATTTTCGCCCACAATCGCCAGAATAGACAGGTCGTGTTCGACTTCCGGAGGTTCTATTTTGCGGGTAGCCAGTTCCAGTTCAAATTCCTGTTCGATGAGTCTTTTGGCTTTTTCAGCATGGGCGGGGGTCACGGCAATGGTAATACTATGTTCGGATGAAGCCTGGGTAATGAGAATGATATTGATATTTTCTCTGGCAAACAGGGAAAACAAACGCCCGCTGATGCCCGATTTACCTACCATGCCACCGCCCTGGATATTGATGAGGCTGATGTGGTTGATGCTGCTAATGCCTCGGATAAGGGTACCATTGCGTTTGGCTTTTTCGCGGATCACAGTACCCGGAAATTCCGGGTGGAACGTATTGCGGATCACCACCGGAATTTTTTGCAAAATCACGGGTATCAGGGTAGGTGGATAAATCACTTTGGCACCGAAATACGATAATTCCATGGCTTCCGTGTAGGAAATTTCTTCCAGCGGAAAGGCTTTTTTCACAATGCGGGGATCGGCAGTCATGAAGCCGTCCACATCTGTCCAGATCTGAATTTCATCGGCTTGAACGGCCGCCCCTACCAGCGCTGCTGTGTAGTCGCTTCCTCCACGACCCAATGTTGTCGTGTGCCTGTGCTCATCTGAACCGATAAAGCCGGTAATGCAAAACAAAGCATCCGGATGCTGGTTAACGGCCTGGCAGATCAATGCATAGCTGCGCTCGGTTTGTACCCGTGCATTTCCAAAATGGCTATCGGTTTTAATCCATTCCCGTGCATCCACATATAACACCTGAGGATCTTGCTGGCGCAGGATGTGAGCTAACATGGTAGTGGAAAGCCGTTCACCAAAACTCATTACCAAATCGGCCGTCCGCGCCGAAAGCTCGCGCAGGGCGCGGATGCCGTGGAGCAGTGTTTCAAGCTCATTCACGAGTAGCTTAAGTTCCATCAGCGCCTGATTCTGGTAGCGCGTTTCCACCAATGTATGCACAACCTGAAAATGCCGGTCCTGCAGCTGTTGCAACGATTGCTCAAATTCTTTTCCCTGCTCGGCCTGCGAAGCCATTTGCAATAACTGGTTGGTCACTCCGCTCATGGCCGAGGCAACTACCGCCAAACCGTTGCCGTAGCCAGCTTCTCGCGATGCTTTTCGCTGTGCCCGAATAATGGTTACAACCTGCTGGATGCTTTCTGCACTCCCCATGGAAGTGCCACCAAACTTGAGTACTTTCACCTTTGATATGTTTTAATATGTTCTTTTATGAAGAAGGCCTTCCTCAACTTCAGGAGGAAGGCCTTCTTGGAATTTCTTCGGAATGTGTATTCGGTTGCCTTACCTCCATGACTGCACATCGCCCATAATGCTCATTATGGTCGTCATTCCTATCCTGCCGGTAATTCGAAATGCACGTGCAATCATGGATCAATTAATCTATAAAATCGGCCGTAAAGCTAAAGAATATTTATCAAATCATCATTAAAATTTTATTTTTTCCAATCAAAATGCAAATCTATCAAGAACTAAATCGTTTGCTCAAAGAAAAATTATATTCGGAAGGAAGAGTTTATGCTAATTTTACCCGCAACCTAAAAAATACCCATATGCCACAGATCTCACAGTCCGCAAATTTCATTGACACTTTTGAGCATGTTGCCGTACAGATTTTTTCCGATAACAAAGAAGGATCGCGCTATGTAGCGCAGCAGATTGCCGATCTGATCCGGGAAAAAGAAAAAAAAGGTCAGCATTGCGTGTTGGGATTAGCCACCGGTTCTTCGCCGCAAAATGTGTATGCCGAATTGGTACGCATGCACCAGCAGGAAGGATTGAGCTTCAGACATGTGATTACCTTTAACCTGGATGAATACTATCCGATTGAACCCGATGCCTTGCAGAGTTTTCATCGCTACATGTGGGAGCGATTGTTTAAGCATGTGGACATTCTTCCGGAAAATGTGCATATACCCGATGGCACCGTTCCCAAAGACAAAATCAAGGCTTATTGCCAGCAATATGAGGAAGAAATTGAAAAAGCCGGTGGTATTGATTTGCAGCTGTTGGGCATTGGCCACAATGGCCATATCGGATTTAATGAACCCGGGTCCAACATCAATTCCCGTACGCGGCTGATAGCGCTGGATCAGGCCACAAGAATAGCCAATTCCTATGAGTTTGCCCATATTGCCGAAGTGCCGCGGCTGGCCATCACCATGGGTATCAGCACCATTCTGAAAGCACGTCGCATCATTCTCATTGCCTGGGGGCAACATAAAGCAGCTATCATCCGCAAGGCAGTGGAAGGGCATAGCACCGAACAGGTGCCTGCTTCGCTGCTGCAGCAACATCCTGACTGCACGTTTGTACTGGATGAACAAGCAGCATCTGAACTCACTCGCTACAAATCGCCCTGGCTTACAGGCGAATGTGAATGGACACCCAAGATGATTCGCAAAGCCGTGTGCTCGCTTGCCTTGGAATTAAATAAACCCATCCTGATGCTTACCGACAATGATTACAATGACCATGGACTCAGCGACTTGTTGGTACAATTTGGCTCGGCATACGACATCAACCTGATGGTGTTCAATGGCATGAAAAGCACCATCACCGGCTGGCCGGGCGGAAAACCCGGTGTGCATATTCCTGATCATCCGGAACGCAGCGAACCCGCCAGAAAACGGGTGCTTATTTTCTCTCCGCACATGGACGATGATATCATTTCCATGGGTGGCACCTTTATCCGCCTGCATGAACAGGGGCACGACGTGCATGTGGCCTATCAGACATCGGGAAATATTGCTGTGAATGATGAGTTTGTACTTAGATTTATTGATTTTGCCGTAGGCTTCGATGAAATATTTGGTATTGATAAAAGCCGGGCTACGCAGATCATGAAAGAAGCCCGTGAATTCATCCGGAATAAAAAGCCCAGCCAGATTGATACGCCTGAGATACGCGCTATCAAAGGGCTGATCCGCAAATGCGAAGCCAAGGCCACCTGTCGATATGTGGGCATTCCGGAAGATCACATTCATTTTCTGGATTTACCTTTCTATGAAACGGGACGTATTGAAAAAAATCCACCCGGTGAAGAAGATATTCGCATTACGATGGATATCATCCAGCAGGTAAAGCCTCATCAGATTTATGCCGCCGGTGACCTGGCCGATCCGCACGGCACGCATAAGGTATGCCTGGATATTATCATTGAAGCTTTAAAACGACTGAAGAATGAGCCTTTCATGCAAGATTGCTGGGTGTGGCTTTACCGCGGTGCCTGGCAGGAATGGGAAATCTACGAAATTGAGATGGCTATCCCGATGAGTCCGGATCAGGTTATTCAGAAGCGCCATGGCATATTCATCCATCAGTCGCAAAAAGATGTGGTGGTGTTTCAGGGCAGCGATAGACGTGAGTTCTGGCAGCGGGCCGAAGAGAGAAATGCAGCTACTGCTGAGCTCTACGACCGCCTCGGATTACCCAAATACGCGGCCATGGAGGCTTTTGTGCGATATCATTTCTAAAACTACATACATGCTTTTCAGATTGATTTTCTGCATCGGCTGTCTGATGCCCACTCTGGGGTTTGCTCAGCAGGCATCAAAGGTTCGCGGAACGAAATCTCCCGAAAACGCCCTGCAGCTGCACCGCCAGGCATTGGTTTTTGATACCCACAACGATGTGATTTCTGAATTGACCATGAAGGGTTACGACATTTCCCATCGCCTGTCTGTGGGAAATACGGATCTGGTGCGGCTCAGGGAGGGTGGGGTGGATGCCCAGTTTTTCTCCATCTGGTGCGATGGCACGTATGGTCCCGGAAAAGCCTTTGCCTGGGCCAATCGGGAAATTGATTCGCTGATGGCTATCATCCACAGAAACCCCGATAAAATTGCACTGGCCAAATCAGCTCAGGATGTGAGGCGTATCGTAGCTCAGCATAAAATTGCTGCCTTGATAGGTGTAGAGGGCGGGCATATGATTGAGGA
Organism: Thermoflavifilum thermophilum; assembly: GCF_900116565.1. Taxonomy (GTDB): domain Bacteria; phylum Bacteroidota; class Bacteroidia; order Chitinophagales; family Chitinophagaceae; genus Thermoflavifilum; species Thermoflavifilum thermophilum. Next base: position 2,754,668 of record NZ_FPCJ01000001.1, on the reverse strand, counting down.
TAGGCTGGACTATCTGGATAGCCTGTACAAACGGGGCATGCGATACATGACGCTTACCTGGAACAACAGCACCGACTGGGCTACATCTGCTGTAGATGAAACGCTTCATGCCCAGGAGCTTAGCCATAAAGGACTGACGGATTTTGGGCGCCAGGTGGTGAGAAGGATGAATGAGCTGGGCATTATTGTAGATCTGGCTCATGTGGGCGAGCAGACATTTTACGATGCGTTGGCTGTAACTACCAAACCTGTATTGGTTTCGCACAGCAGTGTGTATGCACTCGATCCGGTGCCCCGCAACCTGAAAGACGATCAGATCAGGGCAGTGGCCAGAAACGGAGGTGTGATCTGTGTGAATTTTTACGATGCATTTCTGGATCCTGGTTTCAGCCATCGGCTCGATAGCCTGGTGGATGCGCATCCGCGGCTACGGGATTCATTAAAACAGCTGTATCCGGAAACAATGGACTTCCAGATTCATTTTCTAAAAGCCTTACCTGAAGCCGCCTATCAGATTAAACCTCCGCTTTCATTGCTCATCGATCATATTGATTACATCGCAAAACTCGTAGGCGTGGACTACGTGGGGCTGGGCGCTGATTTTGATGGGGCAGAGGCTTATCCTCGTGGCATGGACGATGTAACCTGCTATCCCTTGATTACAAAAGCTTTGCTGGAAAGAGGCTATTCACCAGCCGACATTCGCAAAATCCTCGGCGAAAACGTCATGCGTGTGCTTCAGGCCAATTCACCCGCAGGCGATAATTGATCCTTGAAGGCAGGCCTGGGCTTTAGCCCCAGCAGTTCAAACAAGGCCCTGTCGGCATCCACACCTGGATTGGGTGTGGTGAGCAACTTCTCTCCGGAGAAAATGGAATTAGCCCCCGCCAGAAAGCAAAGCGCCTGTTCTGCCGGACTGTATTGCAACCTGCCTGCACTTAGCCTGACCATGGATTGAGGCATCAGGATACGGGCGGTGGCAATCATGCGCACCATATCCCAGATTTCAACGGGAGGCTGATTTTCAAGAGGAGTGCCTTCGATAGCCACCAGTGCATTAATGGGCACCGATTCCGGATGTTCCGGCATGTTGGCTAACGTTTGCAAAAGCTCAATGCGATCAGCATCAGACTCACCCATACCAATGATGCCACCACAACATACGCTCACGCCGGCTTTGCGTACGTTTTCCAATGTACGAAGCCTGTCATCATAGGTACGGGTATGGATGATTTCACCATAGTACGACGCAGATGTATCGAGGTTGTGGTTGTATGCATACAGTCCGGCCTGTTGCAGGCGTTTGGCCTGTTCTTCTGTGAGCATGCCCAGGGTACAACATACTTCCAGGCCCATTTCACGGATTTCATGAATCATATCCAGTACCCGATCAAAATCCCGGTTGTTGCGGACTTCCCGCCAGGCTGCCCCCATGCAAAAGCGGGTAGAGCCATTTTCTTTGGCTTTGCGTGCAGCAGCAATCACTTCTTCTTTATGCATCAGCGGCTGAGGTTTCACGGCAGTATGATGATGCACGGATTGAGAGCAATAAGCACAATCTTCTGGACATCCACCGGTTTTGATGGAAAGCAGGGTGCACACCTGTACTTCGCCTGGTGTGTGAAATTGCCGATGGATAGTTGCAGCCTGAAAAATCAAATCCAGCAAGGGTTGATGAAAAATGGCTTCAATTTCTTCCCTTGTCCAGTCGTGCCGAATAGCACCTTGAATAGAAGTGTTCATATCGAATACTTTAAGATAAAATGTGGCTTAAAAATATCTGAAATTCATATCGGGCTTGATTTGCAGCAAGCTGTGATAAATGAGTTGAATGGTATGCTCAATATCTTTTTTGCTCACCATTTCCACGGTTGTATGCATATAACGCAATGGCAATGAGATTAATGCAGAAGGCGTACCATCGTTGGCATACGCAAAAGCATCGGTATCAGTGCCCGTGCTGCGGCTCACTGCAGCCAGCTGATAGGGAATATCTTCTTTTTGGGCCGTGTGAATAATCAAATCCCGCAAAATGTGATGAACGGCAGGACCATAGGTAATCACCGGACCTTTACCCGATGAAACATCACCTTCAATATTTTTATTGATCATCGGCGTGGTGGTATCGTGGGTTACATCGGTAATAATGGCCGCCTGGGGCTTGATGCGCCGGGCCATCATCTCGGCACCCCGCAGTCCCACTTCTTCTTGAACAGCATTCACAATATACAGGGCAAAAGGTAGGCGTTCGCCTGCAGACGTGCTTTCAGATAACCAACGGGCCACTTCTGCAATCATAAATCCACCCACCCGATTGTCGAGCGCGCGACCTACAATATGATCATAAGCCAGTTCATCGTAACTATCTTCAAATGTCACCACACAACCCACATGCACACCCAGCTCTTCAACTTCTTTCCTGCTTCGGGCTCCACAATCCAGAAAAATATTTTCCACCTTAGGCTGCGGGTCTTTGTTATCATTGCTGCGCATCCGGGTATGAATGGCTGGCCAGCCAAATACGGCTTTCACGATTCCCTTTTCGGTGTGAATGTGTACCCGTTTGGAAGGCGCAATCTGCTGGTCTGAACCACCATTGCGAATCACATAAATCAATCCTTCGGGTGTGATATAATTCACAAACCACGAAATTTCATCGGCGTGAGCCTCAATAACCACCTTGAATTTTGCATCCGGATTGATGATGGCGGCCACGCTTCCATAGGGATCCACCAAATAATCATCTACATAAGGCTTTACATACTCCAGCCAAAGTTTCTGTCCTTCTTTTTCAAATCCTGTGGGTGAGGGATTGTTCAGGTATTGTTTTAGAAAATCCCAATGTACCTCAAAACTATTCTTTTTCTTTTCTTTTTTATGCTTTGCCATTTTGAATTTTTTAAAATGCTTGCATGCAAAATAAAAAGGTAGTTATAGCCAATATGTTTTCAACCTGTTCTTCGTTCGTGAACGTTTTTAAAAATGCAAAACCCAAACTTTGCTTCAAAGATAAGGCAAAGCACACAATTTGCTATGTGGGCCTTTCAGGCAGATATCCGGGTGAACCAGATGCTGAGCGCTACCAGCAATGTTTGCAACATCATCATGCCATCCACACCCAGCAGGTAAACCATATCATGCCGATGCCGCCTGGCATAATCTATCGTCCAATAGGTTGCCAACGCTGAAATTATCATGGCTGCCAACGGCATGGGCTCTGGCATCTCAAACATATTCCAGACGGATAATGCCACAAATATGATTAGCAACAAATCAATGAGCAGATAAGCATTCTTAACTCCTATGCTCACGGGTAATGTATGAATGCCATCCCGCGCATCCACCGGCACATCGCGGATATCGAAAGCCAGGCAAAGCACAAATAAAAATATCATTCTCCTGAAAAATACCAGCCAGAAGGCCTTATCGATATCATGCAGGTGAATGACCGGAAACCACACCGTAACCAGTGTCCATACCAGACTCAGTGTGATGATTTTCAGCAAACCAAAGTCCTTGATTCTTTTTCGTTTCCGGAAAGGCAGCACAGGCAATGAATACATTGCTGAAATCATGCCAATGCACAACAGAGCCAGATAATGTTTCAAGGTTAAAAAATTCAGGCTTATCAACATTCCCGCCACACCCATTACAATAAAAAACAGATGCATTCGTTTATGTGCAAGAGACCAGGCAAACCGTGCTGATCGCTGATTGGCTGTTGTTTTCACATAATAATGCACATTGTATTGAAACAATGTGGCTGAAAAGATAAACAGGTAAAAGAAAAAATGATTCAACGGCAGATGCAGTAGCAAACTGGTTTCCATGCTCATACTCACCGCACAAAGGCTGATGAATATGCAGCCATACAGGATTAGTTCGCCTGCCTGTATGCAATATTTCTCAATATGAATCCACAGCTTCATGCCAGGCTAAGATAACTGCTTTTCTGCTGCTTGATGCTAAACCTGAAATTGATGATGATTTTGGACATATCAAATAAATTACTGTATTTTGTATATAGAAAATCATCCATCGATGTTAACCAATCCATCCATAAGTTCCTTGCAGCGGTTTTGGGTTTTTCTACTGGCAACTTTTCTCCTTTTTCCTGCATGGTCTTCTCAAGCCCAAGTTCATCATACTGATTTCTTGTTTGTTGGCACTTATTGTCCGGCTGACAGCCAGGGTATTTTCGTATATACCTTTGATTCCCAAACTGGCCAAGCACATTTGCTGGATGCCATTTCAGGCATTGAGAATCCATCCTATCTTACCCTTTCTCCGGATCATCGTTTTTTGTATGCCGTGAGTGAAACCCATGGCCCTGAGGGTGGACATGTGTTTGCCTACCGATGGGATGCACGGCAAGCCAAACTGCATTTGTTGAATCAACAACCTTCTGGCGGGAAAGACCCGTGTCATCTTACCACTGATCATACGGGAAAATGGTTGCTGGTGGCCAATTACACGAGTGGAAGCATTGCTGTACTACCTATTCGGCCGGATGGCAGTTTGGGCGCACCGGTACAAATCATTCAACATCAGGGGCATGGCCCCAACCCGAAACGACAGGAAGGTCCGCATGTACATTTTGTAAACATTACACCCGACAACCGGTTTGTATTGGTATCTGATCTGGGATTGGATAAAGTATTTATCTATCGTTTTGATGCCCGCACGGGCAGACTTACGCCTGCGCCCCAGCCTTATGTACAGGTTGATCCTGGTGCAGGCCCACGTCATCAGGCTTTTTCGCCCGATCATCGTTTCCTTTATCTTATTCAGGAAATGGGATGGAAAATCACAGTGTTTCAATATCACGAAGGCCAACTGAAAGCTATTCAGACGGTTTCTACAGTAGAACCTGATTTTCACGGATTGAATACGGCAGCCGATATTCATCTTTCACCGGATGGGCGTTTTTTATATGCCAGCAACAGAGGTGAATTAAACGATATCGTTATTTTTGCAGTCTATTCATCAACGGGTGAACTGAAAAAAATCGGCCAGGTAGCCAGTGGGGGTAAAACCCCCAGAAATTTTGTGATCAGTCCGGACGGCCGTTGGTTGCTTGTAGGACATCAGGATAGTGATCAGATCGTGTTGTTTCGCAGAAATACAGAAAACGGTATGCTCACCCGCGCTGGCGTATGGTATCGTCCACGCGCTGTGTGCCTGAAAATACTGGATGAATAGCTTCAAGAAAACCAAATGAAGCCTATTTGTTTTTAAAAACCACCTGCACAAGTAAAGCCAGATTAAAATGATTTAAAACGCACATACCATGCGCAGGTGGCTTTTTATTTTGGAAAAATATTTGCTGATAGACTTATCCCAACGCCATCCAATGAAAAACTACCTGGAAAATATTCATCACATAAATGAAAATTTATGATGACCCAGTGGTATTCAATCTGCGGCCTGATTACTGCCAGCATTGTCACTTTCCTCAGTATTCCTATTATTATCCGTGTTTGTTACGGATTAAACCTGCTGGATATACCGGGTGGCAGAAAAATTCACAAGTGCCAAACACCCAACCTTGGGGGTGTGGCTCTATATGTGAGTTTTTTCTTTTCTATGCTTGCCTGGGGAGATTTTCAAATTACCCGGACTCTACAATACTTTCTGTTAGGGTTATCCGTTTTGTTTTTTGTGGGCTTAAAAGATGATGTCGTACCCATAAGTCCAATGAAAAAAATGGGTGGACAAGTGATGGGGGCTTTCCTGCTGGTTGTGCTGGCAGGATTCAAGATTGATGATCTGCATGGATTGTTTGGAATTCATCATTTGGTTTCCCCCTTCAGCGAAATCATCAGCATATTCCTGGTAGTAGCCATTATCAATGCTTTTAATTTAATTGATGGAATTGATGGGCTGGCCGGAGGCATCGCCTTGATCATAGCTCTTACCTATGGTGCCATTTTCTATGCAAAAGGAATGCAAAACATGCATATTGCAGCTTTTATACTGAGTGGTGCATTAATTGGTTTCCTGTATTACAATACACATCCTGCCAAGATTTTTATGGGTGATACCGGATCCATGACCATCGGATATATTGTGGCTGCTTTTACACTCAGGTTTTTAAATTGCAAATTGGATTTACCCAGCGGGGAAACATTTCAGCCCAATCCTGCCATTGCCGCCGCTATTCTGGTTATTCCTTTTTTCGATACCCTGCGGGTAATTATCTTTCGGCTTTTGCACAAATCATCACCCTTTAAGGCTGATCGCAATCATATTCATCACATTTTGCTGGGTTGCGGGATGAACGATTTTCAAGCATCGGTTATACTGTATGTCGTAAATATATTGTTTATCGGATTGGCTTATTGGTTGCGACATACAAATCCCAATCTATTGATGGGTGTAATTATCATCCTGGCAGCTATTCTTACTTCTGTTGCTGTATACCTGCGCAACCTGCAAACATTTCCCTCTTTGTTGTTTTCACAGCCACAGCCTTCAACTCCGCTACAAGATAAGAATCTGCCAATTGCGAATGCCTACATGCCTACCGATGTTATTGAAAGCATTTCTGTAGATAAATTGGAAAAAAATACCTGATATTATGGTTTTTTCCCACTACAGAGTGAAGAACAGTGAGTCTGTAATCAATGGGCCAAATGAAAAGCCATGTTTTCCCAATCCCAAACATCATCATTTCCTGAGTTCCCTGATTTATCTTTTCTTCAAACCGATATACATGCCCATTTTCTGCCGGGTGTAGATGACGGCGTTAAGGATCTGGAAACATCATTGATTTTGATATCCGGAATGAGACAGATGGGATATCAAAAATTGATTGTTACACCTCATATCAAGCTACGCTCTTTTCCCAACCGGGCAGGAGATTTAAAGACCCGTTTTTCAGCCTGGCAGGCGGCTTTACAGCTGCATGGTGTATCAATAAAAACTTTGTTGGCTGCGGAATATTATCTGGATGATCACTTTCTGCAACTGTTGGAAAATGAGGAATTGCTTTGTTTTGATTCATTCTCTGGAAGAGGATATGTGTTGATTGAATTTTCATTTCATCAACCGCCTGAGCGTGCAGAGGAAAGCATTCGGCTGGTACTGGATCATGCCTATATCCCTGTGATTGCCCATCCGGAACGATACCGGTATTATCATCAACAGTTTCATGTGTACGAAAGCTTCAAGGCGATGGGTTGCCTACTGCAACTGAATTTAAACTCGCTGACCGGCTATTACGGAACAGAAGAACAGGCCATCGCCCTGAGATTGCTCCACCATGGATTGATAGATTATGCCGGTACGGATATGCATCACGTACGGCACCTGCAAGCACTCAAATCCCTACAGCAAAATCCACAACTGATGAAACTCCTGCAGGATTATCCGTTTCAGAATATGTATATTTGATTGGAAAGTGGCATTAATGTTGGTTTAGCTGCAAATCCTGCTTAATCAATTCAATTCGTTTACCCAATGCCTCCCATGTTGATGCAAAGGCTTGCGCATCAGCAAGCGGTTGATTGACACTGAAATAAAATTTAATTTTAGGCTCCGTGCCCGAAGGACGAGCTGAAACTTTTGATCCATCAACCATTAAAAATTGCAATACATTGGAAAGAGGCAAATCAATGGATTGCTTTTCACCGGTGATTATGTTGAGTTTTTCCTGTTTTAGATAATCGAATATCCATACAACCTGCGTGCCGGCTATCTGTTTGGGAGGATGATTGCGGAATCGTTCCATCATAGCCGCAATTTCTTCCACGCCTTTCATACCTTTTCGTGTAAGCGATAACAAAGCTTCCCGATAGCAACCAAATTGTACATACAGATCAATGAGTTTATCGAACAAACTTCTTCCTTTTTCGCGTTCATAAGCAGCCATTTCACAGATCAACGCCACAGCCGATACAGCATCCTTATCGCGTATCTGATCACCAATCATCAAACCGTAGGATTCTTCTCCACCGATAATATAATTTTCCTTTCCTTCTTTTTCCCGGATGATGGAAGCAATATATTTAAAACCGGTCAGCACATTGTAACAACGTACACCATAGTGTGCTGCAATGACATCAATCATATCCGTAGTCACGATGGTTTTCACCACATAATCCTGCGGTGTGGCTATCTTTTTCTGTGCGCGGGCTTCGATTAAATAATTAAAAGCCAGTACGGCTGTCTGATTGCCATTGAGTAATATCCATTCGCCTTGTTGATTTTTTACACCCACGCCTACACGATCGGCATCGGGATCGGTGCCCAGTAAAATATCTGCATCCAGCGTTTTTGCTTTTTGCAATCCTAAACTCATGGCCTCGGGTTCTTCTGGATTGGGATAAACGACGGTTGGGAAATTGCCATCGGGTTGAGCCTGTTCTTCCACAATATGCACCGATGTAAAACCCAGTTGTGCCAATGCCCGTGGTACCAGTTTAATGCCGCTGCCATGAATGGGTGTATATACAATCTTCAAATCATGCTGTCGTTGAATCACTTCCGGAAACACAGATAAGTTTTTCACCATTTGCAGGTAGGCCTGATCAATTTCTTCTCCAATGAGATGGATGAGATGATCATTGCCCTGCCATTTGACATCATTGATGCTTTGGATTTTTTCAACTTCAGCAATTACGTTTTTATCATGCGGACTTACCAGCTGGGCACCATCATTCCAGTATGCCTTGTATCCGTTATATTCCTTTGGATTATGGGATGCCGTGCACACCACACCGCCCTGGCATTTGAGATAGCGAATGGCAAATGATAATTCTGGCGTAGGCCTGAGACTTTCAAACAAAAACACTTCGATACCATTGGCAGCCATGACCTGCGCAGTGATTTCAGCAAAAAAGCGGCTGTTATTTCGGCTATCATGACCGATGGCTACCCGGATGGGGGCTGTAAAGCATTGTTTCAGATAGTTGGCATACCCTTGCGTGGCCATGCCCACCGTGTATTTATTCATTCGGTTGGTTCCTGGGCCCATGATGCCACGAAGCCCACCGGTACCGAATTCGAGGTTGCGATAAAAAGCGTCTTTAAGTTCTTCCGGATTATGTTGCTGCAGCTGTCTGATTTGTTGTTTGGTTTCCTCATCATAAGGTCCATCCAGCCATTGCTGCACGCGTTGTTCGATAGAAACTTCCTGCATAATCAAACGGGTTTTATTGCAAGATAAACATTTCCTGCCAGCAAGCAGGTGTTAGAAGCAGATGATCTGCAAACAAACATAAACTACCTAAGTTCGTTGACCGTAAAACTTACCGAATGTCATTTGCTTCTTCCGGGAAGTGATGTTGCGCAACAGCGCGCCGCACCAGGCGCCCAGTCCAGCTGTCAGTCCCCCCGTGATTGCCGTGAGTATCAACATAGGCCAGGGGTTTGAAGTATGGAAAAACAGTTCACTGATACGACGTGAAAGGATATGCTGGTTTTGCAGATCTATGTATCCGGCAATAAAAAACCAAAGCAGTCCTACAGCCAGGAAAGCCGATAAGAAGCTAAAGAATGCCAGCCGCTGGGCAAGAAACCATGCACTCAAGGCTCCTGCAATGGCAATTGTCCACCAGGGGAGGAAATATCCGGCCGGAAAAGCCAGCAGTGCGGTAAGAAGAGCAGATAGTACAAAGCGCATAGCCAATGGTTTTAAGGTGTAAAATGCATGATGGCTTCAATATCGGGATGATGACGATCCTGGGCTGTGTACAAGCGCAAAGGCTCATATCGTCCCAGCAGCCAATCATGAATCATATCGTCGTAATGTGGGCTGCCCGGATTTCCGCTCTGTCCGCCGGGATACACACCATAGGCTTTTGTCGGGTTCCCCAGCTGTACAATCATGCGCCAGGAAGGTCCGTGATTGGAAGTGATGGCATTTACGGTCGCTCCGTCGCCGGGGGTAGGCAAGTGACTAACACTCAGGGCATCCAGTCGGGTGAGGTGCAGGATGCTGGTTCCACGGAATTGACCCCAGTTCATGATTCCCTTGTTATCTGCCTGCCTGCGAACAGCGTCCATGGCAGCATGAAATGATTCGGTTACGAGTGTGGTTAAATGAACAGGTGGGTTGTGATAGGCATGAAAGAACTGCATGGTAGTATCGCGCAGCAACCATTCGATAGTGGTTTGCATGGACGGAGCTTCCACAACCCGGTGAGCGGTTGATAATACGGGATCCCAGAGTCTGTGCATCAGGGTATCCATCCATGCATAAAACAAAATGGGAGCCTTGCTCTGAGCCGTAACCTGCATATTCCAGTGCCGAAGCAAAGAATCATATTCCCGTTCGGACGGTCTTACGGCCGTAACCGGTAAATGTGCCAACAGCAAGGGCAGAGCTTCGGCTGCACGGGTATCATATACATCATTTTGCAGGCGCATCATATCCTGCAGGGTCAGGTAGGATTTGCTGCTCAGGTAGTCGTGAATGCGCTTGGCCCGGTAATAAAAGAAATCACCGGTATAATAATACGGATAGGATGGATCTGTGGGATGCTGATTGGCGGAAAACACAAAGCCCTGGGGAGGGTCCACTACATGCGGATTTTCAGCTACCGGCACATATCCTTGCCACTGGAAATGCTCATCATCACCCGGCATCACATATTTACCCTGATCTTTCCAGCGGAGCGGGAACCAACCCTGTTGCCAGATGGCAATATGCCCGGCCTTGTCAGCATACACGAAATTCTGCGCCGGGCAATTGAAATAAGCCAAAGCCCGTACGTAATCCTGGTAATTGTGTGCGCAATTCAGCAAGTAAAAGGTTTTCAGATCATTGGAAGGCTCGAGGGCCTGCCAATGCGTGGCCAGATAGGGAATATGGGTGATGGTATCCGGAAAATCCGGGTCAAACGTTACCGGCCCCCAGATGGTATATGCAACTGTATCATGAAAAGGAGCCTCACCTTTTACCTGAATCGTTTCAATGCGCAAAGTGGCTGGCACTTTTTTGCCGTTCCATATATAGGTTTTTTTATCTGTCCCGGTAAAATGCACAGCATAATAATCTTTCACATCCCTGGCAGCATTGGTAACCCCCCAGGCAATGCTGTCATTAAAACCGATGATAACCGCGGGTGCACCAGGCAGAGACACACCATATACATTGATACCAGGCGCATGCAACTGAATCTCAAACCACAGTGAGGGCAGGTTTAGGCTCAGATGGGGATCGTTGCAAAGAATAGGCACGTGGGATGCTGTTTTGCTTCCACTTACCGCCCAATTGTTGCTTCCCGTAACATAATCAGATGCAGGATGGATTACAGCAAGCAATGCCGAGTCAGCCAGCAAGGCTCTGGCGCGGGCAGTATCGGTGGGCACAGCCGGATTCAGCCTGGAGGGTTTGGCAAATGCAGTACCTGGTGGGATAATAGGAGCAGAGGAATCTGGAAAATCAGGAAACATGCGGTGAAGCTGCTCATCCGTAAAGACACGGCGCAGGTTGGAATATTCCCGGTCGTCGCTATGTCCGGTAAGATCATCAGCCATGTATTCAATAAGCAGGGCCGATCGCAGGTTGGTCCATTTCCGAGGATAATCGTGCAGTAGCTTGTACTCCAGCGGCAAGGTGCGCGGCGTAAGCGTTTGGATGTAGGCATTCACACCGGCCGTATAAGCATCAAGGATCTCTTTGGTCACAGAATCAGCTTCCATGGCCTTCAGCTTCTGTTCTGCACCATATACCATGCCTTTGCGGCGTTGCAGGCGATCAAAAGGCAGTAAATCAGGTCCCATGATGGACGCCAGCTGTCCACCGGCAGCCATGGTTTGGATATCCATTTGCCATAGGCGAAACATGGCCGTCACATAACCCTGCATAAAAAACAAATCGTGCCTGTTGCGGGCGAAAATATGTGGCACCCAGCGCCTGTCAAGCCAGACTTCCACACTATCTCTTAATGCAGGCAATTGAGTTTGTGCAGGAAAATGCCGTTTTAGCGGCTCTGCGTTTTGCCAGAAACCTTCCTGTGGACTGAGAAAGGAGCCAAGCGGTGGGATATTGCCCCAGGGGTGGGCGAGCAAAAAAATAAAGCCAATGGTAACAAACAAGGCAATGATAAAACGCGTCATGCCAGCAGTTTTTGCAATGATATTTTCAAATATACAAGATTCTTCTGATGGATTAAAGGATCAGCAAGGCATGATGCTTACAAAAGAATTAAAAAGGCGTGGATCAGTCGTCCACGCCTGGTGTTTTGCTTGAAGATTTATTGCGTTTGATGCGTAGGTTATCCGTGCGGTAAAACAAGCTGAATTATTGGCCCTGGCCTTTGCTGAAGCCTTCCACTCCGTTCTGGATGTAAAGGTTTTCGGTTTTGATTACCTGAAATCCTTTGCTGTGGATGCTTTGCAATAGATCAATTACATCCTGATAATTCAATGGTTGGTGATCCTTGGCTTCAAAGCGGCAGCGCCAATGGTCGGTGCAGAAGGTTTCCGGATAACCGCCCGGCCATACCTTGGTACCGCGGTTGGTGATCATGGTCAACTGCAGTTTGGCCGTGGAAGCCAGTTTGAGTGATTCACCCAGCTTATTGGGATCGCGCTGGTCATAAGGCAATTCAACCTGGTCATCCAAAAACACATCCACGCCTACCAGCTGTTTGGGCGTAACTTCTGTTTGTTTGATTTTAATGTTGAAGCTGGCTTTACCAAACTTCACGGGTTTTAGTTGCTGTGGTTGCATGCCCAGGCGTTGGATTACAGCATCGGCAAATTCCCGGGTACCCACTTTTTGTTTGGAAACGCCTTCCTGATAAATATCATACGTGTGAATGCCATCTTCAATGGTTTTCAGCCAGGCGTTTTGCACGGTAGTAGCTACATCGTTCTGGCCAATGTGAACCAGCATTTGCACGGCTGCCAGCAACAGACCTGAAGGATTGGCCAGATTCTGTCCTGCACGGCGGGGAGCCGAACCATGAATAGCTTCAAACATGGCCACACTTTCGCCTATGTTAGCTGAGCCTGCAATGCCCACCGATCCAGTCATTTGTGCAGCTACATCAGATAAGATATCGCCATATAGGTTGGGCATCACCACTACGTCAAACATTTCAGGCGTATCTACCAGCTTGGCTGCACCGATATCAATGATCCAGGTTTCCTTTTCAATATCCGGGTATTCCTGACTCACTTCGTCAAATATTTTATGGAAAAGCCCATCGGTAATTTTCATGATATTATCCTTGACGAAGCAGGTTACTTTTTTACGACCGTAAGCACGGGCATATTCAAAAGCATATCGGATAATCTTTTCAGTTCCCGGGCGAGTAATGAGTTTCAGACATTGGGTTACTTCACGGGTTTGCCAGTGTTCAATACCTCCATAGGTATCTTCTTCATTTTCCCGCACAATCACCACATCCATTTTCGGATGTTTGGTTTTAACAAACGGATAATACGACACGCAAGGGCGCACATTGGCAAATAAACCCATGGTTTTGCGCACGGTCACATTCAAACTTTTGTAACCTCCACCCTGGGGTGTGGTAATCGGCGCTTTTAAAAACACTTTGGTACGACGAAGCGATTCCCAGGCTTCGGGCCGGATACCTGAACTAAATCCTTCCAGATAAGCCTTCTCTCCAATTTCAATCACTTCCGGCTCAATGCGGGCGCCTGCTGCCATAATGATGCGCAAGGTAGCATCCATGATTTCAGGTCCGATTCCATCGCCATAAGCTACGGTAATCGGCACTTTCTTATTTTCTTCTGTCATGTTGGTGTTGATTTTGACGGCAAAGATAGGATATCCACTGGTTTCTGATGGAGAGAATCATTTGTTCGGGGCAAATATTTATCCCGCTTTCCCGAAAAAACATCGGTGGCCATTCAGCTGGCAAGCAATATTTTAAGATCTGCAAGCTTGAGTATAGGTTGAATGTATGAACAAAAGCCCTTTCATTGGTTTTCAAGAAGTGCGGATATGCTTTTCAATATCCGGTAAAAATCCCGCCAGCAGGCCAATCAAAGGCAAAAAGGAACAAACATGATATACATGAAAAATGCTTGTTCGGTCGGCCAGTTCACCCAACACAGCTGATCCGATGCCACCCATGCCAAATGCCAATCCGAAGAACAATCCGGAAATCATGCCTACTTTTCCGGGCAATAATTCCTGTGCATACACAATGATAGCAGAAAATGCCGAGGATAAGATGAATCCGATCAGCATACAAAGGATGGCTGTCCAGAACAGATTGGCATAAGGCAACAGGAGGGTAAAAGGAGCTACTCCCAAAATGGAAATCCAGATCACATATTTACGTCCGATGCGATCGCCCACAGGCCCGCCAATCATCGTGCCAGCGGCTACAGCAAACAAAAAAATAAATAAATACACCTGGGCATGCTGTATGGAGATATGAAATTTAGCCATCAGGTAAAAGGTGAGATAATTGTTCATACTGGCCAGGTAAAAGTATTTAGAGAAAATGAGCAGGAGCAGAATGAACAGGGAAAAACCGATTTGCATGCGGGTGAGAGCAGAAGGAGTTGTTTGCTGAGTTTTTTTATGAGGTGCATGAGTGGCAAGATGATGAGTTTGATACCAGCGTCCCACCCGCCAAAGCACAACAATACCGACACAGGCCAGCACACAAAACCAAAGTAAATACCTTTGTCCAAACGGTACCACAATCGCTGCCGCCAGCAGAGGCCCGATGGCAGCTCCTGTGTTTCCACCCACCTGAAAAAGTGATTGCGCTGTACCATGTTTTCCGCCGGAAGCCAACCGGGCCATCCGGGATGATTCCGGATGAAAAACCGAAGAGCCCATGCCCACCAGCGCAACGGATAGCAATATTGCATGAAAACTACCAGCCATGGAAAGAGAAATCAATCCACACAGGGTAAAACACATACCTGTTGCAAGGGAATAAGGCTGTGGATGGCGATCCGTGAAATGCCCCACCAGCGGCTGCAACAGTGAAGCTGTTAGCTGATAGGTTAAAGTAATCAACCCAATCTGAGAAAAATCGAGATGATAATTTTTCTTAATCAGAGGATAAATAGATGGAATCAATGATTGCATGGCATCATTCAGCAGATGCGCAAAACTCAGCGAAAGCAATACCGGAAAAACTGCCTCCGATCCGTTCGATAGAGCAGCCTGAACCCTGACTTTTTCCATTACCTAATACATTCAAAAACAACATGCAAAGATAACTCAGCCGAAATTGACAATAGAAATTTCAGACTATCTTCTATTGTTCTGTTGCATTAAAATTTTGATTTTTCAGAAAAACTTTCAAACTTAGGCGTATATTTTACAATTCTTGAAATATTTCAATCAAAACCCATGATGCACAGTTACTCCTTGCTGACTACCGAAGAATTATTGCATTTGCTTCAGGAAGATGATCCGCAAGCTTTTGAAGAGCTTTACAAAAGATACTGGTTCCGCCTGTATGTCAGTGCGCATAAGCGTCTCCGCGTGAAGGAAGCAGCGGAGGAAGCCGTGCAAACGCTTTTTGAAAGCCTTTGGAAAAACCGTCATCATTTGCACATTCACACTTCGCTGGAAAACTATCTGTTTGCATCCATGCGCTATATTGTGTTGAAAATGCTTTACCAGCAAATGGAAACAGCCATGTCTGACGATCTCAGCCCGTCTGTGTCCCTGCAGGAAAGCCCCGAACAGGAAATCATTGGCAGGGATTTGCAGCACTACATCCAGCAAATAGTAAACCGTTTACCCGAAAGATGCCGCCAGGTATATCAACTCAGCCGGGAAGAAATGAAAACACATAAAGAAATTGCCAGGCTGATGGGCATTTCCGAAAAGACTGTTGAAAATCAAATCACCAAGGCACTACGCATTATCAAAACACAGCTTCACCAGCTGTTTTCCCTATAAAAAAAATTTCTTCTTCACGTAGGGGATACCTTCATTTTTTAACACTGCTTATTAAAAAGCATTTTGTAGGGCACATGTGCGCTGTTCGGTTTATACCAGGCATGAAAGAACTTGGTTGTATTGCCTAAGCATGTTAAATAATTTGGCTGTGGAACAACGGATGATTCAGGAAATTATACGGAAGTTTCTGGAAGGAACCTGCAATGATGAAGAGTTTGCCTATTTGCTGGCCTGGTATGAATCGTTTGATGAAACCGACGCAATACAACTTTCTGAAGAAGAAAAATCTGAGTTGGAAAAAGCTTTGTTTCATAAAATCGCGAGCCGAATACCCGATTGGCCAAGTCAGCTGCAGAAAAATGAAGAGGAATTGGAAAAAGAACATCAGCATATTCGCTATCGAAAGTGGTTAAAATATGCAGCCGCTGCCTTGGTGATTGGTTTTATGGCAGGCGTGGCCTGGTGGACGGTACAACAGGTGCATCAGGTCATGCAGGTGAATAGCCAATCCATCGTAAGTTCAAATGAGATTGCATTAAATAATATGACACAACGCATGTATCTCATTATACTTTCCGATAGCACCAAAGTTTGGCTGAGTCCCAACAGCCGTTTGCAGTATCCCGATAAATTCACTGGAAAAGAAAGGATCGTACATTTAAAAGGTGAGGCATTTTTTGAAGTTACCAAAAATCCGCAACATCCGTTTGTCATATACAGTGATCAGCTCATCACGCGAGTTTGGGGCACCAGTTTTCTGGTGAAAGCCATTGAAGGAAAACCAGCCGAGGTTTCCGTACTTACCGGAAAGGTGTCTGTACAGAAAAACGGCGCTGAAGACGGGGAGGTGATGTTGTACCCCCATCAGAAAGCTGTTCTGGATCCCAGCGGCCGGTTGATAAAGGAAACAGAACAGGATGAGGCAAGCATACAGCGCTGGCAGAAAGTTAATCTGTCGTTCGACAACACACCACTGGCAAACGTAATTACCTCACTGGAAAAACATTATGATGTGCAGATCCGGTGTTCAGATGCTGCTTTGTTGAATTACACCCTGACAGGTGATTTCAATGAGCAGCATCTTTCTGATGTGCTCGAGCTGATAGAAAAATCTTTAAATGTCCATTACCGTATCATCAGCGACTCGGTTATTGAAATGTACACCATACCCAATGGTTCACCTTAAAATCTGTCCATTATGGTAACGTAAAATGATACACAGGCTGTAAATTGAAACAACAAAAAACCGGTGTGGTGGCACACACCGGCTGAAGAAAGTTCCCTACACGACCAGGTGTAATAGGAAACTATTTAGTTAAACCAACTAAACTTTTCAAAATTATGAAATTCATTTCAGGAATTCAAAAAATTAACTGGCTAAAAATCATGAAGTTTTCCGGCATCCAGCTTATCATGGCCCTGATTTTTGCAGGCATGAGTTACGCTCGCCCGGGTGATGCTCAGGTAAACATGCAGCAACGGGTGAATCTGAACATGCACGATGCCACTATCGCCACGGTCTTACACCGCTTAGAAAAACTTACCGATGTAAAATTCGTATACAGTTTGAATCGGGTAAATGTGAGTCAACGGGTAGATGTAGATGTAACAAATGCCCGACTGGATAGTATTCTGGAGGAAATACTGATTAAAAACGGGATAGATTATGAAGTGGTCAACAATCGGGTGGTGTTGATACCTGGAATACCTGCGAGAAAAACATCCTTAACAGGTTTATCCCAGGTTTCTAATCTACATGTGCAGATTCAGGATGTGGAAGTAAGGGGAAAGGTGATGGATGAAAATGGCAATCCCCTGGCCGGAGTAACCGTGCAGGTGAAAGGCACCAATATTGGTACAACTACTGATAATCAGGGCAATTATGTCATTCATCCTCTTTCCGGGAACGATACGTTGGTCTTTTCCTACATCGGATATGAGCGGCAGGAGATACCCATTTCCGGCCGAAGCCAGATAAACGTGCAATTACACTCTACTGCAACCAATCTGAATCAGATAGTAGTGGTGGGGTATGGGACGCAGAAGAAAATCAGTTTAACAGGATCCATTTCTTCTGTATCTGGAAAAGAAGTTGCCGAATCACCCGTACCCAATATTTCAAACGCCATTGCAGGAAGAGTGAGTGGAATTAGCATGGTAGCGGTGAGTGGGCAACCAGGACAGGATAATCCTCAAATCAATATCCGCGGAATCGCTACTACCGGTAATAACGCTCCCCTTATTGTCGTGGATGGGGTGATTAGAAGCAATATCAGTGAAATTGATCCCAATTCCATAGCATCTGTTACCGTATTGAAGGATGCAGCTGCCGTCGCTCCATATGGACTGGGTGGAGCTAATGGAGTGATTTTGATCACCACGAAACAAGGAGAAGTCGGTTCACCTCGGCTGAATATCAATGCATATTACGGAATTCAACACCCCACTTATTATCCGAAAATGCTTAATGCCTTAGATTATATGAGATTGAGAGATGAAGCATATTATAATGAAAATCCCAATGGTACAAATCCGCCTTTCCCACCAAGTTATATTCAGAATTACCCTTCACTGAATAAATCCAATCCTGATGTGTATCCAATTAGCAATGCAAGCCGGACCATACCACATCTAAATGCCCCCATACAGAATTATGATCTGCAATTAAGTGGAGGGACAAATATTATAAAATACTACACCCAATTTGGCTTTCTGGATCAGAGAGGAATGTTTGATCCGGTGTGGTATAGAAGATATAGCTACACGTTGAATTTGGATGTAAATGCTACACCCACAACCCAGGTTCATGCTTCCTTAATTGGATCCATTGAAAATACCCATTCCATTGACTTAGGTTCTAACGTGAATGAACTCATCCGATCTTTATACAAATACATACCCATTGACCCGCTTTATTATAGCAATGGCCTTTGGGGACAATCATCGGGTATAGATCCAATTGGCATATTAAAAGCCGGGTATTACTTTAATGATCAAAATACCCAGATGGCAACATTTTCCATTAACCAGGACTTACCCTTTATCAAAGGATTATCGGTTAAAGCATTATTCGCCTATGATCCAACAAGCAATTTTATCAAGAACTGGCATACTCCATACTATTATTACATAGTTGATACCACCACCCAGCCATACAGCTACATTCAACAGATCTCCTCTGCTGAAGGGAACTTTCCGACATATAGTTTTTTGAACGAGCAATTTATCCGAAACCAAAAATTTGATTTCCAGGGGTATATCAATTATAAAAACTCTTTTGGTAAAAACAGTATAGAATTTTTGGCCGTAGCAGATCTAATCAAGAATTTAAACGATCAGTTTTCTGCCCAAAGAAACCACTTTGTAGTACCCATAGATGAACTCAGCATGGGTAGCTCCAATAAAAATGATTTCGATAATAGCGGTACATCAAGTAGTGGAAGTCAGATTGGGTTTGTGTACAGGCTGTCTTATAACTACAACAACAAATATTTCTTTGAAGCTTCCGGACGGGAAGATGGACACTATTATTTTGCACCGGGACATCGCTGGGGATTTTTCCCGGCATTTTCTACAGGATGGATTATCTCTCAGGAATCCTTTTTTAGCTCTTTGCGTGATAAAATCAATTATCTGAAAATAAGGGGATCATGGGGTAAATCAGGTAACCTTGCGGGTGGTCCATTTCAGTATTTAAGTGCCTATAATTTATATGGTAATGCCTATGCATTCGGATCAGGGGCACTTACGCAAGGATCATATATTTCTACCGAATCCAATCCCAACATCACCTGGGAAGTTTCAAATAAGGCAGATATTGGTTTTGATGCTACATTCTGGAATATTTTGAATTTTTCATTCGATTATTTCCATGAAAGAAGATCCGGCATGTTGTTACCACCAGCTATCACAGTTCCTGTTGAATATGGGTTAAATTTAGCTCAACAAAATGCTGGAATCATGGATAATAATGGAATAGATCTGAATTTATCTTACAACCGGAAAATAGGTGCGGTCGATTTCAATTTATCTGGTAGTTTTAGTTACGCCAGAAACAAGATGATTCAGGTATTTGAAACGCCTGCAACCTATAATAACCCAAGAAGACGACGCACTGGAAGACCTTATGGCACCCCATTCGGTTATCATGCATTAGGTCTGTTTAAAACTTCAGAAGATAAAAATGGAGATGGAATCATTAATGCAAGCGATGGGTGGAATGTGGCACAATTTGGCACCTTACATCCGGGTGATATTAAGTATGCAGATTTAAATGGGGATGGTAAGATTGATGCAAATGATGAAACCGTTATCGGCCATCCGCAATATCCCGAAATTACTTATGGATTCACTCCAAGTATTAGCTGGAATGGATTTGACGTGACTCTTTTCTTCCAGGGTGCTGCTATATCGAGTATCAATGTAATAGGATTTCAAACCGTACCATTCTACAATAATAACAGCAATTCCACTTACGAGTATTACAATCATCGATGGACAGTAAATACCCAGAATGCAAAATACCCAAGAGCTAATCAGGCTCCTTATGCCAACAACACACAAACCTCTGATTTCTGGATGGTAAACAGCGGATATCTGAGACTGAAAACAGCCGTCATTGGGTACTCTATACCAGATAAAATCGTCAAAAAAATAGGCATGCAACAGCTGAGATTTTACGTATCCGGACAAAACATTTTCACAATTAGTAAATTGAAATTTATGGATCCGCAAACAACCAGCAATAACTTTGACGGAAATAATATTGACTATTTTTACCCGATTCAATCGGTTTATACTGTTGGATTAAACGTGCAATTTTAATTAGTTGAACAATAAAATTCATGAAATATGAAACAGACATTTTATAAAATAATTATCTATTCATTTGGGATTTCCATATTTTTCCTTGAATCCTGTGTAAATCAATTTCTGGATAATCCTGATAAATCTGTTTTAACTGACCAAACACAATGGTCAAATGAAGCAACAGCCGATTTATTTTTAAACGACATTTACCATAATTTACCCGATTGTCAGAACCAGCCAGACAATATGGATAATTTTACTGACTATGCAGCTCAACATTTTTATTATACTTCCTATAATTGGAAGCAGGGAATTGTAAATCCTAATACCACATATTTTGGTGTATGGGGAGGAGTAGCAGGCCCATTGGGTGAATATAACTATAACTGGGCTACTACCTATGCCAATATCCGGAAGTGTAACACATTTATAGAAGAGGTGAGAAAGCACGCTGCTAACTTTTCCCCTGATTGGATGCATAAAAGAATTGATGAAGCAAGATTTTTAAGAGCATTCTTTTATGCTAATCTATGGCAACTCGTAGGGGGGGTACCTATCATTACTGAAGAGCTTGATAGGCATACCATGGATAGTGCTCAATTGTACAGGCCTAGAGCAAGCTTTGCTGAAACTGAAAATTTTATTGTAAGCGAGCTTGATAGCATTATTAATGATAATTATTTGGCTGTAAAATATGGACCTACAGATGCAGATGCCGGCCGCGCTACCATTGGAGCAGCGTTAATGTTGAAAGGCTGGGTACAGCTTTTTGCAGCATCTCCGGCATTTAATGCTGCAGTGCCAGCTGTGGGTTCCAATCCTGGTTCCTGTTGTGGTTTCGGAAACTATGACAAAAACAGATGGGCTGAAGCTGCAGCAACATTCAAACAATTTATAGACAAATATGGGAATGGCCACCCTTATGATCTGTTCCCTGATCTATCCTCTCATGGATTGTGGTTTCCAGGGAATAAATATAACTCAGAAGTTATCTGGGATAGACAATACGTAGCCAATAGCCCTCTTGGTTCAACATTTGAACAATATGGTGGAGTTGTGTATATTTTAGGCGCTTATTATACCTGGGGTAATTATAATCCCACACAGGAACTTGTTGATAGGTTTTACATGGCCAATGGCAAACCGATTACAGATCCCACATCGGGATATGATCCGCAACATCCTTATGTCAATCGTGAACCCAGATTTTACGATTGGATTGTATATGATGGGGCTCCTTATTACATGGACTGGATGCCAAGACCCGATACTATTTACACTCGAATCGATAAAGTTCATCCTTCATTGAATGAAATTAACTTCAGTACAGGGGATGTAAGTAACTCAGGATATTATTTCAAGAAAAAGTTGAATCCCTTGGTCAGGCCTGGTGGTGGTCCTGTAAGCGGTGCAAATTTCATTTATTTCAGATATGCTGAAGTTCTTTTAGGCTATGCAGAAGCTGAAAATGAGGCTTATGGACCAGATCCATCTGTTTACGATGCCATCAATGCTATCCGAAGAAGAGCTGGCATCCCTGATCTCCAACCCGGATTAACGCAGGATCAGATGCGTGCTGAAATCCATCAGGAGAGAGATGTAGAATTATGCTTTGAAAACAAACGTTTCTATGATATCATCAGATGGAAAATTGCGGATAGCGTATTAAACAGACCTCAACACGGCATGATGATCACCAATTCATCTCCTAATGATGATAAAGGAGTATGGGTATACACGCCCATTGTAATTAACTATCCACCCACACATCATTTTGATTCTAAAATGTATCTGGCACCTATTCCTCAAAGTGTAATCGACCAGAACCCAAAAATTATTCAGAACCCTGGGTATTGAAATATATAAAAATGCATCTTTAACTGACAATTATGCACAGCTGCTTCAAGTGAATAACATATGTTTCTTTTTAAAAACCACTTACTTATATGAGGAAAATCGTTTTTGCCCTTTTCGCATTTTTGCTATTATTCAGCAGATGGAGCAATGCCCAGAGTGATACGTCTTTTATAAAAGATGATTTTAAACCTTCTATACTTAATCAACCGGGACAGGATTATCCACAGGTAAATTCGCAGAGATACGTTCGCTTTCGCATATATGCCCCCCAGGCCCAGAGCGTAAAAGCGACACTTGGTGGAAGTCAGGGAACAATGCTTACTCCATCAAAAGATGGATTTTGGGTAGGTACAACTGCAGATCCAGTAGATGAGGGATTTCACTATTACCATCTTATCGTTGACGGAGGAGTTTTTAATGATCCCGGAACCTTGAATTTTTATGGATCAACCCGCTGGGAAAGTGGTATTGAAGTTCCGGCTCATGACCAGGAATTTTATGCTTTAAAAGATGTCCCACATGGCCATGTTGTACAGATTCTTTTCCCATCTAAAAGCACAAATTCAATTCGTCGCGCTTTCGTTTATCTTCCGCCCGATTATGACGAAAATCATTCAGAACGCTATCCTGTACTTTATCTTCAACATGGCTGGGGCGAAGATGAAACAGCCTGGGTTAACCAAGGACGTGTTAATTTGATTATGGATAACCTCATCGCTGAAGGGAAGGTCAGGCCTTTTATCATAGTAATGACTTATGGTATGACAAATGACGTTAAAATTGGACAATTAAAAGATTTCGACATCAAACCTTTTGAAACTGTCCTTGTCAATGAGCTCATTCCATATATTGATGAACATTTTCATACAATCGCAGATCAAAAGCACCGGGCAATGGCTGGTTTATCAATGGGTAGCATGGAAACGAAAATGATTACTTTATCTAATGTTGACAAATTTTCATACATTGGTTTATTCAGCGGCGCCTCAATTTCACTCGATGATGTCAGTAAAATACCGGATTTCAAGGATAAGATTAAGCTTGTATTTGTTAGCTATGGAAGTAAGGAAATCGACTGGTTGGTAAGACTTGGAAAAGAATTCACCGGAGGAGATCCGAGAAAGAATGTTGAAGATTTAAAAAATGCTGGAATCAATGCCGTACTTTATGTTTCTCCAAATACAGCTCATGAATTTCTAACATGGAGAAGAAGCTTAAAAGAATTTGCAATGTTGTTATTTAAACAATGATAGAAGATATATAGAACCATCCAGGGAGGAGAATTGATAGATCAACTCTTTTGCCTAAAATACTGACTTGTTTGGCTTCATTTATCAAGTCACAAATCTTGTCAATCATCAAATTATTCTTATCATTTTATATTCTGAACTTTTTCTGGATGAATGAAAATTACCTGTTCTATTTTTTATGATGAAAAAAACGTAGATTATGCGGATAAAATTACATTTTATCGCAAACTTAAAATAAAAGATTCATGAATTCTTTTATTTTACTTTATGCTTGCCAAGGTTATTTCTTTCCTGAAATGCCTTTTCCTGCTTACCTGGCTATCTTATTTAATGATGGATAAATGTGTTAAGTATCGGTGCTCACCCACTTTCACCGTTCTATCTTATGATTAGCACCAGAAGTAATGTTTTCTTTTTTCAAATGAATTCTTATTTTTACCCATCCTCTATTTCCAAGATTTTTCCTTTCATCACAAAATTCTATACAAATGAGTTTACAGTTAAATTACCGGGGATTTAGCATATTACTATGCTGCATGATTCTTGGTATAACGCTTACGGCAACAGCACAGCAATCCTCTTCAGTGCCCATCTATCGCGATACGCATTATAGTTTCCAGGAGCGAGCTGCTGATCTGGTGTCGCGGATGACGCTGGAAGAAGAAATCCGGCAACTGCATACCAACTTTGCTCCGGCCATTCCCAGGTTGGGTGTACAGCAGTATTTCTACTGGAATGAAGCCCAACACGGCGTGAATGCTTTATTTGGCAACTTGCATCATGGAAGCAACCGTCGCGAACCTCCCTATGGCTCTCCACACGCCACCAGCTTCCCGGTGAACTTTGCGACGGCGATGAGCTGGGATCCCGAATTGATTTATCGGGAAGCCCAGGCCATTTCTGATGAAGCACGCGGATTTCTTGACAAATCGCTTTTTGATGTCGGACAAAACAATCTCGGTGATTCCAGGGACAACTATGGCAGCCTTACCTTCTGGGCTCCTACCATCAACATCGACCGCGATCCGCGCTGGGGACGTACCGACGAGGCTTTCGGCGAAGATCCTTACCTGGCTTCTATCATGGCCGCTGCTTACGTGAACGGCATGCAAGGACAAACCATGCACGGCATCCCGGAAACGGGTTATTTGAAAGTAGCCGCCACAGCCAAACATTATGCATTGAATAACCTGGAAAACAACCGTACAGGCATATCCTCCAATGCCGATGATGAAACGATTCGTAATTATTACACAGCCACCTTCAGATATTTGATCGAAAAAGCCCATGTGGCCGGCATCATGACGGCCTACAACGCCATCAACGGCACGCCAGCTGTAGCTAACACCTACACGATTAACGTGCTGGCCAAACGCACCTATGGATTTGATGGATATACGACATCCGACTGTGGTGCCGTGGGTACTACTTATCTTGAATATCCTTATGGTCATTTCTGGGCGCCGCCAGGATGGCATATTCGAAAAATATATCGACCTGATGGCCAATCAAAGATTGTGTGGATTAATCAGCGCACACACGATACGCTATCAGGTGCTGCGGGTGGACAAGCTTTTGCTTTGCGTGCAGGTACCTGCCTGAACTGTACAGGAGCAGAATACACGTTATCGAATATAGAAGAAGCCATCCGCGCAGGTGTACTGAGCAAAGGCGTCATCGACCGCGCGCTCACAGATGTATTTACAATTCGGATGAAAACCGGTGAATTTGATCCACCCAACCAGGTTCCTTATACCGGCATCACCAAAGACGTGATTGAAAGCCCGGCACATCAACAATTGGCTGAAGAAGTTGCCGAGAATACCTGGGTACTGCTCAAAAACGATACCCTCTCTCATCAGCAAACGCTTTTACCGGTACACCCGGAACAACTTCATCGGGTGGTCATTGTAGGTGATCTGGCCAATAAAGTGATTTTAGGTGGCTATTCCGGAAGTCCACGTCATCAGGTCAGTCCCGTGGAAGGCATCACACAAGTATTTAAACAAAAAAATCCCGATATTGAGGTGATCTTCGATAGCACGGCCACATCCACAACGGCTTCACAACCTGCATGGTTAAACGAAAAAACCCAATCAGATATCAAACAAGCTGATTTGGTGATTGTGTATATTGGCACGGATGAAGCCGTATCGCGCGAAGGGTTTGACCGGGCGAATCTGATGATTCCGGGTAATCAATCTGATTTAATTTATCAGGTAGCACAATTAGGAAATCCACACATGATTCTCGTCATGCAGGCTACCGGTCCCATGGATATCAGCCTGGTACAAAGGTATTTTCCATCTATCATCTTTAGCGGCTACAATGGTGAATTTCAGGGTACGGCACTGGCACATGTGTTAACCGGCGATCATAATCCCAGCGGACATTTAAACTTCACCTGGTATGTCAATGATTTTCAGCTGCCCGATAAATCGAATTATTATTTAAATCCCAGAAATACCGATGGATTAGGACGGACTTATATGTATTTCACAAAAACGCCGCAATATCCGTTTGGTTATGGATTAAGTTACACCCGGTTTGCCTATTCCAATTTTTCGGTAACACCTTCATCCATGACTCCCGATGATAGCCTTACCATCCAATTTGACGTAACCAATGTAGGCTCATTACCCGGATCAACTGTTGCACAATTGTATGTAAAACCACCCAAAATATCCGGAAAAGAAATGCCTTCCAAACAGTTGAAGGGTTTCCAGAAAACACGGGTGCTTGCTCCAGGCGAAACGCAGCACATCACACTTCATATACATGGTATGCAATTGTCATTCTGGGATGAACAAAAAATGCGACAGATCGTATATCCTGGTGACTATCAAATTGAGCTCGGTCAAAATGCAAGAGATGCAGTAGATTCCGCTCTTGTGCATATGGCGGGCGATTTCACCCGCCGGGTGGCACATGTAACCCTTCAGCCTGAAGCCTTGATATATCATGTAGGGGATCAACTAAACCTGAAAGCCAAAAACAAATGGCTGGCCGACGATACAGATCCGAATCGCGAACAACCGCATCCGGAAGCCGATCATATTTTGGAAGCGGCCTATAATGATGGCACCTTTGCAGATCTTTCAAAAGCGGCTTTTACTTTTTCCAGCAGCAATCCGTCTGTGGCCACTGTCGATCGCAACGGCTTGGTGAGATTCGTAGGTAAAGGCGTGGTTACCATCACGGCTACGTTGGATGGCGTATCAGGTTCTACTGTGTTTGTGGTGAAATAATTCAGGCGAAAAGAACCTATGTGATAACACACAGGTTGTGTAAAAGATCTTTAAGGAGTAATGATAACAAGCTGCGATTCTTCGCGGCTTTTTTGCTATCGTAAATTCATGCATCATGAAAATATACACGTTTATTGCTTTACTATGGCTGGCTATTCCTTCGTTTGCTCAATGGCACCCGGTAGGACATCATGTGATGACCGATTTTGCACAACAGGTGAACCCACAACTTCCCTGGCCGGAGTATCCGCGACCCCAAATGGAAAGAAAAGCATGGATGAACCTGAACGGCCTGTGGCATTATGCACTCACCGATGTGCTGGACGATCGATTTCCCCCACACTGGGATGGACAAATCCTGGTGCCTTTTGCCATTGAATCGGCGCTTTCTGGTGTAGGTAAAAATGTGCGTGCTGACCAGGCATTGTGGTATGAGAAGAAATTCATGATTCCTGCTTCCTGGAAAAATAAACATATTCTGTTGCATTTCGATGCGGTTGACTGGCAGGCTGAGGTGTATGTGAATCGTCAACTCGTAGGCACGCACGAGGGCGGCTATGATGCTTTTTCTTTCGATATTACTTCTTACCTCAAGCCGGATAGCAACGAACTGATGGTGCGTGTCTGGGATCCCACCGATGCCGGATATCAACCCCGCGGCAAGCAGGTGGAACATCCCGAGGGCATCTGGTACACCGCCGTCACGGGCATCTGGCAAACCGTCTGGCTGGAACCCGTGCCCGAAACTCATATCGTATCACTGAAATATTTTCCAGACATAGACCGCAAAATTTGCGATGTAGAAACCCAATTATCCCATATCCATGCAAATGATCGTGTGCGTGTGATTGTGTATGATCGAGGAAAAGAGATTGCTCATGCAGAAGCGGTTGCAGGTGAAAATATCCGATTGCAGATTCCTTCGCCCCACTTGTGGTCGCCCGATGATCCCTTCCTGTATGATGTTACCGTGCAGCTTTGGCAAAATGGAAAACAAACAGATGAGGTACACAGCTACATGGGCATGCGGCAGATCAGCGTGGAACGCGATGCAGCCGGCATTCCCCGCATCATGCTGAATCATCATTTTCTGTTTCAATTAGGTTTTCTCGATCAAGGCTGGTGGCCTGATGGATTATATACGCCCCCAACTGATTCGGCAATCCGCTTTGATTTATATCAGGTAAAAGCCTTTGGTTACAACTTATTGCGCAAGCATGTGAAAGTAGAGCCGCAACGCTGGTATTACTGGTGCGATAAGCTGGGGATTCTGGTCTGGCAGGATATGCCCAGCGGCGACCTGAACGAACAACGACGGAACGACCACGGAGAAATCATCCGCTCGGCTCAATCGGCGCTCGATTTCCAGGAAGAACTAAAAGCCATGATTGATCAGCATTTCAACCATCCCAGCATCATCATGTGGGTACCGTTTAATGAAGGATGGGGACAATTTCAAACCATTGCCATTGATAACTGGGTGAAGAAATATGATCCTACAAGGCTCGTAGATGGCGCCAGTGGCTGGTTTGATTTTGCCGGTGCCGGCGATGTGGAAGATATGCATAAATATCCCGGGCCCGGCATTCCGGAAGATAAGCACGACCATCGTGCCCGTGTGTTGGGCGAGTATGGCGGATTAGGATTGCCCATCGAGGGACATACCTGGCAACCTAAACAAAACTGGGGTTACGTATCATTTCCCGATACAAATGCTTTGCGGAAGGCATACATAGATCTCATCAATCAATTGCCCGATCTCATCCGTCAGGGCTTGTGTGCAGCTGTCTATACCCAGCTGACTGATGTGGAAGTAGAAGTCAACGGATTTATGACCTATGATCGGAAAATCCTGAAGCTGATGAGCCCGGAAACCGTGAAAGCCAATCATAGCCTGTATGAGGTGAGCATCCGCGAATAGGGATAATTTTATCAGCCTTGTTGTTTTTACCGGCATCCAACCATGATAGTTTGATCTGAACATCCTATCTTTGCCTGGTCATTCGGGAAGTAGCGCAGCCCGGTAGCGCACCACGTTCGGGACGTGGGGGTCGCTGGTTCGAATCCAGTCTTCCCGACTCAGCCAGGATTTCATCGGCTTTTTCATTTTCCATTCCCAGCCAATCCCGCTATGCCTAACGATGTGTAAGCTTGGTGTACGCACGCTTTATGCTATTGAACATAACGGATCATCAATCATCTGTATCTTTCATGATTGTGAAGAATCAGCCTGTCAGCAAACAGATGCTATAATGCGAAGGATGAAGATGGTTAAAATACGAGTAGTAAACCAAACTTCAATAGATCATGCCAGTTTCAGCCTTCTCATTCAGAGAGCGTTAACTCACTGGCCGCATCGCGATCCACAAACCAATGCAATTCGTTGTTGGTCAGGCGAATGATTTGTGCAGGATATGCATCGGGTTGATACGGGCCTTGCAATACTTTTTTCAGCATATCGGCCTTATCTTTTCCTGAAACCAGGAAAGTAGCGCAGAATGCACGATTGACGATAACAGGAGTTAACGTGATGCGATACATGGAAAGTTCATCCACAAATACAGCTTTCACCCATTTTTCTTTTTCATGAATGACATCCGTATGCGGGAATAAAGATAGGGTATGTCCGTTGGTGCCCATACCCAGCATGACCAGATCAAAGCTGAATCCCTGCTCATCAAAATAGCGATGCAGGATTTTTTCATAAGCCTGGGCAGCTTCTTCAGGCTTCATTTCAGTTGGAATGTAATGTACCTGACTGGATATTACCGGCACGTGCTGCAACAGCAGGTCGTAAGCCATTTTGCCATTGTTGCGGGAATCATGAAAAGGCACCAGCCGTTCATCGCCCCAGAAAATATGCAGCTTTTCCCAGGGAATCTGCTCCTTGAAGGGAGATTTGCTTAGCAACTGAAACAGATGCTGAGGGGTGCTGCCACCGGATAAAGCCCAGGTATAGATTTGCTTTTCAGCGGGCGAAGAAGATTTTTTCTGCAGGGTATATCGGATATGTTCAATGAGCCAATAGGCATATTTCCGGCTCAGGTCGTTCAGATCTTCAGCAATATGGATGTGCATGTGTCGTCATTTTTATGGGTTAACCTTCGTGTTCCTGATGCAGGGGTGGAAGGGTAATCCAGTTATGGCCATCCCGTGCAATCAGCGCTTCCGCATCTTCAGGGCCCCAGGTGCCGGGTGCATAGTTGGGAAAATCCACCGGCGGGCGGTTCTGCCAGGCTTCCAGGATGGGCGTAATCACACGCCAGGCGGCTTCTACCTGATCGGCACGCATGAACAACGTAGCATCGCCTTCCATGATATCGAGCAACAGGGTTTCATAAGCTTCCGGTGAATGATCTTCATAAGCTTCTTCGTAATTAAAAATCATATCCACCGGACTCAGGGTCATTTTCTGGCCGGGTCGTTTAGCCTGAAAGCGAATGCGGATATCCATATTGGGCTGGATGCTGATGGTAAGTCGGTTGGGGCGCCAGGTTTCAGCGGCTTCAGGCGGAAAGGCATAATGCGGTGCCGGACGAAATTGCAATACAATGATGGTGGTTTTTTCATGCAGATATTTTCCGGTACGCACATAAAACGGAACACCCTGCCAGCGCCAATTATCCACGTAAAACTTAACAGCCGCAAATGTTTCAACCGGCGATTCGGGATCCACTCCTTTTTCCTGACGATAACCCACAACTTTCTGTCCTTTCATCCACCCAGGTCCATACTGGCCGCGCACGGCATAATCCTGTACTTCTTCTTTCCGGATTTTGCGAATAGCATTCAGCACATCCACTTTTTTATTTCGGATTTCATTGGCATCAAAAGACACAGGCGCTTCCATCGCAATCATGCAAAGTAATTGTAGAATATGATTTTGCACCATGTCGCGCAAGGCACCAGCTTTTTCATAATAGCTGTTGCGCCCCTCCAGTCCTACACTTTCGGCAGCTGTGATTTGAATATGATCAATGTAATTGCAGTTCCAGATGGGTTCAAACAATGCATTGGCAAAGCGAAAAGCCAGAATGTTCTGCACGGTTTCCTTGCCTAAATAATGATCAATCCGGTAAATCTGACTTTCATCAAACATGCTTTGCAACAGCTGATTCAGTTCATGTGCACTTTGTAGATCATGTCCGAATGGTTTTTCCACTACAATCCGGCAACATTTCCGATCCGCACAGATATTCAACTGACCTAAATGTTTAGCAATATCCGGAACCAGCTGAGGGGCTACCGCCAGATAGAAAATCACATTGGGATGCGTGCCAAATGTCTTTTCTTTATTGTTTACAATTTTAGTGATGCTCTGATAAGCCTGATTATCTTCCACGTCCATCTGCAAGTATTCGATATGCTCGCTGAATTCATTCCAATGGTCAGTTTTATGATTTCTTCTTCTGGAGAATTTATGAATACCTTCCAGCAGATGGGCTTTGTATTTTTCATTGCTGTATGCCGTGCGCCCGATACCCACGATATGAAATTGTTCGGGCATCCAATCGTCCAGAAACAAATTATAAAGAGCAGGAATCAATTTTCTGTAAGTCAGGTCGCCACTTCCTCCCAGGATAAAGAAGATGGCCGGATCGGGTTTTTTATGCACGCTCATGTGAAAGTTTTTTGTTTATTCCCATTCAGTATGAAAAACACCCTCGCGGTCAATGCGTTTGTAGGTATGTGCGCCAAAGAAATCGCGCTGGGCTTGAATAAGATTAGCCGGCAATCGTTCACTGCGATAGGCATCAAAATAGCTCATAGCACTTAGCAATCCCGGCAGAGCATAACCACCCAGCAAAGCGATGGAAAGAATCTGCCGGGCATGATATTCCAGCTTCATCAATAGATCAGCAATTTGTGTATTGAGCAACAAATTAGGCAAATCAGGCTGCTGTTGATAAATGGAATAAAACTGATCGAGCAGTGCCGAGCGAATGATGCATCCTCCACGCCAGATGCGCACAACTTCCTGCAGGGGAATATCCATCTGTAATTCTTTTGAAGCCATGTATAACATAGCCAATCCCTGTGCATAACACACAATTGTACCAAAATATAGCGCATCGTGCAGATGTTCTGCAACCAGTGAACTATCGGATAACCTTCTACGAGACGGATGGTATACTTGAGCGGCTTGCTTGCGTTCAGCTGCAAAGCCCGACAGATCACGCATAGCCACGGCTGTATCAATCACATTCACCGGTATATGCAGGTCCATGGCTTCCTGAGAAGTCCATTTGCCGGTACCCTTAGCTTCAGCATGATCATCAATCAAATCGATCAGTCGCTGGCCGGAATCCGGGTCCTGTTTTTCAAAAATTTTGGCCGTGATTTCCAGCAAAAACGATTGCATGGGCCCTTCATTCCATTTCTGATATATTTCATGAATGGCATCGGGCGTGAGTTTCAGCGCGTCGCGGAATATCCAGTACGTTTCGCTGATCATTTGCATGATGGCATATTCAATGCCATTGTGTACCATTTTTACAAAATGACCCGCAGCGCCTTTTCCCAGATAGGCTACACAAGGTGAATCGTTCACCTTTGCTGCAATGGCTTCCAGCAAGGGTTTCAACACCTCGTAAGCATTCTCATCGCCGCCAGGCATGATGCTGGGCCCGTATCTAGCACCTTTCTCTCCACCTGATATGCCCACACCTATAAAATGAATTTGCCGTTCTGCACATTTTTGCATGCGGCGCAGGGTATCTTTGTAATAGGAATTTCCGCCATCGATGATAATATCTCCCGGTGAAAGCAAGGGAAGCAATTCATCGATAACCGCATCCACAGCTTTGCCGGCGGGCACCAGCATCATAATCTTTCTGGGTGGCTGCAGCAAAGCAATCATTTCCTGCACACTTGCCACACCTTTCACTTTACCGGCTTCAGCCGACGGGTCATCATTTAACAACTGAATCTTTGAAGCATCCTGATCAAACCCCAATACATGATAACCATGATCAGCCAGGTTGAGCAACAGATTTCTTCCCATAGTACCCAGGCCGATCATACCAAAATCAAATCCGGAGACTGTCATATCGGAATGATAGGTATTAAATGAGCAAATATTATCTTAGCAAATGTAAGTATTTTAAACGAAAGGCAGGTATATGTGGTAGAAGATTAGGCAATTTTCAAGCTAAAATAAAAGGTACTACCAACTCCTAATTCACTCTCTGCCCATATTTTTCCACCTTGCGCCTCAATAAATTCCCGGCTGATAGCCAAACCAAGTCCGGTTCCTTCCTGTTGCAACTGGGGAACTCGAAAATAATGTTGAAAAATTTTCTCTAAATATTGCTTGGCAATACCAGGTCCCTGATCGGTAATTTTCCAAATTAATTCCTGATTTTTTTCCTGTAAAGCAATTTCAATGCGGCTACCCTCACGGGAATAACGAATCGCGTTGCTGATCAGGTTAATGAGTACCCAGGCTGTTTTCTCTCCATCGCACATAATATCAGGAAGTTGATCGGGAAGTTGCACATCAATATCAATATGCTTTTGGTCAGCTTGTAACTTTACAGCATGCAACGCATATTTCAGGATTTCAGGAGGAGAATGGCGCTGAAGCGTAACATCGATTTTACCCGATTCAAGTTGGGTAAATTTAAGTATTTCAGCAAGAATATTTAGCATAGATTGGCAATCATCTTGCATTCCCCTGACTAATGTCATTTGATCTTCATTGAGAAGATGTTCTCTGTCTTCCTGCATTAATTTCAGGCTTAATAACATGGAAGTTACCGGGGTTTTCAATTGATGCGAGATTGTAGCGATAAAATTTGTCTTAGCCAGATCAAGTTTTTTGTAAGCAGTAATATCCTTCAGAATAATAATTTCACCCATGTGAGATTCGTCATCATCCTCCGTAAATTTTCCTTTCACTTTAATTCTTTTAACTTCGAAGTAGGATTCTTTTTGATCAACACAAATATTCAAGACTGAATTTTCAACGGAGCAGGAAGAAATATTGTGATTGAATATATCACGAAGAATATCATTTTCAGGAATAAGTTTTTCAAGCTTGGATCCAATAATTGATTTTTCGAGGTTTAACACCCGAAGTGCTTCATCATTAGCAAAAACAATATATTGATTTTCATCTATTACCATCAAGGGATCAGGAAAGTTTTGAATTAATACTTCTATGCGCTTTTTTTCAGTTTTAATTTGAGCCAGGTTAGAGTTTTCATACTCCTTTAGCCTAGAAGCCATATAAAGAATATCGAAAGCAAGCTTCCCGAATTCGTCCTTACGGTGCATAGATAAATTTACGTTGTAATCTTTGTTGGCTATTTTTCGAATAGCCTGTTGAAGTTGAATAAACGGTTTATTGATCGTGTGTGTGAACCAAAATATAAATCCTATGCTAAGCAGAAGCATAAGGAGGAAGATACTGATGAACCAAAATTTTATTTGCCGAGCTTCCTGCTGAGCAAAATGATATTTACGGGATATGGCCAGTTGGTTGATTTCATACACCCTGTTAATAGCCAGTCTGATCTGGCTATAGAAAGACGGCTGATTTGGGTGTGCAAGAATAAACTGAAATAGTGAATCTACTGTTTTCACGGCCTGAGCCTCACCTGGTTCAGTGCAGTTATGTTTTTCTTTTTCCAATGTCTGCTGAAAAAGACTTACCTGAACACTATCAATAGGGTAATCATTCACGCTCTGAAGCATTTGATTACAATAGTTGAGGGATTCATAATTGTCCTGAATAATTCTTTGGGTATTTCGCATCATTTTTGAAACATCGTAAATAGCAATAATTCCCACTAAAAGAATCATGCACAAGAGGAAGCCTAAACCTAATAATAGTTTATATTTGATGCTCATGGTTTCAAGACAAAATAATGATATCGATATCGGTTTCTGAAAGTTTGTTAAGCAATTGGTTGAAAACTGCGGTGTTCAGGATGATGTTGAACAAGGAGATATGCGGTTTTCCGATACAAATGGTTGTAATTTTATGTTCAATAGCGGCCTCTGCAATTGCCTTTGCAACGCTATTGCTTTTTACTTTGATCACTTCTGCACCGAGCTCAGTTGCCAGCTTAAAATTATTAATCAAATGTCGCTGCAGGGCGAGTTTAATTTTTTCGTCGGTTTCTCTGGGGGTTTGTACATAAAGGATATACCATTTGCTGTTGTAATATGCAGCTATACGAGCTGTTTTACGAATAATGCGTTTGGCGGTTTCGTAGTTGGTGCTGATGCATGCCATGAACCTTTCCGGCCTTAGCTGCAGATTGGGTGGAATATTCTGCTCAATTCTTCTTTCTACCTGCGAGGCTACCTCTTTGAGTGCCAGCTCACGTAATTGCCATATTTTTTCATTTTGAAAAAAGTGTTCCAATGCATAAGGAATCTTTTGTGGATCATATATTTTCCCTTGTTTAAGCCTGTCCATCAACTCCTCTACAGCCAGATCGATATTGATTACTTCATCGGCATCCTGAAGAATTTTATCTGGAATGCGCTCTGTTACTTCAATGCCCGTAATTTCTTTCACATCATCGTGCAAACTTTCAATATGCTGGATATTCACAGCTGTAATCACATTGATGCCTGCATCCAGTATTTCCAGTACATCCATCCATCTTTTTTCATGTTTGCTACCCGGTGCGTTGGTATGTGCAAGTTCATCCACAATAACAACTTCTGGATGCAGGTTGATGATGGCCTGCAGATCCATTTCCTCAAGTTCTTTTCCTTTGTAATAAACTTTTCTTCGTGGAATAAGCGGCAATCCTTCCAGCAGAGTTTCCGTTTCTGCACGACCGTGTGTTTCAATATAGCCTATTTTAACATCAATTCCATTTTTCAGCAGCACATGAGCCTCCTGAAGCATGCGGTAAGTTTTACCTACACCGGCACACATACCGATGTATATCTTCAGCTTGCCGCGTCGTTTTTTGCGGATCAGCTCAATAAAAGTATGAATGCTTGCATCGGGCTTAACCATGAAACTCGTTAATTTATGCTGAATTCATTTTAAAGTGATGAAGAGAGTTTATCCAATGCTAAGTTAAGCTGCAATACGTTTACGTAAGCAGGTCCCAGTAAATGCAACAGGGGAGGTTGGATATAGGCCCGCACAAGGGAATCCACAACCTGTTCGGGTAATTGTCGGGCCTGTGCTACGCGTTTTACCTGTATAAATGCGGCTTCCGGAGAAATATCCGGATCCAAACCACTGCCACTGGTTGTAACCAGGTCAACCGGAATCCGACTCACGGCGATTCCGGGATTCCGGGTCTCAAAATATTTGATACGCTCCTGTACTTGTTGAATCAGCAAAGGATTTGATGGAGCCAGATTGCTTCCTCCGCTTTGTGAAGCATCGTAATCAATGGCTGAAGGCCGTCCCCAAAAATACCTGTCGCTAGTAAATGGTTGCCCGATTTGCACATAGCCCACAATCTGTTGCTGAGCATCACGAATCATAACACCCAATCCGCCGCCAGGAAAAAATACAGCCGAAAGACGCACGATCAATACATATCCGAAGCAGCATAAGGTAATCATGCATGTGGTGATAATCAGAGATTTAAACAGATGATAACGCATAATTGTACAACGTTTACAGAACCGAAATCAATAAGTCAATGCATTTTATACCTATAAATGGTAATATGAGTCCACCCACACCATAAATCAACAAGTTACGCCGGAGCAAAGCTGTTGCTCCTACCGGTTGATAAGCTACTCCACGCATGGCTAAAGGGATGAGCAATGGGATGATAATGGCATTGAAAATCACGGCTGAAAGGATAGCAGATTGTGGACTGTGGAGGTGCATAATGTTGAGTGCCTGAAATCCGGGTATTTGATTGATAAACAAAGCTGGTATAATGGCAAAATATTTAGCGATATCATTGGCAATGCTAAAGGTAGTAAGGGTTCCGCGGGTAATCAGCAATTGTTTGCCAATTTCAACTACTTCAATAAGCTTGGTCGGATCATTATCCAGATCAACCATATTACCTGCTTCTTTTGCAGCCTGTGTACCACTGTTCATGGCTACTCCCACATCGGCCTGTGCCAATGCAGGGGCATCATTTGTACCATCGCCCATCATGGCCACCAGCTTGCCTTCCTGTTGTTCTTTCCTGATATATTGCATTTTGTCTTCAGGCTTGGCTTCCGCAATATAATCATCCACGCCTGCTTTTTCGGCAATGTATTTTGCGGTCAGCGGATTATCTCCTGTAACCATTACAGTTTTTACACCCATTTTTCTGAGTCGCTGAAATCGTTCTTGAATACCAGGTTTGATGATATCTTGTAACTCAATGATTCCCAGAGCCTGCCCATTTTCACTCACCACCAGAGGGGTACCGCCATTTTTTGAAATAGATTCCACAATAGCATAAGCCTCTTGAGTAAGCGGATGACCAGCCTGGGCGCACAGATGACCAACTGCGTCAACAGAACCTTTGCGAATCTTTCGGTTGGGCAAATCTATGCCAGATGTGCGTGTTTCGGCTGTAAAAGGAATCATTGTGGCATCCGGAAACTTTGTCTTATCTGGATATTGCTTTGCCAATTCCAGGATTGACCTGCCTTCTGGCGTATCATCGGCCATGGAACTAAGTACAGCACAATCAATAAGGTGTTGAAGATCAACGCCCTGAAGAGGGTGAAAACGCGTAGCTTTGCGGTTGCCTATCGTAATGGTTCCTGTTTTATCCAGCAACAGGGTATCCACGTCACCGGCAGTTTCTACCGCTTTCCCGCTTTTGGCAATAATATTGGCCTGCAAAGCACGATTCATGCCCGCTATGCCAATTGCACTTAAAAGTCCGCCAATAGTAGTAGGTATGAGGCAAACAAATAAAGCAATGTATGCAGCGAGTGAAATCTGAGTGTGTGCATAAGCGGCAAAAAATGAAAGAGTAACACATACTACAATAAAAACAAGCGTCAATGAAGCCAGCAAAATTGTTAAGGCAACTTCATTGGGTGTTTTCTGACGGGAGGCTCCTTCAACCAGGGAAATCATCTTATCCAGATAACTTTCTCCGCGGTTGATGGTTACCCTTACTTTAATCCAGTCTGACAAGACTTTTGTTCCGCCTGTTACACCACTCCGATCGCCACCCGCCTCCCGAATTACGGGAGCAGATTCACCTGTGATAGCCGATTCATCAATCGAAGCAATACCTTCAATGATTTCACCATCGGATGGAATGATATCACCAGCTTCACAGAAAAAGATATCGCCTTTTCTTAGTTGAGAAGCTGGTATCATTTCGGCTTCAGCCGGATCAGCGTCTTTATAGGGCAAACGTTTGGCAATGGTATCTTCCCGTGTTTTGCGAAGTGATTCAGCTTGAGCTTTGCCACGCGCTTCTGCCAAACCTTCAGCGAAATTGGCAAACAATAAAGTAAACAGTAAAATAATCGCTATCACAGCATTGTAAGCTACTGGCTCACCCAGCATCAGATGCAAGACAGCTATAAAGGTCACAACTACCATCAGTGCTGTGCCCACTTCCACGGTAAACATAACTGGATTGTGTATCATCAATCGAGGGTGGAGTTTGATAAACGATTGCAGGAAAGCTTCACGCAGAAGCCTGCGATCAAACAAAGCTGGAGCTTTTATTTTTCTGGCCATAAGACTTTCATCATTTGATTTTCGTAGCGTTCAATGGATGAGAAAATATTCTGCAATTGGACCCAGTGATAAGGCAGGGAAAAAGCTCAATGCTGCAATAATCACAATCACAGCAAACAAGACCACTCCAAATGTATACGTATCTACCCGCAGCGTGCCGGCCGATTGGGGAACATATTGCTTACGCCCCAGTAATCCGGCTATAGCCACTCCACCTATGATCGATGGATAACGGCCTAAAAGCAATACGATACCTGTGCTAATGTTCCACCAGGGGTTGTTGGCTGATAATTCGGCAAATGCACTTCCATTGTTGGCTGCAGCACTGGTATATTCATACAACATAGCCGTAAAACCATGTGGGCCAGGATTCATGATCCAGGCATGATATACAGGATGATGCAGATAAACATAAATTGCCCATGCTGTGGCAATCAAGATCAAAAAAGGATGAAGCAATACCAGAAGCGCTGCTATCTTCATTTCGCGTGCTTCAATTTTCTTTCCCATAAATTCCGGTGTACGCCCCACCATC
The DNA here is from genome assembly GCF_900116565.1 of Thermoflavifilum thermophilum. GTDB lineage: Bacteria > Bacteroidota > Bacteroidia > Chitinophagales > Chitinophagaceae > Thermoflavifilum > Thermoflavifilum thermophilum. The sequence goes on along the minus strand of NZ_FPCJ01000001.1, from coordinate 2,715,472 downwards.
ATCCCTGCAATGAACACAGCCAAAATGAGATAAATGAAAAAGTTGATAAATCCTGCACCCACACCACCATAAAATGCATTTACCATCATTCCCAGCAACATGTTCATGGCAGAAAGAGGCATATAACTGCCAAGCATGGCATTTGTTGATCCAGTAGAAATAACTGTGGTAATTACGCTCCAGTAACCAGACGCAGCAGTGCCCAGTCGTACTTCTTTTCCTTCCATGTTTCCTAATCGATTATCGATACCTAAAGCCCTGATTGCAGGATTACCCTGTATTTCCATCCAGACATTCGGGATAACCAGCAGCAAAAAGCCCATCGTCATCACGCAGAATATAATCCATGCAAGTTTTCGGTTGCGAATAAAATATCCGAAAGTAAAGATCAGGCCTATGGGAATCACAGCCTGTGCTATCATTTCCAACATATTGGTGAGATAATCCGGATTTTCAAAAGGATGCGCACTGTTTGCATTGAAGAAGCCTCCCCCATTGGTTCCCAGATGTTTGATAGGCACAAATGCAGCCACAGGCCCCTCCGCAATGGTCTGTTTGTGATGTTCCAATGTGATGATATGCTGATTAGCCGCAAAATTCATCGGCATGCCTCTCCAGATAAAGATTATAGATAATAACAATGATAAAGGCAAGAGAATGCGGGTGATACTCTTTACAAAATACACTTCAAAGTTGCCTATTCTGCTCAATGATTTTTCACGAAATGCTCTGAAAATAAGTATACAGGCAGCCATGCCTGTGGCAGCAGAAACAAATTGTAAAAACATTAACCATATTTGACCCAGATATGAAATCTGGGTTTCCGGAATATATGTCTGCAAATCGCAATTCACTAAAAATGAAATGGTAGTGTTAAATGCAAGGTCAGGCGACATGGAGGAAATATGATTCGGATTTAGTGGAAGCCATTTCATGTTTGTCAGCAATAACATGCTGATTATAAACCAGATCAGATTTATGCTCAGCATCATTTTCATATTGTCTTTCCAATCAAATTCCTCCTTTGCATGAATGCGGCATACTCTAAAAATCAATTTTTCGATTGGGACAAATAAAGTATCACTCCAGGTTGGATCACCTGAATAAACTTTATACATATATCTGCCAAGGACGATGCCTATGAAAACCGTAAGCAAATAGGTAACTACTATACCCGCAAGATGGCTGAATAATATAGATCCCATTGATTGATAAATATTTATTTGGTTACTCAATTGCCTTAAAACTTATCTGGTTTTAGCAGTACATACACCAGATATACGAATACCAGGAAAGAAATTATGATGATTATCATAGAATACAATTAAAATTCATTGATCCAATCAATTAATAAATCAAATAACCAGAAAAACAGAATGCCAATCAGCAGAAACAAAAAGACCATACATCCAGTTTTTTTGAGATTTTTCTATTTGCTTTAAGATTTTGCAATCCGGATGCCACACGGGGTAATATGCAATAATTGGGTGTAAATTAGCAAATTAGAAATAGCAAGATGTTATATATATCTTGCTACCCTTTCAAAACGCTATTCAAGATTAGCAATTTGAAAGTCTAATCAGCGTCAATGCGGTATTGTTCTATTTTCCGGTATAATGTGGTCAAAGCAATATTGAGCAAACGCGCGGCCTCGGTTTTATTACCTTTTGTGTAATTCAATACTTTTTGGATATGAATTTTCTCAGCACTTGCCAGATCAAAGGCTGATAAAGGAGAGGAAGATGCAGGCTGATTAATCTGAACAGTTAAATCGGGTGGTAAATCATCTTGACTTAATACTTGATCATCGTCAATAATTATGCTGCGCTCGATAATGTTTTTTAATTCACGAATATTGCCTTTCCAGGTATATTGCTGCAAAGACCTCAGGAACGCTTCATCAATCTGTTTGATATTTTTGTTTAGTTTACCCGAAAAATAAGCAATAAAATGTTCTGCAAGCGGAATAATATCTTCCCTACGTTCACGTAAGGGCGGCAAATAAATTTGAAATGTGGAAATGCGATAGTAAAGATCTTCCCTGAATCTGCCTTTGCTAATTTCTTCCTGCAGGTTGCGGTTCGTTGCTGTAATAAGCCTCACATTCACCCTGGACATCCGATGATCACCCAGGCGCACGTATTCCCCGTATTCCAATACACGCAGGAGCTTAGCCTGCATTTCCAGAGGCATTTCTCCGATTTCATCCAGAAACAACGTGCCCTGGTCTGCCTCCTCAATCAGCCCTTTTTTGGCTTTGGTGGCTCCTGTAAATGCTCCAGATGCATGACCGAAAAGTTCGCTTTCCATCAGCTCTTTGGGTATGGCTGCACAATTGAGGGCAATAAAACTCTTGCCCGAACGCATACTGGCCTGATGAATAGCCCGGGCGAAAACTTCCTTCCCGGTTCCGGTTTCTCCGTTGAGTAATACGGCTGTATCTGTGGGTGCTACTTTTCGGGCATAGGCTATACATTGTTGGATAGCAGGGGAGTGCGCAATGATGTCATCAAAACTGTTTTGCACGCCCATCTGGGCTTCAAGACGGGAAAGTTTCCTGGATAGCGAAATTTTTTCAAATGCCCGATGAATTAAAGGGATAATTTTATCATTATCATCTCCTTTTAGTAAATAGTCAAATGCACCGTTTTTCATTGCCTGGATACCATCCTGAATGTTTCCATAGGCTGTGAGCAAAACCACCTCAGTAAGAGGAGATTTTTCCTTGATTTTCCGGCAAAGTTCCACACCTGATATATCTGGTAGTCTCACATCGCAAAGTACTACTTCAGCAGGATCTTTGTCTATTTCTTTCATTGCCTGCTGACCGGTAAAAGCCTGCTGCACATCGAATCCTTCCCGACTAAGCAAACGCGTAAGGAGGTCATTGATCTTTCGCTCATCATCCACAATCAGGATATTTCGCATGCCATTTTTTATACAAAATTAAGGCAACCGAAATCTTTGCAAATGCAGATTATGGTAAAATAGGTAAAAAAATCTCGGCCATCATGCAGCGCACGCTTCCACCACCGGTTTGTTCAATCACGGGAATTTCCGGAATTACCAGATGGCCCTGTGATTCCAGTATCTTGCGTTGGGAGGGTTGGAGGGATTGATAGGCACTGGCACTAAGCACAATCACTGGATCCTGTGTTTGGTTGAGTAAGTAAAGTACATTTCCGGCATAGGCATGCATTTGCGCAAAACTGATTTCAATCAGTTGAGAATGATGTGCAAGCAATGTGTCGAGCACTTGCTTTTTTTCCTTTTGATCCGGAATAGCCTGTGTGCAAATCACAGAAAAGTTTTGTCCAATAGCCATCATCACATTGGTGTGATAAATGGGATGATTACGTTCATCCACAGCGTGAAAAGCTATAACCTGATATTGGAATGCATCGGCCACAAGCTTCAGCAAATCAGCATGCGTGCGATCTGATAAACAGGCATAGATGAGTTTGTTAGTCCGATCCAAAACCATACTACCCGTACCTTCCAGATATTTACCTTCATCCTCATAAGCACTCAGATCCAGCAGTTTCGTTACCTGGTAACCTTTTTGCTGCAAATGATCCACAATATCTTTTCGTTTTTCCAATCGGCGATTGGGTGCCATCATAGGGTAAATCACCACTTCACCTTGTTCATGAAAGCTAATCCAGTTGTTGGGAAATACCGCATCAGGTTTGCAAGGTTCTGGTGTATCTTGTATCACTTCCACCACGATGCCGGCCTGTTGCAGCAATTCCACCATGCGATCAAATTCCCGCAAAGCATGCTTTTGTATTTCCGAATTAGCCATGGCCGGCCTTTTTTGAAACACATTGCTGCCAGAAGTTTGAACATTATATCCAAAACAAGCCGGCCTGATCATGAGAATACGGGAAGCAAATGCAGTCATAGACAAACACTTCTGATAAACGAACTGGTATTCAACTTCATATACTTTCACGCAACAAGGGCATGCTCATGCAATGAGGCCCGCCGCGCGCCCGTGAAAGCTCTGCCGATGGAATCAGAATCAGGGTATCTTGCAATTCATCGGGTTGCAACGTTTGTTGTTCAAAAGCTTCAATCAGTTGCTCTGCACATATCACCTGAAAACCTGCCTGCTGAAAAGCTTCAGCCGTGCGTGTATTCCGGTCGTATCCCAGCACCACTCCTTCGCGGATAGCCAGCACATTGCAGGAATCCGTCCATTGTTCGCGATCGCCATAAGGAAATTCATTGTTTCCAGAATAAATAAAGCGGGTAGGAGAGGAGCACCGCAAATCATTCTGGCTGATATCATCCAGCAAGTCTTCCAGATAATCAAAACGAACCGGTTTATCTTCTCGGCCACGGGTAAACTGCAGGATCACCAGCTGATCGCTGACATGGGTATCCAGTAAACTTTCAAGAATTTCTTTTTTTTCCAGTTCTTCACCTTCGCGTGATAAAGAACCCAGCAATACCCAGGTATCTTTTTTAACCTGCGTGAAAATAGTATCAATGTGCATGAACTGTCGTTTGGGTGGAATTTTGATCACGGTTGCCTTGGATACCAGATTTTTTTCAAACAATAACCGCGTTAGTTGATTGGCAGCATACATGGTGGTACGTTCGCTGCAACCAATCAATACATGATCAGGACTTACCATCATGATATCGCCTCCTTCAAGCGTAACTCTTTTGTAATCTTTTTCACCGTCGGGCAATAAAAAATGGTACTCACTGTTGGGAAGTTCGATGATACGGTTGTGATATTGCTCAAAATAAGGATGATGGTAAAACAAATATTTGGCGATCAATGCTTCACGTACGCGGGGAAGCTTTGCTGGTTTGTTGAGAATGATATGATCTTTGATGACTACACCCAGGTCACGTGTAAAAATCAAATTAGGCAACGGTGCAAAAATCATTTGATGATTATCGGGCAAGGTGCCATTCAGTAAAGTTTTGGCAAGCTCTATAGATGGCAGGCGCATCAATTGTTGTTCAATCTGATAAGTACATCCTTCAATGGCACAAACGGAAGCAATCAATGTAGGACGTATTTCTTCATCATCCAGGATATCAATAAGTAAAGATTCAAACTCAATTACCTTATCTGAATGATGAAAATCAGGATGACCGGGCTTGTAGAAATTACGTTGCTGCGCCGGATGATCAATTTCTCTGACTCGTCCTTTTATTTTTTTTGTATCCAGAAAATAAAGCAATATTTTCACAAAATAATCATATTCATTCCTGCGCATCTGATCCAGATGCACAATATCTTCAAACAACCAGTCTTGCGCTTTCGATGGTACTACTTTACCAAGCCCACTGTCGGGACTATGTATCAGCAATCGTTTTAATGTACTTATTTCAGCATTCACAAACACTTTCTTATCACGCATAATTAGCCATTTACGCAAATATAACAGAACTTTAGCCAAGAACTTATCCATCATCATGCAGAAAAATGCATATATGGCTTTTTATCCAAAGTTTTTGCAATGAATGTAAGGCTTTATTAAACATTTATCTTGATGAAAACGTTGATCCATAAATGGTTTCTAATTTTAAACGGCTTTCTATTCCGGCGCTGATTTCTCATTAAGTTTGCTTAAAAAATCGGACAATGGATTTTGTTTTATCAGAAGAACATCAGATGATTCGAAAGGCAGCAAAGGATTTTGCAGAACAGGAACTGCTGCCGGGCGTGATTGATCGGGATGAACATCAGTATTTTCCTGAAGAACTGATCCGCAAAATGGCCGATCTGGGTTTTATGGGCATGATGGTGCGTACCGAATACGGGGGTGCCGGGCTTGATACCTTATCCTATGTATTGGCTATGGAAGAAATTTCAAAGGTAGATGCCTCTGCCGCTGTGTGTATGAGTGTCAATAACTCACTGGTTTGCTGGGGCATTCAGGAATATGGTACAGAAGAACAGAAACAACGGTATTTAAATCCGCTGGCAAAGGGAGCATGTTTGGGGGCTTTTTTGCTGAGCGAACCCGAGGCCGGTTCAGATGCTTCAGCTCAGCATACCACCGCTCAGGATTGTGGGGATTATTACTTGCTTAACGGGGTAAAAAACTGGATTACCAATGCCGGCATTGCCAAAGTGTTCCTGGTCATGGCACAAACCCATCCCGAACGGGGCAGCCATGGCATCAACACCTTTATTGTGGAAAGCGATTGGCCAGGCGTAATTCTGGGTCCTAAAGAAAATAAAATGGGAATTCGTGGCAGCGATACCCGCTCTGTTACTTTTCAAGATGTGAAAGTACCCAAAGAAAACCGCATAGGCGAAGATGGCTTTGGGTTTAAGTTTGCCATGAGGACCCTCGAAGGCGGACGCATTGGGATTGCTGCACAGGCGCTGGGTATTGCAGCCGGAGCTTATGAACGGGCATTGCACTATGCTACGCAAAGAAAAGCGTTTGGGGTGCCTATAGCTCAACACCAGGCCATTCAGTTCAAGCTGGCCGACATGGCCACCCGCATAGAAGCAGCCCGCAGGCTGGTGTGGAAGGCTGCCTGGGAAAAAGACCAGAACCGGCCTTTTGGCTTGTATAGCTCCATGGCCAAATTATACGCTTCTGAAGTGGCCATGTGGGCAACCATCGAAGCCGTACAGATTCACGGCGGCTATGGCTATGTGAAAGAATATCATGTGGAACGGATGATGCGCGATGCCAAAATCACCCAGATTTATGAAGGGACTTCCGAAATCCAGCGACTGATCATCAGCCGGCATATCCTCCAACAGCACGGCTAAACCTTATCTTTGCGACATGGCCTCTGTTGATTTCTCAGCCTACCGGCAACTGCTGCAGGAATTGCAACCCCGCAACGTGAAGCTGATTGCCGTTTCCAAGACCTTCCCAACTGATGCTATTCTTGCCTTGTATGAAAAAGGACAGCGTGATTTTGGCGAAAACTACGTACAAGAGTTAGTATCCAAACAAAAAGTATTGCCTAAAGATATCCGCTGGCATTTCATCGGTCATCTGCAAACCAATAAGGTAAAGTATATAGCTCCTTTTATCCACTGCATTCAATCGGTTGACAGTATCCGAGTGCTGCAGGAAATTGACCGCCAGGCTGAAAAATGCCAACGCACAATACCGGTGATGTTGCAGGTTCATATCGCCAAAGAAAAAACCAAATTCGGACTGGATGAGGCTTCCCTGCATGAGTTGCTGAAACAACACCAGGCCTGGCCACATGCCCGAATCATCGGACTGATGGGTATGGCTACTTTCACTGACAACTTAGAAGTTATCCGAAATGAATTCCATTACCTGAAACTTTTATTTGATCAACTCAAACAAACATATTTTTCCGATAATCCAGACTTCAGCGAGCTATCCATGGGCATGAGTCACGATTATCGGATTGCGGTGGAGGAGGGTAGCACCATGGTGCGCATCGGCAGCCTGATATTTGGTGAAAGAAAATCTAACTAATTTTCGAATTTTGTTACAACAAATAAATATTTATTTTATCTTTGCTTTCATATTTAGGTTGATATGACCCGAATTGAAGAAGCCATCAAACAATCGAAATTTCAGGATGTTTACCAGAAGGCGCTGGTAAACCTCATCTATACAGCCAATTGCCTGCGCGACGAGCAGGTGAGAATACTGAAGCCTTTCGATTTATTGCCCCAACATTTCAATGTGATGCGCATTCTCAGGGGACGTCATCCCAAGCCTGTATGTCCGGGCGAAATCAAGGAAGTGATGCTGGATAAAGCCAACGATCTCACTCGCCTGCTCGACAAGCTGGAGAGGAAAGGTTTGATCCAGCGCAATCTTTGTCCAACCAACCGCAGAAAAATGGATATAACCCTTACCCAGGCAGGCATTGAACTCCTGGAAAAAATGAATCACATGATGGAGCAAACTCACGAAACACTGAAAGGACGCTTATCGGAGCGGGAAGCTGCATCTTTAAGTCATTTGCTGGATAAATTGAGGGGATAAAATTTTTTACCTATTTTATTGTTACAACAAAACTTGTAATAGTAAAAACCATTTAAATAAGCACAACAGCAAAAATAGGTACCAGGCTTTGCGCACAGCGAAGCGAGTTTTCGCGTAAAACATCTCATAGTCAGTTATGTGACGGTTATTTCAGGAAATTCCATGTAGAAGCCTGCGATTTAGCAGAAGATTTTCAGGATGCTTGTATCATGTTTGCCATACAGGTTGATGGCATTGAAACGGGCAATGCTGATAGGGATGCAAATCTGAAGGATGTTGTTTCCGCAAGCTGAACGATGATTGCGATTATGAACTGCATGGAGAACTCACCATAAAGGGCATCGCCCGAAAGGTTGGTTTCCAGGTACATAATGAAGGCAGCGTAAAAGATCCCGGGATAAACCGAAGGTTGGATTCAGCTTACAGGGCAGAATCAATCGGAAGGAATGGGGATTGAACAGGAATGCGGCCCTTGAAACAGGCTGCCCGATGGTAGGTAAAGAAGTCTGCTTGGCCGCAGAATAGCAGATGCTGCAGCAGTCCCAGCGGAAACCCTGGCCTGAGAAGCATGCAGGTTTATGCAAACCGCTCGCCTGGCGGGCTTTTTGTCGCATATTTGCAGCATGCATGATGTAGTTTCCCTAAAATCATAGTATCTTGCCTGTGAGAAAGCAACAGAAATCAATAATCTTTTGTTAATTTCCATAGCTTGATCTGCAGCGATGCACATTCTGTTAATTTTGTTGAAGCCGAATGAGTAAAAAAATGAAAATACGTATTCTGATTGCAGGCGCTATCCTGCTGGGCGGAGCCACCGTAGTGCTGGCATTTAACGCTTTTCACAAAAAAACAAATCCTCCCGATCGGGAAAAACTCATTGTAAGCATGGTGGGATTGATTCTGAAAAGAGCTCATTATCATCCCAAACCTATTGACGACGCTTTTTCCAAAGAAGTATTCTACAAATACTTGAATCAGCTCGATCCACAAAAGAATATTTTCCTGCAATCCGATTTAAACGAATTGAAAACATTTGAATACCGGATTGATGATGAAATCAATACCAATGAACCGCTGGACTTTTTCAAGTTAGCTAACGCCATTTTCGACAAGCGCGTAGCTGAGGTGGCGCAATATTACCCTGAAATACTGTCGCATCCGTTTGATTTTCATGAACAGGATTCCATTGTGCTGGACAGTGATCATCAGAACTATCCAGCCAATGAGCAGGAGAGAAGAGAAGCCTGGTATAAATTTTTGAAATACAAGACGCTCGATCGCCTCGTGGAATTGCAATCCATTGAAGAGAAAAAACAAAAGGACTCCGCGGGATATACACCGAAAACCTATAATGAGCTGGAAGCTCAGGCCAGAGAAGACGTAAAAAAGAACATGGATCTGTTTTTTGAAAGAATCAGGAAAACCTATACTGAAGATGAACGTTTTTCGTGGTTTGTGAACGCAATTACTACCACGATGGATCCGCATACAGAATATATGCCACCGCAGGATCAGCGATATTTCAATGAACAAATGTCGGGTACTTTCTATGGCATTGGGGCTCTTTTGCAGCAGGAAGATGGAAAAATCAAAATTGCAAGCATTGTTACCGGAGGCCCTGCCTGGAAGCAAGGTGAATTAAAAGCAGGTGATATTATTTTAAAAGTCGCTCAAGGCGATAGTGCGGCTGTAGATCTCACGGGCTATAGTGTAGAAGATGCAGTGAAACTAATCAGGGGTGATAAAAACACCATCGTGAAGCTTACCGTCAAGCATCCCGATGGTACCATCAAAACCATTGCCATACAACGGGGTGAAGTGCGCATTGATGCCACTTTTGCAAAATCCTATCTGATTGACTGGGATGGTCATCGCTGGGGCATTATCAATTTACCGGAATTCTATGCACCTTTCAATAACGGCATGGGTGGTGAAAGCTGGAAGGATATGCAGAAAGAAGTGAATAAACTGAAAGCTGAACATGTGGATGGTATTATCATTGATTTGCGATTCAATGGTGGGGGCTCTCTTTCTGATGCCATCAATATAGCTGGTTTGTTTGTGCCAGCCGGGCCTGTGGTGCAGGTGCGTTCAGGAGATGGCAATATCCAGGTGCTGAAAAGTCATAACAACCAGGTGGATTACAGTGGCCCTCTGGCCGTCATGGTGAATGAATACAGTGCCTCTGCATCCGAAATTTTTGCGGCAGCCATGCAGGATTACAAACGGGCAGTCATCGTGGGCAGCCCCTCTACCTATGGCAAAGGCACTGTGCAACGTATGATTGACTTAGATGATTTTTATGCCGGTAATCAGTCTGACTTAGGTGGTTCATTGGGTTCATTGAAAATTACCATTCAGAAGTTTTACCGCATCAACGGAGGTTCTACCCAATTAAAAGGTGTGAGCTCTGATATCGTGTTGCCCGATAATTATTTCAGTGTAGGTGAACGAACCGACTCGGATGCCATGAAATGGGATCAGATCGCTCCTGCCAGCTACACCACATGGTCACAACCTGTGGATGTTCCTTTCCTGAAAGCTTTGAGTGAAAAACGGCTCGATACCAGTCGCATTTTCCAATTAATAAACGAAAACGTTGCCTATCTGAAAAAAATGGATGAAGTGAAAACCTATCCGTTGAATATTGACGCTTACAAAGCCTGGCAGCAGCAAAATCAGCAGGCTATCAAACGAATGGATGAAGTGAATAAAATGGTGCCATCCATCGATATTCATTATCTGCCGGTTGATGAATCATATATCAATGCAGATAGCACAAGAAAGATCATTTATCGTGACCTGATGCGTTCTTATGTGCATGATCCTTATCTCATGGAAACCCTGCACGTGATGACAGACATGCTGCATGAACCCACATTGAGACAGGTTCCCAAACTTACCAAAAGCAATTAACCTAAAACTCATATTGCGATGAATGATGCAGGTAAAACAAATCTTCATCATGCAAATCCTGTAAATAAAACCATTACTTTGTTGGCCATTGAGTCGTCGTGCGATGAAACCAGTGCAGCCGTTATCCGCGATGGCAAAGTACTGGCTAATCTGATTGCCAATCAAAAAATACATGAACAATATGGTGGTGTAGTGCCCGAACTGGCTTCGCGGGCCCACATGCAAAACATCGTACCGGTAGTGGATCTGGCATTGAAACAGGCAGGTGTGGAAAAAAATGAGCTGCAGGCCATTGCTTTTACCCAGAGTCCCGGCTTAATTGGCTCCCTGCTGGTAGGCGCATCGTTTGCCAAGGCACTGGCTGTTGCGCTAAACATTCCCCTGATTGCTGTGCACCACATGAAAGCGCATGTACTCGCCAATTGCATTGATGAACCTCGTCCGTCATTCCCCTTTCTTTGTTTAACCGTTTCGGGCGGCCATACACAAATTGTGTTGTGCAAAGATTATCTGGACATGGAAATCATCGGGCAAACCATCGACGATGCTGCAGGCGAAGCCTTCGATAAAACGGCCAAACTACTGGGACTGCCTTATCCCGGCGGCCCGCTCATCGACCGGTATGCCCAGCAGGGCAATCCCCATCGCTTTCATTTTCCCCGCCCACAAGTGCCGGGATATGATTATAGCTTCAGCGGATTGAAAACGGCCATTCTATATTTTCTAAGAGAACAATCTGCAGAGGATGCATCGTTCATCGAAAAAAATCTCCCCGATATCTGCGCATCTGTGCAGCAAACGATTATCGACATTTTGATGCAGAAACTGATAAAAGCCGCTGAAGATACGGGTATCCGGGAAGTTTGCATTGCCGGCGGGGTGAGTGCCAACAAGGGTTTGCGGAAAAGACTGCTGGAGGAAGCTGAGAAGCGCGGGTGGCATGCATACATTCCGGATTTTCAATATTGTACCGACAATGCTGGGATGATTGGTTTTATGGCTTATCATCAATATCTGGCAGGTGCATTTACCGATCTGCGTGTAACACCCAGTGCGAGAGGCGATTGGAAGATGGCAGAAAGCTGATTTCATTTTTCATTCAAAGATTTTTCTATAGCTTTGCACCTGCCTTCAACGTTATGCTCTTTGCGTATCAGCCCTGGTGGCGGAATTGGTAGACGCGCTGGACTCAAAATCCAGTGGTAGCAATACCGTATCGGTTCGAGTCCGATCCGGGGCACCACACTCCCTGAAGCTTACAAGCACATTTTCCGCTAAACATATAATCAGTGCCCGACTGGGTGTGCCGGCATCACGGAAATGCCCACATGCGTGCGTATAGAATCACAACCCTTTGCACAATTCTGCATGCAATTGTTCGTCACATTTTTGCCATGCAATATGGTTGTATCAACAGTGTAGTGCGTGGGTGTACAATGTTGTGGACAGTTGCCTCCCTGGCAATTGTTTGCCATTTGGGTATCCGCACAATGCGGATTGGTTGCGGTGATGGCAAATGCAGGGGAGAAACCGCCCATCAGGCGGCCCTCTTCATCGGTTTGCAAGGGTTGAATGAATGATGGCATAGACGAAGATTTTGATGAGTAAAATACAATTTTTTTTACAGATTCACACCCGCTCTGCGTTTGATTTCCTGAATTGTCTGCTGATTGACCTCTCCGGCCGAGACTTTTTGATTACCAAAATTCCAACTAATACGCACGGCAAACTGCGGCATCAAATAATACTGTTGTACCCGATAGTCAATCATCGGATTCTGGAAAATATATCGCCGTGTTTGAAATTGATTGGTATTGAGCAAATCATTGGCCATCAACAAAAATGTCCAGTTTTTGATTCGCTTCATCAGGCTAATGTTGAGCTGCAATTGCGCATGCAATTGCTTGTAAAAACTGGCATCCCCAATTATGGGAGATGTAAAACCCGTGTAAACCTGCGCAAACCAGGCTTTTTTCCGGGAAAGCACCAATTGATTGGTGAATAATAGACCCGTCCAGAACCTATGATTATCCAGAAAGGCCGTACTGTCTTTACCCCGAATGACATGATACGTGATATAAATGTAAGGATTCCAATTCCAGATACCTTTGAAAAATGCATAAGATGAATTGTAGCTAATAGAAGCTAAATCATCATATTTCAAATTCGTGGAGGCGAATACTAATTTCCCATCTGGATTCAGATATGGATAACCATTTTGTGAAACCACATGGTACTGAAAGTTGTTATACAACATAAAAACATGCTTCTGTCGTAAAGTGTAGGTAAGATAGTTTTTAAAATAGGTTACTTTGTCAAGAGATGATGCATTCTGATCCACTACATTGCTGGAACTGTATTTAAAGAAAGGTACCAGATCCCAGAACGTGGGACGATATACGCCATCTTCAAGTGCATAACTGAATTGATGATTGGCTGAAAGTTGATAGGTGAATTGCAGTATGGGAATAAAATTGTTGTAATCTCTTCGATAAACCGATGTACCGTTCAACTTGCCGTCATCATGGGTATGCGAAGCCCGTAAACCTGCATTCAGCATAAATTTCTGGCTCAAAAGCATCCGAACATTGAAAAATCCTTCAAACACATCTTCCGGTAATTGATATAAAATATTCAGGCTATCTATAGAAACATATTGCCCACCCATGAACTGCGACCAGTTTACCCGATTGTGCGCATAAGAATGGGTATATTCTGCGCCTGCCGATAAGATAACTTTCTGAGATACGGGTTGGGTATAACTAATCCGTGCAGCAATATTGTTGTTGAAAGCAGGCATATCCTGATACAGGTTGGTTGACGACTTCAATTGGCTTGATTGGTAGTTTTCAAAAGCATATTGATGACTTTGTGCATAAGAAACATACACATGGCTGAGAATAAATTCCAGTTTTTTCTGTTGCGCAGGCTGAGTCCAGCTATATTGCAGCACACTATTGGCTTCGTAATAATTTAGTTTGTTGTTGATAAACGATTGGTCAGATGAATCCTGTCCATTGTTCATGGTTTGCAGGTAGTGAGTAAAGGTTTGCTGAGTGTAATGATCGGGATTGGCTGAAGCGTAATAACTTTCATGAAAGAGCGATAATTCGCTGTTTTTCCCGGGCTGATAGGTGAGTTGTATGCTTCCATCCAGATTGGGATAGCTGATTTTTGTGTTTTGCGTGGATGCCCATTCCAGAGGCAGTTGGGGATCGGTAAATGTGGATGTTTGCCTGATTTGGGCCTGGTTATAGCTTCCATCCAGGTTGATATCGTAACTCCATGTACCTTTCTGGTGCGTGATGCCGGCCGCCAACATTTGTGTGAATAAGTTGCGATACACGGTGGTACTGTTTACATATCCTTTGGTGTAGTTGCTGCTTTTTTTGAAAACAATATTGATGATGGCCGACCCGGTCGGTGCATTGTATTCAGCCGTAGGCACGGGAATAATTTCCAGCTGCTGAATATCATCTGCCGGCCTGCCTTTCAACATCTGCACCAGCGCCTGCATGGAAATATACTGCCTTTTTCCATTGATGAAAATTATCACATTGCCATTGCCTAACACACTCAGCTGGTCATTCTCATCCACCTGAATCAGCGGAGAGGTTTTAAGTACATCCCAAATAGAACGTCCTTGTACAAAATTCGGATTCACAAAATGCAGGATGAATTTTTCGCCTTGTTGCTGGATGGCTATATTTTCCGTGCGTACAACCACTTCAGATAAGGCATGAGGTGAAGCATGAAGTACAAATGGAATGAACGATCCACCGGAAAAAATGGGTAATACGGTATCGATAGGTTGATATCCGAGCAAGCTTATATGCAAAGCGTATTTGCCTGCATGGGGGAGAGATAGCAAGGCCATACCCGATGAGTCGGAAATAGCCGAATACACATGTGCACTATCGCGCACCAGTAAAGCAGCGCCTCCAAGAGGTTGCTTTGTGGAATCCTGCAACTGCACACGCAACGCAACCTGCGACCATAGCGGTTGTGAAAGGACGACAAACAAAAAAACCAAGCTGTAGTGTATGTGTTTCATGACAGATAATTTTTCAAATGCTTGTTGTTTTTCATGGATATTTTATCCTACACCCAATTCCAGTTGATTTTTCACGAGGGTGAAGTAATATCCTCTTTCATATACAAGTTCTTCGTGTGTACCGCGTTCAACGATACGGCCTTCGCGCATCACCAGAATCTGATCAGCATCTTTCACCGTGCTTAAGCGATGTGCAATGACAAACACGGTTTTCTCCGCATAATACTGGCGCAGCCGCTCGATGATGATTTCTTCGTTTTGCGCATCCAGATAAGTAGTGGCTTCATCCAGAAACAAAAAAGGTTGATTGCGATATACAGCACGAGCAATCAGCAAACGCTGACGCTGCCCGCCACTAAGCGTGGTGCCAATATTGCCCACCTTGGTATGATATTTCATCGGCAGGCTTTCAATATATTGATCAATACACGCCACATGGGCTGCATATTGTACTTTTTCCATATCCGGCTGCTCTTCTCCAAAAGCAATGTTATCGAGTATGGTGCCGCTGAACAGCACACCATCCTGCATCACCACACCACAACGCTTGCGCCAGCTGTCGGGAACAAGATCATGTAAATCAAAGCCGCTTTCTGTTCCGGTTTCAGCAGCTAAATGGCCACACAAAACAATATTTCCTTTCTGGGGTTGATAATAGCCCAGCAAAAGCTTCAGCAGAGTGGTCTTGCCACTGCCTGTTTCACCCACCAATGCCATTTTTTGCCCACGTAACATCTCAAAATCAATATCATGCAACACAAAAGGATGAAAGGATCCGGGATATTTAAAAGAAAGATGCTGCACGCTGATTTTTTCAATGCAAAAATCTTCGGGTAACATTTTTTTATGCTGATCTTCTTCCGGCTGCAAATACACATCATTGATGCGCTGGTTGGCAATCTGCATATCCTGCGTTTCTTTCAAATAACCTAACAGATTGCTTACCGGAGCATTGAGTTGACCCATCACATAAGTAATGCTCAGCAACGTGCCGATGGTCATCCGGTCGTGTACAATGAGATATGCACAAAGAGCAATGGCGGCAATTTCTTTGATTTTATTAAAAAAGGAAACGCCCACCAACTGACCAATGTTTAGCTCCAGTGAGCGCAATCGCAAATGATTCAGCTTCTCTTGATGATGAATGAGTTTGGCAATAAACCGATGCTGGGCTACATTGATTTTAATTTCGGGCATGTGCATGATGAATTCATACAGATAGTTACCAAAATCAGATTGTCGTAAAAATAATGCATATTCCAATATTCTGCGTTTGCCTAAAAACAAAGCCGCCCATATAATTGCCAGTATGCTAAACAACCAGAATAACCCAAAAATGATCGGATCAAGATAATACAACAATGCACTGAATACAATGATATTGGCCAGTACAAAGATCACTTCAATGCCATGCCAGGTGAAGAAACGTTGAAGTGTATCCAGATCGCCTTTGCGCTGCAGGGTTTCCATATTGAGTCGCGTATCAAAATACTGCACAGGCAGGCGAAGCAATTTATGAAAGAAATGATGTTGCAGCAAAATACTGAGTCGAAAATTGGTTCGGGTGAACATATACTGGCTAATAGTATCGGCCACAAACGATCCTAAAAACAATCCAAACTGAGCCAGCAGCAAAGCAATCACCCAATCCATGGCTTTCTGGCCTATGCCCACATCAATCAGCCTTTTAAAGACCAGTGGCATCAGCCAGTTGCATACCGTAATCACGCCCATCAGCAACAGTCCGCCCGCATAGATGCGTGCATGCGTCTTTACATATTGCCATACTGGCTGCAGGATCAGATAAGGCTTGCGCTCGCGGGGCACTTGCTTTTGTTTTTCATAAGCCTCCGCATCGGGTTGTTCAAACCACATTGCCACCCCACTATCGGCACTCCCGGCCCATTCTTTAATGAAAATTTCTTCATCGAGCCTGATTTTGCCATAAGCCGGATCGGCAATATAGTAATGCGTTTGGTGGCCCAGCTTGTTGATGCGATACAATACCACAAAATGATCTTGCTTCCAGTGAAGAATGCTGGGCACAGGCAGTTGGGATGCATAATCTACGGCTACCCGATAAGCATCGCCAGGCAGGCCAATCGCGCGGGCACCGGTGAGAATATCGCGAACGGACACGCCCGAGCGCGTTACTTCACAATATTTTTTCAGCTGTGCTACTGTGTAATGCAGTCCGTAATAATAAGCCACCATGGCCAGACAGGCCGGGCCACAATCCGTACTATCGAGCTGATGAAAGAGTTTAAACCGTTTGCGTTTGCGCCAAAGCATGAGCTTCTGCGATTTCCTGAATCTTTTGCAATATCACACGATCTTTTTCGTGTTCATCACCACCATATACACAATATGGCTTGCCTTCCTCGAGGGCTTCCAGCGCATGCTGCGAACAACCCCCATTACACAAGGGCAACAGGCGACATTTCAAACAGGGGGGATTCTGAAACTTCGCCTGCATGCGACGTTCCAACGAATTGTTTTCCCACACCAATTCGCCTTCTTCATTCACATATCCTTCCCGATGCACCTTCGCAAAATCGCGTGCCGTGCACTTGAATACATTGCCATCATAATTCACCACCGCGCTGTTTCGTTTGTCTGCATAGCAGGAATGCCATACATTGTTGGGCGAGTAGCGATTTTCTACTTTCAACCCCCTGGCACGAAAATATTGCAAAACTTGGTTCAGCAAATCAAACAAATCACCTTCTTGATCCTGCCATACGCGATGAAAATCCACCAACATGTATGCATCGGTAAGCGACCGATCTATATCACACAAATCGTCGGCAATGCGATAACATTCGGCTAAGTTTTTAGCAGTGTAGTTGATACGCACGCGCACAAAGAAGCCATTTTGCACAAGCAAATGAATGTTTTGCACAATCTGATCATAAGAACCTTTTTGCGCATGTACAAAACGCACGGTATCATGATGCTGGCGATGGCCATCGAGCGTGATTTGCAGGCTGCAGCGCAGGTGCCGTTCGTCAAAAAAGCGAATGAAATCATCGTCAATTAAATAACCGTTGGTTGTAAAGCTGATGCCATAACGTTTACTTTCTCTTTCACAGGTCTGGTAAAAATGCTCGATAATGGGTACCACCTGCTTGTGGAAATACAACAGCGGCTCACCGCCGAAAAACGACAGATTGAACTCTTTCAATTTCGGGCGTACGGCAATACGACTGATCAGCTTATTGATTTTATCGATGCTTTCTGGTGTGAGGCGCGATTGTTTCAGATGGGTTTCATAGCAATACCAGCATTTGAAATTGCAGTTAAGCGTGGGATTAATCGTGAGCAAAAAAATACTTTCATCTTCATCCACCTGACGCACCAGCTGCTTTACTTTCTCCACCTCGTCGGTGCCTTCTGGTACCAGAAACTCTTCCTGGATGAGATACTGATACAATGGGGGATGAAACTGTTGCAGTTGATCCACCCCTTCATGAATGGCAGCCTGTAGTAAATCTTTTAAAAAAGGTTCCAGGAAAATGACTTTCTGGGTGAAGCTGTTGTACAGCGCGTAGTGTTGCTGATAGGGCAACAAGGAATTAAACTGGCTATATTGGTAGGGCATCGTAAAAAGATATTAAAGATGAAACCATAAATTGTAATCTTGCTCGCTGGCCATTGAGCAATAGCAAATCAAAAAAAAATGAAAGTTCAAAGTAAAAAAACTCATTAACAAAAAATAACTATAATTTTCTATCTTAATTTCTAAACAGCTAATCCATCTACATAGCATTAGCAGTAGGCCCTATACCATCGAAAAATTGACAATAATAATTAGATGATAAAGTAACTAAACATCAGTGTCCTAAACGTTCTAAAATAGATTGGTTCTGCATGCTTCTTTCTGAAATTTGGATATTTTTCCAAAAGTTGAGCACCGCTCGAAACCTGACGAAAAAATTATCAGCATAAATACTGACATGCATATCAACGGGTTGATTCGTTAGCACCTTACTACGTATAGTACCCATTTTAAATGGATCTTGGACAAGTAATCCAAAATTCCATTTTTTAATGCTCTTTTTAATCTCCATACTTATACTTGCCAGCCCATCGTTTTCATATATCCCTGATAGAGAAGGAGAGTAGTATGCACCATTAATAGTGCAATCCCAATTTTTAGATTCTGATAATATTATTTGTGCATTAAGTTGAACCATCGCACTGATCTTATGATAATCAGCATAAATTGTATCCTTTCCTTTTATCTGATTATAATTAAAAGCTACTTCAGGGTTCAACATAACATGTTGATGTAAAAAAGATAAAGTAGTTACATAATTAAAATTAAAATTCTTTGTATAATCAAAATTTACCCTGGTAGTAGTAATACTATGATTTGGTCCAAAAATATAATATTGACCATAATCATTTTTTATAATCTTATAGTCTAATATGAATTGATGTTTTTGATGAAAAGCGTATCGTAACATGTGTTCATTTTGCTGAGCGGACTCTAAATATGGATTTTCCTCAACAAAGTCATTTGCTGATTGGTACCATCTAATAGGATTAAGTTGCCAGAATGAAGGCCATATTTTCGAAGATGCATAACTATAAACTATTTGATCATTAGAATTAATCTGATAGCTAAATATAAATGTGGGAATTAGAGTAGACTTATTTCTTTTAAAAATATAATAGTTATTCAATTTTCCATTATTATTTGCAATCTCATATTTAACCCCAGCATTAATTGTTAACTTATGAAAGATCTCTGATGAAAAATTTATAAAAGGATAAAAATTATTTTCTACATAAAGGTATTTATTACTCAAGCTACTATCAATAACATAATCTGAAACATCAAAATTTTCCCAGTTTACTTGAGAATCATTATTCGTTAAATATCCATTAATTCCTGAAGATAAAATAATATTTTTTGCCAGGGTATAATCAATTTTAAAATAGAAATTCGTATTTTTAATAGACTGATTTATTCTTTGTATAAAGTTAAATAATGTATCATGTTTATTTTCGTTTCTTGATTCTATTCTTGTCATTTGCTGATTTATGTCATTGTAATAAATTTGCCCTATTTCCGCATTAATCTTTAATTTATTTTTATTCAATGTATAATCAAACGTATAGCCAACATCTTTGCTGTCTTCATTTAGGATGGAATAAGTCGTACCTACTGAATCTGTCAAAGTGGATGAGCTATTACTAAAATACAAAGCATCCCCAACTTCAGGTTTAGTGGGATGTGAACGCAAATTATCAAAGAAAAATACTGTTGATAATGATTGCTGTGTATCAATATCGTAATTTGCATACAAATAAGATCCCATAATTCGCCATCTATTTCTATTTTTAACGTACGTATCTAAGAATTGGTACCCTGTTTGCAATTCATCATAATTCTTAGTAAACCTATCCCTCTCTCCTGAATTGCTGATATATTCAGTATTAGAAAATGAAAATTTGCCTGCTTTTCCATCTATATGGATAATTGCAGCAGGATTAAAGTAACTATTTTGCAATGCTGACATGCTGATATTACCACCTAGATAATCTTTTAATTCTTTTTTTAGTACTATATTGATAACGGATTGTCCTGCTTCTACATGATAATTAGCAGGGGGAATGGGTATAATTTCAAATTGTACTATTCTATCTGCTGGCATACTTTTTAAATAATTTATTAATTCCTCGTTTGAAAAAATTTGCCTTTTTCCGTTTATAAATATCACAACATTTTCATTATCAAGTACCTTTAATTTATTATTAATTGTATGAACTAATGGTGTCATACCAAGCAAATCCCAGATTGTTTCTCCTTTTTTGAATTCAGATAATTGATTCCAATTAAAAATTATTTTTTCATTTTTTGAAATAATTCTGGGACGTTGAGATTGTATTTCAACTCCTTTTAGTGCATGCAAAGCTGGCGCGAGTATAAATTTAATCGCATACATGGGTCGATACTGAACAAATGTATCAACATTTACATATCCAATACCTCTTAGCTGCAAATGACAATATGTACAATTTGGGTCATCAAATTCGACAATACCAGAAGAATCACTGAAATTCCATTGTGCCCTTGCTGAATCATTAATCTGCACAAAAATTCCAGGTATTGGATGTAAAGATGAATCTAATACTTGAATTGTAAATGCTGCATGTACCTTCTGAGCATAAGAAAAGAAATATGAAAATAATAGTATTGTGGATATAAGAAAAACACTCTTAAAAATTAATATCCATCTAATATTGAGAAATAAATTAGTATTTATCCTATTATCCATATGTCTAATTTAGGGTGAGAAAGATTTACGAGGTGGGCATATGCCCACCTCTTCTAACTATGCCTAAAAAAGTAATGAATAATAGCTTATTGGGTTGCTATTGCTTAGCACCACATCCAGCTACAACATTACATTTGATATTTACGCAAAAGTTGCTCCCGGAAGAATCATCTGTGTTTTGAGCTAAATTTGACGAATTTGCAAGTGCAGCACTAAACCCACCTGTTAGTCTTCCCTGATCGTCTTGTTGGAGCGGCTGGATAGATAGCTGGCTGATGAGAGATTTTGAATTTGTTTCCATAATGATTGAATTTTAAAGATGAAACCATAAATTTTGATCTTGCTCGCCGGCCATTGAGCAATAACAAATCAAAAAAATAAAACTTCCAAGAAGAAAAAAAATCACCTTTAACTAAAAATCACCTTTTGCATTTTTCCTTCTTTTATCCATCAATGGGCTGACTTTACCTGTTTACTTTAATGTGCAATCTGTACAATCCTGAGCATCACAATAATAAATTGAGCCTATTCCTGGATACCATAAATGATGCAAGTTGCATCCCGATCCACCAGCCGCACATGAGCAAGTATAATTTTCTTCTCTCGGATAATATATTCCACCCGTCTGAAACAAATAAACGAGGAGGTCATCGCGAAGAGCTGGATTCTCAGCATTCATAGGAACATAGATGATATGGCCCAAAAATTCAACCGGTATGATGTAAAAATTGAAAGGTAAATGATTGATATCCGTATTTTTCAAAATCGCTGCATCTATGGGCGATACATATTCCTTCAAAAATGCAGTTAGCAGACTACGTACCGTGTCGGATTCAAACATGGCATCATAGGCTGGTGGAGAGGTTAAATCGTGCGGATCATAGGAAGTGAGAGCCGGTTGTGCTGATAAATTTATTACGTCTCCTTTTCGAACGTACAAAGTCCATTTTATTCCATTAATTGTTGCATTGGTTGTCATCTCACACTTAGTACAGCTGTTATTTTTTGTTACACAACCGCTATATGTACCATTGGTAACGGGCGAACATCCGGACCCGGATTCACATTTGCAGTTTACACTCACTTCCTGTAATTCAACAACTTTCTTGCTCAACTGACCATTCTTGTCTGCATAAGTACCCCAATCAATGAATCGATATGTGTCAGGGAATCGAATGTGCAAAGTATTTTCTTCTATCCAGGTTTTCGATCCTTTGGGTACCATCAGGCCATTATCCATCACATAATCCTGTGTGGCCGTGTATACAACCTTGTTTAAAACTGGTAAGGGAGACTCTTTATGGCACGATGTAAAAACAAGTTGAATGGTAATGTACAAGATAATAATCGGCAATCGTGAGGAAAATACCCCAGAAAAAGAAGAAGTCATCATAAAGATAGGATTTAAGATTAAACCATAAATTGTAACCTTGCTCGCTGGCCATTGAGCAATAGCAAATCTAAAAAAAATGAAACTTCCAAGAAAGATTTCACGATTGTTTAAAAATTTGATAACTTAAAATAAAATTATTTTTTAATTACATCCTATCAAAAATTATGGGTATGAAAATAACCAAAATTAACGGATTTAACTATGCGTAATTATTATGCAAAGAATTGCCATCGCTCACCTTCTTATTCAATGTCCTAAGCGATTCTGGATATCGTCAAGTATAGATGATTTCTTCTCAACCCGAATCTGATGGTTCCAGAATGTGTATGTAATATGCAACGAAACATACCGAGAGTCATAATTACCGGTTAATTTCATATTGTAAGGTAGGGGTGTCAATACTTGTGTGTGTAAACTATATAACTTAAATGGATCATATATGGCCAACCTGATGTTCCAATTTTTATATGATTTAGCTAAACTCATGTCACATGAAAAGAGGCCTTTTAATTCATAAATTCCAGATAATGATCGGGAACGATAAGCAAGATTAAGCCCCGCAGTCCAACTTTTCTTTTCGTTAAGCATGAAAAACATGTGGCATTGAGCCACACCATTGAATCGAGCGTAATCAGCCAAAACCGTATCCTGTCCCTTAGTAGCATTATATTCTATTCCCATAGCTGGGTTGACCTGTACATGATTATCAAAAAAAGCAAATTGAGATATGTAATAAAGCCCTGCGCTTCTTGTGTAAGCAAAATTTACTCTGGTGAGATTAATGTTATGATTGGGCAAAAAGTAAACATATTGACCCCATCCATATTTATTATTATCATAGCTAAGTACAAATTGATGACGTTGACGCAAAGTATATCGGAGTGTTTGATTGAGGTCTTGAGAAGAACTCAAATGAGGATTATTATCGATAAAATTATTGGCTGAAGAATAATAACGCAATGGGCTTAGTTCCCAAAAATCTGGCCAATTTACAGATGAAGTGATGCTATAAGTGAATTGATGATCCTGATTTTTACCAAAGTTTAGAATAAGAGTAGGAAATAGGTCATTAGTATTCCTATCTAAGATTGAATATTGATTTTGCTTGCCAGAGATTCGTGCAATCTGATATTTAGCGCCAATTGTAATCGTAAAAATTTTTCCTATTTCTCCATCTATATTCAAAAAAGGAGAATATGTATTTTCTGAATATTGATATGTGTAGCTTTGTGATGAATCATATACAAATTGATTAGTTTGGTATTTATACCAGTTAACATCAGAAAAGTTTTTTGTGAAATAAGTACTCATACCTGCAGAAAGAGTAAAATGTGTAGATAAGGTATACTGAAACCTCAAAAAAGCACTCGTATTGTGGACTTTTTGATTGATGCTCTGCAAAATATGTAGGGGTGTGTCTGTCTTGTTTTGGTACATTGTTTTATTTAAAGTGTATTGATCCGTGTAATCATAGTAATGTATTTGTCCAGCATCAATATTTAATTTTAGCTTATTCTTCAAAAGAGAAACTAAATACTGGAAAGCGTAACACATATTATCATTTTTGTCGTAAGTATCCTCCGTCGTTTTTCCTGTTGAATCAGGGCTTGATCCGACGGTATAATTGCTGAAATAACTGAACGAATAATATTCAGGATTGAAAGGATGCACCCAATCATGTTCATAAGAAAAATGAAGTGATAAGTTCTGTACAGAATCCAAATCACCATTCAAGTACCAATCTGTGCCCAGGTATTTCATATCTCTCCATGCTCTAAGCACCGAATCATTCATTTGATATCCTGATAAATTTTCGGAATATTGTTCCGTAAACAAAGATCGACTTCCGCTAAGACCTCCATAATTTGTTTGTATAAAAGATAATTTACCAATTTTACCTGTGAACTGGATGTTGCCTGTGGGATTAAAATAACTATTTTGTGTGGCCCAAAAATTAGCTTGTCCCTCCAGATGGTCTGCTAAATCTTTCTTGATAACGATATTCACAACAGCATCACCCGGACCAACATCATAAGCAGACGTGGGTATGGGAATAATTTCAAATTGTAAAATCTTACTTGCAGGTATATTTTTCAGAAAATTAATAAGTGCTGATGCAGACATCATTTCTTTTTTCCCGTTTATGTAGATTACAACATGCCTGTGCAATATGTTAATTTGTTCATTATGATCCACTTCAACAAGAGGCGATTGTTTGAGCAAATCCCATACAGTTTCACCCTTGATCATAGACGATAAAGATGACCAGTTTACTATTATTTTCTCATGCGAAGAAGTAATTACGGGTCGCATGGATTTGATTTCCACTGTTTGCAGCTGCCTGGTATTTTTAGTTAATACAATGTTAGCTTGACTGGTACGAGAAAAGTCAATTACGGAATCTAATTCATGATAACCTAACATACTACATCTTACCCTACAAGTTACACAGAGGGGTGCAGGAAACTGAGCCAAACCAGATGAATCCGTAATAGCCCATTGAGTCTGGGTGGAATCAACTAATGAAACAGCTACTCCTGGAATAGGGGCATGAGATGAATCGTAAACATAAATCCTATATTCTTTTAGTTGGGCTTTTACAAAAGGGTGAAAAATAAACTGTATCAAAATAATCAAATAGCAAATAGTACGGTTATTCATAAAATAAATGGCTGAACTAAAATAATAAGATATTTTCAAGTTCTATTTAAACCGATTATCAGTAGAATTAGGAATAGAATACTTATTTAAAGCTTCACTAAGCTCCACCTGTTAGTCTTCCCTGATCGTCTGGTTGAAGCGGCTGGATGGATAGCTTGCTGATGAGAGATTGAGCATTTGTTTCCATAAGGATTGAATTTTAAGATGAAAACATAAACTGTAATCTTGCTCGCCGGCCATTGAGCATAGGGAAATCAAAAAAAAGAAAAAAAATAAAACTGCAAAAAAAATTTTTATGACTCTTGAAAAAATTGAAAACATGAAATCTCATCTTTTCTCACTTTTATTTTTTTCATTTATTCACATGGATAATTACACAAAATTCAGTTTGCGTATGATTCACATGATGGTTCTTTTTCCTACAATACCATCCATTGTATCCTGAAATGTTTTCTGATGCTGGTTTACAAGCAAAAACCAGGAATGTGTGACATATTGTGCTGGCATACAAAAGATGAGGCTTGCAATAAATTTGGCTGTGCACGAAATTCACGCTAAATTCACGGGATTAAGCAAGTGATCATGGAGTCAAAAACCTTGCAATTCAACAAAAATGAAGATGCTTATCGGCTGTTGCTGAGTTATTATCGGCGGATGCGTGAACAGATTATGCTGGGCGGAGGCAAAAAGCAACTGGAAAAAATCAAAAAGCAAAACAAGCTTTCGGCGCGTGAGCGCATTCAATACCTGATTGACAAGGGTAGTACTTTTCTGGAATTAGGTTTATTTGCGGGTTATGGCATGTATGAAGAAGTGGGAGGGTGTCCGGCTGGTGGAGTAGTAGCTGGCATAGGCTACGTGAGTGGGCGGCAATGCGTAATTGTGGCCAATGATATGACGGTGAAAGCAGGAGCCTGGTTTCCGATTACGGCCAAGAAGCACCTGCGAATGCAGGAAATCGCGATGCAGAATCGATTGCCCATCATTTATCTGGTGGATAGTGCCGGTGTGTTTCTGCCCATGCAGGATGAAGTGTTTCCCGACAAGGAACATTTTGGGCGGGTGTTTTTCAACAATGCACGCATGAGTGCCATGGGCATTCCGCAAATTGCAGCCGTGATGGGCAGTTGTGTAGCGGGTGGAGCCTATTTGCCGGTTATGAGCGATGAGTTGCTCATGGTAGAAGGCAATGGATCCATGTTTTTGGCTGGCCCCTATCTGGTAAAAGCGGCTATTGGCGAGGATGTAGATGCGGAAACGTTGGGTGGTGCGGTGATGCACAGCTCCATATCGGGCACTGCCGACGCCCGGTTTCCGAGTGATGAAGCCTGTCTGGATCACATCCGCAAACTGATGTCCATGCTGGGAAAGCCGGCAGATGCAGGATTCATGCACACTGACGCAAGACCTCCGCGTAAAAATCCCGATGAAATCTATGGCCTGCTGCCCGACGATCCCACGCGACCTTATGATATGCAAGAAATCATTGAGAGGCTTGTAGATGATTCAGCTTTTGTCCCTTACAAACCGGATTATGGTAAAACACTGATTTGTGGTTATGCCCATATCGAAGGCTGGGCCGTGGGCATCGTAGCTAATCAGCGCATGCCTGTGCGTACCCGACAGGGGGAAATGCAGATGGGTGGCGTCATTTACCATGATAGTGCTGATAAAGCCGCGCGTTTTGTGATGCTTTGCAACCAGAAAAAATTGCCGATTCTTTTCCTGCAGGATGTAACTGGCTTCATGGTGGGCTCACGCTCCGAGCAGGCAGGCATCATTAAAAACGGTGCCAAGCTGGTCAATGCCGTATCCAATTCTATCGTTCCCAAGATTACAGTGATCGTCGGCAATTCATTTGGTGCGGGCAATTATGCCATGTGCGGTCGGGCTTATGATCCGCGTTTTATCTTTGCCTGGCCAAGTGCAAGAATTGCGGTGATGGGCGGACAGCAGGCGGCAGAAACCCTGTTGCAGATTGAAGTGAGCGCACGCAAAAAGAAAGGAGAAAACATTACTCCGGAAGAAGAAAAACAATTGCTGGATAAAATTGCTAAAAAATACGCCGAACAGATGACACCTCATTATGCTGCTGCCAGGCTTTGGGTGGACGAAATCATTGATCCGGCCGACACACGCAGGTATATCCGTGAAGCCCTGCATGCTGCCAACCAGGCCCCCGTTTCGCAGGACTTTCGGACAGGCGTTTTGCAGGTTTGATAAAAATTTATTTTGCATGAAAAAATCAACCCTCAACGAAGTCATTATCTATACCGACGGAGCCTCGCGTGGAAATCCCGGCCCTGGCGGATATGGCGTGATCCTCATCAGCGGTAACCATAAAAAAGAACTTTCTGCCGGGTACCGACTTACCACCAACAACCGCATGGAATTAATGGCTGTGATTGCTGCCCTGGAAGCTTTAAAGAAAAAAAATCTGCAGGTAAAAATTTATACTGACAGCAATTATATTGTTAATGCCATCCGGAAAGGATGGCTAAACGACTGGATAGCAAAGGATTTCAAAGGAAAGAAAAACAAAGATCTGTGGTTACGCCTGCATAATCTGATGCAACAACATCAAGTAGAATTTCATTGGGTTAAAGGACATGATCAGAATCCATACAACAACCGTTGTGATCAGCTCGCCACACATGCAGCCGATCATGCCGCCTTGCTTATTGATACCGGATATGAACCTTCAGCATCGCATCCCACCCATATTTCATCCATCTCTTGAAAAATATTTGTATCATTCATTGGTTGCGATTCTGTTTAAATGATTTAAAAAATTTCTTCGCATCCATAAATACATGCATTCAAATGCACAGTAAGATATTGACAATCATCAATCATCACCCTGAAACATTGGAAACTTCATTTTATTCAATAAAACGGAAAACCTGTATTTTTGTTCAAGGCTTAAATACATTGTTATGCCACTGGTGGATCTGATTATGCCCAAGATGGGTGAAAGTATCATGGAAGCAACCATTTTAAAATGGCTGAAAAAACCAGGTGATCCTGTGCAACAGGATGAACCTGTGCTGGAAATAGCAACCGATAAGGTAGATAGCGAAGTGCCCTCAACTGTTACAGGTGAACTTGCTGAAATTTTGTATGAAGAAAATCAGGTAGTGCCTGTAGGTGCCGTGATTGCAAGAATCAAAACGGAGCAGGAAATACCCACTGCCTCTGAAACATACGATTTCCATGTTGAAGAAACACCTCAGGCCGAACAGGTACAGGCAACAACTGCAGAAGAAACATTATCCGACTCCTCTGCATACAACCTTTCAACAGCTGCACCTGCAACTGGTTCGGGCAAGGCAAACTCAGGATTTTATTCTCCGCTGGTGTTGATGATTGCAAAAAATGAAGGCATCCCCTTGACAGAACTGGAACAAATCAAAGGCACTGGTGCTGATGGAAGGGTTACCAAAAAAGATATTCTGGAATACGTAGCCCGTCGAAAGGCAGGCCAAACCCAGGCTCAACCTGCATCTGTGCGTGAATCATCAGCAAGCCGGCAAGAATCCGTTTCAATATGGCAGCCGGCTGAAAAGCCACAGGATCAGCGAGTGGAAATCATAGAAATGGATCGCATGCGTAAGCTGATCGCCGAACACATGGTGCGCAGCAAACAGACCAGCCCACACGTCACCAGCTTTGCAGAAGCTGATGTTACAAACCTTGTACAATGGCGTGAAAAAATCAAAAAAGAATTTGAAAAAAGGGAAGGAGAAAAGATTACGTTTACGCCCCTATTCATCGAAGCCATAGTAAAATGCTTAAAACGTTTTCCCCTCCTGAATAGCTCAGTGGAAGGCGACAAGATCATCATCAAAAAAGACATTCATATCGGCATGGCTACTGCATTGCCTAACGGCAATCTCATCGTGCCCGTAATCAAACATGCCGACACATTGAATCTCGTGGGATTGGTGAAACAGGTCAATTATCTGGCACAGGCTGCCCGCAACAACAAACTAAGGCCTGATGACACACAGGGTGGAACGTTTACCCTCACCAATCTGGGAACTTTCGGCAGCCTGATGGGCACACCCATCATCAATCAGCCACAGGTAGCCATTCTGGCTACCGGGCAAATCAAAAAACGCCCAGTAGTCATTGAAACGCCCCAGGGCGATACCATTGGCATCCGGCACATGATGTTTTTATCGCTTTCCTACGATCATCGGATCATTGATGGCATGCTGGGTGCAACTTTCCTTTCGGCTGTGGTGCACGAGCTGGAAAGTTTTGATCCGAATCGCGAAATCTGATGCCAGATCATTTTATAGAATCCTTATGTGGATGAAGGCTATCGGCCTCCTGAGCCGGCAGGCTATCCACGGCAGCTTTTGCCTGATTGAGCAGTGAATCAATATTGACTTCCGCACTGTCGGCCACTGCTGAGGAGGAAGAGGAGTTATGTCTGCAAGCAGCACAAAAAAGAAAAACAGTTACACAGCCTAACCAAAAGATGTATTTCATAAGCCTATGCATTTGCATGTTTCAGAATCGGAATCTATTGAAAAAAGGTTGTTTGCATCCGTCAGCGCATTTATTTTTTCCGGAAATATATTCTCAACGGAACACCTGTAAAAGAAAAATGTTTTCTGAGTTGATTTTCCAGAAACTGTTTGTAAGGTTGACGAATCTCATCTGGATAATTGGTGAAAAACAGAAAAGTAGGATAGGAAGCTGGCAATTGTGTGATGTATTTGATCCGAATCAGATGTCCACGCACGGAGGGTGGGGGTGTTTGCTCAATCACGGGGAGCAGGGTTTCGTTTAATTGCGAGGTAGAAATTTTTTGCCTGCGGCGGGTATATACTTCCAGCGCGGTTTCCAGTGCCTTGTAAATGCGGGTTTTTTCGATTGCTGAAATAAAAATGATAGGCACATCGGTGAAGGGGGCAATGCGGCTGCGGATTTCTTCTTCAAAGCGGCGAGCTGTGTGGGTGTCTTTTTCAATGGCATCCCATTTATTGACCAACAACACCACACCTTTTCCCTTGCGGATGATGAGGCTGAAGATATTCACATCCTGAGCCGTCATGGGACGTGTAGCATCGAGCAGCAGCATGCATACATCGGCTTCGTCCACAGCTTTGATAGCTCGGATGGTAGCGTAAAATTCAAGCTGATCCTTGTTGGCATCTTTTCTTCGTAAGCCAGCTGTATCAATCAGGATGCAGGATTTTTGATACAGGTTGTAATAAGTGTGAATGGCATCGCGTGTGGTACCTGGCATATCGGAAACCACATTCCGTTCTTCCCCAATCAACGCATTCAGCAGGGAGGATTTGCCCACATTGGGCTGCCCAACAATGGCTATGCGGGGAAGAGCTTCTTGGGCTTCTTCGGTTTCGATTGTTGTATCAGGGGTTTCAGAAGGAATATGCTGTACCATGGCATCAAGCAACTCACCCGTTCCGCTGCCGCTGATGGCTGAAACAGGGAAGATGGGATCAAAGCCAAGGCGATAAAATTCCTGAGCATCCAGCTGTCGCTCGTAATGATCGACCTTATTGACCACCAGCCAAACGGGAGTTTTGCTTTTGCGGAGGATATTGGCAATGACATCGTCAATATCCGTAATACCTGTGGTTACATCACACACGAACAGAATGCCATCGGCTTCCTGCATCGCAATCTCCACCTGACGGGCAATAGCACGGGTAATTTCATCCTGCGCATGGGGGACAAAGCCGCCGGTATCAATCACATTGAAGGTTTTACCATTCCAATCGGATGTACCGTAAATGCGATCACGGGTGACGCCGCTCACATCGGCCACAATAGCCTGTCGCTCGGCAATCAGCCGGTTGAATAAAGTAGATTTGCCTACATTGGGTCGCCCGACAATTGCCACTGTAAATCCAGCCATACCTTCCATTTATGTTAACCCAATCAGGGTGTATATCCAAAAGATGATAAAAAGCGATCGTTTTCACGCCAGCCGGGGCGCACTTTCACGAACAATTCCAGGAATACCTTCCGACCAATCATCTGTTCAATTTCTTCCCGCGCCAGCCGACCAATTTCCCGGATCATGCGGCCTTTTTCACCCAAAATAATTCCTTTCTGGGATTCGCGACTAACGATAATCTCGGCACGAATGCGGGTAAGCGTTTCCTTATCTTCGTACGACTGAATCACTACCGCCGTGTGATAGGGGATCTCTTCACGGGTAAGCAAAAAAATCTTTTCGCGGATGATTTCCGCCACAATAAAACGCATGGGCTTATCCGTGAGTTCATCGGTGGGATAGTAAGGCTGCCCTTCGGGCAAGTATTCGATTAATGCCGCAAGCAGCTGATCCAATCCCCATCCTTCTTGAGCCGAGATGGGCAAGATTTTCACCACAGCCGGAAATGCCTGATAAGCCTGTAGAAACGACTCCACCGTTTGCTCTTTGTCTTCTCCGGCAGCTGATTTTAGCAAATCAATTTTATTGATAGCCAACATGCAGGGCACCTGCAGTTGAAGAGAAGAAATCCTGGATTTCACCTCATCGGGCGATTCCGTGATATCCGTCAGATACAACACTACATCGGCATCCTGCACAGCCTTGTGCATAGCTTCCATCATTTTTTCCTGCAGCTTATAGGCGGGATCCAGGATGCCTGGCGTATCTATAAACACAATCTGATAGTTCTCACTGCTCAGAATCCCGGCTATCCGATGACGGGTAGTCTGAGCTTTAGGTGTAACAATTGAAATTTTTTCCCCGACGAAACGATTCATCAGGGTGCTTTTCCCGACATTGGGCCTACCGATGATACTTACAAAACCTGAACGAAACATGCGGGCAAAGATACGGGAAAACTAAAGCCTGCCGAGAGAGCCGCACAGACAATCTTGTTTGAAATGATAAATTGTTATAACTTCGTGCCCGCACATTGCGAGGTAGAGCAGAGGTAGCTCGTCGGGCTCATAACCCGAAGGTCGGAGGTTCGAGTCCTCCCCTCGCTACAAAGAAAGGCCCATTCATCTGGCAATTTATCCAGCAATCCTATAACCTTCCTCATTCCTGAGCTCATCGGGCTCATATCCGCCAACCGGCGGATGGAGGTTCGAGTCACTGCCTGCCGGCAGGCAGGCTCCCCTCGCTACAAAAAAATTGAATTCAAAGGAATCAGACCTTTTTTATTTTCGGCTGAAACCGGGCTTTTTTAAGTCTAAAACCTGGACAAATTTATTCCGTCTGCAACCTTTCCAGGATAGCAGGTCCATAATCTCGGTCGAGTTTTGCTCAGGGATTTCTATTCATTTGGCCAGCGGGTGGCACAGGTGCCGGAACGAGATTGTGCACAGGCCGGATGGTTTGTAAATAAGCAAATATGGCTTTAAGTTCCTGATCGCTAAATCCATGATTCATTCCCTCTGCTACAAAGCTCATGGGCGGTAGCAAGTCGCGACTCTGCTCGAGTCCCTTCCATTTGCCTTTGCGAATGGCAGTAAGGAACTGGGATTCTGACCATCCACCCAGTCCTGTTTCGTCGGGTGTGAGATTAGCGGCATAGGAAATACCCCAGGGCCCCACCCATACGCTGAGATCGTTGGTGAGCATCAATCCATTTTTTTCAAGCTCAACGCGGTTGATATGGGGAGGAGGCACAACAGCCGGATGTCCGGCCAAATACATGGTCGTGTCGGGCACAGGACCCATGGCTGTCATTTTCTTTGGCGTATGACAGTCCGAACATCCACTGATGTCTACCAGATGTTTTCCCCAGGCAACTTGATTGGGATATCCACCATAACTCAGAAGCTGAGAAGATGGATTTACGGCAGATGGCGGCTCTGCCCGACGTGAATGACAAGACGATAGCATAAGCCACAAGCAGAGTGTAGCTACACAAACAATGGCAATTTGACTTTTCATGGTAAACGTTTTTGGGGTTATGAATGAAAAGCTTTGTGTCGGATCTCAGGGTTTTTTGTCAGTAGTCCGGAACCCTGATGGGAAAATCAGCCATAACCGGATAGCAGACAAAATAGTTTGAAAGGATATGCTAAGGCATGAATAAGTAAGGGTTAAGTAGTTTTCGACACAAGATAATATACTTTTTAGCAAAAAATCAACCCTTTTCTGCTAAATACAGAGCATAAGAATGATGAAAATCAGCAGTCGCGGTACGAAAGAGTTGAATGAATTTCCAAATGAGGGTAGGCGGAGGGAGGGGGATTCGAACCCCCGGTCCGCCGGTTGACGGACAACGGTTTTCAAGACCGCCGCATTCGACCGCTCTGCCATCCCTCCGGGCGCAAAGTTAACAGAAAATCCGTTTTCCCTGCAGCACAGAATTTGTGTTATGGCAAGCAGGATTTGTTAGTTTTGTAAAAATGAAACCGAGATGAAGGAATTAGGTAAACTGATGATGTGGGGAGGAGGATTATTGCTGCTGATGGGTGTGCTGGTTTATCTGTTTGCATCGTTTGGGGATAAGTTACCACACTGGTTGGGAAGGCTACCAGGCGATATCCGCATACGCAGACCCAATTTTGTATTTTATGCACCCATCACCACGATGCTGCTGCTCAGCTTGTTGCTTAGTGGACTGATGTGGATTATTCAACGATTCTTTAAATAAACACATGGCCTGGTCAGCAGAAAAAAGAATCATGCTGTTGTCGCTCTTTCTGAGCGCGTGTCTTACGCTGATCAAAACCTGGGCTTACCTGCAAACCTATTCCATAGCCATTCTTTCTGATGCACTGGAATCGATAATCAATATTGTTACGGCCGCACTGGCCATGTACAGCGTGCATCTGGCTGCCCTGCCCCGTGATATCAACCATCCCTATGGCCATGGCAAGGTCGAATTCTTTTCCGTAGGCGCGGAAGGGGCATTGATATTTATTGCTGGCGTATTAATAGCAGTCAAGGCTTTTCAGTATTTCCTGCATCCATATTCCCTGCAAGAACTGGATTATGGTATCTGGCTGATTGCCCTTACGGCCGGAGTAAATCTCTTGCTGGGATTATACCTGGTTCGCAGGGGCAAACAATTGCCCTCGCTTACCATTCAGGGAAACGGACAACATATTCTCACCGATGCCTATTCTACGGGCGGATTATTGCTGGCTCTCCTACTTATCAGATTCAGCGGATGGGATTGGATTGATCCGATAGCTTCATTAGGTATCGGAGCATGGGTGGTGAGAAAAGGATATCATTTGGTGCGTCGCTCCATTTCCGGATTGATGGACGAAGCCAATCCGGAATTGATTGATCAGGTTGTGGATATTCTGGCCAAACATCGAAAAACAAACTGGATTGACATTCATAATTTCCGGATTCAGCAGTATGGCAACAATTATCATATTGACTGCCATCTTACACTGCCTTATTACTACACGCTTGAACAGGTACACCGAGAAAATGAAACCCTGACCCAGCTCATCAGGGAGCATATTCATTCCGGTGATACTGAATGTTTTATTCACGTAGATCCCTGCAGGCCTTATTGCTGTCCATATTGTCAGATCCTGGATTGTCCGGTGCGACAGCATCCGTTTCAGGAAACCATTCCATGGACAAAAAAATACGTGTTACTGAATCAGCACCCCACCCTTGAGAATACAGGCCGTACTCAATTTAGTGAATCATTAAAGTGAGTAACTGGCCAATTTCAATTTAGCAAATCACCGCTGCGTCCCTTGTGTAAATCATTTTTATCCACCTTCATCCACTTCACCTTCCACATCGTTTTCATGCAGGATTTTCATGACTGGTTGTACATGATACACGATGGGATCATAGCGGTTGGAAAGAATAATCAGTGTAGTGGTATCTTTCAGAAAACGATAGAATACGCTGTTGTTGCCATGCCACCAGCCGTTGTGGTAAATAATTTGCTGGCCATCGGGATACATCAGCATGCGCCAACCCAGACCGTAGTTGTGAATGCCCGGGTGCTCAAAGCTATAGGGCTTGTACGCCAATTGCAAAATGCTGTCGGGAAACAAACTACCCGAATAAAGCGCCTGATCCCATTTCAACAGGTCTTCCACCGTACTATAGACATTTTTATCGCCCACCACACCATCAAAAGGTACGGTTCTTACTTTCCGTCCCCGTGCATCATAGCTGATGCTTTGATGGGCTGGTGCAGGTTCCCGGGGAGTATACACATAAGTATCGTGCATGCCCAGAGGCTCAAAGAAAATCCTTTGCAGGAAGCTGCCCAGAGGTTCATGGGTAACTTCTTCTACAATGGCTGCCAACAAACAATAGTTGGTATTGCAATAATTAAAATGCGTATCGGGTTTGAAAACGGGTTTGGGATGATACTTGCATAAAATACGCACCACATCCTGATTGGTCATCAGCCGGGAGGGATCTTTCCAGTATGACTGGCAGCAATACAGATAATTCGGCAGCCCGCTTCGATGATTGAGCAACAATTTGATGGTTACACCCTGATAGGGAAAATTGGGAAAATATTTCTGCACCGGATCATTCAGATTAAGTTTACCCCGCTGATAGAGCCAGAGCACAGCCATTGCCAGAAAAGGTTTGGATGTGGAAGCCAGCTGAAAAGTAGTGTGTTCATCAATCGGGATATGTTTGGAAAAATCAGCATAGCCCTGGTATTTCTCATAAATCACCACCCCTTTTCGAGCTACCAGAATAGCTCCGTTAAATCTTTTTTCCAAGAAACGATGATAGTATTCATCCAGTGCTTCCTGCATGCGGATGGTGGAAGGGCTGTTCAGAATGGCATTTCGCCGTTCAGCAATGGAATCGAGGATCTTGGCCCTCGCAATTCGTTCGTGCAAGACTTCATGCGAAGATTCTCTGGAATCGGCTGATTGACAACGGCTGAGCAACAGCAATATCCACAAAAACAATAACGGCTTCAGCATAGCCAGGATAGGTTTGCGTATGTTCATGTCCAATCATTGTTAACCGGAAAGCCCGATGGGGAGTCATTTTAGGAAAGATATGCCTTTCATGTTTATACTCCAGATCGCATCGGATTTTGCCGGTTCATGTATATAAAACACAAAGATACAAAGCTATTTTTTGCATAACGATTAAAATAGGGCTGTAGTATGTATTTTTGCGGCAAATTTTAAAGTCTTTTTATCAAATTTATATTTCTTATTGAATGGATCAGAAGACCAGCTTTCCCAGAGAAAAGATTCGCATTTTGCTTCTGGAAAACATCAGCGACTCGGCTGTACAGGCATTCAGGCAGGCAGGTTATACCCAGGTAGAAAAATTAACGCGTGCCTTACCAGAAGATGAATTGATCAAAGTTGTTAAAGATGTCCATTTGTTGGGCATTCGTTCCAAAACCCAAATCACGGAACGCGTGCTCGATGCTGCGCCTCATTTGCATGCAATTGGTTGCTTTTGTATCGGCACCAATCAGGTGAATCTGAAAGCAGCTACCGAACGGGGCGTGGCTGTATTCAATGCACCTTACTCCAATACGCGCTCAGTCGCAGAACTGGTGATTGCTCTTGCCATCATGCTGATTCGCAAAATACCCGATAAAAACAAAGCAGCTCATGAGGGCATCTGGATGAAAGATTCCAAGGGTAGTTATGAATTGCGCGGCAAGACCATGGGCATCATTGGGTATGGGAATATTGGCACACAGGTAAGCGTACTGGCAGAAGCCATGGGCATGAAGGTGATTTTTTATGATGTCATTACCAAACTTCCCATTGGCAATGCCGAACCCGTCAAAAGCCTGAAAGAGCTGGTTTCAAGAGCCGATGTGGTAACACTGCATGTGCCAGCTACGCCGCAGACCAAAAACATGATTAACCGAAACCTGCTAAAACATTTTAAAAAAGGTTCTATTCTGCTCAACTACGCCCGCGGCGATGTGATGGACCTGGATGCTGTTCGGGATGCTTTGCAAAGCGGTATCCTGTCAGGTGCAGCTGTTGATGT
Source organism: Thermoflavifilum thermophilum (assembly GCF_900116565.1). Classification (GTDB taxonomy): domain Bacteria; phylum Bacteroidota; class Bacteroidia; order Chitinophagales; family Chitinophagaceae; genus Thermoflavifilum; species Thermoflavifilum thermophilum. Next base: position 2,678,268 of record NZ_FPCJ01000001.1, on the reverse strand, counting down.
GTTTCCGGAAGAACCCGAAAAAAACGGGGATCGGTTTGTAACTCCCCTGCAAAACATGCCCAATGTAATTTTAACGCCCCATATTGGCGGATCAACCGAAGAAGCACAATGGCATATTGGCGAAGATGTGAGCAACAAAATGTTGCAATACCTGGAAAGTGGTACCAGTATAGGCTCTCACACAGTGCCGCCCCTGCATGTGCCCGTTCTGTCTGGAGCTCATCGTATTTTGCATATCCACAAAAATGTGCCCGGCGTGCTCTCCGAAATCAATACCCTTCTGTCCAACCATTCCATTAACGTGTTAGGACAATACCTGAAAACCAACGAAATGATTGGTTATGTCGTGCTGGATGTGGATACCAAACTTTCACGTGAAGCTTTTCAACTTCTCAAAAAAGTAAAGCATACCATCAAAACCAGGATTCTGTATTGACAAAATCTCGGATTCAGAAGCGATTTTGGCAAATCATGCCCTTTGTTGTAATTTGAAAAGATTTTTAAATGTATCCTGCATGGCAGACAATCATTCAAACATCCAACCCTGGATTCCGCTTTATTTACCGGGATTGAACTACCATTCCTCCGTCAGCGGAGCAAACCAGATCTGTTGCATCCTGGCTGCCGATGTGGGTGGTACCAAAACCAACCTGGCATTGTTTGAAATTCAGGGTAATAGCCAACCCATTAGCCTGGTGGAAGCCAGCTATCATTCCCGGGATTACGATAGTTTTTCATTGATTGTAAAAGATTTCCTGGAAACCAGAACCAACTGGAAACCTGTGCGACTTTGCGCGGGTGTGGCCGGCCCTGTGATTGATGGACGGGTGGAAGTTACCAATCTGCCCTGGAAGATGGATCAGCGCCTGGTAAGCAAAGTCGTAGGTATTGAGGATGTGATTTTTATCAATGATTTGCAGGCAACAGCCTATGGACTGGCGGCTCTGAATGCCACACAGGTGCACGTGATCCGCAATGCCGATGAAATGATAGCCGGCAATATAGCTGTCATAGCCCCCGGCACCGGCCTGGGCGAAGCCGGGCTGTATTACGATGGAAAATATTATCATCCTTTCGCAACCGAAGGCGGACATTGTGATTTTGCTCCGCGCACCGAACTGGACATTGCCCTGTTGCAATACCTGCAGAAAAAAGTTGAAGTAGTGAGCTGGGAACATGTGGTATCAGGCATGGGTATTTTGCATATTTATCAGTTTCTTCGGGATACCCATCGTTATGAAGAACCGGCAGCCCTGCAAAGTCAATTGGAACAGGCAGCCGATAAAGCTGCTCTGATCAGCGAAGCTGCTACGCGTAATGAATTTACTATCTGTAGGGAAACAATGCGTTTGTTTGTGCGCTATCTGGCTCATGAAGCTGCCAATCTGGTACTAAAATTAAAGGCTACAGGAGGCTTGTACCTGGCCGGTGGCATTCCACCCAAGATTATTGATCTGCTGATTGAAGAACGTTTTTATACGCATTACCTGCACTGCGATCGCATGCAGGAGCTGGTAGAAAAAGTGCCTATCTACGTGGTGCTGAACGATAAAACGGCCTTGCTGGGTGCGGCTTATTATGCCGCCTTCGGTCCACGTGCTGCTTCACAAAAACCTGAATAACAACCAAAAAGTTAAAACGTGCGCCTGACCTGAAAAACAGGATTCACCGTTTTTTCTTTGCCTTCAGCTGCATACCGATAAAAGCCTTCTCCGGTCTTCACGCCCAGACAACCGGCGTGCACCATCTTCACTAGCAGCGGACAGGGAGCATATCGCTGATCGCCCAGTCCTTCGTGCAGCACCTGCAAAATAGAAAGACATACATCCAGCCCAATGAAATCGGCCAGCTGCAAAGGCCCCATCGGATGCCCCATACCCAGCTTCATGATGGTATCAATTTCTTCTACGCCCGCCACACCTTGTTGCAGGGTATAAATCGCTTCATTGAGCATGGGCATCAGAATGCGATTGGAAACAAAGCCAGGATAATCATTCACTACACAGGGAGTTTTGCCTAATTGACGGCTGAGTTGTACAATCGTATCCGTAACAGATGGATCGGTATGAAAACCCTGAATCACTTCCACCAAAGGCATCACTGGAACCGGATTCATGAAATGCATGCCAATGACCTGGCGAGGACGATTGGTAACAGCAGCCAGCCGGGTGATGGAAATGGAAGAAGTGTTGGAGGCTAATATGGCTGCAGCCGGTGCATATTGATCCATCTGCCGGAATATATCTTCCTTGAGACTTTGTTTTTCGGTAGCCGCTTCAACCACCAGATCTGCCCGTTGCAAGGCCTCAGGCAATTGTGTAAAAACATGAATACGACTCATCAATTCTGGAACTTGCTGTTCTGTGAGGATTTGCTTTTTGACCTGCCTTTCTGCGTTTTTGTGGATTGTTTGCAGCGCTTTTTGCAGGATTTCATCCTGAACATCTACCAGATTCACTTCAAAACCAAATTGCGCAAATACATGTGCAATGCCATTCCCCATGGTGCCTGCACCAATGACAGTAATATATTTCATGACCCATAATTTTCAAAGCAAAATGAAAATGTATGCATTTTATCAATAGAGCTGCAACCTACATCAATCTTTTCTTTTGAAATCGCCGTTCTTCCAGGCCTGGATAAACTGAGCCCAGGCAAGAGGATTGAAGATATTTTGCGGAGGAAGTTGACCGGCATAGGAGATACGTTGAGCCTGCTGGTTCAGAAACAACTGAGTAGCCTCCGTTGCATCGGGTGGCAGGGTTAACGCCAGGATGCGAAGCTTGGCAGCTTCTGTGTTTTTGCGGGCAATTTCATATTTATCGTCCGGAAATTTGTAATTCACAAACTCGCGGGCAAATTCTTCTGGAGAAGGGTAGGGGCGAATGATGGTTTCCGGTAAATAGATGGTATCAGCAACCATAAGCTGAATCATGGAAAAATGATTTCCTTTCAGGTCCAGCGGGATGCGCACATCTTTGGGCCTGAAACCAATGGCACTGAAATGAATGGTATCGCCCCGGTAAGCCACAATATCAAAAACTCCCTGTTCGTTGGAAAGGGTGCCCCGATCCTGACCCTTAACAGTTATTGATACGCCGGGTATGGCTTGCAGGCTATCAGCCGTAAGCACCACTCCTGAAAATTCAACCACCGTATCGCGGGCAGTATGGCGCTGGGCAAAAGCAACAGTTTGGATACACAAGAGTAAACTACCGATCCATAAAAACTTTTTCACACAGCTGATTTTTCAGAAAATGAGTTTGCAAAACAACTTGTCAAATATAAGAAAATTGAAGCATATCGCGGTGCACACATCGGCTGACATAAACTTTCAGGATTTGTTAGCAAAATATCATTTTCAAAAATATTTTTCGCTTACCGGAGCAAATCGGCCGATTCCTGTGCGGGATGCCCTAATTTTGTTTTCCAGAAATCCATGCACACATGATTACCGAACAGCAGGTTTTGGCGGCACTCAGCCAGGTTCATGATCCCGATCTGGGAAAGGACCTGGTGAGTTTGCGCATGATACAGGATTTACAGATTGAAGGGAAAAAAATCCGCTTCAGAATCGTGCTTACCACTCCTGCCTGCCCGGTGAAGGATGCTATGCAGCAGGCTTGCATCAATGCCATTCACATGATGGTGGATCCGGAGGCAGAAGTGGAAATACAGATGGATGCCCAAACCACCAGCAGGCGGCAGGATAACAAGGTGATTTTGCCAGAGGTCAGCAATATCATAGCGGTTGCCTCAGGCAAGGGAGGAGTCGGCAAATCGACTATTTCAACCAATTTAGCTCTGGCCATCGCACAGCGGGGAGCAAAAGTAGGGCTTATGGATGCCGATATTTACGGTCCCAGCATTCCTATCATGCTGGGCATCAAAGGCGAACGTCCCCGCATGGCACAAATTAAGGGTCGGCCCATGATTGTGCCCATGCTAAGATTTGGTATTGAAGTAATGTCCATTGGTTTGCTGGTCGATGAAAAACAAGCCGTCATCTGGCGGGGTCCCATGGCCAGCAGTGCCGTTCGCCAGTTTATGACCGATATTTACTGGGGCGCTCTCGACTATCTGATCATTGACCTGCCACCCGGAACCGGTGATATTCACCTCACATTGGTGCAACAGGTACCCCTTACCGGAGCCATTGTGGTAACCACGCCCCAGGATGTGGCGCTTGCCGATGCCCGCAAAGCCCTTGGCATGTTCAATACACCCCAGATTAAAGTACCGGTGATAGGTGTAGTGGAAAACATGGCCTATTTCACGCCACCCGATCTGCCCGATCGCAAATATTATCTTTTCGGCAAGGGGGGTGGCCAGAAATTGGCTGAAGAATTTGGCGTGCCGTTTCTGGGTCAAATTCCGATTGTGGAAAATATCCGCGAAGGTGGCGATATCGGCGTGCCTGCTATGGTGAGCGATGATGAAATCTCCCGCAAAGCCTTCGAATCCTTCGCCGACCAGGCTATCCGGAGTATTGCCCGATTAAATGCCAGTTTGCAGCCCGCTTAATTAAAATTTTATTTTAGGCATAAAAAAGAATTCCATAATTATCATTTGTCCAGAATATTTATCTCATATTTTATTTTAAATAAAAAATGAATCGCCAACAGCTGGTTGAACAAATCCGGAAAAAACAAACCTGCCTATGCATTGGTCTTGATCCGGATATGGAAAGGCTTCCTTCCGTGCTAAGCCAGGGAGAAGAGCATCCTGTGCTGGCGTTTCATCGGGCTATCATTCAGGCAACAGCACCTTATTGCGTAGCTTACAAGCTGAATACGGCTTTTTATGAAGTTTTAGGTTCCACGGGCTGGCAGCTGCTGGAACAAACCCTGGAACTGATACCCGACACGCATTTTAAAATTGCTGATGCCAAGCGTGGCGATGTGGAACATACGGCCCGGCAATATGCGCGTGCTTTTTTTGAAAGCCTTGGATTTGATGCCGTAACGGTTTCACCTCTGCTGGGAAAAGACAGTGTTCAGCCTTTTCTGGATTATACGGATAAATGGACTATTCTGTTAGGGCTTACTTCCAATGCCGGTAGCCAGGATTTCCTGCAGCTGCCCTGTGGCGATGGCTATCTGTACGAGCGCATCATGAGGCAGGCCTCTGGCTGGGCCTCCCCGAATCAACTGATGTTTGTCGTAGGGGCCACCTGGCCATCCCAACTCCAGCAATTGCGGCAACAGTTTCCCGATCATTTTTTCCTCGTACCCGGCATCGGTGCGCAGGGCGGCGATCTGCAAGCCATTCTTGAAAGCGGGCAGGCTCAAAGCGATGCCGGATTGTTGATCAATGTATCCCGTGCTATCCTCTACGCTTCTACAGGGAATGATTTTGCCACCGCAGCAGCCGAAAAAGCGGCTCAGTATGCCCGGGAAATGGCGGGCTTTCTACAGGGGAGAAAATGAAAACCACCTGCTCGGCGCTTTCACAATTGCAGAAACTCAACAAACTATTTGTATTTTGCTAGCCTAAAGTCAGCCTGCATGAAAACGGATTTGTTTCAATCGCCTGATTATTTTCAGATTGATGATCTGTTAAGCGAAGAACACAAATGGATTCGGGAGTCTGTGCGTCAATGGGTAAAAAAAGCCGTTAGCCCCATCATTGAAGATTGCTGCCAGCGGGCGGTTTTTCATAAAGAATGGTTTCCCCAAATGGGCGAGCTGGGTTGCCTGGGCCCTACCATTCCTCAGGAGTATGGTGGTTCCGGACTGGATGAAATTGCTTATGGCCTGATGATGCAGGAACTGGAACGAGGCGATAGTGCCGTACGCTCCGCTGCATCTGTGCAAGGTTCACTGGTGATGTTCCCGATTTTCACCTATGGCAGCGAGGCACAAAAAAGAAAATACCTTCCGGCTCTTGCAAAGGGCGAAATCATTGGCTGCTTCGGACTTACCGAGCCCGATCATGGCTCCAATCCGGCAGGCATGACCACCCGGCTTACCGACCAGGGCGATTATTTCATCCTGAATGGCAGCAAAATGTGGATTTCCAATGCTCCCGTAGCCGATATAGCCATTGTCTGGGCAAAAGATGAACAAGACCAGATCCGGGGAGTAATTGTGGAACGCGGCATGGAAGGTTTTTCCACGCCGGAAACCAAAGGCAAATGGAGCCTGCGAGCCAGCGCAACAGGCGAACTGGTTTTTGATCAGGTAAAAATCCCAAAAGAAAACCTCCTGCCCGAGGCCCGTGGCCTGAAAGCTCCTTTAAGCTGCCTATCATCCGCCCGCTATGGCATTGCCTGGGGAGCGGTTGGAGCAGCCATGGATTGCTACGACACAGCCTTGCGCTATGCCAAAGAACGGAAACAGTTTGGTAAACCTATTGCCGGCTTCCAGCTGATTCAGAAAAAACTGGCCGAAATGATCACGGAAATCACCAAGGCCCAGCTGCTAAACTGGAGACTTGGTACGCTGAAAAATGCCCACAAGGCCACACCGGCGCAGATATCCATGGCCAAACGCAACGCCTGTGAAATAGCTGCCCGCATTGCCCGCGATGCCCGGCAAATCCTGGGAGCCATGGGTATTACCGGCGAATATCCGGTGATGCGCCACCTGATGAACCTGGAAAGCGTGATTACCTATGAGGGAACCCACGAAATTCATTTGCTCATTACAGGAGAAGATATTACCGGTATCAATGCATTTGTGTGATGAACATGCGCGTTTTTCTGTGGGGATTCATGGGTTCAGGCAAAACCTTCCTGGGCAAGGCTCTTGCAAATGCCCTGCAAATCCCGTTTTATGATCTGGATGCAGAAATTGAAGCCGCAACTGGCAAAACCATTGCAACCCTGTTTGCCGAAAAAGGAGAATCCTGTTTCCGGGCTCTGGAAACAGATACGCTGCATACTTTCCAATACAAACCAACTTTTATCCTGGCCTGTGGCGGCGGCACACCCTGCCATGCTGACAACGCCAGCTGGATGAAACAACAGGGCATCACTGTATGGCTTAATCCACCCGTGGAAGTGCTGGTCAGGCGGCTGCTACCTGAAAAGCAGCACAGACCTTTGCTTGCTCAGGTACCGGATGCGCAACTGGAAACGGTGATCCGCGAAAAACTTGCACAACGAACCCTTTACTATAGCCAGGCTCATCTGATCATCCAGGAAGAACACATTGATATCCCTGCATTCAAAAATCAGTTGCTGCTTATGGCCAGATCATACACGGCATCCAATCCTCATCCTTGAAAAACATGTGTCTATGAGTGCAAAAATCACCTTATTCCTCTCTTGTCTGTTCGGTGCCCTCAGCGTAGCCCTGGGTGCTTTCGGCGCACATATCCTGAAATCGCTGCTCTCCAGCGATCAAATGAACATATATGAAACGGCTGTTCGTTATCAGTTTTACCACAGCCTGGCACTATTAGCTTCAGGCGTGCTGACGCTATATAGCCAATCATATCCAAACCGGCTGATGTGGTTATCAGCTTCAGCATACGCTTTTCTGATCGGACTGATTCTGTTTTGCGGTTCATTGTATGTAATTATTTCCCTGCAATGCCAACATCTGTCAGTTCCATGGTGGATAGGGATACTTACACCCATCGGAGGTCTGTGTTTTATATTGGGCTGGATTTTTCTTGCTGTTTCTGTGCTGAAAATATAATTTCATGAAGCAGATACTTTCGCAAAAGGCAACCCACATGTATCAAAATCTCAGGGTATCTTTGTGAGGCAAATGATTATGGGAAAAAATCGGTTAAAATCAGAGCAATTACCTTCCCAGCCGACAGCAGCTGATCTGAAAAAAGAAGCTGCCGGTAAAAAACAGATGCGCAAGAATCCCAAAAAAGAAAAAACGCCTGCAAAATCATCTGCATCAAAAGAAAATACGAAAAACACCTCATTACCCAAACGCAATCACAAGCTGCTGGCTATCTTCAGCTGGCTTATCTGCATTTTTTTATTCATTGCTTTTACTTCCTATCTCTTCACCTGGAAAGAAGATCAGGATAAAATATTCTCTCTTTCGTATCACATCCTGCTGAACAATGAGGCAACAGTGCAGAATCTGTTAGGCAGGCTGGGAGCCTATATCAGCCATTTCTTTTTTTATGAAGAAATTGGCATAGCTTCCTACTTTCTGTGTTATTTGTTTTTCATTATTGGGGTAAACCTGCTGGTGGGCAGAAGGGTATTTCGTATTTCATCTCAGATTTTTTTCATTGTATTGGGTATTCTGTATGTTTCCACTGCTGCTGGTTTTCTGATGCAAATATTTAACTACAGCGGATTTCCCTTTGCAGGAGCATTGGGCACCTTCATCAGCGATTATCTGATTCACCTCATTGGTGCATTGGGTACGTTTATTTTACTCATTTTGACAGCCGTTGGCTATCTGGTTTGGAAATTCAATGTAGATATTACGCTTCCTTCTCCTAAAACGCCCCAACAGGAGCTGCATACAGAGCAGACAGAAGAGCCTGTTCAAGCAACAACATTCGCATCTGCACCTACAGCACCAACCATCAACGAATGGCTGGGCAAGCAGATGCAACAGCAAAACGAAGATTTGCAGCTGATTGAAAAACCGGAACAGGCTTCGCAACTGGAAGCAGAAGAGAAACCAGTGATACCCCATCCATCTTCACCTGCTGCTACCACCTCCGCAGCAAAACACGATGTGGAACTGGAAATCAAACCTCCCGTGAAAGACGATGCACCACAACCAGAAGCAGCTGCCAGACTGACCCAGCAACCTTATGAGCCAACCCTCGACCTGCGCGATTATCAATATCCTTCCCTCGATCTGTTGGATGATCATGGCGCTGAAACCATCATACAGGACAACGAGGAACTGAAAAAAAATAAAGAACAAATCATCAACACCCTGAAAAACTACGATATTGATATTCGTAAAATCACCGCTACCGTTGGTCCTACGGTTACCCTGTATGAAATAGTACCCGCAGCCGGTGTGCGTATTTCACGTATCAAAAATCTGGAAGATGATATTGCCCTGAGTCTTTCAGCCCTGGGAATCCGAATCATAGCACCCATTCCCGGAAAAGGTACCATAGGTATTGAAGTACCCAATGAGAAAAAAGCTACGGTATCCATCCGCACATTGCTGGCATCCGAGAAATTTCAGCGCACCAATATGCAGTTACCCATAGCTTTGGGTAAAAAAATTGATAATGAAAACTTTATTGTGGATCTCACCACCATGCCTCATCTGCTGATGGCTGGTGCAACCGGACAGGGTAAATCGGTCGGCATCAATGCCATCCTGGTTTCGCTGCTGTACAAGAAACATCCGTCTCAACTCAAGCTGGTATTGATTGATCCGAAAAAAGTAGAGCTTTCATTATACCGAACCATTGAAAAACATTTTCTGGCCAAACTGCCTGGAGAAGAAGAGGCTATCATCACCGATACCAAAAAAGCCATTCACACGCTCAATGCGTTGTGCATTGAAATGGATATCCGGTATGATTTGCTGAAGGAGGCCGGGGCGCGCAACATCAGGGAATACAACGAAAAGTTTGTGCACCGGAAACTGAATCCGGAAAAAGGACATCGTTTTCTGCCGTTTATTGTGTTGGTGATTGATGAATTTGCAGATCTGATCATGACGGCTGGCAAGGAAATCGAAATGCCCATTGCCCGACTGGCACAACTGGCACGTGCCGTGGGTATTCATTTGATTATTGCCACCCAGCGGCCTTCCGTGAACATCATCACGGGTATCATCAAAGCCAATTTTTCCGTACGCATTGCTTTTAAGGTAAGTTCAAAAGTAGATTCCCGGACTATTCTGGATACAGGTGGTGCTGAACAGCTGGTGGGCAAGGGCGATATGCTGATTGCCTATTATGGCGATATTGTGCGATTGCAATGCGCTTTCGTGGATACTCCTGAAGTAGAACGGGTAGTGGAATTCATTGGTCGCCAGCGAGGATATACCGAAGCTTATCTGTTGCCCGAATACGAGGATGAGAAAGAAAATCAGCTTAACTCCCTGCAACAGGCTGATCGGGATCCGTTGTTTGAAGAGGCTGCCCGCATCATCGTGGCTACCCAACAAGGCTCTACATCCTTGCTACAACGCAGAATGAAGCTGGGTTACAATCGCGCCGGCCGTTTGATGGATCAGCTCGAAGCCGCTGGCATCGTAGGTCCCAGCATGGGTAGCAAAAGCCGGGAAGTATTAATCAAAACGGAAGCTGAATTAGAACAATTTTTGCAGAAAATATTGTAAACAACAAAGAAAAACAGTTCATATGAAATTCTGTGCATGGTTGTTAATCGGAATTACACTGGCAGCAACGGGTTATGCCCAGCAGATGACTCCTTACGGACAAAGTGATCCCAAAGCAAAAGCTGTATTGGATGCGCTGAGTAAACAATACAAAACTTATCATTCCATCAAAGCTACCTTTAAATTGCAGGTCATCAATCCCGATGGGAAAGTTGCCGATCAGCGAAACGGTGTGGCCATTCTGCAGGGGAATGCTTACCACATCGAAATCGGTGGCCAGGTGCTGATCTGTGATGGTACAACCACCTGGAATTACAGCAAAGAAACCAATGAAGTGCAGATTAATCGCTATTCGCCCGACAATAGTATGATTTCGCCCACGCGTTTATTTACCAATTTCTATGATCAGGACTTTCTTTATCGCCTGATGCCCGATACGCGTGCAAATGGCCGTGTGTATCAACATATTGAAATGACACCTTTTGATAAATCCAAATCTTTCTTCCGGGTTGATTTAACCATTGATAAAGCAAAGAAACAAATCGTGAAGGCTGAAATTTACGACAAGAGCGGAGTTCATTATGTGTACAGCATTCAGCAATTTACACCCAACGTAAAAGTGACTGAGCAAACTTTCACCTTCAATCCCAAATTGCATCCGGGTATAAGTGTGGTGGATCTGAGAACCTGATCAATCATCCAGCAAAGCCGCCAGATGATATAATTCATACCTGCGGTTGGGGTATTCACTTTGCGGATAACATTTTGCCAGTTCACGAATCAGCTTCTGAATGATTTGCTTGTTGCTGAGAGGTTCGTAATATCGGTCTGTTTCTACGGCATCTATGCGTTTGAGATAGGTTTCAATATCTTTGTGCGAATAAATTTGTCCCTGAACAGGATCAATGAAAAACTGAATCCGGCTTTGTGGCGAAGGCGTTCTGGCATATAACCACGGAGCATCTTCCATTTCAAAATAAGCCAGTACATATTGCTGTGGAATCTGTACAGCTTTTACGGGAATATCCAGTTTTTCACACAGATACTGATATAAGATGCCGATGATAATGGAACTTCCTTTTCTGCTTTCAACCAGCTGATGGATAAAGAAATGATTCTTTTGCCTGTACTGCTTGTCGGTGCTTTCAATTCCCTTAATGCCGAAATAACTGTACAGCATGCCATTCATCACATTGATCTGTTCGACAGGTGTGAGATAGTTATTCAGCTCCAGCCAGATATTGCGTTTTAATTTCTCAATACTTTTAAGTACCTGTTCTTCTGCAAGATCAGGATATTGATATTTATCAACCAACAATGAACCTTTAAGCAAATCATCGGGTTGGCCGGCCCAAGCCTTCATAGCTGCAAGCAATTCCTGGAGATGCACCCGATGAATAAGCCATTCAATGCGTTCCTGGATGGCTTCGTTGGGAGTGTTTTCCCAGACTGATTCCAGACTTGGAATAATCTCTTTACCCAGATGCACAAGCCGATCAGCTACCGTATCGAATACTTCCTGATCCGGATCATCGAGCAGATGCAGCAAAGCATTGATTTCTCTTTCATCGGCCATACCCAACAAAGATAAATTTATTTTTTTGAAGGCGTATTCCTTCTTGCGGCCCTTCTGGTTTTGCCAGATGCCGGAGTGGATTGGATAATCTGCTCGCAGATTTCCAGGGTAAGTTGTTCCGGCTTATCTTGCCATTCCTTTGGCAAACGATAATTCTGATTGCCTTTTTTCAGATAAGGTCCGTAGGGCCCGCGCAAAATCTGAATATCGGAACCTTCAAACTGTTTGATAATTTTTTTATCGGAATCAGCTTGTTTTTCGGCAATCCAGGCGGCCACTTCATCCAGCTCCACGGTGTAGGGATCCATGTCTTTGCGCAGGGAATAGAATTTACCGTCGTATAATGCATACGGTCCATACCTGCCGATGTTGATCACTACTTCTTTTCCATCTATTTCGCCAATGCTGCGTGGCAATTTGAAAAGTTCAAGGGCTTCTTCCAGGGTAATGGTTTCAATGCTTTGTTCTTTTTTGAGTTTGGCAAACCGGGGTTTTTCCTGCCCGTCGGCCTGGCCAATCTGCACCATAGGTCCGTAACGTCCCATGCGGGCATACACGGGCTTACCGGTTTGGGGATCATCACCCAGATAGCGTTCGCCTTTTACTTTTTCAGCTGTTTCAAGTGTTTTTTCCACTTCCTGGTGGAAAGGCTTGTAAAACTGATCAATCATCTGGTTCCATGGCTTGCGCCCACGGGCTATTTCATCGAATTCCTCTTCAATTTTTGCCGTGAAGCCATAATCCATGATGTTTTCAAAATATTGATTCAGAAAATCAGTCACCAGCATACCCAGATCCGTGGGAAATAATTTTCCTTTTTCAGCTCCAACGATTTCTTCTGCTACCTGCTCAGAAATTTCATTGCCCTGTAGTGCAAAAATGCGGTAAGGCCTGGGCGTACCCTCCTTATCTCGTTTTTCCACATATTTTCTTTTCTGGATGGTGGAGATGATAGGAGCATAGGTTGAAGGCCTGCCAATGCCTAACTCTTCCAGCTTTTTCACCAGGCTGGCTTCTGTATAACGGGCCGGCGGACGTGTAAATTTTTCAACAGCCTGAAGTGAAACCAGGCGAAGCACCTGACCTTTTTGCATGGGTGGGAGCATGCCGGCCGCTTCTTCATTTTCATGTTCATCATCATCTTTGCCTTCCAGATACACTTTCAGGAATCCATCGAATTTCAGTACTTCTCCGGTTGCAATCAACTCGTATGCAGATGTGGAAATACCAATATGCACAATGGTTTTTTCCAGCTGTGCGTCGCTCATCTGGCTGGCTACAGTACGCTTCCAGATGAGTTCATATAGTTTGCGGGTATCTGCATCGGGAATGGTAACCACATTCATATCTGTTGGTCGGATGGCTTCATGGGCTTCCTGCGCGTTTTCATTTTTATTTTTAAATACCCGATGCTGATAATAATCCTTGCCGTATTGCTGGTGAATGACGTTGCGAATAGCTTCATGCGCTGTATCCGAAAGATTTACGGAATCAGTACGCATGTAGGTAATCTGACCGTTTTCATAGAGTTTTTGGGCCAGTAACATGGTCTTGGCAACCGAATAGCCCAATTTGCGGCTGGCCTCCTGTTGGAGCGTTGATGTCGTAAAAGGCGGGGCCGGACTTCTTTTGGCGGGCTTGATTTCAATGTCCTTCACTTCATACCGGGCACCTGCACAGGAATTCAGGAAATTACGCGCCTCTTCTGCACTCGGTATTTTGTTTTGTCCGACAGCTTTAAAATTCCATTCTTTTCCACGGGCATCTGGAGCTGAAAATATGGCCTCAACCTGAAAACTGCTTTCGGGCTTAAAGGCCTGAATTTCGCGCTCCCGCTCCACAATCAGCCGCACAGCTACCGATTGTACGCGACCGGCAGAAAGCGCATTTTTCATGCTGACCTTGCGCCAAAGCAGGGGAGAAAGCTCAAAACCCACAAGCCTGTCCAATACCCGACGTGCCTGCTGGGCATTCACCAGATTCATATCAATGGTCCGGGGCTGCTGAACAGCCTTTTCGATGGCGGGTTTGGTGATTTCATGAAACACAATACGCTTCGTGGTAAGCGGGTCCAAACCCAGCACCTCTGCCAGATGCCAGGAAATAGCCTCACCCTCGCGATCTTCATCCGTCGCAAGCCACACTTCCTTTGCTTTTTGTGCAAGTTTTTTCAAATCTTCCACAATCTTTTTCTTCTCAGGCGGAATCACATAAATGGGCTGATAGTTACGCTCAATGTCCACACCCATCTCTTCTTTATCCAGATCGCGAATATGGCCAAAGCAGGATTTGATTTCAAACTCATCACCCAGTATTTTCTGAATGGTTTTTGCCTTTGCCGGTGATTCCACAATCAGTAAATTTTTTGCCATAACGCTGTTTTATTTTCTGTATGTACCGAACAACACAATCAGTTTCCGAATTCTGCAAGTATAGAAAAATAATATGATGATTATAAAAATATAGCAAAAAACTGACAGCTTACGTTGTGTTATTTGATTTTTTTTAACGCTGCTTACTGTTTCTGCTCGCTCTGTGCGTAAATTTACAGCACTAAAAATTTACAGCTTTAACAGGATGTCATGCGATTGGTTATCATAGGTTCGGGAAATATAGCTCATTTTTTTGCCTCCTGTTGGTCGGGGTCACATCAAATCATCCGGATCATCAGTCGGAATCCGGCACACGCCAGTGCATTGGCTCATGCATTTCAGGCCAGCTACGGCACCCATTTTGATGAAATCCCACCTGATGCAGATGCATGCATACTGGCTGTAAATGATGATACATTAACCGAAATAGCTGCAAAGTTAAGATTATCTCATCAACTCGTTGTACACACCTCGGGATCCGTGTCCATGAAGGTTTTGCAGGAAATATCTTCTCATTACGGAGTTATTTATCCCCTGCAAACCATACGTACGGGTATTCCCGTCAGGCATGCATTTCCTGTGCTCATAGAAGCCAGTAATCCGGAAGCCAGGCAGCTAATCCGCTTGCTTGCAGCTCATATTAGCAACAACATCCTGGAAATAGATTCTGCCAAACGCAAACAATATCATCTGGCAGCGGTTTATACAAATAACTTTGTTTATTATTTATTATCACAGGTAAAATGGTTTTGTGAAACGCATCAGCTTGCTTTCGATCTGCTCATGCCTTTGTTGCATGAAACCATCACGAAAATTGTTGATGATCCACCCTTCAGCCAGCAAACCGGTCCGGCAAAACGAAACGATCAGCAAACTATCCAAATGCATGAGCAAATGTTAGCTGATCATCCTGCACTGCTCGAGCTATACCGCGTATTTACTGATCAGATCAGAAAACTTTATTCCGATGCATAAATCTATTACCACAGAAACATTGTTGCAGTTATTTGCAAATATCCGCACGTTTATATTTGATGTAGATGGCGTGATGACTGATGGAAAACTATGGCTCACAGAAAACGGGGAACACATTTGCCAGATGCATATCCGAGATGGTTATGCCCTTCAGCTGGCAGTGAAAAAAGGTTATCAAGTAGCGGTTGTTACTGGCAGAGCATCGCAGGCAGTTGTAGCCCGGCTGCATTATCTGGGAATTGAAGATATTTTTACAACCATCAGCGATAAGTTGAGTTGTGTGGAACAATATCTGCAGCAGCGTGGTTTACAATCGGATTCTGTGTTGTATATGGGAGATGATATGCCTGATTTACCGGTTATGCAACGGATAGGATTGCCTGTTTGTCCGGCCGATGCTGCGGATGATATAAAACAAATGGCTTTTTATATCTCTCCACTAAAAGGCGGTGAAGGATGTGTAAGGGATGTGATTGAGAAAACCCTCAAAATACAACAGAAATGGAATGGATAATTGACGATCAGATGACCTTGATCCATGAATGAATCTGTAAGTTAGGCGTATGCAAAAAATACAAAACTGGAAATATTTTTTCAGGCTCATCCGATATCCCAATCTGTTGTACATCATAGGTGCACAATATTTGTTGCGCTATGCCCTGATGAAGCCTGTATTTCAGCATGCAGGGCTGGATTTCAGCTTATCGGATGCAGGTTTTGCATGGCTCGTTTTTTCCACCATCTGTATTGCCGCAGCCGGATATATCATTAATGATTATTTTGATTTAAACATTGATCAGATCAACAAGCCCGGAAAGGTTATCATTGATCGGTATATCCATCGACGTTGGGCTCTTGCCTGGCATAGCATACTGAATTTGACGGGTCTCATCATTGCGATTTATCTGTCCTGGCATCTGCATAGCTGGTGGATGTGGTTGTGCCAGGCTATTTGCACCATCCTGCTTTGGTTTTATTCCACACATTTCAAACGATTACCTTTGGTTGGCAACCTGATTATTTCAGGATTAACCTCATTTACGCTTATTGTATTGATCATTTATGAACCACAGTTTTACAATTTTCCGCAGGCAAAGATGCTTTGGTCTCTAAACAGGTTGATATGGCTGTATGCCATATTTGCTTTTCTGCTTTCGATGGTGCGTGAAATAGTAAAAGATCTGGAAGATTTGTTTGGCGATAGCAAGGAAGGATGTCGCACAGCACCTATTGTATGGGGCATTCAGGTATCAAAAATAATGGCTGTAAGTATTTTAATTGTATTTGAATTGCTGATGATTTATTGTATCTCTCAGGCTTTCCGGTTTCAATGGGTGATGGCCGGAGTATATTTAATTCTGCTGGTATGGTTTCCGGTTTTGCTGATCATGTTTTATCTGATACGGGCAATTGCCGTGCGTAATTATCATGTAGTCAGCCAGTTTATTAAAGGTGTCATGCTTACTGGCATCATCTCCATGGCTGTATTATATTTGTATCTGTAGCTCTTGCGGTTGATATGTAAAATCAGAATCAGATGTCGTTTATTTTAGCCTCGGGTTCTCCCAGAAGAATCAGCTTACTGAAACAAGCTGGTTATGATTTTCAGGTCATTGTTTCGCACATAGATGAAGATTTTCCGGATAAGCTGCCTGCAGCAGAAGTGCCTGTATATATTGCCCGGAAAAAAGCCGCTGTGGTAGCCGAACAGCAATACGACAGTCATTTGCCTGTTTTGGCTGCTGATACTGTAGTCATTCTCGGGCAAGAAATTATTGGCAAACCTGCATCAGAAGAGGAGGCTGTAGCTATGCTCAAAAAACTTTCAGGAAAAATGCATAGAGTTATGACGGGTGTGGTGCTCATGCACGATCAGAAAATCATAACCTTTACGGAAGAAACGAAAGTTTGGTTCAAGGAACTGAAAACAGATGAAATTCTGTATTATGTCAAACACTTTCAGCCTTATGATAAAGCGGGAGCTTATGCTATTCAGGAGTGGATTGGATTAACAGGTATTATCCGCATTGAAGGGGATTATTACAATGTTATGGGATTACCGGTTTACAAGGTTATGGACATGCTTCAATCATTAGGCATATTCCCATTATATGCCGAGAGATCTGCGAGTGGCAGTTCAACATAAAAAGTTGTTCCCTGTTGCCATTGGCTTTCAAACCAGATCCGGCCATTCCACTGTTCCACAATGCGTTTGCACATGGCCAGCCCAAGTCCTGTACCGCTGCTTTTGGTGGTAAAATTCGGAAAGAAGATTTTTGATTTCAATTCATCAGGAATTCCTGTACCGTTGTCCTTTATCATCACACATACTTTTCCGTCATAATCTTTAATCGCAACTTCAATGATGCCTTTTTTATGTTCAGGAATTGCCTGGAAAGCGTTCTGCAGCAGGTTATTGAATAAACGGTTAATAGCTGTTTTATCAGCTTCAATCCAATAATTTTTATCTGGTGAATCATAAATCAGCAAATGATGCTCATCATTCTGATACAAATGAATGACTGAATCCAGCACCTCATTCAGGAGAAACAATTCCTTGTGATCGCCTGATATTCTTGCAAATGCAGAAAAATCAGAGGCAATGAGTGCCAGGTGTTCAATTTGTTCAACCAGCATGTGTGTAGTTCTCAGCGTAAGCTCCTCCACGTTGGGTGCATGTTCACGAATGGCACGCTGCAAGTGTTGCAAGCTTAGTTTCATCGGTGTAAGCGGATTCTTGATTTCATGTGCAACCTGCCTGGCCATTTCGCGCCAGGCCAGCTCGCGCTCGCTTCTGGCAAGCGCTTCAGCACTTTTTTCCAGCTGGCGTACCATCTGGTTGAACTCTTTTACCAGCATACCAATTTCATCATTACGATTCCATATGATTTGTTCATTGGTTTTATTCAGACGGATGTTTTTCATTTTCTCTGCAATAAGTGTAAAGGAACCCGTAACATACCGGGTAATAAATAAAGCCAACAGACCTGACAGCAAAAACATAAATGCATTCAGATTGATAAGTGCCATCAGAAAATTTGAAATTTCCTGATTCAGTTCACGCTGAGACGCAAAGAAGGGTATGTTCAGGTAAAACATAGTCTCACCGGCATGATTTAAAATGGGAACATAACCGGAAAGGAAATACAGTTTACCAACATGCTCCGGATGAATATACTGTACCATATTCTGCATATGCAACTGATAATATGCCTCCGGATTCATTTTGGAGGATAACAGGTTGCGGTCAAAAAGCAACTGTTCTGTAGAAAGCTGAATATTTCCGTCAATATCATATAAGTTCACATCCACCCCGTGAATATCAGCTACTTTGAAAATCTGCTGCCTGATAACAGGATCATCAGTGGATTCTGTGAGCGAAACGGTTGAGTCTGGTGTGCTTAACAATTGATGCTGATCAAGAATTTCCATGATATCCTGTGTAAGCACACTCAGGTTTTTGGTCAGTTGATCCTGCTGATTCTTATGATATCTTTCAATGAAAAGAGAAATGGTGGATATACCTAAAATAATAAAAGAAAATACTACGGTAAATATAATTACAAACTGAATCTGCGTTCGCAACGTAATGCGCATATAGTTGCGCAGATGATCCCATTTCATTCCGGCTTTTACCAATAAATACAAAATCCTGTACATCCCCGCCAGGATCAAAAAAATCAGAAACAAATAGGCTACCAGTGTTACAAATTCAATAAAGGTACGGTTACGTTTGGAAACCACAATCAATCTGTTATTTCCTGCCTTATACCATAATTGCGAATAACCACCTTCATTGCGAAATTCATATTCTGTCAGCGGAATATCGGCCGGGCTGATAGATACCGCAAAAGGAAAATCGTTATAATGATATACCAGAATATTATTTTCATACACAGCATAGGAATAATCCTCCATATTCAATTGGAACTGATTATCATCAGAGGATAGCAACAGAGGAAATATTGCCAGATTCTTCTGCGTTTTGGGTGTAAGCTCATAAAATAAATATCCGCCAGGTTGTGCCGGATTGGAATCCTGTGGAATAATTTTTTCACCAAAATAATGATAATGGTTGTAACCGGTTTCATAGTAAAATAATTTTGCAGATTGCTGGCTTGTTTCATTTCCTGCAATTGGCCTGGCTTTCAGCAGTAAAATACTTCGAATGGCCGAATAACTGAGGGTATCATTGTTAAATAATGGTTGATAACCAGCATTGAATGTGAAAATATGAATGTCGAATTTGCTGATGAAACTGTTGAAATAGGTATTCAGCAGATAATTCACGAGAATATGTTTCGTAACAGGAGTCGGTGCAATGAAAAATTGTTGGATAAAAGTATCGCGCTGAATCTTGTTGGTAATATCGCTCAAAAAATATTCTGTATCCGGATCCTGAGGTTTGGCAAGGTTGATGGCCAGAAGCCTGCGGTTATCCTTTTCCCGTTGATTGTTGAAATATATGAGAATAGCAGTTGTACTTAAGGTAAGCAACAGCAACCAGCTGACAAAGGGATTGAGTATCCATTTTTTTTGCAATGCATAATCAATCAAATCCAGCATCATGATATAGAAGATTGCCCAGAGCATCAGCACAAGATCATATCCGATGGCCGGGTCATTCATATGAAACAAGAGCCAGATAAGGCCTATGGCACCCAACAAGGTGTATTTCCGGTCGAACTCCCGTTGATGCAGCTGAGATAAAAATTCATTAAACGTACGGGAGAGGAAAAAGAAACAATAAATAATAAGTCCGATGGTTATAAAACCAACCAGGCTATACAGATTGTTGATGCTATAAAAATTGGTAACATCAAATGATATTCTCGAATCTATAACCAGGCTTCTAATGAGATCAGAAAACAGCTGAGCCAGGTAAAGCAATGCAAACGAACAAAAAACAGCCAGTCCGTAGGTTTGTACCGGATTCATATCCGGTAGCTTAGCCTTTTGGTACTGACTTCTGAAAAACAAAATAATCCACACCAGCAGGATGGCATTTATGAGTACATCACCCAATGAATTCAGCACAGAACTGGATGCATATACCTGTGCATTAAACAAACTAAATTCACGATAATGAAAGGGGAAGGGGAACAGATAACTGATTATTCTCAGCAATAAAACCACTGCAATCAGAAAGATCAGTCCGTGCCAGCGTTTGCTGTGAGCTGAGAGAAAAGATGCAAACAGATTTAAAAATATACCCACACATATCCAGGCCAATACTTTCAGCAAAACGCTTAACATAGCCTGCTGATGAACAATTGCAGAAGGCTGTTTGTCAAGATAACACAATACCTGTCCTTCGCGATTATAAAGCGGGAAGGAAGTAGGCGAGCGGGTAATGGTATACAGATTGGGAGGCAGCTGAGGCTCTCCCCAGAAGGATGCCTGCAGATATTTGTTTTCCTTGAAATAACTTTCATAAATCGGCAGCAGCGCAATCAGGGTTTTCTCTCCAGCATAGAGCCCACCGAGATTCTTTTTTATCAATTCAAAATTACCTCGATCATTCTGCAGATAGTAACTCCCTTCGCTCAACTGAAGGGCTGATGACGGAACGTTGATCCGGTTGGTATTCCAAAAGGTTTCCCAGTTGTCGGAAAAAATAAACAAATAAATACCGGTACGATCGGGATCGAGTTCATCTAGCAAATGCTGGTCATAGCTTCTTCGCAGCAACTGATTGATGAGAGCATTGCGCAGCACAATGCTTTGCACTTTATTTTCTCGTTCACGCAAATGCTGCTGAATAGAAGCAATAACCCGCTGATCAGAAGAGTAATATGACCAGTAATGATCAACCAGAAAAGCCAGGGTGAGCAGCCAGGCGGCTCCAATAAGCAGATAGCCATTTCTCCACAAAAAGCGTTTGAAGTCCTGCAGGGAAAACATGTGAATACAGTTGAACATCTACAGCAAAACGGCTCAGATTCAGGCTCTGGATGCCGACTTCACCTTATCCCAGATGGCATCCATTTCTTGCAGATTGAGTTGTGTGATATCTTTTCCGGTCTGTTTGATATGCTGTTCCATCATCTGAAAACGGTTCTTGAATTTGCGATTAGCCGCTTCCAGTGCTTTTTCTGCATCTACCCGAAGAAATCTTGCATAATTGACCAGAGCAAAAAGCAAATCACCCAATTCTTCCTCGATCTGTTGCTGATGCTGCCGGGCAATAGCTTCCTGCAATTCCGCCATTTCTTCCTGTACTTTTTCCCATACCTGATCTGTATTTTCCCATTCAAAGCCTACCTGAGCAGCCTTTTCCTGCAACCTGATTGCTTTTACCAGAGCCGGCAGGTAAGAGGGCACTCCGCTCAATACAGAGGATTTGCCTTCCTGAAGTTTGATTTGCTCCCAGTTGCGTTTTACTTCTTCTGCATCGGCCACTGTCCGTTCACCATAAATATGCGGATGACGTTCAATAAGTTTTTGACAAAGCTTTTCGATGACCTCTGTGATATCAAATTGTTGCTGTTCATTTGCAATACGCGCATAAAAAACGAGATGCAGCAGCACATCACCGGTTTCTTCACGCAGTGCCTGCCAGTCGCGCAAATCAATGGCTTCTGTGAGCTCATATACTTCTTCAAGGGTGAGCTGACGCAGGGATTCAAGCGTTTGTTTCCTGTCCCACGGACATTTCTCGCGTAGCTCGTCCATGATAGATAACAGCTTTTCAAAAGCTTCACCTGCTTTTCCCATACTCGATGATTTTGGGGTTAGGCAGGTAAAGTTAAAGGTTGGGGCCGGAATGGAAAAACTTTATTCTCTGCGTAACAATCCTAGTAACAAAAATACGATGCCTAAAGCCAAAGCCAGATGAACCAACCCATGTAGGGCGAACAGAAAAACGGCCACCAACCAGAATAACACCAAAACAGCCGATAGCAAATAAAACAGGGCACGCATAATTTTTTTTTGAAAAATAAATATTCTTTCGGAAAAGAAAAACCTTTTGTTTCGGCGGAATCACGGTTATGGCCTATCTTTGCCTCCGGAGAGGTTAAAGATGCATGCAAAAGTTCAGATCTTATTTCCGATTTCTGAGGTTGTTGTTGCGAATGCAACATCAGACGGAAGACTTAATTCAGCAGCATGAAATTCCCCTCAGCTGGTTAAAGGCCAAACTCACCCGCCAACAGTTCCTGATTCTTTCCGGCGTGCTAGTCGGACTTACCACAGGTTTTGCCAGCGTGCTTTTAAAAACAATCGTGCATTTCATTACCGTGCTTATTACGCACGATTATCATTTTCGTTATCAGTTAATGTTTTATCTGATTTTTCCGTTTTGCGGGCTCATGATCACTGCATTGGTTGTGCATTACCTTTTCAAAGGCAAGGATGGTAAAGGTATTGCTCCCATTTTACATGAAATTGCTAATCATTCAGCCCGGGTGCCGGCCTACAAGATGTATCGGCAGATTATTGCCAGTGGTATCACTGTTGGCTTTGGAGGATCGGCAGGGCTGGAAAGCCCGATAGCTGTTACAGGAGCCGCTATTGGTTCCAATTATGCAACCACATACGGTTTGCCGTACAAGGACCGTACTTTGCTGCTGGCAGCCGGATCAGCAGCTGGCATCGCTTCTGCCTTCAATGCGCCCATTGCAGGTGTCATGTTTGCTATTGAAATCATTCTTGCCGGAGTGGTATTTTCTGATTTCATACCTCTGATTATAGCTTCTGTGGCTGGTGCCTTGGTTTCAAAAATGATCTTAAATGAACAAATTCTGCTGCATTTCAATTTGCAACGGAATTTTGACTACCGGAACACACCCTTCTATTTGTTGCTGGGGATTTGTTGTGGTTTGTATTCCCGCTATTATGCGCTAATGGCGCACCGCGTGGATCGGTTTTTCAAACGATTCCAAAGCACACATACCATACGAAAAGCTATGGTAGGAGGAGTTATGCTTGCCCTTTGCTGTTTTGTATTTCCCCCTTTGTTCGGAGATGGATATGGATTCGTGAAAACACTTGCCAATGAAGGGCCCGATCGGTTGATGCAGATCAGCCTTTTTGCTCCGCTTATCCGTCACCAATGGGCATTGCTTGCATTTGTAGGAAGTATAGCGCTGGTAAAGGTTTTTGCTACTTCCACCACCATCTATGCTGGTGGCAGTGGTGGCAACTTTGCACCATCGCTGTTTGCAGGTGCTTTTGTGGGTTATTTTTTCTCCCGCTTGATGGTTGATTTGCACCTTTTCCCCTTACCTGTAGCCAATTTCACCATTGTGGGTATGGCAGGTGTTATGAGCGGTGTGTTGTATGCACCGCTAACGAGCATCTTTCTCATTGCCGAGGTTACGGGTGGGTATGATTTGTTTATCCCGCTCATGATTGTATCCACTGCTTCCTACCTTATTGTAAAGCGCTTTTCACCTTATTCTCTGGAAATCAGTGAATATGTCAGGGAAGGAAAAATTTTTACACGTCGGTACGACAGCAATATTTTATCCATGTTGCAAGTGAAAGATCTGGTAGATTGCACGGGACCCTGCATACGCCCACATGCAACATGGGATGAGATCCTGGCTGCAATTCAGCACGATAATCATTTATGCTGGGCTGTAACAGATGAACAAAATCACCTGTTGGGTATCATCACATTTGAAGATCTGAAAACGCATATTTTCCCGCATCATAACGAAAAATCAGGTTGCATAGCTGAAAAGCTGATGAAACAAGTTCCCGTTACTGTCCAGATCCATGAAAACATGAATCATGTGATGGAAAAATTTGATGCTTCAGGACAATGGTGTTTACCGGTACTGCAAGGCGAGCATTACATGGGCATGCTTTCGAAATCTGCCGTGCTGGATGCTTACCGCATTACCCTGAAGCACTCCATGGAAGGATGAAATTCAGGATTGTTGGTTGATTTGTTCGAATACCTGGCGGATGGTGTCCGTGAAATGGCTTTGAATCATTTGTTCAGCCAGGACAATCATATTTTTGAAAGCCAGTGCGCTGGAAATACCATGGCCAATGATAACGGGTTCGGCTACGCCCAATACCGGCGTGCCACCGTAATTTTCGAAATTCATCTGGTCAATATACGCATCCTGAATGCCTCTGCGCCGGGCAATTTCATAAAAGGATTCTCCCAGCTTCAGGATCACATTGCCTGTAAATCCTTCGCAAACAATCACGTCGGCTTTTTCAGAGAACAAATCTCTACCCTCCACATTCCCGATGAAACGGATGGAAGGGTGTTGTTTCAGCAGGGGATAGGCAGCCTGTGCAAGCAGGTTGCCCTTGCCCTCTTCTTCACCAATATTCAGCAAACCTACACGCGGCTCCGGGATTTGCAGGATGTGCCGGGCGTAAAGAGTGCCTAACAAAGCAAACTGAACGAGGTTTTCTGGCTTGCAATCAGCATTCAATCCCACATCCAGCAACACACCCGGCTTACCATTTTCGCGGGGAACAAGTGTAGAAATAGTGGGGCGCAATATGCCTTCAATGGTTTTGATCGTGTACAAGGTGCCCACCATCATGGCTCCTGTATTACCGGCGCTTATGAAGGCGTCTGATCTATGTTCGCGCAGCAGATGAAATCCAACGGCAATAGAAGAATGGGGCTTTTCCTTCAATGCACGCGTAGGCGGTTCGTGCATCCCGATGACTTCAGGCGCATGTACCAGTTCATAGCGGGCTTTTGGAATACCCTGCTGATCAAGCAAAGGTTGAACGGCATCCTGATGGCCGATGAGCAGCAAATCAGCAGGAGAAGAAGTACTTTCCAGATATAAACGAACTCCTTTTACCGCTTCTTCCGGGGCAAAATCGCCACCCATCATGTCAAGGCTGATGATCATCAGATATGCTTTAAAAACAAAATCCCTGGCTTAATTAGCTTTCCTTGCCCTGCTTTTCCATAACTACCTGACCACGATAATACAATTTGTTTTCTATCCAATGGGCACGATGGCGAAGATGAGCTTCTCCTGTGGTGGGATCAATGCTGATGGTACCAGCAGTGGCTTTGTAGTGTGTTCTTCTCTTGGCAGAACGTTGCTGTGAATGTCTCCGTTTTGGATTTGGCATATCAACTGAATTTTAAATCATTTGCGCGGAAATTTTTTATACAACGCATCCCATACCGACGGTTGAACTGGCATTCCAGACCGGTTGCGCATCTCTTCCAGTTTCTGAATTACCTCCGGATTACAACCGCTCATCCCGTTTTCCAGATCCGGATGAATATGCTGCATAGGGATGCTGAGCAGAATAAACTCATGAATCCAGCCCGCCACATTCAGAATAGATTCCGTACGTGAAAGATAACTCACCTCCGGCTCTTCATTTTCATCTATTAGCTCTGGATGGTCTACCAGCTTCACGATCTGATCAAATTCTTCCCACAGGGCCAACCGATAAGGTTCTCCGCAACGATCACATGGAATCTTTACATCACCTGTTATTGAAAATTTTAACCGAAATAAATGATCATTTTTTTCAAAATCAAGCCCCACATCAATCTGTGAATCAGAGAACTCCGTGACTACTTCATGATCGGCAAAGAACTTATCCGTAATGTGATATTGATAATGGTGAATCCCATTTTTCAAACCCACAAATGCGATATCATATTGCCGATCTGTCCTCATATCTACCAGCATTGGTTTAGCTGCCTCACCATCCCATTCATCCCGTAAAATGGAATCGTGGCGACAAAATTACAATTTCTTCTTCTATTTTGGAAAGTCATCCGGTTTTAGCCGAAAAGTATTTATTAAAAAAACTTAAAAATCCAAAAACTTATTTATATTTTAGCAGTACTTTTGTTTTTGTTTAACCAACCTACGAAAAACCATGATACCCCGAGAATCCCGCTCTCCTATGAAAAAGCGTGATTTGCCAGCCATTATTCACGCTCGTAGGATACAGAATTCGAAGCGCATGTCTGTGGAAACTGCCATATCTTATCCGGCCGATATGCTGGCCAATTTTCCCCTTATCCGGCTCATCGAGCAATCTTCCATTGGATTTTTACTGAGTGATGCTTCGGATCGTTTTTGCTGGCAGAATGCTGCCATGGAAGAGGCAATGGCCCGCACGTTTCCGGATGTGCACCTCATAGGTAGCTCATTTTCAGAAGGTTTTGCCAGGATCAAGCCTTTGCTGAAGCATCCGGATGAGGTGTATGCCGATCTGCAACAGATGCTTTTTTCACGCACGGAAAAAGCTGCTTACGATGTAAAACTTGCCAAAGGTGGCGTTATTTCCCTTACTTATCTGCCTTTATTTGAGGGGGGACAATATGTGGGTGGGCTATGGGCTATCGTTAATCTGAACAGAAAAGGCCGTGCTTATCAAATAGCCCGGCTGGATATGGGGAAATTTCGCACCATCCTGGGGTATCTGGGCATTGGTTTTTGCGAATGTACTGCTGATGGGATCATCACGCACGCTTATGACGGATTTTGTGAACTTACCGGATTCAACCAGGAAAGCCTTCGCGGGAAAAATATAGCTGAACTGATTTCCCGAGAAGTATTGTCTGCAGCAACCGCTCATCACCCCACCGCGCCTTCGGCTTCAAAAGAGCTTACTATCCGGACAAAAGATGGCAGCGAGCGCTGGGTACTGATGAGCCGTGTGCCTTTATCGGATGAGAGCGATCAAGATGCGGAGGTGATGTATGTATTTATGGATATCACACCCCAGAAAACGCTGCTGCAGGAAATGGAAACGGTTGCCCGGCGCACAGAAGAGTCTAAAATAGCCCTCCAGCAGTTCCTGGCAAGCATGAGCCACGAAATTCGCACTCCGCTCAACGCCATCATCGGCATGTCGCACCTGCTCTCAGGCACCCGGCTCAGCCCGGAACAAAAAGAATACGTGCACATCCTGCAAAATTCCAGCAACATCCTCCTGAACCTGATTTCCGATATCCTCAGCTTTTCAAAGATTGAGTCTGGACATATGGAAATACAGCACCGGCAGTTTAATCTGTATGAACTGGTGCATTCCTTAACTCATACGTTTGAACTAAAAATGAAGAAAAAGCCGGTGAAAATGATTCTGGATTATGATAACCGGTTAACTCACTACCTGATAGGCGATGATATTTTGCTCAACCAGGTTTTGCTAAACCTGCTGAGCAATGCAGAAAAATTCACCAAAAAAGGCTCTATCCAGGTTTCGGTAAAGCTGCTGGACATGCCGCAGGAACAGAAAGCTGATGATCTGGATTCCAGAATATGGCTGCAATTTAAGGTAGCTGATACTGGCATGGGCATTGAACCGGATAAGATGCACCTGATATTCAAAGAATTCAAGCAGGCACATCGGGCTGAGAGCGTGAAGCTGGGCGGTACCGGGCTGGGTTTATCCATCAGTAAAAAACTCATTGAACTGCAGGGAGGAACCATATCGGTTGAAAGTGAGGTGAACAAAGGCACCTGCTTTACCTTTACACTGCCTTTCATCGATACCGGCATTCCCACCAAACAAACAACCGAAGTACAAACCGGTGAAGATACCCTTGCAGGTATGGCTTTTCGGGATACCCATGTGCTGGTTGTGGAAGATAATCCGATGAATATGATGTATTTGACCTCGCTGCTCGATAAAATGAAAATCACGTATGACGTAGCCACCGCAGGTGATGATGCCCTGGATATGATCCGGAAACAGCCCTACAATCTCATTCTGATGGATATCAAGATTCCGGTTATTGATGGACTGGAAATATCCAGAATCGTAAGGTCTGAAGATGAAAATCCGAATATCGCCACACCCATTGTCCTGATTACAGCCGCTGCGCTGGAAAGCACCGTAAATATGGCAAGAGAGTCCGGCATCAATGATTTGCTGCTGAAACCATTTACTCCGGAACAACTGTTGCATATCATCCGCAAATACTCAAGTGATGACGAAAATGAAGAGGAGGTGAACCTGTATGAAGAAGTACATCAAAAAATGTATCGCTTCAATCCGCGCCTGGACGTGAACTATCTGCAAGAGTTATATGAGAACAATATTGAGTACGCAGCCGGTCTGTTCGGTATTTTCATGGAAAATATCCATGCTGACTGGAACGAAATTATTCGGTTAAAAGATTTGCATGATGTGCAGAATCTCTATCAGGCTATTCACAAAATCAAACCCAATTTTTCGATGGTGGGCCTGACCTGGATAGCTCAAACGCTGGAACAAGCCGAAAAGGCTATCCGCAAGGAAGATGCATGGCCTGAAGTAGAATCTCTGCTGCTGAAAGCCGATAAGGAACTGGAAATCTATCTGCCCGTAGTAGAAGAAGAATACCAACATCTGCAGAAATTCGTGCAATCGCTTTCCTGAAAGCCTCAGGCATAGGTTTCCAGAATATCTTTCACCTGATGATAATAACTTCTTCCAAACAACAGCAGATGTACCAGCAGATAATACAGCTGATGCAAGCGCAACCTGTGGCGCCAGCCCTGTTCAAGTCGTGCCAGTGTTGCATAAGTCTCAAAAAAACGACGGTCAAACCCGCCAAATAAATCGGCCATGGCAATATCCATTTCACGATGGCCAAAATAGCTTGCCGGATCGTACACAGCGGGCATGCCGTTGTTGCTCACCATAAAGTTTCCGCCCCACAAATCGCCATGCAGCAAAGAAGCCCTGTCATCAGGCAACAATTCAGGTAATTTTTGCATGAGGCTTTCCGCGAGACGCAGGTCTGAAATATCAATCAGTTGCTCGTCAAAAGCCTGCCTGACAAGCGGGCCTATGCGTGCCTCGGCGAAGAATTCGGGCCAATGCATCATCCGTGGATTGGGTTGCGGCAATAAACCTATGAAGTTATCTTCGTCAAACCCATACAACGGATTGCTCACCTCATGCAATTGAGCAAGCTGCTCTGCAAACAGATCCCAGAAACGAGGTATAGGTTTTCCCTTTTCCAGAAACTCCATCAGCAAAAAAGCCCTCCCGTTAGCTTGATGATAAGCAATGGGTTCAGGTACGCGAATGGTACGAGTTTGATGGATTCGCTCCAATGCCCGATATTCACAGGCAAACATGCGATAAGCATCGGGATGGGTATTGGTTTTGAGAAAATAATTGCCTGCATTGGTATGCAACCGATAAGTCTCATGAATATCGCCGCCTGTGAGCCGGTCAATATGCAAAAGCCGAACGGTGGGTGGCTGACTGCCGGCGGATTTCTGTAATTTTTCAGCAAGCAAATGGCTAATATCTGAAAACCAGGTAACATTGTCGGGGATCATCGCTCAATATGAATAAACTTGTATCGGATCTATGGTTGTTAATCCGGAAATGCAGGCGCTCATGGCACGTCCGATGGCAAATGTATGCTTTTTTAGGCTGGCTGGGGCTGATAGCGTTTGGATGGGGTGCCTGGCTGTTTATTCCCGGTTTCCGCGTCTTCTGGCTGCACGAGCTTGCACCGGCATGGTGGCAATTCCAGCGCATGCTCACCGGCTGGTTGCCCTTTAGCCTGGGTGATCTGGGCTATGTGGCTGTTTTGCTCTGGGTACTGTGGCAAACCTATAAATGCATCCGCCGCTGGATAAACAAGGGTTGGCAATTCAGGATATGGGGCAGATGGCTATGGCAGATGATGCTGGCCACATGCCTGATGTATGGCTGGTTTCAGCTGGGATGGGGATTTGCCTATTTGCTGCCCCGCATCCAGCAATCATTTCATCTGCAACTGAAATCTTATTCTCGTGCTGAATTGCAAGACCTGGCCCAATGGTTGGCGGCTGCAACAAACACAAACTACGTGCAACAGAAACCCGAATCAGAAGCGAATCGGATTGCTTATTTCAGGGAAAACGTTATACCAGCAGCCATCGAAGCTTATCATCAGCTGCATCTGGAAGGCGCAACAGGTATGTATCGTCATCCATCCATAAAACCTTCCTTGTTCCGGACTGCTCTGAATTATATGGGCATAGAAGGTTATTACAATCCGTTTACCGGTGAAGCGCAGGTGAATACCGATATTCCGCCGGTATTGCTGCCATTTGTAACCTGCCATGAAATGGCTCATCAGATGGGGTTTGCACAGGAATATGCTGCCAATTTTGTAGGCTTCCTTGCAGCCACCCATGCCCATGATAGCCTGTTTCGTTATTCAGCATATCTGGATATGTTGCTCTATGCCTGCAACAGCCTGCGCCATGACGGGCACACGGACGACAGCCTGTTTTTGCACCAGCTCTGGGAAAGTTTATTGCCGGGCGTGAAACGGGATATCCATGAAATCTACGCCTATGAACAGGCATACGCCGGACCTGCAGACCGGTTGGTGATGCATGTGTATGATGCATTTTTAAAAGCCAATCAACAACGCCGGGGCATTCACAGCTACCAGCAGGTCATTGCATTGCTTATTCAATACAAAAAACAAATTAAGGAACACGGGTAATTTTGAGCATGTTGGTCGGCAAATGTTCATGCACGGGAATGCTGCCCGTATTCACAACCACATCACCTGAAGAAATGAATCCGCGTTCTTTCAAAATCTGAATCTGATCAAAAATAATAGAGTCTACACTTTCTTCTTCTGCATAGTAGAAGGCACGCACGCCCCAGCTCAGGCTTAGCTGATTCACCAGTGAAGGTACTTTGGTAAATACATATAAAGGAGCCTTGGGCCTGTAACTGGATAACATAAACCCGGTATATCCGCTTTGCGTCATGCCTATCAAGGCATCGGCCTTTACATCTTCAGCAATACGACAGGCATTGTAACACAAAGCATCGCTCAGAAATGAGGGTGAATGGGGCTGTGGAATGAGATTGCGGTTGTAGATAATATCTTCCTTTTCTACTTCCTCAATGATTTTTTTCATGGTTTCCACAACCAGCACGGGGTGTTTGCCCGTAGCAGTTTCTGCGCTGAGCATCACCGCATCCGCACCTTCCAGTACGGCATTGGCTACGTCGGTAATTTCACTGCGGTTGGGCTTGGAGCGTTCAATCATGCTTTCCATCATCTGGGTAGCCACAATCACGGGCTTAGCACGATGAATGCACTTGCGGATGATATTTTTCTGAATCATCGGAATCTGTTCAACCGGCAATTCCACGCCCAGATCGCCCCGGGCAATCATGATGCCGTCCGACTCCAAAATAATTTCGCGAATATTATTGACTGCTTCAGGCTTTTCAATCTTAGCAATGATTTTAATCGGGCTGTTTTTTTCTTTTAGTTTGTTCCGCAGGATGATGATATCATTTACGCTGCGCACAAAAGAAAGGGCTACCCAATCGAGCTGTTGTTCAATAATAAAATCTAGGTCCTGCAAATCCTTTTCAGTCAGGCATGGCAATGAACTTTTGGTATCAGGCAGATTAATGCCTTTTTTGGATGAAAGCACACCTCCGATGACAACTTTGGCTTTTACCAGATTATCGGAAGTGATTTCTACCACACGGGTTTCAATCTTGCCGTCATCAATCAGAATTTTATGTCCCACTTTCACATCCTTGTGAAAATCGGGATACGACACATAAATTTTTTCGCGGGTACCGATGCATTTTTCTGTAGTAAAGGTGAGGATATCGCCCGGAGCTACTTCAAGGTAATTGTTTTCAATATCGCCAATGCGAAGTTTTGGTCCCTGTAGATCGGCCAGGATGGCGATATTGTAGGGTTCAGATTCATTGATGCGCCTGATATGGCGGATGACTTCGAGCTTGTCCTCATGGGTACCATGCGAAAAATTAAGCCTGAACACATTCACGCCAGCCTTGACCAGTGCCAGCAACTGATCATAGGAACTACAGGCCGGACCTACCGTAGCCACGATTTTGGTTTTATGGGTGGAATGCTGCTTAGCAGCACGATGATCCATTTGTTTGTGGAGATACTTGGAAATATCAGACATGGTCTTCAATTTTTTAACTAGCTAAAATGCGAATCATCTGAAACCATTCCGGGTCTATGCCCTGCCTGGCTTTTACCGCTTTTTCGAGAGGTGTGTAATGTAGCTGATTATTTACGATACCAATCATGCAATTATGATGTTTGCCCTCCATCAAAGCCTGCACCGCTGCATAACCCAGCCGGCTGGCAATTACCCGATCCATGCAGGTGGGCGATCCCCCGCGCTGGATATGGCCCAGAATACAAACTCGCGTGTCAAAATGCGGTAGTTGCTCTTTGATTGCACGGGCTACTTCATTGGCACCTCCTGATTCATCACCTTCAGCCACCACGATGATATTTACAAGCTTTTTGCGGCGTTCGTTGGCCTGAAGTTCATTTATGATATCCTGAATTTTCGTGGGCCGTTCAGGCAGCAGCACATGTTCTGCTCCGGTGGCAATACCGCTGTGCAGCGCAATATATCCCGCATCGCGCCCCATCACTTCTACAATAAACAAGCGATCGTGAGCTTCGGCTGTATCACGAATCTTATCAATGGCACGCACAGCCGTATTTACGGCCGTGTCAAAACCGATGGTAAAATCCGTACCGTCTATATCCTTGTCAATGGTGCCGGGCAAACCAATGCAAGGAATATCAAATTCCTTGCTGAACGTAAGTGCTCCCTTGAACGTGCCATCACCACCAATGACAATCAATCCATCAATCTGATATTTCTTTAATTGTTCGTATGCCCGCTGCCGGCCTTCATAGCCAAAAAATTCCTTGCAACGAGCGGTTTTCAAAATGGTACCGCCGCGCTGAATGATATTGGCTACCGAACGGGAATCCATTTTCATGATTTCTCCATTGATCAGCCCCCGATAGCCATACATGACGCCATAGACGTTGAGCTGGAAATAATTTCCGGTTCTGACAATTGCCCGAATTGCTGCGTTCATGCCCGGTGCATCACCGCCGGAAGTGAGGACAGCTATATTCTTGACTTTACTCATATCCTTGGTTTCAGGGTAAATGGGCCTCTTGCTAAAAACGGCACAAAATTAGGGTTTTGCTTTTGTTTTCCTACATCCAATCGCGGGAATCTACTGAATATTGTACCGGCAAATAAATAAATTATTAAAAAACTTTAAACGAATGATGATTTGCCTTGAATCATTTCAACCTGCAAATCCCTTTTGATGCTGGTTTCTGATTTCATTTCACAGGCAGTTTCCTTTGCATCTTCGTTTCATGATCGTGTGAGAAAGCATAAAATGAAAGAGGTTTAATACATTTGCCCGAATTCTGAGCAAATGCGCATTCTCCTGACAGGTGCAAATGGCTTGCTGGGCCAGCATATACTGACCCATGTGGCTCCCGGTACTCTACATGAATGGATAGCCACCGGCAAGGGTGCATGTCGTTTCCCGAATGAGAAAGGAATCACGTACGAATCGCTCGATATCACCGATGCTGTGGCCGTACAGGCATTGTGGACACGCTACAAACCCGATGCAGTGATTCATGCAGCCGCTATGACACATGTGGATGCCTGCGAACAACAAAAGCAGGTATGCTGGAAAACCAATGTGGAAGGCACTTATCACCTGCTACAGGCTGCACGAACTACCGAAAGCTTTTTCCTGTTTGTTTCCACTGATTTTATTTTCGATGGTGAAGCCGGCCCTTATGCCGAGGATGATCTGCCAGATCCGGTGAATTATTATGGTCTTTCCAAACTTTGCGCTGAGCAATTGGTGCGCTGCGCCGGCATTCCCTGGGCTATTGCCCGCACGGTACTGGTGTATGGAAATGAGACAAGCCGCGAAAAGAGCAACATTGTCCGCTGGATTGTGCAGCAGCTGCAACAGGGACATGTGGTTAGAATGGTAAATGATCAATGGCGCACACCCACCTGGGCTGCCGATCTGGCTTCCGGTTGCTGGCAGATTGTATCCCAACGGGCTCAGGGTATATTTCATATAGCAGGTCCGGATATGCTCACACCCTACGATATGGCAATGGAAATTGCCCGAGTGTGGAATCTGCCTGCAGACCTGGTTCAACCCACCGATAGCCACACCTTCCGCCAACCAGCCCGACGGCCGGCCCGCACAGGACTCATCATTCGGAAAGCCGTTCAGGAGATTGGCTATCGGCCACACACATTTGCTGAAAGCCTGCATATCATTCGCAAACAGCTGATGCAACCATGAATATTGAAAACATCATTTTTGATCTGGGCGGTGTATTGATCGACTGGAATCCGCGCTACCTCTACAGGAAAATCTTCTCTTCCGAAGAAGAAATGGAACATTTTCTCAAGCACATTGCCACTTCCGAATGGAATGCTGAACAAGATGCCGGGCGGTCGTTGAAAGAAGGAACCGAATGGCTTGTGCAGCGTTTTCCTCCATACAAAGAGGCCATCGAGGCTTACTATGGCCGATGGGAGGAAATGCTGGGCGGCGAAATAAAAGCCACGGTAAACATATTCTATCGCCTGAAAGCCATGCGCACTTACCGATTGTATGCACTCACCAACTGGTCAGCTGAAACATTTATCATTGCCCGTCAGCGCTTTTCATTCCTGCAGGATTTTGACGGCATCGTGGTATCAGGCGAAGAAAAAACAAGAAAGCCTTTTCTGGAAATCTATCAGCGACTTGCCCAACGCTTTCAGATACTACCCGAACGTAGCCTATTCATTGACGATGTGCCCGAAAACATTGATGGTGCCCAGCAGGCAGGATTTCATACCTTGTTATTCATTTCGCCGGAAGCTCTTGAACAGGAGCTCAAAGCCATAGGCATTTTAAAGGGATAAAGCCGCATCCTTACTGAAAGGCTTGCTGAGAAAACGTTTTACTATTTCATGCTGTTTGATGCGATCCAGATCATAAGGATCAATCGTGCTGGATAGCATGACAATTTCACAATGTTCGCGAATAGAAGCAGACAGCTTGCTGAAAGCATCGAGAAATTCAAAACCATCCATACCAGGCATGCGGATGTCCAACAAAATAATATCAGGCACAGATTCGGGAGATGACTCGTGAGATTGCAGATATTGCAAGGCTTCCTGACCAGATTCCACGGATACGACTTGTTCACATACCTGGAGCTTTTTTAAGCAGGATTCAGCCACGTATCGATCAATATAATTATCATCTACAATCATAATGAGATGATACTTGGCAATCGCATTCATGTAGTTACAAGGTTTTTCTGGTTAGGAATGGTTAATGTAAACCGGGTACCTATGCCTGGCTCGGAATGAACTGTTATCTCGCCTTCCAGCTTATTCAGCATTTCTTTGACAATATACAATCCGAGACCGGAGCCCGGCACCTTACTATTTGCCCGGTAAAACATCTCAAAAATACGACTTTGCACATTATGGTCAATACCCATTCCCTTATCTTCAATCACCATTGTACATTGCTGATCATCTGACCTTATCAACAGAAAAACTTCATTTTTATTGCGTTGCGGATGTTTATGGAGGATAGCATTATAAAGCAGCTTCTGCAAAATGGTTTTGATGCGGTAGGTATCCGAATAAAATTCATCACTTTGTTCGGCAAACTCAAAATGAATTTCCACATCCTGTTGATATATGGGAGGTATACTGTTGATGACATCCTTTACCAGTTCTGACCACACGATGGGTGATTTATTTACTGGTATTCTCGCGTTATTGGAATAATGCATCACATCGGTAATGAAATGATCCAGACGTTTCAGGGATTCCCGTATCATGCCGAAATGATGCCGGTTGGCTTCCGGGTTAGTTTCTTCCTCACATAATTGCACAATGCCCATCATGGAAGCAATAGGAGAGCGCAAATCATGGGATATGCTGTAAATAAACCGGTCCAGCTCCTGATTTACTTTTTCAAGTTCTCGATTCTGTTTTTCTAATAGTTTTTCTTTCTCAATGCGGTCTGTTACATCCTGGGCAATACCATAGATACGGTTAACTTCACCGCTTCGTGTTTGCCCGAAATACCCTTTCACAAAAATCACCTTTTTCCTGGCGTCAATGGTGGTTTGATGATAAAAACTAAAGTCTTTTCTCGATGCAATAGCCTTCTTCAGCAAACGTTTGACACGCATGCGATCCGCATCATCCATCCATTCCACAAAACGTTTAAAAGTAATTTTTTCATCAAACCGGCAACCATAAATCCGATACATTTCATCAGACCAGGTGATTCGATTATCCGAAAGGTTCCATTCCCAGTTTCCCAGATGGGCCAGCTGTTGCGCTTCGCTGAGCAAATATTCTTTTCGCATGAGCTCCACCTGCATCTGCCGAAGATCTGTAATATCTTTTCCTACCCAAAGCGTGGCAATAATCCGCCCATTGTTTACCAGCGGTCGTATAGCAAAATGGATTTGCCTCACGCCAGATGGTGTTTGCAATGAAATGTCGGGCAAATTGCATTCTTTACCTGCCAAAGCCTGCTGATGCGCATCCATCAATTGTTGTAAATGCCGGATATCAGTAGTCTTAAACAACTGATGATACTGCTGGGAAGTAGATACAGCGCTGCTTATGCCCAGTATATATTCGCCATAATTGTTCAGATATGCGGCATAACCATTGGGCATGATACAGCACACCAAAACAGGTACTTCCGACATCACCAGGTCTTCCTCCACCAGATCTTTGGGCTGAAACAATTGATATTTTCTCAATGCCACAAAAGTGCAAAATACCGATACCGTCATAAAACTTGAAGTAACAGGATAACTGGGCGTGTGAAACAATATGGGAATGATAAATTGCACGGTAACCCCCGCAAATGCTGGCATACCCACTGCAATTGTAATTAACAACGATTGCTTAAACTGCAACGGATGATATTTCACAGATCGGGTATAGCGGATCATTTGCCATGAGGCCATAAATACCAGCAGAGATATCCAGCTCAGTTGCAAAACAGAAACCCATGGCTTGCTGATGTCTTTTACCCAACCCCAGGAATGAACATAATGAAATACATGCGGATAGACATCCATCTGATACAGACTCAACAGAAAAAATGAAGGTAAATACAACAAAACAAGCAGGTAATGTGCCCGATGCCTTTGAAAAAAGCGGGTATAATACCAAACAAAATGCAGGCATAACGGACCAATAAAGTTCCAGCCCATGCTGGTAAGCCGGTCAAAAAAGCTGGCCGTAGCCATGTTCCCACTGATATGCGTCAGCAAATCATTCAACTGCCAGAGCAATCCCGACAAGCCCAGCAATAAGTAAAGCCTGACCAGCGAATTCTGTGGGAAACAGATATAAATGTACAGGAGCAATGAACACCCAACCAGAAAAGAAAACAAAGTGGCCCAAAAGCCAAATCCCTGTTGAAATTGAAGCTGAAGATCCAATCCCATATATGTATTACCTATTATGTCCAAACTTATGATCGCTCAACTCTGGCTAACAAGATACATGAAAACGATTCAGATTTGCAAATGATTTTTTAGAAATGGCTGAATCCGTTTTCTCCGGATCATATTATATCTTTCACTGCAAACCACTCATCCTATTTTTATATACGATGATTCGAATGTTTTAGATGAAACACATAATTTTACCAATCCTTTATCTCAAAAACCAATAGATATGCTTTACTCAAACTCCTATCTGCAATGGACTCATCAGCCTGTTGCCCGGAAGGGCCGTCTGTCCTGCATTTGCTTGCTGTTGCTGATATGCTGCAACCCATTGTATAGTGCAGCCCAGCAAAAATTAAACGCTTCCAACCTGAAAGAGATTGTGCACCACATGACACTCGATGAAAAAGTGCATACGGTGGTAGGGATGGGCATTTACCTGCCTCCATCGGTTATGGAACAGCTGCGCCGGGCCTTGCACGATACCAGCATGCTGCATAATTTTCATTTACCACCCATGGACACCAATGCCCTGAAAATTCCCGAAAAAGTACCCGGCGCGGCAGGGCGTACTTATGCAAATGCCCGATTTGGCATTCCATCGCTTACGCTTTCCGATGGCCCGGCTGGTGTACGCATCAATCCTATCCGCAACAACGACAGCAGCCATACCTATTATGCTACAGCCTTTCCAGTAGCCACATTACTGGCTTCCAGCTGGGACACGGGCTGTGTGTATGCTGTGGGAAAGGCCATGGGCGATGAAGTGAAAAATTATGGCATTGATGTATTGCTGGGGCCAGGTATGAATATCCAGCGTAATCCGCTCTGCGGGCGAAATTTTGAATATTATTCCGAAGATCCACTCATCACCGGGATGATGGCTGCGGCAATGGTTTCAGGCATTCAATCCAATGGCGTGGGTACATCCATCAAGCATTTTGCCTGCAACAACCAGGAAACCAACCGCAACTCTGTCAACGTAATAGTCAGCGAGCGTGCCCTGAGGGAAATCTACCTGCGCGGTTTTGAAATTGCCGTGAAACAAGCACAACCCTGGACGGTGATGAGTTCCTACAACAAAATCAACGGCACCTACACTTCTGAACGGCACGACCTGCTCACCACCGTGTTGCGTGATGAATGGGGGTTTAAGGGACTGGTGATGACCGACTGGTTTGGCGGACACGACGCCGTGGCTCAGATGCAGGCTGGCAATGACTTGCTGATGCCGGGTACCCCCCTGCAGATGCAAGCCATCGAACAGGCCGTACGTGAAGGTAAGCTGGATACCAATGTATTGAATCACAACGTGGAAAACGTGCTGCGGCTGGTATTGCATTCACCCACTTTTCACCATGAACCTTATTCCGACCATCCCGATCTGCAGGCTCATGCACGCGTTGCCCGCTGGGCCGCCACTCAGGGCATGGTGCTGCTGAAAAATCAGGAAAATACCTTGCCTATTTCTCACAATATCCATCGGATAGCCTTATTCGGCACCTCAGCCTACCATCTGATACCAGGTGGCACTGGCAGTGGCACCGTGCACGCTCCTTACACCATTTCATTGGATAAGGGACTCAAGGACGCCGGCTTTCAAACCGATGCCTCGCTGCAAACAAAGTATCAACAATATATTCAAACCCATAATCCGGCCCCACGCAATCCCATGAGCGCTTTATTCGGTGCTCCTCCTATACCTGAAATGCCTGTATCAACCGATGAGATCACACGGGCTGCTGCAGAAAATGATATGGCTATTCTCTCGATCGGACGGGAATCAGGCGAAGGTGCTGACCGCCACCTGAAGGACGATTATGAATTATCGGATACAGAACAAGCGTTGATTTCCGATATCTGCCGCGCCTTTCATGCCATGCATAAGCCCGTTGTGGTAGTGTTGAATATTGGCGGTGTTATTGAAACGGCTTCCTGGAGCGACAAGCCCGATGCTATCCTGCTGGCCTGGCAACCCGGAGAGGAAGGCGGACATGCCATCGCAGATGTGCTTACCGGTAAGGAAAATCCCTCCGGCCGGCTGGCGGTAACTTTCCCCTTGCATTATACGGATGAACCTTCTGCTTCCAATTTTCCGGGTACACCTCCGGATAATCCGCAGCAAGTAGTCTATCAGGAAGGTATCTATGTGGGATATCGTTATTTCAACAGCTTTCATATACCTGTAGCATATCCCTTTGGTTATGGTTTATCCTACACCACCTTTCGGTATGATCATCTGCAACTGACCAGCCATCCTGAGCAGGGCCGCTGGGAGCTTACGGTAACCGTTACCAATACGGGAAAAAGGCCGGGCAGGGAAGTGGTGCAGCTGTACGTACATGCCCCTGCTGCCCATCTGGATAAACCGGAAATGGAATTGAAAAAGTTTGCTAAAACCCGGTTGCTGGCTCCCGGTCAATCGCAGACCCTGCATTTTGTGCTCACACCGGCCGACCTGGCTTCTTTCGATCCTGCCCGCTCAGCATGGGTTGCAGATGCTGGTACCTACAGGGTGTATCTTGGGAAAAATGCCACAGAATATGTGGCTTCCACTACTTTCGAATTGCCGAAAGAAGTAGTTACAGAGCGCGTGCATCAGGTGCTTCAGCCCCAGCAGCCCATTCAGGAACTTCATCCACCTGCCAGTAACGAATGACAAACCGCTTGTAGATGTGTTACACCAGGTCGCCCTCTTGTGCAGGGCGGCCTGTTTATTATTATAGCTTGCAAATGCAGGCACGATTTGTTATCTTCCGTTATGAAAGCATGGCTTATGCGAAGCTCGCAGCATGGTGCTTCTCGCCACATACCCATCATCAGCTGGATGATGAACATGTTTTTGTTGTGTTCAATTCCCGCCTATGCCCAGCAGCCTGCTCATAAATCCCAGTTGAAATATTGGACAGTGGTATGGGATGGCGAATACCGACCAGGTGCAGAAACCGATGATACAATTTATTACAGTCCCCTGCGGCCTTTAAAATGGAGCGATTTCACCGGCCAACCTCCGCCCGGTGCGCATCGCAATGCAGCTGTTACCTATAGCAGCTTTGGATTTACCGGCTCAGCTGTTTCGCATCATGATACGCTGGAGCTGCATATACAATTGCAAGTGTTTTTTGTAAAAAGTGCTTCGTATGTAATCCCTGCGGCCTTGCCTGGCCCCGATGCTCTGGCACATGAACAGCTGCACTTTGATTTAACACGTATCAGCGCAGCTCATTTTCAGCAACTGGTGATGGAAAATAAAAAAGATATTGCTCCGGAAGATGCGGATAGTTTTATTCAGTATGAGTATCTGGAAGCTTTTCGGTATATGAATCACATCCAGGATCAGTTTGACAGCGAAACCAACCACGGAACAAATAAAGCTGAAGAAGCCAGATGGGCCTCATT
This sequence comes from Thermoflavifilum thermophilum, assembly GCF_900116565.1. Lineage (GTDB taxonomy): Bacteria > Bacteroidota > Bacteroidia > Chitinophagales > Chitinophagaceae > Thermoflavifilum > Thermoflavifilum thermophilum. The sequence continues at coordinate 2,637,447 of NZ_FPCJ01000001.1, read as the reverse complement.
TATACATCAGCAACTCCACCTTATTTATCCGCAGTTGAATTTTTAACGTACAAGCTGCATAGCTTTTCTGCGAGCTATTTCCTGTTTGATTAATCTCAATTCCCGGCTGGTTTGTCCGGCTACAGATGTATTTTCCTGCGCACGCCGCATGAGATAAGGAATCACATCTTCCAGCGGGCCATAGGGAAGATATTTGCAAACCCGATAACCATGTTTGGATAAGTTAAAACTGATATGATCACTCATGCCATAAAGCTGAGAAAAACACACATGTGGATGATGAGGCGGAATCTGTTTTTCTTCCATCAGCTGAATGGTAAGCTGACAACTGTTTTCATTATGCGTGGCTATGCAACAACTTACATGATCCAGATAATTCATGCAATATTGAATGGCTTCATTATAATCTTGGTCTGTAGCAGTTTTGCTTGCGTGTACCGGACTTGGATATCCTTTTTCGGCAGCGCGTTTACGTTCTTTTTCCAGGTAGGCACCCCGCACCAATTTAGCACCGAGGATAAAGCCATTTTCTTTGGCCTGATGTACATGCGATTTCAGCAAAGCCAGCCGATCGGTGCGATAGAGCTGATAAGTTTGAAAAAGTACAGCTGTTTGCTGATTGTATGTTTGCATCAGCTTCATCACCCATTCATCAATAGGTGATTGAATCCAGCTTTCCTCTGCATCTACCATTACACCAATATGGTGTTGCACGGCTTCTTTTACAATGCGTTCCAGACGCTGACAAGCCCGTTGCCACTCTGTTTCTTCTGCTTCCGACAATGTATGTTGTGCATGCAGTTTTTCCAGCAGCTGTGTGCGTGCCAGTCCGGTCATCTTCACCGCAATGAATGGAATATTGGATTCTCGCGCAGCATAGGTAATCATGCGAATATACTCCGCACAGGTGTGCTCAAATACTTCCTCTGTTTCTTTGCCTTCCACGCCATAATCCAGGATAATATGCATACCGGCGTTGTCAAGTCTTTTGGCCGTTTGCATCACATCTTCAAGGGTTTCGCCTCCGCAAAATTGCTGGTACAATGTATTTCGAATCCATTTTTTTACCGGCAAATGCAAACGAATCACAACAGGAATCAGATACTTAGCCAGATGCGTAAGCCATCCTAAATTCATGAGCCAGAACAACCAGTAAATACGTTTTAATTCACGATCATCACGAAAAGAAAAAGCTGCAGCTGTATCATCAAATGATACACGTTGAAAAGTAACCGACATACCAGGCAGGCTTTTGGGCAAAGATAGGAGTTAATGCAATACCATTTTACTGCAAGGTATTTTCAAAATAAACACGGAAATAAATAGAAAAAATACAATTGTAGCGGAATTCGATAAAGAAAATTTATGTAGAGGATGTTTTTGGGATAGATATATCTATTTCAGATCAATCGTATGTTGAATTGAATCCATATCGGCCAGATCAAACCAGTTGATCATCCATGCGGGAATCAATTGTACTTTTACTTTTGTAAGACCTCTTGCCTTGAAGCCCAATCTGCGGGCTGCTGCTTCTGAAACATCAATCAGGCGCTTATTCCCTGCAGCCATACGATCATTAATTCTCACCACCGTTTTCCTGCGATTGCGCAGATTGGTAACCAATACATATTGATCCATGGGCAATACATTGCTTGCTGCAGTAAAATACCGGGCATCAAATGTATCTCCGTTTGCCGTTAATTGTCCGTTAAATCTGGATCCATAATAACTTGCGATACCGTAATATGTAGTGCTGTCGCTGTCTGCATGCACCTGTGCCTGAGCAGGAACAAACACACATACAACAGAAGAAAAAATACAGATACTGAATGAAATTGTACGGTAACTATACATCATTACTGCAACTACAACAACAAAATATGATCTTTCCTTCAAATAAGCAATATGCAGTGGGATATGGGCATAATGTATTAAAATGTTACCATGGTGAATGGATAGCAAAAATCCTATGCTTTACGGATGGATGCGGTGCCCCCAAAAACCATAATGTGCTACGACTGCAAAACAAATCAAAGGCACCACAAATGCCTGTGCCGTGCTGTGTTGATGATCGGCAATCCACCCCATCAGAAGCGGACTCAATGCACCACCTACGATTGACATGATGATAAATGATCCGCCTTGCCGCGTATGTTGCCCTAAATTGCGAACACCCAAAGCGAAGATGGTGGGAAACATGATGGATTCAAAAAAGAAAATAATCATCAATGCGATTACTGAAATTTGTCCGTGCAGAAAAATTACCATTACACACAGCAAAATATTAATAACTGCATACAGGGCAAGCAATCGGGCTGCTTCTATCCATTTCATCAATAATGTGCCCATAAATCTTCCAACTGTGAACAAGATCAGGCTTACACCAAGCAACATAGCTGCCAAACTGCTGGATGCCTGCTCCCAGTTTTCAATCACGTAATTGATGAAAAAAGCAGCTACACCCACCTGTGCAGCTACATAAAAAAATTGCGCGGCTACACCCAGCACAAAATGTCTATTCTGAAACAACGGGCGTGAATGAATATGTGCTTCCTGCTGCAATTGCGCTTCTTCATTGATTTCAGGAAGAGGCGTGAAATAAAATAATCCAGCAATCAATACAACCAAAACTGCAATGCCCAGATAAGTATATTGAACACTTTGCAGAGAACTATTCTGAACAGATTCTTTGAAAAATAACTGTGAAGCCAGAAAAGGTCCCAGAAAAGAACCTACACCATTAAAGGATTGCGCCAGATTGATCCGGAAAGCAGCACTTTGCCTGGGACCAAGTACCGTGACATACGGATTAGCCGCTGTTTCCAGGCAACATAAACCACAGGCCAGCACAAAAAGAGCCAGGAGAAAAGCATTGAAGCTATGCCATTGAGCAGAGGGATAAAAGAAAAAAGCTCCTGCAGCATATAAACCCAATCCAATCAAAATACCCCGTTTATATCCAAAATTTTTCATGATGATACCCGCTGGCAAAGCCATCAGGAAATAACCGCCGAAATAGGCAGCCTGCAACCAGGCTGAACGTAGTTTGGTAATTTGAAATACATCCTGAAAATGTTTATTCAATGAATCCAGCAATCCATAAGCAAATCCCCAAAGAAAAAACAAGCTGGTAACCAATATAAAGGCAAAACGCGTGCGATTGGCTGCAACTGTTGCCTGGCTTTCTTCCGAATGAACCATCATCGGCATATCAGAACATTTAACAGGCTAAAAATAAAAAATCCCAATGTATCTCAAAACATGTGATATCTATCCATGCAAATGTTGAAATGCTGTTTTAAAAGTTATAGGGAATGAATTGCTGAATCAACAGCAATTTCCTGCAAAAGGGAGGGAGATAAGTGAACCTGTGATTTACCGAATGATGATTTCCTGAAAATCGGCAGGAATGGTGATTTTTAAAATTTTTTTCGTTCCGCCCGAACGAGATTGAGTAATGGCATATACCTGTCCATCTACTTCATACTTTGTTGCAGTAAAAGGCAGGCCATGGCAAACCAGCCGGTATTGTTGATACAAGGGCTTAAAACTACCGGTACAGGTCCGATTGATTTGCAACTGATCAGATTTTCCCTGCAGGGTAAAACAAATTACCCGATATTGTCCGTCGCGATAACCATATCCATCGCCGGCATCTTCGTACAACACGGTTTCCTGCACACCATGCGTGAAATAAGCATCCAGAATCATTTCCTGAAATTGCAATTGTTCCGGCACATATTCCATTTGTGGAAACTGTGGAATCATGGCACCTGCACGCACAAATACAGGAATTTCCGTCAATGGTGTACGCACTTCAATGGATTGTTTACCTTGCACCAAGTCATCGTTCCAGAAGTTATACCATTCACCAGCAGGCAGATACACAGTTTTTGTTTTAAGGCCGGGCGCATGTACGGGGCTGATGAGCAGATGATCACCTAACATAAATTCATCTGCACGATTGTAAGTATTCACATCATGTTGATCTGCAAATACCGTGGGTCGCAGCATAGGATATCCATAAGTACTGTATTGCCAGAAGGTAGTGTAGAAATAGGGCAGGAGCCTGTAACGCAGCTTGATAAACTTGCGTGCAATGAATTCATTTTTTTCTCCAAATGCCCAGGGTTCCTGATGAAAATTGGTTTCGTTGCTGGCTGAATGGGTGCGCATAAATACATGAAAAGCAGCCATTTGCAGCCAGCGAACATACAGCTCGGGTGTAGGTTCTCCGATAAATCCACCAATATCGCTGCCGGCAAACGAAATTCCTGAAATTGATAAACGCAGGCATTGAATAGCGGCAATGAAAAGATGTTCCCATGATGCGGTATTATCACCTGTCCATACGCTTGTCCACCGTTGCGCACCGGCATAGCAGGATCGTGTGATAACGAAGGGGCGCTTTGGCATCAGATAGCGGGAGATGCCTTCTGCCGTGGCTTTGCTCATCAGATGACCGTACACATTATGCGCTTTTCGATGACTGCAGGGATCTCCGTCATAATCATGGCGCACATCATCCGGGAAAGTGCCGATTTCAAAAACTGCCGGTTCATTCATATCATTCCACACGCCGCGAATACCCACATCGGTTAAATGTTTGCACAGCCTGCTCCACCATGTTCGCACTTTGGGATTGGTAAAATCCGGAAATACACATCTTCCCGGCCATACATCACCTTCCATCCACGCTCCGTCGCCCCGCTTGCAGAAATAATCTCCTGCAATACCTTCACGATATACAAAATAATTCGGATCCACCTTAATACCCGGATCAATGATAGCCACAACTTTAAAACCCATGTCAGCCAGCTCACGCATCAAGCCAGCCGGATCGGGAAATCCTTCAGGATGAAAGGTAAAACAACGAAAACCATCCATGTAATCAATATCCAAGTGAATGACATCACAGGGTATTTTCCGTTTACGAAATTCCTGTGCGATTTCTTTTACCTTGCTTGCGGGATAATAGCTCCACCTGCTTTGATGATAGCCCAGGCTCCATAATGGCGGAAGATCAGGCGTTCCCGTGAGCTGTGTGTAACGAGCCGCTACATCCATCAACGAAGGCCCATAAATAAAATAATAACACATTTCGCCACCATGAGCCCAAAAGCTGCACACATCGGCACGTTCCTGGCCAAAATCAAAAAAAGTGCGAAACGTATTATCCAGAAAAATACCATAACCTATGCCATGATGCAATCCGTAGTAAAACGGTATGTTTTTGTACAACGGATCTACATTCCAGCCATAACCATAGCGATCCATTCCGAAATTTTCCAGGCGTTTGCCCCGCAATTGAAAATCGGTGGGCTTATCACCTAAACCATAAAAACATTCATCCTGCTGAATATATTTGCTACAATATACAATCTTGCCACCTTTTTGCTGATAATGTTGCCAGTGAAATCCTTTTTCATCCTGATTAATGAGTTGACCTTCCTGATTCAGAACAGACACAAGTAAATGCTGGCGATCAATCTGAATCTGCAATTGTTCCGTGAAAATTCGAATGCAGCTGGCATCTTCCGAATAATCCAATCGGGTTACGGATTCTTTGAACTCAGGATTAATTGCATAGGAAAAATCACGCTGAAACCTTCCGTCTGGTGCATATCTGAAACGTACGATATGATTGGATATGACTTTTACTTCAAGGACAACATCCTGTGTATAAAAATAAAAGAAATTACCTTCGCGTTCCCATCGCAGAACAGCTTCGGGATAGTATTTCACAGCGTAAGCATTGGTTGGAGCCACAGGCTGCATAAGACATGTTGTTTCCGAATACAAAATCTGGAAACGACAAAAATAAGGCTTATCCTTTAATCCTGCAGAAACATTTTTAACTCATATCAGAATACTTCAGATATCAAGAAAATACCCAACCATTCTCGGGCAGCAGGCTGCATGGCAGAAGGGAAGCCATGTGCATAAATGGTGATCAACGCAGATAAATATCCGGCAAAATGCAGGCGAAATCATAATTTTGCCTGATAAGGAATTGGAGATCATGATAAAATCAATTAGTTATGGCCGAAAAACAAACCCTTGTTCATGCGTATGATGAAAATGCCATTCGTTCGCTCGACTGGCGTGAGCACATCCGCCTGCGGCCCGGCATGTATATTGGCAAGCTGGGCGACGGTTCGAGCATGGACGATGGTATTTACATTTTGCTGAAAGAAATCATTGACAATGCAGTAGATGAATACCTGATGGGTTTTGGAAAACGCATTGAAGTAAAAATTACCGATCATGCAGCCACCGTGCGCGACTACGGGCGAGGCATTCCGCTGGGCAAACTCGTGGATGCCGTATCCAAAATCAATACCGGAGCCAAATACGATAATCGGGTATTTCAGAAAACCGTAGGACTGAACGGTATTGGTACCAAAGCCGTCAACGCATTGTCAACCCGTTTCCATATTAAAAGTTTCCGCGACGGCCAGGCTGCGGAAGCCATTTTTGAAAAAGGTGTACTCGTATCCCATACTCCGTCCATGCCCACCCAGGAGCCCAACGGTACATGGGTTTATTTTACTCCTGATCCGGATATCTTTCGTCATTTTCGCTTCATTCCTGAATTCATTGAAACACAAATCAAAAATTATTGTTTCCTCAACGCAGGCTTGCAGATTGTATTAAACGGACAGATATTTACTTCCAAAAACGGATTGCTCGATCTGCTGGAAGCCAAGATCAACGAAGAGGAACAACGTTATCCCATTATTCACATCAAAAAGGAAGATATTGAAATTGCTATTACACACGGCAATCACTATGGTGAAGAATATTATTCATTCGTCAATGGCCAGTATACCACACAGGGAGGTACCCATCTGTCGGCTTTCAGGGAAGCATTTGTAAAAACCATTCGCGATTTTTACAAGAAAGATTATGATGCTGCAGATATCCGCGCCTCTATCTGTGCCGCTATCAGCATCCGTGTGCAGGAGCCTGTGTTTGAATCACAAACAAAAACTAAGTTGGGATCCACTTACCTGTATGAAGGCGGTCCAACTATCAAAAATTTTATAAGCGAAGTTTTAAGCCAGGAACTTGATAATTATTTGCATAAAAATCCTGCCACAGCAGACGCACTCAAGAAACGAATTGAACAAAGTGAACGCGAAAGAAAAGAACTCAGCGGCATTAAAAAGCTGGCCAATGAAAGAGCCAAAAAAGCCAATCTGCATAACCGCAAGCTACGTGACTGCCGTATTCATTTGAATGATGAGGATAAAAATGATCCGGAATTTCAGGCTAAAAAACTTGAAACCACATTGTTTATCACAGAGGGTGATTCGGCCAGCGGATCCATCACTAAATCTCGTAATGTGGAAACACAGGCCGTTTTCAGCCTGCGCGGCAAACCGTTGAATTGCTACGGATTAACCAAAAAAATCGTGTATGAAAATGAAGAATTCAATTTGCTGCAACATGCTTTGAATATTGAAGAAGGATTGGATGGTTTGCGTTATCATCGTGTAGTCATCGCAACTGATGCCGATGTGGATGGTATGCACATCCGTTTGCTGATGCTGACTTTCTTTTTGCAGTTTTTCCCTGATTTGGTGCGTGCGGGTCATCTTTATATCCTCGAAACACCTTTGTTCCGCGTACGCAACAAACAGCAAACCATTTATTGCTATTCCGAAGAAGAAAAACGACAAGCCATTCAGAAACTGGGTGGTAAGCCAGAAATCACCCGATTTAAAGGATTGGGTGAAATATCTCCAGAAGAGTTCGGGTATTTCATCGGTGAAAACATGCGGCTGCAACCCGTGATTATTGGCAAGGATACACAAATTCACAAACTGCTCGATTACTACATGGGCAAAAACACTTCGGCTCGCCAGGATTTCATCATTGAAAACCTACGTTACGAAAAAGATGTGGTGGAAGAAGCGATCTCAGCCGAAGCTGTTGCCTGATAATGCATGGATTTGTTATGGTTGAAACTGAAACTGTAATCAAAGTGGAACGTATCATACATGTGTTATTCGATCCTGATGCGGTCAGATTCCTCCAACAGGCATTTGATTTAGATCCAACCCTGCGTGATGATATTCTGGTGTTGGAAGATGATTATCGGTATGGCCCAGTCATCACTGCTTCCTATGAATGGGAAACCAGAAAACAATGGTTGAAAAATCATTTGTTTATCCAAGAAGAAGACGACAATAAGGCTGTTTTTCAGGAAGGAAGTCTGCGCCGACAGCTCAGGGAAAATATGGAAGCAGATGATCAGTTGCATGTATGGATCTGGATGACCCATCATCTCCGGGAGGTTTGCGGCTATTTTTCGCTGCTGCCCTGGGTAAGCGATTTTGATCAGCGCGTGGAATTGATTTTTTTGCATAACCTTCCTTTTTTGAATGAAAAATTTCAGGTTTTCTTTCCCGAAAAACTTTCACAAATTCCTGCAAGAGAATACCCCAAAGCCAAACGATTGGCTACACCTCTTTCATCTGAAGAAATGATGGCCGACAAAGAAGAATGGCAAAAATTACAACAACAAGAGAGCTTGTTGCGAAAATCAGCAGGCGAAAGAAAATGTGCATCAATTACAGTGGATAGTTATGATGAAACATTGTTGAAATGTTGCAATACAGATTGGATGAAATTATCCAGATTGCTATCTATCTTTCGCCAACGATCTGGAATAGATATCGGAGATGAATTCTGGATATGGCGATTGAAACAACTGCATGCATCTGGATTGATAGAAATGCAAGGAGAATGGCATCAGAAACCCTTGATACGTATCGCAGGCGGCGAACAACCGGCTGCACAGGTAAATGATTTATCTGCTGATCAGATGCAAAATGAGTAAATAAGCAAACCATGAGCGAGGAAAAAACATTTCAACAAAATCAGGAAGAAACTTTGCACAACATAACGGCAGTAAGTGGATTGTATGAAAACTGGTTTCTGGATTATGCTTCCTACGTGATTCTGGAGCGCGCTGTGCCTGCTATTGAAGACGGATTGAAACCCGTGCAGCGACGCATATTGCATGCCATGAAGGAAATGGATGATGGCCGGTTTAATAAAGTGGCTAATATCATCGGTCAGTCCATGCAATACCATCCGCACGGCGACGCATCTATCGCAGAAGCCATCGTGAATCTGGGACAAAAAAATTTACTGATTGAAACACAGGGAAACTGGGGCGATATACGCACAGGCGACGAAGCTGCTGCTCCGAGATACATAGAAGCCCGGCTTTCCAAATTTGCGCTGGAAGTGGCTTTTAATCCCAAGACCACTACCTGGCAGCTGAGTTACGATGGGAGAAAGTATGAGCCTCTTACCTTGCCCATGAAGTTTCCGCTGCTGCTGGCGCAAGGCGTGGAAGGCATTGCTGTGGGGCTGTCAACACGTATCCTGCCTCATAATTTTTGTGAAATCATTGATGCAGCAATCGCTTATCTTAAAAACAAACCTTTTCAGCTATATCCTGATTTTCCAACAGGAGATATGGTTGATGTAAGCCAATACCAGGACGGCAAACGAGGTGGTCGTGTAAAAGTACGTGTACACATCGAAGAAAAAGATAAAAAAACATTAATCATCCGCGATGTTCCTTATGGCATAACCACTACACAACTGATTGATTCCATCATCAAAGCCAACGATGCAGGAAAAATCAAAATCAAAAAAGTGGTTGATAATACGGCCAAAGATGTTGAAATTGAAATCCAGCTCGCACCGGGCGTTTCACCTGAAGTTACCATAGATGCCCTGTATGCATTTACCGATTGTGAAATCAGCATTTCACCCAATGCATGTGTCATCATTGACGATAAACCTCATTTTGTAAGCATCAGCGATATCCTGAAATACAATGTAAACTACACCCGTTCATTGCTCCAAAAAGAACTTGAAATCAAATTGCAGGAACTGGAAGATGAATGGCATTTTGCAAGTCTGGAAAAAATATTTATAGAAAAACGGATTTATCGTGATATTGAAAATGCAGAAAGCTGGGAAGAGGTGCTGGAAACCATCAGAAATGGGCTGCAGCCTTATCTGCATGTTTTGCATCGCCCGGTTTCAGATAACGATATTGTAAAATTAACCGAAATCAAAATTAAACGCATTTCCAAATACGATCTTAACAAAGCCGAAGAAGATATCAGGCAGATCGAACAACACATTGAGGAAACCCAATACAATCTGAATCATCTTACCGAATTCACCATTCAATATTTTGAAAATCTGAAAAAGAAATATGGCAAAGGCCGTGAGCGGTTAACGGAAATTCGCGTATTTGATACCATCCAGGCTACAGCTGTGGCCATGGCCAACACCAAACTTTATATGCAACGGGAAGAAGGATTCATTGGCACATCGTTGAAAAAAGAAGAATTTGTATGCGATTGTTCGGATCTGGATCAGATTATCGTATTCCGAAAGGATGGATACATGCTGGTAACCCGTGTGAGTGAGAAAACTTTTGTAGGCCGGCAAATACTTTACGCTGGTGTATTTCATAAAGATGAAAAAACTATTTACCACATGATTTACACCGATTTGGATTCGGGCATCACCTACGCCAAACGCTTCCAGGTAGGTGGTATTACATTAAACAAAGAATATGCGTTGGGTAAATCTACACGTACACGCGTACACTATTTTTCTGCCAATCCGAATGGTGAAACGGAAATCGTACAAATCACCTTAAGCCCTTCATGCTCTGCCAGAAAGAAAGTGTTTGAATTCAATTTTGCTGATCTGGATGTGAAAAACCGCCAGGCACAAGGCAATCAGGTAACCCGTTATCCCATAAAAACAGTGAAGATAAAAGAAAAATCAGCCGGCATCATTCAGGCTGAACAGCGGTGGTATGATCCCGAAATAGGGCGCCTGAATACAGAAGGCAAAGGGCAATTGCTGGGAAATTTTTATCCAGATGATAAAATTTTAATCATCTATAAAAATGGAACGTATGAGCTGAATGATATTGCCCTTACCCATCGCTACGATCCGCATACAGTAATGCTAATTGAAAAATTTGATCCAGCAAAAACAATCACTGCAATTTATTATGACGGTGAAAAAGACGCCTGTTTTGCAAAACGTTTTCACATTGAAACGCAAAGTGAAGACACTGTATTTTCATTCATAAGGGAACATCCGAATTCTGTTTTGCTGCTGGCAACGACAGATCCATCACCCATAGCATCCATGATTACCGGCAAACGCAGATCCGAAGCCCGGCAGCAACGCATACAACTGGCATCCGCAATAGCTGTTACCGGATGGAAAGCAGTAGGAACCAAAATTTGTGAAGGCAAGCCTGCTGAAATCCATTGGGAAAAACAGGATGATACAGGAATTAAAGAACAGGCCAGCTTGTTTTGAAACAAATATTCATCCAACAGAAGATAATATGCCAATGAAAACAAATGCCTGATAAAAGAGGTATGGGTTAAAGTTTTTAAGCAGCATCGGATATTAGCCTGTATTTTGCTATCTTCATGCGAAATTGTGATGCATCTATGAACAGCAGATGGATTCCGGTGATCATTTGGATAAGCCTGGTGGCGGGTGGCTGTGTGTCGCAGAAGAAATATGTAGAGGCGCGCCTGCATGTAGCTAACCTGCTACAAGACAGTCTGCAGCTGAGTCGTCAGTTGCAGATATGCAATGATACGGTAGCTGGCCTTCGCAACCAGCTGGCAGATGTCAACGATCAGCTGCAGCGCTATATTCAGGCCGCTGCCATGGAAATCAGCAACAAACAAAAACAAATCCAGTCATCACAAGCACTTATTCAGCAGCAACAGCAAAGATTAGCCGAACAGCAACAGCAGCTTGTCCACCTGCAACAGGTGCTTCGCCAGCAACATGCCCTGATGGACAGCATCCGGAATTCCATTGCCCGTGCGCTGATGGGCTTCAAATCTGATGAACTGAGTGTGCAAATGAAAAATGGAAAGGTATATGTGTCGCTGCAGGAAAAATTGCTCTTCAAGTCAGGAAGTGCAGTAGTCGAACCCAAAGGGGTGGAAGCGCTTGCCAGGCTGGCTCAGGTGCTGAACGAACATCCCGATCTGGACATTGACATAGAAGGGCATACCGATTCCATTCCCATCCATGGCCGGTATCCGGATAACTGGGCATTGAGTCTGGCACGGGCTGCTTCGGTAACCCGCATTTTGATCAACGACTATCATGTAAGCCCGCTGCATATCACGGCTTCGGGGCGCAGCTGGTATGATCCGGTGGATACCAACAGTACACCGGAGGGTCGCGCCCGCAACCGACGTACCGAAATCATCATCACACCCAAGCTGGACGAGCTTTTCCGGCTTATTGAGCAAAATGCAGAACCTCCTGCTGTCGCTCCGGATACAGGAAGCCTTTCACCATGAACATTTTGGTTGCCTGCAACAGTTTCAAGCACAGCCTGTCGGCTGTTGAAGCCACAAAATCCATCGCACGCGGCCTGCACCAGGCGGGTCTGTCTGCCCAACAGATTCAGCTTTTCCCGGTAGCCGACGGTGGCGACTTTACAGCCGATACCTTGCAATTTCATCTGGGAGGGCGGCGTTACAAAGTGCGCTGCCACGATCCCCTGATGCGCCCAATCCATGCCCGCTGGCTATGGCTGCACGAGCAGCGAGCAGCTATGGTAGAAATGGCTGCAGCTTCGGGCCTCCGCCTGTTGCAACCTGATGAACTGAATCCCCTTCAGGCAAATACATTCGGCACCGGCGAGCTGATACTGGCCGCCTTAAACAGGCATCCCCGTGAAATACTCATCGGCGTAGGTGGCAGTGCAACCGTCGACGGAGGTACCGGCCTGCTTATGGCATTGGGTGCTGTTTTCCTGGATCGTCAGGGTAAAGTGCTAACCCGCCTGCCCACGCAGCTACACCGCCTGCACCGCATTGATGACCGGGCACTGGAACCGTTGCACAACACCCTGCAATGGAAAGTGCTGTGCGATGTGGAAATTCCTTTGCTGGGACCCCAGGGCACGGTGGCCCGTTATGCCCCGCAAAAAGGCGCTACACCCGCTATGATGGCCCGTCTGGAAGAAGCTTTACACCGCTTTGCAGAAGTTACGCTCCAACAAACCGGCATTTCACTGTTGCGACATCCTGGAGCCGGCGCTGCTGGCGGCGTGGCCGGAGGCCTGCATGCCTGGCTGGGAGCCACCCTGCTGCCCGGAGCCGATTTTTTCCTCAAATACACGAATATGGATCAAGCCCTGATGTACGCCGATCTCGTCATCACCGGCGAAGGAAAACTCGACGCCCAGACCCTCGATGGCAAAGCTCCGCTCGCGGTAGCCCAACAGGCACATGCTCGCCATCTTCCCGTCGTTGCCCTTGCCGGCGAAATTCCTCACCATATTCCACCCAGCCTGCAACAACATTTCGATGTCATTTTTTCCATTGTCAACGGCCCCGGCTCTTTGGCAGACCATATAGCTGCTACCCGCCAGCATCTTTTCCGCACCGGCACGCAAATAGGCCGTTTCCTGCAAGCAGGATTATCTTTTTCTCAGCCCCATCATTCCACAAAAAAGTGATGATTTCATTTATGCCGTTTTAATGGAATAAAATGTAGCATGCCGGAAATTCGGTTTATATTTGACCAATGGTCGCAGTCATTACAGGCGATGTGGTTCATTCCCGAAAATTATCGCCGGCTTTGTGGATGCAGCAACTGAAAGATGCGCTTTCCACAGCAGGCCGTTCACCGGAAAATTGGGAAATATTCCGGGGCGACAGCTTTCAGCTGATGCTGCAGGAGCCAGCACGCGCTTTCCGGATGGCTATTTATCTCAAAGCCTGCATCAAAATGTTGAAACAACTGGATGTGCGAATGGCCATTGGCCTGGGTGAAGTGGAATATTTGGGAGAGCGGATTACAGAAAGCAATGGTACCGCTTTTACCCATTCGGGGCAGCGATTTGAAAACCTGAAAGAAGACAAACAATTGCTGGGCATAAAAAGTCCGGATCCAGAGTTCGATACAGAAATGAATCTCTACTTCCGGCTGTGTGGCATAGCCATGGATCACTGGACCAGCAAAGCAGCCGAAGTGGTGAAGTTATCCCTTGAATTCCCGGAGGCTTCGCAGGAAGAGCTTGGGAAAAAATTGCATATTCAGCAACATGCCGTGAGCAAAAGGCTGAAAACAGCGTATTTTCAGGAAATCATGGAGGTTGAACGGCGTTTTCGGGAAAGAATACAAAAGTGTTTTAGCTGATGTTGTTTATCCGGCTTTTAATTGCACATTGGATAGGAGATTTCTTCTTGCAGCCTTCACGTTGGGTAAAGGCCAGAGATGAGCACGGCTGGAAGGCTCCGCAACTATACGTACACCTGTTCTTGCATATCTTGCTTGCCTGGCTGCTGAGCTACAGGCTGGATTTCTGGCCATGGGCCATAGGCGTAGGAATGGTGCATGGGCTTATTGACACGGGAAAATATTTCGCTAAACGCAGCCTGCATATGCCGGAAGGAGGATTGTTTTTGGCCGACCAGCTCCTGCACATCCTCAGCTTGTGGATAGCTGCTCGTTGGTACCTGCATCAGCCCTGGTTCGAATCCGGATGGATCACCCCATCCCTGTTCGTCTGGATAGCAGCCTTGCTGTTTCTTACCCTGCCTTGCTCCATGCTGATACGCGTATGGATTGCCCGCTGGACGCCCCAGGTGCGCGACAAAGCATCCCTGCTGCATGCCGGGCAATGGATCGGTATGCTGGAAAGGATCCTGATCTTATGGTTTGTGGTATTAGGTCAATGGCAGGGTGTGGGATTTTTGTTTGCAGCCAAATCCATCTTCCGGTTTGGTGATTTGAAAGATGCACACGACCGGCAGCTCACAGAATATGTGATGGTGGGAACCCTGCTGAGTTTCACGCTGGCTATTGCCATCGGTTTGCTGGCTGCGCATATATTGCAGAATATCAACAGAATCATTTAAAACCAAAAGCTATGGATCATAAAACGATAGGATTTATTGGCGCAGGACATCTGGCACAACCGCTCATTCAGCATCTGATAGATGCTGGTTACCGGTTGTATTTGTACAACCGCACGGTTTCTAAGTTAGAGGCTTTTCGGCACCAGGCACATATCTGCCATTCGGTATCTGAACTATGCAAACAGGTGCAGATAGTCATTTCGCTGATAGCCGATGATCATGCGCTGGCACAACTGAACCCGGATATTGTGAGCCATTTACCGGAAAATGGCATACACGTTTCCATGAGCACCGTTTCTCCGCAACTCATCCGGCAATTGCATCAGGATTACGTGTCAAAACAACGCATCCTGTTGTCGGCTCCCATTATGGGCAGGCCTGAAGCCGCCCGTGCCAAAGCCATCCACATCTGCATATCCGGAGATGCCGCTGCTAAAAAGCAAATAGAGCCTGTTCTCCGGGATATGGGTGCCAGGCAAATTTTTGATTATGGCGAAAACCCCATGCATGCCAATGTGGCTAAGCTGGGAATAAATTTTTTGCTGGCAGCCGCTATGGAAGCCATGGCCGAAGCGTATCATCTGGTAGAATCCTATCAGCTGGATGCCGGACAATTTTACCAGATGATCACCAGCACCCTGTTCAGTTGCCCGGCCTATCAGGGATACGGAAAGCTGATCTTGCAACAAAACTTTGACGATGCCCAGTTTTCCGTACGCCTGGGACTGAAAGATGTAAACCTGGTGCGGCAAGCCGCTGCTGCACAGCAAATCAGCATGCCCCTGACCGAAACAGTTGCCCGTCATCTTCAACAAGCCATGGAAAACGGATGGGCTGAAAAAGACTGGAGTGCCTTTACCACCTTTGCCCGTGAAAAAGCGTAAAGACGGGTTTACGGCAAATGATTGGTACCTTTGCATCACAATTGCGCAAAGCTTGAAAACAAAAACTTTCCGGCCGAACAAGGTAAACATCATCACCCTGGGATGTGCCAAAAACCTGGTAGATAGTGAAGTGCTCAGCGCACAGCTGCGTGCCAACGATATTGCCGTGTCGCACGAAAGCCACAAATCCGACCATGAAGTAGTGATCATCAATACCTGCGGCTTCATCGAAAAAGCCAAAGCCGAATCCATTCAAACCATCCTGGAACAGGTAGAGCGAAAGAAAAGAGGTAAGGTAGAGCGGGTAATCGTAACCGGATGCCTGAGTGCGCGCTATCAGCAGGAACTGGCCGATGAGATACCGGAAGTGGACGCATGGTTCGGTACCGAGCCTTACCGCGAAGTGCTGCAGCTGCTGCAGGCCGATTACAAGCAGGAGCTCATCGGAGAACGCCTCCTAAGCACGCCCAAACACTATGCTTATCTAAAAATCAGCGAAGGATGTAATCGCACCTGTGCCTTTTGTGCCATCCCCCTGATGCGCGGTAAGCACGTGTCACGCCCTATGGAGGAGATTGTGCTGGAAGCCCGCAAACTGGCTGAAAAAGGAGTCAAAGAACTGATTCTGATCGCTCAGGAACTGACCTATTACGGCCTGGATCTTTACAAAAAACGCATGCTGGCTACCTTGCTCGATAAGCTCTCCGATATACCCGATATTCAGTGGATTCGCCTGCATTATGCCTATCCAGCCCAATTCCCGATGGATGTGCTGGAGATTATGCAACGCCAGAGCAAAATCTGCAAATACCTGGATATTCCGCTGCAGCACATCAGCGATCCTATCCTGCAGGCTATGCACCGGCAAACAGATCGACGATATATTGAACAGCTCATTTACGCTATTCGAGAAAAAGTTCCTGAAATCTGCCTGCGTACCACATTCATCGTAGGATTTCCCGGCGAAACGCTTCAGCACGTGGAAGAACTGATAGCCTTTATGGAACAGGTGCGTTTTGATCGGGTGGGTGTATTTACCTATTCACATGAAGAAAATACCCGTGCTTTTGCTCTGCGGGATGAAATTCCTCAGCAAGAAAAAGAACGACGGGCCGAAATGCTGATGGATTGCCAGCGAGAAATTTCCTACCAAAAAAATCAGGCCCGCATCGGCCAGGTGATGAAGGTGATGGTCGATCGCCGGGAGGCTGGGCACTATGTTGGGCGAACGGAATTTGATTCTCCCGAAGTCGATAACGAAGTAATCATTCATACCGATACAAAACTTCGTGCGGGTGACCTGGTGCAGGTACGCATTGACCGGGCGTATGACTACGATCTCGAAGGCGAGCTTGTCTCTTAACCGGAGCTAAAAAGATATTTCATTCATGGATTGTCAGATTCAGCATGTTCCTTACGACGCAACCGGATACTTCTCATCCATTATACTCGACTATTTGCATGAGCAGACCCATCTTCAGCCCTTTTATCAATACAGCCCACACCAAACCGATTTTCTTTCCATCATCCGGCAACGCAAGCAATTTCCTTTTTACCGGGATCTGCTTGCAGATGAATTGCTTGCTCAATATGCCAATATACCGCTGCACAAAAAGGTAAAGGAAAACATCACTTTGCTGCGTGATGAGTGGACCTTTACCGTATGCACGGCCCATCAGCCCAATTTGTTTACCGGATATCTGTATGTGATCTACAAAATCATTCATGCCATCAGGCTTGCAGAAACATTGAATGAACGGTATCCGGATTATCATTTCGTGCCGGTATATTTTATGGGCAGTGAAGACAATGACCTGGAAGAATTGAGCACCTTGTATCTCGAAGGTCGCTACCTGCGTTGGCAAACCCACCAGAAGGGGGCAGTAGGGCGCATGAAACCGGAAGGTCTGGATGAAATGATAAATGAAATAGCCGGGCTGTTGCCCCCTACACCCTATGCACAGGAACTCATGCAGCTGTTCCGGGAAGCTTATCTAAAACACAACGATATCCAGACGGCAACTCTATATCTGTGCAATGCCTTGTTTGGTGAATATGGTTTGGTGATTTTCATGCCGGATAGGCCGGCTTTCAAAAGGGCCATGATACCCGTTTTCGAGGAAGAATTGCTGCAACAAACTACCTATCAGATCGTACAACAAACCATTCATGCATTATCCCAGCTCCATACCGTGCAGGCACATCCCCGTGAAATAAATCTGTTTTATCTCGATGAACAGGTACGCGAACGAATCATAAGAAACGGTACTACCTGGAAAGTATTAAACACCCAAATAAGCTGGGATGAAACCGCATTAAAGAAGTGGATACACGAACATCCCGAACAAATCAGTCCAAATGTAATGCTGCGTGGCCTGATGCAGGAAAAACTATTGCCCAATCTTGCATTTATCGGTGGGGGAGGTGAGCTGGCTTACTGGCTCGAATTGAAAGATTTGTTTGCACATTTTGATGTGCACTATCCGCTGCTGATGTTGCGTTCGTCATGGTTATGGATTCCGGAAAAAACCTATCGGCTCATGCAGCGCCTGCATATCGGTTGTGCAGATGTGTTTCAGCATCCGGATACCCTGATCCGGAAATATGTGATGCAGGAAGCCGGCGCACAAATCAGCCTGCATGCTTATCACGCACAGGTGAATGAAATTTTTCAGCAAATCATCCAACAAGCAGGTGCTATTGACAGCACGCTGATTGCTTCGGCAAAAGCTGCCCAGGTACGTACACAACATTTGCTGGAAAACCTGGAACTGAAAATGCTTCGCGCACAGAAACGAAAAATGCACATCCAGACAGCCCAAATCCAGCGCATACATCAACAATTGTTTCCTGATAATCATCTGCAGGAAAGAATTGAAAATTTCTCATCCTATTATGCCTGGTATGGCCGTGATTGGATAACTGCTTTGCATAAACATCTTGACCCATTGCTCCAGGCTTTTACGGTAGCTGTTTACAACTAACACATTTCTTCATTTCTGGTTTCTGAGCTATGGCCACCTGATGGGTAAGCACGGGCTCCATACTTTTTTATCCTGATGTTTGCTTTTTTTATCCATTTCGGTGCAATTGCCAAAAGCGTGTATAATTTTACCGCCATATTCTGGAAATCATGCGATTCAGGTATTTTCATCGAACTATTGTATTGGGTTGTCTGCAGTTGATTTCAGCATTTACACAGGCTGTATTTGCTCAGTCTTCTGCTGTTGGACAAGTAATGCTTTCGCATTTTCAAATGCTTTCCGCAGAAGTGGCCGGTTATGACGGTGCCTCTCTCTCGCAACCTTCCTTTGTGGCGCGCGATTATTGGTTCCCGGCGGTGGTACCCGGCACCGTGCTCACCACACTGGTCAAAAACCATGTGTATCCTGATCCGCATGTGGGCCTGAACAACATGCTCATTCCCGATGCCAATGATTCATTTAACCTGCAATATGGACTTTCGAAATACAGCTACCTGCCGCACGTATCCAATCCCTGGAAAAAGCCATACTGGTATCGCACGGTGTTTGAAGTACCGAAATCCCGGTCGGAACAGCGGGTGCAGCTGATTTTCAAGGGTATAAACTACCGCGCTGCAGTATGGCTGAATGGTCGGCAGATCGCCGATTCTGCTACGATGGTAGGCATGTTTGCCGAATATGCATTTGATGTGACGGATCAGATTCGTTTTGGTGAAAAAAATGCACTCGCAGTTGAAATCTTTCCGCTTGATGATCCAGGCATGCCATCTCATCCTCAATTGCAGGCTCTGGGCGATTTTTATCTCAACGGTGGGCCCACAGGAGATATTGGGAAAAATGTTACCATGTTGTGTTCGGTGGGGTGGGACTGGATTCCGGAAGTACACGACCGCAATATGGGAATCTGGCAACCGGTTTATCTGCGTTTTACCGGGCCTGCTGTTATTCAGCATCCGCAAATCATCACGGAGTTGCCCGATCTTCCGGACACCAGCACCGCAACGATTGCCTTGCATTTGACCCTTTGCAACCTGCAGTCGCACCCAGTAGAAGGTAAGCTGATAGCTACTTTCAGCGGAGAAGGATTTGAAAGCAAACCCATTGAGATCATAAAATCCGTTCGATTAAGTCCACGGGCCAATCTTGCGGTGAGCCTGGATTCCCGTCAATTCCGTGAACTAATCTGGAAGCATCCACATCTGTGGTGGCCCAATGGCTATGGGAAGCCAAATTTATACCGCATCAGGTTGCGTTTGATAACGGGTGATGGACGGATTTCTGATGATACCACATTTCTGTTTGGGGTACGTAGCGTGAGCTCACGAGTAACCATGGTTGATAACTGGCCACGAAGGGATTTTTATGTTAACGGCAGGCGAATAGCCATTACCGGCGGCGCCTGGGTACCCGATATGATGCTGCAGGAAGATTCGCTTCGCTTTGATCGCTCGCTGAGATTGTGCCGCGATGCTCATCTGAACCTGATCCGCATCTGGGGCGGGGGAGTGGCTCCTCCGGATGTTTTCTTTGAAATAGCTGATCGTTACGGGCTGCTGGTGTGGCAGGACTTCTGGATTACTGGCGATACCCAGGGCGAATTCAAGGGCTCACCCGATTGGCCGGTGCAGGGCGATGTGTTTATCCGAAATGTCATCAGTACGATTTTACGGCTGCGCAATCATCCCAGCCTGCTGGTATGGACAGGCGGTAACGAAGGCCATGCCCGTAAAGAATTGTATGATGCGATGCGCCAGGCAGTTGCCACGCTTGACGGAACCCGACCCTTCATTCCCAGCTCTTCCGGCTTTGCCAGGCTGCCTGCCGGCTGGGCTGCTTCCTGGCCAGATAACCAGCCTGCCGGCGTATACAGCGGTGGGCCCTACACCTGGCAAAAACCAGAACATTATTTTGCACTGGCCGATCAGGGAAAAGACTGGGTGTTTAAGGATGAAACCGGCATCCCTTCCCAGCCACCTTATGCTACCTTGCACAAGATCATTCCCGATCTGGTACCCGATACCGCCTTGCCTTTTCCGCTGAATAACACCTGGGGCTACCATGATGCCTGCACAGGAAACGGACATTATGAAACCTACCTGCAAGAGATGATTAACCGTTATGGTGCTCCCACAAGCATGGAAGATTACAGTAACAAAATGCAGTTGATGAATGCCGAAGCTTACCGGGCTATCTTCGAATCGGTGGGACATCTGCTGAACGACCGCGGAGGCGTGATGCTCTGGAAACTCAATGCAGCCTTTCCCAGTGTTATCTGGCAAATATTTGACTGGTATCTGGAGCCCAACGCCGGTTATTATTTTATTCAATCAGCCTGTGCACCTCTCCATCTCCAGTTCAACCCGGATGATAGTACCATTACCCTTGTCAATCGCACCTATCATGCTCATACCCTGCAGGCTCGCATCCAGTGGTTTGATAGCACCGGTAACATGATAAAAACTGAAACCACAAGCATACAAGTTGCTCCATCATCCGTTACACCTTTAGACAAACGCTTCATGTATCGGCCTGCAAAAAACAGCATCACATTCCTGCATCTTTCCCTTATGAATGCCGAAGGGAAACTGCTGGATGAAAATACATACTGGATGAGCCCCACGGGACAATTCAACGGATTTCATGCACTCCAACCTTCAAGCCTGCACATCCATTTGCTCCACAAACAAATCAAACAAAACCGGTTATGGATAAGTTTCCGGATTCATAATACAGGCTCTTCCCTGGCTTTTTTCATTCACAACCAGCTCACAGATGCACAAACAGGAGCAGAATTTTTGCCTGCCTACTGGTCGGCTAACTATTTCTCTCTGGCTCCGGGTGAAAGCCGCATCATTACCGTGCAATATGATTTACAGGCTTTATCACCGACCTCTGCATTGAAATGGATTGTAAAAGGATGGAATACAGATTCGATTGAAATGATATTTCATTAAAATCAATCCAACCTAAAAATTCGCCTGAAGGAAAATGCACGCAGATAGGCTGCGTACCGGGTGTATAGGTTGCAGGCTTTTAAGATCCAAAACCTATTTGCCTATGTCTTTGCCGTCTGTTTCTTCACCCTATCTGCATTGTGAACGATGTGAGAAGGCCTTTTCGATCCATGAACGCTATAAACTTACGAAAATGATGTGCATTTGCAGGCATCACAGTTATCGGCTTTGTTATGCCTGCAAACATCAGGTTTGCTCGTGTGGCGGAGCCATGCTTGAAAAATGGTTATGGGCTGAATCCGAGTATCCCGGTTATTGCATTCAGGCGTACGTGCCCACCGGTTGGATTGAAGTTTAGGTTACACAGCATAAAATGCCGCAGGAGGGAATCGTATCTTTGTAAAAAGTAAAAACGCATGATGGCTTACCGCAGCCTCCGGGCTTTTGTAGAACGGTTGGAGCAGGCCCGCGAACTGGTACGCATCCGGACGTATGTAAATCCCAGGCTGGAAATTGCCGAAATCACAGACCGCATGTGCAAATCACCCGGCGGAGGGAAAGCCCTGCTTTTCGAAAATACCGGATATGATTTTCCTGTGCTGATCAACGCCATGGGCAGCTATCGACGCATGTGTATGGCGCTGGGAGTGGATAATCTGGACGATATCGGCCGGGAGATGGAATCACTGTTCAAAGAATTAGCCTTACCCAAAGGGTCACTGATAGAAAAATTAACTCTTCTGCCGACCCTTGGCAAGCTGGCATCATGGATGCCGGTGAGCAGGAAAGGACGCGGGGCCTGCCAGGAGGTAGTTATGGAAGAGCCCGATCTGCACCGGCTGCCTATCCTTACCTGTTGGCCAAAAGACGGCGGGCCTTTTATCACATTGCCCATTATCCATACCAAAGATCCGGACACCGGCATCCGCAATGTAGGCATGTATCGCATGCAGGTTTTCACCAAAGACATGACCGGCATGCATTGGCATAAACACAAAGTATCGGCCCGCCATTACCAGGCCTACAAAGCCAAAGGCTTGAAAATGCCGGTAGCCGTGGCTCTGGGTGGCGATCCCGTATATACCTACGCCGCTACAGCCCCTTTGCCCGATAATGTGGATGAGTATATGTTAGCGGGTTTTATTCGGAAAAAAAGGGTGGAACTGGTGAAATGTCTCACCCAGGATATAGAGGTGCCTGCCGATGTGGATATTGTGATTGAAGGATATGTTGACCCTGCGGAAGACCCAATCTGGGAAGGCCCCTTTGGCGACCATACAGGCTATTATTCATTGCCCGACTGGTATCCGCGTTTTCATGTTACCTGCATCACCCACCGCAAAAATGCAATATATCCGGCTACTATTGTGGGCATACCTCCTCAGGAAGATGCCTGGATTGGCAAAGCCACCGAACGCATATTCATTGTGCCCATCAAAATGACCCTGCTGCCCGAAGTGGAAGACATGGATATGCCTATTGAGGGGGTATTTCACAACCTCACCATAGTTAAAATCCGCAAACAATTTCCCGGACACGCCCAGAAAGTCATGAATGCCATGTGGGGAGCAGGGCAGATGATGTTCAATAAGATGCTGATCATCGTGGATGAAGAGGTGGATATTCATGACTATGAAACCCTTGCCCGGCATGCTTTTGCCCACATACGTCCCGAGCGGGATATTTACTTCAGCCAGGGACCTATGGATGTGCTGGATCATGCCTGCAGCAAACCCGGTATAGGCGGCAAAATGTGCATAGATGCCACCCGCAAATGGGAAGAAGAAATAGATATCGAAACCCATGAAACCTGTCAGCCCGACGCCTTGCCTGAGCTGCATCAGTTGCAGCAACGGTTTCCGGAGATTCGGGACGTCAATGTTTCCTTGCTGCATCGGCAGATTCCCTGCGTATTGATCGCTATTCGTAAAAACCGCAAAGGACATATTGCCGAATTACATGCTGCCTGTGCCCAGATCTTTGCCCAAGCGGGTGTGAAAATGATTTTATATGCCGAACATACCGTAGATGTGCAGGACCTGGCCGTTGCCTTGTGGCGTATTTCCAATAACCTGGATCCCAGACGCGATCATTACATGGCTGCAGGGATCATAGGCCTGGATGGTACTATCAAAACCCGCGAATTTGACGGCTTTCAGCGCGACTGGCCCAACATCATCGTTTCCGATCTGCAAACCATTCAGGCTGTGGATGCCAAATGGGAATCCCTGGGTATAGGCCCTTTTATTCCTTCTCCATCCCTTCGGTTCCGCGACCAGTTGTATGGTGAGGAAGCAGTCGCGCATCCGTCCTGAAGCTTTAGCCATTTCTTTTTACCTTTGAAGCCTCATTCCTTCAAAAACAATGAATTATGGCTTATGATCTGATTGTTATCGGCAGCGGTCCGGGTGGCTACGTAGCCGCAATACGAGCTGCACAACTGGGATTTAAAACGGCTATCGTGGAACGTGAATCCCTGGGCGGTATCTGCCTGAACTGGGGATGCATCCCCACAAAAGCCCTGCTGAAAAGTGCACAGGTCATGGAATATGCCCTGCACGCAGCTGATTACGGCATAAAGGTGGAACAGGCCAAACCCGATTTTCCGGCTATGATCAAGCGCAGCCGAGCTGTAGCCGATAAAATGAGCAAAGGCGTTCAGTTTCTGATGCGCAAAAACAAAATTGATGTCATCCAGGGCACAGCCAAGCTTGTTGCAAAAGGCAAAATCAGCGTAACCGATACCAGCGGCAAATCCACCACCTACGAAGCCCGGCATATTATTATTGCCACGGGCGGCCGCAGCAAGGAATTACCCAATCTGAAAATCGATCATAAAAAAATAATTGGCTATCGCGAAGCCATGGTTTTGCCCGAACAACCAGCTTCCATGATCATCGTTGGCTCGGGCGCGATCGGCGTAGAATTTGGTTATTTCTACAACAGCATCGGCACCAAAGTAACGATTGTGGAATTTTTGCCGCGTATTGTACCCAACGAGGATGAAGATATTTCCCGCGAACTGGAAAAAATTTTCCGCAAAAAAGGCATGCAAATCTATACCAGCTCAGAAGTTACAGGGGTTGATACTTCGGGCAAAGGCGTGAAAGCCACTGTCAAAACGCCGCAAGGCAACATTACCCTGGAAGCTGATGTGGTGCTTAGCGCCGTGGGTATCGTAGCCAATGTGGAAAACATCGGTTTGGAAACATTGGGTATCAAAACAGAAAAAGGAAAAATTGCGGTAGATACTTATTACCAAACCAATGTACCCGGTATTTACGCCATCGGCGACTGCATTCCGGGACCAGCTCTGGCTCATGTAGCTTCCAAAGAAGGTATTGTATGTGTGGAACACATTGCCTATCAGGAGAAAAAATATGCCCGCAAGCCTGAACCCATTGATTATCACAATATCCCTGGCTGTACCTATTGTTCACCGGAAATTGCTTCGGTAGGCTATACCGAAAAAGCTGCCCGGGAAGCCGGTTATGAAGTGAAGGTGGGTAAATTTCCGCTTTCTGCCTCCGGTAAGGCTACAGCCGCCGGTGCCAACGAAGGATTCATCAAGGTGGTGTTCGATGCCAAATACGGCGAATGGCTGGGTACCCACATGATTGGCTACAATGTAACGGAAATCATTGCCGAAACAGTAGTGGCACGTAAACTGGAAACCACCTATCACGAAGTGCTGGATTCCATCCATCCGCATCCCACCATCAGCGAATCCGTCAAAGATGCCATCGAAGTGGCCTACGGCGAAGCCATTCACCTGTAAAGAGAATTCCTAATGTTGAACGAAGGGTATATGCAACCAGCATATACCCTTCCTGTTTCAAGATGGACTTACATCAGTTTCCTGGCTTCTTTTCTCAGTACGTCGAGCGCTACCTGCAAGGGTGAAGGCTGTTGCTGCAGATAATGCGAAAGCATTTGCTTGCACAAATCCGCGCTGCGGGCTTCTGCAGGAAGCTGACCCATGAGTAGATTCAGCTGGCTGATCATGTATTCCTTGGCATGCACCACCGCATCCCATGCCACCTGGGAAACATAAATCTGCTGACTTACATTATGTGCAAATTCTTCCCGGATATCCTGAACCATCAATGCATATAACTCAGCCGCCGGTAAATCAATTTTTCCTAAGCGATATACCAATTGCTCCGGCGATATGCGTTCCATAAAAACCACCAGGCGTTCATAAGCCTGCAACTGGAGGGGCAGGGTAATCGACGATCTGCCTGCATCCGGAGTGGCTGTTTGAGGAACATTTGTTTTCTTTTTCTTCATCCAATAATCCCGGACAAAGGAAAACAAAATTGCCACAAAACCAATGGCAATCAAAATCTCCAGCAATGTCAGCGATTGCATCTTACACCCAATATTTTCAGCCTATTCAAAAATTGGTTTGATTCTTTTTTATCAATCGGATATTGCGTTGCAGTCCTTCCCATCCTGCACGTTTCAACGGAGTATGACCAAATAGTTCCACAAATTTTTCTTCGGTTAATTGTTCCCATTCCTGTGTGGAAAAATCAAGGATCTCGGGAACTGGCTCCAGATCAGCTTCCTGGCTTACACGACTAAAACGGTTCCAGGGGCATACATCCTGGCAGATATCACATCCGAAAATCCAATCCTTCCATTTGCCTTCAGCTTCCTGCGGATAGATATGGGCTTTCAGTTCAATGGTGTAATAAGAGATACAACGACTGGCATCAATGATTTTATCCGGCAAAATAGCCTGCGTAGGACATGCATCGATGCAGCGGGTACAGGTTCCGCAATAATCTTTGGCAAACGGATCGTCGTACACCAGTTCCAGATCGGTAATCAGGGTGGCAATAAAAAGAAAAGAACCTTGTTGCCGGGTGATGAGATTGCCGTTTTTTCCCACCCATCCCAGGCCAGAACGTACAGCCCAGGCGCGTTCCAACACTGGCGCACTGTCCACAAATCCACGCCCCTGTATCTTACCGATCTGTTCCTGCAAACTTTTCAGCAATTGCTTGAGTTTCTTTTTGATGACCCGATGATAATCCCTGCCATAGGCATATTTTGAAATCCGGTAACTATCGGCTCTCTGCTTGCGTGCCGGGAAATAATTCATCAACAGGGTGATCACAGATTGAGCTCCAGGCACCAGTTTTCGCGGATCAATCCGCAAATCAAAATACCGCTCCATATAAACCATGGTGCCATGATAACCTTTGTTTAGCCATTTTTCCAGCCTCCTGGCATCTTCATCTAATGTAGCTGCACGGGCAATCCCACAATAATCAAATCCAAGCTTTCGGGACAGCTGCTTCACAAGGGCCGTATGTCTGGCTGCTACCGGGTTCATGGTATTTCATTCACACTTAAGATACCTTCATGCTGTTGTGATTGTTCCAGTAAGCCTGTGCGTGACGGAAAAAGCTGATTGATAGCTTGACGAATACTCCAATCGGCCTGCATGACGTCTTCGAAATCCAGCCGAAGGGTGAAGATAATGCCTATCAACTGACGTGAAATATCATAAAAAGGATAACTTCCGAAAAGACCGGGACTGCTGACCGACAAGGGTTGATGGTCTCTATCTTCAGCTTCTACCCATTCTCCCAGCCCATAAAACCATTGCTGATGAATAGCTCCTTCAACCGGAGAATATCTGATGGGGATGTTCACAATCTGATTGCGCTGCATTTCTTGCAGGGCTTTTTCACTTAAAATTCGGTGACCCTGATAAACTCCTTTATTGGCAATCATTTCCAGAAAATGCAACAAATCCAGGGGGCAGGAATAGACACCACCGGCCAGTTCCGGATTGGCTGGTCGCGCGAAAGATGTGTGCTGCATGCCGCAGGGACGAGCAATACGTTCTTCAAAGTTCTCTACAAAGCTTTTCCCCGATACCACTTCAATGACCCGTCCGGCAATCTGCAAGCCGAAAGGACTATAATAAAAAGCCTGGCCAGGTTCAGCTTCCAGCGGAACCTGCTGGCTAATCTGTTGCACACATGCGGCCAGGGTATTAGTACGCCGGTAAATGCGCCGGAAAGCAGGTGTGGCAAAATAACCGGTCGTGTGCCTGAGACAATCGCGGATCGTGATCCGGCTTTTCAAACCCTTGTTGAATGCGGGTAAATATTTGCCCACCGGATCATCCAGTGCAATTTTTCCTTCATCTACAAAAGTCATGATCAACGCCGTACTTAACCATTTGCTTACAGAAGCCACTGGCAATGTAGTCTCCCTATTGTACCCGCCCAATGAATCCTGATACACAAGATGCCCATTTTGTTCAAGCACCACATAAATCCGACCTTTATATACACGCTGATGAGCCAAAATAATCTTGTTTAATTCAGGATAAGCAGCTTGTGCTCCAGCATCAAAAACCAGAAAAATTAACAGACTGCACACAAGTAAGCTGAAATTCAGGCAGGAAAAAGATCGCATGGATGACATGATTTCCGGATCAGACAGGATGGAGTCAAATTTGATACGCTAAGGTAAATTTTCCTTAAAAAATTGACGTATGAATTTAAATGAATTCACCATTAAGTCGCAGGAAACCATTCAAAGGGCTCAACAGCTGGCTTTTGAAGCACACAATCCGGCTATTGAAACCGGGCATCTGCTAAAAGCCCTGCTGGATGAGAATCCTGATACAATGGAATATTTGTTGAAAAAAAATGAAGTAAACCTAACCTACCTGCAGTCAAGGCTGAATGAAATTCTGAAACGATATGCCAGATTGGAATCAGGCGAAGGTGGACAAACCATCAGCCGCGACATGAACAATGTGCTGTTGCGTGCTTCTTCACTTGCAAAAGAATTTAAGGATGAATTTGTGAGTGTGGAACACCTGCTGCTTGCATTGCTGATGGGTAATGACGATATTGCAAAGCTGCTGAAAGATGCCGGCATGACTGAAAAAGGCCTCCGTGCTGCTATTGCTGACCTGCGAAAGGGGAGTACGGTAAGCAGCCAGACGGCCGAATCACAATTTCATGCCTTGCAGAAATATGCCCGTAACCTGAATGAGCTGGCCGCAGCCGGTAAGCTCGATCCGGTTATCGGTCGCGATGAAGAAATCCGCCGTACCCTGCATATTCTTTCCCGCCGTACCAAAAACAACCCCATCCTGGTAGGTGAGCCGGGTGTGGGGAAAACGGCTATTGTGGAAGGCCTGGCCCATCGCATCATCAATGGCGACGTGCCGGAAAACCTGAAAACCAAAGTGATTTATGCCCTCGACATGGGGGCCCTCATGGCCGGCGCTAAATACCGGGGTGAATTTGAGGAACGCCTGAAAGCCGTGATCAAAGAAGTTACCGAAAGCAATGGCGAAGTGATTCTCTTTATCGATGAAATCCATACGCTGGTGGGTGCCGGAGCCATGGAGGGTGCTATGGATGCAGCCAATATCATGAAACCTGCTCTTGCACGGGGTGAGCTTCGTGCCATTGGCGCTACAACCCTGAATGAATACCAGAAATACTTTGAGCGCGACAAAGCCCTCGAAAGGCGTTTCCAGAAGGTGATGATTGATGAACCGAGTGTGGAAGACGCCATATCCATCCTCCGCGGTCTGAAAGATCGCTATGAAACGCATCATCATGTGCGGATCAAAGATGAAGCCATCATAGCAGCCGTGGAGCTTTCTCACCGGTATATTACCGACAGGTTTTTGCCCGATAAAGCCATTGACCTGATAGATGAAGCAGCCGCAAAGCTGCGGCTGGAAATGAATTCCATGCCTGAAGAGCTTGATGAACTGGAGAGAAAAATCCGCCAACTGGAAATTGAAAGAGAAGCTATCAAACGAGAAAACGATCAAACCAAACTGGAAGAACTGAATCGTGAAATCTCAGAATTGTC
Organism: Thermoflavifilum thermophilum; assembly: GCF_900116565.1. Lineage (GTDB taxonomy): Bacteria > Bacteroidota > Bacteroidia > Chitinophagales > Chitinophagaceae > Thermoflavifilum > Thermoflavifilum thermophilum. Next base: position 2,607,793 of record NZ_FPCJ01000001.1, on the reverse strand, counting down.
TGAACAACGCAATGCCTTAAAAGCCAAATGGCAGCAAGAAAAAGAGATTGTAGATAAAATTCAGGCTGCCAAGGCAATGATTGAAAATTTGAAAATAGAAGCTGAACAGGCCGAAAGGAACGGAGACTATGGCCGTGTGGCTGAAATCCGCTACGGTCGCATCCGGGAGCAGGAAAATTTGGTAAAAAAATATACCGAAGAGCTGGAAAAATTATCGGCTGATAAACGCCTGCTAAAGGAAGAAGTAGATGCAGAAGATGTTGCAGAAATCGTGTCCAAAGCCACCGGCATACCCGTAACCCGTATGATGCAAAGTGAAAAGGAAAAACTGCTGCATCTGGAAGATGAATTGCATAAACGAGTAGTAGGACAGGATGAAGCCATCGAGGCTGTGGCGAATGCCATCCGCAGAAGCCGCGCCGGCCTGCAGGATGAGCGCAGGCCCATTGGTTCGTTCATCTTCCTGGGTACCACCGGCGTGGGTAAAACGGAATTGGCCAAAGCCCTGGCTGAATGCCTGTTTGATGATGAGCGGATGATGACGCGTATCGACATGAGTGAATACCAGGAAAAACATACGGTGAGCCGGCTTATAGGCGCTCCTCCCGGCTATGTGGGTTATGAAGAAGGCGGGCAGCTTACAGAAGCCGTTCGTCGCAAACCCTACTCCGTGATTCTGTTAGATGAAATCGAGAAAGCACATCCCGACGTATGGAATATCTTGCTTCAGGTGCTCGATGATGGCCGGCTAACCGATAACAAAGGCCGGGTCGTGAATTTCAAAAATACCATCATCATCATGACCAGCAACCTGGGCAGCCATATCATCCAGGAAAACTTCAATCAGCTTACAGATGATAACAAGGAAGAAATTGTGGAACGCACCAAGGCTGAAGTGATGGCTCTGCTGCGTCAGACCATTCGGCCTGAATTTCTGAACCGGATTGATGAAATCATCCTGTTCCAGCCTTTGATGAAAGAGCAAATCCGCGAAATTGTCAACATCCAGCTCAGACACCTGCAGGAACAAATGAGTAAAAATGGCTATCAGGTTGACTTCACTGACTATCTGATCGATTACCTGGCCGTCGCCGGCTACGATCCGCAATTTGGAGCCAGGCCGCTCAAACGGGTTATTCAGAAAGAAATCGTCAACCCCTTAAGCAAGAAAATCATAGCCGGTGAGATCGAAAAAAACCAGCCTGTGCTGATTGATGTTTTCGATGGGGTAGTGGTGTTCCGTACCAATCATCATGCCTCGTCAACAGAATCCGTCGCAGACCTGCTCAATACGAGTAGTTTGCGCTAAACCGCCATAGCAGCCACTTTATCTCATTTAAATGTAGAACCCCGCCCAAAGGCGGGGTTTTTTATACCCTTAACCGAAGTTTTACAGATAACGAAAAAAATTTTTGAAAAAATATTTGAAAATATCATTTCATTACATATCTTTAACCTGTCATTTGAGACAAAATTGTTATATAACCAAACCATGGCCTATGAAAAACCAGCTCCATTGGATATTAGTTCCTATTCTGATTATTTTCTCCCCTCTCATAAGCTGGAATGATATTCATCTCCCGGGAACGGGCTGGATGCCTATTCCCGTAGATGATGAACCTTATGACCATATCCGGAAAAACCCCTTTACAGGTGCTGTTGCCTGTCAAAGACAACCTGTAAGGAGAAGAATGTGGGCTTTCTGATTGAGGGGAAGGCTCATGATTAAAGGGTTACTGAACACCCGGTATAATTCTTTATACCGGGCTATTTTAACCTAAAACCGGCAAAATAAAAGAGACTTCGATATTCACAAGTCGGTGAAAGATAATTGTTCCCGGATATTCACGAAACAAACTACGCTTCCACCTGTTTTAACCTGTGCACCTAAAAATGAGGCCAGTTCGTGTGCCTCATTTTTATTTATCATACAAATCGGGGAGAAGACGGCGCTGTAAATTCCCGGTTGGGATGCCGGCAGATATATTTTTCTACTTCCGCCACCATCGCAGAACCTACCAACTGAATCGTTGCCTGCAGCTCCTCCAGGGTCATATGATATCGTTCAAGCCAGTAAGCAGCTGTCAGCGGGTCATCGAGCTGAATTCGCGCCCCGTCGCGCGAAGCCGATAATGATACGGTATTCCTTTCCATAACCGTAAGATTTAAAAACGTAAGAAAATAAACTTCCGGTGGTGGGCTGAGAAGGAGTGCCTGGCTGAATGAACTTTATTCCTTATATCAAAGTTAAATAGTTCGATTTATGAAATAATCAACCTTGAAATAAAATTTTTCTGAAAATTCAGATTGCGTAAGGATTACACAATTATCACCCTTGATTAGATTCATGAAAAGCAAAATGAAAAACAATCCTGCGCAACAATAAAAAGTGCGACGCAAGAATGGGCAAATGCGAATCAGAAAAGAATCAGAAAAGAAAATGCATTTTCCTGGATAATTCCTATTCGCGAATCAATACCTGTTCGGATTTGTGTTGATCAAGTACCACAGCCCCCTCGGGCAGGCGGGCAGGTATGCGGATGTGCCTGCTTGCCGGGCCAGAAATAATCAGCTGTGCGGAAGCCTGTGATGAAAAGGTAAGGCCTGTCAGATCAATTTCATCTGCATTCCACAGTTTTACCAATGGCATGTTCGCGGGTTTCATTTCCACATTTCTGAAAGCTATATTCTTTGCATAGGCCAGCTGCACACCCTGATTGGTTTGCATGTGCATGTCCGTAAAAAATATACGTTCAACCGGCATTTCAGGGAGACCTCTTATCACAACGGCTGATGCAGCACCATTTACCTGTATATCACTCAAATGGAAATCGGTGAAATGGGGTGTTTCGGGCGTAACAGGCTGTGCTGCAGTATCAGCTGCAGATGATTGCTCATAATAAGTATCAAACAATACCGCTTCATTTGCAATATTGTGCATGTAAATGCGATCTATGTAAATATCACGCACCCATCCGCCACTGCCACGGCGACTTTTCACGCGTATGCCGATATCGGTATTGATGAAATCACAATTGGTTACATAAATATTTTTGATACCACCATCTGTATTGCTACCAATCACAAATCCGCCGTGGCCGTGATACACGATACAATCGGCAATCAGCACATTTTGCAAGGCTGCTGATGAATCGGCATACCGGCTGGGACTGGATTTCATGCAAATACCATCATCACCTGCATTGACCGTACAACGATAAATAATAACATTCTTCCCTCCGCTGATATCAATGCCATCACCATTTTGCGCCCACCATTCGTTGTTTACCTTCACATCTTTGATCATGACCTGTTCACAATAATTAGGATAGAGTGCAAACTTGGGTGAATTTTTCAGCGTTACGCCTTCAATCCATACATTTTTGCAACGCACCAGCCACACCATATAAGGTCGCAGGTAATCGCGTGCCGGCAAAAAATCGGCAGCAGTAGGCTTTTTTCCGGATTGTTTTAATTGCTTCAGATATTGTTCACCATCACGCGCTTCAGCACTGGGCCACCAGATTTTTCCATTATCACTGAGTACACCCCCTTTCTGCAGAAGGGCTTTCCATTGTGCAGCTGTAAGCTTTTCTTTTTTCACTGGTCGCCAGCTATCACCCGAACCATCTATGATGCCTTCGCCTGTAATGGCTACATCTTCCAGGTCAAATCCAGCAATGGGCGAGGCCACGACAAAAGACGATGAACGAGGAGGCTGGATGATGGGATACTGGCTATGATCCGGAGTGAACAACAGAATAGCCCCCCTGTCCAGATGAAGCTCTATATGGCTGCGCAGCTCTATAGGTCCTGTCAGCCATAATCCGGGCGGAATCACAACCACACCTCCACCCGCTGCCGCACAGGTATCAATAGCCTGCTGGATAAACTTTGTATTCAACGTCTGCCCGTCGGGTTTTGCCCCAAACTGCACGATATTGAAAATCCGATCCGGTATATCCGGCTTTTCCCACAATGTAAAAGGGAATGGAGCTGCGTGAACATAATCTGCAAGTGTGCGCTCATGCACGTTTGGCTGAGTATATCCCACAGCGTAAATACTTACCAGGCAGGCCAGCAGGAGATGATGTTTCATACTTATATCCTTTTATGCAATGGATTTCAAAACTAAACAAATGTGCTGAATTTTTCGGCCGGATTAACTATTTGTTTTCGATTCTGATAATCTCAACCATATAGCAAATGCATGAAATGCTGTACCTTAGTCGGGTTTAAATTGCCATCAAACATGAAATCATTTTTATCTTCAGGCCTGCTTGTGATCATTATCTTGATGATATGTCAATGGACATTTGCACAGGATACCCTGCCCACACCCCGCAACATTGTAACCGCTTATGAAAAGGGAACACGCAGCCGAGATGGCCAGCCAGGGCCACATTATTGGCAGAATTACGCTCGTTATCATATTGATGTACATTTTACTCCGGATACAAGGCTTATATGGGGAAAAGAATCCATCGTGTATGTTAACAACAGTCCCGATACTTTATCTTATTTCTGGTTTAAGCTTTATCCCAATTTTTATCAACGCGGCGCAGCCCGCAACACACCCGTGCTCCCACAGGATTTAACGGATGGTGTACAAATCGGCGCTTATGCCATCCAAGGTGTTGCCCAGAACCCGGGCAGGCTCAATATCAGGGGAACCAATATGATTATGCCGGCTTCTCAACCTTTGTTACCGCACGATTCGGTGCAAATCGATATCCAATTCAGTTATGTACTAAACAAAACTTCGCATCAACGCACGGGTGAAATTGAAGAGGGCGCTTATTTTATTGCTTATTTCTTTCCGCGCATTGCAGTATATGACGATGTGGATGGATGGAATACTTTTCCGTACAATGGCCTGCAGGAATTTTACAATGATTTCTGTGATTTTGATGTATCAATTCATGTGCCGGATGGATATGTGGTATGGGCTACAGGAAATCTTATAAATGCACAGGAAGTTTTGCAACCGGAAATCGCAGCACGGCTGCAAAAAGCTGAAACAACGGATGATATTCGCTTTGTTATTGATACCAATGATATTTTGCAGCGACGTGTAACCATGCATCGGCCTGAGAACGTATGGCATTATGCAGCCCGAAATGTAACGGATTTTGTATTTGCTACGAGCAATCATTATGTGTGGCAATCCACCAGTCTCATCGTAGATTCGGCTACAGGCCGGCGTACACGTGTGGATGCAGTATATGATCCCCGGCATCAGGATTATGCAGAAGTCATTCATTTTGCACGCAAAACCGTAGAAGGCATCAGCTATTATTTCCCGCGCTGGCCTTATCCGTATCCGCATGAAACCGTAGTGGACGGGCTGGATCAGATGGAATATCCCATGATGGTGAATGATAACCCGCTGAGCAATCGGGCATCAACCATTGAACTAACAGATCATGAAATTTTTCATACCCTTTTCCCGTTTTACATGGGTACCAATGAAACCAAATATGCGTGGATGGATGAGGGCTGGGCTACCTTGGGTGAATGGCTTTTAACGCCTTATATTGACAGTACCGTACACGATCCTTACGGCATGGAGGCTTACAATCATTTTGCAGGCACGGAAGTGGATCTGCCAATTATCACTCCCAGCACTCAGGAAGAAGGAACCGATTATTATTTAAATTCCTATCCTAAGCCCGCCATGGGTTATTTGTATGTGCGCGATATGCTGGGCAATGAAAGGTTCCTGCAAGCCCTCCATCATTATATGCAAGCCTGGCACGGGAAGCATCCAATGCCGTATGACTTTTTCTATGCCATGAATGCAGGTGCAGATAAAAATTTGAATTGGTTCTGGAAAAAATGGTTTTTCGATGCAGGATTCCCCGATCTGGCCATTGAACGTGTTACCCATCAGGGTCTTCGCTATCAGGTTACCATACGGTCATTGGGTAACAAGCCTGTTCCCATTGACCTGCATGTGTATTTGCAAAATGGCGACAGCCTGCAGCTGCATCGCGATGTTTCGTGCTGGGAAAAAGGCAATGCTGTAGTCAACCTTTCATTCCGGACAACCTCACCCGTGAAACGCATACAACTGGGCTCCCTGTACGATGCCGACGTGAATCGCAGCAACAACAGCTGGCAACCCTGAAATGGTCATTCTCGCTGCGATTGGTAAATTTGCACCCAAACCGGCCACTATATGCCCCGAATTGAACATATCCGCAATTTCTGCATCATAGCTCATATTGACCATGGCAAAAGCACCCTGGCCGACCGGCTGCTGGAATTTACCCACACCATTTCCGAACGGGAAATGCAGGAACAGGTGCTCGACGACATGGAACTGGAACGGGAAAAAGGTATTACCATCAAGAGCCATGCAATTCAAATGGAATACGAGTTTGGAGGGAAAACCTATACCTTGAATCTGATTGATACGCCCGGACATGTGGATTTTTCTTATGAAGTATCGCGTGCGCTGGCTGCCTGCGAAGGAGCATTGTTGCTGGTGGATGCTACTCAGGGCATTCAGGCACAAACCATCTCCAACCTGTATTTGGCACTGGATCATGATCTGGAAATCATTCCGGTGATCAATAAAATTGATATGGAAGGGGCCATGATTGATGAAGTCAAAGAACAAATCATAGATCTGATTGGTTGCTATGAAGAAGATATCCTGCTGGCATCCGCGCGTACAGGAGCCGGCGTGGAGCAGATTCTGAAAGCCATTGTGCAGCGCATCCCCCCACCTGAAGGCGATCCGGATGCTCCTTTGCAGGCACTTATTTTTGATAGCATGTACAATTCGTTCCGCGGCGTGGTGGCCTATTATCGGGTGTTTAACGGCACCCTGCGAAAAGGAGATAAGGTAAAATTCGTGAACACCGGGCGGGAATACGATGCCGATGAAGTGGGCATTCTTCGCCTGCGGCTGGAGCCCCGCGATCAAATCACGGCTGGTAATGTGGGATACATCATCACAGGCATCAAATCGGCCAGTGAAGTGCGTGTGGGCGATACCATCACGTTGGTCAACAATCCCTGTCAGGAAGCTATCAAAGGCTTTGAAGAAGTAAAGCCCATGGTATTTGCCGGTATTTTCCCGGTCAATACGGAAGATTACGAAGAACTACGCGAATGCATGGAAAAACTCAAGCTGAATGATGCAGCACTGACTTTTGAACCAGAAACATCTCAGGCACTGGGATTTGGCTTTCGCTGCGGATTTCTGGGCATGCTGCACATGGAAATCGTGCAGGAGCGGTTGGAACGGGAATTTCATCAAAGTGTAATCACCACAGTTCCCAACGTAAGCTTCATTGCCTATACCACCAAAGGCGAAAAAATCATCGTCAACAATCCGTCTGAAATGCCCGATCCCGGCCGGTTAAGCCGGGTTGAGGAACCCTTTATCCGCGCCCAAATCATCACCAAACCAGAATATATCGGCAATATCATGACGCTTTGCCTGGGTAAACGAGGTACATTGATCAATCAACATTATTTGACACCTACCCGCGTGGAACTTATTTTTGAAATGCCACTCACGGAAATTGTGTTTGATTTTTATGATAAACTCAAAAGCCAGACCCGTGGCTATGCTTCGTTTGATTATCATCCGATCGGTTATCGCGAAAGCGATATTGTGAAAATGGACATTTTACTGAATGGTGATAAGGTTGATGCATTGAGTGCCCTGATTCACCGCAGCCGGGCACAGGAATTTGGCCGCAAATTGTGTGAAAAGTTGAAAGAATTATTGCCTCGTCAGCAATTCCAGATTGCCATCCAAGCCGCCATCGGATCAAAAATCATTGCAAGAGAAAATATCAGTGCCCTGCGAAAAGATGTAACCGCCAAATGTTATGGAGGAGATGTATCGCGTAAACGAAAACTATTGGAAAAACAGAAAGAAGGCAAAAAACGCATGCGCCAGATCGGAAGTGTGGAAGTGCCACAGGAAGCATTTCTGGCTGTGTTGAAAATAAATGAATAGCAAAACACAAAGAATACTGATCATCTCAATTCTCTTCCGTACTATCTTTGGGTATAAGATTTTTCTTTGAAAAATCTATCGGAAGCGGGATAGGGGTGGGGCCCTGATTATCGGGAAATACTTTTGTTACATGTACCCATTTGCCATTCTTCCATACAAATCCTTCATAATTTCCATCCGGCACATAGGTATATTTCTTTTCCGGCTCATTGTGCAACGGCACCAGTTCATCATACACAATCATCTTCAGTTCATCATCATAATTTAAACCTGCATCTCCATCTTTTTTATATTCTAATACAAAACGATTGCGATCAGCACCTGGAATGGAATCATTTGCAAAACTAAAGATGGGTGAGCCAAACACAGGTTCCCCGTGCGGAAATGTAAGCGGTTCCAGAATTTTTTTATTGCTCAGCAATGAATTTCCATTAAAGCCAAACAAAGTATAGTATTTCTGATTCCTGAAATGCGTTTCTATCAGGCGATAATAAATACAACCAATCCATCCGCGCGGTCCTGTAATGGTATCATCCAGATGATAGGTGAACTCTGAATTATCAAACAATGGGAATAATTTGAGATGACCATCGCGTGTATTCATCTGAATGGCTCCGTAATAGCGATAAGAACCAAAGGCACGCGGAAACTGCCAGGTGAAAATACGAAAACTGCTATCAGGTGCGTATAAAATAGATATTTGTCGCAAGGAATCAAACGGATAATAAAATGAACCACGTATTTTCAATGCATTGACCAGATGTGGAATGAATGCATCGTTGGCCTGTTTGCGTATTTGTTCATCCCTACCGTTTACCAATGTATATGCAAAAAATTTCAGGCTGTCTTCCAGTTTTTCCAGCCGCATACGATCTGCAGCGGATAGCCGATATTGTGCATGGACCGCTGGTGTTGGGGCCATTAACATAATCATAATCCAGCATAAAAAACCAATACGCAACATGATATAAAACTAAAAAGGATAGCTGTTAAGAATGATTTAAATTTTTATGTTCCTGATTTTAAATGCTGAGCCCATGCCCATAAACCTGCAAAACAAGCATCTACAAGCGGATGCGGCAAGGTTAATGATTCATTATCAGAAGCAATCAATACTGTATACATCCCCAATGATTTGCCAAACTGCATATCAGAAAAATGATTGCCCACCATTACAGCGTGTTGAAAATCAATATCCGGAAAATCCCGGCTGGCTTGCAAAGCCATACCTATATTGGGTTTCCGGCAGGGACTTTCATCTTCCAGGTCGGGACAGTAATAAATCCGGTCAATCCGTCCGCCATGGTTTGTGATTTCCTCACACATCCAACGATGCAATTGCTCCAGTTGTTGTGCGCTTATGAGCCCTTTCCCCACACAACGCTGATTGGTAACCACCAGGATGCGCCCGAAGATGGTTTGCAGCAGCCGAAGTGCATCCAACGCGCCAGGTTCAAAATGAAATTCTTCCCGGCTTAATACATACCCATTTTTTTTCTCCAGATTGATTACCCCATCCCGATCCAGAAACAAAGTCCAACGCTTATCAAATACGTGCATAGGCCGGAATCATTTGCTGTGCCCGGATATAATCTTCCGGAATACCCATATCAATAAAAAACTGATTAGCCTGAAAAACCGCTACCAGAGAAGATTCTGCATGATAATGTACCATGGTTTCCAGCACACCTTTTTCAAAAGAAAATATTTCCGGAAAGGGTTTCGATGTCCACCACGTGCGATCTATACAATAAATTCCGGCATTGATCCATCCTGGTTTTCTGTCGCGCTTCTCCTGAAAAGATTTAACGGTATGATGTGTTTCATCTATTTCCAGGCTTCCGTAACGACCTGTATCCTCCAGATAGCAGGCAGCAAGGGTAATCGGTTTTTTCATGGATTGATGCAGTTGTTCCATGTCCGATAACGATATCGGGAAATACGTATCTCCGTTTAACACAAACACCTGTGCGGCGAGTGCATAGCTCATGGAAAGGCTGATAGCACCGCCGGTTCCGAGTGGTTGAGGTTCTACCACCGTTTGTATTTCAAATGGAAATTGTCCTTTATCTGCTTCTGCCAACCATTGTTGCACAAGCTGATGCTGATAACCCAAAGAAAGTATCACCCGACTTAACTCCTGAGTAGCAAGATAATGCAGCAAATAATACAAAAAGGGATGCTTGCCAATGGGTGCAAGCACTTTGGGCGTATCTGGTAACACGGATCGAAGGCGTGTACCCAACCCGCCGGCAAGAATTACGGCTTCACGCATCATATCCGAAAAGAACTTGTTCGGTAAGTTGACAAATGGTGTGGCCAATCAGCATATGTGCTTCCTGGATGCGTGGCGTATCATCGGATGGTACTTTGATCAAATAATCACACATGTGTTTCATGGCTCCGCCACTTCGGCCTGTAAATCCGATCACGCGAACGGGTATCTGCTGGGCTATTTCAATGGCGCGAATCACATTCCGCGAATTACCCGAAGTAGAAAGTGCCCACAACACATCACCGGGCTGCGCCATGGCTCGTAACAAACGGGCATATACTTCTTCATAACTGTAATCATTTGCCACGGCAGTCAGATAAGATGTATTGCAATGCAAAGCCTCTGCTGGCAATGGCCTGCGATCAATATAAAACCGACCCGAAAATTCTGCGGCCAGATGCTGGGCATCAGCAGCGCTTCCACCATTGCCGCAAAAATAAACCCGATGACCTTCCCGAAATGTGTTTACCATAAGATCTACTACTTCTTCGATTGTTGTCATCAATTCCGGATGATGCAGGATTTCTGTTTTTACCCGAATGGATTCCTGAAAGGCTTTGTGAATGGCTTCTGTATATGGGCGCATATTTGATTTTTTTTCAATTGAAAATTAGATACTCCATGTAGTTAATCCCTGCTGCACAAACTGATATTTATGAAAACTGCCACCAAAGGGCTTTAACGCTTCCATCACACGATAACGTGTATTACCCGGACAATACAGAATCATAAAACCACCACCACCCGCACCCGATATTTTACCTCCGGTAGCACCTGCTTTCTTGGCGGTTTCATAAATCTCATCCAGTTGCGGATTGGATATACCACTTGCCATCCGGCGCTTATGCTGAAAACCAAAATCCAGGATTTCACCAATTTCATCAATACGTCCCTTCAGCAGGGCTTCTTTCATCAAAATAGCTTGTTCCTTCAACTGATGCATGGCCTCAATGGAAGCTGTATTTTTCTGCATTACGTTTCTTTTTTGTTCTTCAATGATGATGGAAGAAAGCCTGCTGGTAGCCGTGTGATAAAGCAAAAGATTGTTTTCCAGTTCGTCCAGGTAGTGCTGGCGAATCCGAAGAGGATTGACAATTACTTTTTCATCTGCATAAAATTCCATAAAGTTGACACCGCCAAAAGTAGCAGCATACTGATCCTGCCGGCCACCGGCCATACCCAGGTCATGCCTTTCAATCTCATAAGCAAGGCGGGCAATATCGTATTCACCAAGCGGCAATTTGAGCCATTCTGCAAAAGCGCCCACAATGGCCACCACCAGCGTGGAAGACGTGCCCAGTCCAGACCCCGGAGGCGCATCCACATAGGTGGTAAGCCTGAATGATAAGGGCTGATGGGTAAAATCTTTTACAATGCGATTGTACACGCCTTTCAGCAATTGTAGCTCACCATCTACAGGATGTTCAGCTACGCAAGATAAAGATAGGTGCTGCCCACGATCGGCTGCATATAACTCAATGTGTGATTCGTGCAATGGTTCAATGGAAGCATAAGCAAAAAGCGAAAGCGTAGCATTTAACACAGCACCATGATATAAATCGGCATACGGACTTACATCGGTACCACCACCTGCCAGACCAATCCGTAACGGGGCTTTGCTTCTGTACATCATGCTGATTCGAAATGAAATGGTAAAACAATAAAGCTATTTATTGTATCAATGTTGCCAATGATGTTTGATGTGCAAGTTCCAGAATTTGTTCACAAAGGTATTCCCAGCTGAAACGTTTTTTTGCTTCCTGAATAAAATGTATGAAATTAGTTGAATTTGTTTGAAAAAACTCCACAATCGCCCGGGCAATATCTTCAGGTTCAGGTTCACAAATCAATCCGGTACGTTGATGCATTACCATTTCAGGCAATCCACCCACACGAGTTACGATCATGGGTTTTTCAAAATGATAGGCAATTTGTGTAATGCCACTCTGGGTGGCACTTTTGTAAGGTTGAATAATCACATCAGCCGCACTAAAATAATATTTTACTTCTTCATCCGGGATGAAATGATCATGCAGAATAACACGATCTTGCAGATGCAATTGTTCGATCAGTTGCAGATAAGGTTCTGGTGATTCGTAAAATTCACCAGCCACAATCAGGTGCACATCCTGCAGTTCACGAACGGATGGATCAGCAAATGCACGCAGCAATAAATCCAGCCCTTTATAGGCACGAATCAACCCAAAAAACAATGCATATCGTTTCTTCGGATCAAGCTCCAGACGGGCGCAGGCTGTGTTTTTATCCACTGCCTGGCCATATACATCATAAATTGGATGGGGCACAAGCACGGCCGGTTTATCCGTAAAACGCCGCAAATCATCGAGCACCTGCTGGCTCATGGCAATAAAGGCATCCACTGGTTTTAAAAAATAACGGGTGAGCATGCCGTCCAGCAGATGATGTTCGTGCGGAATTACATTATCTAAGATACAGATGATTCGGGTATGCTTGTTGCGGCGGATCAACCGCAGGATGGTGCCAAAACAGGGAGCCATAAAGGGAATCCAGTATTTGACCACAACCACATCGGGCTGCATCCGCGAAAGCATCAGGCCAACACGTACCCAATTAAATGGATTCATGGAATGAATGCAACGCACCATCTTCAGATCGGCCGGTGCAGCTCCTTCTGCATATTGCGTTTTGCCAGGAAACAGGAATGCAGGGTATTGCACCGTGAAGGTCTCAATCGCCACTTCATGTCCCAATTGCTGAAAAGCCCTTGCCAGCCGCTCATTATATGCAGCCAGTCCACCTCTAAACGGATATGCCGTGCCAATAATATGGATCTTTGCCATGCTTTGCCTTGCACTAATATCTGAAGCCGCAATTTACCGGAAAATATCAGAAACAGCATTCCATGGGAAATATCACTCAGTTTCAGCCCGTTCTTTCATCCCTTTCCCGAGCCTGAACGCTGTAAAACAGACCAGCCTTGCTGCGTTGAGGATTGAAAAATGTATGCGAACTATGTTTGTATGTCTGCCCCAAAAATTTAAATAATTGTGATACCAGCTTTACTTTGATCTGGTCTGCCAAACAACAGGTATCCATGATTTTAAATTCGGAAAGGTTTTATTTATCGACTGGAATATAAAATATCTGCCAGCTGAAAGATATAGTAAGTAAACTGCTGGTAAAAGAAATACGAATTTGGTTTGTTTGAAAGGAAATGTATTATCTTTGCCACAGAAACTGCAAAAGCATTTGATACACGTTCTTTTCCGCGATGCAGTTTCTCCTCGGGGTGCCTTACTGTCAGGCTGAGATCATACCCGTTGAACCTTGACCAGGTAATGCTGGTTAGGAAAAGGTAAGAGAAATCCCTCCCTTACCTGAATGTATTTCGCTACACGTAGCAGCTTTCCCTGCATGATTCTGTATGCAGGTAAAAGTTGTGGTGTGCAGCTTCAGCATCCGTTCTGGCTTTCACCATCCACGCCGGCAGATGGTGGAACAGAACTGTTGTACAATCTAAAAAAAACATCATGGTTTAAACACAAAAACGATTTTTATGAAACAAATTTGCAGCCTGTTGTTTTTGCTGCTGGCAACACAGGCATACGCCCAGATTTCCCTGAGCGGAGAAATTAGCGACACGGCTCAGCATCCGGTCCCAGGAGCCACCATTCGCCTGCTGCAGGCAGGCCGACATCAGGCTATAAAGGGTACTTTGAGCCATGCGGATGGCCGGTTTCAGATAGATGCATTGCCTCCCGGCGATTATACGTTGATCGTTACATCTGTAGGATATGATACGTACCGGCAAGCACTAAAACTTCGTGAATCCACTCAGCTGCATATTCAGCTTCATCCTGCTAACCTGCTCATCACACCGCTGGAGGTGGTGGCCACCCGCGCCGCATCCAATGCACCATTTACCAAGGATAACATCCCGGGTAAAACATTAAATCAATATAATTTAGGCGAAGACATGCCTTATTTGCTGAGTTTGCAACCATCGGTAACCACTACGTCTGATGCAGGTACAGGCATAGGATACACAGGCATTCATATCCGCGGCACTGATGCTTCGCGGATCAATGTTACCATCAACGGCATTCCGGTCAATGATGCAGAAGATCAGGGCGTGTATTGGGTGGATATTCCTGATCTGGCTTCATCAGCTTCTTCCATTCAGATTCAGCGTGGCGTGGGTTCTTCCACCAATGGTGCCGGCGCCTTCGGTGCTACTCTGAATATCAGTACCCACGAATATCATCCGGATCCCTATGCCTCATGGGAAAGCAGTGCCGGTTCATTCAACACCTGGAAAAATACGGTGAAAGTAGGCAGTGGGTTGCTTAATCATCACTTCACCGTAGATGCCCGCCTGTCCAAAATTTCATCAGATGGATATATTGATCGGGCTTTTGCAGATCTGAAATCGTTTTATTTATCCGGTGCTTATTATGCTGATAAAACATCCATTCTTTTCAACATCATATCCGGAAAAGAACGTACCTATCAGGCGTGGAATGGTGTACCACAGGACTCATTAGCCACCCATCGCACCTATAATGGTTTGGGCCTGATGCCCGATGGAAATTATTATTCCAACCAAACCGATAATTATCAGCAGGATTATTATCAGCTGTTCTTCAATCATGCCATCAATCATCAGCTGAATTATTCCCTGGCATTGTTTTTAACCAACGGGAAAGGATATTACGAAGAGTATAAAATGAATCAGGCTTATGCTGATTATGGTTTACCGAATCCGGTCATTGGGACAGATACCCTCCAGACGACAGATTTAATACGGGATTTATGGCTTGATAATCATTTTTACGGATTTATTTTTTCTGTCAATCACAGCGGCCGGCTGAACTGGACCCTTGGTGGCGGTGCCGATCAATATGATGGTAAACATTTCGGAAACGTACAATGGGCACAATATGCAATTCCAAAAGATTATCAATATTACTACAATGTAGCACATAAAAAAGATGCGAATGTTTTCTGGAAAGCTGATCGTTCGATAACTGATAAGCTGAGTGCTTATCTGGACGTGCAATATCGTTATGTGCAATATGATATCAATGGATTTGATGATAATCCCACTTTGATTCAACACAATACCTATCACTTTGTCAATCCCAAATTGGGCATTAACTGGCAGCTGAATCCACACAGCCGTTTTTACCTGTCGTATACAGTGGCACATAAAGAACCCAACAGGGACGATTACGAGGCTAATCAGGCCGAAACACCTCGCCCGGAAGTGCTGTACGACTGGGAAGCCGGTTATGAAGGCCAACAAGCAAAGTTTCAATGGCATGCAGGATTGTATTACATGAATTATCATGATCAGCTGGTATTAACGGGTAAAATCAACGATGTAGGTGCATATACCCGTACCAATGTACCATCCAGCTATCGGGCAGGCATTGAACTGGCCGGCAGGTATGCATTTACCCACTGGCTGCATTTTCAGGCCAATGTTACGTATAGCCAGAATAAAATCCGCCATTTCACCGAATACATTGATGATTATGATCAGGGTAATCAGAAAGCTATTGACCATGGTACTACCGACATTGCTTTTTCACCCGACTGGATTGGCGCAGTTGTTTTGCAAATCAGGCCTGTCAACAATCTGGAAATTGATTGGACAGCCAAATACACCGGCCTGCAATACTTGGATAATACCAGCAATCCCAACCGGGCATTATCACCCTTTACGGTTCATAATCTGATATTCAACTATCAGCTACATCCTGCATGGATACAGGATATCCAACTGAAATTCATGATTGAAAATCTGTTCAACAAAAAATATGAAAACAACGGCTATACCTATTCCTACATTGAAAACGGTACCCTGCATACGGAAAACTATTATTTCCCTCAGGCAGGCATCCATGTGTTGGGTGGTATTCAGGTAAATTTCTAAACTCTTCATCCATAACGTATCCACAGGTTGTCTTTATCTGCTCCGCATACAATGCAGATAAGGATAGCCTGTGGATAAATTTTTGCTATAAAAAATAACCTTCCGAATTTTGGAAAGGTAGTAGATATGCAAGAACAACTGACCATACGGCTGAATGGTATGCGCTTTCGCGGAGCTTATGGTTATTACCCTGAAGAACAACGTTTGCATCAGGAGTGGATTGTGGATATTGCAGTTCATTTTCATCCCGCAAAAACCTTTCAATCGCTAAGTGATACTTTTGATTATGAACAGCTTTATATTTGGGTAAAGGAATTGATGGAACAACCTGCTGCACTCATGGAAACCCGTGCACAGGAAATTGCTGATAAGCTCTTTTATCATTTGCAACAGGCAGTACGAATTGAGGTGATCATTACCAAACCTTTTCCTTTGTTGGGTGGAGAGATTGAAAGTTCACAGGTGCATCTTATCAGAATGCATCCGGAAAGTTGAAAAACCTATCCTGTGTATAAATATTTGCTTTGGCTGATTCTGTTATCCGGCTGGGCCATCCAGGCCCAGGCTCAGCAAGGTGCCGGTTATGAAGACGAACAACAGGCCCTGCAGCTTGTGGCACAAATGCATGAGCCTGAGGCATTCAAGCAATACCAACATGCCATTGCACAGCATCCGCATGATGCCCGACTCTATGCCCACGCAAGTTTGCTGGCTTCCCATCTGGCGCTGATTACCGATAACCTGTCGGAAAAGAAATCCTGGCTGACGCTGGCCAGGCAATATGCTGACTCAGCCCAACACCTTGATCCTGCTCTTTCAGATGGAAAACTGGCTTTTGCTGAAGCCACCTTTCAGCAGGCGCTCCTTTTGGGAGCCAAGGAAAAAATCAACGGTTTTAAAGCAGCTTTAACCGCTGTACGGCAGGTTATAGCTGCAGATAGCCAGCACGCACAGGCCTGGAATCTGTTAGGGCGTATTCAGCTGCAACTGGCAACCATGAGTGTGGTGGAACGCTCGGCTGCTCGATTGTTGTTTGGACAAATTCCCGATGCCTCACTGCAACAGGCTATCTATAGTTTTCAGCAATGCATGCGCCTTGATCCACGCATGATCAGCAATTACTACGATCTGGCAACAGCCTATCATGCCAACGGCCAGGACGAACAGGCCATCCACACGGCTCAGCGGGCCCTGCGGCTGAAAAACATCAGACAAGGCGATGATATTTGGAAACAACGCTGCCAATCACTCATCAAAAACCTGCAATAAGCTGGATTTGCGGCAAATTTTTGCTATCATTGCGCTGAAGCATATACCATGCAAATCACGCCTGCCATACAACCCATGTATTCCGTGGATGATCCGGTGCTGCTTCAGGCCGACGCTTCTTCCTGGACCTTGCTGCTGCAGGTGGGCCGGGATTATCTTTCCTATGCCATCAAAAATCACGACAATACATTCATCAATCTTAAAGCTTATCAGTTGCCAGCAGATGCAGCTTCAGTGCAGCCCGCAGCCGAAACCCCAACCGGTTTGCCAGCTACTGTAGCTGCATCCCTTGAATTTTTTCTTGAACACGACGGTGTCTTGCGCCTGCCGTTTCACGAAGTATATGTGGGCTATGATTATCCGCCCCACACATTGGTACCCGCCGATGCTTACGTGGCCGAGGCTGAAAATGCCTATTTCACGCCCCTGCACCTGCTGAAAGAAGATGACACCATCCAGCGGGATGCAGTGGAAGAATGCGGTGCCTATAATCTTTTTGCCGTGCAGACCCAATTTCTCAATCTTTTGAGAAAAGAGTTTCCCAGGTTTCACCTGCATCATATTTCCACAGCATTTTTAAAAAGCATCTTTAAGCTCTATCCCGACAAACGGGGTGAACAGCTTTTCATCTGCTTTCACCAGCATCATGCCTATTTACTGGCCAGGCGGCATGAGCAATTGCTGTACTTTCACCGCATAAGCTTTACATCAGAAACAGATGTACTCTATCATGTGCTGGCCGTAGTGAAACATTTTCAAATGAATGTATCCGCCATGCGTTGTGTACTGGGCGGTGAAATTACGCGCCAGTCCAGGCTCTACGAGCTACTCTATGCCTATGTGCCTGTTATCCAATGGCTGAGCCGCCCACGTCCGTTTGGTTATGTGGATGCTTTTACCCATTATCCGGGACATTTCTTTTTTCTAAATCTTTCATTGGCCTTATGCGAATAATCAGTGGCAGCTGGAAAGGCAGAAAATTCTCTCCCCCCGCAGGGTTTCGCAGCAGGCCTACGAGCGACAGGGCCAAAGAGGGACTGTTCAACATTTTGCAACACAGGCTGGATCTATCTGGCATGGAAGCGCTCGACTTATTTGCGGGCACAGGCAGCGTGGGTTATGAACTGGCATCACGGGGCGCACAACGCGTGGTGATGGTGGATCATCACCGCAAAGTAGTGCAGTTTATCCAACAGCAAATCCGGCAATGGGGCATGACTACCTGTGAAGCCATACAGGCCGATGCCTGGTATTTCATCAAACACACACCCGAAAAATTCGACCTGATCTTTGCCGACCCGCCCTATGAAATGGAAGACGTACGCCTGCTTCCCGATACCATTCTGCAACACGGACTCTTGAAAAAAGATGGCTGGCTGGTATTGGAGCACATCGCACAAATACATTTTGATCATCATCCACACCTGATGTTCAGCCGCCGATACGGGAAAACCATGTTTTCCTTTTTCCGTGATCAACCCCAATCTTCTTCTGAACCACTATCTGCACCTAATTCCTGATGGCATGGAAAACATTTGCGTATTCCCCGGAACTTTTGATCCCATTACGCTTGGGCATGTAGATATCATCCGGCGCGCCTTGCAGCTGTTCGATCGGATTATTGTAGGAGTAGGGGTCAATTCGCTGAAACAACCGATGTTCAGCATCGAACAAAGACTCGGTTGGATCCGGGCTGTATTTGCTGATGAACCAAGAGTGGAAGCCGAAGCTTATGAGGGGCTCACCGTAGCTTTTTGCCAAAAAAAACAGGCACGCTTCATCCTGAGGGGCATCCGTTACGTTAGCGATTTTGAATATGAAAAATCCATTGCCGACATGAACCGGGCGCTGGCGCCAGACATTGAAACCGTGTTTCTGGCTTCAGCTCCGGCCTACGCCACTACGGCCTCTACATTGGTTCGCGATGTGATACGAAACGGAGGCGATATTTCAGCCTTTGTACCTGAGGTGGTATATCGTACATTGCAGGCAAACCCAGAATAAACCTCATTCTTCCACGGGTTCCAGCTTAAACTCATTCAGGAACTGGGTAGTAAATTCACCGCGGCGGAAGGCTTCGTTGCGCATCAGTTGCAGGTGAAACGGAATGGTGGTTTTAATGCCTTCTATCACAAATTCGCTCAAAGCCCGCTCCATCGTACATATTGCTTCTTCGCGCGTTTGGGCCACCGTAATCAATTTGGCTACGAGCGAATCATAGTAAGGTGGAATCACATATCCAGCGTAGATATGCGAATCTACCCGCACACCATGTCCACCCGGCACATGTAGGGTGGTAATACGACCCGGGCTGGGCCTGAAATCATTGAAAGGATCTTCGGCATTGATGCGGCATTCAATGGCATGCATCTGCGGATAATAGTTTTTGCCCGAAATAGGTACACCAGCCGCAATCTTAATTTGTTCCTTAATCAGGTCAAAATTGATTACCTCTTCTGTAACTCCATGCTCAACCTGGATACGGGTATTCATTTCCATGAAATAGAAATTGCGGTATTTATCTACCAGGAATTCAACCGTACCCACGCTTTCATAATTAATAGCCTGGGCTGCCCGGATGGCTGCTTCGCCCATTTTTTCCCGTAACTCAGGTGTCATGAACGGAGAGGGAGATTCTTCCACGAGTTTTTGATGGCGACGCTGTATGGAACAGTCGCGTTCACTGAGGTGGCAAACGCGGCCGTATTGATCGCCGGCCACCTGAAATTCAATGTGGCGGGGCTCTTCGATGTATTTCTCCATGTAAATGCCATCATTGTTGAAGGCTGCTTTGGCTTCGGCACGCGCTACCTGAAACTGTTTTTCCAGTTCGGATTCTTCCCATACTACCCGCATGCCCTTTCCTCCGCCACCCGCAGTGGCTTTCAAAATCACCGGATAGCCAATTTCACGCGCAAGCGATTTGGCTTCATCCAGGCTGCTGAGCAAGCCTTCAGAACCGGGGATTACAGGCACGCCTGCGGCTATCATGGTTTCTTTGGCCGTCATTTTATCGCCCATCTTGCGAATCATCTCGGCCGTGGGACCAATGAATTTGATGCCGTGCTCCGCACAGATTTCGGCAAAACGGGCGTTTTCGGCCAAAAAGCCATAACCGGGATGAATGGCATCCGCATTGGTGATTTCAGCCGCGGCCATGATATGCGGAATGTTGAGATATGACTCCGTACTGGCCGGCTTTCCAATGCACACAGCTTCATCCGCAAATTTCACATGCAGGCTATCCCGATCGGCTGTTGAATAAATCGCTACTGTCTTAATACCCATCTCCTTGCAGGTACGAATCACCCGCAAGGCAATTTCACCTCGATTGGCTATCAGTATTTTTTTAAACATGTCGCTCACCTGAATTGATTAAACCGGCTCAACAAGAAACAAAGGTTGATCAAATTCAACCGGAGAGGCATCTTCCACCAATACCTTTACAATCCTGCCCGATACCTCACTTTCAATTTCATTGAAAAGCTTCATGGCTTCAATGATGCAAACTACCTGCCCGGGTTTTATTTCATCTCCCACGTTAACAAAAGGCGGTTTGTCGGGCGAAGGACTTCTGTAAAAAGTACCGATCATGGGTGATTTAATCGTGATGTAGTTTTCTTCTTTGGCTGAAGCTGGAGCTGCAGGTTGTGCGGCTGGCTGAGGAGCAGGTGTTGCAGGCATCGGGAGCGGAGAGGGGGGAACTGCTGCCATGGTGGGTACCATCGGATAAGCAGGCTGCACCAACGGGGCTCCTTCACTGGGGTGGTCTTTCTGTTTGATAGTGATTTTGAAATTTTCTTCTTCAATACTGATTTCACAGATGTTTGACTTGCTGACCAGCTTGATGAGCTCCTGAATCTGTTTAAAGTCCATGTATGTAGGTTTATGTGAACAATCACCTGATCTCCGAAAAGGATCAGCTATTTACTATGCTTTTACACGTTCTACATATTCACCTGTACGTGTATCTACACGTATCAATTCATCGTTATCTACAAACAAAGGCACCATCACCGTTGCACCGGTCTCAACTGTGGCCGGTTTCATGGCTCGTGTAGCCGTATCGCCTTTCAAACCGGGCTCGGTATAAGTAACCCGCAACACAATTTTATCGGGTAACTCCACACTGATGGGTTGATCGTTTTCTGTGTTGATCAGGATAAAACACTCCTGACCTTCCTTGTAAAACTCGGGCCTGTCAACCTGAGCTTCATTGAGGGCAATTTGTTCGTAGGTTGTATTATCCATGAAATAATAAGCCGTATCATCCTTGTAGAGAAACTGACAGGGCTTTTTTTCAATCCTTACCGGATAAATGGTATCACCTGAATTCCAGGTATGTTCAATGGTTTTACCGGTTTCCACACTTTTTAATTTAGCCCACACTTTTGCAGCGGCTCTTGCCGTTTTGTTCTGTCCGAAATCCACAACCTGGTATAGTTCATTTCCCAGCTTAATGGTAAGACCCATGCGAATGTCTGCAGTTGTTGCCATAGTTTCGAGAATTAGATAGCAAATACAATGCGTTAAGAATTCGCAAAGGTATAAAAGAAAAAATTTTTCCAACCTCTCATACCCGTTGCTGCAGGTGTGAACTTACAAAACGATTAACAATATTCAAAAAAGAATTTACCAAAAACCTGCTAACTTTACCCGCTGTTCAACTTCCAGAAAATCTGTTGATATGCAAATCTTTCGTTTGAGAACTTATATGTTTTGTACAGCTATGCTGGCCGTGGTACTGGCATGCGGCTTTTCTGCCCATGCACAGGATAATACCAGTGATCAACCGCTGTTTCTCAGATATCCTACCATTCCGCATTTCAGTGTCATTACGGCCGATGGAAAAACATTCACCGAAAAAGATCTGAAGAAAAATATCCCCACACTCATTTTCCTTTTCAGTGTGGACTGTGAGCACTGCCATCATGAAACGGAAGATATCGTGCAACACATCAAACAGTTTAAAGGCACTCAAATTCTGATGGTTACGCATTTCCCTGTGAATGATATGATTCAGTACACGCACGATTATCACCTGGATCAATATCCGAAAATCATTACTGTGGCTACAGACGAAAAGCGCTGGCTGCTGAGTTTTTATCGCCTCCATTTCTTTCCCGGACTGTATATCTACAATTCCCGCCAGGAGCTTGTCTATCATGCAGAAGGTACCAGACCGGCAGATACGCTATTGCATTACCTTAAGCCCTGAGAACGGTTATCGTTAAAATACACGAACAGCTTTTTCATTCTGCCACAAAGGACTAATTTTGCGTTCGTGCAAATTATTCCTTCCATCTTAAAAATTGTTTTCCATGAAAGTAACTGTCGTAGGTGCCGGTAATGTAGGCGCCACCTGTGCCAATGTATTAGCCAGCAAAGATTTTCTGCAGGAAATTATTTTGCTTGACATCAAAGAAGGCGTGGCTGAGGGAAAAGCGCTTGACATATGGGAATCTGCTCCTATCCTGCATTTCGGCACGCGCGTAAGAGGTGTGACAAACGATTACAGCCAGACAGCCAACAGCGATGTGGTGGTGATTACTTCCGGATTGCCCCGCAAACCGGGCATGAGCCGGGACGATTTGATTTCTACCAATGCCGGCATCGTGAAATCGGTGACCGAAAACATCATGAAATACTCTCCGGATGCCATCCTGGTGGTTGTTTCCAATCCCCTGGATGTGATGACTTACTGTGCCTATCTGACGGCAAAGGTTGACAGCAGACGGGTATTTGGCATGGCCGGTGTGTTGGATACAGCCCGATATAAAGCTTTTCTGGCCGAAGAAATCGGATGTTCTCCAAAGGATATTGAAGCGTTGTTATTGGGTGGGCACGGCGACACCATGGTGCCGCTGCCAAGATATACCAGTGTAGGTGGCATCCCGGTTACGGAGCTGGTAAGTGCAGATCGCCTGCAGGCCATTATCGAACGCACCCAGAAGGGTGGCGGAGAAATCGTAAATCTACTGGGCACTTCAGCCTGGTATGCACCCGGTGTAGCTGCAGCCCAGATGGTGGAAGCCATCTGTAAAGATGAACGGCGCATCCTGCCTTGCTGTGCGTGGTTAACCGGCCAGTATGGATTGAAAAATATTTACCTGGGCGTCCCTGTAGTGCTGGGCAGGAATGGCATTGAAAAAATTATTGAGCTGCAGTTGAACGAGCAGGAAATGCAACTGGTAAAAGCTTCGGCTGATCATGTGCGGGAAGTGATGAACGTGCTCGATAACATGCAGCTGGTGAAGAGCTAAATTATCAGGATCTTAATCTGAAGGCAAAAACCGGTCGTTGACCGGTTTTTTTATTGTCATGCTGTAACCTGCTTCCAACGACGATGCACAGCCCGTGCAATTTCAGTTAAATCCAGCTCGCGCATGCATTTGAAATGAACCCTGGGACAGGCTTCATATCCAATCTTTGAACAAGGCCGGCAGGATAATTCCTTATGCTCAATGATGTCAAACAACTCAGACTGCTTTCCCCGCTGATAACGGCTCCCATAATAGGGAAACATGCCAAATTCCGGTATGGTATTACCCCAGATGGTTATCATAGGTTTACGGAAAGCAGCGCCAATGTGCATCATACCCGTGTCGTGCGTCAGCAGCAGGCGTGATTGGCGGATGATGTCGGCCGATTGATGAAGGGAACACGCGCCGGCCAGATTTACAATTTTGTCTGGATATTGACTGGCGAAAACTGCACCTACATCCGCATCTTCCCGCCCACCCAGTATCACTATAGGGTAGGGGATCAGGGCTGCCAGCTGCAACATGCGATCAGGCGGCATTTTTTTGGTGGCATGTGCGCCGCCAATCGCCCAGGCCATGTACCCATGCTGAAAGGAAACAGGTAACTTTTCAGCAGGGAATCCTTTGCCTTCCGGAATCCAATATTCTACTCCTTCGCCGTCGGGATGTACACCAAACGGTTTTACCGTTTCAAAATACCGTTCTACCACCGAAATATCCGGCAGCAGTGCTTTTCGCTTGGTTTGCACCACCAGCCACTTCTGCAGGTTTAATTTGGGAAAACGATACATGGGGATCTTCAAATCCATCCACAATCGCCACGTGCGCAGGTTATGATGCAAATCAATCACGGCATCATAATGCTCGTTTTTTAATTGTCGGATTCCTGCACGCCAGTCATCCGTCAATAAATGAACGGAATCCACATACGGATTGGCTTCCAACAAGGGCAGGTAGGCGGCTTTTGTAAAATAATGCAAAGTAATGCCGGGTAATTGTTGTTTCATGCACCGCAGCACGGGAGTGGTCAGCACAATATCGCCGATGGAAGAAAACCGCACAACCAGCAATTTAGCCATGCAAACAATGAACCCATTAAATTTTTTCAACAAAATTCAAATCTTTCCCATAGGTTTCCTTAAGCCAGAGTGCCGACAGGAAAGCCACTCCGATGCAAATAACACCCGTCCAGAATGCGCCCAGCATATTACTTTGAAATACCTGCTTTTCCAGAAAGTGATATAACAGTGTGATGAGTGGCAATGCACCCCTCGCATAGTTGGGCGCCGTAATAGCGGCCGTGGCACGCAGATTGGTACCAAACTGTTCGGCCGCTACCGTAACAAACACAGACCAGAAGCCCACGCCCAAACCCAACAGGCCACAAATCAGATAAAAAGTACCCAGACTCACATGATAGGCCCTGAAATAGGCCACCACAGCCAGGAAACAAATGATGTAAAAAATGTACAACGCTTTTTTCCGGCTCTTCAGCAACTGACTCAGATAGCCACATGCCAGCCCACCCAATGTGAGAATGGTATAGCTGATCATCACTGCCTTGCCCGGATCCGGTGTACCCTGAATCTGCAGCGTTTTAGCAAAACCATCGGAAAAAGCAATCAGGATCCCCACCACATACCAGGCTGGAAGACCCAGCAAAATCACCGTCAGATAACGGAAAAAACGATTGGCATTGGTGAAAAAAGCCAGATAATTTCCTTTTGAAATAGGCTGATGCTGAATAGCTTTATACATACCCGATTCCAGCACACCCACCCGCAAGATCAGCAGCAACAAACCCAATCCGCCTCCCACAAAATAACATACCCGCCAGCTGGGAATAATTTGGGCCACAAAATAAGCCGCCACGGCACCTAAAATGCCTACACTTGCCACAATAGTGGTACCATAGCCCCGCTTATCAGCCGGTAACAATTCGGAAACCAATGTGACGCCTGCACCCAACTCACCGGCCAATCCCAAACCTACTATCAACCGAAAGAACTTGTACCAGAAAATCACATGCGGCCCATGAATCAAACCATTGCCAATATTCCCAACAGAATACAACAATATGGACCCAAACAATACCGAAAGTCTGCCCCTTTTATCGCCCAGAATGCCCCACAAAATGCCCCCCACCAACAATCCAACCATCTGAAAATTCAACAGGGAAAGGCCAACCGTTTGCTGGGCATCCCCTGTAATGCCTAAATCATTCAGGCTGCGAATGCGGATAATGGTGAAAAGCAGCAAATCATAAATATCAACAAAATATCCCAAAGAGGAAACAATCACTACCAGACTTAATACAGAGGTCTGTCGGGAACGGGTAGTGGATAAAGGTTCCATAGCTTGGTGTTTTTTATGGAAGCGTGGATTTTCGCGATCCCAAAATTACCCGAAAAATCACAGGCGCTGTAGTAATCAACACAATAATCAACACAATCCATTCCAGATGATCGCCCAACCAGGGAAATGAAATACCTAAAAAATAGCCTGCACACATCATGGTAGATACCCAGAGCACACAACCAATGATATTGAAAAGTGTAAATTTTCGGTAATCCATTTTCACAATTCCGGCAACTATGGGCGCAAATGTGCGGATAAACGGCAAAAAACGCGCAAAAATAATGGCTAACCCTCCATGTTTTTCATAAAACTCATGGGCAGCTATGAGATGTTTTTTCTTGAAAAACAAGCTATCTTCCCGCTTAAACAGCAATGGTCCTGATTTCTTTCCAAACCAGTATCCGGTAAAGTTTCCCAAAATACCGGCAGCTGCTACCAACATTACAACCAGAGCAAAAGGCATTTCAAACGGATCATCAGGATGAGCAGCAAGCATGCCGGCCACAAACAACAGCGAATCACCCGGAAGAAAAAAACCTACAAACAAACCCGTTTCTGCAAAAATCACGAATAACAATAAATACAATCCGCCATGGTGAATGATCCAGGAAGGATTGATCAAATGCTTGAGAAACTCGATTACATCATGCATAATAACGCTTCAGCTGAAATTGTGATACAAAAACTGCGTAAAAATAAAGGATTCCAGATTAAGCATAAGGGTTTTTGAAAAAGAGTAACTAACTTAGTTCATCAAAATCCGGAAAACAATGAATAGGCACATTTTCACCAAAACATTGTATGTGCTTCTGGCTGGGTGCATGGGGGTTGGTTTCAGTAATTGCCATTCAGATGCACAGCAACAAGCAGTATCCCATCTGGCTTTTGCGCCCAATGATGATCAATTAAAATTGCCGGCCGGGTTTCATGCTGTGGTGGTGGCTTCTCATATCGGAGCAGCCCGTCACATTGTAGTGCGCGACAACGGGGATATCTATGTAGCTCTCCGGGCTCCGCACAACGGACATGCCATTGCCTGCCTGCGCGACCAGAATGGCGACGGTAAGGCCGATATCATTGAATATTTCGGACCTGATACCCGTGGGGATGGAATCGGCATTTACAAAGGATACCTTTATTTTGGAAGTGATACGGCTATCATGCGTTTCCGGCTCATCAATGGACAACTCCTGCCCGATGCCCACGCTGAAACCATTGCGCGTTTCCCCATTCAACATCAACATGAAACCAAAACTTTTACTTTCGATAACCAGGGGTACATGTATGTGAATGTAGGCGCGCCTTCCAATGCCTGTCAATATGAGGATCGTCAAAAAGGTTCGCCGGGACAGAATCCCTGCCCCTTGCTTGAACACTATGCAGGTATTTGGCGGTTCCGCGCCGATGTGCCCAATCAAACCGAAGACCATGGTGGTATGAGATATGCTACCGGGCTGCGCAATTGCGTGGCACTCGACTGGAATCCCGTCAATCACCAGTTATATGCAGCCATGAATGGGCGCGACCAGCTTTATCAGCTTTATCCACAATATTACAATGCTCAACAAGGAGCCGAACTGCCAGCCGAAGAATTTTTGCTTATCCGCCAGGGAGGCAACTATGGCTGGCCCTACACTTACTATGATCCATTCCAAAAGAAACGCATCATCGCACCGGAATATGGGGGAGATGGAAAAAAGGCTGCTCCCGCTAATCAGTATGATCCGCCTATCATGGCTTTCCCCGGGCACTGGGCTCCTCTGGGATTGTTGTTTTATACAGGCAATCAATTTCCTTCCTCTTACAAATACGGTGCTTTCATCGCCTTTCATGGCTCCTGGAACCGGGCACCCTTGCCACAAGCCGGATTTAAAGTGGTTTTTGTGCCGTTTAAAAATGGAAGTCGCCTGCCAACCGGCAACTACAGTGTTTTTGCGGACAATTTCACCCAATCGCCCAACAACCAAAGTCCTGCCCATCGCCCGGTAGGCCTTGCACAGGGACCAGATGGTTCACTTTATATTACAGACGATCTGGGTGGATCGGTATGGCGTATTGCCTATACCGGAAAATAAAAATGTCAGTTTGTCTGAACACAGCAAAAATTGAAAGCTTTCCTGTCAGCTTGATTGCACTGAAAACCAGTGGCATTGGGTTTGATTGAATGAAAAATGCATTCGCTTCCTTTTCAGATGGTTATTCCATGGTTTAACCCTAAAAAAGGAGGTGCCTATGTCACTGGTGAAACGTTCAAATGGTGGTTTTTGGAGTGACTTCCCTTCCTTGTTTAATGATTTCTGGACTCGGGATTGGTTTGACTGGGCTTTGGGTAATTTCTCTGCTACCGGTACCACTGTCCCGGCAGTGAATATCATTGAAACACGCGACAGCTTTGAAGTAGAAATGGCTGCTCCGGGTATGGACAAAAAAGATTTCAAAGTGGAGCTGGATGGCAACCTGCTCACCATCTCATCCGAAAAGAAAGATGAACGGGAGCTAAAGGAAGGTGAAAATTATACCCGGAGAGAATTCAGCTATCAATCCTTCCGTCGCACCTTTACCCTGCCCAAGGACGTGGTAGAGGTAGATCAGATCAAAGCCTACTATAAAGATGGCATACTGCATCTGACCATCCCGAAGAAAGAAGAAGCCAAACAAAAACCACCGAAAATGATCGAAATAGCCTGATTTTCGATAAACCGGCCTATCAGGGCCGGTTTTTTTATGGCATTTGCTCCTGCAAATCGAATATTTTATGCCCCAAAACCCACTTTTCACCCTGCGTTGCAAACGGCAATCGCTGCTGAAATGTATCCATCAGCTTTTCCCAGGCCTGAACCGTTGGGTTGGCTTCATCCATTTCCCGTTTTTGGGAAAAAGAAAAATTTTCATTGACTTCCATGATCATGCACAGCCGGTTGCCTGCACGGTAAATCTCCATCTGTACAATACCCGCATCGCGGATGCTGTGCAGAACTTCCGGCCATACCTGACGATGATAGGCTTCATAACGGGCAATTTTTTCCGGATCATCCTGCAAATCCAGAAACAAACAATATCGCTGCTGAACATGTCCTTGCATAAGTTTTACGATTGAATGGATCAAATAAGATTTTTAAAATAACAAAAACTACCCGGTGAAAAATAAACAAGAAATTCAAAATTTGGCATTATATTTAGAAATGAAATACAAGCCTGTGTACAATGGCTTTTGCTGACCAATAATACCCCAAAATCATGAGCTATGTTTAAAATATTCTATCCCAATCAGGATGAACTTATTGTAACCAGTATTCCCTTCCGAGCATACGCAGGTACTGGTTTGCTGCTGATGATGGGTGCCTTGTTAGTCGTTTTTGCCAGTCAATTGCATCCGGTAATAAAGCCTCTGGGGCTTGTGTTCATCATTTGTGCCCTATGGCTTGCTTGCCTGGGTATTCATAGAAAAGAATTGATTGTCAAACGCAATCTGCAAGTGATATACTACATCCGGAAAAATTTATTTCAGCGTAAAATCAAAAGATATTATTTCTATGAAATCCGCCGTTTCTTTGTACATACTCCGCATCAGTCAAAAGCAAAACAGCAAATCAAAAAAACTTACCAGGTATTGATGCAGAAAGTATCAGGCAGGTACAAGGTATTGTTCCATGAGCGGAATTTGCTGCGTGCCCAGCGTGCCGTTCACTTGCTGGAAGATTATATCAGGATGGCCTGAGCCTGGCTGCAGCCAGTAATTGCTCATGCAGTTGCAATACCTGCGGAATCACAGCATTTTGTTCGTCATTATAAATCACATCATCGGCCAATCGGACAGCAATTTCAGGAGAAATTTGTTGCTGCATACGTCGCTTGACTTCATCTACCGGTACATGATCTCGTTGCATCACGCGATGGATGCGTAATGCAGCAGGCGCATATACGACAATGATTCGATCCAGATAATGAAAGGCATGTGTTTCAAACAATAAGGCAGCTTCTTTCATGGCATAAGGCGCATGTTGCCGTTCCATCCATTGCTCAGCATCGCGAATGGTGGCTGGATGGATGATGGCATTCAGTTGCTCCAAAAGCTGTTTATCCTGAAATACCCGACTGGCTATGAATTTGCGATTCAACGTACCATTTGGCAAATAGGCATCATCACCCAGCAAAGCTTTTATCTGGCGGATGATTTCCGGATCACTGTGCATCAATCTACGAGCAGCTTCATCGGCATAGTAAACAGGAACTCCCAGTAGCTCAAAAATGCGGGCAACTGTGGTTTTTCCGGAACCAATACCTCCTGTGATACCCACCTTTAGCATCGGTAGATGCAATAAGTTTATTTTTCGTCGGGCATAACCAATCAGGTAAAAAACAACAGCTATCTGCCCAAGCAATGATATTTATTTCTGTGCTGCACCGCTGCGTTTCTGCATTTCCTGGGTATATTCCATGGAAACAGCAGAACGCTCAATAGTCATATATGTGCTGGGAGCAATTTCAATCTGCAAGGTATTGTCGTCGTTGATTTTATTGACCCGCCCGTGAATACCTGCAATGGTTACAATCTTGTCTCCAACCTTAATGCTATCGCTGAATTGTTTTTGTAGTTTGGCTTTTTTTGCCTGAGGCCTGATTAAAAATAACCACATGACCAGAATAATGGCCAGCATAAAAATCAGGCTAAAAGAGGGATTGGCCTGTCCGTTTTGTCCTACCATGAGAATTGTGGATAAGAATTGCATGTGCATAAAAGTTTTAGGGATGAAAAATAATTGGCTATGGTTGAATGATACGTGCTTTCAAATACAATGATTGCTTTGCGGGATGAGCATTGCTAACAATGGTTATTTGTTTGGTTTGTTCCCCTGTCTGGCCGGCAGAATGATAGTGTATCACGATATGTCCCTGCTGGCCAGGATGAACAGGTGCGGAGGGAACATCCGCAAC
Source organism: Thermoflavifilum thermophilum (assembly GCF_900116565.1). GTDB lineage: Bacteria > Bacteroidota > Bacteroidia > Chitinophagales > Chitinophagaceae > Thermoflavifilum > Thermoflavifilum thermophilum. Next base: position 2,576,792 of record NZ_FPCJ01000001.1, on the reverse strand, counting down.
CGTACAGCCGCATGACGGAATCACCTGCTGAATCTGCAGATCCGCATTACCTGTGTTTTTAAAAGTAAAAGTATGTGTCACTTCAGCACCTTCTTTTATAGTTCCAAGATCGGCCAATGTATCCTCCCAGAAAATTGTAGCCTGACCCTGCTGTTGATTGGTTGCCTGCGGCGCGCTGGCTGGTGAACCACAGGCCACCCACATGCCCGTAAATCCTACCATCAGCATTCGGATGTACGCATGCATGGGCGCAAATGTATAAAATTCATCAGTTAATTCCGTGCTTGATCGGTTTTCTGAATTTTTTCCTGCGCCTCCAGGTCTTTCAAAATATTATCCAGAATACCATTCACAAACTGACCGCTTTGGGGCGTGCTATAAGCTTTTGCAATATCAATGTATTCGTTGATGGTTACTTTGGTAGGAATGGTCGGGAAATATAAAAATTCACAAATAGCCATGATCATCAGAATCATATCAATCACGGCAATCCGTTCCGGATCCCAATGTTCCAGTTTGGGTGCAATCAGATCCCTGCAGTATGATTTTTTTTCATAGGCAGTAAACAATAACTCTGCTGCATATTCCCTTTTTTCTTCGGGTACAATGGAATGAAAATCAATGCCTGTAGGTTTCTGGAAGAAATTATTGATCAGCACACTCATCATATCCCGATCATCGGGCCAATGTGGAAAATTATCTTCCATGTGCTGATCAAATTCTTCATTTTTCATCATCAACTCATGAAAAATATAAGACAATATTTCTTTCTCTTCTTTTTCATCGCGCTCAGCAGCAATGATGTAAAAACGATATACATCCAGTTCAATCAATTGATGATAAATCTTTTTCACCAGATCCATGTCAATCACATGCTCCAGCAACGCTTTTTTCTTTTTCTGTTGAAACACCGGATGTTCCTGCAAATATTTCACCCATTTGTTATCCGCAATTTTGGTGTTTACATTCAGATCTTCCGGAGTCGGGAGGAGTTTTGAAGCCCGGATTTGGGCATCCGTACGGGCATAACTGGCTACTTCGGTAAGGAAATAAAGCAAATAAGTATAGATAGCTTCGGTCTGATCCAAATGCGGGTCAATCAATCGACGGGCATCCTCCAAACTGGCAAGAGGCGATTCTGCTGTCTCAAGAGCATATAATATTTGCATGACCTTAACCCGGATGTTTCTTCTGCTGATCATTATTCCACCCACTGAATGAACGCACAAAGATAATGATCTCCTTGCTTGCGAAAGCAGTAAGTTGTGATTTTAAAATTAAGCTGCTTACCTGACAATGTTGCTGAAAAAACTGACATTGCCCGGCTCTCAAGTGGAAGCCTTATTCTGAAAAGCTGCAAAATTGACTGAAATCAGGAGATGGCATAATTCTCGATAAGGGAGGGCACAGAACATTATTCCTGACTTTGTAAAAATTTCAAACCTATGGCAAACAAGTTGAACATCACACCACTCGCCGACCGGGTGATTGTCAAACCCGCTCCCGCAGAAGAAAAAACAAAGGGAGGTATCATTATCCCCGACACCGCTAAGGAAAAACCACAGAAAGGAACTGTTGTGGCTGCCGGTCCGGGTAAAAAAGATGAACCTACCACAGTAAAACCCGGTGACACGGTCTTGTACGGCAAGTATGCAGGCACAGAAATCAGCTTTGACGGAGAAGACTATCTGATCATGCGTGAATCAGATATCTTAGCCATTGTGCCTGAATAAGTGTGGATGTTTTCTGTTATACTATTATTCATCTTTTCAAAAAAAATCAATCAACTATGGCAAAGCAATTGTTCTTCGACACCGAAGCACGCAACAGGATGAAAAAGGGTATTGATACCCTTGCAAATGCAGTAAAAGTTACCCTGGGTCCTAAAGGCCGCAATGTGGTGCTGGAAAAGAAATATGGCGCTCCCAGCGTTACCAAGGACGGGGTTACCGTAGCTAAAGAAATCGAATTGGAAGATCCCATCGAAAATATGGGTGCCCAGATGGTAAAAGAAGTGGCATCCAAAACATCCGATATCGCCGGTGATGGTACCACAACCGCTACTGTGCTGGCTCAGGCCCTGATTACCGAAGGCATGAAAGTAGTAGCCGCCGGTGCCAACCCGATGGACGTAAAAAGAGGGATTGACAAGGCTGTGAAAGCAGTGGTAGAACATCTGAAAAAACAATCTGAAAAAATCGGTACCGATTCCAAGAAAATCGAACAAGTGGCTACCATCTCGGCCAACAATGATCCCACCATTGGCGCTCTGATTGCAGAAGCTATGCAAAAAGTTAGCAAAGATGGTGTGATCACCGTAGAAGAAGCCAAAGGTACCGATACCTATGTGGATGTCGTGGAAGGAATGCAGTTTGACCGCGGTTACCTCTCACCTTACTTCGTGACCAACAGCGAAAAAATGGAAGCTGTGCTGGAAAATCCCTACATCCTGATCCACGACAAGAAGATCAGCACCATGAAGGATATCCTGCACATTCTCGAAAGAATTGCCCAGCAGGGTGCTCCATTGCTGATCATCGCTGAAGATGTGGAAGGCGAAGCCCTGGCTACCCTGGTGGTGAACAAACTGCGTGGTACACTGAAAGTATGCGCTGTTAAAGCTCCTGGCTTCGGCGACCGTCGCAAGGAAATGTTGCAGGATATTGCTATCCTCACCGGTGGCATAGTTATCAGCGAAGAACAAGGTTATAAACTTGAAAATGCAGATCTTACCTACCTGGGTCGCGCCGAATCCGTAACCGTTGATAAAGACAATACCACCATTGTAGGCGGTAAAGGCAAGAAGAGCGATATCCAGGCCCGTATCAACCAGATCAAAGCCCAGATTGAAACCACCACTTCTGACTACGATAAGGAAAAACTCCAGGAACGCCTGGCCAAACTGAGCGGCGGTGTAGCCGTGTTGTATGTGGGTGCAGCTACGGAAGTGGAAATGAAAGAAAAGAAAGATCGGGTAGATGATGCCCTCCATGCTACAAGAGCCGCTGTAGAAGAAGGTATCGTTCCGGGTGGTGGCGTAGCTTACATCCGTGCTCTGGAAGCTCTTGAAAAACTTCAGGGCGACAATGACGACGAAACCACAGGTATCAACATCGTAAAACGCGCTATTGAAGAACCCCTCCGCCAGATTGCCAATAACGCCGGCTGGGAAGGTTCCATCGTAGTGCAAAAAGTAAAAGACGGACAGGGTGATTTCGGATTCAATGCCCGCACCGAAGAATTTGAAAAACTCATGTCGGCCGGTGTCATTGATCCCACCAAAGTTACCCGCATCGCCCTCGAAAACGCTGCTTCCATTGCCGGTATGTTGCTCACTACCGAATGCGTGGTTGCAGATAAACCCGAACCCAAGCAGAATACTCCTGCTCCTGCAGGTGGCATGGGCGGTATGGATTATTAATAGAAAAAATTCTCCACCAAAAGCCGCTTCAATTGTCGAAGCGGCTTTTTTATTGGCCCCAGGAAAAAGATACTGACAAGCGGCAAATGGCGAATAAGCATGTACTTATTTCGAAGCTTATTGTAATTTTTACGCAAAGTTTCTTTTTATTTGCTGTATATTGGAAGAAAATTACCCATGCCACCCCCTGTACAACGCCCGCATCTTGGTTTCAGGCAGATCTGGAATATGAGTGTAGGCTTTTTTGGGATACAAATAGGCTTTGCACTCCAGAATGCCAATGCCAGCCGCATTTTTCAGACACTGGGCGCCTCTATTGACCACATTCCAATACTCTGGATTGCTGCACCTGTTACAGGACTTTTGGTTCAACCAATCATCGGATACCTGAGTGACCGCACCTGGCACAGGTTCTGGGGCAGGCGGCGGCCATATTTTTTTGTAGGTTCTTTGTTAGCCGCGCTGGCGCTGGTGCTGATGCCCAACAGCAGGGCCGTGTGGCAGGCCGCTGTTATGTTGTGGCTGATGGATGCTTCTATCAACATCACAATGGAGCCTTTCCGGGCATTTGTGGGCGATCAGTTGCCTTCCTCCCAGCGCACGCTGGGTTTTGCCATGCAAACTTTTTTCATTGGGCTGGGTGCCGTGCTGGGCTCGCAGTTTCCCTATCTGATGACACATGTGCTGCATGTGAGCAATGCCGTACATCACCATATCCCGCTTTCCGTGAAATATGCCTTTTATCTGGGCGCAGCCTGCTTTTTTGCAGCCGTCAGCTGGACAGTATTTACTACTCGTGAATATCCTCCGGATGATATGGAAGCATGGAAAACACGCAAACAACAAACCCGTGGATTATTTGCAAGCCTACGTGAAATAGGAAAAGGATTTGTGCAAATGCCCCGCACCATGTTGCAACTGGCCGTGGTACAATTTTTTACCTGGATTGCATTTTTTGCATTATGGATTTATACCACTTCTGCAGTTGCGCAGCAGGTGTACCATACCACCGATGCCCAGTCACAGGCTTTTCAGGATGCAGGCGATTGGGTAGGAGTTTTATTTTCTGTGTATAACGGGGTCTCCGCATTTATGGCTTTTCTGCTGCCATGGATTGCCCGTACCGTGAAGCGCACCTATACCCATCTGATATGTTTGTTCATAGGCAGTGCCGGACTGATCAGCATTTATTTCATCCATCAGCAATGGCAGCTGATATGGCCCATGCTTGCCATAGGCCTGGCATGGGCTTCCACGCTTACCATGCCCTATGCTATTCTGGCCGGGGCATTGCCACCTGAAAAAATGGGTTTTTACATGGGCGTATTCAACTTTTTTATCGTCATTCCACAAATTCTGGCCGCTGTGTTGCTGGGATTTCTGATTCGATTTTTCTTCCATAATGAAAGCATATACGCCATGTTGATTGGCGGAGGATGTATGCTAATTGCAGCCTTGATGAACCTGATTGTATCAGATCGGGATGATCAGGTGAAAAAACCTTTTTCATCTTCCCAAAAAACAAAAACTGTTTTACAGGCAAACTCATAAATCAACAGGCATGAAAAAATGGATGTTGTCTTTATCTTCTGCGATTGCATTTGCTGGTACGCATCCCGCGATTGCCCAGACAAAGCAGATTTTTGACCATGTGTGTCCGGCATTCTGGTGGACCGGCATGAAATGGTCACGCGTGCAGATTTTGTTTCATGCACAGGAAAATCTTCGGCAGGCAAACATACAAACCCATTATCCCGGTGTAAAAATTATTCAGGTTCATCATGTGGAAAACCCGCATTATGTATTTGTGGATCTACAAATTGAACCCACTGCTAAACCCGGTGATATTCCTTTGCAAATTACATGGGATGACCAGCGCAGCTTTGTGTATCATTACCATCTGTATCCCCGCAATCCGGATGACGGCAAATCGAGAGCCTTAGGTGTAAACGCAGGTGATTTCATTTATCTGCTGATGCCCGATCGTTTTGCCAATGGGGATACTTCCAACGACCGAATAGCCGGCATGCTCGATCAATCATTGCAGCGGGATTCGCTTACAGCGCGCCATGGTGGCGACTTACAGGGCGTGATCAATCATCTGGATTATTTGAAAGATTTGGGTATTACAGCCATCTGGATGACACCTGTGCTGGAAAACAACGAAGCACATGCATCCTATCATGGATATGCATTCACCGACCACTATCGTGTGGATCCACGGCTGGGTGATAATGAACTGTACCGAACATTGGTGGAAAAAGCCCATCAAATGGGGTTGAAAATAATTCAGGACATTGTACTAAATCATGTGGGTGAACAACATTGGTTTGTGCGCGATATGCCTATGAAAGACTGGCTAAATCAATGGCCGCATTATACCAATACCACCTATCGCGAATCTCCTTTATTCGATCCCTATGCATCAAAATCAGATCAGAAGCAAATGAGTGATGGCTGGTTTACTCCTTTTATGCCTGATCTGAATCAACGCAATCCTTATGTGGCCAATTATCTCATTCAGAATGCCATCTGGTGGGTGGAATATGCAGGGGTGGATGCATATCGGATAGATACTTACATCTATTGTGATCTGAATTTTATGAACCGTTTCAATGCAGCTCTGTTGCGTGAATTTCCCCAGCTGCATTTATTTGGTGAAACTTGGGTGCATGGCGTATTGCCACAGGCTTATTTCACCAGAAATCATCTGGATATTCCTTTCAAATCCAACTTACCAGGTGTATGTGATTTTCAATGGTGCTTTGCTGTACAAAATGCTTTCACCCAAAAAAACGGATGGACATCGGGCATCATTGAACCTTATCTGACCCTTGCACAGGACTTTGTGTATCAGGATCCCATGAAGAATGTGATATTTCTGGACAATCATGATATGAGCCGCATTTATGCTGTGGTGGGGCAGGATATCCGAAAATATGAATCAGCCTTTACCTTGTTGCTCACCTCACGCGGAATTCCGCAAATGTATTATGGTGATGAAATTTTGATGAAAGGCATATCAGCACCCGACGGACTGGTAAGAAAAGACTTTCCAGGCGGATGGCCAAACGATACAGTCAATAAGTTTACCGAGAGCGGAAGATCGGATACCGAAAACATGGCTTTTCATTTCATACAGAATTTGGCTCATTTTCGCCAGCAAAGTGAAGCACTTCGTTTTGGCAAACTCATGCAATATGTGCCGCAGGCAAATGTGTATGTGTATTTCCGCTATACATCACATGAAACTGTTATGATAGCTATCAACGGCAATGATGACGAGGTTTCCGTTTCCACGAAGCGTTTTGCTGAACGTATGCAGGGATACCAACATGCCTATGATGTGTTGAACCGAGAAACGATTGAAGATATCTCACAATTTCATCTGCCACCTTATGCCTCATTGGTATGGCAACTAAAACCATAAAACGCAGTTAATCATGGATAAACCTTTTTTTCAGGCTTGTATTTTTGATCTGGATGGAGTACTGGTCAACACAGCGCATTATCATTTTCTGTCATGGAAACAAATCACAAACCGCTGGAAAGTAACATTTACAGAACAGGATAATGAATCATTAAAAGGATTAAGCCGGGAAGATTCCCTTTCCCGATTGTTGGATATGACCGGTAAACAACTTACACCTGCAGAGCGGGAACAAACATTGATTGAAAAAAATGAATTATTTCGGCAATATCTGACACAAATGACACCAGACGATGTTTTGCCGGGAGTAACAGCTTGCCTCAGGTTTCTGAAAGAAAATCACATTCGCCTTGCAGTAGCCTCATCCAGTAAAAATGCAAGAATGGTTTTGCAAAAAACAGAACTCATCCCCTGGTTTGATGTCATTGTGGATGGTACAGAAATCAAAAAAGCCAAACCCGATCCGGAAGTGTTTCTCAAAGCAGCTACCCGGCTGCATATACAACCTTGTCAGGCCATTGTATTTGAAGATGCCAAAGCAGGTGTGGAAGCTGCACTTGCGGGTGGTTTCTATTGCGTAGGTGTAGGGCAGGCAGATATATTGCAACAGGCACATTTGATTATTCCTGATTTTGCTTCTGTTTCTCCGTCTGATTTGTGGATATCATTATCTGGTTTATCTGCGAATGTTAACTATTAAATCAACCGGTTATGAAGCGTTTTGTGAAAGCAGACCCTTGGAGAATTATTCAGGAAGGATTTGATCCTGCGCAACAATTGGTGGCAGAAAGCTTGTTCAGCATCGGAAATGGCAGGATGGGTCAACGCGGCAATTTTGAGGAAAAATATTCAGGTCCTTCATTGCAGGGGCATTATGTAGGAGGTATCTATTATCCCGACAGAACCAAAGTAGGATGGTGGAAAAACGGATATCCTGAATATTTCGCGAAAGTGTTGAATGCGCCTTCCTGGATTCAGATTTTGTGGAGTGTGGATGGGGAAGACGTAGATCTGTACAGCGCGAAAGCTGTTCCTGTTTTTTACCGGGAACTGAATATGCATGAGGGTTATTTGAAACGAAGCTGCATCATTGAATTAAAAAATGGCAAACAATTGCAGATTGACAGCTTGCGCTTCTGCAGCATGACCCGGCACGAGGCCGGCGTGATTCAATATGCCATTACACCATTAAACTTTTCAGGAAACATTCAGCTCTGCCTGCCTGTGGATGCACACGTGCAAAATGCAGATGCCAATTACAGGGAAAAATTCTGGGAACATGTACACAGCGAAACATCAGCATCTTCTGCTTTCGTGGTAGCACGAACCAAAAAATCGGGTTTTGTGGTAAGCACCGGCATTCATGCCCGGATTTTATTACACAAACAAATTTTGCCTGTTTCATTTGAGCATGTATCCGATGAAAAATATGCAGCCCTGCAGGCAATGCTGCCAGTGAAGCAAGGCAATACGTATGTAATAGAAAAATATGCAGCTGTGCTTTCTTCGTTGAATCATCAGCCATCGTGTATATTAACATCTACACAAAACCAGCTGCAAACATTTGTGCAGATAGGCTTTGATCAGCTGCTTGCAGAACAGAAAAATTACTGGGCTGAAAAATGGCAAACCATGGATGTGCAGATTGAGGGTGATGTTGAGGCACAACAGGGCATCCGGTTCAATATTTTTCAGTTGCATCAAACTTATACAGGCGATGATGAAAGACTGAATATTGGACCCAAAGGATTCACTGGCGAAAAATATGGAGGCGCCACATACTGGGATACGGAGGCTTACTGCCTGCCTTTTTATCTGGCTACGGCAGGGCAACAGGTTGCACGCAATTTGTTGCTTTACCGCTATCGTCATTTACCTAAAGCCATTGAAAATGCTCGTAAACTGGGATTTGGCAAGGGGGCTGCCCTTTATCCGATGGTAACCATGAATGGTGAAGAATGCCATAATGAATGGGAAATCACATTTGAAGAAATTCATCGCAACGGCGCCATTGCTTATGCAATATGGAATTATGTCAATTATACGGGCGATGAAGCCTATCTGATTGATTACGGACTGGAAGTACTCATTGCGATTGCTCGTTTCTGGGCTCAGCGTGTAAATTGGAGTGAACCCAAGCAAAAATATGTGATCCTGGGCGTAACAGGCCCCAATGAATATGAAAACAATGTAAACAACAACTGGTACACCAACTATATTGCCTGCTGGTGCATGGAATATGCTGAAACAGCAATCCAATATGTAAAACAACAAGCTCCGCAAAAATTTGCATCTTTATGTGCACAGCTTGAGTTTGATGAAGAAAATGAGATTTCGGCCTGGAGACATATCCGGCAACACATGTATCTCCCTGAGGAACCTTCCTCAGGTATTCTGCTGCAGCAGGAAGGATATCTGGATAAAGAACAGCAGCTGGTAAGTGATTTGTCGCCCGATGATCTGCCTTTGTACAAACACTGGAGCTGGGATCGCATCCTGCGTTCCTGTTTCATCAAGCAGGCTGATGTATTGCAAGGGATTTATTTTTTTGAAGATCGTTTTTCGACAGAACAAATCCGCAGGAACTTTTATTTCTACGAGCCCCGCACGGTGCATGAATCATCGCTTTCACCCTGCATACATAGCATTCTCGCTGCCAAAATAGGGGATGAACAGAAAGCTTATGAGCTTTACCTGCGAACAGCGCGACTCGATTTAGACGATTATAACAAAGACACCGCCGATGGTTGCCATATCACCAGCATGGCAGGCACGTGGTTAAGCATTGTACAAGGTTTTGCGGGCATGCGGGTGAGGAGAGGAGCGCTGCATTTCAGGCCTTTTATTCCCAGCCGCTGGCAGGCATATGAATTTCGTTTTCAATTCCGCGGAAATTGGCTGCGGGTGCGGGTCAGCCATAAGGAAATTTTGATTGAAAATCATGGGAATAAACCGCTGGAAGTGTTTATATTTGATGAACCACACCGGATTGATGAACAACATCGGGTGTGCGTGCAACGAACTTAATGGCTAAACATGGCTTCCATACCCACTTCCGCGGCACAACCGGCTCAGGTGCTGCCGGCATCGCTCCTCACTGATTTTGATATTTCGCTGTTTCAAGCCGGCAAGCACTATCGTTTGTATCAAAAACTGGGATGCCATCTTGATACCTACGAAAACCAGCCCGGTGCATATTTTGCCGTCTGGGCTCCCTATGCGGAACAGGTTTCAGTCATTGGCACGTTCAACGATTGGCAAGCTGGTGCACATCTGCTTTTTCCGCGTTGGGATCAGTCGGGCATCTGGGAAGGATTCATTCCGGGAGTAAAAGCCGGCGATCTGTACAAATACCTGATTCGTTCACGCGATGGGGAAGTATTTTACAAAGGCGATCCCTATGCTTTTCACTGGGAAACAAGGCCGAAAACAGCATCCATCGCCTGGCCGCTGGATTATGCATGGCATGATCAGGAATGGATGCAACACCGCCAACAATACAATGATCTGAAAAGTCCTTTTTCCGTTTATGAAGTACACCTCGGCTCCTGGCGCCGACCCGACCCCAATAACCATGAACTGTTTTATTCCTATCGCCAGATTGCCGATCAACTGGTGCCCTATGTGAAAGAAATGGGATTTACCCATGTGGAACTGATGCCTGTGATGGAGCACCCCTTTGACGGTTCATGGGGCTATCAGATTACCGGTTATTTTGCGCCCACATCCCGATATGGCACTCCGCAGGATTTCATGTACATGATCGATCAGTTTCATCAGGCCGGCATCGGTGTAATCCTCGACTGGGTGCCTTCGCATTTCCCGGGCGATGCGCATGGCCTGTTCCGCTTCGATGGCTCTCATGTCTATGAATATGCTGATATGCGCAAGGGTTTTCAAAAAGACTGGAACAGCTATATTTTTAATTATGCCCGCAATGAAGTGCGATCATTCTTGCTCAGCAATGCCGTGTATTGGCTGGATCAATATCATGCAGATGGATTGCGCGTAGATGCTGTGGCTTCTATGATTTACCTGGATTATTCCCGCAAACAGGGCGAATGGATACCCAACGATCGGGGCGGAAGAGAAAACCTGGAAGCTATCTCATTGCTTCAGGAACTGAACACCATTGTGTATGAACAATATCCGGATACCCAAACCATTGCCGAAGAATCCACCGCTTTTTATGGCGTGTCAAAACCGGTTTATCTGGGTGGTTTGGGATTTGGCATGAAATGGATGATGGGATGGATGAACGATACGCTGGAATATTTCAAAACAGATCCTTATTTCCGTCAATTTCATCATGATCAGCTTACTTTTAGCCTCATTTATGCATTCAGTGAAAACTTCATGCTGCCGCTTTCACACGATGAAGTAGTACACGGCAAATCGCCCTTGATTTACAAGATGCCTGGCGACGACTGGCAAAAATTTGCCAACCTGCGCTTGCTGTATGCCTATATGTTCACCCATCCTGGCACCAAATTATTGTTTATGGGCAATGAAATAGCTCAAACATCGGAATGGAATTTTAAACGTGAACTCGACTGGTATCTGTTGCAATACCAGCCGCATCAGGGTATGCAGCAACTCATCAAACAATTGAATGCATTGTACCGAAGTCAAACAGCCCTGCATGAAACACAGTTTATGCCCATCGGCTTTGAATGGATTGATATCGGCGACCGTCAGCACAGCATTTTTATTTATTCCCGACATGAAATCAATGGATATCGCAAGTTGTTGATTGCCCTGAATATGACACCCGTACCCAGGATGAATTATCAAATAGGTATGCCGGAAAACAGCAGCTGGCGTGAAATCCTGAATACCGATCATCCCGATTTCGGGGGAAGTGGCGTACTGAATCCAGGCACCCATCAAACCCAACCACAACCCTGCAAAGGCAAGCCCTATCAACTTACCATTCATTTGCCTCCGCTGGGTGCTGTGATCATGGAAAAAATTGCTTAATATTTAACCGGCAGACCATTTATCAAAACAATGATTAAGTAACTGAGATGATCATGTACACACCAGACACAGATGCAGTATATTATTCAATTCAAATATTTGTTCCATAACCAGTGGTTATGTTGAAAGAAGAACGACAAGCATATATCCTGAAACAAATCAATCTGCACAATAAAGTGTTATCATCACAATTGGCAGCTACACTTGGTGTTTCAGAAGATACGATTCTGCGCGACTTGAAAGAGCTGGCCAGCAAAGGCAGTATTGTGAAAGTGCATGGCGGAGCCGTAAGTCCTTCGTTTTATCATCCGCTCAATCATCATGTACCTACCTATGCCACTGAAGCCAAGAAGCAAATCGCACAGAAAGTGATTACACTCATCAAACATGATATGGTGGTGCTCACTGGCGGAGGCACCACTATGATTGAGCTTGCCAAAGCGATTCCGGATAATCTGCGGGCTACTTTTTTCACTATCAGCCCGCTGGTTGCTATTGAACTGGTTGCTCATCCCAATCTCACAGTAATCACCATTGGTGGCGAACTTTCCAAAGGATCTTACGTTCATATCGGAGCCAGCGTCATCAACCAGTTGCGCGATCTTCAGGCCGATCTTTGTTTGCTGGGTACAAACGGATTATCCATTGATAAAGGCATTACAGATTCAGATTGGGAAATTGTACAGGTGAAAAAAGCCATGATTCAGGCTTGTGAAAAGACAGCCATTCTTTGCATTTCTGAAAAACTGGATTCCTATCAGAAATTCAAAGTATGCACACTGGACAGCATTCACTATCTCGTCACCGAACTACCACCTGCATCTACGCTCTTGCAACCTTATGCCCAAAAACAACTCAGGATTCTGTAAAAAATAACATGCATGTACATGCATGTTATGGTGTTTGCGGATAGCCATTGGTGTAATAATCCAGCGTAATTTTTGTTTTGCTTGTGGCCAGCGTATCGTATTGTTTTCCTCTCACATACCAGGTATAGTTACGGGTTTGGGAAAGTGAAAGCGTTGCTTTGGCCAATGTAATACGTGTTCCTGTTTCCCGCACCAGATAGCTGCCTGCATAAGGAATTTTGATATAATCTTTCACGCCTTTGTAAGGCACAGCTGCAAACAAAACTGTGCTATCGGGCAGTGAAAGAATATCTATGGTTTGGTTGGATTGGATCAGATTCACACATTGTACCATTACATAACCGCTATCCGTGGGTTGAGTACGGTTCTCAACCACCACAAAAGGATCTTTGCTGATATCTCCACTCCAGATGATACCATAACGCTTACCACTTTCAATGCTTAAACTGGCCTGCGCTACGGGAGTAAATGTGGTATCACCATCTATGCTGACAGCCACGGTTCCCTGTCCGGGCACAAGGGCCGCATATTCAACCGTACCCGGGAATATGCCTGCATACGCCAGCCCGGTACCCGTAATTTTTTGCCCATTCCATAGAAACTGATAACTCTTTGTGGTGTTGGGTTCGCCGTTTACAAATTTCACGAATGCATAATCAGTTGCCGGATTCACAGGAATAGCAATCTGATTTTTTTTACATGCCTCCAGGCTGATGATGGTCAGAAATGCGAGTGATAAAATGTATTTCATATACAGCAATGATTTCAGTCATGAATAATTCAATAAAACCATTTTAAAAATATTCAGGGCTGGCTAAACCAGCATTCCAGCGTGTGGTAATCGGGCTGATCGGCGCCAATTTTTTTCAAAGCATTCATATTCCACACATATTCTGAATTATACCTGGGCCTGACGCGATAAGCAGGTTTACCATTGTTATCCACATACATCTGGCTGGGCAAAGGCAGGGTAAAGCCCGTGAACACCTGTTGTCCGGTTTTCGGATCGGTATCGGTGTAATGATATTTGCGCAAATCATTCCATACTTCCACAAAACCAAAACCCCACAGGGCAATGAATTTCTGGCACATAATCATCGATAACGTAAGCTGATTTGGATCGGTAGGAACGACCTGCAGATTGCCCAGATAACTTACTACAGCCGTATCGGTGAGCTTCAAGCCACAAAACTGGATATGAGCCTTGATGCCATTCTGATAGGCAGCCAGTGCCGTGGTCATATCTCCTTTTTTATAGGCTGCTTCGGCTTTGCAAAATTGTAATTCGGCGTAGGTCATAATCGGGAAGGGGCCTTCGCTGAATACATATTTGCCTGGATCGCCGTGCTGCGGTGAGCGGCTTAATCCATAGGGATTTAAAAGTGCGCGGCTGGTTACTGCCCGCGCGGTATCGCCCAGCACGGCATCGGCGCCTCGATACACACCTGCTGCATCGGTAACCAGCATCACGGGCATGCGCGGATCAGCCTGACCGAACACGGTTCCGTTCATCAGGTTTACAATGAATTGCGATTGCCGGTAAATGCTGAAGTTGTTGCGTGTGGGACTCAAAAAGTTCGCATCGGCCGACGAATTGCCATTAAAAGGCACCAGGAAGTTATCGGCATTGCTGGCAAAGGATTGATTGACCCAGGTGATAACCGAATCAGGATTGTAATACTGCGAACTTTTATTCGATAAAGTTTGCATGGCACGGGCTTTCAGCCCATATACAAATTTGATCCATTTGCTGCGATCGCCTTTATATACCAGATCGCCACGAGCCAGATTGGTTTGCGAAACACCTCCATCGGTCCGATTCAAATAAGCCAGGGCCGAATCACACAATGCAAAAACCGTTTGGTAGGCATACTGCTGGTCATCATAATCGTATTCCGACTTGTTGGGATCTTCAATGAAAGCATCTTTAATGATAATTGGACCATGATAATCGGTTGCTGTGAGCCAGCCCCAGGCTCGCAAGGCATACCCCACGCCCACATAATCCCATTGCTTAGCGTTCATGCCGTTTTCAATCATGCGGCTCAGGTTCATGCCCATATCAAAATACACCATGCGCCAGATCTGCCCCATGTTATCACTTGCTGGATAATACCCATACAAGTCGGCATTCGAACTGCCCGCATAGTAATGGAAGAAATTATCATAACACCCTAAATAACGGCCATCAAAGCCTACATCCACAGCCATCTTCGACAAGATAGGTGAAAGCCACAAAGCAGCTTCCACATTATCGGGATTGCTGGGATCACTATTGATATCCAGGTATTTTTTGCAGCTGCTCAACGACAAGGTCAGTCCACACAGCATCAACAGGCTAAACGCGTATGTACGAAACTTTTTCATATGCCAATGCATTTTGAAATGAAGAATTAAAAATTAAAAACGGGCATTTACCGTGAAATTGAACACACGTGGCTTGCCAACTACATTGTAATCAATTCCGGCTCCTCCTGAGCCCAACGTGGCCGGCGTGGTGCCATTTACATCCGGATCCTGCCCACTGTAATTGGTGATCATAAATAGGTTAGAAGATGATATGCTCACACTCAAGTCTTGAATGGTGTGTTGGCGACCTAACCATTTTTTGGGAAAATTGTACATCAGATACACATCACGCAGCCGAATCCAGTTTATATTCTTTTCTACAAAATCCGATTCCACGCTTACGTTGGAAAAATAATTGGAATTATACATCGGTGTAATTTGAATGGTGTTGGGAGTGGGTTTGGAAGAATTTTCCATTCCGTCTTTTAAAACACCTTTTACCACCACAGGCGTTTCGCGGTTCAGGGTAGCCGTACTTAAGCCCAGCCTATAAAGCTGAAGAGCCGTGGCATTGAATACATCACCGCCGCGACGGAAATCAAACAGAAAGGAAAGCGTAAAACCTTTCCATTCAAAACTATTGTTCACTCCACCCGTGAATTTCGGATTGCGATCACCCACCACCTGAAAACTATTGTCTTTTAAGGGATAACCGTTTAATGGATTAACCAGAATATCACCATTGTTGTTGCGCATCCAGGTAGCACCGGTGAAGGTGGTCAGCGGGCCGCCTACTTTCATGCCATTGCGCAGATTGCCATACAGCCAGGTATCAGAATTATAAAATTCCGTTACACCGGAAGGCAAACTCAAGAGCTTGCTGCGATTGAAAGCATAGTTGACCGTAATATTCCATTGCAAAGCCGAAGTTTGCACAGGAGTAGCTGTTAGCGTCAGCTCCAGCCCGTGGTTGGTGAGGCTTCCGCCGTTGATGGTGTAAAGCACAAATCCCGGAGCATAGGATTTACGCACCAGTGGCACAATCTGGTGAATGGATTTGGTTTTGTAGTATTCTCCATCTACAATCAGGCGGCTGTTGTAAAATTCCAGATGCGCCCCATAGGAATAAGAAGTGGTTTGTTCTGGACGAAGGTAAGGATTGGGGCCATTGAAGTTGAAGGCAAATCCCCCGCCGGTAGTGGTTTGCGGAAGCAAACCAGGATATACCTGATAGGGAGGCGCATCTTTACCCACTTGTGCTACAGAAGCGCGTAGCTTGCCAAAGTTGATGACCTGCTTCAAACCCGCAAGTGCAGGAATTTCGGTAAAAGCAAAGCTTAGATTTGCAGACGGGTAAAAGAAATGATTCCGACCAATGGGCAGGGTAGAAGTCCAATCATTTCGACCCGTGATTTGCAAATGAAAGATTTCTTTATATCCCAGATTGAATTCTCCAAACACGCCAATCAGGCGTTTCCGCACCAGGCTGGTAAGATTGCTGATGGTGAGTGGATTGGCGATATTCAAAGAAACAAAATCATTGACCAGAAAATTCTGTCCGCTTTGTGCCTCGGTGTGATTGCTGTTGTTATATACCGCATTTCCCAGCAGCAAAGAGGTATTCCATGATCCGAAATTATGCGAGGCCTTCACCAGCAGTTGTGTATAAAGGTTTTGCACAATGGACGTGTATTGATCAATACGACCTTTAAATTGATAAGCAAAGGTGGAATTGGCGTTGTAATAAATCATGCCATTGGTGGTGTAGGCATCGTTGCCGATACGGCCACTGATGGAAAGCCAACGCAGCGGATCGTAAGTAACACCAAAGTTGCCAATCATCCTTCGGGTCTTATCGTAAAAATGATTTTTGTTTACGGAAAAGAATGGATTATCATATTCCTGATCAGGTGTGTGATTGGGATACACAAGTTTTTTGGAACCATCCGGATTCAAATAATCGCGCACATCCATATAGGGTGGCCATAAATACAATCCCAATAAAAAGCTGGTAGGCCCTTTTTCTGCCTTGGTATTATCAGCCTGGATGTAAGAAATCGACGCATCGGTAGATAATTTGTTTGAAATCCGTGCATTCACGCGCAAAGCCACATTGATGCGCTTGTAATCCGTATTGGGCACCACTCCCTGATCGTCCAAATAACTGGATGATAAACGATACGTGATTTGGTTATTCCCACCGGAAAAAGATAGATTATGGGTTTGGCGAATACCCGTGCGGAAAAAATGATGGATATTATCGTAAAGCTGGGTGCCAGCCGGAATACGTGGACCGAAATAACTGACAGAACTGGGATCAAATACGCCGTTGAAACCCCGATCATAGACGCGCTGTACTTCCGGAAAACGATACAGCTTGGTGGTGGTGAGCGTACCATTGTAATCGACCGTGGGCTTGCCGGCCTTGCCCGATTTGGTGGTAATCACAATCGCTCCGCTGGTGGCTTCAATGCCATACAAAGCCGTAGCCTCAGGACCCTTCAATATGGTGATACTTTCAATATCATTCGGGTTGAGATCTGCAATCCGGTTCGTGAAATCAAATCGCCGATTGGCATAATCTACTGCGCTTTGATTGATTGAGGTCAACGAAGCCGTACTGAAAGTGGAATTATCAACTGGCACGCCATCTACAATAAACAATGGGGAATTGCTCAATCCAATGGAGTTAATCCCCCGCAACTGAATGGCATCTGAGGCGCCTGGCAAGCCACTGGTGCTGTTGACCGTCAATCCGGCCACCCGACCTTGCAATGCCGATACAAAATCCGTCCGATGCGTGTTTTCAATATCGGCACCACTGATTTTTTGCACCGCATATCCCAGCGTACGCTCCTGTTGCTGCTGCCCCAACGCCGTCACCACCACTTCATTCAATTGCGAACGGGTAGGTTGCAACGTAACCCGAAGGGTTGACTGGTCATCTACTTTCAGCTCCTGAGGTGCATAGCCAATAAAGCTGAATTGTAAGGTTTCTCCCGATGCAGCTGAAAGCTGAAAACGGCCGTTGACATCTGTTGTAGTGCCTCTGGTCGTACCTTTTACCTTGACGGTAACACCTACCAGAGGACTGCCATCAGGCGCCAATACCTGCCCTGAAAGCGTTTTTTCCTGAGCCAGGGCTACTGCAAAACTCATGGCTACAGCCAAGAAGCTGAGCCATAAGACACGAATGGGTAATGCTTTGGACATAAATAAAAGGTTTAAATGAAAGGTTTGCGTTTTTGTGCAAATTTTTTTTCGAAAAATACGCAGAATATCGATAATAAACAAGTTTTTAACAAAAAAAATTCCCGCGCAGCCAACCAATAGCCATTGAGGATTCGTTTCATGTAGCGGCTTGAGAAAAACCAGAGCAGGATTAACTGAAATTTTATTATGAGCATGATTAAACCCCCGATATTTTCGGATGTCTGAATTTCAAGACCAACCGAGCAAATGTGGCCAGAGAAAAAGGACAAGGGTTATAGTTAACTGCTGGTTAAAAAAAATAAAAAGGCATGCATTTTGTTTTTAACATTTCATCTTTCACCTTCAAAACTTTTCCACTATGAAAAACAAACATTTTTCATTTCCTGCCATCTTAATGGCTGCAGCAGCTTTGCTGGGTTTAGGACTCAGTTCCTGTCAGAAGTCCAGCAGCTCTGATACCATTCCACCTGATAAAAATCAGTTGGAAGTTCGTTTCACAGACGATGCAGGATTTTTCGACAGCATCGTGGTGGATATTCAAATGGTGGCCGTAAGGATTGATACTTCCCAAAGCAACGAAGGCCGGGAAGATCATCATCCGGAAGGCGAAGAATGGGGCGAACTGTTCGGGGATCATGATCAGGGATGGGAAGATCAGAATCCACACGCTATCTGGGATACCCTCAACATCCAGGCCGGGCAATACGATCTGATGCAGCTGAGCAATGGCGCTGATACCCTTCTGTCAAGTGATTACATCCCGAAAGGGAAAATCATTGCTATCCGGATCACGTTGGGCAGCAACAATTATCTTGTGAAAAACGGAGTTAAATATCCGTTGAATCTGATCAACGGATTTAACAATGTGTACATTCGGGTATATGGCGATCAGATTGCACAGGTGCATCCGGGATCTTACAGATTGTGGATTGATTTCGATGCAGGGCGGTCTGTGGTGAAAGTCTGGAATGGAACCTTTTACCTCAAGCCCTTTATTCGTGCTTTCGTAGTGTCGAATATGGGTACGGTGCAAGGATTTGTTTTGCCCATGGATGCCTATCCCGTGATCACATTGTATAACGACAAAGACACCCTGTATGCTTTGCCAAGAAAAGATGGATTCTTTAAAATCTGGGGTGTGGATGAGGGTACATATAGCCTGTTCATTAACACATCGAACGGATATCATGACACCACCCTCACCAACATACAGGTTACGGCAAGGCACATAACGGATATTGGCACCGTACATCTTTCGAAGTAAATATCCTGTTGAAAAACAGATTTTACCGTATAAGCACCCCGGCTGTAAGGTCGGGGTGTTTTTTTGCGCATATATACAAAAATGGAAATACCCCATTCGATATTTTCATCACATACAATCGGGCGAGTGTATATTTTTTAAGCCCTTCTCAAATTCAACCGATTGAGCAAAAGTTTGCATCTCCTGTAGATTGTCTGTATTTTACGGCCTTCAAAAAAATTCTTGTATGCCACCCATTTTCCATAATCAGGTCGCCAGGCGGATCCTTCTATTCAGCTGGATATTTTGTTTCCCATTCGTAACCCCATCCAAAGGCCAATCCATTGACACACCTGCTATCATTCCCCGGCCTGTATCCATGCATCTGCAGCCAGGCAATTTTATCTTGAATGACCAAACCAGGTACTGGCTTTCAGATGATTCTTTGCGACCAGATTGGGAAATATTTCAACAAGACATTCTACAGGCAACCGGGTTCAGGCTTTCACCCACTTCCCGGCTTTCACACCGAAATCTAATTGCCATTCACATATTACCTCAGCCTGATAATCGGCTGGGCCCGGAAGGCTATCGTTTATCCGTTTCGGCACAACAGGTTGAACTATCGGCCAAGACCCGTGCAGGTATTTTTTACGGCTTGCAAACCCTTTTGCAATTATTGCCTCCTCAAATTGAAAGTCACGAGCCTGTGAAACTGCCTGCATGGAGTATCCCTTGTGTGCAAATCGTAGATTATCCGCGCTTCCATTGGCGTGGACTGATGCTCGATGTAAGCCGGCATTTCTTTACCAAACAGGAAGTGGAAGCTTATATCGATGAAATGGCGCGGTTTAAGTTTAATGTGTTTCACTGGCATTTGAGCGACGACAATGGCTGGCGCATTGAAATCAAAGGGCTGCCCCGGCTCACCAATGTGGGGGCCTGGCGGGTGTCGCGCACGGGCGATTTCGGCACTTTTGACCCACCCCAACCAGGAGAACCTGCCAATGATGGTGGATATTACACCCAGGATGATATCCGGGAAGTAGTTGCCTATGCTGCACAAAGACATATCACCATCCTGCCGGAAATCGATGTGCCTGCGCACAGCCTGGCTCTGATTGCAGCATATCCAAGCTTGTCCTGCACAGGATTGCCCTACGCGGTAAATCCCGGAAGTCCGTTTTATCGCATCCTCGATAATGTATTGTGCACAGGCAAAGATTCTACTTACCTCATCCTGGATACCATCTTTGCCCAGATTGCCAGGCTTTTTCCCGGACCCTATATCCACGTAGGTGGAGATGAAGCCTATAAGGGATTCTGGGCACAGGATCCGCGTGATCAGGCTGAAATGCAACAAAATGGGCTTCATACGCTGGAAGAGCTGCAAGGTTATTTTGAGAGACGCGTGGAACAAATCATCATCAAACATGGCAAAAAGATGATTGGCTGGGACGAAATCCTGGAAGGAGGCCTGGCTCCCGAAGCTGCCGTGATGAGCTGGCGAGGTATTCAGGGGGGAATTGCGGCCGCCCAACTGCACCATGATGTGGTGATGAGCCCCTGGGGACATTGCTATCTCGATCTTTACCAGGGCGATCCGCTCGTAGAACCTAAAACTTACGGTATGTTGCGGCTCGACAGTGTATATTTCTATGAACCCGTTCCACCAGGCATAGACAGCAGCTATATCTTAGGCATTCAGGGTAACCTGTGGGCTGAACACGTGCCCAACCTGCGCCATGCGGAATACATGACCTGGCCCCGGGCACTGGCCATAGCCGAAGTGGGATGGACACCAGCCGCCGAAAAAAACTGGCCAGACTTTATCCATCGAGTGGAAGCCGAGTTTCCGCGTTTCGATGCACAGGAAGTGAAATATGCCACCAGCATGTATCAACCCATCATACAACCCGTACGCGACAGCCTCACGGCCGAACTGGAAGTGAAACTGCGGACCCAAATTCCCGGATTAACCATCTATTACTCCTTCGATGGCACAAATCCGGACAACTTCTATCCAGCTTATGCCCACACTCCCCTCCGTTTTCCAAAGGGAGCTACCGAGCTGCGTGTGGTGAGCTACCGCGGGAATAAGCAAATGAGCCCTGTAATCGTCATCACAAAAGATGCGTTACAAAAGCGGCTTTGATGCTACCATCCGGATCACTTTGCCCAGACCCACATGATAAAGGCCTTCCTGGAGGTGGACTTCACATTCTTCTAATCGCTTGAACTGAAGACCCTGAAAATCTTCGGCTATCTCTTCAAGGGAAAACAATACTTTTTCATCCTGAGGCCCACCTACGCCGGGATGCTTTTGCTGATAGGCTCGATGTGCCTTGCTGAATCCCTCCAGGATGATCGTACCTCCTGGTTTTAACAATCGCACCAAATGCCGATGATACGCGCTTCTCCGGGAAGCCGGGAAATGCGCAAATATGAGCCCAATCGCATCATAATTGGCTTCCGGAAAATGAAGTGTGTCCAGATCGCCCACCTGATAATGGATGTACACAGCCGCTTCCTGTGCTAAGCGCAAGGCTTTTTCCCTGCCTTTTTCGCTGATATCAAAAGCATCCACCTGCCAGCCTTTCCGGGCAGCATATACCGCATTTCGGCCTTCACCCTCGGCAGGCATCAACAGCCGCCCCGGTTGAAGAAGATCGATTTGTTCACGAAAAAAACTATTGGGTTCCTTGCCATACGCGTATTCCGGTTGGCTGTACCTTTCATCCCAAAATTGTTGTAAGCCCATATCGATAATTTTGAGTAAACTTCCTATTTTTTTTAAATCTGATTTATGCCATGTCTGTTCATACCATTTTAACTATTCGCGTACAGGCTCCTTCCAGACAATCTCGTTACAGATGGCTGGACCAGCAAACCCTTAAAATGGAAGTTTGCGCGCCTCGGGAAAAAGGAAAAGCAAATGAACAGTTGATTGCCGACCTGGCGGCCCATTTACAGATCAGCAGGCAGGATGTGCAGATCATCACCGGGTATCGGTCAACCATAAAAAGGATATCTATCCCGCTTTCCCTGGCAGAAATTCACCTGCGGATGCCTTAATGACTCGGATTTATCTGTTCGTTAAAATTCCGTAAGGAATAAACAGTCGGGCGTGTGCGATAAATTTTACCGTAATTTTGCTGACACGAATGCGACAGAATTTTCGGGCTTCAAACATCTTTCCATGAAACGTTTCCAAATTATCCTGCTGGTGCTTATCGCTATCGCAATTGGTGTCATCGTAAGCCTGGTAGGGGATTTCAGCACATACGAAACATTTGCTTCGGCAGCCCGTCACCCGGATAAGGAATATCGGGTGATTGGTGTACTCGACAAAGATTTGCCACAGATGTATGATCCACAGAAAGATCCCAATTATTTCAGCTTTTACGTGAAAGACAAAGCAGGCAATATCCGCAAAGTGGTGTACACGGGAAGCAGACCTACCGATATTGAACGGTCAGAACAGATTGTATTGACTGGCCACATGCAGGATAGCGTATTTCAATGTTCACAGATCCTGATGAAATGTCCCTCAAAGTATAAAAACGATCAAGTGGCCATAGGTCAGATGCCAGGCAGCAACTCTCATTCGGGTCAGTAATTTAAATCGTTTACATTGGATACGCATTATATAGGTGAGCATTTGCTTCCGGGTCGGCTGGGACATCTGGCGGTGATTATAGCTTTTATTTCCTCTCTGCTGGCTACTATTAGCTATGTAACGGCTGCCGTCAGGCAAAAACGTCAGCTGCCGGATCCGGATTCATGGAAACATTTGGGCCGGATTGCATTTATCATACAGGTAGCCGCTGTATTCAGCATTTTCGGATTGCTGGTGTGGATCATCAGCCAACATTATTTTGAATATTACTATGTATGGGAACACACGTCCCGCGATCTGGCTCCCAAGTTTCTGCTGGCCAGCATCTGGGAAGGGCAGGAGGGAAGCTTTCTGCTCTGGGCTATCTGGCATAGCGTGTTAGGATTGGTTTTAATCCGGTTTGCCAAAGAATGGGAAAGCCCGGTGATGAGCGTGATTTCGTTTGCCCAGTTTTGCATTGCTTCCATGTTACTCGGAATTTATTTCTGGGGATATCGGGTAGGAAGCAATCCGTTCATCTTGTTGCGCAATGCGGGTGTGATGCCTTTTGAACCCGGGCCCGACTATCTATCCATGATCCGCGATGGAGCCGGGTTAAACGCCCTGTTGCAAAATTATTGGATGGTGATTCATCCACCCGTATTGTTTTTGGGATTTGCCTCCACCATTGTACCTTTTGCCTATGCAGTTGCAGGGCTTTGGATGAAAAAAAACAACGAGTGGGTAAAACCGGTTTTGCCCTGGGGCGTATTTTCTGCCATGGTGCTGGGCACTGGAATTATGCTGGGTGGAGCCTGGGCTTATGAATCGCTCACCTTTGGCGGTTACTGGGCATGGGATCCGGTGGAAAATGCTTCCCTGGTGCCCTGGCTCACGCTGGTAGCCGGCATTCACACCCTGCTGGTATATAAGCATACAGGACATTCCCTGCGGGCCAGCTTTTTCTTTTTCATCATTTCTTTTATCCTGGTGCTATACAGCACATTCCTCACGCGCAGCGGCATCCTGGGTGATAGTTCTGTGCATGCCTTTACCGACCTGGGCATGAGCGGACAGCTGCTTGTATATTTGTTTGCATTTCTGGTGCCTGCATTGATATTATTTGCACTTAGATACAAAGAAATTCCCGCCCCGCACACAGAGGAGCCTCTGCACACCCGCGAATTCTGGATGTTTATCGGTTCACTGCTTTTGTTCATCTCGGCTGTGTTTATCTCATTTACAACATCCATTCCGGTATGGAATAAAATTTTTCATACCAACATGGCTGAGCCGGTGGACAGGGAATTTCATTATAACCGGATCCAGATTTTCATTGCGATTCTCATTGCATTGGGTACAGCCGTCGTGCAGTATTACAAATACCGACAAAATTCATGGCAATTTCTCCGCAAAAAAATAGCAGTGCCTACGGTTATCGCAATAGCGGCCTGCATTCTGTTTGGCTGGTTGAGTGATATTCATTACAACCGATACGGATTAGGATTTTTGATAGCTATTTATCTGCTCTTCTTTGTAAGCATCTATGCAGTAGTAGCCAATCTGGGTTATATCCTGATCATGCTCAAAGGGAGGCTCAGAAAAGCCGGTGCATCGGTTGCTCATGCGGGTTTTGCGCTGTTTCTCATTGGTGTGGTGCTGTCTTCAGCCAAAAAACAGGTGATTTCCATTGACCGGATGGGCATGATGGATGTGTTTGATTTCAGCAATAAAAATGAAAATCCACGCGAGAATGTATTTCTTCCTTTTGGTGTACCGGTGCAAATGGGCGATTACGAAGTAACCTATGTCGGTGATTCCACCGCTCCGGGTGATCCGAAGATTTATTATGCCGTACAATTTGCCGACAGGCAGCATCCAGATAAGCCTTTGTTTACGCTTTATCCGGATATCCTGAAAAACACAAAAGGCATGCAGGGCTATTCAGCTAACCCGCATACCGAACATTTCTGGAATAAAGATATTTTCACCTATGTCAATTATGCCAGCAATATTGAACCAGATCAAAGCGATACTGCACGTTATTATACCCATGAAATGAAGACTGGCGATACGGTGTTTCTGCAAAATGGCTATCTGGTTTTAAAATCGCTTTACCGAAACCCACAAAATCCGAATTATCATCCGGAGCCTCAGGATATAGCCGTAGCAGCCGAGCTGGATATTTTCAGCGGTGGAAAAACCTACACCGCCAGTCCGATTTACTACCTGCGGGGGCATGAGCAAGGCGCTGTGGATGATACAGTACAGCCCTTGCAGCTCTATTTGCATTTTGGAGGAATCGATCCTGCTGCCCAAAAAATCATGCTATCAGTGAAACAAATTCCTCCTAAAGATCATTTCATCGTACTGAAGGCTTATGTATTTCCGTTTATCAATATTGTATGGCTGGGGGTGGCGGTAACCATTCTGGGATTTCTGATAAGTCTTGTCCATCGCATTCGCCAGCAGATTGAAAAAGCAAAGATTGCTCAAAAAACAGTTTATGCAACAAAAGATGTGGAAGTTTAGCCTGCTGATCAGTTTGGCCCTGATCGGAAGTTTATGGATAAGCAGTTGCGGCCAGTCTGCATCACATGAACCCTGGACGGCAGCAGAGTTACTTTCGCCTGACACGCTGGCCGCCTGGGTGATGCATCCGGAGCAAAGTCCGCATCCCATCATTCTGGATGTAGGCCCGGCAGGCGTAATTCCTGGTGCCCGTGAATTAGGTCCGGCTCATGAAGCCGAAGGAATGGCTCATCTGAAATCCACCCTCAGCCAATTGCCTAAAAACAGCCTGGTGGTGATCTATTGCGGTTGCTGCCCCTTCAGCAAATGCCCGAATGTGCGGCCGGCTTTCCGGTTGGTGAAACAAATGGGATTTACCCACGCCCGGCTGCTGAATTTATCAGACAACCTGAAAAAAGACTGGATTGATAAAGGTTATCCGATAGAGAATCCTTGACAAAACTTTTTCTGCCGAATGAAATGTTAGGTTAAAAGCTGACACGGCTGGTCTTCGGGCTGACCGGAAAATGTAAATTTGTTGATGAAGTATTTTCCCGTCATGCGCCGGATCTGGTTGATGGTGTGTTTGTTGCTGGCAGGCCTTTCGGCCAGAGCCCAGAATCTGGATAGCCTGGTACGCCGGGCTATGGCTTCTCCACATCGCGGGCCTCACGATACCATTTTGGTGGCAGGCATTGTTATTGGCCATGATACCCTGCCTTACATCGGATTACCTGAAGTGGTGATTACGGCTGAAATGCCCAAAGCCCTGCGAAAGCGGCTGGAAGAATGGACACGCCTGCGTAATGCGGTATATGTAACCTACCCTTATGCCCGTGCAGCTTCCCGAATCCTGCGCGAAGCCGAAGCCCAGCTGGCTGCTATGCCCGATAAAAAATCTCGTAAAGCCTATATCAAGAAAAAGGAAGCCGAATTGCGGGCGACCTTTGGCCCTCAGATCGAAAATCTATCCGTTTATCAGGGTCGCATTCTTATCAAATTAATTTACCGGGAAACAGGCACCAGCTGCTATGATATCATCAAGGAAATGAAAGGTGGCTTTTCCGCACGCTTCTGGCAAACCATTGCTTTTTTCTTCGGAAGCAATCTGAAAAGCACTTACGATACCCAGGAGGATCGCGATATCGAAGCCATTGTACAGGAAATTCAGCACAATCCCTATTATCGGTACTATTGATAACAGGAAAAAATATTTAGCCTTTCATCGATTGCTCAAACGTTTCAACCATCTTTGAAGAGCCGATAAACAAGGGTGTACGCTGATGAATATCTTCCGGTACAATATCCAGTATCCGTCTGTTGCCATCTGTAGCTTTACCGCCTGCCACCTCAATGATAAATGCCATGGGATTGCATTCGTACATCAAACGCAATTTGCCTTCGGGTTTATCTTTTCGTGCAGGATATAAAAAGATACCTCCTTTGATTAAAATGCGATGGATGTCGGCCAACATACATCCGGCATAACGCAAGGCATACGGTTTTTTCCCATCCGTTTCACTCATGCAATAATCCACATATCGCTTTACAGGCGGATCCAGTTGAAAATAATACCGATGATCAAATGCATAAAATTCGCCCGTTTCGGGGATACGATAATTGGAAAAGCAATGATAAAATTCACCCACCGTATCATCGAGTGTAAAGCCATTCACACCTCTGCGGGTGGCATATACCAGCATGGTAGATGATCCATAAATAATGTATCCGGCAGCTACCTGTCGGGTGCCGGGCTGCAGAAAGTCTTCCATCCTGCAGGGGGTGCCTTGCGGAGTTACGCGCCGGTAAATGCCGAAAATGGTACCAATGCTGTTATTAACATCAATATTACCGGACCCATCCAGTGGATCCATCATCACCACATATTTCGATTGATTGTTTTGCGGATCATCAAACACAACCATGTCTTCCATTTCTTCCGATACAATACCTGCACAATGAATACCCGCTCGCAACACTTTGATGAATTCGTTGTTAGCATAGGCATCCAGCTTTTGTACTTCTTCACCTTGCACATTGGTGCGTCCTGCATTACCTAAAATATCTACAAGGCCTGCTCTCCTTACTTCTGCATTTACCCGTTTAGCTGCCAACCCGATGCTGCGCAGCAAGCCTGATAATTCGCCGGTGGCATGGGGAAACAAACGCAATTGCTGAATGGTAAATTCATCAAGTGTAAGGAAATGATGATGTTCGCGCATAACGGGTTTTTCGTTAAAGATAAAACAGAATGTGCATCTATCTTCTGCTATCGTTGTATTTTCGCATACATTTATTGCAAACGTTATCAGGATGAAGATTTTTAAATTTGGTGGTGCAAGCCTTCAAAATTATTCACGTATTCAGTTGGTGCTGGATATTTTGCAAACCACTTCCCACAGGCCGCTGGTAATCGTAGTTTCGGCCATGGGCAAAACCACCAATGCGCTGGAAAAAGTAGTGGAATATGCCTTTCATCAGCAACCGGATCTTTCCCTTCAGATGCTGGATGATATTGTAGCCCGCCATACCGAAATCATACATGAACTTTTTCCTGAAGGGAATGCCCAGCTCTTGCAACAAATGCAAGCATTTCTGGATCCAGTCCGGAATTTATTGATACAACCGCTGGGAAAAAACTATGATGCATTTTATGATCAGGTAGTGAGTGTGGGTGAAATGCTGTCGTCGCTCATCATCAGCGCCTGCCTGCACCGGTTGCAGATTAGCCATGATTGGATGGATGCACGCACAATTATTCATACAGATGCGCGATACCGCGAAGCAGAGTTAGATTGGCAGTTAACCCGAAAGGCTGTTGCTGAGAAATTCATTCCCGTTCTGCAACAAAAGGGCTGCGTACTTACACAGGGATTTATAGGCTCTGCACCTGATGGGAGCACCACCACGTTGGGTCGCGAAGGGAGCGACTATACAGCTGCCATTCTGGGACATTTGCTGGATGCAGAAAGTGTAACGATATGGAAAGATGTACCAGGTTTGCAAAATGCTGATCCGAAGCTTGTTCCAAATACAACCACCATTCCGGAAATTTCTTATCGCGAAGTCATTGAAATGGCTTATTACGGGGCACAAGTCATCCATCCCAGAACGATTCAACCTCTTCAGCAAAAAAATATCCCTCTGTTGGTCAAATGTTTTCTGGATAAGCAAATGCCTGGAACCCGCATCCATGAACGGATGCCCGATGAACCCCTTCCTCCGATTATTGTATGGAAGAAAAATCAGGTTTGGGTAGAATTTACCACGCGCGATTTTTCATTTATTACCGAACATCGCATCAGTAAACTATATCAGGTATTTCATCAATTGCATATCAAAATCAACTTGATGCAAAATGGTGCTATTAGCTTTTCCTGTTGCATGGATCATCAGCCTGAAAAATTAAATGCCCTGATTCATGACCTGCAGCATGATTTTGAGATACAATACCGGGAAGGCATGGAGCTGCTTACCATCAGGCATCCGCAAAACGGATGGCATCAGGAATTGATTCGTGATTATCTGGTTTGGGTTGAACAAAAAAGCCCCAATACCTTGCAGATAGTTATACAACATACATCCCAGGCATCCATACCAATAGTTCCTGTACATTGAATTAAATTTGTGCATGGCCAGAAAGGTAGAGGCACATCTGCATGCATTATCTCATTACCTTCCTGAA
Source organism: Thermoflavifilum thermophilum (assembly GCF_900116565.1). Classification (GTDB taxonomy): domain Bacteria; phylum Bacteroidota; class Bacteroidia; order Chitinophagales; family Chitinophagaceae; genus Thermoflavifilum; species Thermoflavifilum thermophilum. Next base: position 2,547,553 of record NZ_FPCJ01000001.1, on the reverse strand, counting down.
GGAGCATTACCGCGTGTATTGGATTATCTGCAACAATATAAAGTACACCTGACCATCACATTACCCAGGCAAACGGTACTGGGCGATTACCGTCATCCAGATGATTACAGCGGACATCGTATTTCCATTAACGGCAATCTGAATCGGTATGAATTTTTGATTACCTTATTGCATGAGCTGGCTCATCTTATTGTATTCATACAACATGGCAACCGCGTGGAAACACATGGTGCTGAATGGCAAGCTGTTTATGCCCGTTTGCTGAAGGAATTTATGGCTTTGCAAATTTTCCCGAATGATATTGAACATGTATTGAATCAAACCCTGCAACGACCGGCTGCTACCAAAGCAGGCGAACAGGCATTGGCTCGTGTATTGCGAAAATATAATCCACATAAGGATGGCATGGTACTCATTGAAGAATTGCAATTGGGTGAATGGTTTACAGCTGAAGATGGAAAATTGTATGAGCGGGGACCCAAACTGCGTACTCGCTACAAATGCAAACAACTGGATACCGGCAGGGAATACCTCTTTCATGCTTTGTATGAAGTGAAAAGATGGACAGAGAATAAACAGCAAGAATCGGAAAAATGATTATTGCCAGATGTTTACAGATACAAGTAATAAGGGCTCAACCATTGTCTGAACAACGAAGTATAATTACCCTGATGATCCTGATAAATTAATACTGTTGAATTAAAATGTGTTTTTTGCCTGGAATATATCTGTGCGACTACATGTGAATTTTGCATGCCAGCGCGGGCGTACATCTGGCATTCGTCAGCCGGATATAATCCATACAACAACGCTAAATGATACAATTCTTTCTTACGTTGTGTAGGAAGCAGCACGGCAAACCATCCTGTATCGGCAAGATGCTGATCTGCAAAACACAACAGCTCTTCCAGCCTGAGCTGATGATCATGAAAGGCCAACGCTCTTTTCTCATTCACTGAAGAAAGCTGCCGATGAAAAAAAGGGGGATTGCAGATGATAAGATCCACTGGTTTTGCACTGACCCATGAACGTGCATCTGCATGAACAGCCTGCAGATGATGGCTCCAGGGGCTAAGAGCAAAATTCTCTCTGGCTTGCTCATAGGCAGCTTCATCGGTTTCCAATGCCGTAATCTGATAGGGTGGAATCAGTTGCTGCGCAAGCATCAGCGAAAGCAGGCCTGTACCGCTGCCTACATCCACAATATTGGCAGGCATCAGGGCATGCGTGCGGATGAAATGCGCTACATACGCACCAAATACACAGGCATCGGTAGTTACTTTCATGCCGCACCGATGCTGATGAATGGTGAATTGTTTAAACCGGAAACAAGACTGCGACATATTGCAAAATTAACCACAATCCTGTGCCATATTCATCCAAACATTTTCCTGCCTTCATAGATATTGTGCTTTTAAAAATTTATGCTGACCTATAATTTTGAATAAAAATTTTGATGTGTCCATTTTGTAAGAAAAAGCCCGAAGATTACTTTGCAGAAAGTCAGCATTTCGCAGCTATTTACAATCTTGCACCTATTGTGCCTGGCCACTCGCTTGTCATTCCCAAGCAACATGTCGAAAGCTTGTTTGATTTGCCGGACGAAGCATTCGTTGAAATGATGAAATTCAGCAAGCGAATCATGAAATTCCTTTGTGATTATTTTCACACGAATGCCTTCGATTGGGCTATTCAGGAAAAGCCACCTGCTGGCCAATCGGTCGCTCATCTCCACTTGCATCTGATTCCCAGATACGAGAATGATTTACCTTTGCCGGGCGACTGGTATGTGCAAATGGTGGCATCAGAGAAACAGCAAATTGATGTTCACATGCGTGCAAGGCTGAGTGAAGAGGCATTACAGCAAATGACTGAAAGGCTAAAACAAGCTGCTGCAGCTTATTTTACATCAAACTGAAAAGATTTGCCATGAATACATATTCCATTACCGGCAGCTATACAGATTTATATGAAATGGTAATGGCGCAGGCTTATTTTCTGGAAAACCGCCATCATACGCCGGCTGTATTTGATTATTTTTTTCGCAAAATCCCTTTTGATGGTGGGTATGTGATATTTGCCGGATTGCATGAGTTGCTGGATATGCTGGAAGAATGGACTTTTTCCGAACAGGATATGGATTATCTGCGTGAGACATTGCACTTGCATCCGGCCTTTCTGGATTATTTGCGTGAATTCCGCTTTCATGGCAACATATATGCCTGCAGGGAAGGGGAGGTGGTATTCCCTTTTGAGCCAGTGGTACGGGTGGAAGCTTCAATTCTCGAAGCCCAGCTACTGGAAACCCTGTTACTGAACATTTTGAACTTTCAGTCGCTGATCGCTACCAAAGCAGCCCGCATCCGGTATGTAAGCGGGAGTAAAGTATTAAGTGAATTTGGTTTCAGGCGCGCACAGGGGCTGGCTGGGATTATGGCTGCCAGAGCCGCTGTAATTGGAGGTTTTCAGTCAACCAGCAACGTATATGCCGGCGAGCGATATGGTATTCCGGTAGTGGGCACCATGGCACACTCGTTTGTCCAAAGTTATGAAAGCGAACTTGCCGCATTTCGGGCTTTTGCGAAGCATCATCCAGAGGGCTGTATTTTTCTGGTCGACACCTACGACACATTGCATAGTGGCATTCCAAATGCCATTGCGGTAGCCAAAGAAATGGAACAGGAAGGGAAACGTGCACTGGGTATTCGGCTCGACAGTGGCGACCTGGCGTATTTATCGCGCAAGGCACGTGCCATGCTCGATGAGGCTGGATTGACGTACATGAAAATCGCCGTATCCAATCAACTGGATGAATATCTGATCCGCAGCCTGCATGAACAAGGTGCCCCCATTGATATTTTTGGCGTAGGCACCAAACTGGCCATCGGCCATCCCGATGCCGTGCTCGACGGAGTGTACAAGCTTTGTGAAGTGAATCATTTACCTACCATCAAATTATCGGAAAACCTCACAAAAATGAATCTGCCCGGGAAAAAACAGGTTTACCGTGTGTTCAACTCTGATGCTCAATTTCTGGGTGCCGATGTAATTGCCGCTACAGACGAAAATGAAGCGGAGCTGCTGATCATGCATCATCCATTTGAACCTGGCAAATCAAAAAAAATCAAAGGATATCCGCTTGAACCGTTATTATTTCCGATGATGAAAAATGGGAAACGTATCTCACCCCGTCCTGCTCTTCAGGAAATTGCAGCCTATGCTCAGAAACGCCTGCAACAGCTGCCACCAGAATACAAACGGTTTGAATTCCCGCATGTATACAAGGTAGGGCTTAGTGAAAAACTGCTGCAGCTGCGTGATCAGCTGCGGGCCCAATACCAGCATTCCTGGATGAATCATGATACCTAAATTGCCATGCTTCAGGATGGTTGTACTTCCGGGCATACTGAAACTGCCCACCATACTTCATCTGAAAGCTCAACCAAATAATGCAAAAGATTTGCTATTTTAGAGGCTATGCAGGCATTGATACTGGTAGATATTCAACAGGATTTTTTACCCGGTGGTGCACTGGCTGTGCCGGAAGGTGATCGCATCATTCCTGTGGTGAACGAAATGCAGGCTGATTATCCGCTGGTGATTGCAACACAGGACTGGCATCCGGTAAATCACATGAGTTTTGCCGTAAATCATCCGGGCCACAAGCCTTTTGATGTCATCGAATGGAAAGGGATGCCACAAACGCTCTGGCCTGTTCATTGCGTGCAGAACAGCCCGGGCGCTGAATTTTCACCCTTGCTGCAAACCGATAGAGTAGAAGCTATTTTCAGAAAAGGAACTGATCCGGACATAGACAGTTACAGCGGATTTTTCGATAATGGCCATCTCAAATCCACGGGTCTAACAGGTTATTTGCGTGAAAAAGGTGTGGATGAAGTGGTAATTGCCGGCCTTGCAGGTGATATTTGCGTGTTTTATACAGCCATGGATGCCCTTCAACAAGGTTTTAAGGCTACGATCATCCGCAAGGCTGTACAACCATTGCATGAAAAAGACTTTCAGGAACGCATGCAGCAATTTCAGGCAAAAGGAGGAAAGTTTATCTCCGGCTAATTGAATCACCTGTTATTTCAGATTACTGCCTGGTTTGTGTTTGATAAGTTTGCGCATCCGACGTGTGAGTCGTTCCAGGCTTTCAATGGGCTGGGGAAGGCCTCCAGCATACAAATCATTCATACGCATAGCAAGTTCGTGTTCTTCAAAAATCCGCTGCCCCGGATATAACAACAGAAAATTCTGTTCTGTAAAATGCTTGTTCAGCTTATCTCCCAGATGATCCATTGCTGGCTGATGGGAGAGGGTACCTTTTCTTGCACTGACCACCCATAGCCAATCGTCGCGCCCCACATCACGAGCTGCAATCAGAAAATCTTCCATATCTTCAAACAACACAAAGCTGGGTTTCACAACAGGTTTGATATTTTCCAGCAAATTGAGCAAAGGCGGAATACTGGGTTCTGCACAGTAAATCAGCGGATTAGCGCCAATTTCATAGCTAATGCGTTTTAGCTTCATAACCCATTGCTGAAAGCCGATTTCATATTCTGCATTTCGGGGTACAATCACTACAATTTTGCGTGCTGTATTCAGGGGAAGCGCGAAATTGCATACATATACCGATTGCCATACTTCCTGCACAAGGCTCCCCAGCGTGTTCCCAAAAATCCACTCCAGCGTGCGCTTGCGGCTGCTCCATCCCAACACCAAATCAGTGACCATCAATTCTTTGGTGGCACGTGCAATACCACTTACCGTATTTAAATCAATCCTTGTAACCACCTGCACCTTATGATTTGTAGCAGCTGCACGCCTGACGGCCTCTTCCAGCATGCGATTGCGAATCAGCACTTCATCACTTGCCTTTTCATTATCCTTGATTACGGAAAGGGCAAACACAGGATGTTCTCTTTCCGAAGCTTTGAGCATCAGCGCAAAATCAAGCAACCGTTCAATGGTTTGTGGGTTCGAAATAGCTACCATCACCACATCGCGATCTTCTTCCCGTTCGGGTGTTTTTTGTGCTTCGCTGATGGCCAGTTTCTTTCCAGAAGTTTCTGTTGCAAAAGAAGCCACTAAACAAGTAAATAAAATCAATACAATAGTTCCGTTGAGAATTTGTTCATCGACCAAACCCACTTTATAACCCGTCAGAATCACTGCAAGCGTAGCAGCGGCATGTGCACTGGTAAGCCCAAAAATCACACCCCGCTGAGATGCATCATAATGAAAAATTTTCTGAGCCAGAAAAGCAGCAAGAAATTTCCCAACAATGGCAGATGCCGTCAATGTAATAGCTACCAGCCACGATTCCCATCCCTGAAACAAAATATGCACATCCACCAGCATGCCCACCCCAATCAAAAAGAATGGGATAAACAAAGCGTTGCCCACAAACTCCAACCGATTCATCAATGGAGATGTATGGGGTATTAATCGATTCAGAGCCAGGCCAGCCATAAATGCACCAATAATCGCTTCCACGCCGGCAACTTCAGCCATAAAACCCGCCAGGAAAACCATGCCCAGGACAAACATGAAATGTGAGATTTCATCATCGGACACATGCCTGAAGAACCAACGTCCAATAGCCGGAAAGCTCAGAAATATCAAGGCTACAAACAACACAATGGCTGCACAGAGCTTTACCCAGAATGAAGCTGTGATATTACCTTCAGCATATCCTGTAATGACAGCCAGAATCAGCAAAACCAGCGTATCTGTGATAATTGTGGCACCCACAGCTATAGCTACGGCCTCATTGCTGATAATCCTTAATCGACTGGCTATCGGATAGGCTACCAGGGTATGGGTAGAAAACATGCTTGCAACTAAAATAGAGCTTATCAGCGACAGATGCAACACACGCTCACATACCCAAAAACCAATAACAAAAGGGAAAGCAAAGGTGAATACGCCAAATAAAATACTTTTATGTTGATTTTTTTTAAACTCATTTAAATTTAATTCCAGCCCTGCTAAAAACATAATGTACAACAATCCAACCGTACCAAATAGATTGATACTATTTCCTTTTTGCAATAAATCACCCTCCAGAATATTGAATCCATGATGCCCGAGTATGATACCAGCCAGAATCAGACCAATTATACCAGGTATACGCAATTTCTTCATCAACAACGGCGCCAGCAAAATCACAAACAACACAATACAAAATACCAAAACCGGATCTTGCAGGGGCAAATGAAAACTTATGGCTAAAAAAGGGAAGTCCATGCATAAAAGGTTTAACCAAAAAAAATGCTGATTTCGCTTTTTGCAAAATAGGAAAATCTTTTCAGCCAATAGTCATATTTTCTTTGCTGGCCGTGCATTTCCGCTTCGTTTCCTATATTTGCACAACATCTTTTCATGTTTATTCATCCATCTTTCAACCAATGGGAAAGCCAAACACACGCCCTGAAGGGAATCCGGATACAGTGGATATCCTTGCTGCATGGTATGAACTCATCGTATGGAATGACGATGTGAATACTTTTGACTGGGTGATTGAATCACTGATGGAAATTTGTCATCATACCCTGGAACAAGCTACCCAGTGTGCCTATATCATCCATTTCAAAGGGAAATATGCCGTTAGAAAAGGATCCTATGAGTTGCTGCATCCCATGAAAGAGGCACTCATTGATCGTGGCATTCAGGCTACACTTTCTACCTGTGGAGAAGAAGTTTAACGCATAAAAATCTATCAAACTATGGAATATAGAACCTTGGGGAAAACCAACATGCAACTATCCGTGGTAACTTTTGGTGCCTGGGCTATTGGTGGATGGATGTGGGGTGGAACCGATATCAAAGAAGCGGAAGAAGCCATTCATGCCGCTTATCACGAAGGTATTACCTCTTTCGATACCGCGCCTGTTTACGGACAGGGATTGAGTGAAGAAATCGTGGGCAGGGCATTGAAAGCCTATCCACGCGATAAGGTACAAATCCTTACGAAATATGGCATGCGCTGGGACCTGGAAAAAGGCGAATTCGCATTTTTGAGCAAAGACAACTCGGGAAAAGAAATTAAAATTTACAAATATGCAGGTAAAGAAAGCGTCATCAAGGAATGTGAAGATAGCCTGCGACGCTTGCAGACAGACTATATTGACCTGTACCAAATCCACTGGCCCGACAGTACCACACCAGTAGAAGAAACCATGGAAGCCGTGCAACGGCTGATCGAACAGGGGAAAGTACGGTATGCCGGCGTCTGCAATTATTCGGTGGAACTGCTCCGCAGGGCACATGCAGTAATTGACCTGGCTTCTGATCAGGTGCCCTATAGCATGGTGCGCCGCGATATTGAAAGGGATGTGGTGCCATATTGCCTGGAACACCAGCTGGGTATCCTTGCCTACAGCCCGCTACAACGCGGTTTACTCACCGGTAAATACCAGCCTGATCATGCATTTCGGGAAGGAGACACGCGGCCTGACACGCCCTACTTTAAACCTGAAAACATCCGCAGGATCAATGCTTTCCTGGATCGAATCAAACCCATTGCACAGGACAGGGGCATAACGCTATCACAACTGGTGGTGAGGTGGACCCTACAGCAACCCGGCATCACCGTGGCACTGGTAGGAGCCCGCAATGCCCAACAGGCCAAAGAAAATGCCCGTGCAGGCACATTTACACTTACAGAAGGAGAAATCCAAAAAATCAATCAGGAATTAGCACAACTTGTGTTAGCTTAGTGGAAGTTTTGAATAACCTGCAAACATCATATTTTCAGAACATGAAGCGATGGATGAAAGCCTGGGTGGTATCTATTTTCATCGGATATGCAGCACCCGTATGGGCACAACAGAATTTCCTCCAGCAACAGTTGCAATATGCTACCGTGCAGATGGCTTACCGCAACAAAGACTCTTTGCTCAAAGCTGAATTTGCAGCCAAAGGGCTGAACTGGCCGCCCCGGTATCTGTATATCCGCTCATTTAAATACGACAGCCAGCTGGAGGTATGGGTGAAATCCAATCCCGACGATACTTTCCGGCTCTTCAAAGTATATCGGATCTGTGCGCTTTCCGGCACGATGGGCCCCAAACGCATGCAGGGCGATTATCAGGTGCCTGAAGGATTTTATTACATCAATCATTTCAACCCGAAAAGCAGCTACCATCTGTCGCTGGGACTGAATTACCCCAACACGGCCGATCTGCTTTCTATTGACCATTCCAGCGATCCGGGAGGAGATATCTATATTCATGGCAGCTGCGTGTCGCGTGGCTGTATTCCACTCACAGATAGCCAGATCGAGGAATTATATCTGCTGGCTTTGTATGCCCATAGTGCCGGACAAGATTTTATACCCGTGCACATTTTCCCGATACGTTTTGGCAACCCGGCTTCCGAGGAATTTCTCTCACATTTTACCGGCATCAACCCCAAAGCAGAAAAATTATGGTCCACACTTCGCGAGGCCTATAGCTATTTTAATGAAACCCATCAATTACCCGTTATCATGACCGACGCATCCGGACAATACGTAATGGCATTTCCGCAGCATAAACACCAGCCCGAATTAAGCCAGATTACCAGCAGCAGGGGATAAACCCAATTCGCAACAAACAAGTGGCTTTACAACAAGATGATTTGGCTAAAAAACTTCTTATTTAACATAATATAAATTATAGGACAAAACTACATCAACATCTTTAATCGCATGTAAAGCCAAGAATATTAGGCTTTTCATCAAGAAATTTCTTTCTGCTCAATCTGCTTTATCATTTATCTTTGGCCTTTATTCCAAATTAGCCATGCATTTTCTTTCGCGCGTTTTGCTTTATTCCGCTGCTTTTATTTTAATTGGTGGAACGATTCATGCAAGCTTCGCCCAATCTTTTACCAACCATCCGCCACATGGATGGCAGCTGATGGATTTTGCTACGGATAGCGTGTATGGTGCATCCGTAAACAATGCTTATCAGGAATTGCTGAAAGGCAAAAAAAGTCACCCCGTGATTGTGGCTGTCATCGATGGTGGCCTGGATACTGCACAGGAAGATTTGCGGGAACATATCTGGATCAATCCGGGAGAAATTCCTAATAATGGTATCGATGACGACCACAACGGATATGTGGATGATGTGCATGGATGGAATTTTATTGGCGGTAAAAACAATAAAAACATCATCAACGAAAGCAGCGAAGCTGATCGGGAATATGCGCGACTGTCAGCCATATTCGGCCAGATTACCGACAGCAGCCAGGTAAAGAAAAAATTACGGTCGGAGTATCGTTACTGGCTGAAATTAAAAGCAAAACGGGAAGCCGATTCGGCCGACAATGCCGAAACTTACGAGAATCTGTCCCGGGTATTAACTGTTTTCCATCAGGTTGACAGCATCCTGCAACAGGCGCTTCATCGTGATTCAATAACGGAACTGAGTCTGACCAGCTTCGAGCCACAGGATTCAGCTGCTGCATGGGCATTGAGTATTGCTTACCGGATTTTCGACCGAATCGGCAGTGATGAATCACTTGAATCTTATATTGCCGAAGGTGATGAGTATCTGCGCCAAACCAAACAAAAACTCGATGCCCTGCACGAGGACCCCAACGCCCTCCGCAGGGAAATCGTAGGCGATAATCCTTTTGATATTCACGATCGCAATTACGGGAATAACAATGTAGCTGCCGGAAATCCCATGCATGGTACCCATGTGGCGGGTATCATTGCTGCTACCCGAGGCAATGGCATCGGTATGGATGGCATCGCCGACAATGTAATCATTATGCCTATCCGCGTAGTACCCGACGGTGATGAACGCGATAAAGATGTGGCCCTGGGCATTCGTTATGCTGTTGACAATGGAGCACAAATCATCAACATGAGTTTTGGCAAGCCTTATTCACCCCAGAAAAAATGGGTGGATAAAGCCGTGAAATATGCCGAACGAAAGGGCGTCCTCCTGGTGCATGCTGCTGGCAATGAAAGCAGTGATGATGATACTGTGCCCAATTATCCCAATGCCGATTTTTTACATAGCCACCGGAGAGCCTGGAATTTCATCAATGTGGGCGCCAGCACGGCTGGTCCGGATAGTCTGATCGTAGCCAGCTTCTCCAATTACGGGAAAAAAGAAGTGGATCTGTTTGCTCCGGGTGACGATATTTATTCTACCGTAACCCACAATCAGTATGCTTCGTACAGCGGCACCAGCATGGCCTCACCCATGGTGGCCGGCGTTGCTGCATTGATCCTTGAATATTATCCGCACCTGACGGCCCGTCAGCTCAAATATGTGATAGAACATTCTGTAACCACGCTGCCAGGTGACAGTGTGTATATCCCGGGAACAGACCGTAAAGCCCTATTCTCCGATCTTTCCAAAACCGGTGGTTTGCTGAATGCATACCAGGCCTTGAAGCTCGCTGCTACTTTGCATGGGAAACGCAAAATCACCAAAAAGGAAGAAAAGAGAATGCAACAAATTGTTGATATGATCAAAGGCCAGCAGGGCCGTTCGCCGAATGATGCAAACCCATCGGAATAGGTTTTTCCGATGTTTGTGCGTTACTTTGCAAACCTTATGCAACGTCGCTCCGCTGCATTTTTCTGGTTGCTGCTGGGACTGTCTGCTCTCCTGCTGTTTGCCCGACTGGGCGCCGAAAGTCTTTTTCAGGTTGCAGAAGCCCGCAATGCCGAGTGTGCACGGGAAATGATGACCAGTCATAACTGGATAGTGCCCACTTTCAACGGCATCCTGCGCACCGATAAGCCTCCCCTGGCCTATTTTTTCATGATCCTTGCCTACCACATTTTTGGTATTCATGAATTTGCAGCTCGTTTTTTTTCGGCCGTATGCGGATTATTGCTTGTATGCTGGACCTATACGTTTGCCCGCCGCCACATGGGTCAAACTGCTGCCTGGTACGCAGGACTGGCCTTGATTTGTTCCGTTCATTTTATTGTGCAATGTCGGCTGGCCACGCCTGATCCGTATTTGATGCTGAGCCATGCGGGAGCAGTTTATGCCTTTTATGAAGGCTGGATTCATCGCAAAGCCAAATGGTGGTGGCTGATGTACACGATGCTCGCCCTTGCCGTACTGGCCAAAGGTCCCGTAGGATTGGCCCTGCCGGTACTCACCATTTTTCTTTTCCTCTTAACCCGTCGGCAACTCCGCTGGCCGGTTATCCGGTTGATGAAGCCTTTCAGCGGGGCTGTCATTTTTTTATGCATAGCCCTGCCCTGGTATATATTGGTAGGTATTCACACACAGGGTGTGTGGCTGCGCGATTTCTTCTTTTTCCATAATCTTCATCGCTTCGGGTCAGCTCTGGATGCACACGGCGGTCCGTTTATCCTTACAGCGCTCTTTATACTTGGCGGCATGTTTCCCTTTTCGCTGTGGAGTTTCAGGGCCATGAAGCTGGCCTGGAACAAACATCGGGAATCCGATGCATTATGGCTCATGATGCTGGCCTTCTGGGTAATCCTCATCTTTTACAGCCTGTCACACACCAAACTCATCAATTACACTTCACCCTCCTACCCTTTTCTGGCTGTATTGCTTGGCTACTACTGGCAGGAAGTGTTGCAGAAACGAGCAAATGAAAAATACAACTGGATAGAATGGGTTGTGCTGGCCTTGCTGGTGGTTGCCCTCCCTATTGGCATTTATGTTTGGGCCCGATCATCTCCGCCTTTTACGAAGCTGCCCTGGCTGGCATGGCTGTTTCTGCCTGCTCTCATCGGCGGATGGATGGGCTGGTTTCATGTGCGAAAAAATCTGCAGGCCGAAGCACTCATGCATATCGGCGCAGGATTTACCCTGAGTATATTGTTGGTGATGCTTATCGGATATCCCGCTCTCGACCGGCAAACATCCGTACGCAAACAGGCATCGCTTGTAGCCCATGCTCCCAAGATAGTAGCTTTTCAGCAGATGAATGATGCCTTTGTATTTTATGCCCGGCAAAATATCCCTGTCATCGGGCAGATTGATAGCCTCAAAAATTGTCTGCAGCACGATTCAACCCTTTGGGTCATCCGCCGGGCAAGGGATTTTGCCATGCTCGACAGCCTGCCTCAGCTCAGGCTGATCCGCAAAGACAGAGATGCTTTCAGTTTTCAATACAGCGCTTTGTATTCATCCAAATCCATTGACCCATGACGCTCTCTGTGGTAATCACAGTAATGAATGAAGAAGAAAACATAGAACCCCTGATCCGGCAACTTTCCCTGGCCCTCCAGGGAATGGACTATGAAATCATTTTTGTGGATGATGGTTCAACCGATGGCACTGTGGAGCGTATCAAAGCATGCATGGATGAGCATATCCGCCTGATTGTACTAAAACGCAATTATGGACAAACGGTAGCTATGGAAGCCGGCATTCAACAGGCCTCGGGTAAATATATTGTAACCATGGATGGCGATTTGCAGAATGATCCGGCTGATATCCCCCTCCTGTTGCAGATTGCCCAGCAAGAAGGCTGGGAAGTGGTAGCCGGCCGGAGGGCCAACAGGCAGGATGATTGGCTGCTGCGCAAACTCCCCAGTCGCATGGCCAACTGGCTCATCAGGCGTATGACAGGCGTACGGCTCCATGATTACGGCTGTACCCTGAAGCTCTTTACCCGCGAGATTGCAAAAAACCTGGGCTTGTACGGCGAAATGCATCGCTTCATACCCGTGCTGGCAGCCATGCAGGGAGCAAGGATGACAGAAGTAGCTGTACGACATCATCCCCGCATACATGGCCGTTCCAAATATGGGCTGGGCCGCACTTTTAAAGTGATAAGCGATTTGCTGCTGGTCGTCTTCTTCCAGAAATATTTCCGCAGTCCCATGCATTTTTTTGGTCCTATCGGCCTGTTTGTTTTTCTGGCAGGTCTGATCATTAACCTGTATTTGTTTATCTTGAAAATCGGCGGAGAAAAAATTGGCGAACGACCCTTGCTGATCCTGGGCGTCATCTTGTTGCTAAGTGGTTTGCTGATTGTGCTGTTCGGATTTTTAATGGAAATCATGATGCGCATTTACTACGGCTCCCATCCAGAACGTAAATTTCAGGTGCGGGAAATTATTTCGGGCCCTGATTCCAAAAAGCAAATTTGAAAAGATCATCACTTCGCTGATCGAGAATTTGCCAAATTTCTCAATCCATAATTTTTGCAGGTGAAAACAGCAATCAAATGGTTGTTAAAAATACTGGTGACCGGTGCAGCCTTGTACATCACCTTCCGGAAAGTAAACTGGTCGCAAACCCGGGAAGTATTGCTGCATGTGCGCATCCTCTGGTTAATCATCGCATGGGTATTGTTTAATCTTTCTCAGCTTAGCAGCGCCTGGCGGCTGTTTTACTTTTATCGTGCATTGGATATTCCTCTTTCTTTAGCTCAAAACATCAAATTGTATTACATCGGTATGTTTTACAATTTGTTTTTACCGGGAGGCATAGGTGGAGATGGTTATAAAATTCACTATCTGTATCGTTTTAGCCAAAAATCAAAATCACTGAAATCATTGTTCACGGCCACTTTTCTGGATCGGCTGCAGGGGCTATGGGGCCTGATGTTGTTGTTATCGGCTATCCTGTTGATGGCCTCCGGGCGGCTATCTGCAAGTTGGCAGTCAGATGTACGGATGCTGGTGGCGGGATTGCTATGGGCCTGTGTGATATATGCTGGATTGATGTGGGGTTTGTTCCGGATTTATCGTCCTGTATTCTTACAAACAGCTGCTGCTGCTCTGGTTGTACAAATCTGTCAGCTGTTGGCTGCCTGGGCCTTGTTACATGGACTGGGCATGAACCAGCAAATAGTTTTATACCTGATATTGTTTTTATGCAGTTCTATAGCGGCTGTCATTCCGTTTACCATTGGCGGAATGGGAGCACGGGAGCTGGTTTTCGTGTGGGGAGCTTCTGTGTTGCCTATTCAGGCGAATCAAGCTATTGCTATGAGCCTGTTATTTTTTCTGTTAACTGCATGTAGTTCATTTGTAGGTGCTTTTTTATCCATGCCCAAACAGCCTATTGCATCATCTGCCTGAAATTAGCCACAGGATTGAATTACAGCACATTATTTTGGGTTCAGATTGAAGATTTAACAATTTCATGTCAATCTTACTCATAATCCTGCACTATTTTTGCGGAGCTTTTGAATGAAATTCAATTTGTAACTCCACTGTTCAAATTCCCCTACCATCAATTCAATTGTTTTGCTTACACTTTATTTTTAAAATTAGGATTTAAAAACACATCATACTATGGAAAAAACAAACTTAACACCGAAGGTGGAAGTGAATTTGAATGGATTGGTTGTAGAAGAAAGACTGGCAAAAGCACTGGCAATTAATTCCAACAAAAACAGAAAGCCTGTATTTGGTTATGCAGACCTGAGGAAATGCCAGAAACAATTTAAACCCAGAAAATCTATCCTCAACAGGATTATGCATACCACCATTTAACGCTCCCTCATTCATGTAGAGACGATCCGATGGCCGTCTCTACATGCTTTTTTTCTTTTCCTGAAAGACTTCTTCCAGCAGTCTGATATAGGTATCAATTCCTTCTTTGATTTCATCCAGATAAATAAACTCATCTGCGCTATGTGAACGGGCCGAATCGCCCGGACCCATTTTCACAGATGGACCCGGAATAAGCGCCTGATCGGAAGTTGTGGGTGAGCCATACAATTGTTTGCCGATCCTCTGGGCTGCCTGCACCACGGGATGATCCATGGGTATGGATGAGCTGCGCATACGCAGGGAGCGGGGCTTTACCTCGCATTGCACGTGTTTGCTCACAATGTCCAGAATTTCTTCATGGGTATATGCATCCGTCACGCGAATATCTACGGTAAAATGGCAACACGCAGGTACCACATTATGTTGTTGTCCGGCCTGGATCATGGTTACATTCATATGCACTTCTCCCAACATCTGTGAAACCTTCGGGAACCGGAACGTGCGAAACCATTCGATATCCGGCAAAGCTTTGTAAATCGCATTTTCGCCTTCCTGCCGCGCTGCATGTCCTGCTTTGCCATGGGCTGTACAATCCAGCACCAGCAGGCCTTTTTCAGCAACTGCCATCTGGGTTAATGTCGGTTCGCCTACAATGGCAAAATCAAACCCGGGTAACTGAGGTAAAATGCTTTCTATGCCGTTGAAGCCCGAGATTTCTTCTTCAGCTGTAGCAGTCAAAATAAGGTTATAAGGCAAATCGGGCCGGTCATAAAAATGCATAAAAGCTGCAATGAGTGATACCAGGCAACCTCCGGCATCATTGCTGCCAAGGCCAAAAAGTTTACCATCTTCAATTGCAGGTTCAAAAGGATCACGGGTATAGGCTGGATTGGGCTTTACGGTATCGTGATGGGAGTTTAACAAAATACCCGGTTTGGCCGGATCAAAGTAACGGTTGACTGCCCAGATATTGTGCAGATGGCGATTGGGAGCCACCCCGTGCGATTGCAGAAATTGAGCTATTAATTGAGCCGTTTGGTCTTCCTCCCGGCTGAAAGATGGCGTAGCAATCAGCTGACGCAATAAGGCAACTGCGTCGTGGTATAGGGAAATATTCCACATAAAATCCGTTTAAAAGTTAGAAAAGAAGGGCTTTAATCCAATAAGCAGGCTGATTCAAAGGCGGATGATAGTACCAAAGCTTTGCCCGGATGATGATGCGGAAAGAGCCGATAAGGCATGGGCAGGGCCGATAAGCACCTGTTCCACACCAGCCCGGCAGGCCGCAAAAGCATTGTCGAGCTTGGGCAAAATACCATCGCGCAAAGCCCCTTCCTCCATGAGTGCCGGCACATCGGCGGGCCGGATCAGAGGAATAACGGAATCCGGATCTTCCGGACGACGCAATACACCTTTCTGATCAAAACAAAATACGAGTTGCACCCGATAATGAGCCGAAAGAGCCACAGCTACACAGGAGGCAATCGTATCTGCATTGGTATTCAGCAAATGTCCCTGTCCATCGTGTGTGAGCGGCGCCAGTACCGGCACCTGGCCGGCATCAAACAATTGCACAAAAGCCTCCACACGTACATCCTCGGCCATAAGATCACCTACCCAGCCATAATCCACTTCTTTTACCGGCCGCTTTGTAGCCCGCATCAGATCCATATCTGCACCGGTTAGCCCAATAGCCATACATCCCAGGGCTTGCAGCCGGGCCACCAGTTGTCTATTGATGAGCCCACCATATACCATGGTTACCAGCTGCAACGTGGCTTCATCCGTAATCCGGCGTCCCTGCACATATTGACTGGTAATGCCCAGCCGCTCACCAATGCGAGTGGCCAGCTTACCTCCTCCGTGCACCAGCACCTTGAGGCCAGGTAATGCGGCAAACTGCTGCAGAAAATCTGCACAGGCAGCTTCATCATCAATGACCTGCCCTCCGATCTTAATCACATACAGCCTGGATGAGGATGTCATACAATTTTGTTTTACAGGTGCTGCAATATTTCACTGAACACGGCCTGCGCCGCCCATACCCGATTAGCTGCCTGATGGGTAACGATGCTGTGCGGACCATCCAGAATTTCATCGCTCAGTTCCACATTTCGCCGCACAGGCAGGCAATGCATTACCCGCGCATTTCGGGTAAGGGACAATTTATCTTCCGTGAGCATCCATGCCGGATCATTGCTATAGATTTTTCCGTAATCACGATAGGTGCTCCAGTTTTTTACATACACAAAATCGGCATCGCGCAAGGCTTCGTTTTGATCGTAGGTGATAGAGGCGCCCCGGGTAAAGGTTTCATCCAGTTCATAATCTTCCGGATGGGTAATGACAAATTCCGCTTTTCCCCAGGCATTCACCCATTGGGCAAAGCTGTTGGCCACGCACTGCGGAAGGGGCTTTACATGCGGGGCCCAGGTCAGCACCACCTTAGGTCGGGCCTTGCTGTTGGGCCAGAATTCATGCATGGTGATGAGGTCTGTGAGACTTTGCAAAGGATGCAGGGTGGCGCTTTCCAGACTCACCACCGGTACACCTGCATATTTGGCAAATTGACGGATGTATAGTTCGCTGTAATCTTCTTCTTTGTTTACCAACGTAGGGAATGTGCGAATGCAAAGAATATCGAAATATTTTCCCAGGATAGGAGCTGCATCTTTAACATGCTCGCTGGTATTGCCACTCATGATGGCTCCTTCTTCAAATTCCAGCGCCCATCCTTCCTTATCCACATTAAACACAATCACTTCCATACCCAGATAACGGGCGGCAATCTGCGTACTGAGCCGGGTACGCAAACTTGGATTCAAAAACAGCAAGCCCACACGTTTGTTTTTACCCAAATGCTGATCCTTCCAGGGATCAGCCTTGTAACTCAAGGCCCTTTGAATCAGCGCATCAATATCCTGCACATCGTGTACCGAAAGAAATTGTTTCATGTCGTACGATTAACTTTTTTGTTTTTCGTGAAACGAAACAGCAGACGTTTCCTTGCGTATTTCATCCAGAGATTGCCGCAAAGCCTGCAAAAAAAGCTCGGCTTCCTCTGGTTGCAGGTTCAGGGGGGGCAACAGGCGAATGGTATGAGGTTTGGCCTCTCCGGTAAAGATCCGATGCTGCTGCAACAGGTGTTTCCGCAGCCCGGCAAAATCCGGTTTGGGATCCAAACCCATCATCAGCCCCCTTCCCCGCAGGTTTTCAATTTCTGGTATCTGACTCAGCTGCTGCATAAGCCAATCACCCATCTGTGCAGCATGGCCGATCAGGTTTTCCTGCTCCATGATTTCCAATACGGCCAATGCAGCCGCACAAGCCAGGTAACCACCGCCAAATGTAGTGCCCAGCATGCCTTTGCGGGGTTGAATATCCGGATGAATCAACACACCTCCGATGGGAAAACCATTGCCCATGCCCTTAGCCATGGTAATGAGGTGTGGCTTGATGCCTGCATGTTGATGGGCAAAAAACCTACCCGTGCGACCGAAGCCTGATTGCACTTCATCCAGAATCAGCAAGCTGTGGTAAGTTTCACACAATGCGGCCACATACTGCAGAAAATCATCATCCGGCAAGCGAATGCCTCCCACCCCCTGAATACCTTCCACAATCACGGCAGCCACATCTGTATCCATGACCTGTTGCAAAGCTTCCCGATCATTCAGGGGCACAAAGCTCACTTCATGTTGCTGATTAAAGGGAGCTTGAATGGCCGGATTGTCGGTTACAGCCACGGCCCCGGAAGTACGGCCATGGAAAGATTGCCGGAAAGCCACCACACGCTTGCGGCCAGTAACAAAAGATGCCAGCTTCAGCGCGTTTTCATTGGCTTCCGCACCGGAATTGCAGAGAAAAAGCTGATAGTCGGCATATCCACTGAAGCTGCACAGTTTTGCTGCCAGCTCTTCCTGCAAAGGATTGACGACGCTATTGGAATAAAAAGCAATTTGCCTGAGTTGTTGCTCTATGCGCTGGATGTAATGCGGATGGCTATGTCCGATGGAAATCACGGCATGGCCGCCGTACAGGTCCAGATACCGGTTACCTTGTTCATCCCATATAAACCTACCTTCCGCCCGTACAGGCGTAATAGGTAACAATTGATATACGTCAAAAAGAGGCATGATTGGATGTTTTAAAATACACTTGCTTTTAACCGCAACCCCAATGTTTCATCCCATCCCATCATCAGATTCAGATTTTGCACAGCCTGTCCGGAAGCGCCTTTGATCAGATTATCTTCCACCGAATGCACCACCAGCTGGTCACCCACTTTCTCTGGATAGATCAATACCTTGTTGGTATTTACCACCTGTTTGATATCTACCATTTCCCTGCTCACATGTGTAAAAGGATGAGAGGCATAATAATCTTCATACAACGCAAATACTTCCTCCTGGCTCAGGGTACAATGCAGTTGTGAACTCACAAATATGCCGCGGGTAAAATCGCCCCGCCATGGAATGAAAAATAATTGTCCGTCATAGTCAGGCTGCAAGGCCAGCAGCGTTTGGCGAATTTCGTTGAGATGCTGATGGGTAAGGGTTTTATAGGCATTGATATTATTGGCGCGCCAGGAAAAATGGGTGCTGGGCTGCAGTTTCTGACCGGCGCCTGTGGAGCCTGTGATGGCAGTTGTATGGACATCGGCCAATATCCCGGCCTTGGCCAGGGGCAATAACCCCAGCTGAATGGCCGTAGCAAAGCATCCGGGATTGGCAATATCGTGTGCCTGCCGGATTCTGTCGCGCTGCCATTCCGGTAATCCATATACAAACTCCCGCCCGGCCAGATCACGTGCATGTTCCTGCAATCGGAAATCCTGACTCAGATCAATAATCCGTATATGATCAGGTAAACGATGTTCCTGCAAAAAACGCGATGATTCACCATGCCCCATACAAAGAAACCACACATCCGCATCTTCCTCCAGCTGGTCTGTAAACTGCATGGAAGTATCGCCCAACAAGTCGCGATGCACCTGATAAAGTGGTTCACCGGCATGGCTGCGGCTGTGGACAAAACTGATTTGCACCTTGGGATGATACAGCAGCAAACGGATCAACTCACCCCCGGTGTAACCTGCACCACCGATAATTCCGACTTTTATTTTTTGTTGTCCGTCGCTCATTTTGCTTCCTGTTTTGGATGGGTCTGATACCATATTCTGAGTCCATTGGCCATGATTTTGGAAAAACCCCTCACATCTTCACCCGTCCAGGCGTTGTTCATCTCGCCATAAGTTCCGAATTTGCTTTGCATGAGATCATAGGGCGATTGAATCCCATTAACCTGAAAACGATATGGGAACAGTGTGATCAATACTTTTCCCGTAACCCTTTGTTGGGAAGAAATGAAAAACGATTCTATATCGCGCATCACCGGATCAAGCAATAAACCCTCATGCACCCAGTTGCCGTAAAAGATGGCCAGCTGATCTTTCATCATCAGTTGCCATTTGGTAAGCACATGTTTTTCCAGTGCATGATGTGCTTTCAGGATAATCAACGGGCCAGCGGCTTCAAATCCCACCCGGCCTTTGATACCAATAATGGTATCTCCTACATGGATATCTCGTCCGATACCAAAAGCAGATGCTTTATCGTTCAATGCACGGATCACTTCCACCGGATGAGCATAAGATTCATCATTTAATCCCACCGGTTCACCTTTTTCAAACTGCAAGACAACATCTTCCGGTTCGTGCCGGCTCACCTGATGCGGGAAGGCTGATTCCGGCAAAAACTGATCCGATGTAAGAGTTTCTTTCCCTCCCACAGAAGTGCCCCAGATGCCTTTGTTGATGGAATATGCCGACTTTTCAGCCGAAACATCCACGCCGTGCTCTTTGAGGTATTGCACTTCTGCTTCCCGGCTCAGGCGCAGATCGCGGATGGGAGTGATGATTTCTTTTTCCGGAGCCAGCACATGAAACACCATATCAAAACGTACCTGATCATTGCCGGCACCGGTACTGCCATGGGCTATGGCATCGGCCTGTATTTCCTGAGCTTTTTCCACCAGTATCAGAGCCTGAGTCATGCGCTCGGCACTCACACTGAGCGGGTAAGTATTGTTTTTCAGTACATTCCCAAAAATGAGATATTTAAGCACTCGTTCATAGTAAGGTTTTACGGCATCAATCGTAATATGCTGAACGGCTCCTAATTGATAGGCTCGTTGT
Source organism: Thermoflavifilum thermophilum (assembly GCF_900116565.1). GTDB lineage: Bacteria > Bacteroidota > Bacteroidia > Chitinophagales > Chitinophagaceae > Thermoflavifilum > Thermoflavifilum thermophilum. The sequence goes on along the minus strand of NZ_FPCJ01000001.1, from coordinate 2,526,902 downwards.
TCAATGGATCGCAGCTCTTCCGGTGAAAATCCGCCCGTGTCAATGGTAACTGTATAGACTTCATACCCTTTTTCTTCACTCAGGTATTTCACACAAAAGGAGGTATCCAATCCTCCGCTGAATCCTAAAACAACTTTTTTCTTCATGACTTCGAATTAAAACAGATCCAAGAAAAACTTTCTTTTTTCCTGTACAGGCCCTCCGGCCACAGCAGCTTCATCTTTTTTACGGTAGGGCTTGAGCAACACATAGCGCTTGAAGCGCAGCCAGCGTTCAAACAATTTCCAGTTTCCAGCAAAGGTTCTTCTTTTCTTTCCATTGATTCTTTGTGTGGATGCAGCAGGGGCAGCAGTTGTTGTCTCTGCTTCCTTTTTCTTTTGGGCTGCCGGATCAAACAGCATGGCCGTGCAGAGGCAGTTTTTTCGGTTTTTGCTCATCAGAATTTCATAGTTCACACAACTCTGACAGCCTTTCCAGAATTCATCATCGTCAGTTAGTTCGGAATAGGTAACCGGCACATAACCGAGTTCAGAATTGATTTTCATTACGGCCAATGTAGTAGTAAGACCAAATATTTTGGCCTCAGGATATTTCTGACGCGATAATTCAAATATTTTGCGCTTGATAGCCTTGGCAGCACCGCTTCCCCTGAAGGGTGGAGACACGATGAGACCGGAATTGGCCACAAACTTACCATGGCTCCAGGCTTCGATGTAGCAAAAGCCTACCCATTGGCCGTCGGGCGTGACCGCAATCACGGCTTTGCCTTCCTCCATTTTCTGGCGGATGTACTCCGGTGAACGACGTGCAATGCCGGTGCCTCTGGCTTTGGCCGAAGCAGCCATTTCTTCGGTAATCTGTTCGGCATAACGGGCATCATCTGCTGTGGCTACCCGTACGATAAACGGTTGTTTGTTTTCCAACTTTGTATGGCATTAAAAAGAACCAAAAGATAACATTGAAACGAAAGGATTTCAGGCGCACCGCTATGAAGCGAGGGAACTGATGCAGCTGGTGCCTGTCCCGAAGGGAATAAGCTGCATCAACGGCGAGGTCGTCGGGGTCGAAAAGCATGTTGCAGCAAAGACTTATGAACGCTTCCCCGTTTGGAAAACCGATCAAAACCGTGGTATGAAGTCTGCTGGTTCAATTTCTGTTCAGCATTAAAAGTTGTGAAACGAAAAATAAGTTTGCTGTTGCAGCTTGCAAAGTTATGGGAAAAACTATTGAAAATTTCAAAATTTTTCTGGGCTGATCCACGGCCTGCCCTGCATCAGACCAACTGTGATTGCAAAGCCATTTTTTTGCGTTTCAAATCCTGGATGATGGTCACGGCATGCACGCGCGAATTTTCTATGAACCATTTGTTGGTCTGAAGGCCTCCACACACCACGCCAGCCAGATATACGTTGGGCTGATTGGTTTCCATCGTAGCTTCGTTGTACACGGGTGTGCGCATTTCATCATCCTGAATCTGCACGCCCAGATTTTCCAGCAATTCAAAATTGGGAAGATAGCCTGTCATAGCCAGCACAAAATCATTAGGCAGGGTAATGAGCCCCTGCGGCGTCTGCACATCAATTTCCTCTTCCCGGATAGCCACTACATGCGATTGAAAATAGGCTTTGATCTCCCCGTTTTGGATGCGGTTTTCAATATCGGGCTTAACCCAATATTTCACCCGATCAGAGATTTGTTCCTCGCGTATGATCATGGTCACCTCTGCGGCGCCCTTGCGGTAGGTTTCAAGTGCTACATCTACGGCTGAATTGGCAGCTCCGATCACGGCTATACGCTGGCCAAAATAGGGATGCGCTTCCCGGAAATAATGATGCACCTTGGGCAGGTCTTCGCCCGGCACATTCAGTTTGTTGGGAATATCATAAAAACCTGTAGCAACAATAATGGCACGCGTAAGATATGTACGATTGCGAGATGTATGCACGACAAAAACATCACCCTCTTTTTCTGTGAATGTTACGGCTTCATAAAGCTTTATGTGCAGCTTCCAGCTCAATGCCACCCGGCGGTAGTATTCGAGTGCTTCGGAGCGCGTGGGTTTATAGTTGTGAGAAATAAAAGGCACACCTCCTATTTCCAGGCGATCGGAAGTGGAGAAAAAGGTCATGTTCAGCGGATAGTTGTACAAGGAATTCACCAGGCAACCTTTTTCTACAATCAAATAAGAAAGATCATTTTTCACACATTCAATGCCACAGGCCATCCCGATGGGACCACCCCCGATTATCAACACATCCAGTACATCGTTACTAACTTGCTTTTGCATCATGAATCACCACTTGTGAAACTATGGCAAAGTTACAAAATCCACATCGGCTTGCAGGAAGGAATACAGGGCTTTTATTCATCTATTTGTCAAAATACAGGTTATTTTTTCAATACGGTTCTGGGCCACTCTATTACTTCGGCTCTTTCGATTTTACCCGGTTGCAGATACAGTTTCACGGCAGTACGTACATGATGCCAGCCCTGCATGCCGGCGGCTCCGGGATTGATATGCAATAACTTTCTGGTAGGATCCGGAATAATCTTCAGGATATGGGAATGACCGCAGATGAATATGTCAGGATGATATACATCGAGCAAAGCCCGGATTTCCGGTGTGTAGCGCGGCGGATAAGATCCAATATGAATCATCCAGATGGTAAGGTCACAACAGGTAAACAACAACGATTCAGAAAAAAGACTGCGGATGTCGTGCCCGTCCGCATTACCATACACAGCCCGCAAAGGTTTGCGCGATTGCAATTCATTCACCACATGCATATCGCCCACATCACCTGCATGCCATATTTCATCCACTTCATCAAAATATCGCCACCAATCGGCCGGCAGGCTGCCATGTGTATCAGAAAGAATACCAATAATCATCGCTTTCCTGAATTGCGGACCGGAAACCACATAGGTGCATGGTCGTGTACATCTCCATTGTAATTAATCAGCAGCTCCTCCCCTTTTTTGATTTTTCTGCGCGTGATGATGCGCATTACTTCTTTTTCAAAATCCATTTCATAGATGCAATTCGGATCATACGAATGATTGTATAATGAACAATAACCCAATGCCAGACAGGTTCGGGTTGATCGTTCGCCCCAAAGGAAAATGTAATTGTGCAATAAGGTTTTATCCACATATTTTGTATCTTTTTTGGATAATACCAATACAGGCGATACTTCCACTACTGTGCGAGCCGGAATATCGGCCCGGGTAAACACTCCCCTGCCCTTGCCTTTGATTTTTTTCACGTGCAGGTATGGCTTAATCATCAGCATATCATCCGTTGTTTTTGACAAGCGAAAATAAGATAATCAGATATGAATGTATCAGGATTTTACCGGACAGAAGCATATCTATAAACTTCTGGTAAGAAATGCCTGCATAATATTTTTTACTTTGCATACATTCCCTTTCACCCTTCGTATATGGCATCAATGGAAACATTAACCGAATTCAAAGACCAGGTGCAGGAGCTTTTATCGAAAGACGACAAACAACAGCTCCACACCTTGCTGGATGAAATGAACATTTCGGAAGTAGCTGCCTTACTGCAGGAGATGCCGGATGAGGCTCCGCTATTGTTTTCCCTGCTTTCCTTTAACAGAGCCGTGCATGTGTTTCGTATCCTGGATTTTTCCCTGCAGCGCGATATCATTCGTGCCTTGCCACCAGCGCGTGTGGCTGAACTGATGAACGAATTACCGCCCGATGACCGCGTGGCTTTTCTAGAAGAGCTGCCTCCCAAAGCCGTAAGCGAATTGCTGAAATTACTGACAGATGAGGAAAGAAAAATCACGCTTTCCTTGATGGGATATCCGGAAGACAGTGTGGGCCGTATCATGACGCCCGATTATATTGCCGTATATCCTGACTGGACCGTGCAAGAAGTATTGAAATACATTCGCCAATATGGTAAAAACAGTGAAACCATTGATGTGATTTATGTTGTTGATGAAGAGGGTCATTTGCTGGAAGACCTGCGCATCCGCGAGTTTTTGCTGGTAGATCCGCAAACCCGTGTGCGCGACCTGATGGATAACCGGGCAACAATTGTGCTGCATACACACGACAAACAAGAAGAGGCTATTCAGTTGTTCCGGCTCAATAATCGTGTGGCTTTGCCAGTGGTGAATGAACAACACATTTTACTCGGGATAGTAACCATTGATGACGTATTGTGGATTGCCGATGAAGCTTATGAAGAAGATATCCAAAAAATTGGTGGAACGGAAGCTTTTGATGAGCCTTACCTGGATGCACCTATTCCCTTGCTGGTGCGCAAAAGAGCCGGATGGCTGGTGGCTTTGTTTTTGAGTGAAATGCTCACCGCATCGGCTATGCAGCATTATCAGGAAACCGGCATTTTCATTCGCTTTGCTGATTTGATATTGTTTATTCCTCTTATCATGTCGAGTGGGGGCAACAGTGGTTCGCAGGCTTCAACGTTGATTATCCGCGCCATGGCTGTGGGTGAGGTGAAGCTGCGCGACTGGTGGCGGGTGATGCGCAGGGAATTGATATCCGGATTTTCCCTGGGCTGCATATTGGGAGCCATTGGTTTTTTGAGAGTTACGCTCTGGCAAAAGATGCATATTTACAACTACGGGCCGCACTGGATATGGATGGCTATCACCATTTTCTTTTCTCTGATTGGCGTGGTGCTCTGGGGAAGCCTTATCGGCTCGATGCTGCCTATTGTATTAAAACGATTGGGATTCGACCCGGCTGCTTCTTCGGCTCCCTTTGTGGCCACCCTGGTGGATGTTACGGGCATTGTCATCTATTGCACCGTAGCTGCTCTGGTATTGGGTTATTCGGTATAGTTTGCAGGTACACGAATCGTATCGGGCAGCAAGGGTGGTCTGCCATAACGCGTAGCCACTGCGCTTGTGCTGCCATGATCTATTTGAATAATAAAACCCTGATCGAAGGCCGTATCCGGAAATTGTGCCGGCGCCTGATGTACACCCAAGGCTCGCAGGATGCCGGGAATTTCTTCCGGTAAAGCTATCACCAGCAAATGCTTTCCATAATCGCGATGTGTGGCAATGCTCTGCATAAGAGATGTACCACTATCATCCCAGCGAAAATAAGCGGTATCTATGTTTTTTGCAGCGCGCAACGAATCGGCCGTATGTTCGCAGCGAGCAAAAGGATTAAAATAAATACGTTGCACACCCGAATCTTGCAACCAACGCCTCAAATCGCCCGCCCGCAATCGTCCATACCAGGTAAGTGAACCATTAAAAGCCGGATAGGCCTCTGCATGCGGAATTAAATAAATCTTCGTCAGGCTGTTTTCCGGTGTACGTTTACATGCCACCATCATCAGGCATACCCCGCAAAGGATGCTCAAACTGCTGCCCTTCATATCATGATATCGTTTTCCGTTTACAACTCAAGTCTTTCGAATTTTATTGTCTGATGGCCTTTTCAAACTTGAAGCGTAAAATTACTGGTTTATCATAATGTGCATGCCTGGCATTTTATGATGCAAAGCAGGACATTCCTGTCCGTTGATTGCTGTACATGCATGATTTTTACAAATCGTGTAACAAGCAAGATGATTGTGTGGTATTGACGAGGATATACACGAATTCCCATTCGTCCAGATTTTCATTGACAAACTAAGCGGCAGCCAGTAAATTTGATGCAAATCGCCTGCTATGAAAACATGGATATGCCTTTTATTATGCCTGAGCACGCTGAGCTTGCGTGTTTCAGCACAAAGACTCGACAGCCTCACGATCGAACAAATCATGAGCGATCCGAAATGGATCGGTACCTCTCCTTCTGATCCGTTCTGGAGTCCGGACGGACAAAAATTGTACTTCAGCTGGAATCCTGAACAAGCAGCGGAAGATTCGCTTTATTACATCACACTCCCGAATCATGAGCCCGTAAAGGCTTCTCCTGCCGAGCGTTTACAGGCTCTTGCCCAACGGAGCGGGACTTATGATCGAAAGTTTCAAAATCTCGTATATAGCCAACAGGGGCAAATATATTGGTTGCATATCGCCACACATCGCTTGCGGCAAATTACCCATACTGCCGAGGTGGCTTATCATCCGGTTTTTGCATTTCACGAACAAAAAATCGTATTTCAGCAGGGAGATAATTTGTTTGCCTGGGATACCGCTACAGGAGAGCTTTCCCAGCTGACATTATTTGTGCATGCTGAAAAGTCCGGACAAGCATCGCATCTTTCACCACAGGCTGCTTTTCTGGAAAAAGATGCCCTGGAAAACTCAGTGGTGCTGCAGCAACGCAAACAACGAATAACGGAAGAAAAACAAGCACAACAAAACCTAAACAGCTTCCGAAACTTACCTGATAGCATTTTCATCGGATCTCAACGTGTAGCAGGTCTCAATATCAGTCCAGATGGTCGTTTCATTACCTATCAATTGGTAAAGGAACCGCGTGATGTGCAACGGACAATCATTCCGGAATACGTGACGCAATCAGGCTATACTGAAACCATTCCCGGGCGTACTAAGGTGGGCGCTCCCCAGCCAGAGATGCACATGTGGATATACGACCGGCTGCGCGATACAACTTATGAAGTGGATACCCACGATATGCCCGGTATTCACGACAAACCGGATTATCTGAAAGATTATCCTTCCGAAGACAGCGCGTGGGATGCACATCCTCCTTTCCGCCAGGTCATTGTGAACGGACCGCTATGGAGTCCGGAATCCCCGACAGATGGCAGCTCTCATGCCTTAGTGGTTGTGCGCTCGCAAGACAATAAAGACCGTTGGATCATGGAAATGCATCCGGAAACAGGTAAGCTTACGCTGATCGATCGCCAGCGCGATGAAGCCTGGATCGCAGGGCCGGGTATCGGATGGAACTACAGCATGGGCAATGTGGGATGGGTCAATGATCATATCTGCTGGTTTCAATCCGAAACCACAGGTTATTCTCATCTCTATTTGTATGATTTGCAAACCCATCAGAAACGAGCACTCACATCCGGACAATATGAAGTACAATCGGCAATCCTTTCACGAGACGCAAAATCATTTTACATAACAACCAACGCTGTTGAGCCAGGGCAAACCCAATTCTATCGGCTCGATATCGCTTCGGGGAAACAAACGCAACTTACCCATCAGGAAGGTGGCAATCGTGTTGAGCTTTCGCCTGATGAAAAATGGCTGGCTGTGCTGCATTCCTTCAGCAATCATCCCTGGGAATTGTTTCTCCAGCGCAATGATCCCGCTGCTCGCCCCGAACAAATCACCCATCTGGCCGAAAGCCCACTGTTTCGCTCCTACCCCTGGCGCGCTCCGGAAATCATTACCTTCACCGACCGCGATGGCTACCGGGTGTATGCCCGGCTGTTCAGGCCCAAACAACCTGCCCCTACACATCCGGGTGTGCTCTTTGTGCATGGAGCCGGCTATCTGCAAGATGCCATGAAATGGTGGAGCGACTACTATTTCCGGGAATACATGTTTGAAAATCTGCTGGCCGATCATGGTTACACGGTAATGGATGTGGACTATCGCGGCAGCGCCGGCTATGGGCGAGACTGGCGAACAGCTATCTACCGACACATGGGAGGTAAAGACCTGGATGATGAAGTAGATGCAGCTCGCTTTATGGTTGACAGCCTGGACGTGGATGCTCATCATATTGGCATCTGGGGTGGATCCTACGGCGGATTTATGACCCTGATGGCACTGTTTACCCAACCCGGTGTATTCAAATGCGGTGCAGCCCTGCGCTCGGTAACCGACTGGGCACATTACAATCATGGATATACTTCCAACATCCTCAATGAACCCTACACCGATAGCCTGGCCTACAAACGCAGCTCACCGATTTATTTTGCAGCAGGCCTGCAAGATCACCTCCTCATGTGTCACGGCATGGAAGATACCAATGTGCATTTTCAGGATATTGTCCGTTTAACCGAAAAACTGATTGAACTGGGAAAAGATAACTGGGAACTGGCTGTGTATCCGTTAGAAGATCATGAGTTTAAAGATGCCAGCAGCTGGACAGACGAATATAAACGCATCTTCCGTCTTTTCGAAACCAACCTGAAATAGCTTTCGTTTTTTTATCTGATTTGAATTTTCTGCACGTCTCTTCATCAGCGAAAGATGAAGAGACGTTTTTTTATGCATATACTTGCTTCCCGTCCTTTCGCTGAAAAATCATCTGCTGCACAGACATTATACTGATGCCACTCTTATCCGGCTCTACAGATGCGCGTTTGAATGAAAAATGACAAAAGTCACCATCCGTTTTGATAAGAATCATCACGTGGATTGATGAATATCATCGTGCAGGGTAAAAACACGGAGGAATTTTGCAATGAAATGTTCATTCATTCAAATCAAAAACTAAAAGCCATGAAACGGGATTATGCAAAACAAATCTTGATCGTAATTTTTACGATGATCATGCTTATCGCCTTGCTGATAAGCATTTTCAGGATAAAAGCCTCAGCTCAAAGCGTATTTAAAGCTTCACCTGAATCGTATGTGGTCATAAAAGGTACATCTACTTTACACGATTGGACGATGAAATCGAATGACCTACAGCTTTCGGTAATCTTTACTGAAGATAATCAGCATCAGATAAACGGATTGAGCAACCTTTCACTTGTTATTCCGGTAAAAAGCCTGAAAAGTACGGAAGGCTCCATGATGGATAGCAAGGCTTACAAATCGTTGAAAGCAGAACAACATCCGCAGATTATTTTCAAATCTACACAGGGTCAGGTAAAACAAAGCGGAAACACCTATCAGATTCTTGCAACGGGAAATCTCACCATCGCTGGTGTAACCCATACCGTATCTGTGCGCACTGTTTGTGAAATAAATGGTAACCGAAAGCTTGTTTGTTCCGGAGAAAAAACCATTGACATGACTGATTACAAGGTTACACCACCCACATTCATGGGGCTGATGAAAACAGGAAAAGAAGTTACCATTCAGTTTCAAGTAGATCTGTTTTCCAATGACGGACTTTCTTTCAATAATTAAAAAATGTATTTGTAAACCATTTAAATCTTACAGCCATGAAAAAGTATTTGCTTCATTTTGCCACCACCATGATCCTGGCAGGTTCCGTTCATCTGGCCTATGGACAAAAGATTTTGCCTAACATGCGGCCTTATGATCAAAGAGGACTCAATATGTTTGAGCCACCCAAAAACGATACGGCTACATTCACTCATTTGCAACTGAAAATCGGAGCCGGATTCACCCAGCAATTTCAGGCCCTGCGCCATTCCAACGAAGCCACGCCCAACATCGTGAACGGTGTGGATCAGAATAAGCTCATTACCATTGGCAATGGTTTTAACCTGGCCACAGCCAACCTGAATCTGGATGCCACTTTGGCTGATGGTATTGAATTAAATGTGATTACTTATCTTTCATCCCGTCATCACAACGATACCTGGGTAAAAGGTGGTTATTTGCAAATCGACAAATTAAGCTTCCTGCATAATCAGACCATTGATCATCTGATGAATAATGTGCGTTTTCGTGTAGGTGATTTTGAAATCAACTATGGTGACGCTCATTTCCGCAGAACCGACAATGGACAGGCTATTCAAAATCCTTTCGTTGGTAACTATATCATGGATGCTTTCATGACGGCTATCAGTGGTGAAGCTTATGTAATGAGCAAGGGTTGGATTGGTATGATCGGTGTAGCCGGCAGCCAGGTGAATACCACTGTCACCAATCCATCAGGCCGCGGACCAGCTATCTATGGTAAGTTAGGATTCGATAAGCAACTCACACCCGATTTTCGTTTTCGGCTCACCGGTTCAATCTATACCAATCGCAAATCGCCCGGCAATCAGCTGTATAATGGCGACAGAGGCGGATCACGCTATTATCTGGTGATGGAAAATACACAAGCAACCATTTCTAACAATGCATGGTCGGGTGAATACAATCCGCAATTCAGCAATCATGTGACCAGTATCATGATTAATCCCTTTATTCAATATCGGGGTTTGGTATTCTTTGGTACCTATGAACATGCACAGGGAAGAACAGGTGCAGAAACATCCAACAGAAAAGCAGATCAGCTTGTGGGCGACTTGCTGTACTACTTCGGCCCGAAACAAAACATTTATCTCGGTGTACGCTACGATTGGGTAAAAGGTGAATTACCAGGCATTTCTCAAGCTGTGAATATTGATCGCGTACAGGCTGCATTGGGATGGTATATTGCACCCACTGTGTTGCTAAAAGCCGAATATGTGAATCAACGCTATCATGATTATCCTACAAACAATATCAATTACGGAGGTCAGTTCCATGGATTGATGCTGGAAGGAACGGTTGGATTTTAATTTAAAATTCATTATCCATTCATCAAATTATCAAAACAACTATTCGTGAAAAAATGTTTTTATCAGCAAAATCTTAGAAAACCCTGCATCTTCATGCAAGCAGTTGGAGGTTGATGCTTAACAGGCTGGTAGCGGAGAGGCCTTATCGAAAAGGCCTCTCCTTTTCAACACACAACAGCTGATAAATAAACCTATGATTCAACTTACATGAACGGATAACTTTAATTCATAACTTTTAAATTTTTTGCCATGTTAAAAATATTGTTTTATACCGACGGCATGTATTTCAAACCTGAAATACTCAATTTCCCGGCCTATCTGGCACATCTTACCCATACCAAAATCTTAGAAGTATATCTGGATGATATGCTGAACACGGCACTTTGGTATGATCAGCGATCATTTGTTACAATACCCGGACAAATAGCAGAAAAAGAAAGATACGAGGCTATTGAGAAAAATTTTCAGAAACTACTTGAGGAGGCCGACAAAAAAGGATTGCTGGTTAAATCTTTTGAGGATGGCACTTCCACAAAAGAGTTGTTTTTCAAACACATGAGGTATTCCGATCTGCTTTTGCTCGATATTCATTCACTTAACAATCCTTCGGAAGATATTGTCAGATATAAATTTTTCAGAGATATTCTGATGTATGGGGAATGCCCGGTGATGCTGATTTCTGACAGCATAGATCATATTGATGAAATCTTGTTTGCCTATAATGGCACGCCTTCTTCTGTTTTTGCGATCAAACAATTTTCCTATCTGTTTCCTCAGTTCATGGATAAACCTGTTCGGGCAATCTATGCACAGGAAACGGAAAAAATGCAGGATAAGAAATTATTGATTGACTGGCTAAATGCACATTACATGGAAGCTTATTATGAAGAAACTGAAGAAAAATTGCTGGATAGTTTCTTGACAAGTTATCGGAGAAACAAACAAATTATGGGTGTCATGGGGTCTTTCGGGAGAAGCCTGCTATCGCAGATGCTGCATAAAAGTGAAGCCTTGCATCTGATGAAAATGTTGCCGATTCCGTTGTTTATTTCACACTGGTAATATAAATTCAAAGATGGCAGCTGGATTTGCAGTCATGAATTTCTGACTCCAGCACGCGTACAATTTCATCTTCTTTTTTCAGACCGGCATGCAGCACCTGTTCGGCCTTTGATCCGTATCGGAATATGGTGATGCCTTTGGCCCCTTGCTGCCAGGCCATCCGGTAGGCATTTTCCACATCGGCTATAGTGGCCGAAGCCGGCATGTTGATGGTTTTGGATACAGCATTATCCGTATATCGCTGAAAACTTACCTGATGAGCAATATGATAGGTATAGTCAATTTCCAGCGAAGTTTTCAACAGGCGTCTCACCGATTCCGGAAGTTGCCGGATATGCTGCACGCTTCCTTTCAGGATTATTTCATCGAGCATTTGTTCACTGAAATGTTGCTGGCGGGATAAGATTTCCAATGCAGCAGGATTGATTTCAAACAAGGTTTGGTTGTTCAATACATGTTCGCGTTTGTAGGCAATGGCAAATAATGGTTCAATAGATGAACTGGTGCCTGCTATAAGTGAAATGGTGCCGGTAGGTGCAATGCTGGTCAATGTAGCATTGCGGCGTTGTTGACTGGAAAATTGGCTTTGGATAATAAACGGAAAGGAACCTCTTTGTGCAGCAAGCGATGCCGAAGCTATTTGAGCTTCATGCTGAATAAACTGCATCAACTGCGATCCGAATTGCAAGGCTTCCTGTGAATCATACGGAATGCCCATGCGGATAAGCATTTCAGCCCATCCCATTACACCCAGTCCAATCTTACGGTTCCCGGTTGCCATTCGTTTCAGTTCCGGATGCAAATAGCGATTGATTTCAATCACATTATCGAGAAAACGGACAGCCAGGTGTATCGTTCGGCGCAGCTTTTCCCAATCCACCTGCCAATCCTGATTTTCTCTTTTTTGCAGCATCTTGCTGAGGTTGATTGAGCCCAGATTGCAGGATTCGTAAGGTAACAAAGGCACTTCTCCACATGGATTGGTGGCTTCAATTGTTCCGATTCCCGGTGTGGGATTGAATTGCTGAATGGTATCCAGAAATATCAACCCGGGATCACCCGTTGCCCAGGCTGCATGAACGAGCTTCTGCCAAAGATCTGCAGCCGAAACTTCTCGTTCGATGGTTTTTCCATGTACATCTGAGAAATGCAGGGTATAGGTTTTTCCTGTATCCAAAGCCTTGAAAAAATCATTCTTTATACCTACCGAAATATTGAAATTATTGAGTTGATGCGCATCCTCCTTGGCATTGATAAACGTCAGGATATCCGGATGATTGATGTTGAGAATACCCATGTTGGCACCTCTTCGTTTCCCTCCTTGTTTAATTTCTTCCGTCGCAGCATTGTATATTTTCATAAAAGCTACAGGTCCCGATGACGTACCACCCGTAGAAGACACATAACTGCCTTCGGGTCGGAGATGACTGAAATTGAAGCCGGTGCCTCCACCGCTTTGTTGAATCAGAGCCGCCAGTTTCAAAGTATCAAAGATGGCCGACATATCGTCTTCCACAGGCAACACAAAGCATGCACTTAACTGGCTTAAAGGTGTGCCTGCATTCATAAGCGTAGGTGAATTGGGCAGAAAAAGTTTTTCATTCATCAAATCAAAAAACAAAGATGCCGTTTGCTGTACATCCTTTGCCTGCCCCCAATACAATTCGGCTTCGGCCACAGCCAGAGCCACACGCTCCAGCATTTGTTCGGGAGTTTCTATAAGCTTGCCCTGCTCATCGCGGCGCAGATAGCGCGACTCCAAAACAATGCGCGCATTGGCTGTTAGTTCCATATAAGAAATGATAATCGTAAATGCAACTTATGCTGCAGGCTTATGAAGGTTTCGGCTCATATCGTTGAAACCGGCCGCTTTTTTCAAGCACTCTAATCCGGTACACAATGTTCATGGCTCCTTCTGCCAGCAGCTGATCGGGCTGTACGTCCAGTTCCATGGGCTTTTCAGCAGCTTGATGTACATCCAGCTTGTATATTTTCCGGATCAGCCTGTCCAATGCATAATATCGTTGTTGCGGATCCGTAATTTCTTCATATAATCCCCATACCAGCACGCTTAGCCAGTTTCTTTGATCCATAATTTCATCAACCTGAAAACATACTTCCTGCTGGTTTCGCAATGCCCGAATTTTCTCTCCTTCCCTTGAATGGGCGATAATACTAGTCCCATCAAACAGATAGGTTACCGGAATGATGTATATTCTGCCATTAATCTGGTATCCAATCCTGCCAAACGAATGGCGCTGCAAAAAATCATCTATTTGTGAAACGGTAAGTGAGCCCAGCATTTCCTGAATTTTTCCCCAATTTATGAAAAAACATGATGCGCTTACATTCCTGATGGATGATAAAAATCACCGGCTTTAGCTGATAAAACTCATTTCTGCAAATAGGTACGATTATCTTACTTTACAGGCTGAAATAAACTTCATATACATGAAATGGGTACAAGCTGCTGAAGCTGCATCAGTCGTGCAATCAGGTCATCGGGTTTTTATTCACAGTGTGGCGATGACACCGCATGTGTTGATTGATGCATTGGTTGCCAGATCGCATGAACTGCGGAATGTAGAAATCGTGCATATTCACACGGAAGGTGATCTCCCCTATTGCAAACCCGAATATGCTGATGCTTTTTACCCGAATTCATTTTTTATCGGAAGCAACATGCGGCAGGCGCTTGCCGAAGGAATCGGAGATTATGTGCCTGTTTTTTTAAGCGATATTTCCACATTATTTCGCCATCGCATATTGCCAATTGATGTGGCATTTATTCAGGTTAGTCCGCCCGACAAACACGGTTATTGTTCACTCGGCCCTTCGGTTGATGTAACCCTCAGTGCGGTAGAAACTGCCCGCTGGGTTGTAGCCCAGGTTAATCCTCGTGTACCGCGTACACACGGTGATGGGATCGTGCATGAAAAAGATATTGATTTTGCTGTGTGGCATGAAGCTGATATTCATGAAGTGCAAAGTCAACCAGTAACAGCTGTTGAACAACAAATCGGTCGCCATATAGCCGCCTTGATTGAGGACGGATCAACCCTGCAAACCGGCATTGGTGCTATTCCCAACGCGGTGCTCGAACAACTGGAACACCATCGCGATCTGGGTATTCATACCGAAATGTTTTCCGATGGATTGATACCGTTGGTAGAAAAGGAAGTTATTACCGGAAAATATAAAAAGGTCATTCCCCATAAAATTGTGGCTTGTTTTGTGATGGGATCGAAAAAAGTGTATGATTTCATTCATGATAATCCAATCGTGTCTATGAAAGAAACAGCATTTACCAACGATACGAGTATCATTCGGAAAAATCCCAAAATGGTGGCTATCAACAGCGCTATTGAAATTGATTTAACCGGACAGGTATGTGCTGATTCCATTGGTACGTATCAATATTCCGGTGTGGGTGGACAGATGGATTTTATCCGCGGTGCTGCTTTGTCAGAAGGTGGCAAACCCATCATTGCCATGGCATCTGTTACCAAAAATGGTGCAAGCAAAATTGTTCCTTTCCTGAAACCCGGTGCCAGTGTAACCACTACCCGCGCGCATGTGCATTATGTGGTTACCGAATACGGCGTGGTAGATTTGTTTGGCAAAAACCTGCGCCAGCGGGCAAAAGCATTGATTGAGATCGCTCATCCCGATCATCGGGAATGGCTGGAAAAAGCAGCTTACGAGCGCTTTAAAAGGTGGTAAACAATCCGGTATTTCACCAGCCCATACGTTCCCGTAGCCTCACGATGTGCATGAGGTGATGGCGGCCGTGCCAGGCATACATGCATGCTGCCCAATCCAGCGTAAAAAGCCGCTGCTGTTCAGGATGGTAATAGCTTCGTTGCCAGTCGTCACGGCTCATGTTTTGCATTAGAAAAACCCACCTGCGATGCAAAGCATGCAATAAAGTGATGGATATTTCAACCGGGAGCAGGCGACTATCGGGCAATTCAGCCCACCGTTCTTCGATAAATGGCTTAACCGTAGGCTGATGTTCTGTTAGTGCCAGTTTAAAACGTCCATAAACCTGCATATGGGCATCGGCCAGGTGATGCACTACTTGTTGAACCGTCCATCCACCGGGCCGATGTGGCGTTTGCAGCTGAGTTGCATCCAGATTCAAAACGGCCTGCTCAAGCAGGGAGGGCAGTTGCTCAACGGATTCAATGGCGCGCCGGATATCTTCTTCCGTAATAGGCTGAGGCGGCTGAAAACGACCGATATGGGATAACGCAAGGCTTCTAATTCCTGTTCCTGCATGATGAGATGGATTAATCTTCGCGTAATTCCTTACCGGTAAGGTGCAGAAACACATCTTCTAAATTGGCTTTTTTCACTTCCTTATGCCGTTCAAAACCCGAGCTCACCAGCTCATCGATGAGTCGCTCGGGCTTATCCAGCGCAATGATGCGACCCAGATCAATGATAGCCACCCGGTCGCATAAATATTCCGCTTCATCCATGTAATGCGTGGTGATCACCACGGTGGTGCCGCGTTCACGAATTTGTTTGATAAGATCCCAGAGGTTGCGCCGGGCTTGTGGATCCATGCCGGTGGTGGGCTCGTCAAGAAATATGACCTTCGGTTCGTTGATGAGCGTGGTGGCTACAGAAAAACGTTGCTGCTGGCCGCCAGAAAGCTCCTTAAACTTTTTTTTGGCCTTATCTTCCAGCTTGATGCTGCGCAACAGCTCCATGGCATCCACATGCCGGTTGTATAAGCCGGCAAATAAATCGATCAGCTGCTTTAAATTCAGATTAGGATAATACCCTGCACTTTGCAATTGCACGCCTATGATCTGTTTAATCTTTTGCGGCTCCTTGTCCAGATCATATCCATTCACCCATACCTTGCCGGAAGTTTTCGGGCGCAAGGTTTCGATGATTTCCAGCGTCGTGGACTTACCAGCACCGTTAGGCCCCAGCAAACCAAAAATCTCTCCTTCTTCCACTTCAAAGCTGATTCCTTTCACCGCTTCCAGATCGCCATACCGCTTCACCAGGTCCTGGACGACAATCATCTTTTTGTTTGCCATGCAGCAAACATACGCAAATCCCTTTTAATCCTGAGCAAGCAGGTATCTAAAAACCAATGAGATGAACAGCCCGTTAGAATATCCCATATCTATTCGGTGAATCGGGTATGACCTGCTGCGAAGCTTCCCACGATTCTTTAATAAGGTTATCCTCGAAGCGGAAAATATGAATCACCGACCATTGCGATTCGGCCGTGAGCACCACCTTGCCGTGAATGGCTACCCAATCGCCATCTTCCAGTACCCGCAGCACTTCATACGTTTTGTTTGGAAACTGGCGGGCATTCTCTTCCATAGCCTGCTGAAATGATGCCCTGTCGCCCCTGAAATAAGGATTGTGGTGTATGAAACCGGGATGCACATAGTGAGCAAAGGCTTCATCTACCCGCCCGCTGGAAGCCAGCCTGAGAAACGATTTGGCAATATCTTTTTTGCTGTTCATAACATGATACTTGAGCAAGGCTATTCAGGCATGGAGTAAGCCTTTTGAAGGGCTGCGATGTCAAATTTTTTCATCTTTAAAAAGGCCTGCGTAACGCGTTTGATCTGTTCAGGCGAACCTTCCTTCATCATGCTGTCGAGGATGGATGGTGTAATCTGCCAGGATATTCCAAAGGAATCCTTGCACCAGCCGCATTGTTCAGCCTCGGGCACAGCCGATAGGTGTTGCCAGTATGCATCTATTTCCGCCTGTGTATCGCAGGTTACCACAAATGAAATGGCTTCGTTGAACGCAAATGCATGATCGCCCGGTCCATCCATGATGGCCATCCAGGTTTCGTTGATTTGAAAATCGGCGTACGCTATTGCGTGGGCAAAGGGTGAATTGGTATCCATGTCGCTGTAATGTACCAACTGCCCGACCCTGACTTGCTGAAAAACCGACAGATAAAATTGCAGGGCAGTTTCAGCTTTACCAAACCGATCGCGGGTAAATAATAAACAGGGTACCACAAAAGGTCTTGGATCGCCCTCGGGATTAGACAGAATGAGTTGCCATGATAATCCATATCGATCCTGTATCCAGCCATAACATTTGCTGAAGGGATATTCTCCCAGGGGCATCAGCACCTTACCACCCTCCGACAAAGCAGCCCAGGTGTGTTCCAGATGGGCCTGTGCCTGCCGGTCGCGTGAGGGATCAAAATTCAGAAAAAATGAAATTGAAGGGTTGAACTGAAAATAGGGACCGGCATTGATGGCCATAAAGGGCTGTCCGGCTAAAACAAAAGAAAAAAGCTCCGCATTGCCCGAAGGGGTATCGTGCAAAGTGATGCTATGGGTAACATACGAATCAGGTATGAGCGAACAGTAAAGATCTATCGCTTCTTTTGCCTGATGGTCGAACCAAAGATGCGGAACAATGGGATGCATAGGCAAGCGGTTCAGGTGGGTAAATGGGGTGTATGGATTTGTCCATAAACTTATGATATCTTTTGCGATAAAGAACAATCCGTATTCAATGGATACAAGCCAATCATGCATTTCTGTTAGCGTACAACATAGTGAAGCACCACAATGCCACAATCAAAGGGTTGAGCTTCTATTAACCTGAAGTTTAATTTCCTGTCCAGCTCATGAAAAATGGATAATCCCTTGCCAATGGCTACAGGATTGACAAACAAGAAATATTCATCAATCAATCCGGCTCTGAGAAGGGAGGAAACGAATGTGGCACCGCCATAAGCTATGATGTCGCCGCCTTTCTGATGTTTCAGGCGAGTGATTTCGGTGATCAGATCACCTTTTGCAAGCACCGCATTTTCCCACACAGATTGATCGAGCGTACGGGTAAAAATTACTTTGGGTGTTTCCACCATTTTACGTGCAAAATCATCTGCCGTATGGGGATCGGAAAGTCTGGATTGCCACGCCGGAATAAAACCCTCGGCTAACTTTCTGCCCAGAACAATGGTATCAACGGGCCGGGTAAGATCCAACACATATTGTTTGATGTTTTCGTCCCAGTTCCATTCCAGCCAGTCCATTTCACCTTGGGGCCCACCCACAAAACCGTCTACAGACAGTTGCACTTGCAGTTTTAGTTTTCTCATGTGGTTTGTCATTAAATATTTTGATGCACAATGGCATTTGCCATGAAAATCAACTATTTGAGCTGTAATTGATCATCCATTGTATGCCAAATTTATCCACCACAATACCGTAATAGTCGCCCCAGAACTGATCCTGCATGGGCATTTGCACTTTTCCGCCTTCGGCAAGGAATTGAAAAATGCGGTCAGCTTCTGCTTTGCTATCGGGTGAAAGCAAGATGTAATGATTATTGCCCTTCACCAGTTTATGACCCATCGAGGGCAGGGTGTCGCTGGCCATGAGCATCCATCCATTACCCAGGGAAAGAGTTACATGCATCACGCGTTTCTTTTCTTCCTCCGGCAGGTTATCCATACCCGGCACATCGCCCATGTACATGATGCCCTGTCCCATAAACTCTCCACCAAATACAGATTTGTAAAACAGCATGGCTTCTTCCGTCTGGCCATCGAAATTCAAATAAGGAATAATTGCTTTCATGGTCAAAGTTTTTTAGAGGGTGAATACATTACTTTAGTTTGTTACACATGAGCAAACTTACACAAGGCATTGGTAATGCTGCGGGTGTAAAACAGGCAATTTCGGGGTGTGATTGCGGCAAAATTCTGTTACCTTCGGAAGAAAAACTTTTATGAAACACATTACACTTCTGGCTATTGAGGGAAGCAATTTAAGCAGCCTGGATCAGCCGCGCCGGGCATTTCTGGAAGTCAATCGCTTCCTGGAGCAGCAAAATCAAAGTCCAGCCTTTCAGGTTCAGACTGCCGGGCTTCATGCCACAGTGGAACTCGATCAGGGCTTGTTTACGATTCATCCGGATATACAGATTCAACAATTGCATCATACCGATCTCATCATTATCCCCTCGTGTGAAGTCCACGATATCGCCCATACGTTGCAGCGCAACCAGGAATATATTCCCTGGCTAAAAGCACAATATGCAAATGGCAGTGAAATTGCCAGTCTTTGTCTGGGCACCTTTTTGCTGGCAGCGACCGGCTTGTTGCGCGGAAAAACCTGTGCTACCCACTGGCAGGCTATTCCATTATTTCAACAATGGTTTTCGGATATTCAGGTCGTAACCGACCGCATTCTCACGGATGAATCCGGCCTTTATACCAGTGGTGGTGCTTTTTCTTCTGCCAATCTCATCGTATATCTCATCGAAAAATTCATAGGTCATGAAGCGGCTATTCATTGTGTGAAATTGTTTCAGGTGGATATGGATCGGCATTCCCAATCTCCATTTATGATTTTTCAGGGATACAAGCATCATGCTGATGAAACCGTTAAAAAAGCTCAGGCATTTATTGAGCAATATTATGCCCAACGCATCAGCATATTTCAACTATGCGAAACGTTTGCCATCAGCCGAAGGAATCTGGAACGCAGGTTCAAACAAGCTACTGGCTACACTGTAGGAGCTTATATCCAGCGTGTGCGAATGGAAGCTGCCAGGAAAAAACTGGAAAATAGCCTGTGTACCATTTATGAAGTGATGTATGACGTAGGATATCAGGATCATAAGGCTTTTCGGGAGGCTTTCAAGAAAATAACCGGACTGTCGCCTTTGCAATATCGAAACCGATATGGCAAGCATTGGTTTGCGCCATCGCAGGGTCAGATAGCCGGAGACCAACTGAACTGAAAATGAGTGAGTTTATGAACCATACGCTTCCACCCTACACAGCTCCGTCGCAAACCCGTATCGGGCACGTGCATCTGAAAGTAGCCGATCTGGAACGTTCGCTTTCTTTTTATCACGATCTGTTAGGTTTTGACATCACCATGCGATACGGACATCAGGCGGTTTTTCTTTCTGCCGGCGGCTATCATCATCATATCGGCATCAACATCTGGTACAGCCACCATGCACCACCCGCACCCTTGCATGCAGCGGGTTTGTATCATTTTGCGATTTTATATCCTACCCGAAAAGACCTGGCTGTTGTGCTCAACCGCTTGCTGCTGGCCGAATACCCGATTACCGGAGCCAGCGATCACGGCGTATCAGAAGCGATTTATCTAAACGATCCCGATGGCAATGGTGTGGAATTGTATTGGGACAGGCCGCGTGAGCAATGGCCTTTTCTTCCCGATGGATCTTTGCACATGTACACCCGGGCACTGGATTTGGAAAACCTGTTAGGTGAACTATCTTCAGGCCATGAATCTCGGAGTGAATAGTTTTTTTTCTGAATTTTGGCACATGCAAGCAGCTACACATAAGCTCGATATTCTGGCCATTGCGGCTCATCCCGATGATGTGGAACTTTCCTGTGCCGGCACGCTGATGGTGCATGTACAAATGGGCCACCGGGTGGGCATTCTCGATCTCACAGCCGGTGAACTGGGCACACGCGGAACGCCGGAAATCCGTGCGGCCGAAGCCCGAAAAGCTACCGAAATCATGGGCGTGGAAATACGGGAAAATGCAAGCCTTCCCGATGGATTCTTCCGGAATGATCAAGAACATCAATTGCGGCTGATTCCGTTCATCCGCTATTTCCAGCCCGATATCGTACTCACCAATGCCGAACACGACCGCCATCCCGATCATGGCCGTGCTGCCGAGCTGGTGGAGACAAGTTGCTTTCTATCGGGACTCATCAAAATTGAAACCCACTGGAAAGGCCAACCCCAGCAACCCTGGCGGCCTCGCCACATCTGGCATTTTATTCAGGATGAAGACCTGGAACCCGATTTTATTGTGGATATCAGTCCGGTGATGGATAAAAAGCTGGAGGCCATTAAAGCTTTCCGCTCGCAATTTTTAGCCAATCCCGATGATCCGCTGCAGACGTATATTTCCACACCTGCTTTTTTTGAGCACATTGTGCATCTCGCTCAAATGTGGGGATACCGCATCGGCACACAATATGGCGAAGGCTTCACTTCCCGGAAAAAATTAGGCGTCAGCCATTTGCATGTATTTGTATGAACCTTGAAGTGTATGTCGCATGAAAAGCATCAGCATCGTTTTGTTATGCGGGTTGCTTAGCCTGCCTGGCTTTGCGCAGCATTATCGCATTGACCGCAAGCTGCAACGTAAACTGGAGGCCCTGGTGAAGCCCTTTCAGGGAACCGTGGGGATTTACGTACACAAATTAGGCACAAACAAAGAAGCCGCCATCCATGCCGATTCGCTGTTTCCCACTGCCAGCATGATTAAAGTGGCTATTCAGGCCGTGATTTTTCAACGTATTGCCGACAGCCAGTTGCAATACCATCAGAACTTGTTATACAGAGATTCTCTCTATTACCCGGGCGTAGATATTTTAGGCATGGCCAAAGACAGCACCCATATTGAATTGAGCAAAGTGGTGATGCTGATGATTACGGAAAGCGACAACACAGCGGCCCTCTGGTTGCAATCGCTGGCAGGCGGGGGTACAGCTATCAATCAATGGCTGGCCGATCATGGTTATCAATATTATCGCGTCAACTCCCGCACCCCCGGAAGGGAAGCTGCCTATCGGCAATATGGCTGGGGACAGACCACACCACGTGAAATGGCCCAATTTCTGGTGCAGTTGAGAAAAGGCGAAATCATTTCACCGGCAGCCAGCGAACGCATGTATCGCAACCTGTGTCATATCTACTGGGATGATGTGGCGCTTTCGCAAATCCCGCCCTATGTGCAGGCAGCATCCAAACAGGGAGCCGTAGATGATTCCCGATCGGAAGTAGTGCTGGTAAACGCACCCCATGGCGATTACGTATTCTGCGTAGATACCAAAGACATTGCCGATCAAAGCTGGACACACAGCAATGCAGCCTGGGAGCTGATTCGCCAGGTATCAGCCCTGCTCTGGCATTATTTTGAACCACACGACCATTGGCAGCCACCGGCCGGCTATACTCCATTCATGGAAGAATAAAATCAGGATGAAACCCGCTGGCTGCGACCAATGATGAGATACAAAATGGAGCCCAGCAGCGGAAGCAAAATCACGACCACAATCCAGATGATTTTGGTGGTATCACTATTGAACCGACTTTTGATAATATCAACCAGCGCCCAGATCCAGAGAATCAATGTCAGCAGGCCCCAGAGGCCCCAGCCAAGTAATAACAATATCATGAAATGCATATCCTGAAGGTGTTTGAGGTGAAATAAGCAGATGATTGTGTTAAGAAGACTGCCGCTGCTCCCGTCCAACAATCCAGTACAAAATCATTCCTAAAACAGGCAGCAAAATAATCACAATAACCCAGATCAGCTTGGTGGTATCGCTGTCAAACCGGCTGCGCAAAATATCCACAAGCGTCCAGATCCATATCAGCAGCAGAAACAAACAGAAAAGAACTATCAGGACGATAAACAAAACTCCAAAAGAAAAAGGCATACAATACAAATGATGGATGTATAATCAAAAGATATGCTCACAGTACGCCTCCCGCAAATAAATCCGAATGCTTTTCCAGGTGCATGGTACTTGCTCTGCGTGAAAATTATTGATGCTACCTTTTCTCATCGTTTCTACTTTTCATTATTTCTCCGTAAGCACCAACCAGGTCCGAAATATAGGCAACAATTATCCCATCTGGTATCACCCAAATCGTGAATTTTTCGTTAAAGATAACAATTGTGATGAACAATTTTCCCGAATAAGTTTTACCTTAATCAATAACTTTTCATTTCCCATATTTATCAAAATACACCATTATGTGGAAGAAAAAATTATGGATCCCCGTAATCCTTTTAAGTGGGTTAATATTTGCACAAAAAAGCATGGCACAATCCAATCCACTGAAAAAAGGCGATAAAGCTCCGTTATTTACTGCCAGGGCTTGTTTGGCCGGAAAAACATTTGATTTTTCGCTGAAAAATGCTCTGGCAAAAGGGCCGGTGGTAGTGTATTTCTATCCTGCAGCCTATACCGGTGGTTGTGATCTGGAGGCACATACTTTTTCTGAACTGAAAGAACAATTCACACAAGCCGGTGCTACTATCATTGGTGTATCTGCAGATGATTTGGCAAGGTTGAAATCATTTTCCTCTGATCCCAATTATTGTGCAGGCAAATTCCCGGTAGCTTCTGATCCGCAGGGAAAAATAGCTGCTTTGTATGGATTAAAAATTATACCACCCCAGCCAGGTGTAAAAGATGTGAGAGGTGAACCGGTTACGCATGGTTTTATTCCACGCACCACATTTGTGATCAGTCCTCAGGGTGAAATCATAGCTGTGTTTTCATCTGAAACTGATCATATTTCTCCGGATCAGCACGCAAAGATGTCGCTGGCTATTGTACAACAATTACATGCTCATCATCAGGGTTGATAAAAAAACAGACGGGTCGCTTCCCTTTGTAAACAGGTAATGATCTGGGAAACCGCGTAATTCCAGTGGTTTGAAAGGATTACTTGTATGTGGATGCACCCGATGTGGTATGCATCTCAAATGCTAAAACCATCCGGTAAAATACTTCCTTTTTTCACAACCACAATTCCTTCCTTCACCGTATAAAGCGGATGATCCGTATCGGCCAGATGCGGGCCGCCGTTGATACGCACATCATTGCCCACCCGGCAATTCTTATCGATGATGGCATTTTTGATGTAACAGCGTTCTCCAATACCCAGCGGTGGTATGCCCTTGCTATAGGAAGCGTTGATTTCATCAAGGGTTTGATAATAATCATTCCCCATCACATAACAATTCACCAATGTGGTACCCCGGCCGATGCGTGTGCGAATGCCCACCAGCGTATGCTCCAATCGGCTGGCCATAATAATGCAGCCATCGGCAATCACGGTTTTTTCAAGGGTTGTACCCGAAATCTTGGTGGGTGGCAACATACGAGGACGGGTATAGATATTGCGTTCGTTATCAAACAAATTAAACTTCGGAATTTCGTTGGTGAGTTCCAGATTCGCTTCAAAAAATGAGGGTACCGTTCCGATATCTGTCCAGTATCCTTCAAACTGATAACTTACCACTTTATATTTTCCGATGGCCTGAGGAATGATTTCCTTTCCAAAATCTGTGGAAACCAGGTCTTCCCGAAGAATTTTAAACAACACTTCTTTGTTAAACAAATAAATGCCCATGGAAGCCAGGTAAATGCGGCCGGCAGCTTTCATTTCTTCGCCTGTATCGGAAGCCCATTCCAGAATGGCATCGCCTTTGGGTTTTTCCACAAAAGCGGTGATATTGTGATCGGCATCGGTTTTCATGATGCCAAATGAAGAGGCATCCTGAAAGTTTACAGGCGTAGTGGCAATGGTAATGTCGGCCTGCTTCTCGATGTGATCATTGATCATGAGTTGATAATCCATCTGATACAGCTGATCGCCGGAAAGAATCAATACATAATTAAATTCAAATCCCTCCAGGTGATGCAAACATTGTCTTACGGCATCGGCCGTACCCTGATACCACGTAGGATTTTCAGGTGTTTGCTCGGCAGCGAGAATATCTACAAAACCGCTGTTGAAATGATCAAAATGATAGGTGTTTTTAATGTGTCGATTCAAAGATGCAGAATTGTATTGCGTAAGCACGAAAATGCGCTTCAGGCCTGAATTCAGGCAATTCGAAATGGGAATATCCACCAGGCGATATTTTCCGGCAATTGGAACCGCAGGCTTGGAGCGGCTTTTGGTGAGGGGATAAAGTCTTGTGCCCTGGCCACCACCCAGAATGAGGGAAATAAC
Source organism: Thermoflavifilum thermophilum (assembly GCF_900116565.1). Lineage (GTDB taxonomy): Bacteria > Bacteroidota > Bacteroidia > Chitinophagales > Chitinophagaceae > Thermoflavifilum > Thermoflavifilum thermophilum. The sequence continues at coordinate 2,501,711 of NZ_FPCJ01000001.1, read as the reverse complement.
AGACGGCTGCATATACTTACGGTTTTAATTGGGCATATAAATGTAAATATTCCTGTGCAGATTTATCCCATGAAAAATCAAGCTGCATGATATGTTGCTGCAACTCAAGCATCTGCTGCGGATGCTGATACAATTCCATCGCACGGGAAATGGCATGGGTAATATCCCATACCGAGGGTTGCAAAAAACGAAGGCCATAGCCACCAGGATCGCCAATATCGATGACTGTATCGTACAGACCACCCACCGCCCGCACAATAGGTATGGTGCCATACCGCATGGCATACATCTGATTCAGGCCACAGGGCTCTATGCGAGATGGCATCAGCAGAAAATCTGCCGCGGCATACAGCTGATGGGAAAGATTTTCATCGTAACCAATGTAAGATTTGCAATTCGTGTGATGATGATATTCGGACTGCCTTAACAACCATTCCATATGCGGATCACCACTGCCGAGAAAAATAAAATTCAACGCATATTGCGACTCATACAAACTCCGGGCTACCGCATCGGGCAGCAAATCAGCTCCTTTTTCATACACCAGCCGGCCAATGAATACAAACAAGGGTTTTGTTTCATCCAGCTGAAAGCGCCTGCAGATATCGGTTTTGTTGGCTGCTTTCCCTTCCCTGACTGTTTGCACATCATAATGATGCATGATGCGCGGATCTGTTGCCGGATTCCAGGTTTCCGTATCAATACCATTCAAAATGCCTGAAGCCTTGTGTCGTTCCTGCCTGAAAAGCGCCTCCAGCCCGGCAGCCGACGTACACAGTTCATCCAGGTAATGAGGTGAAACCGTGGTTACCCGCCAGCTGCATTTGACGGCGGCAGCCATCGGATTAATCAGATGATTCCAGTCGAGCATGCCCGCCTTCCAGGGATCATAAGCTGGCAGGTAATAGGCCTTATCCCAGCCAAATTGCCCCTGGTACTGGGCATTGTGGATGGTAAAGACTGTAGGGATCTGCCGGAGGTAATCGTATTTGTAACAATAATTCATCATGAAGGGAATCAGTCCCGTGTGATGATCATGACAATGCACCACATCCGGATGATGACGCCAGCTGTTGAGCCATTCCATCACCCCAATCTGAAAAGCTGTAAATCGTTCCAGGTCATTAAAACAACCATATACCTGATCTCCTTCAATCAATCCCGGGATTTCCAGCAAATACAAATCAAATCCCAGCAGGTTATGTTTTTCCCGGATTACATTAAAATGATACCATGTAGGTCCCAGCCAAAGCCCACCCTGATGCACCAGTTCAAACTCATGTTCAATCAAAAACCGGGTGCGGTAACAAGGCATCACCACCTTGGCAATCCACCCCTGCCGTTGCTGATATTTCGGCAAGGCTCCCACCACATCTCCCAATCCACCTACCTTGGCCACCGGATAACATTCCGCGCTTACGTGCAATACTTCCATGCGAAAAACTTAACTCGATTTCTATTGGATGAAAATCAAACGAAAATCAATCGTAGAACAATTTAATAAGTTCTGATCGAACATACAAGTTTTCGGTAAAATTTGTGTTTGGAACAGATTAAATCGCATGAAAATGCGGATGAAAGCGGTCGAGCGTATCCCGCAGATAGCCTGTATCAATATGGGTATAAATTTCTGTGGTCGTAATGCTTTCATGCCCCAGCATATCTTTCACAGCTTTTAGGTCGGCACCACCTTCCAGCAGATGGGTAGCAAAAGAATGACGGAAGGTGTGGGGCGAAATATTTTTCCGGATACCAGCGGCTTGCGCCAGCGATTTCACAATATGAAACACCATCACCCGCGTAAGCGGCTGGCTTCGCCGGTTAAGAAACAAAATATCCCGATCGCCGGGCTGAGGCGAAAGATGTACCCGCACATGCTGAAGATAAAGATCAATATATTTCAGGGCTAATTTCCCGATGGGCACCAGCCGCTGCTTATTGCCCTTGCCGATAACACGGATAAAACCCACTTCCGGATATAAGTCTGATATGCGCAGGCCGATGAGTTCACTAACGCGTAAACCGCAACTGTACAAAGTTTCCAGCATGGCTTTGTTGCGCATGCCTTCCGGCTTGCTGAGATCAATGGCGGCTATCATGCGGTCAATTTCTTCCACCGTCAGCACATCGGGGAGCTTACGCTTGATTTTGGGTAGCTCCAGCAAAGCAGCAGGATTTTGGGTGATGACTTCTTCCAGGAGCAGAAAATGGAAAAACATGCGCAAGCCCGAAATGATGCGGGCCTGAGAAGTGGCCGCCAGCCCTATTTCGCTGATCGCCCGCACAAAATCCTGCAAATCGCTGAGTTGTACGTCATCCGGATGTATTGTTCGTCTTGTATCTTCCAAGTATTGGGCAAATAGCCGCACATCATGCCGGTAGGCTTCAATGGAATGAGCTGACAAATCCTTTTCCAGCTTCAGGTAAGCCACAAAGCCCTGTATGTACGAGTCCCAGATCATGGAAAAGCTATCCGTTTTCGGCTGTTCCCTGTAAGAAACTGCGAGCTTTCCGGCCTTCACAGCAGATGAGATCCAAGATACTCAAATCCGGCAAAAATCCGGTTCGGTCTTCAAATACCTGATGATAGCGGATCTCCGGATCTGTATTACCCGGTGGAGGCTGAATCCGGCCTCTATAGTCCACAGCAGCCAAACCAGCAGCCTCAGCCGGCGGTATAAAGCGATCCGTAAAATGGATTTCTGCCTCTATTCCAAGCACTTTTTTGATCCATTCCAGCCAATCCCGGTTCCAATCAACCAAAAATGCATAGCGCTTTTCAAAAAACACCCGTAGCTCATCCTCAAAATATTCAAACCAGGGACTGCGCCGGTATGCCGATACAAGCGTCTTCCAATGATGTGCCTGCCAGGATTCCCGGTTATAAATCCGGATATCCTTGATGGGGGTGTGCTGGTGTTTTCCTTTCTCCAATGGGATGCTGATCAAGATCCGTCCATTCGGACCTGCCAAATAAAACCGATTGGCATAACTCTTCTTCTCGTGATACAAATTAATGTCAAATAACCATCGGGAATATTCAATTAACATTTTCATGTAAGAAATAGATGGAACACATTGTAAATCAATTAGTAAATTCTTATCAGAAAGCGTTGATGACATACTGACAGTTATTTTGATTGCATGAACAAATCAGAGCAAATTTTAGGTGAAAAATTTTTCAATAAAAAATCAATACAAAAATAGTAAAACACTGTAAATCAGTTATTTATATTAATAAGTCAACTAAATAAATTAGTATTTCAATTCCCGTATTTCAAGCGATTTCTCGTCTAAAAATATTAGCAACAAATATCCTGAAAATCCGCCAGGACTCCCCTGCCCTTTTGAAAAATTTGTTGAAAACGACTCACCACGGGAATAAAAAAACAGCGTTAAAAACCCGGATTGGAAAAAGGCTTGTTGAGAGGGCCATTATATTTGTGCAAAAAATAAAAGTGAGAACCTGGGTCAGATATGCCAGTTTCATGATATTGATTGGGAGCTGTTACCCGCTGCATGCACAATATTTTTATCAGGATTTGTATTCCACCTGGCAAACCAATACCAAACAGCAGCTTTACCGACAATGGAAGGTGAAGAAAATTCAGATCTACAGCTATGATGCCAACCATGAACGTGATAATAGTTTTTCGGTAGAAAAACAATTTTCTTCGGATTACCGGGAGCTGAATTCAACTACCCATTCGCTGGTAAATGGTGATTCCTGGCTCATCAGCCGCTATGATAGCCAATACAGGATTACGGAAAGCCTGGATAGTTCTGATTTTGCCATTAACCTCACCCAATATCGGTATGATTCGGCCGGAAGGTTGAAGGAAATTGATATCGTTTCCCGGACCCCCTCTACTGCCATCGGTGAAACCATGCTCACAGAAACCCATATATTTCAATATGACTCTGCCGGACATCCCACACGGATGTGGAAAATCAAAAACCAGACAGACACCAGTATAGCTCGGTTTATTACAGATTCAAACGGCAGGATAATCCAGGAAACCGATAGCCTGGACGGACGCATACAGCATTTCTATTTTACTTACACCCCGGAAGGCTGGCTGAAAACTATTTCGCGATATGATTCATCGCAGCAGAAAGCTATCACCACCTTGCAGCTGGATTACGATGGAGATGGGCAAATCAGCCAGATGACGGTCATTGCCGGTGGCAACGGAGGATCAACAGTTTGGACATACGCCTATGATGAACGGCATCTGGTTCAGATCGAAAGATGCCTGGCAGATGGGAAAACCTTTATCGGCAGTGTGGAATATGTGTATGATTTTTATTGAGAAAAAAGTTTGGAAAGGCTTTGGCAGAAAATCAAACTATTCCTTATTTTTGCCATCCCATTTGCTTGCAAGCCTGCACAGGGAGAAGCAAGTATCATCCATCAGGTTCTTTAAGCGGAAGTAGCTCATCTGGTAGAGCACAACCTTGCCAAGGTTGGGGTAGCGGGTTCGAGTCCCGTCTTCCGCTCAGCATTCAAAAGTTCTTTTAAGAATTAAAAGCATTGTTTTTTAGCCGGGATGGCCAGCCCTGCCTGCCGACAGGTAGGAATGAATTGAGTTCTTTCAGTTTATGTCTGCCGGCGTTTCCGGTATGACCTGCATCCTGCTCACCAGCAGGCAGGCCTGCCCGGGTGGTGGAATTGGTAGACACGCAGGACTTAAAATCCTGTGGCCAGCAATGGCTGTACGGGTTCAAGTCCCGTCCCGGGTACCTCTTCACAGGGCAGGTTGCTGCCATGAAAGGCTATGAAAAATGTTCTTTAAAATAACAATTGCCCAGGTGGCGAAATTGGTAGACGCACTGTGTTCAGGTCGCAGCGCCCGCAAGGGCATGCTGGTTCGAATCCAGTCCTGGGCACCCCCTTCTGAAACGACTTTGCCTGCCAGCTGGCAGGCTTTTTTATTTCTTTCTCTTCCTGCAGATTTCTGGGAACTTGTTGTTAATCTGAGATTTAGTCGTTATCTTTCTGATTGTTTTTCTTCCAGCACCCAAAATCTAAGCATATGTACTCCTTTACTATCCGCTACCTTGGCACATTGTTGTGCCTATTCTGCACATCTGTTGCTATCGCACAAAGCACGATCAAAGGTCAGATCGTGGATCAGGTTACCGGAGAAAGCCTCAGCAATGCCTCGGTATATATCCAGGGCAGCGGCGAAGGCACCATTAGCGATCGCACGGGTCATTTTACCCTAACCACCCATCATGCCTTTCCCCTCACACTGGTCATCTCATTTGTAGGATACAAAACCCAAAACATCACGCTTCAGGAGCCGCAAACCTCGCTAAACATCCAGCTGGTACCCACGGAAATCCTCGGTAGAGAAACCATTATCTCAGCCAGCCGCGTGCCCGAACGCATCATCGAATCACCCGTTTCTATTGAAAGGCTGAACAACGTACAGCTGAAACAAGCAGCTGCTCCTGATTTTTACAATGCCATCGGTAACCTGAAAGGCGTGAATGTGGTGAACTCGGGACTGCTCTTTCCTACACTCACCACACGCGGATTTGCAGCCAGTGGCAATACCTCGGTGAATCAGTTTCTGGATGGTATGAATACCGAAGCCCCGGGATTGAATTTCTCGGTAGGCAATGTGATTGGGGTTAATGACCTGGATCTGGACAACGTGGAGCTCCTGCCCGGAGCGGCTTCTGCCCTTTATGGTGCAGGCGGTACCAACGGTACCATTTTAATCACCAGCAAAGATCCCTTTCTGTATCAGGGTATCAGTGCGTTGGTAAAAGAAGGAGTGATGCATGTGAATGATCCGGAACATGGTGCTACGCTTTTCCAAGAATATGAAGCCCGCTACGCCCAGGCTTTTCAAAACAAATGGGCTTTTAAACTAAACTTTGATTACATCAAAGGCTATGACTGGATTGCCGACGATACCAGCAATTACGATGCACAAAACTTTACTGTGAAAGCCGGCAGCCGAGCTACCGATCCCGCATACGATGGCGTGAACGTATATGGCGATGAAATCACCGTCAATATCCATGATGTGGCCCAGCAAATGGCACAAGCCGGCGTCATTTCTCCGCAGGCCGCCAGCCAGGTACCCAACCAGAACGTAACCCGCACCGGCTATCGAGAAAAATACCTGGTCGACTACAATACCTACAACCTGAAACTGAGTGGTATGCTGGCCTATAAAATCACTCCGAAAATTACAGCTTCGCTGACGGCTTATTATGGCTCCGGCACGACTGTATATACCGGCTCAGATCGTTATTCCTTGAATCATTTCCACATCGGCATGTATAAAGCCCAAATCAAAGGCGAACATTTCAATCTGTTTGGTTATACCACCCAGGAAGATGCCGGCAAAAGCTACAATGCCACCGTATTGGGTGAATTGATCAATGAAGCCTGGAAACCCAGCACAACCTGGTATCCTCAATTTGTAGGTGCCTACCTGCAAGCTAAACAACAGGGCGCCCCCGATGCACTGGCATTTCAAATAGCAAGGGCTTACGCCGACCAGGGCATGCCAGCTCCTACCGATGTAAACTTCGGACAATATAAAGATCAGGTAAACAGCTCTCCGATTCCACAGGGATCCAGATTTATAGAACACTCCAGCCTCTGGCATTATGAAGGTTTCTATGACTTTTCCTATCTCACACAACAGGTGGTAGACCTGCAGGCCGGCATCAGCTACAATCGCTATCATCTGAACTCAAAGGGTACCTTGTTCGATGATCAAAGTAAAAAACTCACCATTGACCAATACGGATTTTTCCTGCAGGCCTCACGTAAGTTGATACACGAACGCTTGCGACTGATTGCATCTGCACGGTATGACAAGAATCAGAATTTTGAAGGGAAACTCACACCACGCTTTGCAGCCGTGATTACCGTTGCGCCCAATAATACCATTCGCTTGTCCTATCAGACGGGATATAAACTGCCCACCAACCAGAATCAATATATTGATTTAAATGTGGGACGGGCACGACTAATTGGCGGATTGCCCCAATTCATCAATAAATACAACTTAATCAATAATCCAGGATTTACGGTAGACAATGTAAATCAATATGCCGCTGCTTATCAGGCTGCCTATATTGCCAACCTGCAACAGGGACAATCTCAGCAACAAGCACAATACAATGCTGCCGTAACAGCAGAAAAAGTACTTCAGCCCTATGTTTTCAAAACATTCAAGCCAGAAACGGTTTATTCCTATGAACTGGGCTACCGCGGCATCATCCATCAGGTTTTGATGATTGATGCTTATGTGTATGCAGCTAATTACAAAGATTTCTTCGGCTCCGTATTTTTAATTCAGGCTAAAAACGGCCCGCAGCAAATCATTCCCCAGGATCCTAATAAATACTACGGTCCGCAGCTGGCCAGCGATCAAACCCGAAACGTATATCAGGTAACGGTGAACAGCGAAGGGCGAATTAAAACTTTTGGCTGGGCCATAGGTGTGGATTATCAACTTCCGCATCATTATTTGCTAAGCGGCAATCTGTCCTACAACAAACTCAATGGTGCTCCTGCCGGATTCTTTACCCAATTTAATACACCCGACTATCAAGCCAATATGGGTTTCAGCAATCCGGATGTATTTCATGGCTGGGGATTTGATATACACTGGAGATATCAAAATGCATTTTTGTATCAAGGCAGTTTTGCCGTAGGACAAGTACCTGCTTTCAGTACCCTGGATGCAGCTATTAGCTATCGGCTGGTCAGGCAAAAACTCTTGTTCAAGCTGGGCGGCACCAATATCCTGAATCATTATTATCAAAACGCATTTGGCAATCCCAAAATAGGAGCTTTATATTATGTGTCTGTAGGATATAATGTGTTTTGATAACCTCCTGGTAAAATTACTACCTGCCCTGCTTACTTAAAAACAGCCAGGGCAGGTTTTCTTTTGCCACATCAGGGGCTGGGTGTTTCCAATGAAACCAGCGGTCTATATCAGGTAAAATTGCATAGGAGGCTTCTGTGCAAAGTATGCCTAAAGCAGCACCTACCGCCACATCGGAGTACCAGTGCCTGTTGTTATACAACCGGAGGGCTGCGGTGGTAGCAGCTACCGGAAATCCCGTATATGCCACCCAGTGATGTGGACTGTTTTTGTATTCCTCATATAAAAACATAGCCCCACCAAAAGCCGTGGTGGTATGCCCCGAAGGGAAGGAATGAAAATCACTTCCATCGGGTCTTTGTTCATGCACGGCATATTTCAGGCTGGTCACGACTATGCCCTGAATCAATGTAGTAGTGAAAAACAAAGCTAACTGATGCTTTATATCGTGTGCAGGCTGCAGATGGGTGAATCGAAGGGTAAATGTCTCAACTGCTGGCACATACTGCAAATAGTTATCAACCGAAGTGTGAAAATGCGGATAATCTTCCACAATCTCCCCTTTCAGCCCAGCACTGCTGAACAAGAATTTGTGATGGTCATAAGTGGCAAGGCCATCGCCTATCAATAAGCCTGGCACCAGCCCATCCTTGACTATGGGCTTGTCAAACCATCGGTCAGGTAAGCCTTGATTTATATCCTTTGCAACACCCGTATGTTGAAACAATGCAGCCGTAGAATTTTCCGTCCGGAAAGCCGCCATTTGCTGGGCCTCAAGTGTATGCATAAAAAAAATGCAAGCATATAGCATCCAGCCCACGTTTTGTATTTTCCCGTTCCGCACAGGGCTCGTATTTTTGTAAAATGGATCGAATCAAATCCCTGGAAAGTTGACTTCCCTTCCTGAAGATTTTCTGAAATCTTTGTCTTCTTTGCCTGGTGTGGATGTGCAGGCCTTTTTGGACGCACATCAGCAACCGGCTCCGGTAAGCATCCGGCTGCATCCGGTGAAATGGAAAAAGTGGGCACCAGGCCTGAAGCCTGACACTCTTCTACCAATTGACTCACCCGTGCCCTGGTCGGCCAATGGATATTATCTTCGGGAAAGGCCTTCCTTCCTGTTTGATCCATTGTTTTATGCCGGCGCTTACTATGTACAGGAAGCTTCCTCGATGTTCGTGGATTTCGTCATGAAACAATGGAGTGCCCAACGCCGTTCCACAGCGGCTTTGTTGCTCGACCTCTGTGCCGCACCGGGCGGTAAATCCACCATTCTGCTCGATCATCTGCAACCCGATGACCTGCTGGTGAACAACGAAACCGTGCCTCAGCGCGGGCAAATCCTGCAGGAAAACCTGATCCGGTGGGGATATCCGCAGATAGTGCTTACACAAGCCGAGGCTCATTATTTTCAAAGCCTGCCGATGGGTTTTGACCTGATTCTGGTAGATGCGCCCTGTTCCGGATCGGGTATGTTCCGTAAAGATCGCCAGATGTGTAGGTTGTGGACACCCGGTAGCGTGACTGCCTGCAGCAAAAAGCAACAACATTTGGTGACCGACATCTGGCCGGCGCTGAAGCCCGGCGGATGGCTGATTTACAGCACCTGTTCTTTTTCAATGGAAGAAGACGAACAGGTCGTGGATGCATTGATTGCCCAAACCCAGGCTGAACCTTTGCATCTGCAGATTCCCGATAGCTGGGGCATTGTACACACATTCACTCCTCAACACCGGGCGCCTGTATATCGTTTTTACCCCGATCGGCTGGCAGGCGAAGGCTTTTTCCTGGCCGTGCTCCGCAAGTCTGATCACCAAACCATACAACCGCGTTCGGCATTTTTAAAAAAGCACCGGATTTTCGAATTTGGTCAACTGAAAAACGAATGGCCAGAAGCTTATCTACCGAAAAATGCTGATGTGAGTGTAATTCAATACGAAGAGAAAACCTATCTTTTCCCCACAGCACAAATACCTGCACTTCATGAGCTTGCCCGCCGTGTGCCCATACGCATGGCCGGTTTATGTGTGGGCAAATTCAACAAAGAATGGATACCCGACCATGCCCTGTCTTTGCAGATCGGGCTGCGGGAAGACTTACCTACTTTAGAATTGAATCGCGAACAGGCCTTGCGTTATTTGCAAAAACATAGTCCCGACGCCCATCCTTTAACTCCCGGATGGTATCTGGTTACATACCATCGTTTTCCGTTGGGATGGATCAAATCCATAGGGCATCGTATCAATAATTGTTATCCTGCTGCCTGGAAAATGAATCGTACGATTCCGGAACATTTTTTCCAGTGAATAAAACCATCGTATAGCATCCACACTCGCATTCCTGCATCTCCGCTTAAAAGCTTTGCTAAACAACAGGCAAAGTGGTAATTTTACAGCCTGTTTACCAATAGGTAACCTGCTTTTGCCAATCATTCCAAAGCCTTAAATAAAAAGTCATGAGAAAAGACCTTTTTTCCATTCGGAAAACATTAGACACTCCCAAAGGCAAATTTGATTATTACAACCTGCGTGAACTGGAAAAAAAAGGCTACAACATTCAACGGTTGCCCTTTTCTATCCGGATTTTGCTGGAAAATGCACTCCGAAATTTTGATGATTTTGCCATCACGCGCGATCAGGTAGAAACCCTACTCCACTGGCAGCCTCGCGGCATGGATAAAGATATTCCCTTTAAGCCGGCCCGGGTATTGATGCAAGACTTTACGGGTGTACCCGCCGTGGTAGATATTGCGTCCCTGCGCGATGAAATGGCCCGCAAAGGGAAAAATCCGGAAAAAATCAATCCGCTGATTCCGGTTGACCTGGTCGTAGATCATTCGGTACAGGTCGATTATTTCGGTACTGAATATGCTTATGAAAAAAATGTAGAGAAGGAATACGAACGCAACAAAGAACGCTATGAGCTGCTGAAATGGGCTCAGCAGGCTTTCAACAATTTTAGTGTGGTACCACCAGGCATGGGTATTTGCCACCAGGTGAACCTGGAATACCTGGCGCAAGGAGTGATCACACGCGATGGGGAAATCTTTCCCGACACCCTGGTAGGCACCGATAGCCACACGCCCATGGTCAATGGCATCGGCGTAGTGGGATGGGGCGTAGGAGGCATCGAAGCCGAAGCTGCTTTGCTGGGGCAGCCCATTTATTTCATCGTACCCGAAGTCATTGGCCTGAAGCTTACGGGAAAACTGCCAATGGGCACCACAGCCACAGATCTGGTACTCACCATCACAGCCCTGCTCCGCAAGTATGGCGTGGTGGGCAAATTTGTGGAAGTGTTTGGCCCGGGTCTCGATCATCTCACCGTGCCCGACCGGGCTACCATCGGCAATATGTCGCCCGAATTTGGCTGCACCATCACCTATTTCCCCATTGACCACAAAACGCTGGAATACATGCGCAGCACCAACCGGCCTGAGGAGCAAGTGCTGACGGTGGAACAATATTGCAAGGAAAACCTGCTCTGGCGTACCGGCAATGAACAGATCGAGTACACCGACGTGCTGGAACTCGATCTGTCGACCGTAGAACCCACCGTAGCCGGGCCACGCCGGCCGCAAGACAAAATCCTGTTGCGCGAATTCAAGCAAACCTTCATCAGCTTGCTGGATAAGACCTACAACCGCAAATACACGCCCATCAGCGACACCCAGCTGGAACGCTGGAACAGTGAAGGGGGCGATCAGGTGGAAACGGCTGCTGTTACCCAACCAGTAGAAGCCCCGGTGGAAGTGGATATAGAACCCGAAATCACCAATGGCATGAAACGCGTGTGGGTACACGTGGGACCGGAAAAGTTCCTCCTGTCGGACGGGGCCGTAGTGATTGCCGCCATCACCTCCTGCACCAATACCTCCAATCCCTATGTGATGCTGGGGGCGGGACTGGTGGCTAAGAAGGCGCGTGAGTTTGGACTCGACGTGAAACCCTGGGTGAAAACCTCGCTGGCCCCCGGCTCCAAAGTGGTGACCAGCTATTTGCAGCGGGCCGATTTGCTGGAAGACCTCGAAGCACTGCGCTTCCACGTGGTAGGCTACGGTTGCACCACCTGCATCGGCAACTCGGGACCCCTGCCCGAACCCATCGCCAAAGCCATCGAAGAAAACGACCTGGTGGTGGCTTCCGTACTTTCCGGCAACCGCAATTTCGAAGCCCGCATCCACCCGCAGGTCAAAATGAACTTCCTCATGTCGCCCATGCTGGTGATTGTGTATGCCTTGGCCGGAAGAATTGATATTGACCTCACCCACGAACCCATAGGCTATGATCCCAACCTGAAACCCGTGTACCTGAAAGATATCTGGCCCACTAACGATGAGATTGTGGCCTTGATGCAAAAAGTAGTGGATCGCCACGATTTCGAAAAAACCTACAACGAAATCTTCCAGGGCAACGACATCTGGCGTAACCTGCAGGTGCCTTCTGGCAAGCTCTTCCAGTGGAATCCGCAATCTACTTACATCAAAGAAGCACCTTTCTTCCACAATTTACCGGAAGAACCCGCCCCTCTGCAGGATATCAAAAGTGCGCGAGCATTGCTGGTGCTGGGCGATAGCGTCACGACCGACCATATTTCGCCTGCCGGCTCATTCCGCGAAAATTCGCCTGCCGGCCAGTATTTGCTCAGCAAAGGCGTGAAGAAAGAAGATTTCAATTCCTATGGCTCCCGCCGGGGCAACGACGAAGTGATGGTGAGAGGCACCTTTGCCAATGTGCGTATCAAAAACAAACTGGCCAGCCGCGAAGGGGGCTACACCACCTATCTGCCCACCGGCGAAGAAATGACGGTGTATGATGCCGCCATGCAATACAAAGCCAATGGCACACCCCTGATTGTGCTGGCCGGAAAAGAATATGGAAGCGGCTCTTCACGCGACTGGGCCGCTAAAGGCACCTACCTGCTGGGCATCAAAGCCGTGCTGGCCGAAAGCTTTGAACGCATCCACCGCAGCAACCTGGTGGGCATGGGCGTGCTGCCCCTGCAATTCATGGAGGGCCAAAATGCCGAAAAACTGGGCCTCACCGGCAGGGAAATATTTACCATTCAAGGTATTGCGAATATTGAACCCCTGAAAAAGCTGCAAATCATCGCCCAAAAAGAAGACGGACAGCAAGTGCAATTTGAAGCCATCGCCCGGCTCGATTCACTGATTGAGGTGGAATACTACCGCCACGGCGGCATCTTGCAATACGTGCTTCGGCAGTTTTTGAAGGCTGAGAAAAACTGAATTATCTAAATAACTCTAAAGAATTTCAATTCCAGGCCTCCTACCCCATGGAGGCCTTTTACATGTTTGCTTCCAGCTCATCTAACCTTTCCAGACAGCGCTGCAAATCTTCCGGTGTATCGATGGCAAATTGTTCGGCATGTGTAACAGCCATTCGAATGCGATAGCCATGTTCCAGCCAGCGCAACTGTTCCAGCTTTTCGGCCTGTTCCAATGGAGTAGCAGGCAATCGCACCAGCTCCTGCAATACATGCATCCGAAATGCATAAATGCCCACATGCTTGTAATACATGTGATGAGCAAGCCACTCGCTTTGCGGAACATCACGCAAATAAGGCACCGGCTGCCGGGAAAAATACAGGGCATCATTTTGCTGATTCACGATTACCTTCGGAAGATGCGGACTCATCAATTCTTCCGGATTCAGAATGCGCTTCATCAAAGAGGCAATCATCACTTCCTGATCATTGAAACATGCCACCAGTGCATGCAAATGGGCCTGCTGAATAAAAGGTTCATCGCCCTGCACATTCACCACAATGTCGGGCGCAGGATCTAACCTGCCCGCCAGCTCCGCACAGCGTTCCGTACCGCTCTGATGATGAACAGCCGTCATCATCACTTGCCCATTCCAGCTTTTTACATGATTATAAATTCTTTCATCATCTGTGGCTACCCATACCTCCTGTATGCCGGCAGCTGCTGATACGCGTTCATATACCCGCCTGATCATCGATTTACCCGCAATATCTACCAGTGGCTTCCCAGGAAACCGGGTTGAAGCATAGCGGGCAGGAATAATGGCAACAACACGCATTTTTTTGCGACGAAATAACAATTTTCAGATGAAAGAAAAATGCGGAGCTGCCATGAAATTGGATTTAATCCTGCAATCCTTTCCCCTGCAAGATCTGAGGAATGTATTTCTCTATGCGGGCTATCCGGGTTTTGGATTGTTTGGGAGCTGCGAAATACAGCAGATAAGCTTTTCGGCGGCCTGGCGTGAGCTTGTCAAATGCCTGTTTCAGCTGCGCATTTTCCTGGAGTTTTTGTTGAAACTCTTCCGGCATCGGATATGCTTCTGCTGGTTTGCGTTTCACCTGCATGCCCAATTTTTCCACTTCTATGGCTTGCTGGATATAGGCGCGAATGTGTGGCTCCAGCCGAAGTATTTCTGCTGCTTGGCGGAAGCGCATTTGCCGGGCTGCCTGTACATGGGGCGTTTGCTGCAGCAGCAAGCCGTAAGGATCTTTCAACAAAGCACCCTTGAAAAACAACAGCGCACAATATGTTTTAAAAGTGTGGATGAGCACCACATTTTTGCCATCGTAAGTATAGCAAGGCCAGCCCCATTTTTTTTCTTCCTGCAGCGGGAAATCGAGTACGATATTGCGCAAGAGCTGCATTTCTTTTTTCCAGGCTTTAGCCTGATCGAATATCGAATTGAGTTCAATGTTGATGGGCATATCAAGCAATGATTTCGGTGAAAACACGCCCTGCAATGGCCGATTACCAGGAAATTTCGGCCTGCATGGCTAAAGCTCCTTCCAGTTCCAATAGTTTTTGTTTGCGCCAGAGGCCACCTGCATAGCCTGTGAGATGGCCATGGCTGCCCACTACCCGATGGCAGGGGACCAGAATCAGCAGCGGATTGGTACCACTGGCATGTGCAGCAGCCCGGATGCATTTTTCGTCGCCCAGCCACAATGCCAGCTCTGTATAGGTGATGGTATGACCATAAGGGATGCGTTGCAGCGCAAGCCAAACTTTTTTCTGAAAATCGGTACCTCGAAATTCCAAAGGCAAGTCAAAACTCGTTCTTTTCTTCTCCAGGAATTCCGTTAACTGACAGGCTGCCCGAAAGGTCAATTCGTTAGGTTGGTCTGTTCCCTGTTTTTCAGAAAATTGGATAGCCGTCAGAGCCTGGTCTGTAGCCCGAATATGCAGCCAGCCAAGCGATGTAAACAGATACTGCTGATAGGCAACGGCCATGTTTATGGAAATGTGGGAGGTTGAAAATACGAATAAATACCCATTTCACTTAAGGCAAACCCTTGTTTTGTTTCAATGTGAAAACGCAAGGCACGCGTGGTTACCGGCGTAGGTAGTTCAATCAATCGGTTGGCACCTATGCCGCGAACCCGTGCAAGCGTTTCCCATCCTTTGGAAGTCATCGCTTCCACCCTCACCTGCCGGATATGCTGACCGAAGCGAATATCTTCTTTCAGTTGGATCAACCGAAAAGTCTGAGGTCGAGGCCAGGTACACACGAGGTTGGCACTGTGCCATGTGGCCGGTGTGAGCCAGCCGGTGGTATCATGGCCATCGGTCAGGCGCTGCAACAGGCGGGCGGCATTGGCCTTGCTCATACCTTCAGGGCCTGTGAGGCGAGCTGTTTTTAGCAGATTGGTATCGAATACCTGTTTCAGGAAAGTACCGAAAGCCCGGAGGATGCGTACATCTTGCGTATCGAGTATCCCATCGGGTGTGGGGGCCAATCCCAGATTCATGACCCCTGCACGGCCTACACTGTGTACATAAATTTCCCAGAGCTGCTGAGGCGTTTTTTGCTTGCCTTCCTCTTCCGGGTGATAAAACCAGCCGGGACGCAATGGCACATCACATTCAGTGGGCATCCAGAATTTGCCATTTGCAGTACCATAAGGTGAATAACGGGTCAATACATGGCCGGGTGCTGGCGGCTGATTATCGGGACTTTGGGGGGTGAAGGTTTCCCAGGTGCTGTCGGCTGCATAACCGCGTTCATTGCCTACCCAGCGCACATCCGGACCCACATCGCTGAAAATGACCGCTCCCGGCTGCCAATGGCGAATCAGCGCCCAGGTGGTATCCCAGCCGTAGTAATGCGAACGATCGATGATGCGTTTTTCACGGGCTCCTCCATAATATCCCGTTCCTCCGTTGGCCCCGTCAAACCAGCATTCAAACAACGGTCCGTATTGAGTGGCCAGTTCCTGCCATTGCTGCCGGTATAACTGCACATATCGGTAATTGCCATAATCGGCACTGTGCCTGTCCCAGGGCGAGCAATAAATCCCAAAAGCCAATCCAGCTCTCCTGCAGGCTTCCGCAAAAGCCCTCACCACATCGCCCTGCCCCTGCATCCAGGAAGAAGCCCGCACGCTGTAATCGGTAGTCTTCGTAGGCCACAAGCAAAACCCATCGTGATGCTTGGCTACCAGGATGATGCCCCGAATGCCGGCTGCTTTCGCTGCTTCCACGATCTGATCTGGATCAAAACGGGCCGGATGAAATGTATTGGGCGACACATCGCCGTATCCCCATTCCTGGTTGGTAAAAGTATTTAATCCAAAATGGATGATCGCAATCATCTGCAGGGATTGCCAATGCAGCTGTGCGGCTGTAGGCAGCGGATCCAAAGCTCGCAGCTGTTGCGAAAGAGCAGACTGGAAGCTGCAGAAAACAGTTATCAGCAGAAGGATGGCTCGTTTCATAAAGTTATGTACATGCGAAATCAGCAGCTTAAAAGTAAAGAAAAACGACGGCAACCCGTAGGCTGCCGTCGTTGCAAAGCAAATCCATTGCCCGTACGTCAATATCCGGGATTTTGGATCAGCTTGGGATTGCGGTTGATTTCATCCAATTGAATGGGCAGGAAATAGGCATGCGGCTGCCAGGCCCGGGGAATCGCCGAATACACCTTGTAAGTCGGCGTAGGCGAAGTGGTGTGATCGGGTAACATAGGGTAAATAATCAAAATCCCCTTGGCATTCTGGTAGGCCGAATCGGCAATCATCCAGCGCCGTACGTCGAAATAGCGCTGATCTTCAAATGCCAGTTCCACTTCCCGCTCCCGCCGATAATCGTTAATGAGTTGCTGACCGGTAGAGGTGATGGGGGGCATATAAGCCCGCTGGCGGATCATGTTGATGTAGGTCTTGGCTTCCGTTTCCTGACCCAGAGCCAGGCAGGCTTCTGCGTAGTCCAGCAAAATCTCGGTGTAACGGATGTAGCGCCAGGGCACGGTTTGGTGGACAAACTGGGCATCTACGGTTGGATCCATAAATTTTTTCATGTAATAACCCGTATAGGTGCCATTCCAGTTTTCAAACGGGCTCTTGCGGGTATCGAGGCCGGGAATGGTATCCACGCTGTTGGTTTGTGGATTCCATTTGGCCCAGTAGCCTGTTTGCACGATGCCATTCGGATCGAGGGGGGCCACATCTGAGGGCCGGGGCCGCCACTGAGCACCGTTATACAGGATGCTGGCATAAAAACGAGGATCGCGGTTGGCATACGGATTGGCTGCTTCTGCGGGATTGCTCCAGTCGAATGGTGTACCATCGGCCATCTCATACATATCCACCATTTGCTGGGTGGGCGTATTGTTGCCCCAGCAATGCCATCCATTGGGCTGGCAATATTGGCCAGGACTGTAACCCATCCAGTTCTCATTCACCTTCTGGGTGAAAAACTTTACGAAGATATCTTCGGGCGTGGATTGCTGAAGGAATAGCTGCTGATAATTCTGTGCCGCCTCTTGAGCCGACTGTGGATTGGGTTTATATAGATCATAAATACCCAAATCCATCACCGCTTTGGCCGCATCTTTAGCCGCCTGCCAGCGCGCCATCCGATCGCCACCCACATAGCTCACCAGCTCGGGATGAGCATATCCGGGAGCCCAGGAGGCCTGTGAATTAAACAAATCACTGGCTGCATACAGCAACATACGCGCTTTCAACGCAAGTGCAGCACCTTTGGTAGCACGGCCAATATTATCGCCTGAATACTGCAAAGGCAAGAGAGCAGCAGCAGAATCACATTCTTTGGTGATGAAATCCACACATTCGGCAAAAGTATTCCGGGGGACGTTAAAACTATCTGTGAGGGTATAAGCCTGTGTAATGATGGGTACTCCGCCATACATTTCCACCAACTGGAAATAAAGATATGCCCGCAGGAAATGAACTTCGCCCTTCATGCGCTGCTTCAGGCTTGCATCAATGGGTGCCTGATCAATCTTGGAAAAAAACAGGTTACAAGCGCGAATGTATTTGTACTGCGTTTTCCAGCTTCGGATCACCGTTTGCACGGATCCCCAAAATCCTGGATCAAAGATTTCCAGATCACTGGGTGTAAGCAATCCCCGATTCACATTTTCTGCACCCCAGTCGGGCGTAAACACGGCTTCATCGCTTAGGGAAGACATCATCAAAATATCAAACCCGTGGGGAATGCCTCCATAGATATTATCCACAAAAGCTTGAATCAAATTGGGATCATTCCATACGGCATTATCCGAATATTGATCCTTGGGCGAGACATTGAGAAAATCCTTGTTACAGGCATAAAAGCCAGAAAGGATCCATATGCTGAGCAATAAATATAGGATGCGTTTCATAGTCATTTCGTTTTAATACATTAAAAACTAGCATTCAAGCCCACATTCACAATTCGTTGCAAGGGGTAGCTTTGCCCGCTGCCAGCTGATGCTTCCGGATCAAAATCTTTATAGTGCGGACTGTAGGTAAGCAAGTTGTATCCACTCACATAAATCCGGAATTGTTGAAAGCCCAACCGCTGCAGGGCATGTGCAGGTAAAGAATATCCCAGTTCCAGGTTCTTCAAACGCAGATAATCCGTGCTATGCAGGAAATAGGTATTGGCCTGGGAAGCCCAGTATTCATTGCTACGATTGAAAGTACGAGGCTTGTTGGCGTTGGGGTTAGAAGGTGTCCAACGGCCATCAGCAAAGCTTTCCAGAAAATTTCCAATTTCTCCGGACTCTGTAAACACATAGTTTTCAGCTCCTGCAGCCCCCTGCAACAAGAATGACAGATCAAATGGGCCATATTGCAGCTGCGCGGTTAAGCCACCCGTAAACCGGGGTATATTATTTTTGTAACTCCTGATCCGATCATTACCATCAATTTTCCCATCGCCGTTGACATCCTTGAAAATGATATCACCGGGCCGGGCACCTGGCCAGTGCGGATATTTATCGATCTCAGCCTGATTATGAAAGACCCCGATGGCCACATAATACAACCCCGATGAGGGGAATGGATGACCGGTAGTTTGTTGATATTTGGGTGCACCGGGTGGCTCATCCCAGTAAATGACACGATTGCGCGCGTAGCCCCCGTTTACGCCCACCTGATAATGCAATTTACCAGCTTGATCCTGATAATTTACTGCAAAGTCAAATCCTCGGTTACCAGCTTTCCCAATGTTTTCTCGTGGCAAAGCCAAACCGGTTGATAAAGGCACGGTTGCATTCCGGTACCAGAGAATTTTTGACCGGATATAACTGAAATAATCAAACGTTACGGAAAGCTTGCTTCTCAGCAAGGTGGCATCAAAGCCCACATCCGTTTGATTGGCACGTTCCCAGGTTACATTGGGATTGGGAATTCGGGATTCATACAAAGTTTGATTTTCTACATTCCCATTCGTTACAAAAGGATAATAACTCAAACTCAATGAGCCATAGCCATAATTGCCGTTAAACCAGTTGCCTAAAGAGTAAGTGGCGAGGTATTGCCATTCATCAATGCGGTCATTACCCGTTTGCCCGTAAGAAGCGCGGAGCTTGAAATCGCTGATGAAAGGCAGGGCCTTTTGCCAGAAGTTTTCCTGAGAGATTCGCCATCCGGCCGATACGCCGGGGAAGAAACCAAACCGGTGATTTTCTGGAAAGATATATGAGCCGTCGTAGCGCCATACAAACTCCAACAGGTATTTTTCCTTGTAACCATAATTGACCCGGCCGAAATAATTTAATCGAGCATTGATATAGCCCGATCCCCCGTTGTTCAGGTATGCATCCTGCAAACCTGCAAAGAGTTGATCAATAGCTGTGGAGTTGAACCGGCGGAAAGCATTGAAATTATTCCCATAGCCTTTGATGGATTCCGTACCGACCATGAATTTAAAATCATGATTCAACCCAAAGCGATGTTCGTAATTCAATAAAGCATTTAAAGTGATGGTGGTATTGTCGGCCGCCCATTCGGTAAGCTGGGGTTTATCATATCCACGTTGGCCCTTGATGAGGATAGGATTGCCGGCCGAATCAAAGCCCTGCAGGGTATAGAGATACCAGGGTGTTTGCCAAAGCTTACGGAATTGAAATCCTTTATCAAATGCAGCATTGCCGGTTATGGATAATCCTTTAATCCAGGGAATATTGATGTCGAGATGCAAATTGCTGTTCAGATAATACCGCAAGTCCTTATCATATCCTGTAGCCGATGTAACAATGACGGCCGGATTATCGCCATATTCAATATCCGGACCCGGTAAGCCGTTGGGCCAATAAGCATTCATGGTGGGTTTACCCCGCATCACAAACCGAAAGATTTCTCCCGCGCCGCGAGTGGGAAAATGTCGGTATTCTTCCCGGCCGCTCAAATCCACCCCTACATGCACATCCTTATTGATGTGCGCATCCAGGTTTGCAAGAAAATTGTGCTGACGATAAAAAGTAGCACTGCGACGGTAATTACCATCTTCAAATTTAGTACCAACCAACACATAATACCGCATAGATTCTGTACCTCCTGAAATACTGATATCACCGGCATACTGATCTGACCATTTTTTAATCACTTCCTTAAACCAATCGGTATTGGGATGCAGCCAGGGATCAGATCCATCCTTGAATTTTTTGATATCATCGGCTGAATAAGGTTCTGGTGTGCCGGCATAGTCGGCGATTTCATTGAGCATGGTAGCATAGGTAGCTGCATCAGCCATCTTGGGAATGCGAGTGGGCTGGTTGTAGCCATAATTGAGACTCAAACCAATCTGGGGTTTCCCCACTCTTCCTCTTTTGGTAGTAATGAGAATAACACCATTGGCCGCTTCTGAACCGTAAATAGCTGCGGAAGCATCTTTCAGAATGGTGATGCTTTCAATGCTGTTCGGATCTATGCGTTCCAGGCTGCGATACGGAATACCATCCACTACTACCAGCGGATCGTTGTTATTGAAAGAGTTGATACCTCTGATGCGAATAGTTGACCCATCATAACCAGGCTCGCCACTGCTCTGCACGGCAGTGAGCCCGGGTAAACGGCCCACCAGGCTGTTGCTCACATTCACCGCCGGTGATTTCACAATATCTGATCCTTTCACGCTGCTGATGGAACCCGTCAGGGTAGCCTTCTTTTCCGTGCCATAGCCCACCACCACAATTTCGTTGAGTGCACTGGATATTTCGTGCAAACTCACGGCAATCGTTTGCCTGTCACCGACAGGCATCTCAACCCTGTTATAGCCAATAGCGCTGAATTCGAGCACGGCATCATCGGGCACTACAAGGGAAAAACGCCCATCCGCATCCGTAACGGTACCTATCTGCTTGCCTTTTACCCGAACCGTTACACCCGCCAGGGGCTTACCCGTGCTGTCGGTAACCCTTCCGGTAATGCGCCTGTCCTGCATGGCATGCAAATGAGTCCCGATCAGCACCAGCTTGTTGTCCAGGATCTGATATCCGATTCCCAATCGGCTGCTGAGGCTGTCCAGCAGCTCGGGCAGGGTAATATCTTTTAAATCGAGATCCAGGCTGGGAAGGGATTCCAGTTCGTCGTTGGTATAGTAAAAAACATAGTCGGAATGTTTTTCCACATAACGCAAAATCCGCTCAACGCTCGTTTTGCGAAAATGGAGCGTAAAGGTGTTTTGTGAATATCCTGAGGCAGAAACCTGTAAAAACGCCAGCAACAACAGCACAGTAAACTTTGACATAAGGCATACCTTTCGTGCAAGTGAATATTCGCGGGATAGAACCTGCGTAGGTAATTTTTTCATATTTTGCAAAGGTTTAAATCGTGAACAAATCGGAATTCATTTTTCGGTTGTTCCGGTCGCGGAGGATACCCCCATATCCTCCGTTTTTTTATTCCGGATAAAAGCCCGTGTAAGCTCAGGGAGGCTGCCAGTATTTTTTTATGCCGTGTTTGATGCCTTTGTTTTTCATGGTGTAAAGGATTGAATAAACACTGCCGTATCGGTAATCTGGTACCGGAACGGTTTAATTTTCTGCAAAATCTGCAACAGCTGGGTCAACGACACATTATCGGCCCGCCCTGTAAACCGCTGATGGGCCAGCGCTTCACTTTCAATATGAAACGGAATACCATACCAGCGCTGCAGACGCTGCGCCAGTTCAACAAAACTTTCATCTTCAAATACCAGTTGGTTATCTTTCCAGGCGATTTCCGGAATCAAATGATCGGCAAGGGGTTGCAGGGGTACAAGCTTTACCTGTTCTTGCTCAGGAGCAGGAAGGGTTTTTAATGGTTTTTGAGGAGATGCGGGCTCGGCTGGTGTCTCAGCATGTCGCCTCCGGAAAATAATTTTCTGATCAGGCTTCAAATAAATCAGTTGATCCTTACCTTGTTGCTCATGCAGTTTGATGGCTACTGCACCAGAAATCAATACGGTTTCCGTAAAATCTTCATCCGGATAGGCTCGCACATTGAATTCTGTACCCAAATCGCGAATATCCATTTCGCGGGTATGAATTACAAAAGGCTGATGGGTGCGATGCACAATTTTAAAATAAGCCTCACCCGTTAAGAACACTTCGCGCATGCTATTCGAAAAAGTTTCCGGATATTTCAGGGTGGTGGCGGCATTCAGCCAGATAGTACTTCCATCGGGTAGGCTGATCATGGATTTCACACCCGGTGCTGTACTGATGGTCTTCCATACCTTTTCAGCTGAATGCCTGTTCCCCTGAGTGTGCACCCACCAGGTGATACCCACACCGATGATAAGGACAGCACCCAGCATCCCCCAAACCAGCGTTTTGCCTTTTTGCCAAAAACTTCCGGTACGGGTATCCTGTAACACAGCGTTTTCAGCTGTTGCTTCCTCCTGAATCCGTTGTTTCACTTTTGCTATCATGGCTTGTCGGCGTTCTTCGTCAAGATCGTGTATCAACACCAATCTTGCTTTTTGCAATATGCCGCTTTTGATCCACGATTCCGGATGCTCCAGAAACCATTGCTGCAGCCTATCCTGCTCTTCAGCATCGAGGCCTTCGCTAAACATCTTGACAATCAATTCCCAGATAGATTCATCCATGCGATTAAACATATAGGCTGCCAACTATAAAAAGACAATTGCTGAGGAAAAAACAATTAGCGGAGAAAAATGATGGTGGATTGTTTTGTCTTACCCGATATGGGCACCTGCCTATCGAAATAGCAATTCAGGAAGAAACGAGATGAAGAGCTTCCAGCGTTTTCCAGAGCTTTTTCAATGCCTGCGTCATGTGCACATTGACGGTAGCCTGCGAAATGCCCAGCAGTTCAGCCACTTCAGCATAGCTGAGCCGGTATTCCTTGCAGAGCAGGAGCACCTGCCGGGAGCGAGGAGGCAGTTCATCCAATGCCTGCTGAATTTGTTGTATATGTTCTTTGGAAATCAAAGTATCTTCAGGGGTGATTTGCAAAGCAAAATAATCTTCCTGCAGCTCAGCTTCTGTGGCCAATGGTGCTTTGGAATTGAGTTTAAGATAATTCAGAGCCGTGTTTTTTACAGCTTTTAACAAATAAAAAACGGGATTGTGAACTTCGCCAAAGCTGGTGCGGCGTTCCCACAATTTTACAAAGACATCCATCACCGCTTCTTCTGCCAGCTGTTCGTGGCGCAGCAAGCGGAAAGCATAAGCATGCAACAGAGGCATCGTTTCATGCATCAGTGCTTCAAATGCCTGTTCATCCCCGCGGGCAATCTGTTGCTGAAGGCAGTGTAAAGTTTTATGTTTCATCTGGTAGTGGGTTTCAGGCTAATGAAATTGTCAGGGTAACACGCGAAAGTTAGCAGTTTGATTTTATTTTTCAAATAAATGTTTTGGCATCATGACCGGATTTCATACAAATATTTCCGCTACCATTTGCCGGGCCTTTTGCAACCATTCCTGGTGAATGGATAATGGTACAGACTGGTTTTTGAGGTATTCAATCAACTGTTCCGTTGCCAGGTTGCCGGTCAGTTGGTCTGCAGCCATGGGGCAACCGCCATAGCCTCCCAATGCACTGTCAAATCGCCGACATCCGCTTTCAAAAGCAGCTTGCAAATTTTGCTGCCAGTTGTGGGGCGTCACATGCAGATGGGCACCAATATGCAGTTCAGGAAAAGCGGGTAATACCCGCTGGAAGATGCGCCGGATGAGGTCCGGATGAGCCAGCGCTACCGTATCAGCCAGCGCAAAATATCGAATACCCAACGCAGCCAAACGATCAATCCAGGCATATACCCAATCTTCATGATAGGGATCTCCATAGGGATTGCCAAAGCCCATGGAAAGGTAAATCAACATTTGGGCCTGCGTGCCCTCCAGCATTGCCTGGATATGCTTCACCTGTTCCAGCGCCTGCTGCATGGTTTGATGGGCATTGCGTTGCTGAAATGTTTCAGAAAGCGAAAACGGAAAACCCAGCAGATCAATTTGCGGATAAGCCAGCGCCCGCTCCGCTCCTCGTTCATTGACTATGATAGCCAGCAATTGTGTACCCCCGCGTTTTTCCAGACCCTTCAACACTTCATCTGTATCGGCCATCTGCGGCACGGCTTTCGGCGAGACAAAGCTTCCAAAATCAAGCACATCAAAGCCCACCCGCATCAGGACATTCAGATAACGGATCTTTTGCTCCGTAGCAATCAGGCGTGGCCATCCCTGCATGGCATCACGCGGACATTCGGTGATGATAACTCGATTTTGATTTGACATGAAATGAAAATACAAAATTTCTCAACTCAGCCGTGCACAAGGTTTCTGCTGCGCTTCGTCTGCATTTATTACAAAACATGCATGCTTTTCGCAATTGTTATTGGTGAAAGGTTTGGCGTTGCATCGCAGCCTGATACAGCAAAATACCTGCAGCCACCGATACATTCAGGGAGTCGAAATCGGGATGAATGGGAATGGTAACCACTGCATCGGCCTGTTCCATACAGGGCTTGGGTAAGCCACTGTCTTCGGATCCCAGTACCAGTGCAATGGGTTGATTCCAGTCAATCCGGTCGGGCAAAACGCCGTTGTGTACGCCGGTGGCGACGATATGGATGCCGTTGAGTTTTAGTACTTCATAGGCCTGTTTCCATCCCGATACACGGGCCACCATCAGGTGATGAAGCGCACCAGCAGCCGTTTTGATGGCCAGTTCATTGATGGGAGCTGTGTCTTTTTCTGGTAAAATTAATGCCTGGGCCCCCAGGCAAAAGGCCGAACGAGCAATGGCTCCCAGGTTGCGCACATCCGTGATACCCAAGGCCATCACCAGCAAAGGTGTTTGCCCGGCTTCCACGATGTGGTTGATTACGTCCTGCAAATCATAATAAGCCACAGCCGATGCAATGGCAATGCAGCCCTGGTGATGGCCACGGGAAAATTTTTGCAGTTTTTCGGCTGGTACTTGTTTGACCGGCACCTGTTGCTGACGGGCTAATTGCAGGATTTCACGGATAAGTTCTCCGCCGGCTTTTCGTTGCAAGTAGATGGTTTGCAAAGGCCTGCCTGCCCGAAGTGCCTCCACGACCGGATGTCGACCGATAATCAACTGCTCAGCCACAGCACAACTGATTTTCCTTTTTCATCAACATCAATCGCAGGATAGCTGCTACGGAAATGGAATCCGTGATTTTTCCCTGCAAAACCTCTTCATAGGCTTCTTCCAGCTTTACTTTTCGCAACTGAAGCTGCTCTGTTTCTTCGGGTTGGCTATCATGATAGCTTAACCCGGTAGCCAGATAAATGAGAGCCTTTTCATCGGAAACCGAATTGGACAAATGCATGGTAAGAATCAGTTGCCAGTGTGTTGCCCGGATACCGGTTTCTTCCAGCAATTCCCGTTGTGCGGAAAGCAGCGGATCCACATCCAGCGGCCCGCCTCCTTCCGGAATTTCCCAGCTATAGGCCTGAAGCGGATAACGATATTGCCCCACCAGCCACAGATGTCCCTGTTCATCAAGCGGTACCATACCAATAGCCAGGTTTTTGAAGTGTACAACGCCATAAATGCCGGGACCACCGGAAGGATTAACCACCTGAAATTCGGTAACCTGAATCCAGGGATTATCATAAACCATTCGCTTCCCGGTTGTTTTCCAGGGATTGGTTTGTGGTGAAAAGATAGGAGAGGAAGAGGATATCATGATCCTGTGATTTCAAATCTGATTCCCTGAGCCAGGGGCAATGCAGCGCCATAGTTGATGGTGCAGGTCTGCCTGCGCATATAGTTTTTCCATGCATCGGAGCCCGATTCACGACCGCCACCGGTATCTTTTTCTCCGCCAAAAGCTCCTCCGATCTCTGCTCCACTGGTGCCGAGGTTTACATTGGCTATGCCACAATCCGATCCTGCAGCCGAAAGAAAATATTCCGATTCCCGCAGGTTCAGGGTCATGATGGCCGACGACAGTCCCTGCGGCATAGCGTTGTGGATGGCAATAGCCTCATCCAGATTCTGATAGGGCATGATGTAAAGAATGGGAGCAAAAGTCTCTTCCTGCACAATGGGCATATCAGGCGTAACTTCTGCAATGCAGGGCTTTACGTAGCAGCCTGATTCATAACCCGGTCCTTCGAGAACACCTCCTTCTACCAGAAATTTTCCACCTTGCTGTTTGCAGGCTGCTATGGCTGAGAGATATTGTTGCACAGCCTGCTGGTCAATCAGCGGACCTACATGATTGGAAGCGTCGAGCGGATTTCCGATGCGCAATTGTCCGTAAGCGTGCTTCAGCATTTCTTTAAAACGATCATACACATCCCGATGGACGATAAGCCGGCGCGTGGTTGTACAACGCTGCCCTGCCGTGCCCACTGCACCAAATACGGCTGCCCGCAAAGCCAGATCCAGATCGGCATGCTGGCTGATGATAATGGCATTGTTGCCACTCAGCTCCAGGATGGTTCGGCCCAGCCGACTGGCCACCGTAGCGGCCACTGCACGGCCCATCTTTACGGAACCCGTAGCAGAAACCAGCGGGATGCGCCTATCGGCAGCAAGCCACTGCCCCACTTCAGCAAATCCGCTTACCAGGCAAGATAAGCCCTCGGGCAACTGCATTTCTTCCATCACCTCACCAATCAACCGCTGGCAAGCAATGGCACACAAGGTGGTTTTTTCAGACGGCTTCCAGACCACCACATCTCCACAAACCCAGGCAATCATCGCATTCCAGCTCCATACCGAAACCGGAAAATTGAATGCTGTAATCACCCCCACCGGACCCAACGGATGCCACTGCTCAAACATGCGATGCGAGGGCCTCTCTGAAGCCATGGTAAGTCCGTATAACTGCCGCGATAACCCCACCGCAAAATCGCAGATGTCAATCATCTCCTGCACTTCTCCCCAGCCTTCCTGCAGGCTTTTGCCCATTTCATACGAAACCAGCTGACCCAACATCTGTTTATACTCCCTGAGCTTCTCACCCACCCTTCGCACAAATTCTCCCCGAACCGGCGGAGGTACCAGCCGCCATTGCTGAAAGGCCGCAACGGCCTGCTGTATGACCTGTTCATATTGCGCTTGTGCAGCCGGCATGAACCAGCCTATGCATTGACCATCAACCGGCGAATAGGATGCAACAGGCTGAGATTCACTGGCCAACCAGTTTCGCCCCGTACTCACGCCCGACTGGGATTCCTGCATGTGTAGGCCTTTCAGAAAATCAAGGTTTTGTTTCATATCGGACATGTTTTACATCCTCAATATTGTTCGTGCTCTCCGGGAAATTTCCGTTCTTTCACATCAGTCACATAATGGCGAACCGCGTCCTGTATGATTTGTTGCAGATTGGCGTACTGACGCAGAAAGCGAGGTTTGAAAGCCTGATTCATGCCCAGCATGTCATGCACCACCAGCACCTGTCCATCCACATCTCGGCCTGCACCGATACCGATTACCGGGATATGCAAAGCTGTTGTAACCTGTCCGGCCAATGCGGCTGGAATCTTTTCCAGCACCAGGGCAAAACATCCTGCCTGCTCCAGCAATCGTGCATCCTGAAGCAACCGTTCAGCTTCTTTTTCCTCCACCGCACGCACAGCATAAGTGCCAAACTGATTGATCGATTGCGGCGTAAGCCCCAGATGCCCCATCACCGGTATGCCTGCCGATACGATGCGACTGACAGCCTCTATCACCGGCTCACCTCCTTCCAGCTTCACACCATGTGCACCGGTCTCCTTCATAATCCGTACGGCCGAATGCAAAGCTTGACGGGCATCTTCCTGATAGGAACCAAATGGCAAATCCACCACCACAAGACTGCGTTTGGCTGCTCGCACTACCGACGCCGCATGGTAAATCATCTGATCGAGTGTGATTGGCAAAGTGGTTTCATAACCAGCCATTACATTAGCCGCCGAATCGCCTACCAGCAGCACATCCACCCCGGCCTCATCCAGCAACCGCGCCATCGTGTAATCATAAGCCGTGAGCATGGAAATCTTCTCACCCGCAGCTTTCATTTGCCTTAATGTATGTGTGGTGATTTTTTTCACTGTATCAGCAATCATATGTATGAAAAATGATTTGGATGTCTGTAACCATGATAGTTCTTATTCCTGCAAAATACAGATAAATTCTGCAAGCAAAAAGCAGCAAATCTGAATTTCAACATGCTGATAAATCAGCTTGCACTATCTTTACCACCTAAACAAATACCTCAATCATGAAAATTCTGATCACCGGAACGGCAGGTTTTATCGGATTTTTTTTAGCCAAACGTTTGATTGCAGAAGGATATGATGTGGTTGGACTGGATAATATCAATGATTATTATGATGTGCGTCTGAAGTATGCAAGACTTGAACAAACCGGGATTGCGCAGGATGAAATTGCTGATGGCCAACTGATTTCCAGCAAAAAACATCCGAACTATCGGTTTATAAAAGCCGATCTTGAAAATGAAAATGTGGTGCGAAAGCTGTTTGAAACGGAACGATTTGATTATGTCTGCCACCTCGCTGCGCAGGCGGGTGTGCGTTATTCATTGCAAAATCCCTATGCCTATATCCAGAGCAATATTGTGGGTTTTATGCATTTGCTGGAGATGGCCCGTCGTTTTCCGGTAAAACATTTTGTGTATGCCAGCACATCGAGTGTGTATGGATTAAATGGGCGCATGCCCTTATCGCCGCATCATCCGGCTGATCATCCCATCAGCCTGTATGCTGCAACCAAAAAATCCAATGAAATGATGGCGCACAGTTACAGCCATCTGTTTCGGATTCCGGTTACCGGGCTTCGCTTCTTTACCGTTTATGGCCCCTGGGGACGGCCCGATATGGCTTTATTTCTGTTTACCCGCAATATGCTGGCCGATAAGCCCATTCAGGTTTTCAACCGCGGAGAAATGATCCGCGATTTCACTTATGTGGAAGATATTGTGGAAGGTGTGAAACGCATCATTGAATATCCGGCTGAACCCAATCCACAATGGGATGCCCAAAATCCTGATCCAGCAAGCTCTTCAGCACCCTATCGGATTTACAACATCGGAAACAATCAACCTGTATCCTTAATGACTTATATCCATGCCATAGAAAAAGCACTCGGGAAAAAAGCAATCATGGAACTGCTGCCGATGCAACCCGGTGATGTATATGCCACGCATGCCGATGTAAGTGATCTGGAACAAGCTGTACATTACAAACCCCGCACATCTGTGGAAGAAGGCGTGAGAAAATTTGTGGAATGGTATCGCACATTTTATCGAGTATCACAATCGATATAATTCACTTACCCTTGTCCGATTCGTTGTTCAATTGCCGATACAGATGATCAATCAATCCGTCAGCTAAGCCGATCTGTGGTACCAGAATTTCTTCTGCACCTGACCAACGCATGATGTTCAGATAAATTTCCAAAGCAGGCACAATCACATCTGCACGATCTTCCCGCATCTGATACCGGTGCATCCGTTCTTCAACCGTCATTTGTTTAAATCTGCGATAGTAACTTTTCAATAAATCAATGGATAATGGTTTACCTGGTTTTGTCTTGGAAAGCGAAAATATTTTATTGATGTTTCCACCGGAACCAATGATGATAAGTTTCCTGGCTTTGATATTTTTTTTCAGAAATAGCTTTAATTCATCCCATTGTGCATCTGTGATTTGCTGATGCAACAAGCGAATGGTGCCAATATTGAAAGAAGCGGTAAATACCTGTTTCTGTTTGCTGAACAAAGAGATTTCCGTGCTGCCTCCACCTACATCCACATAAAGATAAGATTTTGATTTGCTCAAATGTTCGGCGATATGATTTTCAAATATCAGGCTTGCTTCCTGCTGACCGCTGATGATTTGCAGGGAAATGCCAGTTTGTTCACGCACGCGGGCAATAACCTGTTCTCCGTTTGCGGCATCGCGCATGGCAGAGGTTGCACAGGCAATGTAGTGATTCACTTCATAAATGTTCATCAGCAGCTGATAGGCCCGAATGGTATCGATTAAATGAGCAATACGCTCATCAGAAATCACACCCGTCTCAAACACATCAAAACCTAATCGCAATGGCACTCTCACCAGATTAAGTTTGATGAAATCAACCCCATTTCGGGAAACGGGTCTCACTTCCTTGATTAACAATCTTGCTGCATTTGATCCAACATCAATAGCGGCGAGTTTGATCATGCAGGATATTTTTTTCGGGAAAGATAATTATAAATCTGCAGCTGAGATCTTCTGGGTCGTCCTCTGGTAGGCACATATTTGTTTTGCTGTGCATTATCCAATATCCGAGCTTTTACGTTATCATGCAGTTGCAACTGCAATACATGCATGAGTTCAGCTTTCAGTTGTTCATCAAATATAGGTACAGTAGCTTCTACACGATGATCAAGATTCCGAATCATCCAGTCGGCCGACGAAATATACAGGCTTTCTTTATCACCAGCTTTGAAATAAAATACACGCCCATGTTCCAGATATTCATCCACAATACTGATGGCGTGAATATCCTTTGCCCAGCTTTTATGCCGGGTAAATGCACAGCAAATACTTCTTACAATCAGCCGCACATCCACCCCGACACGAGCTGCTTTATAAATGGCCTGGATGAGTTGTGGGTCGGAAAGCGCATTCATTTTCAGTATGATTTGTGCAGGGCGTTGATGTTTCCTGGCTTTGACGCAAGCAGCAATATGTGCCATCATTTTATCGCGGGTATGAAATGGGCTCAGGATAAGTGTTTTGCACTCAGCTGCATCTTTTTCATGAACACCTCCACTTTCCAGATACTGAAAAACCCTCTGCACCTCTTGCATGATATGTTGATGCGCTGTAAGCAAACAAAAATCGGCGTAATACGTGGCTGTATCTTCATTCAGATTGCCCGTACATACAAAACCATAATGAACAGATTGACCATTTACTTCCTTTTCAATCAGACCAAGCTTTGCATGGATTTTCATATTTGGAAATCCCACAAATACCTTTACGCCTTCTTCTTCCAGTTTGTTTTTCCACCGCAGGTTTTCTTCCTCATTAAATCGTGCCCGCAATTCAATTACCACATAAACTTTTTTGCCATTGCGTACGGCATTGATCAATGCATTGACAATCTTTGAACGGGTTGCAAGCCGGTAGGCTGTTACATGAATTGCCCGTACATCCGGATCTATGGCGGCTTCGCGTAAAAGATCAATCAACGAATTAAAATCATGATACGGAAAATGCAACAACACATCACGCTGCATGATGATGCGTGTAATACTGGGCTGGCGATGTAAAAGCGGATGAATGAAACTTTTCCGCCTATGCCTTCGTTCCTGAAAAATCAAATCGGGGAACGACATGAAGTCCTTGAAATTATGAATTCTGTCGCCCGGAATGAGATGATCTTTTTTGGTTAAATTCAGTCTTTTGATTAGATAGTCAAGCAAGGCGGGATCAATCTGCCTGTCATAGATAAACCGTACGGGGCGCCCATGTTTGCGGTTTTTTAATGCTTTTTCAATTTGCTGAATGAAACTTGTGGAAACATCATTGTCTATATCGAGCTCTGCATCGCGGGTCATTTTAATCACATGTGCCAAAAAACGGTCGTAACCAAAATAGGCAAAAACAGAAGGCAGATTAAACCGGATTATATCTTCCAGTAGAATGATATGCTTTTCATGATTGGAACCTGGTAATATTACAAAACGCGGCAGGCTGCCGGTGGGAATCTCAATCAAGGCATACCTTTTGGGCAGACGGCCATCTTTTGATGAAAGCACCACTGCCAGGTAAATAAATTCATCACGTAATGCAGGAAACTGCGGAATGCTTTCAATCATCAACGGTATGATTTGCGATCGTACCTGCTCTTCAAAATATTGTACAACAAATTGCTTTTCTTTTCCATTGAGTTGTTTTTCCGTTTTCAATTGTACTCCTGCCTGCTTTAATTCCCGTTTGATTTTTCGCCAGATCTTTGAAAAAACTTCCTGCTGGCGGATCACAATGCGCTGAATCTGATCGAGCGTACCTGCAGCATCTTCTTCCAGATGCACCTTTGCAAGCCTGCCGTATTCCACCATTCGTCGCAGGGTGGCTACTCTTACCCGGAAAAATTCATCGAGATTGTTGGAGAAAATACCCAAAAAGCGGATTCTTTCCTGCAAAGGCACAGCAGGATCACTGGCTTCCTGCAATACCCTTTCATTAAATGAAAGCCAGCTGATATCACGTTTGATAAATTTCTGCAGCTCGGGCATAGGGATATATCCTAATAAGCCAGGTTATTTATCCCAAAATAAAGGATATGATTGCAAAACTGCACATCACAAACAAAATTTAACATGGCAGGCAAATACAACAGCAAATGCTGAATGAGTAATATGCGTAATAAAAACAGGAATGAAACCTATTAACCCCGAATGGAACGAATTTGCTGCAGCAAAGCAGTAGTGCTGTATCCGGTTTCAAGCGGAATGGTTTTCACCTCACCTCCGTAAGCCTGCACAATATCTGCACCTACAATTTCATCTATGGCATAATCTTCACCTTTCACCAATACATCAGGCTGAACCATGCGAATGAGTTCATAAGGTGTTTCTTCATCAAAGATGGTTACTGCATCCACAAAACATAAAGCCGCGAGCAGCAAGGCTCTGTCCTGTTCAGCTACCAATGGCCTTTCCGGGCCTTTTAATTTTTTCACCGAATCATCACTATTTATACCTACTATTAGCACATCGCCCAGATCAGCAGCCTGAGAAAGCAAACGAATATGCCCACGATGCAGCAGATCAAAACAACCATTGGTGAACACAATCTTTTTGCCCAGCAGTCGCCAGCGATGCACGTGTCTGCTCAGGGATGTGCGATCTGCAATACGGGACTGAATCAGGTTAAACTTTGGCTGAGTCATGTCTGGTGGAATTTATAACAGGTAACAACAAAAGCATAATAAAACCGATGATTAGATACAAACCCATTTGCGCAATCCATAATAACCAGCTCATGGCCACACTGATTTTCACCGGCATACCAAACAACGTTAAAATTTTTTCCACGATAATCTGATAGGGACCAATGCCTCCCTGTGTGGGCATTAACATACCCACGCTTCCAAAAGTAAGCACCGCCAAGGCTGCTTTTGCTCCCAGCTGCTGTGTTTCTGCCAGGCAATAAAAACCAATCTTCACCATCACAAAATATACTGCCCACATCAGCAAGGTATAAATAAAAAACCAGACATTACCACGCATATGCAAAACCGTACGAAATCCTCTGCCAATACGGATTACAGAGATACGCATTTTTCTGTATACACGCAGATGACTAAAATACCGGATCATAATCCAGATACCCAGGATGATCAGTGCAACAGCAGTTATGATTACCCACACATGATAAGGCTTGCCTGCCGCCTGTCCCTGCCTCCTCAGGAATTGATGAAAGAAAAAATCACCTACCACATCAAGCTGAATGATGACGGAAAACAACAATAAAGCAGCCAGCGTGATAACATCCACGGCGCGTTCGGCAATCATGGTACCAATCAGCTTATCCACCGGAATTTTTTCATAACGAGCCAGCACGCCGCAACGGGAAATCTCACCGGCACGAGGAATAGCCAGATTGGTAAGATAACCGATCATCACGGCTGCAAATACATTAAACAATTGAGGATGATAGTGCAGCGGGCGGATCAGCAACCTCCAGCGTGCAGCCCGCAACACATTGCTGATCACCAGCAAAACGAAAATGGGAACTATCAGCCAGTAATCTGCAGCAGCAATGTAGGAAATGATTTCGGCACGTTGGCTGGCATTAAAATCTTTAATGGAAAGCCATACAAAAAACAAACCTATTGCCAGAAAAAAAATAAACTTAAATATGGTTTGCAACAGGCGTGGCATGGGATTACAGTCGATTACCCGAACGCGGAATAACAATGATGGGTTGGTGGCGACGGGCTTCTTCTTCATCCATCCAGGCATAGGCAAGAATGATGACCAGATCGCCCACCACAGCCTTGCGGGCAGCAGGGCCGTTCAGACAAATCACACCCGAATTGCGCTCACCTTTAATGACATACGTCTCCAACCGTTCACCGTTGTTGATATTCACTACCTGTACTTTCTGGTTTTCCAGAATACCGGCAGCTTCCATGAGCGCCTCATCAATGGTGATGCTGCCTGCATAATGCAAATTGGCTTCCGTAACCTCGGCCCGATGAATCTTGGATTTCAGCACTTCAATCCACATAGCGTTGCAAATGTAAAGAAATTCATACTCAGAAGTTGAAAGCCAGGCTGCCAGGCAAAACCTGCATTTAAGATCCCCTATCGAGCCGTAAAACAAAGGTTTTGAAAACAGGCAAGCAATAGAAAAACGTATATTTGAATCAATCAGAAATCTACCATATGGTCTCGCAATCTGTTTATCGCACCTGGCTGAAATACCTGCAGGATGAGGTGGATGCTGCTTTTTTGTACCAGAAACTGGCTGAAGCTACTCCCGCCTCCCGGAAAAAGGAAAGTTACAGGATGCTGCATGACATTGAAAACAGGCATCAGGCCGCATGGCTGAATCTGCTGCATGAACATGGCATAAAGGTAAAAAAGATAAAGCCTTCCCTGAAAGCACGGCTGATGGCCGCTATCAGTAAATGGACTGGCGTAGAATGGCTGAGCTATATCATGCTAAAAGAAGAGGGCAATGAAGTGAAGACTTATCTGCAATTATATCGACAGGCAACGGATGATAACACCCGCTCCATCGCTATCCGCCTTGCACAGGATTCAGCTGGACATGCAAGTGAATTGAATCAAATATTGGGCGAACAGGCCGAGCCCTGGCATAGCACTGCAGGGACAGGTGGCATGCTGAGAAATGTCGTGTATGGTTTCAATGATGGCCTCACGGCCAATTTTGGACTGGTGGCCGGTGTAATCGGAGCCCAGGCTTCGGCTCATTTTATCCTGATTTCGGGCCTGGCGGGTCTGGTGGCCGATGCACTTTCCATGGGCTCCTCGGGTTTTCTGGCAGCCCAGAGTGAACGCGAGGTATATACACATGAAATTGAAATGGAAGCCGAGGAAATCAAACTCATGCCCGAACTGGAAAAAGAAGAACTGGCTGCCATTTACCAGGCTAAGGGCATGGATGCCGCAGCAGCCCGTGCGCTGGCCAATGAAGTGATGAAGCATCCGGAAAAGGCTTTGGAAGAGCAAGTACACGAAGAGCTGGGGATCGGCGAACAGCGCATTACGCCATTCAGGGAAGGCTGGGTAACAGGACTTTCCACGGCCGTGGGAGCTTTCATACCCGTATTCCCCTTTTTGCTTTGGCAGGGTAAGCTGGCTATCTGGCTTTCCATTGTACTATCCATGTTCAGCCATTTTGCTGTAGGAGCCGCCCGGAGCTTTTTCACCGGCCGCAATCTCTGGCGCAGCGGCATGGAAATGTTTGTCGTAGGTATGGGAGTAGCCGGCATAGGCTATCTGCTGGGCGATCTGATTATCCGGTTATTCTGAACCGCCTGCTATTCCGAATTCTCATGGATGTATTGACATGTTGTCAATCAATCTCACGCCTCCAATCTTTGCTGCTATCAGGGCCCGCATCGCCGTATCCTCGGGTGCATGCAGCATCTGCAAATCAGCCGAACGGGCAATGACCACATAATCGATGGCAAAACCGGCTACCTGCAACTGTTCGCTGACAATGCCCGGCAGTTTGTCAAACGACGTATGCCTCCACTGGCTGCGGATGTACATCAGGCTTTCATAAATCAAGGTAGCCTTTTTGCGATCCGCGGCTGAAAGACGCCGGTTGCGGCTGCTCATGGCCAATCCATCGGCTTCGCGCACCGTAGGATGCATGTAAAACCGCACCGTTAAACCCATTATCTCCAGCAGCTTTTGCACGATCAGGCATTGCTGGTAATCTTTTTCTCCCATGACCAACACATCAGGCTGAATCATTTCCAGCAAACGACGCATCACCCTTGCCACGCCTTGAAAATGTCCGGGCCTGTATGCGCCCTCCAGCACGCTTTCTAATGGTCCCAAATCATAGGTTTCCAGATGAGCTGTCCCTTCGGGATATATCTCTTTTTCTTCCGGCACAAACACCACATCCGCCCGATGTGCTTCCAGCAACTGCAGGTCTTCATCCAGCGTTCTGGGATAAAGAGCAAAATCCTGCGGATCATTAAACTGTACAGGGTTCACGAATATGCTTACCACGGTACGACTTGCCTGCTCACGGGAAGCCTTCACCAAAGCCAGATGCCCGGCATGCAATGCGCCCATGGTAGGCACAAAGCCGATGGTATCCTGATTTTGCCGATATGCCTGAAGAATGGCCTGTAGTTCAGTTTGGGTATGCACGACTTCCATGTCAATCCGGATTTCAGAAGCTGAGCCGGGCAATCTAAATATTTTTCTTAACTTTGCGCAGCTGTTCTTTTTCAATTTCCATCCATAAACCTCATGTTTTAAGCCCATGTCTGCCAAAAAACGTATTCTTTTCATTGCTGAGGAAATGTCTCCCTACCTGGAGCTTACTGAATATGCCCAAATCGTGCACCAGTTAGCTGTAAAAGCCAATGAAGCGGGCATGGAAGTACGGGTGATTATGCCACGTTTTGGTGTGATCAATGAAAGAAGACATCGGTTGCATGAAGTGGTTCGCCTGTCCGGTATCAATATCATCATTGATAATGATGATTACCCTTTAATCATCAAGGTTGCGTCTCTGCCAAATGCCCGTTTGCAGGTGTATTTTCTGGATAATGAAGATTTCTTCAAAAGAAAATTTGTATTCCATGATGAACAGGGCAATTTCTTTGAAGACAATGCCCTGCGTGCTGTATTTTTCTGCAAGGGAGCGCTCGAAACAGTGAAAAAATTTGGCTGGCCGCCTGATATCATTCACCTGAACGGCTGGATGTCATCTCTGATTCCGTTGTATTTAAAAACTGCCTACAAAAAAGAACCGGTATTCTCACCCACCAAAGTGATTTATTCGGTTACCAACGATACCTTTGAAGGAAGCTTGCATTCTTCATTTGCAAAAAAAGCAGCCATCAGCCAGCAAATCAAATCCAAAGATCTGGCGCTTTACAAAGAAGGAACGCATCTGGCTTTGAATCGCGGAGCCATGGCGTATGCGGATGCGCTTGCAATTGGCGCATCAAAGTTATCCAAACCATTGATGGAAGAGTTGAAGACACATCAGGACAAACCGATTCTTCCCTTCTGCAGCGATGAAGAACAACTGAAACAATACCTGCAACTTTACGAAGAGCTCGCAGTAGAAAGCGTAAAATAAACTTAGTTTTACCGGGCTTCATTTCTGATTCTCATGCTGTTTCATGACGCAGCGCCATCTGGCGTGCTTGGATGTGGCTGTATTCATACCTTTTCCTGATAATTTTAAGTCATTTATATGTCGGACTTCATCAGGCAATAGCTAAATCTGTATATTTGCTGCGCTTAATTTTTGACGTTAACTACATACATTATGCCTTATCTGTTCACTTCCGAATCCGTATCCGAAGGCCATCCTGACAAGCTGGCCGATCAGATTTCCGATGCTTTGGTTGATCATTTTCTGGCGTTTGACCCCGATGCTAAAGTTGCCTGCGAAACGCTGGTTACTACCGGTCAGGTAGTGTTGGCTGGAGAGGTCAAGTCATCTGTTTATCTGGATGTACAAAAAATCGCAAGAGAGGTCATCCGCAAGGTTGGTTATACGAAGAGTGACTATATGTTTGATGCCAATTCATGTGGCATTCTTTCGGCCATACATGAACAATCACCCGATATCAACCGGGGTGTGGAGCGGCAGGATAAGGAAGAACAGGGTGCAGGTGATCAGGGATTGATGTTTGGCTATGCGGTTAATGAAACGGAAGATTACATGCCCTTGCCTATTTACCTGGCTCATTTGTTGCTGAAGGAGTTATCAGCCATCAGGCGGGAAGGTGAAGTCATGAAATACCTGCGGCCGGATGCTAAATCGCAGGTTACCATTGCTTATGATAATCGTAAACCCGTTCGCATTGATACCATTGTGGTATCTACCCAGCATGATGAGTTTGATACCGATGAACGCATGGCTGCCCGGATCCGGAAAGACGTATTGGAAATCCTTATTCCTCGTGTAAAAAGCAAGCTTTCCCCCGAAGTACAACAACTGTTTACCGATCAGATCACCTATCACATTAATCCCACTGGAAAATTTGTAATTGGCGGTCCACACGGCGATACGGGTCTTACCGGTCGCAAAATTATTGTGGACACCTACGGTGGGAAAGGTGCACACGGCGGAGGTGCTTTTTCCGGAAAAGATCCTTCAAAGGTTGATCGATCTGGCGCTTATGCAACCCGGCATATTGCCAAGAATATGGTGGCTGCAGGCCTGTGCGATGAAGTACTGGTACAGGTTTCCTATGCCATTGGTGTAGCCCGCCCCTGTGGCTTTTTCGTGAATACCTTTGGTACAGCCAAAGTGCCTTTGAGCGATGAAGAAATAGCAGCCCGCATCATCGAACTGTTTGATATGCGGCCTTATGCTATTGAACAACGGCTGAAGCTACGCAATCCCATATACCAGGAAACGGCCAGCTATGGCCACATGGGCCGTAAGCCCCAGACTGTAGTGAAAAAATTCTATAGCCCTGACAGAGGTGTACTGGAAAGAGAAGTAGAACTGTTTACCTGGGAAAAACTCGATTATGTGGATCTGATCAAAGAAGCGTTCAAACTGCCGAAATAAGTACTTGATTCAGATGTAAAAAAAGCGATGGTGTTGGGCCATCGCTTTTTTATTAATTAACGACTGATGCCTTGATGATATTAAGCCTTTACGGATTCTACCAGCTTTTTAAAAGCTGCAGGCTCATGCATGGCCAGATCGGCCAGCACCTTACGGTTCAGGTCAATATTTTTTTCAGCCAGCTTATGCATAAACACGGAATATGATAAACCTTCTTCCCGCAAAGCAGCATTGATGCGTACAATCCACAACCTGCGATAATCACGCTTCTTAAGCTTACGACCTACATATCGATAGGTTAAACCTTTTTCGAGTACATTTTTGGCAACGGTATATACGTTCTTGCGTTTGCCGTAAAAACCTTTAGCTTGTTTCAGAATCTTTTTCCTTCTGGCTCTGGAGGCTACTGCTGGAACCGAACGTGGCATAGATCAAATACTTTAAACTTAACTCAAACAATTATTTCAAACACAATAAGCGACGCACCATATTCAAATTGGCGGAATCAACCAGGGTGCCCTGGCGAAGACGGCGTTTTCTGGTTTTTGTTTTCTTGGTGAGCAAATGGCTCTTGTAAGCCCGAAATCTTTTGATTTTTCCGGTTGCCGTGATCTTGAAAGTTTTCTTGGCTCTGGAGTGCGTCTTCACTTTTGGCATGACGGTAAAAATTTGAAACGCAAAGGTAGCAGAATCTGATGAAAACAAGAAATTTTATCGCCCGGATGATACAGCGCCAAAAATATTCCGGATCAGGGCAGAAGCCTGTTGTTCGGGATGCGCCCGGATATTTTTTTCTTCCTGCCCTATGGTTAGGAACAATCCCTGCAGAGCCTTATCGGTCACATATCCTGACAGATCAGGATTGATCTTGCGGGTGAATGGAATTTTATCATAGGCTGTGAACATCTTTTCCCACCAGCGGGTAGCGCCTGTTTGCTGCAGGCTGGAATCGATGACCGGTTGAAAAGCCTGTTTCAGATCCGTGTAGGTGGTTTTCCGGAGATAGGCAGTGGCAGCCGTATCGCTACCTTTCAGGATTTGCAAGGCATCCTGAAGTTGCATCTGTTTGATGGCATGCAGAAAGATGGGTGCAGCTTTTGTTGCCGCATGTTCAGCAGCCCGGTTCATGGCCAGCACAGCCGAATCCACCATATATCCCAATCCCACACGCTGCAAGGTATTTACAACAGGCTTTGCTTCATCGGGCATTAAAATGCGAATCAACGGATTGCCATAATAGCCATTCAATGCCGACAGCCTGGCTGTAGCCTGTTGCGCACCGGCTGAGAGGGCTTCCTTCAGCGCATCACCTGCCTGTTGCTGAGATATTACCTGCGTCCGCCCGGTTAATGACCAGGCCAGGAGCACAAATGTCCAGCTATATTTCAATGAAATCATACGCTTATCTGACATTCAAGATATTCCATTTATCTCGGGCCTCCTACCCCGCCTGTATTAGGACCCAATTCCTCCTGTATGGAATTATCCTGCTGCTGGTTCTGCTGTTTTTTCCTGAACAACTGCATATCCATTTTTCCGAAACGATACATGAAATTTAACCGTACAATCTGTGATTCCGGATAACGGATATTGTCCTGCACCACCTGACCCCGAGTTAACTTTGTTTCAAATTTGCGGGTATTGAAAATATCCGATACACTCAACGTAAGCGAAGCAGCTCGGTTTTTGAGGAAATCCTTGCGAAGGGCAAAATCTACGCTTCCATTACCCAGTGTTTTACCCTGAGGTGTGGGCTGAGGCGCCTGATAATTGCCTGTAATTTGAATGGCAAAATTGGCTGGCAATTGCATGTTGGAGTTTACTTTGGCAAACCAACTGAATCCACTGTTGTTTAAATCAGATGTAACCAAATACCCCTGTTTAGCTAAATCACCCTGAATATTGCCTGCCTTGATATCTGTGTTATAGAAATTCAGATTGGTAGTCAAATTCCACCAACGTGTAATATCGTTTTGCAAGGTCAATTCCAATCCATAGGTGTTTGTTGAATTGGCATTGGCAAATGTGGTAAGCAAGGTATCCCCATTCAACGGTATGAACACAGAAGTGATATCATGATTGGAATTCCGGAAATAGGCCGAAAGCAGGAAGTTGACTTTGTTGTATTGATAATTGTAATTCAGCTCGAATGAATTGATAAATTCGGGTTTGAGATCAGGATTTCCTTTGCGTTGATTCTGAGGATTCGAATAATCAACATAAGGAATCAACTGCCAGAAATTAGGCCTGTCGATACGCCGCGAATAATTCAGCTGAATTTCATGGTGATCTGTAATTTTTTGTGAAAGATATATGCTGGGAAATAAACTAAGATAATCATTCGTATAGGAAACATTTTTGCTGATCAGTGTTCCCTTATAGTGCGATTGTTCTGCCCGTAATCCAACCTGATAGCTGAATTTATTGATCTGATTGGAAAAATCAACATAAGCTGCACTTACACTTTCCAGATATTTATAGTCGTTGGAAAGCGAATCATTGAATTTTGGAAAATCATTGATGATATCGTACACGTTATATACACTGGTAAAATCCCGGATTGTACTTTTCAAGCCGGCTTCCAGTTTACCATGTTCCCCAATTGGATTGGCATAATCAGCCTGAGAAACGATGAAGGTTGATTTGCCGCTTGTATTGTTGCGCTGTTCTTCAACACCCGTGAAACTACCTGTGGAGTCATAAAAATTGGTGAGATTATCGCCCGAGCCGCTGTTGTGAAACACATGATAATTGACAAAAGCAGAAAATGTTTCATCTTTCTTGATAAAGTTATGCGTATAACTCAGCTGTGAACGGCTTCCTCTAAAACTTCTCTTATCCAGGTTATTTCGAATACTCGAAGCAAGCAGATTTTTCTCATTATTCAAATAGGAAGTGGTTAACGTTTCTGGATTGGTAAAATCCCCTCCAAAAAAGCTTTGTTCAAAAGAAAGCGTGTTTCTGTTATCCAGATAATAATCCAATCCGAATCTGCCAAATTGAAAGGCGCGGTCATTCTTGCCGTCAGTCGATTGTTGGGTATTGCTGTATGTATTATGATCAGGAGAGGAAAGAATATCAGTTGTATTCTTACCCGAATAGATTTCGTTATTCTGAAAATAATTGTAATTCAAATAGAAGTTGAAAGGATTTTGCCGAACAGATAAATCAGCACCCGCATTATATTTATCGCGTGTACCCGCTCCCAGTCGTATCATGCCATTGATACCCGCTTTTTTATTTTTCTTCAGGATAATATTAATGATTCCACCCTGGCCCGATGCATCATATTTGGCAGAAGGGTTGGTAATCACTTCAATACTCTCAATGGCATCAGCAGGTATCTGATCAAGCGTTAAAGCCGTGGGCTTTCCATCTACCAAAATCTGAGGTGTAGCATTGCGCACGGTTACATTTCCATCAATATCCACGCTCACGGAAGGAACCTGGCGGAGTACATCCGTAGCGGTTCCACCAACCGTAGTTAAACTTTTTTCTACATTGAATACCTTCCGATCAATATTCATAGTATACTGCGGTTGTTGCGCCGTGATGCTTACTCCCTCCAGCGCTTTTGCAACTGGCGATAATTTGAAATTGCCCAGATCCTGCTGGACATCAGATGGTGTGATGACAACATTTTTAAAAATAGTCTGATAACCGAGGAAATTTAGTTTCAAAATATACCTTCCAAATGGCAGATGATCCAGATTAAAATCACCATTCGATTTGGTAAGCATACCATTTACAACTGATGAATCTTTTGCATTAAGTAATGTTACTGTTGCAAACTCAATCGGTTTTCCTGTGGTTGCATCAAGCACTTTTCCATATACCTGACCAATGGCCATGCGTTGCGAGTTGCCACCAGCAGGCATTTGTGCCAATCCCAATACCGGAAGACATATGCTTATCAAAAAATAAAAAATTTGTTTTTTGATTTTTTGTACAATCGAATTTTTCATGACTTCAGATGTTTTACGCTGCAAAGTTATCTGATGAAAACACAACGATTTGTAAATATGTGATGAGTGGAATGTGAATTTCAACATATATATGAGATTGTTCAACCAAATCCTGCATTATTTCCATATCTGATAAATATTTTAACAGCATCTTAACAGCCCAATATGTATTTCATAGTCTCCACCACTTAAGTAATGACCGATCCATCATATTGAAAGTGATATTTGTTTACAAACCAAGTTTCAAAACAAAGAGAATAGTTGGGGATTTAGCAATTTGTTATACCTTTGTGCACACAAATGGTGATTGTAGCTCAGCTGGTTAGAGCGCCAGATTGTGGCTCTGGAGGCCGAGGGTTCGAATCCCTTCAATCACCCAGATGACCCTCTCCGGATTTTTTCAGCTCTCTTTGCAACGTTTTCAGTTGTTTTTTACTCTCTTATAGCAGTGTATTTATTTATTAACTCCAAAATGATGTCTTTATGCACAAACGGAAAGCCATTATGATGGCAGCTTTGATTGCCCTGCTAACCACATCCTGCCTGAAAAATTCAGACAATAACTTTAATCAGGCGCTGCAAAACCGGTTAGACGACCAGGCGTTACAGACGTATCTGGCCTTCCATGGTATCCTGGCCAATCGGGATACAATCTTGCTGCTGGGAGGAGATACCACTTATCTGTATTATGTGATTGATTCTGTTGGAAGCGGTGACACCGTACGGCTGCAGGATACCATCACCGTACACTTCCGGGGACGCTTTTTAAACGACTCTACCTTTGCCAAAGCCGATACTACCACACTGACTACCGTGTTGCAAAATACCATACCGGCCTGGCAGATAGGCGTGCAGAAAATTACCGAAGGCGGAGGTATTGAAATATATGCTCCATCTGTATTATGCTATGGATATTACGGTTTGCCTCCCATCATCCCATCCAATACACCCCTGATTTATTCCATACAGTTGCTGGATGTGAAGCATGCCCACTAAACTCACCACACGTGGGAATTTCCCGTAACTTTAGGTGCAATCTAAGCCTATGTTACGGGAATTTATTTCTGTGTTTGATATGTTTAAAATCGGCGTGGGGCCCTCCAGTTCACA
This sequence comes from Thermoflavifilum thermophilum, assembly GCF_900116565.1. Lineage (GTDB taxonomy): Bacteria > Bacteroidota > Bacteroidia > Chitinophagales > Chitinophagaceae > Thermoflavifilum > Thermoflavifilum thermophilum. The sequence goes on along the minus strand of NZ_FPCJ01000001.1, from coordinate 2,457,284 downwards.
TACGCTGGGACCCTGGCGAGCTGCGCTTTCTTTCCTCAACCAATTGGAGCAAAATCATTTTAATCCCCGACGCATTCAAATTCATCTGTATGGTTCCCTGGCCAAAACCGGACGCGGTCATGGTACTGATCTGGCTGTGATGATGGGACTCCTGGGAGAAGAGCCCGCCACCTGCGATACAAGCCTGATTCAGGAACACATGCAAAAAATCAGGCAACAGAAAAAGCTGCTGCTGGGCGGCAAACGGGAAATAGATTTTGATCCGACACAAGATATTGTGTTTCATTATCAAGAAAGCCTGCCTTTTCATCCCAATGGCATGGCCCTGGAAGCAACATCTGCTGCAGGAGAAATATTTCGTGAAGTGTACTATTCTGTAGGAGGCGGATTTATTGTAAAAGAAGGAGAGCCAACCGGCTATGTACAAACCACCACCGCCGATATTCCCTTCCCCATTGATACAGCTGCCGATCTGCTCTATTGGTGTCAGACTACTGGTTTATCTATTTCCGATCTGGTGATGGAAAATGAATTGGCCATCCGGCAGGAACAGGACGTACGTCAGGGATTAATCCGGATCTGGCAGGTGATGCGCGATTGCATATACAAAGGATGTCATACCGAAGGGGAGCTGCCTGGCATCCTCCATGTGAAACGCAGGGCAGCCGAGCTGAATCGCAGGTTGTTACACGGTAACGCAGACCGTGGATATGAAGATTGGGTGGAAAAAATCCGGCAGCATGCTACTTCCTTTCATGATGTGCTGGACTGGGTATGTTGTTTTGCATTGGCAGTGAATGAAGAAAATGCAGCTTTTGGCCGGGTTGTGACTGCCCCCACCAATGGTGCTGCCGGCGTAATCCCAGCCGTCCTGCATTATACAATTCTCTTCCGCCAGCACGATCAACCAACCGACATTGAGCGTTTCCTGTTGACGGCTTCCGTAATCGGGGGGATTTTTAAAAAAGGAGCTACCATCTCAGCCGCCATGGGTGGATGCCAGGCCGAAATAGGCGTCAGTGCTGCCATGGCCGCAGCTGCGTTGACCGAAGCCCTGGGCGGTACCCAGCGCCAATGCCTGATGGCAGCCGAAATCGCCATGGAACATCATCTGGGATTGACCTGCGATCCGGTTGCCGGATTGGTGCAGATCCCCTGTATTGAACGCAATACCATGGGAGCTGTAAAAGCCATCACGGCCGCTCAGCTTGCGCTGCAAAGCAACCCCGATCAGGCCAAGGTTTCACTCGACACCGTCGTGAAAACCATGTGGGAAACAGCGCTGGATATGAATGCAAAATATAAAGAGACGGCAGAAGGCGGATTGGCTGCGCATATCCCGCTTGGCCTGAGCGAATGCTGAACAAATACCTATGTTCCATGCCTCATCCACACATAGTGATTATTGGAGCAAGCAGCGGAATGGGATATGCCCTTGCCAGGCTTTGTTTGTCTAAAGGATACCCTACGGCCATGCTGGCCCGGCACACCGCACCCATGCACACCCTTGCTGCTCAGCATCCGCATGTGCCGCATGCAGTAGCACAGCTCGACGTATGCCAAACAGCCACCATCCCGGAAGTCCTCCAAAATACCCTTGCACAGTTAAAGGGTATGGATGTGCTTGTACACTGTGCCGGCTATGGCGTGGTAAATCCCCAACTGGACTATCGGATAGAAGAAGGCATGATTGAAACCAACATCAAAGGCTTTACAGCCGTTGTAGATTGGGCGTTTCAATACTTTCAGCAGCAGGGAAAAGGACATCTGGCTGTTATCACTTCGGTGGCCGGCCTGCGGGGCGACCGGCATGCGCCTGCTTATTTTGCCTCAAAAGCCTACCAGATCAGTTATTTGCAGGCCCTGCGTCATAAGGCACACAAAGCCGGTCTGCCCATTTACATTACAGATATTCGTCCGGGATTTGTTGATACCAAACCCATGGAAGGCAGGCGATTCTGGGTGTGCAGCCCGGAAACAGCCGCTGCTCAGATTTTCAAAGCCATCCGTCAGCACAAACGCGTGGCCTACATCACGCCCCGATGGCGATGGGTAGCTCTCGCCATGCGCATAGCACCCTCCTGGTTATATGAAAAGGTTATGTAAGAAATCTATCGTCAATGTTGCAGAAAATAAGGATGCCCCCCATAAATCCGCTGAATTTGCTCAACCCATTTTGCCGTGTCAGCAGCCGTAATACTCATGGAAAGCGTCACGAGATACTGGTAAGAAGAAGTATCCCTGATTAATTCAGCATTGGGCCATTGGGAAGAGAGCTGGCGATAAAAATTCGCCGCATCCAGGGAATCAGCAAAAGCAGAGACAACAAGCTGATAGGTTTTTATTGAATCAACCTGTCCACCATTGGAAGCATGTTCCATGCCCGAGTCAGGTAATGCAGGCATTTGTGAGGCTGCAGGTATGCTGAGGGAAGTCGTGTCACCCCATATTTTTTTTTGAAGCGAACTGAACCAGCCTTTATCCCAGGCCGTCCATCCCACAGCAACCAGAATCAGTAACACGCCCAGCACAATCCACCAACCTTTGCCCCGGGAATGATGATCTTCAAACGGATAAGGCGCTGCCCCGGCAGGTTCCTGCGATTCAGTCGCCACGGGTTGCTGTTCACTTTCCGCAACATTTGCAGCAGCAGAAACTTCAGCTTCTGGCTTTTGCCTGCCCACACCCGCACGTGTGAGTGGTTTGAGAGGTAAAGTCTCTAATCCTTCTTGCAGAAAAGGTGATTCGGAAAAAATCCACACCCCATTCTCATCCTGCCGCAAATTGCCTACCAGCGGAATTTCTATGAAATGATGTTGCTCAAATTGAATTTCCAGCTGGCGAAGAAATTTTTTTATCTGCAACTCTGCTACGGCGGGAATGATATTTTGCCATTCAGCTATGAATTGCACCAATGGAGCTGCATCCACAGCCGGGTTATGGGTAAAATGCACATGCAAGCGGGGTGGATATATCAGGCCTTCTTCGGGATGAATGCTTGCAGGCTCATTTTCCAGTGTCCACTCCCCAAATCCCGGCAGCATGGCTTTACCACGCTCGTACAGCATTTGCCGGAAATACATGAAAATATCCACTGATTAAAATTTAATTCTTACTGAACCCAGAATCTGCATGCCTAATGAAGGATATTGATGCCAGCGCTCATACACCGAATTAAACAGATTGTGTACATCCAATCCGGCTTCAAAATTAGTATTTATCTCATATGATGCACCGAGGTTCGCATCTAAAACACCGGAGGTTTTATGTGCGGAAAGATCTTTTGCCCGGTAAAAACTTCCGCTCCAGGCAAAAACATCGCCATACAAATGAAGCTTATTCCAGGCTGTGATGCGAGCATATACATCAGCCTGAAAAGGTACCAGTCCCCAGGGTTTTTGTTCGGTTTGTTGATGAAAATAATTGAACCAGTTCAGCCGAAAACCAGCCTGCACATTTTCTTCCGACATGTAATTCAGCTCCAGGTGCAACTGATAAGCTTCAAGCTTGCTTTCACGAACGACATAAAAAGTTTTTCCATCCAGGCTGTCATTCAAATACAAAGGACGATCATGATAAGTGACATAAGAAAACTTGGTGTTATAGGTAAAATGCCCGGCCAGCGAACCTTTGATGCCGGTATATTTTTCTTCCACACGCGTGTTGTATGGCTGCATCGGATAACCTACGAAATATGGATTCTCTGTTGACAAATGCTGAAAACTGTTTTGTATAAAATAAGATATCCATCCACTGCTCAGAATCAGTTTTTCCTTGATAAGCTGCGTTTCATTTACGATATCAGGCAAAAGAAAAAACTGATTGTTTGTCCACGAAGGATTTAAGCCTGCATGCAAGATAAATCCTTCCTTCACGATATGCAGTGCAGGATGAATGGCACTGATGGTGTTGGATACAGAAGCGGATGCTTGCTGATCTGAATAGGTGGCAAATTTTCCGACATAGGAAACACTGATGCTAATGCCATCGGCAATCTTTTTTTCAATTGGCGCTTCAATATCAAAACTGGATTCCCGATGCTGATAATGATCTGAAAAACTCGTGAGATTCAATATGGGATGAAAATTAATACCCACCGCATTTTCCCGGATATTGCTCATACCCAGTTGCACACCAAAGCGTGTGAATACCTGACGCAGATCATTTTTTTGATAATGCAGGCTATCATGATTGTAGCCGTAGTAATACAGCCCATCGCGTTGAAACTGAATATTGCCATCATAAGCAATATTAGGTGAGAAATAGCGGCCACTTGCTTCCACCTTATCATAACCAAATTGCTGGTAAGCCAATGAACCTTTGGAGGAAAGATGATTCATCCATACAGCATAGGTAAATGGAGTTTGTGCAGCAGTGCTATCAATTCTTCCGCTTCCAATGCCGGCGCGGAGTATGGTGGTGAGATAACTGCCTGCCGAAGCCTCCACAAAATAGCGATAGAGAGGTGCAGCTGTATCGTTCATCATGGCCAGCGGTGAAAGAGGAATTGGCTGATAGGTAAAATGTAGATTCAATGCGGGAATATTGTATATCAATCGTGGATGCGTGGTATCTGCTTCAGGCAGCGAGGTTGTGAGGCTGAGCTTATCGGCTTGTTTCAATACAGGCTGATAAGAACTAAAAATACTGATGGTTTGCGGTTGCAAGGTAGTATCCTGCGCAGAGGCCTGCAAAGCCATGAATAAGATAAAAAACCCTGCAAACAACATGATCTGCATGCAGGTTGTCCGAAAGTGATGATACACATTCATTGACTTAAAAATCATCGGCATATCATTCATATAGGTTCATTCAGGGATGTTGTAAAGTATCATTGGCTGAAGGGTTGCGCATGATTTTCGAAGATGCCTGTTCTTCTGCAATGACGCGCTGCAGCTTTTGTCTGGCAGAATCGCGTATTTCAGCTATCTGGCAGTTATCCACCACGCTTTGCAAAGTAGCTTTTGCATTGAAATAATCTTTTTCGGCTGCAAATATATCGCCCAGCAATACATAGGCTTTGGCTATCCAGTAATCGTACGATGGTGTAGATCGGATGACTTCAAATGCAGCTCGTTCAGCATCCTTGAGTTGCTGCTGCTGCAACAGGCAATCAGCCACATAATATCGGGATGCTGCACCTAATACCGATTTAGTCATTTGTATGACCTTGCGAAAATAGGATATAGCACTATCACATTGCTGTTGTTGGCGGAATGCCATAGCCAGGTAATAATTTCCGGTAATCTGATCGTTGGTGCTGATGTCCTGACGGGTCAGCAAATACCGGGCTTCGAGCTGCACACTATCCCATTGCTGCAATTGATAATCACATTCCAGCAAACCTCTGGCTGCTGTTAATTCATTCTCTTTTGTGGTGGCAAGTTGATTAAGCATTTCAAAATAGGTTCTGGCCTGTGCAAAGTTTTTCAGTTCATTCAGGCTGATAGCCGCAGCTTGTGCAGCACTGCGTTCAGCAAAACGGCTGTATCCCTGTTGCAATACATACTGGTAATCAGGAAGTGCATGCAAATAATCTTTTTGCATGTAATAACATTCCGCACGGTAAAAATGAGCGGGGACCACAAACTGACCATTGGGAAATTCCAAAAGATATTGATTAAAACCCTGCAAAGCAGCCGCGATATTTTCATTTCCGAACTGTGTTTCAGCAGCTGCATAGGTTACCGAATCGGCCGTGGATGAGCTTACAGCCATGCCAGTTTGCTTTACAAAATCGAGATAGCCTTGCGGATTTCCATTGTTGACATAGATGGTTCGTATGCTTGTCAGTGCATCCTGTGCTTCGTTGCTGTGTGGATATTGTTGCACCAGCTGCTGATAATAATCGAGTGCCCGTTGTGAATTGCCCATATTAAAATAGGCCAGACCTATTTTCAACAAAGCCTTAGGTGCATCCGGATCATGGGGCGTGGCAAGTATTTTTTCAAAATAAGGAATTGCCTGTGCATATTTCTCTTCCGTCATGTAGGTTAATCCTTTTTCATAATTGGCATCGTTCTGAAAACGTGAATGGGGATACTGAGCGGTAAGCTGATTGAGTAACTGCATTTTGGCAGCATAGTTTCCTTTGATACCTGCCAGAATGCTTTTTTGATACAATGCATAATCCGTTCCAGGTAAACGCTGGTTAATAATCTGATCATATACAGCCTCAGCCTGATCATATTGTTTCAACATATAGTAACAATCGGCCACACGCAACAACGCATCCTGTGCTATTCTTCTTCCCGATGTACCATAAGGCCGCTGTGCCTGCTGAAATTCTTTCAATGCATCTGCATAATCCTGTTTTTGCAGATAGCAATATCCCAGATTGTAATGAGCTGTTTGTACATTGGCCTCACCTAATGAAGGGAAAATGCCCGATACGGCACTGTTTAAATATTGCTGAATATCATGAATGGCATCATCTGTTTGTCCACGCCTGTAGGCAATTTCACCTTTCCAGAAATAGGCCAGTGCCTGATAAGAAGCATCATAAGGATGCACCAGTGAAATTGTCAGCAGGCTATCGGCTGCAGAAAGATCGCCATCGTTGATGAGCTGCATGGCCCGCCCAAATGTAAGTTTCTGATAAGCACGCAATAACGCTGGTGATGGGTTAGGCAAGGAAGCATACAACTCCAGTGCTCCCTTGTAATCGTTGGTATTCATGAGCAAAGGAACCAGCAATTCCCTGGCTTCATTGGCATAGTCTGATGCAGGATAGTCCTGCAAAAACTGCCTGAGTGTAGCCAGCGCAGCATCCTCATAACCCAGCTCATACGATAACTTACCGTAAATAAACCGAGCTATTTCCTGTTGCCTGGGATTATAACTGCTGCGTGCACAGATGGCAAAAGCATTGCGTGCATCGGCTTTCTGTCCGGTTTTCAAATAACAATCGCCTAACAAATACATGGCGTTTTGTCCAAGAGAATCCGTAACTGTACTTAATTGTTTAAATCCGAGAATAGCTTCAGGATATTGCTGTGTCTGATAATAACAAAAAGAAAGTTCATACACATCCTCCCGCCGCAGGCTATCGGCCTTGCGAGCGTATTGTTGCAAATAAGGCAGTGCCTGTTGATAGGCACCCAGTTCAAAGTAAGCTTGCCCGACTAATTGCTGAAGCTGCAACTGGTAATAATTATTGCCCCGTTGTAGTACAGGAAGGGCATAATCAATAGCTCGTTGCTTTTCACCCCGGAAATAATAAATCTCTGCAATGTAGTAAGGTACTACACGATCGTATGGTGGCTGGTTAGCTACTTTTAAAAATGATTGCAATGCCTGATCATACTGTTTTCTTTCAAAAGCAATAAATCCATCATAATAATTGGCAGGAATCTGATAACGACCTTCCATGCCTTTCACATCTGCAAACAAGGGCGCAGCATGGGTAAAATCTTTCTGATAAAAATAACAATAACCCAGCCGGAATTTGGCTTCAGCAATCTGATCATTGGACAACTGATCAATACCTGCAGCAACATAATATGGAATGGCTTCCCCGTAGCGATGTTGCTGATAATAATATTGCGCCAGATAAAAGCTGGCAAGTTGTCTGCGGGGAATACTGGTAGTGTGCTGGATGAAATCGAGCACCCGTTTTTCGGCATCAGGCTGAAGCAGCTGCAAGGCACATACGGCATCATAATAACGGGCATCCTCTGCATCCAGCGCACGGTTGGTTTGCTGAAAATATTCAATCTGGTGAATGATATCTTCAAACTGTTGTTGTGCTATCGCATAATCTCCGTGTTGATAGGCAACAACAGCTCTTTTAAACTGAGCAGCAGGATCTGCATCAATAGCTGTTGCCTGAGCCGATGCTTTATGCACAGCAATACCCCACAGCATACCAGCGCACAGGATCAGCTGCAGCACCCGGGAAAAACAGAATATTCGCCACATAAAAGGATGCCATTTCATAAGAGCGGGCCAATGAAATAGATAACGAATAGATATATCTGAATATTGCTGGCTGTTCATAAGCAAATATAATGATTCTCCCGGCTAAGCCAGGATGATAACAAATTTTATGCAGAAAAACGGAAGTGCAAAAATTCAGAAAGATTCTTTTATTTTGACGGCCGTCTTTGTTTTTTACATTAAATTTTTCATATACAGAACTATGAAAAATCTGTTTTCCGTTCGCTGGAGCCATGGTTTGGTAAATTTGAGTTTACTGGTATTGCGCGTAGGCACCGGAATGATGTTGCTCACCCATGGTCTGCCTAAGCTTATGCATTTTCAGGAAATGGCCGGACATTTTGCTGATCCTTTGCACATAGGATCTACGGCTTCTTTGATTGTCGTGTTGATTGCAGAAATTATCTGTGCATTTCTGCTGGTAATCGGCTTGCTGAGTCGACCGGTGGCCGCAGTGATTTTCATACAGATGATGATAATTCTATTGTTCATCCATCATCATGATCCTTTTGCCAAACAGGAGCTGGCCTGGCACTATCTGATCAGTTCATTTGTGTTGCTCTGCTGTGGCCCGGGAAGGATTTCCATTGATGGCATGATTTCCAGATAACCCTTGATTGTTTACCGATTATGTATGTGCATACTACTCAAATTCGCGTCAGGTATGGTGAAACCGATCAAATGGGTTATATGTACTACGGCTACTATGCGTGGTACTATGAAGTAGGCCGGGTGGAAGCCATCCGCCAGCTGGGCTTGAGCTATCGTGAGTTAGAAGCACAGGGTATTTTAATGCCTGTGGTAGAATTGCATATTCAATATCTGAAACCTGCGTTGTATGATGATTTAATCACAGTTAAAACCCTTATCAAAGAATGGCCATCACGTTCGGTAATCCGTTTTCACAGCGAATTATACAATGAACAACAAGAGCTGCTCAATAAAGGTGTAACCACCCTGGTGTTTGTGGATGCCCATACCCGCAAAAAAACCAGCATGCCCGATATCCTGCAGGAAAAGCTCCGTCCTTATTTCGCTGAAAATGCATGACCTTTCTTTATTGCATCCAATACTTTCCACATCGCATCTCTTACCTGTATGGATGAACCCGTAAAATTATTAACCATGAAAGCAAACACCCAGCTTTTGCCTGTTATGTCACTTATATATCCGGCATAACTTCTTACACCGGCAATATAACCGTCCTTCATCCGGATGTCGTGAATCACAGGCAATGCTTCAAAAAAATCAGCAAACCAGGGTTTGTGTTGTGCCTGATACAACAAGGTTGCCAACGCATGCGCTGTTACGCGGTTGATGGGCGATAATCCACTTCCATCCACTGTATTGACTGCAGTTTCGTCAATGCCTAACTGATTGCAAAACTGATGAATCATATTTAATCCTGTTTCTCTGGATGCTGGCTTCTGCTCCAACGCCGATAGAGTAAGAAGAAGCGCTTCCCCATACAAATTGATACTGCGATGCAAAAACCAATAAACGATTTTATTGAGTGGTGGCGAATACACTGTATCCAATACCGTCAGGAGATCAATTGGAGGAATGGAATCGTGCAGATGCGCTGCCAGCGATTGTCCATTCACTACAATGCCAGCCTGCAACAAAGTATCCTGAAATTGTTGTGCTGCATACAACACTGGATCAGGCACGGAGGCTGAAATAGAAAAATCAGCCGCTGCATCAAGCGGCACTGTGCCACGAAGGAAAATCACCGGCCGGGTGAGATCGAAAAATACATATGCCTGATCGCCACTGCCGGCTTTGCCGGTGAGCAATTCATTGACAATCTGCATGGGTTGCCCTCCGGATGCGGCATCCGGAAGGTTTCTCACGCCTGCCAGCCTGGCTGCATCGCCCACAGATTTTCCCGGTTGCAAGGCAATGTCGAATTGATTCTCATGCCAGTTCAGGCCGGCACATCCGGCACCGTAGTAATTGCCTATATCTTCCCAAACCCAGCCACCCGGTATGGCTTGGGTAGGGAAAACATGATCTACGCCTACGATATCGCCCTGAATGCGTTCAATTCCTGCCTGGCGAAGCGCATGTATCCATCGTTTCCAGATGCTATCCGATGTGGTAGATGGATATCGCCAGCTGCCCAGGGTGGGATCACCCGATCCCAACAAGTACAAGTTGCCTTCCAGCACATGAGAGCGAATCCTGCCACTGTAAGCCAATAAAGTCTGATAACGGAAAGCTGGCCCCAATCGGTCCAGAGCTGTTGCAGCTGTAAAAACCTTATTGCAGGAAGCAGGTGCCAGACCGATTTCAGGCTGATATTGAAATACAATTTTCCCGCTGGATGCGTCCATCACCACCATGCTGATGCTGGCATGACGAAGCTCAGGTATATGCCTGAAACGATTCCAGGTCTGCAAAAATGCTTGAGATTGGCCATAGGTCGGTATCAGTGCCAACTCAAAAAACAAATAAATCGCACAACAGATAACAAAATATTTACGGTTTCGCATCATAATTGGCTGTTTTTGATGTGCATGCATATCAAAAATGAGAAATTATTTTCACCATTTACCTCTCTGAACTTGAAATCTTTATCTCCATAGTACCTGGGTATGCTGTTGTATGAAATGAACCTGCCAACATGACTCAAGGCTAAAAGGCTATGAACTTCGCAAGAACAGGAAATTGCCTGTAGCTTGAAATACCTTACATTTGAACGGCAATCCTTCAAACCTATGTCCTTTCCGCAAGCCATCATTCTGACCATTGGCGATGAACTGCTTTTAGGCGAAACGCTCGATACCAACTCGGCCTGGATAGCGACAAAGCTGCATGAAACAGGCTTTAAAGTTTTACGACGGATCAGTGTAGGCGATGATCGGCAGGCTATTCTGCAGGCCCTGCAGGAAGAATCGGCCCGAACTGATCTCCTGATCATGACCGGCGGGCTGGGCCCTACATCCGATGATATGACCAAAACCGTATTGTGTGATTTCTTTCACACCCGCCTGGTTTTACACGAACCCACCCTGCAACATATCACATCATGGCTGCAGCAGCGGGGAACTCCCCTGCTGGAGCGCAACCGGGCACAAGCACTCGTGCCCGAAGGATGCACGGTATTGCCCAACCCCAGAGGTACGGCCCCAGGCTTATGGTTTGAAAACATGCAGCACACATGGATTGCATTGCCCGGTGTGCCGCATGAAATGAAGGGATTGATGGAAGAAGAGGTTTTGCCTCGATTGAAACAAAAATGGCCTGCGCTGCAGGCTATCCAACACCGGTATGTATTGATGTATGGACAAGGTGAATCGCAGGTAGCCGAGCGACTCGTGGGCTTTGAAGCCAGCTTGCCCAAAAACATCCGCCTGGCTTACTTGCCCGGTAACGGATTGCTGAAATTACGCCTCAGCACTGTGGATGGCCTTGCATTACAGTTGCTGGAAGATTATCATCAGCAGCTTATTACGCTGTTATCAGATATTGTGGTAGGTACAGAAAATCTTCCGTATGAACTGCTGATTGCCCAAAAGTTGTTGGCAAAGAAAGCCACACTGGCGTTAGCCGAAAGCTGTACCGGTGGCTATCTGGCACACCTGTTTACATCTCATCCCGGCAGCTCCGCCTATTTCACCGGCAGCCTGGTGTGCTACAACCCGGAAGTCAAGATCCAATGGCTAAACGTACCGGCTGAATGGATCCAACAACCCGGTGTGGTAAGCGAACCCGTAGCACGTGCCATGGCTGAAAGCATCAGAGAAAAATTGCATACCGACTATGCCCTGGCAATCACCGGATGGCTGGGACCGGATGGCGGAACACCTGAGGCCCCTGTAGGCACGGTGTGGATTGCCGCATCCCATCAGAGTCAAACTCTTACCCGCAGACACCAGCTCCGCGGCGACCGCCAGCGCAACCTGATCCTTTCCGCTACCCATGCCCTCCATCTGCTCGATGAACTGATCCGGCAAACCAGTTGACTCCTCTTCATCTGCCTATTTTTTTCATCTATGGCACTTTCAGATATACAAGCTCATCAAATTCAACTTTTTTAAACATCTCCGGGATATGTCTGCAACAAGTTGCCATTTTCAGGAAAAATTTTTTTCAAAAATGTTTGGAAATCTGAAAAAAATAACAATAACTTTATATGTAAGTTTTCTGCCATTGTTTTAGATTTGTGTGGGTTGGGTCGATTGCATGTGAAACCGTTCATCGTTTTTCCCCTCATCAGTTCCTGTGAAATGCCGGATTGCTGAATAACCATATCCTTTTAAACGAACCAAATACCTGTTTTAACCATGAAAATCGATCATCTGATCACGCAGTACCTGTTTCTGCACAAACAGGCTTACCTACCTTCAGTGGGGCTATTTATACTTCAGGATGCAGAAGACCCGCAAGGGACACCTGTTATACATTTCCAGTCGCTGAGCAAGGGCAATTTTGATGGTCTCGTTGATTTTATAGTGGAGCGTACCGGCAAAATGCGCGTGGTAGCTATTGCCGATGTACAATGTTTTTGCTATGAAATCAAGGAGATGCTTAACATTCACCAACCTTTTACCATTCAGGGTATCGGAACACTCTGGAAAACGCTTGATGGCACTATTCATTTCAAACAGGAAGATATTCAGTTAGATAAAAAGAAACATACCAACCGCACGCAGATAGCAGATATTTCACTACAGATACAAATGAAACACGATGCCCCACCCGTGAAATGGGGCAACACCTATGCATTTAATTATCATCGGCTCTGGCTGGCAGGTATTTTTGTGTTGCTGATCAGTGGTATTATTATCCTGGCAAACAGCCATGCACGTCTGCAAATGAGTGATCCGGAACCAGCCTCGCGCTTGATAGAATCATCGCTTTCGCCTGTAACTCTTGATAATAATGCAGAATCAGACGCCCGGCAATCTGCAGATCCTTCCGATCAAAAAGTCAGCTACCTGGTTATATTTGAAATTTCCGACAGCACACGTGCACATAAACGTTATGAGCAACTTACATCCTGGGGAGATCAAATTGTGATTTTCAAATGGGATAACCGGCACTATGCACTGGCCTCTCCCTTTACTACATTGCCAGCCGATACGGCCCATGCAAAAGATTCTATCCAGGTATTGTTTGGCAGACCCGTGTTTATTCAATACCTTTCTTCTTCGGTGAGTAAATCATCCGAAAACAATACCGCCTGGAATGAATGATTAGTTATCACAATGCTGAACCATTTCTTCAAAAATGATGAGCGTACGATCTATGCATATTCTGAAAAGATATTCCCTTACATGAGAATCCGGAAATGCTTCAATGGATTGTATGCTGTAATATACGGCACATAAATCATCCAATAACTTTTTATCAATCTTTGCGATAATAAATTTATCATCAGCTACCGAGAAGAAATGCATTAATTGTTGTTTCAGCTCAAAAGGATGTTTCGCTTGCTGCGCTTTGCTCCGCCATTGCATCAATTTTTCCTTGAAATCATGAGTAGACATCATTTCATAATTTTAAACAGCCGGAAGATAACATGCCTGCTCATGAGAGAAAGCCAGAAGGGGTAATATGCAGAAAGAGTAACACAAATTCTGCAAGAGATGTTTTATCGCATGATTTGTATTCCATACTTTCATAGGATATGGTTGTGCATCATGTATGCAAGATAATATTTATTTAATTAGACTGATTTATTTTTTGCTATGAAAAAATATTTTGAGAAGAGTTCATTAAAAAATAACATATATCAAAAATGAATTTTATTATCTTCGAATATCATTTTTGTTTATTCCAGAATGCAACATCCTTTACGAAAAGAGAAAATCTGCCTGAACTGTGGGCATAGAGTAGAAGAACGTTATTGCCCACATTGCGGGCAGGAAAATGTTGAACCCAGAGAGCGGTTCAGCGAATTAGCGGGTCATTTCATTGCAGACCTACTGCATTTTGATACCCAGTTTTTTTCTACAATTCGATATCTGCTGTTTAAACCGGGATATCTGACACTGGAATATATCAGGGGTCGCCGTAAAGCTTACCTGCATCCGATCCGGATGTACTTGTTTATTTCTTTGGTTTATTTTTTTCTGGCTTCTGTGATTCCCTTGCGCCATTCCCATATCATTATTGAGATGAATAAAAATCCGCAATTTACTGTTGAGATGAATAAAAATTCGCAACCGGCCAATCAGGCTAAAATGCTGTTGCCCTATGCTACTATCCGACAATATGATTCCATACAGGAAAGCCTGCCTTCCAAAAACAGAGATCCGCGTATCATTCAGTTAATGACCCACCGCTTGCTGGCCTTACAGATGCAATACGGCAACCATGCTGCAGATGTATTGCGGGAAAAGATTTTACATCATATTCCACAGGTAATGTTTTTTCTGTTGCCATTATTTGCGTTGTTACTGGAATTGCATTTTAGCAAAAAGAAATATTATTTCTCAGATCACATCATTTTCTCCCTGCATTTTCATATCTTTTATTTTCTGTTAGCCGTTGTAGCATTACTGCTGGAAAGTTTGCTGAATACGGATTTGTTTATGCTTATGAGTTTATTATTGTGGATTTATCTCATCCTGGCTTTACGAAGAGTTTATCAGAATAGCTGGTTCAAAACCATTTTAAAATCAATCTCTATTGGTTTTCTATATACCATAGTCATCTCTATGGTGATGGCTGGTTTATTGGCATGGGCCCTGGCTATCGGGTAATTATTTTTTCCCGCTTACCATAGGTACAAAGGAAAAATTATCAAACATTTCCTGTTCAAACTTCTGATCATCTACTTTCGTAATCCGATACATGCGCTGGCCTTCTCTTCCACCAATGGGAATTACCATCATGCCGCCAATTTTCAGCTGATCCATCAGCTTTTCAGGAATATAAGGTGCTGCAGCCGTTACAATGATTTTATCAAAAGGTGCAAAAGTGGGCAAGCCTTCGTATCCATCACCATAAAAGAAATGAATCGTAGGATAGCGGGAAAGAAAAGGAAAAGTTTTCAATCGTTCAAATAGTTTACGCTGGCGTTCAATGGTATATACGTGTGCACCCATTTCGGCAAGGATACATGCCTGATAACCGCTGCCAGTGCCAATTTCCAGAATTTTATCGTGTGGTTTCACCTGCAGCAGCTGTGTCTGATAAGCTACTGTATAGGGTTGCGAAATGGTTTGTCCTTCACCGATGGGAAATGCCCGGTCTTCATAGGCAAATGATTCCAGCGCCGTATCCATAAAAAAGTGCCGCGGCACGGCCTGCATGGCTTCCAACACAGATTCGTCTGTAATACCCTTGCGGCGCAAGCTATCGACCAGCTTCTTCCTCAATCCCTTATGCCGATAGCTGTCTTCATAATTTCTCATGCGGTAAAAATAGCAATTCAATTAGATTTTTTATTCCTTACCAAGTGACAACAAAATTATTGCAGCATAAAATCCACATCTGCAGCAGGGAGAAACAAAAGAGAAGGAGCTCGTAGAAGTTGCCCGACCAGGATTCGAACCTGGACAAGCAGAACCAAAATCTGCTGTACTACCGTTATACTATCGGGCAAAGAACCAGCGCAAAAATAAGGGATTTTTTACAGTATCCGTATTTTCATATCGAAAATGAAATATCTCCAAGCAGAAGCTCACATTCGGTTTGCAAACGACGGGGATCCACAGGTACTACACCCACCTGCTCGCATACCAATCCGCCGGCGATGTTGGCTATTTCGGCCATGAGGCGGGCATTGCGTGTGGCAGCCCATACCAAAGCAGCTGTGGCTATAACCGTATCTCCGGCACCACTTACATCGGCAATATTGCGCAGGTGAGAGGGTATGAGCCAGTGTTGCTGTCCATTGCTACAAAACACACCTTTTTCTGAAAGCGTTATCAACGAATACTCATGCTGCAACCGGCTTTGCAGCTCGGTATGAATTTGCTGCAGGTGTTGCAGATCAACTGGACATTCATCGAGATGCAGCCCTTCTCTTACTTCTTTCAAATTAGGCTTGAACAAGGTTACCCTTTCATAGGCCCAGAAATTTTTTTTCTTGGGATCTACGCAGGTAGGAATCTGCAATTGCCTGCATCTGTCCACAATTTCCCGGATGATATCTGGTGCAAGCACGCCTTTATCATAATCTTCAAAAATCACCACATCCGGATGGAAGTGCTGCAGAATATGATCGGCTTTTTCCAGAAGATATTGTTTTTCCGGTGCAGACAATTCCTGAATCTGTTCACGATCGAGCCGCAGCATGTGCTGGCTCCTGCTGATGATGCGGGTTTTACTCGTGGTGCATCGTTCTGTGGATTGCATCACACTCCAGGTTTGCAATCCCTGTTGCTGCAGGCATTCCAGCAACTGCTGTCCTTCAGGGTCTTTCCCTACTATGCCAAGCATGTACACTTCCGCTCCCAATGCAGCTGCATTGATCGCAACATTGGCTGCTCCACCCGGTCGCACTTCCTTGCGCTGCAACGATACAATAGGCACGGGAGCTTCCGGCGAAATCCGTTCTACCCCACCCCACCAATATACATCCAGCATCACATCGCCAATTACCAGTACTTTGGATTGCTGAAACTTCCGGAACAACTTATCGAACGACATAATCAAATCAGCTTTGAGAAGAAACAGATGAAGATTTTTGCCGGCGAATAAATGCGTAATACATGGGAATGCCAATCAACACAATGATAAGCCCCGGCCAGGTATAATCAGGCCTGAGCCAAAGCAGGGAAATGCATATACAGATGGCCATAGCAATGTATAACACGGGTAAATACGGATAACCAACAGCCCGATAAGGCCGATGCAGGTCTGGCCGGGTTTTCCGAAGGCGAATGATGCCCACGATGGTAAGAACATAAAAAATCAATACCACAAAAATCACATAATTCAGCAAGTCACTGTATTTACCCGATATGCAAAGCAAGCTGGCCCAGATGCCCTGTAGCCATAGGGCAGTAGCTGGTACGCCTTTTTCATTGAGTTTCCCGGCAGGCGAAAAAAACAATCTGTCATTTGCCATCGTATAGTACACCCGCGCACCACTCAATACCAAGCCATTGTTACAACCAAATGTAGAAATCATAATCATGGCAGCTATCATCCCGGCTCCCCATGTACCCAGAAAATGTACTGCAGCAGCAGAAGCCACCCGATCAGCAGGTGCTGTTGCTATCTCGTGCATGGATAAAACACCCACATACATGACATTGCATAATAAATAAACAATCGTCACCAACAAGGTACCCAGAAACATGCTTCTGCCAATGTTTTTCTCGGGTTTTTTGATTTCAGCAGCAATGAAGGTCACACTGTTCCATGCATCGCTGGAGAAAAGAGCACCTACCATTGCTACGCCCGTTAATCCGATTAGCAAAATACCCGATGATGGCTGCTGTATGGTTTGACCGTTCTGGAATACAACCTGAAAAGCATGCCATGCCTGTTGCCAGTTGGCCTGCCACACCTGGGCTTGAAAGCCTATCCAGAGGCCCAGTATTACCAATAACAACAAGGCCAGAATCTTAGCCAGGGTAAAGATCAACTGAATCCATTTGCCGGTGCGAATGCCACGGGTATTTACATAGGTTAAAAACAATATCATGGCAATAGCCAGCAACTGCGCGCGATTCACAGCAAAACCACCGATTTGCCAGATGATATAATCTTCTCCCACCTGCGGTAATAAATAAGCGGTGTATTTGGCAAAAGCCACAGCCACCGCGGCAATGGTTCCCGTTTCAATAACCAGAAAAAACGCCCATCCGTATAAGAATCCAATCAGCGGATGCAGGGCTTCACGCAAATACACATATTGACCACCTGCATGTGGAAACATGCCCGATAATTCGCCATAGCTGAGGGCACCAATAATCGTCATCACACCAGAAAGTACCCATACCAGCAACAAATAGCCCACGCCTCCTACTGTACGTGCAATCTCAGCACTTACAATGAAAATACCGGAGCCAATCATGACTCCAGATACCAGCATCACGCCATCTATCAACCGGAGTGAACGTTGAAACTGTGCACCTGATGAAGAATGCTTTTCCATTGTTTGTGGGCTAAAAGATACAGATTATTTCCCGGCATGCAATGCATTGAGGCCATCAATCACATCACGGGTAATATCTTGTGCAGGATTGGCATACAGAATATCTGAAGCACCTCCGGCATAGGAGAATATGAACTGAAAATGTTTGTCGGCATTATATCGTTGTAAAAACGTATGCAGTTCCTGCTGAAGGCTATCCTGAAAAGCCTGCTGTTGTGCCAGCAACTGCTGCCTCATGGCTTCCTGCTTGGCCTGCAATTGTTGTTGGTGTTGCAATAGTTTCTGCTGAGCAGCTTCTCCTTCGGCCTGCGTCATGGTAGGCGCTTTTTGCTGAAACTGATTATACTCCTGTTGCAGTTTTTGAGCATCCTGCTGAAGTTCTTTTTCCATTCTTGCCTGCTGAGCTTCCAGCTGGGCACGTTTTTCTTTAAAATATGTGTAATGTGCCTGCAAAGTGTCAATATTTACATAAGCCAGTTGTACAGCAGATGTACTATCTGCCATGCGCTGCTGAACAGGCTGCGAAGCATTTCTATGAAAATGCAGGTAAAACAAAATGCATACGGCAATCAGCAAAACGATATTGAGTACTCCGGATAATGTCCATTTCATGAGACAAGAATTTTATCCGGTGCAAGATAATAGAAAAGCCCGACTGATCCGAATAGAAAATAGCCGGGCTTTTTTCAGTCAAGGTATATATCAACCGATCTCCGGTTGCCGCACTATCTGATAAGTTTAATCCAGCCCAAACAAGCCCTTATTCAGTGCCCGCAAAGCCTGCTCTTTGTATGAACTGTTTATCAGCAACGACACGTTATGCCGACTTCCTCCGTAAGAAATCATGCGCAAAGGTATAGGCTCCAGCGCGCTGAACATATTTTTCAGAATGGCTTTCTGGGAGACAATTTCATTCCCCACAATCGCAATGATGGTTTGATCATGCTCCACTTCTACGCTGCCATAGGCTTCCAGTTCACGTTGTATGTTTTCCAGGTGTACAATCTGATCGATCGTTAAGGATACGGCCACCTCCGAAGTGGTAATCATGTCAATGGGTGTGCGGTATTTTTCGAACACTTCAAATACCTTTCTCAGAAACCCGTAAGCCAGCAGCATGCGGCTCGATTTAATTTTGATAGCCGTAATTCCATCTTTGGCAGCAACGGCTTTCACACCTTCCCCAGCTGCCTGATCGGTGATCAGGGTACCCTTGGCTTCGGGCTGCATGGTGTTCAGCAATCGCACGGGAATATTGAAATATTGTGCCGGCCATATTGATGCCGGATGCAATATTTTGGCTCCGAAATAAGCCAGCTCTGCTGCTTCATCAAAAGAAAGCTGTTCAATAGGAAAAGTATTTTTTACTACACGTGGATCATTATTGTGCATGCCGTCAATATCGGTCCAGATCTGGATTTCCGAAGCATTGACCGCAGCCCCAATCAACGATGCCGTGTAATCACTTCCGCCGCGCTTTAAGTTATCCACTTCACCACGGGCATTTCGACAAATGTATCCCTGCGTAACAAATAAATGCTGGTTGGGATATTGAGCCAGCAATGCGCTGAGCTTGCTTTTGATCTTATTTAACACCGGCTCGTGATATTCATCGATATACATGAATTCCAATGCAGGCAACAACACCACCGGCACGTGAATTTCTTCCAGGTAGGTGCAAAACAACTGGGTGGAAAGCAATTCGCCCTGAGCCAGGATATCGCGTTCGAGTGCTTCGCTGAAAGAAATTTTCAGGATAATTTCCAGAAATTCAAAATGGTGATTCACGATATCGCGGGCTTTCACGCGTGCTTCAGCTGTTTGCAACAGGCCTTCGCAGAATGCATCGTAATGTTTACGCAAATCATCGATGATTTGTTTTGCTTGATCGCGATGACCCTCAGCCAATGCTTTGCTGATCTGTACCAGCGTGTTGGTGGTGCCAGAAAGTGCAGAAAGCACTACGATTTTATCTTCCGGCTCAGCTAAAATCAGCCGGGCAACGGCATGCATACGTTCGGGCTTGCCCACCGATGTGCCGCCAAATTTCATGATCTTCATAGGCTATCTTCCGTTTTATCTGCATCAAATTTTGTGATATAAAAATTAGGTCACATTCTTTTCTTCTCCGTTTTGCAGGGAATCCGGGAAAGGCACGCCCATGCGTGCCGATAGGTTTTTTAATGCCTCGATTACTGACTGATGAAGCGGAATTCCCCGCTGCAGCCGCTCGGCTTCCATGGCCCGTTCCGGATCACCTGGAATTTTTACTGGCTCTGCGGCATCAATGGGTCTGGCACTGCGAAAACGACGAATCCAGCTATCCATGTGTGTTTTGAATGATGCTGCTGGTCGGAAAGCATCTATACGCATCGCACCAAAGAAATGGCCGATGCCGGCAGTGCCTGGGGGGGCATCCTGTGGCAGGGGCAGAAAATGTACAAAAGGAGGCACCCAGGGCCCAAAACCTGCTCCCGGCAATACGCCCGACAGGATATCTACCAGCGCAGATAGGCAATATCCTTTATGGCTGCCCGTTTCAGGCCGACTGCCTAATGGCAATAAAGCTCCCCCCCGTTGCAAAGCAAACGGATCGTGCGTAGGACGACCTTCAGCATCCTGAACCCAGCCCAGAGGAGCTTTTCCCCCTTTGCGTTGCAAAATCTCCAGTTTCCCGTTGGCAGCGGCTGCCGTAGCCATGTCAATCACCACAGGCGGCTCTTCACCCGCCGGAATGGCTACAGCAATGGGATTGGTACCCAGCATTCGCTCAAGCGATAATGCAGGTGCTACCAGTGGACTGGCATTGGTGAGGGCTATGCCAATCATGTCTTTTTCCAGGGCCAGCATCGCATGATAACCCGCAATCCCGAAATGATTGGAATTGCGCACGGCCACCCATCCGGCACCCACCTGACTGGCTTTTGCAATGGCTACACGCATCGCATAAGGAGCCACCAGCAAGCCCAGCCCGGCATCGCCATCCACCAAAGCCGTGGAAGGTGTTTCATGTACAATATGGGGCCGTGCATCCACCCGAATGCGCCCTGCATCCCAGAGACGCACATATCCTGGCAACCGCGCCAGCCCATGCGAATCAATGCCCCGCAAATCGGCTTTCAACAATACATCAGCCGCTAACGCCGCATCAGCAGCCACAAAACCCATCTGTTGAAAAACGGCCTCCGTAAACCCACGCAATGCATCTACCGAAAAGACTGCCTCCATGGAACTGTTTGCTAATACGCGCTCAACTTCTTTAAGCCTGTGCAGCCGGACCTCCAAAATTCATGGGAATAGTAACCGGATCCTGATCCTGAATGGTGCCATGTACGGCTTCATATTTCTTGATATTATCGGCCAGGGCTTTGAGCAAGCGTTTGGCGTGCTGGGGAGTGACAATAATCCTCGATTTCACCCGGGCCTTGGGCATGCCGGGCATCACGGTGATAAAGTCCAACACAAACTCGGCATTGGAATGCGTAATCACGGCCAGATTGGCATAAATGCCTTCGGCCATGTCTTCGCTCAGCTCAATATTGAGCTGATTCTGATTTTCGGGTTGCTGACTCATGCTGCAAAATTTCTTCTGCCAGCAAAGGTAGCAAATCCTGAAAAGCCGTAATAGAAATTGTATTTCCTCTGGCTTGAATCATGTACCCAAAAACAAGTACGAGCAGGACACCACAGGATAGTTTTTCGTGAACGGCTTGTTACCTTTATCCAACCAAGTATCTACAGGATATGATATCTGGTTTATGGGTAAATGAGTTCATCCAACAACCGCTCCGGCTCATTCCTGACCGGAGCTTTCTCTTTTCATCCGTTCAGGAATGCCCTACCGAATGGAATGTAGTATATCGTTCAACTGCGTTTGCTTCAGATTCAGTTCACATACTAAAGACGAATAGCTTATGCAAGTCATCTATGGTGTTATCCTGCACTTTATCGGCGGTTTTGCATCCGGGAGTTTTTACATGCCTTTCAAAAAAGTCAGAAAATGGGCCTGGGAAAACTACTGGCTCGTAGGTGGATTTTTCTCCTGGCTGATCATCCCGACCCTGGCAGCCTGGCTTACCGTGCCTCACTTTGGTGCCATCATCCGCGCCACATCGGCCGATACGAAATTCTGGACCTATCTAATGGGTGTGCTCTGGGGCATTGGGGGCTTAACATATGGACTAGGAGTGCGGTATCTGGGCATGTCGCTGGGCAATTCGGTCATCCTGGGCTTGACCTCTACTTTCGGGGCTTTGTTACCATCTATTTATTATGATTTTCATCCGGAAGATGGCAAAGTGAAATTCACCACCTTGTTACACGAAAGCTGGGGACAACTTGTACTGGCGGGTGTGGTGGTTTGCTTGATTGGCATCTATCTCTGCGGCAAGGCAGGTTTGATGAAGGAAAAAGATTTTAAAGGACATGCACCGGTAGATGAACTGTCACAGGAAAGCAAAGAAGAATTCAGCATTGGCAAAGGCTTGATCGTTGCCATCATTTCAGGCGTACTGAGTGCATGTTTTAATTATGGCATTGAAGCGGGCTATCCCATGGCCAAGATGGCTATCGAACAGGGCACCGATCCGCTTTTTCAGAACAATGTGATTTATATCGTGCTGCTATGGGGCGGACTCACCACCAACTTCATCTGGTGCATCATCCTGCATATCAAAAACCGTACGTTTGGGGATTATATCGATACCAAAACTCCATTGGCCAACAATTACCTGTTTGCTGCACTGGCCGGTACCACCTGGTTCCTGCAATTTTTTTTCTATGGCATGGGCGAAAGCAAACTCGGCAATGGGGCCAGCTCATGGATCTTACACATGGCATTTATCATCTTAACGGCTAATATGTGGGGATTGGTGTTGAAAGAATGGAAAGGCGTACAGCCGCGTACCCTGCGCACGATCATCGCCGGTATTGCAGCCATTTTTATCTCCATCATGCTGGTAGGATTGGGCAATGCTATTAAACCCTGAACCATGAAACGCATAGCATTTAAAATGCAACTAAAGCCCGGCTGTGCCGATGAATACAAAAAACGCCACGACGCCCTCTGGCCTGAATTGCGACAACTGCTGAAAGATAGCGGGATTCATCATTATGGCATCTACCTGGATGAACAATCGCACAGCTTGTTTGCTGCCCTGGAGATAGAAGATGAAAGCCGATATGCAGCTTTACCGGAACATCCGCTGATGCAGCAATGGTGGGCTTATATGGCCGACATCATGGACACCCATCCCGACCATTCACCCATCAGTATTCCGTTGAAAGAAATGTTTTATTTGGAATGATGCATGTCTTTTTACGATATGGATGCATGTTGCTTGCAATAGGGATATGCTTGCCCGCAAAAGCACAGGAATCTTTTAACCGCAAGACATGGGTGCAACGCCATAATATTCGCATTCAATCGTTTGACTCACTCGGCTCTCTTACCGTTGGTAACGGCCAATTTGCTTTTACAGTAGATATCACGGGTCTGCAAAGCTTCCCGGATGCCTATCTCCACGGCGTACCCTTAGGCACCTTGTCGGATTGGGGATGGCATAGCTTTCCAAACGATAGCAATTACACCATTGAAGAGGCTACCCGATGGCTGCCCAGTTGCCAAAACCGGCTGATTCCGTATGCGTTACAATTCGACACAGGAAGAGCAGCTCGTGCAGCCAATTACCTACGCGCCAATCCTCAACGCATTCATCTGGGGTTATTCGGGTTGCATTTCTATGATTCATCCCATCACCGCATCAACCTTTCCCAAATCAAAAATGTGGATGAAACACTGGACATGTGGAGCGGACAAATTACCAGCCGTTTTACTGTGCAATCCAAGCCCGTTAAAGTAACCACATATTGCCATCAGCAAAAAGATTTGATCGCTACGCAAGTGATCACACCTCTTTGGCATACGCATCAGGCCGAACTGTATCTCTATCTCCCCTACCCCAGTGCACAAGCCGTATCACCTGGATATGACACCGGACATGTACAGGACTATATCACGCAAGTGATTCATCAATCTAATTGTGAATTGATTTTAAAGGAACAGATTGATACTACCATTTATTACGTGTATCTGAAAACAGAACAACCTGCCCACTTTGTATCACAACAAGCCCATCTATGGCGTATTATCCCCACATCCAATACAACAGATACTTTCCGATGCAGCGTTTGGTTTACGCCCAAACTGTTTGACACTTATGTACCCGATTTTGCTGAAACGGCCATGAGCAGCCGACAGGGATGGGCAGATTACTGGAATAAAGGCGGATATATTGATTTCTCCCATTGCACCGATCCCAGGGCTTTTGAGCTGGAAAGACGAATGATCACTTCACTTTACCTCACCCGTGCACAATGTGCGGGAGTTTATCCTCCACAGGAAACTGGCTTGACTTACAACAGCTGGTATGGCAAGTTTCATCTGGAAATGTATGGGTGGCATATCTTGCATTTTGCTTTGTGGGGACATCCTGAGATTGTGGAACGCAGCCTGCAATGGTTTGCCAAAGTATTACCAGAAGCGCGTCATACAGCTGCAATACAAGGATTTAAAGGTGTAAGATGGCAGAAGATGACCGATCCCTCCGGCCGACGATCTCCCTCCAGCGTAGGTGAATTGCTGATCTGGCAACAGCCAAACGTGATTTTCCTGGCAGACATGTTATATCGGATCACCCACGATGCGCGCATATTGCATCAATATCAAAATCTGGTATTCGAAACAGCCGATTTCATGGCTTCATTTGCACACCTGGATTCAACCGATCATTTGTATCATCTCTGCCATCCGTTGATTCCGGCTCAGGAAATCTTTCATGCGGAACAAACAGATGATCCTGCATTTGAACTGAATGAATGGTATGTAGGCCTGCAAATAGCACAGCAATGGAGAAAACGGTTACATCTTTCGCCCAATCCTTACTGGCAAGATGTGATGGATCATCTGGCACCGCTTCCGGTAAAGGATAGTTTGTATCTTCCCGAAGCACATGCTACAGAAGCTTATACCCAAGATACCTTCCGACGTGATCATCCCATCGTACTGGGCATTCTGGGCATGTTGCCTTGGACGAAAAAAGTGAATTTGCCTATCATGAATCATACTTTCGATGAAGTGATGAAAAAATGGAACTGGAAAACGACCTGGGGCTGGGACTTTCCCATGATGGCCATGACAGCTACTCGTCTGGGCAGACCTGAAGATGCCATTCGTGCTTTGTTGATGCCCGTGCAAAAAAATACTTATTTGATCAACGGACATAATTACCAGGATCAGCGATTGCGGGTGTATTTGCCAGGTAATGGAGGTTTATTAACTGCACTGGCATTCATGGCCGCTGGATATGATGGTGCTACTACCACCTGCCCCGGCTTTCCACATAATGGCAAATGGAATATTCGCTGGAGCGGATTGTATAGGTTGTGGTAAAAAATGATGAAAGCTGTTTGTTTCACATATACAATACAAATGACATGAACATGAACATGATAATGAAATACTTCTCATTGATATGTGTTTTCATTTTATCCAGAAACCCGTACTTATTTGCGCAAAACGGTGTTTCCATTTCCCATCTTCGTTGTGAATACCTGGATCATCCGCTGGCAGTAAATAGTACACATCCGCGATTGAGCTGGGAAATTCAGGCCAGTGGCCGCAATGTGAAGCAGGTAGCTTATCGCATCCTGGTGGCAAGCTCAATGGATAAACTCAATCACAACGAAGGCGATTTGTGGGACTCAAAAAAAGTAATGTCGGGCCAAAGCGTGGGAGTTACATATCAAGGCATACCCCTGCAAAGCCGCATCACCTGCTACTGGAAAGTGAAAGTATGGACCAACGACGGACGTGAATCGGCCTGGAGTGAACCTGCACACTGGAGCGAAGGCTTGTTGCATAAGGCCGATTGGTATGCACAATGGATTGGACTGGATACTTTTTTCAGCTGGGACCGTCCGCACGACATGCATACGCGTCTTTCGGCACGCTACCTGCGAAAAGAATTTACCATCGACAAGCCCATCCAGTCGGCCAAAATCTATATCAGCGGATTGGGTATTTATCAGTTGTTTATCAATGGCAAAAAAGTTGGCCATGAAGAACTCTCGCCCGATCCCACGGAATATAATAAACGCATTTTTTACAACACTTTCGATATCACACCCTATTTGCATTCCGGCAAAAACGCCATAGGAGTAATCTTGGGCAATGGTAGATTTTTCACCATGCGCTGGGGCAAGTCGCCTATTCCTCCCATTAGCAATTTTGGATATCCTAAAATGATTGCCCAAATAGAAATACAACATCGCGACGGCTCCATGCAAATGCTAACCAGCGATACAACCTGGAAGATCACAGCCGATGGCCCCATTCGCTCGAATAATGAATATGACGGTGAAGATTATGATGCTACCAAAGAATTATCCGGATGGAATGAAGTGGGATACGACGACCATAACTGGTTGCAAGCTCAACTTACCCAACCGCCCTGTGATCATCTCGAAGCCCAGATGGATCCATTGATCACCATCATGGACACGGTGAAACCGAAGGCTTGCTATGAAATTGCACCCGGAAAATATATCTACGACATGGGGCAAAACATGGTGGGCTGGGTGGAAATCCATATTCCTGACGGCAAAGCCGGAGATACCGTAACGTTGCGGTTTGCCGAACGCTTGAACCCGGATACCACTTTATATACAGCCAATCTGCGTT
This sequence comes from Thermoflavifilum thermophilum, assembly GCF_900116565.1. GTDB lineage: Bacteria > Bacteroidota > Bacteroidia > Chitinophagales > Chitinophagaceae > Thermoflavifilum > Thermoflavifilum thermophilum. Next base: position 2,430,543 of record NZ_FPCJ01000001.1, on the reverse strand, counting down.
CAGCCGAAGCGACCGATCATTACATCATGAAATCCGGAAATCAAAGCTGGGAGCCGCATTTCACCTATCATGGTTTTCGATATGTGGAACTTACTGGCTATCCGGGTAAACCCGACTTATCTACCCTTGTGGGCAAAGTCGTTTATGATGATCTGCCGGTAACGGGTCATTTTGAAACATCCAATCCGTTATTAAATCAAATCTATCATAATGCTTTTTGGGGCATTCGCGGCAACTACCGGGGCATGCCTACGGATTGTCCACAACGCGATGAGCGTATGGGCTGGCTGGGCGACCGGGCTGAAGGATCGTATGGCGAGAGCTTTATTTTCGATAACAACACGCTATATGCCAAATGGCTGCAGGATATTGAAGATGCGCAACGGGAAAGTGGAAGCATTCCCGATGTAGCGCCTACCTACTGGAAAGTGTATAGCGATAACATGACCTGGCCGGGTGCTTATCCCATTATTACCCACATGCTGTATCATCAGTTTGCCAATGAGCAACCGCTCATGCAACATTATGCATCGATTAAAAAATGGCTGTACTACATGCGTTCGCGATACATGAAAGAGGGTATCATCACCAAAGATACGTATGGCGATTGGTGCATGCCTCCGGAAGATCCGAAACTCATTCATTCCAGAGATTCGTCCCGCATCACACCCGGTGCACTGCTATCCACTGCATTTTATTATCACACGTTAAAACTCATGGAGGGCTTTGCATCGTTGCAACATCTTACGGATGATTCCATCCAGTTTGCCCGTGAAGCAGCTGCTGTGAAAACAGCATTTAATCAACATTTCCTGAATACCCGCCTCGATGAATATGCCAACAATACCGCTACGGCCAACATCTTTGCATTGGCCTTTCACCTGGCACCCGATTCCATCAGGCATACGGTGTTTGCTCATATCATTGAAAAAACAGAAAATGATTTCGACGGACATATCAGCGTGGGATTGGTAGGCGCCCAGCAGTTCATGCGTACACTTACACGCAACGGACGTCCCGATCTGGCTTATCAGATCGCCACCAATACCACCTATCCAAGCTGGGGATATATGGTAAAAAATGGGGCTACCACCATTTGGGAGCTCTGGAATGGCAATACGGCCGATCCAGCCATGAACTCGGGCAACCATGTGATGTTACTGGGTGACCTGGTTGTGTGGATGTATGAAGATTTGGGCGGTATTCGCTGCGACGATGTGCAGGTTGGGTTTCAAAAAATCATCATGCATCCCCATTTCGTGAAAGGATTGGATTGGGTGAATTGCAGTTATCATTCCGTGCATGGATTGATTCAAAGCAACTGGAAAAAACAAGGTAATACATTGCTTTGGAACGTTACCATTCCCGCCAATACAGAAGCCGAAGTGTATTTGCCGGCCAATCAAGCAAATCAGGTGCAAGTGGATGATAAACCTTTGTCTGGTGAAAAAGGCTTTTCCTTTACATCTGATCAAAACCGGATCAAAGTGCATCTGGGATCGGGAACTTATCATTTTACGGTGAATCATTTTGTGGAAGAATAAAACAAGCAAGAAAAGAAGATGGCAAGCATGAAGTTAGGTTATGATCCGCGATATCCTTCTGTAGATGACCTGAGGCGCAAGGCCCGGAAACGGATACCCGGATTTGCATTTGATTATTTGGATGGCGGATGCAATGAAGAAATCAACCTGCGCAAGAATACTGAAGAGCTCCGTGCCATTGAGCTGATGCCGAGATACATTCGGCCTTTTAGCGGAGCCAACATGGAAGTTTCGCTTTTCGGACAACGTTATCAGGCACCATTTGGTATTGCACCGGTGGGCTTACAGGGACTGATCTGGCCGGGTGCCCCGCAAATTTTGGCCAGAGCTGCATTTCATCACCAGATTCCTTTTGTGCTGAGCACCGTGAGCACAGCTACCATTGAAGAGATAGCGAACATCACAGAAGGACAGGCCTGGTTTCAACTTTATCATCCGGTCGAAGATAGCTTGCGGGATCAACTGCTGCAGCGCGCTGCCGATGCGGGTTACCGGGTTTTGGTAATCCTGGCCGATGTACCCACCTTCGGCTACCGGAACAAAGAAATCAAAAACGGACTGGCCATGCCACCCCGCATGACCTGGCGAAACATCCGACAAATCATCAGTCGGCCGCACTGGGCTATTCAAACTTTATTGCATGGCCAACCCAGATTTCAAACCCTGTTGCCTTATATCCCGAAAGGACTGAATATGCATCATTTGGGGCTATTCATGAACAGTACGTTTAATGGTCGATTAAATGATGAAAAACTCAAACGCTTAAGGGATAAATGGAAGCATAAATTGGTGATAAAAGGAATGGCCAACCCCGACGATGTGGAAAAATGCATCGAGTTGGGATTGGATGGGATTATTGTTTCCAACCATGGTGGCCGGCAACTGGATGCAGGCCCTTCGTCTATCAAGGCTTTGCAGCAAATAGCTCCCCTCTTCAAGGGTAAGATCAAGATCATGATGGACAGTGGATTGCGATCGGGGACCGACATTGCCCGCGCATTGGCCTGCGGTGCAGAATTTGTTTTCTTAGGTCGCACCTTCATGTATGGCGTTGCTGCTCTGGGCAAAAGAGGCGGCGAACACACCATCGTTATTCTCAAACGACAGCTTCAACAAATCATGGAACAACTCGGTTGTGAAAAGATTGAAGACCTGCAGGAGAGAGTGATTTCAGGATAAAATGAAAATGACGGGTTTTCCCCTATCATCTATTTTTAAAAAACATGTTAACACTTTATTTGATACGACCAGCACAGTACAGGACAGAGCAGGACACTACAGGATAGTTGAATCCAAAAATGCCTCTACTTTAGCCTTGACTACTTGCTGATTGTTTCACGCTTTTAAACTCCTTATGCCATGTACAAACACTCTTCAGTGAAAACATTATGGGTGTGGTTTAGCGGAATTTTGTTTTCTTTTTGCATCTCTTTTCAATCGGTTGCACAAAACCAGCACTTCATTTCCGGCATTGTAACCGATTCTGCTACTGGAAAACCTTTACCAGGCGTTACAGTGGTGGAAATAGGCAGCAATCATGGGACTGTTACCGATGCAGAAGGTCAATATCGCTTATCGCTATCAGGCCCTGCTGCCAGGCTGAGATTCAGTTACATTGGGTACCGCAGCAAGGTGGTTCCGGTGGAAAATGGACTCACCAACCTGAATATTGGATTAACCAGCAGCAATACCAGCCTCAATGAACTAGTGGTGATTGGTTATGGCTCGCAAAAACGAGCAGATGTAACAGGAGCCGTAGCTCAATTAAATGCCAACCGAATTGATGAGCGTCCTATTTCCCGCCTGGAACAGGCCATGGAAGGACAACTTGCTGGCGTACAGGTGCGCACAACTACGGGACAGCCCGGTGCTGCTTTACAAATCCGAGTGAGAGGCACGGCTTCTATTTCCGCAAGTAATGATCCCCTTTATGTAGTAGATGGAATTCCGGTTTCTGATCTGGGCGATATCAATCCAGAAGATATTGCGTCCATTGAAGTGCTGAAGGACGCCGCTTCATCGGCCATCTATGGCTCACGCGGTGCCAACGGCGTGGTGTTGATTACTACAAAAAAAGGACAAGCTGGCCAAACCAGGTTCACATTCAACGCCTACACAGGCTTCCAGGAATTGGCCAAAAAAATAGATCTGCTTTCTCCACAGGAATGGATTGATCTCGCCACACAGATTGAAGATTCAAACTGGGTGAAATTAGGTATTCAGAAGGGCAAAAATTATCAGGCTACCGATCCCATCTCGTTCAGGCAGCAACAATTAGGAGTGACACAAAACGCGACTTATATCCCGGATTCCCGATGGGCCTATGGCGCAGATAGCTTGGCATTCATTGACTGGCAGGATGCATTCTACCGAAAAGCTCCTATGAATAGTGTACAGCTCACTGCTTCGGGTGGCAACGCTAATTTCACTTATCGCCTCTCCGGAAATTACCTGGATCAGGAAGGAATTGCTGTGTACACGAACTATAAGCTGGCCAGTGTGAGAGCCAACTTCGAAGGACAAATGGCCAAATTCCTGAAAGTGGGACTGGAGATATCCCCATCTTACTCCTGGCTGAATGGTGGAGATGTGGATGGGAAAGACAACCAATCTCATCACGTGCTGGCCATGGTCCCCGTAGCTGAAAAGAATGCTGGCATCAACACCGGTGTGGCTCCCTATGGCCGATATTACTGGGCAGGATCCACCCAAAGCCCGGTAGCATATGAACGTGCTACTACTGATTTACAAAACCGGCTACGCCTGCTTTCCAATATGTATGTACTGGCTAATTTGTACGATGGGCTGAGTTTAAAGCTTACGGGTGCCTGGAATGCAGATATGCAATTTCATAAAGTTTATCACCCCACACTGGGTTTGGGACAGGCTCCGGGATCTGCCAGTTCAGGAAGCTACTCAACAGCCAACAGCCAATATTACCTGTTTGAATCCTTGTTGACTTATAACCATTCATTTGGTGGACATAATATCAATATCCTGGCAGGATACACAGCTGAAGAAACAGTTGGTACTAATTCCGGTCAGAGCCACAGGCTTTTTGCCAATGATGAATTAACTACTTTGAATAATGCAACCTCTACCGTAACCTCTTCTACCACTACTGAATTCAAAGAAACCCTGCTTTCTTATCTGGGAAGAATCCTGTATAACTACAAAGACAAATATTTAGCTTCTGTAGCCTTCAGAAGAGATGGCTCTTCAAAATTTGGCTCCAACAACAAATGGGGTAATTTTCCGTCTTTTTCTCTGGGATGGAACATCGCACAGGAAAACTTTATGCGTGCCATTCCCTGGATCAACGTACTGAAACTGCGTTATAGCTGGGGCATGAACGGAAATAACTCCATTCCAAATTACCTGGCTTACGGCGGAATCAGCGCAGCCAACTATTCGTTCAACGGCTCCCTTGCCAACGGATATGTACCCAGCTCATTATCGAATCCAGACTTACACTGGGAAAAAACACGTTCATCCAACTATGGAGCCGATATCGGAATAATCAACAACCGTATTTCTCTCTCGGTAGATCATTATGATAAACTCACCACTGACTTGTTGTTGAATGTCCCCGTCGCCCTCGCCACTGGCTTTTCTTCTGGATGGGTTAACATCGGGCATGTGCAAAACAAGGGATGGGAATTTGAACTGAACACACAAAACCTGACCGGAAAGCTACAGTGGCAAACCAGTTTTAATATCGGGTTCAACCATAATAAAGTATTGGCACTTGGACAGGGCAATGCTCCCATCCACACAGGTTTCAGCAATCTTACCCAGATCATTGAAGTAGGACAACCTATCAACGCGTTTTATTTGTATGATGCGATTGGCGTATATATGAATGATGCCGATTTGAAAGCCAGTCCGCACATGTCTACCAACATCGTGGGCGATGTGAAATACAAAGATGTAAACGGAGATGGCGTAATTGACGCCAATGATCGTACAATCATGGGCTATCCCGATCCCACTTATTCCTGGGGAATATACAACATATTTACCTACAAAGGTTTTGACCTATCATTCCTGATTCAGGGAGCAGGGGGAAATAAAACATACGAAATCATCGGACGAGCTATTGACCGTCCTTCCATGGGATTTACCCAGAATGCTCTTGGCCGATGGCGCAATCGCTGGCGTTCTCCTTCACAGCCAGGCGATGGACACACACCCAGAATTGATGGCACCACAGGCGGATATTACGACTCCCGGTGGTTGTACGATGCAACTTATGCCCGGTTTAAAAACCTCACAATCGGATACACTTTTCCGCATCAGCTGATTAAAGGTGTAGATCAGGCCAGGATATATTTCAGTGCCGAAAACATGTTTTATTTCATCAACAGAGATTACGGAGGATATAGCCCTGAAGCACTGAATACCTCAGGCGGAGATTATGGATCCTATCCTGATGCTAAAACATTTATGGTTGGAATTAACCTCAGTTTCTGATTTAAAAAAACAAATACTATGAAAGCATTATCATATATCTTCTCCATAGCTGCTGTAGCAGTATTGGCCAGTTGTTCAAAATCATATCTAAATGTAACACCTACATCCAGCATTACTGTTGCCAATTTTTATAAATCACAGTTAGATATCCAGCAAGCTGTCAACGGAGTATATGCTGGATTAAGGGATTGGCCAGTAGATATTTACTGGTATCTTTCCGAAGTGCGTTCACCAAACTATTATATTACCTACGACGGTGCTCAACGCGATTGGTATGATCTCAATAATTTTCAGGATAATCCACAAACACAAATTATTCACGATACCTGGCAAAGCCTCTATGCTATGATTAATAGGGCTAATGAAGTGTTAGCCAATATCGATCAGATACCCTTCAGCAGCCAGGCATTAAAAACACAATATAAAGCTGAAGTCAGATTTCTAAGAGCATTTGCATATTTCCAGCTGGTACGTCTGTGGGGCAATGTACCTATTGTCGATCATGTGATTTCTCCTTCAGAAGCACTAACTATCAAACAATCCGATCCAGCAACGGTGTATAAATTCATCACATCCGAAATGAATGCCATCAAGGATTCTCTTCCGGTACAATACACCAACAGTGCAGATATCGGTCGTGCCGACCAGTGGGCAGTAAAAGGTATCCTGGCAAAAGTATATCTTACCATGGCTGGTTATCCCCTACATCAGAAAGATAAGCTGGATAGCGCAAAAGCCTTGCTGCAGGAAATCATCAGCCATGAAGGACAATATCCTCACCTGAACCTGATTTCAAATTATGCCAATCTCTTTGGTTACAAAAATGACAATCTGCATAACATTTTTGAGGTGGAATATATTTCTGGTGGACTGGGTGAAGGAAGTTCTTTCCCTTCACAAAATATTCCTCCAAATCTCAACGCTTCTTTGGTATCAGTATCATCACTTTTATTTAATACAAGTACACAAGTTTCTTCAGATCTAATCAACAGTTATGACACTAATGATCTTCGTTTCAATGTAACAATTGATACTGCTTATTTAACCAATGACAATCCGCCAATTATTGCTCATACCCCATTTTTCAAAAAATTTGTTGATTTCGGGCTTACAAATCTTACAAGTTATAACGATTGGCCTGAAAACTTTCCTTTGCTCAGATATGAAGATATTCTCCTCATGTATGCAGAAGTACTAAATGACGAGGCATCCGCGCCTCCCGCACAAGCAATTACAATCTTAAACCGGATACGCGCGCGTGCAGGACTATCTCCTGTTACACCCGTTACAACACAAGATTTTGCGCTTGCACTTGAAACCGAACGCCGGCATGAATTTGCAGATGAAGGGCAATACTGGTTTGACCTGGTTAGAACCGATCGGGCTATTCCTGTGGAAAATGCCTACTTGCAGGCTACAGGAAGAAACAAAACCATCGACCAGCATAATTTATTTTATCCTATTCCGCAAACAGAAATTGATATTTATCCCGGCTTATATCAGCAAAATCCCGGGTATTAATCAGAAAACCATTTTTGATTATGCAAAAACTATTATGGTTCCTTGTCCCTATTTGCTGCTCAAGCTGGTTTTTTCATCAGCAACCCATCACCATCTGGCTTGCTGGCGATTCTACTATGCAACCTTACGATACCAGCCGTACACCCCAACGCGGATGGGGACAGGAACTATACCGGTTTTTCGATCATGATATCATCATAAAAAACAAAGCCAGAGGAGGAAGAAGCACCAAAACCTTCATAAACGAGGGATTATGGCAACAGCTGATTGATTCTCTGCAACCCGGCGATTGGGTATTTATTCAATTCGGCCATAATGATCATTCTTCCAAACCGGAAAGATATACATCCCCGGATCAGTATCAGGATAATCTCAAAAAAATGGTCATGGATGTACTCCAGAAACAGGCACATCCCGTTTTATTGACTCCAATTGCCATGCGCACATTCGATCAGGCGGGTCATTATCACGATGGTCATGGAGCATATCCCGATAAAGTAAGACAACTGGCAAAAGAAATGCATGTACCCCTGATTGATCTGGACAAAAGTTTCGGAGAAGCCATTGCCGCACTGGGACCTGATTCATCAAAAGCCTTTTTTATGAACTTCGTTCCTGGAATGTATCCGGGATACCCACAGGGACATCAGGATAATACCCATCTTCGTGAAACCGGCGCTCTTCTGGTGGCCTGGCTTACCATACACGACATTCAGAAGTTGCAGCTTCATCCGCTGGATCAGCATATCCGAAAAGTTTTTTGGGATGATTTGAGGAAAAAATATGAACCTGTTATTCAACAGATGAAAAATGAATATTGAACTGCATCAAATCTATCCTTTTTTCATACAGCACGGGACGAAGATTCTTCTTTGTCCCTACTATTTTTAAAAATTCAAACTATGCCATGTCAGAAAACATTGTTACATGGGCAATAATCATGTTAATCTGGATAAGTACAACCTGCTATGCATTTTCGTATCCGCATAACACAATTGATTCGATACCTGTCAGAACTCTAAGATATCATCCAGATGGAAATGATTTCGTAATTGTGAACGGAAAAAATAAATTCGATCGTTCGCTGTATGGATGGCAAACAGCTTTCCGCGTGGAAGCTGGTGATTTACCCATGTTTGCTTTGTATATGCCTGGAACTGGCGGATGTTTGAAACTGGGAGTGATAAGCCAGCCCATTTCAAAATGGGCAGAATCCTTTGCCAGCATTGAATCACGCTACCATGCAGGAAAAATGATATACACATTGCAAGATCCAAGTATTGGACAAGCAAAAATCAGAATTGAGGTTGACCCTTTGTATACTGCACATGGCATGGCAGTAAGAATACAGGTTGTACATGTGAAAAAGCCATTTCAACTGATACTCGCATTTGGTGGAGCAGGTGGAATATATCCTGCTCGCAACGGCGATCTGGGAGCAGATTCTCCTGATGTATTTGATATAACACCTGCTCATTGCCTGAACAATCATTTCATTGTTCAAACACCTCGTTTTTTTCTCACGTATAAAAATAAAAATTCCTACACCACCCTTGAAGGCATATTACCAGCAACATCGGAAATAAAAATTTTAGATGCAAAGAAAATGAATGATCCAGTATCGTTTATGCATTCGGATACAAATACACAAACGCCTGTACTTGCAGGCAAAATAAATATCAAACGAGATGGAGATTTTTTTCTGGTAATCAAAGAAAAAGATAGCTCCGCTTTGTCCGTTAGAAGGGCTAAACAAATATTCCTGAATGCAGAAATTCAAAGAAAGAATATGGCAAACAGGATTTATGTACATACGCCCGATCCATTCATGAATACAATAGGAAGTGCTATGAGTATTGCTGCCAATGCTATCTGGCAGGATTCTGTTTTTATGCATGGAGCCGTAGCCTGGCGTATGCCCTACAACGGATGGCGCGGATCTTATGTGGCTAATGATTTGGGATGGCATGAAAGAGCTAAAACATTTTTTCGGGCATATAATAAAAGTCAATTAACAGAACCAGATACCTGCATCGTGGCACCAGATCCGAAAGCCCATCTTTCCAGACAAATTGAAAAAACAGGGTTGGGTATTTACAACAGCGGATACATTTGTCGGTATCCAAATGGCAGACTCATACCCGGGCATTATGATATGAATCTGGTATATATCGATGACATGATTCGGCATTTTCAATGGACAGGCGATACGGCCTTCATGCGTGAATGTTGGCCTGTAATCAAAAGGCATCTTGATTGGGAAAAAAGAAATTTCGATCAGGATCATGATCATTTATTTGATGCTTATGCCTGCATCTGGGCGAGTGATGCACTGGAGTATAGCGGTGGTGATGTTTCATACAGCTCAGCCTATAATTATTTTCAACATAAATTGGCTGGAGAAATTGCATCTTTACTTCATGAAAATCCCCTTCCGTTTGAAAATGAAGCACAACGAATTCGGAATGCCCTATTGAGCAAATTATGGATTCCACAGAATGGATCGCTGGCGGAGTTTCAAGATTTAACAGGCGCCAGGAATCTGCATCCCGATGCAGGATTATGGACCGTTTACCATGCAATAGATGAAGAGGTTACAAACCCCTTTCAAACTTATCAACTGCTTCAATACATCAATCATGATATTCCTCACCAATATTTCACGTGCCCAGGCATACCAGGTAAATATTTTGAATTATCAACCACTGATTGGATGCCCTACACATGGTCGGTAAACAATGTAGCCATGGCCGAAATGGCTCATGCAGCTCTGGCATACTGGGAAGGAGGTCAAAAAAGAACAGCTTTCCAATTGTGGAAAAGCTTGATACTGGAAAGCATGTATTTAGGAAATTGCCCTGGAAATTTTGAACAATTATCTTCCCTCGATCATTTCCGGGGAGAATTATATCGCGATTTTGCTGACCCGATCGGCATTTGTGCTCGAACGCTGGTGGAAGGATTATTCGGCATCTGGCCCGACGCTATCCATCACCGCTTGTTTATCATACCTGGATGGCCTGACGAATGGAGGTTTGCCACAATTCGAACACCAGATATCCATCTGGAATTTCATAGAAACCTGAATACAGATCACTATGTAATCGAACCCCGGTTTGAAACTCCTATGGGATTAGATCTTTGCATACCCGTTGATCATATCATTCCTTCCGAAATATGGGTCAATCAACATCAGGTCAACTGGATTGTTGACAGTTCTGCTATCGGATATCCGCGTATTGTGATCTATGTTGCTTATCAACCTAAATATGATATTCTCATTAAATGGTCGTCTGATTCCTTGTCTTTACCAGCTTATCAACCAGTACTCTCTTTCCTGGATACCCTTCGGGTGAACCTTAAACAAATAAAGTTCATACAAATGTTTGACCCTCAAAATATTGTTCAGGATGTATCTGTAAATGATCATCAGCTTAAAATACATTTCCGCAAGCCTGCAACGGGCTATCATAGTTTTTTCATCCAGCTGGCATATCATGGAATAAAATGGTGGTATCCTATTGACATTTACCTCCAGCAACCCATAGGCATTCAGGTTCAAAAGAAAGCAAATCACATTTACCTTCAGCTGATCAATCGGAGTCATTTATCTTTCCCGTCTAATCAGGTTCAGATAAATGCATCTTTATCTTTCGAGATTCCCGAGCTTAAAGCCTATACTGCTTCCAGTTTAATTAGCATTCCGGATAGCATCTGGTTTTCGGGAACCAATCGCATCCTTGTTTCTTCGCAAGGAAAGATAGTACTGGATACTATCTGGACTGACTGGGAATGGACTATGCATTCTCATTTTCTTCATCAAAAAGAAATATCATGTGATTCATTTTTCAACGCCAGGGTTCAAGATATTTTCCGGAAAGATTATCTTTCACCCCGACCCCATGTTCCCACCTTACAACTGCCCATCCAGGGCATCGGCAACTGGACAGCACCGCTTATTCAGCCACATATCGAAATAACGGGTTGGTTACAAACATCAAAACATGGAAAAACATTTTTCCCAAATGGCGTATCCATACTTTGTCCTCATGATAGCATACAACAAAACATTGCATTTGTGTCAATCTGGTCAAATTATCCGGATAGTATAACGATTCCCATTTATCAGTCGGCCAGGCATGCTTATTTCTTAATGACGGGTACTACCAATCCTATGCAAACACACATAACCAACGGCAAGATCATTGCCTGGTACATGGACGGAACATGCGACAGCCTGCAGCTCATCAATCCCGACACCTGGTGGCCTATTGAACAGGATTACTACATCGATTCATTTGCTTTTCCAGATCAAACGCCTGTTCCCTATCGGCTGCATTTGAAAACAGGTGAAATTACCAGACTCAGCACAACTTATTCTTCTTTACCGGGTTTTACCAATCGTGCAATTGATGGTGGAGCAGCTACCTTACTGGATATGCCCTTGAATCCCAATAAAACGCTATCTCATTTTACTGTGAGAGCTACTACCAATGAAGTGATAATTGGTTTAATGGGCATTACACTTATTCAATAAATTTAACGTATGATGAATCCAAAACGGCTCATATCGAATACCCAGCTTTCACTCCTCATGCTGGCTTTCCCCATATCCTGCATGGGACAACAAAAACTTTCTATTGCAGGAACCTGGTATTTTCGCATGGATACAGCCGATAAAGGAATTTCAGAAAAATGGTTCATGAACTACCCCTTAAGCCAGGAAACAATTTTGCTTCCGGGCTCCATGCCACAAAGAAACAAAGGATTTACACCTACTCTTCATACCCAGTGGACCGCCAGCATATACGATAGCTCATGGTATTTTGATCCGGATATGGCAAAGTTCAGGCAGCCTGATAGTTTAAAGTTTCCCTTCTTCCTTACACCCAAAAAATATTATGTAGGTCCAGCATGGTACCAAAGAAAAATCAAAATCCCTGAAAACTTGAATCATCAATGCGTGATCCTCTACCTGGAAAGAGTACACTGGCAATCTACGGTATGGATAGATAGTGTTTTGATCGGACAAGGAAACAGCCTGAGCTGCCCGCATGAATTTGTCTTACCTGAAAATATCAAACCTGGCACTCATCTTTTAACCATTCGCGTGGATAACCGCATACTGAACATTAACCCCGGTAAAGATTCACATAGCCTCACCGATCAAACACAAGGCAACTGGAACGGTATTGTGGGAAAAATGTTTTTGATTGCTCATCCTCTGTGCTATATCAAAAACATTCAAACATTTCCGGATATTGTCCATCAACAAGTTATTGTACATTTATCCATAAGCAATCAAACAAAGAAATCTATAGCTGGAAAGATTCAACTCAATGGATATAGTTTCAATACAACTGAAAAACTTCACGTTGATCCTCTTCAGCTTCCCGTTCATCTACCAGCCGGTGATACCACTTTAAGCATAAATTACAATCTGGGTAAAAAAATTGCATTGTGGGATGAATTTCACCCTTCCCTGTATCATTTAACTGTACAATTGCAAACACAGGCAGGAAAAGATATAGATAGTACCGACTTTGGTATGCGCGAATTCAAAACAGAGGGAACATATTTTACCGTCAATGGCAAAAAAACTTTTATACGCGGTACAGTAGAGAATTGTGATTTCCCGTTAACAGGTTATCCCCCTATGGATGTAAATGCATGGTTAAGAATATTTAAAATTTGCAAGTCTTACGGATTGAATGAAATGCGATTTCACTCATATTGCCCACCAGAAGCGGCTTTTAAAGCTGCAGATCTAACCGGAATGTATCTGCATGTAGAAGGACCCAGCTGGGCTAATCATGGATCTTCCCTTGGCGATGGACATCCTATTGATCAATATATCTATGATGAAACGAATCGAATAGATCAATACTATGGAAATCATCCTTCTTTCTGTATGATGGCTTATGGAAACGAACCACGTGGCGCTCATCAGGTGGCTTATCTCAATGCATTTGTGGATTACTGGAAACAAAAAGATCCCCGTCATCTTTACACGGGGGCATCTGTAGGCATGAGCTGGCCATGGGTTAAAGAAGAACAATTTATTGTCCGGTCGGGACCCAGAGGACTACCATGGGCAAATGAATCTCCCAATACTCTTTTTGATTACCAAAAAGCTATTGCAGGTCACGACATTCCCTATGTCGCACATGAAATGGGCCAATACTGTGCATTCCCTGATTTTAAACAAATCAATCAATACACAGGTGTCATGCAACCACGAAATTTTGAATTGTTTCGTGACATCCTGAATGAACATCACTTGGGAGACGAGGCTGAAAATTTTCTGATGGCATCCGGAAAATTGCAGTTATTATGCTACAAAGGTGAAATAGAGGCTGCATTGAGAACGCCAGGTATGGCAGGTTTTGAATTGCTGGCACTAAATGATTATACAGGTCAGGGCACAGCATTGGTAGGCGTATTGAATGTATTCTGGCAAAGCAAAGGGTATGTTACTCCTTCCATCTTTAGCTCGTTTTGCAACGCAGTGACTCCTCTTGCCCGAATTCCGAAATTTACTTATTACAATACCGATACCTTTCAAGCCTATATACAAATCGCCAATTTTTCTCCAAAACCTTTACAACAAGCGTTAATCAAATGGACAATTAGGAACGATAAAAATCATGTACTTGCTGAAAGCCAATTTTTAAAGAAGAAAATTCCTATTGGAAACGATATCATACCAGATACCATACGTTTTCCACTTTATAATATTGAACATGCAGAGAAATGCACTTTAAGCATTGAAATTGCGGGTACACCATATAGAAATCAATGGTCATTCTGGGTATATCCTCATCATCAAATAGATCTTCATCATCTGCAGAATATTTACATCACACATGAGTTTGATTCGAGCGCTGTTCAGGCCCTCAGTCAAGGGAAAAATGTATTGCTGCTGTGTGCAGATCATGTAATTTTAGGTAAAGATGTATCCATGCATTTTTTACCCGTATTCTGGAACACTTCCTGGTTTAAAATGCGTCCACCTCATACTACCGGAATATTTGTAGATACCACACACCCCTTGTTTAAATACTTCCCTACAGCTTATTATCAGGATTTTCAATGGTGGAGCATAGCGAATAAACAGCCCGTTATGTGGATAAAAGATTTTCCACCTGCATTCAAACCGATTGTACAACCCATTGATACCTGGTTTAGAAACAGAAGACTGGCCTTAATATGGGAAGCAAAAGTGGGAAAAGGTAAAATACTGGCCTGCAGCAGTGATCTGGAAACTAACAGCAAGAAATACCCAGAAGCCAATCAGCTTTTATATGCGATTATACAATATATGCAATCTTCAGCATTTCAACCCAAGTATGTTGTTTCCGTTCATCAAATTGAAAGTTTATTCTCATCTAATGATCAAAGCGGTACATATCATTCATTTACAACAGATGCTCCGGATGAATTAAATAAAAAACAGTAAAACTATGAAGAAATGGATACTTACATACAGCTTTCTTCTTGCAGGCATAATGGGTTATACCCAGCAGTATACATATATCGTTTTGAAAAAGCATGCACATCCGGCAGTAAAATCAGCTGCTTATCTACTGGCAAAGGCATTGCATATTGACACAAACAATATTGTGGAAGAGAGTGAAATCAGTATTCCATCGCCTCATCAGATTGTGCTGGATGAAGGTATTCCCTCATCGACGGAAAAGATTTTTTTACAAAAAGACCCTCAAACTGTGCAGTATGATGGATATATTATTCGATTTCATAATAAAGGTGCACTGATTTTTGGTAAAAGACCCCGATCATTGCTTTATGCAGCAGGAGATGTGTGTTGGTGGAAAAATATCAAAGAAGGTGTATATGTTCGACAACCAGCTTTCAAAATTCGGGATATTAATTTGGGTAACGAACGCAATATACCATTATTGATTGCGCAAACGGGTGCAAATATTATATTTGAAAATATACATCCCGACTTTGTAACGTTGCAGAAAAGTTTTCCGCAAATATGGAACCGAATTCCTCCAGAAGACCAGCAAAAGTTACTCGAAAAGAAAAACGCAGCTATCCAAAATGTAACGCGCATTCTGCAGGCATGCCATGATGCTGATGTAGATTTTTATCCTTTCTTGTATGGAAATGACATTGTAAGATGGTCGCCAGTTTTGGCCAAAGCCATATATGATGTATATCCTTTCATCAAAGGCGTTCGCGCACCCCATTCATGGGAAAAAGCCTCTATCAATCCTTCTCTTCCCCTTGCCTGGGAAATCATGGACTCAATCCTTTCAGAATATGTGCAAACATTGAAAGGAGATGGTTTAATCACTACCTTCTGGGATGAATATGGAATATATAGCCAGGATAGCCTGTCTGTCGGCAACGGATTGAATCAGTTTAACAAAGAACTTTATAAAAACATTGGAGAATATGAACGGGTGCTTAAAATCTATCATCTTCCCCTGATTGTTAGAACCTGGTCATCCGGAACAGCTCATTGGGTATCATTACGAAATAATGAAGGAACGCTGGAACGCCAGTTTGTACATGCTCCTGGATATGGCGGATTTAGTGGCGATCGTTTGTCTTTATGGAAATATGTAATTGATTCATTACCTGCAGATATTGTTTTGCAAACCAAGGCCTATATGTCGGATTGTTTCCCTGCTGCAAGAGATAATACATTGATTGGAAAAGTAGCCCCTCATCCGCAGATTATTGAGTATCAAATGACAGGACAAACAACTGGTTTGTATTACTTGCCGGCCATAAACGTGTCCTACACCGATTCTACCCTAAAACGGGCTTATGCTAAAATCGGTTCTGAAGGTGGGACCAGTTTGTTTTACGGAGCTACTCATCAGGTAGATTATCACCCCTTTTCAGATATCATAAATAGCATAAATTTATTTGCATGGAAAGAATTATCTTGGAATATTCATGCATCTATACAAAAAATATGGAACACATGGGCATTGCAATTTTATGCACCGGAAGCTGTGCCCTATATTGTAAAAGCCCTTCAGCTTTCAGAACCTGTAATCAATGACATATTTTCTACACTGGGTTTTGGTTGGGATACCAATTCAGGATTCCCTGGAACGATTGACCGACGAGAAGTATTGCTTATGTACACCAATAGATATTACCTGCCGGAATATCAGCGCTTTCTAATCCCTAATAAGGAAAATATTGAAAAGGTGATTCATCAAAAGGATCTGGCATTGAAACGAATAGACAGCATGTTCATCTATCTCAATCAGGCTAAAACATTTTTAACGAATCAACAATATGAAGAACTTGATACCCGATTTAACTGGCTGAAATATGTGGCTTTGGTGAACAAAGAACTCGAAGTGAGCTATTGGAGATACCGCTACCTAAGATATTTATTTTCACTTCGCACTACCGACACCACACAATTCCAATGCATCGTAGATTCATATAAGCGTGTTGCACAGCTGAAAGATAGTTTATTTCAATTTAATCCAGATCTGATATTTAGTCCATATCATCATACCTTAGGCGAAATCAACCGTATGAGGCACATCAGCCTGGGAAGTCCCTTACCACTCATGCGAGATATTTATACCGAATCCCAAAAATATGTGGAAGAATTTACAGGACCCATATCTAAAAACGAAGCATATGAAACAAAGTAAATTGCTCATTTTTCTGCTGCTATTTGCAAGCATCAAAACAACTGTTTATGCTCAATCAAGCGCATCGACCGAAGAGGTGCTGAGAAAAATTGCTGACCGAATTATTTCACAAGCAGATTTCTCATTTATCAATACCCGCACCCATGAAACTTATTCAAATCTGAAAAACCTGCCTGTATTGCCTGATATACAACTGGCAAGCCAATATGCTGACTGGCATTACACCAATGGAGTATTAAATATAGCTATGCTGGATCTATCAGATACATTACATGATTCGAAATACCGCGAATTTGTGGATCATTATTTTTCATTTGTATTTAATCCGGATAATCTGAATTATTTCAGGAGAGAATATGATTCTGTATTGCATACCCCTAATGGGCTGGAAAAAGTTGCGCGTGTGCCCTGGTACATGTTTTTCCGGATGATTCGGCTGGACGATTATGGCACCATGGCAGGAAGTCTGATTCAGGAATATCAATTTCACCCAGATCCCGCATATAAAGCATATATCGATAAGGCAGCTTATACCCTTTTAAACAGAGAACCTCAACTGAAAGATGGAACCATTGCCCGATATTTTCCGCATCAAATGACGATCTGGGGAGATGATTTGTATATGAGCGTCGCTTTGCTGGCCAGATTGGGATATTTAACAGGTGATAAAAAATATTTCAACATGGCCGTTCATCAAGTAATGATGTTTCATCATTACTTATGGGATTCCGTTAAACATTTGTACTATCATTGTTATTACATG
The DNA here is from genome assembly GCF_900116565.1 of Thermoflavifilum thermophilum. GTDB lineage: Bacteria > Bacteroidota > Bacteroidia > Chitinophagales > Chitinophagaceae > Thermoflavifilum > Thermoflavifilum thermophilum. The sequence continues at coordinate 2,412,586 of NZ_FPCJ01000001.1, read as the reverse complement.
GATAGCCACCACCCCGGTGTGGCTTATTGGGGCAGAGCAAACGGATGGATGATGATGGCTCAGGCCGACCTGTTAACCTATTTACCTAAAGATGATCCCAACAGAAAAATTTTACTCGACTTATTCAGACAACAAGTAGAAGGCATTGCCCGCTATCAGGGACCAAATGGGCTCTGGCATCAGTTACTGGATAAAACGGATTCTTATTTCGAAACGAGCTGCTCGGCTATGTTCACATTCAGCATTGCACGAGGCGTGAACAGAGGATGGCTCGAACCCGATTATGCACAGGTGGCTGCCTTCGGATGGAAAGGGATTTTGAGTAAAATCACCGCTGATGGTGACGTCACCGATATTTGCCCGGGAACAGGCATTGCACCTTCTACGGTTGTGTATTACAACCGGCCACTGGAAAAAAATACGCCAATGGGAGAAGGACCTGTATTGCGTGCCGGAACAGAAATCCTGCATATGCAACCCTACAGGGAAATACCAGCTTCTGCAACCTACCACCTGATACAGGATAGAAATAAAAAATAATCATCATGGGAAAAATCATTGCTTATTATCTGGCATTATGCCTGTTGTTGTTTACCGATGTGCATGCGCAACAATTATATGCTCTTGACTTTGGAAACGGAAAAACTGCAAGTGGATATCAGCAGGTGAATGCACTAACAAAATATACAAATGAAAAAGGATATGGGTTTGATTTAAATAGCCAACCTGTAGCTATAGATAGAAAGGGAACAAATCCACTAACAAGCGATTTCTGTACCAGCAATGCTCCTTTTTTCTTTTCAATTGCCCTTCCAGAAGGCAATTATCGGGTTTCAATTACACTGGGCGATGATTGGCAGCCTGCCGAAACCACAATCAAGGCTGAATCTCGCCAGCTTATATCGAAAAATATCATCACCAAAGCAGGGGAACATATAACAATTCATTTTGCCGTGAATGTGAGAGATAGCATGATTGAATCAGGAAGGCCGATCAAACTTAAACATGACGAACATGACAAGCTTGATTGGGATAACAAGCTTACGCTTGAATTCTCGGGTGCACGGCCCTGCGTGGATGCCATCACCATTGAACGAGATGAAAACATACCCACTATTTTCCTGGCCGGCAATTCTACAGTCACTGATCAGGGAGTAGAACCCTGGGCCAGCTGGGGACAAATGTTCCCTTATTTTATAAAACCCGGTGCGGCTGCTATAGCGAACTATGCTGTATCCGGAAGCACACTGAAAGCATTCATCGCAGAAAGAAGACTGGAAAAGATTTCCAGATTGATGAAACCAGGCGATTATTTGTTTGTGGAATTTGCTCATAATGATCAAAAGCCCGGGCCTAATCATGTAGATCCATATACTTCATACAACGAATATCTGCGCATATTCATTGACTCTGCTCGTGCACATGGAGCTATTCCGGTACTGGTAACCTCAACATGCAGAAGATTTTTTGACTCTACAGGGCATATTATGCCCACGCTTGGCGACTACCCTGATGCCATGCAATACGAAGCCCGGAAAGACCATGTGTTATTGATTGATTTAAATGACATGACCAGAACATTATACGAAACCTTAGGACAAGAAAATTCCAAACAACTGTTTGTTCAATATCCTGCTGGGACTTTTCCAGATCAGGAAAAAGCATTAACCGATAATACGCATTTCAATGATTTTGGCGCTTTTGAATTAGCCAAATGTGTGGCATGGTATATTATTCAACATCAATTGCCATTAAAAAAATATATCGATGAGGAAAAAATCGGAAATTTCAGTCCCACCCATCCGGATGATTTCAAAAAATGGGATTTACCGCTTACACCCTTATTCACCACCGCAAAACCAGCTGGTAGTTAATATAAAACACAGTGTTATGAAAAAAATCATGATCATTTTTGGCTTTTTATTTCTTTCATCAGCCATGCTGATGGCCAACCCATTGCCCGACACCAATTGGATAAAAGATGTAGGAGCAGGAAACATCTACATTCGAAATCAGGTTTTTTATGTGAATGATTTCGGTGCTGTAAACGACGGCAAAACCATGAGCACATCGTTTATTCAAAAAGCCATTGATGCATGTGCAGCAAAAGGTGGGGGCATTGTAGCATTTAAACCAGGCACCTATCTCACCGGATCCATTTTTGTAAAATCTAATGTAGAACTGCGTATCGATTCCGGTGTTACGATCATTGGCAGCCAACACATCGAAGACTATCCCATGATTCCCACAAGAGTTGCAGGTATTGAAATGCAATGGCCGGCTGCACTGATTAATGTCATTCAACAGCATAATGTTAGGATCACGGGTCATGGCATCATAGACGGAAGGGGAAAACCTTTCTGGGACAGTTACTGGAATCTGCGCAAGGTGTATGATCCCAAAGGCCTCCGCTGGGCAGCCGATTACGATTGCAAACGTCCACGATTAATCCTCATTTCCCGATCAAATCATGTAGAGCTAAGCCAGCTTCATTTGCAACGATCAGGTTTCTGGACGGTGCACATCCTGTACTCCGATCATGTAACCGTAAATGGTATTACCATTCAAAACAACATAGGCGGACATGGCCCCAGCACCGATGGAGTGGATATTGATTCTTCCACCCGCATATTGGTAGAAAATTGCGATGTGGACTGTAATGACGATGATTATTGTTTGAAAGCAGGCCGGGATGCGGATGGATTGCGGGTAAATAAGCCCACGGAATATGTGGTGATCCGCAATTGCATAGCCCGGCATGGAGGCGGATTGATTACTTTCGGTAGTGAAACATCAGGAAGTATCAGGCATGTTTTGGTAGAACATTCTAAAGCCATAGGTACATCCAATGGCGTTAATTTCAAATCTGCTTTTACAAGAGGAGGAACCGTAGAAGACGTGTATATCCATCATATCCAGATGGAAGATGTAAACACAGCTATTCGTTTTAACCTCAACTGGAATCCCAATTACAGTTATACTTCTCTTCCTGCTGGCATAAACCCGGACTCCATCCCCGATTACTGGAAAGTGATGTTACAAAAAGTACCTCCATCAAAAGGTACGCCTACTATCCGAGACGTGTACATCGCCGACGTACGTGCAACAAATTGCACACAAGGCATTTATGCCGCAGGCATGCAAACCTCCCCTATTCAAAGCATCACATTGAAAAATATTCAGATTGAGGCTCAAAATGCAGGAACTGTTCAATATGCCAGGAACTGGAAAGCTATTGAGCTGCAAATTACATCTGCCAATCATAAACCCGTTCAATTAGAACACACGGAAAACGTCAATCTATGAAGCGTTCATGTTGTCATCACCTGCTACGCAATCTGCTGACCATACATGTGATGATATTGTCGTTTTCCTGGCATGCATGGGGATATGTAGATCTTCCGGACATCATTTCCGATAGCATGGTATTGCAACAAAATCAACCTATCCCTATCTGGGGGAGGGCACTCCCAGGCGAAGAAGTGATTGTGCGATTCAAAAACCAGGTCAAAACCACCATAGCCGACGATCAGGGGCATTGGTACATTGTACTCAATCCTATGCAAGCTGATAGTGTAGCTGCTGATATGTGGATCGAAGGTATTAATACCATTCATCTAAAAGGCATATTGGTAGGAGAGGTGTGGTTGTGTGCCGGGCAATCGAATATGCAGCTTACTTTGAGTGAAAGCCTGCATGGCGATTCAGCAGTAACATCCGCCCATGATCCTCAATTGCGTCTGTTTAATGTAAATCGCATCACTTCCTTTGGACATCAGTATGGCCCTATCGGCCAATGGCAAGCCAGTTATCCTGCTTCGGTACGTGTTTTTTCTGCCGTAGCTTATTATTATGGACAACTATTAAGGCAAAAACTGCATGTGCCAGTAGGCATCATCAACGATTCGTATGGTGGATCGCAGGCAGAAGCCTGGACTCCCGTGGCCTATCTGCATACACCTGATTTACAACCTTGCATAGACCGCGAAAAAACCTGGGCTGCCGAACGCGCTATTGTTCAACACCAATATCAGCAAGCAATTACACAGTGGAAATTATATGCAGAACAAGAGCGTGCCGCTGGACGTGTTCCCCGAGAAGCTCCACATCAGCCTGATGCACTTCGTGAATATCGCCCGGCAGGATCTATTTATGAACACATGGTAAAGCCTCTGATTCCTTTTGCAATCAGAGGCGTCATCTGGTATCAAGGTGAATCCAATGAAGATCGGGCAGAACAATATGGCATTTTGCTACCCACCCTGATCCGCTCCTGGCGCAATGAATGGCACAATGATACACTGCCGTTCGGCATCATTCAACTGCCCAACTTTCGTGATCCCCATCCCTACCCTGCCGATGAAGCATGGAGCCACCTTCGCGATGCACAAAGATGGACAGCCGATACCGTGCCTCATTGCGGCCTAATCGTAACCATTGACCTGGGAGAAGCTCATAATATTCACCCCAAAGATAAATGGGATGTCAGCAAAAGAGTGCTTCAATGGGCGCTGGCCAAAGTTTATGATTGGCCTGTATTGCCAGGTGGACCTATCTTTCAGCAAGCACATCCGAATGGAAATAAAATGATACTCACATTTACCTGCACGGGAAAAGGATTAAAAACTACCGATGGTATGCCTCCAAATGAGTTTGCCCTTGCCGGTGAAGATCATCAATGGCATTGGGCCAAAGCTAAGATTCTATCTCCCAATCAAATCATCGTGTGGAGCCCCGAAGTAAAGCATCCCATAGCCGTGCGGTATGCCTTTAACAACAACCCCCTGCGTCCCAATCTAACCAATGATTCCGGCATCCCGGCTTCACCATTCCGATCCGACGATTGGCCGGGGCCTACGCATGGGAAAAGATGAATGAAGGATTTCACATACTCGATATTGATGATAACCTGAAATACATATTCCTGCTTAATATGAGCATGAAGATAAAATTCAAGAGCTTTATCCGACATTCCCTGAAAAGAAAAAGCAAGATTTCTTTCAGGCAACGATGGCTTATGTTTTTGCTACCTTGTATGTTGGCTTTTTCTCATTTTCATTTCCACAAAAGGGAGCCATTTATTTTATCTGCCCCGGATCAACCAGCTATCATTTTTGTTGGCGCATCTGAACCAGATGTTGTTAAAATAGCAGCCAATGGGCTTTCAGAAGATATTCAGGACATTACCGGCATAAAGCCCAGCATCGTGAAAGAAAAATATACATGGGAACAAGCCAATGTAATCATTGGCACTGCAAACGATTCGCTGATTAAATATCTGAGCACACAGTACCATCTGCCCGACATACGCAATCATTGGGAACATTTTGTGGTTAAGATTCTTCACCATCCATTTGGCAATAACAAAGATGTACTGCTAATCATGGGCAGCGACCCCCGAGGTACTGCCTATGGTGTATTCACCGTGAGCCGCCTGATTGGCGTATCGCCCTGGAAATGGTGGGCTGATGCAATACCTATGCACAAAGACCAGATTGAGTTAGATAAAGATATTTATCTGAATGAAGAACCCTCCGTAAAATATAGAGGCATTTTCATCAATGATGAAGACTGGGGCTTCAGGCCATGGGCAGCAAAAAACATCGATACCGAATTGAATAACATTGGTCCTGCAACTTATGCCAAAGTGTTTGAACTTTTGCTTCGATTAAGAGCCAATACAATTTGGCCAGCTATGCATCCTGGAACCCAAGCTTTTTTCTCCGTACCGGGTAATTATGAGATGGCTCAAAGATATGATATCCTGATTGGCACCTCGCATGCCGAACCTATGTTGCGGAATAATGTGGGAGAATGGGATTCCAAACAAATCGGCGATTATAATTATGTAACGAACAGGAATGCCGTGTATCATTATTGGGAAGAACGCGTAAAGCAAGTTTCCGGAACCCACAATGTAATCTTTACACTGGGTATGCGAGGTATTCACGATAGCAAGATGGAAGGTGCAAAAACAATTGAAGAACAAAAACAAGTGCTTACCCATGTGTTTGAAGATCAACGAGCACTTTTACGTAAATACATGGACACCAATCTATCGAATATCCCGCAAATTTTTATCCCTTACAAAGAAGTGTTACCTGTATATGATCATGGATTGAAAGTGCCTGACGATGTTACACTTGTATGGCCGGATGATAATTATGGTTATATCCGCAGGCTGAGTAATCTGAATGAGCAAAAAAGATCGGGATCATCAGGAGTATATTATCACATTTCGTATTGGGGAAAGCCGCACGATTATTTGTGGTTATGCACTACCCAACCTGGCCTGATTTGGGAAGAAATGCAAAAGGCCTGGGCATATGGAGCCCATCGCATTTGGATACTCAATGTGGGTGATATTAAACCCGGAGAATTTGATATGCAATTCTTTCTGGATATGGCCTGGAATATTCATGCCATCAAAGCCAGTGAAATCAGATCCTACATGCGAAACTGGTATGCCCACCTATTTGGAAATCAATTTGCTGATTCCATCTGCACTATCATGGATGAGTATGATCGGTTGGCCAGCATTCGCAAACCCGAATTCATGGGATGGAATCAAGTGGAACCCAATACACCCGTTCAAAACGCAGCTTTCCATCCATTTCAACACGGAGATGAGATTGATCAACGTATCAGAGCATATCAGAAATTAGCAGAACAGGCAGAACGAATTCAGAAACATATTCCAAATAACTTACAGGATGCTTACATGGAGCTTGTGCTGTATCCGGTAAAAGCCTCTGCATATATGAATGAGAAGATCTTATATGCGCAGAAAAGCAGATTGTTTGCACATTATCATCTTCCTGTTGCATGGAAGTATGCATCATTATCTCAACAAGCTTATGATCGTATTGTAAGCATAACCCAGCAATACAACCAAGTTGCACATGGGAAATGGAGATATATGATGGATATGCAGCCCCGCAATTTGCCTGTATTTCAGAAACCTGTCCTGCCTAAAATAATTAACCCCACACAAAAGGGTACACTGATCTGGCTGGAAGGGCAAAGCAAGCCGATTGAAAATCATTTTTACGATACACTGCCGGTTTTTGCAGGCCTGCCTCATGAATCCCATTTCATTGATTTGTTTAACCGGGATACGGTTCCTGTTCGTTGGGAGGCTTCTGCAAGCACTGATTGGATAAGCATTCAACCCGCTTCATCAGGCATATTGAAAGAAGAAATACGGTTACAAGTGAGTGTAAATCCCAAACTTCGTCCATCTTCTCCTGCATCCGGGATGATTCGCATCCGTTCGGGAGACAGCACTTATGTCATTCACGTACAACTTGTGCCTGTCCCCACTGCTGCATTGTCTTCCCCGCTTCTCGTTGAAAAAAATCAACTGATCAGCCTGCAAGCCTATCAGTTTACCCACAAGCATGAAGCAGTGAATGTAGGAAAATGGACGGGTATTCCTTTGTTAGGATATAGCGATAGCGCTTTCACACTCTTACCATCCTCTTCAAGTCCGATCAACCAAAACGACACTGCATATCTGAGTTACCGGTTCTACACCTGGAGCACTGGACCTGCCGAAATCACCATCTTCACTTTGCCTACACACGCGGTACAGCCTCACGGACAATTGCGGATAGCCGTTTCAGTTGATCAAAAACCCAATCACATCCTTTCTTATGATGCCGAAGCAGAGACTTCCGCATGGAAAGAAAATGTACTCAGCAACCATGCCCGCTGTATTTTTTCCGCTGATTTTACCCAACCCGGATGGCATGAATTAAAAATAGCCCCTCTTGATCCCGGAGTAGTTCTGGATCAAATCCTGATCAACTTCCGGCCTGATATACCTGTTTATGCCATTCAGGACAAATGAGGTAGTAACAAATACATTTTGCTTTAAGAATCAGATTTTTGTAACTATCCTGCCGGGCAGGATACCACAGGATAGTTTTCAGAAAAAAGTCATCTACATTGCAATTGTCAGATTGACAGAACAGGACACCACAGGATAGAGCAGGACACTACAGGATAGTTATGCGAGTCGAAATGTATAATTTGGCAAACAGAAACTAATCTTGCGAATTTGGAAAAACCCTTTGAATACCCATATCCATTGAAAGGCACATAACCAAAATTTAGCATTTATCTGTGAAAATAAACTCCTAACGCATGATAAAAAAATACCCACTACACCTTGGTTGGAGTGCATTATTGATATTGTGTTTATTTGCTGCTTGCAGAAAAAAAGAATGGGATCAGTACTACGGACGTCCCTCCTGGTTAGCTCCACCTATATACCAGCAGTTGCAGGCTATGGGTCATTTCAAGCACCTGCTGGCAGCTATTGACAAAGCAGGCTACAAAGCCACCCTGAGTAGTGGTGGATATTGGACCATGTTTGCTCCCGATGATTCTGCTTTTGAAGCCTTTTATCAACAAATGGGTATTAAAGGCGATGATCAACTCGACTCTGTTACCGCCAGCAAAATTGTTCGTTATGCATTGGTATATAACGCGTACCGGGAAGATCAGCTGATTGATTATCAGAAAGCAGGAGGAGCCGATACCAGCATGGCTTTCAAACGCCAGACGGCTTATTACGACTGGGTATATACTGAAAATGGAAAAAAAGTAATAGCAGCCAACCGAAATGGAAGTTTTGCTGAAAATGACAACAATTATAAATATATCCCTTATTTCATCACCGGATTCTTAGCTGCAAACGGATTAAGTGTATCTGATTACAATTTCTTTTTTCCCAACACTCCATTTACGGGATTTAATGTAGCCGATGCAGCCGTTATTCAAAAGGATATCCCCGCCGAAAATGGGATGATTCATGTCATCAACAAGGTCATACTGCCACTTCCCAATTTAGAGCAATATCTCGCTGCCAATCCACAATACAGCGAATTCAAAAGTTTGCTGGATCGCTTGGTACGGTATCAGTCTGATGCTTCAATAACCCAAAGATATCAAGCTCTTACCCGATCTACCGATTCTGTGTATGTGAAACTCTACGATGCAAGTTTGGCTTTTTCGCCAAACAATGAAAACTATATGCTTTCCGGGACTGATGCACAAACCAATGGATGGACACTGGTAGTACCTACCAATGATGTATTAAAAGCCTATGAACAAAAAATTCTGAGATATTACAAAACTTTTGATGCAGCACCTCCCTCGGTATTGCTTACCTTATTAAATGCACACATGTGGCAGCAATGCCTCTGGCCCAGCAAATTGAAAAACACAGTCAATAGTGAAAGTGAACCACCCACATTTGATCTTTCCAATGTCATCGACAAAAAAGTATGCAGCAATGGATTCTTCTATGGTATCAATACTGTACAGGATGCCAACGAATTCAGATCAGTATATGCTGCAGCTTTTCTAAATCCCGCCTATTCACTTATGACATTGGCTTTGGATCAGGATGGGATCAAATATTCCGTTATCAACCCAAGCGTACATTATACCATGTTTATGATTTCTGATCAGGCATTCAGAAATGCAGGATATGACTATAATGCAAACAGGAGCTCGTGGGCATATCAAGCACCGGGAGCTTCGGTCCAATATGGATCAGGACCGCAAAGCAGGGTTTTTCGGATACTTGAAACCTCTGTGTTCATTACCAATAACAATGAATTAAATGATCTTTCGGGTGATGGTATTGTAGAAGCGTGGAATGGTGAATATATCCGATATAAGAACAATACCGTTTGGGCAAGCGGAAATGCTGATGATGGCACAGTGGTGCACATTGACAGTGCAGAAACATTCTATAACGGAAAAGTGTATTATACAGATGGATTACTTAAGTTCACAGAACATACTGTTGGCTATCATATTCAACAATTAGCCAATAAAGACCCCAATGATTTTGGATATTTTTATCAATACCTTTCTAACTCTGTGATCTGGCAAGCTTCCACGCAAACAATCCTAGGAATGACTCCTGGTACTTTTTATACTGTATTCATTCCTACCAACCAGGCTATATCCAATGCTGTCAGGAAAGGTATCTTACCTGGAAATCCGACTACAGGTACACCTAATTTTAAACCATCCAGTCCCGATGACCAACAAAAAGTGATCAACTTTATTTACTACCACATTTTAAATAAAAATACGGTAGTCCCGGATGGTAAAAAATCTGGAAGCTTCCAAACACTATATCAAACAATTGACGGGAACCCCACATTTATTACGATCAACAATCAGCTCAATAACATGCAATTGACAGATCAGGTGGGAAATACAGCTAATGTAATTATTTCGATTAGCAACAATTTATCTGACAGAACAGTGATTCATGCTATCGATAGAGTTCTTCAATATCAATAAAATTTAATGGCTGATGCTATGAAAAAATTACTCACTACCCTTCTGGCATTGACTTCCGGATGGCTAATCTTTACCCAAGAAGCCAAAGCGCAAAATATACAAGAAAGAATCATTATCAGAGGCAAGGTAACTGATGCATCTTCACACATGCCTGTTATAGGTGCTTCAGTGGCTGAGCTGGATAAAGATAATCGCATCATCAATGGAACAACTACAGATATTGATGGTAATTTTGCTCTGAAAGTAAATGATCCGGTAAATAATCGGATATCCATCTCTTACATCGGATACAAAACCCTTGTTCAACCTATCCGGAATCAGCGTGAGATGAATATTCACCTGGAAAGTTCATCCCGAACACTTTCAGAAGTACAAATCACTGCAGGACGGACCGTAGACAATGGAACAGGATTGATGATTCCCGAACGCAATTCCACTTTTGCTACCACAACTATTGATGCACAACAGCTCGAAAACCTTTCTTTCCCTTCCATTGATATGGCACTTGAAGGGAAAGTAGCTGGTGTAGATATTGGAGCTACTACCGGCGATCCGGGCGCCGGGATGTCCATCCGCATCAGGGGAACTACTACCATAAATGGTTCGGATAATCCTCTCATTATTCTCGATGGAATGCCTTATAATATTGATATTCCTTCCGATTTCAATTTTGGAACAGCCGATGAACAGGGATATGCACAATTGTTAAACATTGCACCCTCAGACATCAAAGACATCACCATCTTGAAAGATGCAGCCTCTACTGCTTTGTGGGGTTCAAGAGCTGCTAATGGCGTAATTGTGATTAACACTAAGCGGGGTACCATCGGAAGGCCTTCTGTGGGATATTCATTTAAAGGTTCTATATCATGGCAACCACGAGGTATTCCTTTGCTTAACGGATATCAATATACCACACTCATCATGGAAGAAGTAGCCAATGCGGGCGGTGCACCTTTGGATATTCGCAATAACAAAGAATTTGCCTACGACCCCACTGATCCTTACTGGTACTACAATTACAGCCGGAATACAGACTGGATCGGAGCTATCACACAAACCGGTTATTCACAAGAGCATGACATATCTATGATGGGCGGAGGAGAAAAAGCCCGATACTATGCTTCAGTAGGCTATCTTACCCAAACCGGCACTACAGTCGGTACAGGACTAAACCGCATTACTTCCACCATCAATCTGGATTACAACGTTTCCGATAGAATTCATTTTCGATCCGATATCAGCTATACGCATATCATCACCAATGGCAATTATGTTCCCAATTCCAGCTATCAGGTTCGAAGTGTAGCCTATCGGAAAATGCCCAATATGTCCATTTATGAGTACGATATTTATGGAAATCAAACACCTAATTATTTCTCACCTGCTTCCAATATTCAAGGTAGTTATTATCAAACATACAACCCCGTGGCGCTTGCCAAAACAGCCCTTAACCGTCAGGTAGGAGAACGGGTAACTCCTCGCTTTCATATTCAGTATGATATTTTCCCATCTTACCTGATCGGCACATTCGATGTACAATTCGACATCAATAACTCAAAAGTAAACACTTTCCTACCGCAAATTGCTACGGGACGTCCCATTACAGAACCAGTAGTAAATCAGGCTGGATTAAGTGATGGTGATGTTTTTGACGTATATACCAAAACCAACCTTATTTTCAATCATAACTTACCAGATGAAAATCACCAGCTACAAGCTCTTTTATCCATACAAACCGATGATAATAAATCCATTGCATTTAATGAAATTACTTCCAACACGGCATCATCTTCCTTACAGGATCCTGCTAGTCCTTCCAACATCACCACCTCAGCCCAAACATTAAGTTCTACAAAAGCAGAAACCCGTAGCATTGGCATTGTACTACAAGGCCAATACGATCTGATGGACAGGTACATTATCAATGCAGGAATTCGAATGGATGGCAGCTCCAGATTCGGGCCTGCTCATCGATACGGTTTCTTCCCATCCATCTCGGGTAGATGGAGGATATCAGGTGAACCTTTTATGAAGCAATTCGCATTTATCAACGACATGAGTCTTCGGTTAAGCTATGGTCATAGTGGATCCACTCCACCTGATAAACCTATTTGGAATTATTTCAATACCTATTCTCCATTCAGTTATAGCTACATGGGCATGTCAGGTGTATATCCATCAAATGTGGAATTATCAGACCTAAGATGGCAAACACTAATCGGTTCAAACCTTGGGTATAATATCTGGATGTTTCATAATCGGATCCGTTTTGACATGGAATTGTACCGAAATCGAATCAAAGATATGTTCTATGATAACATTCAAATACCTGCTTATACCGGATATAATACCATTCCAAGCAATGTAGGAACCATGGATAATCAAGGTTGGGAAATCATGTTGAATACCATCCCATACCGCTCTAAAAATTGGGAATTAGGTTTCGACTTTAATATATCCAAAAACGCAAATATTATACGGAGTATTTCCCCCTACTTCCCAAGAACAAATATCCCTTCTATCACTCAGAATGGAGTTTACAAAACTTATCTCCAAATCAATAATCCTTTTGGCTCTTTTTATGGATTCAGATATCTGGGAGTATATAAAGACAAAGAATCAACCATTGCACGAGACGCGTCAGGAAAAGAAATCATAGGACCAGATGGTAATCCAGTGTATATGCGATTCGGATATCCTAATGTAAATTATGTTTTTCAACCGGGCGATGCCATGTACGAGGATGTAAATCATGATGGTGTAATTGATGATAAAGACATTGTGTATTTAGGAAATGGACTTCCAAAGATATCCGGAGGATTTGGAATCAACATCACATATAAAGAGCATTTAAAATTAATCACCTTCTTTGTTTCCAGGTTGGGTTATCAGCTGGTTAACTATGCCGACATGGTTACCAGCAACATGTACGGGTTCGACAACCAGAGTACTGTAGTACTAAAACGCTGGAGAAATCCGGGTGATATCACAGATATTCCGAGAGCATTATACCGATCTGGATACAACTGGCTGGGGTCAAGCAGGTATGTACAAGATGCTTCTTTTCTGAGATTACAAGCCGTTACGATACGATATAATTTTTCAAATGATTTGTTGAACAGGTTAAAAATAAGAGCTGCTGCGTTCTATATTACTGGAGAAAACTTATATACCTGGACAAAATATAAGGGACAAAACCCCGATCAATCCATTATTGGAAATAATAATCCTTTTGCTTATCCGGTAGATAATGCGTTAACTCCTATACCTATTGATGTAGTGATAGGATTGAACGTTAGTTTCTAATTATCAAAAATATATCCTGTATGAAACATATTTTATTCATTTTACTCTTATTCATATTGATCGCGGGATTTACTTCCTGCAAAAAGTGGCTCGATGTAAAACCACAGGATGGTATTATACGCAATAACTATTGGAAAACAAAAGAACAACTTCAGGCTGCGGTAATAGGTATATATGCCTCGTTGCTCGATAACTCACTCGTTCAGGACCTGTTCGTGTGGGGGGAATTGAGAGGCGATATGGTGGTATCGACGCAATTCACATCTAATGATGAAATTAATATCATGCAGGACAATATTCTTCCTTCCAATAGCTACACGGATTGGTCCCCCATTTATCGTACAATCAATTATTGCAATACCGTCATTGATTTTGGTCCATCTGTGCTCCAGAATGATCCCACCCTTACCGAAGATCAACTAAATGCCTATCTGGCTGAAGCATACGCCATACGAGGATTGATGTATTTTTATTTGCTTAGAACATTTGGAGAGGTACCACTTCAATTAAAAGCCACATCGAGTGACAGCCTCATCCAGCGTATACCCAAAAGCACTCAACAAGAAGTTTATAATCAAGTCATGAACGATCTGCATATAGCTCAAATTTATGCACCTTATACATACGGAGATAGAAATGAAGACAAGGGAAGAATAACCCGATACACTGTATTTGCAATAGAAGCAGATACCTATCTGTGGATGGATCAATATGATAGTTGTATTGCCATGTGTGATTCCATCATTAACTCCCAAAGGTTTGGACTGGTAGATGGTACCAATCAGGCAGAATGGTTTAATACACTTTATTACCAGGGTAATTCTGTTGAAAGCATATTTGAATTTCAGTTCGACCAGCAAAAGTTAAATCCATTTTATAACTTATTGATTTCCGGAACAAGACACTTTGTAGCAGCACCCACAGTCATGGATGAAGTATTTGGCATTGATATGACTGATCCTAATAACAAAGATATCAGAGGTGATGGTGGATCTGTTAACGCCATTGACGGTACAATCTGGAAATATGCGGGTGCCACCAGTGGATCCACCATGATTATGCGCACTTCGGATCAATCGTATGCCCATTGGTTTGTATATCGCTATGCCGATATTCTTTTAATGAAAGCAGAAGCATTGGCCTGGGTGGGAAGAGGACAGGAAGCACTGGATTTGATTAATATGATCAGAACAAGAGCACACGCACTAGACTATACGGCCGAATCTCCAGATCCCAATTCACCTGAAGACATTTCTACTTATATTCTGGATGAAAGAGCCAGGGAATTTGCCTACGAAGGGAAAAGATGGTTTGATATTTTAAGAATATGCAAAAGAAATAATTATGAACTTATCAATCTGCTGCTAAATGCAGTAACGAAGAATGTTCCTGGTTATTTGCAACAAACTGTGATGAATAAATACAAAGATGTGAGAAGCCATTATTTACCGATCAACCAAAATGAATTACTAGTTGATCCGAACTTGAAACAAAATCCTTTCTATCAATAAATAAATTGAGCTATGAAACGAGATGTCATTCTAAAAAATATTTTTATCGGGGCTAACCTGGTTTTTATCGTCCTATTCCTGATATGGATGGGATGCAAAAAAGTGCCAATTGTCTATACCACCAGCGATGTGGTAAATATTACCGGGTACCTGGATGAACATCCAGACACCTTTTCGGAATTTAGAGAGATTTTAAAAATCACAGGTGATGAAGGCTTTCTGGGGGCATATGGGACCTACACACTGTTTCTCCCGACGAATGATGCCATCAATGCTTACCTACAAAAAATAGGGAAATCATCTGTTAATGATATTAACATTGATACCCTGAAAGCACTGGTAAGGTTTCATTTGTTAATGGATACTCTTTACACAACATCATTTACAGATGGCAAGCTTCCTGTATTAAATATGTACGGCCAATACTTGACTACACTGGCAGTGAATGAGAATGGCATTACCCATATTCAGGTTAACCGCCAGGCTTACATTATTCAATCCAATATCCGAGTGGGCAATGGTGTTATTCATGTCATTGATCATGTATTGGAACCTGCAAAATATACACTTGCTCAACTCATTGAAAACAATCCCAGATATAGCATTTTTACGCAGGCATTGAAGGCAACCGGTTATTATGATACGTTAAACATTTTGCCAAGCCAGAATCCCGATACATTAGAGTCCTGGCTAACTGTAATCGCCGAATCCGATTCAGTTTTGCAAGCTGCTGGTTTTTCCAGTTTTGATGCTCTAAAAGCTCGTTATGACAATTTGGGTAACCCCATGGATCCGAATGATAGCCTTCATGTATTCGTAGCCTATCATATTTTATATGGAGCCTTATATCTGGCAGATATTGTTTCTAGTTCATCGCATCATACCCTTGTACCTGATGAAGTTATTACCTCTAAACTGGTTGGCCAAACTGTACTGATCAACGATGATGTCTTCAACGGTGTACATGAACCCGGAGTAGTATTGGATAGATCGTTTGGAGACATTTCAGCCACAAATGGTGTATTGCAGGATGCAATGGGACATTTTACAGTAAAAGTAAGAACACCCTTCCCGGTTTATTGGGACGTATGTCGTTTCCCGGAAATTATGAATCTACCTCAATACTATCAGAAACAAAATTATTCGTTTACATTAAACAACATGCCTTCCTTCATCAATGATCCCGGTCCATCCGGAGTGAATTACAAAGTGGGAACAACGTTTGTGTATGGTGATTATCTCGAAATTCCACTTGGTGGACCAGGCAGAAGCCCATGGATTGAATTTAAAACACCATTGATTGTAAAAGGAAAATACAAGGTTTGGATTTGCTACAGAACTGCTAAAGGTTGTGGAAGTTGTACCAATGTCAATCAAATTTCCATTGATGGTGTTCCTCTGCAAAGAACCATGAATTTTACTACTTATATGCCAACTGGTACTGATGCACAGATGGAAGCTCAAGGATGGAAATACTATACCTATCCTCCTAGTGCTAACTGGGCAAGCCAATTAGTAGGAACAATAGACATTAAAACAACAGATGTACATGTAATCCGGTTTACAACTCTGCAAGGAACACAAAACACAAATTGGTTAGACATGATAGAGTTTATCCCTGTAGATATGGATCAAATCTATCCCAGATTTGATCAACAAGGAAATCCACATTATCAGTAAAACTAAAATCGGTATTGCAATATGAATCGAAATAACAAATTATTAATAGTGCTACTTACATTCAGTATCGTACTGAATGCATGTGAAAAAGAAAGATGGGATAGCCATGATAAAATTACTGACCCGCAGTTACAGCAAAATTTATGGCAGACTATTCAGAAAAATCCGGATCTTAGCCTGTTTAGCCAATATTTACAGCAAACCGGATATGATACCATCCTTGCTTCTGCTAAAACATTTACTGTCTGGGCACCCACCAATGAAGCCTTAAAAAGCATAGATCCATCCTGGATCCAGGATACTTCTAAACTCAGGCAATTGATAGCTAATCATATTGCTCTCACAAGATTTACTACCGACATAATCCAGGATTCTATTCGAGTAAAAACACTCGATGGAAAAAATATAATTTTCAAAAAGCAACAAGTGGAAAATGCAAATTTGATCGAAAAAGATCTATACTCAAAAAATGGGATCCTGCACATAATAGATCAACCACTGATTCCCAGAATGAATATTTGGGAATATCTTAACACGGCCTTTGCAGGGAGTTTGCAACAACAATATTTACAATCCCTCATGTATAGTTATCAGGACCCAGATAGTGCTGTGCAGATTGGCGTGAATCCACTTACGGGACAACCCATATACCAGCCTGGAACGGGTATCGTTACAAGAAATCGTTATCTTCAAAAGGTAAATATCAGTAACGAAGACTCAAGTCTGACTTATATCATCCTAACCGATCAGGCCTATCAAAATGAAAAAAATAAACTACAGGTTTATTTCCAGGATACTACTTCATCTCAAACAGATAGCGTAACTCAATGGAATATCGTAAAAGATCTGGCTATACAAGGTATATATGATCCAGACCATTTGCCTAATATCTTATACTCAGCAAATGATAGCGTCATATATCATCTTGATAAATCAGCCATCATCAGCACTTATCGGGCAAGCAACGGTGTAGTATATGTCATGAACAATATAAATTACGATTTATCCACCAAAATTAAACCAATCATTATTCAAGGTGAAAATTTTTATGATCGGATGGATCCTACAAAATCCTATTCTATTATCAGCAGAAGAAATCCGATAACTGATTCGATATTTCGTGAATTCTATATGGCAAATTATGGACTTGCATCTTATTGGATACGTTATCCTCGAGTCCTAAACTCCATAAAATACAAGGTATACTGGGTATCTATGAATGATGTTCAAACAGGAAACTTTGCCATGAAATTAGCTTTTCGCGCTCACTTGGATACTATTCCACAACCTCCTTCATCCGTAACATTCGACTTCCAATTTCCATATACGACTGTAACTCCCAATAACTATAGTGAAGTTTATCTGGGAGAATATAATCAAAATCTATATGGTCTCATAGATATATTTCTTGTAGGAAACAATACTACAACCAATGGGAATAACACAATCTTGTTGGATTACATAAAATTAGTACCTGAATTAAACTGATGCAAATATGAAAAGAAATTATATAGTATCTTGTTCCATCATATTCAGCTGGTTAATATTATTTAACTCCTTTCAAGGAATTTGTCAACAAAAAAAGGAAACTATCCATGATTCACTTTCTATTCATGGAATAGTTATAGATGCAGTTACTAAAAAACCTGTTTCTGGAATCAATGTAACTGTACCAGATTATTCTGCTGCTATTACAGATGATCGAGGGAATTTCGAATTAAAGGTTCCATCATATCAAGTATCTATACTTATCAGCGGAGCCGGATATCAGGATAAAGAGATTGCCCTGAAAGGACGTCATGAAATTACGGCAAAAATTTATCAGGAACCGTTTCAGTCATTCTACGATATGGCAAGGTTACCATACAGACAGGAAAGATTAAGCCATGTTACATACAGCATGAATGCATTGCAATTAAATGATAAATGGAGTAGAACATCCCTGGAATCCCCGGCAGCCTATATGCAAGGAATAACCAGTGGATTGAATGTAATCAGAAGATCGGGCACACCGGGAATAGGAGCTGAATTGTTTCTCAGAGGATACAATTCGTTGTTAGCAACCAATTCCCCACTGATCGTAATTGATGGAATGATTTACGACAACAACGAATACGGGAATTCTTTTATGAGTGGTTACTTTCATAATCCGCTTAGCGATGTGGATATTCGCGATATTGAAGAAATCACTGTGATAAAAGATGGTACCTCAACATTTGGAACAAAAGGAGCAAACGGTGTAATCCTGATTACCACAGGAAGAGCAAAAGAATTGGCCACACGAATTGATCTGGAGGTATCTGGCGGATATAACCTTGTTCCTGCGATCATACCCGTCATGAATGCAAATGATTACCGGATTTATCTCACTGATTTGCTTACAAGTCAGGGACTTACCCAACAACAAATCGCCAATCTTCCCTACATGAACGACAATTTATCCAATCCATCATACTTTGCTTATCACAGCAACACCAATTGGCAAAAAGAAGTGCTCCATAACAGCTATAATCAAAATTATTACCTCCGGGTAACAGGTGGTGATAATGTGGCCACCTACGCACTCTCCCTTGGATATAGAAACAACGAAGGAATCATCAAAAACACCAACGATACAAAATATTATACTCGATTTAATGGAGATCTGAATATTTCACAAAAACTAAAAGCAGCTTTAAATCTTTCGCTCATATCCGGATCCAGAAACTTACAGGAACAAGGATTCTTGAATGCATATAGCCCGTTAAACATTGCTTTAATCAAGGCCCCATTTATTCCCGTTCATGTCCTGAACAACCAGGGTGTTGCTTCACCTAACCTATCACCAGCCAATACTTTTAATGTAGCCAATCCGGTTGCGATCTTAAATGGCATGCAAGGCATTAACCAAAGTTACCGTTTCTTTGGCTCTGTTCGTTTTAGCTATCAACTCAATAACAGCTGGGATATTCAATCACTACTGGGGGTTACATTCGATAAAGTAAGAGAAAGTTATTTTATGCCCAGCAATGGTGTACCACCCGATACGCTTGTAAAAGGAGTGGCTTACAATCAAACGGGAAGCAATGTGGAAAGATTGTATAGCATTTATAACGATACCCGAATTTCTTATCAACATACATTTGAACAAATTCATCACGTACAAGCCCATTTGGGCATACGCTATCAGGCCAATCAGTCAGAAGCTCATTACGGACTCTCCTACAATACACCCACAGATCAGTACGTCAGCGTAGGAATGGGACAACCAGCACTTCGTACAGCAGGGGGTCAACTGGGAAAATGGAATTGGATGAATACGTATATCAATGCATCATACAACCTGCTCGATAAATATTTCATAAACGGTGATCTATCTTTTGATGCTTCATCCAGATTTGGAAAACAAGTTCGTGAAGGAATTAAAATTAACGGACAACCTTTTGCTGTAATGCCGTCTATCTCTGCTGGTTGGGTTATCTCATCTGAAAATTTCATGTCAAGACTTCCATTTATAGAATTATTAAAGCTTCGTGCAAGCTACAGCCAGTTGGGAAATGATGATATCGGAGATTATACATACCGGCAACTATACATCTCACAAAACCTGCTGGGATTAGAAGGTTTATACAGAGGAAACGTAGCAAACCCTTATTTACAATGGGAAACAGTACGCAAATTCGACATCGGCATAGATGCTTCATTCATGAATGAACGACTGAATGTACAAGCCGATGTATATACAGACCATACTGAAAATATGCTTACTTATCAACCTCTGCCAACTTCTTCCGGTTTTGATTCAGTCATGGTTAATGGTGGAAGTATGAAAAATAATGGATGGGAATTGAGTCTGAACGGGCGAATTATCAACCATCCTCAACTAAAATGGGATATGGGAATCAACGTGTCTCATTACAAAAACCGGGTATTAAGTATTCCGGGTGGACAGATGACAACCAACTATGCTGGAGCAACCATATTAACAAAACCCGGGTATGCAGCCAATGTTTTTTACGGATACAAAACAAACGGCGTATTTACCTCCGACCAGGAAGCTAATGCATCTGGACTTACTTATATAGATGCAAACGGAAATGCTATCACACCCAGAGGAGGCGATGTGCGTTTTGTGGACCTGAATGGTGATCATATCATCAATGATTCTGATAGGACTATTATTGGTAATCCCAATCCTAAATTATTTGGGGGCATATCTGAAACCTTTACCTGGAAGAGATGGCAACTCGATGCACTTTTTACTTTCTCTTTAGGAAGCGATATTTATAATGCACAACGTCGGCAGCTGGAGTCGATGGATAACTATAACAATCAAACCCTTGCTATTCGGAACCGATGGAGAGCAGATGGACAAATTACTTCTATTCCAAGAGTAGCCTGGGGCGATCCTTCAGGAAATGCAAGATTTTCGGATCGATGGATTGAGAATGGTTCTTACCTGAGATTGCGATACATCTCACTTTCCTACAATATCGATTTTCAAAACAGTGCCATTAAATACTTGAAGATTTATATCACCGGCAACAATTTGTGGACATGGACAAAATATCTGGGATATGATCCTGAATTCAGTTCTACTTCAGGTCCTATTGGCCAAGGTGTGGACATCGGACTTGAACCCTTATTTAAAACTGCACAACTGGGAATAAGAATTGGTTTATAAAAATTTTAAGAAAATGATTACAAGAAGTGTACAAATCATGCATAAACTAATTATGTGCCTGGTCCTATTCACAATAGGATTGTCTTCATGCAAAAAAACATTTGATATCCTTCCAAAGGATAATCTGGATCATCAACAAATGTATCAAAACGTTTACGATGCTGATGCTGCTGTAACAGCTATTTACGGAAAATTACTAACGCTTGCGGATAAAATTGTTATTCTGAATGAACTGCAGGGTGACATGTTGGATGTTACCCCAAATTCAGATTCATATTTAAGGCAAATCAACCTGCATCAGGCAACTACAGATAACCCCTACATCAACCCCAGGCCCTTCTATGAACTGATTGTAGATTGCAACGATGTACTATACAACTTCAACCAGATGCTGGCAAACAAGAGAATCAGCCAGGCCGATTATGATATCCGCTATTCCACTGTAGGAGGTATTCGGTCCTGGCTTTATCTTGAATTGGGGATTCTGTATGGCAACGTTCCCTATGTTACCAGCCCAATGGCCAACATTGATGAAGTGAACAATCCCAATAACTATCCATGGCTATCATTTGACCAGTTGCTCGATTCCTTGATTCAATTCACTGAGTCACTTCCTTACAAAGACCTTATGCCTTCAGATATATCACTAAATACCTCTGTCAATGGATACAGTACTTCCAAATTCTTTATCCCCATCCGTTGTTTGCTTGGCGATTTATATCTATGGAAGGGAGAATACACACAGGCTGCAACCGAATATCATATCGTCATGAATTATGCGGATGTACTCTATCCAGCAATGAATAGCGAACAATGGTATGAAACCTACAAGGTTGCCTGGACTGCTAATATTAATGGAGCTAACTGGGTAAATATTTTTTCTCAGCCTTATGGTGAACGATATTCAAATTATGAAATTATCTGGGACTTGCCCTTTGATCAAAATTTTGCTCCCACTAATCCATTTATCAGGTTGTTCGACAATATTGCCGGTCAATACTTACTAAAACCATCAGCCTTATCTATCCAGAATTGGGATAACCAAACCCGAACCGATCACACACCCGGCGATTATAGAGGATTAAATGCGTCATGGAAATGGAGTGCCGGTGTACCCATAGTCAATAAATTCACAGCTTACTTTAATCCCTTACAACCTTTCGCAACGAATGGCAAATGGATTTTGTACAGAGCTGCCATGCTACATCTACGATATGCTGAAGCTGCCAATCGGGATCATCATCAAAAATTAGCCTATGCCATGTTAAATGTAGGGATTGGTACAGAATACGATCCTGCTTATGATACTACAGGTGTGGGAGGCGGACAATCAAGAGATGTCACCAATATCCAGCAAAGCTTTGGTCCTCCTTATGATTTTGATGCACGATTTGGAAATTACCCGTTTTACAGAGGAGCCTGGCATCGGAATGTAGGCATCAGAGGAAGGGTCTCTCTGCCACCTGATTACATTGATTCTACAAAATATTATGACATGAGCAGTCCTGAAATCGATAAACCCATTATCGATGAAACCGGGCTTACGCTTACGCTTGAAAATGACATTGTTGATGAAGATGCATTGGAACTTGCTTTTGAAGGGAATCGCTGGCCTG
Source organism: Thermoflavifilum thermophilum (assembly GCF_900116565.1). GTDB lineage: Bacteria > Bacteroidota > Bacteroidia > Chitinophagales > Chitinophagaceae > Thermoflavifilum > Thermoflavifilum thermophilum. The sequence goes on along the minus strand of NZ_FPCJ01000001.1, from coordinate 2,389,478 downwards.
ATCTGTTGCGCATTGCTTTGCGAAGGGAAAAAGAACAACCGGGAAGTGGAGTGGCTTTTCTGCAATCTCATATTGCAGCTAAATTTCAGGCAGCAGGTGATGCTGCTGATGCGGCAGCTGTAAGTGCAAGACTGGCTGATCCAAAAAACTGGTATTTACCTTTTAAATGGCAGTAATTATTCACCAAATGATAAAGAACTGCATTAACCTGATCTGTTTGTTGATAATACCCGTATGCGGATGGTCTCAAATCAACTGGCAAACCCTTGCTGATAACGATGACTTGTCAAATTCTTCTTCGAATTATACTTCCATAATCACCATCCGGAAAAATAACAGCATTGTGCCTTATGTGGCTTTCACCACATCTGATACAGGCAAAGTAAAAGCTTATCTAAATAGTCAATGGATTACCATCGGAGGAAATATTTCTTCCAGCAGAATTTCTTATCCACACTTATTTAAAGATAATCTGAATCGAATCTATATCAGCTACGTGGATATGGACAATGGGAATCGACTGGCTGTTAAAACATATGATACTGCTACCAAACAATGGATACCCCTAAATGGAAATAACAGTAATCTGTATGTTTCCTCTGGCTCTGTGGTTAACACCGTTTCACAATTGCTGATCTCACATAACAACTGGATGGCATTTGACAGCAGCAACACACCTTATATTGTATATGCCGAAATGAGTTCAGGCGGAAATGCTTATGTCAAACGATTTACAAACAATGCCTGGCAATTAGTCGGAACTGGCCCTGTTTCTTCCGACAAAGCTTCTGGAGTAGGAATAGCTCTTTCAAAAAATCAAATTCCTTACGTGGTGTATGCGGCCGGGACCGGCAGTACCGGACAAATTACGGTATATGGATATATCAATAATAATTGGACAAATCTAAATGTTCCTCCTACTTTATCCAATGGCCGTAAAACCAATGGGGCAAGACATACTGCTATCACAATTGTGCATGATAGCTTATATGTGATTTATATGGATGCCAATAACCGAAATGTAGCCACTGTGATCGGAACTGATTTAAATAACATAAACTGGTTTCAGGCAGGAAACCTGCTTTCAAGCCGCGATGCAAGTTATCTCAACATTACGCACGATACAACCGGTAACTTATTTGCTTGTTTTATTGATGTCATCTCATCCGGATCTGGCAGAACGGTTGCACGGGTGATGGAATTGCCTAAAGGAAGCACTACCTGGAATGAAATCAAAGATTCTTCACGGGCAGTAGGTGTAGATGAACCTTCCCAGTATCCTGAAATAAACATTGCAGGCAATGGAGATATTTATTTTGCTTATCTCAAACCTGATGCAAATAACCTTTATACACCAAGAGTTCGTTTTTATCAAATGCATGTTCAGCCTTCAACTTCGGTTACAGTAACCGATAACGGAAATACCGTTACCTTGAGCAATGGCATTGTATCCTTTACAGTAGATAAATCTTCTGCCACAATTACCAATCTAACGTATAACGGCATCAATATGCTGGCGGGAGGATACAGAGGCGGACAAATATATTGGAGCTGGAATATGCCCAATTATCAAAACCCCAGCAACTGCACTTATACCCTTGTTTCCAATCCACAAACCAATGGCGGAAATTTTGCTGAAGTAAAATTCCATATGAGCTGGGATGGATCTCCTTCCACAGCCGCGATGGACGTAGATATTTATTATGCTTTGCTGAATGACACTCATGGTGTATATGCTGCTGCCGAATTATCACACCCAGCTAATTACCCGGAAAATCCTGGTGGCGAATGGCGAATGGCTAGCTATGTAGGCAGTATGTTTAACTGGCTGGTTGTCGATTCGTTACGCAACCGGCTTATGGCCTCCCCATCCGATAGCACCGTATCCGTACCCGGCGCTCCACCTGAAGTTTCCCTGTATAAAACTGGTGTTTATGCCAATCATTACGAAGACAAATACAAATACAGTGCAGACATTGGCGATTTAGATGTGTGGGGTTGGGTTAGCACTTCACAGGGTATGGGCATCTGGGTAACAAAGCCAAGCGGAGAATATTACAACGGAGGCCCGATGAAACGTGAATTGACTGCACACATGGGCCCCACTTTGCTGAACATGCTAAATGGCCAACATTACGGAATGGGAAATGACGGAGATATCGCCGCCGGTGAAAACTGGAAAAAAGTCTACGGTCCCTTTTTAATCTATTGCAATAGCACCCCATCAGGAACGTCTGATATCCCGGGTACTCTATGGGCCGATGCCATCGCTCAAGCCAAAAAAGAACAAAGTCAATGGCCATATAGCTGGTTTATCAATCCCGATTATGTGCCCGACAGTGGAAGAGGCACTATCAGAGGCAAACTCGTAATCCAGGATTCTACTGATACAGCTGCCTCTCCAGCGAATATGTGGATTGGAGTCGCCATCCCACCACAATCTACCGCAGGAATAAAAGATTTTCAGCTCTGGTCAAAAAACTATCAGTTCTGGGTAAAAACCGATTCCAACGGCAACTTCACGATACCTCATGTATTACCCGGGACTTACAACATGTACGCTTTTGGCCCCGGTGCTGCTGGACAAATGACAAAAACAAACTTCGTAACCGTAACTCCCGGGCAAACCACCGACCTGGGAAATGTAGTATGGGTGCCGGAAAGAACAGCACCCACGGTTTGGGAAATTGGCATTCCCGACCGCAATGCCGCAGAATTTCGCCATGGCAAAGATTGGTGGATCAGCGATACTTTCCCCAGCACCAACTGGGCTAAGTTTCTCGACTATCCGCAAGAATTCCCGGATGATATTACCTATACAATCGGGAAAAGCGATTATCATACCGATTGGAATTATGTGCAACCATACGATAAGAGCGTGCAATCGCAGGCACCAATTTGGAAAGTTAAATTTACACTTACAAAAGATCCCACTCCAAATACCATGGCAGCTGTGTATGTAGCTTATGCCTCAGCAGAAGATGCAGCTTCCATCGTGAGCGTAAACGGCACCAACATCACCAATCCGCCAACTGGTATCTACCCCCCTAATCCATCCGACGCTATGGTACGCGAAGGTATTCATGGCGCTTTCGGCGATTATCGGTTTACATTTCCTGCCAATTTGCTGCATGCAGGTGATAATGAAATTGATTTTACCCTGCGGCTTACCGGAGGCGCAACAAGGGGCGGCATTATGTACGACTACATCCGATTGGAAGCCTGGGGAACAGAAGCCACTACTAAAAAATACCAAACCATTACATTTGATTCCATTCCCCCTCAACATTTGGGAGATCCGGATCTTGATCCCGGAGCAATTGCTACATCGGGACTTCCGGTAACATACACCAGCAGTGATACTAGTGTTGCCATTATTATCAATGGTAAAATTCATTTTACCGGAGAAGGCACTACCATTATCACTGCTAGCCAAGCCGGCGATAGCACCTGGCTTCCAGCCCCAGATGTATCAAGAGTATTAACCGTAATCAAACCCAGGCAACAACAAATTATTTACTTCCCTCCCATCCCTACAAAATATTTGGGTGAACCCGATTTTGACCCCGGTGCCAAAAGCAGCTCCGGATTACCACTTACGTATACAAGCAATAATCCTTATGTAGCAACTATTGTGAATGGAAAAATTCATTTGATGAATGTAGGTCCAGTAACCATTACCGCTCATCAAGATGGAAATGATGAATACCTTCCCGCTGATACCTCTCAATCTTTCCAGGTGAAAATATTGGAACAAGCTTCATACAACAAACTTATTACACCAAATGGAGATGGTATAAACGACGAACTTAAGATCGATCATATTGAAGCTTACCCTAACAATCGTATTCAAATATTTGATTACACTGGCAAATTAATTTACCAAAAAAACGGCTACCAAAATGATTGGGATGGAAGAATCAATGGGAAATTGGTACCAAATGGAACTTATTATTTCGTATTCTGGTCAAAAAATGAAGTAATAATTAAAGGTGCCATAACTGTAATCCATTAAGCATGCAAAAAATAATTGTTTACGGCATCATATGGTTCACCTTAATGTGTAAAGATGGAATATCCCAACGAGTTAAATTTAATTTTAACCCTGGCTGGAAAGTATATGTTGGAAATGATTCATCAGCATGGAAACCAGATTATAATGACAATGACTGGAAACAGGTAACCGTTCCCTATGCATGGAATGAAGATGATGCTTTCAGAAAAGATATCCATGACCTTCCGACTGGCATTGCATGGTATAGGAAACACTTTAAAATTCCTGTACAATATGCAGGAGAAAAAGTATTTCTGGAATTTGAAGGCATCAGACAAGCAGGAGAATTTTACCTGAATGGAAAATGGATAGGCAGACATGAAAATGGAGTAATGGCATTTGGATTCGATATTACGGATATCGTACATTTTGGAGATACGATGAATGTGTTGGCAGTAAGAATTGATAATGACTGGGATTATAAAGAAAAATCTACGCATACAAAATTTCAATGGGAAGACAGAAACTTTTATGCAAATTATGGAGGAATAGTAAAAAATGTGTATTTGCACATTGTTCCAAAGGTATATCAGACACTTCCCTTATATAGCAATCTCCATACAACTGGTGTCTATATTTATGCTGATAATTTTGATATCCCAAAACAAACTGCCACGATTCATGCCGAGTCAGAAATAAAGAATGAGACAAATCAGATTAAGCATCTCGTTTATCATGTTTCTATTATTGACATAAATGGGAAAATAGTCAAAAGTTTTTTGGGGGATACCGTCACCATACAACCAGGTGAATCAAAATTGGTAAGGGCAGCATCGCGTGTTAACGGACTGCACTTCTGGAGTTGGGGATACGGATATTTGTATGATGTAAAAACTTGCTTGATTGAAAATGGAAAAATAATTGATTCAGTAACTACCAGAACAGGATTTCGGAAAACTGCATTCCAAAACGGAATGGTCTATTTGAATGACCGTGTTATTATGATTCACGGATATGCACAACGATCGACTAATGAATGGTCTGCAATAGGATCGTGCGTGCCTGCATGGCTAAGTGATTATAGCAATGGACTCATGCTTGAAGGAAATGCTAATCTTGTACGATGGATGCATGTTACGCCATGGAAACAAGATATAGAATCACTCGATAGGCTGGGTATCATGGAAGCTATGCCTGCCGGTGATGCTGAAGCTGATGCGCATGGCATACAGTGGGAACAAAGAAAGGAACTCATGCGCGACGCTATTATATATAATCGAAACAACCCAAGCATCATATTTTATGAATGCGGAAATCATGGCATCAGCGAACAACATATGGAGGAAATGAAAAACATCAGAGATCAATACGATCCCTATGGAGGAAGAGCTATTGGCGCCCGGGAGATGTTAAACAGCAAAATAGCCGAATATGGTGGAGAAATGCTTTATGTTAATAAAAGCGCCGAGAAACCATTATGGGCAATGGAATATATGAGAGATGAAGGATCGCGTAAATACTGGGATGATTATACGCCTCCTTATCACAAAGATGGGGAAGGGCCATTATACAAAGGTCAAGATGCTTCAGCTTATAACCGAAACATGGAAAGTTTTGCCATTGAGAGTGTAAAACGATGGGATGATTTCTGGACACAAAGACCCGGTACCGGAAAAAGAGTAAGTAGCGGCGGAGCAAAAATTGTTTTTTCAGATACCAATACTCATCATCGAGGAGCAGAAAATTATCGAACAAGTGGAGTTGTGGATGCCCTGAGAATAAAAAAACAGGCCTTCTTTGCCAATCAAGTGATGTGGGATGGATGGGTCAACCCTGAACATCCCCGCATGCACATTATTGGCCATTGGAACTACACGATAGGTGTGAAAAAAAATATTTATGTGGTATCAAACGTTGACCAGGTGGAATTAAGAATAAACGGACATTCAATAGGATATGGTGAAAAAAGCTATGATTTTTTATTTACCTTTTCCAATGTACCTTTTCAACCCGGGGAATTAATTGCTTTAGGTTATGATATGCATCATCACATCGTTTGCAGTGATACACTTCAAACCTCCGGTGCTCCTTATGCTATACGCCTGACTCCTATACCCCGTCCTACTCCCTTTGTTGCAGATGGACATGATTTGGCTCTCGTCCAGGTGGAAGTTGTGGATTCGAACGGACACCTTTGCCCCACAGCTATGAATATGATACACTACTCCATAGAAGGACCAGCAGAATGGAGAGGGGGAATCGCCATAGGACCTGATAATTACATTTTATCTAAAGACTTCCCGGTAGAAGGTGGTGTAAATAGATTCCTGATCCGTTCCACTACACAACCTGGCCAGATAACAATTCATGCTACATCACAAGGATTGCGTCCTGCAACACTTGTGTTATATACCCAACCATTTCCTGTGGAAAACGGACTATCACGTATCCTGCCATCAGAAGGCTTACCCTGTCATCTTGAAAAAGGTCCGACCCCTCTATCAACATCATATACTATCAAACGCATTTCTATTCCCATTCAATATGCCATTGCAGGAGCAAACCAAGAACAAACGCATGCAAGCTACGATGATGATGAAACAACAGCCTGGACAAACGATGGTAAGCTATCAACTGCATGGATTGAATATACGTTGGCAAGACCTGCGACTATTAACGAAATCGTCATAAAACTGAACCATTTCAGGACAAAAATCTATAATTTGCGAATCACTATAGATGGCCAACTGGCATTCGAAGGAAATACAAAAGCAACACTTGGATATTATACTATTTCATGTAACCCCATCACCGGATCCAAAGTTAAAATAGAACTTATCCAGCCTCCTTCCCAAGACTCAGCTCAGATATCTCCTGAGATTTCCGGAAACAAACTTGGAGATAGTATCAATGATGATACAAATAAGCATGCCAGCCTGGGAATAATAGAAATCGAATTTTATGAAAAAACAAAAAACAATCAACCATGAATAAATTTATACAAAAATTAAAAAAGCTTATCTTTTACATGATATGCCTGTATCAACTACCTGCTTGGGGGCAAATGAATTATAGCAATACAATTGCTGAGTATTTTCACAATCAATATCTGTGGAATCCAGCATTGGCGGGAAGCAAACAAGCACAACTGTATGGGTTATTCGACAATGTTTGGTTGGGTTTTGATGGATCATCAAAATTTGTTGAATTCTCGTTCGATATGCCATTTACCGAAAAAATGGGGGCGGGAATTATCCTTAATTCGTTTTCAAGTGGTTTATTTGATCAATATAGGGGAGCTTTAAGTTATGCATATCAGATATCCTGGGATGATAATAAAAAAATACGCCTGGGAGGAAACCTGAGTTTCTACAAAGCACATCTAAACGTAAAAGATCTGTCGAATAATGCGCAAATCGATCCTGTGATTACAGAATTCAATAACAAAGGTATGCAATTAGATGGGGATCTGGGAGCATATTTGCAGTTCAATGCATTCTCAATCGGGTTATCCGGATACAATTTATCCAATTATTTTAAGAAGTCAGAACAGCAGGAAAGCGACTGGGAAATGAGCCAGGTTCAACTCTCTTATTACTTCCCCATCCAAGAAAATAAATTTTCCCTTCAACCCCTGATCGGCTATCAAATGTTTCATACCACAAAAAATATTTTAATTACAGCTATGCAATTTACCTATCAAAATGTATTTAATACCAGCTTATACTGGAAATCTACTGGATGCATCATGGGGGGATTGGGATTGATATTGAATTCAAACTTAGAAATAAATATTTTTTATTCCAGCAAGAATAAATACGGCTATCAGGAACAATATGAAGCCGGGATAAAATATATGCTTAACCCATAATCAATCAGATGATGAAACTGACTTGGTTATTGCTGATAGTATTTACTTTATTAAGTGCACAAAAAATAGAAGATAAAGTCGATCATCGATCTATTCCCGATCACGTAGTGGTGTTGACTTTCGATGATGCTGTAAGCTCAGATTATCATTTCATTGCGCCTATATTGAAAAAATATCATTTTGGCGCTACTTTTTTTGTGTGTGAATTTCCACCCGATTTTCATGACTCCACAAAATATATGACCTGGAACCAGATCCGGGAATTAAACAATATGGGATTTGAAATTGGCAATCACACCTGGCATCATGTGCATGTGAATAAAATGGATAGCATTAAATTTGTTGAAGAATTAAGTTATATCGAAAAGAAATGCACTGCGTATGGTATTCCTAAGCCTATCAGTTTTGCATATCCTGGTTATGATACCAGTTATAAAGTCATACCTTGGTTGAAAAAAAGAGGATACATATTTGCGCGTGCCGGTGGAAGCAAGCCCTTCGATCCTCGTGTGGACAATCCTTATGTTATTCCCAGCTTCAGTACATCCGGAAATGATACGGCCAGGGTATTGAATGCTATCAGGCAGGCAAAGGATGGAAAAATAGTGGTACTCACCATTCATGGTGTACCCGATGTGGCTCATCCGTGGGTAACCACACCTCCTGCATTATTTGCGTTGTATATGAAATATTTGTATGAGCATCATTATCATGTAATTGCCATGCGCGACTTAAAGCAATGGATAAACAACTAAAATTGAATAGATATGGTTCACTATTTCAAAACACATCATCTGGTTGCTGCCATTTTTAGCTGCATCGTATGCATTAGTTTCCCTGCCTGGGCAACAAGATATGCACCATCTGTTATCTACTCCCAACCTTTCTTCAACATCCGCGACTACGGCGCCAGGGGTGATGGGCATACCAACGATGCGCCGGCTATTAACAAAGCCATTCAGGCTGCCCATGATGCTGGTGGGGGCACGGTGTTTTTCCCCGCTGGTACCTATCTTTCCGGTTCCATTCATTTGCAGAGCCATGTAACCCTGTACCTCGACAATGGCTGTGTGATCCTGGCCAGCGAAAATCCACAAGATTATGATACAGCCGAACCCAATCCACATGATCAATATCAGGACTATGGCCACAGCCACTGGCATAACAGCCTGATCTGGGGAGAAAACCTCGAAGATATCGCCATCGAAGGGCCGGGTATGATTGATGGCAAAGGTCTTACCCGCAACTATCGCAGCGACCAAAAGCCAGAAGGGGTAGGCAACAAGGCCATTGCACTGAAAAATTGCCACAACGTTGTCCTGCGTGATTTTAAAATTTATCGAGGCGGTTGGTTTGGCCTGTTGTTAACCGGCGTGGATAACCTTACCATCGATAACCTGATGATCGATACCAATCGCGATGGGATGGATATCGATGCCTGTAAGAATGTACGGGTCACCAATTGCGTGGTAAATTCACCTTATGATGATGGAATCTGTCTGAAAAGCTCCTATGGCTTAGGTTTTGCCAAGCCCACCGAAAACGTGACCATCAGCAATTGCATCGTGTCGGGTGATTATGTGATAGGCAGTGTAATTGACGGTACTTATAAACTATATCCCGATACCATGCGTGTGCCACGTACCGGACGGATCAAATTCGGCACAGAATCCAACGGTGGTTTTAAAAACATTACCATCAGCAATTGTGTGCTGGATCACTGCGGTGGATTGGCTCTGGAAACGGTGGATGGAGGCGATTTAGAAAATGTAACCATCAGCAACATCACCATGCGCGATATCGTGAACACGCCCATCTTCATCAGACTGGGAGCTCGCCTGCGTGGCCCACAGGGCACACAACCGGGACATGTTGACAAAGTAAGCATCAGCCATATTGTGGTGTATAGCAGTGCATCCCGTGCAGCTTCTACCATCAGCGGCATTCCAGGTCATGATATCGAACATGTTACCTTAAGCGATATGCAAATCTTTTTACAGGGCGGCGGCACGGCCGACCAGACAAGCATCACTCCATCCGAAAAAGAAAATGCTTATCCCGAACCTACCATGTTTGGTACGCTGCCCTGTTATGGATTTTATATCCGACATGCAAAAAATATTGCGATCGATAACGTGCAAATTCATACCATTGAAAAAGATGCAAGACCGGCTATCCAGACGGATGATGTGAAAGAAGTGCAATTCCGGTTTCTCGATCTGCCGGGAGATAATCCCAAACCCTATTTCCATTTCATTCGTACAAACAACATTGAGATTTACCATTGCACAAATACAAAAGACGAATTTATTTCAGCCACTACAGATGAAACAAGATAAAATATTTTGCTCGTCGGATGATCTTTAATTTCTAAAACATACATCATGAAAAAAATATTATTGTTCGCATGTGTTTTATTGTGTTATCTAATGCCATCGGTTGCACAAAATAAGATACCTGTTATGCAAACCGGTGGACATTCCATGCCTGATGCCTGGATTGATGCATCTACGCATCATTTGATCATAAAACTAAGCCGTCGTCCAGGTAATAATCGCAGCTTTTATTTTCACAACTACCCATTCATTCAAACACCCGATGGCAAAGGATGGGAAATGATTTATTATGGAACTACACCCCAGGACAATCAACTGTTTGCTGTAAACCTGCAAACCTATCAAAACCGACAGATCACGCATTTGCCTTTCCGGTTTGGTGGTGAAATCATTGCACCCAAATCCAAAACTGCTTATGTACAAAGCAGAGACAGTGTGTTCAAAATCAATCTGGAAAACGGAAAAGCTGAACTGATTTATGTTTTTCCGAATGATTTTCATGGGCACATTGCATCGGTGAATTGCAACGAAACGCTGCTGGCTGGTGTGTGGAGCGATCCGCGGGAAGCCGAAATCCTGCGAAGATATCCATCCAAAAGCGGATTTTTTAATCGCATTTATGAAGCGCATATTCCGCATGTATTGTTTATCCTAAACTTGCAAACCAAACAACTGCAAAAAATAGATAGCGAAGATACCTGGCTCAACCACGAACAATTCTCGCCCACCGATCCGGATTTGTTGCTGTATGCCCACGAAGGTCCCTGGGATCAGGTCGATCGGACATGGGTGATCAATGTAAAAACAAAAGAAAAAATTTTGCTTCACAAACGATCGGTACCGCGCGAAATCAATGGCCATGAGTGGTGGGCGCCCGATGGAAAATCGGTATGGTTTGATTTGCAAATCCCCCGATCTGTCACATTTTATATCGCAGGTGTGCCCATTGCCTATGCAAATGGACATTTCATCAAAGGAAAAGAAATTCGCTATCCCATTACCCGCGATGAATGGTCTATTCACTTTAATCTCTCGCCTGATCAAACCATGTTTTGCGGCGATGGAGGCGATTCCACACAGGTAGCACATGCAAAAAATGGAATGTGGATCTATCTGTTTAAAAAGAACGGCAATCAATTGCAGGCAGAGCGTTTGGCAGATATGCGATATCAACGTTATCGGGCGCTGGAACCCAATGTACATTTTTCACCGGATGGCAAATGGGTCATTTTCCGGGCCAATTTTGAAGGAAAAGATGAAGTGTATGCAGTGAGTGTGAAACGTTATGAATGAACTATATTGGGTTTGTTATGATGAAACTTCGGCTGAGAATTTATTTGTTGATGTTTCTGGCAGCACATCAGGCTTTGGCTCAAACGCCATGGCCGCAGGTGCACGTAGAGGCTCGTCCCTGGACGCGCTGGTGGTGGCTTGGCAACGCCGTAGATACAGCTGGGATTGCCTATCAGCTGCAAGCCTTGCATGATGCCGGATTTGGTGGCGTAGAAATCACACCGATCTATGGAGTCCATGGATTTGAAAAACAAGAAATCCCCTATTTGTCTGATCGCTGGATGCAAATGTTACAATACACCATCCGCAAAGCGCATCAGTTGCACATGGAAGTGGATATGAATAACGGCACGGGATGGCCTTTCGGTGGTCCGCAAATTCCCCTCGATGAAGCCGCTTCGAAAGTGATTTTTCAAACATATATCCTGCATGGAGGAGAAAGTCTTACCGAAAAAATATTCGCCAAAGATCCACGGCAAAAGTCTATTGCAAAGCTGCAAGCCCTGATGGCTTTTTCAGATCAGCATGAAAAATTGGATTTAACCTCAAAAGTAGATACATTCGGCTATTTGCACTGGCAGGCACCTCCGGGAAAATGGTTGTTGATTGCCGTATTCAACGGAAAAACTTTGCAAAAAGTAAAACGGGCAGCCCCAGGCGGCGAGGGCTGGGTAATGGATCATTTTTCCCGGACAGCATTACACACCTATCTGCAACGTTTTACACAGGCATTTCAGGGAACACATACTCCGCTTCCACACAGCTTTTTTGATGATTCGTATGAAGTATTTGGAGCCGACTGGACTGCCCATTTCTTTACAGATTTTAAGCGATTGCGTGGCTATGACTTGCGAAATTATTTACCTGCTTTGCTTGGAATAGGAAACCCCGACACGGTGCAGCGCGTGATCATGGATTACAGGCAAACATTGGCCGACCTGCTTTTGCATGATTTTGCAGAACCCTGGACGGCCTGGGCACACCAGATGGGCCGCACCACCCGCTATCAGGCGCATGGCTCACCAGGCAACTGGATTGATTTATATGCCAGCGCCGATATTCCTGAAACCGAATCATTCGGTTCTTGCCATTTCAATATTCCTGGCATTCCGGAAGATTCGCTTGGCATGCGTGCAGGTCAGCTCGATGAACGTGTATTAAAGTTTGCCTCATCAGCTGCCCATATCTCTGGTAAACGTTATGCCTCATCTGAAACATTTACCTGGCTGGGCGAGCATTTCCGCGTGAGCCTGGCTCAATGCAAACCCGTGCTCGATGAGATGTGGATATCCGGTATTAACCATGTTTTCTTTCATGGTACACCTTATTCTCCGAAACATGCGCCCTGGCCTGGCTGGCAGTTTTATGCTTCTGTAAACTTTTCACCCTACAATCCCATCTGGCACAATCTGCCAGCTATGAATCAATATATCACCCGCACCCAATCGTTTCTTCAGCAAGGAAAGCCAGATAACGATATCCTGCTATACTGGCCTGCAAGCGATGTATGGGCCAAACAAAATCAGAATTTACTATTTCAACTCACAATTGGGAATACGCAACAGTGGCTCGATTCCACCGGATTTGGGCAATTAGCCGATCTGTTAATCCATCAAGGATATAGCTTTGATTATATCTCCGATTATTTTATCGAAAAAACAACAGTAGAAAATGGAAAAATAAAAACTCCCGGCGGTGATTATAAAGTTTTGATCATTCCACCCTGCACTTTCATTCCTCTGCACAGCTTTTCCCACATCTTATCATTGATAAAAAATGGTGGAAAAGTGATTTTCCTTGATCATTTTCCAGAAAATGTACCGGGATTAAATGCCTGGCAGTTGAGAAAAGATACCCTTGAACAATTCAAAAATCAGATTAACCAGGCATGGATTTTTCACCAAACCGAAGTAAAAAAAATCAACAAAGGATTTGCCTACATGGGTCCAGATGTTGTTGCGTTATTATCAATGGCCGGTGTGAAGGCTGAAAGCATGGTACGCAACGGATTATCTTTTATCAGAAGAAAAACAAACGATGGTTATATATATTTCATCAGCAACCTGAGTTCAAAAAATTTCAATGGATGGATAACGTTAAATATTCATGCACCTTATGTTGTGATATATGATGCTTATGCCAATCGAACGGGAATAGCAAAACTGAAACAAGCTCCAAATGCAGAAGGAATGAATACAACCACTGTTTACTTACAAATTCCTTCGGGATATTCATACATATTGAAAACCACTAACCAGACTCCTGTGCATATACCCAGATGGACTTACATTCCCTCGTGGCAATCGAATTCAAATCTTTTGCGCCTATCATTGGACACTTCGTGGACTCTACAATTTATAGAAGGAGATCCTGATATCAAAGGAATTTATCGTTTAAAAAAATTAGGTTCATGGACTGATTTGAATGATTCGGCACGCACGTTTGCAGGTACAGCCCAATATCAGATTAGCTTTCAGATAACAAAAGAGCAGAAAAGCAAAGCTGATCAATGGATATTAAAGCTGGGACAGGTAGATTTCAGTGCAAAGGTTATATTCAATGGCCATGATGTGGCTACTGCATGGGCTGTTCCGTTTACTTGCGATGTAACTCCTTATATTCAAACAGGAAAAAATGTACTGCAGATTCAGGTCACCAATCTGGCAGCAAACCGGATTGCAGCTTATGACCGAAATAAAATCCCCTGGAAAATTTTTAAAGATATTAATGTGGTGAACATGCAGTACCAGCCGTTTGATGCCTCAAATTGGGGCACGGTACCATCCGGATTGATAGGACCTGTATGGCTGGAAGGGTATAAAAATAAAAATGATTTTTAGTTTGTTTACCTTTTTCATATCCATTTGTGATGCTTCATGTCTGTTTTCATGATGCTATTTTTCTTGTACTTCTTTGTCAAAATTGAACTTAACCACATCACCCATCAAACATAAAATAAAAGGTTGGTTATAAAAACAAACCGGGACAGGTTGTGCTGTTTCTGTAAATTTTGTAATTTTTGGCGAGATTTGCATGGGATACTTGAGAAATGTTCTTTTTTGCATCATTGAGGCATTAAGGAAGAGAATACAGCCAATAAAAATTATTATTCGATAAATTACACGCAAAATCTATGCTTTCCAAAAAAACCAAATATGCCCTCAAAGCCATGATTGTGCTGGCCAGAAATCATGGCAAGGGTCCCATGCTTATCAGCACCATTTCTGAACAGGAAAACATTCCGAAAAAATTTTTGGAAAACATCCTGCTGGAGCTTAAAAATGCCGGCATGCTGGCGAGCAAGAAAGGCGCCGGCGGCGGTTATTACCTGCTGAAACCACCCGATACTATCATGCTTTCGGATATTATACGCCTGATGGGTGGACCTATTGCGCTGGTACCTTGTGTAAGCCTGAATTTTTATGAACCTTGCGAAGAATGCAAAGATGAACTCACATGCGGCATCAGGCAGGTAGCCCTGCGGGTGCGGGATGCATCTCTGGAAATCCTGGCGAAAACCAGTATTAAAGACCTCGCCGAAAAAGAAGACAGCCTGATAGCCATGCATAAAAAAACACGACAAAAATCCCACGCCAAATAGAAAACTTCTAATTTACCTTCGTTTTATTTAAAATTTTCTATTTTTTTCCGCATTATTCCTATTAACTCCACTAAATTAGTAGAGAAACCATATTTTTGTGTTATTAAAAAATGATCATCCCATGAAAAGTTTTCGCACGGAGCTGGAAAATCCTGTTGTGGAACAGGAAATCATCGAACTGGAAAAAAAGATCCGTCAATATCTCACGGGGGAATTGCACCCGGATCGTTTCAAAAGCCTGCGCCTGGCCCGCGGCATTTACGGTCAGCGCCAGAAAGGCGTGCAAATGATCCGCATCAAACTACCACAAGGAAGATTAACCACAGCGCAGCTAAAACGTATAGCCGATATCTCCGACGAATATGCAACCGGAAATCTGCATTTAACCACCCGGCAGGACATCCAATTGCATTTTGTAAGTCTGGAACGTACACCGGAATTGTGGACTAAGCTGGCTATGGATGACCTTACCATCCGGGAAGCCTGCGGTAATACTGTGCGAAATATAACCGGTTCGCACCTGGCAGGTGTGGATCCGAATGAACCTTTCGATGTTACTCCATACGCAGATGCTGCATTCCGGTATTTCCTGCGCAACCCGGTGTGCCAGGATATGGGCCGGAAATTCAAAATCGGCTTTTCCAGCAGTGAACAAGACGAGGCTTTTGCTTACATACACGACATCGGCCTGATTCCACGCATCCAGGAAAAGGATGGTAAGCTCGTGAAAGGATTTAAAGTAGTAGTGGGTGGCGGATTGGGAGCACAGCCTTTCACAGCCAAACTGGCTTTTGAATTTTTACCTGCTGAAGATTTGCTTCCCTATATTGAAGCTGTATTAAGAGTTTTTGATCGATATGGTGAACGCACCAACCGACATAAAGCCCGGATGAAATACCTGATTGAAAAGCTGGGTATGGAAAAATTTACCGAGCTGGTGCAGGCCGAATACAAAGGTCTGAAGGCTTTTCATGTGCCCATCGAATTTCACGAACAGTTAGAACATCTTCCAGAACGAATAGAGATACCGCCATACACCATTTCCAATACTGAAAAATTCCAGGCCTGGTTAATTACCAATGTCATTCCCCAAAAACAGACGGGCTATCGGGGGGTGTACCTGAAAATTACAAATGGCAATATCTCTTCTGATACAGCCCGCAAACTGGCTGATCTGGTCAAATCCCTTGCAGCCGATCAAATGCGGGTTACCAATAACCAGGGCATTTTCATTCGCTATGTACCCGAACAGGCACTGGGCTATTTGTTTACCCGACTGGATGAACTTGGGCTGGCTGAACCTGGATTTGATTCCACTGCCGATGTTACATCCTGCCCGGGAACAGATACATGCAACCTGGGTATTTCTAATAGTACAGGCATTGCCCGCATGCTGGAACAGGTCATTCTGCAGGAATATCCCCAATTGATTTACAACAAGGATATTAAAATCAAAATCAGTGGTTGCATGAATTCCTGCGGCCAGCATGGCATTGCTACCATTGGCTTTCATGGCGCTTCGCTGAAGGCGGGCGGCAAAGTGCTCCCCGCGCTGCAGGTGCTGCTGGGTGGAGGTCCCACCGGACACGGTGAAGGCAGGCTGGCTGAAAAAATCACCAAAGTACCCAGCAAACGTGCACCTCAGGCCCTACGTTTGATCCTGAACGATTACCTGAAAAATGCTCAGCCGGGAGAAACATTCAACGCCTATTACGACCGGCAGGGGAAAAACTATTTTTACAACCTGCTGAAACCTCTAACCGATCTAACCAATCTGCAACCCGATGATTTCATTGACTGGGGGCAGGAAGTGGAATATTCGACTGCCGTCGGTGTAGGCGAATGCGCCAGCGTAGTGGTGGATCTGGTTTATGTGTTGCTGAACGAAGCCGAAGAAAAACTTGAAATAGCTGATCAGTGGCTAAAAGACGGAAATTACGGAGATGCTGTTTATCAGGCTTATACAGCTTCTGTCTATGCAGCCAAAGCTCTGTTGCTGGATAAAGAAGTAAACTGCAACACCCATATCGGAATCATCAATGATTTTGATCAGCATTTTCAGGCGGCTGAATTTGATGTGGCTCCTTCGTTTGCCAGCTTCGTGCTGCAAATCAATCAGCACGAACCTAAGCCTGATTTTGCAGAGGCTTACCTGCATCAGGCACATCGCTTCCTGCAAAAAGCCAGAACTTATCATCAGCAAAGATCCATAGCGGTTGCAGATGCCCAAGAAACCATTCCTTCCTAATTCAAGCCATGAAAAAATGATGAAAAAGAAACTAAGTCTGGTCGGTGCGGGACCTGGTGATCCGGAACTGATTACGTTGAAAGGGATGAAAGCCTTACAGTCAGCACAGGTCATTTTATACGATGCCCTCGTGCATCCTGATTTGTTGGGTTATGCTTCACCGGAATCACTGAAAATATTTGTTGGCAAGAGAAAAGGATTTAAAGCCTATACCCAGGAAGAAATTCATGAACTCATCCTGCATTATGCTACACACTATGGTCATGTAGTGCGGCTTAAAGGAGGCGACCCATTTTTGTTCGGCAGAGGATATGAAGAACTGGCTTTTGCTCAACAACATGGCATGGAAGTGGAAATCATTCCCGGCATCAGCAGTGCCATAGCCGTTCCCGAGCTGCAGCATATTCCCGTAACCCTGCGGGGTATCAGCGAAAGCTGCTGGATTACTACCGGAACTCTTGCGGATGGCCAGTTATCAAACGATCTGCAGCTGGCTGCCCATTCCAGTGCCACTATCGTAATTCTGATGGGCGTGCATAAGCTTCCTGAGATTGTGGCTTTGTATCGTCACCTGAAAAAAGAGCACATGCCAGTGGCTATTATCCAGAATGGTTCATTACCGGATGAAAAAATGGTAATCGGATACATGCACGACATTCTGGAAAAAGCCTCTGCGGCTGCCATTGAATCACCTGCCATCATCATTATTGGTGAGGTGGTAAAAACACATCCTTTGTTTTCAACTGAAAATTATCATCCTGAAAACGTGCTTGTTGCTGCACATGCTCACTGAAAACTCCATATCGCCTGCAAAAGCTGTATCTGCTGAAGAAAAGTCGAGCAGCAGAAATACTCTTTTCCCTGTTTTTCTGAAAGCAGAATCTCTTCGTTTTCTGATTGTAGGCGGCGGTAAAGTGGGATTGGAAAAGCTGGCTGCTTTGCTGGGCAATGCACCACGGGCATACGTAAAGCTGGTGGCACCTGATATTTTGCCTGAAATTCGGAAGTTTGCAAATGCCGGCCATCGTCTCATATTGATTGAAAGAGCTTTTGAGGCTCAGGATCTGGAAGATATTGATATCCTGATTCTTGCAACCGAAGATCATGCATTACACAAACATATTCATGCTCTGGCAAAAGCCCGTGGCATCCTTACGAATGTGGCCGATACGCCCGAGCTCTGTGATTTTTACTTAAGTTCTATTGTACAAAAAGGGCAACTCAAAATTGCTATATCCACAAACGGACTTTCGCCCACCTTCGCAAAAAGGCTTCGGGAATGGTTTAACGAAGTCATCCCGGATGATATCGACAACATTTTATATCGCCTGAACGCCATTCGCAATCAGCTGAAAGGAGATTTTGCCTACAAGGTACAGCAGCTGAATGTACTGACAGCTTCATTTGTGCCCAATCATACGAAATCTGCAAAACAATCGTCTCTTCATAGCCAAACAAATCCTTCCACTACCCTAAAATCATCGAAACATCAACTGGTGATAATCGGTATCTATCGCTGGATCATCGTGTTACTGGCGATAGGATTGATTGCCATCGGGTACGAACTAAAGCCTTTGTTGTCAACAATATCCTGGCATGAGTGGACAGGCCGCGCAGTGGATCTGCTGGGTAAAGATTTCATCTGGTTTCTGGTAGGGGGATTTTTGGCAAAGTACATTGATGGCACGCTGGGACTGGGATATGGCACCATAGGAACCACCTATTTGCTCTCATTTGGTATTCCGCCTGCACAGATCAGCAAAACCATTCACATTTCAGAAATCTTCACCAGTGGTTTTTCCGGATGGATGCACTGGCATTATCGCAACGTAAACAAGAAACTGTTCCGCGCTTTGGTATGGCCCGGACTCATAGGCGGCATAGCCGGAGCTATATTGATTACGCATTTGCAACATGCTGCATTGCACACGATCAGACCTGTGATTGCATTGTACACGTTTTTTCTGGGAGTCAATATTTTGCTGAAAGGCATTCGTTTTCGACGAACACAACAACGGAAAATAAAGCGTGTGGGCTTTCTCGGGATGATCGGAGGTTTTCTGGATGCCGTTGCTGGTGGCGGCTGGGGTACACTGGTTACTTCTACGTTAATAGCCAGTGGCCGCAATCCGAAATACGTGGTGGGAAGCGTGAATCTGGCGCGTTTTTATGTGGCGCTGGCAGGGTCGGCCACTTTTCTGGTTCTGCTGGGGCTTTCCCAATGGCAGGTATTATTGGGTCTGCTGATAGGCGGTGCACTGGCATCACCTCTGGCAGCCCGCACTACCCGCAGCCTTCCCACCCGGCAACTATTGGTAATTTTAGGTTTGCTGGTGATGTTGCTCAGTTTATGGATTGTATATAAAAGCTGGTTACACTAAAACATCAATGAAATGAGTAGCGTATGGACTGCTGAACGATTGCAACAATTACAGGCAGGTTTTGCTGACCCGCATGATGCAGAGGCTATATTAAAGGCGTTGGCTGCCCATTTTCCTGCCCATACCATCTGCTTTTCCAGCAGCCTGGGCTGGGAAGATCAGGTGATCACCGACATGATCTGGAAGGCTCAGTTGCCCATCGAAATTTTTACGCTCGATACCGGAAGACTGTTTCCCGAAACTTATTCGCTGATGGAGCGCTTGCATGAACATTATGGCAAACGCATAAGGGTCTATTTCCCGGATGCAGCTCGGGTTGAACAACTGGTGAATGAACGCGGGCCCAATTGTTTTTATACTTCCGTAGAAAATCGCAAACTCTGTTGCCAGATCCGGAAAGTAGAGCCCCTGGCCCGCGCACTGCAGGGCATGCAATGCTGGGTTACAGGCATACGCGCTGAACAATCGCCCGAACGCAGCCATTTGCCACAGGTAGAGTGGGACGAAGTACATCAGATCGTGAAAGTTCATCCTCTGTTGCATTGGACGCTGGATGAAGTAAAAGCTTACATCCGCCAGCATCGGGTGCCTTACAATCCCTTGCACGACAAGGGATTTGTGAGCATAGGCTGTGCACCCTGTACCCGCGCTATTCGCCCGGGCGAGGATTATCGGGCCGGGCGCTGGTGGTGGGAAGATCAAACCAAAAAAGAATGCGGATTGCATGTTTCATCCATCAAAAATTAATCGGTTGTATCATCTTATGAGACATTAAAACGTATGGTGTATGGCAAAACAGGTGTATGATTTTGACTATCTCGATTATCTGGAATCAGAGGCGATCCATATTCTGCGAGAAGTAGCCGGACAGTTTGAACGGCCAGCCTTGTTGTTTTCCGGAGGAAAGGATTCTATTACCCTGGTGCATTTGGCATTAAAAGCCTTTCGGCCTGGCAAATTTCCTTTTCCATTGGTGCATATTGACACCGGACATAACTTTCCTGAAGTATTGCAGTTCCGCGATGATCTCGTCAACCGGATCGGTGAACGATTGATTGTCCGAAAAGTAGAAGATACCATCAAACAAAAAAACCTGGAACCACCCAAAGGCAAGCTGGCAAGCCGTAATTTCCTGCAGGCTTATACTTTGCTCGATACCATTGAAGAATTTGAATTTGATGCCTGCATTGGGGGTGCCCGCCGTGATGAAGAAAAAGCACGTGCTAAGGAACGTATTTTTTCTGTAAGAAATGAATTTGGCGAATGGGATCCGCGCCTGCAAAGGCCGGAGTTATGGAATATCTACAATGGTAAAATCCATAAAGGTGAAAACGTGCGCGTGTTCCCCATCAGCAACTGGACGGAACTGGATGTTTGGCATTATATCCTGCGGGAAAATATTGCTTTGCCATCCATTTATTACGCCCATACGCGTAAATGTCTGCTATACGAAGGCCAGCTGGTGGCTGTTTCACCCCATATCCAGATCGAACCGGACGATGTAATTGTAGAAAAAACCGTTCGTTTCCGTACCGTAGGTGATATGAATTGCACGGCTGCCATTGAATCACAAGCCCGTACCACCGAAGAAATCATCCAGGAAATCCTACAATCCAAAATCAGCGAACGCGGCGCCACCAGAATCGATGATAAATTTTCAGAAGCCGCCATGGAAGATCGCAAAAAGGCAGGTTATTTCTGAAAAACAGAACAGATTTAAACGTTGAAAAATCAAAAACTTTTCTAACATGGATTTATTGCGATTTACAACCTCAGGAAGTGTGGACGACGGTAAAAGCACGTTGATTGGCCGTTTGCTATACGATAGCGAATCTATTTTTGTTGATCAGCTGCAAGCCCTGCAAAGGGCTTCCAAACACCGGGGCAGTGAACAGCTTGATCTGGCATTGATTACCGATGGCTTGCGTGCCGAACGCGAACAGGGA
Source organism: Thermoflavifilum thermophilum (assembly GCF_900116565.1). Taxonomy (GTDB): domain Bacteria; phylum Bacteroidota; class Bacteroidia; order Chitinophagales; family Chitinophagaceae; genus Thermoflavifilum; species Thermoflavifilum thermophilum. The sequence continues at coordinate 2,367,808 of NZ_FPCJ01000001.1, read as the reverse complement.
ATTACCATTGATGTAGCTTACAAATATTTTTCAACACCCAAACGCAAATTCATCATTGCCGATACACCCGGGCATATTCAATACACCCGGAACATGGTTACAGGAGCTTCCACAGCCAATCTGGCCATTATTTTGGTGGATGCCCGCCAGGGCGTAGTGGAGCAAACCCTGCGCCATACCATCATTGCAAGCATCCTGCAGATTCCGCATCTGGTGCTGTGCATCAACAAAATGGATCTCGTCAATTATTCGGAAGACCGTTTTTACGAAATTGTACATGCTTATCAAGAAGCCATTCAAAAACTGAATGTAAAGGATGTATATTATATTCCCATTAGTGCGTTGCATGGCGATAATGTGGTGTACAAATCAGATCGCATGCCCTGGTACACAGGCAAGCCTTTGCTGACTTATCTGGAAGAAGTACCCGTTGCGCAGGATATCAATCAGGATATTGCACGTTTTCCGGTACAATATGTAATCAGGCCACAGGATGATGCTTATCATGATTATCGGGGCTATGCCGGAAAAATCATCAGTGGCAGCTTTCATGTAGGACAGGCCGTAACAGTATGGCCATCCGGTTTAACCAGCACGATTGATCGGATTGAATATGCACAACAACCTCTTGCAGAGGCACGTGCTCCCCAATCAGTCGTTATGTTGCTTAAGGATGATCTGGATATCAGCCGGGGTGATATGATTACACCTGCTGATCAGCCGCCCACACTCACCCAGGATATTGCAGCCACCATCTGCTGGATGGATAGCGCTCCATTGAAAACGGGCGACAAGCTGCTGTTGCAACAAGGACCTACGCTTGTGCGTTGTGTGGTGAAAAATATTGAATACAAAATTGATATCAACACGCTTTCCCATCAGGATGCAGCCGGCACATTACAACTAAATGATGTGGCACGCGTGCAAATCCGCACCGCCAAACCTCTTGCCGTGGACGCTTACGCCAAAAACCGGGCATGCGGAGCAGCTATTCTAATCAATGAAACCAGCTACAATACGGTTGCTGCCTGTCTCATTGAAAACTGAATAACACAATTTTTAAACCCATCTCCACTGCACCATAGCAGTGGAGATGATTATTTATTGACCATAAGAAAACCACCCTATCCGGAATTGTGTTTCAGGCAATAAAATAATCGCATCTGAATTCAGGGATTCATAATAGTAAAATACCCTCACACGTGATTGCATTTGCCTTGCACACAGGTTTCTGCACAAAGGCTCTCCGCCGGCTTACAGATCCATTCATCAAAAAATAGGAAAGAATCCACACGGAATGTATAAATTAGTCGCCCCGAAACGTGAAAATCATCTTTCTTTCAGCATTACGTTTAACTTTAAAATATACACACTATGAAAAAACATCTAAACCTGCTCATCATTGTGGTATGTTTTCAACTGGGGATGATAGGAATACATTTCCAGGCTCAAGCACAGGAGCCCCGCAGACCACAGCCTCCCGCTACTGAAAATGCCACTCAGAAAGACAAATTGCCACCCGCACAGCCCGATGTAACCACTACAGGCAGTGTAACAGTTGAGGGGCAGCGAATCGACTATCAAGCCGTTGCTGGCACCATTCCCCTGCTTGACGACAATGAGCAAGACACTACAGCACGTATGTTTTACGTAGCTTATTTCAAACAAGGCGTAACCGACGAATCCACCCGTCCGATTACATTTCTTTACAATGGAGGTCCTGGATCAGCTACTATTTGGCTGCACATGGGCGCATTTGGCCCTCGCCGCGTGGTGATCGACACCACGGTGCACATGCATGGAGCTCCGTATGAACTGGTAAATAATGATTACAGCCTGCTGGATGCCAGCGACCTGGTATTTGTAGATGCTCCGGGAACGGGCTTTAGCCGCGTGATGCAAGGCAAAGAAAAGGATTATTATGGCGTAGATCAGGACGGACGCGCTTTCAGCCAGTTTATCATGCGTTTTATTACCAAATACGGACGGTGGAACAGCCCGAAGTTCCTTTTTGGTGAAAGTTATGGCACAACCCGCTCTGCCGTACTTTCAAGCATGCTGCAAAGCATGTATGATATTGATTTAAACGGTGTGATCCTGCTTTCGCAGATTCTGAGTTTTGATAATTCCATTGATGGTCCCTCACGCAATCCAGGCAATGATATGCCTTATATCCTGGGCCTGCCCACATTTGCAGCTACAGCCTGGTATCATCATCAGCTTCCACAACAGCATCCGGATCTGGAAGCTTTTCTCAAAGAAGTAGAAAACTTTGCCACGGGAGAATATGCACAGGCATTGATAAAAGGCAATACGCTCGACTCGAATACCTTCAATGCCATTGCCGAAAAACTGCATGAATATACCGGTCTGGACGTGGATTACATTAAAAAGGCCAATCTGCGCGTGGATGGCGGTGAATTTGAACAGCAACTGCTCAACAAAAAGGGACTTACCACCGGTCGCCTGGATACTCGCTTTTCAGGTCCTTCACTGGATATCCTGAGCCAACGGGCTTATTATGATCCACAATCCGAAGCCATCAGCGGAGCTTATGTAGCCTTATTCAACGATTATGTCCGCAAAGTGCTGAAATATGGCCAGAACATGGATTATCATCCTACCATTTATGGCCGCATGCAATGGGATTGGACTCACGGAGGGTCGAGAATGGGCGTGAATGTGATGACCGATCTGGCTACAGCCATGAAGAAGAATCCTCGCCTGCAAGTGCTGTTGCAAGCCGGCTATTATGATCTGGCAACACCTTTCTACGAAGGCGTGTATGAACTGCAACATTTGCCCATTCCAAATGACCTGCAGAAAAACATTCATTTTGAATTCTACCAATCAGGGCACATGGTATATCTGCATGTACCATCCTTAAAACAATTGCATGATAGTACCAAAAAGTTTATTGAATCCCTGTATTCACCAGCACATTAATTATTTCCTGCATCAGCCATAACAGCATCACCTCCAGATTCATGCATATCTGGAGGTGATTTTTTTATTGAAGCAAGGGGAAACATTATTTGTCAAAATCTGTAAATAAAGCATGCGCATGTATTTCTTCCAACCTCTCATTAACCCATTGGATCCACATCCACAATCATTCGCACATTTCGGAAGGAGCTGTTTTGTTGCAGCTGATTACAAATATTCACGATTTTATTTTTCTGTTCCTGCAACTTCTGAGCAGAGCGGGGCAAGCGAATGAGTATTTCCTGAAGATATTCATTGCGGATCCGGCTAACCAAAGGTGCAGCCGGGCCCGTGATCTGACCGGGAAACTTGTCAGACAATTCACCTGCAAGCAAATGTGCAGCTTCAGCAACTTTTTCCTGCTGGGTATGTTTGAGTATAATCTTTACGAGCCGGGTAAAAGGCGGATATTGAAAATGCGCCCGGGCTTCAATTTCCATCTGAAAAAATGCTGCATAATCATGTGCCATGACATGAGCCAGTACAGGATGACGCAGCTGATAGGCCTGAATCACAACTATCCCCTTCTCGCCCTTTCTTCCGGCCCGGCCACTGACCTGTTCCATTAACTGAAATGCCCGTTCATTGACCCGAAAATCTGGATAGTTTAGCAAACTATCGGCCAGCAAAATGCCCACCAGACCCACAGAATCAAAATCCAATCCTTTCACTACCATTTGCGTGCCCACCAGGATATCAATTCTTCGTTGTTCAAATTTGTAAATCAATTGATGATAACTATCTTTTTTTCGCATGCTATCCAGATCCATCCGTGCAATGCTGGCTTTGGGAAAAAGGGTATGCAATTCATCTTCTATTCTTTCTGTTCCGAAACTTTTGTGTATGATGGCGTGGCTGCCACAGGCCTGGCATTGGGTAACCGGCGGATATTTTCGTCCGCAATAATGACAAAGTAGCTGATGGATGGATTTATGATAGGTTAATGCTACATCACATTGCTGGCAATGAGGCACCCATCCACATACCTGGCAGATTTGCGAAGGTGCATAGCCTCTGCGGTTCTGAAACAAAATCACTTGTTTGTGTTGCTGCAGGGTGCGGCGGATATAATCTTCCAGCAACGGAGTAATATGCCTTTCACCGCGATGCTGACGTGGAATGGTATGCATGTCAGCCAGTATCATATCCGGCAGGGCAATCTGGCCATATCTTTCCTTTAACATCACATATCCGTATTTGCCCTGCATGGCCTGTTGATAGGTTTCTACAGCTGGTGTGGCTGATCCCAGGATTACACGCGCATCCAACAGATGCGCATAGTAAATAGCCGCATCACGCGCATGATAGCGAGGAGCCGGATCCTGCTGTTTGAATGATGAATCGTGTTCTTCATCTACAACGATCAACGATAATTTGCAAAAAGGCAGCCATAAAGCCGATCGGGAACCTACAATCACCTGCAGACTTCCTTCCCGCACTTTATTCCACATTTCAACCCGCTCATTATGACTTAATCTGGAATGATAAACACCCACCTGATTGCCAAGATATTGTTGCAAACGACGAATCATCTGTGCGGTTAAAGCAATTTCCGGAAGCAGGTACAAAACCTGTTCACCCTTTGCAATTGCTTCCTGGATCAGCGATACGTAAATCAACGTTTTACCGCTGGAAGTAACACCATGCAGGAGCACTACCCGTTTTTCCCTGAACCAATCATGAATTTGCTGCACACATGTTTGCTGGGATTGTGTAAGATGCAGTTGCTGAATAGCACCATCATAGGTAAATGCAATTCTATCAACCGTTTGTTTGATTTCCTGAAAAATTCCTTTATCAATTAATGCTTTTAATTGATTGTGGCTGGCTTCAGCTTGCTCCAGCAAATCTTTTTTCCGCACCCATCCCTGCTTTTCTCTGAGCTCATAAAATTTCATCAATAGCTGCAATTGTTTGGGAGCTTTCTCAAGTTGATCAAACAATTGATGCAAAGCCTTTTCATCTGCATAAACCGGGGAAAGAAGAATATAGGTTTCCAGTTTGGGACGATACGATTCGCGAATGGATTCGTATGCCACACAAATATGTTGATCAATCAATGATTTCACTACTGCCTGTGCAGATACGTAAGAAGTCTCTCCAATCAACTGCTGCACTTCTGCAAGCGTTAATTCGTGCCTCACAGCCAATGCCTCCACGATCTGAAAAGCCTCATCTGTCAGCTGCACAGCAAGTGCAGCAATAGAAGTTTCATCAGCATAGGCAGGATCGAGCTGAATAATGGTTTCACTGCTCAATTTCAGATGAGCGGGTATAGCCACGTTCATCACCTCTCCTTCCGTGCAAGCGTAATATTGGGCTATCCATTCCCAGAAATGCAGCTGATGCGGCCACACCACAGGATATTCGTCCAGTTTGGATAAAACCGGTTTTACGGCGTAAGCAGCAGGTGCTTCATCATGTATGCGCTTGATAATAGCGGCATACTTGCGCCGTTTGCCAAACTGAACAACCACCCGCATACCTGGTTCTACTTTCATACCTTCAGGAATCTGATAGGTATAAAGTTTGGGCAAGGCGAGTGGTAAAATCACATCGGCAAACATGGCTTAAAATTAAAGCAAATCCCCTGCAGAGATTCAACAAAATGCAGATGAAATAAAATGATAATACCGGAATAAAGTGGGCATTACTTAGCAAAAATCAATAGCTTCTACATCATAAAGCCATGCATCGGGCACAATGTGAAAACAAATCAATCAGTATGAAAAACAAACAATATTTACCTGCAAAACTTATCAGAATAACATTAGAATTCTACAGAAAAACTGCGGTAAAATGCATGAAAATGAATCTACGAAACTACTTTTCAAGCAAGCCAACGTCCAAGCCTGTAAACAATGAAACAAGGAAAGGATAAAATAAATAAGAAAAGGAAGTAAAAAACAAAGTCTCTGAATCAAAAATTATTTTACGCAAATGCACGATTTCAGATCAACATGCACCTGATAAAAGATACGTTTCAAAGTAACATAAGTAGTGGGAGCTATTGGAGTCGAACCAATGACCCTCTGCTTGTAAGGCAGATGCTCTGAACCAACTGAGCTAAGCTCCCATGTTTCAGGGTTGCAAAGATAATGGCTTCTGCAAAACAGAAAAAATTTTCCTTGCAGAATTTTATTCAATTGTCCAGTCAATGATACGATTGATCCAGCTTTCCCGATAGGGTGCCTGCACCCGGATGTAATTATCGGTATATCCTTCCATTATTGCTGAATGGCCTGGCTGACTGGCAGGTTTCACGCTGGCTTCAAACAAAACCGGACGAATCGTACCGACAAAACGTTGCACAAACGCTTGATGCTTGGCGGCCGATAACTGCCGGAGTATTTCATTGCGCTGATGCCGAACGGCAAGCGGCACTGATGGCTTAAGAGAAAGAGCGGCCGTATGGGCGCGTTCAGAATAGGTAAACACATGAAGATAAGCGACGGGAAGCGACTGCAGGAAGTCAACTGTTTGTTGGAAATCTTCATCGGTTTCCGTGGGGAAACCCACAATCACATCTACACCGATGGCGCAATCTGGAATATGTTCGAGAATAGTATGCACTTTTTCGGCATAAAGCTCACGGCGATAGCGTCGGCGCATGAGCCCCAGGATGCGGTTGCTGCCGCTTTGCAACGGAATATGAAAATGAGGCATCCATCGGGATGATTGCGCCACAAAGCGAATGATATCCTTTGTAAGCAAATTGGGTTCAATTGATGAAATCCGGAATCGTTCAATGCCCTCAACCGTGTCGAGCGCCTGCATCAGCTCCAGCAGGGATTCCTGATGTGTATGCTGATTCGGATCCGTTTTGCCAAAGTCACCCAGATTCACACCGGTTAGCACAATTTCTTTCACGCCGGCAGCCGCAATCTGTCGAGCCTCTTCCAGTACGCTTGCAATGGTATTGCTGCGGCTTTTGCCGCGCGCCTGGGGGATGGTACAAAAGCTGCAATGATAATCACAACCATCCTGCACTTTTAAAAAAGTGCGTGTGCGATCGTGCAGGGAATAGGCACTATGAAAATCCTTAACCTCCTCAACCTCGCAGGAACAAATACGCCTTGTGGATTGTTCAATTTGTTGCAGATGGGCTGCGAGCCGGAATTTTTCTGCTGCCCCCAGTACCAGGTTTACCCCCTCGATAGCCGCAATTTCCTGCGGCCGCAGCTGTGCATAACAACCCGTAACCACCACCACGCTTTCTGGAGCCATCCGCTTGATGCGCCTGATGATTTGCCGGCACTCCTTATCGGCCTGTTCCGTAACCGAGCAGGTATTAATCACATACACATCGGCCACGGCTTCATCCATTCGCCGGAACACCTGATATCCTTCGGCTTCCAGCATACGGCCAAGCGTGGAAGTTTCGGCAAAATTGAGTTTACAGCCCAGAGTATGGAAGGCTACCGTTTTCATGGGTATGCAAAGTTAGGAAGAATAGGCGGGAATTAAGGAATTACAGCAGATGGCGGCATTCTCTCTATCGGCAGGTGTGCGGCTTTTGACAAAGGCTTTTTACATCAACCGAACATGCACTTCCTGAACAGCATGATTTTCTCCTTTATCCAGAATCAGGGTGGCTCTCCGGCGAGTAGGAAGAATATTTTGCAGCAGATTTGGCAGGTTAATGCTCTCCCAGATTTCATTGGCCAGCCGAATGGCTTCCGCATCGCTCAAGGACGCGTACTGATGGAAATAGGATTCTGGACGTTTGAAAGCTGTTTCGCGCAATAACAGGAACCGATCAACATACCATTTCCGCAGATAAGCTTCTTCGGCATGTACATAAATTGAAATATCAAAAAAGTCGGACACAAACAGCGGGGCTGCCCGCCTGGCCCCCGGTGAGCCAACCTGCAGCACATTAATGCCTTCAATAATCACTACATCCGGATGATGAAGTTCAATATACTGATCAGGTAAAATGTCGTAGTGTAAATGCGAATATACCGGAGCTTTTACGTGATCATATCCGGCTTTCAGCTGCTTGAGAAACTCAATGAGCCTCTTCACATCGTAACTTTCCGGAAAACCTTTTTTATTCAAAATGCCTCTTTCTTCCAGAATTTTGTTGGGATACAAAAAACCATCGGTTGATACATTTTCCACACGGGAATGCTGAGGCCATTGTTTCAATAAAAACTGCAACGTGCGTGAAGCCGTACTTTTGCCCGCTGCTACGCTGCCTGCCAATCCTATGATAAACGGCGCCTGCGGGCAACAGCCTGGTAAATGTTCATTCAGCTTTTGCCGCAGTTGTTGATACGACATGATGTAATCATGCAACCAACAGGCCAGCGGCAAATAGATATCACGGATTTCTTCGGGTGTGAGTGGTTCGTTCAGGGCTGCCAGCCTGGGAATCTGCTGGTCAAGCATATCAATAAATGGTAACTGATGGCCGCATTGTTTCCATTGTTCCCGACTGAAAGAGCGGTACAAAACCTGATCAGGCGTTTGATTCATGATTTGTGCAATAAAATGATTTACACATTAAACCGAAAATGCATGACATCACCATCCTGCACCACATAATCTTTCCCTTCCATGCGCAATTTGCCATGCTCTCGGCAGGCAGCTTCCGATCCGTATTGAATAAAATCCTCAAAGCTAATGACTTCAGCTTTAATAAATCCTTTTTCAAAATCACTATGAATTACACCCGCAGCCTGTGGAGCTTTCCAGCCACGATGAATCGTCCATGCACGCACTTCTTTTTCTCCTGCTGTAAAAAAAGTGATGAGATCCAGCAAATGATAGGTCGAACGAATCAGCCGATGCAGGGCCGGCTCTTTCATTTGATAAGCTTCCATGAACATTTGCCTGTCTTCTTCGCTTTCCATTTCAGCAATCTGGGCTTCAATGCTGTTATTCATGATTACCATTTCAGCATTCTCTTCAGCAATAGCCTGTGCGAGGGCTTGGGTATAGGCATTACCCGTGAGCATGGAATTTTCATCTACGTTGGCTACATAAATCACTGGCTTGGCAGTCAGCAAAAACAAATCGGCAATAGCTTTTTTTTCTTCATCCGTCAAGGAAAGTGTGCGGATATTTTTTCCTTGCTGCAAATGTTGGCGGCATCGCAACAAAATCTCAAATTCTTTTTTCATTTGTGCATCCGAAGAAGATTTCACCGTTTTCTCCACGCGCTGGATTTTCTTTTCAACACTTTCCAGATCTTTCAGCTGCAATTCGGTATCAATAATTTCCTTGTCGCCCACGGGATCTACAGGACCTTCCTCACGGATGATATGGGGATCATCAAAACAACGAATCACATGTACAATGGCATCCACTTCGCGGATGTGCGAAAGAAACTTATTGCCCAATCCTTCACCTTTGCTGGCGCCTTTCACCAATCCGGCAATATCTACCCATTCGATTACTGTAGGGACAATCCGCTGCGGATGCACACAAGCAGCCAATTGCTGCAAACGCGGATCGGGTACTTCAACCAGGCTTACATTGGGTTCAATGGTACAGAAACGATAGTTGCTGGCCTGCGCTTTTACACTGGTACTGACTGCATTGAACAGGGTGGATTTTCCTACATTGGGTAAACCTACGATTCCGGCACGAAGGGGCATCTGAAAATTTTTGGCGCAAAAATACGGATACTTGAGCAGGCACGCAGACAAACGATTGTTTCCAATTTCGGATTACCCGTCAAAATTCAGATCAATATGTATTTTTACGCCTTTGAAATGCTTTTTTCATGATTGATCCACACATTCAAGGCACAGCCATCATCCTTACCGATGGGGCATTAAAGGATGGTCCGGCCAAAACAGCTCATGGGCTGATTCGCGGCACTGAACGTTTTACCATCCTGGGAGTCATTGATCCCGTCTGGGCGGGGCACGATGCAGGCGAAGTGCTGGATGGAAAAAAAAGAAATATTCCTGTTTATGCTACCGTGCAGGAAGCCATCCAATCAGCTCCCCGGCATATCGAATATGCACTGGTAGGTATCGCTCCCAAAGGCGGCAAGTTGCCCCCCGAGATGATTCGTTTGTTGCTGGAATGCATCCGGCACGGACTTCACATCGTGAGTGGTTTGCACCAGAATTTGAATGATATTCCAGAACTGGTACAGGAAGCTTCGCAAAAAGGCGTGCAATTGATTGATATCCGCAAGCCCAAACCCAAGGATCAGCTGCATTTCTGGTCGGGCAAAATCTTTGAAGTTACCTGTCCTATTGTGGCTGTGCTGGGCATGGATACCAAAATCGGGAAACGTACCACAACCCGTTTGTTTACAGAGGCTTGCCGCCGTCATGGCTTGCGGGCCGAAATGATCAGCACCGGCCAAACAGGCTGGATGCAAGGTGCCAATTATGGTTTTGTGCTCGACACGATGTACAACGATTTCGTATCCGGGGAACTCGAGCACGCTATCCACAGCTGTTTTACAGAACAACATCCAGATGTGATTTTTCTGGAAGGGCAATCGGGTCTGCGCAATCCTTCCGGGCCATGCGGCGCAGAGTTTTTGCTTTCGGGGGGTGCCCGATATGTGATTCTGCAATACGCACCCAAACGAATGTATTTCGATGATAATCCTGCCTGGGGCCCTATTCCCGAGCTTATAGATGAAATTGCCCTGATCCGCATGTACGGATCCGAAGTGATTGCCGTAACCCTCAACACCGAAAAATGCAGCCTGGAAGAAGCTTTGCAATATCAACAAGCTTATCGGTCAAAAACTGGATTGCCAGTTTTGCTGCCGCTGGAACAAGGAGTTGATGAAGGTATTAACCTGATCCGCAGACTGATTGCATCTCACAAAAGCCCGTCCGCATGATTATCCGCGACCTGCAAATCCGCAAAGAAAACCTGGGGCTTAAACGCCCTTATACCATCGCCTACAAAACGGTGGATCATGTGGAAAATGTAGTGGTTACCCTTACCCTGCAAAACGGTATCGTGGGATGGGGAGCGGCCAATCCAAGCAAATACGTGGTAGGAGAAGATGTTGATGATACCTGGAACGTGCTTACCCATGCTGATCAGGCGCGGGAACTGCTCATCGGCTCGGATATCCGTCGGCTGGGTGAATTGCTGAACCGCGTGCATCAAGCATTTCGGGGGCACGCAGGGGCTCTGGCTGCCCTGGATATTGCCCTGCATGATGCTTTTTGCCAGGCTCTGGGTATTTCCCTGGTAGAGTGGCTGGGGCAGGCTCATGAAAAAATGCTCACATCCGTCACCATTGGGATAAAATCCGTGGATGAAACATTGGCTGAGGCCGAAGAATATCTGGGTTTGGGATTTCGTTGCCTGAAAGTAAAACTGGGACATTCCTGGGAGGAAGATGCAGCCCGTGTCGCGAAATTGCGCGAACGCTGGAAAGACTTGCCCATTCGCGTAGATGCCAATCAGGGTTATGATACGGATTCCTTGCTCAAATTTTATCATGAGATCCAAGATTATCACGTGGAGTTGATTGAGCAGCCCCTGCCAGCCCATGCCATCGATGCCTACAGGCGATTACCCGAAGAGCTGAGGCACATGATTGCCATCGATGAATCCCTGATTACACCGGCTGATGCTTATCAGCTAAGCCTTCCACCCGCTGCGGGAGACATTTTCAACATCAAACTGATGAAATGCGGAGGCATAAGCGAGGCCTTGCATATTGCCACCATTGCCCGTCAGGCAGGAATTAGACTGATGTGGGGCTGCAACGATGAAAGCATCATCAGCATCAGCGCTGCCCTGCATACAGCCCTTTCCTGCCCCCATACGCAATATCTGGACCTGGATGGGAGTTTTGATCTGGCAAGAGATGTGGTGGCAGGTGGATTCAGGTTAGAGGATGGATATCTGATGCCTGTAACGGACAAACCCGGCTTGGGATTGCAGCCGCTTTCGTAGTACAAGAAAACTCCTGTACGGATTGAAGCCGGACTGATACAACCCAAGCCAAGATCCTTTTCTCATCCGAGAGACGAAGTATTACCAATTGCAAAATTGCATCTTATGGCATTGAATATTGTCTGGATTGCCTTTTTCCTGATTGCTTTTGTGGTTGCTATGTACAAGCTCATCGTGCTGGGCGATACCCATATTTTTCAGGATATGGTCAACAGCACGTTTGATGCAGCCAAAACCGCAGCCGATATTTCGCTTGGCCTGATAGGAATCATGACTTTATGGCTGGGCATCATGAAAATCGGCGAACGGGGCGGAGTGGTGCGGGCCTTTTCCAGGCTCGTTAGGCCCGTATTTTCGAAACTTTTCCCGGAAATTCCGCCCGATCATCCGGCCGGTGGCTCTATCCTGATGAATTTTTCAGCCAATATGCTGGGGCTCGACAATGCCGCTACCCCCCTCGGCCTCAAAGCCATGAAAGAACTTCAGGAATTGAATACCGAAAAAGATACCGCCTCCAATGCCATGATCATGTTTCTGGTGCTGAACGCATCCAGCCTTACCCTGCTGCCCATCAGCATTATGGCTTATCGGTCCCAGGTTAAGATACCGGCTGCCAATCCGGCTGATGTATTTTTACCTATTTTGCTGGCTACTTTTTTTTCTACGTTGACCGGACTCGTGTCGGTAGCCATTTATCAGCGTATCAACCTGTTCCAGAAAGCTTTGCTGCTGCCATTAGGGGGACTCACACTGGTCATTGGCGCTCTGCTGTATTTTTTCTCGCAATTGCCTGCTGCAGAAGTAAACACCATCAGTGAGGTGCTGAGCAATTTTTTATTGTTTTCCGTGATTATAGCCTTTATCGTACTGGCCATGATCCGAAAGGTAAATGTGTACAGTGCTTTTATTGACGGCGCAGTAGAAGGGTTTCAGATCGCTATCAAAATCATTCCCTATCTGGTGGCTATTCTGGTGGCTGTGGCTGTATTCCGGGTTTCCGGGTGTATGGATTACCTGATTCAGGGCATAGCAGCTGTGTTTCACGCATTGGGGGTAAATACGGATTTCGTACCTGCCCTGCCTGTGGCTTTGATGAAACCATTAAGCGGAAGCGGCGCCCGAGGGTTGATGGTAGAAATCATGAACCAATATGGAGCCGACTCATTTCCCGGGCGTGTCGCATGCGTCATACAGGGATCCACCGAAACCACCTTTTATGTATTGGCTGTGTACTTCGGCTCAGTAAATATCAAAAAAACGCGATATACCCTGCAATGCGCGCTGCTGGCCGAACTGGCAGGCATTGTGGCAGCGATCATCATAGCCTACATTTTCTTCCATCACAGCTAATCCTCTGCCAGCCAATATTTCCGGCGGATCATCAGCAGTTTTTCATCTCTTAACAGCTGGTTAATGAAAAGAATTTTTCCCTATTAATCAAAATGTTTTATGTTAAAAAATGATTATCTTTCGGAGCTGTTTTAAACCTACAAGAATATGGAGCCGAATCAAAAATTTGTGTACACCGATGCCGGTGTTACGGCAGAGCATCTGCAGTTTTTTGATGCATTTGGTTTCATTCATTACAAACATTTCTTTACACCCGCACAAATACAGCGTGCCATTCAGGCAGTGGAAGAACTGGAAGCACAATGGATTGCAGAGAAAAAAGACAAAGTCTTTGGCACGCCGATCAAATACGGCAAAGATGAGAATGGACGTACTGTGATTCATCGGTTTGCATTTGCTTCCCTGCACCATCCTTACCTGCATGAGATGCTGCAGGATCCACGTATCCAGGAGCTTAAAAAATTTCTGGGCGACGTGCCGGACGCGCGTATAGCAGAAAACGAAAAAGACGGGCTCGTCATCAACCATTACATCAACACGGGTGAAAGTGAATTCACCAAACTGGGCTGGCATACGGATGGCCTGCGTGATCTGGTATTGAATTTCAAATTGTATCCCATGCTGAATGTGGGCATTTACCTGGACGATTCACCGGTGGAAAAAGGCGGCCTGCGTGTGTTACCCGGCACACATAAACAAGGTCTTTACCAAATGATGTTCCGCAAAAAATATTTTGTAGATAACACACCGGATCCGGATGAGCTGATCATTGAAGCGGAAGCCGGTGATCTCACCGTTCACTCCGGGCGCATCTGGCATAGGGTAGCATTGGCAACGGTGCAGGGCGCGGCCAGCCGCCGGCGGGTGATGTATTTCCCCATCATCAGCGGAAAATACAGCCCCAAATCCCATCGGAGTCCAACTCCCATCTATCATCGCTTTTTGCGGATGATTAAATAGCGCTATTTTTGGAAATATGAGATATGCACTGGTAACCGGTGCCAGCAGCGGCATTGGAAAAGAAATAGCACGTTGCCTGGCACAACGGAAATGGAATCTGCTGCTGGTTGCGCGCAATGAAGAAATACTGGCGCAAACATCCGCTGAATTGCACCAACAATTCCAGGTGGATGTCCGCTATCTGCCGGCTGACCTGGCCGCATCATCAGAAGTAGAGAAGCTCATTCAGTGGGTGCATCATCAACAAATACCCCTGGGTGTGCTGGTTAACAATGCGGGTTATGGAGTGTGGGGAGCCTTTGACAGGCTTAGCTGGCAGGCACAACAACAAATGCTTCAGGTAAATGTGATGGCCTTGCTGCAAATTACCCATAGTTTGCTACCCCTGCTGCAGTCCGACAAAGAACCAGCTTATATCCTCCAGGTGGGAAGTCTGGCCGGCTACCTGCCTCTGCCTTATTTTAACCTGTATGCCGCTTCCAAAGCACTGGTGAATTCTTTCACAAGAGCGCTGGCTTATGAGCTGCGCAGCCGGAATATCTATGTAACCTTGCTGGCACCGGGAGCCGTTGCAACCCGTTTCAATGAAAGAGCCGGGCTCAAAGACATACCTGCAGCACAACGATATGCCATGCCAGCTGAAATAGTGGCCAAAGCTGCCATAGATGGGCTTTTTAAAAGAAAAAAAGTGGTGATGCCAGGCTTCTCGAACCAGTTGATGGCCCAACTGGTAAGTAGCTTGCCTAAAAGCTGGTCAATGACTGTTGCTGCCCGAATCTATAGGCCACAACAAAGCTGAATCGCTTTATGGATACTGACCAACATACAGACTTGCCTCAAACATCCCTGCGGACGGAACACCTCCATCCTACTGCAGAAAACGTTGCTCATAGTAAGTTAAAACACCTGAAACAAGCATGGAAAACAGCATTCCAGATTCCTTTCTTCTGCTGGAATGCACTGCTGACACTGATAGCCGGCATAGTGCTGGCTTATATTGCACAATTATTTTTCCCCTACATTCAGCAGCGGCATGGCATTACACTCTATGACCCGCTGCTGCAGCTGATTCCAGCACACGACGTATCCTTGTTACTGTTTGCATGCCTGTATATTCCCATGTTGGTGTGGTTAACTATGCTTATTGCATACCCACGAAGCCTGCTTCAGGTACTGATGAGCATCATTGCGCTGCAAACCCTCCGCCTGATTACCATCTGGGCCATACCGCTGGACCCGCCGCAGAACTGCATAACATTGCGCGACCCATTGGTTTATATCCTGGCCTATCATCATTTGCCTGTTACCCGTGATTTGTTTTTTTCCGGACATACAGCTACCATGATGGTATTTTATCTTGCTGCACCGAAAAACAAAAAGCACTTGCTGATCATCTGGATGGCTGTAGTGATCCTGTTGCTGCTGATACAACACGCCCATTACAGCATCGACATACTGGCTGCCATTCTTATAGCTCCTGCCATCTGGATTTGGATGGAAATATATCTTTCACGTGGGTTAAATGGGCTGCCCACCTGGGAAAAATGATATTCCTTTACACAGATTGTATCAATTACGCCATACATCAGAATAGTTGGTTTGATTGCCTGTTATGCATGTTGCATTTTTTATTTTTTACGTTATCAATCTTTGTGACTTCTGATTTGAAGTTTTTTCATTTTGTAAACTTACTTGATGGCCAAATGCAAATCATAATGCACTACGTACAACCTCACAAAATTTTCGCTTATTCAATGGTTGCAACCGGAACATAAGAAAGCGTTGTTCCCGGTTCTGATACCTTTTGAAATCATCTGCATACGTACCTGGTTTTAAAAAATTGTATTATTTTTATCTGTGTAAAAAACTTTTCTGACTTGATTGCACCAGTTGTGACTCAATGATAAAACCCTTGTATAAAATAAGCTTCTTCAAAAACTTCTAAATTATGCGTAAGTACTGCTTTCTGCTTTTGCTCACTTATTTCGGGATTATAACCACCGCCCCGGCTCAGCTTGATATCAGGGGTGCCTGGCTGCGTGTACAGCATGCATCATCGCCCGTGAAGACGGTTGCCTTGTTTGGCGATCGGGTATTTATGGAAAGTGAGGTGGATACTGCTACTCATCACATTGTATTTGCTGGAGGTGGTACCTACACGCTTCATGGCGACACGCTGGATGGGCAGTTTTTATATCAGATGGGTGATGAAACCATGCAGCCTGCCAGCTTTCAGTTGGTACTAAAAGGCAATGATGAAGAGCTGAGCTTCACCACTCCGGATGGTGAAACACAACGTTGGAAACGGATTGACAATGGACAAGGAGCTTATGCAGGAACCTGGCGCATTGTGCAGCATCAGCAAAATGGTCAGCTGCGCGATATCCCCCAGACCGGCGATCGCAAAACCTTAAAACTGCTTACCGGTACCCGCTTTCAATGGGCTGCTGTAAATATTGCAACCGGCCAGGTTTTTGCCACCGGCGGCGGAACCTACAGCGTGAGCAATGGTCAGTACACCGAACATATTGAATTCTTTTCCCGCGATTCTACGCGTGCAGGCATGTCGCTGCCCTTTACTGATGAAATCAAAGGTGATCTTTGGTATCACAAAGGTAAAACCACAAAAGGTGACCCTAACTTTGAAGTGTGGAAGCGAGTGGAAGAATAATGATCTCCGCATTTCAGAAAATATGTATTTCACAAAGAAAAATCACTACTTTTCCAACACATTCAATTGCTGATAAACAATAACCCGTAAAGACCCTACCTATGCTGATTCACACATTTCACAAATCCCGAAGGCATAGAAATTCAGCCTTATGGCTGATGATGAGCCTGCCGATCTTATGCCTGCTTCACCCACAACAAGCTGGAGCTCAGCAACACCTGATTCGTTTTGAAAAATATCAATTGCCCAACGGACTCACTGTGATTCTGCACCGCGATACCACGGTACCCGTTGTGGCGGTTACCATGATGTATCATGTAGGCTCAAAAAATGAAACACCCGGGCTGACAGGATTCGCTCATTTTTTTGAACACCTGATGTTTGAAGGATCCGAATACATTCCACGCAAATCATTTGAGAAATACATCACCAACGCCGGCGGCAGCTATAACGCCAATACCACGCAGGATCGCACGTTTTTCTACGAAGTACTTCCTTCCAATCAGCTGGCCCTTGGTCTGTGGCTGGAAAGCGAAAGATTGCTGCACCTGAAAATTGATAGTATCGGTGTCAATACCCAACGCGAAGTGGTGAAAGAAGAAAAACGCCTGCGAGTAGATAATCAACCCTATGGCACCATTTTCATTGAAGTATTGAAACGAGCCTTCAGCGGACCTTATCACTGGTCGCCTATCGGATCAATGGATGATATCAATCGAGCACAATTGGGACAATTCCTGCAATTTTATCATACCTATTATGTGCCCAACAATGCGATTCTTTCCATCGCTGGCAATATTGAAATTGACAGTACCAAAAAATTAATCCAGGCTTATTTCGGTTCTATTCCAAAAGGCAAAACTCCTATCCCACGCCCTGATCCGAATGAACCACCGCTGACACATGAAATCAAAGACACCATCTATGATCACATTCAACTACCTGCCGTCATAGAAGCTTATCGCATGCCAAAAGAAACCTCACCCGAATATTACGCAGCACAGGTGCTGGCCACAGCTCTTTCTGGCGGGCCTTCATCCCGGTTGAATACGGTGGTAAAAGATCAGAAACAACTGGCCGTAGCGGTTGCATCTATTCCTTATTTCAATGAAGATGCCGGTTTGCTGATCAACTATGCGATTGCAAACATGCATGTAAATCCTGACAGCCTGCAACAGGCCATGGATCAAGAAGTACATAAACTAACCACACAACTGCTTCCGGAAAAGGAATTTGAAAAAATCATGAATCAGATTCAAACCGATGTGGTATCCAGTAACAGCACCATGCTGGGTATTGCGGAAAGCCTGGCCGATTATCAAATGTTTTTTGGCGATGCCAACCTGATCAATCAACAATTGCAAAAATACCAGCAGGTAACACGCGAAGAAGTTTTACAGGTTGCCAAAAAATATTTGCGACCGGATAATCGGGTCGTGTTGTATTATTTGCCAATATCACAAAAACAAGCTGCAGGCGAATAAACCATTGAATCTTCAAAACCAAATCATATGCAAAAGATTTCTGTTTTATTACTGTTCATCTTGTTAAATGGCATAACTGCCTTCGCACAAATAGATCGAAGCCATCCGCCAGCTGCAGGTCCAGCACCGGAAATCCACATCGGCACACCCGATACATTTACCCTGGACAACGGATTGAAAGTATTTGTGGTGGAAAATCACAAACTGCCCTGGGTTACAGCTACACTGATCCTGGATCATCCACCGGTTCGGGAAGGTGAAAAAGCGGGTTATGTATCTATGGCTGGCCAGATGCTGCGCACAGGCACGCTGGACATGAATAAGCAACAATTGGATGATACCATCGATTTTCTGGGTGGTAATATCAGAACATCCAGCAGCAGCGCCACAGCATTTTCACTGAGTAAAAATTTTCCTGCCTTGTTTGCGATATTTTCCGACATAGTCTTGCATCCTTCCTTTGATACAACAGAACTGGAAAAACTCAGGAAACAAACACTTTCATCTCTGGCACAACAAAAGGATAACCCCAATGCCATTCTTTCCCATGTTACGGATGCTCTGACTTACGGCAAACAACATCCTTACGGTGAAATTGAAACCGAACAAACCGTCAGCCACATCAACCGCGATGATCTGGTGCAGTATTATCAAACCTACTGGCGGCCCAACACAGGTTATCTGGCATTTGTAGGTGATATTACGCCCCAGCAGGCACGTGAAGTCACGCAAAAATATCTGGCTCACTGGCAACCCGCACCGGTGCCCCATCCCATCTATCCATTCCCTGAACAACCGAAACAGTTGACTGTGGCAATCGTGAACCGACCGACTGCCGTACAAAGCAATATTGCCTTTGCCAATCCCATTGACCTCAAACCTGGCGACATGCGCAATTTTCCGGCTATGATCATGAATGAAATTCTGGGTGGAGGATCGAACAGCCGGCTTTTCATGGATCTCAGGGAAACACATGGCTACACATACGGTGCCTATTCATCGCTCAGCAATGATCCTTATGTAGGTATATTCCGGGCCAGCACAGCGGTAAGAACAGAAGTTACCGACAGCGCTATCAGCAGACTGCTGGCCGATTTGCAGGATATGCGCACCAAACCTGTAACAGAAGATGAATTAACTCGATTCAGAAATGCGCTTTCCGGCAGCTTTGCACGCTCATTGGAAAATCCATCTATCATTGCGCAGTTTGCTATCAACATTGAACGATATCACATGCCGCGCGACTATTATCAACATTATCTGCAATATCTCGCACAAGTAAATGCTGAACAGGTTCAAAAAGCTGCGGAACAATTTATTCAACCTGATCATGCCTATGTGATTGTAGTAGGCAATGCAAAGCAGTTTGCTGATAAGCTGAAGGCTTTTGGTAAACTGGAATATTACTCTGTTTACGCAGATCCGGTTACACCCGATACCACTACACAGGCACCGCAAGGAATATCAGCAACCGACGTCATCAATCATTATCTCACGGCCATCGGTGGAAAAGAAAAATTGCAACAGGTAAAATCATTCAGCCAGGTTGCAGAAGGTGAAATACAGGGTCAACAGGTGCGCCTCACCGAATGGCACTTGCAGGATCAGCATTACATGCAGGAACTTTCTTTGCCATCATCAGGTATGGTGATTACAAAGATAACGATGAACAAGGATAGCATCCGCATGCAGCAAATGGGCCAACAAGTCGCACTTACACCTCAAATGAAACAACAAATCCAACAAAATGCAAAATGGTGTCCTGAACTGACATTGTTAAATCAGGCAGACAAACTAACGCTTACCACCGCTACCGATGAAAATGGTAAACAGGTATATGCGATACAATACACACAACCCAATGGAACCATCACGTACCAATATGATCCGCAAACCGGTTTAAAACTTCATGAAATTCATCAGGTGCAGCTTAATGACAGAACCCTGACTTCTGTATATGATTTTAGTGATTACCGTCAGGTAAAGGGTCTGCAACTGCCTTATGAAATTTCCACCAGCATGGGACCTCAGCGTGTTACTTTCCACGTTACGCAAATACAGATCAATGAAGGATTAAACGAAAGTGATTTTCTGTAATGGTTAATTAACAAATACAGTTTTACCTGAAACAGCAAACAAAAAATGCAGGGCAATCAAATGAGCATCATTAAAATCAGAAAATGAAATTCCAGGTTACACTTGGAATAATGGGGAACAAAGCAACTTTTTTGGCCTGTATTTGCAGGTTGCCCTGCAGCAATCCTCCTGATTGATCGAAGTAAATGAAATACGGATTCAGCCGGCTATATACATTGTATATAGAAAACATCCAGCTGTGATGAAAACGATGATGTTTGGGTTTGGGTGTATAAACGGCAGCTATATCAAGCCGGTTGTAAGGTTTCATGCGATAACCATTGATTTGCGTATAGGATTGCGTCAGAACACCTTCAATGAAATAAAACTGATTGGGAATCGTTACAGCATTTCCGGTAGCAAATACAAAATCAGCTGAAAAATTCCATCGATCATTCAACCGATAACCAACCACAAGATTCAAATCATGCCGCCTGTCAAAACGTGCCGGATATTTTTGCCCGTCGTTCAGATCCGGAAATTTTCTCCAGGTCCAGGAAAGCGTATAGGAAAGCCATCCCGTTAGTTTTCCTTTTTGTTTGTGAATAAACAATTCACTACCATAACTCCATCCTTTGCCAAATACAAAACTGTTTTCCGGGTCATCAAGAGAAGGTGTATATCCTTCAGCAAATTCAATCTGATGATACATTTGTCGTTCATATATCTCCAATGAAGCTTCCCACATCTGGTCATGCAGCTGGGTAAAATAACCTATCGTATATTCCCATGCTGTTTGTGGTTTTACACGATAAGTGCTGGGCACCCAGAGATCTGTTGGAAGTGTAGTTCCAGAATTCGATACCAGATGAATGTATTGTGCCGTGCGGGTAACAGAAGCTTTCAGTGAAGCCTTTGTATTCAACGAAAATCGTGCTATAAGGCGAGGCTCCAACTGCATGTAGGTTTTTACTGGCTGAAACCTGCGATAGAAAACGGAATCATCATGTCCGCTGCCATCAGGTTGTACACGCACATAAGGCCCCACCTGCTGAAACAGGCTGTAGCGTATGCCCAAATTGAAGCCCCATCTTTCACCGGCCTGCATATCATCCAGCACATATACAGCTGCTTCATGTGCATATTTTTTCATGGGATTGGCAGGATGAAAGCTGGCAGTATCCGAACGTCCGGAAGCTGTGGAAGGTTGAAAAGTATGAAAAATATAATCATATCCAAATTGCAGATGATGATGCGGATTCAGATAATAATCCACATCTGTCTTCAGATTCCAGTCGTGAATACCGGAATTCAATCCAACCGTGAAATTATTTTGTGTGGCACCAAAGCTGAACCGATAATCGTTGTATATCAGGGATGTATTGGCAAACATCCGTGCATTGAATACATGATTCCATCGAACAGTTGCGGTGGTATTGCCCCACGGAATATAGGCCTGAAAAGTATTTTCACTGCTGCGGAAATGAAACACATCCCGTCCCAGATAAGCACTCGCATACAACCTGTCACGATCAGAGAATTGCTGATTGAGTTTTGCATTTAGATCATAAAAATAATATCCAGATCCGTAAAACGAACTGGATTTGCTTACGAAGGGTTTCACCAACATATCCACATACGTGCGCCGTGCTGAAAGCATATATGATGATTTGTTTTTTCGGATAGGTCCTTCTATAGAAAACCGGGAAGCAATCAGCCCTATTCCACCTTCACCATGCATTTGCTGATTATTGCCATCTTTCATGGAAATATCAATTACCGAAGAAAGTCTTCCTCCATAATTGGCTGGAATACCTCCTTTAATCAACGTTACATTTTTAATCGCATCAGCATTGAAAATGGAAAAAAATCCGAACAAATGACCGGTATTGTAAACCGGCGCATCATCCAATAAAATCAAGTTCTGATCAGCATTTCCACCTCGTATATACAGACCGGTATTACCTTCCGATGCCTGTACACCCGGAAGCATCTCCAGCGTCTTTAATACATCCACTTCACCTGCCATGACAGGCAATGATTTTACTTCCTGAATGGGTAAACGAATGCGGCTTACCTCCGTGCTTTTAATCTGATCATGTACCCGCGAAACAATGGTTATTTCCTGCGTGGTGTAATGCAAGGGCTTCATTAAGATATCGAGTGACAAATCTTTTTCGAGCATGATCAAACATGAATCAATTTGATAACCCGGATCTATCACGTATAGCTTGTAAGTACCTGCGGGCAGAAGGATAGAATAAAAACCATAATGATTGGTGCTGACATCTAAAACACTGCCTGTAGCTGATTGTACATGAATATCTGCACCTATCAGCAGTTCACCATTCAGGCTATCGCGTACATACCCACTAAGAGTGTACTGAGCAAAACCAGTAAATGAAATCATCAGCCAGAAACATACCGCAGGGCATATCCTGCAACATTTGCTTTTCCATAAATTTTCCTGAGAAATCAAGCGCATTGATTCAGATTCTGATGAAGCAAATTAAACAATAAAACGGCTTGCTGCTGCCTGTTGGCTGGCAGGGTTGTGGAATCATCCAGTATGGGAATTTTTGATAGCTTTGCCGGCCTGAATGATGGTGAGTTTGCAACATATTACGCTTGAATTTGGGGCACGCAGCTTGCTACATAACATAAACTGGCACATTGGCAAAGGAGAACGCATAGGATTGGTAGGTCGCAATGGTGCCGGAAAATCAACCCTGTTGAAACTCATTGCCGGTGAATTATCGCCGCAGGAAGGGTTTGTGAATCGGCAGCGTGAACTGCGCATCGGATTTTTTCACCAGGAATTGCTGAGCTTTCAAACAGAAGCGCCCATCCGCGATGTGGCGATGAGTGCGTTTGATGAAATCAACCGTTGCTGGCAACGCCTGCAGGAACTGAGCCAGCAGATGGCCTCCAACCAGCAGGAAAGCCTGATGCAGGAATATGGCGAATTGCTCCATCAGTTTGAAACAGCCAATGTTTACCAATTGAAAGCCCGTACGGAAGAAGTGCTGGAAGGCCTGGGCTTCCAGACGAGCGACCTGGATCGCCCTTTTCATACCTTTTCCGGCGGCTGGCGCATGCGCGTATTGCTGGCCCGCCTGCTGCTGCAGCAGCCCGACTTGCTCCTGCTCGACGAACCCACCAATCATCTGGATTTACCCAGCATGCAATGGCTGGAAAATTATCTGCAACAAATCCCCGGCACTTGCATCATTGCCTCGCACGACCGCCATTTCCTCGATAGATTGGTTGAGAAAATCGTGGAAATCGATCAGCAACAACTTTTTATCTATACCGGAAATTATAGTGCTTACATCGCACAGAAACAAGCCAGGCAGGAGCATCAGCAAAGGACATATGAAAATCAGCAGGCTTTCATTCAACATCAGCAAGCTTTTATAGAACGCTTCCGGGCAAAGGCTACTAAAGCCGCACAAGTGCAGAGTGCAATCAGAAAACTGGAAAAACTGGAACGCATTGATCCCGTTGAAGCAACAACAAATACACCACGCTTTCAGTTCCGGATGCAACGTGAACCGGGACGACTGATCATGAGTGGGCATCACATCAGCAAATCATACAACGAAAACACTGTATTGAAGGATGTTTCCTTTGAAATCATGCGGGGTGATAAAATTGGTTTGATTGGTGCCAATGGCCGTGGAAAATCAACCCTGCTCCGCATCCTGGCAGGCCAGGAATCATTTGAAGGAAAACTGCATACCGGGCACCATGTGGTAATGGCCTATTATGCACAACATCATACCGAACAACTGAATCCAGCCAACACCATCTTGCAGGAAGTAGAACAACATGCTCCCTCCTACACTACCCAGGAAATTCGCAATGTGCTCGGGCAGTTCCTATTCAGTGGCGATGACATTTTGAAGCCCATACAGGTATTGTCAGGCGGCGAAAAAGCCCGGGTGGCTCTGGCCAAATTGTTTCTCACACAAGCCAATTTCCTGTTGCTCGACGAGCCCACCAATCACCTGGATATTCCTTCCATAGATGCGCTGAAACAGGCATTGAGCAATTTTCCGGGTAGTTATATCGTTGTTTCTCACGACCGCTATTTTCTGGAGGGAATGATTCAAAGAATCTGGTATATTGAAAATGCACAACTCTGCGAATGGCAGGGAGATCTCATTTCCTGGGTCCAGCAAAAAGCATTTGCAACAGCTTCTTCATCTTCAACCTATACTTCCCGGCAAATTAACCAGCCTGCTGCAGAAGAGCGAGCCCGCAGAAAAGCCTATCAACAACAAAAACGCCAGTTTGAAAAAATCGAAAAACAACTCGATACTCTCCAGGCAGAAATTCGCAATGTTGAACTACGACTGGCTGATCCCGTCCTCTATGCTAACAAACAGGAATTTCTGAAGATTGAACAACTCTACCGCAATCTTCAATCCCAATATCAGGATTTGCAAACCCGCTATGAAGAAGCGTTTGAGCGACTGATGGAAATGGAGAAAGAACTATAATGCCTGCACATCGTTGAAATCCGGTAAATTTGAAGCACACAAAATCTGCGTTATGCCTGCACAGGATGTCTTCATCGTAGGTGCTGCCCGTACGCCAATCGGCAGCTTTCAGGGGGCTCTCTCATCCGTACCTGCCACCGAACTGGGTGCCATTGCCATTCGCGAAGCGCTGAAACGCGCTCAGGTGGCTCCTGAACAAATTCAGGAGGTATTCATGGGTAGTGTGCTGCAGGCCGCACTGGGTCAGGCTCCTGCTACCCAAGCCAGCCTGAAAGCCGGAATTCCCGACAGCGTGCCGGCTACATTGGTAAACAAAGTATGCGCCAGCGGCATGAAAGCCATCATGCTCGGCTCCTTGTCCATCGCATCCAATGATGAGCATTTCATTGTGGCCGGAGGCATGGAGAACATGAGCCAAACGCCTTATTACCTCACTAAAGCACGCAGCGGATACCGGTTGGGGCACGGCGAATTGATTGATGGCATGATTCTGGACGGGTTGTGGGATCCTTATCACCAGTATCACATGGGCAATGCAGCTGAATTATGCGCCCGCACCTATCATCTTACGCGTGAACAACAGGATGCATACGCCCGCCAAAGCTATGAACGGGTTGCACAAGCCTACGCCAACGGATGGATGCAATCGCAGCTAGTTGCCGTGGAAGTGCAAGAAGGTAAAAACATGCGGACGGTGCAGGAAGACGAAGAATTCCGCCGTGCTAATTTTGAAAAAATGCCTTTGCTCAAACCCGCTTTTGAAGAAGGGGGTACCATCACCGCAGCCAATGCTTCCAAAATCAATGATGGAGCGGCTGCCGTGGTGCTGGCCAGCGAAGAGGCCGTAAAAAAATCAAATCTTCGCCCCCTGGCGCGCATCGTTTCCTTTGCCGACGCCGCACAAGCTCCCGAATGGTTTACCACCACCCCCATCAAAGCCATGGATAAGGCTTTGCAAAAAGCCGGATTAAAAATTCAGGATATGGATTTTGTGGAAATCAACGAAGCCTTTTCCTGCGTGGCCATGGTAAATGCCCAACAGATGGGCATTCCGGAAGAAAAGCTGAACGTGTGGGGAGGAGCCGTGGCATTGGGACATCCCCTGGGCTGCAGCGGAGCCCGCATCGTGGTTACCCTCCTGCATATCCTGCAGCACCACAAAGCCCGGTACGGATTGGCCGGCATCTGCAACGGAGGCGGCGGTGCCAGCGCCATGATTATTGAAAACCTGTTGCGTTAACAAGTTCAGTTCAAATCATCAACAAACGGTAAACATACCTGTCATTCATTATTTCCTATTCCCATCTATGCAAAATGAATCACTTCCTTTCACATAACACGATACATGTTAAATCAACACGAATAAATTAAAACATATTCAAACATACAATTACAAACATGTGCACCTCAAAAAGGAATTTACCCATAACCCGAAAATATAGTTGTCTGCAACAAGGATTTGTGTCCCTGATGCCAATATGGATAATCCTTATGAGCATATCTTTTGTATGCAACATCGGTACAGGATATGCGCAAACTACATCCGTCCGATCATACAACGTGCTGGATTGGAACGGTCATCAGACCCTGCATGATTTTATTACACAAAGATTACACCAGCAATACCGACATCGGGACAGCCTGTTACATCAAGCTTTGTTGCATCATCAGCTTGAGCAATACCAGCAATATTGCCGGCAGCAATATCTTTCCATTCTTGGATCCATGCCTCCAAAAACACCTTTGCATGCACAGTTGCTGAGTACGATCGCAGAAGATGGATATCGGATTGAAAAAATCATCTTTGAAAGTTTGCCGCATCATCATGTAACAGCCAATCTGTATGTCCCTGTTGGAAAAGGACCCTTTCCCGGTATCCTGTTTTGTTGCGGACATGAAGCAACAGCCAAAGCCACTCTTACCTATCAGCAAACCGCTATCTTGCTGGCCCAGCATGGATTTGTGGTTTTAATGATTGATCCGATCTCACAAGGCGAAAGATATCAGCTCACGGATTCTTCGGGTAATCCTCTAACCCGCGGGGGCACTACGGAACATACCTTGCTGGCTGCAGGCGCCAATTTGCTGGGCACCAGCGTAGTAAAAGATGAAATGTGGGATAACATTCGGGCAATAGATTATCTATGTTCCAGGCCTGAAGTAGATAGCACGCGTATTGGATGCATAGGCAATTCGGGTGGGGGCACACAAACGGCTTATCTAATACCCTTAGATGCTCGTATCAAAGCAGCCGTCATATGCAGCTATGTAACCCGCAGGGAAAGAACATTATGGCTGCTGGGACCGCAGGATGGCTGCCAATGGCTGCCAGGCGAGAGTGAAGCGGGGCTGGATATCAGCGATTATATCATCATGTTCGCTCCCAGACCTGTATTGATTCTTGCAGGCAGGTATGATTTTGTGGATTTCAATGGTACACTCGATGTGTATCATGAATTGCAGCAGGTGTATGATACATTGGGTGCTTCCTCCCATATTAGTCTTTTTGCTTATGATGACGGACATGGCATTCAGCCACCCAAACAGGAAAAAGCCGTACAATGGTTCCGGAAATGGTTTATGCATGATGATATGCCTGTCCACGAAAAAGCGCTTCCTACATTGCCTGCAGACAGCTTGCAGGTAACCATCACAGGTCAGGTGAATACAGCATTTGCAGATGAGCAGACATTGCCGGCAATGCGGCTTTCCATAGCCAGGAGCTGGCAAGCCTCACGTACCCATTGGCTTCATGATAGCAGCCGAATGCAATATCAAAACATGATCAAACGAATCTTGCATCTGCCTGAATCAAATCATTTTTCCATTGACACCCAGCAAATGGGCACTGTGGTTATTGCAGGTTATCGTTTTCAAAAAATCATTATTCGTGGAAATGATTTCCCACCTATACCCTGTTTGATAACCGATCCATCAGCATTCAAATCATTTACGAAATGGAAAATAATGTTGAATCAGGCCGGTAAAGATGCGGTATTGAAAGATAGCCTGTATCTGATGAAATCTATCCGGCAAAGCTGTATGCTGCTGATAGCCGACCTCAGAGGTATGGGAGAAACAGCCGATGATGCGGCCTTTAATGATAAGAAATATATGAATCAGGAATACCGGAATGCCGTGCTGGCTTTGTTCACCGGATTTTCCCTGCCTGCACAGCGCACACAGGATGTGTTGATGCTGCTGAATTTTATTACACAACATACATCCCTATCTTCATTACCGATAGATATAGAAGCCACAGGGCCGGCTGCTGAAGCAGCTTTACTGGCTGCAGCACTTAATCCGCATGTCCATCAGTTCACGTTATCCGATATGCCGGATAGTTTTATGGATTTTCTTTTGCATCCTGCCACACCCAATCAATACAGCTATGTAATTCCCTATGCTTTAACCTGCTTTGACCTACCTGATTTGATTCAGTTTGTTGGATCGGAAAAAGTCAGGATTACAAACAAATAAGGTGTTCTACAAAATGAATCTTAAAATATTATTGCATATCAGCTTGCGCAGGTTCCCGAAAACTATAAAATAAATATATCAGAAAAGGCAGTATAAACAGGCTCCCACCGAGCAATGCCCAAGCAAGCGCATTTATGGTTGCATCCGGCGCACGATGGATAAACAATGACACGTGTGTGCCGTTTTGCAAAATCATGAAATCAGGAAAATGATGATAACCTACGGCAAGTAAAATCATGGTTACCTGAAAACATGCCAGCATACGCAATAAAAATTTTCTCCTGCCCCTGATGCATGCATACCAGAGCCAGCCCAGAGAAATCAAAGCAGCAATAATGGCAAACTTTCCCACCGGGTTGCCAAATATCCATTGCCATAAAGAAAAATGTGCCCAATGTGAAGTTAAGAATACACCTATACCAGCCAGTAAAGCTAAAATATTCGATACAATGGCTTTTGAAACAAATCTGCGTTGATCATACGAAGTAACGGCTTCACCTATCAGATAAACTGCTGCCAGAAATGCACAAAGGGCAACGGTAAACAATCCTACCATAAAGCAAAAAATATTCAGCCAGGGTTTCAGATATAAATCCGAAAAATGATGAGCATAAGGATTAATGTTACCTGAAATCACGGCACCAGCTATCATACCCAAAATCATGGGCGTAATAAAACTTGAATACACAAAGATGGCATTATACACCGTTTGCATCCGATCCCTGACAGCATCATAATGCCGGAAAATAAAAGCTGTGCCCCGCAAAATGATGCCCAGCAACATCAACAACAAAGGTATATGCAGATATGTAGTAAATGTGGTATAGATTTCAGGAAATCCTACAAACAAAATCACAATGAAGATAATCAACCACATGTGATTGGCTTCCCATACCGGTCCAATAGCCAGATAGGTGATACGCCTTGTGCGCGGCTGATTGCGGGAAGAGGTAAACATTTCCAAAATACCCGCCCCAAAATCAGCACCTCCCAAAAGCAAATACAACAATAAGGAAAGGTAAAGATACATGATGACTACAAATAGCATGTTTCAATTTTTATCTGAAACAACATCGTATAAAACAGGTACCATTTTGATTTGACGATAAAGCAGAAATATCACCATGGCCGACAGCATCAAATATATCCCTGTGAAAACATAAAAGGTATATACAATACCCGGCATAGGGGTCACTGCATCCGCAGTACGCATGATATGATCAATAATCCATGGCTGACGGCCCACCTCCGTGACCGTCCAACCAGCCTCTATGGCTAAGAATCCTCCAGGAATTGCCATGATGTGCCATTTAAGAAACCATGGTTGATGCAGCCATTTTCGGTATTTCCACACACCGCATAAACTGATTACAGCCAATAAAAAAAGCAAAATGCCAAGAGCTACCATTATTTGATAAGCAATATGTACTATGCCTACCAATGGCCATTCATTCTTTGGAATACGATCCAGACCGATTACTTCGGCATTGGCCTTTCCATGCACCAACACACTCAGCAAATCCGGAATTTCAATTGCATACTTGAGCCGATACACGATACTATCAGAACCGGAAGCAGGATGGACAGCAGACCAGATGCCTCCCACAGACAGGGGTGCGTGAGATTGTGTATGATAAAGCCCTTCCATGGCAGCCAGTTTGGCAGGTTGCAGCTTTGCCACACTTCTGGCCGCAAAATCGCCGCTGAATGGTTGCAACAAAGCGGCAATGGCTGCAAAACTCACAGCAATTCGGAAAGCTCTCAAATGAAATTCAACATTCTTTCCGCGATACAACATCCAGGCATGTACACCCGCAACTGCAAATCCTGTGGCAATAAAGGCAGCTAAAATCATGTGCAGGGCCTCAGGAATCCATGCGGCATTATACATGGCCTTCCAGGGATTAATATCGGTAAAATGCCCGTTTTCGTAAGTAAAACCAGCCGGGCTGTTCATCCACGCATTGGCTGATACCACCAGAATACCAGATGCCAATCCGCTCAAGCCAATCAACAGTCCGGTATACCAATGAAACCATCTGTTGAGTTTTTCCCAACCATACAAATAAAAGCCCAATGCAATGGCTTCAATAAAAAATGCCGTTCCCTCCAGCGAAAACGGCATGCCAATGATAGGCCCTGCATATTTCATAAATCCTGGCCACAATAGTCCCAGCTCAAACGACAACATGGTACCCGACACGGCACCGGTAACGAAAAATATGGCTACTCCCCGGCTCCAGGCACGCGTAATATTTTTGTAACAAACATCTCCTGTTCGCAACCATTTGTAATGAGCTACAGCCATGAAAAACGGCATCACCATGCCAATGCAGGCAAATATGATATGAAAGCCAAGCGAAACACCCATTTGCGCACGAGCAGCCAGAAAGTCATCCATGCGAATAATACGTTTTAATCATCTCCACAAACATTCATCACAAAGATACTTGGGAAATGATATGAACGTATTAGCAAAACGCACGTGATGATTGAAAGAAACCATGCTGTTTGCAGCGGAAAGAAAAACGATCAGCTTTTCGTAGAAGTAAAAAACAATATTTTCACCGATACCATCAGTATAAACCAGGCAAATATTTTCTTGACGACAAGATCGGGCAACTGTACAGCCATTTTTCCTCCCAGATAACTTCCCAACAGATAACCACTGACAAGCAGCAAACTGGCAGATATGTGTACATATCCCCGCAGATAATATTCCCGTGCTGCAAGCAGACCAATAGGCGGGAGCATCATGGCAAGGGTAGTTCCCTGTGCCTGATGTTGACTGAACCCAAAAATATATACCAACGCCGGTACCACCAAAATGCCGCCGCCCACACCCGCAAGGCCACCCAGATATCCCGCAATGATCCCGAGTAGCAACAGCCCTGCCATTGTAATCACACTGAACTGCATAACATAAAACTTTACTGCTGTTTAACGGATATATTTGCTCTTGCTTTTTCAATTTCTTCAAATGGGCCGTATTTATGTTGTGGCTCCTGAAATGAGTCGGCATACGGTCCAAAGGGATAATCCACAGGCTTATCGGCAATCCTGGGCCAGTCATACTTCAAATCCCGATAAGCCTGTCGGGGCTGTGTATTCACAAAAGCGGCCACATCCCAGGCTTGCTCATCGGTTAACAGCGGATGCAAGTAACTTGTTCCAAACGGCATATTATTTTTAACAAATGCCGCAAACTGGGAAATCCGATACATACCGGCACCCGTATTGTAACTATGTTTACCCCACAACGGAGGATATTGATATTCACCTGTACTATCCACCCACAAGCCTTGTCCATGGCGTCCATGGCAGTTTTGGCAGTAAGTCATAAATACCATCCTGCCGGCATTCGTATCGGCTGCACGTTTCAAATAATTCAATTTTTCTGTACCAGCTCCCCAAACTGTGGGTGTTCGGCTACCGGCAGAGCTGTTTGCATGAAGTTGCCCTCCAATCCACAACAAATAAGCTACAAAAGCTTTCATTTCCCGCGAATTAGTGTCCAGTGCCTCACCGTTTAAACTTCTTTTCAAACAGGCATTTACGCGAAAAGCAACGGTTTCTACCCGATCATTCCGTGCACGATATTTGGGATAAGTAGATGCCACCAATGAAAAATTATTGGCAAATGGCAATGTTCCCGCAGCCAGATGGCAATTCTGGCAATTCATGCCATTGCTGATATGTGCAATTTTGCCCTTTGGACCCAGATAACGGGCTGTGTGTACAACCAATAAGCGGCCATAACGAATCAAATCTCCCTCTGCTGTATGTGGAATTGTGTGGGTATCGGGTGGTATCCAGACAATATTTGTAACTGGTTGTTGATACAATGCATGCTTTTGATGAAGAATATGCATACGATATTCATGCAACCATATCCTTCTCCACACAGAGAATAAGATCAGGATTCCCAATCCTGCCGTTAGCCACACAACTATCCACCTTCGTTTCATGCATCCGCATCAAACACGACAATAGGCGCAGCCATGCTCCTGTGCTCGCCCCACAGCCCACACACCTGAAGGTACCACTTCAATGCCTGGCAACACATTGTCCAGAAAATCTTTTCGCACCGCTTCGGGATCCATACTCATGCCCTGAGCCACAGCAGCACTATATACCCGAATGGCCATATTGCATACACAAAACATTACTCCCTGCTGCTGAAGATCATTGATGCCAATCGGTACAGGCCCTAATCCGGGTAAAATAAAATCATTTGGATCCGGCTTCCAGTAAGGGTTCCGAACCGATGGCTGCCCCGTTTTCGGATCATTGTACTTGAATGCTTCCCCCAAATGATATTTTTCCCATAATGCAGGTTGCATGGCAAAAGGTATGGATTCATGCCGCAAAATAACTACCACACTGCAATCCTTGGGATCTGTACCGGTTGATTGATTTGTAACTAAAAAAACTGCCGGCCATGCAAAAGGAAAAATATCCTTGGGCTCAGTAACATCAAATACAATGCGATGTTTACCCTGAATTTTATTAAACCAGCTATCCGGATCTTCAGCCTCAACCCATGAAGCAACAGGATTTACAGCAGAAGTAAGCGGAGAAGTGAAAAGTGTAACAGCCCCTGCTGAAATCATTCCAATGAAACCACGCCTGTGGATAAATGTGTTGTTCTTTGTCGTCATTTTAAAACTTTTTAAGGTTATCAATGTTGGTATTGATGTGCGTTAGAAAATGTATAACATGATTAAAAAGACATAGCAGAATAGAATATCACCTTCTCTCATACAAACAAGAATACAGGTATTTATACCAGATATTCAAATTGAGCAGAATAATAACTAACGTGCTACTTTAATATATCCAAATCCATTGCGTTGTTTGCTGATAATCTCATAAATACCATCTGGTACGGTTTGCACGCCGGTGATCAATTGGGATTCTGTTACATGCTGACGATCCATGGCGATATGACAAGCCTTAAAAGCAACTCCCAGTTTAAGAAGTTTTGCAATTGCATCTTTATCTACAAACTTATCTTTTCGCACCAGATCAAGGCCCTGCCCATAGACAACTACTTCCAGCTGAGCATCCGGATGAGCCGATTTAATCAATCCCGCATCACGGATAACCTGTTGTTGTGCAACCGGATCATTGCTGGTAAGGTCAAATACAACCTTGTAATCAGATTTCTGCGCAGAAGCCAACTGCTGAAAGATTAACAAAACAGCAGAAAAAAAGATGAGCCTGAACATAGAATTTATTTTTGGGGAATAACAACACAAAATTTGAAATCTATCCGGGTAAAGTCAACTACATAAACATGTAGTTTTATACGATCTTATTTTTCAATGCTTTGATAACAGCCTCCCTTCCGCAGTTGACATGAAGTTTGTGATAAATGTTGCGAATATGAAACTGTACAGTAGCAAGGGATACATGGCATGCATCTGCAATCATTTTGTAGCTGTATCCTTTTACAAGATAACGAAGTACATCCATTTCTCTCCCCGAAAGCCCGTACTTATTTTGATGACCCGCCTGCTGGCGAAAATATTGTAATACTTTCTGTGCGATAGCAGGCGACATGGGCACACCACCTTCCTGCAATTCCCGAATGGCTTCATGCAAGTAACTTAATGAAGTGTTTTTTAAAATATATCCACTGGCACCTGCACACAAGCTATCAAATAACTTATCTTCATCCTCAAATACGGTGTAAATAATCACATGTGTTTCCGGATAAGCTTCCTTAATCATTCTCACACCCTCAATTCCTGAAACATAAGGCATGCCAATATCCATAATCACCAGATCAGGGCGAAGCGTAGCCACCATTTCACCGGCCCCTTCACAGGATCCAAAATCAGCAACTACCACATAGTTACCTGTCTGTTCAAGATATAGCTTCAGTGATTTTCTTAACTTTTCATTGTCTTCAAATAAAATAATGCGCAAAATCATGATATAAAGCTAAATATGAAAACAGATATGAAAAACTACATATTCATGCAGGTTTAAAATAAAGAATAAGATGAGTACCTTTTTCAGCACCTGCACTGATATCGAGCAACCAGTTATGTCGCATTGCTCTTGTTTTCATATTATACAAGCCATTGCTCCAGAGATAGTTATCCGGATTAAATCCTTTTCCATTGTCGGCTATTGTCAGGGAAAACATGTTTTGTTTTTTCTCAAAAACAATCTGCACGCTGGTAGCTTCAGCATGCTTCACAATATTATGAATGGCCTCTTTGAAAATAAGTACCAAATCGCGCTTCTCATACATAGTCATTTTAAATCCGTCGGCGTCAAGTATCATTGCATGTACTTGAATATTACTGTATTCAAGAACCTGTGAAGCATAACGAATCAGAAACGGAAGTACCTGTGTAAATGAATCGTTACGTGGATTTATCGTCCATACAATTTCTCTCATCGTGTCTGAAACATGCCGACTATCTTCTACGATTCTTTTGAGCAGATCGTTTAACTGAACTGTTACGCCGGTTTGTCCGGCAAGGTTCTGCTGTAGTTTTTCTTGTGCAAGCAGCGCTGTCAGGCCAATAGTAGTCAAATGAGAACCAATTTCATCGTGCAAATCATGCGAAATCTGCGTTCGCATGTATTCGAGTTTCACCAGTTGAAGAATGCGATAACGATACCAGCCGTATATGATACCAAACCCGCAACACACAAGAAGCAGATAAAACCAAAAAGAATGTGTAAATGGAGTTACAACCATAAAATCCAAATGTTCAATATCCGGCCCCCATTCACCTCCGCCTCGCGCGGCTTTAATATATAAATGATAATTACCCGGTGCCAGATTAGCCAATCTGATCTGCCGCTGATGACCAATATTTATCCAGGAACCTGTTCTGTTGTTTCCTTCATCCAAACGATAAGCATAAATATTGCTTTTCCCATTGGTAAGATTGATACCGGTAAAAAATACAGAAATATCGTTGTCATGATAAGGAATCCGGATATTCTCTGCCTTAAAATCATCCATGATCTTATTTTTGATATATATGCCTGTAATTCTTACAGGTAGAGGATACGAAGAAACCGTCATCCGATCAGGATTAAAGCTGATGATACCACCCAATGTACCCACATAAACCAGATGAGTTGTGGAATCTACATAGAAATTACCTGTAAAATAAGAAACGGGCAAGCCATTTAATTCCGTGTAATAAGAAAAGGTATGATGATTCGGATGATAGCAACTGATTCCCTTTGTTGTTGCAAGCCATATATTCTGCTCATATTGCATAATGCCTCTTATTGATCCGAAGTTTAATCCCTGGCCGGGTCCATATATCTTTGTTTGCTGGTTTTTTGGGTTATATTGAATCAATCCAACCGGATCAACAGCATACCAAATATTGTGTTGATGATCCACGCATATTGTTCCTGTGGCTGCCGTTATCTTTCCTTTCAACACTTCAGGAGTGACTATTTGAAACTGACGGGTTTTACGAGTCCAGTGCACCAATGAACCCACATCATCGTTTACCAACCAAATGTCACTGTTTTCATCTTCCACAATTCCCGTAGGATAACGATACGGATAACTACCTGCATGATTGGGAATCAGCTGAAATTTTTGCTGTTTTATATCATAAATACACAACCCGTGACCAAGACCCATTCCCATCCACACAAGGTCTTTGCTATCAGTAAATTGAGTGGTAATAGGCACTGAGTCCAACAAACCTGGATGGTTCTGTAAAATCCGGCCCGCATGATTATTTTTTATATCATACCACATTAATCCCATTTGCGTACCCAACCAAAATGTATCGCCTCTTTCATGGCGGATGTTCCAGACCATGTTTAGTAACTGATTCAATAACCTGGAATGTGGGTAAGAAAAAAGAAAATGAGTAAGTTCCTTGCCAGATAAATCGAGATTATACAATCCACTTCCATAATTAGAAATCAGCAAGTTATTTTTATACCTGTACATCGAGAGGACATCATGGCGCTGACTACCTTTTTCCAGCCAGAAAGATTCAAAATTCTGTTTATCAGGTGAAACTCTCAACAGACCATCCGTCTCTGTCGTAAACCAGAGATTCCCTTCCCTATCTGAAAAAATTTTTCGAAATGTATATTGCGGAAAATAAATCTTCGGGTAAAACACCAACGAAAGACTATCACCCGTATCCCGTATTTTAATCAACGAAAAACCTTCATTCTGATATGCAAGAGCCAGCCATCCGTTTCCAATTTCTGAAATCTGTTCTATTAAAGGTATTAAGCGATTGCTATTCCATACCCGAATTTGAAGAAATCTGCAAGCGGCTTTATGTTTCGTCAATTCATCCCATACATACAAACTATCATGCATGGAGGAAGCAAACAACAAATAATGCCCATATACACGAAAACAGAGATTATTGTAATGCAGCTGATTTAGAAAATCCAGATCAGGTGTATGTAATTTACTCACTGGTATCATCTGTTTCATACCCGTATGACATAAAAACCATGTGCGATGAGCCTGTGTTGTATAGGGATCGGATGCAAAAGGCAAATTCAATAAAACCAGTGTCCCCTGCTTGACAGATAAAGGAATGATCTTCCATACATAATTTAATCTCCTTCCATACAAATCATAAGGTCGTACATGCCTGTAAGAAACATACACGAGGTGCAATTGATTGCTAAGACAGATGAGAGACGCACGGGTACCTAACCACAAATTCCCTGATGCATCTTTCTCCATATTCAGAATCACATTGTGATAGGCTTCCCATAATTTCTTCTCTTCATTTTGCATGCTTACTTCAGGCTGATCGAGTTCGGGAAGATGCAAATCATCGAGGGTAAAATAAAAATTATGAAATTTCAGATCCCGGGTATTGAGAATACTTAACCCCCGGTTGGTTGCAATTGCCAGATGAAAGGAATCAAGTAAAATGAGTCGGTGGATGTAATTATCAGGCAGGGTATTGGAATGATCGGGATTTGCGTAAAACGTTCGGATTTCAGTTCCGTCAAACCGGTTTAATCCATCATCGGTCGCAATCCACAAGTACCCATCACCATCCTGCACCACGTCCGTGACCATATTGCTGCTTAGTCCATCGGCCATGGTAAGCTTTTCCGGATCATGCAAAACTGGCTGGGCAGCTACTGAAATGCATATCCTGAAAAGCACAAAGCATGTGCAAAGGATTCTGGGGTACATCCAAAACTAATGAATCACCCCAATTTAATCATTTTTTTAGATTTTAGAAAATAACTCAACTCATTAGGTTTCAGGTTTTGATTGAACTCAGCTTATATGATCATGATTTAGCTTAGATCAATTGGAGAAAGAAACTTTAATCAATTGTTAATGGGTTTCAGATAAGCAAATCATTCAAAATTTCTTTAGTATTGTGAGGTAAATTTGCAACTCGTAGAGTTGATTTGGGCCTGTGACCTGAAAAGAGTTTCCCAACCAAATGTAACATGAACATGAATAAGTACATCCGCTGTATTGTTCTTCTTTCTTATTCCACCCCACACTCCAACTTGCTCTTTCATCCCGAACGAGCTTACGCTTTTCTTATTTAAATCATGGATTATGAAAATCCAGAAAAACCATCTGCTTATCCGTTGGTTCTCACCGTTGCTTACCCGTAATTACATGCTTTGGCTCTGGTTGGGTATGGGTGGAATAGCTTTGTTAAGCGAAGCCATGAGTCATAAGGTCAATAACAATTATTTTGTTTTTACGCATGTATATTTTCATCTCCTACATCAACAACCGTTATATATCCCTTATCCGCATGAATATGCCGATGTGAATCTATATGGACCCTTGTTTTCCCTGATTATTGCCCCTTTTGCTATCATGCCCATATCGGTTGGTGTGGTTTTATGGGTCATGGCAAATATTCTGTTTTTGTATGCAGCCGTAAAGCAATTGCCAATACCGCATGAGCATCAGCAATTTGTGATGTTGTTTTCGGCAATGGAATTACTGATGAATGCGCAATGGTTGCAATTCAATGCATGTATTGCTGCCTGTCTGCTTT
Organism: Thermoflavifilum thermophilum; assembly: GCF_900116565.1. Lineage (GTDB taxonomy): Bacteria > Bacteroidota > Bacteroidia > Chitinophagales > Chitinophagaceae > Thermoflavifilum > Thermoflavifilum thermophilum. The sequence continues at coordinate 2,329,389 of NZ_FPCJ01000001.1, read as the reverse complement.
TAAGCTTTGTTCATTTCAGAGATGATAAGCCACACCTGGCAACATTGTGGATCGTATTGGGCAGCTTCACTAAATTATACGGGATAACCGGACTGGCTTTTTTGCTGTTCAGCCGAAAACCCATGAAAGCTTTTTTCTGGCTTGTGATATGGGGTACAATTGCATTTGTATTACCCATGTTGCTCAGCTCGCCGGAATATATTGTAAGCAGCTATCAGCAGTGGTTTCAGGCATTGATAATAAAAAATGCCAAGAATATGACAGCATCTTTAAACAATTATTATCAGGATATTTCGGTTATGGGATTAATTAAACGCATAGGAAATATTCATGCCGCAATAGATGGATGGGTGATTCTTACGGGTTGCTTACTCATGTTGATTAGCTATTTGCCAATCATACGGTTTCGTTTTGATCCATCGTTTCAATGGTTATGGTTGAGCAATATTTTGTTGTTCACCGTTCTATTCAGCACCGGATCTGAATCTCCCACCTATATCATTGCAGTTCTGGGCGTAGCCATCTGGTATGTGACCTACGGTGCAGCAAAGCACAGAAAACTTGCTGAAGGTTTATTGATTTTTACTTTTTTCATTACAAGCATAGCCAGTACGGATCTGGTTACGCCATGGGTAAGAATTAATATCACCAGGCATTTTGCATTAAAAGCCCTACCATGCCTGCTGGTGTGGATGATGATAATCTTTGACCTGATGACAGGATTTGTGAAGCCAATATGGAGAAAAACAACTGTTCCTGAGAAAAACCTTTCCATATTTTCATCATAGAGTAGCATGAAAATTTTGTTTTAGTACACAATATTCTTTTATGGAAAAGGTTATTACACTGGTTATTCCTGCATATAATGAAGAACACAATCTTCCTGTATTGGTGAAAAAATTATCTGATTTCTTTCAGCAATATTCCCGCTATCGGTTTGAATGCATTATAGTAGATGATGGTAGCACTGATCATAGTCGGGAAGTAATAAAAAAACTTTCAGCCGAATACAAATGGCTTTATTATCTTTTCCTTTCCCGCAATTTTGGAAAAGACATTGCCATGAAGGCCGGAATTGATCAGGCAAGGGGTGATGCCATTATTACCATGGATGCTGACGGACAGCATCCGCTGGATTTGATTCCCAGATTTATTCAGGAATGGGAATCGGGATATGATGTGGTGTATGCTTATCGCAAGGAAGCTTCGGATCATTATACCTATATGCAACGGCTCCGTTCCAGGCTTTTTTATGTGATTGCCAGCAAACTTACGGATTTAGATATGGAAGAGGGGCTGTCTGATTTCAGGTTATTCAGCAGGCGCGTGGCACAAATCATCACACAGTTTCAGGATAAAGAACTTTTTCTCAGAGCCATATTCAAATGGATTGGATTCAAACAAAAAGGGGTTCCCTATCAACCTTTGCAACGTGAATATGGAACAACAAAATATACCCTGAGAAGCCTGATCAGGCTTTCATTGCAGGGTATCACCTCATTCAGTGTCAAGCCTTTAAACATGGCCATTTATCTGGGTCTTACCATATCCATTCTTTCTTCACTGTATATTCCTTATGTGATCTGGAGTTTTATGTACAATCATCCCATCTCCGGCTGGGCTTCCATGATTGTAACCATTGCATTTTTTGGCGGATTGCAATTGATGATTCTTGGCATCATTGGTATTTATATTGGTAAACTGTTTATCCAGACACAGTTTCATCCGCCCTATATCATCGAATCCACCAATATGCAATCAGCTTCTTATCTGCACTCTTATACTTATCCTGAGCTTCATGCTATTACACCCGAATAATGATTCACATGAGTGATTATCAAAAACAAGCTACCGTTTTGCTGAGTTTTGACCTGGAAGAATTTGATCTACCATTGGAATATGGGTATGTCATTTCTTTATCCGACCAGATTGCCATCACGACAGAGGGATTGCAGGCTCTTTCAGAAACGCTGACCCAATACGCAATAAAAGCTACTTTTTATACTACTGCCCGATATGCAACTCATCAGCCTGAGTGGATAAAAAAGCTTATCCAGGATGGCCATGAACTGGCTTCCCATGGTATGCATCATGGTGAATTTAACAGAAATGACTATGCTGCATCACGGGAAATACTTGAAAATCAATTTCAAGTACCTATTTACGGATTCCGGATGCCGCGTATGAAACAAACAGATATTGATGCCCTTGGAAAAGCAGGTTATAGGTATCATTCATCACTTCATCCAACCTGGATTCCGGGACGTTATTGCCATCTCCGGGAGCCAAGAACAATTACTACTCAGCAACATATTCTTCATATTCCTCCCTCTGTTACGCCCCGTTTACGTTTCCCTTTGTTCTGGTTATCCTTTCACCTGATTCCTTTTGATAAGTATATCGCACTTTGCCGACAGACCATACAAACAGACAACTACCTTCACCTCTATTTTCATCCCTGGGAATGGGCAAGTTGGCCAAAAAGACTTATCAAACATATACCTTTCTACCTGCGGGTACAATCAGGCATAAACATGAAACAACGGTTTAAACTTTGGATTGAAGCAATCAGCCAAACCACATTGAACTTTACCACAACTTATGACTGGCTGAAGCAAAACTATTGGAAAGATGAAAGCCTGCCCGATGAAATACAGCCTGACAAAAACTTATACCGCAGAACCTTTGAGTAATGGATGATGTTTTTTTAATCGGTAACCCAGCAATAAATACGTTACCGCCGAAATCAATGCGTTTATACCTATCACCCAACCAGACAAAAGTAACGCACTGGCTGGTTCGTTAAAAAACATCCACAAAATAATAAACCCTAACATAATAGAGAAAATACCACTGAGCATCAACCAAACTTCTCCTTTAATTTCCCTGCGAAGGCGAAAAGCCGAAATAAATTCCATCAAGCCAATCAACATAGACCATATCCCAATGCTTGCCCATAGAAAAGCAGCCAACACCACAGTTGAAACCAATGGATAGAAAAATACAACCAGTCCGGTCAGAATACCCAAAATACCACTAAACAGCAGCCACCCCCAATGCTTCCCTTTCTGCATTTTGCGAACAGAGAGGACTACAGCAAATATCCCGTCCGCAAAAGAAAATGCACCAAACACAATAGTCAAAGCAAAGATTGCCGTAACCGGCATAAAAAATGCAAGTAAAGCAAAAATCAAGGCCAACAAGCCTCGGATGATAAAAGCCCACCAGTTGAAACTCAATTCACAACCCGCGAGAAAAGATACTTTTTCCCCGGCCGACTGAGATTCATGTGGAAGTTCCATGTATGAAGTAGTTTTTTAAGAAATCGCTTATGCAGTTTTTTCTATTTTCCCTTCGGTTGATTCCGGTTTTTCCAGCAAAATCTTGGTCATAGCATGATAATGATGTTGGAGTTCATGCACCGTGAGTGCATGTTCGATTTCACGGGTATGCTCACCATGGCAGATGAGCAGGCAATGAGCCCGGTTTTGCTTGTCGGGATAACGAATGATGAAAGGTCCTTTTACATAAGCAATGCCGTGCGGGCCGGCTATTTCCGGGTTTTCCCGTTTTTCAAATCCAAAGGAAAACAATTGTTCTTCTGTAAGAGGTATGGGATCCACTGCTTCCGGCTCATACCAGTAAAGATTGTCCTCAAAAGTACGTACACACACCTGCCCATCGGCCAGCTCTTCTACCTGGCCTTCGATCCTTTCGTTTTCCACTTCCACAAGTACCCAGTCTCCTACCTGAAGTTCTTTGTAAGGTATCATGGCTTGCTTATTTTTAAGGCTCTTAAATTTCAACAAAATCTGTGGAATATACAAGTCTTTTGATTGATTTTCAGGATTGTTAATATGCATTTTCGTATGAAACCTGAAATTTTCTCTGTATCCTGAAGGGTTTTGTTATCTTTGCGTTTACGATTCCCATTTATCCTGAAATTCAGATCTATGAACGAAACCATCACACAAGGGCGCATAGCCGAATTATTGGGCGACCAGGCCGAGTATTTGCTGAATCATGTCTGCAAGACTATTGATGCTTCTCAGCTGACGCTGCCAGGCCCGGACTATCTGGATAGAGTATGGCTGAATTCCAACCGAAACAATCAGGTGTTGCGCAGCCTGCAGGCTATTTTCAATCATGGCCGACTGGCAGGTACGGGGTATATTTCTATTTTTCCGGTTGACCAGGGCGTGGAGCACAGCGCCGGATCGGCATTTGCTCCCAACCCGATGTACTTCGATCCGGAAAACATCATCCGGCTGGCCATTGAGGGTGGGTGCAATGCTGTAGCATCAACCTTCGGCGTGTTGGGTATCATGTCCAGAAAATACGCACACAAGATTCCTTTTATAGTAAAAATTAACCACAACGAATTTCTGAGTTATCCCAACCGGTATGACCAGACTCTGTTTGGTACCGTGAAAAGTGCCTGGAATATGGGAGCTGTGGCTGTAGGCGCCACTGTGTACTGGGGTTCAGCCGAAAGCAACCGGCAGCTAAAAGAAATTGCCGAAGCCTTTGAGCTGGCGCATGAGCTGGGCATGGCCACCATTCTCTGGTGCTACACCCGCAACAGCGCCTTCAAAGTAAACAATGTGGATTATCACACCTCTGCCGATTTAACCGGCCAGGCCAATCACCTGGGCGTTACCATCCAGGCCGACATTATCAAGCAGAAACTTCCTACCAACAACGGAGGATATCTGGCCACCAAACATGGCAAAACCAGCCCACTGGTCTATGAAAAGTTAACCACCGATCATCCTATTGACCTTTGCCGGTATCAGGTATTAAACTGCTACAGTGGCCGCATCGGGCTTATCAACTCAGGTGGCGAATCCAAAGGCCAATCCGACCTGGCCGAAGCCGTTGCTACTGCCGTCATCAACAAACGTGCGGGTGGAATGGGGCTCATCCTGGGAAGAAAAGCCTTTCAACGGCCTTTCAGGGAAGGCGTGCAACTCCTGCATGCTACGCAAGACGTATATCTGGATAAGTCCATCACCATTGCCTGAACCCCATGATGCCGGGTTTGTTTTGCCAGCATGGATATGCCCCAAAACAAGCAAACCTTCGGTATTCTCTTTTCCATTCTGGCCTTGAGCTGGAATTCTAAATTTCGTGCACTATGGCAAAATGGTTTCAAAGGATCAAAAAAGGAATTGAAACTTCCACCAGTGAAAAAAAAGAACCGCCTGACGGCCTCTGGACCAAATGCCCCAAATGCAAAAAGCTCATCCTGACCAAAGACCTGAGAGAGAATAATTTTGTATGCGATAAATGCAATTATCATTTTCGCATCAACTCGGCCGAATACTTTCAGATTCTTTTTGATGAAGATCATTCACGGGAATTATTTGGCAATATTTATCCGGTGGATATCCTGGGATTCAAGGATATCAAAACCTATGAAGAACGGCTGCAGGAAGCCCAGAAAAAAACGGGACTGGCCGATGCAATCCGCGTGGGCGCCGGTAAGGTCAATGGGTTTGACCTGGTAATCGCGTGCATGGACTTTGATTTTATCGGAGGTTCCATGGGTTCGGTGGTGGGTGAAAAAATTGCCCGTTCGGTAGATTATTGTGTGGAACATCGCATTCCGTTGCTGATTATTTCCAAATCGGGTGGTGCCCGCATGATGGAAAGTGCATTTTCTTTGATGCAAATGGCCAAAACAGCCGCCAAGCTTACCCAGCTTGCAGAAGCCCGCATTCCCTATTTTTCACTCATGACCGATCCAACCACCGGTGGCGTTACGGCATCATTTGCCATGCTGGGTGATATCAATATGGCTGAACCCGGCGCCCTGATTGGATTTGCAGGGCCCCGCGTCATCAAGGAAACAATTAAGAAAGATTTGCCGGAGGGTTTTCAAACCGCCGAATTCCTTCTGGAACACGGTTTTCTGGATTTTATTGTGGACCGCAAGGAATTAAAGACCCGCATCAGCGAGCTATTGCTGCTGTTTAGTAAATAATGTTGTTACACGCCCATCCCGTATCATTATGGAAATCAGCAATCGCTCGGCATGGTTTAACTACGAAATCAAAGACCGCTATATTGCCGGAATGGTGCTCACGGGCTCTGAAATCAAATCCATCCGCGAGGGAAAGGTGAGCTTCAACGACAGCTTTTGCTATTTTCAGGGCGATGAGTTGTTTGTGAAAAATCTGCACATTGCAGAATATAAAAATGCCACCTATAGCAACCATGATCCCTTGCGGGAAAGAAAACTCCTGCTGCAAAAAAGAGAATTGAGAAAACTGAAAAATGCCGTACAGGAAAAAGGCTATACCATTGTGCCCCTGCGCATCTTCATCAATGAAAAAGGATGGGCTAAAATGGAAATTGCACTGGTGAGAGGTAAAAAGATATACGACAAACGCGAAACCATCAAACAAAGAGAAGCTCAGCAGGAGATCATGCGCCGCTGGAAAAGATAACCTATCTCTTCCTTGTGTTTAATGCACATCTCTTTGTTTTTTGTTGTGATAGGTCATATAACGAGCTGTTTCATAAAATGCATACATCCAGGTGCGCATGGCACGAAATACAGAATCTGTATAGGCATTCTGCGGAATAGGATTGTTGTTTACAATCGAGACAAACTGATATTGATTAGGTTGATGAATGGATTGTTTGAGATAGTACGCACTGTTTACCAATCCCATCTGGTCATTATCCCGCTCGATGATAAAAGCCATGTTATGCATAGTATCCTGCAGATGCAATAAATCGCGGCCCAGCGTAAAATCGTGATATGATACATTAGCCAGACCAGCCAGCGTAGGCAACACATCCACCTGCGATGCAATCATGCTGTGCCGCTCAGGTTTCAACCATGCAGGTGCATAAATGATGAAAGGGACATGCTCACTGGTAAGCCTTTGATCTGTCCATGCACGGGGAAACATGTTGCCTGCATCACCATTGATTCCATGATCCCCAATGAAAGCAAAGATGGTATTTTTGAAATAAGGTTCATGGCTGGCTGTATCCAAAAAGGTTTTCACACAAAAATCAAAATAGCGGAAAGCATTGAGTTCTTCATTCGAGAAAAAACCATATTTCTTCAAAGTATCAACCGGAAAATTGACTTTCTTAAAATATCGCAAATCCTCATCGGGAATGGAATAGGGACGATGATTGTCAGATGTTTGAATGATAGCAAAGAAAGGCTTTGTTTGTTGGCGCAATACTTTGTTGGCCTCTAAAAATAAATTCTTATCGCTAATGCCCCACACATCCAGCCGTGGTGAAGAATAATCTTTTTCTTCATAAATGTGCAAACTATCAATATTGTTATCAAGCAAGCCACGAATGTTTGCCCAACTGGTGCTTCCGCCAATAAAATAAAAGCGACGATATCCTTTGAATGCATTGATAATGGTGTGCTGATCTACAATCTGCGGGTTGCGGCTGGCTGTTTTATGTACTTCCACATCGGGCAATCCCGTGATTACAGCCCACACACCTCTTGCTGTACCAAAACTGGGGGTAAAACAATGATCGAAAAAGATTCCATGCTGCGCAATGCTGTCAATAAAGGGCGTTGTATTTAATGGATTCCCCCACAAGGAACTTTTATAACCGCTGAAACTTTCACAAATCACCAGCACAATATTGGGATGCCGTGCAGGTCGGGCGGTGTCTTCCGGAAAATAACGTTCATAGTTTAAATGCACACTATCGGGATGATCCACGCCCAGATAAGCAGCCATCATGCGATAATAGTATCTGGCTTTTTCCGTATCAAAGGTGGAATTGCGGAAAGCAAGCGTGCTGAAAAAACTTTGAAACGGGTTTAAAGCAATTTGTGCATTGAAATCACCTTTCAGCGTGAATGCATCACTCCAGCGGAGAGGAAATTGTCCTATGCGACCAAATATCCATCCTCCAAAAAACAGAAACAAGATTACAGATCGCACCCATCGGAAACGTTTTTCTACTTCGGGCTGAACTGCAATTTTGTGAAATGTATATCGAACATACGCAAAACATAACGCCACAAAAACAATCACACCCAATAACATCCATATAACCGGATACGTTTCCCAGACCATGCCCATCGAAGTACGGAAATTCTGCAGAAGATCCAGTACATGTGCATTTAACCGCACATGCAGGTAAGCAAAATGGGCAACATCAACCGTGTAGAAAACAGCAAAAACAATCAGCGCCAGTAACCATAATGCAAAGTGTAACCAACGGCCAAACCTGCTGTAAAAGGGATGCCAAGAGGGAATAGCACTGAGCAAAATCATCAAGACCGCCATGATACTTATTTCCCGCATATCATAGCGAATGCCCATCCACATCACACGCAGGAATTGTTGCTCACCGATGGAGATATGCCGGAAATACAGATACATGGCCAGCCTGGCCAGCGACATGATCAGCAAAAAAAATAGGGACAATGCAAAAATCCAGCGCTGCAGACGCGAGAACAGTGGCTTTCCTTTCATGAGTTCAAAAGCAGATGGTGCATCAAATGAAAACGGATGCAAAATACAACATTACCTGCTGAAAAGCAGATTGTTAACCAGATGAAAACAATTCAGGAATGAGGTGCCGACTTACGAGGATATACATGCCTTTCGGCGTGATAAGAAGAACGCACCAACGGGCCGCTTTCCACATAATCAAATCCCATCTGGTAACCAATTTCCCGATATTCAGCAAATTCATCCGGATGTACATATCGTTCCACTGGCAAATGATGTGGGGTGGGTTGCAGATATTGTCCCAATGTAAGTACATCGCAGCCATTGTTGAGCAAATCCTCCATAGCCTGCAGCACTTCATCCCTGGTTTCACCCAGGCCCAGCATAATGCCGCTTTTGGTACGCATGCCTGCCTGTTTCAGCCGGCGAATCACTTCCAGGCTCCGATGGTATTTGGCCTGAATGCGCACTTTCCGGGTAAGCCGTTCCACGGTTTCCAGATTATGGGAAACCACTTCAGGCGCAGCGTCAATAATGCGTTGCAGATTATCCCAATTGCCCTTGAAATCAGGAATCAGGGTTTCAAGCGTGGTTTCCGGATTCAATGCACGAATGGCGCGAATGGTATTGTACCAGATAATGGAACCACCGTCGGGCAATTCATCGCGATCTACAGAAGTGATAACGGCATGTTTGATCTTCATCAGATAAATGGCTTCCGCTACCCGTTGCGGTTCATCCCAATCTACCGGCAAAGGTCGGCCTGTGGCCACCGCACAAAATCCACAGCTGCGGGTGCAGATATTGCCCAAAATCATAAATGTGGCTGTACCTGCACCCCAGCATTCACCCATGTTCGGACAGTTGCCGCTTTCACAGATGGTGTGCAGTTTATGCGTATCCACAATTTGTCTGACACGACGGTAATTTTCACCCACAGGTAATTTCACCCGCAACCAGTCTGGTTTTTTCTTTTTAGGTTCTGCCTGTACTTGTGTTGTTTCCATATCTCCATGAGTTTAACCCATAACCTGCAGGCAAGCCTGCAGACAGTATTTACCATTTCTTTCCAAACATCAGTCCCACTGAAGCATTGAAAAAGAATTTCTGTGGCTTATTATCCACCATGATGCTTATATCCTGAAAATAATATTGCCCACTGACACTCACTTCCAGTGCACTGACAAGGGAATTGAATGCGGCCCAGTCAAACCGCATGCCCACCCGGGCATACAACCCAGGTACCCATTTCAATTCATCCCAACCCTTCTGCAAACCGGTTCCTCCCAGAATATTGTATGTATCGAGAAACTGGGTTTTATTGGAGCCTGTATAGCGGATATACTCCGTGGCATTGCTGGAAGAATCCACATATACCTGCAGATAGTAAGGCCGCAAAATGCCCATGGAAAAGCCTCCCAGATAAAGGGCCGATACTTCCACGCCATTTTTGTTGGCCTTGCTGCCAATCAGGTATCGCTGCCCAAGGCCCAGCCTTGCCTGATAAAATATATTTTGCTTGCCATACACATAAGGGTGAGTGGTATACACATTGCCAAAGAAGTCCACCCCGATGGGATTGGCCGATTTGCGTTCCTTGGGCGATTTGGTTTCGCCTACTTCAAATTGATAGATATTGGTAAACAGCTCGTTTTTCCGATGACCCAGTTCCAGAAAGGCATTCCAACCATTGGTATTCAGCCGAAAGCCTCCAGAAAATTCATGGATATAAACCTCCTGTCCGTCCCGGTTGTAAAGCAGATAATTTTTGCTGGGTTTCCCTACAATCGGAGCAGGATTATTCTGGGCATAAGCTGCTATGACCGGCAGTATGCTAAAAAGAATCAAAATGTATGTGCGCACTACAAAAAATTTTAACCCATCAAACGTGATTTTCGGGCTCCTATTGCTGCTACTAACCGATATTTTCATCGCCCATCCGAAGTTACTGAAATTTTTTATCTGCCACATCCTTCCATTTGAGTAGGATAAAACTGCAAGTTAGTGCATCGAAACTGAAGAAAAATGGGTTGCCTGTGGTCGATATAAAAATGATAAAACGGTGATGAAACGATACAAGAAAAAGCTTTCAAAAAGGAAGAAAAAATTTTTGGGAGTATCAGCTAATGTTGTTACACTTGCAATAATCTGAGATGCGGCGTGGAGAGACTTTCGTCGGCTACAAGCTTGCGGAGTTTTTTAAAAACTTATATCCTACCCTATCGATAGAAAGCTTCATTATTTGATACTATTATGGCTCATTTTCAGGTTTATTATCAGGGACATTTGCGATGTGTAGCCACCCATCTGGCTTCCGGCTCGGAAATCGAAACAGATGCACCTGTTGACAATCATGGTAAGGGTGAACGGTTTTCACCAACGGATCTGGTGGCTACAGCACTGGGCGTTTGTATGATGACTGTGATGGGTATTGCTGCAGAGGATAAACAAATTTCGCTAGAGGGGACGCGCCTGGATATTGAAAAAACAATGGCTGCCTCGCCTCGCAGGATTGTGAAAATCCGCGTGGAGATTTATTTCCCCGAGCAACTTCGCCTTTCTGAGGCCGATCGGGCTCATTTGGAGAGAGTTGCCCGCAATTGTCCTGTTGCCAAAAGCATTCATCCCGATATCGAACAGGATATTCATTTTCATTGGCCTTCTCAGGAAGTTGCATAAGCTTTCCTCAGCAGATGATGCCCAATCGCACAAGTCAGGCAGCGTCGGTGCAAACAATACTGCTGGTAAAGCTGGTATAACGCCTGGCTATCGGCCGCATGCAGAGCGGGAATGGCATGTTGTTTCCACATCCGGATGATCTGATTGTGCTCGGGCGGCAGAGCCTGCATCCAGTCCATGGCTTTTTGCTGCAAGTCATCCCGGAGTCGCAGCTTGCCATACCACCAAACCAGCGGCGCAATGGCATTCAGAATCAGATGATCCATCATATCTTTTCCGATAGCAGAAATTGCACTGGTGAGGCTTCTGCCGGATGGTGAGTCATGGTGGCCGAAAGTTTGTTCAACAGGCACATCAAAACGATAATGTTGTTGCCAGTAGTCGGGCAATTTGACCTGCAACAGACTTCGCAAATCTTCCACTGTAGAAGCTTCCAGCCAGCGGGAAAACAGGTGTACCGATTGCTCCATCAATGCTGCGAGCTGAGCCAGGCGAATAGTCGGAAAATTGGCTGGGCGCAAGCGCTTCCACTGCCAGCCGGATGGATCAAGAGGATGCAACCGATACTTGTATTGCAAGGCAGCATACAATTGTTGCAAATAACGCGGATAATCGTCCCGAAACCGGCCCCGCAAAAGGCCAGCCTGGCCAAACAGCAAGGCTGCCGTGGCGCCTGGTATATGGCGGTTACGGGCAAACAGGCGCCGCGGTGTGTGTACAGCAAGTGCTTCAAACATGTCAGCATTCCGGTTCATCCCAAAACTTCGCGCTGTGAGGATGTAGGCAACCTCTTCCCAGTCCTCCTGCGTATGGTGCAACCATTGACGAATGCGCCTTCCCTTATCCTCCTCCCATCGCTCTGCCAGCAATCTTTCCTTCCAGCTGGTCCAGATCAGCTGAGGTACATCGGCAGGACCTGTAAGCGAGCCGGCACAAACCACAGGCTGTAGCTGCTGCATCCAGGCTTCATACTGCCGAATCATGCTGCGGGATATCCTCCCCTTCAGCTCCACACAAGAAAAACGCTGCAACAAAGAATCTTCATCGGCCAAATCCTGTTCATATACCACATGTAAAATCAGTTTCTGATAATGCACATCCGCAGCATGCTGATGCCTGTACCAATCTGAACTCCGCACATGAATTTCCACATCACCTACCCACAAGGTAGATCCGATGCGAATCCGGGCTTCCTGAAAATCAGGCCCCTGCCCGTCCTGATTCCATATCCCCGGATGCAGAATCTCAACGACCTCTCCCTGTACCGTATGCAGCGATTGATGTTGAAAATAGCGATACAGCCAGATGAAATGCAGTAATTTTTCTGATATCATGATGCAAGGGTTTTCAACATAGGGCTATGCTTTTTTGAAAAGGGCATCCGGAAGGATATGATCATCAGATGAATATGCGGCTTACTTCACTGTATCGCTCCCGATACTCACGAGGGGTACAACCTTTCCTGCGTTTGAAAATACGATTAAAATTGGAAATATTGTTAAACCCGCATTTGTAGGCAATTTCCGCAATTGTGAGATTGGTTTCCATCAACAAGCGGCTGGCATGTGCAAGTCTCTTTTCCGTCAGGCTGTCAATAAACGTCATCCCCGTCTTGTTGCGAAAATAACGGCTGAAGGCCGTTTCTGTCATATTATTCAGCTTCGATACCTCGGCAAGTGTAATGGGCTTGTTAAAATGTTTATCAATGTATTCCAGTGTTCGTTCAATACGCGGTGGCGTGTGCTGTGAAAAACGCAGAGACTGAAAACTATCGCTCGATAGCAATCGCATGTTTCGCGAAGTGGATAAATCATGCAGTACAGACATAAGTTCCAGCACCGAATCAAATCCTTGTTTCTGATTCAGATGCATGATACGGGGCATAATGTGCTCAATGGTTTCCCGGGAAAACAAAATGCCTCTCAAGGATTTTTCAAACATCATCCGGATGAAACTTAATTGATTGCGCCGCAAAAACTTCTCATCAAACAAATCTTTATGAAATTGAATAGTTATCTCCCGAATTTCTTTACTGGTACAACGATGGGTAAACCATGCATGAGGCAAATTCGGCCCCACCAGCACCAGCTCCAGGTCATCAATTTCTTCGATATGATCGCCCACCACACGCTGCGCTCCTTTGGCATTCATAATGAAATTCAATTCATATTCTTCATGATAATGGAGAGGAAAATGAAAATTGGATTTCACCCGGATGGCAATGGTAAAACAATCCGTTTGCGTGAGCGGGGTAATTTCCTTCATGATCTGATCATACAAGCTGTCACGCATGCAAAGCGCATTTTGAATGTGTGTAAATATACTTAAAAATGATTTTTACCCAATCAAACCTATTTGCTCAACCAGATGCAGGTAAATATTATTTTTATGGTAAATTATGCGCATGAAACTATTCAACTCTGTTTTATCATGTTTTTGTATCATTTGCGGACTGATGATACAAGAGTTATATGCCCAGGTTGATAAACATTGTACCGCAGAGACGCGAAGTTTATATGTACACCTGAAGCAGATGAGCAATCGGGGTAAAATGCTTTTTGGTCACCAGGATGATGTGTATTATGGCGTGGGATGGGCTTATGTACCCGGACGAAGTGACGTGCGCGAAGTGGCGGGTGATTACCCGGCCTTACTGGGTGGCGATCTCAGCAGTGTGGAGCTGGGCGATAGCCTGAACATTGATCATGTACCCTTCCGGCTCATCAGACAAGCTGCAATTGAGCAATTTCAGGCAGGCGGAGTGGTTACTTTCAGCTGGCACATGCATAATCCGGTTACCGGTTCATCAGCCTGGGATACTACCGGTGGGAATGTGGTAGCTGCCATATTGCCCGGCGGACGGGATCATGCCCTGTATGTGCAATATCTGCAAAGAGGCGGTGCATTTCTGAATAGTTTGAAAACCTCAACCGGCAAACAAATTCCGGTTATTCTCCGGCTGTTTCACGAATTAAATGGAAACTGGTTCTGGTGGGGACGTTCCCATTGCACCGCTGCAGAAATGAAAGCCCTCTGGCAGTTTACCGTTCAATACCTTCGCGACAGCTTGCATCTGCATCATTTGCTATTTGCCTGGAATACTGACCGGTTTGCCGATGCCGATGCTTATCTGGAACGCTATCCAGGCGATGCATGGACAGACATTATCGGATTTGATATTTATCAGGCTTATGATATCACTTCCAACCAGGCTTTCAGCTATCAATTGAGCCATATGTGCCATCTGCTCGACAGTATTGCCATCAGCCATGACAAAATACCTGCCCTTACGGAATTCGGATACAACACCATTCCAGACAGTAGCTGGTGGACACAGGTGCTGGGGGCAACAATTAAACCTTATCATCTGGCCTACCTGCTCGCCTGGCGGAATGCGGGAAAAGAAGCGAATGGCAGGCAGGAATTTTATGTGCCTTATCCTGGACAAATTTCTGCAGATGATTTCCGGCAATTTGTTGCTTCGGGGCGTATTCTTTTGCGAAAACAGGCTGCTATGCTGCATCTTTATCCATAACGCATGTATTTGTAGAAAATTTCCATGGGATTGAAACCAGCCGATAGCCTGATTCTTATCACTTACCTAATGCTTACAGTCATTGTAGGCTGGCTGTTGCGTCATCGAGCGCGACGTAGCAAGGAAAGCTATCTCATGGCAGGGAAATCATTGCCCTGGTATTTACTGGGTTTGAGCAATGCATCCGATATGTTTGATGTATCGGGCACGATGTGGCTGGTGAGTGTGTGTTTTGTATATGGTTTTAAAAGTGTCTGGCTGCCCTGGCTCTGGCCGGTATTCAATCAGATTTTCATGATGATGTATTTATCAGGATGGCTGCGGAAATCCCATGCCACTACTGGTGCAGAATGGCTGCAGACCCGCTTTGGCAACCATGTACCTTATGCCCGGGCATCCCATCTCATCATCGTAATATTTGCGCTCATCACGTGTTTGGGTTATATGGCCTATGGCTTTATCGGCATGGGTAAATTTCTGGCTATTTTCTTCCCGTGGGAACAAATATCTGCTCATTTGCCAATACAAGTTCCGCTACACTGGGCAATGGCTGTTTATGGGCTGCTGTTTAGCCTGTTTGCCTTGTTTTATGCTGTGATGGGTGGCCTGCACAGCATTGTGATCAACGATGCCATTAAGTACGGAATCATGCTAACGGCCTGCACGGGATTAGGTATCCTGGTATTTCGTGAAACATCAGTGCATACCTTGCCCGTTCCCCGCGAATGGTTCAGCATCGGTTTTGGCTGGCATCTGCACATGCATTGGACTGATGCGTTATCGGCCGTGAATGAAAAAATACAATCCGATGGATATCAGTTATTCGGAATCTTTTTCATGCTCATGTTGCTGAAAGGTATATTGGCCAGCATGGCGGGACCTGCACCCAATTACGATATGCAAAAAATCCTCAGCACCCGAAATGCGCGGGATGCAGCCAAAATGAGTGGGTCTGTGAGCGTTATTTTATTGCCCCTTCGATATACACTGATCATGTCGCTTACACTCCTTGCCCTGATACACGATCGTGATTTAAACCTGCATTTGTTGGGTACAAAACAAATGGATTTTGAAGTAATATTGCCTGCTGTCATTCAGCATTTGCTCCCTGCCGGATTATCAGGTTTGTTGTTAACAGCCTTGCTGGGTTCATTCTTGGGTTCCTTCAGCAGTACCATCAATGCGGCTCAGGCATATCTGGTCAATGATATTTATTTGCGTTACATTCACCCACACGCATCCCGCAAAACAGTGATTCGCATCAGTTATGCATCTGGCATTTTAGTAGTAACTGCAGGCATCCTGCTCAGCTTAGTAATCAAAGATATCAACAACATTCTGCAATGGATTGTTTCCGCTCTATATGGCGGATATATTGCTGCCAATGTATTGAAATGGTACTGGTGGCGCATGAACGCAGGCGGATTTTTCTGGGGTATGCTGGCTGGTATTTGTACAGCTTTGCTGTTCAGTGTATTTTTTAAAAATGCTGGGTTTTTATATGCTTTCCCATTGCTGTTTCTCATCTCTCTTATCGCATGCATCATTGGTTCCTACAGCCTTCCGCCCACTCCTCAACCCGTGCTCACTTCATTTTACATCCAGGTGCGGCCCTGGGGTTTCTGGAAACCAGTGCACCAGCTTGCCATGCAACAGGCACATGATTTGCAGCCAAACAAAAATTTCAAACATGATATGATGAATGTGGCATTGGGCATAACAGCCCAGCAATGTCTGACCTTAATGCCCATGTATTTGCTGATTCATCGTATGCATGCCTTCATCATAACGGCGTTCATATTGATCATTATCTCAATTATTTTATGGAGAACCTGGTGGAAACCTTTGCATACCGATGCATACAACTGAAACATTTCAGCAATTAGCCGAAGAATGGGAAATGGCTTGCCAGCGTATTCTTCAATGGTGGATGGAATATGGCATCGATCCGTCAAAAAAATTCTTTTACGGGGAAGTCAGCAATTCCAACAAACCTAATCTTGCTGCATCCAAAGGATTGGTGATGCATGCCCGCATCATGTGGAGTTTTGCCGAAGCCTACTGCTTTTTTCAGCTAACTGATTATTTACAGATCGCCCTGCAAGTCGAACATATCATAGATCAGTTTTTTCATGATGCTGTGTATGATGGATATTACTGGAAAATAAACAGCATCCATCAGCCGGAAGATCATCGCAAAATGCTCTACGGACAGGCGTTTGTATTATATGCGTATGTGTCGCTGTACAAAGCCACACACGAATCCCGTTTTCTGCATCGGGCATTGTCTATTTTTCACTGCATAGAAACCCATGCACATGGTAACTATTATTACGAAGAAGCATTTGATCAACGTTGGAAATTGCTTCCTGATGCAAGGCTGGATGAACAAGAGCCGATTTTTGTTTATAGCCTAAATGCACATTTGCATTTGATGGAAGCTTATACTGCTTTATACACAGTTTACCATGATGCTTATCTTCTCTCGCGTTTGCTGCATATCGCCGCCATCATTCAGGAAAAATTCTATCAAAATGGTCATCTGATTCTGTGGATGCAGCAGCAGGATAAACCAGCTTCCTATCGTATTTCGCCCGGACATGAAATTGAAACCGCCTGGCTGATGTTGGATATGATGAAAATAACGAGTTATGAAAATGTCGAATGGCGTGATATGATCAATGAGCTTGGTCAGCAAGTGTTGAAACATTTTTATACACACAACGGATTGCTGGAACCCATGCATCCTCCTGAAAAACAATGGTGGGCACAGGCTGAGGCTATGACTGGATTTTTGTATGTATATTATTTTTCCCGAAATGAAATGTTTCTAAAAGCTTGCGTGGATATCTGGAAATGGATTCAGGAATATTTGATTGATGAACACCAGGGAGAATGGTTCTGGGGAACAGATGCGCACAATCGGATATTGATGCACCGCTACAAAGCTGGCTTCTGGAAAGGGCCCTATCATGCAGTGAGAGCCCTGATACAAAATATCACATTATCACAAAAATTACATACCTAATAAAAATGGCGGCTGAAAAGCCGCCATGGGGTGCAACCTTGTTGATTCCTTTACCCAATCAACAACCTGCCAATAGGCAGAAAAATTATTTGACCAGCAAAATATCATCCACATAAAGGGTAGCACTGTTGTTCCCATTGGGTCCATGAATCTGAAAATCCAAACGTTCAATTGGAAATCCGGAAATAAAATCGGTTTTCAACTTATAGTAAGTCCACACATTTGCAGGAACAGTGATGGTTTGTGTGGTGCCCCCATTTTCCGAACGCACATCCATCTGCACATCCTGATTGGGATCACCTTTAATCCAGAATGTGTAATAGGTATATTGTGAAGCATCTATTGTAGGATCGCAATGCAGGCTGATGGCTTGCCAGCTACCGGGTGCAAACACAGCTTTGATGGCATGTGTGCCCAGTACGGCGTAATCGGTTGACACACTCACCGTTGCCCAAGACCAGTTATAAATACCCGTTCCAAAATCCTCTGTGAACAATTGTTTTGCGTTATCAACACTTATCAGTTCCTGCTGCGTGGTTATGGTACCCGACGAGTTCGTAATATCCAACCGGGCACGGCTTACGGTGGTAGATGGCATTTGGATCACCAATGTTTTGCGGTCCTTCGACACAATGGTAGCCTGATCATTTGTGCCGTGCAGTATAACTTGTGTAACATCATCCAGATTATTTCCTGTAAGCGTAATCTTTGTGCCGGTTGTGAACTCGGGCAATGAAACACTGGTAATGGTTGGTAATGCAATTACAGTGAATGGAATCACCACAGAATCGCCTTTTGTATTTGTAATAATGATTTGCTGAGGGCCGCCAAAAGCCGTATCGGGCACACGAAAGATCAATGCATGATCTGTATTAAATTCCGGATTAAATGGTGCAGGTACTCTTCCTTTGTCAAAAATTATGGAACGAATACCCGACAAGCCTGATCCGGTAATGTACACCACATTATTGCCTGCTGCAGAATCGGGAAAAATCTTTGACACCACCGGTGTAGAGGCAGAATTTTTTTTACAGGATGAAAATAATATACCGCTTGCTGACAGCATGATGGCTATTAAAATCAGCTTATCGTGGAATAATTTAAAACTACGCATAGCAAACAGTTTTTGCAACTACAAATGATTTGAATTTAAAACGTATAATGCACGGGAGGCTTTGCCAGTTCAGGATCAGCCAGTACCTCATCAGAAGGAATAGGCATAAACAACTGATTCGGATTTTGCAGATTTCCACCCACATGATTGATGCTGCCATCACTATTCAGTGTGCCTCTTTCCTGTGCATTGATAATTTGCTGAGCTTTGGCAAAACCCTGACGCTGGATATCAAACCAGTAATCCCCTTCAAATGCAAATTCGACTCTTCTTTCATGCATAATCATATCTTTTGTTAAACTATTCACTGGAGGCAAACCGGCTCTTTCATGCACCGCATTAAATGCAGCCAGGGCTGAAGGATCGGAAGTGGATGCCTGTGTGCCCAACACAGCTTCTGCATAAATCAACAACACATCGGCATAACGCAAAATATAAATTGGCATGTCGTTGCCACCCTGGCTATCAAAATTGAATCCGGTACTCTTGGGACCTATCACGTATTTCAATGAGTTGGAACGCGTGCCTGTGGTGATGTGATAAGCATCATCGGGCTGGCCTCCCGGCATGGTATCGTAGGTAAATCCATTAGGGAAATTTACGTTTTTCCAATCCGGACGGTAAAATCCTTGTTGCATAACCGACCATGATTTCCGCAAATCGCCCGACTGATAGGCATTTAGTAAATCTAATGTAGGTATCACGGAAGAATATCCGGTATTGAAATCAGGTTTCAGCAAAGGTGCGGGAGCAGCATAAGCTTGAATGGCATTGGCATAGGAATAACCTCCCGATGCTACCCATTGCAGGGCAAACAAAGTCTCCTTGCTGGCTTTGGCAATATCGGGATTGGTAAACATGCCCAGATAATCGGGATTCAAAGCAATGTTTCCCGTTGCCTGTGCATAGTCAATTACCTGTTTTGCTTTGGCAGCCGCGCTATCGTAATATTGAGGCTGATTAAAAAACGTGGCAAGATATAAAAACAACTTAGCCTCCATGCCAATGGCCGAATATTTGGTTACCCGACCCGGCTGATAAGGTGTTTCCGGCAATCCAGCTTCTGCAGCTTCTAAATCAAGTAAAGCAAATTTTAATACATCTTCCTGATAATATCTGGGTACGTTGAAATTGCCTGAATCGGCTAAAGCCACCGGATCAGTTATAATAGGCGCATCACCATACACCCTGCCTATAAAAAAATAGGCAACACCACGAATAAAACGCGCTTCGGCAATGCCCTGATCCAGATAAGCCGAATTGCTTACCTGCGATTTTTTCTGCAGAAAGGTATTGATCAACACATTGGCATTACCCACCACTTTGTAAAATGCATTCCAGGCATTCAAATCCTGCCCGTCAGTAGCCTGCACGGTCATATACACATAAGTATTATTCCCATAATTCGGATCACCCGCTGAGGTCATCATATTGCCACTATACACTTCTCCAATACAGTGAAAAGCTTTATCAATGAAATTATACCACACCTGATTGTATAACAGGCTGGTAGCGCCATTCACTTCATCGGGGGTATTGTAATAGGTATCAAGTGTCGGATTATTCAATGAAGGGCGATCCAGAAAACTTTTATTACACGATGCAAACAAAAACGATATACAAAATGCTGCATATAAAAAATGAGTACGTTTCATATTCATCCGTTTTTAAAGAATCATTATTAAAATTGTATGCTGGCTCCTGCCGTAAATGAACGCGGAACCGGATAATGACCATAGTCCACATTCATCAGCAATACATTGTTGTTAAATGCACCCAATTCAGGGTCGTAGCCTGAATATCGAGTAAAAGTATACAGGTTATGGGCCGATAGATATACTCTTGCACTGCTCATTTTCAAATGCGCAATCCATTTTTCAGGAAAAGTATATCCGATAGTCAGATCCTGAATACGCAGATACGATCCGCTTTCAATGAAACGATCTGATATTTTCAGGTTATTGTTGTTCCATTGATTGTAACGCGGAAGTTTGCCATTGGGGTTGGATGCAGTGTACCGGTCCATCACCGTATTAAGTTGATTTTGGTAAACATTAAACAGCGATTCAGTAAGCATGCGAGAGTAATTATAAATCTGATCGCCATACACACCATTTAAAAACAAGGTCAGGTCAAATTGTTTGTATTGCAAGGTATTGCTGATACTATAGGTAAATTTCGGATTGGGATTTCCGATAAAAGTTTGATCAACATTGGTAATTTTTCCATCCCCATTTAAATCTTTATATCGAATATCGCCCAGCCAGGTACCTGTTGGACTGATGGGTAGCATAGGCTGAGGACCTTTATTCAGATCATCCATCGTACGATACAGGCCATCTGTGACAAACCCGTAAAAACTTCCCACGGGATGACCTGCTGTTGTCACCGTTAGTGTTTGCGGAGCAAAGTCCATGCTTTTCCCATACAATGCTGCTTGTTGCGTGGTTAAACTGTTCAGGATATTGTGATAATGACTAAAAATTAGTGTGGTATTCCATTTCAAGTTGGATGTTTGAATGTTATGCGAAGTGAGCGATACATCCACACCCGTATTGGTCATTTTACCTGCATTTACTACGGGCGGTTCTATATCCTGATAGCTGTTGTTGGGTGGATTGGGATCGAGTCCCGCAAAGCCAGGCAACACCACGGAAAGAATGGTTTTGGAAGTAGTTTTCTTATACACGTCTACCGTGAACTCAATTCTGTTTTGCAATAACCCACCATCCAGGCCGGCATTGTAGGTGATGACCGACTCCCAGGCCAGTGCCGGATTGCCGGCATTGGCAGGCACGCCAGGTGCGCTGCTTTGCCCGAACAGACCAATGGCATTGGTAGCCAGCCGAATGTTGGTGCTATACGCATTTTGCACAGGAGAGTTTTGATTGCCTACTGCACCACATCCTGCACGCAGCTTTAGATAACTCAGCATTTTCCAACTGCGGGCAAAAGATTCATTGGTAACAGTCCAGGCTGCCGACACGGCCGGGAAATTGCCCCAACGCTTTTCCGGGCCAAATGAAGAAGAACCATCTCTTCGCAACGACAAGCTCACGCTGTAACGATTATCATACGTATAATTTGCACGAGCAAAATAGGATTCCATGGCCCATTGATACTTACCTCCACCCGTTTGCGAGGGATCGATGGTTCCTGCAGCCAGCGATTCAATATTGAGCGTAAGATCCGTAACTGTTACCCACGAACCATCGTAGTTTGACTCCTGGGCTTCATGCCCGGCTACAATATTCACCTGATGTTTGCCAAATGCATGATTGTAGGTAAGATAGCTTTGCAAGCCCCAGTACAGGCTCACACCACGATCTTCTCTCAGGCGGCTGGGACCAATAATTAAATTGCCATACGGATTAAAGATATTGGGCTGGAAAGCCGTATTTTGGGTCAGTTGATAATCGTAATTGAATTGATTGCGAAAACCCAAATCGGGTGTAAACTGAATATCTACATACGCATTTCCGAATGCTTTCTGCTGGCGGGCACGCACATCGCGCAATAAAGCCAATGCTACCGGATTGATCTGGTCGCCGAAAGGAACTCCCTGAATATTGGTAGTAGTGAGATAATTCCCATTCAAATCTTTTACAGGCGTTGCCGGACTGTTGTATAACATTACACTTATTACTGACTGTTGCCCATCGGTGAGTGTTACTTTTTGTTCTGTTTTGGAAAGATTGCTGCTAAAACCAGCTTTCAACCAGCTTTTCACCTGCTGATCAATACTGATGCGGCCCGCATAGCGCCTGAACCAGGAGCCAATTACTGTGCCGGTTTGATTAAAATAATTACCGGAAAAGAAATAAGTAGTGCGATTATGGCTTCCGGAAAATGACAATTGATGATTTTGTACATGTCCGGTTTGAAAAATGGCATCCTGCCAGTTGGTCCCTTCACCCAGCAATTCAGGATATTTGAATTCCCCAATTGAATCCAGCGTGCCCACCTGGCTGGGCGCTACCTGATGCATATAGTTAAAATCGGCAATCACGGAATTGTAATAACGAGCGTATTCCTGCAAATTCATCAAGGGAAGTTTTTTCGCGACATCATTCCATCCGGTATAAACATCATAGCTGATCCTGCCTTCCTGACCGGGGAGTCCATGTTTGGTTGTAATCAGAATCACGCCATTTGCACCTAACGAACCGTAAATAGCTTGCGCCGAAGCATCTTTGAGGATATCGATCGAGGCTATATCATTGGGGTTCAATGTAGCCAATACGCTCTGCACATTTTGTCCGGGCACTCCCCCCAGCTGATCCTGGCTTGTACTGGTGGTACTGGTAAGAATGGGTACCCCGTCAATCACATACAGCGGATTGCTGCCATTCACAGAAGTAATGCCACGAATGCGTACCGCCACGCCCCCACCCGGCTGCCCTGTATTGGCCGAAACTGTAACGCCTGGCACTTTCCCTTGCAACATCTGATCTACTCCTGCTTCAGGAATACCCTGAATAGCTGATGCTTTTAATGACGCAATCGAAGAACTCACATCTGCTCTCTTTTCAGTGCCGTAGCCAACTACCACCACGTCAGACATCAAATGAGAAGCGGGTTGCAGCGTAATGGTGAAATGTTCCCTGTTTTCAATCGGTGCTTGCCATGTTTGCATGCCTATGTAACTGACCACCAGCGTCTTGCCTGTCTGTGGGACCTGTAGCTGAAAATGTCCCTGCGCATCGGTAATCGTTGCCAGATTGGAGATTTCCTTGATTCGTACGGTAGCCCCCGGGAGCGGATTGCCATCTTCATTGTTTACCGTGCCGGAAATCGTTCGGGTTTGCGCTTGGGAAAAGAGTGGAAACATCCATAGCCCGGCCAGGATAATAAGGAGTAAGCATCTGTTCATGATAAAACCTGTTTTGTTCAATTTTTTATATCAACTTTCCGCACAACAATCATCCTCATCTGTGAACAAAATTCTGCTGTTTTTTTATATGATTTTTACACTTTATTATCCATTTTTGATATTTTATTTGCAAGATTCCTCATAGGAAAATATGATTATATTGCTTTCTTTTATCCATTTACCATGCAAATCCTTCCCATTTTTTAAATACACAGCTCACGCCGATGACTATGTTTCCCCAATTTGTATGCTTTAATCAGAAATTAAACCTCAAAAACAGTTAAATTTGTTGTAACAAAAATGATATGGAAATCGGGATCTATACTTTTGGTGAGCGTACTACTGATCCGGAGACCGGACAACTGATTTCGCCGGCCGAACGTCTGCGGCGCCTGATGGAAGAAGTGAAGCTGGCCGACGAGGTGGGGCTCGATGTATTTGCCGTGGGCGAACATCACCGGCCCGACTTTGTGGTGTCGGCACCGGCGGTGGTGCTGGGTGCGGCAGCCGTGCACACCCGCCAGATCAGGCTCAGCAGCGCCGTGGTAGTGCTTAGCTCCGACGATCCGGTGCGCGTATTTGAACAGTTTGCCACGGTCGATCTGCTGTCGCAAGGAAGAGCCGAAATCATGGTGGGACGTGGTTCTTTCATCGAATCGTTTCCTTTGTTTGGCTACGATTTGCGCGACTATGATGTCTTGTTCGACGAAAAACTGGATTTGCTGCTGAAGATCCGGGAAGAAGAACGAGTGACCTGGTCCGGCAAGTTCCGTCCGCCCCTGCATAACCAGGGTATCTATCCACGCCCCATTCAACATCCCCTACCCGTGTGGGTGGCAGTGGGTGGAACGCCCGAGTCGGCTGTGCGGGCAGGCTCACGGGGATTGCCCATGGCCATAGCCATCATCGGCGGGCTGCCCGAACGGTTTGTGTATTTAGCTGAGCTCCACCGACAAGCAGCTGAGCAAGCCGGCCATCCCATCCCCAAACTCAGTATCAATTCACACGGCCTGGTGGCAGACGATTCGCAAACGGCCTTCCGGGAAGCCTTTCCCGCATTTAAGCTCATGATGGACCGCATAGGTCGGGAACGTGGCTGGCCGCCCATGACACGCGAACAGTTTGCATTTTCCGTGTCCCTGCGAGGAGCCAATTTTGTGGGCAGTCCGGATCAAATCATCGAAAAAATTTTATACCAATACGAGCTATTTCACCACGATCGATTTCTGTTGCAAATGACCGTGGGCACCCTCCCTCACCGCACCGTATTGCGCTCAATTGAACTGCTGGGTACCCGGGTAGCACCCGCAGTCAAAAAAGCGATAAGCACGCCACAATCCGCAAAATAATTTAGCTAAGCAGCAAGTTCCATCCACCCAACGGCCGCGTGAAGCTGCTGCAAGATTCCCATGCCCTTTGCGAATCGGAATAATAGCTGTATTTTTTCCTGCCTGAAACGAGCCATCACATCCGTTTTAAAATACATTGCCTTACATTCGATGGGCATTTAGCAGATGCGAAAACAGGGAGCCTACATGATTATAAAATAAAAGCAAACACAAAATATGGCAAAAACAAATCAGAATACCAATGGCGCCAGCAACGGTATGACGATGAATTCCCCACAATTGAGCTGGATTGTAAATTTCATCTGGGGTATTGCCGACGATGTATTGAGGGATTTGTATGTGCGAGGTAAATACCGCGATGTGATCCTGCCCATGACCGTTATCCGGCGGCTGGATGCGGTACTTGAGCCCACCAAACAGGCAGTCCTCGCAATGAAAGAGAAATTGGACAAGGCGGGCATAACCAATCAGGAAGCGGCTTTGCGTCAGGCAGCCGGTCAGGCGTTCTACAACACTTCAAAATTCACATTAAAAGATCTTAAATCCCGCGCCAACCGCCAGCAACTGGAAGCCGATTTCCGTGCCTATTTGGATGGATTCTCCGCTAACGTGCAGGATATTATCAACAACTTTGAGTTTCGTAATCAAATTGCCCGCCTCTCAAAAGCGGACGCGCTGGGAACACTCATTGAAAAATTTCTGGATCCGGCCATTAATCTCAGCCCGTATCCCATCCTTGACAGCAATGGAAATGTGATCAATCCAGGACTTGACAACCACGCCATGGGAACCATCTTTGAAGAGTTGATACGACGGTTCAACGAAGAAAACAACGAGGAAGCGGGTGAACACTGGACACCGCGCGATGCCGTGAAACTGATGGCACGGCTGATTTTTGAACCTATTGCCGATCAAATTCAGGATGGAACCTACCTCCTCTATGACGGCGCATGTGGAACTGGTGGTATGCTCACCGTTGCTGAAGAAACACTGCTGGATTTAGCAAAGAAGAAAGGCAAAAAAGTTTCTGTACACCTGTTTGGACAAGAGATAAACGCCGAAACCTATGCCATTTGCAAAGCCGATCTGCTTCTGAAGGGTGAAGGTTCGGCAGCTGATAATATTGTGGGAGGACCTGAGCATTCAACGCTTTCAAACGATGCCTTCCCCGACAAAGAATTTGACCTCATGCTTTCCAATCCACCCTATGGCAAAAGCTGGAAGAGCGATCTGGAACGCATGGGGGGCAAAACCGGCATCAAAGACCCTCGTTTTTTAGTACAACACAGAGGCGAGGAACTCTCGCTTCTCACCCGTTCCAGCGATGGGCAATTGCTTTTCCTTGCCAATAAGGTGGCAAAGATGAAGCATCATACCTCACTGGGCAGCCGTATTGCAGAAGTGCATAATGGTTCCTCCTTGTTTACGGGTGATGCTGGACAGGGGGAGAGCAATATCCGGCGCTACATCATCGAAAACGACTGGCTCGAAGCCATCGTGGCCCTGCCGCTTAATATGTTCTATAACACCGGCATTGCCACCTACATCTGGGTACTTTCTAACCGAAAGCCCGAACATCGCAAAGGGCTTGTCCAACTCATTGATGCCACGCAGTGGTACACCCCGCTCCGCAAAAACTTAGGCAAGAAAAACTGCGAACTTTCCGAAAACGACATCCGCCGGATTATGGATACCTTTCATGCCTTCAAAGTAACCAATCAAAGCAAAATTTTCCCCAATGCCGCCTTTGGCTACTGGAAGGTGACGGTAGAACGCCCCCTGCGACTGAAAGGTATTGACAGCCAGAGAGAATACAGCGCAAAAGAGATAAAGGAATTAAAGGAAACAGCAGAACGTGCAGAAGACGCACCGCCTGTGATCAAAAAGATTCACAAACCCGGCACCAAGTCCGATCCTTTGCGCGGGTTGTTTGAGGTGATTATTGATGGCAAACCGCGCGTGGTAGAGTACGAACCCGACACCGAACTTCGCGACAGCGAGCAAATTTCCTTTCTTGAATGTCCTGCTTGTCACCAGCCCGGCTATCTGCCCACCGATGCCGATACGCAGGCAGCAATCGAAACCTTCCTGCGCTGCGAGGTGCTACCCTATGCCCCGGATGCCTGGTACGACCCGGCAAGCATGAAGATTGGTTATGAAATCAGTTTCAACAGATATTTCTACAAGCCCAAAGCCCTCCGCACCCTTGAGGAGATCCAGGCCGATTTGCTGGCAATGGAAAAGGAATCGGAAGGGTTGTTGGAGGAAATTTTGAAAAATCAATCATCATGAAATACAACCCAACATACATCATCGCCGTTCCATACGGTTGCGCGGATACGATTATTCGTCGGCGGGGGCGTATTTTATCACCATTTGCACCCACAACCGCGAATGTTTATTCGGTGATATTGTGGATGGGGAAATGCGGTTAAATGAATGGGGACGTATTGTTGAATGGACATGGTATGATTTACCCAACCATGTTGCAAATATAACGTTGGATATATTTGTGGTGATGCCCAACCATTTTCACGGAATTATCATCATTACCGATACCGTTGTTGGGGCGGGGTCCGTAGGGGCGGGTTCCGTAAGGGCGGGTTCTGAACCCGCCCCAACACCGGCCAACACCATTCAAAAACGATACGGTTTACCGGAAATCATTCGACAATTCAAAACATTTTCGGCACGACGCATCAACGAACACCGCCAAACACCCGGCCAACCCGTCTGGCAACGCAATTATTACGAACACATCATACGCGACGATGATGATTTAAACCGCATACGTGAATATATTATCAATAACCCATTAAAATGGGAATCGGATGAACATTATTCAAAATAATAACATCCACCACCGCCGTTCCATACGGTTGCGCGGATACGATTATTCGTCGGCCGGGGCATATTTTATCACCATTTGCACCCACAACCGCGAATGTTTATTCGGTGATATTGTGGATGGCAAAATGCGGTTGAATGAATGGGGCGAAATTGCCCAACAATGTTGGTTGCAAATACCGAATCATTTCACGAATACATCGTTGGATGAATTTATGATAATGCCGAATCATATGCATGGGATTATTACAATAAATGGCAATACCGTAGGGGCAATTCATGAATTGCCCCTACAAAATGAATTGCCCCTACATTCGGATCCATACCAACTGCGAAAAATGTTATTGCCCAAAATAATTGGTTATTTCAAAATGAACGTGGCAAAACAAATCAACGAACACCGCCAAACACCCGGACAACCCATGTGGCAACGGAATTATTACGAACATATAATACGCGACGATGATGATTTAAACCGCATACGTGAATATATTATCAATAATCCATTAAAATGGGAATCGGATGAACATTATTCAAAATAATAACATCCACCACCGCCGTTCCATTCGGTTGTCCGGATACGATTATTCGTCGGCGGGAGCGTATTTCATCACCGTTTGCACCCACAACCGCGAATGTTTATTCGGTGATATTGTAGATGGCAAAATGCGGTTGAATGAATGGGGCGAAATTGCCCAACAATGTTGGTTGTAAATACCGAATCATTTCCCAAATACATCGTTGGATGAATTTGTGATAATGCCAAATCATATTCATGGGATTATTATGATAAACGGCAATATCGTAGGGGCAATTCATGAATTGCCCCTACAAAATGAATTGCCCTTACATTCGGATCCATACCAACGGCGAAAAATGTTATTGCCCAAAATAATTGGTTATTTCAAAATGAACGTGGCAAAACAAATCAACATTTCCCGAAATACACCCGGCCAACCCATCTGGCAGCGGAATTATGATGCCTACCCCGATGCAATCGGGGAACACATTATCCGTAACGACAAATCTCTGCACCGGATCCGCCAATACATCATCCAAAACCTCATTCGCTGGCAAAACGACCAGGAAAATCCGGATAATCAATTGGTTACATTAAAGAAAAAAAGAACCCCATGAAAAATTTAAAACCCTACCCCGCCTACAAAGACACCTCCATCCCATGGCTCGGCAAAGTGCCGAAACATTGGGAGGTGATGCCAAATAGAGCGTTATTAAAAAAACGCAAAAAACTTGTTGGAAACAGATACTCTGATTATCAAATGTTATCCTTAACAAAACAGGGAATCATAATCCGAGATCTAACTAATCTCAAAGGCAAGTTTTCTTCTGATCTTGGAACTAGCCAAGAAGTAAGACCAGGGGACTTGGTATTTTGTTTATTTGATATCCCTGAGACACCACGCACAATTGGCCTTTCCCGATATTTAGGCATGATAACCAGTGCCTATACGATTTTCGAACCAATTGGCATATGCCTCGGTGAATTCATTGAACGATTCTATATTGCAATGGATGATCGCAAACTTCTTTCACCCCTATACACAGGGCTTAGAAATACGATTCCCACCTCAGTATTTCTTCAAATAAAAACCCCCCTCCCCCCACTCTCCGAGCAAACCGCCATTGTTCGTTTTCTGGACTACATGGATAGTCGGATACGCAAGGCCATACGCCTGCGAAAAAAACGCATCAGTTTGCTGGAGGAATACAAGCAAGCCCTGATCAGCGAAGTGGTTACCGGCAAGCGGGAAGTACGGCGGACCCATGATCCCCAAAAACCTTACGAACTCCATACCCGCCCACCGAAAATGATGAAAGACTCTGGCATCCCATGGCTCGGCCAAGTGCCAAAGCATTGGGAGGTGAGGAGGCTGAAAAGTGTCTGTTTTTTCATTTATGGAGATTCTTTACCGGGTGAATCAAGAGATCAAGGCTCAGTGCCAGTTTATGGTTCTAATGGGTGTGTAGGATATCATTCAACACCTAACACATTAGCACCATGTATTATAATTGGTAGAAAAGGATCTTTTGGAAAAGTGCGGTATTCGACTTCTCCTGTTTTTGCTATTGATACAACTTTTTTTATAGATTCAAGACATACATCTGCTGACTTACGTTGGCTTTTCTTTCTACTTGGATGTTTGCGACTTGATGAGATATCTAAAGACTCGGCTGTTCCTGGTCTAGATCGAGAAGACGCTTACAAAAATTACTTACCCCTTCCCCCACTTTCCGAGCAAACCTTCATTGCAGAATATCTCGACTATCAGATCGCAAAAATTGAATCTGCCATTGCATCGGACAAAAGAATCATGGAACTGCTGGAAGAGTACCGCACCCGCCTGATTGCCGATGTGGTAACCGGCAAGGTGGATGTGCGCGATGTTGCAGCACAATTGCCCGAAGCATTGCCTGAGGATGGTACAGCCGATGAAGAAATGGCAGATGAGGAAACAGATCCCCATCTGCCAGTAGACGTTGATACAATATCAGAGCAAGAAAACGATGACTAAAAAGAAAAACATAGAAAAGAAATCCCAACCGGGCACGACCATCACGCAGGGCATGGGCGGCGAGGTGGTGATTTACGAAGACCCTGAACACCGGGTACGGGTAGATGTACGGCTGGATCAGGACACCATCTGGCTCAGCCTTAACCAGATAGCTGCATTGTTTGAGCGGGATAAATCGGTCATCTCTCGCCATTTGCGCAATATCTATCGGGAAAGAGAACTTGACCGGGAATCAACTGTTGCATTTTTTGCAACAGCTCAGCTGGAGGGTAAGCGCGAGGTTGTACGGCAGGTCGAGTACTACAACCTCGATGCCATCATTTCCGTCGGCTACCGGGTGAATTCCAGGCGGGGCACGCAGTTTCGCATCTGGGCCACGCAGGTGCTGCGCGATCATCTGGTGAAGGGTTACACCGCCAACGCTCGCCGCCTGCAGGAGTTGCACCAAACCATCCGGGTAGTGGCCGGCGTGACCGAACAGCGCCTGCTGACCGGCGACGAAGCGGCATCCCTGCTGCGGTTGGTACGAGATTATGCTGATTCGCTGATGCTTTTGGATGACTACGATCATGGGCGACTAACAGCTATTGCAGGACGTACAAGCGGGGCACAGCCACTGATGATTGATGAAGCAAAGCAGCTCATTGCTGCCATGAAAACTCAAATCGGCGCCGGTGAACTGTTTGGCCGTGAACGTGAACCAGGCCTGCTGGAAGGTATCCTATCAACCGTGTTTCAAACCGTTTTAGGGCAGGATGCTTACCCAACCCTGGAAGAAAAAGCGGCTCACCTGTTGTATTTCATAGTTAAGGATCATCCCTTTGTTGACGGCAATAAGCGTATCGGAGCGGCGTTGTTTCTTCGTTTTCTGGACAAAAATCAGTTGCTCTATACTGCCGAAGGTATGCGACGAATAGCAGATGAAACGATTGTGGCGCTAACCCTGTTGCTGGCAGAAAGCGATGCTCAACATAAGGAAGCACTCACGCATCTGGTAGTGGCTTTACTCAATCGTTTATCAAAATAAATATGAAACCCACAGATATATCCGAACACGGGCTTGAAAGACACATCTGCCGGGCACTCACCGGAACAGACTGTCTGCCTCCTCAGACAGCTCCTGCTCCGGCTGTATCCGAAGACAAACCCTCTTATGGCGGTGCGGGCTGGCTACCCGGCAATCCATCGGACTACAACCGCGAATACTGCGTGGATTTGGTTCAACTCTCCCTGTTTCTCAAAGCCACACAACCAAAAATTGCCGAAACCCTTGATCTGGATAACGATAGTCCCACACGGCGCAGCTTCCTTGCCCGTTTGCAGGGAGAAATATCCAAACGGGGCGTTGTCAATGTGCTACGAAATGGCATTGAGCATGGCCCGCATCATATTGAATTGTTTTACGGCACACCGTCCGAAGGCAACGAACAGGCAAAAGCACTGTATGAACAAAACCGGTTTACTGTTACGCGTCAGCTTCGCTACAGTCGTGAAGAAACACAGCGGGCGCTGGATTTGGTTTTATTTATAAATGGATTGCCGGTTTTTACGTTTGAACTGAAAAATTCTCTCACCAAGCAAACCGTACATGATGCCATAGAACAGTATAAACGCGACCGCAATCCACGCGAGAAGCTGTTTGAACTGGGCCGCTGCATTGCCCATTTTGCCGTGGATGACAACGAAGTGTGGTTTTGCACCGAACTCAAAGGCAAAGCCTCCTGGTTTCTGCCTTTTAATAAAGGTTACAATGATGGAGCAGGCAACCCGCCCAATCCCAATGGTATTAAAACCGACTACCTGTGGCGGGAGATACTTACCCGTGAGAGTGTGGTCGATATCATTGAACATTACACGCATCTGGTCGAATCCAAAGAAGAAAAAACAAACAAAAAAAGACGGGTTCAAATCTGGCCCCGTTTTCATCAACTGGATGTGGTGCGAAAGCTTTTAGCCGATGTTCGCAAAAACGGGGTGGGACAGCGTTACTTAATCCAGCATTCTGCGGGCAGCGGTAAGTCCAATTCCATCGCCTGGCTGGCCCATCAGCTCATCGGTGTGCAAAGAGCAGGGAAATCTGTTTTTGATTCTATCATTGTGGTAACCGACAGGCGCATTTTGGATAGACAAATTCGTGATACAGTCAAACAATTTGCCCAGGTAAGCGCTACGGTGGGACATGCTGAACGTGCAGGAGATTTGCGGAAGTTCATTGAAAGCGGCAAAAAGATCATCATTACCACCCTGCAAAAATTCCCTTTTATTCTGGATGAGATCGGCAATGAACATCGCAACAGGAATTTTGCCATTATCATTGACGAAGCCCATTCCAGTCAGGGTGGCCGTACCACGGCCAAAATGCATCAGGCTTTGTCGGCCGCGGTGAATAACGATGAGGATGAGGAAACCTTTGAAGATGAAATCAACCGGCTGATGGAGGCAAAAAAACTTTTGCCTAATGCCAGTTATTTTGCTTTTACTGCCACTCCCAAAAACAAAACCCTTGAGATTTTCGGTACTCCTGTGCCTCAGCCCGATGGTAAAGTAAAACACATCCCATTTCACAGCTATACCATGAAACAAGCCATTCAGGAAGGATTCATCCTCGATGTGCTGGCTAACTATACCCCGGTAAAAAGCTACTATCACCTGGTGAAAACCATTGAAGATGATCCGGAGTTTGATAAGAAAAAAGCACAGAAAAAGCTCCGTCGTTTCGTTGAGAACCACGAGCATGCCATACGGCTGAAAGCGGAAATTATGGTAGACCATTTCCATGAACAAGTTCTGGCGAAAGGGAAAATAGGCGGAAAAGCAAGGGCAATGGTGGTTACAGGCAGTATTGCCCGTGCCATTGAATACTTTCATGCTATTCAACAATACCTGCAGGAGCGTAAAAGCCCCTACAAAGCTATTGTAGCATTCTCAGGAGAACATGATTATGGAGGCAAAAAAGTCAGCGAGGCCAGTCTGAATGGTTTTCCTTCCAATATGATTGCCGAAAAAATCCAGCAGGATCCATACAGGATTTTAATCTGTGCAGATAAATTTCAAACCGGCTACGATGAACCTTTGATGCACACCATGTATGTAGATAAAACGCTTTCCGGAGTAAAAGCCGTACAGACACTTTCTCGGCTCAATCGTTCCCACCCGCAGAAGTACGACACCTTTATTCTGGATTTTGCCAATGATCCTGAAACCATTCGCAAAGCCTTTGAACCATACTACAGAACAACTATCCTTTCTGAGGAAACGGATCCCAATAAACTTCACGATCTCAAAGCAAATCTGGATGGTTATCAGGTGTATGGACAAGATAACGTGGAAGATGTGGTGCGTATGTACCTGGGAGGAGCGGAGAGAAATCATCTTGACGTTATGCTGGACCGGTGTGTAGAAGAGTATCTGAATCTGGATGAAGATGGACAAGTAGATTTTAAAAGTAAAGCAAAATCTTTCGTTCGTATCTATAATTTTCTTTCTACGATTTTGCCATACACCAATGCTTCGTGGGAAAAGCTCTCTGTTTTTTTGCAGCTTCTGGCTCCCAAACTACCTGCACCAAAGGAAGAAGATTTATCAAAAGGCATATTAGAGGCAATTGACATGGATAGCTATCGGGCTGAAAAGCAGCAAACCATGCGTATTGCACTCAACGATGCAGACGGAGAGATAGAACCTGTTCCCACTGTCGGCATCGGGTATAAACGTGAGCCAGAGCTGGATCTTCTGTCAAACATCATCCACTCATTTAATGATCTTTTTGGCAATATTGAATGGACAGACAAAGATCGCATTCAAAAGCTGATTACCGAAGAAATACCTGCCCGTGTGGCTGCTGATGCTGCCTACCAGAATGCAATGAAAAATTCTGACGCACAGAATGCCCGCATTGAACACGATAAAGCACTGGAGAGAGTGATGACCGCCATTCTGCAGGACGATACAGAACTTTTCAAACAATTCAGCGATAATGAATCATTCCGCCGATGGCTAAGGGAGACTGTATTTTCATTAACTTACCTGCATCAATAACCACATCTTCATCCGCATAAAAAATCGGCCTCGAAATCACAAAATATTGAAAAGAAAAAACTGTACACAGGCATAGCACATATATTCGGATTAGTAGTTGAATCCTCCAAAGATGGGGTGAATCAATTTGAAAATGATAATTAATAAAACAGGAATTAGATTCATTGCTTTTCACAACTGCGTTGATCGTATCCCCATACTTTATAGCAGGAAAGGATACATGATGCAATACATTGTGTTGTTGTGTTTATAAAAAATCATACGGCTAAGCTCAGCCTGCACTTATTGCACCAGTTACCAAACCATATTAGTCAATTGTCATCCACCCATCATCCAGTGGGTTGTGAAGTTTTTGCATGGTAAATTTGCTTATCTGTGTATAAATCTGTGTGGTTTTTATATTGCTATGACCCAACAATGCCCGAACAATGTGAATATCCATACCGCTTTCCAACAGGTGCGTGGCATAAGAATGCCGCAATGAGTGCACAGTAGCATTTTTCTGAACACCTGATTTTTTTAATGCTATTTTGAAAGCATTTTGAACGCTTCTTGAAGCATACTTTTCCCCTTTCTGTCCCTCAAACAAATAATGTTTTGTCCTGTGCATTTTCCTGTATGCACTGATTAGCTTCCACAAATTTTTCGATAAAGGTACGTATCGAACCTGCTTCCCATTAGATTGTGTGATTCTTACAAGCATACGCTGCGAATCAATATCCCTAATAGTAAGATTTAAGCATTCGGATAACTTTAATCCTGCACCATAAATCGTCGCCAGTATGGCTTTGTGTTTGATGTTATTACAGGATTGAATAATTTTTTGTACCTCTTCTTTCGATAAAACAACAGGTAATTTGTATTCCCTACACCTGGGATATAAATCATTCAGCTGGTAATTTTTACACCACACGTGGTTATACAGAAACTGAACAGCACCCGCCAGAACTTTTTGATAAGAAGGAGATATGTTGTTTTGGTTGATTTTTGTATGTAAAAAATATTTAATATCATGGATTGAAATTTGCTCCGGGTCTATATCGGGCAATGCATCCAGGAATTGGGATATGGCATTCTTGTAAGAGCGAATGGAGGAGGGCGCATAGCCCGTCGTCACCATAAGTTTAGTAAAATCTTGCAGGATTTTCTGTTTCAAGGCAGATTGCATAAAAAGTAAGATTTTGGTAGGTTTTCCGCAATAAATATACGAAAAAAGAAATTGTTACGTATACTATAATAAATATTAGCGGTCAGTTAGATATGACTGACAGCAAAAGAAAATAATATTTGAAATTTATGACAATTTTAAATTTAAAAATATGAAAAAAGCTCTACTAACAATTTTGTTCGGAATTGCAAGTCTAGTAATTTTCGGACAAGCAAGAATAGGCTATACTGCGACACAAATCAAAAACGAATTTTGGGAAAGTGAATATAACCTACACAGCGGTTATGACGAGGATGGAAACTATTACATTTCTATTACAACTGAACGAGCAGATGTATTCTACCTTTTTAATTCCGATAAAGTTTGCTATTCAACAGGAATATTTCCTCACACTCAGGGTGATTTGAATTTCTATGTAGAATTATTTAACAAAATGTATGTGATAGTATCACCTACCAAATGGAAGTGGTATTCCAACAAAGGAATTGTTAATATAAATTTGATTTATCCAGAAGACGGCGGCAACTGCTTTTTTTTATTCTCTATTGAGTCCTTAGAAAGATAAGATCAAAACCGTGATGGATAGTGGAGGACAGTTATTTACAATTAGTTCTGAAGCAGGCTTAATTTCTTTACACTCGAATAAATAAAAAACGTCTTACAACATTGTATAAGAATCGTTAAATATACCGCTTATGCTAACAATTATCGGCCATTTAAAGACAATATTGAAACAATGAACCTTACAGTAGAATATAAAGATACCAGGGGGACAATTACTTGTCAGAGACATCATTTGACTAGACCTGCTTTTGCAAAACATTTAGCCATAGCTGGACAAGGTTATTCTCCAAAACCGAAAAAACTTATTCGGACAATTGCTATGTTTTTTCATTATTGTAATTATATACAACCACAGGCATTTAATAATGATAGATTCTCAGAACCACCAGTTGAACTATCTGATCCGACAGAAAAAGGACATTTTTCAAATCTAGCAGGCAAAGCAATTGCAGACTTTCTTTCTAAACGCATTAACAAAAGCATATATACAGTGAATCATGAAGCTGCAATGCGGATGAACAATTCACCTATTCCGCTTTTTGTAAACGGCAGACAAGTAAAAAGACCCGATTTATTAGCATTTACGAAAAATTCAATATTTGCAATTGAGGCAAAAGGATTTTCTGGTAGTTATGGAGATATGAACAATCATAAAAAACAATCCCAGACAGGTGGCATTCGAGTAAATTTTACGATTGCTTCTGTTTCATATGACTTATATAATCAAGTAAAATGTAAATACCACGACCCTTTTAATGATAATGTTTCATACGACAACGAATTATTAAGACGGTTAACAAAAGAATATTATAGCGGATTATCAGAATTCTTAAATGAAAAGTATTTTAATATTCGTGAAATTCAGATTCAAGGTGAAAAATTTTATGAGATTGAACTTTCATCTAGAAAGTTTGATAGATTATTTCATAATAAATCTCCGTTTATAAACCTTTCCTTTTGGATATTCGAGTTCCTTGAATATTACAGGCTAAGAATTATTTTACCGTCCGTGGTTAGATATTATGCTGAAAACGGTATTACGAATGAGACTAAACCTTTCATATTTGAATCAAAAGAACAGGACCAAAATACTTATATAGACAATGACAGAATTGGACTACGAATTAGATTATAGAAAAATACCGGGCAACTAGAATTTTGCATCAGGGAGGCTGATTTGTAAACTTGAAGTTGAGTACTACTATCAAACTTATGTGCAAGTTGAGAGTGAAGTAATCCGAAACTCGTCAAACGCAAAGCAAGAAACCATTACCTGCTATTTTAAGACCAACACACTCAAACAAAAAAACGCGACTTTTATCTCTTTTCTGAAATGCTAGTCCTCGCAAGGTCGAAGAATTAAATTTAAAAAATGAAAGAATTTGCGCTAATCTCTAAAGTAAAAGAGATTGCCGATTTTAAACCATCTCCTGAATTAATGCAGGAAAGGAGAAATTGGTCAGTTAGTATTGCAGCACAGGACAAATAGGTTGGCAAAGGCAACACATTTTTGCCCTTTCCGGGAAGGGCGAAAAACCGTAAAACCTAGCGAACTGGTCACGGAAAGGCCTTACACCGAAATCAAAGAATTTATTAGCGGTTACGTTGTTATTAAAGCGAACTACATTGTTAAAACGATAGAAATTGTAAAAGTCAATCCGATTCTTACTTAGATATTCAGATACATTGAAGTAAGAAAAGTTTTAAAGCGTGATTGATAAAAATTACATGAAGAACTTTTAACTCCCTTATTCTGAAAGGAATGTAATAAAATGAAAGATTTTTATGCCGTTATTTTGAGCATTTAACAAGTATAAATATTAAAATTAAATTCTTACATTTGAATCCTAACACCAAATAATTCAAATTACCATTCACCATTCAACCTGCAACATAAATTTTAAAACCATGGGAGAAAAAATTCAGCTTAAACATCCTGCTGGTAAAAAAGCAATCAGCATGGACAAAGAAAAATATGAAATCATAAAAACGCATTTTCTGGCACATTTGAAGGAAAAGGGGCCATCTACCCACACAGAATTGCTTCGTTCAATTACAAATCGCATACTCGAAGAGAAAATAAAGTTTACTGGCTCAATAGAGTGGCACATGGAATGGGTGAAGCTGGATTTGGAAGCCAATAAAATAATCAAACGCATGGGAGACAAACCACCCATCAAATTCGCCTTAATCAAATAATCATGATGAAGCAAAGGCATTGTTGAGATTTGCTGGCTGAAACATTTCTGGGATTGCATACAGTCCTGGTTTTGGATTTACGCAACATTCTAATTCATTGTTTAAGCAGAAGTTCAACTGCCCACTGCACAATAAATGCAATTTGTTCACTACCAAAACATATTTTAGCATGGCTTATTTGCACAAACGCAAAATAGGTATATTTGTAGACGCTTGCCCCCAGAAAAGAGTGTTGGCGATTTTGAAAGATAAAAAACACATAGTCTTGTTAATACATAATTCAATGATAAGAAAAAAATATATCCTTGTATTCGGTTTTTGTTTATTATGCCTCACATCTTATTCGCAGGTAAATAAGCAAATAAATGAAGTCTTTAAGAGATTTCAGTATGGTTATACAAAACGAGATACCAGCTTTGTAGATGCATTTGTAAATGATCTATGTGCAAAAGATATTCAAATTCTGGGAACAGGTGAAGATGAATTGCTGCAAGGAATGAATGCAGCCAAAAATTTTTTTAAGAACGACTGGCTTTACTGGTTTGATTTGAAATTAGACACATCGACATTGAAAGTAACAACGATAGGAGATGTTACACTTTTTTTAATGAATGGAACCGCATCAATGACATTTCCTGATAAAGAAAAAGCTTACGACTTTGCTTACAAGCGACTTCAACAATTGGTAAATACAGAAAAAACAAGTGGTGCCAAATTACTTTCCTATTCAAGTGAAGCGGCGAACCTGATTCAGCAAATTGAAAGCGGAGGTTTAGAAATAAAATATTCCATTCGCCTCTCAGGTGCAATTGTACGGCAAGATAACAGGTGGTTATTTAAGCAGTTGGTATTTTCGTTTCCATATCCAATGTCAAGAAAATAAAAATAACTACGAATAATTAAGCAAACAAATCACAAAGCACCCTTGTTTTGTGGAAGTGTGACAAATTAAGCATAACATTTTATCATTAGTGAATCAAAGAATGAAATGATCAAGGTATTTTCAGATCGGAGAATGATGGGCTGACCTGCATGCTGATGCATCTGCAATTGAAAAACAAGTAACCCATCACACAAGAGTTGTCTCACATATCCATTCCTGCTCTGTCGATTCTCATTTTTTTGAGAATTTGATCTTGCTGATGCTATTGTTTTTCATCCGCTTGCCTTATTTTTGATCGGCAATGCTTATGTTTACAATTTCATATTCCCAAGCTATGCGATCTATACTTCGTTTACTCCTGTTTTTCGGCCTGATTTCAGGCATCGCTGTTCCCGGATTTTGCCAGCAGGCAAGCGATTCGGCCATGTATGCCTTTGTGAATCATCTCATCAGTCAGATGACGCTCGATGAAAAGATCGGCCAGCTGAATCTGTTGACCAGCGATATGGCTGTTACGGGTCCCACCATGCGCAAAGAATATCTGGACGATATCCAGGCTGGCCGCTGTGGGGGTATTTTCAACGCATTTGGCCCGGCGTACG
Organism: Thermoflavifilum thermophilum; assembly: GCF_900116565.1. Taxonomy (GTDB): domain Bacteria; phylum Bacteroidota; class Bacteroidia; order Chitinophagales; family Chitinophagaceae; genus Thermoflavifilum; species Thermoflavifilum thermophilum. The sequence goes on along the minus strand of NZ_FPCJ01000001.1, from coordinate 2,289,523 downwards.
TGCGTAAGCTGCAGGAGATTGCCGTAGATAGCACCCGGCTGCACATTCCGCTGTTGTTTGGTTTTGATGTGATCCATGGGCATAAAACCATCTTTCCCATACCGCTGGGCATGGCCTGCAGCTGGGATACGGCAGGCATTGAGCAGGCAGCCCGCATAGCTGCTACCGAGGCTGCAGCCGATGGGCTGAACTGGGTCTTCTCGCCCATGGTGGATCTGGCGCGGGATCCGCGCTGGGGGCGGGTTGCTGAAGGTGCCGGTGAAGATCCCTATCTGGGCTCACTCATCGCCCGGGCTTATGTGAAAGGCTATCAGGGCAATAACCTGGCCGATAGCAATACGGTGATGGCTTGCGTGAAGCATTATGCCCTGTATGGCGCCGTGGAAGCGGGCCGGGAATATAATATTGTGGATATGAGCCGCAGGCGCATGTTTGAAGATTATCTGCCCCCCTACAAAGCCGCTATTGATGCCGGTGTAGGTTCAGTGATGAGCGCTTTCAACGAAATCAACGGCGTTCCGGCTACCGCTAATCACTGGCTGCTGACCGAGCTGCTGCGCCAACAATGGCATTTCAAGGGTTTCGTTGTGACCGATTATGATGCGATTCCCGAGCTCATCAACCATGGCATTGCCGCCGACACCGCCGAAGCCAGCAAACTGGCTTTCCAAGCCGGTGCAGAAATGGATATGCAGGGACTGGCCTATATTCATCATCTAAAAACACTGGTTGAAGAGGGGCAAATCAGCGAAGATGCTATCGATCAGGCTGTGCGCGACATCCTGATTGCCAAATATAAGCTTGGGTTATTTCAAAACCCATACAATCGCATCGATGAAGGGAGAGCACAAAGAGAAATCATGAGTCCCGACAAGCTGGCTTTTGCCCGCCAGATGGCCCGGGAATCTATCGTGTTGCTGAAAAATGAGCATCAGCTGCTGCCGTTAAAAAAATCGGGCACCATCGCGGTGATTGGCCCGCTGGCCAATGACCAGCGCGATATGATTGGCTGCTGGTCGGGTGCGGGTGATTGGCACAAGGCGGTGAGCATCCTCCAGGGCATTCGCGAAGCCGTGGGCAATCAGGCGAAAATCTTATATGCCCTGGGCGCCAACATCACCGATGACACTTCCATGCTACGCCAGCTGAATGCTTTTGGCGGCGATATTCATCCTTCCCCGCTTTCACCCCAACAGCTTATCCGCGAGGCAGTTGCCACTGCCCGGAAAGCCGATGTGGTGGTGATGTGCCTGGGTGAATCGGCCGGCATGAGCGGCGAAGCAGCCTCCCGCGCCGATATCCATATCCCCGAAAATCAGCGCGAGCTGCTGAAAGCTGTTTACGCAACCGGAAAACCCATCGTGCTGGTACTTTCCAATGGCCGGCCACTGGTGCTGAAATGGGAAGGCGAACATATCCCGGCCATCCTGGAAACCTGGTTCCTGGGTACGGAAGCGGGCCATGCCATTGCCGATGTACTGTTTGGCGACTCCAATCCTTCCGGAAAGCTGACTATGTCGTTCCCCTACGCCGTAGGGCAGATTCCCGTGTATTACAACCACAAAAACACAGGCCGGCCCGGCAATCCGAATGTGAAGTGGACTTCAAAATACATGGATATTCCCAACGATCCCCTGTATCCCTTTGGCTATGGATTGAGTTATACCCATTTTACCTACGGTCCCCTGCAATTGGATAAACCCGTGCTGATGCCGGGCGATAAACTGCATATTCGCGTTACCCTGACCAATGATGGAGATCGCGACGGCACAGAGATTGCTCAGCTGTATATCCGCGACCGGGTGGCCGATGTAACTCAGCCCGTGAAAGTGTTGAAAGGATTTCAGCGGGTATTCCTGAAAAAAGGGGAAAGCAAAACCATAGAATTTACACTCACGGCCGATGATTTGCGTATCTACGACCAGCATATGCAGTACCGGTATGAACCCGGAGTTTTTGACGTGTATGTAGGCGGGAACAGCCGCGATGTGCAGCAGGCAAGTTTTGTGTTGAAGTGAAAAAGTGAAGGCTTTCCCCCCGATTATCCGGAAAAAAGCTGATGAGGAAATCCAATCAGCTAACCAACGAGTGGTTCATACAATGAACCCAAACAGCGTATCGTCTTTGTTCAATTCGGTATAGACGATATGGCGTTTTTTCATGCGCTCAATGAGGGCTTCATAATCCTGCGGATCTTTCAACTCGATACCAACCAGTGCGGGGCCGGTTTCTTTGTTGTGCTTTTGCATATATTCAAACCGCACAATATCGTCGTTAGGGCCCAATACTTCATTCACAAACTCACGAAGAGCACCCGGGCGCTGGGCAAAACGAATGATAAAATAATGTTTCAGGCCTTCATACAGCAGGGAACGTTCTTTGATTTCCTGCATACGATCTATATCGTTGTTGCTGCCACTCACAATACAAACCACATTTTTGCCCTTGATCATTTCCCGGAAATCGGGTAAGGCTGAAATGGCCAGTGCGCCCGCGGGTTCCACTACCATGGCTTCTTCGTTATACAACCGCAAGATGGTGGAACAGATGCGACCTTCGGGCACCAATATCATATCATCGAGCACCTGCCGGCAAATCTGAAAGGTAAGCTCGCCCACCTGCTTAACCGCAGCCCCATCCACAAAATTATCGATATGATCAAGCCGCACGGGATGCCCAGCCCGAAAGGCTTCTACCATAGAAGGAGCGCCTTCGGGTTCTGCGCCAATCAGTTTCGCCTGAGGCCTGTGTTGCTTGACATACAACCCTACTCCCGATGCCAGTCCTCCCCCGCCCACTGGAATGAATATGTAATCCACATCGGGCAGGTCTTCGAGGATTTCCACACCCACCGTACCTTGTCCTTCGATGATTTTGGGATGCTCAAAAGGAGGAATGAACGTCATGTGATGGGTTTCGGCGAAAGCCAGTGCAGCTGCCTGGCAATCATCAAACGTATCGCCGGTAAGCTGGATATCAATCCATCCATCGCCAAACATCTGCACCTGATGGATCTTTTGCTTGGGCGTAGGAGACGGCATGAAAACCACGCCTTTCACCTGAAGATGGGCACAGGAATAGGCAAAGCCCTGGGCATGATTACCCGCACTGGCACACACCACGCCCCGTTGGAGCTCCTTTGCCGGGAGGCTGCTCATTAGGTTAAAAGCGCCTCTGATCTTGTAGGAGCGCACCACCTGCAGGTCTTCGCGTTTCAAGAAAATATTGGCCTGGTAACGCCGCGAGAGGTTTTGATTCCACATCAACGGCGTGTGCGACACCACAGGGCTAAGCCTTTTACGGGCCGCTTCAAAATCCAATGCTGGTAAGGCTTTTGCTGTTGTATCGGTCACTTTGGTCTGGTTTAAAATACCATTTTCAGGTTTCTGCTAAGCATAGTCTGAAAGAACAGCAAACAGGAAAGCAGAGCTGCTTGATCCTGCAGCTCTGCTGAACGGTGAGTTAAAGGTTTTAAGCTTAGCTTCATGATTTTATCCTTTTGGGCGCAGTTTGCGAACGGCTGCCCCTGCCTGCCACATTTCACTTTCCCGCAGCTCTTTCAATTCTGCCTCCAATTTTTCCCGATAATCGGGTTGGCTGTTGGCAGAGATAGCACGCGCAGCTTCTTTTCCACTGGCCACACTCCGGTACAGTTCGTCAAACACGGGCTGGGTAGCTTCTTTAAAGCGTTTCCACCAGTCGAGCGCACCCCGCTGGGCTGTGGTAGAGCAATTGGCATACATCCAGTCCATGCCGTTTTCAGCCACCAGAGGCATCAGCGATTGGGTAAGTTCTTCTACCGTTTCATTGAAGGCTTCAGAGGGTGAATGGCCGTTGCGGCGCAGGGTTTCATACTGCGCAGCAAAAATACCTTGAATAGCCCCCATCAGCGTGCCCCGCTCGCCGGTAAGATCGGAATACACTTCCTTTTTAAAGTCGGTAGGAAACAGATATCCCGAGCCGATGCCGATGCCCATGGCAAGAGCCCGCTCACGGGCGCGGCCCGTAGCATCCTGATGCACAGCAAAACTGGAATTGATACCCTGGCCGGCCAGGAACAGCCTGCGCAGCGAGGTTCCCGAACCTTTTGGAGCAACCAAAATCACATCCACATCAGCCGGAGGCACAATGCCTGTCTGGTCACTGAAGGTAATCCCAAATCCATGGGAAAAATAAAGAGCCTTACCGGGTGTCAGGTATTTCTTTAATGTAGGCCACAGGGCGATCTGGCCAGCGTCGGAGAGCAGGAAAGCAATGATAGTACCCTTTTGCGCTGCTTCTTCAATTTCAAACAAAGTTTCTCCAGGTACCCAGCCATCGGCCACAGCCTTATCCCAGGTGCGACCTTTGCGCTGACCTACAATCACGCGAAATCCGTTATCGCGCAGATTCAACGCCTGGCCCGGCCCCTGTACGCCATAGCCGATCACGGCAATGGTTTCATCTTTCAAGACCTGTCGAGCTTTTTCCATGGGAAATTCTTCCCGGGTTACTACTTCTTCTGGTACTCCTCCAAAATAAATGGTTGCCATCGGTGTGTAAAGGTTTTAAAACTGTGAACAAATAAAAGTTTATTTCTCTACGGAAAGCTGTTGCAGATACTGGTAAAAAGCCGCCGTGCCCTCTTCATAATGGGCATGATCCACCTCAATGAATTTTTCAATCTGAGGTTTCACCTTACGCATCATATCTTCAGTGGTATAAAGAATGAATCCGGCCGAACCCGTATGCGGATTTTGCTCATCTTCGCTGGCCATGAGCGTGCGTATACGAATACGCCTGCGATTAAAAGCATTGATCATGCGATTCAGGATACCGAAACTATTTTCGGCATATACAATAAATGTGAAATCTTTTTTCATGGCTGATTTTGTTATTGCTTAAACTTCCAGAATCATATCCGATACGGCAGCACCCGCTGGCACCATGGGAAACACATTATCTTCCTTTTCGACTTTTACTTCCAGGAAACGGGGGGCTGGCGCAGACAGGAATTCCTGCAATGCATCTCGAAGATGATCCCGCTCGGTTACGCGGGCAGCCGGAATGCCATAGGCTTCCAGCAATTTCACAAAATCGGGATTCACCATTTCGGTAAATGAATACCGGCTTTCGTGAAACAGTTGCTGCCATTGGCGCACCATGCCCAAGAAAGAATTATTTAATACGAGTATTTTCACTGGAATATGATACTGTGAAATGGTGCCCAGCTCCTGCAAAGTCATTTGAAAACCGCCATCGCCAATGATGGCAATGACTTGTTCGTGTGGAGCTCCTAAAGCAGCGCCCATGGCTGCCGGCAAGGCAAATCCCATCGTGCCCAATCCACCCGAAGTGATATGGGTGCGGGGTCGTTTGAAAGCGTAATAACGGGAAGTAACCATCTGATGCTGGCCCACATCGGTGACAATGATAGCCTGACCCTGTGTGAGCTCGGATAGCTGATGGACGACTTCTCCCATTTTAATCAATCCTGTGGCTGGAAACCAGTCTTTAGAGACAATTTTTTCAAACTCCTCCTGTTGGTATCTGCGAAAGCTGGCAATCCATTCGGAATGCCGATTGGGTTTAACCAGCGGCAAAAGAGCTTCCAGGGCTTCCTTCGCATCGGCATGGACAGCCACATCGGCTTTGATAATTTTGTTGATTTCGGCTTCATCCAATTCAATATGAATAATCTTTGCCTGGCGGGCATATTTGCTTACATCACCGGTTACCCGGTCATCGAAACGCATACCCACGGCAATCAGCAGATCGCATTCATTGGTATTGCGATTGGTGCTGTAGTTGCCATGCATGCCCAGAAAACCTACGTACAGCGGATGATCAGCCGGAAATGAAGACAAACCCAGTAATGTATTGGCCACAGGGATATCCGCTTTTTCGGCCAATGCCTTCAAGGCTTCCACGGCGCCGGAAAGCAACACACCCTGTCCGGCCAGAATATAAGGCCGGGCTGACTGGTTGATGAGTTCAGCTGCAGCCCGCACCGCTTCCATGTTAAGCTGGGGTTTGGGGTGGTAGGTGCGTAACCCGTGGCAGGGTTCATAATGAAAGGGAGCTTTGCCAAACTGGGCATCCTTGGTGATGTCAATCAACACGGGTCCGGGGCGCCCGGTCCGCGCAATGTAAAAGGCTTTGGCCACAGCTGCCGGAATATCTTCGGCACGGGTAATTTGCACGCTCCATTTCGTAACGGGTATGGTAATATTCATCACATCGGTTTCCTGAAAAGCATCGGTACCCAACAGATGTGAAGCCACCTGCCCGGTGATGCAGACCACCGGTGTAGAGTCGATCATGGCATCGGCCAGGCCGGTTACCAGATTGGTGGCACCCGGGCCGGAAGTGACAAACACCACACCCACCTTTCCGCTGGCACGGGCATAGCCCTGAGCTGCATGAATAGCTCCCTGCTCATGGCGCGTGAGGATATGATTGAGACGCTGGCCGTAAAGATACAAGGCATCATAAACCGGCATGATGGCTCCTCCCGGATAGCCGAAAATGGTATCCACCGATTCGGCAATCAGGCTCCGGATCAGGGCTTCTGCGCCTGTAATGGGCAGTTCACTATCGAGCCGATCAGTCTTCATCTGTAACGCAGCCTTCTGTTGCATTTTTAACCAGTTTAGCAAATTTGAATAATACACCGCGGCGGGCACGCAGAGGCGGGCGTTTCCATTGTGCCCTGCGCTGCTGCAATTCCGTGTCGGTGAGTTTTACTTGAATCAGATGGCGAACCACATCAATCTCAATGATATCGCCATCCTGCACCAGGGCCAGGTTGCCACCCTCATAGGCCTCCGGCGCAATGTGGCCCACGACAAAGCCGTGAGTACCTCCCGAAAAGCGCCCATCGGTAATCAGGGCTACTTTGTCGCCCAATCCGGCGCCAATGATGGCGGCCGTAGGCTTTAGCATTTCCGGCATGCCCGGAGCTCCTTTCGGACCGGCATAGCGAATCACTACCACATCGCCGGCCTGGATTTTTCCGGCTTCGAGCGCGGCAATCATATCGGCTTCATGATCAAAAACCCGCGCAGGTCCTTCAAAGCGCTCCCCTTCCTTACCGGTGATTTTCGCTACAGCTCCGTATTCTGCCAGATTGCCTTTCAGTATCTGCAGATGGCCTGTTTTTTTCAACGGTTCCGATACCGGATGCACAATTTTCTGAGACTGAAAATCAAGATCAGCGGCCGACTCCACATTTTCTCCCAATGTTTTGCCGGTCACCGTGAGGCAATTTCCATCGAGAAGCCCTTCTCGGATCAAGTACTTGTGGATAGCCGGCAATCCCCCAATACGATGCACGTCTTCCATCAAATATTTTCCACTGGGCTTGAAATCGCTCAGCACGGGTACCCGATCGCTGATCCGCTGAAAATCATCGAGTGTAAGCGGTACATCGGCAGCTTTGGCCATAGCAATCAGGTGCAAAACAGCATTGGTGGAGCCGCCCAGCACCATTACCATAGCCAGAGCATTTTCGAACGATTGTTTGGTGAGGATGTCCTTGGGCTTGAGATCTTTCTCCAGCAGGATTCGCATTGCCTTTCCTGCTTCCAGGCATTCCCTGCGTTTTTCCTCACTCACTGCCGGATAAGATGAACTGTAAGGCAAAGAAAGCCCGAGTGTTTCAATAGCCGTGGCCATGGTGTTGGCTGTGTACATGCCTCCACAGGCTCCAGCACCGGGGCAAGCATGTTGGATGATGCCTTTAAAATCTTCTTCGCTAAGCTTACCGGCAATCTTTTCACCCAAAGCTTCAAAAGCAGAAACAATATTCAGCTCCCGCCCCTTGTAATGTCCGGCTGCAATGGTGCCACCGTAAATCATCAAAGAAGGCCTGTTCAGCCGGATCATGGCAATTACCGATCCGGGCATGTTTTTATCGCAACCCGGAATGGTGATCAGTCCATCATAATATTGTGCCCCACAAACGGCTTCAATGGAATCGGCAATAATTTCCCGGGAAACCAGCGAATAGCGCATGCCTTCCGTGCCCATACTCATGCCATCACTCACGCCAATGGTGTGAAAAATCAGTCCCACCATATCTTGTTCCCATACGCCCTTTTTCACCAACTGGGCTAAATCATTGAGATGCATATTGCAGGTATTACCATCATACCCCATGCTGGCAATGCCTACCTGTGGCTTTTCCAAATCTTTTTCCGTAAGGCCAATGCCATATAACATGGCCTGAGCTGCAGGCTGTGTGGGATCCTGCGTAAGTATGCGACTGTATTTGTTGAGAACTGCCATGCTGACGAACGAATTAAAACAGTTTCAAACCTACATGAATATGCTCTCCTGCTTAAATCCGTTTTCTCTGAAGTTACGGTGTGAAAGAAAAAAATATTTTAATTAAATATACTGATAATCAATTTGTTATAGTATAATTTTCTACAATTTCTAAGTTTATTTCTGATTGAAATAAATTGGCTCATTTACCGGCTAATGGGACATAAAAGCGCTGATTTTGGGGATTTTATCCTACTTTGCGTAAGTATAACGCATTTTACTTCCTTTACCCTTTAAAACCGTTTGCCATGCGTAAATTTCAATGGGCCATCTTTTCCATGTTTCTGTGCTTATATTCGGCTTCCTATCCGCTACAGGCACAAGATCTCTTGATGCCACATAGTATCGCAGCTATTGTGAAAACAGACAAAATCCAGGGTGGAATCCGATTTACGACGAGTGATCAGCATATAGTTTGGATTACTACCTATTCTCCCACCATCATCCGGGTAAGGGTTACAGACTTGAAACCCACACCAGATGAATCCTATGCAGTGATCGGCCAGGTGAAACCAGCTTTTACCGCTATCCGGGAAAGCGCTACCGAATGGATTTTACAGACGGATTCACTGGAAGTGCATGTCCAGAAAAAGCCTTTGAGAATCGCGTTTTACCACCGCGATGGTACATATCTCGATGGTGATGATCCTCAACTGGGGATTACCTGGCAAGGCAGTCAGGTTTATAGTTACCGCAAACTACAAGATCCAGAAAAATTTGTGGGTCTGGGTGAAAAAACGGGACCGCTGAACCGGCGTGGCTTATCGTACGTAAACTGGAATACCGATGCTGGCTATCAAACCTACAGCGACCCGCTCTATGCTACCTATCCTTTTTACATAGGCATTTTGCCCCGTCATGTATTTGGATTGTTTTTCGACAATACTTTCAAATCGTTTTTCAATTTCGGTGGATCGACCGACGACCGGATGTATTTCTTTGGTGCGGAAGGGGGTGAGATGAATTACTATTTTTTCGGAGCATCTACCGTGGCCGGTATTTTACAGGATTATACGGCGCTCACCGGGCGCATGCCTATGCCGCCCTTGTGGAGCCTGGGCTACCAGCAATGCCGCTACAGCTACATGAGCCAGCAACAGCTGCTGGATGTGGCCCGCCGCTTCCGGCAAGACAGTCTTCCCTGCGATGTTATTTATTGTGATATTGATTATATGCGGGGCTATCGGGTCTTCACCTGGAATCCGAAAACCTATCCCGACCCCAAATCCATGACCGATACCTTGAAAAAACTGGGCATGCACCTGGTAACGATCATTGATCCAGGTATCAAGATTGACTCCAATGGGTATGAACCATACCTTTCTGGCCTGGCTCATGGATATTTTGCCCGCTATCCGGACGGTAAGCCCTATACCGGAAGTGTGTGGGCCGGCCGCAGCCATTTTCCGGATTTTACCCGCGAAGATGCACGCCAATGGTGGGGCGAACAGTTTCAGGTACTTGTAAACAGTGGCGTTACCGGCTTCTGGAATGATATGAATGAACCGGCTGCATGGGGACAAAATATTCCTCCTGTAGTGGAATTTGGCACGGGCAATCATGTCGCTACCATCCAGCAGGTGCACAATGTATATGGCATGCAAATGGCCCGTGCTACTTACGAGGGAACCCGCAAGTTGCTGAATGGCATGCGACCTTTTGTGCTGACCCGTGCAGCTTATTCGGGTGTTCAGCGTTATTCCGCCGAATGGACGGGCGATAATTTCGCAACCGACGACAATATGATCATGGGCTATCGGACCCTGAACAGCATGGGGCTGAGCGGCGAATCGTTTGTGGGGATGGATATTGGTGGATTCAATGGTAATCCGACCCCTGAATTGTATGTACGCTGGATGTCGCTGGGCATTTATACGCCGCTGCTCCGCAACCACACAGCCAAGGGCAATACCTCACACGAGCCCTGGGCCTGGGGCGAGTTCAATGAGGCTATCGTCAGGCGTTTTCTCCAAACCCGTTACCGCTTATTGCCTTATCTGTATTCCTGTTTTTATGAATCCCACACCACCGGCATGCCCGTCAACCGCAGCCTGGCTATTGATTATACATACGATGAACACATCTACGATCCCCGGTTTGACGCCCAATTTCTTTTCGGACCGTTCATGCTAGTAGCTCCGGTGGTTTCCTCGCAACAGGCTTGTGAAGTATATCTTCCGCATGGGCAATGGTATCGTTTCAGTACCGATCAGCTGTATGCAGGTGATACCAGCTGGTGGGTGCCCGCACCCCTGGACGATTTGCCCGTGTTTGTGAAAGCCGGCGCCATCATTCCCATGCAAAATGCAGTGGAAAGCACAGCCAACCCTGGCGATGGTGTGCTGCGCATTCATGTGTGGTATGGGCCAGACAGTACGTCCTTTACCTATTACGAAGATGATGGACAAACTTACCAATATGAACAGGGGCAATATCTGGTCCGCCAGCTGAAATTCAGTCCCGAAACGCGCCAGTTTGAGATAGGTCCGGCAACAGGTTCATATACTTCCCGGTTTAAACAAATTGAATGGATTGGCCATCATTTTCCAGCAAATGCACAGTTTACTGTCAACGGAAAACCGGTAACCGTGAAACATCTGCCAAATGACCTCACTATCCTGACATTGCCAGATGCAACCGGATCAGCCACCATTCAGTGGGAGCCCTGAGTGGCCTTTTCAGCGTTGCAACCCTTGATACAGGATCATGAGCGGAATAATTGGGGGTGTAATGTTTTTTTTTCAATGCATTCATCCTGTATTTTTGATTCTTGTAGATGTTGAAAAATCTTCACAACACCAAAATCGTTTTCCTATGCTTCCTACAAAAGGTTACGCAGCTCACAATGATCATGATCCGCTGGTCCCGTTTGAATTTTCCCGCCGCGATCCGGGTCCGCATGATGTGCTCATCGAAATCTTATATTGCGGCGTTTGTCATTCCGATTTGCATCAGATTCGCAACGAATGGCATGAAACCATTTATCCCATTGTACCTGGCCATGAAATTGTTGGCCGTGTGGTGCGCACGGGAAATGCCGTAACCCGATTCAAGCCAGGTGATCTGGCCGGTGTGGGTGTTTTTGTAGATTCCTGTCGGGAATGTGAAAATTGCAGGCAAGGCCTGGAACAATATTGTGAACATGGCATGATTGGCACCTACAACAGTTGGGAGAAAGATGGCAAACACTATACTTTCGGTGGCTATTCCAATCAGATTGTGGTGGATGAACATTATGTTTTACACATACCCGAAAAACTCGATTTAAAAGGTGTTGCACCTTTATTGTGTGCCGGCATCACTACCTATTCACCCCTCCGTTACCTGAAAGTAGGAAAAGGTACCCGGGTAGCCATTGCCGGGCTGGGCGGATTGGGACACATGGGGGTCAAATGGGCAGCAGCTATGGGTGCGGAAGTAACGCTGCTAAGCTCTTCCCCCTCCAAAGAAGCCGATGCCAGACGGCTGGGAGCTCATGAATTTGTACTGATAAGCGATGAACAAGCTTTGAAAAAAAGAAAAGCCTATTTCGATGTGATTCTGAATACCATTTCGGCTCCACATGATTACAACCGATATCTGAAATTATTACGGCTCAATGGCACGATGGCCGTTGTGGGGCTGCCACCGGCACCTCAACAGGTGGAAGTTTTTAACCTTACCAGCTTCCGCCGCAGCATCATGGGCTCACAAATAGGCGGTATTCGTGAAACACAAGAAATGCTTGATTATGCAGCCGAAAAGCAAATCACTGCAGATGTAGAAGTCATTGCCATCCATGAAATCAACACAGCACTCGACAGGCTCGCGCGCAATGATGTGAAATATCGTTTTGTAATTGACATGTCAACCCTTTCATAAAGGAATTGTACATTCCTGTTTAAAATAAAAAAGCTGTAACGGTTGTTACAGCTTTTTTTATCATCAAACCATTTTTTACCGCCCAAATGTATATCGAACTGATAATCCAAATTCCCCCCCGAAGAAACCAGCAAAGGGTGTCAGATTAATCATAGGTTTCCAATCCAGGCTCACGTTCAAAGGTGCACCCGGAATCGTGTAGTCCAATCCCAGAATACCATCTACACCCAAAATAAAAGCACCGCTGTTGTAGTGTTTGTTGCTGTAATCATATCCCCCATTCAATCCTCCAATATGTGCACCTCCGCCCACATACCATCCCAGGCCCTGGGGATCACTGAAAGGCTGATGTAATTCATATAAACCCGTTAATGTAAACCAGTCAGGACCCAATCCGAGAATACCTTCCAGTGCAGAGCTTCCGTCAATATAATGCTGCACCGTAATGCCACTTGGATTGCCCAGTCTCACACCCAGTGCAGTCTGGTAATTTTGAGCAAAACTGCGAACAGAAGCAATACACAACATGCATATAGATATGAAAAATAATTTTTTGATCATGGTAAAATCTTTATGTAAATGAAGAAATGAATTATAACAAAAGTAATAGCCTTTTCCCAAATTAAATAACAAATCGAGAAAAATATTTTTCAGAAAGCAAACCGAAAAGCAAACTGAAATCGACCAGCTATAGAACCCGTTCCGTGAGTAAATTGAATATAAGGCCGCCAGTCAAATGCCATATTCAAAGGTGCGGATGGAATTTTGAAATCCATTCCCAATACAGGTCTCACACCAAAATCTGTTTCATTTTCATCAAAAAACAATTGCGGCCCCATACCCAAATACCATTTTAAACCCGGTGCTCCAGCAATATATCCATGATATTCGTACAATGCATTTAAGCCAGTCAGGTTTCCTGGAAAAAATAACAGATTGGCTTCACCTACATCATGCGCCGTAAAAAAATGTTTTGCAGAAATACCTACACCAGTTGCCCCATCTCCAAAATCTACACCCAACCCAATAGCAGTTCGGTAATCACCACCTCCGCGATAAGCACGTTGGGCCAGAAGAGGAGAAAACCAACCGGAGACAGACAGAAAAAATACCGGTAATATCATTAGGCGAAGAAAAGAAACAAATGAACTTTTCATAACATACAGGTTTTGATGAAAAATTTATTTTGATCATAACATTTATTGTGCCAAATTTATTTTTTGCTTCGTATTCTGGGTTCAGTGTATCTCAGGTAGAAATAACCAATCAATCCGGATACTAAAGAGCTAATCATAATAGATAATTTTGCAATCAACTGCCAATCATCCATATCAAATGCAAGCATAGTAATGAAGATCGACATGGTAAATCCAATGCCAGCCAGTATACCAACACCAGCAATATGCTTCCACCTGACCAAAGAAGGCAAACGAGCCAGCTTTGTTTTTACAAGTAAGTAACTGGTAAGGAATATACCCAATGGCTTGCCTAATGCAAGTCCCAACATAATGCCCCACCCCAGGGAAGAAAATAATTCATGCCCAACGCTTGCTGGTAACTCAATTGCTGTATTGGCCAGTGCAAAAAGTGGAAGTACAATAAAATTAACCGGCACATGCAACGCTCTTTCCAGTTTTTCAAAAACAGATAAGGGTAAACTAAATGCAGCAAGTACACCCGCTATTGTAGCGTGCACTCCCGAATTCAGCATGCAGTACCATAAGATTAGAGATGGCAGCAAATATATCGCAATACGTTTCACCCGCATCAGATTCAATCCGACCATGATTAACACCATCACAAATGCAGCTGCTAAATAAAGAAAATGAATTTCTTCTGTATAAAAAACTGCAATCACCAGAATAGCGCCCAGATCATCCATGATAGCCAATGCAGCTAAAAATATTTTCAGCGAATTCGGAATCCGTTTGCCCAGCAACGAAAGAATACCCAAAGAAAAGGCAATATCGGTAGCCATGGGAATGCCCCATCCATGATGATAGGGAGTATGATAATTAAAAATCAGATAAATGATAGCAGGAAACAACATACCACCCAAAGCAGCACCAACCGGCAAAATGGAACGTTTAAAAGAAGATAACTCACCTTCCCAGAGCTCTCTTTTGATTTCTAATCCTACCAGAAAAAAGAACAAAACCATCAACCCATCATTAACCCATAATAACCAGGTATGAGGTAAATGACCAACAGGAACCTCAATATTCATGGGTTGATGCCAGAATACCCGGTATGATGCAGCGCCGGGCAAATTGGCAAACAAAAGAGAAAATGCTGTACAGCATAACAACAAAACACCCACAGCTCTTGAACTACGAATGAAATCCTGAAATACCTTCGTAAGCCGATTGCTTAACAGAGCTTTGCTAGCAAAAAAATTTATAAGCATCTACCATGATTTTTTATGCAAAGATTGAAAATACACTAAAATTATCTTAAAATAAACTTAAGTTCCAGCCTGTTGGCACGATTCTTTATGGATATAAGACTGAAACATTTTTATTAACCACTAAAATTTTTTTCTTATGAACAAGAAAAATGCATACCTCGTCGGATTAATTGCTGCCGCTGCAGCAGGACTGATAGCTGGATTGCTGCTGGCTCCCAAAAAAGGTAAAGAATTAAGAAAAGACATCAAGGAAAAAGCAGATGAATTTTCTGAACAGCTGAAGCGCGTAGTGAAGAAAGGAAAAGAAAAAGCGCAGGAAGCTGAAGATGAGTTTGAACGTGCTATTGGATGATGTTAATTAAAAGCCTCTTATAGAGGCTTTTTTTCATGCAAGAATGGCACTGTGCATCATATCTGTCATGAAATCCTATCAGGTATCAAATATTCATGGATTGCTGGAAGCAGTTCCACACCACTTCCAGGAGCATTTGCATATTGAATTTTTCCATTTTCATAACGAATACCATTGGCAATAGGTGCTTTCAGCAACAGAGGACCATCCAGGTCAGCCTCATCTACAAGCGGCAACAGATGGGCTGCCACAGAGGTGCCCACTATGCTCTCATTCATGGAGCCAATCATAATTTGCAGTTGCAAGGCTCTGGCCTGCCGGATCATGCGCAAAGCAGGCGTGATGCCTCCGCACTTTGTAAGCTTGATGTTGATGCCCTGAAAATATCTGGCACAGGTAATCACATCATTTTCCGTGACACAACTTTCATCGGCCATCAGCGGTAAAGCAGGATCCACCGGAAATCCATCCAGCAGCGCATTTTCAGCTGCCGGCAAGGGTTGTTCAATACATTCAACCTGCAAATTTCTGCATAAAGGATAGTATGTGCTGAGCTGATCCAGGCTCCAACCAGCATTTGCATCAATGCGTATCCGTGCGTTTGTATGTTTTCGGATTGTGGTTAATATTTGTATGTCTTCTTTTGTGCCTACCTTAATTTTATACACAGGCCAGGGATGAGCCTGCATCTTTTGCAGCATCACTTCCGGTTTGTCAATACCAATGGTATAATCTGTCTCCGGACGAGGCACGGGTTCATTGCACCAGAAGCGATACAAAGGCTTTTGATGTTTTCTGGCGTACCAGTCCCACAAAGCCATATCTACTGCGCACAAAGCAAAGTACAACAAATGGGAATGATGCTTGCATTTCTCATGCAAAGCATGTTTTAATTGCGCCCACCAGATATCCGGATCTGTGAAGCTGGTTTGTTCTATGAATTCCTGCATGCTTTGCAACAGAGCCACAAGGTCACGCAATTGCACCTGATAGTAGGCATTCTCGGCCGTTTCGCCATAGCCCGTAATTCCATCCCTCGTGTAAGCCACAATCAACAAGGGCTGTACACGCTTGGAATGCCGGGAAATCGTAAAATCATATTCAAAGGGAACAACAACCGGAAAAAGTTCAAGCTTAGCCACGTTTACCTCCGCAGCGAAACTACAACAAATTGGTTAACAGTCGCATTTGCTATTAGGCATAGTTTTTACACCTTCGGAAAATATTGCCCAGCTAAAATGCCACATGGAATATTTTCAGAAAAAGAAAAAATATCCGGGGGAATTTCCATACCTTTGTTCATTATTGTTTTATTTTAATTTTTGAATTGATCATGAAAACAGGAACCGTTAAGTTCTTTAATGAAAGCAGAGGATTTGGCTTCATTAAGGAAGATGACACCCAACAGGAAATCTTTGTGCATGTGAGCGGCATCAAGCAGCCCCTGCGCGAAGGCGACAAAGTAACTTTCGAGGTGTCGCAAGGCAAAAAAGGCCTGAATGCAATTAATGTAAGAAAAATTTAATTTTCATTATATTAATTACATCGTGCCTGATCCCGTCTGGCTATCCAGGCGGGATTTTTATTTGCCTGTAGCCATACAATCATTTTTGAGAACGAACATGCTGATACCAGCAAATGCGATCGGTTCCGCAAGGCATTTCATCCAGAAGCTGAGCATGTTGCAATACAGGAGCTGGCAACCCATCCCCCAACAAAGTTGAGCTGTAGATCACACGGGCTTCATCCCATAATCCGGCATCTAAAAAATGCTTGAGCGTGGCCGCTCCGCCTTCTACTATCAACGACTGCAGCTGATTTGCATAAGCGTAGGCCAGCACCTGTTCTACTACGGATGCATTCGGTTGCAGCCTGATCCAGTGCGTATTTCCTTCTTGGCGGGATTCCAGAAAGTTGAAAATCCACGTAGGCATGCTTTGATCAAAAATATGATGCGTGCCAGGGACCTGCAAATGCGGATCTATGACCATACGTACAGATCGGCCGGTATCGGATGCAGATGGCTGAGCTATTGCATACCAGTAGCGGTTATTCAGCCGGGGATTATCGTGCAGTGCCGTTCGGGCACCCACCAGAATAGCTGCTTCCTCAGCCCGCCAGCGATGCACCCAGTAACGCGTGTATGGATGCGAAATCTCCATCCTCTGCCGATTGGGCGGAGCCAGATAACCGTCGCGGCTTTGTGCCCATTTCAGGATCACGTACGGACGATGATGCTGATGAAACGTAAAAAAACGCCGGTTTAACCATCCGCATTGCTTTTCCAGCACGCCTACCTGCACCTGCACACCCGCTTGCTGCAAACGGGCAATGCCCCTGCCCTGCACTGCCGGAAATGGATCCACCTGCCCGATAACTACCCGGGGAATGCGATGCGCAACAATGAGATCCGCACAGGGTGGCGTTTTCCCGTAATGCGCACAGGGCTCCAGATTTACATAGAGTGTGCTTTGAGAAATCAGATGTCGCTGTGAAGCAGGTACGGATTGCAGGCAATTGACTTCGGCATGCGGGCCGCCAGACTGCTGGTGATAGCCTTCGCCGATGATACACCCCTGATACACCAGTACAGCCCCCACCATGGGATTGGGCGCAACCCGGCCAGCCGCCTGTATGGCCAACTCCAGGCAACGCCACATGTATCGTTCATCATCCGAAAAAACTTGATCCACCTTCAGCAGATCCATGTCAACCGGTTTATCTTCGCCATAAAAATACGGGAATATCGGCATGACACTCCGCGAAGCGCTGGAAGAGGGCAAACAGCATTTAATCAACAGCCACCACTATGATATGCGGGAAGCACGCATCGTGTGTGAATGGCTCATGGAAGCCCTTGTCGGATGGAACAAAACCCAGCAATTGCTGCATGATAATTATGCCCTTTCTGCTTCACAGGAGCAGCAGTGGAACCAATGGCTGCAACGCGCTGAGCAAGGTGAACCCGTGCAATATATCCTGGGAAAGGCCTGGTTCTGCGGGATGGAATGGAAAGTAACACCCGATGTGTTAATCCCCCGCCCGGAAACCGAACAACTCGTTCACTGGGTGATAGAAAATCATCAACACGACTGCGTTTCGATACTCGATATCGGAACTGGGAGCGGCTGCATTGCCATTAGCTTGCAACAACAAATGCCGCAGGCAAAAGTGTATGCGTTGGACGTGGATGAAAAAGCACTGCAGGTGGCTCGTGAAAATGCAATCCGACATCAATCGCCTGTATCCTTTATCCAGGCCGATATTCTTAGCCCCAGTACATGGAAGGAATTACCCGAAACGGACATCATCGTCAGCAATCCGCCTTATGTATCCATGGCCGAGCGCAAGCAAATGCCCATCCGGGTTTCGCGCTACGAACCAGCCAGAGCCCTGTTTGTGCACGATCAGGATCCGCTGCTGTTCTACCGCGCAATAGCTCGTTTCATACAAAGCCGGAAAAAGCCTGCTGAATTGTATCTGGAGATACACGAAGAACGCGCCGAAGAGGTGGCCGACTTGCTGCAGGCAGCAAAATTTTCATCAATCGAAATCAGGAAAGACTGGTTTGGGAAAAATCGCATGATAAAGGCAGCATATTTCAGTCACCCATGATAAGCCCGGTGATACTTATCTTTACACGACGGAATTGCAGAATTGTTTCACCATATGCATGTATATCGATCTCCAGAAGAACTGCTTGCAAAGGGGTTTGCTCAGACAGTCATTACCATTGGCACTTTTGATGGCGTACATAAGGGACATCAAACCATTTTACATCAACTTAAAAACAAATCTCTTGAAAAAAGATTGCCTGGTGTAGTCATTACTTTTGATCCGCATCCACGCGAAGTGCTGCATCCCGAACAACCGGTTCAGTTATTGAATACACTTGAAGAAAGAATTCAGCTATTCGAACAGCAGGGCATTGAACACCTGGTGATTGTGCCTTTCACCAAAGCATTTTCTGAACTATCAGCCGAAGCTTATGTAAAAAAATTTCTTATCCATTATTTTCATCCGGCTGTGATCATCATTGGTTATGATCATCATTTCGGGCATGATCGCAAGGGCGATATTCATCTGTTGGAAAACCTGCAACAGCAATATGGATATACCCTCGAAGAAATTTCACCTCAGGTGGTGCAGCAGGTAACCATCAGCTCCACCCGCATCCGCCAGGCTTTGGTTAACGGTGAAATTGAACTGGCCAATACACTGTTGGGATACAATTATAGCCTTGCCGGAACAGTAGCGAGAGGCGATCAGATAGGAAGAAAGCTGGGTTATCCTACAGCCAATCTGCAGCTCGGCGATCCACGCAAATTAATCCCTGCAACAGGTGTATATGCTGCTACCGTCCAAATAGATGAGAAACCCATTCATCTGAAAGGCATGCTGAATATTGGCTACAGACCTACTTTCCAGGGCAAAGAGTTGCGTATTGAAATACATATTTTCGATTTCTCGGATAACATTTATGGTCACACCATGCGCATTTACCTGCACGCCTACCTGCGGCCCGATCAATATTTCGAAAACGCAGAAGCTCTGCGCCGGCAAATGGATCAGGACAAAATCATGGCCCTGCAAAAGTTGGCATCATTCACGTGAATCATATCCATGATCTCATCACAATTGTTTCCCGGAAAACAGGTGGGTTGCCCATTGCAAATCACCGGTACGCAACAATCCATACAGCAACGTGGTTACATGCAGAGCCTGCCAGATTTCATTTTTTATGATGAGTTCACGAAGCTCCGCTTTGCTTACGAGCACTACTTCTATTTCTTCATTCGGGTCAAGTGATTGCGAATGTGTTTTCTTTCCGCCTGTAGCCAGAAAGGCAAAACACAGATTGGATTGTGTGGAAGGATTGGGTGAAATACGGCACAGAGGTTCAATTTGCTGAAAAGTATATCCGGTTTCTTCCCGCAGTTCGCGTTCAACAGCTGCCAATGGGGAAGCATCCGTATCATCTACTACACCGCCGGGCAATTCGAGAATGGTTTTTCCCAATGCATGCCGGTATTGACGTATCAGGATGACCTGTTCATCTTCGGTGAAAGCCAATGCATTGACCCAATTAGGATATTCCAGCACATAATAAGGATCTACAATTTTCCCGGAAGGGGTTTCACATCTGTCTCTCCGCGCTGTAAACCAGTTATCACGATACAGATAGGTGGAAGAGAGCACCTTCCACTGCATATGATCCTGATGTTGCTGCATGATTTTTACTTGTTTTCAAGTGTAAAGAAAATAAATTTACTTTCCTCCATTAGCTTCCAGATCATGCACACAATTGTTGTCGAGTGAAGGTACCTGGCTGCCTATTAGGAATCCAAACAAATCACTGGTTTCGGTTTGATAATACATGAGACAATTTGAATTATTGCAATGATGGGGATGCGAAGCATCTTCGTGCGGGGTTTGCATGGGACTGCCGGTGTTGACCAGACCTAACATATGTCCGAATTCATGTTCCAACACTGTGGCTTCAACGGCACTGCGACTGGCTTGCCCGATTCCTCCGCTGTTATCGTGAATCGTTTTAGCAAAAATACACATGGAAGTATTCAGGTAAGTAATTCCCAAGACCTGAGGATCGGTGTATTGTCCGTTTACATACAAAATAAACACGGCTATCTGATTACCGGTTGTAAACTGCGTGCGATAGCTTGATTCCAGTTGCATCACATCCTGCAGGCTATACGTGCTTTTCCCTGCATCAGGAATCTGATGAACGGTGATATGTATTCCGCCGGATTTATGCAAATAGGTTTGTAAAAAACTTTGCAGCTGTTGCTGTGCCTGATTATCCGGCTGATAACCGGGCATATAGGCAATTTCAATCTGCAGGGAATCATAAGGTGTATCGCTCAGCAAATCGTGTGCTGAAGATCCCACGGCCTGATGATTGGCTGAAGGAATATTACCAGAAGTAGATGGACTCTCTTTATGGCAGGAAAGCAACATCATGCCCATGCTGCATAGGATCCACCAGGCGGTACGGATATGGCCGTTCATGTTTGCTAAATTTAATATTTCTGTTAATCTACTACATGCACACCATCCACAATTTGCCCCACGTATATTTCCGGCACGCGATGAAATTTCTTTTCGTATGCTGAAACGATATATTCTTTGAAATCATCCACTGCATCCTTATGTACAATATTAATGGTACATCCGCCAAATCCACCACCCATCATCCTTGCACCTATAACATCTTCCCGATTCATCGTCAGTTCAACCAGATAATCGAGTTCTTCACAGCTTACCTCATATTGCTTCTGCAAACCAATGTGTGAGGCATACATCAGATCACCGAATTTTTCCAGATCACCTTCCTGCAAGCAGGTTCCTGCAAGCAATACCCGTTCATTTTCTTCCACCACATACATGCAACGCATATACACTTGCGGAGGGATTTCCTGGATATGTTCATGTAACATGGCAGGACTCGCATCCCTGAGGGTTTTCACTTCGGGATGATATTTCTTCAGGATAGATACACCTTCTTCACACTGCCTGCGGCGCTCGTTGTAGGCCGATGAAGCCAGGGAATGATGCACCATGCTGTTGCAAAGTACAATGGAGTAATCAGGAAAATCAAAAGGCAGGTATACATGCTGCAAACTTCTGCAATCAAGCCTGATCAATTGATTGCGCCGTCCGAAAATATTGGCATATTGATCCATGATACCACATCGTACGCCCACATAATGATGTTCAGCCTGTTGGCCAATGAAAGCCATTTCAAGAGGAGTAAGCTGAAGGCCGAACAACTGATGAAGCCCAAAACTAAAAGCTCCTTCCAGCGCGGCTGAAGAAGAAAGTCCAGAACCCATGGGAATATCGCCGCCAATCATGGCATAAAAACCCTGCACGGCGTACCCTTTTTGCTGCAAAAAATACACGACACCGCGCACATAATTCTGCCAGCCCTCTCCCTGGCTGATATGCGATACATGGAACCGATCTGTTTGCTGCAGGTTCAAGGCATGCACTTCACAAAGGTCGCTGCCCGAAGGCGCGATGGCCAGTAGTACAGCCTTATCAATAGCTCCTGGCATCACATATCCCTCATTGTAATCAGTATGTTCACCAATGAGATTAACGCGCCCAGGTGAAACAATCAATAGGGGTTCAGTTTGAAAATAGCGAAGGAACGCTCTCCGCAGGTCATCTAACTGCATAACACTCTCCTTAAAGATTGGGTGTATGGGAAATAAGGTACGAAAACAAAGCTAAAAAAGTTTTTCATTATGCCATGAGTGGTTTATCCGGGTCATTTGGCTAATTTTTGTTTTGATTATTGTAAAATATTTTACTTTAGTTGCTCATTTACCCATAAGACCAAAAATTTATTTCAGTATGGCTGAACCCACTTCTGCTTCTTCAAGAGGATTGCATCCTGCTTTTTTTGTATTGATTACTGTGTTTTTCTTCTGGGGTTTTTTGGCAGCATCCAATGGGGTATTCATCCCCTTTTGCAAATCACATTTTAACCTTACCCAGCTGCAATCCCAGCTGATTGATTTTGCGTTTTACAGTGCTTATTTTATCGGTTCCTTGATTCTGTACCTGCTATCGGCTGCCAGCCGGATGGATATTTTAAACAAAATTGGCTACCGAAAAGGTATCATCTATGGATTGCTGATATCGGTGGTGGGGGCATTGGTCATGATTCCCTGTGTGGACAAGGAACAGGTTGTGCCCATACAGGCTACCCAACAGCGAATTGCAGAATTAACCATCGGACAGGACATTCAAACTTCCGATCATTTGTTTCGTTTTCATCGGGCCGAAGATGGCTATTATTTGTTTGTACAACCTGCTGCGCGTGCTGATTCCATCATTCATCGGGCTGAATGGAATTCCCTGTTAAACACGAATTTCACTTACAATGCCAAAGAAGATGCATATGAAGCCCGCTTTGATGCCAAACAACTGCCGGCGTTATTGCAGTTTTTGGAACAACAATACCATGAAACTGTAACCTTTGGCTATTTCGGATTGATCCTGATGGCTTTGTTTATTGTAGCACTGGGCTTTGCATTGCAGCAAACTGCAGCCCAACCGTTTGCTGTTGCGCTGGGCGACCCGGCTACCGGCGCACACAGGCTGAATCTCGCGGGCGGATTGAATTCTTTTGGTACTACCATTGGTCCGCTTATCATCAGCCGGCTGCTGTTTGGCCCGGGTAAAGGCTCTGCAGCTGCTGCCAATATCCACGCTGTGAATGAAATGTACATATTGATTGCAGGATTGTTCCTGGCTGTGGCTCTGCTGTTCATCTTTGCCAAAATGCCCGAAGTAACCAGCCATGAAGAATTTGAGCAAACGCGCAAAGCCACGGGAGCTATGAATGTGATTACAGCTTTCTTTTTGCTGATTGTGCTGGGCATTGTGCTGAACTTCAGGTTACCTGTCTTTATCCTCGGTATTGTGGGCATCCTGTACGTGCTATTTCATGCTAACCACGCTGCACAGCGAAACAGTGAAGGATGGGGAGCCATGCGCTATCCTCAACTTGTACTGGGCATGATCGGCATATTCGTGTATGTGGGCGTGGAAGTTACCATCCAGAGCAACCTGGGTGCCTTGCTCGAAAAGCCAGGCTTTCTGACACCCGACGGATTGGATGCGTCAAAAATAGATCCCTATATTTCGTTGTACTGGGGAAGCCTCATGATTGGCCGCTGGACAGGCGCTATCACAGCCTTTAACCTTTCACGCAATACCCGCAAAATATTGATGGTCATCGTCCCCTTCATCGCCTATGGCGTGATTCTGCTGGTGAATCATATCAAACAAAACAATGTGGGTGAATTATTGCCCTACATTCCCTGCATTGTGATTCAGATTATCGGATTTTTCTGGGGTCAGGAAAAACCAGCCAAAACATTGATGATCTTTGGTGTGCTGGGTATGCTGGCTATGTTTATCGGTCTTATTACCCATGGTTATGTAGGAACTTTTGCTTTTATCAGCGGGGGCCTGTTTTGCTCGGTGATGTGGCCCAGCATCTTCGCCCTGGCTATTACCGGACTGGGCAAATATACCAGCCAGGGATCTGCTTTCCTGATCATGATGATTCTGGGAGGTGCCTTGATTCCCCCCGTACAAGGTGGATTAGCCGACATTCCGGCTATAGGTATTCATTATTCCTACGTGATTCCTATTTTATGCTTTGCCTATATCACATTCTTCGGATATCGGGTCAGAAGCATTTTACAATCACAAGGACTGGATTATGAAGCAGCCATTAGCAGTGGGCATTGACATCGGAGGAACTAACACTACATTCGGAATCGTGGATCGACGGGGCAACCTCCTTTGTGATGGACATATCTCTACACGCGATCATCAGGAAGTAAGTTTTTTTATCCAGGCCCTGCACGAGCAGCTCGCTCCCCTGATTCATAAAGTAAGCCTGGAAGGTGGGGAAGTGAAAGGCATTGGGGTGGGGGTGCCCAACGGCAATTATTTTAAAGGCACCATCGAATTTGCACCCAATTTGCCGTGGCGGGGTGTGGTGCCATTGGCCAGCCTTATTCAAGAAGCATTTACCTTACCCACCGTGTTGACCAACGACGCCAATGCTGCTGCTATCGGAGAAATGACCTACGGCGCCGCCCGGGGCATGAAAGATTTTATCATGATTACGCTGGGTACCGGGCTGGGAAGCGGTATTGTGGTGAATGGACAGCTGGTGTATGGACACGATGGGTTTGCCGGAGAGCTGGGGCATGTCATTGTATTTCCCGAAGGCCGTCTCTGCGGCTGCGGAAGAAAAGGCTGCCTGGAAACTTATGTATCGGCCACAGGAATCGTGCGCACCATGCACGAACTGTTGCAAAGCCGACACGTTCATAGCCTGCTGCGGGATGTAAAGCCGGAAGAAATCACTTCAAAAACCATTCGCGATGCAGCTCTGCAAGGCGATGCCCTGGCCATCGAAGCATTTGAATTTACCGGAAAAATCCTGGGACAGCAACTGGCCAATTTCGTGGCCTTTTCCAGTCCGGAAGCCATCATCCTGTTTGGCGGACTCACCAAGGCCGGCGATCTTATCTTCCGGCCTACCATTCACGCCATGGAAGAAAACCTGTTGCAGATTTATAAAAATAAAATTAAAGTACTGCCTTCTGAACTGAAAGAAAATGATGCGGCTATCCTGGGCGCAAGCGCACTGGTCTGGGAAATCAAATCCTGAATTACCATTTTCACCTATTTTCATTAGCTTGCATCATCATTGTTCACTTCTTAAAATATTTTGTCATGAACCTGGCAGATGCTTTTCTGGACAGCATCCGGGCGCGTTTTCAAATGTACCGTGACCTGGCCGAAAAAACATTTGAACAACTCAATAACGAGGACTTTTATTATCGCCCTGATCCTGGTTCCAACAGTATTGCTATTCTCATTCAACACATGGCGGGTAACTTGCGCTCCCGTTTTACAGATTTCCTGAACAGCGATGGTGAAAAGCCCTGGCGCAACAGAGATCAGGAATTTGAAGATCAGCATCTGGATAGGAACGAGCTGATGCAGCAGTGGCAGCAAGGATGGAAATGCCTGTTTGATGCACTGGATAATTTGAAGGAACAGGATCTGGTCAAACATGTAACTATACGCGATGAACCGCTTACCGTCATTGATGCCCTGCATCGCCAGCTGGCCCATCATGCATACCATGTCGGACAAATCGTATATCTCGCAAAGGTGTTAAAGAAAAATCGCTGGAAAACACTTTCCGTTCCCAGAAAAAATTCACCTTCTGCATGAAAATCATGTTGCAGCAACAAGTTCTTCTGCTCCTGGGATTCGCACTGATCACAGGAATAATGGGGTGCGGGAAAGCGCATACACGCAAACTGCTATTGCATAAAACCTGGCATGTGATAAATGTAACGCCACCCGAAAATGGGAGTTTTGATATCGAAGCCACCCGCGCTGCAGAAGAAATGAAAAATGGTTTTTACAAAAATGCCAGCTTTACATTTCTGGATAATGGTTTGTTCTTTACTGATTTCAACGGTAAAACCGATACAGGTAGATATGAAATCAATCCGGGAGGAAAAATTATTTCCCTTTATCCCTTACACGGAAATAAAATATATGAACAAATCCGCATCCGCGAGCTGAACGATTCCATATTGAGCTTTACTACAGTGATGGCTAATTTTGACATGATGTTGCATTTAAAAGCTTACTAATCGCAATGTACTATGCATGCCTGGGGCATAATCTTCGACATGGATGGTACCCTGATGGATAATAATCCCTATCATCTGAAAGCATGGCAGGCTTTCTGTGAAAAAAGAGGTCGACGGCTTACAGAAGAAGAATATCTGCAACAAGTTAGCGGAAAAAATAATGAAGCCACCCTGCAATATTTATTTCCAAATGAGGAATGGAATCAGGAAAAACTATCTGCTGCAAAAGCTGAAAAAGAAAGCCTGTACCGCACTTTATATGCTCCTTATATCAAACCAATAAACGGCCTGGAGCATTTGATGCGCGACCTGAAATTGCATGATATTCCAATTGCAGTGGCTACTTCTGCTATGCCAGAAAATATTCAGTTTGCATGGGAACATTTGCCTATTACTCCTTACATCGATGTGATTGTGGACAGTTCACAGGTTAAACATGGCAAACCTGCGCCTGATTTGTACTGGCTGGCAGCAGAGAAAATAAAGGTACCACCCCAGAAATGTATGGTATTTGAAGATTCTCTTAACGGTGTGCAGGGTGCATTGGCGGCAGGTATGTATGTAGTTGCTATTACCACATCCCACGGAGCAGAAGCCTTTCCGCGTGCACATCAAGTTATTCATGATTATGTAGGACTTTCGCATGAAAAATTATACAACTGGATCAAACATCGTCTCCTATCCTGATTCCAGGAAATGATAAGTTATGCTTGAAGATAATTCAACAAGAAAATTTCTTTACGGGTTGTTGTTTTTATTGCATTAAACATCCGTTAAACCTCTCCCTGCACAATATTTCATCGCAGGTTAAATGTTTTGTTATAACCAAATTTTATTTGCTTTCATCCTGAAAAAAAGCAATGAAAATTTTACCAGAACGGGTTATATATCCGCGATACATACCGGAAGTATTGAAAGGCATAGCAAATTCACCGTTTTTATTGAGTGCAATGAGTCCACCATCACCACCCATGGGTTGGATAATATGAAATATCACGGTTTGTGCGGCTTGTTGTAAAGGCATGTGTTTATAAGCTATCAGATCACTAAGGGTTTTGGCTGCAAGGGATCGCATGAAATATTCGCCTGTTCCGGTACACGATACGGCGCAAGTTGTATCATTTGCGTATGTGCCTGCACCAATAATCGGGGAATCGCCAACACGGCCGGGTAATTTACCCATAATGCCTCCTGTGGATGTGCCCGCAGCCAGATGTCCTTGTTCGTCCAGCGCCACAGCTCCTACCGTTCCCCATTCATGAAGATCGTAATATGCATCTTTTGACGAAACTGGCACAAAGGCTTGTTTGGATGTGCGTTGCCGGTATCTTTCCCATTGGCGTTTCCGTTCAGGTGTATCAAAATAATCTGCCGGTGCCCATTGCACTCCATGTGCGAAGGCAAAATCTTCTGCACCCTTACCCACCAGCAACACATGCGGGGATTGGCGCATCACGGCAATGGCTGCATCTATCGGATTTTTAATATGGCTCACGGCAGCTACAGCACCTGCTTTCAGGGTAGCTCCATCCATGATGGCGGCATCCATTTCGTGTGTACCCGCAGAAGTATAAACCGCTCCTTTTCCAGCATTGAACAACGGAGAATTTTCCATGACATGAATAGCTGCCTGCACTGCATCTATAGCTGTATGATGTGCCTGCAACTGAGCGTAACCAGCCCGCAAGGCCTGTGTAAGCGCTGCCTGCAAACTGTCGCGCATAGCTGGTGAAAGCTGTTCGGGCCTGATGGTACCTGCTCCTCCATGAATAACGAGCACAACGGGATCTGCAACCTGTTGCTGGGCTGCCAGCATTTGAGAACAAAAACAACATGCAAGCAATAAAGATCTGATCTTCATAAATAAAGCATTTATCTGTTCGAATGATTAAATTTACAGGATTAAACACATTTCACATGCTTCGCCTTGCTTATGTCATAGGCCTTTGCACCTGCCTGCAGATTAACATTACATACGCACAACAAGATACAATTACTCCGGAAATTGTACACTCTGCCTCCCGTTTGATAGATATGCAATTTTCTGCTCCGGAAATAGACTCTATGCTGGATGGATTGCGTGATTACCGAAACGATTATCAACGATTTCACCAATACATGCTGGCAAATGCCGATGCATTACCACTCTGGTTTGATCCCGTTCTTCCGGGCATGAAGATAGATACAGCCCAAAAACCTATCCGGTGGAATATTCCGAAGGATGTACCGCTTCCTGTTAACCACAATGAGCTGGCATATTATTCAATTCTGCAGCTGGCGGGGTTGCTGCGCGAAAAGAAGATCAGCTCTGAGGAATTAACCCGCTTTTTCATAGATCGGTTGAAAAAATATGGCCCTTTGCTGCATTGCGTGGTATCGATCCCGGAAGAAATAGCCATGCAAGAAGCCCGCAAGGCCGATGAAGACTTTGCGAAGGGCATCGATCGCGGGCCTTTGCAGGGTATTCCGTATGGAGTGAAAGATTTGTTTGCCGTAAAAGGCACCTATACCACCTGGGGTACGCCCCCTTATCGGAATCAGCGTATTGATGAAACAGCTTATGTAGTGCAGAAGCTGCAGGCTGCCGGAGCTGTGCTGGTAGCCAAGCTTTCGCTGGGCGAGCTGGCTATGGACGATGTGTGGTTTGGCGGACTTACCCGTAATCCATGGGATACAGCCCATGGTTCGAGTGGCTCATCTGCCGGTTCTGCAGCAGCCACAGTGGCCGGACTGGTACCTTTTGCCCTGGGCACTGAGACCTGGGGCTCAATTGTATCACCCAGCACCGTCTGTGGTGCGCTTGGACTGCGTCCCACCTTTGGCAGCATCAGCCGCACCGGAGCGATGACGCTGGCCTGGAGCTCTGATAAAATCGGCCCTCTCTGCCGGACAGCCGAAGATGCGGCTATCGTATTTGCTGCTATCCATGGTACAGACGGCATTGATAAAGCCGCACGCTTTGCTGCTTTCAACTATCTTCCGAATGCCGACGTGCGCACACTTACCGTGGCTTACGCCAGCAACTGGATTGATACCCTGCCTGAAAATCATCATATCAAACAAGCCATGAGGGTATTTCAAAACATGGGTGTAAAGCTGATTCCCATTGTGTTTCCCGATTCCTTTCCAGCAGATGCAATTCTCGGAGTGATTGTCGGCGCAGAATCTGCTGCTGCCTTCGATCCTCTCACACGCAGCCATCGGGATAGCTTTATGGTACAACAGCGCAAATATTCATGGCCCAATCAATTTCGCACTTCCCGCTTCATTCCCGCCGTAGAATATATCAATGCACAACGACTTCGTTATCAGATCATGCAACAGGTGGATCCATCGCTCAATAAGTACTATGCGATTCTGGTGCCCACATTTGCCGGTCAACAACTGGCATTAACCAACCTCACGGGACATCCGGTGGTTTCAGTACCCGATGGCTTTCGTGCAAACGGAACACCCACCAGTTTTACCTTGATCGGTAAACTGTTTGGTGAAGCAGCTATTCTCGAACTGGCGCAGCAATACCAGCTTAAAAGCGGATGGTATAAGCATCACCCGCCTCTGTTCAGTAACTGATTGCATACATCCAGCAACAGTTAAGGCTTTATTCCTGTCCTTAGCTTTGAATATGGTATTTTTGTTGAAGGAATATGGATAGGGTTTTATCATGCGGGGATTTAAAAAATTTCTGAAGATTGTGGCATTTCTGGCGCTGGGGCTGGTTGCGCTGGCGTTGCTGCTGAATGTTGTGGTGAATATTCCAGCCGTTCAGAATTTTCTCGTGAAAAAAGTCACCGATCGACTGTCAGCTCAGCTTCGCACCCGCATAAGTATTGCCCACGTGCAACTCCAGCTTTTCAACCGGCTGCAGATAAGCCAGGCCTATGTGGAAGATCAACGGCATGACACCCTGCTGTATGCAGGCAATGTACAGCTGCGCATTACCGACTTCTTTTTCCTGAGCAAACATCCGGTTATTCATTTCCTGGCTTTGAAAGATGTAAAGCTTCAACTCACACGCCAGCCCGGCGATAGCATCTGGAATTATCAGTTTTTGCTGGATGCATTCTCGGCTGGACAAAGTTCTTCCACACCAAACCAACCGATGAATCTTCCCGATATCAGACGTGTTGCATTGACAAATATCCGTGTGGATCAGACAGACGGTTGGGCCGGACAGGATATGCATCTTAGCCTGGCTGCACTTGATATGCAGGCACAACGAACAGATTTTCGCCGACGGAAGCTGATCATCCGAAACCTAAGCCTTACAGATCCTTCCTTTCGTTTATATCAATATCCAGCCACAGCTCCCGTCGATACAACTTCTTCATCTGCATCCGCAACTACGTACACAGATCAATGGAATCCTGATCACTGGCAGGTGCTTGTCCGGTCTCTACACATACAAAATGGTTCATTCGCTATGGATGATACCAGCCGGCTGGTGGATGCTCCCTATTTCGATCCTGCACATATTCATATTCACCATATCATGCTGCAAATGGATAGTTTGCAATTGCAGCAAGATACTTTTACAACGCGTTTAAAACTCTCTGCCATAGAACGAAGTGGATTTCAAATCCAGTCGCTCAGCTGCAGGTTTAAGTTTTCACCGGTGATCATGGAATTTAGTCAGCTGGATCTGCACACAGACCACAGCCATCTGGGAGATTATTATGCTATGCATTTCAGACATTTTGCAGATATGAGCGATTACCTGCACCGGGTAACCATGGTGGCTCATATTCAACAAACCCGTTTGCATTCTGATGATATTGCCTACTTTGCTCCTGCTCTGCAAACATGGCATTCGCAAATAATTATCAGTGGTGATGCAAGGGGCACGGTGAATGATCTGCGTATCAGACACCTGGAGCTACAGGCCGGCAAACGCAGCCAGCTGCAAGCCAGCCTGCAAATCAACGGCTTGCCCGATATACAAGAAACTTTTCTGGATGCACAAATCACGCGCCTGACAACCAACAATTCGGATCTTCAACGTTGGATACCAGTGCTGAGTAATTCTTTGCCCGTTAATCTTACCGCACTTGGCACCATCAACTTCAATGGTAACTTCACGGGATTTCTGCACGATTTCGTTGCCTATGGCAATTTTTCCACTGCGATAGGATTTGTGCATTCTGACCTGAACATGAAACTGGGAAAACACCATACTCCCGTTTATTCCGGAAAACTCTCAGCCCGTGAATTTGATCTGGGTAAATTTCTCAACACCGAAGCGTTGGGGCCTACTACCTTTCAAACACAACTAAATGGGCAAGGGCTGAACCTGAACACGCTGAATGCCCGATTAACAGGCGATTTTACCAAACTCACCATTAAACAATATCCCTATCAGCACCTGCATATACAGGGAGTGTTTCAAAAAAAATTATTTGATGGTCAGCTTGCCCTCCGTGATACCAATGCCAATCTGGACTTCAAAGGAACCATTGACCTGAATGATTCTTTGCCACATTTTGATTTTCTATCGACCATTTACCATGCAGACCTCAGAAACCTGTTGCTGACAGATGATACCATTGCCTTTAGCGGACAGCTTGATCTGCATATGCAGGGAAATAAAATCGACAATTTTCTGGGTAGTATTCGATTGTACAATGTAAATCTGCTGAAAAACAAGCAACGGATTGCTTTTGACTCCTTGCATATAGAATCAAAAATGGACAGCGGCGATGCAAAATTGCTAACTGTTCAAGGCAATGAATTGAAAGGTTATCTGCAGGGACATTTTAATCTCCAACATCTGCCTGCAGCTTTTCAATTGTTTTTAAGCCAGTATTTCCCGAGTTATATTCAAAAGCCTACCGGATGGTTGCCTGATGAAAATTTTCGTTTTTCCATTCAAACCCAGCATGTGGATCCTTACCTCAAAGCTTTCACCCATGGTTGGACAGGCATGGACAACATGAATCTGAATGGTTCTATCAACATGCTCACAAATGCTTTGCAACTGCAGGCCGATATACCTTATTTTGCCTATCAATCCATGCAATGGCATAATGTGCATGTACATGCACAGGGTAATCTGCAAAAACTTTCGTTGCAAGCAGATATTGAAGCCATCATGACGGGTGATAGCTTGCTGGCTCCGCAAACCAGCATAGTGGCTCAGGCCGCTCATGATACTTCATTCATCTCGCTGCAAACCAGCCTGCCCCATTATCAGGTTAATGCAGAATTATATGCACGACTGGTTACCCGCCCAAGTTATTTGAAAATGCAACTGCTCAACGCAGCCATCCTGCTGAATGACAAAGAATGGTATGTAAATGAACAAAATGAAATCGATCTGCAAAACCAACAATTACGCATCCACAATCTCACATTCTATCAAAACAATCAGCAGATTCATCTGCAATCTGACAGCCTGGGCGAAACATACCACATTCATTTGCAGGATTTGATTGTAAGTGATTTTTCAAATCTGTTCATGCAGCAAACCCGGCTCGAAGGACTTGCAACAGGTGATATCATCATCAAACATCCATTCCAGCAGATGGAACTACAGGTGAATCTACAGCAGGCCGATACCCGGCTGAACAATCAGGTATTGGGTGAGGTGCAATTGCAAGCACAATATCAGCAATCCAATCAACTGCTGCAATTCCAGCTTTTATCTCCGCAATTTTCCGGAAAAGGAATGCTCGATTTTTCACATGCTGAAATAACTACAACAGGAAATTTATCCCTACAGTCGGCAAACCTTCGCACATTAAATCCATATCTTACAGATTATGTAAGCCAGGTTCAAGGATTTGCAACAGGCGATATCAGCTGGAATGGAACATTGAATACGCTCAATGTAACAAGCAATTTACGCCTGGATAGCCTGGGCATGAAAGTCAATTACCTGGGTACATCTTATGTATTTGCACCTTTTACGCTGCAAATTACTCCTCAGCTGATCCGGTTCTCACCTGCAAATTTGTTTGATGACAAAGGCAATCAGGCACAACTGAGTGGTGAAATTACGCATAATCATTTCCGCGATTTGCGGTTTAATCTGCAATTGCAGACGCAGCAGTTTCATTTCCTGCACACCACTTATTTTGATAATCAGTCTTACTACGGCGATGCTTTTGCTGCTGGGAGCATCAGCTTCACCGGCCCGCTGAACAACATGCAGATGATCATTCGTGCCACACCCATGCCAGGGACACATTTGTATTTACCTATATCAGACAGCAAAGACATTGGCCAGCATGATTTTATCATATTCAAAACCTATGGCAGTGAAATAACCCAGGTGAAACGTCCACCCAAAGATGTGGATCTCACCATTCACCTGCTGGCCGAAATGAACACCCATGCACAAATAGATGTTATTCTCGATGCCAATACAGGAGATGCCATCACAGCTACCGGTAACGGCACATTAAACATGAACATTTCACTGAACGGCAATATCAGTATGTATGGCACCTACACCATTGAAGAAGGCACCTATACATTCACCTTTCAGCGGTTAATCCCCAAACGTTTTCAGATTGATCCGGGCAGCACCATTACCTGGAACGGCAGCCCATACGATGCTTTCTTGAATGTTACTGCCGTGTATCATGTACCTGGAGGTGCAAGCCTTTATAACCTGCTGGCCGCTGAGGCAGCAAATAATCCGGGCTTATACGGGCCGGATCTAATGCGTACCCAGCGTGTGGATGTGAATCTGAAACTTACCGGTAAACTCACCAGACCTGATATCAATTTCAGCATTGATCTACCCGATGAAGAAGTGGGCGGCAGCTATGCCATTACCCGTCTGAAACAAATTACGCAAGATCCCAATCAACTGCTAAACCAGGTAGTGGGCTTGCTGATTTTCGGGCAATTTCTTCCGGAAGCCAATACCACAGCCAGCTCTAACACCAATTTGCTTCGCTCGGGAGGCCTCAGCAGCGTAGGTGCTATTCTTTCATCACAAGGCACTTCCCAGCTAAATAATTTGCTTAATCGAGTGCTAAAAGATAAAACCTTGGGCATACAATTAAATTATAATCCTTACTCAGCCAGTCTTTCCGAAGGAGATGCCCTGCAACGCAATGCGCTTTCGGTAGGCATTACCAAATCATTTCTCAACAATCGTATCCGCGTGGAAATAGGTCCCCAATGGGACTGGGGACGGAGCTATGGTCCGTATAACTATACGAGTTATTTTGATCCTATCGGCGACTTTCAGTTTGAATATTTCGTAACGCCCGACGGTCGCATCAGGCTTACAGCCTTCCGCAGAAGCAGTTATAATGTATTGCTGGAAAACGATCGTACCATTTATGGTATGGGCATCTCTTACAAACGGCAGTTCGATTATTTGTATGACCATTTCTTTGGTAAAAAACCCACGGACAGCTCACAGATGCCTGAATCTGATCATCCAGCCACTACCTATCCATCTGATTCAACAAACACAAAAAATTCTTCAATCAATGTACAGCCCTGATTTTTCGCATTATCATTTCACCGTTGCAGAACGGTTTCTCCGTTACGTGCAAATCAATACCCAGGCTGATCCCTTTTCATCGGCTACTCCATCCACACCCGGACAAAAAGATTTAGGACGACTGCTTCTGGATGAATTGCATCAAATGGGGCTCGAAGCCGAAATGGATGCATATGGCTATGTTTATGCAACTCTACCTTCCAATCAAACACACCCCGTACCTGTTATTTGCTTTTGTGCACATATGGACACATCTCCTGATTGCAGCGGCGAAGGCGTGAAACCTATTGTCCACCGCAACTATCAGGGAGAAGATCTGGTTTTACCTGACGACCCCGCACAGATCATCCGGATGGAGGATTTCCCCGAACTGCAACAACAAATAGGTAATGATATTATCACAGCATCGGGTACCACTCTGCTGGGTGCCGACGATAAATCGGGTATAGCCATCATCATGGATGCCCTGCATTATTGGATTTCGCACCCCGAACAACCTCATGGCGAGATTCGGATTCTGTTTACGGTTGATGAAGAAATCGGCCGGGGTGTGGATCATGTGGACCTGCAAAAATTACGTGCCGATGTGGCATATACGCTGGATGGTGAATCGGCCGGTCATCTGGAAGATGAAAATTTTTGTGCGGATCAGGTGGTGGTGCAAATACATGGCATATCGGCCCACACAGGCTATGCCTGCGGCAAGATGGTCAACGCAATGAAACTGGCAGCCGCCGTGATTGACAACCTGCCCGGCGAGCTATCCCCGGAAGCTACTTCAGGCAAACAGGGATTTATCCATCCCCTGCATATCGAGGGAAACGTGGAAACAACTACCATTCATTTTCTGATCCGACATTTTGAGGAAAACGGACTGAAAGCATATGAACAACTCCTGGAAGGGCTTGTCAAACAACAGGTAAACCGATTCCCCGGCGCCAAATATGAATGGAAGTGCCAGGAACAATACCGAAACATGAAATATGTGCTGGATCAGCATCCTGAAGTCGTTCGTTATGCAGAAGAAGCCATACGCCGCGCAGGCCTGCAACCCGTGCATCATGCCATCAGAGGAGGTACCGATGGAGCCCGGCTTTCTTTTATGAGTCTTCCCTGTCCGAACCTTTTCACCGGCCAGCACGCTTTCCACTCCAAAAAAGAATGGATCAGCATACAGGACATGCAAAAAGCTGTGCAAACCCTGGTGCACCTGGCCGAAATCTGGGCTACTCGTTGATAAATTGAAAAAAATATGACTGCCTGCATGGCAATAAATATCAGTTTTGCATGAAATTTGTAAGAAAATGTTAAAGAAAGTCGTACCTTTGCAACTAAAGGGTTAAACCCACGATCATGAAAAAATGGCCAGTAATCGGAATTTGTCTTGTTATCATCAGTTCACTGTTGCTGAGCCAGCATATATTTTGCAAAAACCATCGGGAAAGTCTTCACGATGTCCAACCATCAACCCGCGTAGCAAAAGATCCTCCAGCCGATACGCTTTTTAATATCTTTTCGCATCGCTCGCCATTGCTCATCTGGGGGCGTTACGATTCATTCAAGATTTTTCAGTTTAAAGGAAATTATTGGGAATCGATTCTTACACGCAACAACACCTTGTTTTTACACGGCATTACTACTTTTCAACGTGGCAATATTATTTACATTGTGCCAACGCATTTCACCCTCTCTACACAACCCTTACCCTCGCCAACAGCAGAAAAATCGGGTGCTCAGTTAAACAACAAATAAGATTTTATCCTTTATTGCATAAACTCATCAGGGTTCACTTCCCGATACCCTGAACGGGGAATATCGAATGTGCTCATGGGTACAGGAGCTAAATCAATTTTTTCTGCCGTAATTGTCATCTTCAGGTTTTGAATTGTCAACTGATATTCCAGCGGAAA
Organism: Thermoflavifilum thermophilum; assembly: GCF_900116565.1. GTDB lineage: Bacteria > Bacteroidota > Bacteroidia > Chitinophagales > Chitinophagaceae > Thermoflavifilum > Thermoflavifilum thermophilum. Next base: position 2,252,997 of record NZ_FPCJ01000001.1, on the reverse strand, counting down.
CCCCTTTAACCCAGTAAACATCTGATCTGCTGAATATTCGCCTTCAGGCATTAATTGCGTTGTATAATACACAGGAAAAGTAGTGCCATTGGGCAAATGAGCAATAGCCAGTTTACAGGGATAACCTGCAATGTTTTTACTACCAATTGTATCAGTAAAAGTGATGCCACGATAAGGATTCGGCCGTTTGCGTAACTGCTCGGCATTTAGTCTCATCATATACTTGTTGCCCATGGTTTCAATCAAAAAAGTATATGTGCTGTCCTGGGTGTTGATATAAATTTGTTGTTTCATCATTTTCAAATCCATATCAATACGGCGCCACTTGCCTTTTACATACAACGTGTACGTACTGCCCTGAAAGGTATTGGCAAGTTGCTGATTATTGTCGGGTGCATCCACTTTAATGGAGTAATAAATGGTACCATCTGTAAATACTTTCTGTGAAAAAGCATTCAGAGATAATACCTGTACAGATAAAAGTGTAAACAATAAAAGCAGATTTTTCATACTATAGGTTTTAAGCTTATGATAAACGAAAATCAGGCCATGATTTACCAGCGAATGGATTGTTTGTTCAGGAAAGCATCGATACCCCGATGACAATCAGGATGATTTCTCGCTTCCGCATTGGCTGCTATGGCCATTTTCAGCGCATCGCCGAGAGGGATGTCCTGGATCTGATGCAACAATTTTTTGGTTTTTGTTAACGAGAAAGCAGATGCACCATATAAAATATTTTCCAATCGCTCTCTCACTCTTTGCATAAATTCATTTGCAGGAAACACTTCGTTGATCAGGCCTATATCGGCAGCTTGCTGAGCCGATATGAGTTCACCGCTCAGCAATAATTCACGTGCCCTGCCTTCTCCGATTTTCTTTGTTACAAATACACTTACAATTGCCGGTATAAAACCTATTTTTACTTCAGTAAAACCAAACTTTGCTTCAGGCACGCTGTAACAAAAATCACATACTGCTGCAAGTCCACATCCGCCAGCAATAGCATGTCCCTGTATCCAGGCAATTACCAATTTATCGTGAAAATAAATTTTTTCATACAATTCACACAAGGCCTGTGAATCCTGGATATGTTGCTGATAACTGAAATGCCTCATGTGTTGCAAATGTTCCAGATCTGCACCAGCACTGAATGCAGGGCCATTGGCTTTCAGAACAATGAGTTTCACTGCTTCACTGTGTTGTGCATCGGTAAGTGCCTGTTTGATTTCTTCCACAAGCTGCGGATGCAAGGCATTTCGTTTCTCAGGCCTGTTCAAAGTAATATAGGCCACACGATCTTTTACTTCATACAGCAAATGGGAGAATGGCATTTTTTAATGAAAGGTAAACAAAAAGCCTGATTCATCAAAATGCCGTCATTTCACCAGCCTCATCGACCAGTTCTATTGCGTTGCTGTGCAGCTGTTTGTGCTTTCTGGATTTCTTCCAGGCGTTGTTGCCAGCGTGAGGTTTTGAGGGGTTTCTTTTTGTTTTCCTGAATCTGCTGGTGAATTTTTTCTTCATCAATAATGTAATGCTGAATAACCAGCTGAATAAGAATGGTAATAATATTTGACACAAGGTAATAGAGCGTTAATCCCGCTGCCAGGCTGTTGAAAAAGCCAAGGAAAAAAACTGGCAGAATGAATGGCATATATTTCATGAATGCCATTTCCTGACCACCGGTATTGCCGGCAGCTGCCATATTGTTTTTATTGTAAAATGCCATGATCAAACTGGTGATTGTCATCAACAGTGTAAGCAAACTCACATGATCACCGTATAATGGTATTTTAAAAGGTAAGTTCAGGATTGAATCATATGTACTTAAATCCTTTACCCAGAGAAAATGTTGCTGACGCAACTGAATAGCCGACATGAACAAACTATACAGGGCAAAGAAAATAGGTATCTGCAACAATGCCGGTACACAGCCACCCAATGGACTCACGCCTGCCATGCGAAACAGTTTCATCTGTTCCATGGCAAATTTTTGTTGATCATCTTTATACTTCCTGCGCAGCTCATCCAGTTCGGGTTTCAACACCTTCATCTTAGCCTGGGAAAGATAACTCTTGTATGTGAGGGGTGAAATCAGCAACCTGATTACAATTGTAAGCAACACAATCACTATACCCCAGTTGCCAATCCATTTACCCAGCAGCAAAAACACCGGAAGAATAATCCATTTGTTGATGTATTTTACAAAAGCATAGATACCATATCCCAGCGGAATAATATTTTCAATACCAATATGATAACTTTTTAACAATGCATAGTCATTTGGGCTGTACAATAATTGCAGGGAATAGGTTAGCTGCGGTTGGTGTGAATAGGGTAATTGAAGTACAGCCCGCATCTGCCCTACTATTTCCGGATCCTGTTCCGGCAATTGTGCCTGTACTGTTCCTCCGGTAAATGTTCCGGAAGTATTGATGATGCTTACATTAAAAAATTCCTCGCGCAAGCTAATCCATTGCAAAGGTTGATCGAAATTCTTTTGCTGAGTTTTGATAAAGCTGAAATAATCAATATCAGAATGTCCACCCACAGATGTTTTGAAATACAGCTGCAGATCGCGTCGTTCAACGGTAATATCTTTTTCCTGATGATTGGCCTGTGCCTGCCAAAGGAGTTGAATTTGCTGATCCGCAGGCGGAATAAACTGATTCATGCCTACACAATGAATCTGCCAACTGATGCGATAATCATGGGGGCGAATGATGTACACATACTCCAGATATTGATCTGGTTTTCCCAATGGTAAACGATACCGCAGCTGATAGGAATGATCGGCAAGTTGCTGAATCGTATCGGCTTGAAAATACAATTCGGATGTATGAAGCGGAAGCGCATTGGAAGCGGGAATTAGCAAGGATAGCTGATCGAAGTCATTGCCTTTCAGCAGCAGCGGTTTCCCGGTATAAGTCTGAAAATTTTTCAGTATCACCTGTTTGGGAACGGCTCCTTTATTGGTGAAAACAATCTGCATCACGCCATTGTCGATCGTGTCAAGGCGTTCCGTGACATTGCGATTGTTTGCGACCAATATTGCGGAACTATCACTCTGCAACTGGGTGGTGTCAATTTGCGGATGCAAACTATCTGGAGCTACTCCAGCAGCAGCTCTGGCCAATGAATCCTGTTGAGCCTTGAACCGCAAATATTTTTCCTGTGCCTGCTGATTGTAATACAAATAAGCTACTACCAGCAAGCTTAACAAAATGAACCCGATGACTGAATTTCTATCCATCATGTACAATATCCTTAAAATGGCCTGATTTTACATTTTTCCGGCTCAAATTTTTTGACCTGCAAAGGTAAGAAAAAGACGTTTGGTGGTTTATGCCGTATGAACAGAACTTTCCGCATGCAGGGGATTGGTTGCTTTTCGTTGTTCAGCGTATGTTTTGGCCGCTTTGATGAATGCCACAAAAACCGGATGGGGATTTTCAACCGTACTTTTTAATTCCGGATGATACTGACATCCAAAGAAAAAGGGGTGGTCGGGCAATTCAATAATTTCTACGAGACCCGTATCCGGATTCACTCCCGATGCAATCATACCGGCTTTTTCCATGGCTTCCAAATAACGATTATTGAATTCATAGCGATGCCGGTGGCGCTCACTGATGAGATGGGTGCGATAAATTTTCTCAGCCAGAGTACCCGGTTTAATCTGGCAGGGATAAGCTCCCAGTCGCATGGTGCCTCCTTTGGCGGTGATTTTTTTCTGTTCTTCCATCAAATCAATAACCGGATCGGGCGTATCGGGATTCATTTCAGTGGAATGGGCTTCAGGTAAGCCCATCACATGCCTGGCAAATTCAATCACAGCACATTGCATACCCAGGCAAATACCGAAAAAGGGAATTTGATGTTCACGTGCATAACGGATGGCTGCAATTTTACCTTCCACACCCCGATTGCCAAAGCCGGGTGCCACCAGCACACCATCCAATCCAGCCAGTTTTTCTTCTACATTTTCGGATGTAATAAATTCCGAATGAATATACTGCACCACTACCTTGCATTCATTCACTGCCCCTGCGTGAATAAACGACTCCAGAATAGATTTATAGGCATCTTGCAATTCCACATACTTCCCCACCAGGCCTATGGTAACTTTTGATTTGGGATATTTCAATTTATCCAGAAACTCCCTCCAGCGCGATAGTTCGGGCTCCTGGCGGATGGGAATGTGTAATTTCTGCATGCAGATCACATCCAGTTTCTCCCGCATCATCTCCAGCGGCACTTCATAAATGGTGGGCACATCATTGGCTTCGATAACCGCATCCACATTCACGTTGCAGAATAAAGCAATTTTCTTTTTCAGATCGTATGTCATGGGCTCTTCCGTGCGGCACACAATGATATCGGGATGCACACCATTTTCACTGAGCATACGCACAGAGTGCTGGGTGGGCTTGGTTTTCAGCTCTTTTGCAGCACGCAGGTAAGGAATCAGGGTCAGGTGTATCACCAGGCAATTTTCATTTCCCAATTCCCATTGCAACTGGCGTACGGCTTCAATGTAGGGCAGGGATTCAATATCTCCAACGGTACCCCCCACTTCCGTGATTACAATATCATACTGCCCATCATTGCCCAGCAGCAGCACCCGGCGCTTGATTTCATCGGTAATATGAGGAATGACCTGTACGGTTTTGCCCAGATAGGCACCTTCCCGCTCCTTGTTGATCACAGTTTGGTAAATACGACCCGTGGTTACATTGTTGGCCTGTGAAGTTGGGCAGTTTAAAAAGCGCTCATAATGTCCCAGGTCAAGATCGGTTTCGGCTCCGTCTTCGGTCACATAGCATTCGCCATGTTCGTATGGATTGAGGGTACCGGGATCAACATTGATGTAGGGATCAAATTTCTGAATGGTTACCCGCAGGCCCCTGGCTTGCAACAATTTGGCGAGAGAAGCTGCAATAATTCCTTTTCCAAGCGAAGAGGTAACACCTCCGGTCACAAAAATATATTTAGCCATAAGCAGAACGATTTCGCATCATGTATGTGACCTCAGGGAAAATATTCGAAAACTGAATACAGACGGAGGGTATTTTCCACGTGGTCAGACAAAATTACAACTTTTTCCTCCCCCACCAAATAAACCCCCTGGCATCTGAAAAGCGTGTGGATATCTGAAAAACTTCCAGTAGGTTTGCGCTGCATTTGAAAAAAGCTATATGGAAAGCACTCTTTCACCCAAAACTCCCAAAGACTCTCTCGTGGTGATGACAGAACTGGTTTTGCCCAACGATACCAACACGTTTGGCAATCTGATGGGTGGCCGGTTGATGTACTGGATGGATATTGCGGCTGCATTGGCTTCCATGAAACACTGCGGCAGCCCGGTAGTTACAGCTTCTGTGGATAATATCTCGTTTGAGAATCCCATCCGACTGGGAAATGTGGTGCATATTGAGGCCAAGGTATCGCGTGCCTTTCATACTTCGATGGAAGTGCATATTTCCGTGTGGAGTGAAGATACCCTGCAGCATTTCCGCTACCGGTCAAACGAGGCCTATTACACCTTTGTAGCCATTGACCCGAACGGAAAACCCAAGCCTGTACCTCCTCTGGAACCCGAAACAGAAGAAGAAAAGCGCCTGTATGAAGGGGCTCTGCGGCGCCGGCAGCTGCGGTTGATTCTCGGAGGAAAAATGAAACCCGAGGATGCCGATGAATTAAAGGCTTTGTTTCTAAGTTCCTCCCGTAATGAATCCTTCCCTGATAATTGACTGCGAAAGAGCTTTAAGGTGATGCAAAACAGGTATCAATGACCTGTTGCAGCAGCGGATTTATCTCATCAGCCCGATCCAGCACCATCAGGTGGGTGCCCCCGCGAATGACATGTTCCGGTTTTTTTACAAAACAGATAGGTAACATGTGATCTCTGTCGCCATGAATTTGGATACAAGGACATGCCATGGTGTGCATCCTCCAGCTGATCACCTGCTGCCAGGCCCAACGAAAAAATGTCTCATCCGTTTCGCGGATGATCTGCTTCAACAAGCGACAGGTTACATGTGTTTCCGGTCCAAACAACCATTGCCCCGGACCCGAGCCCAGGGCCTGCAACCAGCCATAAGGCAACCACCGATGCACGGGGAAAATATGCAGCAATTGAAAATAAGGGGGAAGTTCATGGGGCGATTTGACACTCGAAATCAGAATGATACCTTTTACTGCACGGATCTGGCTGATTTCAATGGCCATCATCCCACCAAATGACATACCGATCAGCACAGGATCCGGCACGGGAATCTGTTCACCCAGCCGCGCAGCATAGGCATGCATGGTTTCCCCTGGCAAGGGTCTGATCCAATGCACAGGGTGCAACCGGCATCGTTGCAATTGAAGCCGCTGAAAGATTCGCTGATCCGCGCCTAAGCCACTGATCAGATAAACATCAGGCATTATCCGTGGCAATGAAACAGAAAGTTAGGCTAAAATCTTTGATTTCCTGCCCGGGAAGAGGCCACACTCAGCTCCTCCCAAAATCGAAAGCCCCGGATGGGTACCTATCCGGGGCTAAAAGTATTGCATTCAAACGGAGAATCAGGTTTTCTCAGGATGCCGGCTTATCGCCCTCTTCAGGCTTTTGTTGTTTGTTTTCTTCTTCAGCCTGTTTCATTTTTTCCTTGATTTCAGCCAGCACACCCAAATCACCTAAGGTAGCCTTTTCGATCTTCGATTGTACGTTTTTCACGGCTTTGCGCGTTTTCTCGGCTTCGGCTTTCTTTTCCTTATGTGCAGCCTCTCTTTCCTGATGTTTCCGCTGTTCCCATACCTTGGTATGTGACACCACGATGCGCTTCTCAGCCCTGTCAAATTCCTGAATCATCACTTCAATCACATCGTCAACCTGGATGGTATGATCATCTTCGGTTTTCAGCTGACGGGCGGGCGCAAAAGCCTCCACACCATATTGCAACTGAATAAGTGCACCTTTTTCGTCTTTCTTCAACACTGTACCTTCATGAATGGAACCTACCGGGAAGATGGTTTCGAAGGTATTCCAGGGATCTTCTTCCAGCTGCTTGTGCCCGAGGGAGAGTTTGCGGCTTTGCTTGTCAATGTTGAGGATCACCACTTCAATTTCCTCTCCGGGTTTGGTGTATTCGCTGGGATGGTTGTACCGTTTGGTCCAGCTCAGGTCAGAGATATGAATCATGCCGCCAATGCCGGGCTCCAGTTCCACAAATACGCCATAAGGCGTAAGATTCTTAACGATGCCTTTATGACGGCTGTCAACAGGGTATTTCTCTTCAATATTTTCCCAGGGATCGGGCGTAAGCTGCTTGATGGAAAGACTCATCTTGCGTTCTTCCCGGTTGAGCGTAACAATCACTGCTTCATGCTCATCCCCCAGCTTGAAGAATTCCTTGGCATTGACCGGAGTAGATGCCCAGCTTACTTCTGAGACGTGCACCAAACCTTCCACACCGGGAAGGATTTCCAGGAATGCTCCGTAGTCTTCGATATTCACCACCTTTCCTTTCACACGGGCGCCCTCCTTGATATTTTCCGGCAGAGTATCCCAGGGATGTGGCATCAACTGCTTATAGCCCAGGCTGATGCGTTTTTTCTCATCGTCAAAATCCAGTACCACCACATTGATTTTCTGATCGAGCTTAAGCACTTCACTGGGATGAGAAATACGTCCCCAGCTGATATCGGTGATGTAGAGCAATCCATCAACACCACCCAGGTCAATAAACGCACCAAAATCGGTGATATTTTTGATGGTTCCTTCCAGCACCTGTCCCTTTTCCAGCCTGGAAATAATTTCCATGCGCTGCTGTTCAATATCGCTCTCAATCAATGCTTTGTGGGATACCACGGCATTCTTGATAGCTTCATTGATTTTCACCACCTTAAATTCCATGGTTTTGCCGACAAACTGATCGTAGTCGGTAATCGGCTTCACATCAATCTGAGAGCCGGGCAGGAAGGTTTCCATCCCGTGAATGTCCACAATAAGGCCACCCTTTGTTTTGCTGGTTACCGTACCGGTAATCACTTCACCGGTCTTGTAGGCTTCCACGATGCGTTCCCAGGCTCTGAGCAAACGGGCTTGCTTGCGGCTAAGAACCAGCTGGCCGTTACGATCTTCTTTTTCGACAACCAACACTTCCACTTCATCACCCACCTTGAGGCCGGGCATGTCGCGGAACTCGTTGAGGGAAACCAGTCCGTCAGACTTGTAACCGATATGGATGATGGCATCCGAATCGGTTAGCCCCACCACAGTGCCTTTGATAATTTCATTTTCTTCAATGTTGCGGAAAGTCTTCTCATAGGTCTTTTCATATCGTTCCCACTCTTCGGGGCTGTAGGTGGAAACGTGTTTCTTGTCAATGCTCCAGTCAAAATCATCATGTGCGGAGCTTTCTGCTTGAGTTGCAGAAACGGAAACAGACTGCTCCTGTGGCTGAGCAGCATTTTCCTGAGAAGATGACATAGATTGTTGCAATTCTTGATCTGCCAAGTTTAAGTCCTCCTTTTTGTGAAATTTTTTTGTCAGAAACGGATTGCAAAGATAGGGCAAATTTCGAATGCAGAAAATTTGTCCGTTATTTTGTAAAATGAAAAAGCTTGCCGATGAAACAGTTTGATGTGCCTCCCGCCTATCGCAGCCAGCTGATCAGCCAGATCAAACAACGCCGTCGCCAGGCCGACCGGATGAAAAAAGATTTTAGCCCCACCCGGCTGACGATCGACCGGATGACGGTATTGCTGGCCAGGCATTTTGGCTTTTGTTATGGAGTTGAAAATGCCATTGAAATCTCATTCCGGGCCGTGGAGGCGCATCCCGGGAAGCGTATTTTTCTGCTGAGCGAAATGATTCACAACCCGCTTGTGAATGCCGATCTGGCACGACGCGGTGTACAGTTTATCATGGATACACACGGGCGCCAGCTCATTCCCTGGTCAGAACTAAAGCCGGATGATATCGTCATTATTCCCGCCTTCGGCACCACGCTTGAAATCGCCGAACAGCTTCATCGCATAGGGATCTCATCTATTGCCTACAATACCACCTGCCCATTTGTGGAACGCGTCTGGAACAAGGCTTCCAGCATTGGAGAAAAGGGATATACCATCGTGATTCATGGTAAACCCCAGCATGAAGAAACCCGTGCAAGCTTTTCTCACAGCGCAGCCATAGCTCCTACCGTCATCATACGGGATATGCAACAGGCCCGTCAACTGGCTGAATTTATTACCCGGAAACGCCCGGCAGATGAGTTTTTTGAAGTATTTCACAATCAATATTCCAGCGGATTTAACCCGGAAACCGACCTGCAACGCATCGGCGTGGTCAACCAGACCACCATGCTGGCCAGCGAAACCCAGGCTATTGCCGATTACCTGAAGCAGGTAATCAAAATGCATTATCAACTCACCGATGAAACGATTGACAAGCATTTTGCAGATACGCGCGATACCCTTTGCTATGCTACCAACGATAATCAGACAGCCGTCATCCGTATGCTCGAGGAACAAGCCGATTTTGCCATTGTGGTAGGTGGCTACAACAGTTCCAACACATCTCATCTTGTGGAGCTCTGCACAGAAAAATTACCCACCTATTTTATCTGCGGACCTCAGGAAATCCAGGATAACGGAGATATCCATCATTGGGATATTCATCAAAAACAAAAAATAACATCTGCACAGGTAGTTCCTGCTGAAAAAGATTTTACGGTGATGCTCACCAGCGGTGCTTCCTGTCCCGATGCACTCGTCGAAGCAGTCATCCGCCGTTTAGCACAGGTTGCCAATATCCCTGAAAGCGCCTGGGAATCATTTCTGAATCAATCTGTTGTTGCATAAAAATCCGGCACCAGAATTTCCTGTGCCGGATGTCATAGGGAAGGGGAACACAAACAATGGAGAAAACTGTCAACCTTCAATGAGAAGTGAAACCGTAAACCTTGTGTTTCAAATGTAGGTCGAAAAACAATATCTATTTGCGAATTTTAGTAAGCGGGCTTTATGCTCCAAAAAGTGGTTGATTTTTACCTATCAGCGGTCAGCTCTTGAAATCAGCTGAATAAAATCCTGCAACCTGCGCCTTGCAACCTCAATCTCCGCTCCATCATCCATAATTACGTAGGAACGATTGCCTTTCACGAATTGATGAATATGCTGGTAATTAATCAAATGGGATTGATGAATACGGAAAAACTGATGATCTTCCAGTAAAAATTCAAACTCCTTCAAAGTGCGGCATACAACCAGATGTGGTAGCTGCGTAAAATGTACACGCGTATAACTACCCATCGCTTCGCATCGGATAATTTCCTTCACCTGCACAAACTGAAAGCCGCGTGCTATGGGGAGAGCAATCTTTTGCTCCTGGTTTTCCTGTTGATGCATGTTGTAAATCAAAGTAGCCAACTGGTCACCAAGGGGCTTTTGCAGTTGATATTTACGCACGCATTTCTCCACAGCCGCTTTGAGTTCTGCTGCAGAATAAGGTTTCAGAATATAATCCAGTGCATTAAACTTGATGGCTTTTAATGCATAATTTTCATAAGCGGTAACAAAAATCACATCAAATTGAGGATTTTGGAAAAATTGAAACAAACTAAATCCATTCATACGTGGCATCTCAATATCCAGCATCACCAGCTGAGGCTCAAACTGATGAATGGCCCGTACGGCCTGTTCCACGCTCTGGCCTTCAGCCACCACCTCAGCTTCCGGCACATGAAATTTCATCATGGCTTTCAGGGTATCAATGCATTCCTGCTCATCATCAACAATTAAGATTTTGATTTTTTTGGTTTGCATACGTTTATGAATAAGCAAATTCAACAGGTAATTCCAGTATGATTTTTGTTCCGCATGGTTCTTGGTTTCCATCAATCAAATCTACAATCTGAATTTGTTGGAGGTTAAAAGAAAAAGAATGCTGCAACAGCTTTAATCTTTCTTCCGTTAACCGCAAACCCATCGATACATGTTGTGGGCTTTTTTGCATCTTGATTTCTTCAGCTTTTTGTCTTCCTATTCCATTATCTTCTATTTCTACCCTTAATTTCTTTTGTTCATGCAACTTCATGGATATTTTCAGGATCCCACCTCCTTTTTTAGGTGCAAGGCCATGCCAGATGGCATTTTCTACAAATGGCTGAATCATCAGAGGTGCAATCATTACATCTTCCGTATCAATACCTTCTTCTATCTGAAGAAGAAATTCAAAACTATGATTGCAACGCAAATTTTCGAGTTCAACATAAATTGATAAAAATTCAATCTCTTTTGACAAAGGTATAAAATCACGTTCGCTGTTTTCCAGAATCATTCGTATTAATCTGGCAAATTTGGTTAAATAATCTGAAGCTTCTTCCGGCTGATTGGTCCAAATATATTTATGAATAGAATTCAGGCTATTGAAGATAAAATGTGGATTCATCCTCGATCTGAGGGATTGTAGCTCGAGTTGCAATGCTCGCTGGCGAATCTTTAGTTCACGGTGGTGAATGACAAAATAACCTCCAACAACGATTACCACAATTAGTGCCATTAGAGACAAAGCAAGGATCAGATTGCGATCTGATTCCAAGTCTTTCAGATAAGCTTCATTCTGAAGTAACTGAATTGTTGCATTTTTCTTGTCAAGCTGATATAAAACTTCAAGTTCGGCCATTCTGTTACTGATCTTATCATTGAGCAAACTATCTTTATAATTCAAAGCCTTTTCCAGCATTTCCATTGATTGTTTGAAATTACCCTTTCCCGCATAATATTCCTGCAGAGCCTGATAAGCCTTCATAATCAAGGATTTCGCTCCTATCGATTGAGCGATACTAAGTCCATGAGTTATATGATTATGGGCTTCAGGATATTTTTTCATTAACAAATAAGTATATCCCAGGCTGATATAACTATCTGCCACATCTATTACATCACCGATCTGATCGCTTAACTGGAGGGCCTTTGTAAAATAATCCAATGAGAGCTTATATTGGCCTAATTTCTGATAAGCCTGCCCAAGATTATTGTAAGAAATAAGTTTACCCTGAAGGTTGTCGATAAGCTGATTGTAAGAAAGAGATTTAATAAAATAATCAACAGCTTTATTGTATTGATTTTTTCCTTCCAGTGCCAATCCGATATTTGCATAATTGATGGCCAGTCCCAGATTGTTGTGATGTTGTTTTTCAATTTCAAGTGATTGCTGGAAGGAAGCGATAGCCTTATCATATTGTTCTGTGGATAAATAGATATTTCCGATGCTGTTGATAGCTATGGCCTGGCTGCGCCAGTTGCCAGATGCTTCTGCAACATGAAGTGCCCGCATATGATATTCAAAGGCCTGCTGGTTATCATCCAATCGCCTGTATGCTACGCCAATATTGTTTAGAATAGATGATAACAAACTACTATCCTTTGTGCCTGAAGCATATTCGAGTGCTTGCTTGCCATAATTGACAGCAAGCAGATAGCGAGCCACATTGCGTTGATCCACACACATCGCATTATATACCCTTGCCAGCTGAAGGGAATCGTTCATTTTTTCAGCCAGCTTCAGTGCCTGAGTTAAAAAGGGATTTTCTTGTTCACGTTTATGCCATTCATTCCGATAAATACTGCTTGCATTCAGCAGATAATGAATTTTAGCTGTATCGCTTTTAATGGATGTAATTGTATCAAGCTGATGCTGAACGATAGCTGTTGTATCCACATGAATTTTTGTTCCTGCAATACCGGCTAACCAGAGAAAACCGGCCACAAACATACATGTGCAGGAGGCAAAAATATGGGGATGAATAAGCTTCATTTCAGTTTAATAAAATTTATCAGCAATGTTGCAAAAGGCTTAGGAAATGGTTGTTTTTTCGATAGGAAGGTTGTGCATAATCTTTTGCACATAATCCATAGCCATCTGAAGCTGCTGGGGTTCTGTCAGATGGGAATTATCAATTACAAATGCATCAGCAGCTTTTCTGAGGGGGCTCACGGCGCGCTGGGTATCAAGCCGGTCGCGTTCAAGCAAATTTTTTTCCACTTCAGCCAGGCTGATTTCCGGATGGAGGGGTTGAAGTTCTTTCCATCTTCTTTGTGCACGAATCTTTACATCGGCCGTCATAAAAATTTTCACGTCTGCATCCGGAAACACCACCGTTCCGATATCCCGGCCATCCATGACGATTCCTCTCTGCTTACCCATCCTGCGCTGCTGAGCAACTGCAAATTCCCGCACTTCAGGAATAGCGGCAACCTGGCTCACAGCTTCTGACACCTCCCAGCTGCGAATGGCCTGCTCCACATCCTCACCATTGAGCAGTATCACCGAACGTCCGCTGGAAGGATCGTATTTAAAATCCAGATGGATATCTTTCAACACCTCGCGAATGGCAGCCAGGTCATCAAGATTTATTTTTCTACGAAGCAGCTCATAGGTAATGGCTCTGTACATGGCCCCGCTATCAATGTATTTGTATTGCAATGCAGATGCAAGTTGCCTGGCAAGCGTGCTTTTTCCACACGAAGAATAACCATCAATAGCAATAATCAGGGGGCGCATGCATAACAAAGTTAAGATTGTTTTTGTGATTTCATAAAAAAGGGATAGCGATTTGCTATCCCTTGGCATGTATGGTTATGCGAGAGGTGTAATTCAGCTTTTCTTTTCCGTAGCTGGAGAGGAAGCGCTGCTTACCTCGGGTTCGGATAATTTCAGCCGGAACTTCAAGGCTTGATTTTTTTCATCGAAGTCGGCAATAAGCACATCACCCTGCTTTACCTTCAGCATCAGGATTTCTTCTGCCAGCGGGTCTTCCAGATATTTCTGGATGGCCCGATGCAAGGGCCGGGCACCAAATTGGGTATCGTAACCCTTATCGGCGAGGAATTCCTTGGCAGCCTGGGTCAGCTCCAGTTTCACACCCATGTTTTCCAGCCGCTTGTGCACATCTTTCATGATGATGTCGATGATGGCAAAGATATGTTCTTTGCTCAGCGGGTTAAAGATCACCACATCATCAATCCGGTTCAAGAATTCGGGAGAAAAGGTACGCTTCAGAGCTTTTTCAATGACAGCCCGTGTATTTTCTTCCTCATTGGACCGTGCTGCCGTCACAAATCCCACACCCGCACCAAAGTCTTTCAGCTGCCGCACACCAATATTGGATGTCATGATGATCAGGGTGTTCTTGAAATCAACCTTCCTGCCCAGACCGTCGGTGAGATGGCCATCGTCGAGCACCTGGAGCAGGATATTGTAAATGTCGGGATGAGCTTTTTCAATTTCATCCAGCAATACTACGGAATAAGGCTTGCGCCTTACTTTTTCGGTGAGTTGCCCACCTTCCTCGTATCCTACGTAGCCGGGAGGAGCACCAATGAGCCGACTGACCGAGAATTTTTCCATGTACTCACTCATATCAATGCGGATGAGTGCATCTTCCGAATCGAACAAATACCGGGCAAGCGCCTTGGCCAACTCTGTTTTACCGACGCCTGTGGGCCCAAGGAAGATAAAGGAACCAATGGGTTTGCGGGGATCTTTCAATCCTACCCGATTGCGTTGAATGGCCTTGGTAACCTTCAGGATGGCTTCGTCCTGACCTACCACAGCCTGGCGAAGATCGTCGGCCATATGCAACAGCTTTTCCGATTCGGCCTGTACCATGCGCTTCACCGGGATTCCCGTCATCATGCTCACCACTTCAGCCACATCTTCTTCCGTTATGGGATAGCGGCGATGTTTGATTTCTTCTTCCCATTCGGCCTTGGCTCTTTCGAGCTCCTCGCCCAGCTTTTTCTCGGTATCCCGCAGGGCTGCAGCTTCTTCAAAACGCTGGCTTTTGACCACCCGATTCTTTTCCTGCTTGATTTCTTCAATTTTCTTTTCCAGATCCAGGATATGCTGGGGCACGTTGATATTTTTCAGATGCACCCGGGCACCTACCTCGTCCATCACATCAATAGCTTTATCAGGAAGGAAACGATCGGTGATATAGCGGTCGCTGAGCCTAACACAAGCCTGGATAGCTTCTTCGGAATAATCCACGTTATGAAATTCTTCATACCGGGATTTGATGTTCATCAATATCTGAATGGTTTCTTCCGGTGTTGGCGGATCAATCATTACCTTCTGGAAGCGCCGGTCGAGCGCTCCATCTTTTTCAATGTACATGCGGTATTCATCGAGTGTGGATGCACCGATGCATTGCAGCTCACCCCGTGCCAATGCGGGTTTGAAAATATTGGATGCATCCAGTGAACCAGAAGCACCACCAGCCCCGATGATGGTATGAATTTCATCAATGAATAAGATCACATCCCGGTTCTTTTCCAATTCATTCATGATGGCTTTCATCCGTTCCTCAAACTGTCCGCGATATTTGGTACCAGCTACCAGGGCAGCCAGATCGAGGCTCACTACCCGTTTGTCGAAAAGCACTCGCGATACCTTCCGTTGTACGATTCGCAAGGCCAATCCTTCTACAATAGCCGTTTTTCCAACGCCCGGTTCACCAATCAGAATCGGGTTGTTTTTCTTGCGGCGGGAAAGGATCTGGGATACACGTTCAATTTCCTTTTCCCGGCCTACAATGGGATCCAGCTGACCCAGCTCGGCCAGGCGGGTGATGTCACGGCCAAAATTATCCAGTACCGGCGTCTTGGATTTGGTGCTTGCCTGACGTGTTGTGCGCGAACTGTAGCTGCTTTTCCTTTCTTCATCAAACTCTTCTTCGCCGGTTTCATCGGAATATTCAGCCTTGGGATCGGATGATTTTACATATCCCAATTCACTTTTGAAGCTTTCATAATCCACATCATATTGCTTCAGCAGCTGGGTACAGATGTTTTCCTTGTTTTTCAGAATGGAAAGCATCAAATGTTCTGTTTCTACTGTGGGGCTTTTCATGGATTTGGCCTCCAGCACCGTCACCCGAATGACTTTCTCGGCCTGTTTTGTGAGAGGAAGACTATTAATATTGGCAATATTTTTACCTGTTTTGTCTCTCACGGCTGCCTCAACCTCTCGTTTCAATTCTTCAATATTCACGTTCATGGATTTCAGGATCTGAATAGCCGTACTCTCTCCCTCCCTGATGAGGCCCAGCAGCAGATGTTCAGTGCCAATGAAATCATTCCCCAACCTCAAAGCCTCTTCCCTGCTGAAGGATATGATTTCTTTTACCTGTGGTGAAAAGTTTTGATCCATTGTTTGTCGAATTTGATTTTGTTTATCCAATCAGCCTGCTTGAAAGCAAGGAGCTGATCAATACAATATTAGTAAATAATTTCGAATTATTTCTGCATCCGGATTTTCGGCCAAAATGCAGAATCATCCTATCTTTAACAAAAATTTATTCTTCATGTTCAAAATCGATACCAGAGAAAAATACCGGACAATACGCGTGGAAAAGGATCGGTTTGATGCTAATTTGACAGCCGAAATTACAACTGCATTACAAAATGCTGACGGAATGTTGCAGGGCAATCTCATCTGGGATCTAAGTGAAGTGAAACAGATTGATGAAGATAGTTTGTCCATCCTGGAAATTATTTATGAATCTTGTTATGCCAGCGGATATTCCTGTTGTATTGTTTGCGGGCGTTCACCTGTTTGCAACACCCTTAAAAAAAGGAATCGCGACTGGAATCTGGTACCTACATTGAGTGAAGCCGTTGATCTCATTGGCCTGGAAGAGATGGAAAGGCTCCTGCAGCAATCTTCCACAGAAGGCCAGGAAGAAGGTGAAACTGAGAAATTGTCATGAATGTATGCCTTTTGCAGTAACCATCCTTGGTAATAATTCGGCCATTCCTTCCCATGAGCGATTTCCCACCGCACAGGTTGTAACATATGAAGATGAGCTTTTCCTGATTGACTGCGGCGAAGGCACCCAAATGCAGCTGGCGAGATACAAAATCAGGAGAAACAAGATTTATCACATTTTCATCAGCCATTTGCATGGAGATCATTATTTCGGGCTCATCGGTTTAATTAATAGCTTTAACCTGCTGCAACGCACCGAACCGCTGCACCTGTATGCCCCAGCTGAACTGGAATCCATTATCTGGCGCCAGCTGGAATGTGCGGCTACCATCCTGCATTTCCCTCTTCATTTTCATCCGTTGCAGGTGTCCGGATTTCAACTTATCGCCGATCTTCCCCATCTGCGCATCAGCTGTTTCCCAACCAAACACCGGATTTTGTGTTTCGGATTTTTATTTGAAGAAAAGCCCCGGCATCGGAAAGTGATTCCCGAAAAAGCCCGGGAAGCAGGTGTTCCCCTGAGTTTCTATAAAAACCTGCAACAAGGAGAAGATTACGTATCGGCCACCGGTCACATCATTCCCAATGATGAGCTTACTTTACCTCCACCGCAACCCAGGAAATATGCCTACTGTGCCGATACCCTGTATGATGAAGGACTGATACCCTACATTGCTGGTTGCGATTTGGTTTACCACGAGACTACCTACCTCCAGCAGGATTTACATCGTGCTATTGAACGGTTTCATTCCACTACCTTGCAAGCTGCAACACTTGCCCGGAAAGCACTTCAGGATAAGGGCAAACTGCTGATCGGCCATTTTTCATCCCGCTACGAACGGCTGGAAGATTTTGAAAACGAATGCAGGAGTATTTTCCCAGAGACCTATCTAGCCCTGCAGGGAGCTACTTATTTCGTGGGCACTCCCTGGAAAGCACGCATGTAATCGCGGATTTGCTGATGCAGCGATGCCGACACCGGCACCAGCGGCAGCCGTAGCATGTTCTCACAAAGACCTGCTTCTGACATAAATGCCTTGATACCGGCCGGATTATTTTCAGCAAACATCATCTGGAAGGCATCCAGTAAACGATAATGCAACTGACGGGCTTCAGAAAATCGTTCTGCCAGGGCAAAACGTATCAATTCGCTCATTTCTCGCGGAAAACAATTGGCAGCCACGGAAATCACCCCCTCAAATCCGCATGCAATCTGTGCCAGAGCCAATGCATCATCACCGGAAAGCAGCAAAAAACCATGGGGCTTGTGTTTGGCAAGTTCCATGCACTGCTGCAAATCACCGGAGGCTTCTTTCACGCCGACAATATTATCCAGCTCAGCCAAACGCAATATTGTTTGCACGCTTACATTTCTGCCGGTACGGCCGGGAACATTGTAGATGATCACAGGTTTGGGAGAAGCTTCTGCAATGGCCTTATAATGCTGATACAGTCCTTCCTGGGAAGGTTTATTGTAGTAAGGCGATACACTGAGTACAGCAATAGCCTGATCAAGCGGACAGGTTTTCAATCGCTTGACTACATCGGCAGTATGATAATCGCCCAGACCTACCACTACCGGCACCCGCCCGGCTACTTTTTCAAAGGTAAAAAGAATGATCTCTGTTTTTTCTTCTGCAGAGAGGGTGGGTGTTTCACCGGTGGTGCCCAGGCTTACGATGTAATTAACGCCGCCCTGAATCACATATTCGATAATGCGTTCCAATGCAGGATAATCTACCTCGAGGCGTGCATTGAAAGGAGTTACAATAGCTACTCCCGTACCGCGGAGCATTTCCTGAATATCACTCATTGATGTGTATTTTAAAAAAGACCACGATTGTAAATTGTTTCAATGGCAGATTCATTCCACTTCTCTGAACACTCCCATCCGGGAAAATTTCTCAATCCGTTGGCGGATGCGTTCTTCTGGTGGAATCGGTTCCAGTTCATCAATAGCCTTCAGAATCCATCCTTTGAGTGTTTCAGCCATTTCATCTGGATTGACGTGAGCGCCGCCCAAGGGTTCGGGGATGATATCGTCAATCAAATGAAAAGATTTCATGTGGGCCGCCGTTAGTTTGAGCTGTTCAGCAGCCTGTTCTTTGTAGTCCCAGCTCCGCCACAGGATGGACGAACATGATTCTGGTGATATCACGCTATACCAGGTATTTTCCAGCATATAAATCCGATCACCTACGCCAATACCCAAAGCTCCACCCGAAGCACCTTCTCCGATCACAATGCAGATAACCGGCACTTTTAGCAACACCATTTCATAAAGATTACGGGCAATGGCCTCGGCCTGTCCACGTTCTTCAGCTTCCAATCCGGGAAAAGCGCCCGGTGTATCGATTAACGTAACAATGGGTTTGTTGAATTTTTCGGCCAGTTTCATTAGCCGCAAAGCTTTTCGGTAACCTTCCGGATTGGCCATGCCAAAATTGCGCAGCTGACGCATGCGGGTATTGACACCCTTCTGATGGCCAATGAACATGATGGTGCGATTGGCAATATCGCCAAAACCGCCAACCATGGCCTTATCATCTTTCACTTTCCGATCGCCGTGCAATTCGATGAAATGCCGGCACATCCTTTCAATGTAAGCCAGGGTATAAGGCCTGTTGGGATGGCGGCTCAGCTGCACACGCTGCCAGCTGGTGAGCTGTTGGGTGATTTCCAGCCGTTTCTGCCGGATTTTTTCTTCAATTTCCTTCACCGTAGCCGATACATCCACTTTGCTTTTTTCTCCTGCCTGCTTTACTTTTTCAAGCTGTTCATATAATTCAGCTACCGGTTGTTCAAAGTCTAAAAACTGCATGGTTGGAATGGCTTAGACCCTGTAAAGATACAGCCAAAATATTTTTTCCTGGTTGGTATGCTATTTTTCATAAAACTGCCTAACTTTGCAAGCCCTGAATGAAACACACCCGGCTATTGAGCTTGCAAGCGGAAAGGTAGGTTTTGCAGTGAAAAGCGGGGTTGAAGTTCGGGAGCTACATCAACTATATGTTCTTACATTTTGCGTGGTTACGGACCAGTAGTTCAGCTGGTTAGAATGCCGCCCTGTCACGGCGGAGGTCGCGGGTTCGAGTCCCGTCTGGTCCGCTATCCATCCTGATAGGTAAGCCTTCACCCTTCATTTGCTATTTATTTTATCCAAAGTCACCTTATTTATCCAAAATCAAACTTACCACCGGCAACCAACCTGGTTACTTACCATCAATTACTGCTCCAACCCCATTAGCGTATATTGGACGGCAAGCCACCCAGCCGCCTGGAAAACATTTTAAAAAAAATGGGAAGTGTTAATAAGGCTGATTCATCTTTTATAGCCTTCAGGCATTGGCAAGAGCTACAATGATGTCGTATTTGGTGATGATATGGTAATGGCCGCTTTCATCTTTGCAAAGCACGGCCCCATTGTCTTTATTGATATAAGCCGAAAGACGTTCAATGGGTGTATCCATGCCCACAACCGGGAAAGGCTTCTCCATGGCTTCTTCAGCTCTGGCATTGCGAATGTGTGGGTCGCGTAATAATTTGTTGAAAATGCCACTTTCAGATAAGGAGCCAATGGGTTCACCATTTTTCATAACCGGCAATTGCCCGATATCATGGTGCTGCATCAGCTCAATGGCCTGTGTAACTGGCTCATGAGCTTCTATGGCAATTAGCTGGTCGTGTACACGCGCATTCAGCATATCCTTTACGGTTTTTACATGCAGAAATCCGCGTTCCAGCATCCATTGATCGTTGTAAATTTTGCCCACATACCGGCTGCCATGATCATGGAAAATGACCACCACCAGGTGTTCGGGCTTCAGGCGATCTTTGAGCTGCAAAAGACCCGCCACCGCACTGCCAGCCGAATAACCCACAAAAATCCCTTCTTCCTTGGTAATGCGCCTCGCCATGATGGCTCCATCCTTATCGGTTACTTTCTCGAAATGGTCAATGACACTCATGTCGTAATTTGCCGGCACAAAATCTTCTCCTATTCCCTCCGTAATGTAGGGATACACTTCATTCATATCAATTTCACCGGTATCATGATATTTTTTGAGCAATGACCCATACGTATCAATAGCCCAAACCTGGATATTTGGATTTTTTTCTTTCAAAAACATACCCGTACCGGTAATCGTACCACCGGTGCCGGCGCCCACCACCAGATGGGTGATCTTGCCTTCGGTTTGTTCCCAGATTTCAGGTCCGGTGGTTTCATAATGAGCCTGCCGGTTGGAAAGATTGTTGTACTGGTCAATGTAAATGCTGTTGGGAATTTCTTTGGCCAGGCGTTTGGCTACCGAATAATAGGAACGCGGATCATCGGGTTCGACATTGGTCGGACAAACAATGACTTCAGCACCCAATGCTTTCAGGATATCGATTTTTTCCTTGGATTGCTTATCCGTGATGGTGAAAATGCATTTATATCCTTTTACGATGGCTGCCATGGCCAGCCCCATGCCGGTATTGCCGGAAGTACCCTCAATGATGGTGCCGCCGGGCTTTAGCAGACCAGCTTTTTCAGCATCTTCAATCATTTTCACGGCCATCCGATCTTTGATGGAATGTCCGGGATTGAAAAACTCCACCTTTGCCAGCACAGTACAGGGTAATTCAGCTGTGACCCGGTTGAGTTTTACCAGTGGGGTATGGCCAATGGTTTCCAGAATATGCTGATAATATGCCATGGATAATGCAACTGCAGATTTATTGCAAAGTAAATGAAAAATAGCCAAAGATGCGGATTGCGGCTTGTTTCAAAAAATTCTTTACGGCTGTGAGCTCTGTGTGATGTAGGTTTGCACCATAAACCAAAAACATCATGGCAGGTGTATTGTTTGTAACCGGCATTGGTACCGATGTAGGGAAAACGGTTGCCAGCGCAATGTTGGTGAAAGCTTTGCAAGCCGATTACTGGAAACCCGTACAATCGGGCGCCACGGAAGGTACGGATGCTCAACGCATTCAACACTGGCTGGGTTCATGGGTGAGGGTTCATCCGGAAGTATATCTGTTGCAAAAAGCCGTTTCGCCTCATCTGGCTGCGCGGGAAGAAGGAGTGCATATCCAATTGCAAACGATATACGAAGCTTTTCAGCACATCTACCATCCCGACAGATGGCTTGTGATAGAAGGAGCAGGAGGTTTGCTGGTGCCTTTAAACGAAGAACAAACTTTTCTGGATTTGATCAGGCTATTGCAGGTACCCGTAGTACTGGTATCCCGGCAATATCTGGGTAGTTTAAACCACACTTTGCTTACCATGCAGGTATTGCAACAGGCGAACATCGCAGTAGCCGGATGGATCTGCAACGGACATTATGAGAGCAATGAAGAGGATCTGGAAAAATGGCTGCCATGGCCTAAACTGGCTGCAATGGAATGGACGGAACAAATCACTGCAGCATGGTTTGAGAAGCAAGTGCAGCAGCTGAACACCCAACATGTATCTACCTTTCAATCTTCGCATTGCAGATGATTGCATCAGCACAAGATCAAAGCATTATTGAAGCTGTACCTAACTTTAGTGAAGGACGCGATCAGGCTATCATCCGGCAAATCACCGATGCCATGGCCCTCGACAAGGATGGCCGGCTTCGCGAAGGCATGAGAATCCTGCACGTGGATAGCGGAATCGCAGCCAACCGGACGGTTGTCACGCTGGCTGGTAGTCCGGATGCAGTCACGGAAGCACTGTTTGAGGGTATCCGGAAAGCCACAGAACTGATTGACATGCGCAGGCAGCAGGGCGTGCACCCACGCTTAGGCGCCACGGATGTATGTCCGCTAATTCCCCTGCAGCACGTTTCCATGCAGCAAACCGTACAACTGGCCAGAAAGCTGGCCAGGCGTGTAGGCGAAGATCTTCAGATCCCGGTATTCCTTTACGAAGCAGCCAGGTTAAGGGAAGAAAGAAAGCGTCTGGCAACCATCCGGAAAGGGGAATTTGAAGGATTGGCGCAAAAAATACAGGATGTGGCCTGGCAGCCCGATTATGGACCAGCAATTCCTCATCCCACTGCCGGGGCCATAGTCATTGGCGCCAGACCTTTTCTGATTGCTTTTAATGTACACCTGGATACCTCGGATGTACAGATTGCCAAAACGATAGCCAAAGCCGTTCGCGATACCGGTAGGCCAGAGCATTCTTCAACCAACAGCTCAAACCCTGTTAACCAGCAGGCAGGTTTAGCCGGCCTGCGTGCTATTGGATGGTATGTGGAAGAATATGGCCTGGCTCAGGTATCTATGAACATTACCGATGTGGTAAGAACGCCTTTGCATCTTGCTTTTGAATCCGTAAAACAAAAGGCATCAGAAATGGGCATTGGCGTAAAAGGCAGCGAAATCATTGGGCTTGTACCCCTGGCTTGCCTGCTCGAAGCCGGTACATTTTATGCCAGACAGAAGGGGATTCCTGCCGACAACCACCATGATGAGGAATCCCACCTGAAACTGGCTATTGAACAATTGGGGTTGCATCAGCTGCATCCATTCGAGCCCCGGCAAAAAATTCTGGAATATGTAATGCAGCAATATCCCGATGTATTTTCCCTGAAATCCGTACCCTTGCCTTTGGCGATGGATGTGGCTCCGGGCATTTATCCGCCGGAAGAGTAGCATAAGTGAACCGATTGTTTGATTCTGTGCATGCTACGGAAGCATTATTTATCGTCTCTCCTGCTGTTTTTCTTTACCTTGCTGCCCGATGAATGAACAAAAACCTGTTCAGGCTTATCATCTGCCATGGTATCGTTGGTTGTTATGGCCATTGGCTGCGCTGTATGGGTTGGGCGTGTGGCTGCGCAACCGGCTTTACGATATCGGCCTGTTATCGGCTGTGCAGTTTGATGTGCCGGTCATAGCCGTAGGTAATCTTGCCATGGGCGGCACAGGTAAGACGCCACACGTAGATTGGCTGGTTGAAATGTTGAAAGTTCACTATGAACCTGTAATCTTAAGCCGGGGATATGGCCGGAAGTCAAAAGGCTATGTGTTGGCTCAGCCACATACCACAGTGGATGATATCGGCGATGAACCTATGTTGTTACACCTGCATCATCGCGAGGTGCCGCTCGCAGTAGCCGAGCAAAGGGTATTGGCTATCCCCCAGCTGCTGATGGATGCAGCCGAACAGAAAGCTTTTTCAGACCATCGTTTTGTGGTGGTTCTGGACGATGCTTTTCAACATCGGAGCCTTAAACCCGGCATCAGTATTTTGCTAACTACCTGCAATCAGTTGTATGTGGATGACCGGTTGTTTCCCGTAGGTTATTTGCGGGACTGGAAAACTTCTGCCCGCCGGGCCGATATCATCATAGTAACCAAATGTCCGGATGATCTTACCCCTGCGCAGGCTCAGCAAATCCAGCACCGGTTACATCTGCTTCCCCATCAGCAGATTTTTTTTACCGGACTGCAATATGCCCATCCATACGATTTTTTTACCGGTCAACCTGTTGAACCGGATAAAGACACAGAGATTTTGCTGATAGCAGGAATCGCGCGCCCGCAAACACTTCTGCAAGCACTCTACCAACAGTTTACTCATATCCATCCCCTGTTTTTCCGGGATCATCATGTGTACCGGGAAAACGATATCCGCCGCATAGATGAGGCTTTCCAGCAATTGCCCGGACCCCGCAAAGCCATTCTCACCACAGAAAAAGATGCCGTGAAACTCTGGAAATTCAAGGACGACATACAGCAACGCCGCTGGCAGCTGCTGGTTCAGCCAGTGAAAATTTATTTCCTGTTCGATCAGCAACAGGCTTGCATGCAATATATTGGACAATATCTTTCGCATGCATCAGCCGGTTTTTTTGATTGAGCTTCAGCCGGAACTTGTATTTTTACACAATGCTTCCCGGGCAATAGCAAAATTTTATGAATAGAAGAAAAAGCGTAAAAAAGAAAAAATCAGCTACCGCAACCGGAAAAAAATACCAGGGCATTGTGGACATGACCCGCTCGGGTGTGGCTTATATCATGGTTGAAGGGTTAGAAAAAGATATCCGCGTTAGGCAGAAAAACCTCAACACCGCCATGCATGGAGATGAAGTGCTGGTGAAAATCATCCCCCAACGTAATAAAGGTGGACGCATGGAGGGTGAGGTATTACAGGTCATTAACCGGAAAAGAAACGAATTTACCGGTGTGTTGCAGATAGCGGGTTCGCGGGCATTTGTAGTACCAGACGATGAGCATCTGCCGCATGTACTCGTGGATGCTGATTACCTGCATGAAGCAAAGGCCGGTGATAAAGTGGTGGTTAAAATCCTACGCTGGAAAGGAGCCCATCGCCTGCCCGAAGGAGAAATTACCCAGATTTTGGATCCCGGCCTTACCAGTGCGAATGATGTCGCAATGAAAGAAATTCTGGTGAGCCATGGCTTTCCGCTGGTATTTCCAAACGATGTGATGCAGGAATTGCTGCATCTGCCTGACCGAATACCTGACTCAGAAATCAGCAAACGCAAAGATGTAAGAGATATCCTTACCTTCACCATCGATCCGATTGATGCACGCGATTTTGATGATGCACTTTCTTTCCGAATCCTGAAAAATGGTTACTACGAAGTGGGCGTGCATATTGCAGATGTAAGTCATTATGTACTGCCCGGAACAGCTCTTGATGAAGAAGCTTATCGGAGGGCCACTTCCGTTTATCTGCCCGATCGGGTGCTGCCCATGCTGCCGGAAAAAATTTCCAACGAATTGTGTTCCCTCAGGCCGCATGAAGACAAACTATGTTTCTCCGTAATCTTTCAGCTTTCACCCCAGGCAGAAATAAAAAAATTCTGGATTGGGAAAACAGTCATCCGCTCCGACCGGCGTTTTACCTATGAAGAGGTGCAGGAAATTATTGAAGCCCATCGTGAAAAAGAACCCGAAAGCTTTCTACATGCTTCAACTGACGAGCCTTTTGTGAAGGAATTGATGTTGTTGCACCACCTTGCTCAGCGATTAAGAAAAGAAAGAATTGCCAACGGTGCTATCAACTTCAGTTCGGCAGAAGTACGCTTTGTGCTCGATGAACGAGCTTTTCCCATCGGCATCGTAATCAAGGAAAGCAAAGAAGCCCATCAACTAATTGAAGAAATGATGTTACTGGCCAATCGCACCGTAGCCGAGTTTGCCTCCAAACACAGATACAAACAACAACCCATACCTTTCCCTTATCGCGTGCACGACCAGCCTGATGAAGAAAAACTGAAAATCTTTTCGGCTTTTGCATTGAAATTCGGACATCGGTTTGATTTATCCACCCCGCAAAGCATCGCCGCATCGTTCAACAAAATGCTGGCACTCGTACAGGGCCGACCCGAACAGCAGGTACTGGAATCACTGGGTATCCGCACCATGGCAAAAGCTGTGTATAGCACAGAAAACATTGGCCATTATGGATTAGGGTTTAACGAGTATTGCCATTTCACTTCTCCCATTCGCCGTTATCCCGATTTGATGGTACACCGGATTTTGCAACAATGCCTGGAAGGAAAAATTGTACCCGATCGGGAACTGGAAAAAAAATGCCGCCATTGTTCCGAAATGGAGCGGCATGCCATGGAAGCTGAACGAGAGGCTATCAAATACAAGCAGGTTGAGTACATGATGCAACATATCGGTGAAGTATTCGACGGCGTGATTTCCGGTGTTGCTCCCTTTGGATTCTGGGTTGAAACCATCGACACCAAATGCGAGGGCATGATTAGCCTGCAAAGCCTCGCCAGCATTGACGAATTCAGGTATTCAGAAACAGAATATGCATTGATTGGCATCCATACGGGCAAAAGATTTCGATTTGGTGACACTGTTACCATTTTGGTAGCTGCGGCAAATTTGCAAAAACGACAGCTGGATTATGAGCTGGTGGAAGTGCTGGAACAACCCGCTGGCCCACGAAAAAGAAAACGCAAAAAATCTTGAATGGTATTCAATTTGATCTTATGCACAGCTTTCGTGAGTTACTAGAAAAATTTGAAAAACGTTTTCAGGCTCAGTCATTTCCTGAACGGCCGGCCCGGCTTTATGATGCGGCCCGGCATATGTTGCAGATGCAGGGCAAGCGTATCCGCCCGATATTATGCTTAATGGGCAATGAATTGTTCGATGAAATTGTGGAAGATGCCTTTGAAGCAGCAGCGGCCATTGAATTGTTCCACAATTTTACCCTGATTCATGATGATATCATGGACAAGGCGCCGCTGCGAAGGGGACAGGTTACCGTGCATGAAAAATTCGGAGAGCCTACAGCCATACTGGCCGGTGATGTGATGCTGGTGCAAGCTTATGAGCACCTGAAATACATTTCATCCGATATTTTACCGGATATTTTGCACGCTTTCAATCAGGCCGCACGCCTGGTTTGCGAAGGCCAGCAACTCGATATGGAGTTTGAAGCGAGCCATCCTTCTGAAATTCCCATGGATGCCTATATTGAAATGATTACGCTGAAAACATCCGTACTGCTGGCTATGAGCCTGCAGATTGGCGCCCTGATCGGCGGTGCCGGTGATCGCAACATTCATCATTTGTATGAATTCGGCAAACACTTAGGTATTGCTTTTCAGATTCAGGATGACTGGCTCGATGCTTTTGGCGACCCCCAGCAATTTGGCAAACAACAGGGCGGCGATATTCTTGCCAACAAGAAAACCTTTTTGCTGGTGAAAGCCTATGAAATGGCCAATAGCCGGCAACGCGAACAACTTGATGAGGCTTTCAGGCTGAGCGGGGAAGAAAAAGTAAAACAAGTACTCGACTTGTTTGAAGCCCTGCATATCCGCGAATGGGCTGAGGCTGAAAAACAGAAATACACCGAAATTGCTCTGCATCACCTGGAAGAAATTGCCGTGATTTCATCCCGCAAAAAACCATTGGAAGAATTAGTGCATTATTTGCTGAACCGAACGTCATAAACAGCACATGAGTCGATTAAGCATCTATTTCAGAAGAAAGCCGGTTGACATCATTTTACAGGAGGCACAATCTGAAACCGCGAAAGAACAAGGACACCTGAAGCGAGAGCTGAATGTAGGAGACCTGACTGCCATGGGTATTGCAGCTGTGATAGGTGCAGGTATTTTCTCTACCATTGGTGAAGCCGCCTATCATGGCGGACCGGGCATTGCGCTGCTGTTTGTGATCACAGCCATCACCTGTGGATTTTCGGCCATGTGTTATGCTGAGTTTGCTGCCCGCATTCCTGTTTCCGGCAGTGCTTATACGTATGCCTATGCTTCCTTTGGTGAACTGATTGCCTGGATCATTGGCTGGGATTTATTGATGGAATATGCCATTGGCAATATCGCGGTATCTATTTCCTGGAGCGGATATTTTACCAATCTGCTGGCGGGTTTTCACATCCAATTGCCAGATTATTTCACTATGGATTTTTTATCAGCCTATCGCGGATATCACGAAGCATTGCATCAACTCTCTGCAGGAGCCTCATTGCAAAACCTGCCCGCACAGCTGCAACAAGCCTATCATGCCTGGATAGATGCCCCGGCTATCGGCCCCCTGAAGTTAATAGCAGATATTCCGGCACTGGCTATTGTGGTGTTTATCACCTATCTGGTGTACATTGGCATCAAGGAAACCAAGCAGGCTACCAATCTGATGGTGGCTTTGAAACTGGCTGTGATCATTGGTGTCATTGTGCTGGGATTTTTTTATGTACAGCCTGCAAATTGGTCGCCATTTTTGCCAAATGGACTTGGAGGAGTCATGAAGGGCGTGTCTGCCGTGTTTTTTGCCTACATTGGTTTTGATGCTATTTCCACCACTGCCGAAGAATGCCGCAATCCCCAGCGTGATCTGCCACGCGGCATGATCCTGGCTTTGCTGATCTGCACCGTCTTGTATATTCTGGTAGCCTTGGTATTAACGGGCATGGTTCCTTTTCAGGAATTGAATGTAAACGATCCGTTGGCTTTTGTGTTCCAACGTATCGGATTAAATCATATCAGCTATATCATATCCATCAGTGCTGTGATTGCCACGGCCAGCGTGCTGCTTGTATTTCAGATGGGACAGCCTCGTATATGGATGAGCATGAGCCGGGATGGCCTGTTGCCACCGGCATTTGCACGCATTCATCCCCGATTTGGAACACCTTCCTTTTCCACTATTGTAACAGGTATTGTAGTTGCTGTGCCTGCTTTATTCATGAATCTTCAGGAAGTTACAGATCTTACCAGCATCGGAACTTTATTTGCTTTCGTGCTGGTATGTGGCGGAATTTTGCTTTTACCTGAACCATCGATGCAGGAAAATAATTCTTCCGCTGCATCCGCCAAACGTTTTAAAGTACCTTATATCAATGGAAAATATATTGTTCCTGTTTTGTTTCTCACCGGAGTCGTAATTTTCAGAAATGCACTGCTTGGTTTATGCAAATTTGACGATTTGCATCCAATGAGTATTGGCGAACGATTACCTTATATGTTATTTGTGTTGGCGGCCTGTGTGATAGCCGTTTTTACCTATCTGAAAAACTGGTCATTGATTCCGGTACTGGGCTTTAGCAGTTGTTTGTACCTGATGACAGAGCTGGGATATACCAATTGGTTGAGATTTCTGATCTGGCTGGTAATCGGTCTGATCGTATATTTCACCTATAGCCACAAACACAGCAAACTGCATCGGGATAATCCTGCCGTTGTGCACCATCCTGCTTCATCAGATTAATCTAACACATTCATTCTCTTCCTGCAGGAGTAAAACCATGCAGGAATCCAGCCTGTACGGGAATATCTTTTTGCATGAGAAAATGCAGCGAATATGTTTATCTGTAACTTCGATGCATATGATGCATAAGGTTTTCAGAGATCAAACAGGACGAATGGTTCAGATACCATTCCCGCCTACTCGTATTATATCGTTGGTACCGTCCCAAACGGAATGGTTATATGATCTGGGATTGGAAGAAGAGGTGATTGGAATTACCAGATTTTGTGTACATCCGCAAAAATGGTTTCACACCAAAACACGGGTGGGTGGTACCAAACAACTACATCTGGAAAAAATCCGCCAGTTGCAACCTCATCTGATTCTCGCCAACAAAGAAGAAAACGAAAAAGCACAGCTGGAACAACTGATGCAGGAATTTCCTGTTTGGATCAGCGATATCCATACATTTACAGAAGCCTTGGATATGATGCAAATAGTTGGCAGGATGACGAACCGGGAATCAAAAGCTATTGAAATCATTCATCAGATAACAACTGCATTTGATCATCTGCAAACATACATTACAACGCTGAAAGCCAATTATAATCCAAGAGCAGCTTATTTCATTTGGTATAATCCCTGGATGGTAGCAGCCAGTAATACTTTCATTGATGATATGTTGCAACGATGCAGGCTTCAGAATGCATTTACACATCTTACCCGATATCCGCAGATAACTGAATCGGATATTCAACGAGCTAATCCTGATATCATTTTGTTATCATCAGAACCTTTTCCTTTCAAACCCAAACATCAGCAACTATTGCAAACCATTTTGCCACATGCAAAATATTATTTTGTGGACGGAGAAATGTTTGCCTGGTATGGCAGCAGGCTGTTGTATGCGGCTGATTATTGCCGGAAACTGATTGAAAAAATTTTCTGCAAAAGCAACCTGTAATCCATTTGTGCCGATGGATATAAAAAAGATTTTGTTGTATGGAAAGAAGGCAGTTTTTGCAATTGCTGGGTATTACGGCTGCTGCTACATGCGCCGGTTGCTTAATTTCCTGCTCAAAATCAGGAAATGGAATTTCACCTGGGGGAAATTCCAATCCATCAGCTGTTTCTGTGGATCTGAACAGCCAGCTGCTGCAAGTAGGTGATTATATCGTTACCAATGGCATCATCATAGCCAGGCTATCATCGGGTAATACACCATCTGATTTTACTGCACTATCAGCCTTTTGTACCCATCAAGGCACCATAGTGAGCTATGTAGCAAGTCAAAATTTATTTTATTGTCCGGCACATGGCAGCGAATTTTCCACGAGCGGAACAGTTTTGAGAGGCCCGGCATCAGCACCATTAAAACAATATACCGTGCAGATCAACAACAACATACTCACAGTTGGTTAATTCGCTGTTAATCAGATTTTTAACCCTCTTCCCATCAAGAAAACCTCTCCGGTTCAATTTGTTTACAGCTGATGTATTGATAATTTCCCATTTGCTGCTGAAGGCTTAATTTTGCGCGCCTGATGCAATAGCCTGATGGGACAGATTATCCGCTGGCTGGTGAAATTATTTTTATTCTGGTTGTTGGTGTTTGCTTGCAACCGGATGCTGTTTTTCGTGGTGAATCATGTACAGGTAGCTAATTTTTCTTTTCGGGAATTATTGTTATCATTCCGATATGCATTGCCGCTCGATATTTCCACCGCTTGCTATTCGATGGTTATCCCGTTCCTGCTGATGCTCGGTGGATATATGACGGGCAAACATGTATTGAAACAGATCTCTCTTTTTGTTGTTTTATTCTTCCTATTCATACACGGAAGCATTGCTTATGGAGAGGCTGCGGTATATACAGAATGGCAGTCGAAATTAAATTATGAAGCGCTTGCTCATTTCAGGCATCCCTCGGAAGTGTTTCATACTGCCTCGTGGCAGCTCACGTTTTTGTTTTTCGGATGCACCATTTTGCTGGATGCAGTATATGCATGGATATACATCCGTTATGTACACATCCGCACCTTGCATATATCCAACAGCATTGCCCACAGGGTAGGTATAGGTTTGCTATCATTAGTCAGCATAGGGTTTCTATTGTTTACAGGCATTCGCGGAGGCTGGAAGCGCTTCCCCATCAGTGAAAGCATTAGTTATTTTTCTACACACAGCATGCTGAATGATGCAGCCGTAAATCCCACCTGGAATCTGGTTAGAAATCTGCTGAGCCATTACAGCCATGAACGTTATAATCCCTACCATTACTTCTCTGATGCCGAAGCGCATCAAATTGTGGATAGTTTGTACGCGGTTCCGAAAGATACTATCCCAACCATTCTCACCACTTCCCGACCAAACATTATACTCATTATCCTGGAAAGCTTTACAGCCGACGGAGTGAATCCTGTGATTACGCCTACATTAGATAGCCTCATTCAACAGGGAATTTATTTCGATAGTTTATATGCCAGCGGACATGTATCAGACCAGGGAATTCCCGCCATCCTGAGTGCATTTCCAGCCACAAGTGGTGTATCAGTATGCGATGATCCGCAGATGACCGTGCATTTGCCGGGTATCAATGAAGATCTGCAACGTGTGGGATACCATACTGGCTTTTTGTATGGCGGACAGCTTGATTTTGGGAATTTAAGGGCCTATGCCTTTAATAAACATTTTGATTGGGTACGGGATGGACACGATTTGCCAGCAAGCCTGCCCAGAGGGGCATTGGGCATTCCCGACGGCATCATCTGGAAAATTTTGCTGCAACAGCTGCAACAAACAGATACTCCGTTTTTTTACTGCTGGTATACTTTGAGTTCACATATTCCGTATGATATTCCTGCACCGGACACCCTGCAGGTATCGCCCTATCAGATTCCGTTCATCAATTCCATGCATTATACAGATGCTGCCTTGGGTGCTTTGCTGCATGCGACACAACATGAAACATGGTTTAAAAATACCTTATGGGTGCTGGTAGCCGACCATAGCCATGAATCTCAGTTTCCCAGGGCATTGGAAGAGAAACTGCGACATCGGATTCCATTGATTTTTGCCGGTGAAGTCATCAGCCCGCAATGGCGGGGCATCGTGATGCACAGAATCAGTTCTCAGCTGGATATTGCCGCCACCTTGCTCAATCAGCTGCATATTCCGGCTCACAAGCGCTATCCCTGGAGCAGAAATTTATTCAATCCATATACACCCGAATTTGCCGACTATAATTTTTTCACAGGCACTGGCTTTGTAACGCCTCAGGGTTATGTAGCATTGCTGAACAACAACCCCCGATATGTGATGGCTGAGATCAGCGACAGCAGCTTGATTCCGGCTTATATTCGTCTGGCTCACGCCATTCAGCAGGTAGCTTACGATGATTTTCTGAAGCTGAAACCCTGAATAGTCGGGAAGCAGATAATGCACGCCAAAGGCTTCTGCACTATTTCATCATTATGATTATCAAAATATGATGATCTGCTTCAGGGATTTACACGACTGCCCTGTTGATAAACTACGATAAAAGCATCTTTAAAGCCAATCTGGCGGACAAAGTCAAGTTTTTGTTCTGCTGAGTCGCGTTGCAGAAAACGACCTGTGAGATAGCGATATGCTTTTTGTTGATTCAAAGTTGTGTCTTCAATATCAACTGGCATACCCAGATGCTGAAAAATGCGATCATCAGGCCGGTAGTAATGGTTGCTCACCAGCAGCTGAATGCGATATACAGGTGCCGCCGGAGCATCTGTTGCAAATGATTCTTGCACTGTATTAACAAGTGAACGATATTTCCATACTGCCTGCTTGTATTTTTCAATAGCCCGTGCAATACATTGGGCTATTTCCAGCTGACCTTCCGGCGAATTCAAATATTTTTCTTCCCGCGGGTTGTTGATAAACCCGGTTTCCACCAGCACGGCAGGCATGGCCGTACCGGCCAGCACAGCCAGCCCCTTTTGCTTAACACCGCGGCTGGGACGACCCACCCGTTTGAACTCCTGTTCCACACTATCGGCAAAAGCAATGCTTTGCGACAAATAAGCTGAGGAGTGCAATGCCAGCAGAATATAGGTTTCCGGTTTACTGGGATCAAAGCCACCATAATTTTGCTGGTAATTTTTTTCATGCACGATATAGGCATTTTCTCGTGCTTCCACGTCATTGCTGTCAGCCTCCATTTCACTTTCTATGGCCTGTGTTTTTTGTCCCATGCGATGCAGGCCCAGCACATAAGTTTCTGTACCTGTTTCCGAATCGGAACGGACCATTTTGTAAATAGGCACACGCACACGTTTGCCATTGCGCCTCACATATCGGTGCCCCACAAGTACGCGATGATAAGGCATAGAGTTGCAATGGATGGAAATAAACAAATCTGCATGTACTTTGTTGGCGAGATCTGCTCTTTCGTAAAGAGCAGGATATGTATCTGTGGTTCGGGTATAAACCACTTTTACATCGGGCTGGGTTTGTTGCAGCAGTTGACCCAATTTCAATGTAATTGCCAGCGCCACATTTTTCTCGAGTGAAAAACTACCCCGTGCGCCCACGTCGCTTCCTCCGTGACCTGCATCAAGTACGACAATAAATTTCCGGTCAGTATCAGCCTGGGCAAAACTGCGGGAAGGAAACATCCACATGCACCAGCTTATCCATAACACAATTCCGGAACATATCATTTTAAAACCCGGCATGCACAAGAAGTTAAAATTTTTTAAAAAATAATGTGGCATCACGGAAATCCCCGAATAATGCCGGATATACCTAATTTTGTCCACCATGGCTTTACTCAGCAAAAATAACGGAAAATCATCAGTTATCGGGCTGTTGCTATGTTTGCTGAGTAGCCATCTGCTGTCTGCACAACAAACTTCTACCCTGTCTGCCTCTGCTAACGCAGGCAAGGATACTTTATTGCCAGCTATTAGGCCGCTGCAAACGGGTTCCGTATCCGATACCCTGAAACCCGATACTTCCCTTATTCGCTTCTCCAAAGATGCACTGGATGCACCGGTACAATACCAGGCACATGATTCGATTGTGATGGATATGCAATCACAAAAAATTTATCTCTATGATCAGGCCAGAACAACTTACAAAAATTATGAATTAAAAGCCGATCGGATTAATCTGGATCAACATACTTCCATCGTTACGGCTTATTATGTGCTCGATAGCCTCGGATTACCGCATGAAGCACCTGTATTCAAAGATGGACAACAAACTTTTTTATCGGACACTATTAAGTATGATTTCAAAACCAAAAAGGGCATCATTTTCAATACCACCACACAACAGGGAGAAGGTTTTCTGCACAGTGAAAAATCGAAGATAGTAAACAACAATACGGTGTTTGGTGCCAATGGCTGGTACACCACCTGTGATCTGGATACACCTCATTTTGCCATTCATATTGGACAAGCCAAGGTGATTGCCAATAAACTTATCGTAGCCCGCAATGCAGAACTGGAATTTGAAGGCGTGCCTACACCGTTGTATTTGCCGTTTTTCATTTTTCCACTTTCCACCGGCCAACGCACCGGCTTGCTGCCACCCGCATATACTGTTACCCAGCAAAAGGGTATTGGCCTTACAGGATTGGGATATTATCTGGGCATGGGACCTTATTTTGATATGACCATTCGCGGCGATGTGTATTCGTATGGAAGCTGGGATATTACCATCAATCCTACCTATCGGAAACGTTACCGCTACAGCGGAAGTATGAACCTGAGCATTGCCAACACCCGTTTTGGTGATCCCAAAACACCGGATTTTCAGCACTCGAAAGATTTTCGTATCATGTGGTCGCACAGCATTGATCCCAAAGCACATCCCGGGATCAATTTTTCGGCGAGCGTGAATGCAGGTACTTCAACCTACAACCTGTATAATGTAACAGATCCACAAATCAGGCTAAACAATACACTTAACTCATCTATTGCATTTTCCAAAACCTGGCAGGGCTCACCCTTCAACCTCACGTTGAGTGCCAACCACAGCCAGAACACATCAACCCGCCAGGTAAACATTGCTTTCCCGCAGCTGACGTTTACCATGAACACTGTTTATCCGTTTCAATCCCGTAATTTTTCAGGTATCCCCAAATGGTATCAGAAAATTGGCGTCGGATACAACATGCAGGCATCCAACAGTGTAAGTTTTATTGACACGGAATTTCTGAAACCCAGCTTTTTCAAAAAATTTCAAAGCGGTATTCAACACAGCATCCCCATCAGTCTGTCACTGCCGGCTTTCAAATATTTTACATTTTCACCCAGCATAGGGCTGAGCCAAACGTTTTATACCCGCAAAATGTTTTTGCATTTTGATCCAAAATTAAACAAGCTCGACAGCACTTATCAATACGGCTTTTTCCCGACCACCCAGCTTACAACTGGTGCTTCCTTCAGTACCCGATTATATGGTCTGGTACAGTTCAAACATGGAAAAATCAAAGCTATCCGACACGTGCTTACGCCTACCATAGGGGTGTCATATCAGCCTGATCTCGGAAGCAAATATTACTACCTGGTGCAGGTTGATACCAACGGATACAAGCAACAGGTTTCTGTATTTGATGGCTCGATATACGGACCTCCCGCCTATGGCCGGTTTGGGGGATTAAACTTTGGAATCAATAATAATCTGGAAATGAAAGTATTTTCCAAAAAAGATACCGTGAATCATGAAAAGAAAATTCAACTTTTAAATACATTTAGCATTAACAGCGCCTATAATT
Organism: Thermoflavifilum thermophilum; assembly: GCF_900116565.1. Classification (GTDB taxonomy): domain Bacteria; phylum Bacteroidota; class Bacteroidia; order Chitinophagales; family Chitinophagaceae; genus Thermoflavifilum; species Thermoflavifilum thermophilum. The sequence continues at coordinate 2,216,782 of NZ_FPCJ01000001.1, read as the reverse complement.
TTTATGCTGATTCCCTGAAACTAAGTCCATTCAGTCTTTCAGCCAGTACGACTCTGTTTGATAAAATTAATTTATCCGCATCCGGTATCATCGATCCTTATGTACAGGATTCCACTGGCAGAGATATTAATCGCTATGTATGGCAAACGGGCAGATATTCGCCCGGTAAACTCCGAAGCGGAAACATTGCACTAAGTACTTCCTTCCGTTCACAATCGAATGAAAAAAAATCTGCAAACCAGCCAACCCAAGAAAATGCCACAACAGAAGTAACCACTTTGCAGCAGGAGCAGGAAATGCTTGCCAGGCCAAGAAATTTTGCAGACATGGTTGATTTCAGTATTCCCTGGAGCCTGAATATGAGTTACAGTTTGAGTTTTAACCGCACGCGAACTCCCGATTACAAGCGCGATACTACTATTTTCAATCAGTCGCTTATTTTCAGCGGCGATTTTAATCTCACTCCCAAATGGAAGGTAAGCATCAGCAGCGGATTTGATTTTCGTCTCAGGCAACTCACTTATACCACCATCAATCTTACACGTGATCTACACTGTTGGCGGATGAACATCAGCATCATTCCTTATGGTTTCTACAAATCATTTAGCATCACCATCAATCCGGTGGCTGGAGTATTGCATGATCTGAAGTTTAACCGCACAAGACAGTTTTACGATTTATTCCAGTGAGTGTGCTGAAGGCATTGCACGTAATATTGTTTCATGAGTGAAAATACTTGCTGCTTCAACTCCTGTACCTGATTGCGGTCGTAGCCCTCTACTGATACGGGTGGCAAAAAATGCAGTTCTATTCGATGCGGTCGGAAATACAGGCCAGCACCGGGCGGAAGAATCTTTTCGGTGTGAAACAACACGGCGGGTACGATGGGCCGTTGGGTTTCAATGGCCAGGGCGAAAGCACCATCTTGAAAAGGTCGCAAGGGCTCAGTAGTCGTATTGCGTGTGCCTTCAGGATAAATGATCATGTGCATACCCTGCTGCAACACTTCTTTCATGGCTTCGTAGCTTTTTGCACGGCTGGCAGGATTTTTCCGATCAACCAAAACAGATCCTGCACGATAAATTAAACTGAAAACAGGTATGGAAGCAAATTCTTTTTTGGCTAATGTTTTGTTTACTCCGGGTACAAAAGGTGTCATCACCAGAATATCTACAAAGGAACGATGGTTGGCTACCACCACAAAAGGCCCTCGTCCTTTCAGTCTTTCCCGGCCGCGAATGCGGATTCTGCATCCGGCCAGCGGCAAAAAAATACTCATCCACACCCGATAACCTTTCAGCACCATGGCTGTGCGGCGCGGTTCGTGAAAACATAAATAGCAAATGGCCACATACAAAGCAGTCAGCAACATCGTGACAAGAAAAAGCAATGCCACATATACAGCAAATGCACCAAAAATTACTCTTTGCCAGTATGGAATGGTACGACGTTCAATCATCAAACACAATTTTGTTTCGTTAATGCAACCGCCAGTCAATAGGCGATTGTTTTTGCTGTATCAAAATAGCATTGGTTTTTGAAAAATGCCGGCAACCGAAAAAACCCCGCTCTGCAGAGTAAGGCGACGGATGAGCAGCCTTGAGCACATGATGCTTACTTGTATCAATCAACACTTCTTTGCTTTGTGCGAAGCGCCCCCAAAGCAGAAATACAACGCCCGATTTCAGTTCGGATATTTTGCGGATCACTGCATCCGTAAAGCGTTCCCAACCTATTTTGCTGTGTGAAGCCGGTTCTCCTGCACGCACGGTAAGGATAGCATTGAGCAGCAAAACACCCTGCCTGGCCCATGGGCTTAGATCGCCGCTTCTGGGTACAGGCACACCCAAATCATCCTGCAACTCCCGAAAAATGTTTACCAGCGAAGGCGGAAAAGCTACTCCCGCGGGTACGGAAAAACATAAGCCATGCGCCTGTCCCGGTCCGTGGTAAGGATCTTGCCCCAGCAACACCACCTTCACCCGATCAAACGGTGTCTGTTCAAAAGCATTGAAAATTAGCCTGCCCGGCGGATAAATGGTTTTACCCATCTGCTTTTCCGTTTTCAGATGGTTTGCAATTTGTGCAAAATAAGGTTGCTGGAATTCTTCATCCAGCAATGCTTTCCAGCTGGGTTCGATCTTCACATCCATGGGTTAAAGATAATTTACGATTTGCAATGAAAAAGCGGGAATTTCATTATTTCCAGCCGGCAAAATTATCCTGAAGTGTGGATTACGATCCGGGACTGTTTCCTGCCCAGTCAGGATTTTTCTGTATGTTTGTTTGGTAAAACATAATTGGCATCCCGTGAAAATATCCAACGAAACCAAAATCGGCGCTCTAACAATTGTAAGTGTTACCTTGCTGATCATTGGCTTTAATGTGCTGAAAGGCAGCAATTTGTTTGGCTCGGGCAGAAACCTGTATGTAAAATATCACGATGTGCAGGGATTGAATATCTCCAGCCCGGTTGTGGTGAATGGATTGCTGGTGGGCCGGGTTACGGGCATGCAGCTTTCACCGCGTGAGCCTGATGTGGTGATCGTAAAACTGAATCTCAATAAAAATGTGCGCATTCCTGTCAATTCCACGGCCAGTATCTATAGCCCTGATCTGCTAAGCCCCAAAAGCATCCGAATTGATATGGGCGATGCTCCCCAATGGCTAAAAAACGGTGACACCCTGCAAAGTGCTCCACCCAGCTCATTAACCGGTGAACTTACCCGGCAGCTTTCTCCTCTTTCCTTGCAACTGCAGCACACATTGGCTGAAGTAGATACCGTGCTGCTGGATGTCCATGCCCTGCTATCGCCCGCTACCCGGCAAGATTTACAGGCTTCCATCGCCTCTCTGAAAAACACTCTTGCCCATCTGGATGAGGCCACCGCCCAAACCCGTCAGATCATACAACAGGTGAATCAGTTTGTAGCCGGCTTAAATTCACAAAAAGATACCCTGCATGCTATCCTTGCCAACACCCAACAACTTACCGGTCAACTGGCAGCTGTGCATTGGCAACAGCTGACCGATCAACTCAATCATTCGCTGAATGACCTGCAGCAAATTCTCGATAAAATCAACCGTGGCCAGGGATCGCTGGGAGCCCTGCTCAACAATCCCCAGCTATATCATAACCTGGAACAATCTACCGCCAACCTAAACCGCCTGCTGGAAGATTTGCGGCTTAACCCTCACCGCTATGTCCATTTTTCGATCTTTGGTGGCCGGCAAAAAATACAACCCTTGACGCCAGATACTATTTACATGATAACTCCTTCGTCAGATCATCGGTAAATCTGCATCCAGTAGCTGCTATTTGATTCCACACCGCATAGACAACTCCATTTTACAAATCCTGAAATTCACGATCAGGCTTATGCTACTGTAAATTCCCTTAACTTGCCAGCCTGCTTATGCCTTTTGCAATGAATCGAATAATTAGCATAGGACTCATTGCGTGGATGGGTTGCATTGGCCTTTCTCGATCAGCATACGCTCAACAGCCGGCTGCCCGCAGCGATAGTGTGAAAATTATTTACATCATTCATGCAGATTCCCTGATTGGCATTCAGAAAAAAGATTCTGACATCACCAAACTGATGGGGCACGTCATGCTGCAACAGGGCAACACGCTCTTTTCATGCGACAGTGCTTACAAAAACAACACCATCAATGTGGTGGATGCTTATGGCCATATCCATATCAACCAGGCCGATAGTGTGCATGCTTATGGTGATTATCTGCATTATCTGGGAAATGAAAAACTGGCCACCCTTTCAGGACATGTGCGCCTGCAAGATGCACAGATGACCTTGTACACCGAAACCTTAACCTATGATTTGAATAAACATGTTGCCCAATATCAGCAAGGTGGCAGGCTGGTGAGCCAGCAAACCACTCTTACCAGCCAGTCAGCAACTTATTATACCGATTTGCATCAGGCGTTTTTTCAGCATCGGGTGAAACTGAAAGACCCGCAATATACTTTAAGCACAGACACGCTCGTATATCATACCGATACCCATACTGCCTATTTTGTGGCACCTACCGTGATTCATCTGCAGGACAGTGCTACTGTTATTCATACCCGCGATGGTTATTACAACACCGATCTGGGCGAAGCTATGTTTGCCAGCCGATCGGTAATCTCAGACAGCAGCCAGATGACGACCGCCGACAGTTTGTTTTATGTCAGAGAAAAAGGCATAGGCATGGCTAAAGGAAATGTGATATGGCGTGATACATCCCGCAAAGTAACCGTGGTGGCGGGTTATGCCGAAACACATGACCAGACACATACCTTGCTTGCCACCCAACAGCCTGTGTTGATTTATGAAATGAAAAATGATACCCTCTATACGGCTGCAGATACTCTTTTTTCAGGCATTATTCCCCGGACGGATGCGATGCTTCACCATGCAGATTCAGCACAACAAGATAGTTCAGAAATAAGATATTTCAGTGCATTTCATCATGTACGTATCTACAGTGATTCCCTGCAGGCCGTAGCTGATAGCATGTATTATTCTTTTGCCGATTCCACATTCCGCTTTTATATCCAACCAGTGGTGTGGATAGGTGATTATCAGCTGAGTGGCGACAGTATATACCTGAGCACCCAAAATCAGCAGGCAAAAGAGCTGCAACTAATTGAAAATGCCATCATCGTGAATCAGATTGGAAAGGGAATGTTCAACCAGGTAAAAGGCAGAACGATTTACGGATATTTTCACGATAATCACCTCGATTGGATGCATGTGAACGGCAATGCCGAAAGCATATATTATGTGCAGGATGATACAGGTGCATTCATTGGAATCAATAAAGTATCTTGTGGTGTGATTGATATTTATTTCAGAGATCAGAAGGTTTATCGCGTTGCTTTTCGGGATGAACCCTCTGGCTCGATGAGTCCAATAAAAAATGCTAACCTGCAAGAATATTTCTTGCGCAATTTTTCCTGGCAAATAGATCGTCGCCCGCATAGCAGGGAAGAATTGCTTCCAGCCTCCCATCCGGTATGGAACTTCCTGCAGGTGTATAAAAATATGCCCTGAAGTTTTTATATTCACCCTACAAGCGTTCTCATATGAACACGTCTCCTCTTCCCTTTTTTGTCAGGCTGGCTGCCATATTGCTTAGCATTGTGCTGATAGGTTATCTGGTGTACATCGGGCAGCCCCTGCTCTCTCCGCTGTTGTTTGCATTTTTATTTTCCATGATGCTTTTGCCGGTAAATCGTGTGCTGGAAAAAATGCATGTGCCCAGAAGCCTTGCCGTACTCATTTCAATTGTATTGTTCATTGCCGTATTGCTGGCTGTTTTGTATTTTGTAGCTTCACAGGTGCGGGTGATGGCGGGCGACTGGCCTGCGCTGCAACAGCAACTGAATATTACACTGCAACAATTGCAGGAATGGCTGCATCAACATCTGCACATGAAAATACAAAGCAGAGAAGACCTTATTCAGATTGCCACACAAAATATTTCATCCAGTGCCATCATCGGGCATACGGTTGTGTCGGTATCCACTACCCTGCTATTTATTATTTTCGTTCCGATTTACATGTTTCTGCTTTTGTATTATCGTCGTTTGCTTACGCGTTTTCTGATGCAGCTATTCAAGGAGCCCCATCGTCCGCGCGTACACGCCACACTTAGGCAAATTGAACGGGTAGTGAAACGATATGTATTGGGATTGCTGATGGAAATTGTAGCCATTGCCATCTTGCTTGGAAGCATTTTCTGGATTTTGGGCATTCCCTATGCCTGGCTGCTGGCAGTTATTACGGCTATACTGAATATCATTCCCTATGTAGGTATTTATTCTTCTCTGGTACTTTGCGCATTGATTACGTTTGCCAGTGGAAGCATAAGCAAAGTGCTTGCTCTGGTAATCACCATGGTGGCTGTGCATACTTTCGATGCCAATTTTCTGATGCCCAGGATTGTGGGTTCGCAGGTAAAAATTAATGTACTCATCACCATTATAGGAGTAGTCATCGGCGAAATGATGTGGGGCATTGCTGGGATGTTTCTGGCCATTCCTACCATTGCCATTATGAAAATTGTTTTTGACCAGATTGAAAGCATGCAGGCCTGGTCAACTCTGCTAAGCGACGATACCCACCCCGTGCAGGTAAAAAAAATAAAACTCAAAAATAACAGGAAACAAAAACAATCCGTTTCCTGAAATTTCAAAAATCAATATACAGCTTTTAAAAAAAACTTCCTGCATCCTTTATATCCATGCATACCCACATAGATGCAAACCGCATGCTTTCGAAAAACATAAGTTGCATGTAATAATCCTTCCTGGGAATAAAGTGATTCATGGATATACAAACTGAATCACTTTTTCAAAATTAGAAAATAATAATTCACATGAGTTGAAATCAATTATTTAGTTACATAAAAACTGATTTTGAAAAATATAAAAATTATTTTTAAGTTTGCTTAAAAAAATAAATGAAATTAACGGTTGCCGAAGAGAATTACATCAAAGCCATTTACAAGCTGGAGAGCCAACACACCAAAGCTACCACAAATGGTTTGGCTGCTATGCTGGAAACCAGTCCAGCGGCTGTAACAGACATGGCCAATAGATTACAGAAGAAAAAGCTCATTTCATACGAAAAATATTATGGACTGAAACTCACGCCCAGCGGAAAGAAGCATGCCATGCACATCATCCGCCGGCATCGGCTATGGGAATGCTTTCTGGTTGAAAAACTGGGATTTGGCTGGGACGAGGTGCATCACCTGGCTGAAGAACTGGAACATATCCGCGATGAGCGACTGATTGAAAGGCTGGCTCATTTTCTGCAATATCCAAGCTTTGATCCTCATGGTGATCCGATTCCCGACGCGGCGGGAACCCTAAAAACAGCGCCCCACATACCCTTAAGCCATGCCCCGGTTCAACAACCTCTGAAGGTTTCCGGCGTGGCTGACCAGTCGGCTGCATTGCTCAGGTTTTTACAACAAAAAGGTATTGCTCCGGGTACAAGGCTTCGAGTATTGCATATCTATGAATACGATGGTTCTGTGGAAATAAAATTGCTGAAACAATCGTCCTTTACCCTGAGTCAGCAGGTTGCAAACAATATTTATGTCCAGACCTATGGAAAAAACTGAAATTCTTCATCCCTCCCTCCAGGAAGTGCATCAGTCGGTTGACACCACCCGGCCGGGTTCTTTATGGAAAAAGATTTTCGCCTTTTTCGGCCCCGCCTATCTGGTGAGTGTGGGTTATATGGATCCCGGGAATTGGGCTACTGATCTGGCCGGAGGTAGCCAGTACGGGTACACCCTGCTTTGGGTATTGTTGATGAGCAATTTAATGGCTGTATTGCTGCAAACGCTGAGTGCAAGGCTGGGCATCGTGCGGGGCCGGGATCTCGCACAGGCCAACCGGGAAATGTATCCCTCCGCGCTTAACTTTATTTTGTATCTGCTGGCCGAAGTGGCTATTGCTGCTTGCGATCTGGCCGAAGTACTGGGTATGGCCATTGGCCTCCAGCTGCTGTTTCAGATACCCTTGTTGACAGGTGTGCTTATCACAGCTCTGGATACTTTGCTGATTCTTTTTTTGCAGCGATGGAAAATTCGCCGGCTGGAACTGTTCATCATCAGTCTTATTTCCATCATTGGTATTTCATTGTTCATCGAATTGTGGATGGCGCGCCCCCATCCAATCGAAATTGCAAGTGGATTTATTCCTCATTTGCCGGATGAAGCAGCTCTTTACATTGCAGTGGGCATCATTGGCGCCACGGTGATGCCACATAATTTGTATTTGCACTCGGCTTTAGTACAGACGCGCAAAATTCATCGTGATGAAGCAGGCATTCGGCGGGCCTTGAAATTAAATTTTCTGGATAGCTTCATTGCCCTCAATCTGGCGTTTCTGGTGAATGCTGCCCTGCTGGTATTGGCTGCAGCCGTGTTTTTCCATTCAGGACATACGGAGGTAGCTGAAATACAGGATGCTTACCATCTGCTGGAACCCTTGCTGGGCAATCATCTGGCTCCCATCCTGTTCGGTATTGCGTTGATTGCTTCCGGACAAAGCTCTACCATCACGGGTACCATGGCCGGTCAGATCGTGATGGAAGGTTATCTTCAGTTGCGCATCAACCCAATGCTGCGCCGTTTCATCACCCGGATGCTGGCTATCATACCCGCCGTGATCTTGATCAGTATTGCCGGTGAGCATGCGGTGGGGCAACTTCTAATCCTCAGCCAGGTAATCCTGAGCATGCAGCTGAGTTTTGCGATTATTCCGCTGATTTATTTTGTAAGCGACCGGCAAACCATGGGAAAGTTTGCTCTTTCCACACCCATAAAAATGCTGGCCTGGTTGGTGGCAATTGTACTGATATATCTGAATGTGCGTATGGTGGTTGAGCAAATCTCTGGCTATATTATTCAATCTGATAGCATCATTGGTAAAATATCTGCCATAGCGGGCGGAGCTGGTTTTATGATATTGCTGCTCATCACCTGGCTATATCCTATCCGTCGAAAATCCCTCGTCCAGAAAGGTTATCATTTGCATAAACCTCAAACTCCCACGCCTGTCATGCCCATACATCCCTATCACAAGATTGCGCTGGCATTGGATTTCAGCGAAAAAGACCATGCCATCCTGGCTCATGCATTTGCACAGGGCAATCCGAATACAGAATATTTGTTGATTCATGTGGTTGAAAGCGTATCAGCTCGCATACTGGGCAAACAAAGTTTTGATCAGGAATCCCAGCAGGATCAGCAACAGTTAGCCGCGTATGTGCGCATGTTTGAAGAAAAAAATCTCAAAGCAAAGGGTGTTCTCGCCTATCATCGCCGCGGAAAAGAAATTGCACGTATTGTGAATGAAGAACAGGCAGATCTGCTGATTATGGGCGGCCATGGCCATCGTGGCATGAAGGATTTAATTTATGGTGAAACCGTTAATTACGTGCGGCATCATGTACATATCCCTGTGCTGATTGTATAATCAGCGATCTGCGTGGCCCAGGCTTTTCTGCGGATTGATCTGGTCGCGAACTCTTTGTTTCAGGATTTTAATCTCAGGGAAGCCATCTTCCTGTTTGCGATCAAAAATCAATACATCATCAACCCGGATTTGATACGTACCACCTGTTTCACTGGGGACAAGCGTTACGCTCTTGAGCTCATCCTGAAAAGTGGTAAGCATTTCCTGAGCCATCCATGCGGCCCGCAGCAACCATCCGCAACGGGGACAATATTCAATGGTTAATGTGTGTTTCATATCACATGCAAATTACGTTTCGGCATGATATAAAGGAGATACCAGCTGATGTTGAGATGCCACATGTATATCGCGCCAGATGCGGTTCAGCGGGTGCTGAAGATAAATGGAGGTCATCCCACAAAACCGATACAGTTTTTCCACACCCTGCAAAGATGCCTCGGCAAGCCCACCAGCGGCCTGCTTCATGGCTTTAAGCTGATCAGCCTGTAAGCTACGGCTTTCTACATGCACACACCAGATATTTTCCAGCGTTTGATAAAAGTGAGTCCGTGCATGCTGAAAGCGCGTCTGAACATCATGCCAGGTACGTTCCACAATCGGAATATTTCCCAGCAATTGATCAAAACCCGTTGGCTTTTTTTGTCGTGATAATGCATCAAACTCATCCAGGAAATGCAGGGCCATGCCCGATAACATTACCGAAGTGGTGATTTCAGCAAAAGTTAAAAAAGGAAAACTGTACAAAGGGCTTTGATGAAATGGAGAAGGATGCAGCAGATCAAACTGATGCAAAGCAGGCACCATGACACCGTTTACGGCAAAATCATCACTGGAAGTGGCTTTCAGCCCCATTACCTGCCAATTGGAAATGATTTTAACCTGTTCAGCCGGCACTGCAAATGACCTATACACCGGCTCTCCGACATCATTTTTTAAAGGATGGCCTGTTTCATCGTAAAGCCAGGCATTGAAGGTAAATAAGGTGGCATGAGCACTTCCGCTGGCATATTTCCACAAACCCTGCACTTCATATCCATCCTGCCGGCTGATGGCTTTGCCTGAAATGGCTCCACTACCAGCCGCCCAGGCTTTTTCATCTGCAAAAAAATAACTTGCTGCTTCTGGCTGCATATAACCTGCAAATAGGTTGGCACCTGCACCCAGATTCACAACCCAACCCACACTGCCATCGGCCCAACATAAGGCTTCCAACAGGGCTACTGCATCCGGCAACGGGATTTCGTCCCCGCCCAGAGCTGCAGGAATCCACATCCGCAGATATCGCTGGGTATAGATGCATTGCAGCTGAGCATCGGTCAGAGCACCTTTCTTTTCAGCCTCAGCAGCTTCCGTACGAAAAATCTGAAACACTGCTTCGGGTAAAATTTCCCGGAAATGGGTATTCATGCCATAAAATTAATAGATCACATGCTTTCGGCCTGCAAATTCGGTGATTAAATCATGTCATATCCTTTTTTGATGCAGGGATTAAAATCTGTGATCATGCATAAAAATCATTCCAGATGAGATCAATACATTTTATCCCTTGCATTTTCAGTCAACACTGCATATAGCCTTGTCAACAAACAGCTATGACACAGACAGCATGATGTGCGGCAAACCTGGATTTATTTATAGACAGATATGGCTGCAGATAAATGTTGAATAATGGGTTTGATGAGAAACTGATAATGATAGTTTTGATAATTAAGCCGATATTGTGGCAATGGCCATGCACCCCAGGAATCTATTCCTCCCACGCCTGTTTGCTGCAAATCAATACTGAATACGGTCATTTGCCTTGGCTTCAATTCTCCGGCATGTCGGTTATTTTTTTCCAAACCTTCATCCAGATCTTCATCCAGAAAATGACGGGCTTCCACATTCAACAGGGTATCACCAGCCATCCAGATCCCATTGCCATCATCATCCTTTAGCTGCACCCATCGTACATCTGTTTTGTTGGCCGTTTCCTGCGGACGAATATAGGGATGAAACTGCGCCCTTACCGGCAAAGTATATAAACCCACAAAGGCCGCATCCTTACGATCCCAGTAATTTTCATCCGGATCACGTCCATACCATTGCATGTGATGAAATTGTTCGGGAAATACCATTTGCATTCCGTATTTAAACATCATAGGCACATTACGCGACGTATCAGCATAGAAATCCTGCCGCACACTGATAACACCTTCACCATTCATTACATAATCCAGATGCAGCCTGGCATATACATCCGGGAGAGCATACGGTTATTATCATCCAGCAAACTAACCAGCACCTTGTACAAATAAGGTGTTTCAGCTGTCCATTTGTGCGGATTGCGAAGCTCCATGAAAATATGCTGAAAAGCATTGCTATCTGATAAAGAAACAGTTTTGTGCAGCAATATTTTATTGGTACTATCCAGCAATTCAATTCCTGCTCGATAATGACGCAAGGCAGGATCAGCATTATTTAAAAAATCAATTTTGATGTGCAACACACCATCTTGATATTGATGTATCAAATCCGGGACTATTTCCACGTTTCGGATATGAACAGGATTGCGAGCAAACAGATATACATCTCGGTTCACACCCGCCAGCCGCCACATATCCTGATCTTCCATATAACTGCCATCACTCCACCGATATACCTGAAAAGCAATCAGATTCTTCTGACCGGGCTTTACATAATTCGTAATATCGAATTCAGCCGGCAATTTGCTGTCTTCGCTATATCCTACCCATTTTCCATTTACCCAAACATAACATGCAGAACGAACGGCACCAAAGTGCAGATAAATTTTTTTGCCATTCCACGAATCCGGAATCTGAACCCAACGCCTGTATGAACCTACCGGATTGTATGCATGCGGAACATGCGGCGGATCGGGCTTGATCAAATAATCAAAATCATACCGAATGTTGGTATAAATCGGAATACCATATCCATTCACTTCCCATGTAGCCTGCACCTGAAAATCATTCCACAAATGATCATCATAATTCGTTTTCCAGAATCCATAAGGACGATCATCAGGTTTATCCACCCATTTGAATTTCCAGATGCCATTTAAAGAAAGATAATTGGATGATTGTGTGGAATTATTTTGCAAGGCAAGTGCTCTGTTTTCGTATGCAAAATAGGAAACATGCATGGGCTCGCGATGATAGGCATTCACCTGCTCATCTTCCCAAAATGCAGGCGGTTCATTTTGTTGTGCACTAACTGTATGAAACAGGCTGGCAACACTCATTGCCATCAGAAAATTTACCATCCTCATCTTCGGGAATATGAACCGGTATTTCATCATGACGACAGATTTCTAAAAAAGACAATCATTGCAGGGATATTCAATTAGTGCAAATACATTTTTTTATCTTCACTTCAAAAATATGGAGATGAAAAAGATTACCATTCTGTTCCTGAGTATAAGCATAGGTTTGCTGCAGGCATCATTTGCGCAGCAGCTTCGCTTGCCTGATTATTTTTCCGATAACATGGTGTTGCAGCAACGGGATACGGTGAGGCTCTGGGGCTGGGCAGATGGCGGGCAGCATGTGTGGATAAAAGCCGACTGGCTATCGGATACATTGAAAACGCAGGCTTCTTCAGGCGCACGCTGGGAAGTGAAACTGCCCACACCGCATGCTGGCGGGCCTTATACCTTAACGGTTTCCAATGATCATCAGCAAATCACCATCCACAATATTTTGATTGGTGAAACCTGGCTATGCAGCGGGCAATCCAATATGGAGTTCAGCGCGAACTGGTCGCCCGTTACCAAACAACAGGAAGAAGCGACAGGTATGCAGTTTCCGGAGATTCGCCTGTTTCATGTGTACAAAACCACTTCCTTATGCCCACAACAAGAGCTAAGAGGCAAATGGGAGATTTGCTCCCCACAAACGGTCGCGGATTTTAGTGCAGTAGCTTATTTTTTTGGAAGAAGTCTGCACACACATCTGCATGTGCCTGTGGGACTGATTGAGGCCTGCTGGGGTGGCACACCCATAGAAACCTGGATGCCCGACAGCATTTTTGCCCATCATCCCGTACTTGCAGCATCTGCTGCCAAGCTTCCTGCAGCACAGTGGTGGCCCGTGCAGCCTGCTCTTGCTTTTAACGCCATGATTGCACCCTGGCAATTTTTCCCGATAGCAGGCGTAATCTGGTACCAGGGTGAAACCAATACCAACAACCCCCAAACCTATACAGAAGATTTCAGCCGTATGATTCAAAGCTGGCGCAGATTATGGCAAAAAGATTTTCCTTTTTACTTTGTACAGATTGCACCTTTTCGATATGGCTCGCCTTATATTGGAGCTTTGATCAGAGAAGCGCAGCTGCAAACTTATTTGCATGTGCCGAATACCGGTATCGTGGTAACTACTGATATCACCGGCGATACTACAGATATCCATCCGAAAGACAAACAAAATGTAGGGGAAAGACTTGCCCGATGGGCTCTGGCAAAAACATACGGATTCACAGATATCGTATGTTCAGGCCCGCTGTATGATTCTATGAAAACAGAAGGTAACCGAATTCGTATTTATTTTGATTTCGCTGATGACGGACTCATCATTCGCGGCAAACAACTCACAGATATTTATATTGCCGGTGAAGATCAACATTTTCTTCCGGCTCAGGCAAAAGTGGAAAAAAATACACTGGTGGTATGGAATCATGCTATTCATCACCCTGTAGCTGTGCGTTTCGGCTTCTCCAACACTGCTATACCCAATTTATTTAATCGAGCTGGGCTGCCGGCATCGCCATTCCGTACGGATAACTGGCCAGTGTTGTCACATTAGCTGATCATGCATGCAAATGTTTCTGAATGATGGCTTTCAATTCATCTTGCCGGGACATGAGTTGCTGAAGCAACACGAACTGATTCTTGGCCCGATAAAAATTATGTTCAGGATATTGAATGGGATAATAAACATCTTCGTTTAAAAAATCAGTGAGAAAACGGATGCCCTGCATGTAGGTCATAAACAAACCTGCATAAAACAAAGATTGTTTTTCCACAGGTGTCAGCAAATCCCTCAATTCATCCAGATATCCCTGAATCAAAGCATCAAAATATTGCGTGCGAATTTCAATTTTACTGAAATCACGCTCTTCTTCAGACACTGGACTCACATAAGTACGAATCATATCGCCCAGATCAGAAATAATTTTACCGGGCATCAGTGTGTCCATATCAATGACACACACACCCTTGAATGTTTTTTCATCAAGCAATACATTGTTCATCTTGGCATCATGATGTACGATGCGATCCGGAAAAGATTTTTCCGTTTTGATTTCTTCAAAATGAATGGCAATGGAAGAATAATCCAGAAAACCTTCAATCAGTTCTTCAGCATATTCGCGTCGTTCTTCACGTGCACTGCGGATGGCTTCTTGTAGCTGGCTGTATCGTAGGGTTAAATTATGAAAATTGGGAATTACGATCTGAAACTGATGCAAGGGTGCATCATGCAGGTAGCGGGTGAGCCGCCCGAACTGCCGGGCTGCTTCGTAAGCCTGCTCAGGCGCAGTTGCTGCATCCAATGCAACGGTATGGGGGATATAAGGCAGAAGCCTCCAGTATTCATCATTCCAGATGCAATATTCCTTTGCATCAACCGTACGCAAAGGTGCTACAAACAGATAATCCGGATGATGCTGCTTTAAAAAACCAGCAGCCAGGCGATAGTTGCTGGCAACAGCATCCGGATCAGTAAACACCTGTGTATTTATTTTTTGTAGAATATAAGCCTCACCTTCCGGCAGGAAAGTTTTTCCGTGATACGATTGCAGCAAATAGGTCCGGTTAATATAGCCATGCCCGAAACGCTTTGCCACAAACCGATTTCGATCCAGTCCGAACGCTTGATAAATTTCGGGTGCAAGACTTATGTTTTCCATAGAAATGAGGGATACACGCCTTCATCCACCAGCTTTTTAAATCCGGCAATCACCATAGGCGCATCTTCCTTGTAGGTAACACCAAACCAGGGCGATGCAGTGGGAATCACCTTTACGGTGCCCATTCCCTGCTGAATGAAATGATCTACAACAGCGGGAATCAAAAATTCAGCCTTGGGATCGCTGGCATGAGCATAAACAAACTGATGGAATAAAGGTTCTGCTACGGTGAAAAAAGCCGAATCAAACCCCCAGAAATTCATGGATACAGGCGTATTGGCTGGTAGTGAAAATGTTTTCCCGTCTTCTTCATACACAATCTGCCCAGCTTTCCGATACACTTTGGTGCGCTCCTGAATGTGTTTCAAATTGCCTTGATCATCCACTTCACACACACCACGCGAAACAGAACCATAATCCGAAAGAGTGTTTCCCAGCTCATAACCTAATACAGCAAAACGACGCGGACTGCATTCATTTTCTAAAAATGCGGCCATCTTTTCAAAAGCTTCACGGCCGTAATAATCATCGGCATTGATTACCGCAAATGGTTCGTGGATGGCATCTTTGGCACATAACACAGCATGTGCTGTGCCCCACGGCTTGGCACGCTCCACCTGAAGCTGAAAACCCTTCGGCAAGAAAGCATCCATCTCCTGATAGACATACGCCGTAGGAATGCGGTCTTTTAGTTTGGGTTCAAAAATGTTTTTAAATGCCTCTTCAAAATCCCTTCGGATGATAAATACCACTTTTCCGAATCCGGCGCGGATAGCGTCATAAATGGAATATTCCATGATAGTTTCTCCGCCGGGACCAAATTGCTGAATTTGCTTCATGCTTCCATATCGACTGGCGATACCTGCTGCCAATATCAGTAAAGTTGGTTTAGACATGTGAAATGATTTGGTACAAAAATAACAACTGCCTGAGTTTATCCAACGTTTGCATGCTGTTTTATAGGGTTATTTCTATATTTTTGAAACCATAAATGAAATGTACTTGCCATGAAACACATACTCCTGCTCACTACCAGCTTGTTGCTTGCATGTATTTCAAGCTTTGCTCAGAAAACGCTTGCTTCGTTGCAAAATAATCTTTCCCAGAGAGAGATTGAAATTGTTCCGGAACCGGTATTAGTAAAACAGGAAAATGGTTCGTTGACATTCACTCCTCAAAGCCTTATCTATGCGCCGGATGCCGAAGCTCAGCATATTGCAGCTTTACTGAATCAGACATTGAAACAACGCTATGGATTTAGCCTGCATCTCACGCAATCAGCCACAGCCGCTACTTTACAGCTACTATTGAAACCCGGAAGCACCCCTCATGAAGGATACCATTTGCAGGTAAATAACCGGCAAATCCGCATCAGTGCAGGTGACGGCGCCGGTTTGTTTTATGGTGTACAAACTTTACTACAACTTTTCCCTGCAACTCCAACCAACCATTTGGAAATTCCAGCTGTGGAAATTGTCGATAGTCCACGATTCCATTACCGGGGCATGCATCTGGACTGTGGCCGGCATTTTTTCCCGGTGTCTTTTATCAAAAGCTATCTGGACTGGATGGCACGTTATAAACTCAACACTTTTCACTGGCATCTGACCGAAGATCAGGGATGGCGGATTCAAATTCCTCAATATCCTAAGCTTACTCAAGTGGGCGCCTTTCGCAAACAAACGGTCATTGGTCACAACTCCGGCATCTATGATGGGCAGCCCTATGGCGGGTATTATACCGACGAAGAAATCAAAGAAATTGTCGCATACGCGGCAGCCCGTTACATCACCGTGATTCCTGAAATTGAAATGCCCGGCCATGCCCAGGCTGCACTGGCTTCTTATCCCTGGCTGGGTTGCAAGGGCTTTGGTCCTACTTATGACGTGTGGACGCAATGGGGTGTATCGCCCAACGTGTTTTGCGCCGGAAACGACAGCACATTCATGTTTTTGGAAAATGTGCTGACACGCGTCATGCAACTTTTCCCCAGTCATTACATTCATATCGGCGGTGATGAATGCCCCAAAGATCATTGGAAACAATGTCCGCTTTGCCAGCAACGGATCCGTGAACTGGGACTGAAAAACGAAGAAGAACTGCAAAGCTATTTCATCCAGCGCATCGAGAAATTCCTAAACGCACATGGCCGGGATATCATTGGCTGGGACGAAATTCTGGAAGGCGGCCTGGCACCGCACGCTACCGTCATGAGCTGGAGGGGTGAACAGGGAGGCATTGCAGCGGCCAAGCAACATCATGATGTAATCATGACGCCGGGTGAATGGTTGTATTTCGATCACGGACAGGGCAATCCGACCTATGAGCCGTTGAATATCGGTGGATACCTGCCCCTCTGGAAAGTATATGGCTATAATCCCGTACCAGCAAGTCTTTCGCCGGATGAGCAGCATTATATCATCGGCATGCAGGCCAACCTCTGGACAGAATACATTCCCAATACCAGAGAAGCCGAATACATGGTCTTTCCCCGAATGCTGGCACTTGCAGAAGCTGCCTGGACGCCTCTTTCCAAAAAAAATTATCAGGATTTTCTGAGCCGCCTACCCGCTCAACTTCATTGGCTGGATCAGGCTGGCGTGCATTTTCGCATTCCGGAACCCATTGGCCTGCAGGATAGCACCCTGCAAACTGATAGCTTGACGATTGATTTAAAACCCCTCTTGCCTGGCACCAAAATCTATTATACCCTGGATGGCAGCAATCCTACACCCACATCTCCGTTATTTGAAAAGCCCTTCACACTCTATTTGCCTGCCGGAAAATCGTTGACACTGCGATGCATAGAAGTCACTCCATCAGGCAATATCAGCGTACCCTACAGTGCTGTGTACCAGCATGCAGCCACACAAGGAAATTCCAGTAAAATCTCAGCACCGGCAATACAGCCAAGACTTGCCAGGGATGAGGTTGCAGCTGCAATTCCTTAAATGAAAAGCCTTGCAAGCCTTTTAGCCTGCAAGGCTAACATTTTGATCCGAATGAGCAAAGCTCAGGAAACCACCGAACCAGCCTCTTTTCGCCGGGCATGTTCCTGAGCCGATAAATATCGTTCTGCATCCAGTGCAGCCATGCAACCACTTCCGGCTGCTGTTACGGCTTGCCGGTAAATTTTATCCTGCACGTCGCCACAAGCAAAAACTCCTTCCACGCTGGTATAGGTACTCCCGGGCCGGGTGCGGATGTACCCATTCTCATCCATATCCAGCTGGCCGGCAAACAGCTGGGAATTAGGCTGGTGGCCAATAGCCACGAAAAAGGCCGATACAGGAATCACCCTTTCCTCACCGGTAACAGTGTTTTTTATCTTTACACCTTCTACCTTGTCTTCACCCAGGATATCAACCGTTTGTGTATTCCAGTAAATCCGGATATTGGGTGTATGTTTGACCCTTTCCTGCATGATCTGTGAAGCCCGCATCTGATCGCGTCTGACAAGCATATGCACCTGGGTGCATAACTTGGAGAGATACAGGGCTTCTTCACAGGCCGTATCTCCTCCTCCCACAATTGCTACTTCTTTGCCCCGGAAAAAGAAACCATCACAAACTGCACAAGCCGAAACGCCTCTTCCGTTCAGCCGTTGCTCCGATTCCAGGCCCAGCCATTTGGCCGATGCGCCCGTAGCGATGATCAGGGCATCGGCTGTTATTTCCTTTTCTTCATCCACAATCACCCGAAACGGCCGCTTGGAAAGATCGACGGCGGTAACTATCCCAAAACGAATATCGGCACCCATGCGACGAGCCTGTTTTTCAAAATCCTGCATCATTTCCGGCCCTTGCACACCATCGGGATAACCCGGATAATTCTCAACTTCTGTAGTAATCGTAAGCTGTCCCCCCGGCTGAAGGCCCTGATACAATACGGGATTCAGGTTAGCACGGGCGGCATAGATAGCTGCGGTATAACCTGCCGGGCCTGAACCAATAATGAGCACTTTTACATGTTCTGCTGCCATAATCTTTCTTTTGTTTTATTTCGGAATGTAAATGGACTTATACATCACCCGATAACCACCCCAGTAACCCAATGCACCGGGAATATTACCCAATATCTGAATAGGCACCGAAAAGGGATTGCCATTGGTTGTAAAAGCATATTCCCATGTGCGCCAGAAGTCATAGGTGGCCTTATCAATATCGCAAAATTTTACGGTTATCGTATCGCCCAGCCGAAAAGTACCATAGGTTTCCGGATCAATGGGCTGATTTTTATCAACTCCCCGGTCCAGCTGAAAATCAAATACCGTTCCGTTGACCACTTCATCATCTGCTACGGAATGATACCCCGGATAAAAAGGTTCACTGTTGACCTTGGTAAAATACCGGGCATAATTTCCCAGTTGAGGGGGATCATAAAACCGGCCAAACAAAACCACCCGATCCGTGTCGGGATGATCCCTGGTGGGCTTCACCAATAAATAGTACAGCGAATCCAGTTCAATTCCAGTTGAAGGAATGGTAGTCCGAGCAAAATACTGTTTCCCGTTCACCTGAATATGCAAATCGTAGGTATGCCCGGGCAAACCCACCACGTGGCCGTTCTGTACAGGGCGGTAATCATAAAACAAAATACCTCCTGCGGTATCATGAGCTTTCTCCTCTAACAAAATGCTATCATGCAGTTGCTCATCCGTTACCCAGATTTGTGCACCATGTACAAACAGATTTGACAGCACAGTTGTATCCAGTCTCGAAAAATAACTCAGGCTGTGGGTAAGAATGACAACGGGCTGCTGATAACTTTCAATATAACCCTCTACCACCAATTCCTCGGCCGGGGAAGCCACCTGGATATGGATATTTTTTTCACATCCGGCACAGCTTATCATAAAAACAGCTGTCAGCAAAGTTCTTATCTGCCAGGCACCTTTCATGTGGTGATGCAAAAGAAAGCGTGAAGATAGCCTATTCCGAGATTGTGTTGCGTAATGAAAGTTTCAAAAAAATAAAGAAGCCAGCGCCTGAGGCCGCTGGCTTCTGTTCACCCATCACCACCTATGGACCGGCGGTGAAAATCTTTAACCCAGATAAGCTTTCAATGCATTGCTATAGCGGGCTTTTTGCAGGCGTTTGATAGCCCTTTCTTTGATCTGGCGGATCCTTTCTTTCGTTAAATCATATTTCTGACCAATTTGTTCGATGGTTACTCCGTTTTCTCCATCCAGACCAAAATAAGCCGTTACGATTTCTGCTTCGCGCGGCGAAAGCGATTTCAATACCCGACGGATTTCTTCACGCAAGGATTCCCTCATTACATCTTCATCGGTTTGGTCGCTGCTTTCCAACAAATCGCTCATAGACACGTCTTCGGCTTCGTGTACAGGCGCATCGAGGCTGGTATGGCGCGTGTTGCTGCTGATGATGTTATTGATTTCCGTCTCCGACATCTGCAACATTTCAGCTAATTCTTCCGGCGAGGGTTCCCGCTCATTTTCCTGTTCAAATGCGGTATAGGCTTTTGTGGCTTTGTTGTAAGTGCCAATTTTATTCTGGGGTAAACGCACCAAACGCCCTTGCTCGGCCAAAGCCTGCAGAATCGACTGACGAATCCACCACACAGCGTAAGAAATAAATTTAAAACCCTTGGTTTCATCAAAGCGTTGAGCGGCTTTAATCAACCCCAGGTTGCCTTCATTAATCAAATCACTTAAGCTTAAGCCCTGATGCTGATATTGCTTGGCTACTGATACCACAAAACGGAGATTTCCGGTTACCAGTCGTTCCAACGCCTTTTGATCATTCATTTTGATGCGTTGTGCCAGCACCGTTTCTTCTTCCGGAGTGAGCAACGGAATCTTGGAGATTTCTTGCAAGTACTTTTCAACTGCCTGAGAATCCCTGTTGGTAATTTGAGTGGCAATTTTAAGCTGCCTCATATGAATTGGTGATTTTTAATGAAAAGAATCAACGAATTTTACAACAATAAGATTGTTTAAGCAATTGATTTCCATAAGTTTTATTTCATATCAACGTCATCTTTTCTTTGCGTTGGGGTTTTTCCGGAGGATTCTTGTGGATTCCGGTAAAAAAATTGAGCGCAAAGTTACGACAGATAATAACGATTTTGCAAGCAAAAAGGTAATCTGAATATCATTTTTTATGAATTTTCTAACAAGTATTGATTTCAGAAGCGACACGG
Organism: Thermoflavifilum thermophilum; assembly: GCF_900116565.1. Lineage (GTDB taxonomy): Bacteria > Bacteroidota > Bacteroidia > Chitinophagales > Chitinophagaceae > Thermoflavifilum > Thermoflavifilum thermophilum. Next base: position 2,195,703 of record NZ_FPCJ01000001.1, on the reverse strand, counting down.
TTACGCGCCCCACGCCTGGCATGCTGGAAGCTATGATGAAAGCCGAAGTGGGCGATGATGTGTGGGGCGAAGATCCCACCGTTAAAAAGCTGGAAGAGCGGATGGCGGAATGGTTTGGGAAGGAAGCCGGCTTGTTTTGTCCTTCGGGTACCATGACCAATCAGATTGCGGTGAAAATCCACACCCAACCTGGCGATGAGGTGATTTGCAGTGAACTGGCGCATGTGTATCAATATGAAGCTGGTGGCATGGCTTTTCACTCGGGTGTACAGGCACATCTGCTGCCCGGAAACCGCGGCCTGATAACGGCTGAGCAGATCCGGGAAGCTATTCAGCCGGATGATATTCACAAACCTCCTTCCCGGCTGGTGTGCATCGAAAACACGGTGAATCGGGGCGGGGGCTGCTGCTATGAACTGAAAGAGTTAGAGCGCATCCATCAGCTTTGTCGGGAACGCGGGCTCGCCCTTCACCTGGACGGTGCCCGGCTGTTTCATGCGCTGGTAGCCCGCAGGGAGCAGCCCAAGCAATATGGAGAGCTGTTCGATACCATTTCCATTTGCCTGAGCAAGGGACTGGGCTGTCCGGTAGGTTCTGTACTGATTGGGAGTAGGGCTCTGATTCAAAAAGCACGGCGTATCCGAAAGCTGATGGGCGGCGGCATGCGCCAGGCAGGATTTCTGGCAGCGGCTGGTTTGTATGCCCTTGAGCATCATATTGAACGGCTGGCCGAAGACCATATCCATGCCCAACAGCTGGCCAATGCATTGGCCAACCATCCGGCTGTGGAGGCTTTGCTACCCGTGGAAACCAATATCGTGATTTTTGAACTGAAACAACCTTATACAGCCGAATCATTTGCTGCATACATGCGATCCCATCAGATTCTGGTCCATCCGATCGGTCCCCGATCCATTCGCATGGTTACGCATCTGGACATTCATGCTGACATGATAGATTACACCCTGCAGGTGCTGCAGGCTTTCCCGGAAGCTGCCCGCTTAGCCGATCACCCTGTTTCAAGTGTATGACCGGACGAGCTTTGTCAGCCCGTTCCACTTTTCATTTTTTAGTCTTTATTAAACGCGGGCGGATGGGTTTTCACGCATCAAGCAATATTTTTGCAACCATGGAAATAGCCAAAACCTATCAGCACGGGGCTGTGGAAGCAAAATGGTACGCACACTGGCTCGGGAAGGGATATTTTCATTCCACGCCCGATCAACGTCAACCTTATACCATTGTCATTCCCCCACCCAATGTAACGGGTGTTCTGCACATGGGACATGCATTGAACGAAACCATACAAGATATTCTCATCCGCCGTGCCCGCGCGATGGGCTACAATGCCTGCTGGGTGCCAGGTGCGGATCATGCCTCCATAGCTACGGAAGCCCGGGTGGTAAATCAGCTGAAGGCGCAGGGCATCCGCAAACAAGATATTGGCAGAGAAGCCTTCCTGCAGCATGCCTGGGAGTGGAAAGAAAAGTACGGTGGCATCATTTACGAACAATTGAAAAAATTGGGTTGCAGCTGCGACTGGCAGCGTACGACGTTCACCCTCGATGATACCTATTCCCGGGCAGTTATCAGGGTGTTTGTACAGCTCTATCGGGAAGGATTCATCTACCGCGGGCAGCGGATGATCAACTGGGATCCCGTGGCTCTCACTGCCCTGAGTGATGAAGAAGTGGAATACCGTGAAGTGCAATCCACGCTGTTTTACGTGCAGTATCCCCTCGAAGGCAGTACGGATCGGATCACGGTAGCTACTACCCGTCCGGAAACCATTCTGGGTGATGTGGCCATAGCAGTGCATCCGGAAGATCCCCGCTATCAGCATCTCATCGGCAAATATGCCTATGTGCCGCTGATTGACCGCCGCATACCCATTATTGCCGATGCGTATGTGGATCAGGCTTTCGGCACAGGATGCCTGAAAATTACGCCGGCCCACGACTGGAACGACTATCAGCTGGGCATCAAGCATCAGCTACCCATTATTGATGTATTGAATCCTGATGGTACCATGAGCGCTGCAGCCCAGCTATTTGTGGGTGAAGACCGCTTTGTGGTGAGAAATAAAATTGCCGACTTGCTCCGGGAAAAAGGATTTCTGGCAAAAACAGAAACCATTGTTAACAAAAATGGATTTTCCCAGCGCAGCAACGCTGTGGTAGAGCCGCGCATTTCCACCCAATGGTTCCTGAAAATGAAAGACCTTGCCAAACCCGCACTGGATGAGGTGCTGCAAAGACAAATCCAGATTCATCCAGAAGAACGTTTTCTGAATACCTACCGCCACTGGATGGAAAATGTGCAGGACTGGTGTATTTCGCGCCAGCTTTGGTGGGGGCATCGGATACCGGCCTGGTACGATGCGCAGGGAAATATCTATGTAGCCGAAACGGCCGAAGAGGCTTACGCCCAGGCACATAAGGCAATGGGAACAACAGATGTTCAGCTCCATCAGGACGAAGATGTACTGGATACCTGGTTTTCATCCTGGCTATGGCCTATACAGGTATTTCAAGGAATCACACAGCCCGGAAATGCCGAGTGGCGCTACTACTATCCCACCACTGTACTGGTAACCGGACAAGACATTATTTTCTTTTGGGTAGCGCGCATGATCATGGCCGGTTTGCATTTCACCGGCGAGATTCCCTTCCGTTACGTGTATTTCACGGGTATGGTGCGCGATAAGCTGGGTAGAAAAATGAGCAAATCGCTCGGCAATTCGCCCGATCTTTCGCAGTTGATTGACCAGTATGGTGCGGATGCCGTGCGCTTCGGAATCATGATCTCTTCGCCCGCCGGCAACGATTTGCTGTTCGATGAAAAAGGATGCGAGCAAGGTTTGCATTTCTGCAATAAACTCTGGAATGCCCTGCGACTCATTAAAAGCTGGGAACCCAGAATCAACGAGCAAACCAAGCCTGCAACCGATTTTCCAATTAAATGGTTTCATCATCGCCTGCAGGCATTTATCCGGCAAACGGAAAAAGATTTTGAACAATTCCGGTTAAGCGAAAACCTGAAAAATCTATACACGCTCATCTGGGAAGATTTCTGCAGCACCTATCTGGAATGGATGAAACCTGCTCCTGACGCTGATGGCCTGCAAATCACCAAATCTTATTTCGAAACCCTGTTGCAATTGCTGCATCCTTATATGCCTTTTATTACGGAAGAAATCTATCATCAGTTATCCCCGCGTGATGCAAACGATGATCTCATCATTAAGCCCATCCCTGCAGCTACAGACGCAGATGAAGAAATCGTACAGCAAGGGTTGCTGTTGAAAGATGTACTTGCAGCTGTTCGTCAAACTTTGCAAATGCACCAGATCAAAGCCAAACAACCCTACGAGTTATGGATCCAGACCACCCAACGCGAAAAATATGAAACATGCATACCTATCCTGCACTCACAGTTGCATGTACAAAATATTGTTTTCACCGACGATGCTCCAGAACAGGCCATTCGCACGGTAGTAGGGAAAGATATCCTCTACATCAAAATACCGGAGCTGGCATCCACAGCATCAGATCATCAAAAACAAAATCTGGAGAAGGAACTAAATTACCTGAAAAGCTTTTTGCAAAAAATTGAAGAAAAGCTGCAAAATGAGCGTTTTCTGCAACATGCAAAATCTGAAGTAGTGGAGCGTGAACAAAAGAAAAAACAAGATACCCTTGAAAAAATCCGGGTTATTGAAGAAACGTTGCGTACGCTATCATAAATTTTCTGCAGCATGTTTCATCACAGAAAATATTTCATGCTGTTTGTGAAAGCAGGATGGCTGATCGGATGGACGTGCGGAATCATCACTTGCCAGGCCCAGCAGCTGTTCAGCCTTCATGCCAAAGTACTGGATACACTCAACCAAAAAGGGCCCATGCTTTATACACTTTTGGGAAATGATTCTGCAACACACATCCCCACACAAAAAATTATTGAGCTACTCGATTCTCCGCTCGTGGTAAAAGATACCAGAGGCAGGCAATATCGAGTCATCCGTTTTGATTTTGGTTATTTACATGTGGATACCACATTCAACGATACAACTGAACGCTTTAATCTCGTTCCGGAATATCTTGGGTTTACGTTTGTGCAGAATCAGCTGGATTCATTGTGGAAAACGCGCCTGAGAAAAACTTTGCATGCAGGTGAGCGTTTGTACTTTGATCATATCATTGCCGAAGATGCATCGGGTATCAAATACGGAGCACCGCCCTTGCATATTTGGGTGGTTGACTCATTGAGAAAAATCAACGAAGCTGGAGCGGAATGATCAATTCCCATCTGTTTCGCATGTCGGGTAATACCGGATCAGCATCGAGCAAATGACTAAACCTGAGTGTGATGCTCAGCGGATAAATATTCCACCACCTGGTATCGGCTGTGCATTCCACGCCCGCAGATCTGAATCGCTGATGAGCGGCTTGTTGCTGCACGTAATAAAGAGTTTTGCTATCATCATAAAAAAGATTCAACCGCATGCGCAAAAAGTAAACAATACCACCAAAACCCCAGTCAGGATAGGCTATCGGGAACTGATAATTCAATCCCCATTTGGTTATTTGATGATAGAAAGGAGCATGATATCCTCTTGCATAAGGAAATGCATCTGAAAATGTATAACTGTTGGCCGTATCTTTTCCCTGCCAGGCCAGCTGCAACAACAGGCTATGTGAGGGCCAAATGCCTGGAAAATACAGATCCGTTTCTGCAAATAATTGCTCAGCAAAATGCGGACCTGCCGAATGATTCCAGCTTAGATATATGCGCTGTGCCAGATGTGGAGCTATATGCTGCAGGGCTTGCAGCCGTTGCTGCACAAACTGCAATCCCAGATAAAAATAGGGAAGCGTAACATCATGAGATACTATATTTTTTTGTACAGGATATTGAACATGTGTTTCTTGAATACCTGCAAATGGTATCAGGTATCGGCTCATCATGCGTCCAGAAAAATTCCAGGGTATATATCCCGATAAACCAATTGAAGTTTCATTCCAGTTTATCTGCTGCCCATTTGATCTCCACGCAGTTCGGTGTGCTATATACTGGCCGCTTACATTCCATATCGGATACCAGCCTCCGTAAGTAGCAGATAAGCCAATACCATGTGATGTTTCATATCGGTTATACTGGTAAAACAAAGAAGAAGAGAGTGTGTTCAGAATATTATCCGATAAAATCTGAAAACCATAATATGGATCATCCAGAATGGGTTCCCAGCTATGGATATGAATAAGCTGAAAAGATTTGGAATAATCTGTTATCGTAAAATACCGATGAGATACTTCTTTTGGTAAATCGGCTGCTTCTGCACTTAAGGCTGATGCAACATAAGGATTATCGGAAGCATATATCTGCAAACTATCCACAGGTTTCCATGCAGCAGAATCTAAAGTGAGTTTCATGAGTTTATTTCCTTTCAATGTAAACTGGCTATACACCAGCCATCTGCCATCGGGAGATACAGCAGGTGAATAACAACCGGAAGTTGCATAGGTAAGCTGATAAATTGTACGATTGGTAAGGGAAACGGCGTAAATCTGCTGGATATGGGAATAGCTGCCACTGAAAAAAATCCATGGTCCGGATTGACAGAATTGCTGAATGGGATGATATGTAAAAGGTGTAATAATATGGGTTTGATGATGATCAAGATCTTGCGCAATGATAGCTGAACGCCCGGCAGAATCCTGTGCAACATAGTAAATGCTTTTCCCATCAACTGAAAACCGAGGATAAGCCATCATGCCATGAAACGGACTTGCAAGTGAATCCAGAAGCATTCCATCGTTTGCATCAAATATTTTCAGCTGCGCATGTTCATCAGGACTTACCGATACAGCCACAATCTTTTTCCCATCCGGAGATAATGCAGGTGAAAACAATTTGGAACGATGAGTAAGTTTTTTTATTCGTTTATGCAACATATCATACCACATGATCACACCATAATCTTTCCATCCCCAGCGGGGATCATTGCGATATCCGGACCATACTATTGCATGTGCATTCGCATCAAAATCATTATCGGCCACAATTCCCGGACGAACAACAGGATGCGTCTTGCCATGAAGATTCATTTGCATAATAACCGGAAGTTTTTGAAAACTGTTTTGCACAAACAACAACGTATCATTTGATATAAAAATGGGATATTGCTGATTCAGATATTGTTTTGAAGGTGGCGTAAGCGGCTTTGCAAGATCGGCTTCTGCAGGTTTATCCTGTTTCCATTGTTCAGCAAAATATTGCATGGCATCCCCGTAAAATGCTGTTACCGTTCGTCCGGTATAATCTTTCAATGCCTTTGAAAATGGGTAAAACAAATGCTTGTAAGCAGCTGCATCACGGGTTACCAGTTTCCACAAAGTATCGCTGTATCGTTCCCGCCCATAAGCACAGAGCAGATAACCCAGCGGATAATGATCCGGTACATAGTCGCGATAGGAACCATTTCTCAATTTCATCCAGGAATAGGGAAAATGCGCCTCGGCCAGTGCCCGGTAAGCATCAAAGAATGCAGGGAGCCTGCCTCTGCCCTGCGGTGTGAGGGTGGTTTCGGTAAATACGGCATCGCCTTCCCAAAACCAGTTGGGAATGGCTACATCGGTTGCAAATGCCTGGCCGGCCTCGCCAAATGCAATGCGCATGAGGTGTGAAAGGCCTGTATTGAAATGCATGTTTTGCAAGGCATGGCGGTATTCGTGCACGCTCAAAAAGTCAAGCCAGGGCAGGCTGCCCAGCTGATCCATTTGCTGGGGAGGTGTGGTTTGAAACTCGGCCCGGAAGGGCGCCAGCATCACATATCCATTGCTGAGTATGGTTTGATTTTGCAAAACCACATTTAATTTCTTTTGGGCATAGCCAATAGATTGGCGGTGATAAGCACTGATATCGGTTATCATATTGGCTACCCTTTCAGCCTGTGGAGCCATTTCAGCCGGAAAAATTACCCGTAGTGTATCGGTATTGATTTGCTTCCAGCGAATACGAGCAGGGTCACCACCAAATACCTGTGCCCGAGCGGGAATTACATGTATCAGGGCCATGCAGAGGAGCAACCATGCATATTGTATCTGGTGATATGCTTTCATATCTGTACTTTAGGCTATTACCTGGCTGGCAAACAAGCGTTCGGCCAGCTGAGGATCATAGCGGCCACTGTAGGTAATTTCACCTTTATCGAGATATAGCATGTGAGTTATGCATCCCGGCAGTTCCTGCAAATCATGTGTTACATACAGCAGGGTAAAGGCAGGATCCGCACTGAGGTTTTCAAGCATCTGCCTGATCTGCTGGCGATGCATTCCATCCAGTCCCTGACAGGGTTCATCCAATATCAACAGGGGAGCCCTGATCAGCAAAGCTCTGATAAACAAAAGCAATCGTTGCTCTCCGGTGGAAAGCTGCGATACGGGTTGATCTGCGTAGGATTCCAGACCCCAGTATTGCAGATGGCGAAACGCTTCCTGCTGAATGGATGAATTTAAATTGGAATCAGAGAGGTGGTTTTTAACCTGATCCGTCAGCCAGGTAAGACAATTCTGCCGGGTGCGGAGATAATAGTGCATTTCAGGTGATACGTAAGCCTGTTGGCGTTTGATATCCCAAATTGTTTCGCCACTGCCTCTGCGTTTACCCATCCAATACACTTGCTGGGCATATGCCTGCGGATGATCGGTTGTAATCAAGCTCAGCAAGGTAGATTTTCCCGAACCATTTTGCCCGCAGATAAACCATCGTTCACCTGGGTATACCCGCCAATGAATATGTTTCAATATCGGCTGGCGGCCATATTGCACCTGCACATCACGCATCTCAAAAAGAGGAGTTCCTTTCGGCAGCTGCCATGAGGGAGAAGAAAGCTGAAAAAAGACACTTCTACCAGAAAAATCATGCTCCTGCCCTTGCAAGGTTATCACATCATCAAGCGTATCATCCGTTTCATCTGGCAAAACCTCCATCACAATGGTGATGCCCTGTGCTTGAATATGCTGAAGCATTTCCCGGAATTGCTTTCTGGAAGCTGCATCCAGACCGATGAAAGGAGCATTCAGCAACAATATTTCCGGTTTTGGCAGCAAAGCACGAAGGATCAGCAGTTTTTTCAGTTCGCCATTGGAAAGCTGTTGCACCTGGCGTTCGAGCAAATAAGAGGGAAACAAATACCAATGATTGCAAAGCAAATTCAGCCGTTCATTACATGCATCTTCCTGGATGCCCAGATGCTGCAGGGCATATTCCTGCAGCAAATCACTCACCTTCACCCAGCCATGGGTTTGGGAAGCATGGTATCGCTGCTGGTAAAAGGCATCGGGGTGGTGAAACACGAGGTCGGCCCCATGAAAATCCACCCAGCCCAGCTGGTAAGGTTTCGGGGGCTCTGTCATTTCATGAGATCCGTTGAGGAAATACTGGATATGGCCCTGTGTAACGGGTAATTTCCCTGCAATGGCTCGTAGCAAAGAAGTTTTTCCCGCACCATTCGGACCTGTGATGGCCACCCGGGTACCCCGTTGTACAGTTCGGTTAAAATCCTGTACAATACACCGATGGCCCCGGTAAATGGAAACATGTTTAAACTGAATGATTGCCTGGCTCATCATGCCGGTTTATTTATCCCACCAAGATACCTGCGATAGTAGCAGAGAGATAGGATGCCAGGGTACCACATATCAAGGCTTTAAAACCCAGCCGCGCCAGATCCGTCCGCCGCGAAGGTTCCAGTTCGCCAATGCCGCCTACCTGGATGGCAATGGAACTGAAATTGGCAAAACCACACAGGGCAAAGCTCACAATTACCATGGTTTTGGGATCCAGGGTATCTTTGATTTTGGATAAATCCAGATAAGCCACGAATTCATTTACTACCATTTTGGTGCCCATCAGTGCACCTGCCGTTTGAGCTTCATGTGCCGGAACCCCCATGGCTCGTGCAAACACGGAAAACAAGCTTCCCAGAATCTGATTTAAGTTTAAGGTACCAACATCAATTCCGATGAACTGCAAGGATATACCCGCCATTGCCATCCAATGTCCAACCCAGCCCAGAAACCAATCGGCCAAGGCTATTAAAGCAATAAAACCGATAAGCATCGCCGTAACATTTAGTCCCACTCGCAATCCATCGCTGGCTCCGTGTGAAATGGCATCCAGCAAGTTGTAGGTAGTCCGCTTCACTTCGAGCGTCACCTTCCCTTTGGTTTCTGATACTTCTGTTTCGGGCCAGACGATTTTTGAAATAACCAGTGCTCCCGGAGCCGCCATCAGGCTGGCCGCTATCAGATATTGGGCTGGCACACCCAGTGAAATATACACGGCCATAACACCTCCGGCAATGGTGGCCATGCTACCCGACATGGAAGCCAGCAATTCACTCATGGTCATGCCTTTGATATAGGGCTTAATCATGATCTGCGCTTCCACCTGACCCACAAAGGCACTGGCTACATTGGACAATGCTTCGCTGCCGCTTACACCCATGATTTTATACACCACAAATGCAATAGCTTTCACAATGCGTTGCATAATGCCAAGGTGATAAGCCATGCTTACCAGCACCGCTACGAAAATGATGGTAGGAATAATCTTGAAGAAAAAAATCAAGTTGTTTTCCGGTCCGAATACCCGGGTAAGCAAAGGAGAATTGACCAACGGACCAAATACAAATGCTGCACCCTTATCAGACATATTCAGCAGCTTGGTTACATGATCGCCGATCCAGGCAAACATAGCCTTACCTATGGGCACTTTCAAAATAAAAATAGCCAGCGCCAGCTGGAGAGCCAGCCCACTCAGCACCACCCGCAAATTGATGCGTTTTTTGTTGTTCGACATCAAAAAAGCAATCCCCAAAATCAGAACTATTCCCAATAGTCCGGTAAACCGACCTGTCATGACTAAGAAATTAAAACGGGAAAATAGCATATAATTTTTATTCTACGTGCAAAATCAGGCAACAAAGCCTTTTCAGTTACCGATTAAATAAAATCAAAAAGCAAATTATCTTTGATTATGCCAGAAAAATTTACCCCCCTTATTTTCCGGATTCTTCTGTTATACTTGATTCTCGGAATTTTAGGGTTTGCAACGGGTATACAAAAAGGAGCAGCACAGAGAAAATGTGGCTTTGATCTGGCTATCCAACAGGCATTGCAACGAAATCCCAGGCTGGTAACCAGGATAAATGCCATTGAATCGGCTATGCACCATTTCATGCTGAACGCCCGTGTGATGTTCAGGATGGACAGCACCACCGATACCACAACCGTGATTATTCCCGTAGTGGTGCACATTGTACTGCAGGATCCGACTCAGGTGAGTGACAGCCAGGTTATTTCGCAGATCATTGTGCTGAATCAGGATTATCAGGCGCTGAATGCTGATACCACCAAGGTGCCCGCGGTATGGAAGCCCATCATTGGCCGGGTGAAATTTCAGTATGTGCTGGCCAAACGTACGCCGGCCGGCCTGCCTACCAACGGCATAGATCGGGTAACCACGTCCGTTTCCACCTTTTCCATCAACAATGCCTGCTCACAGGTAAAACATGCCAGTACCGGCGGCGCCAATGCCTGGGATACGAAAAGCTACCTCAATATCTGGGTATGCAACCTGCCTTCCGGTTATCTGGGTGTGACCACTCCTCCAGGACTTTATCCGGATGATGAAGATGGGGTGGTCATCACCACACAGGCTTTTGGCACTGTGGGCAATCTGGACCCGGAATTTAACCTGGGACGCACGGCCACCCATGAAGTAGGCCATTACTGGAACCTGCTCCATCCCTGGGGCATTTACAACAGCAATCCCAATTGCTTGTATGATGACAGCGTGGCCGATACCCCTCCGCAGGCAGGTCCTTTGTATGGATGCTATTCTTTCCCAACCACCGATCATTGTTCGCCGGATTCACCTGGCGTGATGTTTATGAATTACATGGAATATGTGGACGACAGCTGTATGTATATGTTTACGCAGGGACAGGTGATGCGCATGCTGGCTTTATTAAACACTTTCCGTAGTTCCCTGCTGTCTTCTCAGGGAGCCGTGCCCGTACAGCTGGAAAAACTTAAGCCCCAGCTGCTGCGCATCCTTCAACCAGCAAACAAAATCTGTGATCCCACGATCCAGCCAATTCTGGTGCTGCGAAACTATGGTTATGATTCTCTGTATAAAGCAAAAATCATTTACTACACCGAAGATTCCGTGCTACACCAATATGTGTGGACAGGAGCGCTGGGTACATTCGATTCCACCCAGGTGATTTTGCCTGCTATCACCAACAATCTGGGAAATCATATGTTAACCGCATTTGCCATTGAACCCAATGATAGCACCAACCTGCAATACGTCAGCGATACCATTCGGCAGGCATATCACCTGGATCCTATCATTACTTCTGATTTCACCGAAGGATTTGAAGAAGACACTTTCCCGCCGCCTTACTGGGAAGTTGTAAATCCCGACAACAGCTACACATGGGAACATACTTCCATAGCCAGCCACAGTGGCCAGTATGCTGCACTGATGCCCAATCTGGATTATATGCAAAATGGCCCGACTGACGATCTGGTGAGTCCGGTTATCAATGTTAGCCAGGCCGATTCCGCTTTTCTGTTCTTCTACGTGGCCGCCGGCTTACAATCCAATCCCTACGGAAACAACCAATACTGGGATACCCTGGAAGTGCTCATCAGCACCGATTGCGGACAAACCGGCACCGTGGTTTACAAAAAATGGGGAAAATATCTGATGACCGACTCCATCCCAACCAGCCAGGAATTCGTACCTACTGCTTCACAATGGCGCCGCGACTCCATCAATCTGACGCCTTTCATCCACCAGGGTAATTTTCAAATCATCTTCCGCAACATCACCAACTTTGAAAACAATATTTACCTGGATGATATCCAGCTACAAACACGACCTACCAATCCGAATCTAAAGAGGGATAAGGTTTTGGTTGTACCCAATCCCACAACCGGTGAAATCCGGATTGAATTTCTGGAAATAAGCCCCGACCTCAGAGGCGTAAACATTTACAACAGCTTAGGCCAGAAAATAGCAAGCTATTCATCAGCCAGTATCGTAAACAATCAGATTGCCGTACATTTGTCTGGGAAACCCGTTGGAACATATTACGTAGAAATCGTTTACACCCACTACAATATCGTTCGTAAAGTCTTGCTGATTCATTGATTTGTGAGTTCAATTATTTTCAAACATGATGTACAAAACAGAATCGGAAATCCTGCAATTGCTGAATAGCTGCCATTTACCTGCTGAGCTGCAGCTGATTGCAGAAAAAATTTTACACGGTCAACGACTTACTCCTGAGGAAGGCTTATTGCTTTTTGAAAAAGGTAAAATCAACTGGCTGGGTGCATTGGCTAATTACGTGCGGGAACAAAAACATGGCGACGATACATTTTTCAACCGAAATGTACATATTGAACCCACCAATGTATGTGTGTACAGCTGCAAATTCTGCTCTTATTCCCGATTATATAAACACCGCGATGAAGGCTGGGAATTGAGCCTGGATGATATGCTGAATATTGTGAAGCGATATGACGGCCAGCCCATCACCGAAGTACACATCGTGGGTGGCGTTCACCCTAAACTGGATTTTTATTTCTTCAAAGAACTTTTGCAACGCATCAAAGCACATCGCCCCGAACTTCATATCAAAGCATTTACAGCAGTGGAGCTGTATTACATGTTCAAAAAAGCCCGACTTAGCTACGAAGAAGGCTTGCGACAATTAAAAGAAGCCGGATTGAATTCCATTCCTGGAGGAGGTGCCGAAATCTTTGCAACAGAAATCCGCGAACAAATCTGTGCAGATAAAGTAGATGCTGAAAACTGGCTGAAGATCCATGAAACGGCTCATCGGCTGGGCATCCCCAGCAATGCTACCATGTTATACGGACATATTGAAAGCTACGCACACCGCATTGATCATATGGAACGCCTGCGTCAGCTGCAGGATCAAACCGGAGGATTCAATTGTTTCATCCCGCTGAAATTCCGTAACCAAAACAACGACATGAGCCATGTGCCGGAAAGCAGCGTGATTGAAGATATCAAAATGTATGCAGTCGCCAGGCTGTATCTTGACAATTTTCCCCATCTGAAAGCCTACTGGCCTATGTTGGGACGCGATATGGCACAAATGATGCTTTCCTTTGGTGTCGATGATTTAGATGGCACGATCGACGACTCCACCAAAATCTATTCCATGGCCGGTGCCGAAGAACAACACCCTGCCATGACCACCGAAGAAATCACCGCCCTGATTCGCAAAGCCCATCGGATCCCCGTAGAGCGCAACAGCCTGTATGAAGTGGTTCGCCGTTTCGATGAACCCGCCACTATTCCAAGTAATTAAATAAAAAAATTCCCGGTTTCCCGGGAATTCGAATACCATTCAGGACAATGTTATGAACAAGGAACGGCTTACTGCCATTTCTTGGCGTCTTCCAGAAACTTGGCCAGCCCAATATCCGTAAGCGGATGCTTGAACAAACCAATCAGGGTATCATACGGGCAGGTGCAAACATCGGCTCCGGCTTCCGCACATTTCACAATATGCAGCGAACTGCGGATGGATGCTGCCAGAATCTGTGTTTCAAAACCCTGCACGGTGTAGATATGCGCAATCTGCTCAATCAGCTCCAGCCCATCCCAGTTGATATCATCAATCCGGCCAATGAAAGGCGATACATATCTGGCACCGGCTTTAGCAGCCAAGATGGCCTGTGCAGCAGAAAACACCAGTGTACAGTTGGTGGGGATACCATGCTCTGTAAGCCAATGAATGGCTTTTACTCCATCTTTGATCATCGGCACCTTCACCACAATCCGCGGATGAATCTTGGCCAGCTCCTGCGCCTCCCGGATGATGCCATCAAAATCGGTGGATACCACTTCTGCACTTACATCCCCGTTCACAGTTTCACAGATCGTGCGATAATGCTGAAACACGGCTTCCTTGCCCTTGATGCCTTCCTTGGCCATCAGGGATGGATTGGTGGTAACCCCATCGAGTATGCCCAGATCATTGATTTCGCGGATTTGGTTCAGATTGGCCGTATCAATAAAAAATTTCATAACCCGAATTGTTTTTTGAAGATTTCAGAAAAAATGGCAAGTGGCTTACATCGCACCGCTGCGACCGCCTACCCTTGCTGCATTCCTGCCCTGGGGGAGTTCAGCAGGAGCTGGTCGTGTAAGACTTGCCAAGAGCAAAGATAAAAGAATTTTACTGCCGATGATGAAAAATTAAACCGCAATTCTTATTTTTCTAATCTGTTTTAACCCTTCATTATGCCCAATAATCAAACCCCATCCAGCATCAAAATCAGCCCATCCGACCTGACTTACCTGTACCATTCCTGCAAACGGTGCTTCTACCTGAAATATAAATACAAAATTTCTCAGCCCGGATTCTCAGGCGGGATCAACAGCACACTGGATAGCTTGTTTAAAAATTATTTCAATCACAAATCAATCTCCACATTTATCAAAAACACAACCCAACAAGGCATCATCATTGAAACGGGAAGGACAATAAGCTCAAAGACGATATCACATCCTGGAAAGATGGATTGTTACCTTGAAGGGAAATATGATGCTTTGATTGAATTTGACGACCAAACTTATGGTGTTGTAGATTTCAAGGCCAGTAAATACAGCCAGGGAAAAGAGGAAACATATAAACGGCAGTTACAGGCCTATCAATATGCTTTCCTGCATCCACAAAACGGCCAACAACGCCAAATTTCCAAAATTGGGTTACTTTTCCTCTATCCGAATAACCTGCAGGATTCGCAGAATAGCCTGTCTATGTCCCTTACTCAACACTGGATAGAAATCCTATACGATGAAAATGATTTTTTAACATTCATCCATGAAGTGCAGGACCTACTTAGTTCGCCCAAAACGCCACCTCCCACAAAAGATTGTCCATACTGCAAATTTGTATCCGAAACGAGTAATCTATAAAAAATATCTTTACCTTTGCCCCGAAATTCATCAGTCATGAAACGGTATGTACATCATCATGCCATTCGGGTGTCTCCGGGGAAGCCGAGATGAAGTGCATACCGTATTTCAGATGCAGAAGGCTTACCCGGTGGTGGTAAGCCTTTTTTGTTACAGGTTTTATAATTCAGCAGCTATATGCCAAGCCAGAAATTGAAAATTGCCATTCAGAAATCAGGTCGTTTGCACGACGATTCGATAAAGCTGTTACAAGAATGCGGGATTGACTTGCAAAACGGTTTGAACAAATTGAAAACCGAAGCCAGCAACTTCCCGTTAGAAGTGTATTTTCTGCGGGATGATGATATTCCCCAGTATGTGGAGGATGAAGTAGCCGATGTGGGTATTGTGGGTGAAAATGTAATCCTGGAAAAAGAAAAACAGGTACAGGTAGTGGAACAGCTGGGTTTCGGCAAATGCCGGTTGTCCATAGCCATTCCCAAAGATCAGGAATATCAAAGCATCCATGATTTGCACGGCAAACGTGTTGCCACCAGTTATCCGCATATTGTGGCCCAATACCTGGCATCCCAGCAGGTGAAAGCGGAAATCCACGAAATCAGCGGATCCGTAGAAATTGCGCCCAGCATTGGCCTGGCCGATGCCATCTGCGATCTGGTGAGCAGCGGATCTACGCTTTTCATGAACGGCCTGCGGGAAGTAGAAACCATTCTGCATTCCCAGGCAGTGCTCATCAGCCACAACCGGTTGCATGCATATACCAGCCAGCTGCTGGAGCAGCTTCGTTTTCGCATACAGGCCGTAAAAAAAGCCCGTCACAACAAATACATTTTGCTGAATGCACCCAATGATAAGCTGCCGGAAATCATCAAATTGTTGCCTGGCATGAAAAGTCCTACCATTCTGCCTTTGGCTGAATCGGGCTGGAGTTCGGTACATTCTGTGGTGAATGAAAATGATTTCTGGGACATCATCGAAAGCCTGAAAAAACATGGCGCACAAGGCATTCTGGTGGTACCGATTGAAAAAATGATTATTTAAATCTGCATACATGTGGACATTGATCCGATATCCGGAAAAAGCTGACTGGAAAAACTGGTTGAAGCGGCCTGACAGCGATGCTGCCCGGATCCGCCAGCGGGTGGAAGAAATTTTATCCAGTGTCCGTGCCAAAGGCGATAAGGCATTGCTGGAACTGACAGCCGAACTGGACGGCGTGCATCTGGATCGGCTGGCACTCGCCGTGCCCGATCCCAAGACCATTGCCCGGCGATTGCCAGCCGGGTTGCTTCAGGCTATTGATCTGGCTATGGCCAACATCCGAAAATTTCACGAAGCTCAACTCACCGATACCGTTGAAGTGGAAACCATGCCAGGCATTCGGTGCTGGCAAAAGTCCCTGCCGATTGAATCCGTTGGGCTTTACATTCCCGGAGGATCGGCTCCCCTGTTCTCCACCCTGATGATGCTGGCCGTTCCCGCGCGGATTGCCGGTTGCAGGCAACTGGTGGTTTGTTCGCCTCCCATGCCCGACGGGCAGCTTCACCCGGCTTTGTTGTATGTGGCAGGTGTGTGTGAAATACCCGTGATTTACCGGGTAGGCGGCGCGCAAGCTATTGCAGCCATGGCGTGGGGCACGGAAACCATTCCAAGGGTGGATAAAATCTTTGGACCTGGCAACCGATATGTAACAATGGCCAAGCAATTGTTGCAACAAGAAGGCATTGCCATTGATATGCCAGCCGGGCCATCGGAGGTGGCTGTGCTGGGCGATAGCAGCTGTCCGCCGGAATTTGCCGCAGCCGACCTGCTCTCCCAGGCCGAACACGGGCCCGACAGCCAGGTGATATTGGTAAGCACGGATGAAAGCTGGATCCAGGCTGTTGAAGCAGCCTTGCATACGCAACTTTCTGCCCTGCCCCGCCAGGAAATAGCTGCCCATGCGCTCAGCCACAGCAAAGCATTCCTGATGAAAGATGAAGAGCAAGCCATCGAACTGCTCAATGCCTATGCCCCCGAACACCTGATTCTGGCTTGCCGCAATGCCCATACGCTGGCCAATAAAATTCTCCATGCCGGCTCCGTTTTCATTGGCCAATACGCTCCGGAAAGTGTAGGTGATTACGCATCGGGCACCAACCACACCCTGCCTACCGCCGGTTATGCCCGAGCCTGGAGTGGGGTGCATCTGGACAGCTTCCGCAAAAAAATCAGCTTTCAGGAGCTCACCCTGGAAGGCCTCCGTGCTATCGGTCCGGCCGTAGAAACCCTGGCACTCGCCGAAGGCTTACAGGCCCATCAACAGGCTGTCGCCATTCGCCTCCAGTACACAAAAAATTCTTGCTGATTCACCCAAAACATAAAACCATTTCATACCGTGTTTGACCTGCAACGACTCATCCGTCCCAATATCCGGCAACTGACTCCCTATTCCTCAGCAAGGGACGAATTTTCCGGCGAAGCACAGATTTTTCTGG
Source organism: Thermoflavifilum thermophilum (assembly GCF_900116565.1). GTDB lineage: Bacteria > Bacteroidota > Bacteroidia > Chitinophagales > Chitinophagaceae > Thermoflavifilum > Thermoflavifilum thermophilum. Next base: position 2,178,190 of record NZ_FPCJ01000001.1, on the reverse strand, counting down.
ATGCCAATGAAAATGCCTGGGGATCGCCCCTGCCCAAATCTTATAACCGCTATCCCGATCCGCTGCAGCACCGGCTAAAAGCCCAGATCGCCAAGCTGAAGCAGATTCCGGAAAGACAAATTTTCCTGGGCAATGGCAGTGATGAATGCATTGATCTGACTTTGCGTGCCTTTTGTGAACCCCAGCAAGATGAAGTCATTATCTGTCCGCCTACCTATGGCATGTACGAAGTCTGTGCAAAAATCCAGGACGCCATCATCAAAAAAGTGCCGCTCACAGCCGATTTTCAGTTAGATACCGAAAGCATCTTCCGCGCTGTTTCACCTCAAACCAAACTTATCATCCTTTGTTCACCCAATAACCCCACAGGCAATTGCCTTCGCCAGGAAGATGTGGAACGCGTGCTGCACGCATTCAATGGCATCGTGGCTATTGATGAAGCCTACATTGACTTTGCCAGCCAACCCGGCTTTTTACACCGACTGCAGGAATTTCCCAACCTGATTGTCTGGCAAACATTTTCCAAAGCATGGGGATTAGCCGGGCTGCGGGTAGGGATGGCTTTTGCATCGGCCGCGATCATTGGAATACTCAATAAAATCAAATATCCTTACAACATCAGCCAGTTAACCCAGGAAACCCTGCTGCAAGCACTGGACCGGGTTGATCAGGTGGAACAATGGAAAGCACATATCATTCAGCAACGGCAGGCACTCAGCCAGGCATTGCAACAGTTGGATATCGTGCAAAAAGTCTATCCCAGTGAAGCCAATTTTGTACTGGCAAAAATCAGACAGGCAAGAAAAGTATATGCCTACCTGCTGCAACAGGGAATCGTGGTGCGCGATCGCAGCCAGGTTGCTCTTTGTGAAGACTGCCTGCGCATCACCGTAGGACGACCGGAAGAAAACGAAAAACTGCTGGCCGGATTGCAGGCCTACCAGGCACAACAAACGGCCTCCGGACCTTTATCACATTAATCCTTTAAAGCTCGTTTTGCCTATGCAACCCCGATTGTTGTTTATTGACCGCGATGGCACGTTGATTCAGGAGCCACCCGATCATCAGATCGATGATTTTTCCAAGCTGGTGTTTGTCCCAGAAATGCTGCAATACCTGCCACGCATTTCACGGGAGCTGGACTTTCAGCTGGTGATGGTTTCCAACCAGGACGGACTGGGTACGGATAAATTTCCTGAAGAACGCTTTCAACCCGTGCAGGATTTTGTGATTCGTACGCTGGAAAATGAAGGTGTGCATTTTACCGAAATATTGATTGATCGCTCCTTTCCGGAAGACAAATTACCCACCCGCAAACCCGGCATTGGTATGATGGGCAAATACCTGGAAGCCGGAAAATATGATCTGGCACATTCTTATGTCATTGGCGACCGAATTACGGATGTGATGTTTGCCCGCAACATGGGTTGCAAAGCCATCTGGCTAAACCGGGGCGACGATCTGGGTGCCCATGAAATACCACCGGCCGAAAGGGAAGAGCTGCAAGATACGGTAGCACTGGAAACCACAAGCTGGAAAAAAATTTATGAATGGCTGAAGCTGGGACAACGCACAGCCGAACGCCACCGCGTAACGGCCGAAACAGATGTATATGTAAAACTAAATCTGGACGGCACCGGTAAAGCCGATATTGCTACCGGACTGGGATTTTTCGACCACATGCTGCATCAGCTGGCCCGCCATGGCAGCATAGATCTTACCGTGCACGCCCGCGGCGACTTGCACGTGGATGAACATCATACCATTGAAGACACAGCCATCACCTTGGGCGAAGCTCTGGCTGATGCGTTGGGCAATAAACTTGGTATCGAACGCTATGGATTCTGCCTGCCCATGGACGATGCGCTGGCACAGGTAGCCATTGATCTGGGTGGCAGAAGCTGGCTGGTATGGGACGTACCATTTCGCCGGGAAAAAATCGGCGATGTGCCCACCGAAATGTTTATGCATTTCTTTAAATCACTTTCCGATGCTGCAAGATGCAACCTGCATATTCAGGCTACAGGTGAAAATGATCATCACAAGATAGAAGCTGTTTTCAAGGCATTTGCAAAAGCACTGAAAATGGCCGTCAGACGCGATGCTGATCATCCGCAACTACCTACTACAAAAGGTATGTTGTAAAAAAAATTTGCATTTTCTGAAATTGTGCCGCATATTTGCACCATCATGAATTTTAAGCATGTACATATCAGCTGGTGGTGGCACGGCGTAAAACTCAAATCGCTGTGACTCAGCACCTGTGTATATGCATAAAGTTCTAAAGCAAGGAAGGCTCGCTGATCACAGCGGGCCTTCTTCGTTTCAGGGCTTTTACGAAACATGTAAACAACATTCGATATGAAACCTGTACAGATTCGCACCCGTTCCAAACGCCTGCTGGCAGACGTTTTTACGCCCGTAGGCATTTACCTGCGCATCCGCGATCGTTACCCGGGCAGCATCCTGCTGGAGAGTACCGACTACCATGCAGCGGAAAACAGTTTTTCCTTTATCTGTATTCAACCCATTGCCGGGATGGAAATGCGCTCTCTGCATGAATTTGAATTTAAATATCCGCTGGAAGCTCCCGAACGCCATAGCGTGAAAGACCCGCAACAAATGATGCAAGAGTTTCAAAACTTTTTGCAGCGATTTCAGTTCAGTGGCCAATCGCCCGTACCGGTAACGGAAGGCATGTTTGGATACACAGCTTATGATGCGGTACAGTTTTTTGAAAACATCCAGCTCCATGCACCTGCCGATGCATCTATGATTCCCTTTATGCGCTATCGTTTTTACCAATATGTTATTGCCATCAATCATTTTAAAGATGAACTGTATTTGTGTGAAAACCAAATAGAAGGTCTTCCCTCCGAGTTTGAACAAATCGAGACCCTGATTCGCAGAAAAGATGTACCCGTTTATCCTTTTCAACGGAAAGGCACCGAACAGGCCGATATGAGCGATGCAGATTATATGCAGATGGTTGAAAAAGGCATTGCTCATTGCCATCGGGGTGATGTCTTTCAGATTGTGCTTTCGCGCAGCTTTTCCCAGTCATTTAGCGGTGATGAATTCAATGTGTACCGGCAACTTCGTTCTATTAACCCTTCCCCCTATTTGTTTTATTTTGATTACGGGAATTACCGCCTCATGGGCTCTTCGCCCGAATCGCAGCTCATCATCCGCAATGGCAAAGCAACCATTCATCCCATAGCAGGCACTTTCAGGCGCACAGGTGATGATCAGACCGATGAAATGCTGGCCCGTAAACTCGAAGCAGATCCCAAAGAAAATGCTGAACATGTAATGCTGGTGGATCTTGCCCGCAATGACCTGAGCCGATATGCGCAGGATGTGCAGGTAACCTCCTATCGCAAGGTGCAGTACTATTCGCATGTGATTCATCTGGTAAGCGAAGTAACCGGTCATATCAACGGTCAGGCAAATCCATTTGCTGTGCTGGCAGCTACTTTCCCGGCAGGCACCCTATCCGGTGCGCCGAAATACCGGGCTATGCAACTAATTGACCAATATGAGCGATCGGCCCGCAGCTACTATGGCGGATGCATTGGCTTTGTGGGATTCAATGGCGAATTCAATCACGCCATCATGATTCGCACGCTGCTGAGCAAAGGCAATACGCTTTACTACCGGGGTGGTGCTGGCATTGTGGCTCAATCCAATCCGGCTGCTGAAGTACAGGAAGTACATAACAAGCTGCATGCATTGCGTACAGCTATTGCAATGGCCGAACAAACCTATTGATACAATTGATTCATATTTACCAAAAGCAAGTGTATGCGAATCCTGGTGTTTGATAATTACGATTCATTTACCTACAACCTGGTGCATCTGGTGCGCAAGCTGACTACCGATCCGGTGGATGTGTTTCGGAATGATGAAATTCCACTTGAAAAAGTTGCCGGCTACGATAAAATTATTCTTTCGCCCGGACCCGGTATTCCGCAGGAAGCTGGTTTGCTGCTGCCCTTGATCCGTGAATACGCGGCATCCAAATCCATTTTAGGTGTTTGCCTGGGACACCAGGCTATTGGCGAGGCTTTCGGAGCCAGGCTTATCAATCTCAGCAAGGTGTATCATGGCATTGCCACGCCTGTGCATATCCTGAATCATGAGATTCCCATATTTCGTCATTTGCCCGACATCATTCAGGCTGGCCGCTATCATTCCTGGGTGGTAGACGAAGCCGGATTGCCGGATTGCCTGGAGATTACTGCGCGCGATGATGAACAATATATCATGGGATTGCGCCACAAACAACTGGACCTCACGGGCGTACAGTTCCATCCGGAAAGCGTGCTTACGCCTGAGGGAGAAAACATGATCGCCAACTGGCTGAATAGCTGATGGACATACATGATGGTTTATTTCAAAAATGATCTGTTACCATGAAACAAATTCTGCAATACTTGTTTGACCACAAAACCCTGGACAGGGCCACAGCCAGGGAGATCCTCATCAATATTTCAAAAGGAGCTTATAATGAAAGTGAGCTGGCGGCTTTTATGACCGTCTTTTTGATGCGCAGCATTACGGTTGAAGAATTGGCTGGATTTCGGGAAGCCCTGCTGGAACTGTGTTTACGTGTGGATCTGGATGGCATTCCTGTGCTGGACATCGTGGGTACAGGCGGTGATGGAAAGAATACGTTTAATATTTCTACCCTTTCCTGCTTTCTGGTGGCGGGTGCCGGTCAAAAAGTGGCCAAGCATGGCAATTACGGCGTTTCTTCCATCACCGGTGCATCAAACGTGATGGAGGCTTTAGGCTACAAACTGAAAAACGATGTGGATGCACTGAGGCGGGAGCTCGATAAGGCAAATATCTGCTTTCTGCATGCCCCTTTGTTTCATCCTGCTCTGAAAAATGTGGCCAATGTGCGCAAGCAACTGGGTGTTCGCACCTTCTTCAATCTGCTGGGTCCTTTGGTCAATCCGGCCATGCCGGCTTATCAGTTCATCGGCGTGTACAACCTGGAGCTGGCCCGCACCTATCATTATTTGTATCAGCAAACAGATAAGCGGTATGCCATCATCCATAGCCTGGACGGATATGATGAAATTTCGCTGACCAGCGATACCATGGTGATTACCCAGGAAGGCCAGCAACTGTATACGCCTGAGGCTTTGGGCAAACGGGCTGTACATGCTATCGACCTGTATGGTGGTGGTTCTGTACAAGAATCGGTGAAGATGTTTGTAAAAATCCTCAAAGGAGAAGGCAGCTGGGCGCAACATGCCGTAGTACTGGCCAATGCTGCTATGGGATTGTATTGCTGTGGAGCTTATCCGAATTATGAAGAATGTTATCAGGCAGCAGTGGAATCATTGGAAAGCGGTGCCGGTTATCGGGCTTTGCAAACCTTGCTCGACATGCAAAAAAATTGATTCTGTTTAACTTGCAAACAATGGCATTCATTCTGGATACGATTATCGCCCACAAACATCGGGAGCTGGCCATTAAGCAACAGGCATTTCCGCTTGCTGTGCTGCAACAAATTCCAGCATTCAAACGAACCTGCTTTTCGCTGAAACAGGCACTTTTGCGGCCTTTCAGCAGCGGCATAATCGCTGAACACAAACGCAAATCGCCTTCAAAAGGATATTTTGCTTCTACCCGCACGCTGGAACAAATCGTTACCGGCTACGCACAGCATGGGGCAGCAGCGTTGAGCATCCTTACCGATATGACTTTCTTCGGCGGATCGGGAGAAGACCTGATGATGGCGCGTGCACAGGTTTCCATTCCTCTGCTGCGGAAGGATTTTATCATAGATCCCTATCAGGTTTACGAAGCCAAAGCGCTGGGTGCCGATGTGATATTGCTGATTGCCGAATGCCTGGATAAAAAAACCATTCAATCACTTTCGGCACTTGCCCATGAGCTGGGGCTGGAAGTGCTGATGGAAGTGCATAGCCGGGAACAACTCGATAAGTGGTGTGCAGATGTGGATCTGATAGGCATCAACAATCGCGATCTGAGAACATTTGAAGTGGATCTGAATCGTTCGTTTGAGCTGGTGCAATGCGCGCCCCCGGGTACGCCAGTGATTGCTGAAAGCGGCATTCACGATCCACAGATCATTGCTTCTCTGCGCCAGGCCGGATGCAAGGGATTTCTCATTGGCGAACGTTTCATGCATCAGCCGGACCCTGTACAGGCTTTCCAGTCATTTATTCTGCAACTTCAACAAACGGCAACCCATGCATAGCGGTAAGCTCCATATCAAGGTGTGTGGTCTGGCGAGGCTGGATGAGCTCCACCGGCTGGAGGCCATGGGTGTGGATTTTGCCGGGATGATTTTTTATCCGAAATCACCCCGCTGTATTCTCCCGCATCAGCAGGCGGCCCATACACGGTCGTATCAGGGAAACATCCAAAAGGTGGGTGTTTTTGTAAACGCTTCTTACGATGAAATCCTGCAGGTAGTAAATGCTTACGGCCTGCAAATGGTTCAGCTACATGGTGAGGAATCCCCTGCTTTTTGCCACGAATTGCGCAAACAGGGCCTGAAAATCATCAAGGTGTTCCCTGTTTCCGGCGAAGGATTTCCCGACACCCGGCCGTACGAGGCAAGTTGTGATTACTTTTTGTTTGACACAGCATCCCAACAAAAAGGAGGCACCGGCAAACGTTTTGACTGGCAGCTGTTACATGCCTATCAGGGTTCGGTTCCGTTTTTTCTGAGCGGAGGTATTGGACCCGAACATGCGCATGAGATTCTTTCACTGCAGCATCCGCAGCTCTACGCCGTGGATATCAACAGCCGGTTTGAAACGGCTCCCGGCATAAAAGATTTTGAACGCATCAAACAATTCATATGTCAATTGAATATCGTGTCGGAGGTATAGCTCCTTCTGTCCTGCGGCTGGCAAGACCCGGTCAGTACCAGGTTAATGAAAAAGGCTACTATGGCGAGTTTGGCGGGGCTTTCATTCCGGAAATGCTTTATCGCAATGTAGCCGAACTCCGGGAAAAATACCTGGATATCATGAATTCGGCCGATTTTCAGGAAGAATTCGGCCGCCTGCTCCGTGATTATGTAGGCCGGCCTTCCCCGCTTTATTTTGCCCGTCGCCTGTCCGAAAAATACCAAACCCGCATCTATCTGAAACGGGAAGATTTGAATCATACCGGAGCCCATAAAATCAACAATACTATTGGTCAAATTCTGCTGGCCAAGCGCCTGGGCAAAAAGCGCATCATTGCCGAAACCGGAGCCGGACAACACGGCGTGGCCACCGCCACCGTGTGCGCGCTGATGGGAATGGAATGCGTGGTGTATATGGGTGAAGTGGATATGCAGCGGCAGGCTCCCAATGTAGCCCGCATGCGCATGCTGGGCGCCAAAGTGGTGCCGGCTATGAGCGGCAGCCGTACCCTCAAAGATGCTACCAACGAGGCTATCCGCGACTGGGTCAATCACCCGGAAGATACGCACTATATCATCGGATCGGTGGTGGGACCACATCCCTATCCCGATATGGTGGCTCGCTTCCAGTCCGTAATAAGCGCAGAAATCAAGCAGCAACTGCAGGCAGAAACCGGCTCTGAATTGCCAACCCATGTGGTGGCCTGTGTGGGCGGTGGCAGCAATGCCGCCGGGAGTTTTTACCACTTTCTGGATCACGTATCCGTGCAGCTTATAGGCGTGGAAGCCGCCGGCAAGGGACTGACAAGCGGATATACAGCAGCTACCATCGCCCTGGGCCGACCAGGCGTGATTCATGGAAGCAAAACCCTGCTCATGCAAACCGAAGACGGACAGATCATAGAACCTCATTCCATTTCGGCCGGGCTCGACTATCCCGGCGTCGGCCCCATCCATGCTTACCTGCATGCTACAGGCCGGGCCATTTACCTCAGCGCTACCGACCAGGAAGCACTCGATGCTGCATTTGAACTTACCCGGCTTGAAGGCATCATCCCGGCCCTGGAAAGCGCCCACGCCCTGGCCAAACTGAAAGACCTGCAACTGAAACCCGAACATGTGGTAGTGGTTTGCCTCAGCGGCAGGGGCGACAAGGATATGGAAACCTACCTGCGTTTTCTGCCGGCTGATGACAACCCCACAACCACTGAACCTTATTCCTGAACAGGTATTGAATGAAATGAGCCATGAACCGTATTGACAGCTTATTTGCCCAAAAAAAGGAAAAGATTCTCACCATTTATTTTACTGCCGGATTCCCCAGGCTGCAGGATACCCGACGCATCCTGCTTGCTTTGCAACAGGCCGGCGCCGATATGGTAGAAATCGGCATTCCGTTTTCCGACCCCCTGGCCGATGGCCCGGTGATTCAGCAAAGCAGCAAACAGGCATTGGATAACGGCATGTCGCTGCGCCTGCTGTTTGAACAGTTGCACGATATCCGAAGAGAAGTTCACCTGCCTTTGATTCTGTTTGGTTATCTGAACGTCGTCCTCCAATTCGGGCTGGAACGTTTTTTTGAAAAATGTACCGAAACCGGTATTGATGGATTGATTCTGCCCGATCTGCCGCTGGACGAATTCAGGCAGGATCTGGAGCCTTTGTGCAAATCCACCGGCATTCATTTCAGCTTTTTGATTACTCCGGAAACTTCCGATGCGCGTATCCGCCAGCTCGACGAAGCCAGCAGCGGCTTTCTGTATGTGGTCTCGTCTTCATCCACTACCGGAAAGAAAAAAGATTTATCCAGCCTACAACCTTACTTCCAGCGCATCGAAGCCATGCAGCTGAAAAATCCTTTCCTGGTGGGTTTTGGTATCCACGACCATGAAAGCTTTCTGCAGGCCTGCAGGCATAGCCGCGGGGCCGTCATCGGAAGTGCCTATATTCGCGTGCTGCAACAGGCTGCAGATATTGAACAGGCCACAAAGGATTTTGTACAACAAATTTTATCTGATAACCCCGTGCATGCTGCATCTTAAGTTGTTTGTACATGGAAATTGCTGTCATTCGTTATCACGCCGGAAATATTCAATCGGTGCTGTTTGCACTGGAAAGAATGGGTTATCGTGCGCATGTCACGGACAACGCCCGTATCATCCGTTCGGCTGACCGGGTCATTTTCCCGGGCGTGGGTGAAGCCAGTTCGGCTATGTCCTATCTCAAAGCACGAAAACTGGATGAAGTTATCCGTTCGCTTACCCAGCCTGTGCTGGGCATCTGCCTGGGCATGCAACTGATGGCGCGTTACTCAGAAGAAAACAACACTCCCTGTCTGGATATTTTTCCGGAAGAAGTGAAAAAATTTTCATCCGAAGGCGGATTGAAAGTGCCTCAAATCGGGTGGAACCAGATTACCCAACTGCATTCTCCCCTGTTTGAGGGTGTGAAAGACGGAGCTTATGTGTACTTTGTGCACAGTTATTACGTGCCCTGCTGTGCCTATACCATTGCTGCAGCTTCCTACGGCATAACTTACAGCGCTGCCATACAGCGCGATCATTTTTATGCTGTGCAGTTTCATCCTGAAAAATCCGCCGAAGTGGGAGAACGGATTTTGAGAAATTTCATTCATTTGAGCTAAGCGAAACCTGAGTATGCCGATAGAACTCATTCCAGCTATTGATATCATCAACGGGCAATGTGTGAGGCTCACGCGGGGCGACTACCAGCAGCAAAAAGTTTACAGCCCTGATCCGCTGGAAGTAGCGCGTTTGTTTGAAGCCTCCGGTCTGCGCCGGCTTCATCTGGTGGATCTGGATGGGGCCCGGGAGCGAAAAGTAAAAAACTGGGAAGTGCTGGAACGCATTGCCCGGCATACTTCATTGGTCATTGACTTCGGAGGTGGTATTACCACTGCCGAAGAAGTAAAGCGTGCTTTGCAAAGCGGAGCAAGCCTGGTAGTGGTGGGAAGCATGGCCGCCAGAGAGCCGGACTTATTCAGGCAATGGCTGGATATGTTTGGTGCCGACAAATTTTTGCTGGGAGCCGACGTGAAGAATAATCATATTGCCATTCATGGCTGGCAACAAACCATTTCAAAACCTGTGGTCGAATTCTTGCAACAACAGCTACAGATGGGTGTTAAACAGGTGTTTTGTACCGATGTGGAGCGCGATGGCATGCTGCAGGGACCAGCATTTGAATTATATTCCCAAATTCTGAAAGCTTTGCCCGATATCCACCTCATTGCCAGCGGAGGGGTGCAATCCATGGAAGATATAAAACGACTGGAACAAATTGGCCTGAAAGGCGTGATCGTGGGCAAAGCTATTTACGAAGGAAAAATATCGCTGGAGGAATGGAAGAAGCAAAAACAACCCGAACAAGGCATAAGCTGACAGATAGAAGCAAGCATTTTAGATTTGATTGAGGAGAAAAGCAAACCATCATGCTAACCAAACGCATCATTCCCTGTCTGGACATCAAAGACGGACGGACCGTAAAGGGAATTTATTTTGAAAATATCCGCGATGCTGGCGATCCGGTTGAGCTGGGAGCCCGCTATGCTGCAGAAGGGGCTGATGAGCTGGTGTTTCTCGACATCACCGCCACCCATGAACAAAGAAAAACCTTTGCAGAACTGGTCAGGCAAATTGCCCATCATATTTCGATTCCATTTACCGTAGGAGGCGGCATCAGCACGGCCGAAGACGTGCATACCCTGCTAAACGCCGGTGCCGATAAGATTTCTGTCAATACAGCTGCTTATCGCAACCCGGCATTGATCGATGAACTGGCTCGCCTGTTTGGCTCTCAGTGTGTAGTGGTGGCTATTGACACCAAATTTGAAGAAAACGACTGGTGGGTGTATCTGAACGGAGGACGCATCCGCACCCAAACGCGCGCTGTTCACTGGGCCCATGAAGTGGTTGACCGCGGCGCAGGTGAAATTCTGCTTACTTCCATGAGCCATGATGGTGCCAAACAAGGTTTTGCCCTGGATCTTACCCGTGAATTGGCCACTACCCTGCCCGTGCCGATTATTGCCTCAGGCGGAGCCGGTACCATGCAGCATTTTCTCGATGTATTCCAGCAAGCCCATGCCGATGCAGCCCTTGCAGCCAGCATCTTTCATTTCGGTGAAATCAGCATCCCCGAACTGAAAGCTTTTTTAAAACAAAACGGTATTCCCGTCAGAGATTGAGTTTTTGCTTACCTTTATGGTATGAATGAAACGGTAACCCAACAGCAGCGTGTCATGCAGGAATTCACAGAAACGGATTTGCAGATAAATTTCGATAAGTTTCCCGATGGACTGGTACCCGCCATCATTCAGGATATCCATACCCGCCGCGTGCTGATGCTGGGCTACATGAACCGGGAAGCACTCGACAGAACTATTAAAGATAAACGCGTCACTTTCTATAGCCGCTCCAAACAACGCCTGTGGATGAAGGGCGAAGAAAGCGGCCATCTGTTGATGGTAGAAGAAATACGCACCGATTGTGATCAGGATGCCATCCTGGTGAAGGTTCGCCCGCTCGGAGCCGTTTGCCACACCGGTGCCGACACTTGCTTCAATGAGCCCAATGTTTCAGATAATTTTCTGGAACATCTGGAAAATGTAATTCGGGATCGCAAACACCGCCGGCCGGAAAATTCCTATACAGCGCGATTATTTGCCCAGGGCATCAACCGAATTGCCCAGAAACTGGGTGAAGAAGCCGTGGAAGTGGTAATCGAGGCCAAAGATGATAATGAAGAACTTTTCCTGAATGAGGCCGCCGACCTATTATATCACTATCTGGTGTTGCTGGCTGCCAAAGGATATGTGCTGAATGATGTGATTGAAGTATTGAAAAAACGCCACCATTGAGCATCTTCCAATTCCCTGCAGATGAATCTTATTACCCTCCCGAACATAAATTTGTACACATGAACTGCCATATCAAAACAAAATTCTCCATGAAATCCTGGATCATAGCACTTATCAGCATCTGGTTGGTAGGATGGCTCAGTGCCTGCCAGCATCATACTTCTGAGGGCTTTGTGATTGAAGGACAAATTGAGGGTGCGCCCGATGGATGGGTGTTTTTTCTCCACCAACAAGGTGATTCTGTAATCAATGATTCAGCCAAAATCCAGAACGGACACTTCCGGTTTACTGGCAAAGTGGATGCACCCACATTGTTTAGCCTTTCGCTACCCAATAGCATGCAGGAGCTGGATTTCTTCGTAGAAAATGCCGATATCCGCATCAGCGGACATGCCGATTCGCTGGCTCAGGCACGGGTTAGCGGCTCAGCTGCACAACAGGATTATGAAGCTTATCAGCAACAGATGCAGCCATTTAACAAGCAATACACGGCCCTGTATCAGGTGTATGAAGATGCCGTGCGGAGCGGTACGCTTCCGGAAAAACAGGACAGCATCAATGCAACTGCCAATGAAATTGACAGCCTGCAAACCCAGGCCATGGTGAGTTTCATTGCCGAACATCCCAAATCGGTGGTGAGCGCCTGGGTGGTCACGCGCAGCAATCTGATCTATGAACCGGATGTACAGGTGTTGGAAAAAATCTATCAATCCCTCGACACCACCGTACGTGCGACTCCTTATGGCAAACAAATTTATCAAACCCTCGAAATAGCCAGACGTACGGCTATAGGCCAGACGGCGCCCGACTTCACCATGCCAGATACCAGTGGACAACCACTGAGCCTTTCTTCCTTGCGGGGCAAATACGTGCTGATTGATTTCTGGGCCAGCTGGTGTGGCCCCTGCCGCATGGAAAATCCGCACGTGGTGCAGGCCTATCAGAAATACAAGCAGAAAAATTTCACCATTCTGGGTGTGTCACTCGACAAAGACCGGAACAGCTGGCTGCAGGCGATTCATGAAGATCACCTCTACTGGCATCAGGTTTCCGATCTTCAATACTGGAACAATGCAGCAGCGCGGCTTTATGGTGTACAGGCCATCCCAGCCAATTTTCTGCTTGATCCACAGGGCAAAATCATTGCCCGGAACCTGCGCGGGGATGCACTCGATAAAAAGTTAGCCAGTATCTTTCAAAACTGATGAACGTCCATGATAAAGAAATTACTGCTCCTCACAAGCCTGTGGATGGGCTGGATACAGATCAGCCATGCACAATCCTATTGCTACATCAATGGCCAGCTCACGCCTGCTGATAATCAAACGGCTCAAACTGTTTATCTGTTTAGCGATACTTCCAATACACCCGTGGATTCAGCCCGTGTGGAAGCCGGAAAATTTTATTTCAAGGTACGGGTTGATTCCACTGCCTTGTATGGGTTATTCATCTCCGGGCAGCGAAGCCCACTTATTACGCTGCTTTCGCCCGGCGCTCAGCTGATTGTAACCGGCGATGCAGCCAGGTTTCAGGAGGCACGGGTAAAAGGAAGTCCTGAAGCTGATGCAATGCAAGCTTATATGGATGCCTTCCGCCCGCTGGGAGCGCGGGCTTCCACATTGAATGAGGAAATCCAGCGTGTGCAGGCTACTGATGATACCAGTGGAATAGCCCGGCTGCGCGAAGAAGTAAATCAGTTTAATTCGGATGTCGTAAAAACCGGATTGGATTTTATCCATAGCCATCCCGGAAATATCGCCAGTGTATTGATTTTGATGAATGAGCTTCGGGAGCGCATGCCCGCTATGGAATTGCAAAAAGCTTTTCAAACCCTCAGCCCGTCTGTACAGCAATCACGCTATGGCCGGGCTGCTGCCGATTATCTGCAGGGAGCTCTGCTCACTGCCGAAGGCGCCATAGCACCCGATTTCACCCTGCCCGACACCAACGGCATGCCTGTAAAGCTTTCCTCGTTTCGCGGTAAATACGTACTGGTTGATTTCTGGGCCAGCTGGTGTGGCCCCTGCCGCATGGAAAGCCCTTACGTGGTACAGGCTTATGAACAATTCAAAGACAAGAATTTCACGATTCTCGGCGTATCGCTCGACTACGACCGTGACCGCTGGATAAAAGCCATCCATGATGATCACCTTACCTGGACACAGGTAAGTGATCTGAAATACTGGCAAAATGAAGTGGCCGTAAAATATCATGTGCAAAGCATACCAGCCAACTTCCTGCTGGATCCGCAGGGACGTATCATTGCCAAAAATTTGCGGGGAGAAGAATTAGCCGAAACACTTGCCCGTATCTTAAAGTGATACGGCCGAACTGTGTCCGCCTACAGGAGCCGTAACCAGCTTTTTGACGGTTGTTACCACCCGATCAATTTCTTCGCGGGTATTGTATCTGGAAAACGAAAAACGCACAGGCACCTCTTTTGCACCGGGACGCAAGGCCTGAATCACATGCGATACATGCTCGACACCTGAACTGCAGGCACTTCCGCCCGACACACAAATACCTTCCATGTCCAGATTAAACAACAGCAATTCTGTATGCTCATTGTAGGGGAAAGATACATTCAGCACGGTGTATAAACTTCTCCCATTCCAGTCGCCATTAAACTGGATGTCCGGAATCTGCGCCTGGAGCTGCCGGGCAAGTTCGTGCTTTAAGGAAAGAATATACTGCCTGTCTTCATCCATCCGATTTACGGCCATTTCCAATGCTTTGGCCAGACCGACGATGCCATACACATTTTCCGTACCTGCACGCATATTCCGCTCCTGGCTACCTCCCATCAGCAACGGATGAATCCGGATATTTTCATTGATATATAAAAATCCTACTCCTTTCGGCCCATGAAATTTGTGTGCGGATGCCTGGATAAAATGCACATACAACTGGCGTACATCTATGGGCAGATGCCCAACGGTTTGCACGGTGTCACAATGAAATATGGCATCATATTGTTTGCACAGCTCCCCCACTTTTTCGATATCCAGCAGATTGCCAATTTCATTGTTGGCATGCATCAACGATACCAAACATCTCTCCTTGCTATTGCGCAGCAAGGTTTCCAAGCTATCCAAATCCACATGTCCATCTGGCTGAATGCGTACATACGAAAGATGCACGCCCATATGCTCATGATAAAATGCAGTGGTATGCAGGGTTGCGTGATGCTCAATGGGAGACGTGATGATATGCTGGCAGCCCAGGTCGCGGATAGCAGCCGTGATGGCAGTATTGGTGCTTTCTGTTCCACCCGACGTAAAAAATATTTCTCCCGGATGCGCACCTATCAGCCGGGCTACAGTACGGCGCGCGTTTTCAACAGCCAGCCGGGTTTCCCGGCCATAGGAATAAATGGAAGATGGATTGCCGAATTTTTCCTTCAGATAAGGCATCATTGCCTCCAGCACTTCCGGATCGAGCGGAGTGGTTGCTGCATTGTCAAGATAAATGCGATTCATAAGCAGGACTCTATCAGCAAAGGTACATATTCATCCCGGCCGGAGGAAAGGTTTGTAACAGGAGTTACCCTTTGTTAGCTCAGGTGCATCTTAACTTTGGCGCCTGACATAAAAACCGCTTATGAAAATACATCAATTTGAAGATGTCAATTTATCGCACTACAGTTATGCCCTGGTAAGCGAAGGGGAAATGATTGTAATTGATCCGGCTCGTGATCCAAAGCCTTATTTTGCTTTTGCTGAGGAAAACCAAGCCCGTATAGTAGGGGTGATTGAAACCCATCCACATGCTGATTTTGTGAGCAGTCACCTGGAAATTCACCAGACCACTGGCGCACCCATTTATGTGAGTCGCCTGTTGGGAGCAGCTTATTCCCATCAACCTGTAGACGACGGCAATCAGATAAAGGTTGGACAAACGACTCTGAAAATTTTGTTTACGCCTGGACATTCTCCGGACAGCATCAGCATAGTCGCGTACGACAAGGATCGTCCGGTAGCCGTATTTACGGGTGATACCTTGTTTATAGGCGACTGTGGAAGGCCCGATCTGCGAGAGCATGCAGGAAATATCCAGGTGGACCGGCAAAAGCAAGCCCGTCAAATGTATCATTCATTGCGGGAAAAACTCTTGTCCTTACCCGATCCTGTAAAAGTCTATCCCGCACACGGAGCAGGAACCCTCTGTGGGAAAGGCCTTAAGGATGCATCCCATAGCACTATAGGAGCCGAAAAACTGAGCAACTGGAGCCTGCAACCCATGGAAGAAGATGAATTTGTCAATCGCCTGCTCGACAGCCAACCCTTCATCCCGGCTTATTTCCCCTTCGATGTGGAGATCAACCGGAAAGGCGCTCCTCCACTGCAGCAGAGCCTTGCCCGCATACCCATCCACAACACACAGCCTGCATTGCAGAACAACATACCGATTATTGATGTGCGGCCAGAATCTGAGTTCAAAGCCGGATTTCTGCCCAACGCCATCAATCTAATGGAAGACACGCGTTTTGAAACCTGGCTGGGAACACTTATTGAACCGCAACAGCCATTCTACCTGGCAGCATCAAATATGCCACAGCTTCATCGTGTTTTGTATCGCATTGCCAAAATTGGTTATGAACCACAGGTTGTTTCAGCCTTTGTGATGAAACAAGGCTTGTTGCAAATGCCCGATCTGGATATTCGTGCTTTTAGGCAACATCCGGAACAATACACCATCGTGGATGTACGTGATAACAACGAAGTACAGGAACGTCGCATCTTTTCACATGCCTTACACATTCCTTTGCAGGAATTAAAGCAACGTTTGCACGAAATACCAGCAAACAAACCTGTAGTGGTGCATTGTGCAGGAGGCTTCCGCAGCGCGGCCGCAGCAAGTTTGTTGTACCCTGCATTTAAAGATAAAACACCGGTTTACGATTTAAGTGTAGCAATTAAAGATTTCTGAAATGAAGAAATCATCTGTTTTTCTATTCACAATTGGAGCAATCATCGGCGCGATTGCCGGCTATGCCTATTATCATTTCATAGGTTGTACCAGTGGATATTGTGTGATTACTTCACATCCGGTTAACAGCACCTTGTATGGTGCCATGATGGGCGGCATAGCTTCTCAATTATTTCAACGCGAAGACAAATAAAAAATAAACCATGGAAACATTCACCATTATTGACGTCCGCACACCACAGGAATTTGCAGGCGGACATGTGGAAGGAAGTATCAATATTCCATTGCACGAAATTCCGCAACGCATTGATGAAATCCGTTCGCTGCAAACACCCATCATCGTGTGTTGTGCAAGCGGAAACCGCAGTGCAAGAGCCAAGCTGATCCTTGAAAATTTCGGTATCCCCTGTGAAAACGGCGGAAGCTGGATGGATTTGTTATAACATTTAAACATTTTAAACTATGGGATTCCTCAGCAGATTATTTGGCAAACAGGAAAAAAAAGATTTAAAAACGCTGGTTCAGCAAGGAGCTGTGATACTGGATGTACGCACGCCTCAGGAATTCAAATCCGGACATATTCCTGGGGCCATCAATATTCCGGTACAACAACTGCAACAGCAATTACATCGACTCAAAAAAGATAAGATCATCATCACCTGTTGTGCATCAGGCGCACGCAGTGCCATGGCCCGAAGCATCCTTAAGCAGGCGGGATTTGCGGAAGTATATAATGGCGGCAGCTGGATGCGTTTACACAATCAAATTCGCTGATATGATGAAGCAGATGCTGTTTACCAACTGGCATGCCATGCGTTGGATACGCCTCGTATCCGGTTTGTTGCTGGTTGTGGGATCCTGGCAAATGCACGACATCTGGCTGGGAGCTGCTGCCGGATTATTGCTTTTCCAGGCCATCACCAACACCGGATGCTGCGGATCTGGCGCATGCCAGATCCCTGGCTCTTCGCCACACAAAAAACCAGAAACGAAATCAGAACCTTTGCATGAAGTCGTGGAATAACCAGATAAATCTGAAATTACACAGATCCTTTAGTTGCAGATGAAGGTTGCTGGTTGATGCATTCGCGGATATCTTCCATGATGCGGCGGGCAATATTGTTGGCCGTAGTTTCAAACTTGCTTTCTGCATAAATGCGAATGATAGGCTCCGTATTGGATGCACGCAGATGCACCCAGTCATTGTTTTCAAATTCAATTCGCAAACCGTCTTCTGTATTGGTGGGATATTGTTTGTATTTTTCTTTTATCCCTTGCAGAATAACCTGCAGATCCATGCCATCCTGTAGCGCAATTTTATTTTTTGAAATAAAATAATTGGGATATTGTTTCCTCAATGCAGATGCACTTTTACCAGATAAGGCCAGATGAGATAAAAACAAGGCGATGCCTGCCAGCGCATCTCTTCCGTAATGCAATTCAGGTACAATCACGCCACCGTTGCCTTCTCCGCCAATAACTGCTTGCACCTGTTTCATTTTCTGTACGACATTGATTTCACCTACAGGAGCTGGAAAATATTGCCCGCCGCGTTTTTCGGTGATTTCTCTTAAAGCCTGGGTAGAAAGATAATTGGAAACCGTATTGCCCTTGCGATGCATGAGCATATAATCTGCAACAGCCACAAGAGTATATTCCTCACCAAACATGCTGCCATCTTCACACACAAAGCACAGGCGATCTACGTCAGGATCTACTGCAATGCCTAAATGTGCATTGCGTTTTTTAACTTCAGCTTTCAGCCCGGTTAAATGTTCAGGCAAGGGTTCGGGATTATGGGCAAAACGACCATTAATCTCATCATTGAGCATGATGATTTCCTGCACGCCCAGCGCCCGCAATAAAGCAGGTACATACAAGGCACCGGAAGAGTTGATGGCATCTACCACAACCCGGTATTGTTTGTCCTGAATAGCTTTAGCTTGTACCAACGGATGCTGCAAAATCAGTTCAACATGCTTTTGCAGATAGTTTTCGTTTGTGGTATATCTTCCCAGATGATACAAATCAACATAAGTCAAATTACCTGGTTCGCCAGCAAACGCAATCACTTCGCGGGCTTCCGCAGCATCAAGAAATTCACCGTAGTGGTTGAGCAGTTTCAGCGCATTCCATTCTTCCGGATTATGGCTGGCCGTGATGATGATGCCACCGGCAGCTCTTTCCTGTATTACGGCAATTTCAACCGTGGGTGTGGTGGTTAAACCCAGATCCACCACATCCATTCCCATGGCCTGCAAAGTAGCGGCC
This sequence comes from Thermoflavifilum thermophilum, assembly GCF_900116565.1. GTDB lineage: Bacteria > Bacteroidota > Bacteroidia > Chitinophagales > Chitinophagaceae > Thermoflavifilum > Thermoflavifilum thermophilum. The sequence goes on along the minus strand of NZ_FPCJ01000001.1, from coordinate 2,159,213 downwards.
ACCAGCTCACTCACCATTTTACCGGATCCACGGCCATCCCGACCAATCACTACTTTGCGGTTATCTCCACGGCCCATCAACCATCGTGCATAAGCTGAAGTAAAGCGCACAATATCTGCCGGAGTAAGGCTATTGCCGGGTTTTCCGCCTATCGTACCACGAATACCTGAAATCGAAGTTATCAGCGACACAAGTGAGAGGGTTTTGTGTGGCAAAGATAGGCCAAACTGGTTTTTGAAAAAGAATAACCGGGAGGCTTTCGGGATAATCAAAAATAAATATCAATTTTATGCGCCGGTCAATATTGCTTTTTATGTTGAAAAATCATGGCCTATCCCCTTTGCTGCTTGCATGGCAACACTGGATTGTGCTCGATAGAAAATTGTTTCACCTGATAAATGGAACCTGGCATACGCCGTTTTGGGATGCGGTAATGCCATTTGTCAGAAATCCCTACACCTGGGCGCCTTTGTATTTTTTTCTGCTGCTGGTGGTCGTTATGCATTTTCGCTGGCGAGGCCTGTGGTGGATCGCATTTTTTCTTCTCACCTTTGCCATTGCCGATCAGCTGAGTGTGGAAGTTTTTAAGATGTTTGTCCAGCGCCTGCGGCCCTGTCATGATCCGGTAGTGGCTCCTACGGTTCATTTATTGATTTCATGCGGCGGACAATACGGGTTTCCGTCAGCGCATGCCACTAATCACTTTGCCCTGGCTATGTTTATGTTTTTGAGTTTTCGGCGATTTACTGGCAAATGGATTTTTGTGGTATTTGCGTGGGCTTTCCTGATTTCATATGCGCAGATTTATGTGGGCGTCCATTTTCCGGGCGATGTGCTGGCAGGTATGTTATTGGGGTTACTTATCGGAGGGGTTACAGGCAGTATCTTTGTACGATTTATCCCGTTGCAGTCATCATGACTTTTTTCATTAGCCTATCTGTTGTTTTCCTGCTTACGCTGATTGGAGGGAGCATTCCCTTGTTGTCAGCTCATTTTCAGCAAAATGGAATGGCTCCTTTGCTGGCGTTTTCGGGATCTTTTCTTTTGGGCATTACGCTGGTTGATCTTATTCCTTCGGTATTTCAAAGTCTTGGCTCCACGGCTGGTCTGGGTATTTTACTGGGCTTCATGCTGCAGTTGTTTTTGCAGCTTCTATCCCATGGCATGGAACATAGCCACACCCCTACCCGCGAAATGAGCCACCAGGGCATGCTGGGTACTTTGCTGTTAGGGCTTAGCCTGCATGCCTTTCTCGAAGGTCTTCCTCTTGGATATCCCTATTCCAGGCCTGGCGTATTCACTGCTTTGGTGGCAGGGATTTCATTTCATAAAATTCCAGAAACTATCACCCTGATGAGTATCCTCATCTTGAGGCCCATCAGCAAATGGATCAGGTGGGTGTTACTGGTAGCTTTTGCGCTGGTTACACCTGTCTCGGCCCTGCTGAGCGAAACCACCGAACATACCTGGACAGCCTTTCATTCTGTCATGCCCTGGATCATTGCCGGGGTAGCCGGGTCTTTTCTGCATATTTCCGCTACGATCCTGTTTGAAAGCGGCACACAAAGCCATAGTTTTTCCTTGTGGAAATGGATGGCCCTGCTTCTGGGGTTCGGACTTGCATTCATTAGTTTTTGGGTAGCCTGATATGATTAGCGCAAATACCCGAAATTGAGGATATTTGTACACAGTATGGATACCGATGCCTGTCGATTATACTTCCAGCTTCTTTCCAATCCTCGGATAACCAGGAATTCATCCTGCGCAAGACATGTTTTCCGGTGCTTTAACGTGCCGAAACAGAGACGAAATGTTCGGGTCAGCCCCAGCAAAGGATTTTCCTATTTCTGCCATTGAATGAGCTGCTATGAAAGAATTACTGATCATTTTCATATTGATTTTTCTGAATGGCTTGCTGGCTATGGCAGAGATAGCACTGGTATCTGTGAAAAAAATCCGGTTAAAGCAAAAAGCGGAGAAAGGCGATGCAGCTGCTCGCACAGCCCTGGAACTGGCTACCCAACCCGATCGTTTTTTTTCTACCATCCAGATTGGCATCACGCTCATTGGTATCCTGACGGGATTGTTTACAGGCCAGGCTATCAAAGAAGGCCTGGCCCAGTGGTTTGCCCGCTGGCCCATGATAGCGTCCTACAGTAATTCCATCGCAACCATCGTGGTGGTACTCGTCATTACCTATTTTTCCCTGGTTCTGGGCGAACTGGTACCCAAACAATTGGGGTTGGCCAGACCCGAAAGCATCGCCAAACTCATGGCCCGCCCCATGAAATGGCTTTCCACCATTACCTTTCCTTTCATCTGGCTGTTAAGTGTTTCTTCAAACGCCATTGTGCGATTGTTTCATATCAAGGTTTCGGAAGATGCTGATGTCACAGAGGAAGAAATCATCGCCATGATTAACCAGGGCACCTTATCCGGCGCCGTGGAAGAAGAAGAACAGGATATCATCGAGCGGGTCTTTTGGCTGGGCGACCGCAACATCACTTCTCTCATGACCCACCGATCGGAAATGGCCTGGCTGGATATCCATGATCCACCGGAAGTATATCGGCAAAAAATCAGGGAATCGCCCCATTCCATCTACCCGGTATGCGACGGCCAGATCGATAACATGATGGGCGTGGTGCATATCAAAGACTTGTACCTGGCCGAAAACGGACAATCGCTCACAGACATCATGCGCAAACCTTTGTTTGTGCCCGACAGCAATACGGCTTATCAGGTAATCCAGAAATTCAAGCAATTCAAGACCCACGCTGCTTTTATTGTAGATGAATATGGCAGCATGCTGGGTATGATTACGGTAAATGATATCCTCGAAGGGCTGGTGGGCGATATGCCCGATCAGGATGAAACCGAGTCGGAAATCGTCAAACGCGATGACGGCAGCTACCTGGTGGATGCTCAGATTGCCTTCTACGATTTCCTGGAATACTTTGACCGGGTAGAACTGATGGAAGAAATTGAAGAGGGGTTTGATACATTGGCCGGCTTTCTGCTCAACCAATTGGGACATATCCCGCACACAGGCGAAAAAGTGGCGTGGAAAGATTTTTGTTTTGAAGTGGTGGACATGGATGGCCACCGCATTGACAAGGTGCTGGTGAGCCTGACACCCCCAGCTCCGGATGCAGAAACTACGGATGAGTGATGGCTTCCGGAAACACCGCTATTCGCAATCGCGCTGCACCCATAGGAATGAGTTCCACCGTATCTACCGGAGTTTGCAGCTGAAGCGGGCTCTGCGGTAGAGGTCCGCACAGGCCAGTGGAATCAACCTGCCAGCCGGGCACCGTTTGACCCAAAGCGAAAATGCGGATGGGTGCATGTTCAGGGGTGAAGGGATTGCCCTTCTCCAGATAAGGATAGGATTTTATCTTAACCCAGGCCAGACTGCCCGAGGGATTGCTGACCAGGGCTATATTCCATGGGCTGGCCGGCTCTATATTGTAAGCTCTCCAGCGCAATGTATCGGCATTCGGCTGCCAGCGGGCATCGGGCACGACATGCAGCGCAGGGCTTTCCGTACGGATACGCTCGCGGATACCCAACGAAAATGTCAGGGGGCCATAGTTCACACTGATACTGTTGCGCTGGGCCCGCCAACGATGCACCTGAAGCTCCATGGGCAGCTCAAGTGTCAGCATATCGCCCTCCCGCCAGGTGCGGTAAATCCGGATATACTTACCCGTAGCAGCCTGCACAGGCAGGGCCTGGCCATTCAGCTTCACCACAGGCCGGCCGCACCAGGCAGGGATGCGCAGATACAAGGGGAACTGCTGAGGGTGCGACAAATGCAGCAAAAACCGGATTTGCGAATCAAAAGGATAATGCGTAAGCTCTTCCAGAACCACTGTATCTCCCTTTCCCACCCGGGCTTTTACCCGGCTGGCATTGTAAAGCAGGGCAGCCAGACCATTATCGGGCGTAGCCATCCACAGGCTGGCCGCATAATAGGGCCAGCCCATGCCATGATTATGCTGGCAACACCGATGGCTGAAGGGATTCATCTGAAAAAAGGGGCCTTCGTTTTCCACGCCCGGTGCATGATTGTGCCAATCGCTGCTGATCATGTCGGGCGCTGTGAGGTAACGTAGGGCCCGCATATCGGGCATCAGCGCGGCGGGATAACTATTGAAAGCCACATCCTCGGCATGATCGGCCCAGAAGGGATCTCCAGTTAGCGCCAGCAAAATCTCATCGGAAAACATCTGTTCCACCATGCCGCAGGTTTCAATCGCCTGCTGAGGACCCGTGTGCCCAGGTCGTGCATCTTCATCGGCACCGAACATGCCGCCCGGCACCTGTCCGTAAAGCTGGCGGATTAACTGAAAATCGGCATACGTAAAATGCAGGTCGGTACTATCGTGGCTGAATTGAAAATAAGTGGCCGGTTCGCGAAAACATTGGGCAATATTCACATTGTGCCAGTTGGGCAACGTGCCTGGCTGCTCCCAATTGGCTGTATGCCGGTGAATTTTTTCTGCCAGTCGCAACAAGCTGGTATCGCCGGTGTAGTTGTAGAGCCACAACACACTGTACAGGTTATCGCCTCCCCGGCTTTTTTCCCAATAATGCGTCAGAAACAGGCTGTCGGGCAGCTGCAGCTCCCAGTGAAAATACCGTTGCATGCACGACAATACCCGTGGATCCCGGGAAAAGGAATAATACGATTGCAAACATTCCAGCATCACCATATTAGGCCACAGGTCAGGCTTCCCGTCGCTGGCATAGCGATTGGCTTCCGGACCCAAATAACCATCTGCACGCTGGCTGCGCATCACAGCGTGTAACCAGAATGTGGCCTCTCTAATCATGGCGCTGTCGTGCAATACATAAGCCAATGCACTATATCCCCTGAGCCAGTAGGGCACTTCTTCCCAGCCATGTTCACCGCGCCCATCCGGATTTAGCCAGGCATTATCTTTTTTCACCAACCAGGCACTGATTTCTTCGAGATGTCCATTCAACCCATCGCGCTGCAATTCCAGCATCGTACGCAGCCATCCCCGTGGCTCAATACTGCCTATTGGCAAGGGAATGAACGCCTGCGATGCAAGCGGTGGACGATTGGAAACATAATAGTTGTTCCGCTCATTAAGCGGCGGGCGATCAACCACCTGTATGTCTGAATCACTCAATGGAGCTGTGCGATGAGATGCAGAAAGGAAAGCAAGAAAAAATAAGGATGCCACCCCAAACACGCCGATCACCCATCTGATTAGTGCCTTTTGCATAAATATGGCTTTTTGTGCAAATGCTGAGCAAATCGCATTTTAAGCTAATGCTTTCCCCGCAATTCTGCAAACCGCCGGCAGATGGATAAGCAGCTCTCCGATTGAAATTTTGCAACTGCCCGCATTTTCCGGATGTTTGATTCAAGCCGATTTTCTTTTCACCGCCTGCCAGAGTATGGTAGCCGGATGTTGGGCATGCCTGCCGGTCCCGTCTTTGATCTGATGCCGGCAGCTGGTGCCGGGTGCGGCAATAACCGTTTGCTGGGGCACTGCACGCACAGAAGGGAACAACACCAATTCGCCAATTTTCATCGACAAATCGTAATGTTCTTTTTCATAACCAAAGGAACCAGCCATGCCGCAACATCCGCTGGGGATCACCGTGACGCGATAATTTTTGGGGATGGACAGCACCTGTTTCAGGGGTTGCGTGCCCACGAGTGCTTTTTGCTGGCAATGGCCGTGCAGCAAAATGCTTTGTGATTCATCGGTAAAATCATCGGCAGTGATGCGTCCGGCCTGATGTTCGCGCCACAAAAATTCTTCCAGCAGCAGGGCATGTCCGGCCAGCCGGCGGGCTTTTTGCTGCATTTCGCCCCGGGTCAGATCAGGATATTCATCCCGGAAAGTGAGAATAGCAGAGGGTTCAACCCCAATCAAAGGATGCTGTTCATCCACCATGGGATCAAGCAGGGCAATATTTTTTTCAGCGATTTCACGTGCTTTTTTCAGAAATCCTTTTGAAAGCAAAGCCCGTCCGCTCTGCACGTGTTCGGGTATACGCACTTCATAGCCCAGTGCTTCCAGCAACAATATGGTGTGCATGCCGGCTTCCACGTCGTGGTAGTTGGTGAATTCATCGTTGAACAGGTATACCATCCCTTTGCGCCTATCGGACGGGATTACGGGCGGTGTTCGCTTTGTCCACCATTGCTTCAATGTAAACGGATGCAAGGTAGGCAGGCTGCGCTGTGGAGCAAAGCCGGTTAGCCGTTTGAAGAGCCTGGAAGTAAACGACTGTTTAATCAGAAAATTATACAGCCCGGGTACGCGCGCCGCCAATGCCGTGAGCGTGGCAAAATGCGCAATGAGCCTGCTTCGCAGCGGAATGCCATTGGCATCGTAGTATTGTTGTAAAAATTCCATCTTCAGCTTGGCCACATCCACATTCGACGGACATTCCGATTTGCAGCCCTTGCAGAGCAGGCACAAATCCATCACCTCGTATATCTCCTGATGATTGAAGCGATTGGGTTTTGTGGAATGGGTGAGGAACTCGCGCAGGATATTGGCTCGCGCGCGGGTAGTATCTTTTTCATGACGCGTGGCCATGTAGCTGGGACACATGGTGCCACCACTGAGATGGGTTTTCCGACATTCGCCCGTGCCATTACACTGTTCGGCATGCTGCAAGATGCTAACGGCACCAAAGTCAAAATAGGTGCGGATTTCCGGATCTTGCTGATCAGGCGCATAACGCAGCATGGTGTCCATGGGCGGTGTGTCAATGATTTTACCGGGATTAAACACGTTTTGCGGATCCCAGGTGTACTTTAGCTGCCGCATCAAAGCGTAATTTTTTTCACCCACCATCCGGCGAATGAATTCGCCCCGCAACCGCCCATCGCCATGCTCACCGCTCAGTGAGCCCTGGTATTTTTTCACCAGCGCCGCAATTTCTTCGGCAATGGTGCGGAACATACGCTGGCCTTCCTTTGATTTGAGATTGAGGATAGGCCGCAGATGCAGTTCTCCCGACCCCGCATGGGCATAATGCACCGAATATAGCTGATATTTCTGTAGAATCTGGTTAAACTCCCGGATGTATGCCGGTAAGTCTTCTACCGAAACTGCCGTGTCTTCAATCACAGGCACGGGCTTATCATCACCCTGGATATTGCCTAATAAGCCCAGCCCGGCCTTGCGCAACGCCCAAACCTTAGCCGTATCGCTACCAGTAATCAGCGGATAAGCATATCCTAAACCAGCCTGCCTGAGTTCTTCAATCAACGGCTGGGCAGCAGCCTTCACCTCTTCCACCGTATCACGGCGAAACTCAATAATCAGAATGGCCTGAGGCTGGCCCTCCACAAAAAAGCTATACTTGCGGTATTCCAGGTTTTGCTCAGTGCAAGACAGAATGTAGTGATCAATGAGCTCGCTGGCGCTGGGCTTGTGTTTCATGGCAATCACATTGGCCCGGAGCGATTCATCAATGCTGTGAAAATGCGCACAGATCAAGCCGATTTCTTTAGGTGGCAGAGGCACCACGTTGAGTTTCATTTCTGTGAGGAGTGCCAAAGTACCTTCGGAACCGGCAATGAGTTTGCAGAAATTAAAAGCCTCGCCATCGGGTTTAAAGGGCACCATCTCCAGAAGCCGATCCAGCGCATATCCGGTATTGCGACGGGTAACTTCTTTTTTGGGGAATTCACGGATGATTTCCTGCTGCACAGCCTGATCGCTCAGCGCATCGCGGATCTGGCTGTAGATGGCCGCTTCCAGCGGATGAGAAGAACGACATTTGGCATAAAAGCTTTCTTTATCCAGCGGCCCAAACTGCATTTCGGTGCCATCGCTCAAAATAGCCTTCACTTCCAGCAAATGATCACGCGTGGTACCATAGACCACTGAATTGCTGCCGCAGGAATTATTGCCCACCATGCCCCCAATCATGGCACGATTGGCAGTGGAGGTTTCCGGAGCAAACATCAGCCCATAAGGCTTCAGGTACATATTCAGTTCATCGCGGATGACGCCCGGTTGCACGCGCACCCAACGCTCCCGGGGATTCACTTCCAGAATCTGGGTAAAATAGCGCGACATATCCACCACAATGCCATGCCCCACCACCTGCCCGGCCAGCGAAGTGCCTGCCGTACGCGGTATCAGCGAGGTGTTTTCGGCACGCGCAAACAATACCAGCTTTTTCAGATCTTCTATCGTCTTTGGATAAGCTACAGCCAACGGCAATTCCCGATAGGCCGATGCATCGGTAGCATACAGGCTGCGCATGGTGAGATCAAAATACAATTCCCCATCCAGCCGCTGGGCAAGTCCCTGCAATTTTTCCGGATTCATATCTGTAGTAGCATTAACATCAACCGGGTAAAATTACAAGGAAATTTGAGTTGATATATGTTCCCCGGCCATCAGTTGTTTTTGTGGATCAAATACGAACCGTATGATATGCGCCACTCTTATCTTTCCCTGACATCCGCCATGATTCGGCGCAGCCAGAGCATGTAACCGAATGGAATAAAATCATCTGTATGCACGATATTTTTTTATCTGGCTACATCTCAAATTTTTAGATTTGAGGAATCATATCACCCAAGCATCTACAAAAATGGAAAACTCCCTGTCATTTATCACAAACGAAAACAACCAGACCCTGCTCGAACGCTTTAAAACCTTAATTAAAGACACGCATCTGTTCGATTGTCTGGTAGGATATTTTTACACCAGCGGGTTTTATCGACTGTATCCGGCACTTGAGCAAACTGAGAAAATCAGAATTCTCATTGGCATGAGCACCAACAAAGAAACTTTTGATCTGATTCAACAATCTACATCCGCACAGACAGTACCCAACATTTTCTCACACGCAGAAATAAAGCAGCAATACGCCGAAGCAGTTAAAAACGAATATGAACAATCTGAAGACTCATCCCGTGTAGAAGAGGGTACCTTAAAATTCCGGGAATGGATCATAAATAAAAAGCTTGAGATCAGAGCCTACCCTGCACAAAACATCCATGCCAAACTCTACATCATGACCTTTAAAAAAGGAGACAGAGACGAAGGCCGGGTAATTACAGGTTCAAGCAACTTTACTCAATCTGGTCTTGAAGATAATCTCGAATTTAATGTAGAATTAAAACACCCTTCCGATTACAGGTTTGCAATACAAAAGTTTGAAGAATTATGGCAAGAAGCTGTGGATGTGAGTGAGAAATTTATACAAACCATTGAAGAGGAAACATGGATTAATCCAAACATAGAACCCTATGAGCTTTACCTGAAATTTCTATATGAATATTTTAAAGACGAACTCAGCCAAAGCGAAGAAGTATTGCTTAAATATATACCTCAGGAATTTAAAAAACTGGAATACCAGGAACAGGCCGTACTCAATGCAAAAAAAATCCTGGAAGAATATGGCGGCGTGTTTATTTCAGATGTAGTAGGTCTTGGTAAAACATACATTGCTGCTATGCTTGCATCGCAACTCGATGGAAGAACATTGGTCATTGCTCCACCGGTCCTACTCGAAAAAAGCAACCCCGGCTCGTGGCCAAATGTGTTTTCCGATTTCCACGTGGCAGCTGACTATGAATCGGTTGGAAGGCTGGATGATTTACGCAAAAGGGATATAGACAAGTACAAAAACATTATCATCGACGAAGCTCATCGCTTCCGCAATGAATCTACACTCTCATACGAACTCTTAGCAGAAATTTGCAGGGGCAAAAGAGTTATATTGGTTACGGCCACTCCCTACAACAACTCACCCATGGATATTTTGAGCCAGATAAAACTTTTTCAAAATCCCAGAAGAAGCACTATTCCGAATTTACCTAATCTTGAAAACTTTTTCAGGCAACTGGAAAATAAACTCAAAAACTTTGATAAGCAGAAGGATTACGAAAAGTACATAAAAACAGTAAAAGAGAATGCCAAAGAAATCAGAGAAAAAGTATTAAAACACCTGATGGTGCGAAGAACCAGAACAGAAATTGTGAAATATTTTTCAGAAGATATGAAAAAACAAGGCCTTAAATTTCCTGAGGTAAATGATCCCAAGCCCTTATACTATCAATTGAATGAAAAAGAAGATAGCATATTTAATGAAACCATAAAGCTGATATCGCAACAATTAACCTACGCACGTTACACACCCTTGCTACCTAAATATTACAAAAAGTCAATACAACCACTTGAGGAACAGTCCCAGATAAATATGGGGAGATTTATGAAGGTTTTGCTCGTCAAGCGGCTTGAAAGCAGTTTTCATGCTTTCAGAAAATCTATTGATAGATTTATTCACTCTTATGAAATTTTCATTGATGCATACAAAGAAGGATCTGTTTATTTTAGTAAAAAATATGCGAATAAAATTTTTGAATTCCTTGAAAACGATGACGATGAATCAATTCAACGTTTGCTTGATGAAAACAAAGCCGATTGTTATGATGCAGCCGACTTTTCAGAGGCTTTTTTAACAGACCTTACAAACGATTTGAAACAACTGAAAAAATTACAATCACTATGGTCACAAATTACACGAGATCCGAAACTGCTTGCTTTTCTGGATAAACTCTCAAAAGATAAAATTTTAAACACAAACAAGCTTATCATCTTCACTGAATCAAAAGAAACAGCAGAATATCTTACCGAAGAAATCAATAAAAAATTTGGCAATACAGGCAAATTCACCTATCCGGCCCTGTGTTATACCGGTTCCTCCCGTGAAAGTGTGCGTGACAAAGTCGTAGAAAATTTTGATGCAAAAGTGAAAAATCCTAAAGATGATTATCGAATTCTGATAACTACAGAAGTCCTTTCAGAAGGCGTAAACTTGCATCGGGCCAATGTGGTTATCAACTACGATATTCCGTGGAACCCAACCCGCATGATGCAAAGGGTTGGACGTATTAATCGGGTGGATACAAATTTTGATAAAATTTACACCTTCAACTTTTTTCCAACAACACAAGCTGATAATGAAATCAAACTTAAAGAAATTGCTGAAGCAAAGATACACGCCTTTTTCACCCTGCTTGGTGGTGATGCCGCACTACTGACCGATGGAGAACCTATTGGTTCGCATGAACTGTTTAACAGATTGATTTCCAAGAAAACACTTACGGGAGAAGACGAAGCAGAGGAAAGCGAATTGAAATACCTGAAGGTTATAAAAGATATAAGAGACAATGAACGAGATCTTTTTGAAAAAATAAAACGATTACCTAAAAAAGCCCGAACAGCTAAAGAAAGCCCCCAGGAGAAAGGCGCCCTCCTCACCTACTTTAAACTTGGGAAATTGCATAAGTTTTACTTGTCTTCCCCCAACAACGATACCCGGGAATTAGATTTTATAAGCGCTGCAGAATTGCTGGAGAGCTCACCGAATGAGAAAAAAGAACAATTGCCAAAAGATTTTTTTGAGCTTCTTGATAAAAACAAAGAAGCCTTCAGGATGGCCACAACACAAGAAACAGCAGAATATAGTCAGCGACGTGGCCGTGATAAAACATATCAGATACTGAGGATTATAAAAGCAACTTTACATCAATCGCAACAGCTTACTGACGAACAAGAAGAATATCTTAAACAGCTGGCAGAGCAACTGGAAGCCGGTGCAATACCTAAACAAACTGCCAACAAAGCATTTCATGCACTGCAACAGCTGCAACAGGAACTTATTCATCCGCTTAAAGTGGTAGCTGCTTTGCAAGCTCACATTCCCTTGCGCTTCTTACAAGCTCATTATGTCGGGCAAAACCTGAATTTAACTGCTAAACGGGAAGTTATTTTATCAATGTATTTAAAAGGAGAATAAACTATGGATAAGACGCAAGCACAAAAAATCATAAAGGATACCTTTGAGAATTCTTTTAATAAAGCAAATTTCCAAAACTTTGTCAAAAATCTCCTTAATAATGTCGAGTCCGCTCCATTTACCTATCAGGGCAATTATATTCCCGATGCTTACAAAGAATACATTATATCGCTGGAGCGTTTGTACAAATATACCGATGGAGAACATGAGATTGACATCCTCGTCGTACAACTAAAAAAACAGACATCGATTGAGCGTGCCCGCACCATGCAGCGCAACTTTATTGCATGGTACTTAAACGGCAGCCGAAAGGGGAAATTGAAAGATGCAGCCCTCGTGGCCTTTGTATCACCAAACAGTGAAGATTGGCGCTTTTCCTTTGTCAAAATGGATTATCGTTTTGAAGAAACTCCTTCTGGAAAAATAAAAGTAAAAGAAGAATTCACCCCTGCCCGCCGATGGTCGTTTCTGGTGGGTGCGAATGAAGCCAGCCACACCGCCCAGAGCAGGTTTATTCCCCTGCTTATGGATGATGAGCATAAGCCCACCCTGGCGCAACTGGAAGAGGCGTTTAACATTGAAACCGTTACCAAAGAATTCTTCCTGAAATACCGTGAGCTTTTCATCCGTACCAAAGAGGCGCTGGATGAGGTGGTGGCACGTAACGAAAAGGTCAAAGCCGATTTCGATACCAAAGAGATAGACACGGTCAACTTTGCTAAAAAGCTGCTTGGCCAGGTCGTTTTCCTTTACTTTCTGCAGAAAAAAGGCTGGTTTGGGGTTGACAGGGATGCCGATTGGGGCACCGGCCCGAAAGATTTTTTACGGCGACTATTCAACAGGGAATACGGCCCATACCATAATTTTTTCAACGATATTCTGGAGCCGCTTTTTTATGAAGCCCTGCGGGTTGATCGCAGCCACGACGACCACTACTACAGCCGTTTTAACTGCAAAATACCATTCCTCAATGGCGGCTTGTTTGACCCCATCGGTAATTACGACTGGGTGCATACCGATATTACTTTGCCCAATGAACTTTTTTCAAATGATGTAACAACCAAAGAAGGCGATATAGGCAACGGAATACTGGATATATTCGACCGCTATAATTTTACTGTTAAGGAAGATGAACCGCTGGAAAAAGATGTTGCCATCGATCCGGAGCTTCTGGGAAAAGTGTATGAGAAATTCAATGCCATCCGCCCCGACAATTTTGAAGAATACAAAAAAGCATTAAAAAACGCGAGCAGTAACGAGGAAAACAAATTCAACAAAACATTTGGCGTTTACTACACCCCGCGCGAAATCGTGCACTACATGTGCAAGCAAAGCCTCATCCATTATCTCTATACCTGTGTCGAAAAAGCCGGACTAACAGAATCTATCAAAAAACAAGACATTGAAGACCTGATCGAAGTAGGTGAGATGATAACAGAGCACGAGGCAACTGCAAATATCAAAGAGCAGAAAATTAAAAACGGTTCCCAAAAAACCTCTAAATACAACAGCCTTCTGGCCAACAGCATAAAGGACCACGCCGCCACCATCGATAAATGGCTTGCAGATATTACGGTTTGCGACCCGGCTGTGGGTAGTGGTGCCTTTCCGGTGGGGATGATGCACGAGATAGTCTGTGCCAGAAACATATTGTCAGTTTTTATATCAGAGCAAAATCGAAACGATTACGCATTCAAACGCCATTGTATTGAACATTCGATTTACGGCGTTGACATCGACCCGGGGGCTGTGGAGATTGCTAAGCTAAGGCTGTGGCTATCATTGGTGGTGGAAGAGGAAGATATACGGCAGATAAAACCCTTACCAAACCTCGATTATAAAATTGTGTGCGGCAATTCACTGCTGGGTTTGGAGAAGAATTTGTTTAACGATCACTTGTTTGCCGAACTTGAAAAACTTAAACCTCTGTACTTTAATGAAACCAATCCTACTGACAAGCAGAAATACAAAAAGCAGATTGATGATTTAATTAGCCAAATCACCAATGGTCATAGCGAATTTGACTTTGAGGTGTATTTTTCAGAGGTGTTTCATCAAAAAGGTGGCTTTGATGTGGTGATTGGCAACCCGCCGTATGTCTCTACAAAAGGTGTTGATAATGAATTTAAAAAACAGCTGGAAAAATATTTTGGTTTTGCTGATGACCTTTACAATCATTTCTACTTTAAAGGAATGGAAATTCTTAAACAAAAAGGAATTCTGGCTTTTATTTCTTCTAAAACTTTCTGGACAATTCAAACCAAGAAAAATTTGCGTGAATTCATTTTAAGAAACCAATTGCTTAGTTTGTTTGATACAGCCAATCCTTTTGAATCGGCAATGGTCGATACAAGTGTAATACTTGTAATGAAAAATGCTAATGCTGAAAATTATACTTTTACATATTTAGACGGAACTAAGGATATACTAAATCCATCAAAAACAATCGGTAATATTGAATATTACCGGCAAGCACCCAATCGGGTATTTTATCCAATTACTGATTACAATCTTAAAATCTTTGAAAAATACGGCAAAAAAGTAAATGAACTGCTCAATAAATGGTGGGATAAAATTTCTACAAGCAAAAACATAGAAAAATACAAACGGGAGTTAGAACAATACCGCAATGCATTGAAACCCGGTGATATTACCCTGCTTGGGTTAATTACAGAAGGTGGAGTGGGTATACAAACTGGAAACAACGGCAAATATATAGGTGTGTTGGAAAGAACCAAATGGGCAGAAAATGTAAGGAAGCAAAGACCTGAAAAACTGTTGCTTGCCACAGAATTTTGCAAAAAAAATAATATTACCGGCAAACAAGAAGCTCAAAGATATTTAGAGACTCTTAGCGAGCATGAAATAAGAAATCTGTTTGATGATTTAAAGGAAAAATACGGCAGAGATGTTTTCGGACAGGGCTGGCTTTACAGAATAGTTAGCCCTGATGAAATTGCCGATGTAGAAGCACTTACAGAAGACGAAAAACTCAACGGTATAAAAGGAAATAGAACCTTTGTACCCTATGACAAAGGCGATAAAGACGGCAACCGCTGGTATGCACCTACGCCGTATTATATTGATTGGAGCAGGGAGAATGTGAAATTTTTGAAAGAAAATTCCGGTAAAAAAGGCGAAGGAATGCCTGTTGTACGAAATCCGCAATTTTATTTCCGGGAGGGGTTTTGCTGGAATAATGTACTTTCTGATGAAAAAATAAAATGTAGAATGAAAGAAAAATCTGTTCATTCTACAGAAGCCATGACCTTTATTTCTTTATTAGAAAATATTTTGCCTAATTACTATTTAGTTTGCATGCTGAATTCTACTTTTTATGGACAATACAGAATGCTATTTATTAATACATCGCATCATTTAACTACAGGTGACGCAAAAGAATTTCCGATTATCATTCCCAATGAAACCCAGCTAAAAGCATTTGAAAGCATTTTCAATCGTGCCGTAGAGATACAAAAGCAAAAATTTGTGGGTAAAATAAGCGAGCCGGAAGCGGAATTAAAATTAAATGAAATACAAAAGGAGTTGGATGAGATGGTGGAGGGAATGTATTTGAAATGAAAAATATAGATTTATTTGAAAACGAAATAAATATGAAAACCTACATTTGTTTTAATGATGAATCAGGCAGTTGGAATGATGAGAGAACCAATTTTTATATTAGAGCATCACTTTTGGTAGATACCACCCAATTAAAAGATATTGAGAATGATATTATAAGCATTAGAGAAAGTTTACAACTTGGTAATTTGAATGAAGAAATAAAATGGCAGGATTTATGGAGATTAAGAAATTGTTTTAAGCAAAATAAAGATCCTTCCGACAAAAGATTAAAATCTATCTATTCATTTCTAAAAAAATTAGGTGGAGATTATCATCAGTTAATTGAATATTGCGATAGAGTTCTTTCTCTTCTTAATGAATCAAAATATGATTTCAAAATAATTTTGACTTTCACGGAAAAATCAAAATATCCCAACCATAAAGAAAAAGATATATATAAATTTCACATACAGGATCATCTGGAAAGGATTCAAATGCAATGTAGTAATTCGATTGTAATTGTTGTTTATGACAGTATAGATGATAATAAAAAGAAATTATTTAAAGCTATTCATAACGAAATTATTACAAATGGAGATTTTATAAAAGAATATAACTCAATTTATGAGTCACTTCTTTTTGATGACTCATATGATAACAAACTCTTACAAATGATGGATTTTATTGCAGGGACTTTTGCTGGAACGCTGACCTCGATAAAAAAACAAGACTCAAATAACTATCAAAAAGCGGTTGAATTTTTTTGTAATTATATTTATCCAAAACTTTGTAAAGATAAAAAAAACGAGATATGGGGAAGTGGATTAAAAGAAACACCAGGAAATAATAATATTAGAGAAAATTACAGGAAAAAAATGGATTCAATATTTTCACAAAGAGGAAAAGACGAAATTAAAGATGATTTTCATTTTTAGAAGACTAACAGCCAACAAACCCATCTTTCGTCAGATAGAATCGCTGGTGGATAAAATCCTTGAGGCAAAAAAGGTAAGGGCGTATCGCAATACGCCCCAACCGGATACCAGCGAATGGGAGAGGGAAATAGATAGGTTGGTATATAGGTTGTACGATTTAACCGATGATGAAAAAAAGATAATTGAAAATCAAAAATGAAATACCCCCCCCAACAAACACCATCGCCGTTCCATCCGATTGCAAGGATACGATTATTCCTCTGCCGGTGCATATTTTATTACCATTTGCACAAAAAACCGTGCATGTTTGTTTGGTGAAATTGAAGATGGGGAAATAATTTTGAATGATTGGGGAATAATCGCCCAACAATGTTGGTTGGAAATACCGAATCATTTTCCGAATGTATCGTTGGACGAACATGTGATCATGCCAAATCATATTCATGGGATTATGATTATAAATGATGATAACAATAATACACGTAATGTAGGGGCAATTCATGATGTAGGGGCAATTCATGAATTGCCCCTACCACAACAACCACCGGATGCATACCAACGGCGTAAAATGTTATTGCCCAAAATAATGGGTTATTTCAAAATGAATGTGGCAAAACAAATCAACATATTCCGCAATACCCCTGGACAACCCATCTGGCAACGGAATTATGATGAACGCATCATCTAAAACAACAACAAAAACCATGAAGGCAGGCCCTTCGTGTACACGACAGGATACAGTCTGAATGGCTGCATTACGGAATCTGCACGTATTTATGCAGCTGCAGGGACAGCTCCCATTGCGGATGTTGCTGGATGTAATCAATGATCAGGGGAGTCATGCGTTCGCGGCGACTCCATTCCGGCTGCAGATACAGCTTGCATGCAGGCGTTACTTGTCTGGCGTGGGTTTCGGCCCAGGCAAAGTCTGACCGATGATAGATGACCACCTTGAGCTCATGGGCTTGCTGGCAAACGCTTTTCAGAGGGGATTTAAATTTTTTGGGGGAAAGGCAAATCCAGTCGAAATCACCCACGAGCTCGTGTGCTCCAGAAGTTTCCAGATGAACCCGAAAGCCTTGTTGATGCAGGGCCTGGCACAAAGCTCTCAGATCGTAAAGGGTGGGTTCGCCGCCGGTTATGATGGCCATGCGCGCGGGATGAAGAGCAGCCTGGTGAGCAATTTCTGTGGCTGATAGCACAGGATATCCTTCGGCCATCCAGCTTTCCTTTACATCGCACCACACACAACCCACATCGCAACCCGCCAACCTGATGAAAAAAGCGGCTTTGCCCTGATGAAAACCTTCGCCCTGCAGGCTGTAAAAAGTTTCCATCACAGGGAGCCGGTCGGGATCAGCCGCATTCAGCGGACAGGCCGTGTCCGCCACCTTCAGGGGTTTGATATGTGCTGTGTCGGCATGCATTTCTGCAAAGTTAGGATGAAACCCGCGATCGGGCTCGTTCGGCATGCAATTGGGCAGCCTGGTAGGTATTGCTCAGCAAAGCCGCAATGGTCATGGGTCCCACACCACCCGGCACCGGTGTGATGTAGCTGCAGCGGGGTGCCACCTGTTCGAAATCCACATCGCCCACCAGGCGAAAACCCGATTTTTTCGATGTATCGGGCACCCGGTTAATGCCTACATCCACCACAATCACTCCCTCTTTCACCATATCAGCTTTCAGGAAAGCCGGTCTGCCGAGCGCAGCCACGATCAGATCAGCCTGGCGGGTGAGCTCCGGCAGGTTGCGCGTCTGTGAATGACACAGCGTAACCGTGCAATTGCCGGGCTCGGCATTGCGGCTCAGCAGCAGGCTCACCGGTGTACCCACAATATGACTGCGGCCTATGACCACCGCATGCAGCCCCCGTGTTGGAATCCGGTAATGCGCCAGCAACAGCATAATCCCTTTTGGCGTAGCCGGCACAAAGCCAGGCAACCCGTTGGCGAGCCGGCCCATATTCACTGGATGAAAGCCATCCACGTCTTTATCGGGATCAATGGCTTCAATGACCTGCTGTTCGTTGATATGCGCGGGCAAAGGCAGCTGCACCAGAATGCCATCTACACCTGCATCGGCATTGAGTTCGTGGATTTTTTTCAACAATTCATGTGCAGATATCGTTTCCGGAAAACGAATCAGACTGCTTTGAAAACCCACCTGCGCACAGGCTTTGATCTTGGAAGCCACATAGGTTTCGCTGGGCGGATGATGGCCCACAAGAATGCAGGCCAGATGTGGCGGACGCCTGAACAAATTACGTTGCGATTGCCATTGTTCCGCTAACTGTTGCTGGATGGCCTGCGAGGCAATACGACCGTCGAGTAATTGCATGCGCAAAGATACGGAAGCACCCGCAAATCGCTGCAGATGCGCCACCCAACGCTATCAGCTATTTACCGGGATTTCTGGCCCCGGTGGTACATCTGAATGAAGGGATGGATCATGCAGAATGATTAGAAGCGCGAAATCGGCCCCGCCTGCAGGATTTTTTCGGGCACTTGATTAGCGAAGCGCTGAAAATTTTGTTGAAAAGCACGTGCCAGCTGAGCAGAAGCCTGTGCATAAGCCAGGGGATCATCCCAGCTGCCGCCCGGTTGCAGCCAGCTATCGGGCACGCCCGGACAATGCCGGGGCACCATGAAGCCAAAAACCGGATGGGCTTCAAAACATGCATCATTTAGCTTTCCGGCAAAGATGGCCGACAGAATTCCTCTCGTAATGGGCAATGGAATGCGTTGCCCCACGCCATAGGGACCGCCCATCCATCCGGTGTTGATGAGCCAGCATGACACGCTGTGGTGTTGAATTTTTTCCTGCAGCATGCGGGCATACACTGTAGGATGCAAAGGCATGAAAGGTGCACCAAAACAAGTACTGAACGTGGCTTTGGGTGAAAGCACGCCGGTTTCGGTACCCGCCACTTTTGCCGTATAGCCCGATAAAAACTGATAAATGGCCTGGGGCACGGTGAGCCTGGCTACTGGCGGGAGCACACCATGGGCATCGCAGGTGAGAAAGAAAATCCACCGCGGCGCAGGTCCACAGTGGTCTTCCACATGATGGGGAACCCGGGTTAACGGAAAAGCTGCGCGGATATTCTCCGTGATGCTTTGATCTTCAAAATTCAGGCGTTTGGTACCGGGGTAAAAACGCATATTTTCCACCAGCGTGCCCTCGCCTATCGCAGCTGCAATCACAGGTTCGGTATCGGGATTCAAATGAATGCATTTGGCATAACAGCCTCCCTCGAGGTTGAAAATACCCGTTTCATCCCATCCATGTTCATCATCGCCAATCAGCCTGCGGTCGGCCGTACAGCTTAGGGTAGTTTTGCCCGTGCCGCTGAGGCCGAAAAATAAGGCCGATTGACCCTGTTCATCCATATTGGCCGAACAATGCATGGTAAGCACGCCCTGCTGCGGCAAGGCATAATTCATGGCCGTGAAAACAGCTTTTTTGATTTCGCCGGTATAAGCCGTACCGGAAATAAGGATCAGCTTTCGGGTAAAATGCAGGGCAATGCAGGGCTGTTGGGCGTGATCAGTAGGCCTGCCCGCCGGACAGGCAGGCCTGGTAAAATGAGGTACGTGCAACACCAGCCAGTCATAGGCATCATGCAAATCTGAGCTGCGCGGCAAAAACAAATGATGCACAAACAAATCGGCCCACGGCAGTTCACTCACCACACGCAGGCGCTGGCGCCATTGCTGGCTGGCACCTATCCAGGCATCCCGCACCCACAACTCGCGACCCTCCAGATATGCCAATACTTCTTGCAAAAACACCTCAAATACATCTTCATCCATGGGTTGATTGATGGTGTTCCAATCAACCTGTGCTGCAGTGAACGCATCCCGCACAATATAGCGATGCTGCGGACAACGACCGGTGTAGGTACCCGTGCTCACCACTAAAGCCCCCCTTTCGTCGAGCTCACCCATGCCGCGTTGCAGAGACTGATGAATCAACTCTTCAGGAGATAATTGATAATGCACATGAGCCGCATGAAACCACGGCTCCTGCTGATCAAAATCGAAAGACATTCCCATGTCTTTGGAAAGCATGCAGACTCAGATTTTGCAGTGACCAATGTTGCTAAGTTCGCAGGAATATTCGAAAATTTCAAAACAGCAGCTTTTTTGGAGGTCATATTTTTGATGTATTCTAAAATTGCATGTTGTTTATTTACAAGATTCAACAAATCTATTTCACCGGAAATAAAAAAACCATCATTGGCCTGAAATATTTTGAAGGGATTGAATCATCCGCACACAACTCATCCGCAGAAGCCATAGTTTTGCATACATCTGCATCATTTTATACACCTAAATCTCTCAGGCATGAAATACCTTCCGGTGAATCCACAGTTGTTTATCACCAACCGCAAACGTTTCATGGCGCGCATGTTGCCCATGTCGATCGCCATTTTTCATTCCAATGATGAAATGCCTTCCAATGGCGACGCTTTATACCCTTTCCGGCAGAACTCAGATTTGTACTGGCTTTGCGGCATTGAGCAAGAAGATACGATGCTGATTTTGTTTCCCGATCATCCCGATCCCAAATACCGGGAAGTATTGGTGCTGGCCCGCCCCGAACCGCTCAAGGAAAAATGGGATGGTCATCGGTTACGGGCCGATGAAGCCCGCAAGATTTCAGGCATTCAGACGGTGATCTGGCTGGATCAGATAGAAGGCCTGCTGCAAGCCTGGATTCATCTGGCCGATCATATTTACATCAACACCAATGAAAACGACCGCAAACGCAGCTGGCTGCCCACCCGCGATTATCGTTATGCAGAAGAGCTGCGACGAAAATATCCGGCTCACGATTTTCAACGGGCGGCTCGTATCCTGGCCAGGCTGCGCTCGGTAAAAACGCCTTATGAAATTGAGTTGATGCGCATAGCCATTGATATTACCCATAAAGCATTCCTGCGCGTGCTGCAATTCATCCGCCCGGGCGTGATGGAATATGAAATTGAAGCTGAAATCTGGCATGAGTTTCTTCGCAACCGCGCTACAGGTCCGGCTTACAGCTCCATCATTGCCAGTGGCGACCGGGCCCGGGTTTTGCATTATGTGTTCAATGATCAGGAATGCGAAGACGGCGAGCTGGTGTTGATGGATTTCGGAGCCGAATATGCACGCTACTGCGCCGATCTCACCCGCACGGTGCCCGTGAACGGCCGTTTCACCGCCAGACAAAAAGAGTTGTACAACACCTGTCTGCAATTGCAGCGATATGCCATCGGCTTGCTGAAACCCGGCATCACCCTTCACCGCTATCACGAACTGCTGGGTGATGAAGCCACCCGCCTGTTCCTGAAAGCGGGTCTGCTCACAGAAAGCGATGTCAAAAATGAAGACCCGGAAAACCGCGCCTATCAAAAATATCTTTACCACGGCATTTCCCATTTCCTGGGCATTGATGTGCATGATCTGGGCAGCAAAACCGAGCCTTTGATTCCCGGCATGGTACTCACCGTAGAGCCCGGCATTTACGTAGAAGAAGAACAGATCGGTATTCGCATTGAAAACAATATCCTGATTACGGAAAACGGAAATGAAGATCTGATGCAGCAAATCCCGGTAGAAGCCGAAGATATTGAACGCCTGATGCGTAAATGATGCGCATTTCGGCATCGGCTGCTGGTGTTGCAGATGCTGGATTTATCCCTTATCTTGCCGGCTGTATGAAGCAATTACCCAATTTGCTTACGCTGGGAAACCTGTTCTGCGGTACGCTATCGCTCGTATTCATTCTTCAATCGCCCTGCTATATCTCCAGCTATAACGGACAGGATTACCTGGTTACGGCCCCCGAGCCGCTGTTCTGGGGATCTGTATTGATAGGCATGGCTGCGATTCTTGATTTTGCGGATGGATTGGTAGCCCGGTGGATGAAGGCTGCATCCGAGATGGGCAAGCAGCTGGATTCCCTTGCCGATGTGGTCACTTTCGGTGTGGCACCGGCCATGATTTTGTTTCAGCTTTTGAAAAATGCCTACATGCAATTGCCCGATGCCATCAATGTGAGCATCATCAATCTTGCCTTTACCCTGCTGCTGCCCTGCTTTGCTGCCTGGCGGCTGGCGCGTTTCAATATCCAATCATCCGGCCAGCATTATTTTACCGGATTGCCCACGCCCGCTGCTGGTTTGCTGATAGCGTCTTTCCCGCTTGTGTTGCTGAAAGATACATTTCATCTATCCACTTATCTGCAAAACATCTGGATTTTATATGCCATTCTCATTTTACTCTGTTACCTGATGGTCAGCCGCATTCCTATGTTTTCATTCAAGTTTAGCCATTTCGGCTGGAAACAAAACTGGTATCGCTATGTGTGGATCCTGCTGTTCCTGGCAGGTATCATCTGGCTGGGCACAGCTGCCATTATCGGCGGATTTGTACTGTATATTCTGTTATCTTTGCTGGCCAGAAAACAACTGCTTTCCGAATGAAATTCATTGCACATATTGATGTGATGCCGCTGAAGGAATTACTGGATCCGCAGGGAAAGGCTGTGCAGGCGGCATTGAAACAGCTGGGCCTCAATCAGACTGAAGATGTACGCATAGGTAAACATATAGAACTCACGTTGGAATCGGCCGATGCTTCAGAAGCCCGGCAAATAGCAGAGCAGGCATGTGAACAATTGCTGGCCAATCCGGTGATGGAATATGCGCATATTCAGATCGTGCCTGCACCCGATAGCCAAGCCTCATAACTCATGCAGCTGTATGTTGTACCCACACCGGTAGGCAATCTGGAAGACATTACGCTTCGCGCCCTGCGTGTACTGCAGGAGGTAGATCTTATCCTGGCTGAAGATACCCGCACCTCCGGTTTTCTGCTCAAACATTATCAGATTGAAAAACCACTACGCGCTTATCATCAGCATAACGAACATGCCATTGTGCAGTCATTGGTCGAGCAAATGAAAAAAGGCACTACCATGGCCTTGCTCAGCGATGCCGGTACTCCGGGCATTTCGGATCCAGGATTTTTGCTGGTTCGCGAAGCCATTGCAGCCGGGATTCCGGTGATATGCCTGCCCGGACCCACTGCATTTGTGCCTGCCCTGGTTTGCAGCGGCTTACCTATGCATCGGTTTTGTTTTGAAGGTTTTCTGCCAGTAAAAAAAGGCAGAACGCAACTCTTGCAACAACTGAGCAAAGAAACAAGTACTTTTATTTTGTATGAATCACCGCATCGCCTGCTGAAAACCATGCAGGATCTCATCCATCATCTGGGTGAAAACCGCCGATGTTGCGTAAGCCGTGAAATATCGAAAAAATTTGAAGAACACCTGCGGGGCACATTGCATGAAGTATTTACTCAACTTCAGCAAAAAGAAATACGCGGTGAATATGTGCTGGTCATTGAAGGAAATCAACATCCTGAAAAACCTGCAACTGATGAGCACATCGCACATGATTGAATGAATGATAGTTGTGTAAATCCATGGGGCGGATGATCAATATCATCCGGGAATCTGTAAATTTGAAATTCAAATCTGCTATCATCATGAAATGCAAGTATGGGTACACCTGGTTTTTTGCTTTGATTATGTTTGGCATGATTGCACATACATCTTATGCTCAGATCGGAAAAATTCCTGATGCCGTTACACAGGCATTTGAAGAAAAATATCCGGATGCCAGCGAAGCTACATTTGTAAATAAACTGGTAGAAACAGATGTAAGCTTTCAAATCAAAAATGTGCATTACAAAGCCCGCTTCAGCAATAAAGGCGAATGGCAAGCCACGTTGCAGGAATCAAGCTTTGCAGAATTGCCGGAAGCCGTGCAGGACGGATTTCATAAAAGCAAATATGCAGATTGGGATATTGAATCAGTATATATCCTGTATCAACCCGATAAACCGATAGAATATCGGATTGGTGTATCGAAAAATGCCATCCAGAAGAAAAACCTGTACTTTAACAGCAAAGGCAGATTGCTGCACGACAATATCACACTCTGATTATCCTCATTTTTCTAATGATACATCTTATGAGAAACAGGATGTTTGGGTTGCTTTTTTTCTTTTTGGGGGAATGCCCTTTTTCGCTTTTTGCTCAAAACAATTACTGGCAACAACGTGTACATTACACCATACATGCACGTCTGGATGTACACACCAATCGCCTTACCGGACAGGAACACATTGTGTACGAGAATCATTCACCAGATACTTTAAAACAGGTATTTTTTCATTTATACTGGAATGCATTTCAGCCCGGAAGTATGATGGACATACGTAGCCGGGAAGCGGGAAAATTGATTTTAGGAATAACACCTCAGGGCGATACCATCCGCGACTGGGATAGCCGGGTGCGTGATCGAATTGCGCATCTAAAACCCGATGAAATAGGCTACGACAGCGTTACGCACATTACCATGAACGGTATTGCCCAACCTTTTGAAACCAAAGAAACTATTTTACAGGTACATTTAACAAAGCCCATATTACCCCATCAGCAAGTTATTTTCGATGTGGATTTCAAAACACAGGTGAATATACAAATCCGCCGCAGTGGCCGCGATAATGCAGAAGGAGTGCGTTATTCCATGAGCCAGTGGTACCCGAAAATTTGTGAATATGATCAGCAGGGATGGCATCCTACACCTTATGTGGGCCGCGAATTTTATGGCGTTTGGGGCGATTACGATGTGTGGCTTACGCTGGATAAACATTATGTGGTGGCGGCAACCGGATACTTGCAAAATCCGGATGAAATTGGCTATGGATATGAGCGACCGGGCACCCGCGTGAAACCTGCAACCGGCAATGAACTGACCTGGCACTTCGTGGCTCCTAACGTGCACGATTTTGTATGGGCCGCCGATCCGGATTATGTACATCTGGTAGATACGGCTCATAACGCTGCGCATACAGCCATTCACGTGTTTTACAAAAAAGATCCGATCACATCCAAAGATCAGGACTGGCAAAACCTGCTGAAAGCTGCTGTGCGTGTATTGCCATTTATGGAACAACATTTCGGACCTTATCCCTATCATCAATATAGTTTTATTCAGGGAGGTGATGGAGGCATGGAATATCCGATGGCCACATTGATCAAGGGCCCCAGCCTGGGTACGGCTTTTCATGAATGGATGCACAGCTGGTATCAGATGATGCTGGGCACCAATGAATCGCTCTATCCCTGGATGGACGAGGGCTTTACCACCTGGGCCGAAGGCAAGGTGAGCTATTATTACTATCATCAGTTTGCAGACAGCATCTTTCAAAACGAATCAGAAAAAATAGCTTTCCTCCAACGCCTGGATACAAGTTTACCCCGCGGAGAATCAGGCTCCTACAAAGGATATTATGCATTGGTAAAAAGCGGATTGGCAGAACCGATGACCACCCATGCCGATCATTATGAAACCAATTTCGCTTACAGCCAGAATGCTTATTCAAAAGGTGCGGTGTTTCTGGAACAACTGGGCTATATCATCGGCGATAGCCTGCGCAATCAAACCTTATTGAATTATTACTGGCAATGGCGATTCAAACATCCTACGCCGATTGATTTCATCCATGTGGCCGAACAAACCAGCGGCCTGAAACTGGATTGGTATCTGGAATATTGGATTTACACCACCAAAACCATTGATTATGCTATTGAACAGGTACAACCCGAAGGCAATGCCACAAGAATTGTATTGAGAAGAATTGGACAAATGCCCATGCCTATTGATTTGCTAATTACCTTCCAAAACGGAAAACAACAATTGATCTATATTCCGCTGGATTTAATGTTTGGTACAAAACCTCAGGAAAATCGTGCAATACCTCGCACCGTATTGCCTGCCTGGAGATGGACGGATCCTGTATATGAATTCAACCTGCCGATTAGTTTTACACAAATCCGTTCTGTACAGATTGATCCATCTAAACGCATGGCCGACATTGATGAAAGCAACAACGTGTATTTGAAATAAAATCATGAAATGCAAACTCACATGCTGATGATGAATGGATGAATGAAAACCATGAAGGTTCCTGCTCAGCACATACTTTACATGCATACAAAACAAATAAGCACATTAAATAGTGTGAACATTCACTTCAATTGTGAGGAGTACGTGTGTAAAATCAAAAACTTATTTTTACCATCACCATAAGCATTGATAATTCTATCTTAAACCCGCATTTTCATCATCATGCTCACATCTGCATCCGGCATGAATTATGCTTGGTTGTTTAGGTATAGCAACATATGTGTATTTCAGACAAAAAACCGGAGAAGCTGTAGTCGAATTCCGGTAACTCAGTCATTTTTTGTAATTTTGTAAAGATTCACAGCCTCCGATTTTTTTATAGACAGAAACGTTCATTCAAACGATGTTAAACCCTGACGCAAATGCTTTTCAGCAGACGGAAAAACAAACAAAAAAACATACCGTATATCACCAGCTCTCTGCCCAGCTTCGATGAAGGAGGGTTGCTGACAGAAAGGCGAATCATTATTGTTTCTAACAGGTTACCGGTAAAAGTAGTCATCAACAAATCCGGACAATTTCAGCTTCAGCCCAGCGAAGGCGGATTGGCAACAGGGCTGAGCAGTGTGTATAAACGCAATGATAACCTGTGGATCGGCTGGCCCGGCGCCTTTCTGGATGAGCGCCAGCGCGCCCAGGTGCAACCCTTGCTTGAAGCTGAAAAATTATTACCTGTTTATTTGACGGAAGAAGAGATCGCCGCTTATTACGAAGGCTTTTCAAATGAAACACTCTGGCCGTTATATCATTACTTTCCTTCCTATACCTTGTACAAAAAGGATGATTGGGAGATGTATTGTGCGGTGAATCGCAAATTTGCCGAGCATGTGTTGCGTGTGGCGCGAGAGGAAGATATTATCTGGGTGCACGACTATCAGCTTTGTCTGGTGCCCGAACTAATCCGGCAACAATTGCCTAATGTGACGATTGGCTTTTTCCAGCATATTCCGTTTCCGGATTTTGAAATCTTCCGTTTGCTGCCCTGGCGGAAGGAAATACTGAAAGGCCTGCTGGGTGCTGATCTGATTGGTTTTCACACCCTCGATGATACTAAGCATTTCATCGCCTCATGCTCACGCCTGCTGAATCTGGAAGTGATGATGAATCGAATAGTTGTGGAAGGCCGCGAAGTGATGGTTGATACATTCCCGATGGGTATTGACTTTGAAAAGTTTCAGCAATGGGCACGCAAAGAACGCACCCTGCAAAATGAACGACGGCTGCGAAGCCTGGTGGGCTCGTTGAAAATTATGATTTCGGTTGACCGGCTCGACTACAGCAAAGGTATCCTGAACCGCCTCGAAGCATTCGAACAGTTGCTGGATCGCTACCCCCACATGCGTGGAAAAATTTCATTTATTCAACTTGTGGTTCCTTCACGCGATCAGGTGCCACAATATCGCTGGCTGAAAGATGAAATCGATAAAAAAGTAAGCTCCATCAACAGCCGCTTCAGCAGCTTTGGATGGACACCCATTTATTACTTCTACCGTTCCTTCCAGATGGACATGCTATCGGCTTTGTACAAAACAGCCGATATTGCCATGATTACACCCATGCGCGATGGAATGAACCTTGTAAGCAAAGAATACATAGCCAGCAAAATTGATCCGAGAGGTGTGCTCATTCTCAGCGAAATGGCAGGCGCTTCAAAAGAGCTGCTGCATGCTATTATTGTGAATCCGAATGATATTGAAGCCATGGTGGATGCCCTGTTGCAAGCCATCGAAATGCCGGAAGAAGAACAGGTTTACCGCATCCGTGCCATGCAGGAAATCATTGCTAAATACAACGTATATCACTGGGTGAATTTATTCATTGAAACTTTGGAAGAGGTGAAACAACAACAAGATAAGCTAACCACGAAAATGCTGAACAGACAGGTTACAGAACACATGATCAGGCATTATGCACAAGCTCGTAAACGCATTTTGTTGCTTGATTACGATGGTACTTTGGTGCCTTATTTCTCCGACATCAATCAGGCTATACCCGATCGGGAGCTAAAACGATTATTGCTGGCACTTGCACGCGACACGCGTAATCGGGTTGTGGTTATCAGCGGACGAACCCACGAAACCCTTTCCAAATGGCTGGGTGATCTTCCGGTTGACCTGATTGCCGAACATGGCGTGTGGAGAAAAGATCATGGCCAGGACTGGCAAAAGTTCACAGATCTGAGCACTGCCTGGAAACCCAGCATTCGCCATATTCTGGAGATGTACATGCACCGCACGCCCGGGTCGTTTATCGAAGAAAAAAGCTATTCGCTGGCCTGGCATTACCGCAACGTAAGTGCAGAACTCGGAGAAGAAAGAGCTCGTGAATTGATTGATAACCTGAAATTCTTTTCTTCTCATCATGGTTTGCAAGTACTTTCAGGCAATAAGGTGATTGAAATCAAAAATGCTGAAGTCAACAAAGGAAAAGCTGCACGGGCGCTGCTGAAGGAACAGCGGTATGATTTCATTCTGGCTATCGGCGATGATGCCACCGATGAAGATACATTCCGGGCTATGCCTTCACGGGCTTATACCATTCGCGTTGGAAGCACGCTTTCATTAGCCCAATATTACCTGCGTTCCTATCAGGAAGTGCGGGCATTGCTGAATAATTTTGCTGAAGCTAATGTGGAAGAGCTCATAAAAAAATAGGCTGATCAATCTTCTTGGCAATCCGGTAAGCTGCATTCATCACACCCACATGGCTATAGGCCTGTGGAAAATTACCCCACTGGCTACCATCGCGTGCATCCACATCTTCACTCAATAAACCAAGATGATTGGTATATTTCATCAATTGCTCAAAATTCTCCTGTGCTTCTTTCACACGCCCCATATGAGCCAGCACTTCTACATACCAGAATGCCGTAACCAAAAAAGTTGTTTCAGGTTTGCCAAAATCATCTTCATGTTTATACCTGTAAAACAATCCATTTTCTGCTTTCAGATGTTGTTCCAAACAACGCAAATGATCTTTGGCGCGCTGTGATTTCGGATCTAAGTAATTCATCAATATGAGCTGCAGCGTGCTGGCATCCAGATGTCTGGAACCAATGGCTTCGGTATATACCCGACGCTGCGGATCGTAGCATTGTTCAATTTTTTCAGCAGCTTTATTTCTTAATTTAACAGCCAGCTGACGCAGTGATTTATGTTGAATTTTTTCGGCCATCTTCATAGCAGCACAGGCACCAGCCCAATGAAATAGATAAGTATAACAATGATATTGCCTGATGTTGCGAAACTCCCATAACCCTGCATCAGGCTCATCCATCACAGCTTCAATCTTATGCAAAATGTTGCTTACCCATTGTGCAGCATCCACCCGGGCGCGATATTTAATGCGGTTATCTACATACAACGGCAGCAATGAAACCAATATTTGACCATAAGTATCGTTTTGAATTTGTTCGGCTGCCTGATTGCCAATACGCACGGGCTTATTGCCCAGATAACCTTCCAGATCAATTTCCCGCTCAGGTAAATATGATTCACCCGTAATGCTGTACAATGGCTGAAAACGCTCCCGGCTGGAGACTGCAATGTTTTCAAAGAAATGAAAATATCGCTCCAGCTCTTCGAAGTGTCCGATATGGTTAAAAGCCTGCAGGATATAATATGCATCCCGCAACCAGCAATAGCGATAATCCCAGGTGCGGCCGCTGCCGTTGGCCTCGGGCAGACTGGTGGTGCTGGCTGCAATGATGGCTCCCGTGTCTTCAAACTGATGAATTTTCAATGCAAGGGATGAGCGGATGACTTCTTCCTGATAGATATTTTCAATGCCGGTGGTTTGAATCCATTGTCGCCAGTATTCGATGGTTTTTTCCAGAAAATAATCGGCTGTATGCTGCAAAGGTGCTTCCAGCGGCGAACCATACGTCAGTACCAGATATTTGTTTTCATTCAATACAAAATGCTTGTTTTCATCAATATAGGTTAAAGGCACATCGGTTGTGAGTCGCACGGGATCACTCAACCCGTGATATTCCATGTGATTGCTGCCTTTGTAGGGATGAAGCGCAATCTGTCCGTAATTACCCATCGGCCTGCAGGTAACCCTGATCAAAGGCCTGCCTTCGAGCAATTCAATTTTTCTGATAAGCATCAGGGGCTTGAAATACCGCTCATACTGCACAAAGCGCGGTGCAAAATCAATCACCCGATAACGCCCCTGTGCACAGCTTACTTCAGTAACCAACACATTGGTATTGTCAATATAATATTGCCTGGAGGTGAATTCTCCCTGCGGACGAATGGAAAACTCACCTCCTTTTGATTTATCGAGCAATCCCCCGAAAATAAAACTGCTGTCGAACCTGGGCCAGCAAAGCCATTCAATATTGGTATTCAGATGCACATGCGCGATGTAGGAACAATTGCCAATGATACCAGTTTCATACACATGTCGGGCCATAAGCAGGATGGATATTTTGATTTTACATAAAACACAAAACTAATAAAGGTTATGTGAAGCCACGCAGGGTATTGGGTCTGGGAAAGATTGACAGAACCCAAACAAGAAGGCAGAAATAAAGGGTTAAATTTGCATGAAATCCATTTCCGATGAGCAAGCATGGCAGGGTATTGGTAGCTATGAGTGGCGGTGTGGACAGCACGGTTGCTGCGCTGATGCTGCATGACCAGGGATATGAAGTGGTGGGTGTAACCATGAAAACCTGGGACTATGCCACATCGGGCAGCAGCAAAAAGGAAACTGGCTGCTGCAACCTGGATTCGTTCAACGATGCCCGGGCCGCAGCGGTAAAGCATGGCTTCCCGCATTATATCATTGACATCCGGGAAGAATTCGGCCATTTTGTGATCAATAATTTTATCGAAGAATATCTTTCCGGACGAACACCCAATCCCTGCATCCTCTGCAATACCCATATCAAATGGGAAGCCCTGCTTCGACGGGCCGATGCCCTTCATTGCGATTATATTGCTACCGGTCATTACGTGAACCTGAAATACGAAAACGGCCGCTACTTTGTATCTAAAGGCGTGGACGAAAACAAAGACCAGAGCTATGTGATGTGGGGTTTGAGCCAGGAATGCCTGAGCCGTACGATATTTCCGCTGGGCAAATACCACAAAACCGAAATCCGCGAAATGGCACTTGCCTACGGATTTCCAGAACTGGCCAGGAAAAGCGAAAGCTATGAAATCTGCTTCATCCCGGATAATGATTATCGCGGATTCCTGAAGCGAAAGGTAGAAGGGCTTGAAAGCCAAACCCGCGGAGGTAAGCTGGTTTGGCAGGATGGTACGGTTGTGGGTGAACATGAAGGTTATCCGTTTTATACCGTTGGCCAGCGCAAAGGACTGGGCGTGGCCCTCGGTAAGCCGGCCTATGTTACCGATATCATTCCGGAAACCAACACCGTGGTGCTGGGCGAAGAACGCGATCTGTACCGCCCGACTATGGAAGTTTATAAGCTCAACTGGATGAAATATCCCGGATTGAATGCCGACATGCAGGCAACCATCAAAGTGCGCTATCGCGACCGGGGCACACCGGGTGTGCTGCATGCAGGTACCGATCCATTGCGGGTAGATTTCGATACACCCGTGAAAGGTATTGCTCCCGGCCAGTCGGCCGTGTTCTACGAAGGCGATGATGTGATCGGCGGAGGCATTATCCTGAGAAGCGTGAAGGAGAAGCATTAAAAAATCAGAAAGACAATCAATCCTTCACCACGCTGATCCTTCATGTTTAATTTGATTTCAGGATGCAATAAACAAATCTGAACTCCCTTATTCGGCATAATTACCCGCGCTTCCATTGGTGAAACCACTCAGGAATACATGCTGATTGATCTTTGCAACCAGATGGGAAGAATAAGACTTGATCTATTCTGGTTTAGCAGCGCGGTAAATTTCCGCCTCTTTGATTTCATCCAGATTTCGACAGCCAGATAAACGTGCGGTTAGCTCAAAGTCATTCCAGATGTTTTGGATAACTTCTTCCACTCCTTTTTGTTTTCCTATGGCCAGCCCATACACATAGGGTCTTCCCAGCAATACGGCATCTGCGCCCAGCGCCAGGGCTTTAAAGATATCGCTGCCATTGCGAATCCCACTATCTAACAGTATTTTATAGGGACGTGGTACCGCTTTTCTGATTTCCTGCAAAGCTTCGATTGATGCGATAGCGCCATCTACCTGCCTTCCTCCATGATTGGAAACGATGATTCCATCTGCCCCTGATTCCTTTGCTTTCCGTGCATCCGCAGGATGCAATATTCCTTTGATGATAACCGGCAGGCGGGTTTGGCTTTTTAACCAGGCTATACGCTCCCAGTTAAGAGAAGGGTTGGTATAGATACGGGTAAAAAGTTTGGCTGCCTTTAATCCTTGCCTGAGCCGGCCTTTATATCTGAGACCTAATTTCAACACGTGCCACATGGTGTGTAACGTAAAGGAAGGCTTAACCGCATCTTCATGCGTATCCGCTTCCCATCCGTTTTGGAGATATTCTTGAAAAACAGGATCCGATGTATATTGAGCGATACCGAAACCATGCAGAAACGGAAGATATCCGCGTGTCAGATCGCGTGCTCTCCATCCCAGCATGGGGGTGTCTACTGTCAGTACAATAGCCTTGCAGCCGCAGTTTTCCGCCCTTTTCACAAAGGAAAGGACGAGATCGTCTGATTTGCTCCAGTATAGCTGGAACCACTTGTCTGTATTTCCCATTATGCGCGAGCAGCTTTCCATGGAGTTACCGGCCTGATTTGAGAAAATAAAAGGAGTGCCCATGGCGTGACAAGCAGCCGATACCATGAGATCCGCCCGGGGATAAATCATATCCAGCGCCCCGATAGGTGCAAGCAGAAGAGGAAATGACAACGAGGTTCCGAATAGCACGGAAGAGTAATCAGCCGCGGAATTGTCACGCATCATCCGGGGAATAATAGCTATTGCATCAAAAGCCTTGCGGTTGCGCGTCATTGTGGCTTCATCGGATGCGCCACCATCTACGTAAGCCCAAGCGTTGGGCGACATTTTTTTCCTCGCTTTTTCTCTCAAAGCCGATGCATGAAAGGGAATGCGGGAAGTCTTCCCCGAAAACCCACGGATGTAGATTTCCCTTTGTCTTTCAAAAGCAGATTTCGATTTCATGTTAAATCATTTAAGCAGAACAATATGACTGCTATACCGGTATGATTTCTCTTCTGCTGATCCATGCGCTTTTTAAGATACAGCCGTTTTGCTTTCAACCCAATAAAATTTAGAATTTAGATGATGGATAACTTGTTTTTTAACCTGATACGATGCAGACTCCCTAAAATTTCCCTTTTCAAAACTTTCATAAACCTGTTGCCAAAAAATTTTACCATCTCATACTGAATCCTTTATTTTTGATATTGGCATGCGCACAGGGTTTCTGCAAGCGAAACATATGCTGGCTGGCGTTGGGCTGGCTGGAATCATCATGCTTCTCAGCTCATGCCATAAATCTGAACAAGTTCCTCCGCCTGATATGGGCTATGCCTATTTTCCGATATATGTGGGTATGGAAAGGCACTATTGGCTGGATTCGATTGTTTACCACGATTTTGACGGAAGCGTGGATACTTCCCGCTATGAAGCGTGGGATCGAGTGGATACCAGTTATACGGATGATTCCGGACAAACGGTATTTCGTATCCTGCGGCAACTGCGCCCGCTCGGCTCCGCCACCTGGCAACCGAATATCAGCATAGCCATTACCTTGCTACCCCGGCGCATGGAATGGCTGGAAGGTAATTTGCGTTTCATCAAGCTGATTTTCCCTGTGCGAGACAATGCCAGCTGGGACGGAAATGCTTACATCGAAACCAACCTAAACCCCGACCTGCAATACCTGAGCGGCTGGATCTATACCTACCAACAGGTGAATCAGCCCGCTTCTCCTGGTGGAATTCGTTTTGACTCTACCCTCACGGTGATGCAGGCCAATGATTCGTTGCAAAGCAATACCTATGCTTTTCGCACCTACAGCATCGAACAATATGCCCGGGGAATCGGCCTGGTGTACCGCCATTTCATTCATTGGGAACAACAATGTGCGGGCTACGATTCGCAGGGTAATTGTCAGGCCCTGAAGCCTCGCAACGGTGTGGAAATAATCCTCAGCCTGAAAGATACCCTTTAGGATGCCCGAAACAGCGCAACAAACATGGAATCCCCGCCTGCCGAATAACCGGTGATAAGAGTGCTATTTACATACGTGAGTCCCATTTGCCGGATTTCATCGGCCACATCTTCGTTTTCCCTGCGAAATACCGAACAGGTGATGTAGGCCAGATAGCCACCAGGTTGGAGATGGCGACAGGCTTGTTTTACAATGGAAATCTGTCGGTTATGAAAATCCTTAAGTTGCTCCGGAATGAAAAAATGCAGTTGTTCAGGTGTACGCGCCCAGGTGCCGCTGCCACTGCAGGCAACATCGGCAATGATCAAATCAAACCGTTTGCTACCCAGGATGTTATCAGAAGCTTCGGCTTGGGTTACATCTAACACAGCCGACTTGTATTTACGGATGCCGGCCAGGCGAAAGCGTTGGCGGAGATTGGTCAAAATGGAAGCACGGATATCGGTAACCACGAGCTGCTGCATCGGGAGATGATCGGCCAGAAAAAGCGATTTACCCCCGCTGCCGGCACAGCAATCCCATACAGTCCACACATGCGATGGGTCTGCCTTGCCGGCAGGCAGCTCCTCTATGAGCCACTCCATGACCTGCTGGGATGCCCAATCCTGCACCACATAATCCACACCTTCCCGGGCACGCAGCAACCGATGCAAATTGGTAGCTGCGGGAACCGCTAACGTGTGACGACTCACGCGGACAATCGGGTCGGGCAATACCGCAAACCCACCTTCATGCCCCGGCCTAATACGAATGAACACGTTGGGCTGCTGCAAATAGCTCACAGCATAAGCTCGGGCATCCACTCCCGGACTTAACTCCGATGCCCAGGGAAAAATGTCCTCCGGCTGAAAATCAGCAAACCAGCCGGCTCTTTCCAAAGGATTGGCAAAAGCTGTTGCCTGCAGCCATTCCGGCCGCAATTCCCGAATAATCGGGGTTGGATCTTGCTCACAAATTAAAAATCCAATCATCATCCGGTCTTCTACGCTCCTACCGGAAAAGCTTTTCCCCAACCGAAAATAATCGTAAAGCAGAGCTGATATGTAACGACGATCACGCGAGCCCAACTGCGGAGCATGTTCACCCGACGACGAACACCAGCGAAACTTGTTTTTCAAAAAAAGATGCAGTGGCATATCGCCAGCCGACAGGTATTGCTGCAGCCATTCAATCGCTTTTTGCAGATAGAAACGGACCAGGGTGGAAGGGAGATGGCGCATAAGCAGATGAGCTAGAGTTCCAGCAAGGTTTTCACCGGATCTCTGCCAGATAGCAACTGCTGCGGATTTTCCAACAATTCCTTCACCCTGACCAGGAAACTCACCGACTCACGGCCATCGATGATGCGATGATCATAACTCAGGGCCACATACATCATGGGACGCGCTACAATCTGTCCGTTGATAACCACCGGACGTTCCTGAATTTTATGCATACCCAGGATAGCCGACTGAGGCAGGTTGAGCAGAGGTGTGCTCATCAGCGAGCCAAATACACCGCCATTGGTGATGGTAAAGGTGCCACCGGTCATCTCCTCCAGGCTTAGCTTGCCTTCGCGTGCTTTGGTAGCCAGCTCCAGCACTTTTCTTTCAATTTCAGCCATGGAGAGGCTTTCGGCATTGCGGATTACCGGCACTACCAATCCGCGCGGCGTGCTTACTGCAATGGAAATATCGCAGTAATCATGGTATATAATTTCGTCGCCATCGATATAGGCATTCACAGCTGGCCATTCCTGCAGGGCATAACAACAGGCCTTGGTAAAGAAACTCATGAAACCAAGGCTTACCCCATGTTTTTCCTTAAAAGCTTCTTTGTACTGGTTGCGAATCTGCATGATGGCACTCATATCCACCTCATTGAAGGTGGTGAGCATGGCCGTGGTGTTTTTGGCCTCTACCAGGCGACGGGAAATGGTGCGCCGCAGGTTGCTCATGCGTTCCCGGCGTTCGTTGCGGCTAAAAGCCTGTGTGCCGGTGGATGCGGGTTGTGCTGCCGGCTGTGCGGGAGATTTGTCTGATGGCTGGGCAGGTTTTTCGATGGTGATTCCGGGGCGCTGCAGTGCCGCACGCACATCTTCCTTGCGGATTTTGCCAGATGGGCCACTGCCCCGCACTTCGGCAGGGGAAAGATGTTGATCGGCCATCATAGCTGCTGCCACCGGGGTAGCCCGGAGGGTAGCAGGTGAAGCCGGAGTCTCAACGGTAATAGGAGGTTGATCTGAAGATGCCGGTTCGGGTGCAGATTGGGTCTCAGGCTGGGCAGCAGCAGATGCACCTTCCACCGATGGTTCAATAATGGCAATGATGGCTCCGATAGGTATATCATCTCCTTCTTTAGCCTGGTGATGCAACCATCCACTGGCTTCTGCACGAATTTCAAAGCTGGCCTTTTCCGATTCCAGCTCAGCTATTACTTCATCCAGCTGCACTAAAGCTCCATCGGGCTTCAGCCAGCGGGCCAGAGTAACCTGCTGAATAGACTCGCCCACCGATGGCACTTTTACTTCCAGCGATTCGCCGGAGGGCTGGTGCGTGGAAGGCTTGGGCTTTACATCTGAGGCCCGGTCATCTGCAGCCGGTTGTTCCTTTACAGATGCGGCTACTGTTTCCCGCTTAGGTTCCACAGCATCAGCAGCCTGCTGCAAAGGTGCTGCATCCGTATCAATTTCAGCGATGGCAGCTCCTACCTGCACATCAGCTCCATCTTCTGCAAGAATATGAAGGCGACCGGCAACTTCTGCGCGGATTTCGAAACTGGCTTTTTCCGACTCAATTTCAGCTATCACTTCATCCTGCTGTACATAATCACCTTCTTGCTTCAGCCATCTGGCAATAGTCACTTCATTGATCGATTCGCCGATGTGCGGTACGGTTACTGCTTGCATATTTTCTTTTTGTTTTTAAGGTTTTACGACAGGCTAAATGCCGTTTCAATGATTTCTTCCTGTTCCTGATGATGAATCCGGGCAAAGCCCGTAGCCGAGGCTGCGCTGGGATTGCGGCTGATGATACCGAAACCGAAGTCTCCTATTTTTAGGTTGAGTTGTAAATAACCCGCAGCTCCCATATTCAGGGGCTCTTCTTGCACCCAGAACCAGCTTGCCTGCCGATATTTTTGAATCAGTTGTCTGATTTGCCGAATGGGCAATGGGTAAAGCTGTTCGAGCCTGATGATGGCTACATCCTGACGATTGTCTTTTTCCTGCTTTTCTTTGAGTTCGAAATAAATTTTCCCTGAGCAGAACAATACTTTGCGGATCGTATCCGGATGTTTGCTTGCCTCTGGATCATCTATCACTTCCTGAAAACGTCCCTGTGTAAATTCCTGTATTTCGCTGTAGCTTCCGGGGTGACGCAGATTAGCCTTGGGCGACATGTTGATGAGCGGTTTGCGGAAAGGCCAGGCCAGTTGCCGGCGCAGGGCATGGAAAAAGTTGGCTGCCGTGGTAATATTGGTTACCACCATATTCAGCTCGGCACACATTTGCAGAAACCGTTCCAGGCGTGCACTGGAATGATCCGGCCCTCCGGCTTCATAACCATGCGGCAGCAACATCACCAATCCGTTCATGATGCCCCATTTCTGCTCGGCACTGCTGATGTACTGGTCAATAATCACCTGGGCACCATTGGCAAAATCGCCATACTGGGCTTCCCAGATGCTGAGCACATGTGGATTGGCCATGGCATAGCCATATTCATACCCCAGCACCGCTAACTCACTCAACAGCGAATTGTAAATGAAAAATCTACCCTGCTTTTCGCCCAGCCGGCTTAACCGGTTATATTCTGCATTGGTTTGCTCATCGTAAATGACAGCATGACGATGGGAAAAGGTGCCCCGCTTCACATCTTCACCACTCAGCCGCACATCTTTCCCTTCTACCAGAATTGAAGCATAGGCCAGCAATTCGGCTGTTGCCCAGTCAATCTTACGGGACTCTTCAAACAATTTGATTTTATCCTGCAACAGGCGCGCTACTTTTCGCAATGGATGGAAGTCATCAGGCCACTGCATAATCCGGTAAAACAAATCCTGCAAAAGCTTTTCATCCACCGCAGTGGCGGGCGACTGCTCAAAATCCTCTTCCGTAGCCGCACGCAGTTCACTCCACCACTTTTCCGGTTGCTGATAGGTATATGGCAAAGGTTTTTGCTTCACTTCATCAAGCCGCTCCTGCAAGATTTGCCAATAGTGTTTTTCCATTTCCCTGGCCAGTTCCTGGGCTTCATGGTCACCCTCTTCCAGCAGCCGACGGGTATAAACCTCACGCGGATCCGGATGTTTTTCAATGAGTGCATACAGATGGGGCTGGGTAAACTTGGGCTCATCACCTTCATTGTGACCATGCCGGCGATAGCACACCATATCCACAAAAATATCTTCATGGAACTGTTGCCGGTACCGCGTGGCAATTTCTACGACTTTTACCACCATCTCCGGATCATCGCCATTCACATGAAACACGGGCGCCTGAATCATCGTGGCCAGCGAAGTACAATAGTCGCTGCTGCGGGCATCATCAAAATCAGTTGTAAAGCCAATCTGGTTGTTAATCACAAAATGCAGGGTGCCACCGGCATAGTAGCCTTTTAGTTTGCTCATCTGCAGCAGTTCATATACAATACCCTGGCCGGCAAGAGCAGCATCACCGTGTATCAACAAAGGCAAAATCTGCTGATAGTCGCTCTGATACAAAGTATCGGCCTTGGCACGGGCAAATCCCACCACCACGGGGTCCACAGCTTCCAGATGCGAGGGATTGGGACAAAGCTGCAGATTGATGCTGTGGCCGGAAAATGTGTTGATCTGGCTACGAAAGCCCAGATGATATTTTACATCACCACTGCCCATGTAATTGTCGGCTGGCAGGGCGCCTTCAAATTCACTGAAAATCTGTTCATAGGTTTTGCCCAGGATATTGGCCAGCACATTCAGCCGACCCCGATGAGCCATGCCGATGACCACTTCTTTCACACCCAGCGATCCGGCCATATCAATCAGGGCATCCAGCGCGGGAATGGTGGTTTCGCCTCCTTCCAGTGAAAAACGCTTCTGACCAATGTATTTGGTGTGCAGGAATTTTTCGAATACCACACCTTCATTCAGTTTTTCCAGAATCCTGCGTCGCTTCTGCAATGATAGTGGCTGCTGCAGGGTAGTTTCCACTTCACGCTGAATCCAGGCTTCCTTTTCCGGGTCGTTGATGTAAGTAAACTGGACTCCAACATTGCCGGTATAGCATTTTTTCAGGAACTGCAGGATATCACGCAAAAGAGCTTTGCCAAGCCCCACCGCATGCCCGACATAGAAGGGCGTATCCAGATCAGCTTCCGAGAGTCCAAAATATTCCAGCGCCAGGTTGGCCCGTCTGTCCTTACGCGGGCGAATGGGATTGGTAGTGGCCACCAGATGGCCCTTGCGACGATAAGCTGCAATCAGCCGATAAACGGCAAGTTCTTTTTCAAGCTGCTGTTCATTGAGTTCACCAGCAACCGATTTACCGTCGGCATAACTCACGGCAAAATCAAACCCTTCAAAAAAGCGTGCCCACTCGGGATCTACAGCTGCAGGATTTTGCTTGTATTCCCGGTAAAGCTGCTCGATATATGCGGGATGAGAGTGGGTCACAAAAGAAAAGTCGTTCATAATTCTCGGTTTAATCCCGTGGAGTGAACCTTCCGAATCTGGGAAAGGGCAGGTATTTTTGCAAATATCGTGCGTTTTTTCATTTCCCGAAAGCCAGCAAGCTATTTTAACGGAGGTTTTCAGGTTTATGACCTACCTGGCTAACATGAATCCTGAAAACAAAAAAACATCTTGCAATAAAAAAATCCCTAACTTTGCCAGCTCAAATTTGAATATTCGTTTGTTATGGCAAATCATCAGGCAACGAAGAAAGATGTCCGCAAGTCCCGCAAACGCAGGCTGCATAATCGTTATTACGCCAAAACCACCCGCAATGCCGTGCGTGCTTTGAGAGCGCTTACCGACGCTGAACAAGTGAAGGGAAAATTACCAACCGTGATTTCCATGATAGATAAGCTGGCCAAAAGAGGGGTCATCCATAAAAACAAAGCATCCAACCTGAAATCCAAGCTCATGAAAAAAGCGCATCAGTTAAGCGCTGAAAAGGCTCATGCCTAAATGCTTGGGCAATAACCTCTTCAGGATTTTATCGTTTGCTTTTGGGCTTAGGGGATGTATCCACCGCAAAGGAGAATGCTTTGCGGCTAAAAAACTTGTATGCATACTTCCCCCGCAACTTCAACAATTTCATCTATCCCTGGCAGCATACATATCTGATTTTGCAGTGCCTTATGTCATGCACTTGCAGCATTCAATGCATCTATCTGAGAGCTATCTAATGAGAGCTGTGCGCTTTGCATGATTTCGGTGAGTTGATACACATTGGTTGCACTCACGATGGCCGAAGTTACGTCGGGTTGTCTGATGAGCCAGGCCAGCGCTACCTGGGCGGGCGTGGCTTTGGTTTCCCTGGCTATTTGATCGAGTGCGTTCAGAATTTTCAGCCCCCGCGGATTCAGATATTTTTTAATGACCTGCTCGCCCCTCACGCTTTTTTGTGCGTCTTCCACCGTGCGGTATTTGCCACTTAAAAATCCACTCGCCAGTGAATAATACGTCATCACACCCAGATGTTCTCTCTTACAAATAGGACGGTACTGGGTTTCAAAGCTTTCCCGATCATACAAATTATACAAAGGCTGCAAACAAATATATCGCGGAAGGTTGTGTTGCCGGCTGATATCAAGAGATTGTTGCAAACGTTGCGGTGAAAAATTCGATGCACCGATGTACCGCACCTTTCCCTGCTGAATCAGTTGCTGATAGGCTTCCAGCGTTTCTTCAACAGGTGTATCTGGATCATCATAATGTGAAAGATACAAATCAATATAATCTGTTTGCAATCGCCTGAGGGAAAGTTCGGCCTGTTGAAGAATGTGCTGGCGGGACAGGCAATTTTTTTCTTTTCCCATTCCACTTCCCACTTTGGTAGCCAGGATGAGCTCATGTCGCTTGCCAGTGCGTTTGAGCCATTTGCCAATCAAAGTTTCAGACTCACCGCCCTGATGGCCGGGCACCCAATGGGAATAACTGTTGGCTGTGTCTATAAAGTTAAATCCCATTGCTACCCAATGATCCATTAAACGAAAAGATGTTTGCTCATCGGCTGTCCAGCCAAATACATTGCCTCCGAAGCAAAGTACAGAAACCTGTAGATCGGTATCTCCCAGTGTTCTGTAGTGCATGGACTTGAAATTTAAATAACAATAACAAAAACAGCAGACCAGCCGGTAATTACATCATTCGCTGATCTGCTGCATAAAGAAATTTGTTCGTTTAAAGCAAAGTAGCTTCCAGTTCAATTTTGGTATTGAGTAATTTGCTGATCGGGCAATTGGCCTTTGCATCTTCTGCACATTGCTGAAATTTTTCCTTGGAAATGCCGGGTACTTTGGCTTTTAAAGTGAGTTTGGAATACGTAATGGCGCCATTTTCCAAAGCCACTTCGGCCGTGGTTTCCAGGCTTTCGGGTGTAAACCCTGCATCGCCCAGCACAAAACTAAGTTTCATGTTAAAGCAACCTGCATGTGCAGCTGCAATCAGTTCTTCGGGATTGGTGTAGGTACCATCCTCAAAACGCGATTTGTAATCATAAGGTGTGTTGTTCAAAACCTTGCTTTGGGTGGTTAGTTGGCCGGAACCTGTTTTGCCGGCACCTTTCCAAATCGCTGTGGCTGTACGTTTCATATGATCAGTTTTAAAAGTGAATAAATCAATAGATACTTATTTAAAAAAATTATGCATGTAATTTAACATCACAAATAATCAGCCAAATTGTTGACATACACTTCTACACTTCATCTATGATTTACTTTAGATTGACATTTTAAGATTCTTTCATGAAAGGATATCGGTAATCCAGCACGGGTACAAAAGTTTCCTTGATGGTACGCACACTCAGCCAGCGGTATAGATTCAGTATGGATCCTGCTTTATCATTGGTGCCTGAAGCCCTTGCTCCACCGAAGGGTTGCTGACCTACCACCGCACCGGTGGGTTTATCATTGATATAAAAATTACCTGCACTGTTCACCAGTTTTTGTTCAGCCAGCAGAATGGCTTTGCGATCGGTAGCAAAAACTGACCCGGTTAAGGCATAAGGTGAAGTGCGATCAACCAGATCCAATGTTTCTTCATAGTGTTTTTCATCATACACATATACCGATAACACGGGACCAAAGATTTCTTCTTCCATTGTTACAAAATGCGGATCTTTGGCTTCAATCACAGTGGGTTCAATAAAATATCCTTCCTCTTTGCTCGCATTCCCGCCTACCAGAATCTGTGCCTGTGGGCTTTTTCGTGCTTGTTCAATATAACCTGTAATTTTATCGAAAGCCTTTTCATCAATCACCGCATTCATGAAATTCCTGAAATCTTCCACTGTACCCATTCTGATGGTTTTAACCTCATGGATTAATTTATCTACAAT
The DNA here is from genome assembly GCF_900116565.1 of Thermoflavifilum thermophilum. Classification (GTDB taxonomy): domain Bacteria; phylum Bacteroidota; class Bacteroidia; order Chitinophagales; family Chitinophagaceae; genus Thermoflavifilum; species Thermoflavifilum thermophilum. Next base: position 2,116,195 of record NZ_FPCJ01000001.1, on the reverse strand, counting down.
TTTATCTGCCAGATTGGAGGGCAGGTAGGCTCGCGATGCAGCCGAGCATTTTTGTCCTTGATATTCAAAAGCACCTCTCACCAAATTGGCCACCACCGCATCTATGTCGGCTGAAGCATGCGCTATTACAAAATCCTTGCCTCCGGTTTCACCTACAATGCGCGGATAAGATTTGTAACGGGCAATATGCTGTCCGATCTTATTCCACATGTCTTGAAACACTGTTGTCGATCCTGTAAAATGCACGCCTGCAAAATCAGGATGATTGAAACAAATTTCACCTACCGTTGCACCAGGAGCAAAAACCAGGTTAATCACACCAGCGGGAAGACCTGCTTCAATCAAAATGCGCATGAATTGCTGAGCTGCGTAAATCTGGTTTTCCGCGGGTTTCCAAACCACTACATTGCCACACATGGCGGCCACAGTAGGCAGATTTCCGGCAATGGAGCTAAAGTTAAACGGCGTAATAGCTACCACAAAGCCTTCCAGCGGACGATATTCCATGCGGTTATAGACTCCATGTGGAGAAATCGGTTGCTGTGCATAAATTTCACTGAGATAATGTACATTAAACCGCAGGAAATCGGCCAGTTCGCATACCGCATCAATTTCAGCTTGAAATACATTTTTACTCTGCCCCAGCATGGTGGTGGCATTCATAGCATACCGGTACTTATCCGTAATCAGATCTGCAGCTTTTAAAAAAATGGAAGCCCGGTGTTCCCATGGCATAGAAGCCCAGGCCGCTTTTGCCTTCAGGGCCGCATCAATGGCAGCCTGCACATGGCTGGCATCGCCCTTATGATAATACCCCAGGGTATGTCGCAATTCATGCGGAGGATGAATGGCAATCCGCTGTCCTGTGCGCACTTCCTGACCATTGATATACATGGGAATATCCAGCTCTTCAGCCTTGTGATGTACCAGTTGCTGTTTCAGCAACTGCCGCTCCTGTGACCCCGGAGCATAGGCATAAACAGGCTCGTTTTGTGGTTCGGGAAAATAAAAATAACCATTGCTCATGAACAATAGATTTTCTACAAAATTACAATTTCACACCGGAAGTTTCCGATAACCAGGTATGAATGGAATTGGCTAACTTGAGCTGTTTTTGCACAGAAATGACTGTGATTTTACATATCCGCTTTCTGACACGCCTGCTGATAAAAGCATGGGATATTATCCGGAAAAGAAAAACCGAAACGCTTCGCGCCAGAAAATGTTTATGGCATATTGAGCAGGAAAAAGCTCAGAAATTTCCACCTGAGATTTTTGAAAAAATTGCGGTAAGCTACGGTATCTACGAATCTGTGGTGGTGGAAGGATTTTGCAGGTTGCGTGGACGAAAGGCATCAGCTGCTGAAAAAAAACGTTTTGTTTATTATTTCATCTGCAGTTCGTTGTTTGATTATTTTGTGGACGACATGCGTATGCCTTTTGAGCGGATAGCCATGCTTTCCTTTAAGCCTGAAGAAGAAACAAGTACCACATTCGAGGAAGAGGTATTTCTGGATGCCCATCGCTGGTTGCGAAAACAAGTAAACGATACTCAGGGATATGAGATATGCAGTCATGCGTTGTTTACTGCGCAAAAAGAGTCGTTACTTCAGTTTGATAAGGATCTACCTCCATCAACAGTTCTGGATATTACATTCCGCAAAGGCGGATATGCTGTACAACTTAGCAGTTATTATTTAGATGATAAAGTTCCGGAAATTGAACGAAAAATCTGGTATCAGCTGGGTGTATTGATTCAGCTGACAAACGATCTGTACGACGTCTGGAAAGATGCTTCACAACAAATCCGTTCATCTGTACTGGCAGTGCAGGATATGCATCAATTTGTCCGCATCTTCCATCAACAAGTGGAAACATTATGGGAACTGATCAAACAACATCCTGCCCGCAAGTCAGCCAAGCAAAATTTCTTATTGCACATTGCTGGTACGCTGAGTTTTGGATATATTGCCATGGACCAGCTTACTCGTTTGCAAGGCGACCAAAATTATTTGCCTGCCTATGATTCCGCACATCGAAAAGACTGGATCATTGACATGGAAAAAGTTGAAAATCTAAAGTTATGGTTGAAAACAACCCGAAAATTGTATTACCAGGGATTGCAAAAAGTTAATTACCACTAAATTTATATGTCATGATATATTCAAGTAATAATGCATCCACATAAGCCGGAGAGGAAAAATAATATTTGATAAAACTAAGTGGAGTAAACCATCGTTTAAATGGGTTGCGCAACATAGCATAAAAACCAGCTTCGAAAAATATAGCACAAGATTGCTGTTCGATTTCTTCTACCCTATTGGCATCTATTTGCATCATTACCTCAGGCTTAGTTCCAAGGCGCATCAATGAAGTGTAAAGGATGATGCTATCCATTGCACAATTCGTGTGCTGCAAACATCGGATAGCATCCATTTGCAACTGCTTTATATAAGGCTTCATCCATTCTGGATGTGCTATGTGCCACAACCTTGCTGCATGATAAATCAACACAGGTGGTCTGGCATAATGGGGGGAAATGTAGGCTGCATCGAGTATATATTTTCGTTCCTGAAGCATATCTTCCAACCATTTCATGCTGGCACTATCATACCGATTGAAAGAAATATGATAAGAATATAGCAGAGTCAACACATTACATAATACACAAAAATCCACATCCACAGGCATCTTTTCCCCAAACCATGTATTGTAAAAAGGTAAGTGTTTATATTTTTTGTAAGTATTTCTGATTTGATGATGCATGGTATTGGCATATTCCGTTAAGTATGCATGATATGCCTTCATAACACTATCAGGTGGATGCATGGCCAGCCAGATCATGCTGGCATCGTCTGCATCGTCGGACAATGCGTTGATATAGCGAAAAGGCTTTAATAAAAATGAATTTGGAAAAACCTCTGGTGGATCAACCGGCCAGAAATTATAGGTAAGTGGATGTTGAGGTTTTTGATAAAAAGCATAAGCATGCTGTGCACGTAACAATATACTATCCGCCACAGGCTGGAGTGAATCTGGTAATTCAGCCCTTACCTGTCGCAACGTATAGCAGGTTATCGCAGTAAAAAAAATGTTGTTGTCTTGTTTGGGCCGGTGAGGAAATGCTGCATAATAACGAAAAGACGTGAACATACCCTCATAATAAAAACCATCGCTCCTAACTTGCCAACTATCGATGCGATGAAGAAGAAAAGAAATAACACTGGATTGTGCATTAGATTGCAGAATCATTCCAAAAATGAGCATCCCCTGCAGGAGCACACATATTCGCATACCAGCAATGCATTTATTAAGCAAGATAGAATATGCTATTTAAAATAATAAAAAAATCCCGCAACGCTATATGAGTTGCGGGATTGATAAGAAAATGTTTTAACTAATTGCTTAAAAACTATATCTGAGGCCAAGCTGCATATACCATGTACTGGACGGACTAATTACATTCTGGAAAGCATGATCAACCAGCACACCACCTATGTTTTGTAAATTATATTGTGGTACACCATTGCTATCAAGTCCTTTGAAAATAAGTGGATTACGTGTATAAGTGGTTTTCACAATTCCCCAATTCTTATTGATCAGATTAAGAAAGTTCAGGATATCAATCGAGAATTGAAGATTGTGTTTGGTTTGACTTTTTCCTGTAACAATGTAAAAGTCCTGCAGGAATTTCAGATCCAGCTCATTGTACCATGGATACAATGCGGCATTTCTTTCTGCATATTGTCCACGATGCTTTTTCAGATAAGGCGAGCTGCTGATAAATCTTTCAAAGGCTGCCTGCTGATCCTGGGGTGTGAAGGTAACGGTATTTCCGTTTGCATCTTTACCTGTATATTGAAGGAAAGTAATCTCGCTGGCAGATTTTGGGATATACATCAAATCGGTAGAGTTGTTCCCATCGTTATTTAAATCCCCATTTATCACAAAGCTGTAATTTCCATTATTCTCACCCTGGTAGAACAAGGAAATAGTAGTAGCAAAGTGCTTTGCATATTCAAACCGATAAGAAATATCAGCTACTACGCGATGGGGTACAAAATAGGAAGAATATCCCAGTTCTACTGCATTGGAAGTGCCTACGTTTGGATTTGAGTTCCACACTGAAGTTGCCTGTGAGCCGGGATTATCGGTTACAGATTTCGATTGGGTGAAAGTATAGGCTATTGAACCATAGAAGCCATTCGAGAATGATTTGCTTAACTGGGCTGTAATGGAATACGCATAACCTTTGTTGGTATTGCCAAGCACGATAGCTGTTGAAATATTGTTGTAATAATACCGGTTGGAGCTTGAAGTGAAGGCTGGGCGGGTAAATCCAGGAGCATCCGTCACTGTTCCATCCGGATTTTTCATATTTGCATTACGCATGCGCACAGCATGGATATCCTTTGTGTACATAGCTTCCACAGTCGCAACCAGGCCATTACCCAATGATTTATCTACAGCCAGATCTGAACGCCAGATTTGTGGGAACTTGAAGTTAGGTTCAATCAGCACAATATTTGCCGGAACCGTTCCCGATGGAGTTTTGGGGAAATTATTCAGGTAAGCATTGGGATCAGGATTGAATTTGTAATTAACCAACTGGGTTGGATCTGTGATGCGCACGCTGTTTTGATACATTCCACTGTTGGTAGGCATATTGGTTAACCACACAAAAGGAATGCGACCTGTGAATATGCCTGTACCTCCACGTACAATCAAAGTATTGTCTTTTTTCACATCCCAACGGAATCCAACTCTCGGAGAAAACAATACCGAACCCTTAGGCCATTTACCGGTAGTATAATGCGTCATATTCCCGTTCTCATCTGGAAATGTTAATGCAGTAATGGCTGGATTTTCAAGAGGTTGTTGGAAATAAACGGGCTTATCTGCACGAAGTCCAATAGTCAAACGCAATGCCCGACTCACATCATATTGATCTTGTACATAGATGCCCAGCTGGCCAATTTTTAGATTGGCAGAATATACGCCACCACCTGGATTTACAAGGGAATAGGTATATGCATAGTAAACGGGTGCCTGATTGGTAATAAAATCGTTCAAGGTATTGTACACGTAATAACTTTCCGATCCAGGCATAAACATATTACCTACCCGTTGATATTCAAAACTGGCTCCTGCTGTAATTGTGTGATTTTTATAGTAATAAGTGAAATTTTCGGTGGCACTGAATATATTATTGATGACATCGTTGTGATAGGTGAATGGATCCATTCCCACACTGATGTAGTTATTCCCATTGCCATCAAAAATATCTATAGTGGGAAACACTTTACCAGGAAAAGTGCGGGTACTGCGAATGCGTGTATAAGCTAACAAGAACTGGTTGGCTATCTTATTGTTAAAATTGCTATTCAATTCAGCAGTTGCCGTACGCACAATATTCTTAAATCCATAATTGGAATTGGCAAAAGCCATGGAATTATTGCTAAAACGGTTGTTGGGCAAACGACTTACTGTACCTGTACGACCCGTTACCTTAAAACCTCCACCATTTGGAATGCTGCTTCCGTTAACTTGCTGATCCTGTGTACCCACAAAATCGCTGTATTTCACCGTGAGTTTATGTTTGGTGCTAATGTTCCAGTCGATTTTTGCCAGCAGCTTATGGTTCTTTGATTCAAAATTGGGGAAATTGTCGTAGGCACCCGGATCGTAATTGTAGGTGTTTTTCAGAAAATCAGCGAGTTTTTTCAATGAGTCAATGGGTGTAGATGAAACGGTTCCCTGGCCCGATCCACCCTTCGGAGAATATGAAATACCGGGCGAATTGCCTTTTTCGAATTCTGCATTTGCAAAGAAGAAAAGCTTATTTTTAATGATAGGTCCGCCTAATGTGGCGCCATAAATGGAATGTGAGCTGTTGACAATTTGATTCTTGATATTCACGTCACCCACATGCGTTCCAATAAAATGCTGGTTGCGGTAATATCCGTATGCAGAACCATGAAAAGTATTGGTACCACTTTTGGTAACTGCGTTGATACCCGCACCTGTAAAGCCTGACTGGCGCACATCATAGGGGGCAATGTTCACCGAAATTTGATCATAAGCATCCAGCGAAATGGGTTGATCCCCACCACCTGGCAATGGATCCGAGCTCAGACCAAAATTGTTGTTCAGGTTTGCTCCATCTACTTGCAGATTGTTGTAACGTCCATCTCTACCGGCAAAGCTGGTTCCGTTGGCTTGTGGCGTCAATTTTGTGAAATCCACAATGCTGCGGCTTACAGTAGGCAATGTGGATAATTGCTCCACGTTAATAACTGTTGACGCCCCGGTGCGCTCCTGTGCTAATTTTCGCGCACTCACCACAGTAAGCTCCTGCAGTTGTTTACCGGTTTGTGCAAGCTGAGCAGATAGATTGTAAGGCTCACCCAACCTTAGTTGAATTCCTTCATATACACCTGTCTGGTAGCCAATGTAAGAAACTTCCACACGATAGGGGCCTCCCACTCTCATGCCCTGTATGGCAAAGGTTCCATTGGCCTGTGTAACCGTTCCATAAACAGTTCCTGAGGGGAGATGGATGGCTTTGACGGTAGCACCCACCAAGGGTTGTCCATTGGCATCGGTAACGGTGCCTACCAGGCTGCTCGTCGTAACCTGCCCTGCGGCAGTGAACAGCGCTAACATCCATAAGCAGGTAAGCAAGAGTAATTTTTTGTAGTGCATAGTGCAAAGGTTTTGGTTTCTGCCTGCAAAAAAAGTAAATAATTTTCTAAATAAAATGAACAAATTATGAACTCTTTAACCGTCGTTTTGTCAGCCAAGTCAAACTTTCTGTAAAAATAACCCGGGCATGACCCTTCCTGGAACGCGCTGAACGAAAAGCCTGCAGAGTTGTTGTAATTTTGTTTATTTAAATATCTGCTATGTTAGATACAATCGAATCAGCCATTGAAGATATCAGGAAAGGCAAGCTGGTGATTGTGGTAGATGACGAATCGCGTGAAAATGAAGGCGATTTCGTAGGAGCTGCCCACACGGTGACGCCCGAAATCATCAATTTCATGTCCAAACACGGCCGTGGCCTGATCTGCGCTCCCCTTTCGGCCGAGCGCTGTGATGAACTGGGTCTTGATCTGATGGTGCAACACAACACAGCTCCACATCAAACACCCTTTACCATATCCGTTGATCTGTTAGGGCATGGCTGCACCACCGGTATCTCGGCACACGATCGAGCCAAAACCGTTCGTGCCCTGGTGGATCCGGCCACCCGAAAAGAAGACCTGGGGCGGCCCGGACATATTTTCCCGTTGCGGGCCATGCCGGGCGGGGTATTGCGGCGAGCAGGCCATACCGAAGCCACGGTTGATCTGGTTCGACTGGCGGGCTTTCCTCCACCACACGGTGGCGTACTGGTTGAAATCATGAACGAAGATGGTACCATGGCCCGGCTGCCGGAACTGAAAAAAATTGCCGAAAAATTCGACCTCAGGCTCATCTCTATTCAGGACCTAATTGCTTATCGCCTCCGCACCGAATCATTAATCGAAGAAATAGTGCGCGTGAAAATGCCCACCAAATACGGATTCTTCGATCTCGTGGCCTTCCGGCAAACCAATTCGGGGGATGTTCACCTGGCTCTGGTAAAAGGCCATTGGGAAAAAGATGAGCCTATCCTGGTGCGTGTGCATTCTTCTTGCTTCACTGGCGATATCCTGCATTCCCTGCGCTGCGACTGTGGCGAACAATTGCATGCTGCCATGCAAATGGTAGAAAAAGCCGGCAAAGGCGTGGTATTGTACATGAACCAGGAAGGCAGGGGTATCGGACTTATCAATAAACTCAAAGCCTACAAGTTGCAGGAAGAAGGAAAAGATACGGTGGAAGCCAATCTGGCTCTGGGTTTTAAAATGGATGAACGCGATTATGGCGTAGGTGCTCAGATCCTCCGTTATCTGGGCGTTACCAAAATGCGCCTGATGACCAACAATCCCAAAAAACGCGCTGGCCTGAGCGGCTATGGCCTGGAAATCGTAGAAAATGTGCCCATCGAAATCCCACCCAATCCTTACAACGAGTTTTATCTGAAAACAAAACGGGATAAAATGGGACATGAAATTCTGCAAAATGAAAAGCCATCCTGAACATTAGTTCTTACGGATGCATATGGATCTGTTGCTCAGCCATTTGTGCGCAACAGATCAACGCCATATCATGCGTGTTTCCCTCGTAAATACAATTCCTATTATTTTTGTTGCCCTAAAATCAATGAAGTGCGACTGAAGACGCTTGAAATCAAAGGATTTAAAAGTTTTGCTGACAGAACCATCATTTATTTCGACGAACGAATCACCGGCGTGGTAGGCCCCAATGGATGCGGCAAAAGCAATATTGTGGATGCGATTCGCTGGGTAATTGGTGAACACAAAATCAGCAACCTTCGATCGGATTCTCTGGAAAGTTTAATTTTCAACGGTTCGAAAACCCGCGCAGCCAGCGGTGTAGCTGAGGTTTCACTCACTTTTGAAAATACACGGAATATTCTTCCAACTGAATTTACCACTGTTACCATCACCCGTCGTTTTTACAAAAACGGCGAAAGCGAATACAGGCTCAATGATGTAACCTGCCGTTTGAAAGATATTCAGAATTTGTTTCTCGATACCGGCGTCAGCAGTGATTCCTACGCCATTATTGAACTGGGCATGGTGGATGATATCATCAAGGATAAGGATAACAGTCGCCGGCGCATGTTCGAACAGGCTGCAGGTATTTCTGTGTATAAAACACGTAAAAAAGAAGCCAAACAAAAACTGGAAGCCACTGAAAATGATCTAAGCCGCATTGAAGATCTGCTGTATGAAATCCAGCATAACCTGAAAACGCTGGAAAGCCAGGCCCGCAAAGCCGAGCGCTATCAGGAAGTAAAAAAAGAATACAAGCGTGTGAGTATTGAACTGGCAAAAGCTGTATTGGAAAGTTTTCATCTGAATTTTCAACAGCTGGAGCAACAACTCAATGATGAAACCCAGCGCAAAGCCAGCCTGGATGCTACCATAGCCACACAGGAAGCTGGTTTGGAACAGGATAAAAATCAACTTATTGATCTGGAAAAAGACCTGCAGACCACCCAGAAGGCTGTCAATGATTTGCAAAATCAGATCCGCACAAAAGAAAGCGAACAACAACTGGCGCGCCAGCGCTTGAATCATCTGCAGGAAAAAGCCCATCAGCATACCGAATTTCTTTCTCGGGCTGATACACAGCATCAGCAGCTGCAGGAAACCCTTGCCACACTTGCTTCCCAGCTGCAAACCGAACAACAGCAGCTGCAACAGATGGAGGCTTCCAGACAATCACTTTCCGATGCCTATCAAGCAGCCCGTCAAAACTGGGAAACCCATAAATCAAAACTGTCGGCCTTGCAACAAGCCCAGCAGGAGCTGCGCCGCCGGCAGTTTGAACTGGAAAAGAAAATGGCTGTAGGCGATACCTCCCGGCAGAATACCGAACGCCTCATCCGCCAATACGAACAGGAATCACAACAACGGCAAACACAATTGCAACAACTGCAGGAACGCAAACAAAATCTTGCACAATCTGTTGAACAAATTCAGCTGCAACTGCTACAACTCAAAGAGACACATCAAAACAAAAAACAACAAATCCTTTCCCTGCAACAAGCCCTCGATCAGCTCAGGGAGCAAATGCGCGAGAAAACCCGCCTGCATGATGCCCGAAAAAATGAATATCAACTGCTGAAATCATTGGTTGATAATCTGGAAGGCTATCCGGAAAGTATTCGTTTTCTGAAAAAACAATCGGGCTGGTCTGCCCACCCATTGCTGCTTTCCGATGTATTGAATGTACAGGATGCTTATAAAACAGCTATCGAAAATTTGCTGGAACCTTATCTGAATTATTACGTAGTGCAGGATATCGCAGAAGCACGCGCTGCCATTGAGCTGCTCGACAAACATCAGAAAGGCCGGGCCAGCTTTTTTATTCTCAATCAGCTTCCTGCTGTTGTGCGCGATTCTTCCCAGATGCCCGAGCCTGCATGGATTCCGGCGATGCAAGTAGTGGAAACAGCTGAGCCTTATCTGCCTTTGATCAGCCATTTGCTGGGACATGTGTATCTAACAACAGAAATACCAGAAAAACCCAACGGCAAGCTGACAGATACGCACATGGTGGTGCTGGATAAAGAAGGAAAGATTATCTACGGCAACTACTTTGTTACCGGCGGTTCGGTGCGTACTTTCAGCGGATATAAAATCGGTCGGGTTCATCAATTGGAAAAATTGCAGCAGGTTGTCCAAGAACTTGAAAACGAGATCCAGCAACTGCAACAACAAATTCAGGCACATCAGCAACAAATCACCGAAATCACCCACCAGCTGCATGAACGTGAAATCACACAATTACAGGATCAATTGAATCAACAGGAAAAACAACTTTTTTCCTTGCAAAACCAAATTGAACAATTTGAACATCAACATCAGCAAAATGCCGGCAGAATTCAGGGATTGCAACAACAGCTGCAGGAACAACAACTACATATCCAGCAACTGCAGCAAGCTCTTCAGGAACTAAACCTGGAACAAACAACCTTCCAGCAAAATTTTGAGGAAGTACAGCGACTTGCTCATGAAGCAGAAAAAAATTATCAATCTGCCCAACAACAATACAACGAACATCAGATCCTGTTCACCCGCCAGCAAAGCAAGCTTCAGTCTATCCAACAGGAAATACAATTCCAACAACAAAAATTAACCGAACTTCAAAAAGGCATTGAACAACATACGCTTCAACAAACCGAAACAGAAACAGCTATCACCCAAACCCGTGAGCAACTGCAGCAGATTGAACAAACGCTTGTGGATTTGATTCGTGAGCGCGATGCACAAATGGTGGTCGTGCAGCAAAAAGAAAAAGTTTATTATGATTTCCGGGCAGCATTGAATGAAAAAGAAGCACAACTCCGGCAACTGCATCGCCAACGTGAACAATGTGAGCAACTGCTGATGCAGATCCGTGATCAGCTGAGTCAGGTAAAACTGCAGCTGGCATCACTGAAAGAACGCCTGCAAGTGGAATTCAAAGTAAATCTGGAAGAAATTATCGATGAGCCCCGGCAGACAGAGTTATCTGTGGAAGAATTGCAGGCTGAGGCAGACAAATTTAGAAAACGGCTGGAAAATATGGGAGAAGTGAATCCCACCGCCATCGAGGCTTATCAGGAAATGAAAAAAAGATATGAATTTATTGAAACACAAAAGAATGATTTGCTGCAAGCCAAAAACTCGCTACTGGCCACGATTGAAGAAGTTGAAAACACGGCCAATGAACGTTTCTTGACTACTTTTGAAAAGATTAAAGAAAACTTTCAACGCGTATTTCGCTCTCTTTCTTCAGATGAAGATCAATGCGATCTGATTTTAACAGATCCCCAAAACCTGGCTGAATCTCCTATTGACATTATCGCAAAACCCAAAGGTAAAAAACCTGCATCTATCAGCCAGCTGTCCATGGGCGAGAAAACCCTGGTGGCTATAGCGCTGTTATTTGCAATCTATCTGATTAAACCTGCACCTTTTTGCATCATGGATGAAGTGGATGCACCGCTTGATGACGCCAACATTCTGAAGTTCACCAACATGATCCGTGAATTTTCAGAGCAGTCTCAGTTCATCATCGTTACGCATAACAAACAAACCATGGCCGCTGTGGATGTAATTTACGGCATAACCATGCAGGAAGCCGGTGTAAGCAAACTGGTACCGGTTGATTTTCGCAGCCTCAACTGATTTGATTATAAATCGGAGAATGATAATGGATGCAAAAAAACAATATCGGCATGCGATACATTATGCTGATATTCGGGCAGGGCTGAAAGATGACGCCACACAGAATCGGCGCTAAAAGCTTTCCAGTGTGCATTTCGGGCATCCATATCTTCAAAGGCCGTCATGTACATCAGATTGGGCATGTGGCAGCCACTCAACACCTGTGCGTAAAACACCGCCTCAAATCCCAACCGATCAAAAATTTTGATTTCGCCGCCGGCATTAAACATCTGTATTTTGTTCAATCCATAAGCTTCATCCGGACTCTCATAACTGCGTAATTCATACACACGTTGAGCAATCGGCGCATGTAATCGCGGTTTATGGATGACGGGCATATCCGGGAAAGCCCGCAACACGATGGTTTCCATCCGTGCATAGGGTGGCCGGGATGCCGGAGCCCGGCTATAATCGGGCACTTTGTTCCACCAGGCCGTGTCATGCATCAAGGCCTGTTCGGTGTTTTCCCACTGCGCGAGCGACCGATAAGGAGTAAGCACATACAATCGCTGTTCGCCCGTATCGGCCGGCCTGATCATGCTGAACACACCTACCGGCCGAATGCCAAGTGCATGCATAAAAGGAACATACACCTGCTGCAAAAAATCTTCCGTCGCCTGTATAGATTGTGTATCTGCAAAATGATATACACGTATTACATAGTAAAGTCGTTCAGCTGAATGATGGATGGTCTTAGACTGTGCCAGGCTGCACAGAAAAAAACCTGTAGTCAGCAACAGTAAATAGAATGATTTCATGGCCGATATTTCCTGTCCGGCAAAGATAATTTGATTCTTTTCACACGCCATGGTTTTCATTCAAATCAGGTAAATTTACATAGTTGCAAAATGCCATTCTTCAATGGATACGCTGCTCGACATACTCCGTCATTTCCAGCCTTATGCAATAGCCATTGTGTTTCTGTTGGGCTATTTGGCAGAGCATGTATTCCCGGAAAAAAATTTCCCAACGAATGGCATCACAATATGTTGAATATCGGCATCGGATTACTCAACATAGTGTTTGTGCTGGTGGCCGGATATGGGTTTCAACAGTATATGTAATGGATAAATCAAATACCAGTGGGGTTATTTCGCTGGATTCATTTGCCTTTCGGGCTGGAGCTGATATTCTCATTTATCCTGATCGACTTGTTTATGTACGGCTGGCATAGGCTCAACCACAGCTGGAAATTTTTTATGGTATTTTCATCGTTTTCATCATAGCGATACCGCATTGAACAGCCCTTCAGCAATGCGATTTCACACCGGTGAATTATTTTTTTTTCATTTATTGCAAGGATGTTGGTTTTCCCTTTGCTGGGCATCTCAGTTGCGGCTATTGTGGGATATGGCCTTGTACTGTTTCCAGTAATTGTCTTTCATCATTCCAATGTTCATCTATCTACGGTGTGGGATCATCGCCTTCGTCGATTTATTGTCTCGCCCCGCATGCATCGTATCCACCATTCCGATATTGCCCGGGAAACAGACTCTAATTTCAGTTCTATACTACCCTACTGGGATCGAATCTTCGGGAGATACATCCATGAAACCAACCATCTGATTCGTTATGGAGTGTAGCATTTTATTTTTTTTATTTTTCTGATATTTTTATGTACTACATTAAATATCATTTCCGATGGCCAAAACGCACTCTTCTGTTGATAGCTGGCTGTGGCTGATTCGGCTGATTCCCGGTTTTACTTTTTTTCTGGAAGGATTGCAAAAATTCATATACCCCGATACCCTGGGTGTGGGAAGGTTTATACAAATAGGCATTCCGCATGCTGCGTTCTGGGCGCCGGTTACGGGTGCCACGGAAATGCTGTTTGGCTTGTTGCTCATCGTGGGATTGTTTACCCGGCTGGCCACCATACCCCTCCTGATTGTGATGGCTGTTGCTTTCGTATACACCAAGTGGCCATTGCTCATTCACAAAGGTTTTCTTCCCATGTTTCATGAATATCGCACTGATTTTGCCATGACGCTTTCCCTGGTATTTCTGCTGATTGCGGGAGGTGGAAGCTGGTCGCTGGATCATGTCCGCAAAAAGCATGTCTGATAGCTATAACCTTTGGCCGATTGCAAAATTTCTCGTAAATTTTCTATTTCATAAAAAAGAAAAGACCTATGATAAACCTGAATCCAACCTGGTTTATAGAAGGCTATGTGGATTTTGAATTGCAGAAATATCGGTTGCTGGCTTATTTGCAGGAAATTAACAAGTACTTCAATCAGAATAAGTTGTATCCCCAGCTATCCGATGTGATTTTTCATTACAACAATTTGCTGGCTTTCCGCAATAACAAACAATTTTTACAGGAGCAGTTTCCCAAAAGAATCAGCCAGATTGATTTGCAGCGGTTGGAAATTATTTATGAAGAAATGCTGCAAGACAACGAACTGATGCAGGAGCTAGAACTCATTACCAGCTTTGCATTGGAAGAGCTGAAACACACTATTGACAATGGCGTGCAGATTTATGAATTCATTGAACAACAAATAGCCATCGAACCCGTAGGTATTCTGCCATTGTATAAAAATGAAGGATATGTGCTGTTGCATTATCAGGGTGTAACCGAAGTAAAGGTTTACGTATATCACATCACTTTGTTCGAACATCAAGCTGCCCGGTATAAAGGGATTCGCATGGAATATGTGAATTCTTGGAGCAAATCGCGTTTCACAACGTATGAAAGCCTGAAAAAAGAAATCATACACACGCATCGCATGCTACCCAATCCGGCTGTTTATCTGGTAAAAAGCAAAATGCAAGTGCCTTTTCAGGAAACCCTGTTGCCTATTGCCAAACGCTTGTTGATGCGCACCCTTTCTGAATCAGATAGCATTGCCTGATCATTTGTTATTCAAAATCAACCTGGCCTTTCAGCCGGATATCTTCCGATGAACTACCAATGAGGATATCAAACCGGGCCGGGTCCATGACCCATTGCATGCGATGATCATCAAAATAGCTGAAGGCTGAACGGGGTAGTCCGATGGTGACAGTTCGACTTTCACCAGGCTGCAGAAATACTTTCTGAAAGCCTTTCAGTTCTTTTTCCGGCCTCACCATGCGGGGATGTTCTTCATGCACATACACCTGTGCCACTTCCGCACCCGCCATTTTCCCCGTATTCTGCAGGGTGAAACGCACGGTTACGCTGTCCGGACCTGATTTTTCAATCTGCAGCTGATCGTATGCAAAAGTGGTGTAGGATAAACCATGTCCAAAGCAAAACTGAGGCTGTACGTGATAGGTATCGTAATACCGGTAACCAACAAACAAGCCTTCGCTGTAGTACTCAAATCCATTTTTGCCGGGATAGGAATCAAAGCGGGCGGTGGGGTTGTCGGCAAGGGTTTTGGGGAAAGTCATCGGCAATTTTCCGGACGGATTCACCTGGCCAAACAAAATTTCAGCAATAGCTTTCCCGCCTTCCATACCGGGGTACCAGGCCTGTACGATAGCAGGTGCCTGCTCAATCCAGCGGGTCATATCCACCGGACCTCCACCCATCAGCACAATGGCTGTGCGGGGGTTGGCTTTCAGCACAGCCTCCATCAGCGTATCCTGGTCAAAAGGCAAATACATATTGGGTTTATCCACTCCTTCCGCATCAAAGGCATTGTCGTCCCACGCATCGGAATAGCCATGGATCCAGCCACCCACATAAATCACAATATCGGCCTTACGCGCAGCTTCTACCGCCTGCTGAATCATCGTGGGATCGGCATGAAAACCCCGGGCAATCCGATATCCCGGCGCATAAACCACACGCACCCGATTTCCCACCAGATCGCGGATTCCCTGCAGAGGCGTGATTTCAAACAAAGCAGGCACCTGTGAACTACCGCCGGCCCTGGCATTTTTCCAATCGGCACTGGCCCCGATAACCGCTATGGTTTTGATTTTCTTCGCATTAAAAGGCAAAAGGTGCTGATCATTTTTTAACAACACAATGCCCTCCTCCGCCACTTTCAAGGCTATGGCCTGATGTTCGGGTGTGTTGCGCACGCCTTTGGGTCGCAGGCTGTCGAACTTATGCACTTTAAACATCACATACAGGATGCGCCTGACCTTTTCATCAACCACCGATTCGGGAACAATTCCTTGTTTCACCAGGCTGATCACCGTATCGCCCATAAAAAACTTATGATAATCCGGATGCGGCAGCATGCTCAGGTCGGTACCCATTTCCAGGTCGGTGCCATTCATCAGGGCTTCCATGGTGTTGTGCACTGCCCCCCAGTCGCTGACAACCAGTCCTTTGAAGCCCAGTTGCGATTTCAGGATGTTGTGGATCAAATAGGCATTTTCCGTGCAATACTGACCGCGGAATTTGTTGTATGCACCCATCAACGTCAGCACGTGCCCTTGCTGCACAGCTGCCTTGTAGCCGGGCAGGTAAATTTCCTGCAAGGCTCGCTCGGGCATATCCACGTTGATGGTAAAACGATCGGTTTCCTGGTTGTTGGCCAGATAATGCTTTACACAGGCTGCAATGCCCTGCGATTGAACACCCTGAATGTAACCCACCACCATTTTTGAGATCAGGTAAGGATCTTCGCTCATATATTCAAAGTTGCGGCCATTGAGCGGTGTGCGGATCACACAAATGCCGGGACCCAGGATTACATCTTTGCCTCGTGCATTGGCTTCACTGCCCAGCACAGTCCCGAATGCATAACCCAGCTGCGGATTCCAGGTAGCGGCCAAACACACACCTACAGGCAAATAGGTTACCGAATCATCCACTTGCAGCTCCGTCCAGCCCCGCCCATGCTCCATGCGCACCCCATGAGGCCCGTCTGACATGACCAATTCGGGAATACCCAACCTGGGTACACCTCCGCTGGTAAACGATGAGCTGGCATGAATCATATTCACCTTTTCCTCCAGCGTCATCAAGGCTATCAGGGAATCAGCCTTTCGGTAAATAGTGGAATCGTCAAGCGTCTGGGCAGTTAGCCACAAAGGAATGCAGGTGCTCACAAGCATGGTGAGCATCCATCTAAGATTGCGAACATTCATATCTCGGAGTTTGGTTTATGGGTAAATAAAATCCAGGTTTAAGGCCATAAAAATAGAAAAAAATCAATCTCCTCAGGTGATGAATAATTTTTTATCAAATACCCGACTATTCCTCAGGTTTGCTATCTTTGCGGCAGGCTCGGAAAGGTGCAGGAGTGGTTTAACTGGCACGCCTGGAGAGCGTGTGTTCCGGCACAACCGGAACCGAGGGTTCGAATCCCTCCCTTTCCGCCATCTTTCGTGTTTAGCCTAGATGGATTATCCAAACAAGAAGTTGTAGATCTTCCCAAATTAATAAGCCTTAACGTTACAAACGTTTTACCAAAGACAGGCAGATTAATGCTTTCACCTGTAAAAAATCAGGAAGTTTTTTGGCTTTTATCCTCACCAGACGGTCTATAATTATCCATTCACTTTACCCATCACATACATGGCTGATAGCGTGGGTGTGGGGCTACCACCTTCTTTTTCAAGCGTGATGGCAAAGGCCTGCACTGGCTGTTTAATAACGGCCATTTTTTGAACAGGAATATCTGAAGGAGCCGTGGGATATATGCCTGCTGAAACGGGCTTGCCGTCTATGATAGCCCAGAGCTGATATTGCTTACCGGTAGGGGGCGGAGGCATCAGGTTGGGCAGCAAATACACTTCGCCGTTGTTTTTATTCCAGTAAACCGTAGCCATGAAATCCGGATGCTGAGCAACTCCTTTCAACAATACGGGAGTATAATCGGGCGTTTGCAATATCTGCAAGGCCAGTGCATATTGGCTCACCTGCTGCTGCAAATGTGCCTGCTGTGCCTGCAGTTTTTCTGTTTCTTCCCTCACATGCTGATATTGTGCGTAAAACATCACATTCAATATCACGCTGCCAATCAGCAGAATCACACAGGCTGCCATCAGATAAGGCATGATGGGATGTTGCAACAAACGCCTGCCCGACCCGGCAGATACCCGCGAAGATGAAGATTGCAGCTTTTGCCAAATCTTTTCTTTCAACACTGCAGGAGGCTGCACAGCATGTAAAGATGCATACTGCTCCAGCGTTTGCTCATACATCTCTATGGCCTGCTGCACTTCCCGATACTGGCGCGCATAGGCTCTTACCTCGGCTGCCTCCTGCTCGGAGAGCATGCCCAGCACATACAACTCAATGATACCGGATGATATGTATTCCTGAATATCCAAAGTCCCGTTAGGTTTTAACCCATTTTAAATTTTTCGTTTGTACTTCAATCATTGTTTATGTTAAGTTCGTTTTTCCTGTAAGATTTCTCTTAGCTTCAACAATGCATTCCGGATGCGGGTTTTCACGGTTCCCAGCGGCACCTGCAGCTCTTTTGCGATTTCTTCCTGGGTGTATCCCCTGAAATAAGCCTTTTCAATCAGCATGCGCTGCTCTTCGCTAAGCATGTTCAACACATTTTTCAATCCCATCTGATCAACCATCATGGAACTGCTCATTTGGATGGAATTACCAATATGTACGTTGCTTTCCAGAGACTGGTTTTTCTCCTGCTGGTGATAGGTTTTGGATCGAAGCATATCAATGGCTGTGTTGCGGGCGATATGCAGCATCCAGGTAAATAATCTTCCTTTTTGCGGATCGTAGCTGTCAATGCGATTCCAAATTTTTACAAAAATTTCCTGCAACAGATCATTGGCTAATTCCTGTTCATTTACAACTTTCAAAACCACACCATACAGTGCTGCGGCATAATGATCATACAGATACCGAAAGGCTTCTTCGTTTTTCTTCCGAAGAAGGGTAATCAAAACTTCTTCACTGTAGGGTGCGGATGACAATCTCTGCCGGTTTTTAATCTGAGATAAAGATATGGATTAAACTTTTGCAAAAATCATTTTGTAATTCACTTCCACCTTTCCTTTGGCAATATCATCCAGTTTCTTCCGCAGCAATTTTTTCTTTAAGGGTTTCAGGTAATCGATAAACAATTTGCCTTCGATATGATCGTATTCATGGAAAATCACTCTTGCTGTAAGTCCGCTGTAAGTTTCTTCATGCGGCTGGAAATGTTCATCCACATATCGGATCTTCAAAGTCTGCGGACGTAAGATATCTTCTCTGATTTTGGGAATGCTCAGGCAGCCTTCGTTGTAAGGCCATTCTTCCCCATTTACTTCCAGAATGCGGGCATTGATGAATACTTGTTTGATACCCTGTTCATCACCAAACAACAAACGTTCTTCCTCATCAAAATGATCGGTCATTTGTTTGCTATCTACCAAAAACAATCGAATAGGTACGTTTACCTGTGGAGCAGCCAGTCCTACTCCATTGGAAGCATACAAGGTTTCCCACATGTTTTGAATCAACTCGGACAAACCCGGATAATCAGGCGTAATATCTTCACATTTTTTCCGCAATACGGGATGCCCGTAGGCCACGATTGGCAATACCATGGATTACTTGCTTTTAGATGAAATTCAAAATTACAAAACCGATTGGAGATAACCCTGCAACAGGATGGTGGCACTAACTTCATCTACCAATGCTTTGTTTTGCCGGGCTTTTTTCTTCAGTCCGCTATCCACCAGGGTTCGGCTGGCCAGCTGCGAGGTAAAACGCTCGTCCACGGCTTCTACCGGGACATTGGGGAAATGCTTATGCAAAATGCGGATCATCTCGCGCACATGAGGCGTGGCATCCGTATCTCTGCCCTGCAAATCGAGCGGCAGGCCGATGATGATTTTTTCTACCGGTTCCTTACGGATGTAATCTTTCAAGAAAGGAATAAGGGCATGGGAAGCTACTGTGGTTAAACCGGTGGCAATCATTTTCAGCGGATCGCTCACTGCCAGGCCGGTGCGTTTTTTCCCGTAATCAATTGCTAAAATTCTTCCCATGCGGGTAAGTTTATGAAACCGTGATAAATAAATCCAAAATCACAAATACGGCAAATACGCAGCTGGCAATGCCATTGGTAGTCATAAAGGCAATATTTACCCGGCTGAGATCGTCGGGATGCACCAGTCGATGCTGATACCAAAGCATAAAAGCAAACCAGCCTGCCCCCATCCAATACAACCAACCAAATCCCGCCAGCCAGCCGGCAGCAATCACGCCCACCGCACTCAGCCCATGCAAAAATGAAGATACCTGCAAGGCTCGTTTCTTACCCAGCCATACTGGCATCGAGTAAAGATGCAACGACTGATCAAAAGCTACATCCTGGAGCGAATAAATGATATCAAAACCGGCAACCCAGCAAATCACCACACCGGAATACATCAATGGCAACCAGTGAAAACGGCCTGTTACAGCCAGATAAGCGCCTATCGGGGCCAGCGACAGGCCCAGCCCCAATACCAGATGCGAAAACGCCGTAAACCGCTTGGTGTAACTATAGCCCAGCACCACAGCCAGCGCCACGGGAGAAAGATAAAAACAAATGGGATTGATGAAATAAGTGGTGCAGACAAACAACACAACGTTCAGGGCAGTAAATATTACTGCTTGCGGATAGGTGATTTTGCCGGTGGGCAATTCGCGCTGGGCCGTTCGCGGGTTGAGCCGGTCATATTCCAGATCGAGAATGCGGTTGAAAGCCATGGCGGCGCTCCGGGCAAATACCATGCATAAAATCACTTTGCCAAACAAGGCCCAGGAGAATGGATAATGCTGCCATCGCACAGCCAGGAAAAAACCAATCAGCGCAAAGGGCATCGCAAAAATGGTGTGGCTGAACTTCACAAACGACAGATAGCGCAACAAGGAAGTTTTCATAGATCTTCGATATAGCGATGGGTTTGCAAATCAAAAGAAGACGCACGCCCCTGTGGAGAACGGATGTATTTCACCAGCAAATCCCACAGCACCACACCCACACTCACGGCAATGTTCAGCGAATGCTTCATGCCAAACTGGGGAATTTCCAGGCAGCCCTCCACTTCCTGCAAAACTGGTTCCTGCACGCCGTGCATTTCATTGCCAAAAACCACGGCTATAGGCCGGGAAAAATCGGGCTGAAAATCCTGCAGATATCGGCTATGGGTAGCCTGTTCCACTGCCCACACTTCATATCCCTGCTGCTTCAGCTGCCGGATGGCCTCTACTGTGTCGGGATGGTGTTGCCAGGCTACCGTTTCGGTGGCACCCAATGCGGTTTTGTGGATGTCCCGATGGGGCGGCCTGGGTGTATAGCCACAGAGCCAAATGGCCTGAATCTGAAAGGCATCGGCCGTACGGAATACGGCTCCCACATTGTGCATGCTTCTGACCTGATCGAGTACAACCAGCACGGGCAGCTTTTCAGCCTGTCGGCATTCTTCCACGGTCTTGCGGCCGAGTTCGGCCATGGTGAGCTTGCGCATGACGCTGCAAAACTACTACAGAATGAACAATGAGCGCACCTGCAATCATTTGCTAACTTTGTTCACCACCATGAGCCAGTCCAAAAACACCCTGACTCCGCTGATGCAGCAGCACAAAGCCATCAAGGCACGTTATCCGGATGCGATCCTGCTGTTCCGGGTGGGTGATTTCTATGAAACTTTTTACGAAGATGCTGTAATTGCCTCACAGGTGCTGGGCATTGTGCTTACCAAACGTTCCAATGGCGCGGCGGCATCTGTTGACCTGGCAGGATTCCCCTATCATGCGCTGGATACCTACCTCCACAAGCTGGTGAAAGCCGGCTATCGGGTGGCCGTGTGCGACCAGCTGGAGGATCCCAAACAAGCCAAAGGCGTGGTGAAAAGAGGAGTTACCGAGCTCGTCACACCCGGTATTGCCCTGCATGAAAAACTGCTGGAACACAACGCCAATAATTTTTTAGCGGCTATCCATTTTGGGGAAAACCAAATCGGACTGGCTTTTGTGGATGTCTCCACCGGTGAAATGCTGGTGGCCGAGGGCGATCAGGAATATGCCGATAAGCTGCTGCAAAGCCTGCGCCCGGCTGAAGTGGTCTTTGCCCGTCCATTGCAAAAGAAATTCCGCCAGCAATTGGGTCAACGATATTATACTTATCCGCTGGAAGAATGGATTTTCAGCTACCCGTATGCCGAAGAGCTGCTCATCAAGCATTTTCATACCCATTCCCTGAAAGGCTTTGGCATTGATCATCTGAAGGAAGCCATTGTGGCGGCCGGCGCCATTCTTCACTACCTGCGCGATACGGAACATCCTGACCTGCAGCATATTACCACCATCCAGCGGATTGACCGGAATGATTTTCTGTGGATGGATAAGTTCACCCTGCGCAACCTGGAGCTGGTGGAGCCCCTATCCGAACAAAGTCGCAGCCTGCTGCAGGTGCTGGATCATACCCTTACCCCTATGGGTGCCCGCCTGTTGAAACGATGGCTGTTGTTTCCCTTGCAGGATATCCATGCCATCAACGAACGGCTGGATGCAGTTTCAACCCTGATTAAAGATGAGCCCATACGCCGACAACTAAATGTGCTGCTCAAGCAAATGGGCGATATGGAAAGGCTGGTGGCGCGTATTCCCCTGCGGAAAATCACCCCGCGGGAAGTATGGCAGTTAGGTAAAAGCCTGCAATTAATGGAACAAATCCGGCAATTGTTTGCCCCCACATCCGACCAACCCTATCCAGATGCCTATTTGCGCCGCCAGGCCGAGCAGATCAACCCCTGTCCGTCGCTGAGTCAGAAAATTTTCCAAACCCTCATAGAAAATCCACCCTCGGTAAGCAACAAGGGCGGTATCATCCGGGAAGGCGTCCATGCGGAACTGGATGAGCTGCGCCGGCTGGCACACAGCGGCAAAGCCTATCTGCAGGAAATCCAGCAAAAAGAAGCCGAACGCACCGGCATCCCTTCGCTGAAAATTGGCTTCAACAATGTGTTTGGCTATTATCTGGAGGTTACCCATGCCCATCGCCATAAGGTGCCGGCCGACTGGATCCGGAAACAAACCCTGACCCAAGCCGAGCGTTTTGTAACGCCCGAACTGAAATCGTATGAAGAAAAAATCCTCGGAGCAGAAGAAAAAATCCTGCTGCTCGAACAACAGATTTTCGATGCACTCGTGCAAAGCATGCAGGACTATATTCCCGCTCTGCAAGCCAATGCCCAGGTGATTGCCCGACTCGATTGCATCCGCTGCTTTGCTGAAAATGCCCTGCAATTTCACTACCGCCGGCCAGAACTGCATGAGGGTGAAACACTCGAAATCCGCGAAGGGCGCCACCCCGTCATTGAACAAAGCCTGAAACCGGGAGAAAACTACATTCCGAATGATGTGTATCTGGATTGTTCCACCCAGCAAATCATTATCCTCACCGGCCCCAACATGAGCGGTAAATCAGCCCTGTTGCGGCAAACAGCCCTGATTACCTTGATGGCACACGTGGGCAGCTTTGTGCCGGCCAGCTCGGCCAAAATCAGCCTCACCGATAAGATTTTCACCCGGGTAGGCGCTTCCGATAATCTGAGCGGCGGCGAATCCACTTTTATGGTGGAGATGAATGAAACGGCCAGCATCATCCACAATTTCACCCAACGCAGCCTGGTCATCCTCGATGAAATTGGTCGGGGTACCAGCACTTACGACGGCATTTCCATTGCCTGGAGCATCGTGGAATACCTGCACGACGGCACACCGGATCATCCCAAAACCCTTTTCGCCACGCATTATCATGAATTAAACGAACTGGAAAAACACCTGGAACGGGTGAAAAATTTCCACATTACCCACACCGAGTCGGGCAACAAAATTATCTTCCTGCGCAAGCTGGCCCCCGGAGGCAGCCGACACAGCTTTGGTATCCATGTTGCCAGAATGGCAGGCATGCCGCCCGAACTCGTGAAACGCGCCGAAGAAATTCTGCATGAGCTGGAAGCCCGGCAGCCAGAAAAAGACGCTCCCGGCCATACTATCCCACCTAAAGCGCATTACCAGCTCAGCATATTCGATGAACAAACCCTGATATTTCAGCAAATCAGGCAAATGCTGCACGAAGTAGATATCAACCGCCTGACCCCAGTGGAAGCGCTGATCAAACTGAATGAAATCAAAAAACTAATCCGTTAGTTTTTCTGCCGATAAACTGACAAGCTGGCTTCGGCATCATTATTGCCATATTTAGAGCGAAATCAATTGTTTATTTATTAAAACTTAATATTATGAAAGCAAATATCGGCATCCCCGAAAAAAATCTACAGGAAGAAGCCAAGATGCTAAACACGCTGCTGGCTGATGAAACCGTGCTATACATTAAAACCCGGAACTATCACTGGAATCTGGAAAGCCCCAGTTTTGCGGAAATTCATCGCTTTCTGGAAGAACAATACACCACGCTGGCTGGCATGATCGATGAACTGGCCGAACGCATCCGCCAGTTAGGACATTATGCGGTGGCTACGCTGGAGGATTATCTGAAACTGACCAACCTAACGGAAGGGCAGGTGGGAGAAACCCAGGAAAAAGCGCTGCAAATCTTACTGGATGATCATGAAACGCTGATCCGGGAAATTCGCAAGATGGCCAAGGAGGCCGATGAAAAATATGAAGATGCTGGAACCAACGATTTCCTGGTGGGCCTGATGGAAAAGCACGAAAAGATGGCCTGGATGCTGCGCAGCTACCTGCCCAACCGCAAATCCTGATACAAACTTAACTCGTCTGGAGTGCCCGGCGTATCCGGAGTAATTTTTCCAGCAGCGGCTCCATCAGCTGCAAAGCCAGCATATTGGCTCCGTCTGACAAGGCTTTGGCGGGTTCGGGGTGGGTTTCAATGAATATGCCATCGGCTCCGGTGGCAATGGCTGCGCGCGCAATGGTTTCAATCAACTGTGGCCTCCCTCCGGTTACACCGCTTGCCTGATTGGGCTGCTGCAGGGAATGGGTGCAATCTACCACCACCGGCACCCCGGCTGCCTGCATGATGGGTATGTTGCGGAAATCCACCACCAGATCGCCATAGCCAAACATGGAGCCCCGTTCGGTAAGCATGACCTTGTCATTGCCTACCTGCCTGATTTTTTCCACGGCAAACTTCATGGCTTCTCCGCTCACAAACTGTCCTTTTTTCACATTCACCACCTTGCCGGTAGCTCCCGCTGCCTGCAACAACTCGGTCTGTCGGCATAGAAAAGCCGGAATCTGCAATACATCCACATAAGCAGCCGCCATGGCCGCTTCGGGCGGGGTGTGAATATCGGTGAGCACCGGCAATTGCCATTCCTTACTCACTTTTTGCAACAACCGAAGTGCCTTTTCATCACCAATCCCGGTAAAGGAATCAGCCCTTGTGCGATTGGCTTTGCGATAAGACGATTTGAAAATATATGGAATGCCCAACCGCTGGCATATACGCTTCACTTCTCCGGCTACCGTCATCACCAGCTCTTCATTTTCCACCACACAGGGACCAGCAATCAGAAAAAACATCTCCGGATCCCGGGGTTGCCCCTGAAAAAGAAATTCAATGGCAGATATGCGTTCGGAATTCATGAGTGCAAACCTATCATGTTTTTTGTTGTGAACAATTTTCATTTTTTCGAAAACAAAAAAACGAACAAATTGCAGCAACTTTCACTACAAAATCGTATGCCTGCCAAAGAACGCATCCTGGTGATCGGAGCTTGCGGCCAGATTGGCGTGGAACTAACGCTGGCTCTACGCAAGATTTATGACCCTCAACACGTCATTGCTACCGACCTGCGCGATGAACATCCACTTCTGAAAGGTACGGGTCCTTATGTAACGCTGGATGTGATGAACCGCGAGATGCTGCATGTACTGGTCATCCGCCATCACATCACGCAGATTTATCATCTGGCCGCCATCCTTTCAGCGACTGCCGAAAAAAATCCCGCGCTCGCCTGGCATATCAACATGCAAAGCCTCATTCACGTGCTGGAGATTGCCCGGGAGGAAAATCTGCACAAGGTGTACTGGCCCAGCTCCATTGCTGTTTTCGGAAAAGGGGCGCCCCGCCAGCAAACGCCCCAACACACGATCCTCGAGCCTACTACTGCCTATGGTATCAGCAAGCTGGCCGGCGAACGCTGGTGTGAATACTATCACGAAAGATATGGTGTGGATGTGCGCAGCCTGCGTTATCCGGGCCTGATCAGCTACAAATCTTCTCCTGGTGGAGGAACAACCGATTATGCCATTGAGATGTTTCAGGCTGCTGTGGAAAACCGCAAATTTTGCTGCCCCCTGGCTCCCGACACCCGGTTGCCCATGATGTACATGCCCGATGCCATCCGCGCTACGATTGAACTGATGGAAGCACCGGCCAATCGCATTTCATTGCACAGCAGCTACAACCTGCATGCTTTTCACTTCTCACCAGCCGAACTGGCTGCAGCCATCCGGAAATATGTTCCGAAGTTTGAAATCTGCTACCAGCCCGACTTTCGCCAGCAGATTGCCGAAAGCTGGCCGGAAAGCATTGACGACAGCCAGGCCCGCCAGGATTGGGGCTGGAAGCCGGCTTTTGATCTGGAAAGCATGACGGTGGATATGCTGCAAAACCTGCAACAATGGAAGAAGAAAAACGAATAGCTCAAAACAATGCAGGCAATTATTTCAACCCCAACACATCTTCCATACTGAAGATGCCTTTTTTGCCCTCTACCCATTCGGCTGCCAGCACCGCACCCAGTGCAAATCCTTCACGGGAATGAGCCGTATGCTTGATTTCGATTTCATCTATCGCAGAACTATACCTGACTTCATGGATGCCCGGCACAGGATCTACCCGCTCAGACAGTATGGCCAACTCCTCAGGTTGCATCGCAGGACGGTTTACCCACTGCTTTTTTCGCTCTATGCGCTGCAGGATTTGCTCGGCTAAGGTGATGGCTGTTCCACTGGGTGCATCTTTTTTCTGCGTATGATGCACTTCCCGAATCTGCACGTCGTATTGCGGATAAGCAGCCATGAGCTGGGCCAGGTATTTGTTTACAGCAAAAAACAAGTTCACGCCCAAACTGAAATTGGAAGCATAAACCAGCGTCTGATTCTTTTCCCGGCATAGCTTTTCCACTTCCGGCCAGCGTTGCAGCCAGCCTGTAGTGCCACATACCACCGGCACACCCGCATTAAAACAAGCCAACAAATTGTCTACAGCCGACTCGGGTGTAGTAAATTCAATCGCCACATCGGCAGCTGATAGCTTTTCAGGCTTCAGCCATGCTGCCCGGTTATGCAAATCCACCCGACAGATGATCTCATGCCCACGCTGCAGAGCCATGGATTCGATAGCCCGCCCCATCTTGCCATATCCAATCAATGCGATTTTCACGGGAAAATGATTTTCAATGAATGGCTCAAAGATACAGTCTAAAACATATATACAAGCGATAGCCATACTTTGTGATGATCTATCCTCTTCCTTATCAGTACCTGTCTATCCCCACCGCAAATCTCTCTAACAGCTTACTTCTCGCCTATTTCGCTGAATACTTCCCTCGCTCCGTTCTGATTTATATTTTTCTAATAGCGGTCTGTCACTTACCATTGTAGTGCCCCACTGATAGAGGCTTTCTTATCATTGATTGCTTCTCTCATATTCCCCAACCAATTATTTGGCTCATATCCTTCCCTTCCGAATGAGATAAGCGTGAGCATGCTGCTACAGGGCAATACAGTGGAATTCCAAATGATATAATGAGTTGAATGGGGGTAGTCTGGCACCGCTACCACCAGATTTCCCTCCGGTTTTTTACCACGATTGTCCAAAATGAAACGTCAGGGTGAAGTATGATCCGTTACGCATCCCCATCTAATCGCATCAATATATCTCCCGCTCATCTCTCCATTTTACCTTGCCTATCCATGCCTTGTTCTCCCCCATCAGCACATCCGACAAATACTTGTCCAAAAACTCACTGTATTTCCGTAAACTCCGAGTTATCCGTTCTTTATTACTAATATCATAATTCCGTTCCAATTCCCTTATCTCCCGCAATTCTGCCGTAGGATGCTCAAAATCTGATATCTTTTTAAGAATAGATAGGTATTCATTATACTCCTCCTGTGGCATAAATGTTCCCAACAATTTTTTATGCAATTCCTCTTCTCGTTTTATTATTTCAGGGTCAATCTGCCTATTGTATTTGACATTGTATATTTCAATCGGTTCAGTCAACTTCAACCCCTCTTCCCTCCATGGCGGTAGGTAAATTCTTATCCTTAATGCATACGTTCCCTCCGTCTCATGAAATCCTATGTCATACAGATAAAACTCAAAACCTATAACTTTATTCTCAATACGAACATCACAACAAATATTTAATTCTTTCTCATTTACAAATTTAAAAACATACTTTTCAAACAGAATACCTGCATTATCCATAATATCCTCTAAAAATTGGTCGCAATCCTTATATGGATACTTCAGATCACTCGGCACATTCAATATCTCCACCCCTTCCATCAACTGCGCTTTTTGTAAATCCCACTTATTAACTTGCTCTAAAGCCTCCATGCTTCCAGTTCTCCTTCCAATTCTCACATAGGCGCCACGTCTCTTACTACCTACATTCAGCATAAGATTTATGAAACCCATTAATACAGCCCCTACCAGCGCAGTTATCCCAACAGCAATCCCCCTAAATTCCGATAACTTCTTGTCGCTAATTATTATGTCGAATAACTGTCTCCCAACATTGATCATTACGCCCATGAAAGCCCCCTTAAGACTACCATGTACAATAGCACGCTACAAACCATATTCTCTTTCATGAATCTTCATATTCACAAGATAATCATAAATTCATTATTCATCCCCAATATCTTTTCCTGTGTGTTGAACCCAAATTAATACACAACCTTTACGGGGTCATAACTCTTTTCGCTAATTTACGAACTAAAAGAATAGCAGTCCGGAATGCTTGTAGGTTGCGGCCTGTAACTCACTGTTACACTACCCGTATTTACAGGCGTTTTCTTATCATTTATCACCACCCGCACATTCCCCTGTGCATCGCGCACATACACTTCTTTTGTTTTTTGCGGCACATTTTCCTTTAATGCTCTATTGCCAAACGCATCGTACTTAAATCTCAACTTGCCATTTCCCGCACTGTCTATGTCTATGCCGCATATTACAATCTATAAACATTCACTTATATCTATCACAATATTCATCAAGCCAAATCTCACCAGTTAAACATTTATACAATTTCTCATCGTCTTTCAAATAATATTCATACATACTTATAATCTCTCTCATCTTTTGCCTTAATTCTTCTTCCTTCAGACTACTTACTTTTAATATCACATTTTTAATTTCCGAAACAGGATATGTTTCACGATAAGTCAATTTTAACTTGTATATATCTTCAAGATATTTATCAACAAAAAATATTTCTCCTCCCCATAAAAAAACATCAGTTATTTTTTCAATTACAGGAAAAATATCCAGCGTATCCTCAGGAATTCCCATATAACTATCAAATTCAATTTGTCTTCTAGCAACAATTTTAATCTTTCTCTTAAAGTCATCGTTCGAAAAACAATAAGAAAAAATAAGTGTTCCTGTTACTTTAGAAATTTTCCTGATTTCCCTTACAAATCCTAGCCCATGTAAGAATCTCCCACAAAATCTATTCACCTCATCTTCAAATACTAAAAATATCTTTTTATCTATCTCACTTAAATCTTCAAAATTCAAATATTCAACCGACATAATTCAATTTTTTTTCGGTAATTGAACTTTTTGTTGTACAGGCATATTTTGTTTTGATGGCTTAACTGTATTCCAAATAGGATCAGTTTCCATATTTTAAAAAGTTGACTTACCACTACCGCCCGTACTTAAAATATCATAACCTTCTTTCTGAATCTTTTCTCTCCATATTACATTCTCCTTAAAAATCTTTTGTTCCCGTACCACTTGATCGGGAATTTGCTTACCATCATATTCTTTAAGTAATTTCCTCCACCCCTCCAATGCTTCTTTTGATGGCTGAAACACCTCCACTTCCAGCCCTTTCTCCTTTAACTTATTTGCAAATGGCATAACTTTCTTGTCAAAATTTTCACCTATCACAGCAAACTTCTTAAATTCACCAGGACCACTTACATGTTTCACTTCCTTTATTCCCTTTACCTCTTTCGCCGCTTGATTTATCTTACGCCATACCGAAGCCGCATCCATTGCCTTCGTAGTCGCCTTCTCTGCCGCCTTTGCAATCCTTACTTGCATGCCGGCTCCTGTAACATAAGGCAAAATAAAGCACCTACATCCGCACTTAATGCCGCTACATTAACAGGATCAACCTTGCCCTCCGTAAAATAATCATATCCTATCTCCCCTACATCATATAAGATAAATCCCAAATCCACAATTGCATCACACCACGGACAATCCCCCTCCGGATCACTCCACATCACCGGATTATTCCCATTCACCACATATCCGCTTTCCTCTACGTTTTGCTTCGGATCTATCGAATAAAACCTCGTACTGTTATTTTTCGCCCTTCCCACATAGCGCCACACACCACTTTAGTATTACCTGCTTTTGATGACATGAGAGTTTTAAGCAACCCGTTTTCTGGCTGGTAAGATAGCAGTTTTTCTTTTCAATTGAAATGATTTGAAAGAAAAAAATCTGGATGACACTGTCCGGATTTTATCTATGCTTTTCATTGGCCGAACAACTGTTTTAAAATTTACTCCTTCGGCTTTTAAAACGATGTCACTTTATTTTCGTATTGCGGCTATCATATCCATTAAATCCACTGAATATTCGTTTATGCTTGATTATTTTGGCAAGGGCAAGTCGGTTTTTGTGGTTGAGCTTCATAACCACGAGCTTAATGAACAGCTAATGCTCACCAACCAATTGGACGAGGAGGAAAAAACGCCTTGGTCAAAATTATCAACTTCATGCTTACCAAAAAAGGATGAAAGACATGCTGGACGGGAAGGCTAATTTTTAAGGTATTAAAAGCTACTCAATGAGTGACTTTTACTATTAAATTTCGTCTTATCATCTGTGTTATCAGAAATGAAATAACTGCTATTAAAAATAAGGTTCTTTGTCTTTCATATTTTATTGTCCAATAAAGAATAGGGCTACTGATTATTACCCATTCTACAATTAGCTTTATCCTTAAATATTGGGTGGACGGAATAATCAATACCGAATCTAATAGTATTAACGATAATAAAAAACCACCCCAAAGCATTATTCCATAAAGGCAAATTAATAAGAAGGCTCCAAAAAGAGCTTGTCCCAACGTCGCTGAATAATTAAAACAGGAATTTATTATTGTATACAAAAATGTAGGTATGAAAACACCTAATAAATTAACCCAATTTGTAAGTAAGACTTTCATACTATTTTGTTGTTGGTTGAGACTGCATCATTTTATTCCAATCGGAAACGCTGTATGTTTTTGCATTTTTACCACTTCCAACGACAACACCTTTAAATACACCTTTTGAATCCATTATTACAATAAAATCAGCATACATCATCTTTTTGCTTCCATCTCCTTCTAAACTGGTATAAGGATTTCCTATTGCAGGACTAACGCCTATAAATAATTGGTTGCCCTTTGTGTCCCCGATAAAAGTTTCTGCTGACGGAAAGGCATCACCGGTTTGGACGGCATTTACTTTTAAAGTTCCCGCCTTTTCGTTTTCGGTCAGTATAAACTTGGTATGTACATCTATATCCGGTGTAGGAATTCCTATTCTTTTAGTTAATGGATTAGATCCGGCCATATCTACAGTAAATGAGACTGTACTATTCCCATTTTTATCAGTTGAAGATGTGAAATTTTTAATATCCGCCCTATCGTTTGGAGTAGCATTGCCTTTCCCTAATATTGGATGGCTGCTTTCATTACTCCATACATTGCCGGCATCAAAAGTTCTGGCAGTTGGATCTACTGTGAATACGTGTTGAAGCCTTGAGGTTACCTTTAAAGATAACGAATAGCCCCTGTTATCACCGCCAAATCCACCACCAAAGGTTTTAAATGGGACAAAAGACCGAATATGAATTGGATGTGGCCACATGCCGTCAGGATCGAACATTAATATCGGGTTATCGCCCATTGCAACGTACGGACTCCAACCTGGTGCTTTAGCTGCCATGGGGTCAACAGTCAAACGTCCTGAGTGATGTGTGATCATGTTATACACTTTATTTCTTCTTTGGTAATTTCGTCTTGTCCACCAAGTTCGTTAAGTCTGGGCTATAATATTGCTTTTCTCCTTTCTTATCCTTTGGTACAATTTCAAAAGATAAAAATTCAATTTCTCTTTCACGATCAGCACTGTTATTAGCCGTAATGGGTGAGAACTTCCCCTTAGCCCAAAAAGTTGACGGGTTAAATCCTACACACTGATCGCTAATGTCTGTGCCATCGGTTTCATACACCTTGGGTTTGGTATAAACCTTATCAAAGGTGCGCTTAGTAATGTAGCCTATCCCATTACTGTCAACGGTTAAAATATTCTTATCTACGCTTGATAACACCAATGTCACCCGGCCTTCATAGCCCTTTGGAACAACAATTGTCAATTTTGGTGATGAAAATCTAATCATAAAAACTATTGATATTATTGATACCACAGAACATAGAACTACAAAAAAGGATGTTTTTTTGAAAATCAGTTTGATAACTCCAGATATTACTATACTTCCTATAAACAAGGCTATTATTATCATCCCTGCCATGAATATGGAAGACAGTATAAATGTTGGCATTCTTACTATTTGAACAGTAAGAACGCCAACTAAGAGTAAAGATATTAGCCCCGCAAGCCATTTAATCCATTTCATAATTATTTATCTACTGTAACGTTGATAAAATGCAGGAGCAGGCCTGAGAGAAATACTTTCGGTTATCACACTTCCCCCCATGCCATTATCTCCAAAAACAGTTTTTATCTCTCTATCATGCGTTTTTACAAAAGACGGCTGGTTATATTTAAATAACAGGTTCCCATTTACTGTCAGGGTAGATGAAGGAAAAATATCCGTGGCTGCAGTCACCTTTAAGTTTCCGCCTGAATAACCCAGATTCAACTTTTGGGCAACATTTACAATATCATAACCTTGTGCATTCAAGCCAAATTGCTCAATCGGAGATACGCTTGCATGTTGCTCAAAATTAAGGTTGTAGGTTCCTAAAGTGCCATCAGTATTCATAGAGTGAATGGATGATGCTTTATTCTGATCAGAACCTAAACCTGGAAAATAATCCCTGGCTGTACCTAGCGGTGTTTTTCCAATAACAACGCTTATAGTTGCTGTAATACCTGTTAGCTCCCCTGCTTTATTCTCCGTTGATGACAAGGTAATAGTTGAAGTCAGTTTGTCACCTGCTGGGCTTGGTAACGGCCAGGGAGGATTGGGGCCGTCCCAAAGCTTTTTATCAATGTAGCTGTTGAATTTGAAGGTTAATGTTTTCCCTAAATAGGTTTCCCCTTCTTTTGCTGTTGCTTGTGAGTTTGCGTCCTTATCCCAATAAATACTACCATTCTTCCTTTGTACCCAATCTTCTGGGCCCATGCCTGTTGGATCAACCAAATTGATCGGGCTATTCATAGTAAAATTATAGGGAGACCAGGAAGGATACTTACTGGCCAAGGGATCTATCTGCCACCACCTCCCTATCTGCGCATCTAAACCCCTGAACCTCGCCGTATATAAATCAAGACCCCATCCATCAGTAAACTCCTTCTCATTCAGCTCAATGCCATTATACCTGTACCTGTTCTCCAACCGATTCATCGCCCGATCGCTGATACCAGCCATCTCCAACCCAAACGGATAATAATGATCCTCCGCTAACAATGGACCCGGCCTGTGGTGCACAACCAGCTGATCAAAGAACACATCCTGAGAACTCTCATTACTTAAATATATGAAAAGATATCCATTCCTGGGCATCACCGGTATATCAGCCACCAGGACCTGCTTGCTCGTCCCGCTCCTTACCTGAGTAACTCCACCCTGCACAAAGTGAAATTGATTGTCAAACAATACCCAGTTTAAAAATGCCTTTGGATAGCTATTATAGTTAGCCGCATCTTTGTTGCTTAAAAACTGTGTGATTCCGGGACTTAATGCATCATTCAGCTGTGGCTGTTGGGCAATACTCATTTTCCCCCCACTGCTCGTAATCACAGCACTGCTCAATGCATTTAACAGGTCTCCCAGTAAACTCGGCGGATTCACCGGCTGTTGGATGGGGCTGTTATACCATCCATATACCGCATTCAAAAAAGAGCAATTGTACTTATGTCTATTTTTTCAAATTTTTAGGATAAACATTCACCTTTTATTAGCATCATTGATACATCATATTCTTGCAGGGCTGCAAACAGCAATCAATGCTTCCCTCCCAAATTCACCACCAGTCCATACCCCACGTAGCCGCTATGGATGACGGGTTGCAGGTGCAGCGTAAGGTTATCGGAGACATTGAAATAATAAAGATGAGCATCGACCAGCGCATCGACAATATTGATCACATACACGCCCAGGAAGGCAAGGGCTGAATAATCTACATACTGCCGGTAGATATCGCGAATCCGCTTCTGATCTTGCGGACCGTATTGATCCACAAAAGGATCGCCGGTTTTTTGTCCCGTGAAACTCAAACGATAGGCGTCACGAAACAGGATATATTGTTTGTAATTGTAGATAAACACCCCGGCGGCCACTCCCAGCCCGGCATAGGCAATGGGTATTTTCCAGTATTTGTGGTTATAGGCCTGACCCAGGCCGGGCAGCACGGCCGAATACAAAGCAGCCAGGCGGGGATCGTGAATGGGCTGGGCCGAAGTAGTGTCTAGCTGAGCTGGGGTAGTATCCGGCTGAATGCGGACAGTATCTGCTGCTGATAGAGCGGCGGATACATGGGTGGTATCAGCTTTCCGGGGCAGGGTATCACGCACAAATAGCGTATCGGTTAAAATATGAACAGTATCGGTCGCCACAGGCTGCTGGGCTTTTGCGTGACGGGGCATCAGAAGTCCGGTGAATATACCCAAAACCACCAAGCTACATACATACCGGCTCCTTACCTGCAGGCCAGCAAAGCGTTGCATAAGTGCTGAAAAAAGATGATACCACCAAAATAAAATCCTGGATTCCTGCATCGGCATCTGGTGATCAGCTGCGAATGCGTTGCAGGAGTTCCAGGATGCGGTTGAGTTCTTCATCGGAATAAAAATCAATGGCGATATGTCCTTTGCCGCTTGGGTTACGCTGCAGTTTTACCCGGGTAGAAAACAGGTCGGTGAGCTGATCTTGTATGCGCTGATAAGCGGGTGGCAGCTGCGTACCAGAAGCGGTCGGCTTGTTTTTATGCCTGCGATCCAGCTGGCGCACCAGCTCTTCAGTTTGTCTGACAGAGAGTTTTTTACGGATGATTTCATGAAAAACAAAGAGCTGCTGCTCGATATTTTCAATATTAATGATGGCCCGGGCATGTCCCATGCTGATTTCTCCGCTACGCACGGCAATCTGGATATCGGGTGGCAGCTTCAGCAGGCGCAAGTAGTTGGTAACTGTGGTACGATCTTTTCCGATGCGCTCGGCTACCTGTTCCTGCGTCAGTCCGCATTCTTCCATCAGCCGGCGATAGCTGAGTGCTGTTTCAATGGCGTTGAGATCTTCCCGCTGCAGGTTTTCAGTGAGGGCCAGCTCCAGCAGCTGTTGGTCATCGGCCTGGCGGATATAAGCCGGAATATCTTTCAATCCGGCCATGCGTGCGGCCCGGAGGCGACGCTCACCGGCAATCAATCGATACTGCTTATGGCCGATCCGGGATACAGTGATGGGCTGGATGACATCATGCAAACGAATAGAATGAGCCAGTTCCGCCAGCGCCTTTTCATCGAAATCGCGCCGAGGCTGCATGGGATTCACCTCAATCTGGTCAATGGGAATCCGCTCAAATGTAGTAGCTGAAACCAGTTTTTCTTCCGCCAGCGTACCGGACGGAGATTTGAAATCGGCATCAATATGTTGAAGCAGCGAACGAATTCCCTTACCAAGCGCTTCTTTTTTATGGGGTGCAGCAGACATCAGGCAATGATTTTATCTTTCAACTTAATGCGGGTGGCATCGTTTTTCTGGAGAATTTCACGGGCTAAATTCAGATAGTGCAAAGCGCCGTTGCTATCGGCATCATACAACACCGCCGGCTTGCCCAGGCTGGGCGCCTCAGCCAGCCGGGTATTGCGGTGGATAATGGTATCGAAAACCAGATCCTTGAAATGATGCCTGATTTCGCT
Source organism: Thermoflavifilum thermophilum (assembly GCF_900116565.1). GTDB lineage: Bacteria > Bacteroidota > Bacteroidia > Chitinophagales > Chitinophagaceae > Thermoflavifilum > Thermoflavifilum thermophilum. The sequence continues at coordinate 2,080,111 of NZ_FPCJ01000001.1, read as the reverse complement.
CAGGATCTGATTGCTCAGCCGCAAGCGACCATCATACATGGTCAGCAAAATACCTTCAATTTCCAGACCCGTGTTGAGTCGGGTTTGCACAATTTTAATGGTGTTAAGCAGCTTACCCAAACCTTCCAGTGCAAAAAACTCGCATTGCACGGGGATAATCACCGAATCAGCAGCCGTAAGGGCATTGACGGTAATCAGCCCCAGCGAGGGCGAACAATCTATGATGATGAAATCATATTCTGGCTTCAGGGGTTCCAGCACCTGTTTCAGCACATGCTCCCGGTTGGGATGATGAATCAGCTCCAGCTCGGCCCCAACCAGGTCGATATGCGCGGGCAATAGCTGAAGATCTTTCATTTCGGTTTGCAAGATTACGTCGCGGGCGCGGGCTTCGTTGACCATGCAATCATAGACGCTTTGTTGAATATTGCGCAGATCAAAGCCCAGTCCGGTTGTACTGTTGGCCTGCGGATCGGCGTCCACCAACAAAGTTTTGTATTCCAACACGGCCAGACTTGCCGAAAGATTAATAGCGGTGGTGGTTTTGCCCACACCTCCTTTCTGATTGGCTAAAGCAATGATTTTTCCCATGGATTCGGTTCAAATAAACAACAAATATCAACTTACATTTCAATGGTTTCACCTATAGCAGGCAATAGCAGCTGGCGGCCGGCCTCCTGAAAAGCCTTGCGGGCAGCCTCCTTATCAATTTTAATGTACCCAAAAGTGTCGTAATGTACTCCTACTACGCGCTCGGTTTGCACCAGCTCAGCAGCTACTAAGGCGTCTTCGTAACCCATGGTGAAGTTATCTCCAATCGGAAATATGGCAAAATCAATCCGCGCAAAACGCGGAATCAACTGCATATCCAGCGTAAGGGCCGTATCGCCGGAATAGTAAAAATTCCCTTGAGCTGTCTGACACACAAAACCACCGGGATTGCCGCCGTTAGCTCCGTCGGGCAGTTTGCTTGAATGAATGGCGTTGACATATTTCACCCTGCCGAAATCAAATGTCCAGCTTCCTCCATGATTCATCGGATGCACCTTCTGAAAACCCTGGGCCTGAAACCATTCAATGATTTCAAAATTGGACACGATGGTAGCACCTGTCCGTTTGGCAATGGCAGCTACATCGGCCACATGATCGGCATGGCCATGGGAAACCAGGATATAATCGGCCGGAATCTGATGAATATCAATATGCCGGGCCAGTTCGTTAGGAGTAATAAAAGGGTCGAATAAGATATGATGCTGGCCAATCTGCACCGCAAAACAGGCATGACCGTAATAGGTAAATCTCATGTCAAGCAGATTTAATGAACGAAAACTGGATTTTACAAAAATACAACCATTCTCCTGAAAGCGTCAAACCGATGTGGATGAACTGTGAATTAATCAGGCTCCGGCTTTTTCCGTAGGTTTGCTCAGCAAACGATGGATCAGATTACCGTTATTGCAGGTACCAATCGCCCGGGCAGCCGCACCTTGCAAATCGCGCGACAATACATCCGCCTGCTGCAGGACTATCCGGCTTCTGCCCATTTGCTTTCCCTGGAAGGATTAGACCTCAACAAACGTACGGCTGAGCTGGAGCATATAGAAAACACCTTCATTATTCCCGTACAGAAGTTTATTTTCATTTTACCGGAATACAACGGCAGTTTTTCGGGTGCGGTGAAAACTTTTATCGATCTAACCCGTTACAAGGAATGCTGGTATTACAAGAAAGCCCTGCTTACCGGTGTGGCTGAGGGAAGGGGTGGCAACCTCCGCGGACTGGATCATTTTACGGGTGTGCTGCATTTCCTGAAGGTGATTGTGCACCCCAATAAATTGCCTATTTCTTCTGTCAAGCAGCTGATGAGTGCTCAGGGCGAAATCGTGGATGAAAAAACGCTGGAACAGATCCACCAGCAAATTGAAGAATTTTTGACGCTATAATCATCTAACCATGTTTTCCTTATTGCGCAGCGGTTGGATTATCCTGATTTTGGTGCTTATTGACTGGTATGCCTTTCAAGCCGTACGCACCCTGGTGCACGAATGGCATGGCAAAGCCCGACTGGTGGTGTATGTGCTGTATGGATTGTTTTCCCTTGCGAGTTATGCGTTTTTGTTTTTTTCAGGGGCCTGGCATCTCTCGTCGCATCAGCGAATGACGGGATATACGATTGCCATTGGTGCCATCCTCGGCAAAATGCTGGTGGATGTATGGCTTTTACTGGACGATATTCGCCGGGGCATTGTCTGGTTGGCCCGGTTATGGGCACCCCATGGCGAGGTGAGCGACGCCGTGCGCGACGCATCAATCAGCCGCTCGCAATTCCTGTCGGCCGCCGGACTCATCGTGGGAGGCGTGCTCTACAGCAGCCTGCTGTATGGCATGTCAAACAAATATCGGTATCGGGTACACCATGTAAAGCTCCATTTCCCCGACCTACCCGAAGCTTTTCGCGGGCTGCGCATGGTGCAGATTTCCGATATCCATGCCGGCAGCTTCACCCATCCCGATAAGGTGGCTCATGGTGTGAAAATGGCCATGGACCTGAAGCCCGATATCGTCTTCTTTACCGGCGACCTGATCAACAACCATCACGAAGAAATGGAGGGCTACCAGGAAATCTTTGCCCAACTGAAGGCGCCCATGGGCGTGTATGCCATTCTTGGCAACCACGATTACGGCGATTATACCCACTGGCCCAGCCCCGAAGCTAAAGCCGAAAATCTGGCCAAACTGAAACAAATAGAAGCCGAGATGGGCTGGCACATGCTCAACAATGCCCATACCATCCTGGAACGCAACGGTCAGCAGATCGCCCTGATCGGCGTAGAAAACTGGAGCGCCCTGCGGCATTTTTCGCGTTATGGCGACTTGAAAAAAGCCTATGCCGGCACCGAAGCTTACCCATTCAAAATTTTGCTTTCCCACGATCCCACCCATTGGGACGCGCAGGTAAGACCCGAGTTCCCCGATATCCAGCTCACCCTTTCAGGTCATACGCATGGATTTCAGTTTGGCGTGGAAATACCCGGGTTTAAATGGAGTCCCTGCGAATATGTGTACAAAGAATGGGCAGGCCTGTATCGCGAGGGCAACCAGTATTTGTATGTCAACCGCGGTTATGGTTTTATCGGCTATCCCGGACGGGTAGGTATTCTGCCTGAAATCACCCTTTTGGAATTTGTTTAAACATACTGAATATCCTGGTCTTCCAATAAAGGCAGATTCTGGAGGCGCAACAACAGCTGAGCAACGGCCACCACATCTTTCTGGCAATATTGAACTATTCGTTCAAAATCATGATCCTGCCAATATACCTTCGCCACTTCACTGCCATGCAGGTCTTCTTTGGGCGAAGGAATCCCTAAAACAGTCGTAAGCAGCTGCAACGAGGTATAGTGCTTGTAATCGCCAAAACGCCACAAATGCAAGGTGTCGAGCACGGGCACTTCCCAGGGCTTCTTGCCATACAGCTGCAGCGCTTCGGGTAAGGCAAGACCTTGAATGAGAGCCCTCCGGCAAATGTAGGGCAGGTCAAATTCTTGAATGTTATGCCCGGCCAGCCGAAATCCAGGCTTATGCTGAACTTTTTTCACGACCTGAAAAAAATCCTGCAAAATTTCCGATTCCTGATCTCCGAAAAACGAGGTTACCCGAAATTGAAAATGGGTTGCTGCCTCCTGGGTGATATCGCCAGACGAAGCTGTAAAATAACCGGCACTGATGCAAATGATTTTTCCGAATTCTGCATAAATGCCCGCCCGCTCGGCATAAGCTTCCGAAGGAGGTATTCCCGATTCTGGCTTAATTTTTGAATGCTTTTCTATCCAGAGTTCTTGCAAGGCAGGAGAAATCTCTTCAAAACGAGCCTGCCCGGGAACCGTTTCGATATCGATTAACAACAATTCAGATAAATTCAATTGATTTAACATATAAAAAAGTTGTACAATTTTTGTAAATTAAACAATGCTGTAAACATTTTTTATCTTTTCACCAAAACCTACATGTATGGCAGATACTAACTTTCATCAGGAATCCGCTGCTCCTGCAGGCGGAGAACCTACTCCCGAGAAAAAGGGGAGCCGAAGCTTATTGTACATCATCCTGATCGTCGCCCTTCTGGCTACCTGGGGTTATCTGATTTACGACAAATCCCAGCACAAACAAAGGGAAATTCAGCTTACCCAGCAAATTACTTCCACCGATTCGGCACGCAATGAGCTGCAAAAGGAATACGAAGCGGCCAACGCCATGATTGACCAGCTGACATCCCAGAACACCCACATGGATAGTTTGCTGAAAGCCAACAACAAAGAAATCAGCGCCCTGAAAGCCCGCATCCAGAGCATCCTGAACGATCGCAATGCCACCCGCGCCCAATTAGAAGAAGCCAGGCAACTCATCCAGCAGCTAAATGCCACCATTGAAAATTACAAAGCCCAGATTGAAAAACTGGAAGGTGAGAAAATAGTATTGACCCAGCAAAGAGACTCCCTGAAACGCAACCTGGATACCGCCACGCAAGTAAACCAGCAGTTGGCTCAGCAAGTACAACTGGGAAGCGTACTGCACGCATCGGATATACAGATCATTCCGCTTCATCTGAAAAAAAGCGGTAAAGAAGTAGAAACATCCCGGGCAAAACGGGCCGACATGATGCGTGTGAGCTTTGACCTGGATGAAAACCGGATTACACCTTCCGGGCCCAAAGACATCTATGTGTGCATCACCGATCCCGATGGCAAGCCACTGGCAGTAGAGGCACTGGGATCAGGCCGGTTTACCCTGGCCGATGGTACCGAAAAGCTCTACACAGCCATGAAGACTGTGAATTATGAAACGGGTAAAAAGACGCACGTGGATATCGACTGGAAGCAGAATTCCACTTTTAAGCCCGGCACCTATCACGTGGAAATCTATGAGAGCGGCTACCTGATCGGTCAGGGGGATGTGGACATGAAGAAGGGCGGATTTCTGTGAGCCGACAAACCTCAAAATACAGCCCGGAGTGTAGCTGTGCCGGTATGCACAATTCTGGCGGAACCGGTTTTACGTCCGTCGTAATCCAGGTTGATTTCCAGGTTGCCCGCCAATCTCCGGATAAGACCCAGATGCCATAACCAGTTGGTCCCCGGCAACAGGCCCTGCAGCATGCTGAATCCTGCAGGGCTTTGTGTATTGCCCGAAAACTGTACATGGTTAAAACTCAGGCTGCACTCAAGTCGGGTAGCCGATAGCTGACTCCAGGTGCACGTGCCGGTAAGCGACTGGCCCGTATATGTTTCTCCCCCCCACGCCTGCCGGTTCCGTTTGTGGTTATAGCCGTAAGCCAGGGAAACACGAAAAGCTGATCCGGAGATATATTGCAGCATGGGTGTGAGCGCCCTAAATCTGTAATCATATCGCTGATCCATTACCTGGTCAATACTATCCAGCATTCTTCCCATTTCCCATGCGATGGAAAATTCGTATCTGGACAAAAAAAACAAACGGGCATGAGCAATATGCTGACGCGTGATATGCGACTCCTGGCCATAAATCATGAAATTTCGATTGGCAATTGCTTGCAAGGTATAATCGGCACTCCAAACACCGGAGTGTGGTTGCAGGAATATGGAATGGCTCATGAGGCTTTGACGTCCCAAAAGGGTTGCATCCGCCTGCCGTTTGAAAGGATTTACTAATGGTCCTTTGTTACCTGCCCGCTGAAGGGAAATGTTCAAATGGCTTTCCAGACGCATTTGTGTGAGCCATTGGAGTAAAAAACACGAAGATTCCCCCCATTTCGATGGATGGATAGATAACTGTTCATCCCATTGGACCAGCCGGGTGGGAATAAAAGTTTGGGTCGGGGTAAATATCCGCACATAATTGCCCTGATCTGCAAACACGGCCGGTTGAAATTCATTGACCTGGGGAATCCCATCGTGGTTGTAATCAACCCACACATATTGACCCTGCCCGGCAGGTACGGGTACGTAGGTAAAAGCAAGCTGTTGCTGCTGCCCCCCGGCCAGGCCATACAGCAGATGATGGTCAATCCATCCACCCACCGCAATATGATCCACCAGCTGGCCCATAAGCTGGGATCCGGCATCCTGGCTGGTAAAGCTGCTATCCTGGTGAAACAAAAACTGGCTGTCACGCACCTCCACACTTCGGTATGCTATATTCCACTGCAACTGATGCATGGGGCGATTCACATCTCCGTAAAGCCTGATGGTTTTACTGATGCTGCCCATACCAAAGCCTGTATAACCATGAGGAGCACGGTCCAACCTGTAAGTAGTGCTAATACCCACCCGGTTATCCTGAGAAGCGCGGGATAAATCAAGCCGCGTAATCTGAAAATCATAACTTCCGGGCGATAAGGTATCCACAGGTTGCAGATGCATGGCATTTTTCTCCTGGTTCCAACTGGTTGTCAGCTCCCATTGGGAAGTACCACTGCCTTGCCAGAACTTCGATAGCACAATTTGAGGTTTCCAGAGTGTGGATACGAAAAAGGGGCTGCTCACCCGGGTCAGGGTAGCTTGGCTGGTAGCATGAAAATCCGGCTGGAGATACCGGAGTGTGAGCTGGTGCGAGTTTCCCTGTAATTGCAGCTTCGGATCAGCTGCCTGCCCAAGCCGCCAGTATCCCTGCCAGGCATATTGCAGGCCCCAACCTTTTGACCGGGAAATGCCCGTGGAAAAGGAGAGCAGATGTTCATCGGCCGGTGCCAGCACACTGTCTAAGGGTAAGCTCCATGCACGATTGAATTCCACTTCACGAAAGGGCTGCAATGCCTGGAAGCCATGCGATACAAAATCGTAATTCAGCTGTGTGTTAAGAGGAATTGGCTTTCCGCCGGCGCGGCCCAGGGATCTCTGATCCTGGAAGCTGAGATGAGCAGCCATCCCCTGCTGCACCGATGCTGAAGGAGGTGCAAAGGTGTTGACATTCAATTGGCTCCAGGCCCATTCGCCTTCCAGCATGCTGTGAGATGAACATTCGGTTCGCACGTGAAGGCTGATGAGTTGCTGGCTTCGGGGAGCTACCAGCAATACCGCCGCCACATAATCACCCTGGTGCATACCATTTACAGGTGCCACCCACATATACACCCGCCCATTGGCGAGTGTGCTACCCAGCACATAATCCCCCTTTCCTGGCCCCACATAGCTGAAGCTCACATTGTACAAGGTATCGGCTGCTCCATCCGTTGAGTACAGAAACACGCTGTCATACCAGATGCCATTCACAAGCGTGTCAATGCGCCGATAGAGCACGTGCTGGGTCAGGCTTGTGTCTGGAACGGCATCGGGGTAGAAAGCCTGATCTACCTGATTACCTATCCGGCGAAGAAAAAGTTGCTGGCTGGCATCCAATGGCTGCAGCAGGGGCGCCCGTTTGTTATCGGTATTGCTGTACACATGCATATCCAGCTGCAGGCGTGGCGTAGCCTGCCAGTTTGCTTCTGCGTACCATTGTGTGTTTACATAATGCTGGTTGGCATATTCAAATTCCACCTGAATACGGCTATCCTTGGTAATCAGTCGCCTGGGAGTAAAGCTGATCTGCCCCGTGTTGTAATCAATTACGTAATCCTGGTCTTCTCCCCGCTGAAGCAATTGCCCATCCAGGTACACCCTTTCCGTACCTGCCAGAACCGTGATTGGGGTTTCCCCCTGGTTGCCATGCAGCGGATAGGGCCCCTGATTACCTTCCTGACCCTGAAACACGTTTCTGGCCTGGATTCCCCTGGAAACTGCCCCGGCAATCCGAAATGCCCACCCGGACGATAGTCCGGTATCGGCCATCCCCTTGCTGATTTCCATACCCTGCAACCGTTTGTAGAAACGCATGAAATAGGTTCGACCCATCAGATCAAAATCACCCACCTGCAACTGATAGGGCCGGCGGATAAAGCGCACATACACTTGATCCAGATCCTGCAGGGTAAGTGTATTGCCCGCAGGCTGCACAGGCAACTGCTGATCGCTTACGGCAGCCTGCACCTGGATGCTGTCGCCCAGATAGCCCGAAACCTGCAGATTCAAGGCCGAACGCAATATCACGCTCTGGGTATTCCCAAATGAAATGCTTCTGCCCAGGCTTCCGTTGTACTGCAGCCTTCCTGGGAAAAACCCTTCCGATGCAGCCTGTCCGGCTTCGGGCGTATAGGGATGATTCAATGCAAATCCCTGTCGCCACGCATCCGGTTTGTGAAAAAATACGGGTGCCCCCAAAGCTTCATGAAATACGCGATAACTCACCCAAACACTGTCTGTCGGTGGCTTACATTTCCAGACCAGGTACCCCTCCAGCTCATAGGGCTGATAACAACTATCGGCAATACCTGCAATCCGGATCGTTCCGGGTAAAATACTCAGGCTGTCAATCTTCAGAGTATCCCCCACCACGGCCAGTCTTTTTACCCGCTGATTGTTCCACAGCCAATGTTGCTGGGCAGCGGCCTGACCCATCCATCCCCAACTTAGCAAATATCCCCACCATAGAAAAGCCCATCGGTTGCTCAGGAGAGCAACCCACTTACATACGTTGCTATTCATGCGTGGTTTCATGGGGGTGCATACAAAAAAACGTTAATTTCCCCAGCCTCTGCAGAGCTGTTTGCTGAACTGCACAATCTTCTTCGTAAATTGAACTGATTTGTTTTTTCTGTGTTAAACCTTTGCCATGACACCCACTGAAATTATACAGGCCTACGAACAATATTGGCTGGAGCATGGGCACAGGCCGACTTCCGTGTATGCATTTGCCAAACATATCGGCATTACTGAGCCGGAGTTTTATGCCCATTACGGGTCGTTTTCAGCACTGGAAAAAGATTTCTGGAAACAAAGCTTTGAAGATACCATCCGGCAACTGCGGCAGGATGAAACCTATCAGCGTTATTCGGCCCGGGAAAAATTGCTGGCTTTTTATTACCTCTGGATTCAGCAACTGCGTCAACACCGGAGTTACATTTTGCTGCAAAAAAACCGGCTCTTTATCCCATCACCACAAGGCTCCCAGCTGGAGAGCCTTCGCCATGCCTTTCTGGATTATGTACAGGAATTGATTCAGGCAGGCATGGAAAATAAAGAAATCAAAAAACGCACCTTGCTTTCTGACCGCTACAAATACGGCTTCTGGGCACAACTGCTTTTTGTGCTGAAGTACTGGATTCATGATGAAAGCAAGGAGTTTGAACTCACCGATGCAGCTATTGAAAAGGCCGTGAACTTGAGTTTTGACCTGATCGGCAGCCATACACTGGATCAGATTGTGGATTTCGGTAAGTTTTTATTGATGAAAAAAGCATGAGCTCGGTTAAGGAACAAAACAGCATTCCCACAGGCAAGGTAGAAAGGGCGGCCCTGTTTGCCCTTACGGGTGCCAAACTGGGTGTTAATTACGTAAAACATTATACCCGAAAGCTGCTCGACCCCGAAGTTTCAACAGACGAACTGCACGAAGCCAATGCCGAAGATATTTACGGTGTATTGAGCAACCTGAAAGGCAGCGCCCTGAAGGTGGCACAGATGCTCAGCCTGGACCGGGGCTTTCTGCCTCCGGCCTATGCCCGCCGTTTTGCCCTCTCGCAATACAGTGCCCCGCCACTGAGTGGCCCGCTGGTGGTGAATACGTTTTTAAAATCGCTGGGGAAAGCGCCTTCCCGGCTCTTCGATCGGTTCAATCTACACGCCACCCACGCAGCTTCAATCGGGCAGGTTCACGAAGCCTGGAAAAACGGTAAAAAACTGGCTGTAAAAATCCAGTACCCCGGCGTCGCTCACAGCGTGAAGTCAGACCTCAGGATCGTAAAGCCCATAGCCATTCGCATCGTAGGACTGCAGGAGGCCGATATGGATCAATATTTCGAGGAAGTGGAAACCAAATTGCTGGAAGAAACCAATTATCGGCTGGAATTGCAGCGTTCGCAAAAGCTCTCGGCGGTCTGCAGTCATTTACCCAACCTGATTTTCCCCCGATACTATCCGGAATATTCTTCTGACAGAATCATCACCATGGACTGGCTGGATGGCCTGCACCTGCAGGATTTTTTAGCTACGCAACCCAGCCAGGATGTACGCAACCGGGCCGGACAGGCGCTGTGGGATTTCTATCAGTTTCAGGTTCACCATCTGCGTCAGGTACATGCCGATCCGCACCCGGGCAATTTTCTGTTCCAGCCCGACGGCCGGGTGGGGATTATTGACTTCGGCTGCGTAAAAGAAATTCCACAAGATTTTTACGAAAACTATTTTGCCCTGACCCGCCCCGACCTGCTGCGCGATGAAGCCCATCGCAGGCAAGTTTTTAGGGCATTGGGAATCTTGCATCCCAACGATACGGAAAAAGATATCCGGTTTTTTACTGATTTGTTTCAGAAGCTGATCGACCTCACCACACTACCCTTCCAGCGGGAGATTTTCGATTTCGGCGCTGCAGGATTTTTTGAAGAAATTTATGCCTATACTGATTACGTGTACTCCCTTCCTGAAGTGCGTCATTCCAAAATTGTGCGGGGCACGCGCCATTCGCTGTATATCAATCGCACCTACTTTGGGCTGTATTCCATCCTGGGCGACCTGAAAGCTCAGGTCAAAACCAGCTGGCAACATATTGAAGAACTAAAAAAATATTTACCATCCAGGATGGCAGCGGATGGTCAGTTGCCTTCCAAATCTGAATCAGCAGGATAAACCAGTTTTCCATCGCGGATCTGAGCAAAAGGAGTGAGCTGATGGGCATGCAAAGACCCATCCGGGTGAATATGCAATACCTCTATACCTTTCATCACCAGGGCATCGGCCACCAGGGTGCGATGACAACGCCAGGGTACCGCTTCTGCACACATGATGCATACCTGCTGCCTGCGCGATAGCATCATCAATGCAGCCAATCCCCGGGCAAATGCATCGGTCTGCATGTAATCCGCAAATCCCCTGAAAGCAGGATGCCGCCAGCCGGTATTTACCGAATCCTTCTGCGCTTTTCTTCTTCCCCCCAGATCCCTCAGGAGATGATATCCAATGCCCGCTGCCGATAAAGAACTCGCCAAAGCCCCGGCATTGAACCAGGGTACAAACCGGGAACCAGGAAAAGATCGGATATCCACCAGCAATTGGATGTAATGGCTTTTGAGCAAAGCCATGAATTCATCTATCGGATGCACAGAATGGCCAATGGTGAAGATCCGGAGTGTGTCAGACTTGTCGTTTTCTTTCTGCAAAGCCATCAGCGCAGTTTCATTTGCCGGGCATCCCAATATATCGGCTTTTGCTGTTCATAGCTAAGGTTGCAAGCCAGAGCCGGGGCAGCCGCCCGGAAACCAAATGTAGCATCTTCAATGATACTGGCTTCCCCCCGAACAGCATCTATAAATCGTTGCATGTGTGCCTGATGATCGTCGTACCCTTCCGGTGCAGTAAACACAATTTCTTCAGCCGGTGGAGCGATGCGGGTTTGAGGTGGATATTTCCGATTGTATTCGGCCACGAAAGCCTTCTGTACATCTTCCGGGAATGTGTCGAAACTATCCCATCCACCGTAGCCAGGAGCCTGCGGTAAAGGCTGCCGCCTGAGCCTGCAGGTATGATCCCCAATTTCAATCACCCCTTCCGTGCCTACCAGGCGAGTGTAACTGCCCCCTCCGCTGCCATCGGCAAAGTTCACTTCCAGCATCACCCGAAATGCCGGATGCCTGCCGGTCGATGCGGGATAATCAAGCAAAGCAGCCATGATATCCGGTACATCGCGACCATCTTTCCAATAGCTGAGCATCCCGGTGGCATAAATACGCTCCGGACCGATGGCTCCCGTAATGAAATGCAAGCCACTGAGCAGATGCACAAATAAATCGCCCGGAATGCCCGTTCCATAAGCCCGGTAATTGCGCCAGCGGAAAAATCGAACAGGGTCGAAAGGCACTTTGGACGTATCCTTCAGAAAAGTATCAAAATCAAGGGTCTGAGGCGATGCATCGGGAGGAATGGAGTATTGCCAGGCACCCAATGCATCATGGCGGTCAATGCGTGCTTCAACCAGATTCAAATCCCCAATTTCACCGGCTTCGTATAATTTTTTTGCCTGCTCATACAACACACTGCTTACCCGCTGACTGCCCACCTGCAGAGGACGACCTGATTGCTGTGCTGCAACGATTACATCTGCCCCCTGATCCAGGTGTTGCACCATAGGCTTTTCGCAATACACCGCCTTACCGGCTTTCAGCGCATCGATGGTTATGGTTTGATGCCAGAGGTCGGCCGGGGCAATCAGCACTGCATCTACATCGTTACGGTTTAATAACTCCTGGTAATGGCGAGTGGTGTAAATATGATTGCCAAATATTTCCCTGGCTCGTTGCAACCTTCCATCATACAAATCGGCCACTCCAACCAGTTCTACGCCGGGTACCTTCAATGCCGAACGCGTATCCTGAAAGCCCATGATGCCCATGCCTATGGCAGCCACTCGCACTCTTTCAGCGCTGGCACTCACCAAAGGCCGGGGCAATGCATAAGTCTTTACTTTGCTCGCTGCCACTGCCGACAACCAGCTGTTACCAGCCATCAGCCCAATCAAACCACCCAACCGGGTAAGAAATGTTCTTCTTGATTCCATATCGTAAAAATTACAATCAAGTTCTTCGGACCATGTTTCGCAGCAAGGCCACTATAAATGTAAAGATGGCAGAGCCTATAATGGCCCAAATGACCGGAAATAATTCACCCTGAATACGCACAGCCAGCATCAGGGGCAAATGCAGCTGAGCGGCCAGCCAGGTACCCATGTAGGCCCCAATCAGGCCCACCACCAGAGAAACCAGGCAACCACCCAGGTTATAACCTGCCAGGCTCTGCCCAATCGCTCCACAAATAGCTGCAATCAGAAGTAAAACAAGAAAACTACCTATTGACATATAAAAGAAAATGAAAAAGAAAAATAGCTTTTCTTTTTGAAAATACAAACAAATCCGGCTTTATGATTCCGTTTCGTGCAAGAATGCAAGGGAATGGCTGATATATTTATGGCCCATGCTTTTTCCGGTGAGACTATCCTAAATTTGTGGCTTCTAAATACGGTGGTCAACTCTATGCATCATGATCAGCAGGGTTATGCCCCCTTTATCAGCCGGCATATCGGAACGTTTGGACAGGAATCTGCATTGTTGGAAGCCATAGGTTTTAAAACTACGGATGAATTAATCGATAAAACCATCCCCAAAGACATCAGGCTTCAAACTCCTCTCCGGCTGCCACCTCCCGTGGATGAAGCCGAATTGCTCAGGGAGCTGAAAACATTATCGTTGCAAAATCAGCTCTTTCGTTCTTTCATCGGACAAGGCTATTATGGTACGCATACGCCGCCTGTCATTCAGCGCAACCTGTTTGAAAATACCAACTGGTATACGCCTTACACACCCTATCAGGCCGAAATTTCGCAGGGACGCCTGGAAAGCCTGCTCAACTTTCAGACAATGGTGGCTGATCTCACAGGTTTGCCCATTGCCAATGCTTCATTACTGGATGAAGGCACCGCGGCCGCAGAGGCTATGCTGATGCTCTATCGCTACGTACATGCCAGTGAGAACAGTACCCGCCATCGTTTTTTCATTGATGTTCGGCTGTTCCCCCAAACCCTCGATGTATTGCTCACACGCGCTGAGCCCCTGGGTATTGAATGGGTGCTGGGAAAATGGGAAGAAGCGCAAATCGACGAACAATTTTTCGGGGCCATCGTACAATATCCTGATCAGGAAGGTGCAATTCATGATTATCGGAACTTCATCAGCCAGGTACACGCTGCTGGAGTTTATGTGGTTATGGCTACCGATTTGCTGGCATTGACCCTGCTCATGCCTCCGGGTGAAATGGATGCCGATGTTGCCGTCGGATCAACCCAACGTTTCGGTGTGCCGATGGGCTACGGTGGACCTCATGCAGCATTCTTTGCAGCAAAAGAAATGTTCAAACGCTTTTTACCAGGCCGGATCATTGGGGTAAGCGTGGATAGCCAGGGAAATCAGGCGCTTCGGATGGCTTTGCAAACCCGCGAACAGCACATCAAGCGGGAAAAAGCTACCTCCAATATCTGCACGGCTCAGGCGCTGCTGGCCAATATGGCGGCCATGTATGCCGTGTATCATGGCCCCGAAGGACTGAAAAACATCGCCCTGCGCGTACACCAGCTTACAACAGCTCTTTACGAAGGATTGCATGAACTGGGCTACAGGTGCCGCCACCATTATTTTTTTGATACCCTGTGGATTGCCACGGATCAGCCTCCCGAAATCCACCGGATTGCCGAAGCTTATCGCATCAATTTTCGGTATCCCGATCCGCAGCATGTGGGCATCTCACTCGACGAAACCACCACCCCGGCAGATGTATTGGATATCCTGCATGTGTTTGCTGTTGCTAAAGGAGAAGATCGAGCCCAGTTTACGCTTGCCGAGGGATCAACCACCCCGCATCTGCCCCATCATATGCTGCGCAGCTCGGCTTTCCTGACTCACCCGGTGTTTCACCAGTATCATACCGAAACCCGCCTGATGCGCTATATCCACCAGTTAGAGAATAAAGACATAGCCTTAACCCGAAGCATGATCCCTCTGGGCAGCTGTACGATGAAGCTGAATGCAGCAGCAGAAATGCTGCCCCTCAGCTGGCAACATTGGAGCCAGATACACCCCTTTGCCCCGCCCGACCAGGCTCGTGGCTATCAGGAACTGATCAGGCGGCTGGGCGAATATCTCTGTACCATCACCGGTCTGGATGTATGCAGTTTTCAGCCGAACAGTGGTGCCCAGGGTGAGTATGCCGGCCTGCTCACCATCAGGCGTTATTTTGCAGCTCAGGGGCAATCCCAGCGCCGCATCATGCTCATTCCATTGTCGGCTCACGGTACCAACCCGGCCAGCGCCGTGATGGCCGGCATGCAGGTGGTTACCGTGAAAACCCTCGACAACGGGTACATAGATCTTAAGGATTTCCGGGAAAAAGCATATCAGCATCGCAACGAACTGGCTGGGGTGATGATCACCTACCCCAGCACATACGGCATCTTTGAGGAGGAGATTAAGCAATTGTGCGAGATCGTACATGAATGCGGGGGCTTGGTATACCTGGATGGTGCCAACATGAATGCCCAAATCGGACTTACCTCTCCGGCGATGATTGGGGCAGATATCTGCCACCTGAATCTGCATAAAACATTTGCCATTCCCCATGGAGGCGGTGGACCCGGCATGGGACCCATCTGTGCCAAAAGCTTTCTGGCCCCCTATCTGCCCGACCATTATCTTTTCCACCAAAGCGAATACCTGCAAAAAAGCAATGGTCACCCGGCAACACGTTTTCATGCCGTAAGTTCAGCCCCTTATGGTTCACCCTATATCCTGATCATCAGCTACGCCTATATCCGGCTGCTGGGCGCTGAAGGCCTTCGCCGGGTAAGCGAGCACGCCATCCTGAACGCCAATTACATGAAAGCCCGCCTGGAAAAAGCTTTCCCAGTGCTTTTCACCGGTCGGCATCAAACCTGTGGGCATGAGTTTATCATTGATTTGCGGCCCTTCAGGCAATCGGCCAATATTGAAGTAGAAGATGTGGCCAAAAGGCTGATGGATTTTGGCTTCCACGCTCCCACCATTAGCTTCCCGGTTCCGGGCACCATGATGATTGAGCCTACAGAAAGTGAAGACCGGGAAGAAATGGATCGCTTTTGCGATGCCCTGCTGCAAATCCGCCAGGAAATTCAGGCCATCGCAGAGGGTAAAATGGACCGACAGGATAATCCACTCAAACACGCCCCACATACCCATCAGATGCTGGTAGCCGATCACTGGCCCCATGCCTATTCACGGGAAATGGCCGCCTACCCGCTGCCTTTTGTCCGCGAAAACAAATACTGGCCCCCGGTGAGCCGGATTAATCAAACCCTGGGCGACCGAAACCTGATCTGTACCTGCCCGCCGGTACATACCTACGCCAACCAGGAGCAGGAAAATTAGCATTAGCAGGCTGAAAATCCATGCAGTTTGTGCTGAAGGTATTATATTTGGCCTGACGGATATATGACACAGTTATTGTAAGCATTTAAAACACTCTTATGAGTCGATTGTTCATCACCAAACCACTACAAAAACTCTTTGCTGAAGCTGCTGACACAGAAAAAGGATTAAAACGGGCACTCACCCGCACCAATCTGATCGCCTTGGGCATCGGAGCTATTATCGGAGCCGGAATTTTTGTGCTCACCGGACAAGCCGCAGCCCAATACTCCGGCCCGGCCGTCGTAATTTCCTTTGTCATTGCAGCCATTGCATGCGGTTTTGCAGGCTTGTGCTATGCCGAGTTTGCTTCGATGATCCCTATTGCCGGTTCGGCCTATACCTACGCCTATGCCACGCTGGGTGAGTTTATCGCCTGGGTTATTGGCTGGGATCTGATTCTGGAATACCTCTTCGGCGCCTCAACGGTTGCTGTAGGCTGGTCGGGCTATGTGACCAGTTTTCTGAAAGATATTGGCATCCATATTCCCGAATATCTTGCCAATGCTCCGGTGAAGTATGATCCGGCTACTCATCAGCTTGTCGCTTCCGGTGCTTTGCTAAACCTACCAGCTATGTTTATCATTGCCCTGATGACCACCCTGCTGGTGATTGGCATCAAGGAATCGGCCCGTTTCAACAATATGATCGTGTTTGTAAAACTCCTGGTGATTTTTCTCGTTATCGGGTTTGGCATTCATTACATTGTTCCGGAAAACTATCATCCTTTTATTCCACCCAATGAAGGCACCTGGGGTATTTACGGCTGGAGCGGGGTATTCCGGGCAGCAGGGGTGATTTTCTTTGCCTATATTGGGTTTGACGCCGTATCTACCGCCGCTCAGGAAGCCAAAAATCCACAGAAAGACATGCCCTGGGGTATCCTGGGATCTTTGCTGATTTGCACCCTGCTATATATTGCCATGGGATTTGTGATGACGGGTATGGTCAACTACACCAAGCTGAATGTGGCCGACCCGGTAGCCGTAGCCGTGAATGCAGCCGGTCCTTCCTTGTTCTGGCTCAGGTTTCCGGTGAAGATTGGCGCCATTGCGGGTTTGAGCTCCGTGATTCTGGTCATGCTCATGGGGCAGCCCCGCATCTTCTATTCTATGGCCAATGATGGCCTGTTGCCCCGATCGTTCAGCAAATTACATCCCCGCTTTCGCACGCCTTACATCACCACCATCATAACAGGCCTGGTAGCCATGCTGGTGTCAGGAGTTTTTCCAATCGGCCTGTTGGGTGAACTGGTATCGATTGGTACTCTGCTGGCATTTACCATTGTATCGGCAGGCATCCTGATTTTACGCAGATCGAAACCTCACCTGCACCGACCCTTTAAAACCCCTGGTTATCCGGTGGTACCTTCCCTGGGGATTTTATTTCCTTTTCTGGTGATGCTTACCCTGCCTTTTGACACCTGGTTGCGGCTGATTCTCTGGATGGCGCTTGGCCTGGATATTTTTTACCTGTACAGCCAGCATCACAGCCATGTAGTCCGCGATATGGAAACGCGGCCCGGGCGGCACTTTACTATTGAAGCCCTGCCCGTTGTGTTGGTTACATTGGTGCTGCTAATTATGTCTTTCTTTTCTCCAGAAAAATGGGTACTCTACGCAGCTATTATACAGATTTTGATATGCCTGTATGTTTTGATAAGGCTTCGGCATGAAATCCATATCAGCCAGCCTGCAGTTGTGAGTGAAGAAAAATCTTAATGCATCATTCAGCGTTCGTTTAATATCAATTCAACCATGGGAAGGATATTTGAAGTTCGGAAAGCCAAAATGTTTGCCCGGTGGGATCGGATGGCCAAACAGTTTACCCGCCTGGGAAAAGAAATTGAGATTGCCGTCAAGCAGGGTGGCCCTGATCCGGAAAACAATCCCACCCTGCGCAGAATCATCCAGAATGCCAAGAGCGTAAACATGCCCAAAGACCGGATCGAAGCGGCCATCAAAAGGGCAATGGATAAAGACAAGTCGGCCTACGAAGAAATCATATACGAAGGATATGCCCCGCACGGGGTGGCTGTGCTGATTGAAACGGCTACCGACAACCCCACCCGCACGGTGGCCAACCTGCGTATGTATTTCAACCGCGGGGGCGGCAGCCTGGCTACCAGTGGATCCGTAGCTTTTCTGTTCAAACGGATGGGAGAATTTGTGCTGGAAAAAGAAAAACTTCACAATCCTGATGAACTGGAACTGGAATTGATCGATTACGGCATGGAAGATTTCGGAGAAGACGAAGAAGGGCATTTGATCGTTCGCACGGCTTTTCATGATTTTGGTCGGATGAATGAATTTCTTGAACAAAAAGCTATTCCCGTAGTACGTGCCCAGCCGATATATATTCCCACTTCAGTGGTTGAACTGCCCGAACACGAGGCCCAGCAGGTGCTGGAACTGGTTGACAAACTCGAGCAGGACGACGATGTGCAGCACGTGTATCATAACCTCATTTAACCAGGCAACCATTTTATGTTTCATGCCGTATAAAAAAGGATTCAAAACCTTTTTATCATGAAACATAAACTGTATCTGCTGCTTTGCAGCCTGAGCATTATGCTCTTTGTATCCTGTAGCAAATCGTCAAATGATTACAGTGGCGGAGGTTCTACGGGCGGAAACACCGGTGGCAACAACGGAGGCAATTCGGGCGGATCTTCGGGAAATGTAATAAGCATCAGCAATTACAATTTTTCTCCCTCCAGCCTTACTGTTGCAAAAGGCACTACCGTAAAATGGACAAATTCCGATCCCGTAACCCATACCGTCACCGAAGACAATGGCAAGTTTGACAGCGGCAATCTTCCCTATGGCCAATCGTATTCATACACGTTTAGCGATACAGGCAGTTTTCATTACCATTGTGCCATTCATACGTACATGAAAGGCACCATCATTGTGCAATAGGCAATCACTGTTGCGGGTGATAATATTTCATGGCCTCCGGAATCCATTTGCGGATATCAGCAATGCGCTGGGCATCGCTGGGGTGGTCGCTCAGAAATGTTGGAATCTGACCGGTATTGGCCTGTGCCATTCGTTGCCAGAAATCCAGTGCCGCATGTGGATCATAACCGGCCAATGCCATGAAAATCAATCCCAGATGATCGGCTTCCGACTCCTGCTTCCGGGAATGCGGCAAAGTTACACCGAGTGTGCTGCCGATATCGTAAGCCTGAAGAAAAGCATCACGCGTGGCCTGGGGTTTTTCATCCATGAAAATCGCCAATGCTTCTCCCCCGGCCTGCTGCAGCAATTGTTCTGACATGCGTTCGGCACCATGCTGGGCAATGGCATGGGCAATTTCATGGCCCATCACCACTGCCAATCCGTTTTCATCCTTTGTGTAGGGCAAAATGCCTGTGTAAACCACCACTTTCCCGCCCGGCATGCACCAGGCATTGGCTTCCTTGCTCTCCACCAAATGAAATTCCCAGTGATAATTGGCCACCCGATCGGCATAACCATGCTGGGTAAGATATTGCGTAATGGCCTGCGCCAGGCGTTCCCCTACCCGCTGCACCATCTGAGCCTGTGCACTGGTTGAAGGAACTACTTTGTTTTGGGACAAAAAACTATGATATTCCGTGAGCGCCATCTGATCCAGCTGGCTCTCAGGCACCAGATGAAGCTGCGTTCTGCCTGTGATAGGCACACGCGAACAGCCTGATATGATCCATAACGCAATCGTCCAGGTAAGGATTCGTTTCATGCATCACTGGTTTTTGGAAATGGAATGATACAAACATTTTACAAGTATCAAAACAACGATTGTACCAGAGATGATCGGGTTAAAAGGGTTTTTAGGAATCGGGATGATTCTGCTCAGATGACGATCTCCGTTTTTTAAACAGCGAAACCCGGTTTTCCCGGCCATGTAACAATCGTTGAATATTTTTCTGATGGGTAAAAATTACCAGCAAGGCAATGAGTATGGCAAACACCTGATACACAAAAGCGTGTTCCCTGAAGATAAACAGAATCAAGAGCGGAAATGCAATGGCAGCCAGTATGGAACTCAAGGATACATACCGCGTGAGAAAAAGTACGAGGATAAATACGCCTACACAACAAAGAGCAACCACGGGCTGTATAGCCAGTACCATGCCGAACAGGGTAGCCACCCCTTTACCTCCCCTAAACTCAGCCCAGATAGGAAAGATGTGGCCTACCACGGCTGCAAGCCCAAGTGCCAGCTGAAAGTTCATCAACTGGGAGGCATGTCCTGGCTGGTTGTAATAAGGCAACAAATGAGCCAGTTGAACAGCTACCACACCTTTGAGCATGTCTAGAATCATCACCACCGTACCAGCCCGGGGTCCAAGAACCCGAAACGTATTCGTAGCTCCTGCATTACCGCTGCCATATTCACGGATATCAATATGAAAAAAGCGTTTGCCAATCCAAACAGCGTTGGATATGGACCCAATGAAATAGGCAAGTATAATCAGGAAAAATTCAGACATACAGGCTTCACAAATTTAACAGAAAGCCATGACAGGCACTTCAGGTATAGTGTAATGCAAAACAAATATGGAACTTCCCTTTACTCTCCCTGCTCGGCTGCATTGCCTCTACCATGCCGCGGATGAGAGGGCGATTGCCTGGGGTGCGGCCGGGGTCCGCGCTGCCGGCTTTGGGCATTTACCGGAGGCTGGTGATAGCCTTCTGGCCGGGGCAACAAAGCTTTGCGGGAAAGCTTGAATTTTCCGGTCTTGGGATCGGCACCCGTAAGTTTTACCTTGATTTTGTCACCTTCTTTTAACACCCCTTCCAGGCTATCCAGATGCTTCCACGATACTTCTGATATATGAAGCAATCCCTGCCTGCCAGGCAAAAATTCTACGAATGCACCGTAAGGCATCACAGCTTTTACTTCTCCTTCGTAGGTTTCGCCCACTGTGGGTACGGCCACAATGCCTTTAATCCATTGAACTGCTTTTTCCAGGCTGTGCTTATCGCTGCTGAAGATGCTCACTTCACCGGTAGCGCCCACCTCTTCGATGCTGATGGTGGTTCCGGTTTCCCGCTGAATTTCCTGAATGATTTTTCCGCCTGGCCCTATTACGGCACCAATAAATTCTCGATCAATAAACATTTTCACCACACGAGGTGCATGGGGTTTGGGCTCTTCCCTATGCTGGGGGATGCACCGATACATGGCATCCAGAATGAACAAACGGGCCTGACGGGCCTGTTCGAGCGCTTCCCGCATCACGTCCATACTCAATCCATCCACCTTGATATCCATTTGCACACCACAAATACCCTCCCGGGTGCCGGCAACCTTGAAATCCATATCGCCCAGATGATCTTCATCGCCCAGGATATCGGTAAGGATAGCATATTTACCGTCTTCCGGCCGGGAAATGAGTCCCATGGCAATTCCACCCACATGCTTCGGTAGGGGCACACCTGCATCCATCAACGCCAGGGAACCTGCGCAAACCGTAGCCATGGAGGAAGAGCCGTTTGATTCCAGAATATCGGATACGACTCTTACGGTGTAAGGATAATCGCCATTGGGCATCATTTGTTTCAGGGAACGAAGGGCGAGATTGCCATGTCCGATTTCACGCCGGCCCGGCGCCCGCATCATCTTCACCTCACCCGTGGAGAAGGGCGGAAAGTTATAATGCAGGATAAACTTGCTATAGTCCGATATAGCTGCAGTTTCAATCAACAACTCATCTTCAGGTGTGCCTAAGGTAACCGTCGTCAGGGATTGGGTTTCCCCGCGGGTGAAAATGGCGGAACCGTGGGTTGAAGGCAATACATCTACCTGCATATCCAGCGGACGGATGTCTTTTAGTCCGCGCCCATCCAGCCTGCGGCCTTCATCCAGGATCATGTTCCGCACTATTTCTCGTTGCAACTCATGAAAATAATAACCTATCAAAGGCTGATCTTCTGCAGGCAATTCGCCCAATGCCTGGGTAATTTCTTCCTGCAGTTGCTTGAATGCTTCTGTACGCTGCTGCTTGGTGGTATTGGTATGAGCAATGGCCGAGATACGATCTTTGGCCAGTTCTACAATTTTTTCTCTCAGTGCCTCGTTCCGGTGAGGTTTGGGATAATCTCTTTTCGGTTTTGCACCGGCTTTCTCCCTGAGCTGTCGTTGAGCAGCGATTTGTATTTTGATGGCTTCATGAGCCAGCTGAATAGCCTGAATCAGGTCTTCTTCCAGGCATTCCTTGCTTTCGCCCTCCACCATCAGAATATTTTTCTCGGTAGCGCCTACCATAAAATCCATATCGGCTGCGGCCAGCTGGCTGCGGGAAGGATTGATGACAAACTGCCCATCCACACGTGCCACCCGCACTTCAGAAATCAATTCCTGGATAGGAATGTCAGAAACTGCCAATGCAGCCGATGCTGCCAAACCAGCCAGCGCATCAGGCATCACCTCTGCATCTGATGAAACCAATGTAACCAGCACCTGCACATCGCAGAAGTAATCGTCCGGGAAAAGGGGACGCAAAGCCCGGTCAATTAGCCGGCTGATAAGCACTTCGTAGTCAGACAATTTGCCCTCACGTTTGAAAAAGGAGCCAGGAATACGGCCTGCGGCGGCAAAACTTTCACGGTAATCTACAATCAACGGGAAAAAGTCCTGCCCTTCCTTCGTCTCTTTGCTGGCCACCACGGTAGCCAGCAGGATGCAATCGCCCATGCGCACCGTTACGGCTCCATCGGCCTGGCGGGCCAACCTGCCCGTTTCAATCTCTACTTTGCGGCCATCGCCCAGATCAAATTCAACAGTTATCGGTTGCAAACTCATAGTTAGTTCCTTTTATTTTATCAGTTCAGGATATAAAAAAACTATTCCCAACACGCATCACGGGTTGGGAATAGCCAGTCATGAAAACCAGGTTTATTTTCTTAAGCCAAGCTTGTCAATCAACGACCGGTAGGCTTCCAGATTGGTTCTCGACAAATAAGTCAGCAACTGCTTGCGCTGCCCTACCAGTTTCATGAGGCCACGGGTGGTGGAAAAATCTTTTTTGTGTTGTTTCAAATGTTCGGAAATGTGATCAATCCGATAGGTAAGCAGAGCAATCTGGGCACATATATCGCCCGTATTTTTCTCATGGCCTCCGTATTCTTTAATCAGCTCTGCCTTTTTTTCACTCGTAAAGTAAGATGACATGGGAATATCGCTTAAAATAAATCTTTGCAAAGGTAGGGTAATTTATGTTAATATCCATAGGTTTCGCATTGGCGGTATTTTTTCTATCTTTCATGGAATTTTCCTGAAAAAATCAAGCTCATCCCATTACCTTTATTGTATGTTTTCAATGAAAGGCTATCTACTTCTCTTCCTTTGGCTATTATGTTTCACCCCGCAACAATCCATGTAATGTAAATCTTTTTTATGCGCATATTGTATCTGGTTACACTGGACAATGTACACGACACCGGTAAAATTTACAAAATTCGGGATCGGTTGAATTATTGGCGCAGGGCCGGACATTTGGCGCAAGTATGGATTCTTTCCCGCGACAACGAATATGTGATCCGGGGCTTAAGCGAACAAGAAGGGGTAAAAGTGTTTAATGCGTTGCCCTTTCATTTGCCTCTTTCCAGCCGGTTATCCTGGATCAAAAAAACAGAGCGGTACATCCGTCAGGCTGTATCTCTGCGGGAACTCAGCCGGGAAATCACATGCTTTCAGCCCGATTTGATTTATTATCACCAGCATATCTGGCTACCCGGACTGGCTGGTTTGCTGCGCCGCCATCTGTCGGTCATGGAAGTGAATGTCATTGATACCGAAGAGGTGAAATTCACGCCTCTGTTGCGCAGGTGGATTTACCGGGCAGGCCGGAAAAGCCTGATTCGCGCTGTGGATGGCCTGGTGTGCGTAACCCCCGAAATTGAAGCCAGATTCAAAAGATACGGTAAGCCCAGCTGCATCATTAGCAATGGCATTGATCTGAACCGAATACCCTTGAAGCAGCCCGAGCCGTCGGGAAGAGCCCATTTGATTTTTGTGGGTTCGTCCGACATTCCCTCACAAGGAATTGATCTGGTCATCGGCTTAGCCCAAAAGCTTCCCCAGTACGTATTTCATATCGTTTGTCCCGATTTGCCTGCAGGAAAACAACAAAACATCATCTCACACGGTGCCCTGTGCGATACACAGTTGAAAAGCCTGTACAAGCGCATGGATATTGGGATTGGTACATTGGCTTTGCATCGCAAACACATGCAACAGGCCTGTCCGCTCAAGGTAAGGGAATATATCGCAGCAGGTCTGCCCCTGATACTGGCCTATGAAGATTGTGATTTACCCGATGATCCGCATATTCTGCGACTTCCTTATGGACTTCAGCATCTGGATAATGCGTGGATTTCAAAAATTGAAGCATTTGTCGAAAGAAATCGCCTGAAACGTCTGCCGGAAAGCATTCGCCAGCGGGTGTCCCTGGAAAAAAAAGAAGTGATGAGGCTGGCCTTTTTTGAACATTTGCTTAACGGTTACGGTACGAATCGCTTGCCCGCATTTAGCTTTCAACCAGCACCAGAGGAAGCCATTGCTCAAGCCACTGAGCCCAGCTTAGTTCAAACGCCGGTTGCCCTTTAACATCTACAGGAAATGGCATAAACCTGATATTCCCCTCTATCAAGGCTTTCATGGCTTTTGCCCAGGCATCTGCATCCCGGGGTGGCAGCCAACTTACTTTCGGGTAACCCGATAAAGTTTCTTTTGCATAGGGCAAATCGGCCGCCAGAATGGGCAATCCCAACACTGCAGCCTCGCTGAGCGGTAAGCCCCAGGTTTCACACAAAGAAGGAAATACCAATGCATGGGCACGCAAGTAATGTTCCTTCAATGCATCGGCCTGTAAATATCCTGTAAATCGGACTGGTAAATCAGCTGGATATTTCTTCCTCAACTTCCGGATATAAGCGTTTTCGTCGGTAGCATAGGTACATACAATCTCAAAACGCTGGATACCCTGCGCTGTCAATATCCGGGCAGCTTGAAACAGCACCTCGTGGTTTTTGTACACATACGGATAAGCCGGAAAGAAAAACCGGAAAATATCAGGCTGGGTAGGTGTTTGCAGCTCCCCTCCTCCGGATGGTCTCCCCACCGGCGGTATCACCCACACCCGGTCGGGCTGCAGGGCATATCGTTGGAGCAGTTGCTCGCGCAGCTGATGTTGCTGGACAAGAATCCAGTCATTGGATTGGATATTGCGCAAATAAACAAGCTGATAAAGCCATTTCAGCATCAGCAAAGCGGGTTGGTTCAGCCACATGCGCCAGGGAATGCGGGCAAGCAGAAGCGGATGATGGAAATACACGGCCCGGAACCGGCTGCAGACCGGCGGCGTACTATCCTGCAAGGAAAGCCAGAGTGCGGGTTTCCAGCGGCGGGCCAAGCGGGGAAAAAGCAGGTATTCATAATACAACCTGCGCCACCATCCGGTACGGGCGCGCGGGAAATCGACGTATTCCACACCCGGCAATACGGGATAATCCTCTTTCCGATACACCAGTGCGCGAATTCGACATCTGCCACCCGCTGCAGCCGCCAGCTCCTCCAGGCAAAGACCCACTACTTTTACCGTACCCCCTCTGAAGAATCGCTCTGCTGAAACCACGATCAGCGGTTGCATACGTATGGGTTCAGGATAACCGGATATCAGCCATATCGCTCACCCTGCCTAATTCCGTACGCAACACACGGGAGGGAAATTTCTGCAAAACCAGATAATCGTGTGTGGCCATGATAACGGTGGTATGGTAGTCGCGTGAAATCTGAAACAGCAATTGCATAATGCCATCTGAGGTTTCGGGATCCAGATTTCCCGTCGGCTCATCGGCAAGAATCAGCTTGGGTGAGTTCAGCAATGCCCTTGCAATATCCACCCTTTGCTGCTCGCCACCCGAAAGTTCATAGGGCATCTTGTAGCCTTTTGTTTTCAATCCCACCTTATCCAGCACATCGAGAATTTTTTCTTCCATGAGCTTTTGGTCTTTCCAGCCCGTGGCTTTTAACACAAAACGAAGATTGTCGTGCACATTTCGGTCGGTTAACAATTGAAAATCCTGAAATACGATACCCAGATTGCGCCGCAGATAGGGCACATTTTTCCAGGTTAATTTTTTCAGGTCAAAACCTGCCACCATTCCTTCTCCACCACAAAGAGGCAAATCGCCATACAAAGTTTTCAGTAAGCTGGTTTTGCCTGTGCCTGTTTTGCCCACCAGATACACAAATTCACCCTTGCGGATGGTAATATTGACATCGCTCAGAATCACGGCTTTGCCATGGCAGATTTGCGCGTGCTGCAATGAAACAATCACATCTTCTTCCATAATCCTGTGTATTGAAACAAAAATAACGGCTAATTCCCATTTTCCGATAGCATGTAAGCAATGGTCCCCGCATCCGGATGGAGAATCTGCAAATTGGGTTTCCCTGCTTCCGCTTTTACAATGCGCCCTGCCACAAGGGCCTCGATATGAAAGGTTTGTGCCAAACGAATGATCTCTTCCGCATGTGCTTCGGAAGTAATGATTTCCATGCGGTGGCCCATGTTGAACACCTGAAACAGCTCTTCCCAGCTGGCCGACGATACCTGTCGGATCAACCGGAATAGTGGAGGAAGTGGAAATAACTGATCTTTAATAGCTGCCAGACCATCTGGCAAAAAACGCATCAGCTTGGTTTGTCCGCCACCCGTGCAATGGATTAATCCGTGAATCCAATCCAGATGCTCCTCCTGCAGGGATTTAAGAAACGGTGCATAGGTTCGTGTAGGGGACAACAGCCAATCGCCCAAGGTATAGGCACCATCCGAAACCTTGTCTGACAGCCGGTATGGGCCGGTATATTGTAATTCAGCATCCAGTTGCAGATCACAGGCTTCCGGATAGTTGTGTAAATAGCTTTTGTGGAGCAGTTCATGGCGAGCCAATGTAAGCCCGTTACTGCCGATACCACTGTTGTAGGTTTGTTCATATATCGTTTGACCAAATGAAGCCAGGCCTATAATCACATCTCCTTCCTGAATGCGTTCATTGGTAACCAATGTAGCTTTGGGCCAGCGCACCGTCATATTGCCATCAACCACAATAGTACGCACCAGATCACCCACATCAGCTGTTTCCCCACCTACATAATGAATATCCACGCCGTATTTTTGCAATTGCTCTATGCACGCTACAGTGCCTTCTATCAGCGCTTTCAATACTTCGGCGGGAATCCATCTTTTGTTTCTGCCAATGGTGGAGGTATAGACAAAACGCGTATAGGCTCCTACACAAAGCAAATCATCGAGGTTCATTACGAGTGCATCCTGAGCAATGGCTTTCCAAACCTCCATATTGCCTGTTTCCCGCCAGTACAGGTAGGCCAGCAGCGATTTTGTGCCTGCTCCATCGGCATGCGAAAGACAGACCCATTCCGGGTCCTGAGCCAGATAGTCGGGAAATATGCGACAGAAAGCATGCGGATACAATCCCTGGTCGAGCTTTGCAATAGCAGCATGCACTTCTTCCTTGGATGCGGATACGCCGCGGCGTTGGTAAAGCGAATCTTTCACTGATACAGGTTATTGAAACACAAATCTACAAGAAGCCCGCAAATGACAGGGTAAGCCTGTAAATTACTCACGGATGAGCAGCACCGGCATCCGGATGGGCGGTGGCCAATACCACTTTGGCATGCAGCTGACGGGCTATTTCCATCACCTTCACCACATCATCAATCGGAACGGTTTTATCGGCATTGATTACAATGGTGGCATCCACCTGTTCACCGGCTAACTTGGGAGCCAATACCTGAGCTAACTTATCAAAGGGTACTTGTGTGGTGCCCACGTAATACCGCTGCTGGGCATCAATGCTCACTACCACTGTTTGTTTGGCTTTGGTATTGCTTTCGGCCCGCGGCAGGGAAAGCTTGATGACATTGGGATTGGCCAGGGTGGATACAATCAAAAAGAACAACAGGAAAATAAACAAAATATCATTCAGGGCAGAACTCTCTACCTTGGCCTCTTCCCGTCGTCTTTTGCGCAAATCCATGACTCAACGTGTTGGTTCCTGCAAAATATCAATAAATTCTGCTGCCGCAGCTTCCATTTTATTGATTACCTTGTCAATCTGTGCATTCAGGTAACTGTATCCCATGTAAGCAAATATGCCAATAATCAATCCCGTAGCAGAGGTAATCATCTTCACATAAATACCACCAGCAATGGTTCCCAATGTAATATCAGACGTTACTGAAATATTGAAAAACGTCTGAATCATACCAGCAATAGTTCCCAGAAAGCCAAACATCGGGGCAACAGCTGCTACCATGGATAGAATTATCATATTTTTTTCCAACTTGTAAATTTCCAGCTTGCCCACATTTTCCATGGAGCGTTCAATATTGTCAATGGGCTTGCCAATGCGCTGAATGCCTTTTTCAATCATGCGGGCTGCCGGATTATCCGTGTTTTTTGCCAGCGTGCGAGCAGCCGTTACATTGCCATTCATGATATGATCGCGGATCATATTCATGAAATTAGGTTCGATGCGCCCTGCTTTTCGGATCACCACATATCGTTCAATAAAAAAGAAAATAGCAATCAGGGAAAGAATGCCAAGCGGAATCATGAGTACTCCGCCTTTCTTCAGTAAATCAAACAAACTAATGGATTGCTGCGCCGGTGGCGTATTGGCCAGGCGATTCAGGGAATCGGCTATCCGAAGCAGGGAATCTGTAGCCTGTGACTGGATTTGCAACAAAATGCCCGACATGTATTGCTGTTTAAATGCTCAAAAATAAGTAAATGCTTGTCGATATGAAAAACGATCATACACGCTTGCTGGTATCCGAAAGCATGAATTAGGTAATTCTTAACAACTTTGCCGCCATCCGGAAAGGAAATGCTTGTTCTTGTTCAGGCTTTTCACATTTATTTCAACAACAATCGGGCTACCTCCTGCCAGTTGTTGACCCGTTCGTCGGCAGGTTCATAGATGTTGTGATGACTGGTAAACAGGATTTTTCTATGGATGCCTGCATGAAAATTCCGGCTATGATCATCAATCATGATATCGGCACTTATGATATGTTTGCTACCACAAAGGCAAATCTGCTGCCATTGCAGAAAAGGAAAATGTTCCTGCAGCCAGTCATATTTATCTTTCAACGAGTTGGGAAATTCCATGGCAGCCGAGACCACATACACATCATATTTTTCATTCAGGCATTTCATTACTTCCACTGCATCCTGCATCACAACAAGATCACGGAAAAATCCCGGTGTGTTCAAATACTGATACAGGATGCTGGCATGTCCGGCCGGAACCACGTCTGCCAGGTGTTTGCCTGCTATTTCTTCGTCCGTGTATTGTTTGTTGAAATCCCGTGCATACCAGGTTCTGAGTTTGGTGATTGGATCGGCCATCACTTCATCCATGTCCACAATCAGAGTGAGTTTTTTCATGTGATCAGCTGCTTATGAGTTGGTTATTTTTTTGTTTGTGAAATGATGCAATAGCCAGCCAGCTGAGCATAGCCATTAGCAGCCCGGCCATGCATACTCCTGTCCACCGGAAATGATTCCACATGATGTTGCCTGCAACAGAGCCCAGTGTGCCACCACCAAAGAATGCCGTCATGTAAATGGTATTCAGCCTTGTACGGGCGTGTGGCAATATAGCATAATTGCGTGCTTGATTAGACACGTGGGCAGCCTGCAAACCCACATCCAGGAGAATCACGCCGATGACCACCAGTGCAATATGCAGGCTGGCAAAAAACAAGGTCAAATATCCAAGTATCACCAGCAAGATACCCACCTGAATGGTCAGCAACGGACTTTTTCGATCGGTAATCCTGCCTACCAAAGGCGCTGCCATAGCCCCTCCTGCTCCCACCAGGCCAAACACGCCTATCCACGATAAAGGATACTGATAAGGCGGAGCTTCCAGAAAAAAGGCCATGGTAGCCCAGAATGCCGATATGGCTCCAAACAGAGTAGCTCCTATCCAGGCACTTTGCCGCACCACCCTGTGCTGCCTCCAAAGCTCCCATACCGATCTTAACAGGTGAATGTAGCTTCCTTGAAATGCAGGCTGTTCATCGGGTAACTGCAGCCATAACAACAGACAAATGCCCAGCATCCCCAAAGCTGCCGTTTCATATACCCATCGCCAGCCCAGATATTGCCCAATCCACCCGCTCAATGTTCGCGATACCAAAATACCCACCAGCAGCCCACCCAGCAAAGCTCCGATGGTTTTGCCACGTTCTGTATCAGATGAAAGATGTGCCCCATAAGGAATCAATACATGGCAGGACACACTCAATAATCCAATGCCCACACTGCATACATCGAGCATCCATACACGAGTAACGAGGCCCGTAATTCCCAACACCAAAGCAGATAACAGAAACAAAGCCAGAATGAGCCTGCGCCTGGAAATTTTATCACCCAGCGGCAAAATGAACAACATGCCCAATCCATATCCGATCTGGGTGAATATGTTGATATTACCGGCCGTAGCTTCAGACACGTGGAAATAACGGCTGAATGCACCTAATAAAGGCTGACAATAATAAATATTAGCCACAGATGCTCCACAACCCACAGCCATCAACCACCGCAAACGCGGTGATATAGACTGAACAGCCGTAACGTTTTGCAATGGATCGGTTATTTCAACAGGTTGCTGCATGATGTTATATCGGTATATGGACAGATGCAGGCACAAATTTAGGATTCAGCAACTTGCCGGATTGATTTATGCCCGTCAACGATATGACATTTTTTGGCAAGTTACTCACCATTAGAAATGCAGCCATTTCTTTGTACAGCAAACGGGTTGAAAACAGCCACAATTCTTTTGTATTTGAAAAAATATTAACAGCCTGATCAAATGGCTTCTGCCTAAATTTGGGCATGCGTATTCAGTATCGTTTTTGTTTTATATGGATCGCTTCATTATGGATCTGCCCGCAGCTTTATGCACAGCGGGATAGCAGTGCTGTTGCTGAAATTGCAAGACATATTCAACTTGATTCTGTAACCATCATTGCAAGCAGAAGTGGGTTTGATGTACCGGCATTTATCCAACGGGTGAAAGATGATACCACCTTTTACAAGGCTTTTAAAACACTGCGCATCATCGGGTTTACGGCTGATAACCACATGTGGATATACAACAAGCAGGGTAAAATGGTGGCTGGTTATAGCAGTCTCACACATCAAATAGTACATAATGGTTGCAGATCATTACAAGTGTTGCAGGAAAACACAACCGGTAATTTTTATAAAAACAAAAACAAAAAAACCTACAATTATTATACAGCCGAAATGTTTGCACATGTTTTCCTCGATCCCGGGCCTGTTTGTGGTGAAGATAATCTGGTGCATGGCGGCAAGCCGGAAATGAAAGACCCCAATCATCAGATACAAAAACATATCGAAGAACTCAAGCAACTCATCTTCAATCCGGGTCAGCCTATTCCGGGCATTCCTTTTGTCGGTCACAAAGTAGGAATCTTTGAACCCGATGTATCACCAATGTATGATTTTGCCATTCACAGTGATGTGGTGGATGATGAGCCGTGTTATGTCTTTCAGGCTATTGCTAAACCCCAGTTTGCTGATCAGGTTGTGATTGATACCTTGGTTACCTGGTTCCGCAAATCAGACTACAGCATTATTTCCCGGCATTATGCCCTTTCATACAAAACGCTTGTATTTGATTTCAATGTCAACATCCATGTGGATCTTGGTTCTTATCAGGGCATGTTAATACCCACCTGGATTGATTATCAAGGCAACTGGGATATTGCATTTCACAAAAGGGAAATTGTACATTTCACAATCCGGTTTTTTGATTTTGATATAGGAAAATAAAAAAGCCGGACTACGGAGAGTCCGGCATGGAGTGAAAGTTTTTGTTTTATCAGTATTTATCCCAGAAGAGCTTGGTTGTGACAGCATCTCCGCCAATGGCCTGAGAGGCAGCATCATAGTTGGTTTTGTTCAATGTTTGCTCGTTGATTGGATAAGTATAACGCACAGGAATATCTGTTAATGCATTATTTGCTTTTTTCAAAGCTGGATAATCAAGTTTACGCCACTGGGTCCAGGCTTGCCATCCTCTCAGATAAAAAGCAATCCATGATTGAATGCCAATCTTATGCTTCCAGTCACCCGGAGCCGTGAGATAGTTCACAGATGGTTGGGCAAGATAGGCGGCCACATCAGCATCACTTCCTCCCCAATATTTAATAGATGCAGTTATCGCATTGTTGTAATGTTGCTGGGCTGTACCACCGACATTAAAACCGCGTTCCGCTGCTTCAGCCAAATCAAATTCTACTTGTGCATAGTCAAGCCATAAACTCGGAAAATCCGGAGCTTTGGTCATATCGGAAGTATGGGAGAAATTGGCGTAGGTATTTCCGTTTCCAGGTATTCCACCTGAGTATTGCCCGTTTGGGTCGAGAGTAAAATAGAATGGGCGACGGGGATCATTCAGGAAATTCATAGTATCCACAAGAGTTTTAGCCGGCACGAAGTCATTCCGATTGCTTTGCACCAGATTGGTCCAGATAGGATTCACATTGGGAGGCGAAGTTAAATACTGAAACACGGCGTTGTCAGCATTCGACTGAAATACATTGGGAGCAGCAGCTTCCACAACTGATTTGGCCTTGGTGGGGTCGGAATCTGCGATCAGCAGACCCAGATCGAGCTTCAATGAATTTGCAAATTTAATCCACTTGGATACATCACCTCCATAAACCAGATCATTATCACCAAAGCTTTCATAATTGGGATCCAGTTGAGCTATTGCTGCATCCAGGCTGTCAAGCAATGCATAGTAAACAGTTTTGGCATCATCAAATTTTGGCGTGGTGTTATTCGGATCCAATGCTTCCGTATATGGAATATTGCCAAACGTATTCAATACTACAGAGAAAGCATAAACTTCACAAATTTCTGCAATAGCCAGCTTATTGGCTTTTACCTTTTGTTCACTGGTACCCGTAGCCAGTTCCTGACGAATTAAAACTTTTGATTGATCATAGTCTTTAATCACATCCCGATACAATATGGTCCACCAGTTTTGCGGAATATTTCTCTCTCCCAAGTCATACTGACTTTCCTGAGGATAAGTGGTTTCTGCCCAGAATTGTACGATGAGTTCAAAAATATTCTGATTTACATTGGGCGTAGTCATGATATCAGTGAAGGCCTTCTGGGCATTGGAAAATAATCCTTCTCCGGGTACGTTTTCCGGAACCTTTGGATTATTGTTTAATTCCGACATGTTTTTGGTACATGCTCCCAAAACGCCGGCTGCAAGTATGGTTACAATTAATATCTTTTTCATGGTGCTTTTTTTTGAATGTGGTTCTGTGATATGATATATCTCCCTTTCTTTTTTACTGTTCTGATGAATCAGCTCAGAAAGTAAATTTCAGGTTACATCCATACATCCGGTAGGTTGGATAACTTCCCACCTGGAAACCTTGAATATTGCCGGAGCTTGGTCCTTCTTCCGGGTCTGCATAAGGCAGATTTTTATGAATAATCCAGAGATTATGTCCATACACCGAAATATCAATGGTCTTAAACGGATGCATATGGGAAACAACTGATTCTGGCAAGGAATACGTCAGGTTCACTTCCCTGAGTTTAATATAGCTGGCGTCGTAGATATATGCCTTGTTGGGCATGTTCAGATAACCAAAACCTCGTAAGCCTGTAATAGCTGCATATTTAGTATTTTCCTTGCCATCAGCTGTTACGCCGGGGAAAATATATCCTCCACCCTGATCAACCGGATCACGGATGGATTTCCCATTGGCATTAAGTGCAACGGATTCAATGTATAAACCGGTACCTTGTCCATACCACTGGTCAATAGAGAACAGATCACCACCCTGTTTGATATCAATCAAAAAGTTGAGTCTGAAGTTTTTGTAAGTAAAGGTATTGGATACGCCACCGGTCCAATCTGGATTGATATTTCCGATCACATTATCAGTGGATGATGTAATCTGATAGTATCCATTGCTCTTTACTACCGGCCTGCCATTCAAATACACAAAATCTTTCCCTTTCAACACACCAAAGGGCTGACCTACAGTGGCATTCAACGTCACTCCACCCTGGAATGCACCGAGCTGTATGTTTTGTACTCCGCTATACAAGCTGATAACTTTGTTGCGATATCTTGCCCAGTTGAGGTCCAGATTCCAGGAAAAGTCATTAGTCCTTACCGGAACCAGATTCAGGGTTACCTCCCAACCTTTGTTTTCAACATTACCTGCATTGATGACTTTAGACGTGTATCCGGTTTCTGCTGGTATGGAAATATTAATGATCTGATTGATGGTATTAGTTTTAAAATAAGTAACATCCACACCAATACGATTATTGATAAAGCCTAAATTAATACCACCTTCATAACTCTTTGTTCGTTCAGGCTTGAGCTCTGCATTGTTTTTCCTGTTGGGAACAGAAAAAAGTGCAACACTGCCATAAGGAGTTGGTTTGTCATATACATCCGAAATAAATGCCCAGGGAGCATCATTGCCCACTTCAGCATAATTCAGACGAAGTTTACCAAAACTCAGCCAGGTAACATTTTTAAGCAACTGCGAGAAAATAAAACCTCCTGAAATGGATGGATAAAAATATTTATTCTTATTTGCCGGCAAGGTGGACGACTGGTCCTGACGTGCAGTAGCATCCAGGATCAGGAAGTTTTTGTATGTCAAGGTAATTCCTCCAAAAACACCCCCCACTTCAATTTGTTCAGCCGTTTCACTAGGAGCATTGATAGGATTAAGAGAATTGGATAACGCATATAAACCCGGAATTACCAGCCCACCATTGGTTGAGGCATAGATTGAATTAAAATATGTACGACGCAAGTTACCACCCAACAAGGCTTTGAAGTTCAAACTACTTGTAATATCCTTATTGAAATTAGCCAGAAAATCATAGTTAAATTCCTTGAAATTGTTGTTATACCGGCTATAATAGGGTACGTTTACACTACCCACATTGCCTCTTTCTTCCTGTAAACCAGCATATTGATCCAAAGATACCCGCCCCATCAAAGACAACCAACTGGTAGGATCATAATTCAGCATAAGATATCCGAAGTATCTGTTTCTGTTATCCGTTTCATAATTCTGATATCTTACAAAATATTGATTATCCCAGTAAATAGGGCCGATATTGCCTCCCACCGGATCTGTCATATTCCAGGTTATATTTTTTAATGTACGGAAATAAGCCGCCTTTTGTTCCTTAATATCGACATTCATTTCCCACCATTCCCGGAAATTGGTAGCCGGATTATACGCATCATAACCACTTCCGTAACGGCCAATTGCATTTTCTTTGGTATAATTGATACTGGCTGTAGCTTTTAATTTGGGAGTAATATTGTAGGTACTCGAAAAATCTACCATATCTTTTGTCAGATGACTGTTGGGCAATATCCCTTTATCTCCCGTACGGGTATAACCCAATTTGAATGTTTGGCGGTCATCACCTCCCTGCACAAAAACACTGGTGTTGTAGCTGTATGGAGTTTCGAAAAAGGTGGTCGGATCATTTTTGGCAGCCACCCACGGCGTAGGCTTGCCATAATTAGGTGAAGATGGATCAAATGCATCCCACTGATAAACCAGAAGACTGGGATCAAATTTGGCACCAAAGGAGGCATCTTCTGTAGTGGGAACTACCAGCGCATATTGTCCGTTCACCTTTTCATACAGAAAATGCGGATCAGGAGAAGGTGGTGCATCAGAATAAGTATAATAATCCGGATCGAAATATCCGGCACCATATTGATGCTGATATTTAGGCCAGGTGCTTTTATCCATACTACCGGTAGCTCCACCTATATTAAAAGTGACGCCCAACCCTTTTTTACCTTTCTTAGTGGTAATCAGAATCACGCCGTTAGCAGCGCGCGATCCATATAATGCAGTAGCTGCAGCACCTTTCAACACGTTAATGGAAGCGATATCATCCGGATTGATATCCGTACCTGTATTTCCATAATCATATCCAGCAAATCCGTTTCGTTGTCTATTGGAATTAAAATTTGAATTATCTACAGGTACACCATCAATCACAATCAGGGCCTGGTTGTTGCCGGTAATGGACTTATATCCTCTTAATACAATATCTGTAGATCCGCCCAGATTATTGTTGGTTTTGATCTGGAGCCCCGCTACTTTTCCGGATAGCGCGCTCAGGAAATTATCACTACGGGTGTTGGTTACCTGGTCACCGCTTACCTGCTGGGCTGCATAAGGTAGTTCATTTTTATTTCTTTCAATTCCCAATGCTGTGACCACAATTTCCTTCAGATTCTGAGCTGTAGGAAGCAATCTGATTACAAGCTGGTTTTGCGCTCCTACCTGTACATCCTGAGCCTCGTATCCGATGGATGAAATATGAAGTACAGCATCCGCAGGCGCTTCAATAGTAAAACTTCCGTTTTGATTGGTTGTAGTTCCTGAAGTAGTGCCTTTAATCTGTACAGTTGCAAATGGAATGGGATTTCCATCCTGACTGATCACCTTTCCGGTGATGGTACGTTGTTGCCCGAAGGCCCACACAGTGCTGAAAAGCAGCGCCGTGAGAAAGAGTAAGACTTTCTTCATAGCAGTTGGATTTTGGTTGACGCTGCAATTTAAAAAACATTTAACGGAAAAATCAAAAAAAATTTTACCAATGATAACATA
This sequence comes from Thermoflavifilum thermophilum, assembly GCF_900116565.1. Lineage (GTDB taxonomy): Bacteria > Bacteroidota > Bacteroidia > Chitinophagales > Chitinophagaceae > Thermoflavifilum > Thermoflavifilum thermophilum. The sequence goes on along the minus strand of NZ_FPCJ01000001.1, from coordinate 2,043,297 downwards.
TCTAAATTAAGTTATTGATAACCAGTAAATAATAAAAGAGGGGCTTACGCCCCTCTCATATGAAAAATAATCCAAATGAATATGAAATAAGCCTGGATAAAAAACTATTAGTATCCCGGATTTTGTGTTATATTGGGATTATTATCTATTTCACCCTGAGGGATAGGTAAAATGCGGCGTGGGTTGCTGGCCAAAAATACTCTTGCGGATGCTGGGAACCCAGCTCCTCGGTTTGTAATATCCAGGTTTAAACGATAATAATTGGTATAGTAATAATCCCCCTCAAAAGCCATTTCCTTTTGCCGCTCCGTAAGAATATCATTAATCAGGGCTGCGCCCGTATCCGTATATCCAGTAAAAGAAGGATCCCGGTCTGTTGCTACTTTATTCAGCCAGAAAAGTGCATTCACATCATTTCCTGTACGGGCATAAGCTTCAGCAAGTATTAACATCACATCTGTAAAACGAATAACTTTTGTGTCATCATCATTATTATTTGTCTTGTTTGGGTATTTATTTACCACCAATGCATTAGCGCCTCTTACGGGACTACCTTTGATAATGAGTTGCTTTCTTATATCAGTAGAAGTATATAAAGCATACAATTCAGGCGAACATAAGGCGTCTCCATAACCTGTCTGATCATAAAAGAAGGCCAGTGAATTGGTAGCCAGGTTGTATACCTGATCAAAACTAACCTCAAAAAGTGTTTCCAGCTTATCACTCCTGGGGTTGGGATTGGCCCAGTAGCCAAGATAAGCAGAATTGGTAACCATTTTGAATCCACTGTTGGTAACCACATCCAGTGCGGCTGCCAATGCATTGGCATAATCACCCATATACAAATACACTTTGGCCTGAAGTGCACGTGCTGCCCATTTGTTCATATACGATGAATTGCTATTGAGGCTGTTCATCGTATTATAACCATCAGTAAGATCACTGATGATCTGATTATATACATCGCTGATTTTATCACGGGCTGGTTTCAAAAACAAATCGTATTTGGTAATCAGTGGCACACCGGCTCCTGAAGCATTTACCATGTAGGGAGAGGCAAAATGGGTGATGAGTTCAAAATACAATAATGCTCTGACAGCCTTTGCTTGCCCCTTTATATCATCCACTACCGGCGAAGAGGGTACATTGGCATTGATGATATTATTGGCACGCAGAATTACATTGTAAGCATCAATCCAAATACCTGATGCATCACCATCTGCTACGGTGTAGGTCAAATTCTGATATGGAATGTAGCGGCCGGAGTTTTTGGTGCTTATGTAAATATTCCCTCCTAGCAAATCGCCTAGTATGGGCAAGGTACGGCCAAACAGGTTCACACTTTTTAAACCGGAATACATTCCGTTTAACGCTGTTCGCAGATCATTGGCAGTATTGAGCGAAGCACTTGTAGGATAGGAATCATACGGTACCCTGTTCAAAAACTCCTTTGAGCAGGACAAGCTAAACAATAATGCAGCCGTGAGCAAGCTTATGTGAATAAGAAGTTTTTTCATAACCTGAATATTTTTAAATCATACAACAATTCATGAAAAATTTAAAAACCTAGATTGATACCGGCAGAAACCGTTTTAATGGTGGGCACTGTCAGGTTAAGCTGGCCGGTGATGCCAGCAGCATCGGGATCGTAGACCAGGTTTTTATCTTTCACCCAGGTCAGTAAATTTTCACCCCTCAAATAAATGGTCAGTGCGTGCACATAAAGTTTTTGCAAAAGATTGGGTGAAAAATCATAACTGAGCTGTATTTCTCTTAAGCGCACATAATCTCCCTTATACAAAAACCGCGTAGAAAATTCATAGGAACTAGTAGGATTGTTGTACACATATTTCGGCACATCGGTAATATCACCGGGTTTCTGCCAACGTTGAAGTTCTTTTTTGGTTTTGTTGTAAAATGCGCCAAAGCCATCGCCCTGGGTATAGCGTGCCCACACATCCCGTACATAATTTCCCCACTGGTAATAGAATTGTGCATACAATTTAATTCCCTTGTAAGATAAAGTAGTGAACACACTTCCAAATCCTTTGGGTGAAGCACTTCCAAACAAAATACGTTGTGCCTTTGAATAAGTGGTAGTCAAAGAATCTTTATATTGATTGGGATCATAATACCAGCGGGCATTGCCGGTTTGCGGATCTACGCCTGCATATTTTCTTACATACCAGGTTTGGATATCATATCCTTCTTTTTCATAAAAACTTCCGTTCACAAATCCCTGATGATTGGGCAATGTCAGAATTTTATTCTTGTTGAGCGACAGATTGAATCCGATATCCCATGTGAATGCTGAGCGTACAGGCTGGGCGTCTACAGACAATTCTATACCTCTGTTCTGCAGTGAACCGATATTATCCGGATAGGAACCAAATCCACTTGTATAGGAAACGGGTACATTAAACAAGAGACCTGTAGTTTTCCGGTTGTACCAGTCAAAATCAATATTTAAACGGTTTGACCATAAACCCAGATTCAAACCCACATCAAAAGGTTTGTTTTTTTCCCAGGTTAAATTGGGATTGCCGGGGGTGTTGGGTGCACCACCTCCCACCTGATTGTAGGAAAAATTTGAATTAAAGGCATATAATTCACGCCATACATAGTTCCCGAAGTCTGCATTTCCGTTTTCCCCGTAGGAGATTCTGAATTTTAATGTGCTGATCAGGGAAGACAAACTGCCTTGCTGGAAAAATTTCTCCTGATCTGCATTCCAGGAAAAGCCTACAGAATAAAAATCCCCAAATCGTTTATTGGCACCAAACCGGGAAGAACCATCGCGCCGGAAGGAACCTGATAGCACATACCGGTTTTGATAGTTGAATTCAGCCCTGGAAAAAGCAGAAGCTATCGCAAAATCAGCACCATTGTTGCTGGCTGTTGTAGGCTTGGCACCTACGGCAAGCACATATAAATTCAGATTGTATGGAAAGATCCGGTTTTCCAAGTCGGTAACCTTAAACTGGTTTAACTGGGATTCATAACCAACCAGAATATTGAAATAGGTGTTTGGCTGAAAATAATAACGATAGTTTAGCGTGTTGGTCCATACCCAGTTGAATATATTGGTAATGTTCTGGGATCCTAATCCCTGATAGTTTTTCCCATCTCCGTAAAATGGGTTCCAGTATAGCATTTCCCGAATATTGTCATATTCAATCCCAAACCGCATGGAATACCTAAGGTTTTTCAGGATGTTGTAATCTCCGCTGAAATTGCTCAGGATACGCAAAGCATTGAAGTTATTCCGGTCAAATTCGTTAATAGCCAGGGGGTTGAATAAACCGGTAATCAAATTGCTTGCAGATGTATCCGGTATACCATTGCTATCTGTTGCCTTTGCATTGGGGAGAAGGAAATAAGCTGCCAGCAAGGGATTGCGAAATGCACCTCCGGCATAGGGCGTGTGTTGATCCACATCCGATATGTTGGCATTGATTCCAAAACTGATTTTTTCGCTGACTCGGTTGTTTAAACTAAAATCTGTCGAGTACCGGGTAAGATCCGAGCCAATGGTAGCAGCCTGTTGTTTGAACAAACCACCTGAAAGGTAAAAGGTAGTTCTTTCTGTTCCGCCACTGGCTGAAATATTATACTGTTGCTGGTGCCCGGTGCGAGTAACTACATCCAGCCAGTTGGTATTGGTTGTGGTATCTCCCCAGTTGCTTAAAAATATAGAAGTAGCAGTAGCATCATCTGGTGCGATCCCGGCATTAATCAAGCCTTCCTTCGTAAGCGTAAAAAATTCATGCGTATTGAGTGGTTTGGCCGTGTTGGACAGAGCGATGGTATTCCAGCCATACTGCCCGTCAAACCGGATATTGGTTTTTCCGGCTTTGCCTCTTTTGGTAGTAATTAGAATCACACCATTAGCTGCGCGGGAACCATAAATAGATGCGGAAGCTGCATCCTTTAATACGGTTACACTTTCAATGTCATTAGGATTTAAACCGGCCAATGCGTTGGAGGTTGGTGTATTGCGAGAAAGGTCGCCCGCATTTACCGGCACTCCATCGATAACCCAAAGCGGACCTGCACCGGCATTAAAGGAGCCAATACCTCGTATGCGCACATTGACGGCCGCCCCCGGTTGCCCGCTGGTAGCGACTACCTGCATGCCGGGTACTTTTCCCTGGAGGTTCTGATCAATAGATGCTAGGGGAACGTTTTCTACCTGTTTACCGCTAACCTGCGTAAGCGATCCGGTCAGCTCTTTCTGGTTCTGCTGGCCATAACCCACAACCACCACCTCATTGAGCTGCTTATTGCTTGCTGAAAGGTTGATGTTAACAGACGAACGACCGGCAATGTTGACCTGTTGGGTATTGTAGCCTACAAAGCTGAAAACCAGCGTCTGTGCATTTTCGGGCACCTCAAGCCGGAACGTACCATCCAGGCCGGTTTGTGTACCAATATTGGTGCCTTCAACCCTCACAGTTACGCCAGGTAAAGGCGTTCCCTTATCCTGGTCAATTACACGACCCGTGAGCAGTCGCTGCTGGGCAAAAAGCCATACAGGCAAACAAAGAACAAAAAGTAGTGAGTAAAACAGTTTCCTTTTCATAAGCAGAGTTTTTTAAAGGCTCAACAAATGCAAAGGCAATTTTAACAATAAAGTAACAATATACAAGCCCTTGTTAAATTTTTGAATTCGTTTAATATTGACACCTTATTAACAAATCTTAATTATTCAAGCCTACATTTTCCATATCATTTGAATAATAAGCTGATGTTTCAGGGAACCATCGATACGGTCAAGACCTGATCCGATTTGATTTTGATCGGAATACCAGGTCGTCGTCCAACGCAAATCCATTTGTACATGCCTACCGGCAGCATAGTGTAAAACCAGATAACCCCGCCATCCTTTGTGATAATAGTAGGGCAATGAAAACATATACCTTACCGTACGTTCATAAGTATAAATGCGGGCTTCATAATCAGGTACCTGAAACCAGGCAATCCGGCTGTCCCAGTAAAAACGGCGCCATGGCTGATGACGTACTTCTGCATAGCACGCAAGGCCTCTGGAATGAATGGTGTCTGCTTGCTGAAACCAGTTGGCATAGCCTCGCAAGGTAAGCCACCAGTGCGATGTTTCGTATGCCCAGCCCAATGTATATTGCCACAGGTCTGTAGGAATAGGCTTTTTACCCTCCGTCGTTTTTAGGTCTTTAGCTCTTCGGCGATAGCGAATCTGCGTTGTAAGCTGTTGGGTTGTGCTGGCAGAGGTAAACATCTTCCAATCTATCCTGCACAGATCGTCGGTGCCCGTCATAGGCCCGCTGATCTGGTATCTCCACCAGGGAAAATGAAACAAATCCGCATAAGCATATACCTGCAGGCGCGGCCAGCGCATTTCAGTGGCTGCATACCATCCGGTTTCATTTGCTGTTTCTCCGCTTTCACTGAAACCATTGGCATAAAGGGTATGATAATCTTTGGGATAATACCGCAACAAAGAACCTATGCTGATAGGCTTGCTGATGGACATCATCCACCCCTGCAGGAAGGCTATGCGACGATTGGAGCTCCACGCCGCCTCACCAAAGAAATGATGCATGGCAACACTCCAGGCATAATCCAGGCTGATGTTATACAGTTGATCCCCGGCAAAAGCATACTGGTTATACGTTTGATTGCGCCTTTGCATGGGTATGCTCAAATGATGATACACACTATTTACAGCTACATGTCCGGAAGAAAAACGGTAGCGCATCTGTGCGCCGGCTGATAAAAGCTGCAATACGTGACGATGGCTGTTTTCCGTAGATGTGCGGTGATACCCTGTTTCATCCCATGAAGTGATGATGCGATGCCCATCTGCACTATCCCAATATACATCCGGAGAAATAAGGGATACAAAACAGGTTTGCTGCCAATTATGCTCCTGCAACTGTAAGGCTATACCTCTGTAATATCCGTTTTCGGCTGTTCCAGTATGCACCCTGAGCGGCATGTTGTTTTTTTCGATCTGAAGGGCATAGGCACTGTGATTGAGGCTGAAGCTCTGCCAGTTGATAAGTCCTTGCCCCATATTGATTTCATAATCTCCCACAACCGCTTGCCGCAGGATGGTATTGCCTATATATGCCAGGTAAAAACCAATATGATCAAAGCCCTGGGAATTAAATGATCTGAAAAATGGCTCCCCTGCATCTTTTTCAGCAATCAATCCTGCACGAAAATGTGTGCTGCGCAGTTGCCATTTGTTCAGCCATGCATCTGGGCTGCCTATGTAGCGGCTTCCCGTGGTTTTTATATAGCCCCACGATCGAGGAATAACCCGCTGATAGCGACTTAACCATTGAAAAGAAGGCGAGGTTGCATTGGAAAAAGATGAACCCGTGTTTTCATTCACCCGTACAAAAGGCAAAATTTGCCGGATGGTGGATATATCCCATCCTGGAATAGCCTGCAATTCGTATACACTGGTGAAAGCTCCCAGTAGCCTGCGATAGCTCAGCAGGGCCTGAATCTGCAAGGTATTCAGGAAGGGAAATACAGCCAGCTGCTCGGCTGTTGCTTGATTTAAATCGAGCGGATGCTGCAGATAGGATTCCAGTTGATCCTCCCATTCTTCAGCGGCTTCATCGTTTTCTCCGGCAGAAGCCTGTTGATCATATACCTGCTCAAGTACTGACTGTAGGGTTTGATCGGCTGATTGCTGGGCAAATAAGGGATAGGCATGCATAAAAATCATGCATAGCACCATAGCAGAGCATAGAAAACGCATAGGGTTTATGTTTCAAAGGGTTCATTATTTCTTTCATAAGATCAAAGGCAACACCTATCCACCTCATCCCTGCCATTTATTTTCGAAAAATAAGAAGTGAGATAAAAAAATGCAAGCCTGTGCAGGGGATGCAGGTAGGCTGCACAGGTGTATGTGTTTTTATTGCAAAGATTTCAGCGCATCAGAATAATCCGTACAACTGCGAATCAATGCGGGCAATAATTTCTCCGAGATCTTCCTCACGCTCTGCAAAACGGTTTTCATCTGCATCTATAATCAGCACGGGCCCTTCGTGGTATTGCTCAATCCATTGATTATAGCGCTCATTCAGCCGCTTGAGATAATCGAGCCTGATGTTTTCCTCGTATTCACGTCCTCTTTTCTGGATATTATCTACCAGTGTAGGAACCGAAGCCTTGATATAAATCAGCAGGTCGGGAGGTTTGATGAGTTCACGAAGCGTTTGAAACAACTGATAATAATTTTCAAAATCCCTTTTCGACATCAATCCCATATCATGCAGATTGGGCGCAAAAATTTCGGCGTCTTCATAAATGGTTCTGTCCTGCACTACCGTTTCGCGGCCACGCTGAATCTCAAGCAGCTGCCGGATGCGATGATGCAGGAAATAAATCTGCAGGTTAAAAGCCCAGCGCGGCATATCTTCATAAAAATCGTTCAGATAGGGATTATTCTCAACCTCTTCATATTGCGGTACCCACTGGTAATGCCTGGCCAGCAGTTCGGTAAGTGTAGTCTTTCCGGCACCTATGTTTCCGGCAATAGCAATGTGTCTGGGCTTTGTTTTTTTCGACATAAATCCGTTGCTGTTTTTCCATGATCAAAAGTTGAAAATACAAATTCAACTGCATTCCCTGCATCTTTTTTAGTTTGTTACTGGCTGATGCGCTTTCGCAGCCAACCTGTGCAGGAGTTTGCGGCGGATGTATTATCTTGCGCCGCATGCAACAGCGCGAGATTGTAGTGAGCGGTATCCGGTCCACCGGTTTTCTGCATCTGGGCAATTACTTTGGTGCGATCCGGCAATACCTGCATATGCAGCATACCCATGTTTGCTATTTTTTTGTGGCCGATTATCATTCCCTTACCACCCATCAGGATCCAACCCAGTTGCGTGCAAATGTGTATCGGGTGTTGGCCGAATACCTGGCGTGCGGCCTGAATCCAGATAAGGCTGCTCTTTATGTGCAGAGCGATTTGCCGGAAACAGCCGAGTTATATCTGCTGCTAAACATGCTTGCCTACAAAGGTGAGCTGGAAAAGGTGCCTACGTTCAAGGAAAAAATTAGAGGCAAACATGAGGGCATCAATGCCGGATTGCTCACTTACCCCGTGTTGATGGCAGCCGATATTCTCATCCATCGTGCCACCAAAGTGCCTGTGGGTAAGGATCAGGAGCCGCACCTGGAAATGGCGCGTAACCTGGCTTCTCGGTTCAACCAGAAATTCGGATTCCTGTTTCCGGAGCCTGTAGCTTTCAGTGAATCAGGTGAACTGCTGAAAGTGCCCAGCCTCGACGGGAAGGGTAAAATGAGCAAGAGTGAAAATGAAATGGCCACCATTTATCTGGCTGATAGTGATGATTTGATCCGGAAAAAAATTGCCCGCGCCAAAACCGATGCTGGTCCGCAAGCACCAAATAGCCCGAAATCTCCGGAAATCGAAAATTTGTTTTTGTTGCTGAAACTGGTATCGGCACCGGAAACAGTAGCTTATTTTGAACAGGCTTACGACAACTGCACCATCCGCTACGGTGAGCTGAAACAACAACTGGCAGATGATATGATAAACCTTGTCAGGCCTATCCGCGAGCGGGCTGCAGAATTGCAAAAAGATATTGAAACCTTGAAAAAAATCCGCAAAACGGGTGCAGAAAAAGCATGTGCAAGTGCTCAGCAAACCCTTCAACTGGCCCGTTCTATGATGGGCATCCGGTATGATGAGTAGATTCGATATTCCCGGGTGATGCAACATAACGTGTCGTTTGACTTTTAAGTAAAAACGATCTCAATCTCTCTTTCATTCCTGGAAAACTGATTTCTGTCTTTCTTTTTTCCTGCCTGTTTTACAACCATCCACATTTTTTACTAGAGTATCTTTGTAATCATGCATAACCAAGCGACCCGCATCCGCCGCTTCAAAGTCCGCAAAACTCTCTGGCAACGGATTGCAAAAGAAGCTCTGTATTTGATAGCTGGTATATTTTCTGCTGGCTTCGGATTGAAAGGTTTTTTGCTGCCCGGGCATTTCCTGGATGGTGGTGTTACAGGTATTTCCCTCCTGCTGCGGTTTGTAACGGGTTATCCCTTATCGCTGCTACTGGTCATCATCAACATCCCTTTTGTGCTGATGGGCTACCGCCAGATTTCCCGAACTTTTGCCATAAAGTCGATCCTTGGAATCATCGGACTGGCCATTTGCATTGAGCTGGTACATTTTCCGGTTGTTACATCTGATAAATTGCTGATTGCTGTTTTCGGAGGTTTTTTCATCGGCGCTGGTACCGGATTGGCTATGCGGGGCGGAGGTGTGCTGGATGGTACAGAAATCCTGTCGGTATTTGTCAGCCGGCATACGGTGTTTACTGTGGGTGATATCATTGCTGTATTGAATGTGTGCATATTTTCAGTTGCTGCTTTTGTCATCAATGTGGAAACAGCGCTGTATGCCATGCTCACCTATCTGAGCGCATCCAAAACTGTAGATTATCTGGTAAATGGCATCGAAGAATATGTGGGTGTCATGATTATTTCAGATCATAGTGAAATTATCCGAAGAGTATTGATTCATAAATTGGGCAAAGGTATCACCATTTACAAAGGCCGAAAGGGCATGACCCGCTCCGGGCAAAGCACGCAGGAACTGGATATTATTTACACCGTTGTTACCCGGTTGGAGGTACAGCGGTTGAACAATGAGATCCTGCAGATTGATGACAAGGCCTTCATTGTGCAGACACCTGTGATTGATACCAAAGGGGGTATGATTCGCCGCAGGCCATTGCATTAGTTTTTCTTAATCCGGCCGGGCAATGAGTTCGCGTGCATTTTCCAATGCTGCTCTGGTGGGATGATCGCCGCTGAGCATGCGGGCAATGGCTTCCACACGGGCTTCTCCTTCCAGCGATTGGACGCGCGTGGTGATTTTATGTTTTACTTTTTCCTTGTACACCATCAGATGGGTATCGGCGCGGCCGGCAATCTGAGGCTGATGTGTGATACAAATGATCTGATGATGCCTGGCCAGCTCGGCCAGCAGCAGCCCTACCTGCCGGGCGGCTTCTCCGGAAATACCCTGATCAATTTCATCAAAAATCAGCGTGGGCAGCTGCATATGGGATGCTACCAGGGATTTGATGCACAACATCAAGCGGCTCAATTCCCCACCCGAAGCCACCTGCCGGATGGATACAAACTGCCCCGTCTGATTAGCATCCCAGAGGAACTGGATATCATCATGCCCCCATTCGCCGAGGGGTGCGGGCTGCACAACCACCTGAAGCCGCGCATTGGGCATACCTACCTGCCTGAGCAGCTGATTGACCTGCTCTGCAAAAGGCCCTGCCGCTGCCTGCCGGTGCCGGGAGAGTTCATCGGCCTGCTGTTGTATGACCACCTGCAGTTGAGCGATCTGATCCTGCAGCTGGCGGATTTGTTCATCGTTCAGGGAAATCCGGCGGACTTTCTCCTCCAGCTCGTGTTGTTTTTGTAACAGACCAGCAGTATCCTGTACCTGATGCTTTTTCAAAAGCTTATAGGCAAGCGAAAGGCGCTCCTGAACCTGCATAAGCCGGTCAGGTTGATCGGTAATCGTATCCATCAGCCGGGCAAGCTCATCGGCAATATCCTGCAACTCAATGTAGGCCGACTGTAACCTATCGGCAACCGGCTGCAAAAGGCGATACTGCGCAGCAGCCGACTCCAGCTGATGCCTGGCCTGATGCAGCTGGGTTATAGCGGAGGGCTGTTCTGCATCATATCCCCCCTGCAACAATTGATAAGCTTGCTCTACAGATTGACGGACGGAGCCAATATGCTCCAGCAACTGCTGTTCTTCTTCCAGTTGCTCAATTTCCAGCTCCTGAAAACGAGCCTCCTGCAGCTCCTGCAATAAAAACTGATCATAATCCAGTTCCCGCAATGCCTGCTGATAGCTTGTCTGCAAACGCTCCAGTTCCTGCTGCTGCTCTACAAGTGTACGATAATGCCGCCGGTAATGCTGAAGTAATTCTTCATGATGGCAAAGCGCATCTATCACTTCGCGCTGAAAACCGCTTTGCAAAAGCTGCAAGGTATCAAACTGCTGATGTAAATCTACCAGATAGCGGGTTAGTTGTTGCAATTGCTGCAGGTTGGCAGGCGTATCATTCACAAAGGCACGGGATTTACCTGATGCTTTTGAAGCCGGCAACAATTCGCGCCGGATGATGACCTGCGTATCCCAATCCCAGTCGAAACTCTCAAAAAGCTGCCGAATATCCGGATCATCCGGTAAAAAAAACACCCCCTCCACTATGCCCTTTTGTGAAGGATCGGCCAGCACACCCGTGTCGGCCCGCTCACCCAGCAACAACGACAAAGCCTCTATGAGAATGGATTTCCCGGCACCGGTTTCACCGGTTATGCAAGTGAAATGCGGTGAAAACTGAACTTCCAGCTCATCAATGATAGCGTAATTTTTCACATATAGCCGCTGCAACATGGGGATGCTGATTGGTAAATACCCATAAATGGATGCACGCTAAAATACAAGAGTCCTGGGAAAATAAGGTAATATGCCGGAGGAACTGAGCCCCAAACCTGAGTTTTTTCCGGATCGGGATATCAGGCAGATGAATACAGGCTGCCCCAACACCCGCCATCAGGGCTCAAGATGTTGATGGCACTTCGGGTTCCTGCTGACTCAGGCAATGAAAGCTGCCCAATCCCCAGATAATATCCACCGAATCAATGCCTACTACTTCCCGATCGGGAAAACATTGCGAGAGAATTTGCAATGCCCGTTCATCGTGTTCGGAATCCCGGAACGTGGGCACGATCACCACTTTATTGCCAATGTAAAAATTGGCATAAGATGCGGGCAGGCGCCTGCCTTCATAGTATATGGGTTGGGGCATGGGCAATTCCACGATATCTATTTGTTTGCCATCCAGCAGGCGCATACTTTTTAGCAATTTCAGGTTTTGCTGCAAGGGCTCATAATTTTCATCCTCACGGTTGGGCTCTACAACGGCCACTACAGTATGGGGATTCACGAATCGCACGATATCGTCAATGTGCCCATCCGTATCATCACCTGCAATTCCATCTTCCAGCCACAACACCTGTTTTACTCCATAATAAGCCTGCAGATAGGCCTCAATTTCCTGTTGCGATAGATGGGGATTCCGATTAGGGTTCAGCAGGCACGCGCGAGTAGTGAGCACTGTACCCTCCCCGTTAAAATCCACGGATCCACCTTCCATGACAATGTTGGGATGATAAACCGGCAATCCCAATGCCTGTGCAATTTTTTCCGGCAACTGATCATCGAGCTCATAAGGTGTATATTTTCCTCCCCATGCATTAAAACGCCAGTCCACAATCACTTTGGGTTGCTTAGCAGCCGGATTGATCAAAAAAGCGGGCCCGCAGTCGCGGCACCAGGCATCGTTGGTGGGGTGACGATAAAATTCAATCTGTTCCATATCGGTCTGCTCCCGCTCCAGGCTGCGTCTCACCATGATTTCCATCACCTCATCATTCACATTTAGGCATACTTTTTCACCTTTTGTGAGCTCTTTGATGAAACGGATAAACTCTGGATAAATGCTTTGGATTTTTCCCGGCCAGGAATCTTCATTGTGCGGCCAGCTCAGCCAGGTAGCCCGATGGGGATGCCATTCAGCCGGGAAATAATAGCCCAATTCAGCAGGTACAGGTTGATCCGGAAATTGCAATTTATCGGATGCCATGATGCAAATAAGGTTTTTCTATGCTTGATCAGGAGGCAGATTGATCAATGAATCGTTTGATAATGGGCTGGTAGGAATCGATGCGGCGATCGCGCAGGAACGGCCAGTGTATGCGATAGTAGCCAACCTGATCCAGGTCCACCGGTTGCACGATGGTTTCTTCTTGATCGTGGGAAGCCTGGTAAAGCAGGCTGCCAAATGGATTGGTAATAAACGAACCTCCCCAGAAGCGCATGCCATTTTCCACGCCCACGCGGTTGATAGCAGCCACAGGCAAGCCATTGGCCACAGCATGTGCTCGCTGTATAATTTGCCAGGCTTCGTATTGTTCGCGGTTGGTAGCTTCATCCTGCGTCAGCGCCCAGCCGATGGCTGTGGGATATACAATCAGATCAGCCCCCATCAAACTCACGATGCGCGCTGCTTCCGGATACCACTGATCCCAGCAGATCAATACCCCCACATTGCCATACTTTGTGTGAAATACGCGATAACCCAGGTCTCCCGGCGTGAAATAAAACTTTTCATAATACCCCGGGTCATCCGGAATATGCATTTTCCGATATTTTCCCAGATAGCGCCCATCGGCATCAATCACCATAGCTGTATTATGAAAGACGCCGGAGGCTCTCTTTTCAAACAGCGAAGCCACCACCACCACCTGCCGTTTCCGGGCAAAAGCCATCAATGCTTCGGTGGTGGGCCCGGGCACAGGCTCGGCCAGCTCAAAATTTCGATAGTCTTCCTCGTCACAGAAATAAAGGGAAGTGAAAAGCTCCTGTGTACAGATGATCTGAGCGCCCTGATCTGCTGCCTGCTCCATGCGTTGCAAGGCTTTCTGCAGATTGGCCGCCGGATCGGCTGTACAGCTCATCTGAATCAGACCCAGGTTGACGATGCGCATCTGTAGCGTTTTTCGTGAAGCTGCAAAGTTAAGACTTCCTCGCCATCCTATCGGCCATCAGCGAAGAAGCCCTGTATGAACAAGCTTTCATTTCCCCTTGATGCGCTCAATGCCGGTTTTGGCCCATTGATCCAATGAATTTTTGTATTCTTTTTCCGGCATCTGCAAACACAGGTTGTAATAATACAACGCTTTTTCAGGCTGGTTGCGTTTTTCGTATATCATGCCCATTTGCCAGGCTGCCCGAGCAGCATAATATTCAGGCAGATTGCGGCCCGCTTCTATCGTGGCTTGATAATAAGGAATGGCTTTGTCATCTTCTCCCATTTCATCGTAAATCCTGGCCATAAAATAAGCATACATGAGCTTATTCAAATAATCGGGCAATGCAGCAGCCGAGATGCTGTTCAGTTCATCCAGTGCCTGCCGGAAATAGCCACCATCGCTAAGCAGGCGTGCCCGAAAAATATGAATATCTACCGGGGTGTTTTTTTTGGCTTCCAGCAAAGCTGTTTTATCGGCATCCACAACAGCAGTTCCTTCCTTCAGGATTCGCTGCCTGCACTGGTTGGCCATACCAGTATTGCCTTTCAGGGTATAGGCCCAGCTCAACCTCAGCAAGGCATCTTTTTTAAAATAATCTGTCTGCGTTCGTTGCAAAAAAGCCTGCAGATAACGGATAGCTGAGTCGGCCTGCAGGCTGTTTAGATAAATGGCCCCCAGTTCAAAATCCAGGGAAGGCATATCCAGATAATCCAACTCCCGGTTGAGGTTTTGCAATATTTCCAGGGCATAGGCACTGCGATGATGATTGAGTGCCAGATTAGCCACCATAAAAGCATACAGCTGGTTGTGCCGGGTATCCAGATTTTTTTCCCGGATGAAACGAAACACAGCATTGGGATTGCGTTCGATATAAAACAACAGGTAGCAATAATACACATAGGCTTCCTGTCCGAACAGCAGCTGATCATCGTCACCCATGGCTATCACCTGCTTCAGCATCTGCATACCCTGTTGAATGCTGCCTTTCATGCCCAGGATATCCGTAATCCAGCGATACCCATCAGGCACTGTACCAATGGCTGTTTTCATGGCTCCCAGAAAAATATCATTCGGATAAAACCTGGGATATCGTTTTTGATTATCGCTCAACATCAGATAGGCCCGCCGAAACTCCCATGCGGCAGATATGCGATCGCCAAATTTTACTTTAATCAAACTCCACTGAAAATGCACAATAGCCTGCGAAAGCAGATAGTAAGGCGAATCCCGGCTGCCCTGAGCCAGCAGAGACAAATACTTGTTTCGATTTGCAAGCTTCTGTTGATAGTCGGCTGATCCACCATCGAAAAACAATTGCATGAAATCAATATAGTTCTGCAGCAACACGGGGATGAGATTCTCCGGATGGGTTTTTTGTTCCAGGTTTATTTGCTGCTGCGCCTCCTGTACGCGCATGGCCATGATAAGCTGATAAGCCATCCGGCAGCGGGCATTAAAATCATACGTGGGGGCGGATGATGCAATCACGGGTAGGCTGCATGCCAACACAAGCACACATAAGAAATTCGATTTCATGAAGATACGCAACCACATGCGGCTGCGAAAATAACGGAAATTCCCATGCCACCGGGCATGAGAGAGGGGCTAAGCTCTTACAAAAAATCTTAAAAATCAGGATTTGACTTTTGCCACTTTTTGTCCGGGCAATTGCACGGATTCGTGCAACTCGGCATCCACGAGGATCCGGCCACAGTTTTCGCAGACAATAATTTTTTTGCGTTGCCGAATTTCAGCCTGGCGCTGCGGGGGAATAGCATTGTAGCAACCACCGCAGGCATCGCGTTCAATAGGCACTACAGCCAAACCATTGCGGTATGTTTTGCGGATTTTTTCATAGGCTGCCAGTAACCGGGGATCCACCTTGCTGCGGGCATCTTCGGCAAGCTTCTGAAACTGGGCTTCTTCTTTTTCCGTTTCTACAATGATTTTTTCCAGTTCAGATTTTTTGATTTTCAGATTGGCTTCTTTGTCCTGAATGGCCTGCCGGGCAAGTTCCAGAATGCGATTCTTTTCCTTTATTTCCTCGTTGGCTTCTTTAATGTGCTTCTCAGCCAGACTGATTTCAAGGGTTTGCATTTCGATTTCCTTCTGGAGGGCATTGAATTCCCGGTCGTTCTTCACATTGTCTTTCTGCTTCTCATATTTTTTGATCAGGGCTTCCGCTTCCTTGATGATATTTTTCTTGTTAGCGATGAATTTCTGGATACCGGCAATCTCATCTTCAATGTGGGTAAGACGTGTTTGCAACCCGGCAATCTCGTCTTCCAGGTCGTTTACTTCCATAGGAAGCTCGCCCCGCAGGGTTCTGATTTCATCTAACTTGGAATCAATCTTCTGTAACGTAAGCAGGGAAACAAGCTTTTCTTCGACGGAATATTCTTTTGCGGTAGCCATTTATGAAAAATAATTTATGGGATTGGTACAGATCTCGGATTTAAGAGGCGCAAAGTTAGGAAATTTTTTTCGGATTAATCTTTCGAGCAAGTCAACCGTAAACTGCTCGCTTTCGTAATGGCCCACATCCATCAGCAAGAGGCGTCCTTCAGCCTGAAAAAATTCATGATACTTGATATCGGCTGTCACAAAAGCCTGTGCTCCGGCTTTGATGGCTTCCGGCAAGAGAAAGATACCCGCCCCTCCGCATACAGCCACCCGTTGAATCATACCGGTATAATGGGTATAACGGATGCAGCCAGTATGCAAAGCTTCTTTCACAAGATGAAGAAAAGCCTCCACTGACACAGGCTCCGGCAACTCCCCTACCATGCCGGGCCCCACTTCGGGATATAGATTGTCGAGCGGATAAATATCATAAGCCACTTCTTCGTAGGGATGATGTTGAAGCAAGGCTTCGGTGACTACTTTTTCAAGATGAGCCGGGAAAATGGTTTCAACCCTTGTTTCCGGCTCCTGATGCTGCTTCCCTATAGTGCCTACGTAAGGATTGGCTCCTTCCCTGGCCCGGAATGTGCCAAAGCCTTCCACATTGTAACTGCACTCATCGTATTTACCGATAACTCCAGCTCCGGCGTGAAACAAAGCTGCCCGCAAAGCTGCTGCATGGGCATGAGGTACGAAGGTGACCAGTTTTTTCAGCTTGCCCCGCATAGGTGCCAGGACCTGCGTGTGAAGCAATCCCAGCCTTTCGGCAATCATGGCATTTACTCCCTGGGCTACCTGATCCAGATTGGTGTGAATTGCATACAATACTACATTTGATTGAATAGCCAGCATAATGGCCCTTTCCGCATCTGTGGCACCGGTAATGCGCTTCAAAGGACGAAACATAATCGGGTGATGGGCTACAATCAAATTGCAATGCTTTTGAATGGCTTCTTTCACCACCGTTTCGGTAATATCGAGCGTGAGTAAGATGCCTTGCAATGGCTGGCCCGGATTGCCAACCTGCAAGCCCGCATTATCGTATGATTCCTGATAGGAAAGCGGGGCTATTTCTTCCAGATACTGAATGATTTCATTTATTTGCATATCGGTAAAGCTGTTGAAACGAAAGCAATTTCCGTGAATAAAATTAAATCGCCCATGCCAAAGTCAGATACCCTTGCCTTATATAAGCGTTTTACAGACCGGATGCGGGCACTGGCTGATGTGAAAAACACCATGGCTCTTTTGCAGTGGGATCAGGAAACCTACATGCCTGCTGGCGGTGCCCGGTTTCGCGGTCAGCAACTGGCTACACTGGCGGAAATGGCCCATGGCATGGAAACCAGCAAAGCCCTTGGCCGACTCCTGGAAAAACTGCTCGACCGCACCGACCTTCCCGAACGGGAAAGAAAAAATGTAGCGCTTACATACGAAAATTATCAGAAAGCCAGCAAATACCCTCCATCCCTGGTAAAAGCCCTTACACTGGCTGCCAACCATTGCTTCATGGCATGGATACAGGCCCGCAGGGAAAACCGGTTTGCCATCTTCGCACCGGAACTGGAAAAGATGATTGCCCTGAAAAAACAGGAAGCCGAAATCCTGGGCTATGTGGCCCAGCCTTATGACGCCCTGCTCGACCAACACGAACGGGGACTCACTACCGAAACTTTAGAGCAAATTTTTCCCGAACTCAAAAAGCATCTCACATTGCTGCTGTCGGAAATCCGCCAAAAACCTCAGCCATCCGATGCTTTTCTGCACACGTTTGCAGATAGACAGCAGCAGTGGGATTTTGGTATTTATCTGCTTCAATCCATCGGCTTTGATTTTCAGAAAGGCAGGCAGGATCTTTCCGAACATCCGTTTACCACCAGCTTTAGTCCACACGATGTACGCGTAACCACCCGGATACACGAAACTGAGCCGGCAACCATGATCTGGAGTTGCATCCATGAGGGCGGACATGCCTTGTACGAACAGGGACTGCCGGCCGACCAGTACGGACTGCCAGCCGGACAAGCAGCTTCTTTGGTGATCCACGAATCCCAGTCCCGCCTCTGGGAAAATTGTATCGGGCGGGGCCTGTCGTTCTGGACTTATCATTACCCGGAATTACAGAAACGCTTTCCTGCTTCATTCCAAAACATAACCCTGGAAGATTTTTACAAGGCCATTAACCTGGTAAAACCCTCCCTGATCCGCACAGAGGCCGACGAACTCACCTACCACCTGCATATCCTCATCCGTTATGAAATTGAAAAGAAACTGATTAATGAAAACCTTTCTGTAAAAGAACTTCCTGAACTCTGGAACGCCTTGTACGCCGAGATGCTGGGTGTAAATGTGCCCGACGATGTGCATGGCATCCTTCAGGATGTGCACTGGAGCCACGGAAGCCTGGGATATTTTCCAACTTATACATTGGGAAGCCTGCTTGCCGCCCAATGGTGGCAACAATTGCTACAGGATATCCCTTATCTGGAAGAGGCTCTTTCCCGCGGTCAGACAGCTATTGTGCTGGATTGGCTGAGAAAAAATATCCATAGCCAGGGAAGCCTGTACACAGCCCAGGAGCTTTGCCAGCAGATTACCGGGAAGCCACTACATGTTGAAGCTTTTGCGAGCTATGCCCGGGATAAGTTTACCCGTTTGTATGCATGAAACCCCTTAAAACACACAGAAATAAAAATCGTTTTTTTAACACTTATTTAATGATTTTCTCAACGCATACAGGCTATCTTTGTGCATACCATTAGCAGATAATGGTTTATGGGTAAAGGGAGTCCCGCTTCCGCATGGAGGCGGGGCTTTTTGTTTGGGGAGATGGATCAGTGTTTCCTGAATATTCCCTGCCAGGCATAATAAAGCTCGCTCATGCGGAGGTCCTGTTCAAATCGGGTTAGGTTGGTCTGACGGTCAATGACCAGGCATTCCATGCCTGCCATGCGCGCAAAATCCCTGAGATGGTCAATCTGCAGGTTCTGGCTGAAACAGGTATGATGGGCTCCGCCAGCCATCAGCCAGGCGGCACAAGCTGTCCGGAAATCAGGATAAGGCTTCCATACCGCCCGTGCCACGGGTAGCCTGGGCAAAGGCTGAGGCGGCTCAATGGCTTCTACTTCATTAACCAGCAAACGGAAATGATTACCCATATCTACCAGAGATGCATTCAATGCCGGGCCTGGAGCCGCATCAAACACCAGCCTGACCGGATCGTCCTTCCCCCCAATGCTCAGCGGATGAATCTCACAAGATGGTTTCCGGTGTGTAATGGATGGGCAAATCTCGAGCATGTGAGCTCCCAGCACCATTTCATTTCCCGGTTCCAGGTGATAGGTATAATCTTCCATAAAACTATTGCCACCAGGCAGTCCGGTTGCCATGACCTTCATGGCACGCACCAGCGCTGCCGTTTTCCAGTCGCCTTCCGCACCGAAGCCGTATCCCTCCTGCATCAGCCGCTGCACAGCTATTCCAGGCAACTGTTTCAATCCATGTAAGTCTTCAAAAGTATCTGTAAATCCCTTGTAGCCTCCCTGTTGCAAAAATTTTCTCAATCCAATCTCAATGCGGGCAGCATCTAATAGCGAAGCCCTGCGCTGGCCGCCTTTTTTCAGATCTGGTTGCAGTTCATACAACGATTCATAAAGCGCACAGAGCTCCTCCGCTTCCTTATCTTTTACAGCAGCAATTTCAGCTATCAGATCCCCTACTCCGTGGGTATTGACCGAAAAACCCAGCCGATACTCTGCTTCGACCTTATCGCCTTCGGTCACGGCCACCTGGCGCATGTTATCCCCGAAACGCACAAACCGGGCACCCTGCCAGTCATGCCAGGCCATTGCTGCCCGGCACCAGTTATCTATCTGTTGCTGGGCTTCTGCCTGCTGCCAGTGCCCCACCACTACCTTGCGCGTTTTCCCCATCCGCGCCAGGATATGACCAAATTCCCGATCGCCATGCGCGCTTTGGTTGAGATTCATGAAATCCATGTCGATCGTGCTCCAGGGAATATCCCGGTTGAATTGTGTGTGAAAATGCAGCAGGGGCTTTTGCAGTGCCTTTAATCCCTGTATCCACATTTTAGCCGGAGAAAAAGTATGCATCCAGCAAATAACTCCCGCACAATCCCGAGCGGCATTCGCTTCCAGGCAAAGCCGCAAGATGTCTTCGGGTGTGGTGGCTACACCCCTGAAGCAAACGGGCAAACAAATGTTTCCTGAAGCGTTAAGCCCGCCTGCCATTTCACGGGCATGTTGTTCCACTTCCTGTATGACCTGTGGCCCGTAAAGATGCTGACTTCCCACAATCAGCCAGACGCTAAGTGATCCTGATTCGTTCATGCCTGAAGAGATTTTAAAATCATATAAATTGGGTTTACGAATGATTTTTATGGGTTTTGCAAAGACTTATCCTGTACAGCATGCACCCATGCGGTGATAGCTGAACAGACAAAGGTTGATGGATGCTCACCTGGCTGGATTCTTTTTTCCACACATCCCGGAGAAAGAAACACGCAGGGCGATGACCGGCCTTAATCCATCCTGCCATCCCAGCCAGGCTGTCTAACCTGAATACCGTGTTTATGGGATGATCGCTAAGATTGAAAAATGCCAGGAACAAGTGTTCGTGGCTAAGGGTATCTGCGGATTGCCAAATGACAAGCGTATCGGATTGCTTCAGCAACTCAGGCTGATAAGGTCCCTGATCTGCTTCAATAGCTTCGGCATTGGTTTCAAGCTGCCAATCCATAGGGCGGTTATCGGGTAAATGACCTCCCACCATCAAGGGCATGCGGGTGATGCACCAAAGCGTCATCATGGTTTGCAATTCATCTTTGCTGAATTTTGCATAGCGCGGAGGGCCTACGGGACCTCTAAGGGAAAGCCGCCCTATGGGAAGCATATCAATATCGGGCCAATGACCGGGCCGGGCATAAGCTACCCAGGCTGCAGCCAGGTCAAAAGCATGGCGCAGCTGATTCCAATTATCCCATAAATCGCCGCTCAGCCGCCACATATTGGCCAGCTGGCTGACCTCTGCAGCCCGGCTCAGAGGCGTTTCGCCGGGAGAAAGACTCAACACAATGGATCGTCCACATTGATCGATGGCCTTACGATAGCCGGCAATCTCAGCTGCATGATAAGGCTGGCTGATATCATCTACCTTAATGAAATCAACACCCCATGAAGCATATAGATCCAGCAAACTGTTCAAATACGCCTGCGCACCGGGCTTTGACATATCCAGCCCATACATCGTATTCAGCCAGCTGCAGGTGTCGTGTATGTTGGCTATCTGGTCAGCCGTAACATCGGGCATACCCTTTACCGGAGTTTTGGCCCAGACGGCCTGCCGCGGAATGCCCCGCATCACATGGATGCCAAACTTCAACCCCAGGCTATGCACATAATCAGCCAACGGTTTGAATCCCTGCCCGCCAGCTGCTGAAGGAAATTTGCGCACATCCGGCAAAAGCCTGCCCCATTCATCCATGGGCAACCAGGGCACATAACTTCCGTCGGGCAGCCGAAATTGCGGAGGTGGACTGGCATTGCTGCCCGGCGGGTGCGGATAAAACCAACAAAAATCAACTACTACATACTGCCATCCATAAGGTTTCAGTGAATCAGCTACCAGGCGGGCGTTTTCCTTTACCTCCTCTTCGGTAACCGTAGCCCCGAAACAATCATAACTGTTCCATCCCATCGGCGGAGTGGACTGGGCCCGAAGCAAATACGGGAATACCATGGAGACGATCAGGGTTCCCAGGCAGGCTATGCCAAGTTTGTTAATCATTTGTATCCTGTCCATAATAAGCCTGGCTGCCATGTTTGCGTTCGTAATGTTTCTCAATCAGGGCCGATTTCAGACGGGGTGGCAGAGCGGATGGATTTACCCGGCAATGGATTTGTTCGGTAAGATAGGCCATGAAAGCCATTTCTTCCAGAATTGCGCTGTGGTAAACTGCTTTTTCCACTGTTGTGCCCCAGGTAAACGGTGCATGGCCACCTACCAGAATCATGGGAATTTGATGATAATCCAGCCCATGTTCCTGAAAATATTGAATAATCTGCATGCCGGTCTGGTATTCATAATTTCCCTGAATCATGTCATCGGCCATGGGTGGTGCACAGGGCACATCCACCGGCAGATGATCCGCATGGGTTGTTCCATAAATGGGTATATCGCGCAAGGCCTGCGCCCAGGCCGTGGCGTAGGTGGAATGGGTATGCACAATGCCGCCGATATCAGGCCAATGGCTGTAAAGCACAGCATGCGTAAGGGTATCGGATGATGGCCGGAGATGACCGCTCACCACCTGACCCTCAAAGTTTACCACCACCATCTTGTCGGGTGAAAGTTTTTCGTACGAAACCCCGCTGGGTTTGATGGCAAACACCCGTTGGGTATGGTCAGCTGCGCTGGCATTGCCAAAGGTAAATTTCACCAGGCCCAGGCCCGGCAGTTGCCGGTTGGCCTCATAGGCTTCTTCTCGAATGCGTTGAAAAGGATCCATCATAAATCTGATGCATGTGTATGGGTGAATGATTCGACAAAATTTCCAAGCTCTTTGAACTGCTGATAACGCTTTTGCAATTTCTGAACCCGCGCAGGCACAGGTTTGTATTCCTGGTCAAAGCCCTGTCCCATGGCTTGCATGGCATGTTCTACCGTGGGATAAATACCGGCTGCTGTTGCGGCAAACATGGCCGCTCCGCTGGCACAGGTATGTTCAGCCCGATGGATGCGTAAAGGCATGTTCAACACGTCGGCCATCAACTGCATGATGTAAGGCGATTTTCTGGCCACCCCGCCCAATCCGATCACACCTTTCACGGGCACGCCCTGAGAAGTAAAGCATTCCACGATGCTTTTGGCACCAAAGCAAGTGGCCTCAGCCCAGGCCCTGAAGACATCCACCGCATCCACACCCAGATCCAGGCCCAGGATAGCCGCTTTCAACTCCTGATCTGCATACGGCGTCCGGCGGCCATTCAGCCAGTCTACAGCCAATGGAACAGCCCGGTCAGGATAGGTTTCTTCCCGGCGACGGGCTTCCTCACTTAAAGTAGCAATCAACCGCCCATGCATGCCTTCCATCAGCGACTGAAGCGCCGGTTGATCACTCCCCCACATAGCAGGAAGCAGATGCCTGACAGGCCACAGCAACACATCCCGCCACCAGGCATAGGTATCCCCGAAAGCCGACTGGCCGGCTTCCATGCCCACCATGCCCGGAACCACAGAACCATTTACCTGACCACATATTCCGCGGATTACCTTTCCCTGCATATCGGACATCGGTGCAACGAGAATATCGCAGGTGGAAGTGCCCATAACCTTGCTCAGAAAATAGGGCTCAATCTGCCCGCCAACTGCACCAATATGGGCATCAAATGCGCCAACAGCTACCACAACGTCATCTTGCAGCCCCAATCTTTCCGCCCATTCTTTACAGAGCCGCCCCGCTGGTTGATCGGCAGTGAGCACATCCCCCGTAATCCGATCGCGAAAACCAGCAAGCAGCGGATCCAGGCCCGCAAAAAATGATTCGGGAGGCAACCCGCCAAAAACCTCTGCCCACAAAGCCTTGTGTCCGGCCGCACATACACTTCGTTTCATAGTCCGCACATCCCGGCCTCCGGTAAGCAAAAACGGCATCCAGTCGCAATGCTCAACCCATGAGCAGATGTGCTGCCTTACCTGTTCGTCTGTCCGCAACGTATGCAGTAACTTGGCCCAAAACCACTCAGAAGAATACACACCCCCCACATACTGCAGATAATCCACCGGCTGACGACGGGCATAGGCATTGATTTCAGCAGCTTCTTTCACGGCCGTATGGTCTTTCCACAATACGAACATCGCATTCGGATTATTTTCCAAACCCGGCAACAAAGCTAACGGCCTACCCTGTGCATCAACCGCCACCGGCGTGGAACCCGTGGTATCAATGGCTATGCCCCTCACCCGATGTTTAGCCTGCTCAGCCCCTACCTGCTGCAGGCATTGTTTCACCACAGCTTCGAGTCCCTCCACATAATCCAGCGGATGTTGCCTGTACTGATGCAAAGCCGGATCACAGAAAAGCTGATCGCGCCAGCGTGGATAATGAAATACAGCCGTGGCTAACTCTTCGCCCGTAGCGGCATCTACCAGCACGCCGCGCACAGAATCAGTGCCGTAATCCAGGCCGATGACCCATTGATCGTTTTTCACCTCTCAGGAATTTAAAACAGAACAAAGATATAAAATGGGTGTAAAGTCAACACTTAATTTTATTTTTCATTTTGATTGCCGGGTTATGCCTGCATAGCCACAGAAATAGGAAATCAACCATTTGTCCTATTTTTACATAAACTTCTGGTTTCAGCCCCGTAGTTTTACATCAACATCAGCAAATTATGGAGATATCCGATGATCTGATCCGGAGGCTTTGTGATCTGGCCAGGTTGAATTATGATGAAGCAGAAGCAGCCTCGCTCAAAAAAGACCTGCAACGGATGATTGCTTTTATTGAAAAACTGAATGAAGTGGACACTACCGGTGTGGAACCCCTGATTTTTCTGACCGATCATCTGCATCCGCTCAGGGAAGATAGCGTTTCCTCAGACTTACCCCGTGAACAGGCACTGGAGCTTGCTCCCGATCGCAATGGATCGTTTTTTCAAGTGCCTCCACTGAAAACAGCCTAAAATACATCACATGGAACCGCTGATTCAACTGGAAAACATCAAAAAGAATTATTACCTCGGGAAAAACGTGCTGCAGGTACTGAAAGGCATTTATCTTTCCGTATATCCCAACGAATATGTGGCGCTGATGGGCCCCTCGGGCTCCGGGAAAAGCACCCTGATGAATATCCTGGGCTGCCTGGATACACCTACGGAAGGGCGTTATTTTCTGAATGGCCAGGATGTGAGCCATATGGATGATGATGAACTGGCAGCCGTGCGAAACAAGCAAATTGGCTTCGTATTTCAGCAGTTTAACCTGCTGCCCCGACTAAATGCCCTGGAAAATGTAGCTATGCCTTTGATTTATAGTGGTGTTCCCAAAAAAGAGCGGGAAGAAAAAGCCAGGGCTATGCTGGAAAAAGTAGGACTGGGTGAACGATGGAACCATCGGCCGAATGAGCTTTCAGGCGGCCAATGCCAACGGGTGGCTATTGCCCGTGCCCTGGTGAATGATCCGGCCATTATCCTGGCCGATGAGCCTACCGGTAATCTCGACTCCAAGACCTCCATCGAAATCATGGATATCTTTGCGCAGATCCATGCCAGCGGCAATACCGTGATATTGGTTACACATGAGGAAGATATTGCCGAACATGCCCACCGCATCATCCGCCTGCGCGATGGCATCATTGAAAGCGACCGACAAAATGAAAAAATCCGCCAGCTGGCAACCTGATGAAAACGTTGTTGGTAATCAAAAATCCAATCCATGGCCTTTCGCATCTATACCCGTACCGGAGACCAGGGGAAAACCTCTTTGCTGGGTGGAACCCGCGTCTGGAAAAGTGATCTTCGAATTGAAGCTTATGGTACCATCGATGAACTGAATGCCTACATCGGCTGGCTGGCCGACGAACAACCTGAAAATATCCGAAATGAATTACGGGAAGTACAGGACCGGCTGTTTCGAATTGGTGCCGTACTGGCCTATGACGGTTCTTCTTCTCTGCGCCTGGATTTACCTGAAGTAAGCGAAGCTGATATTACCACGCTGGAAAAAGCCATTGACCGGATGGAAGCTGATCTGCCACCACTGAAACAGTTTATTTTGCCTGGCGGACATCCTGCTGTTTCTCTTTGCCATGTGGCACGCTGTGTGTGCCGTAGAGCTGAAAGAGCCTGTGTGCGCCTAAGCCAGGAGACCCCGCTTCCCGAACATTTTATTCCCTACCTGAACCGGCTGAGCGACTATCTGTTCGTATTGGCACGTTATACTGCCCAGCAAAAAGGAGTGGCTGAAATTACCTGGCAACCGCACTGAGCTTTATGTCATCAGGTGCTGGTCGTGATGCTGCAGAAGCTGACCATCCTTAATCAACAACTGCCGGTCAGAAAGCCGTGCAAGGGCTTCATTATGGGTAACTATGACAAAAGTTTGGTTAAACTGTTTCTGCAGCTCCTGAAAAAGCTGATGCAATTCCAGTGCATGGGCTGAATCCAGGTTCCCCGTTGGCTCATCAGCAAACACAATATCCGGATGGTTGATCAAAGCCCGGGCAACAGCTACCCGCTGCTGTTCGCCTCCTGAAAGCATA
This sequence comes from Thermoflavifilum thermophilum, assembly GCF_900116565.1. Lineage (GTDB taxonomy): Bacteria > Bacteroidota > Bacteroidia > Chitinophagales > Chitinophagaceae > Thermoflavifilum > Thermoflavifilum thermophilum. Next base: position 2,016,935 of record NZ_FPCJ01000001.1, on the reverse strand, counting down.
GCTGGCTTGTGATGCAGCCTGTCGCGTAATCCCATTGTTTCCAGCAACATCCGGGCTCTTTCTTCAACAACGGATTTCTTTTCACCGGCAATCCAACCAGGCATACACACATTTTCCAACGCAGTAAACTCGGGAAGCAAGTAATGAAACTGAAACACAAAACCGATATGCCTGTTGCGAAAAGCTGCCAGCGCTGAGGAAGACAACTGAAATACATCCTGCCCGTGAAGCCATACCCGGCCGGACGATGGGCTATCGAGCGTACCCAGGATATGCAACAGCGTACTTTTCCCGGCTCCAGAAGAACCCAGGATGGATACAATCTCCCCCCGTTGCACGGTAAGGCTAATTCCCTTCAACACATGCAGGGAGCCATAGGATTTATGCAAATTTTCTGCTTTCAACATCATCATAAAGAAAAACAAATTTCACCATTGCCGCATCAAACAGAATATGAATTTATATTATACTTTTGCGAAAATTTTTAAAAATACCTTTAACCATGTTCTGGACGCTTGAATTGGCTTCGTATCTGGAAGATGCCCCATGGCCGGCAACCAAAGATGAATTGATTGATTATGCGATCCGTTCGGGGGCACCTATTGAAGTCATCGAAAACCTCCAGGAATTGGAGGACGAGGGCGAAGTATATGAAGGTATTGAGGACATCTGGCCGGATTATCCCTCGCAGGAAGATTTCTTTTTCAATGAGGATGAGTATTGAGTAGCACTGAGCCACGGCTCAGTTGCACAAACAAGCGAACAATAACAAAGAGGCTACCTGTCGGGGTAGCCTCTTGCTTTTTATGCAAATTATTTCTGTTCCTGCAATGCCTGTTTCATCAGCATTTCCATGATGGCATGCGATACGCCTGTAAAGGAAAATCCGCCGTCGTGATACAGGTTTTGCATGGTAACCATCCGCGTAAGATCGGAGAATAAGGTTACACAATAATCGGCGCATTGCCTGGCCGTTGCATTTCCAAGCGGGCTCATCTTTTCAGCATATTCAATAAAACCATCGAAACCCTTCACACCGCTGCCGGCCGTCGTGCGTGTGGGCGATTGCGATACGGTATTGATGCGTACTTTCTTTTTAATTCCATAGTGATAACCAAAACTCCGGGCGATGGATTCCAGCAGGGCCTTGGCATCGGCCATATCATTGTAATCCGGGAATACACGCTGGGCAGCAATATAGGTAAGCGCCACCACCGAGCCCCATTCGTTGATGGCATCCAGCCGGTAAGCAGTTTGCAAAACCCGGTGCAGAGAAATAGCCGAAATGTCGAACCCTTTGTGCATGTAATCATAGTTGGCTTCCGTGTAGGGAATATTTTTCCGCACATTCAGGCTCATGCCCACAGAATGCAGGATAAAATCCACTCCACCCTGGAAATGATCCATTGCCTGTTTGAAAAGGTTTTCCAGATCCTCCATATTGGTAACATCCGCGGGAATAACAGGTGCCTGGCAGATTTCAGATAACCGTTTGATTTCACCCATCCGCAAGGCCACCGGAGCATTGGTCAATACCAGCTGTGCGCCCTCTTCATGACAGCGAAGTGCTACCTGCCATGCAATGGATCGCTCGTCCAAAGCGCCAAATATGATTCCTTTTTTTCCCTGAAGCAATTGATAAGCCATAAACACATGTAGTTTGATGATGAAAGAAATGCGGCATAAAAATAACAAATCCCCATCGTTGGCCAAGAAAGAACCCGCATTTCCCTATCCCGGATGCTGACAATGGAAAATGATAATGCCCATGGATGATGCATATTTTTTTTAAAAAGCCGTATTTTACCCGAACCATCAAATGTTGCGTGATCCATGTCTGCCTCCAGAAAACCCTCAGGCATTAAATCATGGGCAATAGACGATCGCCCGCGTGAAAAGCTGATGCTGAAAGGGCCGGCAGCGCTGAGTGATGCCGAGCTGCTGGCTATTCTGATCCAACATGGGCATAAGGAGAAAACAGCCATTGATCTGGCCAAAGAAGTGCTGGATCAGTCGGGGCGTGACTGGAACCAGCTGGGGCGGCTAACCATAGCTGAGCTGACCCGCATCAAAGGCATCGGTCAGGCCAAAGCCATTGCCATAGCGGCTGCCCTGGAAATAGGACGGCGCCGACAAGCAGCTCAACCGCAGCCACGCCCCATCATCCGCTGCGGACAGGATGCCGCCAATATCCTGCAACCGTTGCTGGCCGACGAACGTGCCGAAGTGTTCTGTATCATGTTGCTCAACCAGGGACATCGGGTGCTTTCCCACGAAATCATCAGCCGGGGAGGCATCAGCGGCACGGTAGTAGATGTCAGGCTCATCATCAAGCGCGCCCTGGAAACTGAAAGCAGCGCATTGATCCTTTGCCATAACCATCCCTCCGGACAACTGCAACCAAGTGAGGCCGACCGCGCCATTACCCGGAAAATCACAGCAGCTGCCCAGATGTTCGACATCCGCGTGCTCGATCATCTCATTGTTTCTGCTGAAGGATATTTCAGCATGGCCGAGCATGGACTTCTATGATTTCATTCAAATCCACGAAACTTGGCTAACTTCGTCGGTTGTTAGAATCTCCGAAGATGGTTAAAATTGGTTTACTGGGTGTCGGAAAACTCGGTAAAATACATCTCACCCAGCTCCTGGCTATTCCACAGGCTGAAGTGGTTGGCTTTTACGATCCGAATGAAAAAGTCGCTGAAGAAGTCAGCCAGCAATTCCAGGTTAAACGATTTCCCGATGTTGAATCGCTTCTGCAGGCCTGCGATGCCGTGGATATTGTGACGCCCACACCCTCGCATTTTCCGCTGGCCGAACAGGCCATCCGCAGCGGCAAACATGTGTTTGTGGAAAAGCCCATGTGTAGCAACCTTTCAGAAGCCGAAGCTTTGGTAAAACTGGTCAGCGAGGCCCATCTCTGTTTTCAGGTGGGCCATGTAGAAAGATTTAATCCGGCTTTTCTGGCCTTGCAGGATTACGTGCTGCAGCCCATGTTCATTGAAGTGCACCGCCTGGCGCAGTTTCAGCCCCGCAACACGGAAACCAGTGTGATCCTGGACCTGATGATCCACGATATCGATATCCTGCTGCATCTCGTGAAATCTGAAGTGCACCGCATATCCGCCAGCGGCGTGGCTGTGCTGAGCGAATCAACCGATATTGCAAACGCCCGTATTGAATTTGAGAATGGATGCGTGGCTAATTTAACCTCCAGCCGCATTTCCATGAAAAAAATGCGCAAAATGCGCCTGTTCCAGAAGGATGCCTACATCGGGATTGACTTTCTGAACAAAAAAACGGAAATCATTCACCTGCTACCTGCAGACGATACCACCCCAGCTATCGATAACCAGGCAGCCATGCTGAGCTTTGATCTGGATACCCCGCAGGGCAAACGCCGGGTAGCCGTACATTATCCCTCGATTCCGGAAGTGAATGCCATCCGCATGGAACTACAACTGTTCTGCGATAGCATCCTGCAGCAAAAACCCGTGGCCGTCAATGCTTTTGAAGCTTTTCAGGCGTTGAAAATCGCCTACCAGATTCTGGACAAGATTCAGAAAAATACACCCATCATGCTGTAAGGATAAAAGCTTACGCGTAAATTCCCGCTTTTCGGTAATTTTCCTTCATGCCAAACCTGCGGCTGCTCGACGCTGCCGAGATCAATCCCCGGTTATGGGATGCTTGCATTTCCCGGGCGTCCAACAGCCGTCCCTATGCTTATTTTCATTACCTGAATGCCATGACCGATCGCTGGAAAGCCCTGGTGATGGACGATTACCGGCTGGTGATGCCTTTACCTTTCAAACAAAAATGGGGCATTCAATACGTGTATCGGCCACCTTTTACCCAGCAGCTGGGCATTTTTGCTGATAACAAGTTCTGCAATGAATCCATCAGGAAAGAATGTTATGAAAAAGCCCTGCAGTTGTTCCCCTACCTGCATTACAGCATTGATGCCGAAAGCCTGATCAGCCTTCCCAGGCTGCAGGCTACCGCCCAGCCTAATTATGTGCTGGACTTATCCCAACCTTACGAAACCATCTGCAGCCAATACCATCCTTCTTTAATTCGTTCACTGAAAAAAGCCCGCCATGCCGGGTTACAGCTACAGGAAGCCAGCCTGGAGCAAGCCATCGGGTGGTACCAGACCTGGTATCGGGGGCGGATTCCCGGATTGAAAAAGAAAGACTACCACCGCATCCTGCATGCCAGCTCACATACAGAGTATTACCAGATCCATGCTCACCAGGTAATGGATCAGAGCGGGAAAGCGCTGGCCATAGCCGTGTGGCTCTGTACATCCAGGCGGAGAATAGCTATCCTGAATGGGTGCAATGACGGGGGCAGAAAACTGAATGCCATGCATTTTTTATTTGATGAAGTCATCCGGCAATATTGCAACAGTGCGTGTGTACTTGATTTTGAAGGGTCTTCCCTTCCCGGTGTTGCCCGGTTTATTCACAGTTTTGGCGCTTCAACGGAAACCTATTTTACCCTACATGCAAACCGATTGCCCCTGCCGTTCAGGTGGATGAAAAAATGAAGCACACCATGAAATAATCCCCGCTGACGGGTAAACTTTATTTGCTCGCGGCAGATGCAGAACGATTGCGGAGTAAAATTTCTGCTATGGCAAAATCCTGCGGATAGGTCAGTTTGATATTGGCAGGCTCACCTTCCACGAGCTGCACGGGATAACCGGCTTTCTCCACAACCGTAGCCTCATCTGTAAAAGATGGATCAAAAGATTGATGAAAAGCTTCCAGCAAAAGGGATGCCCGGAATGTCTGCGGTGTCTGGATGTATTTCACTGCATGGCGATCGAGCGGATAATTGCGGCCCTGTGCATCCACCATCCTGAGGCTTTCCACAGCAGGCACACAGGGAATGGCCGTGCCATGCATAAGAGCGGCTTCATAGCAACGCCGAATCAAGGCAGCAGAAAGCACCGGCCTGGCTGCATCGTGTACAAACACCACAGCATCAGGCTTTTGCACGTGGCTTAAACCATTTTTTACCGAATGAAAACGGGTTTCACCCCCTATAGCAAAAGCAAATGGGTGTTTGGTAAAAATTTCCGGAAAACGCCCGACAAAATCGGGATACACGGCAGGTAAAACCAAAATAAACTGGATATCGGGAAATGCACTTGCAAAGGCCTCTATGCTGTATTGCAGCACAGGCTTACCCCCCAATAGCCTGAACTGCTTGGGCGTTTGAGCTTCGGTATCCGAAACCTGCGCCCGGGTTCCCTGGCCGGCCGCCACAATCAAGGCGTATTTGACCATATCAGATGCCATGACGTGCCCAGATCAAAGAATGAGCATCGCGTCTCCGTAGCTGTAGAAACGATATTTTTCCTTGATGGCCACCTGATAGGCTTCCATAATCAGATCATAACCCGCAAAAGCGCAAACCATAATAATCAGGCTGGTTTTGGGCAAATGAAAATTGGTGACCATGGCATCGGGAATGGAGAAATGATAGGGTGGATGGATGAACAGGTTGGTCCAACCCTCCCCCGGTCGCAGCAAACCCTGTGAAGTGACCGACGATTCCACAGCCCGTACGGAAGTAGTACCCACAGCGCATACCTTGTGGCCGCTAAGTTTGGCTTCATTGACCAGCTTGGCCGCATATTCATCAATGCGGTAATATTCCGCATCCATCTTATGCTTGCTCAGGTCTTCCACTTCAATAGGCTTGAAGGTGCCCAGGCCGGTGTGCAGGGTAATTTCAGCAAAACGGATGCCTTTGATTTCCATCCGCTTGATGAGTTCTTTTGTAAAATGCAAACCCGCAGTTGGAGCCGCCACAGCACCTTCGTACTTGGCATAAACGGTCTGATAACGCTCCTTATCTTCTTCTGTAGGTTTGCGTTTGATGTATTTGGGAAGGGGTGTTTCACCCAGCTTTTCCAGCAGTTGCCTGAATTCTTCATCTGTTCCATCAAACAGAAAGCGAATGGTACGACCGCGGGAGGTGGTGTTGTCAATCACTTCGGCTACCAATTCATCATCTTCCCCGAAATACAACTTGTTGCCCACGCGGATCTTGCGTGCCGGATCCACAACCACGTCCCAGAGCCGATTGGCTTTATTGAGCTCCCGAAGCAGAAAAACTTCGATCTTGGCACCCGTTTTTTCCTTGCGGCCATACAGCCTGGCCGGGAATACCTTGGTATTGTTCACAATGAACACATCCTTATCGTCGAAATATTCAATGATATCTTTGAAAATGCGATGTTCGATTTTGCCGGTATCCCGGTGCACCACCATCAGCCTGGATTCATCACGATTTTTAGCCGGATTTTGTGCAATTAAATTCAGGGGTAAATCGAACTTAAACTGAGAGAGCTTCATCGTAGTAACCAGATTTTAAACGTGCAAAGGTAAAACGATTTCCGCAAGCTTGCTGCAAGGATAATGGAAAGAATTTGTGAAAACACGCCAGGGGAAAATTAAAACCGCAAATGCTTGACAGTGAGCCCCTTGTTGATAAGCTGTTTCAGGGAATCAATCCCGATGCGCACGTGCAATTCGGCAAAATTATCGGTTACCTTTTTATCGCTTTCTGCGGTCTTCACGCCTTCGGGCACCATAGGCTGATCGCTTACCAGCAGCAGGGCTCCGGTGGGAATGTGGTTGTAAAAGCCCACGCTGAAGATGGTGGCCGTTTCCATGTCAATGGCCATGGCCCGGATGCGTTGCAGATATTTTTTGAACTCCGTATCATGTTCCCATACCCGGCGGTTGGTGGTATAGCAGGTACCCGTCCAGTAATCTTTTCCATAATCCCGGATGGTGGTGGATACGGCTTTCTGAAGGGCAAATGCCGGCAGGGCGGGCACTTCGGGCGGAAAATAGTCGGACGAAGTACCTTCGCCCCGGATAGCGGCGATAGGCAATATCAAGTCGCCCACTTTATTTTTTCGCTTCAACCCTCCGCACTTACCCAGAAACAAGACGGCTTTGGGGGCGATAGCACTGAGCAAATCCATCACCGTGGCCGCATTGGCACTGCCCATACCAAAGTTGATCATCGTGATGCCTTCAGCTGTAGCGCAGGGCATGGGCTTGCCCTGTCCTACAATCTTTACTCCGTGCAGATTGGCAAACATCTGCAGGTAATCACTGAAATTGGTGAGCAAAATGTACTTCCCAAAATTCGACAATCGTTCGCCTGTGTAGCGCGGTAGCCAGTCTTTAACGATATCCTCCTTGGTTTTCAGAGCCATACACTTGTTTTCGGATAAAATTAAGATATTTATGCCTGACCAGCCCTATGCATCTGTATGTTTTCCCTGCAGTTCCCAGAGTTTCATTTTCGGATTATGAACCGCGGACAACAACGATATATCTTTGATCGTATTCGCAAGCGCTACGTGGCGCTTACGCCGGAAGAATGGGTCAGGCAACATGTATTGCACTACCTGATTGATGTAGCCGGATATCCTTCCGGACTGATGGCTGTGGAAAAGCGAATTCCCGGCCATTCCCAGTCCAGGCGTGCGGATATTGTAGTGTATGATCCGGATCTGCAACCCTGGATGGTGGTGGAATGCAAAGCTCCGGATGTACCGCTCCAGGAAGATACCCTGATGCAGATTGCCGGATACAATTTTCCGCTCCAAGCCCGCTATCTTTTCATAACCAATGGCCATACCTGCTGGCTTTGCGATGGCCATGCCCACCCTCCCGCATTGCTCAACCAGCTGCCTCCCTGGCCCGGAAGCCAAGCCTCTACCTGACCAACCCCTTTGCAACGTTGGCAGGAAATTTTATATACATCCCGAGAAATATCATATCACAAAAACAAGAATATATATTTTCCTTTCCTAAATCTTTTTCCCATGAGAGGAATCAACATCAACAGCCGGGTAACCGTTCCCGACAACATCTGGAATAAGATATACGGCCGGCTCACCTATTTAACCCCAACGTATGAACGGGTGCCGATTTATCTGGTGGATGAACAGACTATGGACCGCATCAGCCCCCCTAAACGCTGCTTAAACGATGAATGCTTAGCAAGCTCGCTGCGTCGCATTGATGAGCTCCTGGAAGAAAAAAGTGAAAGACTGCAGGAAATGCGTAGAAGCGAAACAGAAACTCCCCGTTGGGTCACAGCTATTGATGAGATATTAAGTGAGTGCTTAACTTCAAAAATGGTGCACTTAGGCGTGTACTTACATGATTCTCAGCCACAACCTGATTTGGCTGCAGAACTGACCAAGCTAATTGAAAATGCTGAATATAAGCATGAATTGCTTTCCCAGCATCCTGATTTTCCAAAAGGGGAGGTTATTTTTATTTGTCCGGAAAGGATTTATGAGCATGACAACCCGGAACTGCTGTTTCAGAAAGTGGTGATTCACGAGCTGGCTCACGCATTTGTGGCGGGTGACAGGCAGACAGATTACCAGAAACTTTACGGCCGGGTGATTGAAGAAAGCCTGGCCAATGCGGTGGCCCTGAGCCATTTTCGAGAAAAAGAAACTCCCCCTCTAAAAGCCTTTATCGCAAAACAACCGCCAGAATACCGGGGATGTTACTATTGGATGTTCTCCGAAAATGAATTCATTGAAAAAGAGTTTGGATCCTCTCCTTATTTGTTTCTACGGGCGTGGAAAGAAGAGCCTGCTACTATTTTATTTCCTTTTTGGCTAATAAATTTATATCCACCACATCGTCTTTTAATTTACCTTCGTTATGTTTATGAATTTTGGCCTTCCCCAAATATTTTCCCTTCCCATACCTCCCTTGAAATCTGGGAAGAGGCAATCGATATATACAGGCAGAAAGATGATTACCGTCCCATTTGCAACTTGATCAGTAAAGCCATTTTGGAATTCGTAGCATGAATGGGACCTTTTCCCCATGGATCAGTTTCTGGACATTGTCTTCTCCTAAGCCAATGGCAGGGCCTAAGCTTATGGGAAAATACCCAATTGGGCATAGGCTTCGCCAATCTTGTTGATGGCGTTCACAAAAGCTGCCGTGCGCATATCGGGAATATCGGGATGCGAATGCCAGATTTCGCGGATTTCCTGCACGGCCTCAATCATGGTTTCTTCCAGGCCGGAGTTGACCAGATCAATTTCATCCGGGCCATGCTCAATGAGGCGGCGATGGGATTCATCTACAGGCTTGCCAGTATTTTTTTCAATTTGTTCCAAAATGAGGTGATTCAAGTTGGCTGTGAATCTTTTTTCAATGCGGCCGTAGCGCACATGCTGCAGATTTTTCAGCCATTCAAAATAGGAAACCGTTACACCACCAGCATTGAGAAACACATCCGGAACTACCAGCACATTTTTTTTGAGCAGGATTTCATCGGCTTCTATGGTCAGCGGGCCATTGGCGGCTTCGCCGATGATTTTGGCCTTGATGCGGGGAGCATTATCGGCATCAATCACATTTTCCAGTGCTGCTGGAATCAGGATATCGCATTCCAGCTCAAGCCCATCGGTATTGCGGCGCAGGGTTTGTGCACCCGGAAAATTCTTAATGGAGCCGGTTTCTTCGCGGAACTTCACCACTTCATCGGGATTCAGACCCTTGGGATTGTAAATGGCCGCATCCCATTCAATCAGGCAAATGATTTTGGCTCCGGCTTCGTAGAAGAATTTCGCGGTATGATAGCCCACATTGCCCAGTCCCTGCACAATCACGGTTTTGCCTTCCACACCAGGTTCCAGGCCGATGCGTTTCATATCTTCCTTATGGCTCAGCACTTCCCGCAAGCCATAGAACACGCCCCTGCCAGTAGCTTCCTTCCGGCCCCGCACACCGCCCTGGGAAACGGGCTTGCCGGTTACGCAACCCAAGCCATCCAGTTCGCCGGGTTTCAGGCTCAGGTACGTGTCCAGGATCCAGCTCATTTCCCTTTCCCCGGTACCGTAGTCGGGCGCCGGTACATCAATGCCCGGACCGATAAAGTTTTTCTTGATCAGTTCAGACGTGTACCGCCGGGTAATTTTTTCCAGCTCATACACGGAATATTTTTTGGGGTTGATGCGGATACCACCCTTAGCTCCGCCAAAAGGCACGTTCACGATGGCACACTTATAGGTCATCAGTGCGGCCAGGGCCATCACCTCATCCTGATTCACTTCTTCGCTGTAGCGAATGCCGCCCTTGCAGGGCAGTTTGTGATGCGAATGCTGCACCCGATAAGCTTCAATAACTTCAATATGATCGCCGATTTTCACCGGAAAACGCATGCGGTAAACGGCATTGCAGGCCTTGATTTGCTCCAGGATGCCTTTTTCCCATTTGGTAAAACGGGCGGCCTTGTCGAACCACATCTCCACATTGTGGAAAAAACTATATGGCTTTTTTACAGGCCCCTGTGCGGGATGATTTGTAGTGACTTGATCTGAAGTTAGCATGGCTTTGAAATTTATTTTTCGGGAATCAGAAATAATCCGTTTTGCAGGGTCAAACCACGGAAGTCGGAGTTTGGCGTGTGCGATTTTTTTCCTTCTCGGCCTTTTCCAGCTGTGAAAGCTTGCGGTCAATACTGATGAGATACAACAATACTCCCAACCATATCACGACAATCACAGCCACCACCACATAAATTTTTCCATTGCTGCGCATCAGAGTGGCCATTTCCGGACCCTTGTCCGGTACCTGGAGGACGACCGATGCAACGTATGACAACATATTCATGAAAGAAAGGATTTCAGGTTCAGCAGGCGCATGCGAATCCGGATCTGTGCAATCCAGATACCCAGCAAAATCCATCCTACCACTGCCGGATAAAACACTTTTCTGAGCTCATTATCCAGATCATACTGGCTGAAAGCCGGATTGCCCCCGTTACCGGGATGCAGGGAATCAGTCAGCCGGGGAATGATGAAAATCAGCGGGAAAAGCATAGCGAAAGCAAACACATTGTATACCGCACTCACCCTTGCCCGCTTGTCAATATCGGTAAACGAACTACGCAATACAAAATAGGCAAAATACATGAGCAAGGCAATGGCCGTGCACAACTGCTTGATATCATCACTCCAGGGCGCCCCCCACGTGTAATTGGCCCAGATAGCACCGGTGATCAGTCCCATGATACCAAACAACAATCCCACATTGGCGGTTTCAACAGCCACAATATCTTTTTGCAAAGAGCCTTTTCGCAGATATTGAATGGAACTGACACAGGAAATGCCAAACAACACAATCATGGTAAACCACATGGGCACGTGGAAATGCAGATTGCGAATGGTTTCGTTGAGAATATCCTTGGCTGGAACAGGCATCAGCAATCCTGCAATCAAAGTGTAAAGCAACAGAACGATACACAATGCCTTCCACCAGTATGTTTTCATGATTTGCTGCTGATTGTTTCAATGCCCAAAGCTACTATAAGTTTCTGTGATTTGATGGCTTTTTAACCTTTTGTTTATCCGATACATAACCATCTCTGCAGATGATTTATCAACAAAACGGAACTGCCATTGGGCAAATATCAAAGAAAGAAAATGTTACCCTACATTTTGTTTAATTTTTCCACAGATAACGAAACAATATCAATGAAAGGGCGATGATAAACACATCCAAACTTCCCAGCATCCACCACATTTTTATAAGGCCTGGCTGATACACTTCCTGAAATGCAATTTCAGAAATACGGGTAAGCAACATCAACAAAGGAATCATGATTGGAAAACCCAGAATGGCCATCAGAGCTGCATTCTGACCGGCTCGAGCAGCTATGGCGGCCAGCAATGTAAAGGCAATACCCAAGCTGCTTCCTCCCATCACACATAATCCCACGAAATATCCCAAACGAATCAACGGATTACCCAAAAACCAGATATACAACAACCAGCACATCAAACTCATGATAGCCATCAGCAATACATGGTACAACATCTTGCCAATCATGAATACTTCGGGCGTGCACATCTGATAGTAAAACAACATTCTTCCAGTTGTTTCCTGAAGAAAGCTCCGTGCAACAGCATTTACGCTGATAAACAATAAAGTTACCCAGAACAACGCGTTCCATACCTTGTCTGCAGGCTGGTGCAGTAGCATATACATGACGAACACGGTGGATGCTACATAAAGCAGTAAGCCATAAAAAGCATATTTCTGACGCCATTCCTGCATCAGATCTTTCTGTACCAATGCCAGGATTTGCTTGATAGTTTGCATAACGGAATCTTCTGCTTGCTGATATAATAATCTTCAAAGTTACATTTCCTGCTAAACGGAAATCGGTTTTTCTGAAGAATGGTTATCATCTGCCCGTATCTGTGCATGATGATATCCGGATCTATGATAGATCGCCATTATTGCATCCTGTGAAATGATTTTATACAGATTAAAACATATCGAAAACAGAATTTTTCATGGGCTTGATGTAAAAAATGCTGTGGATGGGCGGGTTTCTTTATACCTTTGCGGCATTTGCGTCCTATGCAGATGAGGCAGTTTATTCTTCGGATCATTGATTTCTTTTACTGGCCAGTGTTTCGTTCCTGGCTACCGCTGCGTACCTTCCGATATCTGTTTTGTGGCAGCTTCTCCAATGGTGTGGATATTCTGATGTATTTCATCAGTTATCATTTTATCCTGCATGAACAGATGCTGCATGTAGGAAGTCTTACGATCAGTGCCCCTATTGCTGCCTTTCTGATGGCTTTTTGTGTAAGTTTTCCAACAGGATTTTCCTTGTCAAAATTTATCGTGTTTCCGGAATCCGAGTTAAGAGGACGAGTACAGTTGTTTCGTTATCTGCTGCTGGTGGGCGCATGCATCGTGCTGAATTATGTATTTCTGAAATTATTTGTGAATACCTGGCATTGGTATCCCACCCTGGGCAAGATAGCTACTACCGTGCTGGTAGCCACTTTTAGTTTTCTTACACAGAAACATTTTACGTTTCGCATCAAAACCCAGCCAGCCTGATGGGAACAGGCCAAAGCCGGCCATGAAGAGTCATGAGTTGCCTTCCATAAAACATTTGCGGCAGCGGGGTTCGTAAATATCTTTTTCGCCCAGCAGTATGGTTTGGTCATGGCTGGTTTTGCGGTAGGAATAGCTGGCTATATTGCCGCATCGCACACAGATGGCATGCAACTTGGTGATGTATTCTGCTTTTGCAAGCAAAGCCGGCATCGGGCCAAAGGGGCGACCCTGGTAATCCATATCCAGTCCGGCCACAATCACCCGTATGCCTCGGTAGGCAAGCTGGTCACATACCTCCGGCAGACCTTCGTCAAAAAACTGAGCTTCGTCAATACCAATCACCTGGGCATCCCCACACAGCAGCAACAACTGATGCGAGTGATGCACAGGAATGGACGGTATGCTGTTTTCATCATGCGAAACAATGTGTTGCTCATGATATCGCACATCCACAGCCGGTTTGAATATCTGAACTTTCTGCTGGGCTATCTGTACCCGTCGCAGACGCCGGATCAGTTCTTCCGTTTTACCGGAAAACATAGAACCACAAATAACTTCAATCCAGCCAATATTTTCGCCCGGCATCATAGGTTCAATAAACATAATATCCGATTTTTGTATAATGCCTGAATAAAATAAGCTATGTCTGTTCCTTCAGAAATTGAAGCGTTGATTGACCAATTGCAGCAACTAAAACAGCAACAAGCCGAGCTGACAAGCTTGCTGCATTGCACCCATGTCTTGTATCAGCAACTGCTGCAGGCTATTACCAGCCAACATCTGCAGGTTGCAGCCACCCGTTCCCAGCGTATTGCCGTGATTCCACCCAGCCGCCAGCCGGCTGAGCGCACACATGTTCCGGCTTCTGCATCAACACCCGAACCCACTCCCCCGCCGGAGCCCGAAGTTGCAACAAATTCTACCCCGCTGGTGCAGGAAATCAATGAACGAATGGGCATGAAAAATCCTTCTCTCAACGACCGCTTGAAACAGCCGGCCACCGAGCTTGCCGAAAAATTAAGCCATGCACCGGTACCTGATTTGCGTAAAGCCATTGGCATCAACGATCGCTTTTTGTTTATTTCTGAGCTGTTTGCAAATGATTACCAAAGTTATGATCAGGCTATTGAAACCCTTAACAGCTGCACATCCTGGGATGAAGCCCGGCAATGGATTGCTGATCACCTGCAAACGCGCTATCAGTGGAAAGAAAAGGATCCCACTGCAGAAGCATTTTATGCCATTGTCAAAAAACGATTTTCTGCCAGATAGTTTACAATCTTTTCGGTAGCCCCGGCCTGCGTTTTCACATAGTGGCCAGCTATGGCGCCCATGTCCGCCAGATCGGCCCGACTGAGTTGATCCAGCAATTGTGTCATCGAACGTGTGTCGTGTACGGAAAATGCCGCTCCCAACCGCACCAGCTCCCGCGCCTCGCGAAACGACTGGTAACGCGGGCCAAACAACACAGGAATGCCATACACAGCTGCTTCCAGAATATTGTGAATACCGGCACCAAATCCACCACCCACATAAGCCAGCCACCCATAAGCATATATCCTGGCTAATAAACCCATTTTATCTACCACCAGCAAATCAAATGAGTCAATATTTTGTTCCGCTATAGTTGTTAATTCGCTGTATCGAATCCCCTTGCCTGGCCACCTGGATAAAAGTTGTGCGATGTGTTTATCCCGGATTTCATGCGGTACCATAATCATCGGACATTCCAAATCCATCTGCCTTACGCAATCAATCCATAATTGTTCATCTTCCGGCCAGGTGCTTCCGGCCACAATGGCCTTCCTGCCCTGCAGAAAACGTTCAACCACCTGATCGGGCTGCCATTGGGCTGCGATCTGCAAAACCCTGTCAAACCGGGTATCTCCACTCACTTCAACCTGGCTAACGCCCTGCTTCAGTAACCATTGCGCCGACGATGTATCCTGAACGAAAATATGGGTAAAGGATTTTAACAACCGAATGAAAAACGGCTGGTATAACCTGAAAAAAAATGATCTGTGTTCAAACCGGGCTGAAATCAGGATGCAGGGAATTTTTTGCTCTTGCAGGGCATGAATATATCCATACCAGAATTCATATTTCACAAATAAAGCCAGGTGTGGACGGAATTTGTTTAAAAATACCTCAGCCTTGCCCGGCAAATCAGCAGGCAAATATACCTTCAGATCCGGCAGGGTATCTGATTTACGGGCTTCATATCCGGAGGGAGAAAAAAAACTGACGATCAAAAAAGCATCCGGGCAGAGCTTGCGGATAGCTTCCAGCACAGGTCTTCCCTGTTCATACTCTCCGGCTGAAGCACAATGCATCCAGATACGGCGACGATTTTGTGGTAGCTGCCAGTCATCCATCAACCGCTGCTGTAGCCTGCGGCCCCGGATCCAAAGCCTTGCTTTGGGCATCCACAGGGCTGCAAGCCTGATACCCCACACATACAGCCTGATTCCCAGATAATAAAGCCAGCGCATCGTCCGGCAAAAATAATCCCTTCAACCGGAATAGATTTTTGAGACGCTGCCATCTTCCCGGTACAGCCCTCTCCATGTATTTTAGTAAGTTTGCCACCAATCAATAACCAACTTACCATGCATTCACCTATTCAGATGGTTGACCTGAAAAGGCAATATCAGAAAATCAAATCCGAAATTGATAAAGCCATATCCGAAGTATTGGAAAGTTGCGCATTCATTCAAGGACCGCAGGTACATGCATTTGCAGCACATCTCCAGGCATATTTGGATGTAAAACATGTCATTCCCTGTGCCAATGGTACAGATGCATTGCAAATAGCCATGATGGCGCTGGATTTGCAACCCGGCGATGAAGTTATCACGCCTTCATTTACTTACATTGCCACAGCAGAAGTGATTGCCCTGCTGAAACTTAAGCCAGTGTTTGTGGATGTGGACCCCCATACCTTTTGCATGGATGTGGAAGCTGTGCGCCAGGCTATTACTCCACGCACAAAAGCCATTGTTCCCGTGCACCTGTTTGGCCAGAGCGTGGATATGCAACCTTTGCTGGAACTGGCCAAGGCCCATCATCTGGCTGTTATCGAAGACAATGCACAGGCCATTGGCTGCTGCTATCGTTTCAAAGACGGTTCATCTCGAAAAACAGGTACTATGGGGCATATCGGCTGTACTTCCTTTTTTCCCTCCAAAAACCTGGGAGCTTACGGCGATGCGGGAGCTATATGCACCCACGATGATGCATTGGCTGAAAAAATTCGCATGATTGCCAATCACGGCCAAAGCCAGCGATATTATCACGATCTGGTGGGCTGCAATTCGCGATTGGACAGTATTCAGGCTGCCATCCTGGATGTGAAACTGCGTTATCTGGACCAATACATTGCTGCTCGTCAGCAAGCTGCAAACCGCTATGATGCAGGCTTTGCCAATATTCCGCAAATCACAATACCTCATCGAGCCGATTACTGCACTCATGTGTTTCACCAATATACCATTCTGGTGCCCCCAGATCAAAGAAGTGCCCTCCAACAATATCTGGCCCAGCAAGGCATTCCTACCATGATTTATTATCCAGTGCCCTGCCACCAGCAAAAAATGTTTAGTTCACTGCCCTATATTGCACATTCCCTGAAAACAACCGAGTGGCTTTCGGAGCGGGTATTATCTTTACCCATGCATACAGAACTTGATGATGAACAGCAAGATTTTATTATTGAAAAAATACGTCGTTTTTTTAGTTAATCACTTATCATATTGAACATGATGCAACCATATAGATGCAATACATTTGCTCGTCCATCAAAGAAAAGATTGGAAGAAAATCAGCACCCACACGGGTTTTTGAATATGCGCAATTTTATATGCCACAACAAAATATTTCGATTTATCGCATAAAAATATGATTCAACAAATCATGTTACACACAAAAAAAGCATGGATGCTGCCGTTATCATTTCAACACAGTGTGTATAATATCACAAATTGGTTTTCTCTGGATGCATCGTACGCGTTTGATTATTTCACTCATAAAATGTTAGCCCCATGAAGATTACAATTGTTGGAACAGGCTATGTAGGCCTGGTCACCGGAACCTGTTTTGCCGAAAGCGGTAATCACGTTACCTGTGTGGATGTGGATGAAGAAAAAGTCAACAAGCTCCGCAACGGCATTATTACTATTTATGAGCCTGGCCTGGAAAAGCTCTTCCAGCGCAACCTGCGCGATGGACGGCTGCAGTTTACCACCTCCCTGGCCGATGGTATTGACGACTCAGAAGTGGTATTCCTGGCCCTGCCCACCCCGCCGGGAGCCAATGGCGAAGCCGATTTGTCGTATGTATTGCAGGTAGCAGAACAGCTGGGCAGGCTTTTAAAAAAATACACGGTGGTGGTGGCCAAAAGTACCGTACCGGTGGGCACCTGTGCGAAAGTGAAGGAAACAATAGCACGCCAAACAAACGTTGAATTTGATGTGGTATCCAATCCTGAATTTTTGCGTGAAGGTGTAGCGGTGGAAGATTTCATGAAGCCCGATCGCGTGGTCATTGGCACCGATTCAGAACGGGCCCGTAAAATCATGCATGAACTGTATGCGCCTTTTGTGCGGCAGGGCAATCCGATTTTATTTATGGATATTCCTTCGGCCGAGCTGACCAAATATGCAGCCAATGCCTTTCTGGCCATGAAGATTTCATTCATGAATGAAATTGCTATTCTTTGTGAAAAATTGGGCGCCAATGTAGATATGGTGCGAAGAGGCATCGGCAGTGACTCCCGGATTGGCAAACGTTTTCTGTTCCCAGGCATTGGCTATGGTGGCAGCTGCTTCCCAAAAGATGTGCAGGCGCTGGTACAATCTGCACGGGGTGTAGGCTATGATTTCAAAATTCTGCAGGCTGTCATGGACGTCAATGAAAGACAAAAAACCTACCTGATTCCATCCATCCTGAAATACTTCAACGGAGATATCCGGGGAAAACGTTTTGCCCTCTGGGGGCTGGCCTTCAAACCCAATACCGATGATATTCGCGAAGCACCCAGCCTGTACCTGATCCGGGAATTGCTTGCTCAGGGTGCCACCATCCGTGCCTTTGATCCCGAAGCCATGCACAACGTGAAAAAACAATTAGGCGATCAGATTGAATATGCCCATGATCAATATCATTGCCTGGAAAACGCCGATGCACTGATCATTGCCACGGAATGGAATGAATTCCGCCTGCCCGATTTTGAGCGCATGCGTTCATTGCTCAGACAAAAGGTTATTTTTGACGGCCGGAATTTGTTTGAATTGGAAAAAATGCAGGAAGAAGGATTTCATTATATCAGCATTGGTCGTAAACCCATTTTATAAAGCTTTTTAACCCCACACTCATGGAAAGAAAACGCATTCTGATTACCGGTGCGGCCGGTTTTCTGGGTTCACACCTCTGCGATCGTTTTGTGCAGGAAGGCTTTCATGTCATTGGCATGGACAATCTGCTGACCGGTAGCCTGCGCAATATTGAACATTTGTTCCCGCTGGAAAATTTTGAATTTTATTTTCACGATGTCACCAAGTTTGTTCACGTGCCGGGCAAATTGGATTACATTCTGCATTTTGCATCTCCTGCCAGTCCGATAGATTATTTGCAGAAGCCCATTCAAACCTTAAAAGTAGGTTCACTAGGCACGCATAATCTGCTGGGGCTGGCCAAAGAGAAAAAAGCTCGTATCCTGGTGGCTTCCACTTCTGAAGTGTATGGAGATCCGGAAGTACACCCGCAACCCGAAGAATACTGGGGGCATGTAAACCCGGTGGGCCCACGCGGCGTGTACGATGAAGCCAAGCGTTTTATGGAGTCCATTACCATGGCTTATCACAATTTTCACGGTGTGGAGACCCGCATTGTGCGTATTTTCAACACCTATGGCCCCCGCATGCGCCTCAACGATGGGCGCGCCTTACCGGCTTTCATGACCCAGGCCCTTACAGGGCAAGACCTAACCGTATTTGGTGATGGCTCCCAAACACGTTCATTCTGCTACGTGTCCGATCTGGTAGAAGGCATTTATCGTTTGTTGTTCAGCGACTATCATCTGCCCATGAACATTGGCAATCCGGATGAAATTTCTTTGCTTGATTTCGCAAAAGAAATCCTGGAACTTACTGGCAGCAAACAAAAAATTGTTTTCAAACCTTTGCCTACCGACGATCCCAAACAACGCCGGCCCGATATCACCAAAGCTCGCACCATCCTGGGCTGGGAACCCAAAGTGAGCCGGCGGGAAGGCTTGCGCCTGACGTTGGAATATTTCAAAAAGCACATAGATGAGCTTCATTCACCGCAAAACACCTGAATACCAATGGGAAAAACCATTCTGATTACGGGAGGTGCCGGATTTATCGGCTCGCATGTGGTGCGCTGGTTTGTTAACCATTATCCGCAATACCAGATTCTCAACCTGGATCTGCTGACCTATGCCGGCAATCTGGAAAATCTTACAGATGTTGAACATCTGCCCAATTACCGCTTTATCAAAGGCGATATTACCGATGAACATCTGATTGAATCATTGTTTGCAGAATATTCGATTGATGCCGTGATTCACCTGGCAGCCGAAAGCCATGTGGATCGTTCCATTATGGATCCATTGGCTTTTGTGCGCACCAATGTGCTGGGTACAGCTGTATTGCTTAACGCCTGTCGCCAGCACTGGAACGCGGACCCGGAAAAACATTTGTTTTATCAGGTATCAACCGATGAAGTGTATGGCTCACTGGGGCCTACGGGATACTTCTCAGAACACTCCAAATATGATCCCCGCTCGCCCTACGCTGCTTCCAAAGCAGGTGCCGATCATCTGGTAAGAGCTTATTTTCATACCTATCAGCTGCCTGTAGTAATCTCCAATTGCTCAAACAATTACGGACCTTATCAGTTTCCCGAAAAGCTGATTCCTCTGGTCATCCGCAATATTCAGCAAAACAAGCCTATACCCGTATATGGCAAAGGAGAGAATGTGCGCGACTGGCTGTGGGTGGAAGATCATGTGCGCGCTATTGATCTGATTTTTCATCATGGCAAACGAGGCGAAACCTACACCATCGGTGGAAACAATGAATGGAAAAATATTGATCTGGTAAAATTCATCTGCAGGCTAATGGATGAAAAATTAGGTCGAGCTCCGGGTAGTAGCGAACGGTTGATAACCTTTGTGAAAGACCGCGCCGGACATGACCAGCGTTATGCCATTGATGCATCGCGCATCCGGCGGGAGCTGGGCTGGGAGCCTTCCGTGAGTTTTGAAGAAGGTATCAGCCGAACAATCGACTGGTATCTTTCGCATCAGCAATGGCTGGAACACGTGACCAGCGGCACATATCAACAATACTATGAGCAGCAATATGTGATTCGTGAACACACCCGATCCTGAACACAATCTTCCCAACCATGCCTTTTGAAAGCACTGCATTTGAAGGCTTATTCATTTTTACACCTAATATATTTTTCGACGAAAGGGGATATTTTTTTGAAAGCTACAACCAGCAGGTGTTTGCAGAAGCCGGATATCCGGTGCAATTTGTACAGGATAATCAAGCTTTTTCCCGATATGGCGTGATCCGTGGATTGCATTATCAACGGCCCCCGCATGCCCAATCCAAATTAATCCGCGTCTTAAAGGGTAAAATTCTGGATGTGGTCGTTGATCTTCGCCCTGCTTCTGCTACCTATCGCCAGGTATTTGCCATTGAGCTAAGTGAAGAAAACAAAAAACAGTTGTTTATTCCCAGGGGCTTTGCTCATGGGTATGCCGTACTTTCTGAAACGGCTGAAGTGCTGTATAAATGCGATGCATTTTACCATCCCGCAAGCGAAGAGGGATTGCGGTACAATGATCCGGAGCTGGGAATTGATTGGCAAATACCGGCTGACAAACAAATTGTAAGCCTGAAGGATCAACGGCTTCCGCTGCTGCACAACCTGCCTGTGTACGATACCTGGTAGGGTGATGGAGCTTGGGGCTCGGTTTCAATATTCGATGCTATATCACTTTGCCTCGCTGCGTCCATATTTTTCTTCTGACTGAAAACAAAAAACCTCCCGTTGCGCGCAACAGGAGGTTTGTATGATTGACGGGAATCCGGTTGCTATTCTTCGTCGTCATACTGATAAGCCTGCCGGCTGGATTGCAGGATGTCGTATTCTTCCTTGGAGCCGACAATCAGGTTTTCAAATTCCCGCAAGCCTGTACCAGCGGGGATAAGATGACCGGTAATCACATTTTCTTTCAATCCCAGCATTTCATCGGTCTTGCCGTTAATGGCTGCTTGCGAGAGCACCTTAGTCGTTTCCTGGAACGATGCAGCCGAGATCCAGCTGTTGGTGCCCAGGGATGCCCGGGTAATACCCAATAGCGACGGACTGGAAGTAGCCGGCCGTGCATCACGATATTCCACCAGCTTTTTATCGGCCCGGCGCAACATGGAGTTTTCATCCCGGATCTGCCGCAGGGTTACGATCTGACCTGCTTTCAGGTTGGTAGAATCTCCCGGATCCGTAATTACCTTCTTATCGAAGAGTGCATCATTGGCTTCCAGGAATTCAAACTTGTCAACCAGATCGCCCTCAAGGAAATGGGTATCTCCGGGATCCTCGATTGTTACTTTGCGCATCATTTGCCGGACGATCACTTCAATATGCTTATCATTTAGCTTCACACCCTGCAAGCGATATACTTCCTGAATTTCGTTAACCAAGTATTCCTGTACGGCATACGGGCCTTTGATGGCCAGGATATCGCTGGGGCTAATGGCACCATCGGAAAGAGGTGTACCGGCTTTTACAAAATCACCATCCTGTACCAGGATATGCCGGGTTAACGGCACCAGGTATTTCTTCACCTGGCCTTCTTTGGATTCAATGATGATTTCCCTGTTACCGCGTTTTACACTGCCAAAGCTTACCACACCATCAATTTCAGCTACAATGGCCGGGTTGGATGGGTTACGGGCTTCAAACAATTCGGTAACACGCGGCAAACCACCGGTAATGTCGCGGAGCTTGCCAATGACGCGTGGGATTTTAACCAACACCTGACCGGCTTTCACCTGATCGCCCTCGTTCACATTGATATGCGAGCCCACCGGCAGGTTATAGGTCTTGCTTTCCTTACCCTTTTCAATGATAAGGCTGGGGATTTTGTTTTTATCCCGGCTTTCAATGACAACCTTTTCGCGGTGGCCGGTTTGTTCATCGGCTTCTTCGCGATAGGTAACACCTTCGATAATGTTTTCAAACCGTACTTTCCCGCCGATTTCAGAAATAATCACGGCGTTGAACGGATCCCAGGTGCAGATGACATCACCTTTTTTGATGGTTTGCCCTTCTTTTACCAGCAGGGTAGATCCGTAAGGAATATTGTGGGTTGTCAGCAGACGATCGGCCTTGGGATCCACGATCCTAACTTCACCCATCCGGCCGATGACTACCTGCACTTTTTCGCCTTCATTGTTTTCATAGCTTACCGTACGCAAACCATCGAAGTGTACGACTCCATCGAAATGGGAAGTGAGCTTGGATTCCACAGTTGCCGAACCGGCTACACCCCCAACGTGGAATGTACGCAAGGTAAGCTGGGTACCGGGTTCACCGATGGATTGAGCCGCAATGATGCCCACCACATCACCTTTTTGCGCGAGCTGCCCGGTAGCGAGGTTCTGGCCATAACATTTTACACAAACACCCCGCCGACTTTCACAGGTAAGCACCGAACGGATTTCAACCGATTCGATACCGCTTTCTTCAATTTTGCGTGCGATATCTTCGGTAATCATTTCACCTGCAGGCACAATCAGCTCATCGGTCTGCGGATGGTAGATATCGTGCAAAGAAACCCTACCCAGGATTCTATCGAAGAGTGATTCAACGATTTCTTCATTTTCTTTAATGGCCGAGATAGAAATGCCCCGCAGGGTACCACAATCTTCCTCTGTGATCACCACATCGTGTGCCACATCCACCAGACGGCGGGTCAGATAGCCGGCATCGGCTGTTTTCAGAGCCGTGTCGGCCAGACCTTTACGGGCACCGTGGGTAGAAATGAAGTATTCCAACACGCTTAATCCATCCTTGAAGTTGGAGAGGATGGGGTTTTCCACGATTTCTGATCCGGTGGAACCACTTTTTCTGGGCTTGGCCATCAAGCCACGGATACCGGCCAGCTGCTTGATCTGCTGCTTGGAACCCCGCGCACCGGAATCAAGCATCATAAATACCGAATTAAATCCTTTCTGATCAGCTGCCAGTTCCTGAATCAGGGATTCGGTAATCTTTGTATCTACACGCGACCAGATATCCACAATCTGATTGTACCGTTCATTGTTGGTAATCAACCCCATGTTGTAATTTTCCCAAACTTCTTCTACTTCGGCCATCGCATTTTCAATCAGGGTTTCCTTGATCTGGGGCACAATCAGGTCGTTGATGCTGAATGAAAGCCCGCCTTTATAGGCCATCCGATAGCCCAGTTCCTTGATATCATCGAGGAATTTGGCCGTTGTGGGCACATCGGTGAGCTTGATAATATCGCCAATGATTTCGCGAAGTGATTTTTTGGTCAGCAATGCGTTGATGAAACCCACTTCTTTGGGCACGGTTTGATTGAAAATCACCCGACCAACTGTAGTTTCAATCAGCTGTTTTTCAAGCTTGCCTTCTGCATTCCGCACCATGGCCCTGACTTTGATCCAGGCGTGCAGGTCAATTTTGCCTTCGTTATAGGCGATGATTACTTCTTCGGGTGAGTAAAAGATTTTCCCTTCGCCCCGTACCGGGTCATCGGGCGTGGAGCGCTTGCCCTTGGTGATATAGTACAGCCCAAGCACCATATCCTGCGAGGGCAGGGTGATGGGCGTTCCGTTTTGGGGGTTAAGGATGTTGTGGGAAGAAAGCATGAGCAGCTGAGCTTCGAGGATGGCGGCATTGCTCAGGGGCACATGCACAGCCATCTGGTCACCGTCGAAGTCGGCATTGAAAGCCGTACAGGTCAACGGATGCAGCTGAATGGCTTTTCCTTCGATGAGTTTCGGCTGGAAGGCCTGAATGGAAAGGCGGTGCAGGGTCGGGGCGCGGTTCAGCAGCACCGGATGGCCTTTGAGGATATTTTCCAGGATATCCCAAATGACGGCATCCTTACGTTCCACCAGCTTTTTGGCCGATTTCACCGTTTTCACAATGCCCCGTTCGATAAGTTTTCGGATAATGAAGGGTTTGAACAATTCGGCTGCCATGTCTTTGGGCAGGCCGCATTCATGCAGTTTCAGCTCAGGGCCTACCACAATTACGGAACGACCGGAATAGTCCACCCGCTTACCCAGCAGGTTCTGGCGGAAGCGCCCCTGCTTACCTTTCAGCACATCACTCAAGGATTTCAGGGCACGGCCACCTTCGGCCTTAACAGCGTTGGACTTGCGGCTGTTGTCGAACAGCGAGTCAACAGCTTCCTGAAGCATGCGTTTTTCATTGCGCAGAATCACTTCAGGAGCCTTGATTTCAATCAATCTTTTCAGCCTGTTGTTCCGGATGATCACCCGCCGGTACAGGTCGTTGAGGTCGGATGATGCAAAGCGCCCCCCATCGAGCGGCACCAGCGGCCTCAATTCGGGAGGTATCACCGGGATGTATTGCATCACCATCCATTCGGGACGGTTTTCAATATGCTGATTGGCTTCCCGGAAGGCTTCCACCACACTCAGCCGTTTCAGGGCTTCGGCCTTGCGTTGTTGGGAAGTTTCATTGGCTGCCTGATTGCGCAGGGAATAGGAAAGCTCATCCAGGTTGATGCGAGCCAGCAACATCTGAATGGCTTCGGCGCCCATTTTGGCGATGAACTTTTTGGGATCATCGTCAGGCAGCAGCTGGTTGTCTTTCGGCAGGGAGTCAATAATTTCCAGATATTCTTCTTCCGTCAACAGATCCATCACATTCAAACCCTTATCCTCCCGGATGCCGGGCTGAATCACCACATATCGTTCGTAATAGATGATGGATTCCAGCTTTTTGGAAGATAGTCCCAATAAATAACCAATTTTATTCGGCAGGGACTTGAAATACCAGATATGAACCACCGGGACAACCAGCTTGATATGTCCCATCCGTTCGCGGCGCACCTTTTTCTCGGTTACTTCCACACCGCAGCGATCGCACACGATACCCTTGTAACGGATGCGCTTGTATTTGCCGCAATAACATTCATAATCCTTGACCGGACCAAAAATACGCTCACAAAAAAGCCCGTCACGCTCCGGTTTGTACGTGCGGTAATTGATGGTTTCCGGTTTCAGCACTTCGCCGTAGGAGCGCTCCAGGATAGAATCCGGAGAGGCAAGGCTGATGGTTACCTTGCTAAAATTTGGCTTGGGACGATTTTCTTTTTTCAAAGCCATGATATGGATGGTTTAAATGAAATCAATGCGAATTATTCAAATGTAAGTTCCAGACCCAACCCTCTCAATTCATGCACCAGCACATTAAACGATTCGGGCACACCGGGTTTGGGAATGTTATCGCCCTTCACAATGGCTTCATAAGCCTTTGCCCTTCCGACGATATCATCAGATTTGATGGTGAGCATTTCCTGGAGGGTATGGGCAGCACCATAGGCTTCCAGAGCCCATACTTCCATTTCACCGAAACGCTGGCCACCAAACTGCGCCTTACCACCCAGAGGTTGCTGGGTAATGAGGCTGTACGGACCAATGGAACGGGCGTGCATTTTATCGTCGACCAGATGGTGGAGTTTCATCATATAGATCACCCCCACCGTAGCTTTCTGGTGGAAGCGTTCGCCGGTTTCCCCGTCGTAAAGGTAAGTATGCCCGAAGGTAGGCAATCCGGCTTCTTCAATTTCCCGGGCAATTTCTTCCGGTGTAGCACCGTCAAAGATCGGCGTGGCGTATTTCTTTCCAAGTTTCCATCCTGCCCATCCCAGGACGGTTTCGTAAATCTGTCCGATATTCATTCGGGAGGGCACACCCAGCGGATTCAATACAATATCCACAGGGGTACCATCTTCGAGGAAGGGCATATCTTCCACCCGCACAATCTTGGCCACAATACCCTTGTTACCATGACGGCCAGCCATTTTATCGCCCACTTTCAGCTTGCGTTTGGAAGCCAGGTATACCTTGGCCAGCCTGAGCACACCGGGTGGAAGTTCATCACCGATCGAGATATTGAATTTTTCTCTCTTGTACCGGCCAAGCTCTTCATTGTACTTGATATTGTAGTTGTGCAAAAGGGTGTTTACCAGCTCATTCACTTCTTCATTTTGTGTCCAGCCCAGCGGATTCACATTCTGATAATCAATAGCTGCCAGATTTTTCTGGGTGAATTTGGCGCCTTTGGGAATCAGCACTTCCCCGAAGTTGTTGGTAACACCGGCTGAAATTTGATCTTTCAGCAGTTGTTGCAATTTGTCCAGCAGTACTTCGTTGAGCTCTTCTACATTTTTCTGGTGCATTTTCTCCAGCTTCTCCAGGGCTGCTTTTTCACGCAGCTTGGAATTTTTATCTTTTTTGGCTCTGGAGAACAGTTTTTTATTGATCACCACACCTTCTATGGAAGGAGGTACTTTCAGGGATGCATCTTTGGCATCGCCGGCCTTATCGCCGAAAATGGCGCGCAGCAGTCGCTCTTCCGGTGTAGGATCGGACTCCCCTTTGGGAGTGATTTTACCAATCAGGATATCGCCTTCCTTCACCCAGGCTCCCACGCGGATAATGCCGTTTTCATCCAGGTCTTTGGTAGCTTCTTCGCTCACATTGGGGATATCGGCCGTGAGCTCTTCAGGTCCCAGCTTGGTATCACGCACTTCCAGCTCGAACTCTTCGATGTGAATGGAAGTAAACAGATCTTCCCGCACCACACGTTCGGATATTACGATGGCGTCTTCAAAGTTGTAGCCTTTCCAGGGCATGAAAGCCACCATCAGGTTCCGGCCCAGAGCCAGTTCACCGCCCTGTGTAGCATAACCTTCCGTGAGGAAATCGCCTGCTTTTACGGCCTGACCTTTTTTCACACAGGGTTTCAGGTTGATGCAGGTAGATTGATTGGTTTTGGTGAACTTAGTGAGCTTGTACACTTTCAAATCGTCCTCGAAGCTCACCAGCCGCTGGATATCGCTTCGTTTGTACCGTACGTGGATTTCGTTGGCATCCACATATTCCACCACTCCATCGCCTTCGGCAGTGATCTGGGTTCTGGAGTCGCGGGCAGCCACGGCTTCCAGCCCGGTACCCACAATGGGTACTTCCGGACGCAGCAAGGGTACGGCCTGGCGTTGCATGTTTGAGCCCATCAATGCACGGTTGGCATCATCGTGTTCGAGGAAGGGAATCAATGATGCACTCAACCCCACAATCTGATTGGGAGCGATATCCATGTATTGCACTTCATGTTTGTCCAGCACTGGGAAATCACCCATTTCACGGGCTTTTACCCGATCATTGAGTAAGTTACCCTCTTTATCAAGCGGGGCATTGGCCTGTGCAATCTTTACCTGATCTTCTTCCTCTGCGCTCAAGTATTTCACCTTATGCAAGTCCACCTTACCGTTTTTCACTTCGCGATAAGGTGTTTCAATAAAGCCCATTTCATTCACCTTGGCGTGTACGCAGAGGGTGGAAATCAAACCGATATTTGGACCTTCCGGTGTCTCAATGGTACACAGCCGGCCATAATGGGAATAATGTACGTCGCGCACTTCAAATCCAGCGCGTTCGCGGCTCAATCCACCTGGACCCAAAGCTGAAATGCGGCGCTTGTGGGTGATTTCACTGAGCGGGTTGGTCTGATCGAGGAACTGCGAGAGCTGGGAAGTGCCAAAGAAGGAATTGATAACCGAACTTAGTGTACGGGCATTGATCAGGTCAATAGGTGTAAACACCTCGTTGTCGCGTACGTTCATCCTTTCACGGATGGTACGTGCCATACGCGCCAGCCCTACACCAAATTGGGCATATAATTGCTCACCTACCGTGCGAACCCGGCGGTTGCTCAGGTGATCAATATCATCAATTTCGGCCTTGCCATTGGTAAGTTTTACCAGATATTTGATGATGGCAATGATATCTTCCTTGGTCAGCACCCGTACTTCCAGCGGAGTATCCAGGCCAAGTTTACGATTGATTTTGTACCGCCCCACATCCCCGAGGTCGTAACGCTTGTCAGAGAAAAAGAGTTTGTCAATAATGCCACGGGCGGTTTCGTCATCCGGTGCATCGGCACCCCTGAGTTGCCGGTAAATATGTTGAACGGCTTCCAGCTCGGAATTGGAAGTATCCTTATTCAGGGTATTGTAAATGATGGAATAATCTTCCGAAAGTTCTTCCTTCTGCAGGAAAATAGTCTTCACACCGAGATCAATGATTTGCTGGATATTCTCTTCATTCAGCACACTATCGCGATCCAGAATGATTTCATTGCGCTCGATGGAAACCACCTCACCGGTATCTTCATCCACAAAATCTTCCACCCAGGTACGCAGCACGCGGGCAGCCAGCTTGCGGCCGATATATTTGCTCAGCGTTTTCTTATCGGCTTTCACTTCATCGGCCATGTCAAACAACTGCAGGATGTCTTTATCAGTTTCATAGCCGATGGCCCGCAGCAGCATGGTAACGGGGAACTTTTTCTTCCGGTCAATGTAGGCATACATGACATTGTTGATGTCAGTAGCAAATTCCATCCAGGCACCTTTGAAAGGAATGACCCTTGCGGAATAAATCTTGGTACCATTCGGATGGATAGACTGACCAAAGAACACGCCTGGTGAACGATGCAGCTGGGATACCACCACCCGTTCGGCACCGTTGATGATGAAGGTGCCACGGGGAGTCATATAAGGAATATTACCCAGAAACACATCCTGTACGATGGTCTGGAAATCCACATGTTCTTCATCGTTACAGCTGAGGCGCAGCTTGGCCTTCAGTGGTACGGAATAGGTCAGCCCCCGCTCAATACATTCTTCGATGGTATATCTGGGAGGATCCACGTAGTAGTCGAGGAATTCCAGATTGAAAATATTCCGGGTGTCGGTGATGGGAAAATTTTCCTTGAATACCTTGAACAACCCTTCGTTGTTGCGCTTATCGGGCGTAGTTTCGAGTTGCAGAAAATCTTTAAACGACTGCAGCTGGATAGCCAGCAGATCAGGAATTTCGGCAGGCTGCTGGACTTTTCCGAAGTTTACTCGCCCGTTTGCCTGATGGGCAGGTTGCCGGGAAGAATGATTGGCTGGAAGTTTTGCTGTTGACATCGTTGCAGAAGATAAAATCAAATAATTAGTAAAAATTTCAAGGAAGCTTTGAAGGCTTCATGTAATTCAGCACGGTGCATCATCTTCAAAGGGAAACAGGTCAAAAGTACAGGACTTTTGACCTGGTAGTTTAATCAGTACCCTTTTGTTGCAGGGCAATGAAAAATGGTTTACTGGATTTCTACTTCAGCACCAGCTTCTTTCAGCTTGGCAGCCAGTTGATCGGCTTCAGCCTTGGCAATTCCCTCTTTCACGGGCTTGGGAGCTCCGTCAACCAATTCTTTGGCTTCCTTGAGGCCAAGACCGGTTAATTCCTTCACCACCTTCACCACGTTCAGTTTATTGGCGCCGGCGGCTTTCAGAATCACGTTGAAAGAGGTTTTTTCTTCAGCTGCAGGAGCAGCGGCAGCACCGGCTGCAGCACCACCTCCGGCAACCATTACCGGAGCAGCTGCTGCTGGTTCAATCCCGTATTCTTCTTTCAGAATTTTAGCCAATTCGTTCACTTCCTTAACGGTGAGATTTACGAGCTGTTCGGCAAATGCTTTTAAGTCAGCCATGTTGTGTGTGTTTTTGAAATCAATAAATCAATAAAAAATATATGTTGGACTTGGAAGCCAAATGCAATGATAAACCCATCAGTCAGCACTTCTGGATTCAAGAGTCTTCAGCACACCAGCAATGGTTTGTCCACCCGATTGCAAGGCGCCAATGACCCGATGTGCAGGGGACTGCAACAGGCTGATGAGTTCACCAATCAAATCAGCCTTGGATTTCAACCGGGTTAGGGTTTCCAGCTGACTATCCCCCTCATAAATTTCCGAATCCACAAAAGCCAGTTTCAGAATGGGCTTTTCACTCCCCTGTTCCTTGCGGAATCGGGAAATAATCAGGGCCGGTTCCTTGGGGTTTTCGGTAAAAAAGATGGCTGTCTGTCCTTTCAGTGCAGGATAAACGCCTTCATACCGGGATGCTTCAATAGATTCCAATGCCTTGCGGATGAGCGTATTTTTGGCTACCTTCATTTCTACCTTGCCTTCAAAGCAGGCCCTGCGCAGTTTGTTAACCTGTTCAACCGTCAGGGCCGAGGAATCGGCGAGATAAAAATGCGGATAGCGGCTGAATCGTTCCCTGAGCTTATTAATAATTTCGGTTTTCTGTGCTTTATTCATACACTCTATGCATTAATCAGTTTAATACTGAACGCGGATCAATCTTGATTCCCGGACTCATGGTGGTAGCCATCGAGATGCTTTTGAGATAGGTTCCTTTCGCAGTAGGTGGCTTTAACCGAAGAATGGTCTGGATAAATTCATGTGCATTCTCCACTATTTTTTCCGGTGGAAAGGAAACCCTGCCGATGGATGCATGAATAATGCCGGCTTTATCTACCTTAAAGGTAATTTTGCCGCTTTTCACTTCTTTCACGGCTGCAGCTACATCCTGAGTTACCGTACCCGTTTTGGGATTGGGCATCAGGTTCCGGGGGCCAAGGATTTTACCCAGCTTCCCGATTTTGGGCATTACTGAGGGTGTGGCAATGATCACATCCACATCCGTCCAGCCGTTTTCAATCTTTTGGATATATTCATCCAGACCCACATAATCCGCACCGGCTTGTTTGGCTTCTTCTTCCTTATCGGGCGTACACAAAACCAACACTTTGCGGGTTTTGCCTGTGCCATGTGGCAGGGTTACCGATCCCCTGATAGCCTGGTCGGCCTTCTTAGGATCTACACCCAGCCGGACATGCATATCTACGGAACTATCAAAGCGCGTGGTATTGATATCTTTCAACAAAGATGCAGCTTCTGCGAGTGAGTATAATTTCGCACGATCAATTTTAGCTTCAGCAGCTTTACGTTTCTTGGTCAGCATGCGTAAGAAAGATTTAAGCTGTTAACGTTCCCAGGGGGCGGTTCCTTCAATCGTGATGCCCATGCTCCGCGCAGTGCCAGCAATCATTTTCATGGCACTTTCCAGGGTAAAGCAGTTCAGGTCGGGCATCTTATCCTGAGCAATGGCTTTTACCTGATCCCAGGTAACCTTGCCCACTTTTACCCGATTGGGTTCTTTTGAACCTGACTGTACCTTGGCTGCTTCCATAAGCTGTACTGCTGCCGGCGCAGTTTTGATGACAAAATCAAAAGATTTGTCTGCATAAACCGTGAGGACTACCGGAAGCAGTTTGCCCATTTTGTCCTGCGTACGCGCATTGAACTGCTTGCAGAACTCCATGATGTTGACCCCTTTGGAGCCCAGGGCCGGTCCGATGGGAGGGGCCGGATTTGCCTGACCACCTTTTACCTGAAGCTTTACGTAACCAATGATTTCTTTTGCCATACCGGAAGGTTTGCTTGGTGTTGCGAACAGCTAAGCCGTTCTTCCAAATTTTCAAGGGAGCGCAAAGATATGATAATTCCCGGAAATCTAAAAAAAATCAGCTGATTTTTTCTACCTGCATAAAATTCAGTTCCACCGGGGTTGCACGGCCAAAAATTTTAACGATGACCTTCAGCTTTTTCTTTTCTTCATTGATTTCTTCAATGACACCGTTGAAATCATTGAATGGTCCATCAATAATGCGCACCGTTTCTCCCACAATAAAGGGCTCACTCATGGTCACGCCCTGATCGGCGAGTTCATCAGCCTTACCCAGCATTTTGTTTACTTCTGACTTGCGCAGGGGAATAGGTTTATCTTTCCCCAGAAAATGGATGACATTCGTCATGTTGTTGATGGCACTGATGATCTCGTCGGTAAGTTTCCCTTCCACCACTTCAATCATCACATATCCGGGATAAAAATTTCTTTCCCGCATCACTTTCTTGCCCGACTGAATTTTATATACTTTTTCTACGGGTACAAATACTTGTTTGATAATATCACCCCATCCGGAGCGGCGGATTTCCAGGTCAAGATATTCCTTGACTTTTTTTTCTTTTCCGCTGATAACCCTAAGCACATACCAGCGTGTTTCTTGTGTGGGGCTGGTTACAGCATCCATTATGAGAACAGTTTATAATAGTATTGCAATACAGTACTGGATAGCAGATCCATGAGCCAGACAATCACGGTAGCCAGAATGGTTGTAGCCAGTACCACCATGGTGGAGGATTGCAATTGCTCCCACGAAGGCCAGGAGACTTTATGAACCAGCTCATGGTAGCTTTCCTGAATATAATTGGCTATCTTATTCATTGCTGAGATTTGGAAAATGGCACAGGAGGAGGGACTCGAACCCCCAGCCTACGGTTTTGGAGACCGTTGCTCTACCAATTGAGCTACACCTGTAAAGCCAAATGCCCCAACCCAATGGCGGGGCTTTTAGGAGTTTACCTGTTTGCTGAAAAAGAAAACAGGTGAGAAAGATTCATGTTACTTCAGGATTTCGGTTACCTGTCCTGCACCCACCGTACGTCCGCCTTCGCGGATAGCGAATTTAAGCCCTTTTTCCATAGCAATAGGAGCGATCAGGTGAACGGTCAGGGAAACATTATCGCCTGGCATCACCATTTCTACGCCCTGTGGCAATTCCACTTCACCGGTAACGTCAGTTGTACGGAAATAGAACTGCGGACGGTAATGGTTGAAGAACGGGGTATGCCGGCCTCCTTCTTCCTTGCTCAGCACATACACTTCACATTTGAAGTCGGTGTGCGGCGTGATGGATCCGGGCTGACAGATTACCATTCCGCGGCGGATATCTTTCTTTTCAATACCACGCAGCAGCAATCCGGCATTATCGCCAGCTTGTCCTTCTTCCAGAATTTTCTTGAACATTTCCACGCCGGTAACGGTGGTTTTCAGGGGTTCGTGGACAAATCCTACAATTTCCACGTTGTCGCCCACCTTCACCTTCCCGCGTTCAATTCTACCGGTAGCTACCGTGCCTCGACCGGTAATGGAGAATACGTCTTCAATGGACATCAGGAAAGGCTGATCGATAGGCCGGGGCGGAAGTGGGATATAATTATCTACAGCATCCATCAGTTCTTCGATGGCTTTCACCCATTTTTCTTCACCAGCCAGGGCACCGGTAGCAGATCCTTTGATAATCGGAGTGTTATCACCATCGAATCCATAGAAGTTCAGCAATTCGCGGACTTCGATCTCCACCAGTTCCAACAATTCCGGATCATCCACCAGATCCACTTTGTTCAGGAATACCACAATACGGGGCACACCCACCTGACGAGCAAGCAGCAGGTGTTCTTTGGTCTGCGGCATCGGGCCATCGGTCGCAGCTACAACCAGAATAGCGCCATCCATCTGAGCAGCACCGGTGATCATGTTCTTCACATAGTCGGCATGCCCGGGGCAATCCACGTGTGCATAGTGGCGATTGGCTGTCTGGTATTCCACATGGGCTGTGTTAATGGTAATACCTCTTTCTTTTTCTTCAGGAGCCGCATCAATTTCATCATAGCTTTTCTTTTCGGCCAGCCCTTTTTGTGATAAAACATAGGTGATGGCTGCCGTTAATGTGGTCTTCCCGTGGTCAATATGACCAATCGTACCAATGTTCACATGGGGCTTATCCCTTTTAAAGACTTCTTTTGCCATTGTGATGTGTTTTTAAAACTGTGGTGTTTGAATATTAAAAAAATAAATTTCCTGATTTCCCTCGGAATTGCAACGTTCTTGCCTATTGGCAACAGGCTTTTTCCGCTTCATCATATCCACACGGCCTATTGCTGCATTCCTGAGCTGTTGAGCAGGTTTGAACTGCCGACCTCTTCCTTACCAAGGAAGTGCTCTACCAGCTGAGCTACAACAGCTTGCTGAGCGGGAGACGAGGCTCGAACCCGCGACCTACAGCTTGGAAGGCTGTCGCTCTACCAACTGAGCTACTCCCGCATACCCCTGTCTGCTCGCAGACAGGAAAGAACTTATGCTGATCACAAGGCTTACTCACCCTCTGTCGTGGGCAGGAGAGGATTCGAACCTCTGAAGTCGTAAGACAGCGGATTTACAGTCCGCCCCATTTGACCGCTCTGGAACCTGCCCTATTCTTTGTAAGACAGCCCCTAAAAATAGCCATAATGCCGGCTTTCATCCCAACCCTCATATCAACAAACCTGTTGCCACGAGCCGACTCAGCCAGGGCTGCGAGCCAGCAGAGGGATTCGAACCCCCGACCAGCTGATTACAAATCAGCTGCTCTGGCCAACTGAGCTATGCTGGCAAATTTATTTTTTGCCTCTCAACAGACCGGCTGCCTGCCAATAGGCAGGCGTGACGCTTGGCCACAATCAGCAATAAAAAGAACAATACCCCAACTCCCTTCAAATTTGGGAATGCAAAAGTAATTGAAAAGTTTTAATTCTGAAATTTCTTGAGCAAACTTTTATCCTCTTCTTTCCCTGCAAACGAATCCGGGAGTTTTATAGCTTTCGGAATTCCGCAAAAAATAAAAAAAATCCCGCCACAAGGGCGGGAAAGTATATTTCAGGATTGATAAAGCTTCTCTTTCTGTCGTTTTATCTGCGTGAGAACCGCATCCAACGCAAGATCAAAAGATTCTTCAAATGACTTGGAGCTTTGTTTTACGAAAAATTGATGCCGGGGAATGGACACCTTAATTTCCACTACCTTATCCTTGATCTGATGCACCACATTGTCCAGTTTCAAAAAGACTTCTACATCCACAATGCGGTCATGTACATTTTCCAGCTTCGATAATTTTTTGTGTACATGATCCAGCAATTTTCTGTCGGGCTCGAAATGCACGGCCTGAATGTGTAGGTTCATAGCTTACAAGGTTTAAAAGATGAGAAAATAGAGCACCAGATACCTGTGCCGTTATCAATCTGGAAGATAAAACAATTTCCCTAAATGATCAATATGATTTTGATCAACTTGATTTTAGATTGTTGTTGACCGCTTTACCCACGGGGATGAGCCTGTTTGTGGATTTCCTTTAATTGTGCAATAGAGTTGTGCACGTACACCTGGGTGGCGGCCAGGCTGCTATGCCCAAGCAGTTCCCGGATAGCTTGCAAATCTGCCCCGGCATTGAGCAAATGCGTGGCGAAGGTGTGCCGCAAGACGTGGGGGCTGGCCTTGCTGAGCGTGCTCACCTGAGTAAGATAGCGATGGACAATCCGATAAAGATATTTGACATAAAGAGGTTTACCTTTTTCCGTCAACACCAGCCAATCTTCATATTGATCTCCAAATGCAGATTGGCGTTGTTGCTGATAGTTGAGCAGCAGTTGTTCCAATCCCGGTCCCAACGGAATAAACCGATACTTGCTCCCTTTCCCCAAAACCCGCATCCAGTGCTGCTGCCTGTCCCAATCGCTCTGTTTCAACCCCGCCAGTTCCGAAAGTCGCATGCCTGTCTGATAAAATAAGGCTAAAATGAGCCTGTGGGTAATGCCTGCAATGCCTTCCGGAAAAGCACCGGTATGAAAAAGCCTGTCAACCTCTTCCCGCTTTAAAAATGCCGGCAGGCGTTTCTGCTTTCTGGGAAGCACCACCCGCCCAAAAGGATCGTGGTCCGTCCACCCCTGCTGATGTGCATACCTGAGCCAACACCTCACTGCCGAAAGCTTTCGCCTGATGGTAGCAGCACTGGACGACCGTTCGGCCAGCTCAGCTACCCAGGAACGAACATGCATGGCACTCAACTCCCTGACTTCATGAAATGTTCCATATATGGTGAGGAAGCTGAGAAAATCTTCAATATCATGCCTGTAAGCCGTCAGGGTATGGCGAGAGTAACGCTTTTCAAAAGCCAGATGCTGCAAAAAGCGCTGTAACTGTTCTTGAATAGAAGTTTCGGGTTGCATTTCCCGAAATTACAAATTCCCGGAAGGAAATATCACGAAAAGAAGGAAGAAAAAAGATGACAAGCTGATGGCTACTTTTTTTCTATCTTGCCGGCAGCGATTTTAGCGCGGTAGATGGCACGTTGGATTTCATTTCTACGCTTTACCGACGGTTTTACGTATGCCTGCCGCTCGCGAAGTTGCTGAAGAATACGGGCCTTTTCAAATTTTTTCTTGTATTTTTTCAGGGCTTTATCAATATTTTCGCATTCTTTGGCATCGATAATCAGCATAAGGTCTCCTTTATTTTTTGGAGCTGCAAAGTTATAGTTTTCTCTGAAAATTCAATCACAACACAATACATTTTTCCTTATGTTCACAGGATTGATCCAAACAACAGGTACAGTAGCAGATGTAAAGCAGGATGGCCAGAATGCTGTTTTCGTGATTGAATCATCTATTTCCGGGGAGTTGCATCCGGATGAAAGTGTTTCCCATGATGGCGTTTGCCTAACCATTACCGAATGCACGGCCAACCAGCACATAGTGGTAGCTGTGCAGGAAACCCTGAAAAAAACCAACCTCAGACAACGCAAACCCGGCGACCTCATCAATCTGGAAAGGGCTCTCAGCCTGCAGGATCGGCTCGGTGGACATTTTGTCCAGGGACATGTGGATACGGTGGCTGTTTGTACAGAAAAAAAGGAAACAGACGGAAGCTGGGAATACTGCTTTTCCTATCCGCACAGCTTTGCAGATTATGTGATTGAAAAAGGTTCCGTGTGCATCAACGGTATCAGCCTTACCTGTTTCGATGTGAAGCCCGGGCAGTTTCGCGTGGCCATCATTCCTTACACCTATGCCCATACCAACATCCGCCTGGTTGAACCCGGCCATCAGGTAAATCTGGAGTTTGACATGCTGGGTAAATATGTGGTTGCTCTCGCCAAACAATATTTTTCTGCCTCCCATCCATGAACTCCATCTGCATCATAGTGCCCGTGTATAATGAAGCGGGAAACATCCGCCCGCTGTATGAAAGCGTCCGGCAACACTTGAGCACCCTGCCTGTCAGTACCTGGGCTTTGCTGTTTATAGACGATGGAAGCACCGACGACACATTTGAACGCATCCGGAAACTGGCCGCAAAAGACAACCGGGTGCAAGCCATTTCCTTTTCCCGGCACTTCGGCCACCAGGCTGCCCTGATGGCCGGCATCCAGGCTGCTGATGCCGACTGGCTGGTGACCATGGATGGCGATCTGCAACATCCACCCCACCTGATTGGCTCCATGATGGAACTTCTGGAGAGTGGTTACGACATTGTACATGCGCAGCAAATTGCCAGAGAAAAAGGACTGAAATCATGGTTAAGTACATGCTTTTACAAGTGCTATAATTTTTTGTCAGAAACCCCTGTTACACCTGCTGCTGCTGATTTTAAAATGTTTAACCGGAAAGTCAGGGAGGCTTTGCTTCAGTTTCATGAGAATGCCCTGTTCGTCCGCGGATTGATGCACTGGGTGGGTTTCAGAAGTACAGTGATCCCCTACGAAAAACCGCCCAGAAATAGTGGTACTACGAAATATCCTCTACACAAACAACTCCGACTAGCCTGGGATGCGCTGATTTCATTTAGCTTCCGGCCATTGCGAGTGGTATTTTTCTCAGGTTTTCTGATCGGAAGCCTGGCTTTCCTGTTTGCCATCATAGCCATTGTAAGTTATCTGTTCGGTAAAACGGTTCCCGGATGGACGTCTCTATTGCTGTGCATCCTGTTTCTGGGCAGCCTGCAGCTCATAGCCATTGGCCTGCTGGGTGAATACCTGGGAAAAGTGTATGAAGAAACGAAGAAACGGCCGCTCTACCTGATCCGGGAAACCATTAACCGGTAAACATTTCAGCTTTCAGCATGCACAGGCGCGGATCATGTATTGACCTCCCAGGGGCAACCAGGACAGCCTGGATTCTGCTTTGCACAAGGGCCTAAAAATGCGGTGCCGGGGAAAGAAAATATAGTATCGGCAGCTTTCCGCCTTCCAGCCTGCTTCACACAACAGCCGTTTTGCTTCTGAAGCCATGAGCAGCTTTACACCACGATCAAATGCACAGGTACTTACAAAATATCGGGTAAGCAGGTTGAAAGGATTGTGTTCAAAAATATAAATCCGCCCCTGTGGGCGGGCAACCCTGCGTGCCTCCTGCAAAACAGCCAGACGTTGGTCATGCCCGACATGATGCAATACGCCGGCCATAAAAATCACATCAAAACCTGCCGGATCAAAAGGCAGGTGCCGTCCATCATAATGAATGAAGGCCACACCCGGCAGCCGGCGTTCCTGTGCTACGGCAATGCTTTCTGCCGACACATCCACACCTGTTAGTTGCCAGGAAGGAAAAGATTGCTGCATGTATGCCGTACAGAGTCCGTCTCCACAACCCAGATCCAGCACGTGTTGTCCGTCATCGGATTCATAAAGGGCAAGGATTTGTATTTTTAGTCGGGCAAAATAGGCTGAATTGGCACCAGACAACCGGATATTGGCATCATGAAGATCCCTGTAATGCCTGGCAAAAGTATCGAAATCCCGCTTATCGGCTGGCAAAGGATGCTTCATGCATACAATGATAACATTTTTCTGATATGAACAAACGCTTTGCCGGCTGGTTTCCGTATGCTTTCCTGCTGATCATCGGTGCATGCATGTATGTGCCTGTGATAACCGGATTGTTTTTCCTGAAAAACGATGCAGCTGTTGCCTATTTTCCCGTGCGCCTGCAAATGAGCCAAGCTGTGCATCATGGCATCATCCCCTTCTGGTCGCCTTATTTCAATTATGGTTATCCCCTGCACGCCGATTTTACCAGCGGATTCTGGAATCCTTTGGTGTGGCTGTTTATATCCCTATTTCATTACAGCTTTTATACCCTGCATCTGGAATGGATGGGTTATGTCTGGATAGCCGCCTGGGGCATGTTCCGGCTTGGCAGGTTGTTTGGTTTTTCCCGTCTCACGGCATGTACTGTAGCCATAGCTTACGTGGGCAGCGGTTACTGGCTGGGAAGTGCCCAATGGATGAACTGGCTTTCACCCGTAGCCTGGCTGCCTTATTTGATTGCACAGGCGATACTGCTTTTTAAAACCAGACATATCTCACATGCTTTATGGCTGGCTGTTGTGTTATGGTGCTTTGTGAGCAATGCGCATCCGGACCAAATCATCTGGCTGATTTATTTCACCGTTATTTCACTGATCGGTAGCGCAATGTTTTATTCCAAAAGATGGCAGGATGATTTTTTGAATGAAGCAAAAGGTTTGCAGTTCGTCAAACTGCTGCTGGTTACAGGCGTTTGTGCAGGCTTGCTGCTTGCGGGCTTGATCCTGTCTATTTACACCGCTATTCCCTACATGTATCGGAGCAAGGCTCTTAGCATGAGTCAAATAGGCCACCCATTTTCCGTGAGCTGTTGGGTTTCATTTTTGTTTCCGCTGGTCACCACCTCACCAGATATAGGCTGGGATCAAACCGATATGGTTTTGCGAAATGCATATATCGGTAGCATTTTGTTTATTTGTGCCATTGGTTTTTTCCTGTCCATGCGCAAATTGCCTGCAGCACGTTTCTGGTTTATGCAGGGAATTTGTTTTCTGATTCTTTCTGCAGGCTGGTTGCAACATGTACCTATGCATCTTCCCCTGCTGGCTTATGTGCGGCTGCAAAGTGCATGGCG
Organism: Thermoflavifilum thermophilum; assembly: GCF_900116565.1. Taxonomy (GTDB): domain Bacteria; phylum Bacteroidota; class Bacteroidia; order Chitinophagales; family Chitinophagaceae; genus Thermoflavifilum; species Thermoflavifilum thermophilum. Next base: position 1,977,192 of record NZ_FPCJ01000001.1, on the reverse strand, counting down.
GCTGGGCGCAGTGCTTGCTTTTTGCATCAGCGGTGGATATTTTTTACATCTGATTGAACAAAATATTTCCTACCAGAAAATATTTCTTCGTGTATCCGTTGTTTTATTTGTTATTTACCTGATTGTAGCGATCGCTTGCTTCCCATCGGTAATCCATTTGCTATCCGGAATCCGTGATTTATGGAAGGGATTTCATCGGGTTGCTTTCAAACAATGGATGGAAGATATCAATCTGAAAGATAAATTCTTCATAGAAAGCATAACAGGTGTTTTCATTACTGGAATATTGCTCATCGTTTTGCGTAAAACAAAATCACCCCAAAAATGGATACGGACAATTTGCATGTTTATCATTCTGGATATTTTTATACACGTGCAATGGATGATGCCATACACGGTAGTCGGAAAATCCAGCGTAAAACAGGTGGAGCAGATTACAAAAGTTTTTCCTGATGATTATCCCATACCTCCTTTGATACCTGTACGGCAGTACGATACTTTCCCTGCATCCATCAGCCGGATGATTGGAAGCAAAAGCTATTATGATAAACGAATTGGCAGTCCCGATTATCCAAATTTTTATCCCAATCTGCTTACCAGTGTGCGATTGTTTTATCAATCAGGATATGCATCCTGTGCCGATCGTACGCCTTATGTTTTTTTGTCTCAAAAAATTTATCCGCCTGCCGATTTATCAAAAGCCTGCAGGGAGCTTGACAGCTCAGCCATTTTTTTATCCCAATCTGTTGGTAAATTTTCTTTACCGGATTCTTCGCATTTACCTGCACATCTAAAGGTAGATACTTTCCTGCCCGGGTTGATGCGCCTGTCAGTTTTCAATTCGTCAAATGTGATGCTATTGTGTAAACAAAATGATTATCCATACTGGAAAGTTTATGACAACGGTAAAAACATGTCGGTTTATCGTGCCAATATCAGTTTCATGGCTGTTTATCTGCCTGCAGGAAATCATGCAATTGAATTCCGCTATGATCCGGGTATTATCCGAATTTGCTTTTGGCTGATGTGGTGCACATGGATAATCATAAGTACAATTGCTTGGCTGAGCAGAAAAATTTCAACGCATTAAATACATTTTTCCATATCCCCTCGTAATGTAAGCATCGGCTCCTGTATGAAAAATATCCATTGTTTTGCCATGCAAAGATGCTACAACCCTGTACAGATACACGCCGTTTCCCAGTTTATTGCCATACTGATCCGTTCCATCCCATCTGAAGGTGGTTATGTTGCGGCCTACATGCAAAGGGCCGAGCTCTTCCTTGTTGATAATGCGCACAATATGTCCGGTAATGGTCATAATCTCAATTTTCAGCTGAGAAGGCACTTCCGATCCGGTAATGGTAAATACAAAAGCAGTGGAAGTAGTAAATGGATTGGGATAGTTTAATAAATGAGAAATCATCGGTTTGTTTATTACCTGAAAGGACACGCGATAAGGAGCAGTACCGCTGGCAATATCGAGGCTGTTTCGGGCTTGCACAATCAATTCATAGCTTCCATCCTGTGTAAACGATGGTGTAAACAACAATTGTACAGATGATGTTGCGGAACCGGAAATAAACCGCAACGTGTCTTGATCGAAGTGATAATCATGCAAACTTCCATCCGGAAAACGCACCTGCACCTGAAACAACGAAGTATCGTTGAGCTTCAGATAGGGATTGGCATCCTGCATGCTAATTAGAATGCGAGGTTTAGCCGATACAATGTCATTGTTCAAAATATGCACACCATCAAAGGTAACATCAAGCAAAGGATTGAAATTACCGGTTCTGACATAAAAAGGATGATAAAGAAAATTGTTGAAATGATATTGTTCGGGCTGATCCTGATCGGGATTTACGTCCAGGTATAAAACATTATTTCCCGCAAAATTGCGCGTGTCAATCTGAGTTTGTATAAGCAATGTGTCCTGTGGTGGCAGCATGCGCATACGTGGCAGGGAAATGCTATGTATATTTTTCTGCTGATCGGTAATGGTCATTTTGATTTTCATGCTATCAGCAAATGTGGTAAAGCTTACATTCTTAAATGCTAACTTCATTTGCAACGGGTCTCCTGCAATCAGGCTATCCTGCGATTGATAAAATAAATTGGGTGCAATAGCGCCTTCCGGACATTCATCGTAGTACACCCGCCAATAATCCAATTGTGCCGGTGTCGCATAGGTAGTGTCTGTATCATGCAACTCCAGCTGAAGATAAGGATAAGTATGAGCAGAAACAAAAGATATGCTGGTATCCGTAGGAGCATGCGGAATCAACAATACACGATTATCCGCTGTGTCAATACCCCAAACCTGAAGATCAGTTTGATCGGCCTTCGTGGGATCTATATCATGCACTTTCCAATGCAAACTCTTCCAGCTCAGTGCAGGCCCGATAAGTGGAGAAACAATGCTGCCGGATGTAGCACGCACATGCACGGGAATAGATGCCGTCAGATGTTCACTGGCTGAAGTTCCTACCCATTGCATGACAGAGGAAGGATCTCCCTTCCGGAAAAAGAAAATAAAAGGAATGTTGCGGTAAAATGAATCAATATCTGTCATACCAAGTACACGTAGTTTATGATAGAGTGACTGACCGGATCCCAATATGGTTGTATCTTTCATCCAGTCCTGAATAAAACTGTTGTTGGCTATCCACCCCAGATTGGTAATTGATACCCACATACCATCAGGAATGCTGTCAATAAAATGCATCGCATTGATACGGTAAGCCGATTGTGCGTAAGGAAATTCAAAAAAGTTGCGTGTAGGAAAATCACAGATGGCATAACTCCCGAATCTCCCGCCAGATCCAACATTGTAATTCACCCAGGGTTGAAAAGTAAGGGAATCATACACCATAAACTGCAGGGAACTATATTTACATCCATAGTGTTCAAGCCTGTCCTGATCCAGAAAAACATCAATTTGATCCTGCACATAGTAGGGATACAATCCTGTTTGAATCGTAAGTGTTTTAGGTGTATCCAGAAATGCAAACATGCGGTTGTTATTCAAGTTGATTCCCTGATAGGCATTGTTCAGGTATTGAAAATAATGCGACTGATTCCATCCTTTTCCGCTACCAGGCATGTAAATAAAGGAATGCATACTCCAGATAGGCTGTCCGCCATTTTGCTGATTGGGTTGTGTGGCCACCCTCCAGTAATATACTTTACCCGGCATCAATGATATACCGGGATCAAATGTCAGCAATCCACCTTTACTTATCAGCTGCATTTGCTTCAGCAAAGGGCTGTTAAACAATGCTGTGGTATCAATCTCAAACAAATAGGTACTCACAGGCGCCATGGGATCATCGGTAGATGCATAAAAATGAAATACAGATGTATCTAGTATGGCAAAATCATACGGATATACGGCATGTACCTGATTGCTGAAGATATACACATCTTTCTCGGCTGTATTATTTGTTTCCGAAATTTCTGATATGTGTTGATCATCATCAATAGACACAATAAAACGATTTAATCCCGCATCGGTTAATGGCCGAATGGGTATCTGAAGCTGAATGGAATCCGCATAATATGGTGCCGGACGTTTTCTGCGATACATCACGCTATCCACACCCGATGGATAAATTCTTCTGATGCTAACCCAAATAGAATCTTTAACAGCCCGTCCGAGATTCACATATTGCACATGTAGTGAAAATGAATGATCGGCGAGGGAAATAATATCAGGGCTAAAATTGATTTGATTGGGTTCTATATCATAATCCGGAAGTGCAGGGCCAAACATGTGCAGGGCCGGATCGCCATCCAGATTCATTTGCTCAGCATTGCAGGCATAGAGAAAATTACCAGGAAATGTCTGTTCAACAGATTGCACCACCTGTTGCATCATATGGCCCAATGATGCACCATATAAGTTTTTTGATACATTCAGATAAAAACGACGGTTATAATCATTCAACATATCCGTAATTCCTACATAGGTATTGGCAATAAAAGCAATGGCACCTGCATTGGGTGCAAGCAAATATTCTTCGCTCAGCATCATCTGATTCTGCAGGCGCAGGGTGTCCACCACGAATATGTTGCCTGCACTGCATCCACTGGCTATAAACACCGGATATTTCCCCTGGTTTTGAAGAGACGACGGATCATCCAGGTTGTAACCAAGCGTATTGGCTGAAGAATGGCCAAAAAAGTTGACAAGCGATAAACCTCTTGCAAACATCGTATCCACAATTTTTCCGCTTTTCACTACCGGATCCGTACTGAATTTGGATACCGTTACGACATTCGCACCAAAATTTGTATCCTGAATAATCTGATTATATCCTTGAAAATAAGCTGACAACAACTGATACAACGATGCATCATCAGCACCCATGATATTCATCACATTCTTATGCCAGGCTGATTGCGCATAACTTGCATTGGAAGGTGTTATGGTTAAATTCGATTCGTATGTTTTCACCTTATCCAAATAATTCATCAACTCCTGATTATTGATTACGGATATTCGGCCAATGGGAATGCGAGGAGCTATGCTATTACCCCAGGCTGCCAGCAACATATCTGATCCCGGAAAGCCAAAGGTGGGGATCAGAGCGATATGTTGTACTGATGTCAGCTGCTGAAGATTCCTGTATGCATCATACGTAATTCCTTTACCAATCAATAACACATAAGCTGGCTGAATTGCAAAATGATCATACGCATATTGCAGAAAAGAACGAATACTTAATGGTGAATAGGAAATACCATAGGCAAACTGATCTTCCAACTGATCAATAGAAATAATTTCCACCCGATAATTTCCGCCGGCAGGTGAGGAACGATAAGTAGCATATTGTTGTACTGCATTGCCATTGTCAAGAATATAAGGATGGGTGATAATCAAATAATTACCCTGCATGGCAGGATCTGCATAATTGATAAATACCCTTTTTTGCAGGGAATGGATGTATTGAATATTGGCTGGCAGGCTTTCATTCACCAGTATCAGATCACGTGGATTGCTCGCAGGAGGAAGCAAATAACGAATCACTCCACTCATAGCTGTATCAGCTATCCATCGCTGACCATTGGCTGCGTCATACAACACCGGTGCCATACCTGAACGATTAAACTGACTGATGACCAGATACTGAGGCTGATTGCTCGCCGGAAGCTGAAAATGAAAATAGCTTGCATTCTGAAACGAAAAACTATGCGGATAACTGAATGTAATATCGCCAGTTACAATCCGGTCGGTACCAACAGTACTTTCATTTACCACACTGATTGCCACATTATTGCCCAGTGTGGAAGAATTAATATGGCTGATTTGAAGATGTGCAACCTGAAAATGATTTATCACCGTGTCAGTCAATGCTATTCCCTGGAGCTTTATCTGCACACGTCTGCTGTTGGGAGCTGCCCCAGCCAGATTTACATATAGCTGAGCAGGCGGACCACCTGCATACACATTCAGATTATTCAGGTTGATGGAAAACGTAGTGGATGGGTAAATATATCCACTGGAAAAACCTTCACCAGCATCAAAACTGCTGGCATAAATATATTCGCCAGATACAACCTGAGCATAACCGGGATTGATCTGTGTACGGGGATAATAGCCAGTGGTGTACCAGAAATAAGACAAAGGTGGCGGCGGAAATAAACCAATGGTATTGCTTAATGTAACATATCGGGCGTTTACGGCATTTCTGTCGAAAGTTAAATAATAGGCCGATGAATCTGTAAACAAACTATAATGCGTGGATAACTGATCAGAAGCCTGCCGGTAAAGCAGGCTATCCGCTGTTCCGTCATTGGGTGTTCCGATAAATTCCAGATAATCGCCAGGTTGCAGTGTATCCGTTTTTGATGCAATGAACAAAGGAATCTGCCGGCCCTGATGCCACAACTGAAAAGCATGAGCCGGAACTGTATCCAATCCCACCTGAGCAAGCACCGCATAAGGAATGCGATAAATGCCTTCCTGTGCAACTTTAAACTTGTAATATGTTTTCCGGTAATCAATCCATTCGTTTCCGTAAAGCTGTGCTTTTACCGGCAATACAATTCCCATACATCCGCAAATAAACATGAGATAGCTGCTGATCTTCAGCATCACGATACGCAGAAAACCGGAGTTGTAACGGATTGCTCTCATGCAAAATCAGTATGCAGCCAATTTTTTCTTATGCGGAATATCTATATCAAGTGAAAAAATATGCGAATACAAAGGTTGTGATTGGTTGGCCAGGTTGGTAAATGCATAGGAAAGCTGAAACCCTTTTACCTGAAAACCCGCACCAACTGCCGGCTGGCTGATCCATATCTGATGCCGGCCTGTGGTATCGGCATCATCCTGCGTGCGTTGCAGATGGGAAATACCGGCTCTGACAAAAACCATGTGCCGGTAACTCAGCTCCAATCCCATACGCGGATCCAGACTTATTCTTTTGCCGCTGATAAGTGTATTTCGTTTCCCATCGGTAGTAACTGCAATGTCGGTTTCTATGAGCACATGCCATTTCTCACGGATCTGCATATCCCAGGCGACGGCCGGAATCAGCTGGGGCATGGTGATTTCTGTTGATTTAACAGGAATATCATTTTCGGTAAGAAATAAAATTTGTTTTTCTGCATCGGTAAAATGGAAAGTCCATGCGTTAAAAGTAGTTGTGATATCTTTCAGCATCAGACCAAAGATCCAGTGGGGAAGCCTGTATTGCAAACCCGCATCCAGCCCGAATCCCCATGAGCTGGCAAACGTTCCCACCACACGATGAATGATTTTCACATTTCCACCCACCTGCAAGGTGCGCGCATCATCGCCGGATTGTTCCAGCGGAATATTGCGGGCATAGCTGCACAACAAAGCATAATCGGCGGCCGAAAAAGTAGTTACCTGATCATAATTTACAGATCCATCGGGATTGACCAGATACAAGGTATTGGGAATATCATCCACTGCAAAGCGCAGCAACGTGAAGCCGAGCACGTCGTGCTGAGAGGAAAGAGGCAATGCAGCCGACGCAAAATCATAATTGCCAATGCCAGAAAAATAAGCCGCATGCATCAGCGAAAGTTGCGGCGCATCAAGCCGGGTAAGTCCTGCAGGATTCCAATAGCCCGATGTCGCATTATCCGTAACAGCCACCTGTGCAGTTCCCATGGCAAGTCCGCGCGCACCGGCCCCCAGATTGAGAAACTCATTCACATAAGTTCGCGCCTGCCCGATGCCTTGATAATACGCCAGCACCAGACAACAGCCCATCCACAAGAAACTTCGTTGCATACGCGCCGTTTGGTGGAATGAATCTTCAAACCATAGCTAAAATAAAATTTTGGGTGCACAACAACGGGTTTAAATTCAGGAACGAAGCATTTGCGCAGGTTAAATATGAATTTCCCTTCGTTAAAATTAAATAAGTTTGCAGCGATTTTTCGGCTACTGTAATGAATTCATAGCAAAACGCTTAATTTATATGCATCTGATTGAAGAGCTTTCCTGGCGCGGACTGATTCAGGACATATCGACTGGCACTACCGAATTGCTGCAAAAAGAAGTAGTGAAAGGATATATTGGTTTTGATCCCACTGCCGATTCGCTGCATATCGGAAGTTTGCTTCCCCTTCTGTTGCTGGTTCACCTGCAACGCTCAGGGCATCATCCCGTTGCCGTAGTAGGTGGCGCAACCGGAAGAATTGGTGATCCATCCGGAAAATCGGCCGAAAGAACTTTGCTGGATGAAACAAGCCTGCAACACAACCTGTCCTCTATCCGTCAACAGATAGAGCATATCCTGAAACAATCAGGCAAACCTTACACCATTGTGAACAATGATGAGTGGTTTCGGGAAATGAAATTCATTGATTTTGCACGTGATATCGGCAAGCATATTACCGTCAACTACATGATGGCAAAAGAATCAGTAAAAAAGCGCATGGAAGCCGGTTTATCGTTTACTGAGTTCTCTTATCAGCTTATGCAGGCTTATGATTTTTATTATCTCTTCACGCACTACGATTGTAAGTTGCAGATGGGAGGTGCTGATCAATGGGGAAATATCACCACGGGTATTGAATTAATCCGCAAGCTCACCGGCAAAGAAGCATACGCTTTTACTTGCCCGCTGCTCACGCGTTCCGATGGCAGTAAATTCGGCAAGAGTGAAAGCGGAGAAAATATCTGGCTGGATCCACAAAAAACATCTCCCTATCAGTTTTATCAGTTCTGGATAAATCTTGCTGATGCCGATGCAGAAAAAATGATCAAAATTTTCACCTTCCTATCTCAACAAGAAATCAATGAACTCATTCAAAAACATCGTGCACATCCTGAGGAGCGTGTACTTCAAAAAAGACTTGCAGAAGAAATCACACGTTTTTTGCATGGAGAGGAAGGCTATGAGCAGGCGATTCAAACAACACAAAAACTTTTTGGCAAAAAGGATTTTTCCATACCCGATGAATCGGAACTGAAAACCATGGAAGGCGTGGAAAGAATTTCAATTCCGTTTCCTGATCAGGATGTGGAACTCATAACTTTACTGGCTGAAAAAACAAGCATATTTCCCAGTCGGGGAGAGGTAAGGCGAATGATCCAAAATGGCGGATTATATTTGAACAAACAAAAGGTTTCAGATGTTACTAAAATCATTCATCGGGAAGATTTGCTTTATGGTAAATATCTGTTAATTCAAAAAGGGAAAAAACATCATTACCTGATTGAATTTAAGTAGGGAAAATATCTTCTCCGTATTGCACTTCACACAGATACAATCCATCAGGCGGTACAGCAAATGAAGCAAGCCTATGATCCTGGCTTTCGATAATATGCCTGAAATCATCAATCGTTATTTTACCTCTTCCTACTTTTAGCTGCGTAGCCACCAGTCCTCTTACCATACCTCTGAGAAAACGATTGGCCCGGATATGAAAAATCAAACGATCCTCTTGTTTTTCCCAGCGGGCTTCCTGTATGTGGCAGATAAAGGTTTTAACCTGCGTTCTCTTTTTGGAAAATGATCTGAAATCTTTGTACGCAGTAATCATTTTTGCGCAGGCCTGCAATGCATCCATATCCAACGGATAAGGAAAATAATATCCAAAGTCTTTGAGAAAAGGATCTTTGCGGAAATAAATCATATATTCATATCTGCGACTCAATGCACTGAAGCGCGCATGGGCTTTTTCCCGAACCTTATAAATCGTATGTACCGCAATATCATGAGGCAAAACAGCATTTAACTGATAAGGCAAATGATCCGGCAATGAATCTTCAACATCAAAATGTACTACGTTCTTTCTGGCATGCACACCCGTATCCGTTCTGCTGGAACCCATGATATGCACAGGTTGTTTAAGCAATACAGAGAGTGCATCTTCAATCACCTGCTGCACGGTGAGTACATTTTTTTGTTTCTGAAATCCCGCATAACGTGTGCCTTTATAGGCTATTTCCATAAAATATCTACTCATATTGCAAAAATAAAACAGGCAACCTTGTATCTGATATAAAACCGGAATGGTAAGCTATTGCCTGATTAATGAACGGAAACGTGCCTGGTATGCATCGTCGGGAAAGATGCGAATGAGTTGCTTGAACTGTTCAGAATCTGCCACATGTGGATATACCCATTCAACAAACCGATAGCGGTATGATTCAGTGGTAAACAGATACACCAGTATTTCAACCTGATGTGTGGTAAAGCATCTGTTTTTCAGGTTTCGCTGTACAACTTTCAACATAGCCGCATCACTGCGCTGGGCAGCTACTTTGTTTCTTAATTCCTCAAATTGTTTTTCGTCGAGCACCTGTGCACAATCAGAATTTATCATGGCTATATGCTGCCTGGGAGCTTGTTTTCGGGATGTGGTATCGAATTGGATAAACTGAAGTGGAGGTTGATTGCCAGCCTGTGGTGCTGAAGATGTTGCGGATGTAACCTGCATGGGATTGTCTGGTGACGCAACGTTTTGCTCAGCTGATGTTACCTGCGTCGAAGAAGATAATGAATCCTTATTAGACGATGGAATCTCATCGGCTAACCGACGTAACTTTTGCAAAATACTTTCCATGCTGGTATCACCTGCATTGGTTTCAGCAGGAATCGCAGCGTAAACAGATGTATCAGGTGTGAAAACGGGCTTAGCGGCCTGCAGGGTATCGGTTTGTGGTGTGTGGGTGAGTTGATAAATCGCTTTGGGTTTCTCCTGAGCTGCCTGTCGGCTGGCTGTATCCGGAGCAGGTTCAGATCCGGGTGCAGGGTTATGCTCATTTGAAATAGGCTTTTGTATATGTGCTATAGAAATGGATTCTTCCGGCTGTCCTGCAGTAGCAGCAGCCATCAGCAGTTGTCTGAACCGGATTTGATCAGCATTGGGAGTAGTATCTTTTATGGGGCCAGGTGATTTTGCCTGTAATTTTTTGCTTGGATTGATTTGTGTGTCAGCTCTTGAAGCAAGTGGATAATCAAAGCCCTGTCCCTGTGCTATAGCCACAGGTTTCAGTTCGGTATATTGATGCAAATCATATAAAGCAAACTCCTGATCATTGATACGCTTGAGCAAATAACCTTTATCTTGATGAGGCGGTAAATTGAGCTGATAACGTTGTTCGGGATATTCATTTCTTGGAAAACCAATCACAATATCCAGCTTACCGGGGGGAACCGGCGACAATACCACATAACCGGGCGGATTGGCACTGATAATCTGATTGTTCAGCTTCACATAAAAAAGCTGATGCTGATCACTTTGTATGTACACAAAATGTTTTTCTTCCTGTGCATACCCCACCATACACCCGGTTATCATCCACATCACCAAACCATATATGATCCTCCGCAGAGATGGCCCTTTGCACATAACTGGTTGCATATTATTTATGGTTATGCGAATGTAAAGGATTTAGCCGGGAACTGTTGTGACCGAAACGTGAAAATTAAGTCTTTGGACGATTGGAAGTGGATTTCCAATAAAGCAGAATCAGCAACAATGCTCCTGCAGCAATCAGGAGAATCCACCATGGATTGCGGGTTGATGGGGTTTGAGCTAATGTCCGGTTTATTTCACCGGGGGGAATGAGAATAGTATTAATGGCAGCCAGGCAATCACGCAATCCCTCGTAGTAGGCTCCCCGCTGAAAGGCTGGCAATACATAATGATGCATCAACATGAAATTGGTTTGCGCTGTGATGGTGCCTTTCAATCCGTCACCTACTTTCAGAATTACCCGATGCAGACCGAAATCAACGAACATCAACATGCTTCGCTGCCCGTTGTCTTCGCCCAGATGCCAGAAATGATAAAGTGAATCTGCAAAGGTTTCGGGCGGAAGGATGCCGGCATCGGGCATGGTTACCAGCACAATATCAGCATTGTGCTGATGGTTGCATTGAATCAACAACTGTTCCAGGCTATCCTGCTGGGCCTGGGTAAGCTGGCGGGCAAAATCATTGACATGATGCCGGGGCATGGGTCGGGCAGGCAGCTGAAAAACCTGTGAAACCTGAGAAAAACCAGATATCCACATCAGACAACAGATGCTGATGCCCAAATGCACGATGGGTAAAGGTATTCGCATATGTGAACTTTTTGCTTGGACAATTACCAGCTGCCACCGGCTCCGCCGCCACCGCCGCTTCCGCCACCAAATCCACCGAAGCCTCCTCCCCCGCCAAATCCGCCACCAGAGCCTCCTCCCCATCCACCAAGACCTCCACCAATGATGGGCCCCATCCAATAGCCGCCCCTGCTGATCATACCACCTCCTCCACGCCCCCCACGTATCCAGGCCAGAATAAACAAAATGATCAACACCCCTACAATCAAACCAATCAGATTGCCAGCCCGCTGCCCCTGGTCGTCCTGGCGAGGCTGTGCCTGATATTCACCGGCTGCCGCCTGCATGATGGCTTTTATGCTGGCTTGAATGCCTTCAAAATACTGCCCCTCCTTGAAACGGGGCACCAGCTGCTGATCAATGATTTCCTTGCAGGTAGCATCGGGCAACACACCTTCCATGCCATAGCCTGTAGCTATAAATGCTTTGTGATCCTGAACGGCGATGAGCAACACCACACCATTATTATGTTGCTTAGTACCCACTCCCCATTGTCGCAAAATGGCCAGCGCATATTCCATCATGTCATAAGGGCCTACGGTGGGCACAATTACTACTGCAATCTGGGTGGAAGTGGTATCATTGTAAGCATCCAGCTCTTGTTCCAGCATCTGTTGCTGCTCCGGATTCAACAGGCCTGCCAGGTCGTTGACCAGCCGGGGTGGATTGGGCCGGGGAGGAATATGCTGGAGAACACTGCCCGTTTGCGCCCACACAGTTACACTGCAGACACAAAAACACACCATTCCAAGCCAATATAATACCTTGTTCATGGGCCATCGTTTATTGCCCTTCCAGAATTTCATCGGATAATTCATTGGGGTTTTCACCCTGGGAAGGGAAATGTTGTTTCAAAGCCTGGCCAATCCAGTGAATACTGGCCTCCAGACCCTTGACGAGATCTTTTTGTTTGAAATGTTGCAACATGGCTTCGGCAGCCTGCTGCCAGAAGGAATCCCCAACTTTCTGATGAATCCCTTCGTCTCCGAAAAGAGCATATTTGCGGTCTTTGGTGGCCACATAAATGAGTACTGCATTGCGATGCGCGGTGCGAAACATTTCATGCGCTTCAAATATCCCTCTGGCCCGTTGCATGGGATCCGGGGAGGGACAACGATGCTCAATATACACCCTGATTTCTCCCGTAGTGCCTTGTTCGGCCTGCTGAATAGCTTCTACCAAACGCTGTTTTTGTGCCCTGGTGAAAAAATCCCGTTTCAGCAAACCCGGCATGATAAATTGTATTTAAAACTGCACCTGTGGAGCTTTTTCTGCTCCCTGCTGTGCCTGGAAATAGCCCTTTTCTTTAAACCCAAAAGAAGCGGCAAACAAGTTCATGGGAAAACTTTTGATCAGGGTATTGTATTGCTGTACCGCATTGTTAAAATCCATCCTGGCCACGGCAATGCGATTTTCCGTTCCCTCCAGCTGGGCTTGCAGATCCCGAAAATTCTGGGTGGCAGTGAGTTGCGGATATCGTTCGGCTACGACCATCAGCCGGCCAAGCGCCTGGGTAAGCTGTCCCTGCGCCTGCTCAAACTGCCGGATTTTTTCCGGACTCAAATCATTGACATCTACCTTGATCTGCGATGCCGATGCCCGAGCCTGAATCACCTGTGTAAGCGTCTGTTGTTCAAAATTAGCTGCACCTTTTACGGTGTTCACCAGATTGGGAATCAGATCCATCCGCCGCTGATATTGATTTTCCACCTGTCCCCATTTTGCTTTGACATCCTGATCAAGGGCTACGATTTTGTTGTATGTGTTTTTTAAACTGCAACCACCGATAAGTATAATCAGCAGAATGATGATCAGAACAATCCATCCGGTTTTGAGTTTCATATAACAGGCATTTCAGGCTAAAGTACAAAAAGAATTTTTCCTGCTCAAAACCATTTATTGGCTTAAGCAAAATACGAATGGATGATTTGCCGTTTATGTGATATACCTTTCCTAAAATCATGTTTTCATGACCATATACCTGAAACCCTGCATGCTCTCTGGACTTCTCTTATGCTGTTTGCATTTGCAAGTGTTTGCACAATACAATCCCCAAAAAATCAACAAAAAAGCACGGGCATATTATCTGAATGCACAATCTGCTCTGGATATGCAAAATTTTATACAGGCGGTGGGTTATCTGAAACTGGCCGTGAAAGAAGACTCTAACTTTCTGGATGCCTGGGCACAGCTGGGTTCGATTGCTTTACAGCAAAAACAATATGAAGAGGCTGCCGGTGATTTTCGGCAGGTGATGCGCATTGACAGCCTCTACGACCCCCGGCTTTATTTTTCCTATGCCAAATCGCTGGCAGGTCTGGGAAATTTTGCTGAAGCCATAACCTATATCCATCGGTATTTGCAAATTCCCAATCTGGGCAGTGGTGAAACAGAATCGGGTAACAGATGGCTGCAACACTTTGAGATAGGCTTGCAAACAGAGTTGCAACATCACCCTTTTGACCCCCACAACCTGGGCGATAGCATCAATACGCCGGATCCGGAATATTTTCCTTCGCTCACTGTAGATGGTCGTATCCTGGTTTTCACCCGAAATGTGCACAACCAGAATGAAGATTTTTATATCAGCACCTGGGATGCGGCCGACAGCCAATGGCACAAAGCCGTAAACCTGGGTCCTCCGGTCAATACCCCGGAAAACGAAGGTACCGCCCATATTTCACAGGACGGGCGCATCTTAATTTATGCTGCCTGCAATCAGCCCGGCGGGTTCGGAAGTTGTGATATCGTATATTCGGTGAAAACCGCTCATGGCTGGAGCGATCCCATCAATCTGGGTCCGAACGTAAACAGCCGGTTTTGGGACTCGCAGCCCTGCCTTTCACCAGATAATCATGATCTGTATTTCGTGAGCAACAGGCCAGGCGGCTATGGTGGCAGCGATATCTACGTGTGTCATCTTCAGCCCGATGGTACCTGGAGCAAACCCGAAAACCTGGGGCCCAACATCAACACGCCCGGCGATGAAACCAGTCCTTTTATCCATGCCGATAATCAAACCCTCTACTTTGCATCGAATGGCTGGCCTGGCATCGGTGATATGGACTTGTTCTACTCCCGCCGCCAGCCCGACGGCAGCTGGAGCAAACCGGTGAACTTAGGATATCCCATCAACACCATCGATCACGACGGTACCCTGTTTGTAGCCGCCGATGGCAAAACGGCTTATTTTGCTTCGGATCGGTTCAATGGGTTTGGTCAACTGGATATTTATTCATTTATCCTCTACCCGGAAGCCCGCCCCATTCAAACGCTCTACGTGAAAGGAGAAGTGTATGATTCGCTGACGCATCAACCTTTAAGTGCATTTATTGACCTGATCGATGTGGCTACCGACAGCCTCATTACCCGCATTCGGTCTGACATCAACGGGCATTATCTGGTTACTCTTCCGGTAGGGAAAATCTATGCTTTTCATGTCTCCCATCCGGGATATTTGTTTTATTCCGATCAGTTTTCCCTGGTCAATCAACAAGCCTATCGTCCTTACGAAATCAATATTCCTCTGCAACCCATCCAGCTGCATGCGCGCATGGTTTTGAAAAACATCTTTTTTGATTTCAACAAATACGATTTGAAACCTGAATCAAAGCCCGAGCTGGATAAACTGGTGCAATTTCTCAAAGACAATCCTACGTTGCATATTGCCATCAAAGGATATACAGACAGCGTGGGGTCTGCTTCTTTTAACTTAACTCTTTCCCAGCATCGGGCGGAGGCTGTCATGCAGTATTTGATTGCACATGGCATACAGGCCAACCGCTTAAAAGCCGTGGGTTATGGCGAAGCTCAGCCCGTGGCCAGCAATGAAACCGAGGAAGGCCGTGCCCTAAACCGCAGAGTGGAATTTGAGGTTACCGAAAAATAGCCTATTCCGTTTGCAGCAGTGCCTGATATACACTATCGGCCTGTGCGGGTGAAAGTTGTTGATAATTCAGATAAGCTCGTTGCCATTCGCCATACATATCGTTGGGAATGATGATCCACTTCTTCCCAAACAAACCTGCATGTGCATACACCAGGCTGTCGCGCACAGCCATCGGTTGGTGATCAAATGCATGGCTGAAATCGCCTAAATTATCGCCTAACAGCAAAATCACCCGATAATCCTTTTCCACCGCAGCCCGACGGCTCGACTTATCTTCGCCTCCATCGGGCGAAAGCAATACATGCGCCTGGTCGGCATCGGGAAATCCATATCGTTGAAGATTGCGGATGGTGGCTGTTAATTGATCAACCCTGCGATTGGAAATATAAAAAACCTGCACACCCCGACTGGCAGCATATCTGAAAAAATTCAATGCCCCCGGAATGGTATCGGCCTCGGCTTTCATGACCCAATCATTCCAAGATTGCGAATCAAATGATTTCCCCTGCAAAGCCATGGTGGCTTCATAGCGGGCGTTGCTCAGCAGGGTTTCATCAATATCGGTGATCACGGCATAGCGGGCATAACGATTAGCCGTGTCTAAATAAGCATCTAATTGATGCCGCGCAACCTGGTAGGCCTGCACGCAAAGGGCTTTGTACTCTGCCGCGCGTTGATGCCAGAGCGTGGCATACACCAATGCAGCATTCACAGGCATTTGCCGGTGGGCTGTGTGTGCAACCTGCCGCGAACTGCTGCAGGAGCTGATCCATGCAAGCATGACCAGCCCGGCAATTGGCATCACATGAATCGTTTGGATACGCATACAGCGAAATTCAAAAAAATTGCCGGAAAAATCATCTTTTGCACCATCCTTTTTCATATCCTTTCAGCTGTAACCAGAAATAATTTTTTATCAGCTCACTAATCAAGCGGGAATTTCCCTGAACTTTGTACACCCAAAAAATTTGTTTGATATGTTGTTCCATTACTTGTGGTTTATATTGCTGCCGTTTTTTGGCTTTTACACACCAATCACTCCCACACAAAATCATCTTCCCAAAGAGGTTCCGGTGCTTTGCTTTCATCATATCCGGCCCGATACCATGCATCATTTGAGTCCTTATTCGGTAACGGTATCTGTCTTTAAGGCCGACATGAAAATCTTGCACGACAGTGGCTATCATACCATCTTGCCCGACCAGCTGTATGATTATCTCACCAAAGGTACTCCCCTGCCACCCAAGCCCGTGATGATCACATTTGACGATAATGATGGTGAACAATTTACCATTGCAAAACCAACTCTTGACCAGTATGGCTTTAAAGGTGTGTTTTTTATCATGACGGTTACCATGGGCAAGCCACATTACATGAACAAAGAACAAATCAAACAATTGGCTGTAGAAGGCCATCAAATCGGACTGCACACCTGGGATCATCACATGGTAACCCGATACACCGAACAAGATTGGGTGAAACAATTAGACGAACCCAAGAAAATGCTGGAACAACTCATCGGCAAGCCTATTCCCTATTTTGCTTATCCTTATGGTGTGTGGAATGAAGAGGCAATTGCGGAACTGAAGAAAAGAAATATCAAAATGGCTTTTCAGCTCAGCAGCAAAATAGATCCCCGCTATCCGCTGTTTACCGTGCGCCGCATCATCGTACCCAATTCAAATTCACCACAAACTTTATTAAACATCATGCGCCGCGATTTTCATTAAATCTGTCATTCGCATCCAAACATCAGTATCATTCTTTCATCACAGGCAAATCTACATAAGTAGCATAGCGTGCATTGCGATAAATGCGCTGGGTAGCTGTTTGAAAATCGTTTTCTTTTGCTTCAAATATATTCGGCACATACCGCTGCGGGTTGCGATCAATAACAGGGAACCATGTGCTTTGTATTTGTACCATCAGGCGATGCCCTTTGCGAAATACATGATTGATTTGATGCAAATCAACCACGTATGCTTCCACTTTTCCCGGCTGAATGGGTTCGGGTTGCGTGAAACTTTTGCGAAACCTGCCTCTGAACACTTCTGATGCTACCATGAGCTCATAGCCACTCATGGTGGGATGCAGGCTATCCAGATCCGGATACACATCAATGAGTTTCACTACCCAATCGGCATCTGTACCCGTGGTGCTGGCAAAGAGGTGAGCTACAATATCACCGGTTACGGTGAGGTTGCTGTCGAGCGGTGGGGTTTCCCATGTCGCCACATCGGGCCGATGATCCACAAATCGCTGATCTTCCGTAAGCCAGGTGCGCCAGCGGGAGTGCGGACTGTAGGTTTTTTCAATCGGACGACTCCGATAAGGCACCGGATGGCGTGGATCGCTGATATAGGCATCAAAAGCAAGGCTATCCTGGGTTTGAGGTTTATGAAATGACAGCTGCCCATTTGCCTGTATAAACAATTGCCGGTGTATGGCATTGCGCGGTGGCCAGGTGTCGTATGTTTTCCATTGATTGCTTCCAGTTTGAAAAACAATGGCTTCTGGAAAATGCCCATTGCCCTTGCCTTTCAGCCAGTAATCAAACCACGCCTTTTGAATCTGTTGCTGAAAATAAGCTGCTGTATTGCTTCCCATGTGATAGTTTCCAATCTGCTCCACATCCTCATTCACCCATTGACCGTGATACCAGGGCCCCAGGCAAATGAAGTTGTCATGATGCACATCGTACTTTTCCATGTGGCTATACATCAGTTGCGGACCATTGATATCTTCCTGATCCCAAAAGCCGCCTACATGCAGGGTGGGAATGCGCGGCGTGTCGATGTAACTCAGCGGTGACTGATGCTGCCAGAAACTGTCGTAATCGGGATGTTGCACAAATGCATCCCAGGTGGGTATGCGATGATGAAAATATTGTTCATTTACATTCGACAACGGCCCCAGCCGCAAATACCAGTCATACAAATCATATTGCGGAAAGGGAAACGAAGTATCGCCTTTGGCTGCTTCTTCTTCAAAACTGTACTCAAATCCATACGAAAGTCGGAAAGCACCATTGTGATGAAAATCATCACCCAAAAACAAATCGCCCATCTCGGCCTGCGGGGATACGGCTTTCAGCGCCGGATGCGGATAGCCACTGCTCACCAATGCCAGCCAGCCCGGATAGGAAATGCCCAGCTGACCCACCTTTCCGTTGTTGTTTTTGACATGTTTCAATAACCACTCAATGGTATCATAGGTATCGGTGCTTTCATCCACAGTATCGGCCACGCGGTTAGCGATTACCGGACGTTGCATCACAAACTTTCCTTCACTGCGTTGTTTGCCTCTGATGTTTTGATATACAAAAATGTACCCTTCTTTTGCCATGTCGCGCACATAAGGATCCTCGTCGGGAGGCACCGTTCCCATATTCCAGCTGCTATAAGGCGAGCGCATCAGCAAAATCGGAACAGGCTCTTTTACGTTTTGGGGAATATATATCCGCGTGAAAAGCTTCACACCATCACGCATGGGTATCATCACTTCTTCTTTTACATAAGTGATGGTCTGTGACCTTGACTGGCAGCTGGCCAGCAGAGCTATCATAGTTGCCAGACAGAGCGAAGTAAACTTATGCAACAAAAAATGAGAAATGACAGTTTGTTTCATGATGAAAAGTTGAGGGTGTGATTTCATGCTATTTGTCGCCTTAATATGGCTACTCTCCTGCATTGGATATGGCTTTTTCAACATCCCCATTCCTGTATTATCATCATGATAATGGGCTTGGGCACCATACCCTCCATGGTATAAGCGATGCTTCCGCCGTATCCGCTCCGGATATAGGCTCCATCCAGGGTGGCCATAACAGTTCCACCCATGCCACGGCGTATATATCCCCCATCTTCGCTGCATAAAATGGGACCGCCAAATCCATCTCTCAGATAAGGCCAATCCCAGGTAAATATGATTTTACCTCCATAACCATCGCGGATATAATCGCCATCAAGCGTGCATACTACGGTTCCTCCATATCCTTGTTTCAGATAAGGCCAATCCCAGGTAAAGAGGACGCCAAACCTCATACCCTGATAAATGTAGGCCGACATATAAATGAAATTTTCAACAAATTAAAAAATCACATACATACATGCAAGCATTTTTCTGCAGGCAAATCACATGGCTATAAACTTCTTCTGGAACTTCTACTGGTTACCTCATCGTGGATAACATGAAAGATAGGCCCCTACAGATATTCTCGAAACCATGATGGCTACACAATCAGACAGGATTTAAAAAGCTTTTGTTTCAACAAAAATGATACGGTAATGCATGATCACCATCCACAATGATCCCATTCATCAACAAAAACATCCCGACAAATACCTCTCGTATGCCATCATGCATCATGGACAACTGGAGGTTGCTTTGTATCTTTTGTTAGCTAACGGATTTCACTGCATGGGCATTCTTGTAAAGGTTGGAGTGGCCACAATCTTTATCAATGTGTAAAATAACCAGATTGTTCTACAACTTGTCTGATGTAAAAACATCAGCTATTCCGGTAACAACTGCGGGTTGGGGTATGAACATGTGGATTTTTAGATATGCCTAATCTAAACTCTCCCCATTGCTCATGCATACTCGTTTCATGCTTTGTACTTAACACCCCACTGCCTATTCACGATTTTATACGGCTCCATTTATTTAACCGCATATAAATGACGATCCAAGCTTGCTTCGGCTACGCTCAGCCAGCGGGGATGTAATTTCTGAGGGGAGCCAAAGGGAGCAGTTGACTCACATCCCCATACCTTACAGCACACAATAATAAATTAAGGTTTTGCATAAATGTCTATTATCTGCAAGTATTCTTACAATTGTTTGTTGATTATATGTAGTATTTAAATGCAAGTGGTGGTGTTTTTATTTCTGTACTGGCCGTAAGTATTTCTCCGATTTTATTCGCAAAACGAAGTGTCACTGGTTCTCCGTCTGCATAAATACAAGCATTGTAATTCAATTTTGTTAATGCAAGTATGTCCTTCAATACTTGTTGAATTTCGGCTTCTCCTTTATTTATTTCAATGAAAATAGGATTCGGAACTTCCATTGAAAGAGTAGATTGCAGTTTAGGAACAAAACCTAATGTCCATAAAAACGCTTTTTTTTCATCCACTATATATGCATTCCCTCTCATTATTGGAAAAGCTCCTTCTGTCTTGTATAATTTTAATGGTTTTGATTTAGTAATTGTCACCCCAACAAGGTTTGTATTTTTTGGGGTTACTTCATTAAATGCATTCCACTCCTCATCATTAAAGCGAGTTCTGGCATGTATGAATACTTCTTTCGGGTAGCTTTTGTTTTGTTCCTTGTACGATTCTAATGCTTGAGTCAAAAGAGCTTTAGCCTCCTTGGGCTTCAAATGATATTCGCCCTTTTCAGGGTTGTACCAAGGGCCAACTTCACCTTTAAAGACAGTGCCATCACCGTTATCCAAGAACATTTGAGCTGCGCAACACGCATTTTGGGGATTTTTACTTTTCTCTATTTTTTTGTAAACTAATCCTAAATAGCATACTCCGGGTCGGATGTCACCAAGTTTCCATGGTTTGCCACCGGCTTTGTAGTACGCAGCAGTTGAAATTGTCCAGGCCAGATGACCTTCAATCTTACTAAAATCCCTTATTGGAGCACCAAAGGTGTTCTTAAAATCCCTCCATGCTAATGTGCTTTCTCTCAGTATTTGAGTTGGAATCGTATGTTCCAGTAATCGAGCTTTTAGCTGATCGTGAAACTGTGCATCGTAGTTATAGGTTTTTGCTTCTTTCTCTACCTCTTTCAGTTTCTTGTTGAACTCTTCGAATAGCGTTGGTGTATATCGAAACGACTTTGCTTTCGATTTCGAGATTAGAGATTTCGTCTGGACCAACTCATTTGGAAGAACTGAATTGGGCCGGCAATACTTGTAAATTTCTTCAGGAACAATGACAAACCAAACATCAACTCGTTCTTCATCATTTTTATTGGCGGTAATAATTTTGTCATTAAAAAGCGTTACCAAATCATACGTCCGTTTATGTGTGCTGGCATTAAACAAATATCTTCTAATTTCTTCGTCAGTTATTTCTTTGAATACAATGTTTTGAGATTCCCACTTGCAGCCAAAAACTGCTTCAAAACCCGGGAACATGGGTCTTGTAATATTGTTATGGTTGTATATTGGTTTCTGAATTTTATCCAGATAGGATTTGAAAATCTGCAAACCTTTTTGTGTTCCAACGACTCCACTTTTAATACCATATATCTGATTCAGAGGTCCGAATAATGCCAATCCATCTCTAGGATCAGTACATTTCTGACCATGAGCAAAGAGGATAGAGGGTTCTTCTATGTAGATCAATTCCTTCATTCAATATCTTCTAATTCGTCTAAATCTTCCGTATCTTCTTCAAAGTTGTTTATATCTGCTAATACTGATTCTTCTTCCAAAGTTACTTCAGAAGGCGTTACATAACTCATTTTCCCAAAAAATTTCAGAGGTTTATTTGAAATCAGGATTTTCTCTTCGCTTCCTACATTTAGGTAAATAGCGTTTTGATCATCTGAAAGAAATCGGATAAAGGCAAGTAATTTTTCCCGCCATTTGTCATTCCACCAATTCTTACCCTGTTTTCTTCGAGATGAATGCTGAATGCTTTTAGATTTGATAAGATTAATACCATCCATGGTAAAGATAATATGACTCGAAACCATTAAAACGGGAGAGGGATAGAGCTTACCGGCTGCCGAAATCCCAAAGTGCCAGTATTTATTTTTCTGTTTGCCGACTAACTTAATCTTTTCAAATTTGTCTTTTTCCAGTTTGCCTTTTTCAATCCAATAAGCAAAGGTTTTCGACATTTGATATTCCCTTACATTCTTATCTTTCATTCTAAGCTCAAATGCCTTGTTGATAAGCTGGACAATCAGTCTTTGACATTCGTAGTTTCTGATAAAATCAGTGTCATACCTACCTGATAGAATATCACTTGTAGAAATTCTAATTGATTCCTGGCCATTGTATGTTTCGGTTTTTGGTAATTGGTGTATGAAATCATACTCCCATGCAAACGTGCACAGATACTCTTTGTAGCGAATAGCTGGAAATGCGAGGGTTCTTACATCAAATTGTTTTGGCAAACGCCAATCGTATCTATGAAACCTTAGTTCATTAGGAAATGAAATAATAGGGAACCAGTTAGAATCATAGGTTTCTTCCTTCTCAATCGCTTGCTTGTCATGAAGGAAAATTTGTTGGTAAAGCAAATTGCTTTTTGAATGGTCAGGAGGTTTTTTTGGAACATTCTGCTTTTCGAATGCGTCCAGCAAGTCCTGCAATCCTTTTGCCCAGGATTTTTTAAAGTCGATGGCGTTTAAACGGACAATTTCGATATTGATGTCATCATAAGACAGATTTTCATCAATAGCAAGCGGTATGATGAACATATCATCTTGAAGGTGCTTTTTAACTTTCGTTGCTACCGCCAGTTCTTTCAAGACACCTTCCCGCTTATTTCCTGCTGTGGAAGAAACAATTAGGAATTTACAGGTGTTTTCCCGTATCTCTTTTTCAATGGTGCTCCAAAAGTCAACTCCCTTGTCCAAGAAAAGGATATCACACCAAACTTCATAACCCAGACCAATGAGTTTTAGCGATAACCACCTGGTAAAATCATCATCCTCTGGTGTGGCGTGGCTTATGAAAATTTTATTTCTCATTTTTAATGATCTTATCGATCTGTTTGTAATCTTTCTGCTTTTTGAATTGATTTAAACATTCTTTGGTAAATATAGGTATAATTCAGAAATCAAAAAAATGCAGGTAATTTCAGTTGCCGACATAATTTGAAATCTTGTAAAATAGGTTTATGAAATCCCTTTTCATCCCCCCAAATTTACACCACAACTTCCTATTTAACAAACCCATTTAAAACAACCATATTCCGGCATCTTATTCACTCCCCCCACACCTTATCAATCACTCTTTTAATTTTTTCCTCATAAATTTTAATCAACTCTCTGCAACCATCAACGACCTTGCGCTCAGATTCGATGCAATCAACGATGCGTTACTGCACTCCAAGCGGGGAACGGGGAAGAGAAAGTCTTTAAAATCTTGGGATTCTACAGCAAGTTGTATCAACAAACGCCAAGTTGTTTGTTCTATTTTGTGATAGAAAACATTTTTTATGCGATTGGAGGTAGAACTTTTTTCTTTGCGTGAAGTACAAAGGGATCGGCTATGCGTTTAGAGGTGTTTAGGAGCAAAAAATTTCAATTTATTACTAAAGCTCATTAGGGGAACAAAGCTCCAAGTTTGCACGTCAGCCCGCCTGACGGAAAAACCCATGCTACCAGGCGTTTTCTATATTTTCATACCCATTTCAATCCGCCATCTGATTTTCCTATTTGTTGTTGAGTCAATACCCTAATCGCGTTTGCATTACCTTCAAAGTTTATTAAATCTGCCCATTCTTCCTTTGAAAATTTACTTTTTAGTTCTCTTTCATTTTTTACGAAATAACTTGCAATGGCATCTTCGCCTGAATGTCCAAAAGCAGGATTACCTATATCGTGGCAAAGGCAAGCAGAAGCAATTACATTATATAAATTGTGCTTTTAAAAGTCTATGCTTTTATCCGTTAAATCACCTTTATATTTTTCAGCAATAACCTGTCCTATCAAGCTACCCAAAGAACGTCCAACAGAAGCAACTTCTAAAGAATGTGTTAGTCTGTTATGAACAAAAATACTCCCTGGAAGCGGAAATACTTGAGTTTTGTTTTGAAGTCTGCGAAATGCCGATGAAAAGATAATTCTGTGAAAATCTCTTTGAAATTCTGTCCTTGAGTCACCAGAACTTGTGGGGTGATTTACTCCAGTCCTTTTGTCGCTGTATTATTTAAGTCTATTTTCATCGAATTTCTTTTTTTGAAGTGTCGTTTTAAAATGGCTGCTAACGGCTCGGTATCGGGGAAGGCGGTATAATAGCGCCATATCAGCCGAAACTGAAGCTGATATTTTTTCGATTGCCGAAGATAACATTTGTCGCTGATCAGAATTACGTCGTCCCGATAACTGAAGCTGATTAGCGAAACAACTGCTGAAGTTAACAACGTCATGCACCGGCCTTGACAAAACATTTGTTGGTGCCAAGCATTTTATTTTATTGAACAATGTTTTCTTTTCTTGAGTTTGCAATTTTCTTGGAACGAGCTATCAGCACAATAGCGGCAGCAAACCACCATAACGCTTGAATAGCTGCAAGTGATGTATCTAACGATGATAGAATAAGACGATATAAAGAAGAAATTCCAACAGCAAAAAAAGCTATTCCAAGAATAATTGCAAGGTATCCAAATACTCGTGGAAGTATGTTTGAAGAAAGAATAACAAACGCTAAAGGTAAAAACAAAGAAGGAGCAGCTACTATAAAATACAAATGCTGAACGGCGTGTCCAATGTTGTTTCCAATAGCACCCATTGTCTCTGGAACTGTAAACAATGCCATTATATAACAAACAACTTCCGTCAAGCTTACCATAACAAGTGTTGCGGAACCTAATAAAGTCATCCAGCCAGAAAAAGTATTGTTCGCCTCAGCTAAATGTACAATGGCAATTGCAAAAACGATAATAAGGAAAGTACCAACTGCTTGCAGCCATGCACCTTTTAAGACTTCTTGATAATTTTGTTTGGCAAATAAAATTAATTGCTCATTGGTGGCATTAAGTGGAGGTCCTGTATTAATACTAAACGAATTGCCAATCATAAGAACACCTAAAATTCCTACAATTGCGCTCAGAATACAAAATGTCCGTATTAAAATTTGACGTTTCATAAAAACATAATGTTATTAAATTTTCAAGTACTTTCCTTTATGCTTGTCACAAACAATTTGGGTATTGCCGAAGGGGGCATTTCAGCACTACTGTTGATTTGAAATACTAAAGCTCGGTTAAGCACAAAAGTGTCGTTGAAGCCCGTCACCCTTGCTTTTGGCAATACCTTGTTACCGGCTGCGCTTCTGTCAAAATGAAGGTCGAATAGTGGTATTGTCTGTCGGCTGTTTACAAGATTACTGTGGTTTTCCCTTGCCTTTTTCAATGAATTTTACCAAACTATCTGTAATGTGTTCTGTCCAACCAATTTTGCAATCTTCGTAACATTCAGCGGCAGGGGTTAAGCCAATGTGAGTGAAGTCAATTTTTGTTTTGCCTTTCACTGAAGATATTTCAAAAACCACTTCAGTATTGTTCCATTCCTTTTTGTTATTTATCCAATGCAGATTACAGTCCGTGACTAACCATACTACTTTTTTGTTTGGAACAAACTCTGTGATTTGAAAGTCAACAAATGTTTCGCCAAAAACAACCGTAAATTTATCATTTAGTTTAACCGATTTACCTTTAACTTTTTTTGCCCACCATTTGCTAACCTGACTTATTTTTTTTATTGCTTCATTTGCCGAAGCATTAACACTTATTGATAAGCTAAGATTTTTCTTTGTCATGGATTATTTTGATTGGATGTTATCAGCAATCATTTGTTTTCTCATTTCGGCTACTTTGTTCATTTCAGGCGATTGAATCCCATGAGTTATGAAGTAAGGCAACCATCCGTATGATTGAGAATATCTTCAATTACTTCAAGCCCGTTGTGCAGTAAATGAAGTTCTGTTCCACCATCTTTCGGAGTAATTGTCCATACAACAGTTGAGTTGAAGTTTCTGCTTTTGTCATGCGTCCTGCCATTCCATGAATAAGACAATTTGGTAAATGGCTTTACCTCTAATACTTCACACTGAACAATACCTTCGTATTTACTACCTGGTTTCGGTGCAAAAGTGAAGGTGAACTTTTGACCTTTAACTGGTTTAAAATCTGATTTCATCAGCCACAATTCTATGAGTTCGGGCTTGGTAAGGCATTTCCAGACTTCACCTGGCTGTTGTGTCTGAAAAACCACTTTTGTATAATTTCCTTTTGGATAATGAGTAACTTAAAAGTTACATAAATATATGTAAGTTTAAGTTACCAAACAAATATTTCTGAAAATATTTTTCAGTGAGCCATTATTTAGGTTAGGAAAAGCAGAACGAGGTTAACCGTCTATTTGGATGATTGTCCAGTTTTGGTTTGTCGGGGCTTGTCGGTTGATTTTAGCACTGTCTACATAGGATTGCCGGTAACGCACCCACGCCTTGCGTTCGTGCGGGTTTCGGAGCACATAGTTTCAATTTATTACTTATGTTTAATAGAAGCACAAAGCTCCAAGTTTACACGTCAGCCCCCATAACGCAAAACCGCTGTTAGCGGTAGTTGTTCTGTCTTTCGTCATTGTCTTTCACGTTTTAGTTTGTCCACGAAGATGAGGCATTTTTGAATAGTCTGTCAGTCCGAATTTGTTACCAAATGGGTCGGTAAATTCAACAGAAAGTCCAGTCATAATTTCAAATGGCTCACTTAAAAACTCAACACCTTTTTGTTTTAGTTCCTCGTATGCTTGTCGCACATTGTCAACTGTGAATAAAATTGCAGGTTTAGCGTTGTCTGCTTTACGCAGAATAATCGCAGGTTCATTGTCGTCAACCTTGAAAGCAACCATTCCTCTTTCGGAAAAATCAAATTTAATGTCAAGTCCGAGAGTGTTTTTATAAAAGTCTTTTGCGGTGTCTAAATTGTCGGCAGGCAAAAAGAAATTATCGTAGTCTTTTATTGGTGTCATAATTCTTCTGATTTTATTTGTGAGAGGTCTAATCCAAGTTTTGTAAATTCCTTTTGTCCCTTGTCAGTAATGAAAAAATGCTTGTCGGTCGGGTTATCTTTCTCTATCCAACCCTTGTCAACAAATGTTTCCATAAGCATTTTTCCAAGTTTTCCACCGATGTGTCCGAAGCACATTTTCGCTGGTTTTTTATTTGATGATTTTGTCATTGTCGTGTCGTTTTAAAATTACCGCTAACGAACAGGGCTTTGTGCAGGAGCGGTATTCCGTGTTCCGTCAAGCCCCAAAATGAAGTTGAAAATAGTTGTTTTTGTTGATGTTTACTACTGTAGTTCATCTACATTCGGTCAGCCGAAGCCGAAGATGATTAGTGAACCAAAAGTTGATGCTGCATTCCGTCTCCCCACTATTACACAAAACCCAATGTTGGCTGCAGTTATCCGACCTGATTTACCCAATCTCTAATATACATGCCAATTCTTTCTATGTCCTGATTTACCAACTCACCGCTGTGCATAATAACGTTCCTGCTCCGTTCTAAAGTCTTTATGATGTTTTCCGCCCACTCAATTGAAATTATATGAGGCTCAAATTCTGTCCAGTTTTGTCGTATGATGGAAATTAAATCTCCAAACTCTGTATAGTTAATGATTGTGTCACCACGAGGAGTGTGCCATCTAATTTTGTTTTCCTCATCACGTCTACTTTCCGCTTTGGTTCGTATTTTGTCTGAGACACCGACTGTCCACCAAGTTTCTCCTTTTACTTCCAATAACTTTTTAGAGATAAATTTCCTAACGGTATTTTCAAAAGCACAGATTGCGGTGTAAACAATAGCCATTTTTTGAGCCTGAATCACTAACTCATCATCAAGCTCATCAATGCTTAATGAGTCATGTATTTTCTTGAATTGCTCGTTAGTTACTTTTGATTTCTTTATACGGTCTGTTTTGTCAAGGGCTTCTTCTGTTAATAACCCTTTGAAAACAAAAGAATATAGCTTGTCACTGTTCATAATAGATGCTCTTTTAAACTTTTGAAAATTGCATCGTAAACTGTAATATCTCTGGTTTCTGGAAAATGGATTTGAATATTATAGTGCATTTCTGTCGTAATCTTTTTGCTAATCAACTCATGTGTCATCTTTTCTGATGCTTGACCATCTTTCATTTCTTCAACCTGTGGCTCGTCATTTTTAATAGTGAGGATTTCTCTTGATTGTGAAGTTTGAGAAAAATCAGCATAGTTACACAAAGCATGAAAGGTATTAGCCATCCATGTAAGAACATTGTCAGTTTTTGCTCCCTGAAATAGAGTCCTTAATTTGTTCTTCACTTCTGCGGCAATCATTTCATTTGCTTTCTTATTCACAGCAAATAGGTCAGAGTATGCATCTTTTATCGCTTCTGCTAATACTTGCTTAGATTGTGTCTGGTCTATAAATCTAAAATATCTTTCTTGCGGTACTCCGTTTGCGTCAACAAATTTCAAAGCTTTCAAGACTCCAATGTAGAGTCGGTCGTTTGTGCTCTTGAATTCCAGTTGCTCCAAAAATTTATTTGTGAATTTTGCAGGAGGTTGTGCATTAACTAAAGAATTGAAAAAAGCGCTGAGGTTTTTTGTAGTTACAAGGTATTGTTCTGGTAGTGCCATAGTTTTAGTTTAAAAATTGCAGCCAACGGTTTGCGGCTACCCGAAGGTGGCGATTTCGGAGCACTTCACTGTCAACCTGCACAAAAGTTTTATAGGAGCACAAAGCTTGATTTAACCACTGAACCGCCACTTTTGGGTAGGTGCTGTTGTATGCTACCCTTCTATTTAATTGATTGGTTGTCATTAAATTATTCGTTTAGCCCAAGAGGTGTTAATACTGTCGTTACGAAATGTTGAATAGAACCATTGTCCTCATAGTATTGATATGGAACTTTGTCAAATTCATCCCAAGCGTCTTGTAAAGCAAATAAGTACTCTGTCGTTATAATTGGCGTTCCGAAGTCAACGCCTTTTGGATTTAAAAACATTCTCTCTAACCATTGCCGTGCTGTTGTTGCAGCAATGTTGTCAGGATAATGAGAAAATTCAAAATAGGTAGAAAGCAATAAGTCAAGTAGTCTCCTTCTAAATCGTACAGAAATTTTTGAGTTGTCAGCCTGACAGATAGAATGTACACACCAACCCAAACATCTGATAGTATCAATGACACGATTGTCTGTCTCTTGTTCTTTTGCCAAATCAAGCCAGTCAGTCATTATAGAGAATTGTTCGTAAATCATTTTGTGAGCAAACGATGGGTATTCTGAATCTCCGTCATAATCATTTGGTGTTGGAATGATTTCAATTAGAAGATCAGTAAAGTGTCTGAAATAAAATAACCACATGTGACACTCGCTATTACGGTAAATAGTTTCTCTTACCATATAGTTGAAGTAAACAATAGCGATGTATATTTTTTGACTCCAAAGTTCAGATTCTAAATCGTGGTCATACTTCCTTATTAAAAATTCCTTTTGTTCTGTGTCATGTTTCAGTGACTTAACTGCTCCCTCGCCAACAGGATACCAAACATAATTGTCTGCTGCCGCTTTCGTATGTGCAAATAGTGAAAACAAAATTGGGATGTCATAATTCACGTTCATTTCTAAAACCGATGAATTCGTCCCATTCATGATTTTTAATTCTTGAATGAACAATTGGTTCTTGTTTTCAAATAAGCATTCAATAAAAAGTTTAACAAGGTCTTCGTTTGAAGATTCTTTGGTTTCCATTCCACTAAAAGGAGTTGCAAAAAGTTCAAGGTATTTGTTTGCTGACTTGCGAATAAAATTTTCGTTTTGAATTATATGCCTATAAACCCAAGAAGCAAATAAAATTCTCTGAGGCTTTACTAATTTTTCGTATGCTTTGTCTTTATCGGTTCTTCTTCTCAATATTATGTCAATGCTTTCTTTTTGTGGAAGGTGTGAAATCCCTTGAAGATATTTTTTGATGTCATCAATGTGGTACTTGCTTATGTAGTTCACTAAAAGGTCAATCTCATTTTCTTTCAAATAAGTTTCATAAAGTAAAATCGTGTTTTTTAAACGGCTCGGAGAAAAGTAACCGAAACTAACTTTGATGATAGGATAGAAAATAATAGTTAGAGATAGAATGTAAGCCCAGGTTGGACTTGGTAGCCCTTTGTCAATTGTAAAAATAGACAGGCACGGAAACCAGTTAGCCATTAGCCAGTCAAATGACATCAAGTAATGAATTAGGAAAAGAGATGCTATCAAAATACCGAGTTCAAACCTTGAAAAGAAAAGTAAAATGAATCGTCTTTCTTTACTGGGAATTATTGCCCAAACAGGAATAGCTAAACCTAATATTGTAAGAAAGTCCGATGTCTGCATTTGTCGTTATAGTTGCTTTTCTGTTTGTTCAAATCTCTTAAGTCTAATGATTAAGCTGTCTCAATAGGGTTGCACACAACGTTTCGGAGATTTGCGATGGCGGGGAGTTTTAGCACTAAACTTCATTCGGAGATCTGAATTTCCACCTTGCACAAAAGTGTCTGCGAAGCACGTCGCCCCGCCTGACGCAAAACTCGTGTTATGCGGTCGGCTTTCTTGTCCTTCGGTCATAGTTCGTGCATTTTACAAATGGTCAATTGGTTTGTGGTCAGTTGCGTTTTTGTCTTTGTCAAGCGTAATAAATGGGTTTTGAGCAACTTCAATTATGTTTCCTTCAATGTCAGCGAAGTAAAAGAAAAGTCCGCCAAATGGTGGCTCTGTCGGCTCTTTCAAAATTTTTACTTTGTCTTTCAGTTGATTGTAAAGTTCTAATACTTCTTCTTTGCTGTCAACATTGTAGCCAATTGTCACGGAGCGAAAACCTTGTCCGTTGTGGTCAACCCCGATAAAGTCAGCAAGCATTTTTCTGTCGCAGATACTCAATAAAAACCCATTGAGTTTATAAAATGCTATGTCTTTGTTCTCGGCTACTGTCGTCCAACCTAAAACTTGTCCATAGAAGTTTTTCATTGCGTTTAAGTCGTCCGCTCCAATTGTCAATACGCTAATTCTTTGTTCCATTTTCTTTTCCTGATTTTGCTGGTAATCTGATTTGTCAGCACTGCTATTACACGCTAAAAATGTCCAAATTGCCAATACTAAAAGTCCATATACTTTTTTCATTTGTCGTTGTTAGGTGTCGTCTTTTAAGTTGCCGCATAATGCGTAAATATACGGAATATATTTCTTTTTTGTATATATATGGCGGGCAAACTCCTAAAATACAACATGACGCAATTTGGCGGAAAATGGTTTCCGGCTTCGCGTTCGGGCGGGTTTCGGAGCACAAAGTTCCAATTTATTAATAAAGTTCATTAGAAGCACAAATCTTCAAGTTTACACGTCACCCCGCCTGACGCAAAACCCGTGTTATGCCCAGGCGTTTTGTCCTTCTATCAGTCCGCATCTTTGTCGGTTGATAACAAAGAATTATTTGTTAAGAAATGCTGAATACATCCAAACCAATTTTTCTTGTGCTCGGATATAGTCACTCATTAGTGCATTAGTTCCTTCGTCCCCAGCGTCTGCGGATAGAGCAAGTAATTCTCTTTGTAAACTAATAACTGTCTGTAATGAGTTAAGAATGTCAGCTACAGCTTTCAGTCCGTCCAAAACCTGATTACTTTCAGCAATTTTGGAAACTTTCTTGTAGTCAGAATATTTATGATTGGGAGAGTGTCCCAAGGTCAATATTCTTTCCGCAATCTCGTCAATTTTTAAAAGCAGGTCATTATACAGCTCCTCAAACTTTAAATGAAGTTCAAAAAACTTTTCTCCCTTGATATTCCAATGATAGCCTCTGGTGTTTTGGTAAAAAATGGAATAGTTTGCCAAAAGGTCATTCAACTTGTCTGCTAAATGTTTGGACTTGGTGCTGTCCAGTCCAATTGCGTTTATTTTTTTCATAATTTTTTATTTTTTGTCAAAGCTATTATTTCATAAGTGTCGCTATATGATTTCGGTCATATCGTCCTACGCTTGGGCATAGCGGTTTACGTATTGGCGATGGTGGGGCTTTTGAAAAACGTCAGCCCAACATTTGCACAAATGTCCGATAGAATTACAAATGTTGAGTTTAAAACTGTCAGCCCCACTATTGCCAATACGATGTTGGCGGTTCGTTGTTTATTGGTTTGTAAAAATTGTTTGATACCCTTTTAAAAAACAGATTAGAGTTAAAGTCATAATTGCAATTCTTATTAAGTTCCCCTTTCCCCACTTCGTTACCAATGCTGCCAATTCGGAAACATTTGTTTCAGCTATTTCGTCTGAAAATAGTTTGGTATGTTTTGGTACAAAGTAATAGTTTGTAAAACTTGCTGTCAAGATAAGCCCTGTCATAGCACCAAGTGTCCACTTATTGGCTTCTGTTGGTTTATTCCAAAGCAAAAAGATAGCAATGAGCAAGCAAGCAGATGATATTGGCATAAATATTTTAAAAAAGTTACCAAAGTTTGAATATTTGAAGAATGTCCTGTAGGAGCGTAGTGAGTTGGAAATATCTTTTTTCCAATTAGGAAATTCGACTATATGTTGATATAGTATTCCACCCAATGAAATTGCAAAAGCAATCAGTGAAATCGTAAAAAGTAAAAGTCCAATTTTAGAAAGGATATTCATTGTTGATTGTCTGTAAATTTATTGCTTATAATGTTGGTATTTCGAATTTTGCCATTTTGTTAATTCCTTAGACTGTCCGCCATTTTTCATTGTCTTTGTGTCATTGGTTAATGCCGTTTGGACTGTCCATTACAATGACCGACAACGTGCAAATATACGCAATATATTTCTTTTTTGTATATTTATGGCGGGAAAACTCCTAAAATAATACAACATGACGCAATTTGGCGGAAAACAGAAATTTTAGAAGATTTTACGAAACTTATGGAAATTAAACGGTATGCTGTTTCTTCTATTCGCTCTTACAAAAATGCGCTATCTGTTTTCTTAAATGCTTTTCCCGACAAACACCCGGAAAATATCTCAATCCACGAAATTGAAAGCTTTATGCATATTAAAATTAATCAAAAAAAATATCTCCGCATCTTATCAAAAAACTTTGGTGGCTGCCATTCAGTTCTTGTACAACGAAATGTATCGTAAAAATTATCAACTGAAGTATTTATATCCCGGTCGCAGGGAACACAGATTGCCTGTTGTTTTATCCAAAGAAGAAGTACAGAAAATCATTCAATCCTGTAATAATGTAAAACACAAAGCCATAATGGCAACGATTTACAGTGCGGGATTAAGGTTATCCGAATGCTTAAATCCTACTATAAAGGATATTGACTCGCAGCGAATGCTCATAAAAATATCGCAATCAAAGGGGAATAAAGACCGATACGTATCTATATCAAAAAATTTATTGCAACTGCTCAGAGAATATTGGAAGACTTATAGAACAAAACATTATTTGTTTGAAGGACAAAAAGGAGGAACGTATTCTTCACGAAGCGTTCAGAATATTTTTAAAGATGCTTTGAAAAAAGCAGGTGTTCAAAAAGACGCCACCGTGCATTCGTTGCGGCATTCGTATGCCACTCATTTGTTGAAAAGCGGTACGGATATTCGCATTATTCAGGTATTATTGGGTCATAACCATATAAAAACCACACAGATTTATACACAGGTCAGTAAATCTGCTGTCGAAAAACTTCATAATCCACTGGATGATTTGCCTATTTGCTGAATTGAGGTATTGGATAATTTAAAATTTTACTGGAATAAGAGGAGTAAAAAAATCGTTGCGGCCTAATAAGAATACACTAATGTTTTTTGAGATTGCTGCTCAATGAAAGAATGAAATACAGGTCATTGCGCCCCCCAAAGTATTCGGCGGGGGAAGCAATCTCTTACGAATATTTTTCAACATATACACTATGAGATTGCTTCGCTCTTTTCATTCTATCATAATGACAGGCTATCCTTTTTCGTTATGCTGAGGACGACAAGCATATCAAGGTATTGGGGGTTAACGTTTAGCAGTTACCCAAAGGTAAGCATATAACATTTCAACATGGCAAAAAAGTGACTTAGAATGCACATCCAAAATACTCCTTGTCAAGAATGCGTTATATGTAATTAACGGAAAATGGAAATTGATAATTTCAATTTCCATTTCTTCAGACAACCGTAGGTTTAGGAAAATTGTAAGAAGAATATCGAAGATTACATCAAAAGTTCATGCAAAAGAATTGAAAGATTTAGAATATAATCATCTTATAAAGCGAACTGTGTATGATGGAAGACCTGTGGTAATAAAATATCAAGTTACTCCCTACGCTAAAACACTTCAACCAGTCATTAAGGCGTTAAACGATTGGAAAAAATCATCATAAAAAATAATCGAGAAATAATCTAACCTCATTTTTTGAAGTCGAAGAGTTATTTTTGTTTCCAGATAACGGGCACGGCTTGCTGATATGCTAGCATTTTATAACTATCTGTGGGAAACTGAAACAGAATGATAAATCTGATGTTGAAGTTAATAACAAATGCTAAAAAGAATTTCTTCAGCCGGATATGAATTGATGGTTCTACAATTGTCGATTATTATTCTGTATCGCCATCATATCATTACACCTAACACTAGCTTGACACGGATTTCGTCACTACAGGAAAGAGATAAACTTCCATGAATGTTTCATATAATTTAAATATTGTTCGCCAAAAGTGAATTGAAGCATTTTCTCCCCATTATCAATTCTGTAATAATATGCAAGTAAAGTTAGAATCGTCGCAACAATAAAAACTATCTTATTTGTCATACCCAAACCTGTCGAGCACCAAATTAAAATCGACCCAAGACACCCTGGGTGTCTTATCACGTTGTATAAACCTTTTTTACAATTTGCTGCTAGTCAAAAGTAATTAAATATCGTGTATAATATTTTCCAATTTTCAGCATAGAAGTAATACGTATCAATAGTCCTAAAATCATTACTCCCAAGACAAATCGTTCTGCAAAGGAATTTTTAAATGTTCCGATTTTAAAAATATTTAGAGGGATAGATAAGAGAATAACAACAAGAATAGTTAACACAATGAATAAAGTACTCTTGTTATTATCTTTGTTTTTTTCAATACTTTTAACAATGTTGACTTTACGAATAATAAAACCTATCGCGAAGAAGCAGGCTAATAAAATATAAGTCCACATCCTTTCTGACATGTCAATACATTTATGTCACTGTTATTGGTTGCATCCAACAGTCTCGTGTATGAGAAACAGCATAACTTAAACACTTTTCTGATTATATAGCACCACAAACTTTTGTTTAAATACTTCACCCGCTATTGCCACATGCACGCATGTTGCCGGCTGATATTCTAGCCTACCTGCCCGTTAGGCGAGTCTAAGCTTGCAAACTATTGTGAATATTGAGTTTCCGTGTCATTGTCTGTCGGGTTGTGCGTGCATTATTATTTTTTGAAAAATAGAAATTTTTTTTAAAACATTTTTGTCCTGCTTGGCTTGTAGGATTTGGGCTCGAAAACTTTCGGGATGCTTCCAAATTCAAAGCGTTCACAAACCCCAGAGAAATTTAACTTTCCGTGAGTAAATAGCGAAGCATTTGGACTTGTTATATGGGTGGAAGCCCCAGTTCCTTTAAAAATGTATTATGTGTCTCTCTGGCTTTGGTTATCTCTTTCTCAAGTTCAACGAGTTTTTTATTTACTTCTTTCAGGTCAATTATTTCTTCTTCCTCCGCTGTGCTGACATATCTGGAAATATTCAGGTTGTATTCGTTTTTCTCAATTTCGTCCATCGACACCCTGCGGGCATAACGGGGTTCTTCTTTTCTGAATTTGTAGGTGTCAATGATTTTCTGAATGTGTTCGGGTAGTAAGGTGTTTTGCCGTTTGCCTTTTTCAAAGTGTTCAGCGGCATTGATAAACAACACGTCATCAAACTTTTTGCATTTCTTTAACACCAAAATACAAACGGGAATACCCGTAGAGAAAAACAGGTTGGCAGGGAGTCCGATAACGGTATCTATGTTACCGTCTTCCAACAGTTTTTTCCGGATTTTTTCTTCTGCTCCGCCTCTGAACAAAACACCGTGCGGCAGAATGATTGCCATGGTGCCCTCTTTGCTCAGGAAATGAAAACCGTGCAACAGAAAAGCAAAGTCGGCTGCTGATTTAGGGGCAAGTCCGTAACTCTTAAATCGAAAATCTTCGGACATTGCTTCTGTGGGTACCCAGCGATAGCTAAATGGCGGATTGGCAACAACCGCATCAAATTCCATTTTCTCTGATGGGTTCATTTCATTGAGGATTTTCCAATCATTTAGCAAGGTGTCACCGTGGTGAATTTCAAACTCCGTGTCTTTCACACCATGCAAAAGCATATTCATGCGGGCAAGGTTGTAGGTAGTGATGTTTTTTTCCTGCCCGAAAATCTTACCAATGGTTCCACCCACGTCCATCATTTTCTTACGAACATTAAGCAATAAAGAACCCGATCCGCAGGCAAAATCAAGTACTCGTTCAATTTTCTTCTTTACTCCTTTGGATGGGTCCTGGCTGTCGAGCGTAACGATTCCGGAGAGAATGTCGGAAATTCTTTGTGGCGTATAAAACTCACCTGCTTTTTTTCCTGAACCAGCAGCAAATTGTCCGATTAGGTATTCGTAAGCATCG
Source organism: Thermoflavifilum thermophilum (assembly GCF_900116565.1). GTDB lineage: Bacteria > Bacteroidota > Bacteroidia > Chitinophagales > Chitinophagaceae > Thermoflavifilum > Thermoflavifilum thermophilum. Next base: position 1,940,270 of record NZ_FPCJ01000001.1, on the reverse strand, counting down.
CCCAGAATATCAGCATCGGTAGAAAAATGGTTTATGCCTTCTGCAATTCTCTGAATGATGTTGCAGAGTTTTTTATTGCGTTCCTCATAGTTTTTGCCAAGTTTTTCCGAATCGAGATTGATTTCGGAAAACAGACCTTGAAAGGTACTTCCGAACGATTCGTTTTCAATATGTTTAAAACCCTCCTGCAAAGTGCTGAGCAATTCTTTGCTTTGTGTTTTGGCAAGGTGTAAAATGTAGTTCCATAAATATTTCGGTTTAACTACATAATGAACCTTCCTGTGCATTTGTTTTTCAAACTCTGGTACATCTTCAGGGTTTTGTTCGTACCACACTGACAGTGGTGTTTTGCCCCCGCTGCCTGTTAATGTGGGATAATCCTTCCCTAATTCTTTTTTTGCTGCTGCCTCGTAATTATCACTTAAATAACGCAAGAACAAAAACGAGAGCATATAATCGCGAAAATCGTCTGCGTTCATGGCGCCACGCAATTCGTTTGCGATTTTCCAAAGGGATTTGCCTAATTGTGTATGGTTATTTTCGGTCATATTGTTGCTGCATTAGTTGGTTCATTAAATATTTCTGGAAAATGGAATTCATATTTAGCAATGAATCCATTAAAAATTCTTTTAAATAGATCTTTGTTATCTCCAATCATTTCTTGCGGATCAAAAATGGAATATTTTCCATGACTGAACAATTGTAAAGCTCTTTCAAAAAGAACTTCATCTTCCAAGCCATGTATACATTTATCTATTTTATCATAACCGAAAAAACTGGCAGTTTTTTCCAGAATACTACGCAGAGCATTGAAATGATAGGTGAATATTTTATCTGATTCTACTACCTTTTTAAGTTCACTTATGATTGCAATATGGTGGAAAAACGGAGTATCGCCTGTGTCCTGTAAAGTATAAATGTCCGGCTCTTTAAAATGCAAGAAATAACGTTTGCTTTTAACTTTTCTGCCAAATTCATTGAATAGTACATTAAAAAACAATGAATGATGAGTTGAAATAACTGTTTTTATTTCGATACCTCCAGTGGTCAGTAGATTAGCTAAATCGCAAGCTATTGAAATAGCATTATTTTCGTCTAATGACGAAATCGGGTCATCAATGTAGATGTATTTAACCCAGCTGTATGCAGGATCTTGGTCGATTGCTAACTGACAAATAGCTAAAAAGAAGCACCAAATAAAAAGCGTTTCTTCTCCTCTTGAAATTTTGATGTTGTCAATTGTTTGTTCTGCACCTTCTACTATATCGCTTCTTGAAAATATAACTGATGCGTTTTCATAGTCAATGTTGAATTTCAAGTCAACATAATTATGAAAAAATGATTCAATTTTGGTTTCCAACTGTAATTCACGAAGGCCATTAAAAAATGTTGAATCAGTGTTTAGTTTAAAATAACGGTCAGTATCATTTTCAAGGTCGTTATGCCAGGAAAATAAATCTTCCGTAAAGGCATTAAAGTATAAAGTATCTCTTGAAGTAACATTACCATCATCATCATACGCCTTCCCCATCTCTTTAAATTCCATTGAAAGGCGTGTTTTTCCTGCTCCATTATGCCCGAACAGCAGCACCAAATCTTTTTCAAGCGATGGCTTTGCATCGTTTTTTAAGACCTCACGCAAGTGTTTGGCAATATCTGTAAGGGTCGTAAATTTTAGAACTTCACTCATACCGTTACCTCATTTAGATTAGGAAACAGCCCCTGCAACAGGCCTTTTTTTTGTTGTTTGAGCAGTTCTATTTTTTGCGTTTGGGCAGTGATTAAATCATCTAAAGAAGAAAGGCAGGCAGCGATTTTTTGTTGTTCCTTTTTATATTTATCAACATTCGGTGGAACAAGTATTACAAAATTTGAAATACTCTCCTGTGATAATGTTGGTATTGCACCACCCACAACAGTTTCGTTTATTTGTTTTTGGATTGTTGAATTGCAAATTAATAAAAACAAAAATTTATCAAGGATTTTTTTGGGTTTCAAAACAACTAATTGAGGATTTATAGTTGACTTTTCAGGAAGGTTTTTTATAAATGCAGCTTTACCAAACGATGAACCTGTTTTGACTAAAACGGTATAACCTTCCTGCAACATAATCTCAGGTGATTCATAATATTTTTCCCAACTGATGTATGTAACTTTATCAAATTTAAGTTGGTTGTTGTCGTCAATATTGCTTGGACTAAGAGTGATTGCGCCTTGGTCTTTTTCAACTATGTCGTTTGTCGTATAACCTCTATAACCGATTCTTCCCTTTATTTCAGTTAAGCAACCTAATCTAACAATTTGCCAATTTCCTTTAAACTCCGGGAACCTCAGTTTAGGGACGGTTTCGCCTTCCTGAGGGAACAGGTTTTGCAGCAAGCCCTTTTTGTGTTCTTTCAGCACTTCCAGCTTTTGGCTCTCGGCGGTGATTAGTTCATCCAAAGAAGAAAGAAATGCAGCGATTTTTTGTTGCTCTTGGTGATTTTGTGGAATTGGAACTGGAATAGATTTTAATTTCCCGAGTGTTAGTTTTGGCGGTGCAGCACCAGTGATAAATGGACTTATATCCAATTTAATCAAATAGTTTTCAAGCAGTGTGTCAACAATTCCTATTGGTTTCAATACATGAGCATGATTATTGACCCAATACTTACCTTCGGCTATAAAAGCAGTTTTCTCATAAGCTTCCCATTTTGCACCATCTTCACCAATTAGAAGTAACCTTTCATTGAATATAAAATCCTTTACATAGTCAATGACTCCACTTGCTCCGTAATAAGGATATACGCCCTTTTCTCGAAGATTACTTGATAATGGTTTGCGTAGGTTGTTTAGAACTTCACAAATTTCATCAATTGTCTTCATTTCCCACTCCCCGCTATCCTTAAACTCCGGAAATCTCAGTTTAGGCACTAATCTTGCACCGGGCTTAGTAGAAGTGCTATTTTTCTTTTTGTTACTCATTTGTCAGAATTAGAATTTTTGGGGATTGGTGGTTTTTGGGGTGGTGGCGGTGTCTTCGACTTCGCTCAGACACCGCTGTGCTTCGCTGCCTGAGCGTAGCCGAAGGCAGCGTGTATTTTCTGTGGGTGGTTGAGCGGAGCCATCATACGGTGGTTGAGCGGAGCCGAAACCACCGTTGTAATATTTATGACTTGTTTCATTCAAACACGCAGCCAATTGGTGTAATTCCTGTGGCATTCCGTTTATCAGGGCTTGTTTTTTCTTCCTGCTCCAGCCCTGCACCTGTTTTTCACGATAAAACGCTTCATCTATTCGTTGAAACTCTTCAAAATACACCAACTTTACGGGCAGTCTTTTTTTGGTATAGTTCGCCCCTTCACCTGCCTGATGTTGTAACAGCCGTAGTTCCAAATTACTCGTGCTGCCGGTGTAATAGCTTCCATCGGCACATTCCAGTATATACATCCATCCTTTACTCATATACTTTTAATCCGCTTATTTCCCTGCCTTCTGCTTTTTTCTTAAGTAACGGAATCAAATCTTCCATCAATGCCAGTTCCCGCTTGGTGCGTTCTTTCCAACCTAAGTCAAAAGGTTCAAAGAGTTCACGCAGCTTGTCAGCATCAAAAATCATACGACTAATAATGGCATTGATAAATTGCTGCAATGCAGAAACCTCCAGCCCATTTTTGGCGGCAATTTCCGTTAATTGTTTAGCCATTTTTTCTTCCTTAAATTTCTGATAACCCTCTTTTATTTCCTTTTCATTGAGGCCCTTTCCCACCTGTAATGTGTTGATGTAGTCAATCATATCATCGCGTTCTTCCATCAGGTTGGCGCTACTGCTTAGCACACCAATGAGTTGCTCACGGGTCATTTTCTGCTTTTTGGGTGTGCTCTGTGTGTATTTGGCAATCAAATTCATGATGTAATCATAATCTACAAGGGCAGAGGCAAACAGCACAAATTCAAAATCGAGTTGCTGAATGTTTTCGGGGGCTTTTTCGCCTTCTTTTTGCTGAATTTCTTTGAGCTGCCTGGCAATTTCCAGATACGAACTGCGGAACGAACGCAATTGCTCTTCGGGCATGAGTTGTTCAATCTTTGCTTTTTGCTCTTCTGTCAAATCGGTGTATTGGTCAAGCTGTGTTTTCAGACGTTGCACTTCTTTAAAGCGATTGATAAACTCCACGCGGGCAGCATCGCCCTTGATGTTGTACACTTCTTGCGGCTCTGCCACCATATTTTTGTCATGCATCCATTTTTCCATTGCCTTAACAGCGGCCTCAAATTTTTCAATCACCTTCGGGGCAGGGTCAACCAGCCAGATTTCTTTGGCTCGTCCTGTATCTTCACCGCTGAACAGAGCAATAGCATTGTCCACTTCGGCTTGTTGCTTACGGAAATCCAAAATGTTTCCGTAAGGTTTAGTATCGTTCAAAATACGGTTGGTTCGGCTAAAGGCCTGAATTAAACCGTGGTATTTCAAATTCTTGTCCACATACAAGGTATTCAGATACTGGCTGTCGAAGCCGGTAAGCAGCATATCCACCACAATGGTGATGTCGATTTTATTCTTGTGCGGATAGTCGGCATTGCTGAACTTCTGAAATTTGATTCTTTGTTGCACATCCTGGTAATACAAATCAAACTCAGTAATGCGGTGGTTGGTGCCATATTGTTTGTTATAATCGCGAATGATGGCTTGCAATGCCTTTTTCTTCTTTTCGGGCTCAACTTTGTTGTCGGCTTTTTCCTGGAGCAGATCTTCCTGTAGCTGCTGTACATCTTTATTGCCTTCGGCAGGAGGAGAAAATACACAGGCAATGTTCAGGGGAATAAAATTTTCGTCCTCTTTGGCTTTTTTTGCCTGTATCTCTTTGAAAAGTTCGTAGTATTCTATGGCATCGTTGATAGAAGCTGTTGCCAGCAAAGCGTTAAAGCGCCTGCTTTGCGTGGCGGCATCGTGTTTTTTAAGTATAGAATGAATGACTGCTTTTTTATGTTCGGTGCTGCCAATGGTTACATTTCTTTCGGGCTTGAAATAGTCAATATGAAAACGCAACACATTCCTGTCGTCAATGGCATGGGTAATGGTATAGGCGTGCAGCTGCTTTTGAAAAATGTCTTTCGTGGTAACATACGAGCCAACTGTTCCGTCTATTTGCTTGTAAGTTGCATTGTCTTCAAAAATGGGTGTTCCTGTAAATCCGAATAGCTGAGCGTTTGGAAAAAACTCCCGGATGGCTTTATGATTTTCGCCAAACTGGGAACGGTGGCACTCGTCAAAAATGAAAACGATGCGTTTGTCCCTTAACGGTTGTAAACGTTCTCTGTAATCTTTATTGGAAGGATCCAAAGCCAATCCCAGCTTTTGAATGGTTGTAACAATAACTTTGTTGGCGTAATCATCGGATAGCATACGCCTTACCAGCGTTTCGGTATTGGTGTTTTCTTCCACGCAACCTTCCTGAAATTTGTTGAACTCCTCCCGGGTTTGTCTGTCAAGATCTTTACGGTCAACCACAAACAGGCATTTTTCAATGTCAGGATTGTCTTTCAGTAAAGTTGCTGCTTTGAACGAAGTTAATGTTTTTCCGCTGCCGGTAGTGTGCCAGATATAACCGTTGCCTCTGTTTTGATGAATGCAATCTACAATGGCCTTCACCGCATAAATCTGGTAAGGCCGCATCATTACCAGTTTTTGTTCGCTGGCCACCAATACCATGTATTTGCTTATCGTCTCGCCTAAAGTGCACTTGCTTAAAAACTTTTCTGAAAAGTCGTCTAAGTGTGTAATCTTTTTATTGTCCTCAGTGGCAAACTGATAAATCGGTAAAAATTGTTCGTCAGCATTAAAACGGAAATGGGCAGCGTTGTTATTGGCAAAATAATAGGTATTTGTGCGGTTGCTCACAATGAATAATTGCATGAAACAAAGCAATGAATTGGTGTAACCGTTGCCCGGATCACTTTTGTAATCCACAATCTGCTGCATGGCTTTTCGTGGGCTAACCTCCAAGCTTTTCAGTTCAATCTGCACAACGGGGATTCCGTTTATCAGCAAAATCACATCGTATCGGTGATAGCTGTTGCTGGTATTAATGCGTAATTGGTTGATGACTTCAAATTCGTTTTTGCACCAGTCCTTGATGTTTACCAACGTGTAATGCAATGGCGTTCCGTCCTCACGAATAAGAGTGTTTATTTCTCTCAATCTTTTTGAAGATGCAAAAACATCAGGACTGACAATTTCCCTATAAAGCCTTTCAAACTCTGCATCCGTCAGGTTTACGCGGTTCAATGCCTGGAACTTTTCACGGAAATTATTTACAAGCGAAGCCCTGTCTCTTAAGTCTGTCCTGTACGTGTATTTCAGGTCAGTTAGTTTGGCTATTAAACTGTTTTCTATTTGCTGCTCTTTAGTCATATAAAATTTGTATCAGTCAAAGTTATATGTTTAAGCATGTTAATCGTCTGTGTGTTGGCATAAAGTAGCTCCATGGCTATACTCTTGACACTTTAGCTTTTAATGGTAATCATGAATACATTGCAATTACTGAAGGTTTGGTTTACTCGTTGTCCACTTGTTATATGTTCTGTATGTTTTTGGTCACCTATCAAAATTTGTATTTATTTAGTGCCAATGTCTATTGTGTCATGCCTTATTATGCTTGCCGCCAGGAGTTAGAGTATTGGGGATCGTGAGGAAACTGAAAAACTTCAAAAAAATTACACAAATCTCTGATAGAATTACAAATGATGAATTTAAAGTTTTCAGTGCCTCTACTGCCAATACGATGTTAGTTACTGTAATTTCTTCAATATCCATAGTTTGCTCTCATTTCTTCCTCATACATAGTTTCAATTTCGTCTGCAAAATCGGTGTATTTTGCAAATACGTCCGCTGTATGTGTTAATAGCAACATGCTTTTTTCAAACAAGTCCTTTACATCAAGTAAATTTATCGTTTCCTTGTCGTCAATTAAGATGTTATTTTTTTTGACAAATGGGTATCTAAAACCATAAGAGTTTTTGTCAAGTAAGTAAAATGTATTTATTAGTTTATTTACTTCATCAAAATATTTGTTTAATTCCTCAATGTCAGTCTTTTCAACTTCAATTCTATATTTGTCTTTAAGGTTTTTTATTGTATCCAAAATATGCTGCTTAAATGCAACATAAAGTTTTTCTAAATTGTGAGTCCGTGCTTCTTTGAAGTCGTTTTTTTCAGAATATTTAATAAAGTAGCGAATATTGGCCTTAAAACCTAATTCCATACAGTGCCTTACAATAAACAAAATAGGAATAGCAAGAGTATCAACGTGAAACCCTGATTGATATACTTTATCCATTAGTACTTCAAAAGCACTTTTATAACTTTCTAAATAGCTCCAAAAGCTCGAGCAGTTTGCCATGCAAGCATTAAATTGGTTTCGGATATTTTTTTTGTCTGGTATTAGATTCATTGGATGTATTAATTTCGAATTATAGCATTTAAAGGTTTGCAGCTAGCCGAAGGTGTGGCATTTTTAGCACAAGAGTTCAATCAAATCATGAAAGTTAAACTCTGCAAAAATGTCCAATTGAAACTCTCCAGTCCCGCTTTTAGCAACATCTTGTTAGTAGTCGTTTTTATTGTTCGTTCCATTTTTTAGGAAATTAATCACAAAAAGAATTATATCTTTTATTTGAATTTAGAATTATTACATTTTCTCTTGTCCTTGTAAATGCTGTATAAACATTAGCATCTAATTTTTATTGCTTTCAGGAGCTCGTCCAGGATTGAATAATACAATGTTCAAGAGTTCCCACTCTTTAAAGCCATGAATAGTTGACATTTTCAATCGGGTGTCACCCATCCAAAATGCTTTTTTATGTGGGTGGTACTGTGTTTCTATATCTTCTTCAAAAACGTGATTCACATCAATATTCTTGTCAAGGGACATTTGATCTACCTCTTTTCCTAGCTTGTGACTTGGCAATAAAATTACCTTATCAGAAGGACTGTAACCTTCTTTTTTTAGCCCTAAAAAGGAATTAGAAACATAGAATTCCCAGTCTTCTTCAACAATGTTCAACCATCCAATATGATCTGAATGGAATAAAACTGTATTATCTTTAAACTTACCCACTTTCAGTTCTTGATTAAGTTCAAAAATTTCACTAAATTCATTAGACATACTAGCTACCTTTTTCGGAAGTCTGAATGTTACTGTAAGGTAAATATAGTTTCACGAAATTTTTCAAGACCAGTTAGAGTTACACGCTTTTCTAACCAGTCAAGTTCCCTATCAAAAATGTTTTGTCTTTTATCACAAACTATTAATACTTCATCATGATCTGTCAGAAAATACTTATCAAGCATCCAATACCATTCGTAATAATAATCTGGACCGTCATCAATAGGTATCGCGTCATATTTCTGATACTCTTTGCCTTGAATAGCTCGAATAACTGCCTTTGGAATAGTTGACCTTTTGTATTCTTTAAGGTTTTTTAATACTGGTTTCCAATTTGGGTCTTTCGGTAAGTGGTCATCAAAATACTTTACCAATGACCTTCCTCCAACAGTTAATGGATTTTTCTGCTCTTACAATTGTTGCCAAGTTGGGAATAATCTGTTTTTCATTGATGTCGTGTCTTGTCAAAAAATAGCAACTAACTCGTTTTTATTTGTAAAAATCGTAGACCCGCTTATCAATATACACACATCGAGATAAATATATGCCTGCCAAGTTACCCAAGGTTGTTTTTGAAAAACCTAACTAAAAAACTTCCGTAACTTAAAATTTAATTCTTAAACTTCCAATTACTTTACTTTAAAAAAAATTTACGATTTTGACTCGAACCATTTTTCTCTTACTTCATAGAGTCTTTTAACCCAATAGCTTCCTGCTGAATTTCACACCCTGGATAAAGGGAAAAAACAGCCCCCTCAGGGTCACAAAGTGATTTTCCTGGTTGTAAATTTAAAAATAAAACAAAAAAAGAATCCCCTCTGCCCCGTTATTGAATTATTTTTGGTTTTTCATACCCTTTTCGTATGAGTATTCTCCTTTGTCTATAGCCAGCTTGCTTACATTTCTTTTGAAAAAGTGATGCTTTATCTCTGATTACCCCGTCCGGACACCGGTTTATACAGTTCAACCTTAAGGCTTGCATCTCGCTGCTTTTAAATACTTTTCGGAAACTTCTGGCAAACATGCGGCTGGGGCGCCGTAGGCGCCGTTCACGTGGAACCACAGGCCATATTGTTTGCAGAGCGCTGCGATCTCGGGTAGCGGATCCACCGCACCCACACCTACCGTCCCTGCCGTGCCAACGATCATGAAAGGTAGGACCCCCTTGTCGCGATCAGCAAGGATTTGCCTTTCCAGCGCGTCAATGTTTATCTGTTGGTTCGCGTCGGTCTCGATCCAACGCACCGAGTCCGCGCCCATGCCAAACAATTCTGATGCCTTGTTAATCCAGGTGTGGGTTGCCTGTGATACATACACCGTCAAGCGTGGGCGATTAGCCGAAAGCCCTTCGTGCTTGATATCCCAGTTTGCCTTTGCCTGTCGTGCAGCAAGAAAACAGACAAAGTTTGCCACGTTACCGCCACTCACCAACAGTCCGCCGCACGTGCGAGGAAAACCGATCAGTTCAGCAAGCCCGCGAATCGTCTGTGCCTCGATCTCTGTTGCCAATGGTGAGAGAATAAATGCGCCCGTATTTTGGTTGATCGCGCTCGCCAAAAAATCTGCGAGCGCGCCAATGGGCGTGGCAGAGGAAGTGATGTAGCCCCAAAACCTTGGATGACCGTTGAACAGCGGATGATTGGAGAGAAGCTCCGCCGTTTTTTCCTCCAGACCTTAACTGGCTGTGCCGATTCAGTTGGGATTACAGGTCGCATGGTGAGGCCATCGAGGAATTCGACAATCTGGTCAACAAGACGGTGACCAATGAGGCAAAATTCGTCGCTGTCCATTTCAACTGCAACGCCCTGATGATACAGGTTAGATGGCATAGGCCTCAACCTCCAGGCGAATCATTTGTACGTGTGTATAACCAAAAGTGTCAATCGGATGAGCCGCTATATAAGCAGAGACAACCTCCGTAAGAAAAGCATCGCGCAGCTCAACTGGCAGACAGTCTGTATAGGGGAACGCAGTTGTCCGAAGAAAACCCAATAAGCCCTCCAATCCCTGAGGCTGCATATCTTTTGGAATGAGCTCAACGCACACGACACGAAAACCGCTCACACGGAGCCACTCCTGATATTCCTCCGGTCCATGAAAATAATACGGTGGATAAAATCCCTGTAATTCAGTGCCCATCAAGGGACTGGATCATCCTCTCGAGGATACCCAAGATGTCGGCAGCATTTCCACGACCGCCCATTTGCAGCAACACTTTGCCGCCGGAGCGCCCGCGAAGGCGGTTCGGCTAACGGGCGTGTTGGGTGCATCTACGTTCCATGAATGAGTATGGTGAAGAGCATTGCCGCTATGAAATATGCAACAACAGCTGAAATAGACACTGCGGCAGAAACAACATACTTCAAAACGCTGTCCATTTCTGTCCTGAAAACTTTAGCATTGATGGCAAATCCAGTTATGCCTGCTATTGCCCCAAGCGCCCCGCCAACAAAAACAAGAGCTATGGGCAGACCACCCCATACCCATTGGTACCACTTCAGCGGTTCTACAAGGTTTATCACTTTGTCACCCACGACAAGTTGGGGAATATCTATCCCCATAATTTGCGGTTTCCATCTGGCAACGAACTGCTTGCCAACGTTGGACTGTAACAGCATTTCACCGCGTTTACTTCCTTTGGGCGCAAGTTGACCGTTGATAAGAAGTTTGGGCCCTGACCAAAAACTCGTTTTGACCTCAATATCTTGTCCTTCAAAACCCTCTATGTTTACTTCGTAATTCATTGTTTGTTCCTCTTTTTTGTTGTGAGAAATTTAGGACGTATGTTGGTATGCGCATAACGGTTTGCGCTAGCTGCAGGGCGAACGGGCAAGACTCCATCGACAACCAGAACCATTGTCAGCAAGCCCGCCCCATACCCGCAGGGCAAAGCCCTATCCCTGTCCGATGCACGCTTTGTTAGGCGCTTTGGGTCTTAATAGACAAATGGCACTAATCTCCATGTCCGCTTACGATACTCCTGATATTCATTTCCGAACTTATCAATTAGCATGAATTCTTCCGAACGAATTCGATACCCATAGACACCGAATAGCAGAATCGTTACAAGGATTGTGGCAATCCAATTTCCAACCGCTAAGGAAAAACCTATCCATACGAAAATGGTTCCTAAATAACCTGGGTGGCGAATTACTCGATACGGGCCTTGTGTGACAATTGCTTGTTTTTCTGTGACCCGAAGTGTTCGCGTGTAATATTCACCGAGAACTCGCATGGACCAGATCCGCAGCCCTAGACCCATCAACATCATCATTATGCCGAGCCATGAAACAAATGATAATGGAATTAGCCCCCTGTGCAAGAAGTTGAGAAGCAGTGGAAGGATAATAACAATCCAAAATACAACCACAATAAGAGCCAAACTGCCTTTATCTGAGGCAGTGGTCTCTAGACTTTTGGAAGTCGTTCCCTTGCGCATAAAGGGTTCAACGATAAAAAAACTTGCAGCCAGCACTAAAGCAAAAATAGTTTGTATCATCATTACTTAATTCTAATCGAATCTAAACGCCTAACTAATGATTATACGGTTCCTGCCTAACATGCATTTACTACTAACTGCCGGCATAATACGTATCGGCGGCTGAACTCTCAAATTCTTCGTCTCATCATATTTCATTACTTCAAGAAGGAAGAATTTATCAGATTTCATCATCAACGTTTTAAAATGAAACAGGCTTAAACTTATTCCATTCATTTCCCAATACAGAAATGCGAAAAGATATAGTCCAGCATATCTTCTGTGGTGACTTCGCCGGTAATTTCGCCTAAATCATGCAAACACTTGCGAATGTCATTGGCAAGCAAATCATTGGATATATTTTTCTCCAGTCCCGCATACACATCCTGTATGCCTTGTTTGACTTTTTGCAGTGCCGCATAATGCCGCGCATTGGTAATAATACTGCCTTCACCATGCGTTCGACCTTGCTGGGCTATTTCCACAAGTTTTTCTTTCAGTTCATTTAAATGCACCTGCTTTTGTGCAGATATCATCATGGTTTGGGGTGTATTGTGCACAAATTCAGGAAGCTCAGATTGCAGATCAATTTTATTGATTAAAATCAAATAAGGTTTCTTCAACCCCTGCAACCATGCGAATGCCTGCTCCCATTCTGATGCTTCGATTTGGGTAACATCAAACAAATATAAGATCATATCGGCTTGCAAAATTTTTTCATGCGTTCGCGCCACGCCGATTTGTTCTATTACATCTTCACTGACACGCAGGCCGGCCGTGTCAATCAGCCGAAACAGCAAGCCATTTAATTGAATGAATTCTTCCACCGTATCGCGTGTAGTGCCGGGGATATCGCTCACAATGGCCCTGTTCTCATTCAGCAAAGCATTCAGCAAGGTACTTTTCCCCACATTGGGCTTACCGGCAATGACCACCTGAAAGCCATGTTTCACCACGTTGCCCCAGGCATACGATTGCAAGAGTTTTTGCACGTGTTCATCAATATGATCCAGCAATTGTTTCAATGCATGTCTATCTGCAAATTCCACATCTTCCTCAGAGAAGTCGAGTTCTAATTCAATGAGTGCAGCAAACTGTAAAAGTTGATTTCTGAGCTGTTGCAGCTCGGCCGAAAAACCTCCCCGGATGTGGCGGAGCGCATTTTGCACAGCAGCCTCCGATTCAGCTGCAATCAGATCGGCCACCGCTTCAGCCTGCGTGAGATCCATTTTGCCGTGCAGATATGCCCGGAGTGTAAACTCACCCGGCAGGGCCATACGAGCACCAGCTTCCGTGAGGGCCTGCAGGATGCGTTGCACAATCAGGGGCGATCCGTGTGAGGATATTTCGATCACATCTTCTCCTGTATAGGAGCGGGGCGCTTTGAACACACTCACCACCACTTCATCTAACCATTGACTTTTCCAGATGAGTTTGCCGACATGCAGGGTATGCGAGGGTACCTGTGTGAGATCTTTGGCGGGAAACAACCGGTTCACAATGCTTAGCGCTTGCGGACCGCTGACGCGAATAACTGCTATGGCACCCATGCCTTGCGGTGTAGCGGGAGCAGCAATGGTGTCTTCTGCATGCTGGTAATACATACAGCAATGATAGGGATTTTCAGGTGTTTGAAAATAAAAATCCCGACATGTACATCATGCCGGGATTTTTTATGACGATGAGTTGCCTTACTGCAATACAAACCGAACGGGGATGGTGAACTGCACATTCACAGCCCGGCCGTTTTGCCGACCCGGAATCCATCGGGGCATGGATTTTATCACCCGGATGGCTTCCTCTTCCAAGCCTCCGCCCAGGTGGGGACCAACGGTATGCACATCACGAATGGTACCATCAGACCATACCACAAACATCACCGTTACCGTTCCCTGAATGCCATTATCACGAGCCACAGGAGGATACTGGATATGATTTCTCAGATATTCCATGATCTTCTGCTGGCTATCATCATCGTTGATAGAGCCAGGGAAGCGGGGCATTTGTTCCACAAACTGAAACACCCGATTGTCTTCTTTCGGTGCTGCCGTTACGCCGGTACCCGAACTGGACTGCACAAGGTTCGGATCTATCCCGTTAGGATCACCTTTGATGTTACGAGTACTGATCACCTTGTTCTGAATCTGAGAAATATCGGGCGGTAATTCTTCCGGCTTCACGTCCTCATCTTTCACCACCTTAGGCGGCGTGAATTTAACAGCCGACTTAAACTTTATTTCCTGTGGCGGTGGAGGAGGCGGAGGAGGAGGGGGTGGCTCGTTCTTATTGGGTAGCTTCACTTCCGTGAGCTTCACATCCGCAATTTTAGGTTTGGGATGCAGACTTTCCTGTTTTTGCATGTATAGTTCGAAACCATACAATAGAAGGGAAAGAAGAATGAAAATAATCATCCCTATCAGCGCATTACGAACCCGTTTCGGATACGTAACCCGTAAATCATATGCGCCATAGGCCTTATTCCTCCCTTCAAACAGGATGTCCAGAAAATCAGCTGTCAATAATTCTTTCGGATTCATAATAAAATCTTTTATGATGATTCACAGACTAATCGCTTCCCTTTACTGACCGTTTAAAGTAGGATCGGCCACCGGGTGATCATCTGCTTCTTTCATCAGATTTTTCTCAAAATCATAAATACTGTCAACCAAAGCATACTTTTGGACACCGTTGATGTTCATCTCGTCCAGAATATTCACCACATCTTCATAATCTGCATCATTCATAGGTTTTATGATAGCTACCAGGCTATCACGACCTCCTGAGTTCTTAATTACATTATCCCATTTGTTGATGATCACATCCCGGATCCCACCTTTGTTGGCAAAAGTGGTTTTGTACATTCTTTCATTGGGTTCCTGACCCGTGCCGTAGTAATAATACACCTGATGATCTTTGCCCAAAATAATGGTCAACGCTTGACTTTCCTTCACTTTATTTTGTTCTTCCGGATTTTTTACATCTTCCGGGAGGTACAGATTCATGGTTTTGGGCTTCTGGAGCGTAGTGGTGAGCATGAAAAAGGTAATCAGGAGGAAAGCTACGTCCACCATAGGTGTCATATCAATACGGGTAGATAGCTTTTTACTTTTCGTCCCCTGATGTCGCCCCCCACCAGGCTCTTTCATTTCTACATCAGCCATAGCAACATGATTTTAGATACACATCAAACTAATAAAATTGAATTATGGTTGCTTTTTGGATGCATTTGCACCACCTGCAGCCTGTTGTTCACGCCAGGCAGCCGTGCCGGGCGGAATCGGCTTTAGATTCGTCACCAGATGCAATTTATTCAAATGATTCGCCTTCAAGGTTTTTAATACCTGCTTCACCACTTCATACTTGGTATTATCATCGGCTTTGATGACGAATTGAAGATCGGGGTTGCCATTATTTACATTCAGCGTGTATTTGATCCATTGATCCAGTTCATTATTAGCTGAATCAATCGGAATACCCGGTTGCGGAAATGCATTTCGCTGATCAGCAGGAACGTTTAACAATTGCGGTAACATTTTAAATGGCACACCCACAGGACCGCCTATTGCATAGGAGTTAATCTGATCTTTTGTTAGGCCCAGATGGTACTGGCTGTTGAAATCACTCATCAACTGCTGCTTTTTAAACTTATTGTCCAGATCAAAAAACACCCGGCCATCTTTACCGATCAAAATCATAACAATGTTTGATTCAGGCAACAGTTTAGTGGAGATAGATGAGGGTGTAACCACCGTCACCGGATCATTAGGCTTGAATTTGGTGGTTAACATGAAGAAGGTGAGCAGCAGAAATGCCACATCCACCATCGGTGTCATATCAATTGCTGTACTCTTTCTGGGCAGCTTTACTTTAGGCATTGTTCGAAATTTTATCGTCCTCTAAAAAGATGAGCAATCAGATAATTTCCATAAAAATGAATCCGGAAAAAATCCAATTGCTCTGTGCAAATGCCTTATTTGTAGTAGGCAGCAAAGCTCCTGGTCAGGGTATAACCGGTTTCATCGATGCCGTAGGTGATACCATCAATATTGGTCGTGAAGTAGTTATACATGATAACGGCCAAAACCGAAGTAGATATTCCCAAAGCTGTATTGACCAGAGCTTCTGAAATACCCAAAGCCAATTGGGTGGAGTCGGTTCCTCCGGAAGCACTCAATGCCCGGAATGCACGAATCATTCCCAACACTGTACCCAACAGCCCGAATAGCACCGCTACAGGTGCGATAGTTGCGAAAAATACCAGATTCTTTTCCAGCATCGGCAATTCCAGTGTGGTACTTTCTTCGATTTCATTCTGAATAGCCAACACCTTTTGTTCTGTAGTCAATTCGGTATTTTCGGTCATTTCTTTGTATTTCAGCAACCCGGCACGCATAACATTGCCTACAGAACCTTTCTGCTTATCGCATTCAGCCAGGGCAGCATCAATGTTTCTGTTAGCAAGATGGTATTGTACACGCCGAACAAATTCGGTTGGTTTAATTTTTCCTTTGGCTTTGGAAATGGTAAGCAGTCGTTCAATGGTAAAGGTTATCACCATCAAAAACAGGGAAACCAGCACAGGCACAATCGGACCTCCGGTATACATCACCCCGAAATAATTGATGGCCTTGGCTTCGGAGCCAATACCACCCCGCACACCACCCGCAAAGTTGGCCGGATTACCCAGCACAAAAATGTAAAACAGGATGGCCACAATCAGACAAATCGGAACGGCCAGCGCTGCAAAAAGATTTCCGCCTCTTTTTGATTTCGTCGCATGTCCAGCAGTAGCAGGTTTCTGAGAAGCGCTCACAGTGGATTTTGTTTCAGCCATGTTGTTCGTGTTTTTTTGTTATTGAATAAATGTTGAATTTACAGAAAGGTTACAAAGATATTAGCATCTGTTTAATAAACAAATGTTTTCATAAAAATTTCTCTTGTTTTTGCCTGCAATCCTGTATTCGAACATTGCCACCCCCATACACCCAATTGCTGATTTAAATTGAATTCCAATAAAATATGTGATTTTATCCTGGGAGAAATGCTTTTTTAAGTGCCCCAAGTTAGGAAATTTTCAATTTTCCAAATCACAAAATTTCACTTTCCGCATGAGCCACAACTTTTCTTAGAGCTGCTGAGATGGCGAATGGAGCCTTGTTTGCAGCTGGATGGATTTTTGTTCGACCTCTTGCTGAAGGCGGATTTTGTATTCCTGAATTTTCCGAAGCATTTCCCCGTCGTGACAGGCCAGAATTTGTGCAGCCAGAATTCCTGCATTGCGTGCATTGTTCAGGGCTACCGTAGCAACCGGTACGCCTGCCGGCATTTGTAGAATGGATAGCACGGAATCCCACCCGTCGAGCGAAAGAGCTGATTTTACTGGCACTCCAATCACCGGCAAAGGAGAAATGGCGGCCACCATACCAGGTAAATGAGCCGCACCGCCCGCACCGGCAATTATCACGCGAATGCCTCTTTCATGCGCTGTTCGGGCAAATGCAAACATTTTCTCGGGCGTACGGTGGGCTGAGACAATATCGGCTTCATACGCAATTCCAAAATGCTGCAGCATCTCGGCTGCCTGCTGCATAATGGCCCAGTCAGAGTCCGATCCCATAATAATACTTACCAGGGGCTTGTTCATGCTTTTACTTTCAGCTTTTGTTTCACAAGTTCGACTTTTTCCGTGAGTTCTTCAATATCTTTTCCCAAAAGGGTCACATGTCCCATTTTCCGAAACGGACGGGTTTGCTGCTTGCCATAAATATGCACATATACTTCGGGTAGTTTCAACACTTCCTCAAAACCCTCATATCGGGGAATTCCGGAATAACCCGGTTCGCCTAACAGATTGACCATGGCCGCGGGCTTAATGAGCCCCGTATTGCCCAAAGGTAATCCCAGCAAACATCTCAGCTGCTGTTCATATTGGGAAGTTGCACAGGCTTCTATGGTATGATGCCCGCTGTTGTGAGGCCGCGGTGCCACTTCATTGACCCAGCATTTACCCTGTTTGTCCAGAAACATTTCCACAGCCAACAACCCGCCGGGATTAAAAGCATGATAGGTTTCTATGGCAATGTGGTTGGCTTCTTCGGCCTGAGATGCTGTCAGACGGGCAGGGCAAAGCAAGTAAGATACGAGATTGGCTTCCGGATGGAAAACCATCTCTACCGGCGGATATACACAGGTTTCACCTTGCGGATTCCCAGCCACAATCAGGCTGATTTCTTTTTCAATATCACACAACTGTTCGATTACAGAAGGGCCGGCAAGCAGGTCTGACAGATCAGCCATGCTGTTGACTCGTTTCACGCCTCTTCCATCATAACCCAGCTTTCGCGTTTTTTGTACAAAAGGCAGCTGAATGCGCCCCTGCTGCACAGCTTCCACGATCTCGTGTTCATGATCCAGCAATACAAAAGGCATGGTAGGAATGCCTTTTTCTGCCAGCCGTTTTTTCTGCAATCCTTTGTCCTGGATGAGTTCAAGCGATTCAGGATTGGGTATAATGCGTATGCCCTCGCTTTGCAGATCACGCAACCCTTCAATGGATACATGTTCGATTTCGAGAGCCAGCAAGTTGATTTCCTTTCTGAGCTTTAATAAATCTTCCCTGAAACGGGGATTGCCTTTCAGAAATTTCATTCCCAGCTGACGGGCAGCACAGGCCGGATCAGGGTCCATCACTACCACAGGAATATCCCAGGCAATGGCAGCCTGTGCAAGCATTTTACCCAGTTGACCTCCGGCCGTAATGCCTAATCGATACTGCGATGGTACAAACGACATGGATTTATGATTTTTCAGCAAAGAAAATCAATCTCGAAGCATTGCAGAAATAAAAAATGAAAGTTCCAATTTCTAAAGAGCTCTTAATTTATATTCATCCTTAATTAATTCATCAAAAAATCCCTCAATCCACTACAAATAAAATTGCATGCTATTCTAAAAAGTTAATCATCATGATAAATGAAAATGTTCATAAAAATTTCTTCAATCAAGGATGTACTTCATTTATACACGAGAGCTAGAGTGAAATATATATGTGCAAAAGTAGATATTTTCAATATTTGTAGATATCCTTTACAAAGAATGAATTAGATCATTTGCATATAATTTTTTATTGTTTTTGAAACATCTTTTTATTGAGGAAGTATTTATCTCTACTGCGTTTTATACATTTAATCTTATTGTTGATTTGATTTATAATTGATCAATTCAACACAATATGTTCAATTTTTTAAATGTTCATTTTAATAAATTGACTTAAACAAAAGCTTCCAAATTTTAAACATAATTATGAGCAAGCAAAAGTTGCGGAATAGTTGAAAACTATTCGAACTATCAAAATGGAACATGCAGCATCCAAGCAACTTCGGCAAATGATATTTTCTTTAGGTGTATAGCGTATGCAATGGTTTGTGGATGCGGATCATCCTGACCCGTTGATCTTTCAGGCTGTCATAGCAGCAGATCTTTTGATATCTGAAAAGTTAATGCGGCTGAAGCAGTGCCTGGGAAAAGATTGCGGGCAGTTTTTTCTGGAAAGCAAAAATCAGAAACGCATATTGGGTGTGGCAGGAAAGATTGCGGCAATCTGGCAAAACTGTGCAGATTTTGCTACAGGCATATTGCCTGATAAAGGGGATTAAAATAAAAAGCCCCATCTTGGGTAAGATGGGGCTGAAGAAATTCGGCGGCTACCTACTCTCCCACCCCACTCGGGGGTAGTACCATCGGCCATGAGGGGCTTAACTTCTCTGTTCGGAATGGGAAGAGGTGGACACCCTCGGCATAGCCACCATAAGAAGGTAACATATTGGGCTGTTATATTCACCTGCTTTAAAAATAAATTTAAAGCTTACGGGCAATTAGTACTACTCGGCTCAACCCCTTTCAGGGCTTACACCTGTAGCCTATCAACCTCGTCGTCTACGAGGGCCCTTAAAAGAGAACTCATCTTGGGGTAGGTTTCACGCTTAGATGCTTTCAGCGTTTATCCTGACCGGACATAGCTACCCAGCGCTGCACCTGGCGGCACAACTGGTACACCAGCGGTCCGTACGACCCGGTCCTCTCGTACTAGGGTCATATCCCCTCAATTCTCTAACGACCGCCACAGATAGGGACCGAACTGTCTTGCGACGTTCTGAACCCAGTTCACGTGCCACTTTAATGGGCGAACAGCCCAACCCTTGGGACCTTCTCCAGCCCCAGGATGTGACGAACCGACATCGAGGTGCCAAACCTCCCCGTCGATGTGAGCTCTTGGGGGAGATCAGCCTGTTATCCCCGGAGTACCTTTTATCCTTTGAGCGATGGCCCTTCCATGCAGAACCACCGGATCACTTTAGCCTGCTTTCGCACCTGCTCGGCTGGTCAGCCTCACAGTCAAGCACCCTTATGCTAATGCACTCTACGTACGATTACCAACCGTACTGAGGGTACCTTTGCGAGCCTCCGTTACTTTTTAGGAGGCGACCACCCCAGTCAAACTACCCACCATGCACTGTCTCCCCCGGTTTACGGGGGATTAGATTCCAAGCAAATGAAGGTTGGTATTTCAACGGCGACTCCACCACCCCTGGCGAGGTGGCTTCATAGTCTCCCAACTATCCTACACATCACTTACTCGGGACCAATGCAAAGTTGTAGTGAAGGTTCACGGGGTCTTTCCGTCCCGTGGCGGTTAACCGGCATCTTCACCGATACTACAATTTCACCGGGCTCGTGGAGGAGACAGTGTCCAACTCGTTAGACCATTCGTGCAGGTCGGAACTTACCCGACAAGGAATTTCGCTACCTTAGGACCGTTATAGTTACGGCCGCCGTTTACCGGGGCTTCAGTCGGGAGCTTCTCCGCCTTGCGGCGAATGACCCCCTTCCTTAACCTTCCGGCACCGGGCAGGTATCAGGCCCTATACGTCATCTTTCGATTTTGCAGAGCCCTGTGTTTTTGTTAAACAGTCGGTTGGACCCTTTCACTGCGACCTTTCCTCCGGCAGGGCCGAAGGAGGAGGCACCCCTTTTTCCGAAGTTACGGGGCTAATTTGCCTAGTTCCTTCTCCACGGCTCACCCGAGCACCTGAGGATGTTCTCCTCGACTACCTGTGTCGGTTTCCGGTACGGGCTGCCCTGGCCACGCCTTAGAGGTTTTTCTCGGGAGCGCTTAGGGCCACTATCCGCGCGGCCGAAGCTTTGCGGTACTATCACGTTCGACACCCGCTGTGGATTTGCCTGCAGCAGGTATATCTACACGCTTTAACCTCGTATTCCGTCACGAGGCGGGCCTTTCATCACTCCGTCACCCCATCGAAACCAGAGCAGGTGCTGGAATATTAACCAGCTTCCCATCAGCTACGCCTTTCGGCTTCGCCTAAGGACCCGACTAACCCTGATCCGATTAACGTTGATCAGGAAACCTTAGTCTTACGGTGATCCCGTTTTTCACGGAATTTATCGTTACTTATGCCTACATTTTCTTTTCCAAACGCTCCAGCAATCCTCGCGGATCACCTTCAACGCAGTTTGGAATGCTCCCCTACCGCTTGTTCCGGCTGAGCCGGAGCAAACCTATGGCTTCGGTAGCATGTTTGATGCCCGATTATTTTCCGTGCTCCAACCCTCGACTAGTGAGCTGTTACGCACTCTTTAAATGAATGGCTGCTTCCAAGCCAACATCCTAGCTGTCACTGGGTTGAAACTTCGTTTGCTCAACTTAACATGCATTTAGGGACCTTAGCCGATAGTCTGGGTTGTTCCCCTCTCGGCCATGGACCTTAGCGCCCACAGCCTCACTCCCGGATTCATATCACAGCATTCGGAGTTTGTCAGGGTTTGGCAGGCTGTGACACCCCCTAGCCCAATCAGTAGCTCTACCTCTGTGATACACAAGTCCGAGGCTGTTCCTAAAAACATTTCGGGGAGAACGAGCTATCTCTCAGTTTGATTGGCCTTTCACCCCTATCCACAAGTCATCCGATAGCTTTTCAACGCTAACCGGTTCGGACCTCCATCCCGTGTTACCGGGATTTCATCCTGCTCATGGATAGATCACTAAGTTTCGCGTCTACCCCCACTGACTATGGCGCCCTGTTAGGACT
>NZ_FPCJ01000001.1:1528539-1913539 GCF_900116565.1 Thermoflavifilum thermophilum | reverse complement strand
TCGGCCACTTTATATCCTTCCAGAATATGAGTAAAGGTGTTGACGCGAAATCCAAATTGTTCGGCTACCCGCATCAGCATGGTGATTTCGCTCTGCACATAGGAGTGACAGGTAATAAACCGCTGGTGATGAAGGATTTCCACAAGGGCATCCAATTCCAGATCTCTGCGTTTATCTGATGGTTGTTTTTCATAATCCTGTGCCCGGATAAAGGCATCTACAATCACCTGCTCCACGCCCATGCGTGTCTGGGGGAAGCGTTCATGCTGGTTATCGCCCCAGTTGGATTGTTTTACATTTTCGCCCAGGGCAAATTTGATGAAGGGATCCCATCCTTGAAATTTGAGTTCTTCGGCATTGTGTCCCCAACGCATTTTGATGAGCTGGGTTTGTCCGCCAATGGTATTGGCTGAGCCATGCAACAGATGGGAGGACGTAACCCCGCCGGCCAGCTGGCGATAAATATTGACATCTTCCGGATTGATTACATCGGCTATACGCACTTCGGAAGTGACCGATTGTGTGCCCTCGTTTACACCGCCGGTGATGGCTATGTGCGAATGCTCGTCGATGATGCCCGGCGTGAGGTGCATGCCGGTGGCGTTGATGATTTCAGCATCCGGGGCGGAAAGGTTTTTTCCTATGGCAGCTATTTTACCCTTGCGAATCAACACATCAGTATGGGGTAAAATACCCTCCGCCTCGTTTGTCCAGACTGTTGCATCTTGAATCAAAATGGCTGCCGGCTGCCGGGGTATTTGTTCACTGCCAAAAGCCTGAAAAGGATAATATACAGGCCCGGGATTCGGGTAAAAAAGCTGTTTATGCGAAGTTGTATCTTGTTCAGCTTGAAAAGGAGCTGTTCGGTAAGCCAGCCAGCGTAGTGTTTTACCATCACCTGCAATGCCGGTTCCCTGCAGGGTATCACCATGCATCCATCCACTCAGCAAAATTGTGGCCACAGAATCGGCTCCGCGCCTGGGTTTCTGGGCCGGGAAGCTGATCTGCAGCAATTGATCATTCCAGCTGATTTTTCCCGATAGGGTATCGCCTTTGCGAAAAACCTGCAAGCTTGGGGTTTGGGGTTTACCTTTGATCATCCATTGAAAACTTTCTCCTGGAAATACCACGGTGTAGGTGCCTCTTGCATCGTTCCATCCATTGGCTTCCAGCACATACGGGTAGCCCTGAATCCAATGCTGGTACCAGACGGTATTTTCATCGAACACTGGCCCCGAACAAATCAGGAAGTTAGCCCATTTGCCGGGTTCCAGGCTGCCCAGCTGATCGGCAACGCCCAGGAAGCGGGCAGGATTGAGGGTCAATGCATTTAATGCTGCCTCCTGGCTGAGGCCGTAGTGAAAAGCTTTTCGCAACTGTGTTAACCAATCGCTCAGGTCTTTCAAGCCATCCAGGGTAAAACAAAAAGGAATACCCGCTTTTTCAAATGCAGCGGGCTGGGTAGGCGCCAGCTCCCAGTGTTTCAGCGCAGCAAGCGTCAGAAAACGCGTTTGCGCGGGATCGCTGACATCATAAGGGTCTGGAAAATTCAGGGGTAAAATAAACGGACTTCCGGTGGCCTTGATTTCTAATAGCCGCTGATATTCATCACCCCCAGCCTTGATGAGATACTGCACATGAAACTCACGGCCAATGGCCGCTGCTCGCAGCGCATCCCATTTGTTGCTCACCGCAAAGAGCTGAGGGAGCGATTGATTACGAATCCAGGCTTCCAGGCTGAGGTTGACACCTTCATCGGGCTGCACACCCTCTGTTTTCCCCTGCTGATGGGCCGCATACCACTGTGCATCATAATAAGTTTGCCTGAGCAAGGCGATGGCACCCATCAGCGAACTGGGATAATCCTGTGTGGAAGAGCCTTTGTCGAAGGAATAATTGGCAGAAGCCCGCTTCCTGAGGACGATAAAATTATCGCGCACATCATCTGGCGAAGCCAGACTTACCAACGCCCCTGTGCCCCTCGCAATGCCATCTTGTGAAGCGGTGAGTACTACGCCAAATCCTGCTTTGCGATAGGATGAAGCTGAGGTTTCATCGGCATGAAACATATCAGCCGCATCTATTTCAGGATGGATGGCCTCATTCCAGCCATATGCCCCTTTTTTATCAGATATAAACTGAGGTCCACGTTCCCTGCGTGAGACCCGTTCAGCCTGCTGTGGTTGAGGCAGACCATAATGGCTGTATAAGTCAATAAATGACGGAAAAATATATTTCCCCGAACAATCCACCACTACTGCATCAGCGGGTGGTGCTACACCTGTACTCACGGAAACAATCCTACCCTGCCTGATCAGCAGCATACCATCCCTGACAGTATCCCCCGCCTTCCGCACAATCACAGCATGTACAAAGGCAAATGTGCGTGTACGTGGATCAGCAATACCATTAACCGGAAATGTGGCCTGAGCCCATGTATCCGTGCAAATAGCGGCCAGCAGGCATCCGCAGAGAATAATTTTTTTCATATCTGATTGATTGGTTAATTCGCTAAAAATAATCATCACCCAAGAAATTTCATAATCTTTCGGGATAAATGGCAAATGAAAAGGATGTGATTTGAAAAATCATGTTATGATTTGTCGAAACAATCTTGCTTTGCCTGATGCAATACTTGCAGATACTGCTGCAGATATAACTCCATTTGTTTTCGTTTGTATTGCATGATAAAACGTGGATGCGCAACCGGAATAATCGTTTGCCACCAATGATAGGTCTGATTTAGCTTTTGCAGCAAAGCAAAGTTTTTGCCTTCACCAATGCAAATCACCACCCGTCTGCAAATAGGTAATTGCAGCAACGCCTGAATATGGGAAATGATATCTGGATATACTGCATCAAATAAAGCCTTGTCATCATAATAGTTTACATTCTTTCCATCTTTTACCAATGCAAGCGGATATAGGGAATGAATAAAAAAATGATGATAAAACATTTGCACGCCACCATATCGTTCAATCATTTCATAAATAAACTGCGATGATAATTCCGGTTTCATAGGTAAATGATGATCTATACCACATTTTTCTTTCAATCGGATGGGATCAGTAAACGGAATACCAGTAATTCCTCCGCCGAAGCGACCGGGATTGATACCCAGCAAGGTTACACGTAAATCATAATCTGCATAATACTTGTGATAAAATGTGCTTACAAGTTGGGCAATTTCTGGTGATGCAAACGGATGCAATGCCTGAAATGCATGCGGTAAATGAATGGGTACAACCAATCGAGAATTGTATTGCAAGAAAGCGTCTGCAAAAGTGTTTGCCAGTGTTTGCCGAGATGATGATTGATGTGTTGTCATATTGTTCAAATAATATTTCGTAATTTCGTATATATCAAATCAATTTTCAATGATGAACAAATCCATTACATCCATTTCTTTAATATTGGGACTTACATGTTGTTGTATGTATATGGGAAAAGCCCAACAAATTACATCAGATTCACTTCAAATCCTGCAAGAGAGACAGGCTGCATTAGAAAAAGCTACTGAATTAAACAAGCTGAAAATTGAACTGGCAAAAAAACAAAAGCAGGAACAGGAAATGAAAGACAGGACCGATCATTTCAATGCAAAGGCCAATGATTTTTTAAGCAAAGCAAAAAAATATTCTGAAGAATTAAAGAAACATCCGGCTGACCGGAAAGCTGCCAAAAAATCGAAAAAATTTACCCGCCGCGCCAATCACTTCACTCGCCGCGCCCAAAGATTTGCTGTTAAATACAGCAAACTAAAAAACGATGTGGATCAGCTTCAGCAGCAAATAACAGATTTGCAAAAACAAATAGATCAGGACAATCTGCGCATTCATTTCCAGCCTACAAGCAACCCCTGATTTCAAGTTGTCTCCTGCAGCTGGATTTTGCGCATGGCTTTTTCAGCGTTGCGGTGTGCAATTTTCCGTTTGTAATGATACCACCATTCAGGCCTTGTTTTGATAAGCAGGTTATTCATCATACGCATGGGTAAAATATGATAAAAACCTTTCAACTTGCCGGCCAGCGTTTCATCAAGTGCGCGCAGGCTCATGGAGAAGCCGCTGTCCATATATTCCATGTGATGCCAGTATCCTGCAGGCATAAATAAGGTATCCCCATGCTGCAGAATAGCGGTATATCCTTTTGCATAACGCAAGGCGGGAAAATGTTCTTCATCCAGGCCTTCATGCCAGTTTACGAAATTGGCTGCACTTTCTACCGTGAGCGGCATGCGGTAAATAAAAGGCGATTGATTGTTTTCCAGCAACAATACACGTTTGCGACCTACAAACTGGGTATGGAAAATATGGGAGCAATCAATATCGTAATGCATGTGAGCCACACTGCCTGCGCCACCCACAAACAGCATGGGATATTTTTTCAATAAGCCTTTAATCAGGTGGTCGGGCCAGGTGAAATCTTCCACCAGCTGGGGCGCATATTTGAAGATATTGAACAAAAACACCCGCAGCTGTACAGGGCCTTTTCTCACCATCTGCAAATAATCACCGAAATACATTTCTTCATCATAACCATTCACCGGGGTATGAGCATCCGCGCGGTTGTTGTTGTATAAACCTACTTTTTCCTTCCCGACAATCTCAATGAAATAGTCCCAAGTCCATTTGGTCAATGCCGGCCAGTTGCGCGACAAACCCGTGATCACCACCGGTTTGCGGGGCTTCAAGTATTTTTCTTTAAAATCCCTGGGAGAGATATCATCAACCCGGTCAATAGCTTCTACATGCATAGGTTCATGTTTTAAATCAGACAAATTTATAAGTTAAACCGATGAATACGGATAAATTTTTTACGCAGAAGCGGCTCCTGCAAACAGGGAGTGGACAAAGCTTTCGGGGTCAAAAGGCTGAAGGTCTGTAATCCTCTCTCCCAGCCCGATGTAGCGGATTGGGATCTGGCATTGGTGTGCAATGGCCAGCACCACGCCGCCCTTGGCTGTGCCGTCGAGCTTGGTAACCACCAACCCCGTGAGCTCGGTTACGGCCATAAATTGTTTGGCCTGTTCCAGCGCATTTTGGCCGGTGGAGCCGTCGAGTACCAGCAATACCTCATGGGGTGCACCGGGCAATTTTTTGTTGATCACGCGGCGAATTTTGCCCAGCTCATCCATCAGATGTTTTTTGTTGTGCAACCGACCGGCTGTATCAATGATGGCTACATCCATATTGCGGGCCATGGCACTCTGCACGGTATCGAAAGCTACTGCTCCCGGGTCGGCCCCCATGCCTTGTTTGACCAGGGGCACTCCGGCTCGTTCGCTCCAGATGGTAAGCTGCTCCACAGCTGCCGCACGGAAAGTATCGGCTGCTCCCAGCAACACCTGATATCCTGCCTGCTTGTATTGATAGGCCAGCTTACCGATGGTAGTGGTTTTGCCCACGCCATTAACACCTACAACCAGTATCACATAAGGACGCTTGTTATCAGGCAGCTGAAAAGGCTGAGCAGGTGCGGGCTGCTGCACCGGAGGCAAAAGGGATAGGATGGTTTGCTCCAGCAATTGCTGCAACTCCTCCGAATTGCGGTAGCGCTCGCGTGCAGCTTTTTGTTGTAACCGATTTAGAATCTCAACTGTGGTATCAATGCCCACATCGGCACTGATCAATGCTTCTTCCAGCTCATCCAGCCATTCATCATCGATGGTTGACTTGCCGGTAAGCAGCTTACCCAGCCGGCTCCAGAGGTTATCACGTGTTTTCTGCAACCCACGGTCAAGCTCGGCCTGTTTTTCCCTGGAAAAAAAACGACTCCAGATGCTCATGATGCCAGTTTCATTTAGAAATAAAACAGCAAAGCCATCCCGCTGGTACGGAATGGCTTTGCGGACATGCGATGCAAAAAATCATTTTCCCGACAGATAGCTTTTTACTTTTTCCTTGTGCACGATGGCTTCCTTGAAGGTATAAGCACCTGTCTTGGGCGAGCGTACAGCCCGAATCACCCGCGTCCAGTTTTTGGATTCTGCACTGGCCTGCGGATCCTTGTTTTTGATAGCAGTTTTAGCTTGTTTGGCCATGATAAAAACGTTTTCAAAAGTTATTTAATTTCCCGATGCAGGGTTACTTTTCTCAGAATAGGATTGTATTTGCGCAATTCCAGGCGTTCAGGAGTATTTTTTTTGTTTTTGGTGGTGATGTAACGGGAAGTTCCCGGTAAGCCCGAATTTTTGTGTTCGGTGCATTCCAGAATCACCTGTACGCGATTCCCTTTTTTTGCCATAGCGAAAAAATTTTAAGTTAATTAAATCTGCTGGCCAGCAGCACGTAATTCTTTTACAACCTGATACAAACCTTTCTTGTTGATGGTGCGTAATCCCTTGGCACTTAGCCGCAGGGTAATCCAGCGATCTTCTTCCTGCAGGTAAAACCTCCGGGTTTGCAGATTGGGATAAAACCTGCGTTTGGATTTCTTATTGGAAAACGATACCTGATGCCCTGTCATGGGTCGCTTCCCGGTTACCTGACAAACTCTGGCCATATATTGAATGATTTTTCGGTCAAAACAGGAGTGCAAATGTCGGATTTTTTTCCAAAATCAAAAATTCATGATAAACATTGCTCCGCTATGGCCTGCCAGATATTCGAAAATCCCGTCCGTTGAATGCATAAAAGCCGTTTTTTACGAAAAAATCACAAAACTCTATCGGCATTCATGCAACTTTTAGGACATTTGGATTGTCTTATTAACAGAGTAAAATCTGGCATGATTCTGTATTTCGTATATGAACAAAAAATGGTTTCACTTGCATAAATCTCGACACGTGAACTGGCCTGTAACATTTGGATTAATTGGACTGCTGGTGGTGACGGTGGGTACGGTGATAACGATCTATCTGGTGCGGAACAAAGTAGATCGGCATGAAGAATTTGATGCAACCAAAGATTTGTTTATCTGACAGGTATCCTATGACCACACATGCGTAAGCTTTCTGGTCCGCATTTCCCGAGGGTGATCGGGAAAATGACATGTTTTTGCCTTCCCCTCAATTCCTTTATTTACACAAAGCCTGAATATTGCCTAATTTTAGGGCATGAATCCAACCACGAAGCTTTCGGTAAACATCAACAAAGTAGCCCTGATCCGTAATTCGCGAGGTGAAAATCTGCCAGACATCATTCAGGTTGCCAAAGATTGCCAGCGCTTTGGTGCCGATGGGATCACGGTGCATCCCCGCCCCGACGAGCGACATATCCGTATCCGGGATGTGTAT
Source organism: Thermoflavifilum thermophilum (assembly GCF_900116565.1). GTDB lineage: Bacteria > Bacteroidota > Bacteroidia > Chitinophagales > Chitinophagaceae > Thermoflavifilum > Thermoflavifilum thermophilum. The sequence continues at coordinate 1,906,302 of NZ_FPCJ01000001.1, read as the reverse complement.
GAGCTGCGACCTGTGGTGCATACAGAATTCAATATCGAAGGTTATCCGACTACGGCTTTCATTGATCTGGTTACGGAAGTGAAACCCGAGCAATGTACATTGGTACCCGATCCGCCCGGAGTGCTTACTTCCAATACAGGCTGGGATACGGTAAAATATCAGTCATTCTTGCGCGAGGTGATTCAGGAAATCCATGCAGCCGGCATCCGGGTGTCTATTTTTTTGAATCCCGAGCCCGATAAGGTAGAGGCTGCCCGGAAAGCCGGTGCCGATCGCATCGAGCTGTTTACCGGCCCCTATGCCAAAGCTTACGCAGCTGCCGCCAACGGACCGCAAAATTTCGAACTGTTCAATGCCTACAAAGAAACAGCCCGCCGGGCCCTGCAGGTGGGGCTGGAACTGAATGCCGGGCACGACCTGAACCTGCAAAACCTGAAATTCTTCAAGCTGCATATCCCGGAACTGAAGGAGGTCTCCATTGGTCATGCCCTGATTTGCGATGCATTGTATTACGGACTGGAAAACACCATCCAAATGTACAAACGCCTGCTGAGCTGAAAACTTCCCATCTTCGAGGTTTTGAGCCGTTTACGGAATTTTTTCGTTTTTTCATAGAAATTTCATCGGCCTGCGAAATCCTTTTTCTACTTTTAGGCTAGGAAAAAACTGTTTTTGTGCAGATGGATACATCAAGCAGCACAAATCTGTAGTTATGCATAAATGTTTACCCCTGATTTTTCTTCTCTCCTTTCCCCTGCTTGCCAGTGCCCAAACGGTGGATGTGTTCACCGCCGTGCAAAACGGCGGATGGAACACAGCCAGCACCTGGAGCCCGTCGGGGCCGCCCCAACCTCAAAGTACAAACGATAAAGTAAAGGTCATCATTCCTTCCGGGATTACCGTGAATACCCTGGATCTCATCTACCCGTCTCAGGAAATGATCACCCGGATCGATACCATCATCATTCAGGGCACCCTGCAGCTCGGCAATCCCAATCTAGATACTTCCACGGATTTTTTCTTTGATTTCCCAGTGTACATGGTCGTTGAAAATGGCGGACGACTGGTGGACAGTACAACAGCATCTAGCAATTATGGAAATGGTTCATCAGTTACTCCCCGCCATGTCATTGCCTTGCAAAAAGGTCAATATAATCCTTCCACTGGTTATGATACTTCTGCCATCGTGATCATGCCGGGCGGAAAGTTTGTAGGACAATGCAGTGATACCTCATATCCCGGCACTTATGTATATGGATGTAGCGGAGGGTATGCAAATGCGAATTGGCAGTATTACGGATACACCGACATCTGCAACCTCACACTGGATAGCACCAAAACAAACATCATCAGCGTCTATTATCTCAATGGTAATATCAATCTCCCTGTAATTCTGGTGAATTTCAGTGGATATTATCAGGCCGGACTGGGTGTGCAGCTGCAGTGGAGCACCTCCAGCGAATACAACAGCAGCTATTTTGCCGTGGAAAGAAGTGCTGATGGGACCAGCTTCACCGAGCTGGGACGCGTGCAGGCTCAGGGCAACAGCCAGATTCCTCACCAATATGCATTTACCGATGCTACTGTGCTGAAAAATGCCGCTCCGGTTTACTACTACCGCCTGCGCGAGGTGGATCTGGACGGGCAATTCACCTATTCGAAAGTGATTGCCATTCAGATTCCGCAAACAGGCCAGCCAGCCGGCGACTTGCTGCTGTGGCCCAATCCGAATACAGGAAGCTTCCAGCTGCAGATTCCCATGGGCGATAACCAGAAGGCTATGCTCCGTATTGTGAACCTGTCCGGACAAGTGGTGCAACAGCAATGGGTGAACAGTCCCACCGTAAGCATTCAACTGCGCCAGGCCGCATCCGGCGTATATCTGGTGCAGGTGCAATATCCCGATGGTACGCGCAAAACCCTGCGCATGCTGGTGGTTCGATAAACGTTCAGCACACAGGAATGGGCAAGTGCTTTAACGGTTGATGTTTGTGCTGCAAGTGCGCAGGCATATCAAAAAGTTCCGGATGAAACAGTGCGGCCAGCAAACGAATACCATCTACAATTGTGGAGGCGCTGGGCTGGGTGAACAAATCAAAATCGGCCAGGTATATTTGCTGGTTCTGTACAGCCTGCAGGCGTTGCCAGGCCTCGTGGTGCAAAAAACTATCCGGCTGCTGCCACAGGCGGTTCAGTTCGGCCTGGGTTTGCTCAACCGTATATCCGCAGGGGGCCAGCACAATGACTTCCGGATCATATTTGACCAATTTTTCAAAAGGCAGTACGATGGAATCGCCACGCGGATGGCTTAGCAAATCAATGCCACCAGCACAGGCTATCTGAAAGGGAATCCAGTGTCCGCAATTGTACATGGGTTGCAGCCACTCCAGCAAAGCTACCTTGCGCAAGGGCATGCGATGCCGATACAAGGTTTCCAGTATTTCATCCTGATGTTGTTTGAGCCGGGATAGATAACGATAAGCCGCTTCTTCCCGTCCCATTTCCCGGGCAATGGTAATGGCCGATTGAAATACCTCGTCCAGATCAGCAGGACTGATGGAAACGAGCCGGGGTGGTTTCGGCAAACGAGCTACCGCTGCCGCCGTACAGCGGGTATCAATCTGGCATACTTCGCATACATCTTGCGTGAAAATGACATCGGGTGCGATGGCTTGCAACAGCTCTTCCTCCACCCAATATATGGATTGGCCACTGGCTTTGGCTGCCCGGTATAAGCGATCTATTTCTTCACCATTTAACTCCCGCCCTTCCCACAAGCAATGAACCAACACGGCTTTTTCGGCCCGCGCCTGTGCCGGACATTCAAAGGTCACGCCATATAGCCTATCCTGCAGGCCCATATCGTAAATCATCTGCGTAACAGCCGGAATAAAAGAACAGACTTTCATAACCATTCATTGAAAATTAAAAATGGCCAGCAATGCCGGCCATTGAAGCATCTCATTTAAACCTGTATTAGCTGGCCGTTGCGGGTGCAGCGGATTTTTTCGTAATCCATACCGCCACTCCAAACAATACCGCACCATACACCATTGTACCAGCCAGCAGCCTGAGTTCAAACGGAATGGCGGCCACCAGGCATTCAATCCATCCCTGCCAGGTAAGCGGATAGGTACGTCCATCCAGCCATACCCCTATATCGGAAACAATCCAGTGAATGAACGTGCTGGCCAATGCAGCCATCACCACACGCCCAATCGTGATCCGGCGAACGATCCAGCGACCCGCCAGCGTCATCAACACAAAAGCTCCGTAGGTAAAATAAAATCCCGGATAAAACAACTGCCAATGATGAAAGAAAAGCAGCTTACCCAATATCACATCGCTGATCCACAGCGTCAGCAAAGGGAAGCCTATGGCCTTCCAGCGGCTGGAAAAACAGGCTCCACCAAAAATGGCCATGGCGCCCAACGGGCTGAAATTGGCCAATACCAAACCTCCGGTATGCAGGGTCAGAAAAATCCTCCAGATGGCAATGGCGATAATCATCATCAACCAAAGGCGTGTGCGAACATATAATTTCATGGCAGACATATCGTTTCTATTTTGTTAGCAATGGATGCTGCAAGTTATCAAAAATCATTCAGAACCTGGCCCGGATGCCCGCAACCATGTGAAAGCCCATCGTATTGTAACCATACACTTCAGTAAACGAAGTATTCGTAATATTTCTGAGCTGCAGATACAGCATGTACCGTTTATGAAAAGTATATGAAACAAAAGCATTCCATAAGGTATAAGCCTTCAGGCTAACCGGTGCAAACGGATAAGTGTTGAAATCGAGATCCGTCCGGTCACCGATATTTTCCAGTGAACTGCTCACAAACCATTGCGGCGTTATTTGCCATTGAGCTAACAGTTTGAACGATGCCTTGGGCTTACGCAGCAGGTTTTCATAAGTGGTATCCTTCCCGTTTTCCTGTGTGGTGAGCTGCCCGTTGAGAAAAACAAAGCTGCCGGTAAAAGATAAATGCTTGCCTGCTTTGACTGTATTTTCATATTCTATACCCCAATCACGCTGTTCATCCTGATTGATATAAGCCGCAGGCGTATATACAATGATGTTTTGAATCTTTCTTTTAAACACTGTGAAGCGCATATCGGATCCGTCGTTTCCATAAGGCACAGTAATACCTCCTTCATATTGATAAGCAATTTCAGGCTTCAGATCGGGATTCGGACTGTATGGTCCATACAACATCGTTAACGTAGGTGCTTTAAATGCCGATGATACATCGGCTGACAACACCATTCCGGAATGAAAAATAAATGAGGGATTAAACGTGAAGCTGAAGTTATTGCCATATTGCTGATGATGCGTAAAACGCCCGCCCAGCTCCACATTCAATCCTTTTTCATTTACCCAGAACAAAGCGGCATACGGACTGATCAAATACACAGATGGATTTTTCTTTTTGGCGGTTGTATCGGGCATTTTCATATAGCGATAATCCAATCCGGCCAGCGCCTGGATATGCTTGCCCAGATTCTGATTCCAATACAGCTCTGCATCGTGCTGCAGGCCTTCGTAGCGGGAATCGCCGTACGACTGGCTATGATAGGTGCGATGAGTTTGTTCATACAGATAATGCGCATGAATAGCCCCTTCATGCAGCAGATAACTCGTTTGAAAACCAGCATTGAGGTCATGCGCCTGATAATGATCTTTGGAATCGGTAAATGAACCAGCATCGGTATTTCCAAAGAAATAATCGTAGCGGAAAAAAGGCTGTAGCTGGAAATCTGGATTGATCTGCCATCCCAGCCTGGCCAGCACAGCATTGCTATTTATGCCATCTTTATCAAAACCAGCTTTGCCGGTACTGTCTGTGGCTTCTGAGATACCGCCTGATTGCAGATGATCATATTGGATATCATAAGTGAAGGCATGTAATTTTCCGCTTAAGCCGGTATGTGCTTGAAACGTCTGATAACTGCCATACGAAACATCGGCGTTGCCTTCCACCGGTTTTTGTGCAGCACGCCGGGTGATAATATTGATGACACCGGCAATAGCATCAGTGCCATACAAGGTGGATAATCCACCTTTCACAATTTCAATCCTTTCAATATCATCTATGGGAATCAAACGCAGATCAAAGGCTCCGCCCATGCCCGATGGATCGTACAAAGGCATGCCATCTAATAAAATCACTGCATAATCACTGCCTGCTCCGCGAATATATATTGCCTTGTCTTTTCCAGGATTGCTATTGGCTCCGTTGACGTTGATGCCGGTTTGTTCATCCAGAATCTGCGATAAAGTTTCACCCTGGCTATGTAACAGTTGTTCGTGCGTGATCACAATTACGGAATTGCCAGTTTGGTTCACCGGTTTGGGAAATTTGGTGGCGGTAACAACCACTTCCTGCAATTGGCCATGGCGGCTGATAGCCGTATCCTGCTTTTCTGTTTGGGCAATGGCCGTAAAAGAAATCAGAGATCCGAAAAGAATGAAATGACATAACAGTTTGCTCATAGTTCATTTTTTTAGTGAAACAATGACACTATGAGCTTTCGGAAATACGAAAAGACAATGAGTAGAAAGATAATGTCTGCAAAAGAGGCCATTATACATTCTACGCTTTTTACCCGAAAGCTCGAATGTGCAGCATTAAGGCAGGTCTTCTGACTTGCTCGTTGCCGAACGCCTTCCCATCCGTAGCAACGGACAGTGGCCAGCGCAAGTCCGGCAACTCCGTTTATTGAAGCAATGGATCCCTTTTACTTCAATAAACGGATGAAGAGCTTACAGCACCGGGTAGTGTTCAGGATTTGCACCTGATTCCCTTTTCATTTTGCCTGTAACCTGTACAGGCAAAAACCTTAACGCTTTTGCAAAGCTATGGGATTATTGAAATTTTAAGAAAATGATTTTTTCAACAATTTGTCAACAACACCCTTCATTGAAAATGAAATAATACGGGGAATAAAAAACTGACACAAACAGACCATATTACATAAACAGGCAAAAACGAAGTAATGGATTTGCTTACAGCATCAAGTGCATGTTTGCGTAAAATCACCATGAAGAGTTGATAAGTTATCAAAATTAAATTGATCATGATCAATGCATCATTACCCAATACAGCTAATCTGTTGGGTGTAATTCCCCATTTAACCATTCGAAACATGATGGCAGATAATGCTATGCCACAAAACAAAACAGTAGCAATGGACAAAGCCAGCAATACCCAAATCAGAATACGGGAAGTAGATTCTGAAAAACTGGTGACTGAAAAAAATATGATAGCCATTACACCAAGCAATACAATATTAAATATCAACAAAAATTCACGATCATTGTATGGATTTTTCCCAATGTAAAAAAGTGCAATCAAATAACTCACCATCAGCCCCAAAGTCAAGGGCGCGAAAATGGTGGCAATGATGGGAGAAATTTTGCGTACCAGCTGCGGATTTATTTCAATCAGATAACTTGCTACAATAGGTGAAGCAGCTAATCCCCATATACCAATGGTGTGAAGATAGATTGCCTGAAGATGAATCTGGATGAGTGAAAACAAAGCCAGGGTAATACCCGTAAAAGCTCCCCCTGCAGCTAATATTAACTGCGTCATTACCAGCAGATCACCATTGTATTGCAAATACAAAAATCTGCTTTCTTGATCTACCAAACGATTTTGCATATACACAATACCCAGCAAAGCCCATAACAACACGGGCAAGTATAAACAAGCCAATATAAAAGTGTCATTACCAATATGACCGGGTAAAAAACGAATATAAAGAAATGCGATTGCAACTATACCCCAAAGCCAGGCCACCTGCCGAAAAGAAATATGTTTTTTCCACATATGCAACCACATCAAAAATGGAAACACGATGAAGCCCGCATAACGTGGATAAAAATCTTCCGGCTGAATGGAAAGCCAGTCGGGCAGTTTGGCTACAGCACCTGCAAGTAATCCAAGCATCATTACCCGCATCCATTCATATTTTGTTCCCCACTGCACTTCATCACGTTCATCTTGCAACCGCGCATACCAGCATTGCGCTACAGGATGATTGGATACTTCAGGATATAATGCAAAAAATGCTTTTTTAAAAAGCATCTTATGCTGCCGATATAATCTTTCCAGCTCCACTGGATCATTTAAATACTGAACAATTTGTTCCTTCATACAAAAAAATTCAAGTTAAAGCATCGGATGCAGCCAGACGTTACATGCATTTTTACATGGATCATAGACAATATAAAAAAATACATGTAAATATACCCTTCTTTTCTGAAGGTAAGTTTTGATTCAAAAACATGCACTTGTTTTTACCTATCCAGAATATTAAGCCCTAAGTTAAAAATAAAATAAAGGGAAGACACATAGCTTGTCTTCCCTTTCTGGTGAAATATTTTTTATATGCTCAACGATGAAGCCACACCGTATCTACATGGGTCACCTGGCCGGTGGTTACCTGTATATTGTTGAGCGTAGTGTCCTGATAACCGGTAGTAGTATCGGGCTGAAACACCAGTTGATAGCTACCGGCAGCTATTCCCCAGAACTTGTAATATCCCGTGCTATCGGGCCATGCACCTATCGTATCCGTGTTCATGATTGCCCATACCTGAGCCCTGGCGCTGTCGGGTAATACATATCCATCTATCGCACCACCAGTTGATTTCAAGAAAGTGCGGATCACAGGTTTCAACAAGTAATTGCCACTGTTACCTGCTTTCACGATCGATCGTGCAGCATCAAAATCCAGCACGATGGCATAGGGTATACCAGCTGTGATGGTTTGATCCACATTCAATTTTAATCCCGATTGCTGAGCCGAAGGCGTAGTCAAAGCCACTTGCGTACCATCGTTTAACACTAAACTATTATTCGTTCCCAATACGAGTCGAATTTGTGAAATCCTACCTGCAGGAAGATCAATAGCGCCTAAGATGGTATCTACACCATTGCGAAGACTCAATAAATTGTACAACCCTGGCTTTAACAGGGGTACCTGTTGCCAGCCCGAACTGCTGCTCGAGGTATCACTCGATGTATTGACCCACACCTGTTGAACATCAATCCATACCGCCTGATAGGGTCCGGGATCATCCGTTAAATAAAATTCTACATGTGCCGGCCCTGTACTTACACTCGTTTTTTGACAGGAGGAATAGAGGAGTAAACCTGCAATGATCGCACCTGTCAACATCGGTAGAAAGAGAAATTGTTTTTGCATAAGAAAGGTTTTTAAAAAAGAAATAAGAAATAAGCTGCTGTAAAAGCACAAATATTGTTCCACAAATCTTGCTACTTTTAAGCTTCTAATTAAAGTTTGCAGGATGTTTGTCTTTATTCCTGGATATATGATTCAGGATGGATCGATTATCAACGAAATATCCTGATGGAAAACAAATACATTATGAAAAAGCTGCATGCCCAATTAAAAACATTCTTTTCACTCATCATCCTGTTGAGCTTAGCCATGGGGCTTCCCTGTTCCCTTCTGGCTCAGCATAGTCCAATAGGAAAAACGATCAATCCCTATGTTTATGTTTCCCAAAAAGAGGTGATCACCCACCATGCTTGTGTGGTTTCTGCTCATCCGCTCGCCAGTGAAGTGGGCCGCTGGATATTGCAACAGGGTGGAAATGCCGTGGATGCAGCGATTGCCACCCAGCTGGCATTGGCTGTGGTGTATCCGGCAGCGGGCAATATCGGCGGGGGAGGTTTTATGGTCATCCATCTTGCCAATGGGAAAAACACCGTACTGGATTACCGGGAAGAAGCCCCCGGCAAGGCTACCCGCGACATGTTTTTAGATAGCCTGGGCAATCCTGATTCCCGGCTCAGCCTGTATGGTGCGCTGTCAGCTGGGATTCCCGGCACAGTAGCGGGACTTTGGCAAGCCTGGAAAAAATACGGGCACTTGCCCTGGCGCCAGCTCGTGCAGCCCGCTATCGACCTGGCCCAGCAGGGCTTCGCTATTACGGCCATGGAAGCCCGCTGGTTGAACGAAAGCCGGCAGGATTTCCTCACCTACAATACCCAGCCGGTGGCTTTTGTGAAAGACACGCCCTGGAAAGCTGGCGATACCCTGCGGCAACCCGAACTGGCTCGCACATTGATGTTGATTCGCGATCAGGGAAAAAAGGGATTCTACACCGGCCGGGTGGCCCATCAGATCGTGCAAACCATGCAACATCATCATGGCCTCATCACCTTGCAGGATCTGAGGCAATACCGTGCCATCGAGCGCCAGCCGTTGATATTCGATTACAAAGGATATACGATTGTAACTGTGCCCCCTCCTTCGGCTGGAGGTATCATGCTGCAACAAATGCTGGGCATGATCAGCTTTTACCCCATCGATCAATGGGGATATGGCTCTCCGCAGGCCACCCAGCTCATGATCGAAGCCGAACGCCGCAGCTATGCCGACCGAGCCCAATATCTGGGCGACCCCGATTTTGTGAAAATACCCATTGCCCAACTCACCAGTGCGGATTATCTCCAGCAACGCATCAGCAGCTACACTCCCGGAAAAGCCACGCCCAGCCGGGCTACCCAGGCAGGCGATTTTACCCATGAAAGCGAAGAAACCACCCATCTTTGTGTACTGGATGAATCTGGCAACGCGGTTTCAGCCACCTATACCCTCAACAACCTGTATGGCAGCAAGCTGATTGTGGAAGGCGCTGGCTTTCTGCTGAATGATGAAATGGACGATTTCAGTGCCAAACCCGGTAGTCCCAATCTGTATGGACTCACTGGCTCCGAAGCCAATGCCATTGCACCACATAAACGCATGCTCAGCAGCATGACGCCCACCATTGTCCTGAAAAACGAAAAACCCTATCTGATTACCGGTACGCCCGGAGGTTCTACCATTATCACTTCTGTTTTTCAGACAATTGTGGATATCCTGGACTTTCACCTCTCACCTTATGAGGCTGTCAACAATCCCAAATTCCACCATCAGTGGCTGCCCGATGTGGTGTATGTGGAAAAAGGATTTCCCGATTCGCTGGCAAAGGCGCTGGAAAGCATGGGATATCGACTGGCAGAGCGCGAAGCCATCGGCCGCACAGAACTCATCGTGCATCCTGAAGGCGAAACCATCACCGGTGTGGGCGACCACCGCGGCGATGATGCAGTAGCGGGATATTAAAAACGGATTTTTCACACAAAATGTTTTGGATATGACACATCGCAGAGATTTCATAAAATGGGCTACAGCCGGCATGTTGGGTATGCCTTTGCTCAGACCTCCTAAGTATTTCAGCTTCAGCCGGAGAAGTTCGGTGAAACCCCTGGTGGTTTCCACCTGGGATTTTGGTATTCAGGCCAATGAAGCAGCCTGGGAAATTCTGAAAAACGGAGGAAGAGCCTTAGATGCTGTAGAAGCTGGCGTGCGCGTCCCCGAAGCTGATCCGAACATCCAGACGATTGGCCTGGGTGGACTTCCTGATCGCGACGGCCATGTAACGCTCGACGCCTGCATCATGGACGAGCACGGCAATGCCGGTGCCGTAGCCTGCCTGGAGCATATTGTGCATGCGATATCAGTTGCCCGAAAGGTAATGGAAAAAACACCCCACGTGATGCTGGTCGGCGAAGGAGCCCTGGAATTTGCTCTGTCCCAGGGATTTCAAAAACAAAATCTGCTAACGCCGGCTTCCGAAAAAGCCTGGAAAGAATGGCTCAAAACCTCAGATTATCATCCCGTGATCAATATCGAAAATCAACTGGCGCCCCATCCCGTACCCGACAGCACTACCCTGCCCGGTAGCCGCAATAACCATGACACCATTGGCATGCTAGCCATTGACCAGCACGGTAACCTCTCCGGTGCCTGCACCACCAGTGGACTGGCTTTTAAAATGCACGGACGGGTGGGCGATTCGCCGATCATCGGTGCCGGATTATTCGTAGACAACGAAATCGGAGCAGCTACAGCCACCGGTGTGGGCGAAGCCAACATGCGCATCTGCGGCACTCATACGGTGGTGGAACTCATGCGCCAGGGCCATGAGCCCGAGGAAGCCTGTTATCTCGCTCTGGAACGCCTGGTGAAAAAACAACCCAACTATGCCCGAACTATCCAGCTGGCATTTCTGGCGGTCAACAAAGACGGCCTTGTCGGTGCGTTTGCACTTCAGAAAGGCTTCCGCTATGCAGTGTACACACCCGATACACCGAATAAACTACTGGAAAGCAAAAGTTTTTACTGATGACCCGAACTGGTACGGGCTAAGCGAAACAAAGCCCAGGTCTCCAGAATGGAATAAATGAAATACAAAATGAGGAGTAAAATCAACGTATTACGGGTAAAACCGGTAGCTCGTGTAAATGCATACCCGACCATAGCTCCCGCATAAATGACAATCTTTAAAAAAGTGGTGAGATAAACGGTTCTGAAAAAACGATGATGATTGGGATGGCGAATGGCTTTTTTACCCAGATGATACGTATATGCCGTAATCAAAGCCAGTAACAGATTGCCTATGGCACCTGACAGGTCATCAATGCCCAGGTCTTCCAGCACATGGGAAAATACAATCCCGATTCCATTTACTGCACAAAACAGGGCAATCAGCCGGAAATAAAAATTATCCATCACGGGTTGATTTGATCACTCGCCACAAAGCTACAACCAATGAGCCCAAGGACAAAACAATGGTAAACACTGGAAGGGAAAGATGAGTTTTGCGATCGATCCACAACCCCACTCCCACACCTAAACCAATGGTTACCAGCAATTCCGTGGTCAGGCCCGCATAACGCAGCCAGGAAGGGTCATTACGCCGTGGCTCTTTCTGCATGGGCAACCGTAATTTCCGGCTCTTCATCCGTCAGGTCTGGAACTTGCGTCCGCACCGATGTAGCTTCCATCTTGCACTGACCATTGAAAACGGCTGAAGGAGCCATTTCAAGGCGATGGGTGTAAATATCGCCTTCCACTACAGCCGTCTCTTTCAAACTGAGCAAATCTTCCACCCGGATGGTTCCCTTGACCCGGCCCATAATGTCGGCCGACTTGCAAACAATATCGCCATGGATCTCACCCTCCTTTCCTACTACCACCCGAGCGTCGGTGGTGAGGGTGCCGTCTAATTTGCCATCAATGCGAATATCACCGGCCGAAGTAATATGTCCGCGAATCAGTGTGCCGGAAGCGATGAGATTCACCTCGCTACATGGAGCGCTTCGATGAGTAGATGAGTGTGATTTTGCAAACATAGGTCAGGTATTTTAGTGTTAAAATAAGCGCCTGCTTTATTCTTCGGCCGAAACCGTATCGGATTGCTGAATCTGCGCATCACCCTTCAATACCTTACGAATATCATCCCAGTATTTTTCATTAGCTTGCAAAACATTCTGTAAGGAATCCATTTTAATATTCAGCCGGATGTATTCCTGCCGAAGTTTTACATCTCCATAGCCGGGTATGTAATACTTTAACGGTGTCAGGACAAAAGCACCATATACCAGCAGAAAAACCAACATGACAAAAGAGCTGAGCACGATATAAATGCTTTTCCTCGACAATATAAAAGAAGCCGTCTCTTCCAGTGTATCTTCATCCAGAATCACTAACCTGAAACGGTCGTTTAAACGCTTAAACCTCCTGCGGATCCCTTCCATCACTCTGCTCATGTTTCCAAATTACAATCGAATTGTGAAAAACAAAAATTTTACATACAAAATTCTTCACTTATTACACCAATCCATAATTTGTTTATGCAAGCTTATTTTTTTCTTCCTTTGGGTTTGCAGACCGGCATCATTTTCTCTTCCTCCAATTGCAATAAATTCACTTAAGAAACGATTAAAAAGGAATTTTCTTGCCTATATGCTTCGGATGGTTATGGTGAAATGGAGATTTTTCAGGCTTTCCAGCCTGTGGATATATTTGTTTTTGATTCCCCTGGGTGCAGCTGCTCAGCTCAATTTAAACCAGGTTTTAGGTGGAGAGCAGAACAACGCTGCACAGCAAGATTCGATATATGCCACCATGGAAGCTCCTGCCAGCAAACTGGCAACAAAAAAATTTACCCTTACCCGCCGCTGGTATCAAAACCTGGTTACACATTTCAATTTCGTGTACAACGCCCGCCAAAACCTGCAAAAAGCCTTGCAGATGGCTACAGGTTTGCATCAGGACGATTATACCCGGTTGCTGAATTTCTATCCCTATTCCTTTGCTGAACTTGCACAGGCGTCCAGCCTGCTGGATTCGGTTATTTTCAGGGCTTCCGTGGGTATCCAGGTGCATGATCCGCGCGGAAAGTGGATTGATGATCTGTACTTGCTGGTAGGCAAAGCCTATTATTATGAACAAAAATTCACCGAGGCCGAAAGAGCTTTTCAGTTTATCAACCTGCGCGACGCGCCTGCAGTAAAAGGGGAATATACCCCGGTGATAGGCTCCCTGGCTGAGGGAAGTACACAAATCAGCATTGCCAGTCCGGAAAAAAATGGGTTCTTTTATCACCATCCCAGCCGCAACGAAGCATTGTTATGGTTGGTGAAAACTTACCTGGCTGAGCAGCAGATAGCCAAAGCACGAACTTTGCTCAACCAGTTGCTGGGGGATCCTCGATTCCCGTCCAGGCTTCAGGGTTCATTGTACGAAACAGCGGCTTTCTTTTACTACCAGCTGCAACAGGATGATGAAACGATCCCCTATTTACGCAAAGCCATAGCCCTACAAACCGACAAACGACTGAAATCACGCTGGGCTTACCTGCTTGGACAGATTGAATTGCAGCAAAAAGATACCAATCAGGCCATAGCCGCTTTTCGTCAGGCTATGCAGCTGAGCCATGAGCCTTTGCTGGAGTTTTATGCTGCCTACCAAATAGCCCTCCTGCAGCAGATACCCACCGATAATGGCATACAACCCTATGAACAACTGGCTGAAATGGCCCGCAAAAATAAATATGAACGATACCGTGATGTTATTTATCATGGCCTGGCACAAATAGCTCTGTCCCATTCTGACACCGCAAAAGGCATCGGTTATCTACTCTCCAGCCTTCATGCCCAGACATCTCCCTCCCTGGCAAGAGGCAACAGTGCAATCATGTTGGCTTCGCTGATGATGGAGAAAAAACAATTTGCCCTTGCTGCAAATTATCTGGATACAGCGTTACAGGTGTTGCCCGGCAATGATCCGCGACGAGATTCCCTGCAAGAACAACTCACTGCTTTGAAAGCCCTTGCCATGCAGATGGATGTTGTGTACCGGCAGGATAGCCTGCAACGACTGGCAGCTCTTCCGCCTGATGCCAGGATGCAAAAAGTACATGCGGTATGGGAAGATATGCTTGCGCAGCAACGACGTGCAGAAAGGGCAGCACAAAGGGAAGCACAGCCAAATGCCGGACAGTCGGCTATGCCCGCTATTTTAACCATGAATCCCACATCTGCCCCGGGGAACCAACCGGCTGCTTCGGGTAACTGGTATTTTAACAATCCAGACCTCAAGGCCTCGGGTTTTGTGGCTTTTAAACAACTCTGGGGAAACCGGCCACTGGTTGACAATTGGCGACGGGCAGCTGCTATCCGGGGATTTGAACCTCCATCCACAGCCAACCCCACAGCAACCGTTTCAGCAGCTCCTTCCTCTGTCCGTACCGATAGCGCCCTTTCCATGGGTGAAAAAACCTTGCTGGCGAATATACCCCTCACACCGGAGCAGCTGAAAGCGTCCAATGACTCTATCAGCTATGCTTTATTGCAAGCGGCGAGGATTTTTAATTTTCAGCTGAATCGCCCTGATTTCGCAAAAGATGTGCTGAATACATTATTGCAACGAAACCCCCAATCCTCTAATTATCCTGAAATCGCTTATCTGCTCTTCCTCGCTTACAGCCAATTGCACGACTCCAGCCAGGCCGCCTACTACCGGGAGGTGCTGCTGAAAAACTATCCCCAAACCGAATATACCCGTGCGCTGAGACCAGTTACACCCATGCATACTCTTCGTCTTTCAACCCTGTATGACAGCGCCTATACCTGTTATGAACAACAACGCTATTCTGAAACACTTCAATGGATTCAACAGGGATTGGATCATCATCCTGCAGACTCGCTGCAGATGCAGTTTTCCCTCTTGCAGGCGATGGCACTCCTGAAGCTCAACAGGGAAGATTCAGCCCGGCACATCCTGCAAACATTGGCCCTGCAATATCCGCAACTGCCGGCAGGAGCTGAAGCGAGCCGCATCTTAGGTGTATTGCAACACAAACAGGAATTGATTGCCCGCCTGGAAAGTTCTTCCCCGGGAATCGCAGGTAAGGACAGTATTACCCGAGCGGTAACTGCGCAACCAGCATCGCATACAAATGGGGTCCCGGTGCAACCTAAAATAGCTGATACTGCAGCCAGGCCAGTGGTCCCGCCTCCGCGGCCTCCTCAGCCTGTAGTGGCCACCCCCTATGCCCTGAATGAAAAAGATCCCCATTTCGTGATCATGCTCATGCAGCCATCCGATGCAGATCTGCTTGAAGCGGCTACGCAGCGGTTTAGCACATACCTTCATGCCCACGCAGCAGACAGCAGCCTACAGGTGGGGCCCTATGCATTGACTCCCACGCAAACCATGGTGGTATTTCGTATTTTTCCGGATGAAAATCACGCCCTGGAATTCCTGGATCAGATCCGGGCATCAGCCCCCGCTCTCCTGAAAGGCCTGGCTATCAGCGAATATGCATTTTATATCATCTCCCGCAGCAACTTCATTCTGCTCAATCAAACCAAAGATTTAAACGGATATATAAACTTCTTTAACGATAACTATATCACGCAATAAATAAAGGACTCAGGATTTCATATTCACAAACTGCAGGGCAAAATCAAAGGGCGCTTTTTTGCAATGCTGAATAACGGTTTGCAGGTCATCAATCTTTTTACCGCTTACCCGAACCATATCATCCATAACCGAAGCCTGTACTTTTAATCCCAGTTCCTTGATATATTTCACGAGCTTCTTGGCCTCTTCCTGCGACAATCCGTTGCGGATGGGAATTTCTTTCCTGACAAGTTTGCCCGAAGGCTCAGGTGCTTTGCTTAGGTCATAAATTTTGATATCCAGCCCCTGCCGCATGCTACGGCTCAGCAATACATCCACGATCTGATTGAGTTTCATTTCCGATTCCGTAGCGATGACCAGCATGTAATCTTTTTTACGCAGGTCAAGCTCCACCGGCACATCCTTGAAATCAAACCGATTGGCTATTTCCTTGCGGGTAATATTCACCGCATTATCCACCAGCTGCATATCAGCCCTGCTGACAATATCAAATGAAGGCATAGCAAAGAGTTTTATGCCATAAAGTTAAAAGAAATGGTTTCATCTTGCCGATGCAGATTTTTCAATAAAATGAACGATAATTGAATATTTTCAAATTTTAAAACATTTTAACTTAAATCTATCCATTTAAAATTCGAATGATTAAAATATTTTTCAACAACCAGGTCTGGTTCTGTAATTTTGCTTTCGGTTAATGACATCAAAACTTTCATGACCCATGGATGGACAACAAGCTTCCCTGCAAGCTTTCCGGAATCTGGTAGCCATGCGCTTTCAGCTGTACAACAGTTTGTTTTCTGCCCTTCCTTTTCATCGGGTGGAAAAAACCGGCGTTTTGCTTTCCATGTTCATCATATTTTGCGAAGAAGCTTACCAGCGTGGCTTAAGTCCATCTGAAATCATCGAACAATTTCTTTGCAAATACACGGATTATCAGACTGAAAAAGATCAGGTTGATTTGCTGTTTCGCTTTATTCAATACGCTGAGCGACAGGTGGTTTTGTTTGATGCCCTGGAAGATGCTGCCTTCGGGGCTGTGAATGATCTGAATGGCAAGGGCACGTTAAAGCATTTGCTGAACGAAGTATATCAGCAAAATGCCTGGCCTCAGCTCAGGGAAAAGCTCAGGCACTTTGCGGTTCGCATCGTGCTCACGGCTCATCCTACGCAGTTTTATCCGAGTGAAGTACTTGGCATCATCCACGATCTTTCCCAAGCCATCATGCAGGACAATACGGCATTGGTAAATACCTATTTGCAACAGTTGGGTAAAACGCCTTTTTTCAAAAAACAAAAACCTACACCCTATGATGAAGCCGTAAATCTGATCTGGTATCTGGAACACGTATTTTATCCGGCCGTAGGGAAAATTCTCACTACGCTCAAAACCCATCTGGATGGGTACGACGATCTGTTTACCAATGCTCCCATCCGGCTGGGCTTCTGGCCGGGAGGAGACCGCGATGGGAATCCCTTTGTAACACCTGAAATTACCCTAAAAGTAGCCCAGGCTCTGCGAAATGCAATCCTGGTGTGTTATTACCGCGACGTGCGCAAATTGCGCAGGAGGCTTACGTTTAAAGGCATCTCCGGACTCATCACCCAATTAGAAGAATTACTGTACCAACATGTGTTTGATCATCCAGAAAATGAGCTTCTTACGATAGAAGACATCCGTGAGCCTCTGATCCGGATTCGTGAGGCACTGATCCGGGATCACAACGGGTTGTTTGCCGGCATGGTAGAAGAGCTGCTGAGTAAAGTGGCTGCCTTTGGATTGTTCTTTGCTTCGCTGGATATCCGGCAGGATAGTTCCATTCATAGGCGGATTATCGATCAGATTGCTGCCCGTGGACAGGTGCTGCCAACGAATTACACCCAGCTTCCGCAGGAAGAAAAACTGGCTTGCCTTTCCCGGATTCAACAAACGGTTAATCCCGATGAATTTTCCGATCCCCTCTTGCAAGACACCATTCGAGTAATGGCTGCCATCAGGGATATCCAGCGTACCAATGGTGAAGAAGGCTGCCACCGCTATATTATCAGCCACGCTACTTCTGTGATTGACATCATGGAAGTTTATGCTCTTTTCCTGATGAGTGGCTGGAAACCCGAAGAACTCCGGGTGGATATTGTACCCTTGTTTGAAACCATTGAAGATTTGCATCATGCCAGCGAAGTGATGCAAACGCTGTATGCCTATCCGCCTTATCGGGAACATCTTGCCCGCCGCGGGAACAAACAAACCATCATGCTGGGCTTTTCCGATGGCACAAAAGACGGGGGTTACCTGATGGCCAACTGGAGCATTTACAAAGCCAAAGAATCGTTGACAGCCATTTCCCGTTCATTTGGCGTACACGCGCTTTTCTTTGATGGGCGTGGTGGACCTCCTGCACGGGGTGGAGGTAAAACGCACCAGTTTTATGCTTCCATGGGGCAAAATATTGCCAACGAAGAAATCCAGCTGACGGTGCAGGGTCAAACCATCAGTTCAAACTTTGGAACCACTACTTCCGCCCAGTACAACCTGGAGCAGCTTATGCATGCCGGTATTTCAAACGGCTTGTTTGCATCCAGGCGCATGACCTTTACGCCGGATGAAGAACAGTTGCTCATCCAGCTGGCAGAAGAAAGTTTCCGGGCTTTTCAGGCCCTGAAAAACCATCCAGATTTTTTGGATTATCTGAATTATGCCAGTCCGCTCCGGTATTATGCCGAAACCAATATTGCCAGCCGGCCTTCCAGCCGCAACCGTTCGGCCAGGCTGAATCTGAATGATTTGCGTGCCGTCCCCTACGTAGGATCCTGGAGCCAGATTAAACAAAACGTGCCCGGCTATTATGGTGTGGGCACCGCGCTGGAAGCCCTGTATAACAACGGCAAATGGAAAGCCCTGCAGCAACTGTATCAGCAATCTCTCTTCTTCCGTACCCTGCTGGATAACTGCGAAATGTCCATGAAAAAAAGCTTTTTCCCGCTCACGGCCTATCTGGCCAAACACCCCAGATTTGGCACCATCTGGAAGATGATTTACGAAGAGTACGAAAAAACCAGAAAATACCTGCTGATGCTTTCCGGTGCCAGCGACCTCATGGAAAATTATCCGGTTGAAAGGCTTTCCATCCAGATGCGGGAAAGAATCATGCTGCCCCTGCTCACCATTCAGCAACATGCATTGTCAAAAATCCGGGAAACCAAAGAAAATCAGCTAACCGGTATGCCACTGGAAACTTATGAAAAGCTGGCTATCCGTTGTTCTTTTGGTATCATCAATGCCAGCAGAAATTCTGCATGATCATAACTTGCCAGCAAGCAGATTGACCATCATGGCCAGGATGAATGTGTTAAACAGAAAAGCGATCAACGCATGCAGAAATGCCAGGCGACGAATGCTCCGCGAACTGATCTGTACATCCGAAACCTGAAAGGTCATCCCCAGGCAGAAGGAGAAGTAGGCAAAATCCATATAATCCGGCCTTTTTTCCTCAGGAAATTCCAGCCCCCAGCCTTTACCCGATGAGTCATCGGCACGCTTGCCGTAATAATACATATGTGCATAATGCATGGCAAAAATCGTGTGTACCAGCAGCCATGACACCGTAACTACCATCAACAGGAACCACCACTGAGCATAAAAGGCTCCAGCCGGCAAATGCAACAATTTCACCATGGCCAGCAGACTCGCCACAGCAGCCAATAAAATAAAGGTAAAAATCAGGGTTTGCCCCATGTCAAGCAAAGCTGCCCTGCGTTTAATTTCAGCCGGATGCACAAGCAGAATGGCACACCACATCGTCAACAACATGACTCCCGCATAAATGAGCCACAATTCCGAAACCCGTACGATCCAGGGCTGATGCGGAAACGATTGGATCCAAACAGCAGCCAGGCAGGTACACGCCAGAGCAACAACCTGTCGCTGCCGGCCTGACAGATGGGCGATCCTTGCCAAAGGTTTAAGTTGCGACATATGCTGCATTTATTTAACTGAAAAACAACAAAATATATAGGATTCTTCACAGTTTCCGGCATTTTTTTCGAAATCAAATTATTGCTTCTGTTCTTATTTCTCACTTTTTTAAACCTCAGTTTATGCTTACCCTCCGTACACAAAAGCCTTCCGCGCCTCAGCTTCTTTCATCCATATCTTTCCCGGACGACTGGCAAATGCTTTTCAACAAACTTAAAAACCATATCCTGCTGCTCACACAAGCCCAATCGCCACTGGGTTATATCCTGGTAAAAGAACTTGTGCTGCGCGGCATTCACACAGTTGTTACGGTACCAGAACAACCCATGATTTCCAGCTGGTGGAAAGAAATCCTCAGGCAGGATCCGCTTTGCACCAGCATGGAAGAAAATACAACCCGGCCGGAAACTGTCATCCAGCGTTTGCTATGGAAGTACGGGCAGCTGCATTTGGTTTGGTTGCATGCGGAATACGCGGATATTTCAAAGTTGGGTAGTTACTGGAAAAACTGGATACAGGCCCTGCGTGGCGTATTGAAAAGCAATAGCCGCATCGTGCTCAGCACAGCCATGCAAGCCGATTCCATAGCCTATGCATCATCAAAGAGATGGTTGCCCACGGCTACTCATGAGCTGGAAAAAACCATGGAATGGGCTGAAAAATCCTTGCATCCGGCTATCCGGTTTACCGGTATCCCGCCTTTCCTGTATCGATGCCAGCTGCAAGCGCCCATTGATGGGCAACCCCAACCCACCATATTCTTTCCTATTGCAACTGCTGTGGAAGGAAAACCAATCCCAATGGCAGAATCAACCTGGCCGTAATTCAGGTTAAGATTTCATGTCAACTGGGGTGAGGAAGAAATGAAAAGAATGAGGAGAGAATGGTGGAGCCGGCGGGAATCGAACCCGCGTCCATCCATGTTCCCTGAAAGCTTTCTACATGCTTATTCCGGCATTAGAGTTCAGGAAACCACTGGAGCCGGACAAACCGATGGTTTCCCTGAGCTGCTTGTCTTAAGCAACAGCCGCAGCGCACTGTTGCCGCAACCTGTGCGGATCGGATGATTCGGCGGGGCAGTCGACCACAGGTCTGTCAACATACCCGGCCATAATGGCGTCCTGATCGCTGATCAGGCAGCCATGGCGTAAGAATAGTCGCCATTTACTTTTCGGATCTTCAGATTAACGTGCTAATGATCCAACGCACGGCATGCTTACACTTTCAAAGAACCCATGTTGTCAAAACCTTTCGGCCCCGGATGCAAAATTACGCAAATCCTGTGCCCAACCAACATACAAAGTGATGTATCCTGACATTTTGAAAAACCAGGCTGCAATTCCTGACACAATGCCTGCCAACTTATCGTCCGGTGAGATGACGCCAGATATCCAGTCCATTGGCATACAGAAGCAGGGAAAACAAAATGATCATGCCCGCGATCTGGGCATATTCCAGAAACTTTTCACTGGGCTTGCGACGGGTGATGATTTCGTACAGCAAAAACAGTACATGCCCGCCATCCAGCGCAGGTATTGGTAAAATATTCATCACAGCCAGGATGATGGATAAAAAAGCCGTCATACTCCAGAAAGCCTGCCAGTCCCAGAAAGGTGGGAACAGGCTTCCAATTGTGATGAAACCACCCAATGAGTCAGAAGTCTTTACTTGCTTGGAAAAGAAAATGAGCTTCAGCTGCTGCAGATAGTTTCCGATGCTGGAAATACCCTTGTGGATACCGGCTGGAATGGAAGCCAGGAAGGAATAATGCCTGGTTTCAAATTGAAAGATTTTTTCGGGTGGACGTTTTCCAAAACCTATTAAACCCTGCTCGTTGATCCGGGCTTTGACATACAGGGTATCCCGGCCATGCCGCAATACACCCAGGGTTACAACCGTATTGCGCAACCCTTTCTCTGCCTGTTGAAATTCCTGATCGAAAGGAGTTGGCTGGCCATTCAGGGAAATAACCCGATCACCCTTTTCCAAACGGCCTTGCAGAAACTGGGCTGATGGCAAAACCGTGTCCACAATCACCGGCATCCGCACGGAAATAAATCCCTGACCTTTGCTTTTCACCAATTTTTCAATAAAGCCCTGGGGCAGCGGTAGGAGAACCTGCACGCCCTCGCGATCTACCTCCAGGGTATGAGCCTGGTTGACAATGATTTGATAAGGAATGGAGGACACATTCTCCACAGGCTTACCATCCACAGCCACAATTTTATCGCCGTTCTGCAAGCCTATCTGCTCGGCCAGCGGGCCTACAGAGAGGCCATAGGTAAGATTTTGGGGGGGCAGATAGGTTTCGCCCCACACCCAAAGCATGGCCACATAGATCATAAAAGCCAGGATAATGTTCATGGTAACTCCGCCAATCATGATGATCAGCCGCTGCCAGGCAGGCTTGGAGCGAAATTCCCAAGGCTGGGGCGGGCGTTGCAGTTGTTCCTTGTCCATGCTTTCATCAATCATGCCAGCAATTTTTACATATCCGCCCAGTGGCAACCAGCCTATCCCATATTCCGTGTCCCCTTTTTTGAATTTAAACAATGAAAACCAGGGGTTGAAAAACAAATAAAATTTTTCCACCCGTGTTTTAAACAGTTTGGCAGGAATAAAATGCCCCAATTCATGCCAGATTACCAGAATAGATAAGGAAAGCATGAGTTGGGCAACTTTAATCAGAATCTGTGCAGTAGTCATCTCCAAATCAGATTGTGTTAGTTTCTGCGTTGTATTTTATCGATGAAAAGTTGGGCGTACTGGCGTGCGAGCCTATCGCTTTCTTCATAATCGGCCAGGCTGGGGTGAGGGATAAAGGAAACTTTTTCAAGTGTTTGCTCGATGACATCCGACATATCCAGAAATCCGATCTGATTCTTTAGGAAAGCACAAACAGCTTCTTCGTTGGCAGCATTCATCACACATGCTGCATTGCCTCCTTTGCGCAGCACATCCATGGCGATGGCAAGATTACGAAATGTTTTGATATCGGGTGTTTCGAAACTTAGTGCCGGATATTGTCTGAATGAGAACCTGGGAAAATTATTGGCTATTCGGTGCGGATAACAAAGGGCATATTGAATGGGCAATTTCATGTCGGGCAGCCCCAGTTGGGCTTTCAGAGAACCATCTTCAAACTGAATCAGGGAATGAATCACCGATTGTGGATGAATGACTACCTCAATCTGATCAGGCTGCAGATCAAAGAGCCAGCGGGCTTCAATCATTTCCAACCCTTTGTTCATCAGCGAAGACGAGTCAATGGTAATTTTTTCACCCATCCGCCAGTTTGGATGCTGAAGTGCATGGTCTTTCTTCACATTCACTAAAAAATTAGGCTTTTTACCCAGAAAAGGCCCGCCTGAAGCTGTAAGGATGATCTTTTCAATCCGATTATGCTGTTCGCCTTCGAGGCATTGGAAAATGGCTGAATGTTCAGAATCCACCGGGATGATTCGTGCCTGATAGTTTTTTACTGCCTGCATCACCCATTCTCCGGCCACTACCAGGGTTTCCTTGTTGGCCAAAGCAATCGTTTTACCCTGTTTGATGGCCGACAGGGTGGGTTTCAAACCGGCAAATCCTACAATAGCGGCAATATGGATATCATAGAGATCTTCAGCAGCAGCTTCTTCCAGGCCGCTGATACCTGCCAGCACACGAATCCCTCTTTGCTGAAGCTCATTTTTCACCTGATTATACAGCTGCTCTTCTCCTATGACCACAAGCCGGGGCTGAAACTGAACGGCTTGCCGGATAAGCAAATCCGCATTTTTCCAGGCAGTGAGTACAGTTACCTCAAACAGGTCCGGATGGGCTGCAATCACTTCCAGTGCCTGTGTACCAATAGACCCTGTCGATCCAAAAATGGCAATTCTTCGTGGAAACTGCATGCTACGTGCAATATCGGAAATTTTCTAGGGATGAAAACGCAGTTTTAAAGACAAAAGCAAAACAAAAAGCCGTTCCTTACTTCGGAACGGCTTCGCTCATAGCTTTATGGTAAAGTTACAAATGCAAACGTTCCTTTTTGGCCAGCAATTCTTCTTCTGATTCCCGGTATAGTTCATCCGGCACACAGCAATCTACCGGACAAACAGCCGCACATTGTGGTTCTTCATGAAATCCTTTGCATTCAGTGCATTTATGCGGAACGATGTAATAGGTATCCACGCTGATAGGCGGATTGCGTTGTTCAGCATCTACTACCGTACCATCCAGCAGGGTATAAGGGCCTTTTACGGAAGTGCCATCGGCAATGGCCCATTCCACACCGCCTTCGTAAATCGCATTGTTCGGGCATTCGGGCTCACATGCCCCGCAATTGATACATTCTTCTGTAATCTTGAGTGCCATTGGAAGTCCTGTTTTGTGAAAACCAATTTAATTTGCAACAAAAATAAACGTTCACGCAAATAAAGCACAAATTTTTAAAAATCTTCCGTTTTGATTTTGACAATCACGTGTCATGTTGGTGGATAAAAAAATCGAATTGCTGGATAGACTTGGCCGATTCATGCTTTCCGATGATGCTGCATGGTTGCAAGCCAAAGAAAGAGCCTCACAAGAAAACCCCTGGTTTACAAGGGAATTTATTGACCTGGCCATTCAACATATCGCGCATAACTACCTGAATGCCGAAAGGCTGCAGGAATGGCTTCAACCCTATTTATCCCGGCTTCCCCAACCCTCT
This sequence comes from Thermoflavifilum thermophilum, assembly GCF_900116565.1. Classification (GTDB taxonomy): domain Bacteria; phylum Bacteroidota; class Bacteroidia; order Chitinophagales; family Chitinophagaceae; genus Thermoflavifilum; species Thermoflavifilum thermophilum. The sequence goes on along the minus strand of NZ_FPCJ01000001.1, from coordinate 1,881,829 downwards.
CATCCCCGGAAAGTAGGTATCGTGATGGCCGGCAATATTCCGATGGTTGGTTTTCATGATTTGCTGTGCGGGTGGATCAGCGGACACACATTGTGGATTAAATATGCATCCAAAGACAACATACTGATTCCTTTTCTGGTGGAAAAACTTAAAGAATGGACTGATGAACCCTTGTTGATCCATGATGCCGAATTGTTGCGGGGCTGCGATGCCTATATTGCAACAGGAAGCCAGAATACCTCGCGCTATTTTGACTATTATTTTGGTAAGTACCCCCATATCATCCGCCGGAATCGCACATCAGTAGCCATCCTCGATGGTACGGAATCAACGGATGATCTTCAGTTGCTTGCAAAAGACATTTGTACTTACTTCGGACTGGGATGTCGCAATGTAACCAAACTCTTTGTGCCAGAAGAATATGATTTTCGCCCACTTGGTCGTTCCCTGGAAGCTTATGCCTATTTTATGGATCATCGGCCCTATCGTCATAATTTCGACTATTATCTTTCAGCCTATCTGCTCAATCATCAACCGCATCAGATTCTTGGGCACGTGATTCTCAAACCCGACCCGGCTTTGTTTTCTCCGGTAAGTGTGGTGTTGTATGAAACCTATGCTGATCCTGATCAGCTGAAGCAAAACTTGCCATTCTCTTCCATTCAGTGTGTAGTGGGAAAAGGATTTCTTCCCTTTGGTGAGGCCCAATTCCCGGGTTTACAGGATTATGCCGATGGCATAGATACGATGGAATTTTTGCTTTCGCTGAACTGACAGGTTTGCAGATACAATTGCATTTTCGCGGCATGAGATATTGTCTTGCTTATTTTAACCCGTGTTTAACTATTGCAATAAATTATTGTTAAACCCTTTTTTTTCAATACCATCAAGCTTCCGGCTGTACTTAAATTTGTAGAACAGGTATAATCTTTGAACCATACAACCAAAAACCAATCATCATGAAAATACGTCACATTCTGCTCACTATTTTCATCAGCATCGCTGCAAGTCTGGGCACGCTATGGGTATATTCACGCTATGTGAGTCAGCTGCCCGGTCCTTTTCAGAACGGGAGTCAAAATCTGCCAATCAACTATGTTCGGCTGGCTTCCAATATTACGGATGCACATGCATCCAGTGCTCCTACTGATTTTGAACAGGCCGCAAGCATTGTGATTCCAACGGCTGTGCATATCAAAACCACCATCCCTCCCAAAGAAGTTACAGGCCCGGGGGATATTTTTGATCCCTTCAACTTCTTCGGAGGTGGCCAACGGTATTATATTCCCGGCCAAATGGCTTCCGGTTCAGGAGTTATCATTTCCGATAATGGATACATTGTGACCTGCAATCACGTAATTGCCGGTGCCAGCAAGATTGTAGTAACCCTTTTCAACGGGAAAAGTTACCAGGCCAAAGTGGTAGGCCATGATCCGAATACAGATCTGGCTGTGTTGAAAATTGATGCGCGCAACCTACCCTATCTGGTGTATGGAAACTCTGATAATGTGAAAGTGGGGCAATGGGTACTGGCTGCAGGTTATCCGCTGGATCTGGAAACCACGGTTACTGCAGGCATTGTGAGCGCTACTTCCCGTGAAATTGATGTCAACCACCAGGGCTCCTATCCTGTTGATGCCTACATCCAGACCGATGCTGCCGTGAATCCCGGCAACAGCGGAGGACCGCTGGTGAACACAGATGGACAGCTCATCGGAATTCTTGCCGCCATTGCTTCTCCTACCGGCTCTTATGCAGGTTATGCCTATGCAATTCCAGTGAACATCGTAAAAAAAGTGGTCAATGATATCCTCACCTATGGCACCGTGCAACGGGCTTTTCTGGGAGTACAACTCTATCGCAATGATGTGAGCTTCACCCAGGCATCCCTCTCCAATCGCAATCCTTATGGAAAGGGTGTGGTGATTGCAGGTGTAGATCCCGATGGAGGAGCCGCCGCAGCCGGTATTAAAGCGGGTGATGTCATCACAGCCATCAATGGAGAACCGGTAAATTCAGAATCGGAATTAATTGAAAAAATTGCTGGTTTCAGGCCTGGCGATAAAATCAATGTAAGTTTCATTCGAGATGGAAAAGAACGCAATGTGGTGGTGACCCTTCGCAATCGGGAAGGAGGTACAGGACTGGTACGCAATTCGGCGTTAGACAAACTGGGAGCTGAATTCATCACATTGAGTAAAAATCAAGCCAATCAATTGGGTATTTCAGGAGGAGTGATGGTAGGCAATATTGGCGAGGGACTCATCAAAGCGCAGACCAATATGCGGGAAGGCTTTGTAATTACGCGCATCAACGGATATCCCGTTAAATCAGTCAATGACCTGGAAAAGCTGGTACAAAATGGCGGGCATCATATCCAGGTGGAAGGCATCTATCCGGGTGTGGATGGAATCTTTTACTACGACATCGAAGATGAAGAATAAATGAAGTGTATGGCTGGGGGCTAAATGTTCATGATCGTCCGCAGGTAATCAAAGAATTCGTTTTTCTTGCGGTTGGAAATAGGAATATTTTGCTTGTCGGACATAATCACGGCAGCGCCTTCACCTTTGATGATTTTGGTAATATGATTTACATTGATCAAATATGACTTATGAACCCGGTAAAAACCTTTATCCTCCAGCATTTCTTCGTACTCTTTCAGGGATTTGGAAACCACGTGTCGCGTACCATTGGTTAATATCACACGGGTATAACTATCCAGCGCTTCACAATACACAATATCATTCAGATCAACGATGTTGTACCCGTCGTTAACGGGAATGACGATTTTGGAAAGATTGCTACCGCTGCTTTTTAAATAATCCTTTAAATAACTGGTGGGAGCTGTGCTGCGAATATTTTTTTCTTTGCGCTCTCGTACTTTTTCGAGGGCATGTTTAACTTCCCCTACTTTGATAGGTTTTAATAAATAATCCAGCGCAGAAAATTTAATCGCCGTTAATGCATATTCTTCATAGGCTGTGATGAACACTACATCAAATTTAGGACGATCAAATTTCTCCAGCAATTCAAATCCTTTATGCGGCGGCATTTCAATATCCAAAAACAACACATCGGGTTCTATCTTTTCCAGCAAGGATGCGGCTTCCTCGACAGAAGTAGCCGAGCCCACCAGCTCTACTTCTTCACAGTATTTTTCAAGAATATTTTTGAGGATATCAATATTTTTTTGCTCATCCTCAACAATCATGGCTTTGATGACGGGGTTCATGGAATAGGTATTGTTATTTGAATAAAAATGGGGTTTGGGGTCAAAAAACTCCCCTATTTTTACCTGAAGGTAAAAATACAAAATACCTATAATTTGTAAATTCTTTTTCTGTGGGTATTCAGAGTTGCGGATAGTACACGAGCCTAATAAGCTCTGGCAAACAACACCCTGCGCGCGGAGGGTTTACCCGTTAGCACACAATGGCCTGAACCATGATCCGGAAGCTGCCCTGGGAAGGGAATACAACGGATGGTTGCTTTGGAAAGTTCTTTGATTCTGATTTCCGTTTCCGGAGTGCCGTCCCAATGAGCATATACAAATCCTCCCGGTTCTTCCAGTGCCCGGAGAAAATCATCCCAGTTGTCAACCGTGGTAATATGCTGGTCCCGGAAGCTTTTGGCCTGATGAAACATATCCTGCTGTATCTGATCCAGTAAATCACCAATTTTTTCGGGAAGCTGGTCAAAAGGTAAATACAGTTTTTCCCGGGTATCCCGGCGAACAGCTTCTACCTGATGTTGCTGAATCTCCCGTTCACCCAGGGAAAGCCTGAGGGGTACACCTCTCAGTTCATATTCAGCATATTTCCAGCCGGGCCGCACGTGGTCGGCATCATCGTATTGCACCCGGAAACCGGCTTTTTTCAGTTGTTCCAAAATTTCCAAAGCTTGGGTATGAACCGTAGCTCGCTGAGTGTCGTTTTTATATACAGGGATGATGATGACCTGGATAGGAGCGAGCTTGGGCGGTAGTTTCAATCCATCATCATCACCATGGGCCATGACCAGCGCACCAATCAGCCGGGTTGACACTCCCCAGGAGGTAGCCCAGACGTATTCCTGTTCATTGTTTTTGTTTAAAAACTGCACATCGAAAGCCCGGGCAAAATTCTGTCCCAGAAAATGGGAAGTACCGGCCTGCAGAGCTTTCCCATCTTGCATCAATGCTTCGATGCAAAAAGTTTCCACGGCGCCTGCAAAGCGTTCGGCCGGAGATTTTACGCCCCGGATCACCGGTAAAGCCATAAATGATTCCGCAAACTGAGTATACACATCCAGCATACGGCGGGCTTCCTCCATGGCTTCCTCTGCGGTAGCATGAGCGGTATGACCCTCCTGCCAGAGAAATTCAGCTGTGCGCAGAAACAGCCGGGTGCGCATTTCCCAGCGCACCACATTGGCCCATTGGTTAATGAGTATGGGTAAATCCCGGTAGGATTGAATCCAGGTCTTATAGGTATTCCAGATAATGGTTTCCGATGTGGGACGCACAATCAACTCCTCTTCCAATGCTGCTTCCGGATCTACTATCACTCCACCACCAGCTGGATCATTTTTCAGGCGATAATGCGTAACCACGGCACATTCCTTTGCAAAACCCTCCACGTGAGCGGCTTCCCGGCTTAAGAAAGTTTTGGGTATGAATAAAGGGAAATAAGCGTTTTGATGACCGGTGTCTTTAAACATTTTGTCAAGCTCAGCCTGCATGTTTTCCCAAAGGGCATATCCATAAGGCTTTATCACCATGCAGCCCCTGACAGCCGAATAATCAGCCAATCCGCTCTTAATGACCAGATCGTTGTACCATTGTGCATAATCCTGAGCACGCGGGGTAATTGCTTTACTCATACGGTTTGCCTTTACTTCACCTGAAACCGCAAAGAAATAGAAAAATCTGCATTGCCCATCATAAAACCATATGGAAAGATATCGGAAGACTCATCTTTTTTAACAAGAAAAAGCTAAACGATTGGGTACAAAACTTGTCATAATATTAGTAACTTTGATTAGATAGTTTGAATTCACTTTTCTAAAACGCTTGATCATGAAATCGTTCACATATATGCTGCTGGGACTTGGCCTTCTGCTGGGCGGATGTGCCACCACTTATCGTACCGGGCAAACACCCGATGATGTGTACTATTCCCCCGCACAAACTCAGGAAGCGGTAGCCACTGCCAACTCCTCTTCATCCAACACGGTGAATACCAGTGACGGAGATCACTACGTAGTGTATGACGATCAGGACAACGGTGGACTCACCTACACCCAGCGGCTTCGGATGTTTAATGATCCGAACTATTTTTACGATCCATTTATTTTTTACAACTCCTACAGCTTTAATCCTTATTTCGGCTATTCGCCCTGGTGGGGATCTTCCTTTGCGTGGAGTCTGAGCTTTGGAAATTATTATTCACCGTTTTTCTGGGATCCCTGGTTTCCGGGATATTATGCCTGGTATTCCCCCTATTTGTGGTACACACCTTATGCCTGGTATGGATTTCCCTACGGATATTATTACGGTTATGCAGGAGGGAAATATATTGCCAATCCGCGGCCGGCAAATACCTATGCCCCGCGGATGAACTATGAAGCCCGTTCGGGGGCAATGAATGGCCTATCAACAGGCAGCAATGGTACAATAAATACCAATGCACCGCGTGTGTTTTACAACCATACAAACGGCAATACTTCCAGCCCATTGGCACCCTCCAACACCCGACGGGTATTTACCACCCCCCAGAATGAAACACCCGCTACCAATACTCCTGCCCGCAGCAGGCGCGTATTTATCCAGCAGCCTAGCGAACACCCCGTGAATCCTCCATCCAACAATCGTGGCGGGTTTTTCCGGATGTTCCGATCCAATGAGAATAATTTTAATTCTACTCCTCGTTTTCAACAGGCACCCGACCGCAACTTTGAAACCAGAACTTTCTCTTCGCCCACTCCGATGTTTCGTAGTGCCCCAGTTGAAAATGCAGCTCCAGTCCGAACCTTCAGCCCGAGGGGTGGTCGTTAAATCTGGAATGATAGTTGAATCTTTACATGCAAAAGCCTTTCAGTTGCCGTTCCTGAATGGAGAAGGCCTATATTTGATTTCGCTTTAAAAACCATCCACATGAAAAAGTTGATGCTGTTGTTGTTTATTCTTTTTTGGGGCATTACGCAAGCAAAGGCTCAGGACGAAACAGATGCTTTGCGTTACAGTCGTACTGTTTCTAGCGGAGATGCTCGTTCGATGGCCATTGGCGGAGCCGCAGGCTCGCTGGGCGGAGATGCTTCGGACATCTGGGTGAACCCGGCCGGTATTGGATTCTTCAAAACCAACGACCTTTCGATTACTCCACTGCTTCACAGCATCAACACCGATGCACAATACTACCAGACGTCCAGCAGTGATAGCAAAACCCAACTGGCATTGCAAAATCTTACCCTGATATTGGCCAGCAACAGTCGCAGGCCCAGCCACTGGAAAAACATCACTTTCGGTGTAGGTGAAAACAGACTGGCCAACTTTAATCAGGCCCTGTATTATCAGGGAAAGATAAATACTCCCGCCAATACTTTCTCTTCCTATTCAGATAATTACCTGATTACCCTGGCCAACGATCAAGTGCAGGATGTACAAACTGCTGAAACCAATTATCCCTTTGGTATCAGCGAATCCATAAAAGCAGGACTGGTAGGCCCGGTTTATGATAACAACAATCAATTTGCCGGATGGAGCAGCCTTCCCAGCCAAATTATTGCGGACGGATATGCACTTTTACAATCGAAAACCTTGCTTACCAAAGGAGGATTGGATGTATTCAGCCTTTCCGCAGCCGGGAACTATGAAGATAAATTGTATATCGGGGCTGCGCTGAACATCCCTTCTATTTCCTACGAACGCAATGAAACCTTTGAAGAAGCCAATCCTGGCGACGCGAATTCTCCGCTTAACCAATATGATGTATTTAATTACTTAAAAACCACCGGGGTTGGCATAAGCGGCACTCTCGGAATTATTTATGTACCGGTTAGCAGCCTGCGTTTGGGAGTTTCCGTGCAAACGCCATCATATTATTCCATGCATGACAGCTATTATACCACGGTTACCACCAATACCAAAGACCAGGGCATTGTAAGCGCCACCACGGCCGATGTGACAGGAGGCTATACCGGCGATTATGCCTACAATCTTACCACACCCCTGCATCTGGTGGGCAGTGCAAGTTATGTATTCGGATTAAACAATCCCGATCCGCAAAGCGTGAAAGGATTTCTCACGGCTGATTATGAATGGATTGATTACCGGAAAGCGCATTTCCGCTATGATCAATCCTATAGCTCCGATATTGCCCAGCAAAATAAGGTGAACCAGACGATTTCCCAGCTTTACCAGGGTGCTTCCAATATCCGGGTGGGAGGCGAACTGAAATGGGATATCTGGGCCGTGAGAGCCGGCTTTGCCTATTATGGCAATCCCTATGCTCCTTCCAGCCAGAATGTAAATGCTTCGCAATACACCTACAGCGGTGGATTAGGTTATCGGAACAAAGGATTTTATCTGGATCTCACCTACGTATTCAGCACCTGGAAAGATCAAAACCAGCCGTATTACGTGATTCAACCCAATAGCCTGAATGTACCTTCGCCCGCCCCGGCCACCTGGAAAGCCAGTCAAAGCCAATTTGTGCTGACATTAGGATTCAAGATCTGATAATTTCATTTTTACCAACTGCAACGCCTTGTCCGGATCCGGGGCATCTATCCACTGGATAGCAAGATCTCGCCTGAACCAGGTAAGCTGCCGGCGGGCATATTGGCGCGTGTGAAAAATAATTTGCTGAATGGCTTCTTCCCGGGAATATTTCCCTTCCAACCAGTCGAAGACTTCGCTGTATCCTACGGTTTGCAAAGCCGGGTGTGAACGAAATGCCCGGAGCGATGCGGCCTCTTCAAACAAGCCCGCTTCTACCATTTGTTTAACCCGCATGGCAATGCGTTGATGCAATTCTTTTCTGGGAAGCTGAATGCCAATTTTCAGGATTTGAAAAGAACGGGGATGTGGAATTTGTTGCTGAAAGTTCAGTATGGATTGCCCCGTAGCTTCCCATACTTCCAATGCCCGCAACAGGCGGTGGGGATTGCGAACATCAGCCTGCCGATAAAAAGCCGGATCTTTTTTTCTCACTTCCTCCTGCAGCCAGGAAAGACCATAAGTGGCATACATATGCCGGAGCCGCTCTCTTACATCGGATGGTACGGGAGGAATCTGATCGAGTCCTTCGCAAAATGCTTTTACATAAAGGCCTGTGCCCCCGCATACAATGGCAACCGGAGCTTGCTGAAAGATTTCATCAGCATAACCCAAAGCCAGCTTTTCAAAAAGTGCAGCGTTGACGTTGTCATGAATGCTGTGGGAGTTGATGAAATAATGCTTTATCTCAGCGAGTACTGAAGCAGGAGGTTTGGCTGTACCCGTATTCAATTCGCGATAACACTGCCGCGAATCAGCTGAGATGATGCTGGTTTGGAAATAGCGGGCCAGTAGAATAGCCAGATCCGATTTTCCGGAAGCCGTTGGCCCCACGATCACAATCGCCAGTTTAGAAGGATTCTTCATCTGCCATATCCTGGTCTGTTTCACCCTCTTCACCAAAGCCTTCCTGAGGGAAATCATCACTTCCCAAATCGTATTTCTCTTCCATCTCCATCAGCTTATCATTGCCGGGGATTTTGTTTTCATATTGGCTGGGGGCAAGACCTTCCTTGCGGGCACAGTATGGATAGCTCAGCTTTTTATTTTCCTGACCCATCACCTGAATCAACTCGATCAAAAAGGTCCAGTTTTTCTGAAAATCATATACGTACACGAATTTCTGGTTGGTGTTCCGCACTGCGGCGCCGACAGGCGTTTCAGCCATCAGCAAGGGTTCTACCTGATGCGGACGATCATCTTTTTTCAGTAGTATTTCCCGACCTCTTTGCCAATTATCATTGCTGCGATAAAAGACAGCGTCGTGGATTTGATCGAAATCAAAAGCTGCAAGAATAGCTCTATGAAAATCCGCAAAAGTCTGATCGGATTTAATCAGTACATCCCGATACACGCTATCATCATCTTCCCAATACACCCGAAAGCGAAAAACAGCCATAACACACGATTTTAACAACTGAAAGTATGATATGCAAGTTAGTCAACATTTGGCACATGCAACTCCCTGGCAACCTGAATCATGTAATCCCAGGCTTCCTGGAAATCATTTTTGATTTTGCCATCCAGAATAGCTTCGCGGATAGCATTTTTGATATCACCCACCAGCTTGCAGGGCGGCAGCTTAAACCTTTCCATAATCATCTCGCCTGTAATGGGCGGTTGCCAGTTGCGGATCCGGTCTTTTTCCTCAACTTCCTGCAAGCGTTTGCGCACCAGGGCAAAATTTTGCAGGTAGCGTTTCACCTTTTGGGCATTGCGGGAAGTGATATCGGCTTCGCAAAGCAGCATCAGGTCTTCCAGATCATCCCCGGCTTCAAACAGCAACCGGCGGATAGCCGAATCGGTAATATTTTCCTTCGTCAGACTGATGGGTCGCAGATGCAGCAATACCAGTTTCTTCACGTATTCCATGGGTTGATGGGTAGGTAGTTTTAATTGGGCAAAAATTTTGGGTACCATGCGAGCACCCACTACCTCGTGCCCATGGAAGGTCCATCCTTGCTGCGGATCAAAGCGCTTGGTTGCCGGCTTGCCGATATCGTGCAACAGAGCTGCCCACCGCAGCCACAGGTTTGAACTTTTGGCAGCCACATTATCAATGACCTGCAGGGTGTGGTAAAAATTATCCTTATGGCCTTTGCCGTCAATCATTTCCACGCCTGCCAGGGCGGCCATCTGGGGAAAAATAATCTGCAGCAGCCCGGTTTTGAACAACAGGTCAAAGCCAATGGACGGCTTATCGGCCATCAGGATTTTGTTGAGTTCATCCGTAATCCGCTCCTGGGAAACGATACGAATACGTTCGGCTTCCTGGCGGATGGCATGGGCTACTTCGGGGACGATGGAAAAATGCAACTGGGTGGCAAAGCGAATAGCTCGCATCATACGCAAAGGATCATCCCGAAAGGTGATAACCGGGTCCGTAGGCGTGCGGATTCTTTTTTTGCGGAGATCCTCCAAACCATTAAAGGCGTCAAGCAGTTCATTAAAATTTTCGGTTTGCAGGGAAATGGCTAATGCATTGATAGTAAAATCGCGTCGCAACAGGTCTTCTTCCAGGGTTGCCGGTTCAACCCTGGGTTTGCGGGAATCCGAGCGGTAGCTTTCCCGGCGGGCACCTACAAACTCCACCTGATAGCCATTCCACACGAAATGGGCTGTGCCGAAATTTTTAAATACCTGTACACTTGCCACCTCACCAGGCAGTTTTCTGGCCGAAGCATTTGCCAGTGCAACCCCATCGCCCACGCATACAAAATCAATTTCCGTGGTAGCCCTGTTCAGCAGTTTATCCCGCACAAAGCCGCCTACCGCATAAGCCGGAACTCCCATCTCCGCAGCTGCCTGCGCAACAGCCCGGAAAATCATACGCTCCCGCTCATTGAGCTCCACAGGGCATGGGATTGTATGGATGGAAAATGCCATATTGCTTTATTTCGTTATTATGCAACCTGAATTTTTACTGTGAAAAGGCGCAAAGTTAGCCAATTCCGCAGCCAGTCAAGGACGAATCACCACCAGCTGCCCGTCTGCCATAACCTTTACAATCCGCGAGGGTTGAGCCGGGGTTCGGTCTTCCTGCCGGTAGCGTACCACATAATCAACTCCCTGCTTAATGGCATCCGGCACTTCATCAAATGTGGCCGGCGAAGGCCCACCGCTCAGGTTAGCTGAAGTAGATACCAGGGGTTTTTTCAATTCTCTGAGTAAATGCTGGCAAAAAGGTTCCTTGACGATCCGGATAGCAATGCTGCCATCCGTATTCACGAGGTTATCAGGCAAATGAATGGCATGTTCATAAATCACCGTGGTAGGCCTGTCAACAGATTTCAGAAATTCAAATATGGCCGGATGGGGATCTGCCACATATTGCGGAATATCTTTTTCATCGGCCAGCAAGATGATCATGCTTTTGCTGGCAGGTCGCTGTTTGAGCTCATAGATCCGTTGTACGGCATCTGCCAGCGTGGCATCACAGCCAATGCCCCAGATGGTATCGGTCGGATACAGGATAATACCTCCCTTCCGCAGCACCTGCAGGCAGGCGTTTACATCCTGTTGAAATATGGATTCTTCGTGTGTCATTTCATTGCTCATTATTCATCAAGCGTTTGCAACAATGCTTCCACCGGAATAGTCCAGGCACAGCGGAAATGCTTCTCCGGGCACTTTTTGTGACCATGCAACCCACAGGGCCTGCAAGGCAGCTTTTCCGTTGTCTGGATAATGAAATGCACATCGGCCAGCGGACCATATCCAAATTCCGGCACGGTGGAACAAAACACGGCTGCCGTAGGTGCATTTACGGCCGATGCCAGATGCAAAGGTGCAGAATCATTTACAAAATTCATGCGGGCGCCGGCCATGAGGGCTGCTGACTCCAGCGGATGCAGCTCTCCGGCCAGGTTTTCAACCGCCGGATAGGTGGTGTGCTCTTTCAACCATTGACACAAATCCCTGTCAGACGCACTACCCAGCAGGTATACCCGGTATCCGGGTGGGAAACGATTCAGCAATTCCAGCCATTTCTCCCGGGGCCATTGCTTGGTAAACCATACCGAAGCTGGCGCCATACAACAATAGCTGCCTTGCTGCTGCCAATGTGCCACCCGCTGCTGCGCTTCCGGCGGAAGATATAACCGAGGCTTAAAAGCTTGTTTTAATCGTGTTACACAGGCTGCCAGTGCATGGTTGCGATCGGTTTCATGGATACCTGCTCCAATGAGGTGGGGAACTGCATGGTCGAACAGAAAGCTGAGCGGATTTTTATCAAAGCCAATGGTACAGCCTGCTCCAGATAATACGGTAAGCAAACCCGTTGAAAAAAAACGCTGCACATTGATGACCACATCATACCGTGCACGCCTGATCTGTTTGCAAAGCTGCCACCAGTGGCTGTATTTTTTATGTTTTTTATCCCATACCCACACTTTTCGAATAAAGGGATGATGCGCCAGCAATGATTCGTTGCCTTTGCGCAGCAAAAAATCAAGTTGCCAGTCGGGATGTGCGGCATGCAGCTCTTCCACAATGGCAGTAGCCAACACCACATCGCCCAGGAACGCCGTTTGAATGATCAGGCAAGTTTTCACGATGCTGACAAAACTAAGAAATAGCACTCTTTCTCCTTTCCTTTGGTTTGTCGGATTGATTTGTAAGTTTGCGCAAAACTTATTGCATGGAATTAGCATCTCTTATTCAAGAAGCCTGGCAGGATCGGACTCGTTTGCAACAATCGCTCTATGCAGAGGCTGTTCGTGAAGTAATCCGCCAGCTCGATCAGGGCAAACTGCGGGTAGCTACCCGCCATGCCGATGGCTGGATTACACACGAATGGATCAAACAAGCTATTCTCCTGTATTTTGCCATTCAGCAGATGCAGGTGATGGAGCTTCCTCCTTTCGAATTTTACGATAAAATACCCCTGAAAAAAAATTTTGCCGAGATCGGCGTACGGGCTGTACCTCCGGCTACTGCAAGATATGGCGCCTACCTGGGTCCACAAGTAGTGCTAATGCCTTCCTATGTAAACATCGGTGCCTATGTGGACGAGGGAACCATGGTGGATACCTGGGCCACCGTGGGTTCCTGTGCACAAATCGGCAAAAATGTGCATTTGAGTGGGGGTGTGGGAATTGGCGGTGTGCTGGAGCCTCTTCAGGCTTCACCTGTGATTATCGAAGATGGGTGCTTTATCGGTTCACGCTGCATTGTGGTGGAAGGCGTGATCGTTGAACAGGAAGCCGTATTGGGTGCCAATGTTGTGTTGACACAATCCACCAAGATCATTGATGTAACGGGCAATGAACCTGTCACCTATAAAGGCCGTGTACCTGCCCGTAGCGTGGTAATCCCCGGCAGCTATACAAAAAAATTCCCTGCAGGAGAATTTCAGGTAAGTTGTGCGCTTATCATCGGGAAACGCAAACCTTCCACCGATCTGAAAACCAGTTTGAATCAGGCTTTGAGGGACTTTCAGGTGTCGGTATAAAAGCATAGAGATTAACAAAACTATAAGGATAACCCTCAAAAGTATCTGCAAATACACAGATAAATTTGTGTAAAACTTTACCTGTGAGAAACCTCCGGGATCAAAGCCCTCCTGATCACATGCAAGTGTTCACGAAAATTCTCGCGATTGTATTGCTGCTGATATTGATAGGATTGATTATTTATTCCCTGCATTCCAGCCATCAATACTGACCAGGGGATCGCTTTACTTATAAGTCGGGTTGTAAAGGGTGTTGGATGGGATTTCCACATTGGGCTTGCCTTTATACCGGTGCACGTACAAGCCATAGCACATTCCCAGAAAGAAAGCTACCAAAATAGCCACATAGAGGTAAAACAAAAATCTGGAAGTGGAAGTGCGGCTGGTAAGAATATCGTTATAGTTTGGCCGGGCATGATGCAATTCCTGTTCCATCGATAAGGATATTTATTGGTCCTGCAAATTTAGGGCGATAAGCCGGGTTTTGATGGGCAGGTTGGAAAAAAATTTTTTTCTTTTTGCGAAATATTGCCAGATCACGGAACCGGGATAATACCCCTGCAATTCGCACAGGGGAACGGCTTGTCGGGGAAGCGCACGACGGTTTTTACGATACCAGCGGATAAAATCGCGATGCGCTTTCAAAATAGCCAGCATCTCGGCGGGTGTGCGATGGGCCATGCCATAAACAATAGAAAGCAAATCCAGCAACATTCGGAAAGGAATGCGCCGCCAACGCTCCGCCCGGCTGAGGTTACGCGCCATCATCATCAAGTTGTTGCGATAGTTGAGGTAAGTCTTCTGCGGATTCCCCTGCGGCAGGCTGCCCCCGCCCAGATGATACACCACGGACCGCGGGCAATATCCGATCCGATAACCCATTCGCTGGAGACGCCAACACAGATCAATTTCCTCCATGTGTGCAAAAAAGCCGGCATAGAAACCACCCGCTGCATGAAAAACCTCTGCCCGGATGCACAATGCCGCTCCCGAAGCCCAGAAAAGATAAACCGGATCATCGTACTGGCCTACATCCTTTTCCAATGTGTAAAAGAGCCGCCCCCGGCAGAACGGGTAGCCCAACGCATCCAGCCATCCGCCTGCAGCACCTGCATATTCAAAATAATCGCGCTGCAGATAGCTACGTAGCTTGGGCTGACAAGCAGCTACCTGCGGATGCTGTTCCATAAAGGCAATCATCGGTTCCAGCCATCCAGGCTCCACTTCCACATCCTGATTCAGCAACACATAATATGTGGCCTGCACCCTTCGCAAAGCCACATTGTATCCCTCGGCAAATCCATAATTCCGGTCATTCAACAGGCAATGCACATCCGGAAATGCACGCCGCACAAAGGCAACCGTATCGTCCGTAGAAGCATTATCTGCGAGATAAATTTTCAGACGGGGATAGGTGGAGCGGCATACCGAAGGCAAAAAATCGGCCAGCTGCCGGCGCCCATTCCAGCTTAAAATCACAACAGCCACCTCCGGTATATGCGAATCCGTTGCAAACAAGCGTTTCTGGTTTGGCAGCAAAAATAGAGATTCTCTGATTCGAAGCCGGAAATTTAAAGTCTATTATCTCCTGTCTTTCAGGGAAGAAAACTTGTTATTTTTGGATATTTTGGAATATGCGCTATTTGTTCAGCTGGCGAAATGTGTTGCTGCTTCTGGCCTGCCTGATCATTGCCACTACCGTGGTATATGTAAACAGCCTGGTGAAACAAATGCAGGCCGAGGAAAAACGCCGCATGGAAGAATGGGTGGAGGCCTATCAGCAATTGCAAAAAGCTTCATCCAATGATAATCTGAACCTGGAATTCAAAATCATTGCCAACAACACGACCATTCCCGTCATTGCAGTGAATAACAAAGGCCAGATCATCGATTCGCGAAATCTGGATTCTGCCAAGATTGCCCGTGATCCTCACTATCTGGCCCGGCAATTAAAGCTATTCAAATCCCAGCATCCGCCCATCCTCGAGCATTATGATCCACAGCATCCAGAAGCTGTGAACTATTTTTATTACGGAGATTCCATCCTGCTGAAGCAGATTCGCTACTATCCCTATGTGCAGCTTACGGTTATTGCCCTGTTTCTTATCATCGTATTTATGGCGGTCAGCAGCAGCAACCGTTCCAGCCAGAATCAACTCTGGGTGGGATTGGCCAGGGAAACAGCCCATCAGCTGGGCACACCGCTTTCTTCACTTCAGGCTTGGGTGGAAATGCTGAAAGAAAACCCGGCTCAAATGCCCTCCCTGGCAACAGAAATCCAGAAAGATGTGGAGCGCCTGAACCTGATTGCCGAACGTTTTTCCAAAATAGGTAGTGCACCGGAGTTTGAAGAAACAGATCTGGTGGGGCTGGTAAACAACGTGATGCTGTACGTCCGGAAACGAGCTTCCCAAAAAGTACAGTTTGCCCTCCGTACCCATGGCGATGCGGAAATGATAGCCCTGGTATCACCTACCCTCTTCAGCTGGGTCATTGAAAACCTACTGAAGAATGCACTGGACGCTACCGAAGGCCAGGGAAGCATCGAAATTGACATGTACGACCAGCCCACCCAATGGTGGATTGATATCAGTGATTCCGGTAAAGGCATTCCCAAACACTTGTGGAATAAAATTTTCAAGCCGGGCTTTACAACCAAAAAAAGGGGCTGGGGATTGGGTCTTTCCCTAGCCAAGCGCATTGTGGAAACTTACCACAAGGGCAGGCTGCAGCTGAAGTCGTCCGAACCCGGCAAGGGCAGTACGTTTCGCATTGTGCTATACAAATAATCCCAATTCAAACTCAAAGGCTTTTTCTTATCTTTGCTCTCCCAAATGCGGCGGTGGCGGAACTGGTAGACGCACTACTTTGAGGTGGTAGCGCCCGCAAGGGCATGGGAGTTCGAATCTCCTCTGCCGCACCCACGCCTGCCGGTACATGGTCCGGCAGGTTTTGTTTTACCTGAAAAATCCTGAAAACCACGGCCTTCCCTGAATCCTTCCCGAACAAAATGCCTGAAAATAGCTTCATAATTGTAATTTTGGCAAACGATTTCTGAATTTAAACACACAACAATTATGTCCACGATCTCACATGCAAGGATTGACCTGAGTTTACCTTACAAGGTAAAAGATATTCAGCTGGCCGAATGGGGCCGCAAGGAAATTGAACTGGCCGAAGCAGAAATGCCCGGCCTGATGGCACTCAGGGAAGAATATGGTCCGAGCAAACCTTTGAAGGGAGCACGCATTGCCGGCTGCCTCCACATGACCATCCAAACGGCCGTATTGATTGAAACGCTGATTGAGTTAGGGGCTGAAGTGCGTTGGAGCTCCTGCAATATTTTCTCCACACAGGATCATGCCGCAGCTGCCATTGCGGCCAAAGGGATTCCCGTATTTGCCTGGAAAGGCATGACGCAGGAAGAATTTGACTGGTGTATTGAACAAACCCTTTTCTTCGGCAGCTTCGACCGCCCACTGAATATGATTTTAGACGACGGAGGCGACCTAACCAATATGGTGCTCGATCGCTATCCTGAGTTGGTGCAGCATGTGAAAGGCATTACCGAAGAAACCACCACCGGCGTGCATCGCCTGTATGAACGCATGGCCAAAGGGAAATTGCCTATTCCCGCTATCAATGTAAACGATTCGGTAACCAAATCCAAGTTCGATAATAAATATGGTTGCCGGGAAAGCCTGGTTGATGCCATTCGTCGGGCTACGGATATCATGATTGCCGGAAAAGTAGCCGTGGTAGCAGGTTATGGAGATGTGGGGAAAGGATCCGCCCAATCGCTCCGCGGAGCTGGCGCGCGGGTCATTGTTACAGAAATCGATCCCATCTGCGCTTTACAGGCCGCTATGGAAGGATATGAAGTGAAAAAGATGATCGATGCCGTAAAAGAGGCCGACATCATTGTAACCGCTACCGGCTGCCGCGATATTATTACCGAGCAGCATTTCCGGCTTATGAAAGACAAGGCTATCGTCTGCAACATCGGTCATTTCGATATTGAAATTGATATGGCCTGGCTGAATGCACATTACGGCCATACCAAGGTGCAGATCAAGCCCCAGGTAGATAAATACACGATCGATGGAAAAGATATCATCGTACTGGCTGAAGGACGGCTGGTAAATTTAGGATGCGCTACCGGACATCCTTCTTTCGTGATGAGTAATTCCTTTACCAACCAGGTGTTGGCTCAGATTGAGCTCTGGCAACATCACGACCGGTATGAAAACAAAGTATATGTACTGCCCAAGCATCTGGACGAAAAAGTGGCCCGTCTGCATCTGAAGAAAATTGGCGTAGAACTCGATGAGCTTACCGATGCACAGGCCGCTTATCTGGGCATACCGAAAGAAGGACCATACAAACCGGATTATTATCGCTACTGATAGCACCCCATTCGTATTTTGAGACACGAAAGCCACTCACCACCGAACGGATGAGTGGCCTTTTTATTCCATCTCATGTACAGTGCTTTTGGTTTTACCGACTTTATGCCATGGATTGGATGGAGCTAAAAAACAGCTGGCCCTTGAACACTTGCCTGAATCACGGATATCAGAGGTTAGGGTGAACCGAAGCTCTTTCAGCCAAAAATATCCTTGATGCGCTCAAAAAAGCTTTTTTCCGATTTATCGGGCTGGGGCTGGAAGTTGGGTGAATGTTGCATTTTTTCGAGCATCTCCTTTTCTTCCGGACTCAAATGCTGAGGCACCCAGATATTGACATGAATCAGCTCATCGCCCCGCTCATAGGAATTCAGCGAAGGGAACCCCTTGCCCTTGAGGCGGAAGATTTTCCCACTCTGGGTGCCGGGCGGGATTTTGATTTTGGCTTTGCCATCGATGGTTGGAACTTCCACGGTGGTGCCAAAAACAGCTTCGGGGAAGGAAATATACAGGTCGTAGGCCACATTCAGACCCTCGCGGTGCAGATAGGGATGCGGTTCTTCTTCCACTACGATGAGCAGGTCGCCAGCCAGCCCGCCATGTTCACCCGCGTTGCCTTTACCGCTCATGCTGAGCTGCATGCCTTCCTGTACACCTGCGGGAATATCCACATAAATGGTTTCCTCTCCGTACACACGACCGGTGCCTTTGCAATTGCTGCATCGGGAGGTGATCACGGTGCCTTCACCATTGCAGGTGGGGCAGGTCATCACCGTTTGCATCTGGCCCAGGAAAGTTTGCGTAACTCTTCTCACCTGGCCTGAACCTCCGCAGGTGGAACAGGTCTGAAACGAGCCCTTGTCTTTTGCACCGGAGCCCCCACACACGTCACAGGGCACATATTTTTTGACCTTGATTTTCTTTTGCACCCCGTTGGCCATTTCTTCATAGGTAAGACGCACCTTGATACGAAGATTGGAGCCGCGGGTTCCTGTTTGCCGATGGGAAGAGGAACGCGTACGGGTGCTTCCGCCAAAAAAGCTGCCGAAGATATCGTCGCCAAAAATATCACTAAACTGGCTGAAGATATCTTCCATGCGCATGCCTCCACCCGAAAAACCGCCCCGCATGCCAGCATGCCCGAAGCGGTCATACTGAGCCCGCTTTTCCGGATCGCTCAGCACCTCATAAGCTTCAGCGGCTTCCTTAAATTTTTCTTCGGCTTCCTTGTTGCCCGGATTCCGATCAGGATGATATTGCAGGGCTATCTTCCGATAAGCCTTTTTGATTTCATCCTGCGTAGCATTTCGCGAAACTCCTAAAACTTCATAGTAATCGCGCTTCGACATGGGACGCGTAAATTAAAATAACGATATACCTGCCGCTTGGTTACATAATGGTTATTTACCTACCACCACCTTGGCGTGCCGGATGATTTTATCGTTTAACCAATATCCCTTCTGGACATAATCCAACACCTTACCTTTCAGATTTTCATCCGGTGCAGGTACTTCAGAAATAGCTTCATGCAATTCTGGATCAAAATGCGCGTGAAGGGTTTCCATCTCTTTTAGCCCTTTGGACTGCAGGATAGACTTAAATTTATTGTAAATCAAATGGATGCCTTCCTTCAGCGCTGTTATATCTTTTGCCTGGTCGAGCTGCTGAATGGCCCGATCAAAATCATCGAGTACATCCAGCAACGAAACGATAATTTCCCGACCCGCCGTCTGCATCAGCTCCATCCGTTCCTTAGCCGTGCGTTTTTTGTAATTATCAAATTCAGCTATCAGGCGAAGGTATTTGTCTTTACATTCGGCCAGCTCATTTTCAAGCTTTTCCACCACAGAAGGTTCTTCCATCTCATCCGACAGATGGGTGGTGCCCCCCACATTTTCATCAATATTCAATTCAGCCTGCTGGGCTTCTTCCGGAGGCAATGCGGGGTTATCAGATTGGGTTTGCGGTTGCGACATACCGTTATGCTGAAGTTCTTTTTCATCCATATCTGTCGTGATTTTAAAAGCAAAATGCAAAGTTACGTCAGTCAATTATATTGCCAATGGCTGCAGCAGGACAAATTGGCACGATGTTTATGCATTTGCTGCCTTTTGCCTTGCATATCGCATGAAATCTCAGATATTTGAATGTCTGGAAAGCATCAGCAATCATGGCAGGAAAAATTATTCTGAAAAAACAGGCAGAAAAAAGGCTCCTGGCAGGCCATCCCTGGATTTTTGCGGGCGAAATAGCCAGTGAACAGGTGTCGGAGGGACCGGGTGCCATCGTAGATGTTTTCAGTTCTGCACAAAAATTCTGCGGTCGTGGATACTGGAATCCCCAATCCCAGATCCGGGTGAGGCTGCTCACCCTAAAACCGGAAACCGTGGATGAAGATTTTTTCTTTCAGCGCATCCGGCAATGCTGGGATTACCGAAAACGCATCGGGTATACAGACAACTGCCGGCTGGTATTTGCTGAAGCCGATCAATTGCCTGGATTGATTGTGGATAAGTTTGGTGATATCGTAGTCATCCAAACATTGGCACTGGGGATGGATCGCTGGAAATCCGCTATCGTAGCTGCTATTCAGGATATCCTCCATCCTGCTGGTATTTACGAGCGCAACGATGCCCCTGTACGTGAGCTGGAGGGCCTGCCTCAAGTGAAAGGATTCTTATCCCAACCCTTCCCCACCACTTTTCAGATCCGGGAAAACGGATTATCGTTTTGGGTAGATGTGGCCAATGGTCAAAAAACAGGATATTTCCTGGATCAACACATGAACCGCCAGGCCATAGCTCCTTTTGTGAAAGATGCAGAAATACTGGAAGCCTTTTGTTATACCGGCAGTTTCACCTGCCACGCGGCAGCCTTTGGAGCCAGACATGTCACAGCCATTGATGCCTCAGCCGATGCCCTGCAGTTGGCCCGGCAGAATGCTGCACTGAATGGTGTTGCCACCTCCTGCAGCTTTGTGGAAGCCAATGCTTTTGATGTATTGAAACAATGGGCTGCCGAAAAACGCAGTTACGACGTGGTAATGCTCGATCCTCCTGCCTTTGCCAAAAGCCGGCAACAAATTCAAAGCGCCATTACCGGATACAAGGAAATTAATCTACGGGCATTGAAAATGATTCGTCCCGGTGGATTTCTCATTACTTCTTCATGCACCAATCTGATACCCGCCGATCTGTTTCTGCAAATCATCAGGCAGGCTGCTGCCGATGCCAAACGACAGATCAGGCAAGTGCTGTTTCACACCCAACCACCCGATCATCCGATTGTGTGGACCATTGAAAGCACGGCCTACCTGAAATTTCTCATTGTTCAGGTACAATAAGCCTTTGTAAACCCTTTGCTATTTGATCACGTTAAACTTGCCAGTCTCCACCACATTGCCCTGCATGTCGAGCAGCTGGTAAATATAAATACCGCTGTAATAGCGGGAAAGGCTCAGTGTCTGGCGGCCAGTGAGTTTGAAATCATCAAACTTTTTTCCCAGAAAATTATAGATGACCACTTCATAGGCCTGGTCACCATGGGATTGAAGTTCAAGATTGATCTGGGTAGTGGCCGGATTGGGATAAAGTTTCAGGATTTTCCCGTTCCCATCTCCGTAGGCCTGAGCAAAGCTGAAGGTGGTTTTACAAAGGATAAGTAAAAAAATCAGTGTAAATTTTTTCATCATAGGTCAAACTTACATTTTTTCAGAGAAAAAATCAACATTACTTGTAATAAAATTTGCTTAAAATCCTTGTTTTTATGTGCTTTCGGATAACGGTTTGACTTACCATTTACCGGAAAAGTTTACTCCGATGAAATCTTCAGAACCTGGGGCATTTTACTTTGTTCAAGGAACTGTTCTGGTTGGTGAAAAATCCTTTCCAAGAAAGTGAAATTTCAAATCCACCTACTGTATGACTGGCTGTGGCCAGTTTTGATATATTGATATCATAACTCAGTCCCAGGTTATAATTACCCATGTCGAGTTTTACCACCGGGATCAATGCATCCTTCCATCTCAGAAAGCCGCCAAGATACAATGCCATATTGCTTTGCAGCCCTTGTTTCAAAAGTGCCACCCCTGCCAGACCTCCTATCATGGTTTCGGAATAGGTGCCCTGCACAAGCTGGTTAAACTGCCCGATCAGATAGTACTGGTCGCCAACAGTAGATGAGATGCCGGCGTGGTATTGCCATTTGGGCTGCAGCAAAACTTCGCTGTTGTTATAAAAGGAAACTTTGGGCTTGTTCAGGTGATAATAAGAAGATCCAATGAACATATGTGTGTTTTCGCCGAGCGATGTGCTAAGGCTCATACCCACAGCTCCATCCAGGTAATGATAACCATAAACCGACATATTTTCACCGCTCGGGTTGTTGGGATCAAAACCATAGTTGGGGTTGTACTGATTATCGAAGGTAAGTTTACTGGGATCCAGTTGTCGGTCAACCCATCCGCCCATCACGCCCAGGGAAAGATACAGGTTATGATCTTCACTCAATGACTTGTGATAATTCACACAGGGCATGATTTCAGAAGCATGAAGGTTGGATGTGCCTGCTTCATCGTAGGTAAACTGCAAGGCAATGGTGATAAAATCCGAAGAATTTTTGACCGGGAAGCGGGCTTCACCGCTGAGGGCGCCGGTCTGATAGGGAACTGTTACGCTGCCCCACTGGTTGCGATATACGGCCTGCACCCGGCAATCGCCCGTAAAAATGCCTGCCAGTGCCGGATTCTGAAGCAAGGGTGCTTCATAAAACTGCGACAGATGAATATCCTGTGCATATCCGGCCAATGTACCAAGCCCGCAAATACAAAGCAGGCCCGCTGCCGCAGTGTAAAATTGTTTCATAGGACATGGTTTAAAACAGGTTAAACGGTTATCTTAACAGGGTTACATTGCCTTTCAGTTGAAATACCTCGCCATTGTCGCATACCATTTCGGTCACATATACATACACATCCGGTGGCAAGGCCGCTCCTTTAAACGTTCCATCCCACCCAAAACTTTTATCATCAATCGGAAAATTGTCGCGTTCAAACATCAGCTGCCCCCAGCGGTTGAAGATGCGGAAATAACGCACGATCTGAATACCCTTGCCGCGCGGGTAGAAAACATCATTTTGCTGGTCGCCATTCGGGCTGAAGGTATTGGGAATGAAAACCACACCCGATGAACAGATAAGTTTGATGCGAGTCGTGGCAATGGCAATGCAACCCAATGCATTGGCGGCCACTACACGATAGGTTATATTCCCACGCGGCGTGGCAATGGGGTTAGCACAGTCAGTACAGCTCAGCCAGTCGGGCGGCGACCATTGGTAGCTGACCACATCAGGACTGCCATTCGCTTGCAGTTGTACTTGCGAGCCCACCACCAGGGTTTGATCGGGTGTGGCATGCAACTGGGGCAGGGGTATCACATGTATGTGCACATAGCCCGTATCGGTAAAACAGGCATCCTGTCCATATCCTACAATACGATAGGTAATCGAAGAATCGGGCCGACAGACCGGGTTAGCTGATTCTGCATGATCCAGAAAAGTGGGTGGCGTCCACCGATAAGAGGCTGCTCCTCCCCTTGCAAAAAGCTGAACGCTTTCGCCCGCACAAATGGTGGTATCCACTCCTACCCGCATGGCAAAGGGCTGCGAAACCCTCACCGGCACAGAATCAACCTGTGTACAACCATGACTGTTGGTAACCTGCACATGATAAAGCATATCATTGGTAGGCGAAGCCACCGGATCGGCAATGGTAGTATCATTTAACCCAATACCCGGCCACCAGTGGTATTGCACACCATCTTGTGCATGTAAACGGGTACTTTTACCCAGACAAATCACCGAATCCAGCGCTCCTGCCGCAGGCACCGGCAAGGGGAAAATGCTGACCGCATGCCTGGCTGTATCCCGGCAACCATCGGTATTGGTGGCTATGAGTTTTACCTGAAAACGGCCAGCAGAAGGATAGGATTGTGACGGTGGAGCGCTTGTGGTATCGACCATACCATTTCCGAAATCCCAATACCACGATACAATGGGTTTATAGCTGTTTAATACCTGCGATGAAAATCGCAGGGGCATGCCAAAGCAGGCGCTATCGGGCCCTAAGATGCCCACGTGTGTAGTGCCCACCACATGCACGGTGTCGGTAACGGTCTGGGTACAACCAAAATAGGTCGTTACAGTGAGCCGGATCACATAATCGCCCGGCGCACGGTAATGATAGCTGGCTTGCCGCTGCGTGGAAGTATCCCGGTTGGAAGTGGGATCGCCAAAATCCCAGAACACCTGATTGGGCAGGCCTAAGGTGTCGGCAGCAAAACTATGCGAAGTATCGGCTACCTCCACCACACCGGAATCGCAAACAACATGCGGCTGCATGGTGAATCCGGCAGCAAGCTGGTCAATGATCAGCGAATCGTCGTTCCGGAAGGAAACACTGCAACCGGAGGAATCGCGTACGATCAGCACGGGTTTATAATTGCCCCGCTGGGTGTAGGTATGCGATACA
Organism: Thermoflavifilum thermophilum; assembly: GCF_900116565.1. Lineage (GTDB taxonomy): Bacteria > Bacteroidota > Bacteroidia > Chitinophagales > Chitinophagaceae > Thermoflavifilum > Thermoflavifilum thermophilum. The sequence goes on along the minus strand of NZ_FPCJ01000001.1, from coordinate 1,857,686 downwards.
ATGGTATCCGTACTGGGAAGCGACACCACCCCATCGCCAAAATCCCACTGGTAAGAAATCGCATTTTTGCCCGTGGCTTTAAACTGAATGGTTACCGGCAATCCACAACCCGCCATGGGCTGATGCATGATCTGCGCCACGGGGCCGTGAATCACAAAGCTCATCCTGGCCGTGTCGGTACACCCTCCGGCACTGGTAACTACCAGAGTTATGGTGTAATTTCCCGGATAGTTGTAAATATGCGTAGGATTGGTCAATGAAGAGGTAGCCCCATCGCCAAAATCCCATTTCACCGCCCGATAGTTTACAGAATGATTCTGAAACTGTGCCACAAAAGGCGGACATTTCACTCCGCCACTATCGGGCAGATTGCTGATGGAGAAAGCTGCATGCGGCGTGGCAATATGAATATACTGCGGGCGAAGCAGGCTATCCGTGCAGCCAGATGCATTGGCCACGAATAAGCCTATATCATACACCCCGTCGGTGTCGTAGATATGCGTAGGATTAAGCTGGGCAGATGTTTGTCCGTCTCCGAACGTCCATCTCACCCGGGTAGGACTGCCTGTTGATTGGTTGACAAACTGTATGGGTTTGCCCGGGCAGGAGAAGGTATCGGGCGAATAAAAGCCAGCATTGACCTGCGTGATATGCAATCCTCCCACCGGCCCCGTGATTTGTTGCGAGCAACCATTGCTGTCAGTCACGATCAAGGTAATGGCATAGGTCCCGGATCGTTGATAGACATGTTGGATATTGCCGTTTCGCACACTGTCGCTTGCCAGCAGGGTGTCTTTCACGCCGTCACCAAAGTCCCAGATCCAGGATGCCAGCCCGCTCCCATTGGGTTTTGAGAGATCCTGGAAAGGCAAAGCTATCTGCGCACAGCCCTGCGTGCCCACCGAAAAACTGGCCGTTGGCCCAATGACCTGCAACACACTGTCTCTCCGGACCGTATCCTGGCAATTGTTTAAATCGGTTGTAATCAGGGTAAACGAGTATATCCCCGGCTGGTTGAAATTAAACTGTATCTGCGGTACGGTGGTGGTCTGGCTGCCGGATACCGGCCCCTGGTAAATCCATTGGTATGACTTGATCAGAGAGGGATGAACATTGATAGCCTGCAGGGTAACCGGGCTGTTGCGACACAACAGCGTATCGCTCACGGAAAGTTGGGGATGTTCATCTATGATCTGAAATGTCTGACTCGTGGTGTAGCTGCAGGTATCGTTACTCACCGTGAGGGTAGCGGTGAATGTGCCTGTGGTGGAATACACATGAATGGGATTGGGAACTGTATCGTAGTTTTTTGTACCTGAGGCCGTATCGCCAAAATCCCACTGATAATGGATGGCTCCTATGGAACGATCCAGAAACTGAATCGTGTAAGGAGCGCTGCAAGTTCTCCGAATAGCAAAAGCGGCGATGGGCGGGCGAATATGGATGTATCGCGGTCGGGTGAGCGTATCGGTACAGCCCAGATGAGTCACAATGAGACTCACGTTGAAATAGCCCGTGTCGCCATACACATGGGCAGGGTTTTGCAGCGTTGAGGTTCCCCCATCACCAAACAACCAGAGCCATTGTTCGCCTTTGTCAGATAGATCAGTAAAATGAATGGTCGTTCCCGCACAGGCTTCGGTGGGATTAGCGGAGAAATTCACGACCGGAGGCGATCCTGCCCGAATCGCAGTAGGATATTGAAAAGTTTGCGTGCAACCCTGGCTTGTGGTGATGGTGAATTTTACTGTGTAAATGCCCTCTGCTGTGTAGATATGACTTGCGGAAAATCCCGTATCGGTAGTGCCATCGCCAAAATCCCAGACTGCAAGCACCACGCTGTCGAGAGTTTGTATGCTCGCATAAAAATCAACCGGAAGCGGTACACAGCCATGATCCACGCTGGCATACAACCGAGCCGTGGGGGCCTGCACCTGCACATAGCCTGGTTTCACAACCGAATCGCTACATCCGGCCGCGTTGGTTGCAACCAGTTTCACCGTGTAACGGCCATAAGCCTTGTACACATGCGTAGGCGAGGCAGTGGTATCGGTAGTGCCATCACCAAAATCCCACCGATAGCTTACTGCTCCTTTGCTTGTGTTGGTAAACTGTACGGAAAAAGGAACCGCACAGCCATATTGCGGTGAAGCCGAAAAATCGGCCATAGGCTGAGGGGCTACCTCAAAAGAATGCGATAAGGTATCGGAACAGCCACTGGCATAGGTGTTGATGACCCGAACGAAATAAGTGCCGGGTGAAAAAAACGACTTGCTTACCTGCAATCCGGTGTAGGTGCTTCCATCGCTGAACAACCACTGGCTTTGCCGGGGCGTGGGTTGGCTTTGATTGGAAAACAAGGCCGTTTGCTGGGCGCATATCGTTTCCGGTATCTGCAGCACCACGGGTGGTACCTCGCCCACCTGTATCCACTGCGGCCTGACCAAAGTATCGGCACAGCCCATGCTGTCGCTCGCTATGAGACTCACGGTAAATTTTCCGCTTTGTGTGTAGGTATGCACGGGTTGGGCTTCGGTAGACACTGCACCATCCCCAAAATCCCAATGATATTGCAAAAGGCCTGATCCGGAGCTGGTGTTGGTAAAATGCACCGTGAGAGGAGCCGTGCACGACAACACAGTGTCTGCCGAAAACCCCGCCACCACCGGCCGGGGAACCACCACCACACCTGGCGTATCTGATACTGCCGTACATCCATAAGAATTCGTTACCATCAACTGCACGCTGTATTTCCCCGGACTGGAATAGGTATATATCGGGTTGGCATCGGTTGACGTGTGTCCATCCCCAAAATCCCAGAGCCGGCTGGTGATGCTCCCCGAGCCAGGCAACGACCGGTCGGTAAAATGCACCGTCACCGGATAACAACCCGTAGCCGAATCGGGCGAAAACAGCACGCGGGGCGAGCCAAACACAGCCACCTGCAACGTCTGGGTGGAACTGTGGCCAGCTGCATCGGTAACGGTAAGCGAAACGTTGTAATATCCGGGATTGATATAACTGGCGCTGGGATTCACCGCGCTGTCGTAGCGGATATGATTGCCATTGCCAAAATCCCAGTAACGAGAAACAATATTGCCGGTTGATTGATCGATGAAATGCACGATGACGGGCGCGCAACCCTGCGTGGTATCAGCCTGAAAAGCAGCGTTGATCTGAGCTGAGGAATGCCGGATATCCAAAACAAAAACTGCTATCCACATGTAGGCAGACAGTACGGGTAACACGCTGCAGGATATCCGTCGGTTTCTCATAGGTGGTCAACTCGCATCATCCTAACCATCCAAACAGTTAGGAAATCAGATAATTTCTGCTTAAAGATAATATAAAATCAAATGTCATACGTGAAAAAATTTTTATCTATTTGCTGAATCTGGCTGGGGGAATTAGCATGGAGAATTGGATATCACTCAATCTCCGAAGTACCACATCTAAAGCTATCTTGCTCATGTCAACCAAAATATTTTTTCACTCTTTTAGTTGATAAATTTCGGGTAGGTTGCGGCCAAGGCCATCATAGTCCAATCCATAACCCAATAAAAAACGATTGGGCACGGAAAAACCCAGATAATCAATAGTCACCGGAAATTCGCGGGCGTCGGGCTTCGACAACAATGCCGTAATCAATAATTTTCGCGGATGCTGATGATGAATCTGCGGCAAAAACTCATGCAGCGTTTTACCGGTATCTACAATATCTTCGAGAATCACTACCGTGCGATTATACAAATCTTCATCGAGCCCGATGGAGGTAATCACATGCCCCGTAGAACGTGTGCCTTTGTAAGAGACCAGCTTGATGAACGAGATTTCGGCTTCGATGGTGAGCTGCCGGAACAGATCAGCAGCAAACATGAAAGCACCGTTCAGAATGGCCAGAAACAAAGGGCGTTCATGAGCCAGATCCTGATTGAGCCGCTGCGCCATTTCCGCAATGCGTTGCTGAATCTGCTGCTGCGAAAGATAAGGAACAAAGATTTTGTCGTGTACCTGAATGGAATGCATATAGAAACATTTATTGAGCAGGTGAATAAATAACCAGCTGCTGACCCGTGCGGATAGCGTCTCCTGAAAGATGATTCCATTGTTTCAGCTGCTGTACCGTAACGCGGTATTTCCTGGCCAGGCTGTAAAGGGTATCGCCAGCTACTACGGTATGATAGATGCGTTGCGGATGGGAAGCGGAACGGGTGGGTACCGGCTGAGCCTGTGCGGGTTGTTTCCAGGGATTGGGCACCCGATCGGAAGAAGATGGTGGTTCGGAAATCTGAGTGACACCTGCTGTATCGGTTTGGGTGGCTGTTTGATCGGCCTGTTTACCACCAGAGGTGGATGTAACGCTTGAGGCCGAGTTGGCAGTATCCTCGTTGGAAACGCCGGTGAGCGCCGACAGCAACCCGGTTCGGTTGTGATGCGATGCTTGGGCCAGGCGTGGCGGATGGGATGCCTCACCACGCAACACGAGGGTTTCACCCACAGCTGGTTCATCGCCGGGTTGCATGCGGTTGCGCTTATAGAGCCATTTCAACCGGATGCCCTCCTGCTGGGCAATGCTGTACATGGTTTCACCGGGCTGCACGGTATGGCTCAGATGGGCACCCGTTTTCTTTTTGGTTTGCAGAAAAATGAGCATGGGCTGTGCGGGCGATGCATCGCTGGTGAGATCATTATCTTGCAGCAACCTGCGCAACTTGATGCCATACTGATGTGCAAGCGTAAGCAGGGATGTGCCGGCGGGAACATAAATGACCTTGCGGTGATTGATGGTGAAAACGCCGCTGGGATAACTTCCGGAAGACGGATTCTGCACGGTGGCAGATGGATAATTTGCAGCCCAGGCGGCAGCCATACCGCTGGTATCCTGCCCTTTTTGCAAAGCAAGCGCTTCCAGCGTGTATTGCTGCAAATGATAATCTTCTATCACTTTGATAAGCATCTGTGCATAAGCCGGATTGGTGGCATAGCCGGCCTGTTTGAGGCCGTAAGCCCAGTGCTGATAATCGGTGGGTGGATATTGAAACAAAAATGCATACCGTGCATTTTGCCGGAGAAAATCGCTGTGATCGCGCCAGGAATCAGCCGCCGTGGCATATTTGCGGAAGCACTCATTGGGTTGATCATCATTGTAGGTAATGGTAGCTCCCGTCCAATTCTTGCACTTGATACCAAAATGATTGTTGGCATTGCGCGCCAGCCAGCCGTTGCCCGATTGGCTTTCCACAATAGCCTGTGCCAGGGAGATGGAGGCGGGCACGCCGGTGCGCAGCATCTCTGCGATGGCCAGGTTTTTATATTGCTCAATGTATTGTTGTGTAGTGAAACTTGCTTGTGCGCTTACAAGCACAGGCCAGATGCAACATAACAAACAGCAAATCCATACAGCATTTCGTTTACCCTGATGCATATCAGCCTGCTTTTTTTCGGATCAACATCAATCCGTCGCGTACTGTCAGCAACACATGCTCCACGCGTGTATCCTGCGCCACATGTGCATTAAACCGCTGAATGGCTTGTGCCGCTTTGCTTTGCTGGTCTTCAGGAAGCAAAACTTCGCCATGAAACAATACATTATCGGCCAGCATAAATCCACCTTGCCTCACCCGATCCATCACCAGTTCATAGTAGCGGATATAATTTTCTTTATCGGCATCTATGAACACTAAATCAAATGTTTCTGTAAGGGTGGGAATGATATCGAGGGCGTTACCCGTTTTCAACAAAATCTTGTCTGACAGGCCGGCCTTATCGAGGCGTTCTTTAAACTGTTGATGCAGTTTTTCATCGCGGTCAATGGTGATCACATAACCTCCAGGTTGCAAACCAGCGGCAAGACAAACAGCTGAATATCCTGTAAAAGTGCCGATTTCCAGCACATATTGGGGCTGAATCATGTGGCTTATCATCTGTAAAAACATTCCCTGCACATGGCCGCTCATCATGCCCGGGCGGGATGTGTGTGCTTGCGTATAAGCCGCAATCTCCTGCAGTAAAGCCGATTCGGGCGAAGTATATCGGGCTGCATAAGCTTCCAGTCCACCGACAAATAATTCCATCACTTAAAAATTAGGTGTCAGGCGATGTTCTGCGTAGTATTGAATGAAATAATCGGCTACTTCGTCTTCATGGTCAAACACGCGCCACATCTGCAAATCCTCGGGTTGAATATGATGATATTGTTCACACATGGTGTGTTTCATCCATTGCAATAAGCCATCCCAGTATTCATGCCCCACCAGCACCACAGGCACGGGCGTAATTTTGCGCGTCTGCATCAGGGTGAGCACTTCAAAACATTCATCCATCGTGCCAAAGCCACCCGGCATCATCACAAATCCCTGGGCATATTTCACAAACATCACCTTGCGCACAAAGAAATAATCAAATTTCAGCAGTTTATCTTTATCTACATAAGGATTGGGTTCCTGTTCATGCGGCAGGTCGATGTTCAATCCCACTGATTTACCGCCTGCCAGATGAGCGCCTTTGTTGGCGGCTTCCATGGCGCCGGGACCTCCGCCCGTGATAATGCCAAAACCTTCTTCGGCAAGCCTTTTGGCGATTCGCACAGCCAGTTCATAATACTTATCTCCCGGGCGCGTGCGGGCCGATCCGAAAATGGAAATGCAAGGGCCAATGCGGTTGAGGGTTTCAAACCCTTCCACGAATTCGGCCATGATCTTAAAAATCTGCCAGCTGGAATGTGCCCGTGTTTCGCCCCAGTCGCGGATTTTAATTTTTTTCAGAAATTCATTCATACTTGTACATCCTTCTTACATACAAAACGGAAGTTAATCTCGTTTGTTGTGCACGGCCACTGCCTGAACTTCCTGCGTGCCTTGCGGGCAGACAGGTTTTTGTGATATCATCCATAACCCTGCAAAAGTAAGGATTCCGTTTACGATGAGCAGCTCAAAGCCAAAGCGATACCCCCCCAGCCATTGCACGCTCCGCAAGTCAAGCAAAGCGCACAGCAATGGCGACAAAACACAAATCCACGGCACCCATTTATCGCGCACCTGCCGACGTGTGCAAATACCGAAGAAAAACAATCCCAGCAAAGGTCCATAGGTATATCCGGCTACGGTAAATACAGCTTTTACCACCGATTCACTAACTGCATATTTGAAAAACAAAACCACCAGCAAAAACACCAGCGAAAATGCCAGATGCACAAGCTGGCGGATGCGGATCTGCCGTCGTTTTTGTGCATCAGATGGCCGATCCGTGAAACGCAAAAAATCCACACAAAACGAAGTAGTGAGTGCCGTCATGGCCGAATCAGTCGTAGCAAACGTAGCTGCAGTCAATCCCAAAATAAACACAATAGCGGCCCAACCACCCAGATAATGAAAGGCAATTTCCGGAAACAAATAATCGGCGCGTTGCGGTAAGGCAATATGATTGGCAGATGCATACAGGTAAAGCAAGGCTCCTAAGCTGAGGAAAAATAAATTGATGACCACAAACACACCGGTAAAAGAAAACATGTTTTTCTGTGCTTCCCTGAGATTGCGGCAGCTAAGATTTTTCTGCATCAAATCCTGATCCAGCCCGGTCATAGCCACTGAAACGGCTACACCGCCCAGAAAATATTTGATAAAATGTCGTTTATCAGATAAAAAATCATCCCACCAAAATATCTTGCTATAGTGGCTCTGTGCAATGGCGTTAATCATTTCATCCAAACCCATCTGCATTCGATGACTGATAAGGATTAAGGTTAATATCACGGCCGTTACCAGAAATAAAGTTTGAATCGTGTCTGTCCAGATAATGGTTTTCAATCCACCTTTATACGTGTACGTCCAGATCAGCAACAGCGATACAGCCACCGTAATCCAGAAAGGAATATGCCAGTAATCAAAAATATAATGTTGCAGCACAATAGCTACCAGAAACAATCGGAAAGCTGAACCAATGGTGCGGGAAACCAGAAAAATAAAAGCACCGGACTGATAACTGTAAAATCCAAAACGATGTTGCAAATAAGTGTAAATAGAAGTTAACTTCATGCGATAATAAACCGGCATCAGTACAAGAGCTATAATTGCATAGCCCACAGCATTGCCCAGCACAAACTGAAAATAGGAAAATGCGTCCTGTTTCACAGTGCCCGGCACAGAAATAAAAGTAACGCCGGATATGGAAGTGCCGATCATGCCAAATGCTACCAGATACCAGCGGCTGTTGCGATTGGCAATGAAAAAAGTTTCATTGTCGGCCTTGCCCGATGTAAGTCTTGAAATGAGCAACAACAACACAAAATATCCCACCATGAAAATCAGCAGGGCAGCAGGAGAGAAAATCATATTCTTTTTGGACGGTAAAATAAGAAAAAAGCCGTTTATGCTTCCATCCCAAAAAATCTCTTAACTTGCTTTATTGGAATGGCGTGTGATTCCGGCTGTTCAATAACCTGATGAAGCGCTTGTCATGAGATTCGAATGAGCATCACCTATGCGTAAAAGGCAGACGGCATACCTGATAGCAGGCATTTTCCTGATGCTTGCGATATTTTTGTTTATCCGTTTCTGGATGCTGCAGCATGCGGAAAATCTAATCCGCCAGCTGGTTAATACCCAAACACAGGGCATGTATGATCTGCAAATCCAGCAACTGCATCTGGATAATAACCTTCATGTCATTCGGCTAAAACAGGTAACCCTGAAGGCTTATGATCAGCATCACAGCCATCCCAGGTTTATCCTTCAGATTCCTTACATATATCTGAGCATACAACGAATACCTGCACTCATCCTGAATCGCGCCTTGTATATTGATTCCATATATTGCCAGTCACCTTCCCTGCACATTGGATTGAAAGCTTTTGCAGCATCTGACTCATCTCTGAGTCTGGCAGCCCAAATGGATGAAATTTACCTGCAGATTCAGAAGATTTTAAATCTGCTGCAGATTGAAAAAATGCATATCGCACAGGGGGAACTGATTTTCTCCGCTTACCCCGATCATCCAGACAGTGCTGCCACCCGTATTCAGAAAATCGGTTTGCAAATCCGGCATTTTAGGATTGATTCTGCTATTATCAAACAACAGCAAAAACGAAAATTACTTTCCAACCAGGTTATTTTTCATCTGGGATCTCAAACAATTTTTCTGAACCATCAGCAGGAAAAAATATCTTTCGATGATTTTTATCTTTCCACTATAGACAGTGCCTGCCATATTCATAACTTGTCGTTTTATGCCCGTGCAAAAGATAAAGCGATTTCCAATTATGATTTTTCTGCTGATGAATTGTATTTCAAAAAAAATCAGTTCAACGAATTGTATTTCAATAAAACATTTCAGAGTGATTCTCTTATGATTCGACATGCACGTGTAGAATTGCAGGTGAATCTGAATATAAGTCCACATCCGAAAATAAAAGACACATCCAGGCTGCTGGAAGCTGTTTTATCACGGATTGCTGATCGGGCATCTGTTCATCATGTTGTGATTGAAGATGCTGAAGTGAAAGTCCATGCGGGAACAGCATCTACACAATATGTTTTTCAGACGGGCAAACAACAGTTAAATTTGCATGAAGTGGTTTTTGATTCACGGAGTGAAAATCCGTTCAGCATCCAGCAAGCCAGTCTGAACATGCAACATTATACCTTTCAGAGTTCAGATAGCAGCTGGAGATTTAGCCTTCAGCAAATGATCCTGCATCAGGATACGCTGGTGCTGGTGCAGCCTAATCTGCATCATCAGAATCTGCAAGCAGGCAGTCAGTTTCATCTGCTGGCATCGAGGATACTGATACCCGATCTGGATCTGAATCGCCTTATTTCAAGGCAAGGCTCAGGTGCACATGAAATTGTTTTTGACCAACCGGAAATTCACGTCTTCCGGAAAACAGCTATCCTGGCGGGTAAGCAAATGCATTTCATTCCGAAAAAATTTATCCGATCGTTTTCTCTTCTGCAGGGTATTCGTATCATTTACCTGCACGATGGAACCATTGATTGGCTCACGCCAGCACACAACCTGCAGGCGAGCCATGTGAATGGCAACATAGGTTTTCCGTTTACCTTATGGCCTCCCGCATCATCACCCGTCCATTTGCAAATGGATTCGATGAATTTCAAGCTGAATCAGAATCAAATGCAAAAAGCTGCAAATGGATATGCAAAAAACGTAACCATCGACAATCAGCAATTCCGTGCAGGTGAATTTCAAATTCAACGGTCGCATGATTTGTTTTCATGTGAGGAATGTAACATCACATTCGACACGCCCGCATACGACAGTTCATTTGCAACACGAGAACACAATTGGCTGATTGCTTCATCCGGATGGAAGAGCGCAAACATACAAATACATCCAGGTGATACTTCATCCGGTTTATTTCCTTCATTTCTTATTTCACATTTATCGGGGGAAAATACTGTTTTTCATTTAAAAGCCGATCGTACACAATCCCGGGAGATTTTGCTTGATTGCACACATATCAGGCTTGATTCATTTTACCATGATCAACATCAATGGATCCTGCATGACTTTTTGATTGCAGGTAACCAGGGGAAAATAACGACCCATAATCTGCATATCCAATTCCAGAACTTCAACTGGCAGCGCGATACTGCGTCACTCATCCACAACATGCACATTCGCTCCTTGCAGGATAGCCTGCTGGAAATAAATATACCTGTTGTATCATGGAAATATGAAAGTGATTCTACTGGCGATGTACAAGCATTATTCAGGCATTTTAGGTATTTGGAATTGGATTCACCTGATTTTGCTGTTCGGCAACAGACTCTAAATCATCCTTTATTTCAACTTCGCAGCCGTATAAATCCTGCCCATTCAATGCAGATGGATAGCGTGTACATACATCATGGGATGGTTGCATTTATGCAATATGATTCTGTTCAAGCTGGACTACCGAATCTGCAAATTCGCTTTCTGATAGATGGATGGATAAGCAAACTGCGCATAAAGGGAGATTCATCTGAGAATGAAATCAGCTTGCAACATTTGTACACCAATTTGCAACATTTGCAAATGCAATCATATCATAGATCTGATGTTCAGTCAATGCGTCAAATGAAAGCAAATGTAGAACTCATGCAACTATCGGCATCCAATTTTGCCTATCAGCCATCCACACATCATTGGCAGGCATTCATAGATTCTTGTGCTTTTCATGAACTGAATATCAACGATGATATGCATCAGATGAACAGTTCAGGAAAATTATATGCATTTCATCTTTCCAATCGCCATGCTGGGTCTTTTATGGATCATGTAATTGCCTCATCACCCCATCAAAAGCTGCATCTTTACAACATTGCATATCAGAATCCAAAATTGATTTTTCAAGGATGGAATGCCACCTACCAGGCTGATCGGCAATTGCTGGAAATAGACAGCGTGCATATTCATCCCGTAAAAAGCAGGGAAGATTTCATCAAACAATTGCAAACTCAAAAAGATTACGTTCAGTTTTATTCGCATCAATGGAAACTGCAGCATTTTGAACTTTTATCCTGGGTAAGAGATCGGGTAATTGTTGCCGATACATTTGATGTATATCATCCGATGGTATATGTGTACCGGGATAAACGGTTTCCGTTAGATGTTCAGCAAAACAAGCCTATGCCATCTGAAGTTCCGGATAGATTGCCTTTTAAGCTGAATATTGATCAATGGAATATTCATCAGGGATTTGCCAGCTACACGGAAATATCTGCCCAGACAGGCCAGCCCGGTACAATATGGTTTAATGATATTGATGCGCATATTTCTCCTGTGGTTTCAGATATCCACCAGCATACAGCTGATACAGCAAATGCTTATCTGCAGATTTTTGCCACAGGCCGGTTAATGAATCAACCTCTTATTAGCCTGAATTATTTAGAAAGCAGATATGCTCCTTTGCATTTATTTACGCTTCATGTGCAGTCTTCACCATTTGCATTCAACCTTTTTAATCCGATTCTGGAATCCTGGTTTCATGCACGAGTAATCTCAGGCAACATTACCAGTGCAAGTATGCAGGCAAAAGGAAATGTGTACATGATGCTTGGAAATATGAACCTGTATTATGATCAGCTGAAGATTTCACTTGATCGGGAAAAAGACAGCACCGGTAAGAAATTATATTCAGGATTAGAAAATTTTATGGCTAATCTGGTACTTCGGTCTGAAAATTATCATCGCACTGGATTGGTCTTTTACCGGAGAAATCCACATTTATCGTTTTTCAATTACTGGGTAAAAGGTGTGGAAAGTGGTATAGGAAGCAGCATCATGGGAAATAAATGGAATCGTGCCTATCGACATCATTACCAAAAACTCATCCGGGAACATCCTGCGTACAAACAGGGATTATAAAAAATTCAGAATCCCAGATTGATGCCACCTTGCACGACGGGAATACCGTAATAAGGTGAATGCGGATTTTGAATCACATCATACAACACACCAAAATTAAAGTAAGCATTTTCACTGATGCGTTGCACATAGCCACCTCCCATCAACAGGCTGAACACATGATAAGTTTGCTGATCAATTGTTGTGCCGCCACTTTTTACTTTCACCTGATACTGATTATATTCGGGTTGTATTTGCAAATACAACCATTGAAAAGGGAAAAACCGCGTAAACACTCCAGCACCTATGGTAGTATAATGTGTTGTCTGGTCAGGGACGGTTTTATCAGTTACAAAATTCAGATTCAGATTGATGCCCGGTGAAAACCACGATGTAAGCCGATAACCAACGAGCGGTGAGATTCCTACATAATTATAATCACCCAAAAAAGTAAAACCAAAATTACCACCTACAAAGAAACGAGATGTAGCACCATATGATTGCTCCGCTTGATTTGCTTGTGGAGTTTCAACTCTTTGTTCCGGGGGAATATACATGGAACGATCCTGTGCATGAAGCATGATTGCATACATACAGATTATGCATAATGATAACAGATATTTTCTGCTAAAAACTGGGGCAGCGAAACTTTTTTTCTTCACGGCGATAAGTTCCATTTTGATACAATCCTTGATAAATCAAAGATACTTCATAAGCTCCATTATGCTGAATATTCGAACCCAGGGAAGAAACGGTTGCGTCATAACTAAACATTAACCTGAGGTTGTTCAGCTGATAACCCACCATTGGAATTAGTGCATCGCCAAAACGATAATATATCCCCCCCAATAACTGCTGCGCACCATCGCCTGAAAGATTCACCTGCAGATAGCCACCGGCTACCAGTTCATGGGCTCCGGATTGCAACGAATAATATCCGTTGGGATTGATGATTATCTGGCTGGAAACCTGAATGCTGGCATTGACAAAACCAATATATCGCCGGGGAATACGATTATCACCGTTGTAAAAAGTTTCTCTCGGAGTATTTAAATGCTGTGCAGAAAAGCCTAAGTTAAGATAGATATGATCATTCGGAAAATACGCATAGTTTAAACCTGCCTGCAAATCCATATAGCTGACGCTGGTTTGGGTGATGGCACTGTATTCATTGGTTGGCAAGGATGCATCGAAAAACTTTCCGTTCCACTGGTCGTCAAAAGTAAGCTTGCTGAGGTTAATGCTCTTGCGCGCATATCCCACATTGAATCCTGCCGACAACAAGCTGCCCAAGCCCAATAGCTGATGATAGGCCAGAGAAGCATATACTTTCGTGGAAGTCAGATCGCCACTCCCGGCTACATCCTGCAACACCACGCCACCCACGCCAAGCCATCCATAGGTAAGCCGGTTGCGCAACAGCTGGGCATCACCAAAGGCCGACATGGTACGGTAGGGCACCGGAATGGTAGTCCACTGATCGCGATAATCCACACCCAACCGATAATTCGCATCGGGAATAAAGCCCGTATTGGCCGGATTGGTAAGCAGCGGAGCTGAAAAGTACTGGGAGAAATGCAAATCCTGGGCATGTATGTGTTCAGTGAAAAGCACCAGTACGATCCCCCACAGGCTCTGCACAAAACTTCTGCAAAGGCCACCCCGGCTGAGCCGGAACAGATAACGGCATTTGATGCGCGTATTCATGATTTATTGCATAAAGGGTTACCGTAAAAGTGTTACGTTTCCGGTGCGGGTGACACGGGTTCCATCGGTGAACTGGATATGGATCACGTAGGCATAGGCATCCATCGGCTGTGGCTTGCCCCTGTATGTCCCATCCCATCCCTGATTCACATCCCGGCTCTCATACACCTTCTGCCCCCACCGATTGTATATCTCCATCTCAAACCGCTCTATCCCAAATCCCCGCACCCGAAACACATCATTCACCCCATCCCCATTCGGCGAAAACGCACTCGGCACATCAAACAACGGATTGATCAACGCCTCCACAGCCTGGCAACTCGTGTCCTCACATCCCCACTCATTGGCTACCCGTAAACATGCCTCATACACCCCCGTCTTCGGATATATATGACTCGCATTATACGTCGTGTCTCCCGTCCCATCCCCAAACTCCCACCACCACCTCACCGCTCCCTGGCTCTGGTTGGTGAACACCTCCGCCACATTCTCCTGCGGCGGCACCGGACTCACCACAAACGACGACACCGGCCTCCCATACACCCGTATCGTATCTACCACCGTATCCGTCCGGTTGCACGTCGTACTGTCGTTGGCTACCAATCGCACCACATACACCCCAGCCTTGCTGTACTCATGTACCGGATTCACCTCCGTGCTCGTCGTCCCATCCCCAAAATCCCACTCAAAACTACTACCCCCCAAACTCGTGTTCTCAAACTCCGCCTCATAAGGTATGCACCCTACACTGTCCACCTCAAATCCTGCCTTCACATTCGAGGCTACCCGCAACACCACCACACTATCGGCCGGCGCATTGCAAAAACTCGTGTCCACCAACCGCAACATCACCCGGTATACCCCCGGACCCCCATACCCATGCTCCACCGTGTCCAACCCTGCCTCCACCGGCGGCGTCCCATCCCCAAAATCCCATACAAACGAACTGCCCGTAAAACCACCCCCTCCCAACGCTACACTCGTGTTGATGAACCGATACCGATAGCTCGTGCACGGCCCTACCTTCTCCACCCGAAAACCAATCTCGGCCGGATTATCCCCTACCTTCACCCACATGTACCCCGTGTCGGCTATGTTGCAACTCGCCGAATCTATCCCCACCACCATCACCCGGTACTGTCCTACCGCATTATACGTATGCTGCTGGCTGGACGCACTCGTCTTCACCGGCGGCGTCCCATCCCCAAAATCCCACACGTATTGCTTGGCTAACCCAGCCGTGTCGCTGATCTCCACCGTAAACGGCACACACCCGCTCGTGTCCCCATTCAAAGCCTTCAACCCAACATGTACCCCACTCAAATTAAACGCTATCTTCAACGCTACCTCATTGCAATTGTCGCTTCGGTTCACGGGCGACCATACCCCGGGTGTAATCGGTTCATTGGAATACCCGCCACAGCCTCCACAAATTGCCTCATAGATCACACCCATAGGATCGAACCGACTGGTACCTCCATCCACATGTTCCCAGATACCGGATCCACCCCAATAGCTGGCATAAAGCACACTGGCAGCGTTTCGTTTCAACACAAAGAAATAAAAATCAGACCCGTCGGTGGTTTTCTGCAGGGCGTCGGAAGTGATATACAGTCCAGATGTGGACTGGCCCCCGTGCACAAAGCCCCCATACTGGCTGTTGATATCCCCACCCCAGCCGGATACATACACATTTTCACAGCGGTCCACCAGAAAAGCTACCGGAGAAATATCTGGTTCGGTGCCACCCTTGCCAAAAGTGGTGGAATAGACATATCCGCTGAGGTCGGGCTTCAACTTGGCAATGAACTGCTTGCCACCAGGCTGGCGATAGGGAGCATTGACCACCGGCCAGCTGCCCGTCGTAGTGCCGCACACATAGGGATATCCCTGTTGATCAAAAGCTAATCCATATACTTCGTCGATGCCATTCGTACCCAGATAGGTGCGGCGCAGCAGCTGGGTACCATCGTTGCTGATCTCGGCTACAAATCCATCGGCCATATTGCCCTGGTATGAAGGCTGAAGCACGCCGGGCAGTTTACCCGAGGGCAGATTGCCGCTTGAGGTCGCACCTCCAACATAAATATTTCCTGCCGGATCCAGGTCGATCACATAAGCGGCATCATCGCCCGAGCCGCCTAAAAAGCTGGCCCACGCCAGACTGCAATCGGGATGCAGCTTGATGACTACGGCATCCTGGTCATAATAAGCATAAGAAAAGGTGTACAATGTACCATCGATATAGGCTGTTCGCGAGCCGGAATGGGGTTGGGAGCGATCACCCTTCCCGGGCTGGAAGACTCCGGCTGTAGTGGGGAAATCGGGCGACTGGCTGCAGCTGGCCAGATAAATATTATCGCTGTTATCCACCACCACTTCGCTGCGGGCATCATCGCCATAGTTTTGCATGAGCGAAACGGTGCCGGCCTCGCGTACATAGGTGATGTTCACCCCATCATCGTTTTTTCCACCAATCACCGTGCTGTGGAGCAATACCGAGCCCGTAGGATTTAATTCAGCTACCACAATGTCATAATTCCCCAGCGGACCATAAGCATGGTCGTGAGGGAAATTGGGTGAATTGGTTCTTCCGGCAATAATCAGATTTCCCTGATGATTCAGAATCAGGCTATGTGGCTGTTCATTGCCACTGCCACCCAGATAAGTGGCGTACAGCAATCGTTTCCCTGTCGGATCGAATTTGGCAATCGCCATATCATAACCATAATAATTGGATTCAATTTGTCCACCCCCAAAAGTCTGCTGAAAAGCTCCGGGTGTAACCGGGTAACCACTGTCGAACACGATGCCTCCTGCGTAGAAATTACCCTGTGCATCATAGGTAGCCGTAAACCCCCAGTTGTCGGCCGTAGAGCCCGTGAATGTAGCAAAGATGACCACCGGATCAATGATGAGGGGCAGATGCGGATCATAGGCACCGGTAACCTGAAAGCCTACCTGCTGCCGGTTGATCACATAACGACAGGGAATTTGCCGGCGTTGTCCTTCCACATATTGATAGCAAAAAGGCTCCAGCTCCGTAATGGTTCCCACAGCCGTTTTAATCAACAGATTACCCTTGCGGATTTCCATGCTCTCAATGCCCTGATACTGGAGGCTGATTTGGCTGATCTGGGCACCGGGCTGAAGCATCCAGTCATATTTCAGGCGGCCGGCTTCAAAATAAAACCGCACATCAATACCCGGATAAATCTGTTCGTAGGTGATCCCCCCGTAACCCTCCACATGGGTAGCCCAACGGGCAGGGTCATTGCCAATGAAATAATTGTAATAGGTCGTACTCGGATGATCAAATTGTATACTACTGGGGGATTGACTATTGAGGAAATGAACCTGATAATACACGCCATGCAAGGTGACAGGAAATGCTGCAGCGGCAGAAGGAATTGCTTGTGGGAACCGGCTTCTCGGACGGTGAACGGGGTTGCGGGAAGAAGAAATTTCCGGTGCACCTCCATGAAATAATGACCAGAAATGTTTCATATCTGCCGTGTCGTAGAGCACCACACCAAATCCCTGGCGGCTGAGCACCACATACTGGCCTGATCCCAGATCAGCCCGGAAGAGCACATCGGCAGGCCATTGCCCATTGTTTGTCTGAAAGCTGATATCCCCGAAAGACGATTGACCATTGGCCAAACCGGCCAGCAACAAACAGGCGAATAAAGCCCAGCCATATCTCAATCCCCTGCCAAGAAGGGAATTTGTGCGTGCAAAAAACACCTTCCTGATACGGATATGGTCAGGCATGTGAAGAAATATGCTTTCAGTCTGAGTCACCTGTACGGAATAACGTAAATATCGCTTCGATCGGTTGCTTTTGAGGGATTAAGAAATTTTACTCCAGTTGTTTTTTTTATGGTCCTGCTGGAGCCAGTTCAGCAAACACTGGTTTTCTGGCTGCATTAGCAGGGGATCCTGTTCCACCAGCCGCAGGGCTGCTTCCCGGGCCTGCATCAGCAAATCGTTATCCTTTACCACGTCGGCCAGTTTAAATTCCATCACACCACTTTGCCGGGTGCCTTCTATATCTCCCGGGCCTCTGAGTTGCAAATCTTTTTCAGCTATCAGAAAGCCATTATCGGTTTGGGTCATCACCCGGATTCGCTCCATGGCTTCCTTTCCTATTTCAGGTGCTGTGAGCAAAATACAATATGATGCATGCTCGCCGCGTCCTACCCTTCCCCTGAGCTGATGCAACTGGGAAAGGCCGAATTTTTCTGCACTTTCAATGACCATGATGGTAGCATTCGGTACGTGCACGCCCACTTCAATAACCGTGGTGGCAACCATAATATGAGTGATGCCTTGCACAAAACGTTGCATGTTGGTGTTTCTTACTTCAGGCGATTGTTGGCCGTGCACCATGCTGATGCGAAAATCCGGCTCGGGAAAATAGGCTTTTACTTCTTCATACCCCCGCATGAGGTTTTCGTAATCCAGCTTTTCTGATTCTTCTATCAATGGATATACAATATAAGCCTGGCGCCCCTGGCGGATCTGGGATTTTACGAAGTCCATTACCTGATGGCGCCTGTCGCTGGTTCGGTGTACTGTAATGATTTTTTTTCTGCCCGGTGGCAGCTGATCAATCACAGAAACATCCAGGTCGCCGTACACAGTCATAGCCAGGGTTCGCGGTATGGGTGTGGCGGTCATCACCAGTACGTGGGGAGGAATTTCGCTTTTTTCCCAAAGTGCAGCCCGCTGAGCCACTCCAAACCGATGTTGTTCATCAATCACAGCCAGCCCCAGCCGGGCAAACTGCACTGTATCTTCAATCAGAGCATGGGTACCAATTAACAGCTGAATGCTTCCGCTGGTTATACCTTCCAGGATCTGCTTTCGCTGCTGCCCACGAACATTGCCGGTAAGCAAAGCCACTTCCACAGGCAAACCCTCCAGAAGTTCTGTGATATGACGATAATGCTGCTGGGCAAGAATTTCTGTGGGCGCCATCAGGCAGGCCTGAAAGCCATTATCTACTGCCAGCAGCATAACCAGCAAGGCCACAATGGTTTTACCGCTGCCCACATCACCCTGGAGCAGCCGGTTCATCTGGTGACCGGAAAGCGTGTCGCGACGGATTTCCCGGATTACGCGTTTTTGGGCTTCGGTAAGTGAAAAAGGCAGGCGGTTATACAAGCTGTTGAACAATTCACCTACCTGTTGAAATACCCATCCCTTAGACTCATGATGATGGGTGTTGCGCAGCATGGCTATGCGCACCTGCGACAGAAAAAGCTCTTCGAATTTCAGGCGACGGCGCGCTACTTCGGCTTCCTGCCAGCTCCCCGGAAAATGAATTGCCCGGAAAGCCTTGCCACGATCCATAAGCTGGTAGGTCTCACGCACAGATACAGGGATATTTTCCGGAATATCATTTTCCCGGATTTTTTCCCAGAATGCCGCCATGATACGGGCCATGCCCCGGCTGTTAAGTCCTCGTGCCCTGAGTTTTTCCGTAGAAGGATAAACCGGCTCAAAGGCCCATCCGGCCTGCGCCTGGTGTGGATCGCTCAGTTCGGGATGAACAATCTGCGGAATACCGTTGAAAAAGGAAAGCCGGCCAAACACCAGATAGGTTTTGCCGGTGAGAAGGCTTTTCTTCACCCATTGCCAGCCATTAAACCAAATCAGCTGCACAAATCCAGTGTCATCGTGCAACTCTGCCACCAGTCGGGCTGTACTGCTCCATCGGGTGCCTTCCGTCTGATGAATCTGGGTGATTAAACCTTTCACCTGGACATACTCCTGGTCGGCCGTCAACCTGGCAATGGGAGTAATTTCCGAACGGTCATAATACCGGTAAGGGAAAAGCATCAGCAAATCACGGCCTGTGAAAATCCGGAGTTCTTTTTTCAACAACTCAGCCCGCTGGGGGCCAACCCCTTTGATGTACTCCACCGGAATACTCCATATGGATGTTGCATATGCCGGCATGGCCGATATATCAATCAAATAATTCTGGACAGCATGAATCAGGATTCTTCACTACCCGCATGCGTGGAATGTTCCACCGACTGGAGTTGCCCTTTTACAAACTGCTCCAGCCATTCGGTGGTTACTGATTTGGGTCGCTCGATAGGCAGCCCCAGTGCACGATCCCAGCAAAGAGAGGCCAGTACGCCCAACGATCGGGAAACGCCGAATAAAACGGTGTAAAACTCATACTCAACCAATCCATAATGCTCCAGCAAGGCACCGGAGTGTGCATCTACATTGGGCCAGGGGTTTTTCACCTTACCCAGTTCCTGCAAGATGGGTGGCACTACTTCGTAAATACGCCAGACCAGGTTCACCAGTTCATCGTCGGGTAAATGTTTTTTGGCAAAATCCATCTGAGCCAGAAAACGAGGATCGGTTTGCCGCAGCACAGCGTGCCCATACCCGGGTATTACCTTGCCTTCGCTCAGGGTTTTGTGCACAAATGCGGCAATTTGTTCCTTGCCGGGCAAACCACCACCCAGTTCCTGCTGCATGTTCTTAATCCACTTGATGACTTCCTGATTGGCAAGCCCATGCAAAGGCCCGGCCAGGCCATTCATCCCGGCCGAGAAAGCCAGATAGGGATCGCTCAAGGCCGATCCTACCAGATGCACGGTATGTGCGCTTACATTACCTCCTTCATGATCGGCATGAATGGTCATGTACAGCCGCATCAGTTCATAGAAGCTTTCATCGTCATAACCCAGCATGTGAGCGAAATTGGCCGCCCAGTCAAGGGAATGATCGGGTTGTATATTATCACCCCCCTTGTATTTGCGACGATAGATATAAGCAGCAATACGAGGCAGACGGGCAATCAGGTTCATGGCATCTTCAAAAGTATAATCCCAATAGTCGGCCTTTCCTATTTTACCCGAAGCATAGGCTTTGGCAAAACGGGATTCAGTTTGCATAGCCATGATGCCTATTGTAAACATTGTCATGGGATGTGTGGATAAGGGTAAGGCATCAATAGCATCAAACACATGATTGGGCACATGGGAGCGCCTTCCCCATGCATTCGACATATCAATTACATCCTGTTCAGTGGGCAATTCACCCAGAAGCATCAAATAAAATAATCCTTCTGGCAGGGGCTCATGCCCTCCGGGAGCTTTGGGCAATTGTTTGCGCAACTGCGGAATGGAATAACCCCGAAAACGGATGCCCTCATTGGGATCCAGCAAAGAAGTTTCCGTAACCAAACCAATCACTCCACGCATGCCCTGGTATACCTGCGATAAAGTAATTTCACCGATTTTGGTATGACCATATTCCTGCATTAATTTCCTGACGCGGGCAGCCTGTTCATCGGCTTTGGCCTTGAATTTTTCTTTTAAAGTACTCATACTACCAGTTTTATTGCTGAATAAACAATTATGTTCCCCCCGGACGGATTGTTTGACAACAGACAACGGGAAAGCAATGCTTCTAAATTGTACAAATTTAGGGATTTCATGGCAGGCAACAGGCAACTGATGAAAGATGATTTGCAAGGCTGCCAGGTATGCACGACGATGATCGTCTGATCACTTGGGCGCGCGGCGTAACAAAGCAAATGCAACGGCTCCAAACAGCACATTGGGCAGCCATACCGCTACGAAAGGCGAAAGATTGCCTTTGACAGAAAAGGTATAGGAAAACTGCAACACTACTATATAAGCCGAACCAATCACAATTCCGATAGCCAGATGCAAACCGCTACCGCCCCTCACCTTCCGGCTCGCAATGGCCACACCAATCAAGGTTAGAATCACAACCGCTACCGCTGAGGCATCCCGGCGATATTTTTCCACGTACAACGCATTGATGCCTTCGCTTCCACGTAATTTTTCACGGGCAATATAGGCGTTCAGCTCAGGTGTGGTAAGGGTTTCAGTGATATTGCTTCGTTGAATCAGATCTTCCGGCGATAGTGGAATCTTCAGGCTGGTATCGGCTATCTGCCGGGCTGTTTCCTGCAAACCATTGAACGTACGGATGACACAAGGCCCCGTATTCCAGGTTTTATGCGTGGAGTCCCAGCGTACATTCTGCGCCTCCAGCCGGTAATACAAGTCCTGGTTGCGGATTTTTTCCAGCTTAAACCCTGAAGCATATTTGTAAATCGGATCATAAATATACATCGTCACGTAGCTGAAACTATCGATGCGCAGATGTACATTGCTGATTTGCTTGCTTTCATCTACATCATTCACATATTTATCCTCAAAGGCATCCCTTATCCTGTCAGCACGCGGAACCACCCATCGGTTGCCAGCCCAGAGCAATATACATAACAACACCCCCCCCACCCAATAAGCGCGGAGCATGCGTCGAAAACTGATACCAGCGCTTAGCATGGCAATGATTTCAGAACGATAAGCCAGCCTGGAAGTGAAAAAAATAACAGCAATAAATACAAACAAAGGAAACAGCAAAGCCGCAATGTGCGGAATAAATCCAATGTAATATTCAAAAATCAGTTGTTTTATAGAAAGATGGCTCTTCACAAAATCATCCAGTTTCTCGGAAATATCAATCACCACGGTAATAACAATCAAAATACCAATGGCATAAAAAAATGTTCCCAGAAATTTACGCAGAATGTACCAGTCGAGTTTCCGCATATACAACATCCATTGGTTCCATGAATCAGCAAAGATAATGCTTTGCATATCGGCACGGGTATCTGCGAGCAGAAGCTGTTGTGTTTTTGCATTATTTTAGCTACACGTAAACCACGTTGCATGCGCTTTTCTGCAAAACCATATGCAGGCTCCATTGCTTTGCTGATTTTTATCACCACACTTCTGCATCTCGTTCTTGCATTTGTACTGCCGTTAGGAAACGATGAAGTGTACTACTGGACCTATGCCTTGCATCCGGCATGGAGTTATTTTGATCATCCACCTATGGTAGGTTGGTTGATATGGCTTACCACGCTGGGTACGCACCTGCATCAGGAATTGTTTGTGCGGCTGGGTGCCGTGCTGTGTTCAGCCCTCACGATGTATGTGGTATATGATACTGGCCGCATGGTACGCAATGAACGTACCGGGTGGATAGCTGCTCTATGCTATGCATGTGCTTTGTACAGCAGCATCCTGGCGGGCGTATTCATACTGCCCGATTCGCCGCAGATCCTCTTCTGGTGGCTGGCCTTGCGAAGCCTGCTGCGCATAGCAAATGATGATACCGATAAACCGCTTGCATGGCTGGCTTTCGGAATATGGACAGGCCTGGCTACCCTGAGCAAGATTCATGGAATTTTTCTTTGGATGGGAGCTGCTTTGTATCTGCTGCTGTTTCGCCGGAAAACCCTGAAGAATCCATATGTTTACGTTGCTGCAGGTATCACCCTCATTTGCATCATACCTATCCTGATCTGGAATGTACAACATCATTTCATCACCTATACCTATCACAGCCAGCGGGTAGATGTAGCACAATCGCACATTCACTTGAATTATTTTGTAACGGAAATTTTAGGCGAATGTTTTTACCATCATCCATTGCTGTATATACTTACCTGGATTTGCTTGATACAGATTTTCCGGAAAAAATTTCAAGCCCTTACACCACAAACCATCCGCATATTGCTTTCTTGCAGCTTGCCGCTGATCGGTATTTTGCTTGGCATATCTCTTTTTCGTAGCATTTTGCCACACTGGAGCGGACCGGCATACAGCAGCCTGCTTTTGCTGGTAGCGGCTTACATAGATGCACGCCATGTATCAGAGAAAAAATTTCCTGTTGTGATAAGATGGGTGATGAGCATATTTCTGGTTATCATCCTCGGAGGATGCTGGATGATTATGGATTATCCCGGCACGGTCGGCAGCCATGATCCGATGGAATACGGTTCGGGAGATTTTACACTCGATATGTACGGATGGCGCAAAATCAGTCAGCAGTTTCAGCAGGTTTATCAGCATGACGTACAAGAAGGACGTATGCCCAAAGATGCTTTTATCGTTGCCGGCAAATGGTTCCCTCTGGCACATGAACAATTCTACATCAGCTATTATACGCATCAGCCCATGCAGGGAATAGGAGCGATAGATGATTTACATGAATATGCCATCTGGCGTCCTCAACCCAGGCAGCTAAAACCTGGTGATGATGCATATTGCATCGTGCCTTCCAACTATTATTTCGACGTGTATGCTACTTATGGTCCTTTATTTCAGCATATTGATACTCCAATGGTAATCCCTCAATATCGGGGAGGTCGGCTTGCCCGAAAATTCTTTATTTACCGCCTGCATCATTTCCAAACCCTACATTAACTAAAAATTAATTTCCTTTTCAAATTTTCTTCAGCATCTTTTTTAAACTTAGCATCGATATAGAAAAACAGCAAGCACAGATAACCTATCAACCAAGACTGATAGTGAATATGAAACATGAAATTTTCCTGGTTCACAACTTCATTAAAAGTTTTTTACTTGATTTTCCGCGCTGGGACCTTCATCTTTTGGAGAAATTAAACCTCCATCATGCTCCCACCTGGGATGCTGCTATGAATATAATCACCTACAGTGCTGCTTATGTGAGCATATTGATTCCACTGATTTGCTTTTATGTTGCTTTTCGTCAGAAAGATGCTTATATACGAATAAAGGCCTGGTTCGTAATTTCTTGCTTAGTTACTGCCAGCCTATGTTCATGGAGTCTTAAAAATATAGTACAGCGGCCAAGGCCATGGCATACTTATGCTTTCATTGAGAAAAAGACGAGTGGTGGCGGTTGGTCATTTCCTTCCGGACACACCACGGGTGCATTTGCTGTAGCATTTTCCATGAGTATTGCCTTTCGCAGAAAACGCTGGATGATGCCTGTATTGCTGGGATGGGCCTCTGTGGTAGGCTATTCCCGGATGGATCTGGGTGTACACTATCCATCAGATATATTGGGCGGAATTTGCATAGCAGCACTTGTTGTGGGCCTGAATTATATTTTTTTCAAAAAAGCATTTCAGCGCTATCAGGATAATATGTGGAAATATAATATCGTAAAGTCTGATCCACCGGATTTACAATCTTGATTTCAAACGGGGGATGATTTCATTTTTCCAGGAAAGAAAATCGCCCTGCAGGATATGTTTGCGGGCTTCCCTCACCAATTGCAGGTAAAAGCTGAGATTATGCAGGGTTGCGATTTGCAGGCCCGTGATTTCATTAGATACAAACAGATGACGCAAATAGGCTTTTGAATAATACGTGCTTACGGGGCCTGTGGTATTTTCATCAATCACAGAAAAATCGGTTGCCCATTTTTTATTGCGGATATTGATGATACCTTGCCAGGTAAACAACATGCCATTGCGTCCGTTGCGGGTGGGCATCACACAATCAAACATATCCACACCCAAAGCAATGCTTTCCAGAATATTCCAGGGCGTACCCACTCCCATCAAATATCGAGGTTTGGTTGGAGGCAAAATCTCATTCACCAATGCCGTCATTTCATACATCATTTGTTCCGGCTCACCCACACTCAATCCGCCAATGGCATAACCGGCCGTTTCTTTTGCTGCAATATATTCAGCTGAAGCCCTACGCAGATCAGCATATACACTTCCTTGCACAATCGGGAAAAGCGTTTGCGAATAACCATATAAACCCTGTTCCTGAAAACATGCGAGGCAGATATCCAGCCAGCGATGGGTAAGCTGCAAAGAATTGCGGGCATAAGCATGCGTGCAGGGATAAGGCGTGCATTCATCAAATGCCATGACAATATCGGCTCCGATCCGGCGCTGGATTTCCATCACACGCTGAGGAGAAAAAAAATGCCTGGAACCATCAATATGCGACTGAAACCACACGCCTTCTTCGGTAATCTTTCTGATTTTGGCAAGGGAAAAAACCTGATATCCGCCGCTATCAGTAAGCAAAGCCCGGTTCCAGTGCATAAACCGATGCAGACCTCCCGCTTGCTGGAGTATATCTGTACCCGGCCGCAAATACAAATGATAGGTATTGCCTAAAATAATGGGTGCCTGCAAATCCTGATCGAGCTGTTGCTGCAAAAGTGTCTTCACCGCACCGGCAGTACCTACCGGCATAAAAATGGGTGTTTCAATTACCCCATGATCTGTGGTAATACATCCCGCCCGTGCTCGGCTATGTACATCTTCCCGAACAATATGAAAACCAATAGCCATAAACGGCTGCAAAGTTATCCGGAATTTACCGTAGATGCTTTTGTTTCCAGATGCATAAATTTAGTAGGTTTGCATCCGCTCTTGAGCGACTGTTGCCTGATATGCCACCCATAGATGTATCCCTGCTGATCTGGATTGGTTTTTTGCTGGTTGCCGGCTTGCAATTGTTTTATTACTTATTTTTTTTCAGACGTCTGGCATTTTACAAAACAGATGAAGCCATTGCACAAATTCCCAATTCTTTTCCATTAAGCATCATCATCTGTGCGCGGGATGCAGAACATCTGCTTCGCAAAAACATGCATTACTGGCTGCAGCAACGATATTTGAAAGCTGAGGGAACACCCAATTATGAATTGTTGATCGTAGATCATTGCTCTGAAGACGATACCGCGCGTTATGTGCATGAACTTGCGGGTGCTTATCCGCATCTGCGTCTGATCAGGCTTTACCAGCATGCCAAAGGGATCCCCGGAAAAAAATTTCCGCTTTCTATAGGCATCAAAAGCGCAGCGTATGAACATGTGCTGTTGACAGATGCCGATTGCAGGCCTGCTTCTGTATGGTGGGCTGCCCGCATGAGCCAGGGCTTTCAGCCCGGAAAAGAAATTGTATTGGGATATGGTGCCTATGAAAAACAACCTGGATGGCTGAACAAAGTAATTAGATACGATGCCTTTTTCAGCGCCTTGCAATATTTGTCTTTTGCACTTGCCGGATATCCCTATATGGGCGTAGGCCGCAACCTGGCTTATCAGAAAGCCTTATTTTTCCGCCATAAAGGTTTTGTATCGCATCAACATATTCCTTCCGGCGATGATGATTTGTTTGTAAACCAGGCAGCTAACCGTCGCAACGTGGCCGTGGTACTACATCCAGATGCATTTACCTATACCCCTGCACGCAACTGCTGGAAATCGTGGTGGATGCAGAAAAAGCGACATCTGACCACGGGTAAATATTATCGCCGCTCTGATCAGCTGCGCTTAGGCTTATATGCTGCTTCACATATCGGGTTTTATGGGCTGTTGCTGCTGACTTTGTTGTTGCCACCTGCTCATCTGCCACCTGTTTGGTTCTGGGGTATTACGCTGGGTGTGGTGCTATGCAGGTGGATGATTCAACACATCATTCTGCGCAAAAGTATGAAGGTATTGCAGGAACATGATTTAAAGCCTTATTATCTGTTGTTTGATATCGCTTATTGTTTGTATTACCTTATTTTTACACCACTGGCTTTCAAACGCAAAGTAAGCAGCCAGTGGTCATAATTCATGATTTTGTCTTACATGCCTGAACAGGATATACAGAATTCAGCAGAACTGATATCGGCATATTTCCCAGATCTTACCCCTGCACAAAAAGCCCAATTTGCTGCATTGGCAGAACTGTATCATTTCTGGAATCAACGCATCAATGTGATTTCCAGAAAAGATATCCATGCTTTGTATGAACGACATGTGTTACATTCCTTAAGCATTGGATTGTGTTATCACTTTCAGCCCGGACAACAGGTTGTGGATATTGGCACCGGCGGCGGATTTCCGGGCATTCCGCTGGCAATCTTATTTCCCGAAACCCAATTTATTCTCATTGATTCTATTGGGAAAAAAATTCATGTGGTGCAGGATATCATACATCAACTGAAACTAAGCCATGTAGAAGCGCGTCAACAGCGGGCAGAAAAGATGCCTGCAGCCTGCTGTGATTATGCCGTGAGTCGGGCTGTTGCTCCTTTGCCTGTATTGTGGCAATGGGCCCGCCGTATGCTCAGAGCCGGAAAGGAAAACGGATTGATTTGCCTGAAAGGAGGAGATTTATCTGCAGAAATTCGCGATTGTGGCTGCAAGCCGGTGATTCATGCCTTGTATCCTTTGTTGCAGAGAGATTATTTTCAGGAAAAATATCTTTTGTTTGTTCCTGTTTAAACATGCTTTAGCCTTTTGAAAAAGGCCACCAGCCCATAAATCGTCGAACCGATGTCCGTATCTGTTTCCCCAGGCGATAGTAAAATTCTTTATTAAACAACTGAGAATCGTTCAGCGCTTTATACACCAGGAATACGGCAATCGGCACCAGCACCATGGTAGCCAGCCACATGCCCAACCAGGGAGCTAAAACCCCGTTTCGGGCCAGTTTTTCGCCAATGGTCGATATCACATTATACACCACAAAAAATCCTACGGCAAATACCAACGGAGTACCCAATCCGCCCTTGCGAATAATAGAACCCAGGGGAGCGCCGATTAAAAACAGCACCATGCAGGCAAATGACAAGGTAAACTTGCGATGCCATTCAATCTGGTGTTTGCGGATGCTATCAGCCAGATCTTGATAATTCTGAGCCGCAATTTGCAGCACCATGTTATCATCCTGTTCCACATTCATCTGAATTCTTTGCAATACATAGCTCAACGCAGAGTCGGGTATGGTTTCTATAAAATGCTGAACATGCGTAGGTACCGGCACCTGATGTGCCAGCCAGCCTGTGTCTTTCCACGCATAAAAAGCGTAGTGCGGTGTGATTTCTGACCTCACCCGGCGTCCCGGATCTTCCAGCTGCAAGCGAATGGAATCAATCGCCTGATTGAGCTGTTTTACATTCAACATCTGATAGGATCCAGCAAACAATTGAATGGGTGTGCGTGTAAAAGCAAATGAGCTCAGGTCAAAGATTTTCTGAAAGCGATGAAAATGTACGCGTACGAAATCATTCGATACTGCAGGCCTAAAGCCTCGTTCTTCATATTCCCAACCGTTGAATAAAGTGAACACCACATACCGCTTGTTGGGTGATTGTTCCATGATACCTCTCTCAGCCAGAATGAGCTTATCACTGGTGCTGATGCTGCGATCGTAAATCACCACATGATATATGGTTTTACCGTCGGGATCCTTATCCCCTACGCGGATAGCATAACCTTCCAGCTGATTGAAAAACACTCCTGGTTTAATGTTAAATCCATGTTTGAGATTGCGGATATCGTACAACAAGGAATCTCCATGCAGGTTAGCCCATGGAATGACATAATTGGAAAACAAAAAAGCAAGAATGGCAATGCAACCGCTTAAGATGATCAAGGGCTGCATAAAACGCATCAGGGAAATACCGGCCGATTTCAATGCAACCAATTCAAAGTTTTCACCCAAATTCCCAAACGTCATAATGGAGGAAAGCAAAATAGCCAGCGGAAGCGCAAGGGGAACCATTTGCGTGCTCATGTAGCCCAGCAATTTCAAAATAATGCCCATCTCCAATCCTTTTCCCACCAGATCATCAATATATTTCCACAGAAATTGCATGATCAGCACAAACAGGGTGATGAAAAAAGTAACCACAAAGGGTCCGAGAAAGGCCTTGATGATGAGCTTATCCAGTTTTTTCATCCCTGCCCGATTTTGTTTTTTGCTTCATCTTTGTTGCCAAATAGATACAGATAACCGAAAATCATACACATGAAAGGTCGCGAATCAGCAGCAAATTTAGGGCTTTCACCACAGGAACTGGAGTTGGTACTAAACAGCGAATGGATACTGATGAAAAACCAGATCATGCAAAAAGCCGTAGCCCTGATGGGGCAATTGCATGAGGCCCTGCGGCAGACTCTGGAAGGGTGGCATCTGCCCGAAGTATGGCTGCAGCCCGGTGCTAAAATATCCAGGGGCGAACATTATCAGGGCTTGCCCTATGTGATACTCGATTATCCGCGTTTCTTCAGCCAGCATGATGTGCTGGCCTGCAGAAGTCTGTTTTGGTGGGGACATTATTTTACCTGTACCTTGCATATCTCAGGAAATTTTCTCATCCAATATCGTCCGCTCCTGCTTGCCAGTTTTGAAAATTGCAAGCAACAAGGCTGGTGGGTGAGTTGTGGTGAGGAAGAATGGACCCATCAACTGCACGGGAGTGCTGACTATCAAGCTCTTGCACAACTTTCACACGATACCTATCAGTCCCTTCTGCAAGAGCGACGATTTCTGAAGCTGGTAAAAAGCTATCCCCTGCAGGAATGGAATGGTTTTGTTTCTTTTGCGGTGGAAAATTACAGCCAGTTGCTCAGATGTCTGGGGATGGCTCCGGATTCTATCTATTCATAAACTTCCGATACGATGTAAAAGTTCTTTTATCTGATAATCCCAAAGCCTTGATTGATCCTGAATTTCTTTTTTATCTGCAAAATCTTTTACAACCAGAACAGTTTCGTTGGTAACCTCTGATTTCTGAATGCGGAATTCAAAATATTCATCTTTCTGGCTGTTAAGCCACCGCAGGCGAATATACTCTTCGGGCTTTTGTTCGACGATCTGAGCTTTTTCTACAGATCCGTTCCAGGAAAAAGAAAATACATTATCCCGCAAATCCACCTTATCTGCAAACCATTCCTGCAGACCCGCTGGTGTTGCCAAAAATTCATACAAAATAGCCGGCGAACACCGTACAGGATACTCCAGCGTGTATTGAATGCGCTTGGTCATGCTCAAGAATTTAACAATCTTCTCAACATGCAAGTATAGAAAAATAATATATCCCTCAAAATATTTTTCAAATACCCTACACCTGTTTCCCTCCTGGATCCGACCCTGAAAAAGAAAAAAGCAAAGTATTTTTTTAATTTTTTGAAACAATCAAAAAAATATATATATTTGGCTGCACGCTTTTAACATTTTTTTTAACCTACAAAAATCCACCCACTACCATGTCGATGCGTCAGCTGAAGATTACCAAATCCATTACCAACCGTGAATCACAGTCCCTTGAAAAGTACCTGCAGGAAATTGGAAAAGTAGATTTGCTGAGCCCCGAAGAAGAAGTGGAATTAGCCATCCGCATTAAACAGGGCGATCAAAAAGCGCTGGAAAAGCTTACCAAGGCCAATTTACGCTTTGTGGTATCGGTTGCCAAGCAATACCAGAACCAGGGGCTTTCTCTCTGCGATCTGATCAACGAAGGCAATCTGGGGCTTATCAAAGCAGCTCAGCGATTTGATGAAACACGGGGATTTAAGTTTATTTCCTACGCTGTCTGGTGGATCCGCCAATCCATTCTGCAGGCATTGGCCGAGCAATCGCGCATTGTAAGGCTTCCATTGAACAAGGTTGGCCTTTCGAACAAAATCAGCAAAACCTATTGCCAGCTGGAACAGGAGTACGAACGGGAGCCATCTGCAGAGGAATTGGCCGAAGTCCTGGATATTCAGCCGGAAGAAGTAGAAGCCACCCTGGGGCTTTCTGGAAGACCCGTTTCTGTGGATGCTCCGTTTGCCGAAGGGGAAGAGGGCTCCCTGCTGGATATTCTGGAAAATCCCAACTCCGAAAGTGCTGATTTAGCCTTAACCTATCATGAATCACTGCGGCGGGAAATTGAACGTTCCCTTTCCACCCTTACCGAACGCCAGAAAGATGTGGTGAAATTGTATTTCGGGATAGGAGTGGAACATCCCATGTCGCTGGAAGATATCGGAGAAAAATTCGGCCTTACTCGCGAACGGGTACGCCAAATCAAAGACAAAGCCATCAATAAACTGCGTACGGCTTCGCGGTGCAAGCATCTGCGCCATTTTCTGGGTGCATAGACTGAGCCTCTCCTTTCGTTTTGGCCGGAAAGCGCATAATTTTGCACACCTAATGTGCAAATCAGATGTTTGAATCTTTATCGGAAAGGCTGGAATCGGCTTTTAAACAGCTTAAAGGCCAGGGCCGCATCACAGAAATCAATGTAGCATCCACATTGAAGGAAATTCGCCGCGCCCTGGTGGATGCAGATGTGCACTACAAGATTGCCAAAGAATTCACAGATCGGGTCAAAGAAAAAGCCCTCGGTGCGAAGGTCTTGCAAGCTGTGTCGCCCGGGCAGCTCATGGTAAAGCTTGTGCAGGATGAACTCACTGCGTTAATGGGCGGCCAAGCTGCCTCTCTTTCCCTGGAGCAAAAGCCATCCGTGATATTGGTTGTGGGCCTGCAAGGGTCTGGTAAAACCACATTTTCCGGGAAACTGGCTTATTTCATCCGCCAAAAGTTGCATAAATCACCCTTGCTCGTAGCTGCCGATATTTACCGACCCGCAGCCATCGAACAGCTCAAGGTCATCGGCCAGCAAATCCAGGTTCCCGTTTTTTCTGAAGAAGGTCTTCCGGCTGTGGAAATTGCCCGAAAAGCCGTTACAGAAGCCAAAAATCACGGTTATCAGGTGGTGATTATCGATACGGCCGGACGGTTGGCTATCGATGAAGCCATGATGCA
Source organism: Thermoflavifilum thermophilum (assembly GCF_900116565.1). Classification (GTDB taxonomy): domain Bacteria; phylum Bacteroidota; class Bacteroidia; order Chitinophagales; family Chitinophagaceae; genus Thermoflavifilum; species Thermoflavifilum thermophilum. The sequence goes on along the minus strand of NZ_FPCJ01000001.1, from coordinate 1,825,234 downwards.
GGAAGTAGCCGATATCAAAGCAGCTGTGAATCCGGAAGAAATTCTGTTTGTGGCAGATGCCATGACCGGCCAAGATGCCGTTAACACGGCAAAAGCCTTCCACGACCGGCTGGCTTTTACGGGTGTAGTCCTGACCAAAATGGACGGAGACACCCGCGGTGGCGCCGCACTTTCCATTAAATACACCATTCAAAAGCCTATCAAATTTGTAAGTGCGGGAGAAAAGCCCGATACACTCGATATATTTTACCCCGACCGGATGGCTCAGCGCATCCTGGGCATGGGCGATATTGTTTCCCTGGTGGAAAAAGCCCAGGAACAGTACGATGCCGAAATGGCCAAACGCCTGGAAAAAAAGATCCGCAAAAACCAGTTTGACTTAAACGATTTTAAAGAACAACTGGCGCAGATCCGAAAAATGGGTAACCTGAAAGATCTGCTCGCCATGATCCCGGGCATGGGCAAACAACTGAAAAATTTGGACCTGAACGACGATGCCTTTAAGGGCATTGAAGCCATCATCAATTCCATGACACCGGAGGAACGGGCCAACCCCGACATCATCGACGGCAGCCGGCGTCGCAGAATTGCACAAGGATCCGGACGCGACATTCAGGAAGTCAACCAATTCCTCAAACAGTTCGAACAAATGCGCCAGATGATGAAGATGATGAATAAAATGGGATCGATTAACCCTTTACACATCAGAAAAAATTAAAATCCGGATATCTATAAAATTTTCCTGAGAGATAATAGATTTTTCTTGAGGAATCTTGTAGTTTTGCACGCGATACTCGCAAAAAAATAATTCGTTTATTTATGCCAGTAAAAATCAGATTACAACGCCACGGAGCCAAAAAGAAACCATATTATTTCATTGTAGTGGCCGATTCCAGGGCTCCACGCGATGGGAAGTTCATCCAGAAAATCGGAATCTACAACCCCTTAACCGTTCCGGCCACCATTTCCATTGACCGAAACAAGGCCTTGCACTGGCTGCAGAAAGGGGCTCAACCTACCGATACAGTACGGCGCATTCTGTCCTTCAAGGGCATCCTCTACCTGAAGCACCTGCTCAGAGGTGTAAAACTGGGCTTGTTCGATGAACAAACAGCCTGGGAGCGTTTTGAAAAATGGAACGCAGAACATGAAAAGAAAATTGCTGCCCGGAGGGAATATCACAAAAAAGCCAGAATGCAACAGGCTACCCCGGTTGTGAAAAAAGTAGAGGATGAAGCGAAATCGGCATCCTCTTCCAATCCGGATGCAAAGCCTGCAGCTGAATAGCCGCGTATCTTTCGGAACAGCATCCATTCATCCTAAACCAATATCCATTGGCTCGTCTGGTCACGGGATATGCTGAAAATTATTATCCCGTCGGAAAAATAGTGGGAGTCAGGGGGATCAGGGGTGAAATGGTGGTACAGCACACCATGGGCGAAGATCCGGTGCTGGACCAATGGGAAGTGGTTTTTATTGAATTGAGGAAGCATAGCTTTATCCCGTATTTCATCCAATCTGCCCAGTTGCCCAACACCCACGAATTGTGGCTTCAGCTTCAGGAAATCCAAACCCGGGAACAGGCCCTTCCTCTCATTCACAAACAACTTTACCTTCCAGAGGAAGAATTTCGGGCCCGCGCCCCGCATTCTCCGTTTCAACTGTTGGGTTATGAAATTCACATCCAAGACAAATCATCCCCGGGGTGCCTGGGTCTGGTGGAAGAAATCATCGAAGCCCCGACCCAGCTGATTTTAAAAACTTTCTACCAGCAAAAAGAAATATTGATTCCGCTCAATGAACAGACATGGGTGGCTACTGATTCCAGGAAAAGGCAACTTCATCTTCGTCTTCCGGAAGGTCTTCTGGATGTGTATCTTTAAGGATTATTGGCTATGCGAATTGATATTATCAGCGCAGTACCCCAGCTACTGGAAAGTCCTTTCAGCCATTCCATCCTGAAAAGAGCACAGGATAAGGGTTTGCTGCATATCCAGGTACACAATCTGCGCGATTATACACCTTATTCACACAAGCAGATTGATGATTATCCCTACGGTGGAGGAGCTGGTATGGTACTGATGCCCGAACCACTGGCCAGGGCCATTGAAAGCCTGAAAGCACAACGTGCATACGATGAAATCATTTTCCTGACACCCGATGGCGAGCCCTTTACCCAGGCTGTTGCCAACCGGCTCTCTCTTAAACAGACCCTGATGCTGATTTGCGGCCATTACAAAGGCATTGATGAACGCATCCGGGAACATTTTGTAACCATGGAACTCTCCATAGGGGACTATGTCATTTCAGGAGGTGAGCTTGCGGCTGCCGTTGTTACCGATGCAGTTGCCCGGCTCATACCCGGCGTACTAAACGATGAAACTTCGGCTCTCAGCGATTCATTTCAGGATCAGCTGCTCTCCCCTCCTGTTTACACCCGGCCGGCCGACTTCCGCGGGTGGAAAGTGCCTGAAATTTTATTGAGCGGGGACCATGAAAAAATTGCCCGGTGGCGCTATGAAAAAGCACTTGAACGCACCCGGCAACGTCGCCCGCAGCTGCTTTCTCATTCCGAAGACCCGGAAAAAACAACCTAAAATTGTTCGGCACCAAAATCTTTTTTTATCTTTGCACACTCTTTAAAAGCTCACAGCTATGGATCCGATTAGCTTTGTTCATCAGCAACTGACTCCCGCCAAGGAATTTCCTCCTTTTAAGCCGGGCGATAATATCACCGTTACCTATCGGATTGTGGAAGGAAATAAAGAAAGAACCCAGTCTTTCAAAGGTGATGTGATTAAGCGACAAGGCCGCGGATACACGGCTACCTTTACGGTCAGGAAAGTATCGGATGGTATTGGCGTGGAAAGAACCTTCCCGCTCTATTCTCCTAACATTGAATCCATTGTGTTGAACAAGACCGGTAAGGTTAGAAGGGCTAAGCTCTATTACCTGCGCGAACGTTCCGGAAAATCAGCCCGTATTCGTGAAAAGCGCTGATGGATTGCTTCTCTGCTTTTAGCTGCCAGGTTTTTTTTGGGCTTCAAAGCAAAGATTAACTAAATTTTTCCACATCTTTATCGTCTGGGGGTAGGTTTTTCTCGTATATTGCTTATATATTTGTGGTGGTAATGGTTTATTTGGTTCACTAAAAACAGTGAGTTTATGTTACACAATTTTGCACACGGGGATTTGCTGATGCTGTTCAGCGAAGGCCATCTGTTTGTGATTGCACTGATAGCTTTATTGCTGTTTGGTGGCAAAAAAATCCCTGAACTCATGCGTGGGCTGGGTACTGGAATTCGTGAATTCAACGATGCTAAAAACAATGTTCGTCGTGAAATAGAAGACAGCATTCGAAAAGATGCTACGGCTACTCCTACCTCGTCACAGCCGACCAGCAATCCCACGGTGAGCTCGACCAATCCCTCTTCGGGGCAATAATCTATCCTTATACCTGATTAGGAAGAGGTATTTTTTCACCAAATGCCCGCACATTGTCTGTATTCAGAAATGTACAGGAATATCATGCGCATTTACTGGTAGGGGATGTTACCTGCGAACAGGTTGTTTCTGCCTATCTCGACCGCATCGCATTACATAAGCACCTCAACGCATTTATCCACCTATATGCCGAGGAAGCGCTTCATCGTGCCCGAGCTATTGATGCCCGCATTCAACGTGAGCGTACGCTAAAACGCCTTACAGGCGTTGTGTTTGGTATCAAGGATGTCATTGCCTATGCCCATCATCCGCTTACTGCAGCATCCCGCATGCTGAAGGATTTCAGATCAGTGTATTCTGCTACGGCTGTAGAGCGCCTGCTTCAGGAAGAAGCCATCATCATCGGCTCGCTGAATTGCGACGAATTTGCCATGGGTTCCAGCACGGAAAACTCATGGTTTGGACCCACCCTGCACCCCCTCAACCCTGATTATGTTCCCGGAGGATCATCCGGAGGCAGTGCGGCGGCCGTTAGTGCCGATTTGTGTATGCTTGCATTGGGCAGTGACACGGGAGGATCGGTCAGACAACCGGCTGATTTTTGCGGCATCATTGGCTTGAAACCTACCTACGGAAGGATCTCCAGACATGGATTGATTGCGTATGCTTCTTCTTTTGATCAGATAGGAATTTTTGGCAAGGATATTGCTGATGTGGCGACAACATTGGAAGTAATTGCCGGTCCCGATGAGTTTGATAGCACTGCCAGCCCATTGCCGGTTGAATCCTATCAACCTGTTAACAATCCAGAGCCACCAAGCATGAAACTGGCTTATATGAAAGAAGCCCTGGATCATCCCAGCCTGGATCGAGAAATGAAATCAAACATTGAAAAGCTCATCGACTGGCTCATTCAGAAGGGACATATTGTAGATGCCGTACATTTTAACTATCTTGACGTCATTGCACCCGCCTATTATGTGCTGACCACTGCCGAAGCTTCGGCAAATCTGGCCAGATACGACGGCGTGCGATACGGATACAGGGCATCAACGGAAGAGGGTGCCTCACTTGATATCTGCTACCAGAAAACCCGCTCCGAAGGATTCGGAAAAGAAGTAAAACGTCGAATCCTGCTCGGCACCTATGTGCTGAGTGAAGGATATTACGACGCTTATTACACCAAAGCCCAGCAGGTAAGGCGCTTGGTGGCTGAGGAGGCTTATCGGATATTGCATGAATACACCTGTTTGCTGATGCCTACCTTTCCCACTACCGCCTTCCGGCTCGGAGAAAATATGGACGACCCTGTAAAAATGTATCTGGGCGATTTATATACCGTTTTTGCAAACCTGGCCGGGCTACCAGCCATTTCCATACCGTTGTTCAGGCACAGCAATGGCCTGCCCTTCGGCTTACAACTGGTTGCAGGCAGGTTTCAGGAAAAAAAATTACTGGAAACAGCAGCTTATTTGTTGTCACATGGGTCAACAATCTGAATGTCTTTGTGCTGGTTAAATATGGTTTCATTAAAAGTTGAATTATGCATGTATGGAAAATGAATCTCCTGTTTGTGTTGATGCTGCCCGGCCTCACAGCCCGGAGCATGCCTTCGCTGGTAGATACCACCGGGAATTCCATGAAAAAAGACACCGTAATTTCATTAAATGAATACAGCGATGCGAAAGCTGCTTCAGATGATCAACCAGATATCATCAGTCTGGCTACGCCTCTTTCAGCCGGTGCCAGTATTCTTACCAGCAATCTGAACAGTTATGTCTCACGCTTCATTTCCCGGTATTGGGCTGAAAATCGCAACCATCTGCAGGCTATTCAGCTCAAGAGTCCGCCTTATTTCAAGGTGATTGACCAGATTTTTTCCAAATACGGCATTCCGAAAGAATTACGTTATTTGGCCGTAATTGAATCAGAATTAAATCCCAACGCCGTCTCAAGAGTGGGCGCTGTGGGCTTGTGGCAACTGATGGCTGGAACAGCCCGGCTGCTGGGCCTGACGGTAAACAGGCATCGGGATGATCGGAGAAATGTGTACAAATCCACCGTTGCGGCTGCGAAATATCTTGCCGATTTGTATGACACCTTTCATGACTGGATTCTGGTTGTAGCTGCCTATAATTGCGGACCTGTGGCTGTACTGGATGCTATGCAGAAAAGCGGTAGCAGTAATTTTTTCGATCTCGAAAAATATCTTCCATCTGAAACCCGCAGCCATGTTATGCGTTTTCTGGCAACGGCCTACACCTTAGGACGTGTTTCTTCCTTCTTCGGATTGGATGAAGCTCAACCAGATGGTGATGAGCTGTCATCCGATAGGAATGCAGTTACAGATATTCAAAGCCTATCCCTTACAGGCCGGTATGCCTTGCCGGTGATTGCACAATTCCTTGAAATAGACATTAATACTTTAAAACGACTGAATCCTGATTGGGACAAACAATCAGCCAATAACACCTTAAGCCTAAACCTCCCGGCCGATAAAATAAGTTTGTTTAAAGCCCGACAGCAAACAATTCTGAACGAATCACAGCAACTGTTTCTGGAAAACAACAGGCTTGAAATGAATGCAAAGCAAGCATACACGGATACTCGAAAACAAGTACACCCAACGACTCGAAAAAGCCCCACCAAGGTAAAAGGAAGGATAAGCAGATCAAGTGCATCATCCCATACACACAAAAAAGCCTCCTGAAACGGAGGCTTTTTTATTTTATAAAGTGCAAGTTCAAAGCCTACTACTAAACCTTTTGGCTTTCTCGAATAGCTGCAATGCCAGGGAGTACCCTTCCTTCAAAATATTCCAGCAAAGCTCCGCCACCGGTAGAAACATAACTTACTTTATCTTCCAGGCCAAATTGGTGCAGGGCGGCAACAGAATCACCTCCGCCCACCAGTGAAAATGCACCCGCCTGCGTGGCCTGTACTACAGCTTCTGCGATGGCTTGTGTGCCACGCTGAAACGGAGAAAGCTCAAATACGCCCATAGGCCCGTTCCAAAGAATGGTTTTGGCTTGCAGGATGGCCTGTTTATACTTTTCTATGGTTTGCGGGCCAATATCAAGCCCCATCTGATCGACTGGAAAATGATCATGATCTACTACTTGCGTAGGTGCGTCAGCCGCCACCTGAGGTGCAACAACAGAATCCACAGGCAAATAAACTTCTACACCCTGTTTGCGGGCTTTTTGTAAAATATCTGCAGCTAGCTCAAGCTTATCTGTTTCACAAAGAGATTTGCCAATTTCCTGACCCTGGGCTTTCAGAAAGGTATATGCCATTCCACCGCCGATCACCAAACCATTTACACGAGGCAAAAGATTGGTGATGATCCCTATTTTATCAGAAACCTTTGCTCCGCCAAGCACTGCCACAAAAGGCTTTTCTGCATGATGCAGCACGCGCTCGGCATTTTTCACCTCGGCTTCCATCAACAGGCCAAACATCTTGCGGTCGGGAGGAAAAAATTGGGCAATCACAGCCGTGGAAGCATGCGCCCGATGAGCCGTGCCAAAAGCATCGTTCACATACACGTCACCTAATTGCGCCAGTTGCTGGGCAAATACGGCATCACCTTTTTCCTCCTCCGGATGAAAGCGCAGATTCTCTAACAACAGTACCTCACCAGGCTGAAGCGCCTTTGCTTTTTGCAAAGCCACATCCCCCACACAATCCTCCGAGAATTCAACCCTTGTGCCTAACAACTCAGACAAATGTCCAACCAGATGCCGTAAAGAATATTTATCTTCTGGCCCCTTTTTAGGCCTGCCCAGGTGTGACATTAGAATCACAGCACCTCCATCCTGGCGAATTTTCTGGATAGTGGGCACAGCCGCACGCATGCGGGTATCATCGGTAATCTGAAAATGCTCATCCAGCGGGACGTTGAAATCAACCCGGACAAGGGCTTTATGGTTGCGAAAAGAAAACGATTGAAAATCCGGCATACTCCATCATATTGGAAAACAAAAAATACAAAATATTTACTGCTTGATCAGCCGGGCAAAATATTTCAGTGTACGCACCAGCTGTGACACATAGCTCATTTCATTATCGTACCATGCCACGGTTTTTACCAGTTGCTGGTCACCCTGGGTCAGCACTTTGGTTTGCGTAGCATCGAACAACGAACCATAGGTCATGCCGATGATATCGCTGCTGACGATTTCATCTTCCGTATAGCCAAAGCTCTCATTGGAAGCAGCTTTCATGGCTGCATTTACCTCTTCCACCGTAACCTTTTTCTTCAGAATGGTGATCAGTTCAGTCAGCGAGCCGGTGATGGTGGGCACGCGTTGGGCAACGCCATCGAGTTTGCCGTTGAGGTTGGGCAATACCAGGCCTATTGCTTTGGCTGCACCCGTTTTGTTGGGCACAATGTTCATGGCAGCCGCGCGGGCACGCCGCAAATCACCTTTGGGATGGGGGGCATCCTGGGTATTCTGATCATTGGTATAGGCGTGAATCGTGGTCATCAATCCGGCCACAATGCCGAATTTTTCATCCAGTACCTGCGCCATGGGCGCCAGACAATTGGTTGTACAGGATGCACAGCTGATAATGGTTTCCGAACCGTCCAGAATATGATGATTGACATTAAATACAATGGTCTTCAGGTCACCCGTTGCTGGAGCGGAGATAACCACTTTCCTGGCCCCGCCTTTCAAATGGGCTTCGGCCTTGGTTTTATCGGTAAAATGTCCGGTGCATTCCAATACTACATCCACCTCATGTTTACCCCAGGGTATTTGCGAAGGATCTTTCTGGGCATAAATCATGATTTCTTCGCCGTTGACAATAATGGACTGATCTGTTGATTTCACTTCCTCGTGAAAACGTCCCTGAGCAGTATCGTATTTCAGCAAATGAGCCAGCACAGCCGGGCTGGTTAGATCATTTATAGCCACCACGTCCACATCTTCCATCTTGTAGATTTGCCGGAAAGCCAGACGGCCAATGCGTCCAAAGCCATTGATGCCGATTTTAACTTTTTGCGCCATTGTTGAAGGGATTTTATATGTGAAAAAATCAGTCGCAAAAGTACAAATTAATGCCATACTTCTTTTATAACCGAACTGACCGAACTGAGCATGCGGAAATTATTTGGCAGATTTCTGCATGGCACTTAACTTTGCAATCCGTTTCTGCCGCGTTGGTCAATCGGCTAAGACGCCTCTCTTTCACGGAGGAATGACGGGTTCGACTCCCGTACGCGGTACAAGGTTAACACCAGTTTGCTCTTTTCATTGGATATTTCTCGCACACTTCTTCTCGTTCCCTGAATTTTTTACAGTATATGCCAATTGAGCGGCTGCATCAACCCCGCTTCCCATTAGCTTTGTGAAAAAGCAGTTTGCTTAACTCGAAACACAGAAGCATGTTAATCTCCGGCAGAAATATTGTCATTATCGGCCTCCAGCCCTGGTATACCGATATCGGAAGCAACTGCAAACACATTGCTACTACTCTGGCAACAGCGAATCAAGTGCTCTATGTGAATATTCCACTCAATAGAAAACTCCTTCTGTTCAAAAAAAGATATCCGGAACTTGCCTATCACTTTGAAGTAGCTCGTGGTACCAAACCCGCATTAGTGCAAATAGATGATCACTTCTGGAATTTCTATCCCCCTACCATACACGAATCTATCAACTGGATTCGGTCGGCTTATGCATTTGATAAATTAAATTTTTTGAATAACAAACGATTGGCGAAGGACATTCATTGGGCAGTTACAGAACTGGGGTTTAAAAATTATTTGTTGTTTAATGATAATGATATTTTCAGAGGGTATTATCTGAAAGAACTGCTGCATCCTGAAATGTATATTTACTATTGCAGAGATTTTTTGCGTGCGGTTCCTTATTTCAGCTATCATGCAAATAGAATAGAACCGCTTCATATCAGAAAAGCTGATCTTGCTCTTTCCAATTCGCATTATCTCGAAGATTATTTAAAAGAATTCAATTCAAATAGTTTCTTCACCGGTCAGGGTTGCAACATTGAGTTGTTCAACGGATACAAAGTGTTTGATACTCCTGATGATATAAAGCACATTCCTCATCCCAGAATCGGGTATGTGGGGAATCTCTATGGACTGAGGCTTGATGAAGAAATCTTCTTCACAATTGCAAAATATAATCAGGACTGGCAAATCATCCTGATCGGACCGGAAGATGAATCGTTCAGAAAAAGTAAGCTGCATGATCTGACAAATGTGCATTTCCTGGGTAAAAAACCATTGGAAAGTCTTCCTGCCTACATACAATCAATTGATGTTTGCCTAAATCCGCAGCGGATAAATGAGTTAACAATTGGCAATTATCCGTTGAAGGTTGATGAATATCTGGCAATGGGAAAACCGGTCGTAGCAACCCAAACACATGCCATGAAAATGTTTGAAACATATTGCTATCTTGCTGAGAAGAAGGAAGATTTTCCGGTATTAATTAAGCAGGCTTTGCATGAAAATAATGCTCTTCTTGAAGAAGAAAGAAAATCCTTTGCCAGAAAGCACACCTGGGAAAATACTGTATCTATGATATCTGAATACATTATTTTGACGGAGAATCATATATTAAAACACCCAACCAAATCAACAGAAAGTAAGAGTTGATTGATATGCTTATTGTTCATTAAATTTCCATTCACATGTCTATTGTTTACTTTAAAACCGGGGAAAAAAGGGAAACATCAAAACTTGATATTTTTATCTCACATATCCTTCTTCTGCGGCCAGCTCACTGGATCAAGAATCTTTTTCTATTCATTCCATTGTTTTTTGCCGGTGAACTCCTGAATCTGCAGAAAATTTATGATGTATGTGTGGGTTGGTGTGCTTTTAGCCTGGCTGCAAGCAGCATTTACATTTTAAATGATATCAAAGACATAGAATCTGATCGCATCCATCCCGAAAAGCGTTTTCGTCCGCTTCCTGCAGGTAAGGTATCTATCCCACATGCCATTATGTTGATGTCTGTGAGTCTAATCGCCGGCTTTGTTATTTCATACTTCATCTCCTTAAAGTTTTTATTTATTGTTGGTCTGTATCTGATAGTAAATATTCTTTATTCGTTCGGATTAAAAAATATTTCCATTCTTGATATTCTGCTGCTTTCAGCAGGATTTAACCTGCGCATCAAGGCCGGAGGCGTAGCAGCTGATATTGGTGTATCCGAATGGCTCATGATCATGGTATTTCTGCTGGCATTGCTAATGGCTATTGCCAAAAGAAGAGATGATCTGCTGATCAAAGCTTCCACAGGAAAAGAGATGCGAAAGTCAATTGGTGGATATAATCTGGATTTCATGAATGTGAGCCTGGCATTGGTGAGTGCCATTATCATTGTGGCGTATTTAATGTATACACTTTCTCCTGAAGTGGAACACCGCTTCGGCACCTACCGATTATATTATACCGGATTATTTGTGGTGGCAGGTATCTTACGTTACTTACAGATTACCTATGTGCAAAACAGCAGTGGATCACCTACTAAAATTCTGTATAAAGATCGGTTTTTGCAAATCACCATTATGCTCTGGTTATTGAGTTTTTATTTTCTGATATATTTCCCGGATATTCACATTTTCGATCGGTAAATGTACAAGCTATGATAAGTCATATGGGAGTCCAGGAAAAATGGATCAATCGTCTGGAATGGATTATTATCATCGGATTTGCCATTATACCTCTTTTCATGAACTTTCCTTACCGGGTTAATATTTTTCTTTCCTGGGAAGGTGCTTATCGTTTATATCTTGGGCAGATCCCTTACAGAGACTTTGGATTACCCATGGGTTTCGGTTTCTGGGTGATCCCTGCTTTGTTTTTTAAATTATTCGGACCTTATCTGATTACACTGGTCAAAGCACAGGTATTCATAAATATCATTTCTGGATTAGCTTTTAGAAGTATTTTGATTTCATTATCTGTAAATCCTTCAGTGAGATTGTTGTCTGTACTGGTTTATGTGATATCATATTCTTTTTTCAACTTCTGGCCATGGTACGATCAATCGGTCATTGTTTTCGAAATCATCGGTTTGGCATTCCTACTCAAACATTTGTTTCAAAGTGCAGAGCTAAAATGGAAATTGATTCATCTTGCTCTTTCTGCAGTGTTTTTATTCTGGTCGTTTTTCACCAAACAAGATGGGGGCGGCATGGCTCTGCTCATCGCTCTATCCATTCTTTTTTACCATAGCCTGCAAACAGGAAAATTCCGATATCTGATTCTTTTCTGCATATTTTATATTGTAATTGCATTATTGGTGATATTACCCTTTCTTCCCTACGGATTTGCATACTGGTTTAATTACGGTCAGCCTCCACACAATGCTCGCTTATCATTGTATGATGTAGTGGATGTATTTTTAGGTGAGTCAACCTGGATTAAATTTTATTTATTTATCATAGTTGTCCAGCTCATTCCAAAGATATCTTCGTGGAAAATATTCTACAATGACCCGAAAGAATTTATATTTGCTTTACTTACACTGGGAATACTTGCTGAAGCCATTATTTTCCAGGTAACCAGCTATACCCCTCCGGATAATAATATTTTCTTCCATGCATTTGCATTTGCTTTTATATTCAGCCATTTACCTTCTTTGAAACAGGCACTTTCATTAAACGCATTTGCAATTGTAGCCGCCATGATATGCATCCTACTCTGGTGGTCGGCTACAGGCTGGAAATATACAAACAGGATTGTCAGAAAAGCATTTCATATCAACCAGGAGTTAAACTACAACATCGTATCTATGCATACCTATATGCTTCCCGATCCATCGGATACGCTTGAAACAAACCCGGATATGACCACCTGGATATTCTGTAAGGAACCTATTTTTAAGGGTATTTACATGCCTGTATCCACAGCTGAAGGCGTAAACAGGTTAATACAAAATGCATGGATAAAAGAAAATGGAAAAAAGCTGAAAGTACTGAATATGACCGAACTCACACCCCTGGCTGAAGCTATCGGATACCGTTTAGAAACTGGCTCCAATATTCCACTTTGGTACCATAAAGGAGTAGCCATGTTTGACAGCCAGATTCAGGATTACCAAAGCAAAATACAACAACATGTATATGATCTGGTGATGTTTGAATATATTCCGAGACTAAATAATTTTTATCCATTTTCCATTCGTGATGAATTATACAAATATTACGTACCTGTCGATAGTTTTTCAGGACCCAGACGAGGCATGTACAGCATGATAGAAGTATTCGTAAGTCCTGAAAATAAAAACTCCTATTTGTCTAATAATCATCCATGATATATGAAAAGAAAAATTACCAACTGGGGTAATTATCCTGCTGTTGAATCAGAACTTTACCATTTCAGAACAGAAGAAGAATTAAAAAAACTTATTGGCTTACCTTCAGTTATTGCCAGGGGGAATGGCAGATGCTATGGTGATTCGTCGCTTGCACCTTTCATACTTTCTACCCTGCATTTCAATAAAGCCCTATCATTTGATATGGAGAGCGGCATTTTTGAATGTGAAGGCGGGATGCTTCTTGACGATATCCTTCAGATCATCGTTCCAAAAGGATGGTTTCTGCCCGTATCTCCGGGTACCAAATACATTACGGTTGGCGGAGCCATTGCATCGAATATCCATGGAAAGAATCATCATATTGACGGCACATTCTGTAGGCATTTAATTGAAATGGATGTACTCACAGCCGATGGAAATATTTATACATGTACGCCTTATCAACAATCAGACCTGTTTCATGCTACCTGCGGTGGGATGGGACTTACGGGTATCATCTTGCGTGCAAAATTTTATTTAAAAAGAATTGAAACATCCTATATAAAACAAACACAAATCAAGGCACGTGATTTATTTGAAATCCTAGATTTATTCGAAACCTACAGGAGTCAACCTTATACGATGGCATGGATTGATTGTCTGAAACAGGGAAAACATGTTGGAAGAAGTATTATGATGATGGGAGAAACGGCCACACGTGAACATTTAAAACAATCACACATTGCAACTGCATTGGGTGTTCACCCACAAAAGCATATTTCATTCCCTGTAAATATGCCTTCATTTGTCTTAAATCCATTCTCTGTAAGAGCATTCAATCAAGTTTTTTATATGAAAAATTGGAAAAAGGAGATTCATAATATCGTTCATTATGATCCATTTTTTTATCCTTTGGATAAAATACTGCACTGGAACAGGGGATACGGAAAAAAAGGATTTATACAATATCAATTTGTGTTGCCAATTGAAAACAGCAAAATTGGATTGATAGATATATTAAAGCGAATCAACCGATATGGCATAGGTTCCTTCTTAGCAGTATTAAAGCTATTTGGAAAAGATGAAAGCTTCTTTTCCTTTCCCATGGAAGGATATACATTGGCCCTGGATTTTCCAATGAAACAAGGGTTATTGCCTTTTCTGGATGAGTTAGATCAGGTGGTATTAGACTATGGAGGCAGATTATATTTGACTAAAGATGCACGTATGAAACCTGAAATATTTTGGAAAGGTTACCCAAATGCTGAATCATGGTATGAAATTATGATAAAATATAATAAGAGCTATAAATTCCGGTCATCTCAGTCTGATAGATTAGAAATCACCGTTCCAGCAAACAAAAAAAATTATGCCAACAGTACTCATATTAGGAGCCACTTCTGATATAGCACAAGCTATTGCGAGGGAACTGGCAGCCAGTCAATATGACCTGATACTCGCTGCAAGAAATATGAATTACATAAAAAGAATTCAAAAAGATATTCAAATCAGATACGGTGTGCGGGTTAAACCTATGTATTTTGATGCCACATCCTACGAACAACATGCTGATTTCATCAGGCAAATCGAAGTTATTCCTGAATTGGTGATTGTTTGCTTTGGATATTTAGGGGAACAGAAAACAGCTCAAGCAAACTGGGAAGAAGCTTATCAGATTCTCGCAACAAATTATATCGGAGCCGTTTCTATCCTTAACCCGATCGCTCAGGAAATGGAGCAACGAAAGCGGGGAATCATAGTAGGAATCAGTTCTGTAGCAGGAGAACGAGGGAGAAAAAGCAATTACCTCTATGGAAGTGCAAAAGCAGGATTTACAGCGTATTTGTCGGGCCTCAGAAACCGATTATATGCATCTGGTGTACACGTATTAACTGTAAAACCAGGATATGTAAACACAAAGATGACAGAGAACAAGGATTTACCCAAGATACTAACCACCACACCTGAAAAGGTTGCACGGAATATTTGTAGAGCAATCAGAAGAAAGAAGAATGCGTTATATGTAAAAAGAATATGGTGGTTGGTCATGCTCATCATTAAATGTATTCCTGAATCCATTTTTAAGAAACTTAATCTTTAGAAATGGAAATATCATCTATCAGTAACTCTAAAATTACCAAAGAAATAGAGAAAAAGTATCTCATTTTAATACTTTGTGCAGGCTTTATACTAAGGATTTTTATATGCTTTTTCTCAGGATTGCCTAATCTGCATACGGATACATACATGTATTTCGACCAGGCCAATGCCATATCAAAAGGATCCTATATCAACTATGCGCCAAACGGATATCCTTTTATCATAGCATTGTTTCACATCATATCTACGGGGAAAACACTTATCAATCTTCTACTTTGTTTAAATATAATTCTTGGAACAATAAGCATTTACTTTACATATAACATCTCGAAGAATCTATTTAATAATTCAATAGCTGCGTTTATATCTGGTGCTATCATTTGCCTATACCCCAACCAATTGAACTATACCAGATGGCTGCTAACTGAAATTCCATCAACATTTTTCATTCTCGCAGCAAGTAATTTTTATTTGCAGAAAAAAAATTTTTTATCAGGCATATTTTATGGAATTTCAGCTATTATGCGCCCTACGTTGTTCCCAATATGGATTGCAATGTTTATATTCGATTTCATTCAAAAGAAACGGTTGCCGATAAGATTAATTCTGGGAGGGGCATTGATTATATTCTCTACATGTACATACTCCTACATCAAAACAGGTGAGTTTGCAATAGCAGGAAATAGTAAGGTCAATATCATATATTCCATATATACTTTCGGTGGAAATATTGCATGGGACGCACCACAGAAACATCCTGAAATAAAAACAAGCCGAGATGCAAAAATTGCATACTTTCGTGAAGCCATACAACATCCTATTTACTTTTTAAAACAAAGAATAGCATCACTTTGGCAGCTATGGGGGCCCATTCCAAGCACACTTGGAGATTCCAGAAGCCTGATCTCAAGGATAATTATCGGTGTAGAAAATATTTTCTTGATAATAACAGGAATATGTGGGTTTTGTCTACAAAGAAAAAATAAAATGATTATTGTTCTGATTCTACCTATAATCATCATTACATTCATCCATACTATGATGCTATCTTTAGCAAGATATACAGTCCCAATGGAACCATTTTTAATCGTACCATCAGGCTATGCAATATTTGAAGTTTGGAACAGAAGAAAACAAAAACATGAAAAAGAAAAAATTAGTAAGACTATTTGAGAATTATTGGATAAAATCATCCTTACTAACCATTATGCAAAGGTTGGGTTCAGTATTATTTGGCATAGGTAGCTATGTAATTCTAGTACGAATATTGAATAAGGAGAGCATAGGTATATGGTCTCTATTTCTCGGCATAAGCATGACTTTTGAATTAACCAAAAATGCACTATTGAAAAATGGGATCATTACTTTCTATCACTCAAACGAAGAAAGTAATGAGATATTATCTTCTGGACTTGTAATAAATTTAATATATAGTATCATCTTTGCTATTATCATTCTTTTCTTTGGTAAGATGATTGCTAAATACTTGAATTCACCACATCTATACATAATGCTAAAAATTTATATTGCTGGTATTTTTTTTCTTGTGTACTTTTCACATTTTGAGTATATTCAGCAATCAAACTTAAATTTTACAGGATCATTCATATCATACACGACAAGGCAAGGAATATTTTTTTTATTAATTCTAACAGCATTTATTTCAGGAAACAACATCAATCTAAATCAGCTCGTTTTCTTTCAGAATATATCTATATTTATTTCCGTAATTATATCATTCTTTTACACAAGAAAGTATCTCAATTTTACATTTAATCCCAAGCTAGTCCTGATAAAGAAAATATTTAACTACGGAAAATATATCTTTTCATCCGGAGTACTTTCAAATATATTTGGCAACCTGGACAGATATATGATAGCTGGATTAATGAATAATACCTATGTTGCATATTATGATTTATCAGCCAGAATTAACAACATGATTGACGTACCAACATCTGCATTAGCTGATGTGCTATTTCCAAAAAGTGTAATCGCAGAGAGAAAAGAAGGAATAGAAAAAGTTAAGTTTCTATTTGAAATGACAACTGCTATAATTGTGTGTATATTAATTCCTGTAAGCATACTGATAATGATATTTAATAAATTTATTATTAAAATACTTGCCGGAAATAATTATATTCTGGCGTCAAATATTATTATTATATCTATGTTATACGCATTTTTAAGACCAGTACAGAATCAGGCATGCAATGTTCTGAACTCAATTAACAAACCTCAAATTACATTTAAAATAAATATAGTTGTTTTATTGCTAAACATATTATGTGATTATATATTTATTCTGTCATTTGGTTACATGGGTGCTGCTATAGGAAGTATGGTAGTAACAATTATTGGTGCAAATGTAGCCACAATGGCACTATCAAGATTTGCGAATGTAAGTATAATGAGCATCCTGTCCAGATCACTTACAATTTATAGAGATGCTATTTTGTACAAAAAATTTAAAAATAATAAAATATGAAAATAAGAAATCCGGAAAGCAGATATGACCTTAAATTAAAAAGAAAATATAAAGTACTAGAGGTCGGTGGTGGAAATGATCCACATCCGAGATCAAATGTAATAGTTGATAAATATTCTGGTGATAAAAATTATCACAGAAGCGGAAATCTTAAAATATTAAAACATCAACAATTTATTGAAGCTGATGGAGAATCATTGCCTTTTTGCGATAATTCATTTGATTATGTAATATGTATTCATGTGTTGGAACATGTAGAACATCCAGATAAATTTATGAAAGAGCAATTTAGGGTGGCTTCAAGAGGGTATCTGGAAACTCCATCTTTAATAGGGGAATATCTTGCACCCAGGGATTCACATAAATGGGTCTCACTTGAGATTGATGAAAAGATTGTTATGTATGAGAAAGAAAAAATAGGCTTCAAAAAGACGTTTGATTTCGGAGAATTATTTCTCCACTATTTACCGAAAAACTCACTACCATTTAAACTAGTACAGAGAACAATCAACAACCTACTAACTATAAATTATGAATGGGAAAATAGTATTGAAATATTGATTAATCCTGATAATGAAGAGTATTTAAGAGTATTTACAACTCCATGGGACATAGAAATATGTGAAAGAGTATTCAAAAAAAGAAATAAAGCAGAAGAACTAATAAAAACAATATCAGCTACAAAAAATATTATTAAACTTTTTACAAAGAACAAATTATTTATAATGAAATAAAGTTTTATCAGCTCCATCGTTTGTATAATATACCGGATAAGACCTAAAATAAGGTGAACTAATATCCAACGTTGAATCGAAACCAATAAATCTTATATTACTCATTCCAATCAAGGTATAGAAAATATCAGAAGATGATATAACTGAATCCTTATTTCTTAGGAGATATTTGACTTTATCAGAATATAAACTATCAAAAGTTTTAGATGTCCAAATAAACAAAGGAACATGTAGAGTCTGAAAGGAAGGATATAAATGGAAGACAAGTTTATTTTTATCCTTTTCAAATAAATCTTCTCCATGATCAGATAAGTAACATACAAATGAAATAGATTTTAGTTTGTCCACCATTTGAATCAATGATGAAATTATATAATCCGTATAAATGACACTATTATCATACGAGTTAATAATAACCTGTTTTAATCCAGAATTTGGCCTCTGTATATTGTATTTCTTACCTGAAGGCTGAAATATATCAAAATTTACCGGATACCTTTCTGCGTAATTCCAATGACTACCTAATGTATGAAAAACCAAAAAAATATTCTCTTTCGTAGAGTATAATATACTATCTATGATCGGCAGGTATTTCCCGTCGTATCTATTTCTTTTGTCAGGAACGTTTTTATCATCTGGGAATAAATGTATGTCTGCAGTTTGAGCATGTAAAGTAAATGAACCTGTGTAATAATCTTCATCCTGATTACTAATCCATACAGTTTTAAAATCCATTTGTTTAAAAATTGATAAAATGCTTTTCTCCTTGAATTGTTTGTCCATACTTCCAGGCTTGGAACGGGTAATCATTTGAGGCACGGATAGGTAAGTAAAATAAGCACCAGAAAAAACATTCTTAAATGAAATCAGATTATGCATGGTATCCAAAATAGGGGAAGTATTTCGGGCATATCCATTTATATGCCAGTGATCATACCGGGAAGATTCACCTATAATAAAAACATAAACCTGTCTTCCGGGTGGTCTAGATAAATAATACGTAGAAAAATGAAAGTTCTTGGTACTATCAAGACTATTTCTTTTTATTGCTATAGACTGAATAATACTGCTAAAAATTGAAACAGGGTAATACTGGTTAAGAATACCGTATAAGGAATTCACTTTAAAGTCTTTCTTCAATTGAAAGATTTTCCACCAAAATAACCCAGCGCATAAAATAGAAACGATTAACGCAAAAGTTAATGAAATCTTTTTAATTCTTATGTTGTTAACTACAACAAAATACAATATAGTTAGAGCAATTAATACCAGGATATACCCCAAAACATATCCTGATACTAATTCCCTCGCCTCACGTAAGCTTGTTTGTGAAACCAACCTAATGAGTTCAGGATTTAGATTTAAATTATATAGGTATATTGAATAACAAATAAAAGGGACAAAAAATACAAAGAGGTAAAGAATCTTAAAAAATAGCCTAACATTCCAGAAGAAAAAAAATAGGAAACTTAAAATAAAAGTTATAGAAAGTCCTTCCCAGCTTATCATAAGCCTTATTCCCTGCCCGTTCAAAAACAAAAAAAATAAATTTGGAAATGTAATTATCAGTAATGCAACAAATATTGATACGGATGATCTAACAAGGTTACCCATACTGTATGACATTATAAAAAAACAAACAACTCCAAGCAGAAATTAATGTTCCTGCCAAACCAAATTTAAGCAATAATCAAGATGTTTAAAATAAAAATATAACCTAATCTAATGATGGAAACTACAATTTTATAAACTTCTGCGTTACAGAAATGTTTTTCAGCCCTGTTACATTTAGCAAATATAAGCCAGGTACAAGGTTATGCACATCAATATCTTGACTAAACGAATTGGTATGCGACTTATTAGCCTGGTAAACAGACATCAATTTACCTGTTAGGTCAAAAATTCGAATAGCTAACGGACCATCATCTGGACTATAGAAAAATACATGAAGCATATTACTTACCGGATTAGGATAAAGAATCAGGGAAGAATTCTGGCTTGAACCATTTGCTTGTACTGTAAAGCTAAAGCGTGAGGTAGCCTTTGCACCGGAATTATCTGTTACAGTTAATGAAAATGTATAAGTACCCACATCCAGATTTTGCAAGAACAACTCTGATGAATCCCATCCCTGAACAGTAATATCAGTAGGGCCTGTAATCTGATTCCACTGATAGGATACAATGCTGCCATCCGGATCATAGGATTGACTACCATCCAAAACCAAAGCATTGTTGGGGAACATAACCAGGGTATCACCTCGGATATCCGCTACTGGTGGGATATTGGGCCTGGGTTTTACAATGATTCGCACAGTATCTGATGCAGTAGCTCCATTGTTATCTGTTACTGTCAATTGAAAGACGTATGTACCTTCTACCAAACCATATAAAGTTGGCTTAGGTGTATTGGCTCCTGTAATTGTATAAATATTTGGCCCTGAGACGTAGGACCAGTTGTAGGAAACTATTGTCCCGTCCGGATCATAAGAAGCCGAACCATTTAAAGTTGCTGTATTGTAGGGTAGGACAATGGTTACATCTGCACCGGCATTGGCAATTGGTAGCTTATTGACAGGCGGAAGAACGATAATCGTGATTTGATCAGAAGCAGAGAGATGATTGCTGTCAGCCACAGTGAGCTGAATGATATATTTACCCGCTGTAAGATTTTGTAAAACGGTTTGTGATGATAAAGAATCGCTGAAAGATGCATGGCTGGCCGGAGGCGCAGCAAGGATTTGCCATTGATAATAGATAATGATCCCTGATGAATCTGAGGAGCGACTTGCATCCAGCCAAACGGTATCCTGAGGCAACTGAATCGTTCGGTCAGGGCCCGCATTTGCAATAGGAGCCTGTGTATTATACGGATTAACATTCACGGTAACATATCCGCTATCTGTTGCTCCCTGAGCATCTGTTACTGTGAGTTTAAAAATATATTGGCCGACTGTTAATCCTTTTACCCAGGTTTTGGCTGATAAACTGTCCATAATGAAATAGGTGCCAGGACTTTTTACATTAGTCCAGTTAAAATGCAGATGCGTAAAATCACTGTCATCCGGATCATAGGATGCAGAACCATCCAGCAAAGCAGAATCAACTGGAAGATAAATGATAATGTTTCGGTTGGTAACAGCCACAGGCGGACGATTGGTTGCTGGAAGTACAACAATCCAAACGGTATCCGTTGCTGTGGCTCCGGCATTATCAGTAACAGTTAGCTGGAAAAGATAATTTCCAGGTTTTGAAAAATGTACCAAAGTTTTTCGTGAAGATGCACTGTCTATTTTCCAACCAGCAGGCCCCTGCTTAAGTTGCCAAAAATAAGTGGTGATGTATCCATCCGGATCGGAAGAAAGGCTTCCGTCCAATAATACAGAGTCAGCAGGAAAACGAATGGTATCAACACTCGCCAATGCTTTTGCCACCGGGGGTTTGTTGGGATGAGGCGCATATTCGTATGCCCCTATATCAAAAGCAGTACCGTATGGTCTTGCATTCCCATCCAGATCAGTTGTGATGCCATAACTTCTAAGATCCATGCCGGCATTTACAGCCGGTGAGCCGGGCAGCAAATGATAATTGTCTGCAGCAGGATTCACGAAACCTGCTTTGTTAATATCGGATATGAACAGGTTGTTGCGGATATCGTATTTGATTTGATAACCAATAGAAACTGCAGGAGGAATATAAAATCCAGAATCGGGTTTATCGTAAAGCGGTTTTTGAATATTCACCAGAAGATTGTTGTAAAACCGATTTATAGTATCGGTGGTAGTACCCCAAACAATAATACCATTACCTTTGATATTGACAAAAGTATTATTAAATACCCATACAGCAGTGGGTTCTATATACAGATTTCCACCTCCAATCTGCATTCCATCTGTATTGCTGTTGCAGATAACATTATTATAGAATTTAGTTAATCCAGCTCCTAAAATCTGAACTGGTAATGATTGTGCATGGTTAATCACATTATTATATACTTCTGCACGTGTATTCCCACCAATCAAAATACCCATTCCTTGCCCGTAACCACCATTTATACCTGGATAATTGATGTAATTATCATGAATTAAGTTTGTCCCATAATAAGCTAGTGCTAACTGAATCGCATCATTTCCCGTAGAATCAAAAGTATTATCATAGATTTCTATATCCTTTATCAATGGATTATACAATGTATCTGGTGTGCAAGCATTATCTACCTGATAGTCAGCCGTACGACCGATATAGAAGCCTTCGTAACCTGTACCCACTACTTTTATATGGTAAAATTTAATATCTTCCATAACATAATTCTGGCGCCAGGTTGAAGGATCATTACACACTGCTCTCGTCAAACATACAATTCCTGAACCTCTTACATGATTAATAAAAACATTATGAACCTTAAAGTGATCCGTATGTTCCTGTAAAATGATTCCATTTACTGCACCTCCTCCTTCGCTAGCCGGTGTACCAACAAGTTCAAATCCATATTCAATTCCAGGGGTACCAGAACCGTTTATCTCAAAATAACTGGAATGCTTTCCAATAATAAATGTATAGCCTTCGGTGTTGTTTACACCAATTCTTACTACACCTCCACAGTTTTGAATTATTATAGGGGCTTCCGGGCTTCCGTTCAGATGTTCAATAGATAGATTTGGATAATCACCAGCCGGTATGCAAATCGTATCACCGGGTTGAATATTAAATTGGCTGTCAATATTTGGATACCAAAGTTGATTCCAAACAGGTAAGATAATGCGTTTGTGTGTAACCGCTGGTGATATTACTTGAATTAATACTGAATCGACCGCTGTAGCACCCGTGCTATCTGCAACAGTTAATGAAAACCGATAGGTACCGGCAATAAGCTGTGAAATCCATGTCTGAGCCTGGTTGCTGCTGCGAATAACTGCAGGTGAAGGCCCGCTGATTTGCTGCCATAGATATGTGAGCCTGCCTCCTTCGGGATCATAAGATCCATCCCCATCCAGGAAAATGGAGTCAACGGGTAAATAAACAGAATCAGATGATGTACGTATATTGGCTACAGGAGGTTGATTGGGGGAATTCTGCACATACACTTTCACCGTATCCGTAGCCTGCAATCCTGCATCATCGGTTACTGTGATGGTAAATACATATGTTCCCGCCTTTAAATTTTTTACGATCGTACTTGCCCGAGCAGGAGAAACTATGACCGCAGATGTATCACCCTGACTCAAAGCCCAATGATAAGCTGTAATGGCATGTAATGAATCATATGAACCAGATGCATCCAGGTATACACTATCAAGGGGAAGAGAAATGGATATATTTTTTGTATTCAATACAATCACTGGCGGATACTGAGCAGGAGCCGGATATACAATGACAGTCAACGTATCGGTTGCCTTCGCTCCATTGTTATCTGTTACGGAGAGTGTAAACTGATAAGTTCCTGTCTTTAATGCCCCAATCCAGGTTCTGGCTTGCGTGGGTGAAGCTATGTTAGCTCCTACCGGCCCGTTTAGCTGAACCCATGCATAACTTGTAATACTACCATCGGGATCATAAGAACCAGATCCATCTGCCAGCACACTATCAACAGGTAAAGTCACCGAAATGGAACGCGAATTTAATTTTACTACGGGTGGCTGATTCGGAGCCGGATTAACCGTAACAAATACAGTATCAGCCGAACTCAAGCCATTATTATCTGTTATGGTAATTAAAAAGGCTGCATTGCCGGTCTGCAAACCCGTGATCCAGGTAACAGCCTGAGCAGGAGAAAGGATACGTGCAGTATTGCCGCTGATTTGCGTCCATTGATACTGCACAATTATACCATCCGGATCCGTTGATGCCGATGCATCCAGGTATATACTGTCTGTTGGCAATGTGATGGTAATAAAACGAGATGCTAATTTTACGACAGGTGGTTTAGGAGGTGCAGGATTTACCTGAATTGAAACAGTATCCACCCCTTGCAAACCTCCATTGTCTGTAAGAGTTAGAGTGAAACGATAGTTACCCGCCTGTAAACTATCCAACCAGGTTTTCGGCTGATTGGGAGTAATGATTTTGGCCTGACTGGGACCGCTGATTTGTTTCCATTGATAATTCGTAATGGTTCCGTCCGGATCATAAGATCCGCTGCCATCCACTTGCACACTATCCACTGGCAAAGTAACAGTGATATTTTTCGATGATAATTTCACTATCGGAGGCTGATTGGCAGAGGGAGGCAAAGAGTCCACAGCACCTCTGGCATACTGCAACATCCACTCGTAAATATTCATGGGTTTACCGTTGATAGTTTCCCGGTAATTGGGATCGTAATATCGATTCCAGCAACAATGCCCACCTGAATAAGAGGTAAATCTGGCGTGACCGGGTGCATAAGCATTGATGCTATCCATACCTTGCTTTGTTCTTAAACCCCAGATATCGCCGCTCGGATCTCCAAATCCCCAAGCATAGATACTATCTGAAGCAATGTGGTAGGCATCCGGATAACTGGGTACGGTGGCCATACTCATGGGAACAATGGCAGCTGCCTTAAAATTAGGTGTAACCTGATAATGCGCAGAATAATTCCATGTGGTCCATCCACCCGCACTCAATCCCGTTAAATAAATTCTGTTCGTATCTACCCGATACTTTTGGACTAAAAATGCAAGAATGTAAGGTACTGCTTTATAATCAGTACTCCACGAACCAGCTTGTGGTGAAACCACAATAAATTTATATGACCGACCATCTTTAGGATTTATAAAGTAGCTAGGCCACTGATTATGTGCGATAAAATAAGCTGGGCCTCCTGCACCTGAGCTGTTGTATATTTTGCTTAAATCAGTTCCTGACTCTCCGGTTCCATGAAAAAATACCAACAACGGATAAGTGTAAGTGGTAGAGGCATAATCATCCGGCAAATGAAGCAAAGCCCCTTCTGTGGAACCGTATTGATTGATAGGTACCTGAATGGCAGATTGATCACCCTGGGCTAGTGAAATAAATGGCTGAAAAAGCATTACTGCTATCAACATCTTCCAGGGGACATATAGAACCGACATACGAAAGCAAGAATGCCAACTATCACATATCTTGCTTTCAAAGCTGGTTTTTTTCATAGGCAACGGACGTTTATAAAGGTTGCAAGTACTCCGTAACAGTTATCTGGATGTTCATAAGATATTTCAAAAATGAATTATTTTTCCATAAATATGGGAAATATCAAAAAATCGCTAAATTATACCCAAAAATAATGCTAAAATTTTCATGTATACAAGTCGTGAGTTCCTACGCTTTTTGCGAAATGTCTATAAGCAAAGTCCATTTCTGAATAATTTTTTGAATACCTAAAATCTTACACATGAATAATTATTTTAAATTATGAATAAAAAAATTTATGAACAAACAAAATTTGAATTTATCTAAAGAATTACCAAAAAATTGAAAAAATACTATCCATGGAGGAAAAACAGGCACTTGCAATCTTTGATTTTGATCATACCCTCACTACAGGCGACACGCTCCTGGCTTTTATTCGGTTTGTAAAAGGAAAGAATAAATTTATATCCGGATTACTCAGGCTATCTCCCACATTAATATTGTATAAGCTGCATCTGATGAACAACCAAAAGGCTAAGGAAAAAGTACTAACCCACTTCTTCGGGGGAATGAATGCAAGAGAATTCGCAAAGTATGGAATGGCATTTCAGGAGAATATTTTGCCGGGCATGTTACGTAAAGAAGCTATGGAAGCTTTATCTCTTCATCAGAAAAAAAATAACCAGATTATTGTAATAACAGCCTCTGCTAGGGAATGGATTGCTCAATGGTGCGACCAGCACGCTATTCTTTGCATTGCTACTCAATTGGAAATTAAGGAAGAAAAAATCACCGGGAAAATAGAAGGAAAAAATTGCTATGGGGAAGAAAAATTACGAAGGCTGCTGGAAACGATCGACTTAAAACAGTTTGAAGAGATACATGTGTATGGTGACAGCAAAGGAGATAAAGAATTATTAAGCATAGCCACTCACCCACATTACAAAAGCTTTTGAAATATGCGCATGTGCTATTTAATACAGGTTCATAAATATCCGGAACAGGTAGCCCGTTTAGTGAAACGGATTGCTCATCCATCAATGGATATTTATATACATGTCGATAGAAAGGCAGATGAAAGCATTTTCAGAAAATTCTTAAAAAATGATGAGGTGCATTTTATCCAAAAAAGAGTAGATGTCAGATGGGCAGGATTCAGCAATGCCCTTGCAACAGTAAATGGATTAAGAGAAATCATTTCTACTAAAATAAATTATGATTATATTCATGTAATTAGTGGACAGGATTACCCTATCAAGTCGAATGAATACATCGTAAATTATTTTAGGGAAAACGCAGGAAAAGAATTCATGATGTATAAATCAATTTATGATGAATGGATAGAAGCATTGCCTAAAATAGAGTATTACCATTTCGAAGACTGGAAAATAAAAGGAAAATATCGCCTGAGCTTTATCCTGAAACGAATTCTTCCAAAACGTAAGTTCCCTTATGGATGGAAACCCTATGGTTATTCCAGATGGTTTTCCATAACAACCAACCTAGCCGAATATATGCTGAATTTTATAGATAACCATCCGGAGTATGTAAGATTTTTTAAATATACAACATGCGGAGATGAAATATTCTTCTGTACAATTGCGCATCATTCACCCTTTGCAGAAAAGATAGTGAACGACGATCTCAGGTATGTAGATTGGTCAACAAAAATTACAAACCCAAAAGCCGCAAACCCCAAGATACTAACACGGGAAGATTTTGAAAAGCTAAAGAATTCCAGCAAATTATGGGCAAGAAAATTTGACATGAACAAAGACAAGGAAATATTGAATCAGATTGATCAGATAATTCAGTAATTACGGGTTAAATTAGAATAGTATTAAGATTTTACATAAAAGAAGTAATGTTGGTCAATAAATTTGTATAACAATGAATTACTATCTCTTTTCCCAGACCATGAAAAAACCACCTGTACAAAAGTAAGGAAGTAAATTTGCCAAATCGCAATCCAGTTTCTGCAAAAAAGGAATTCTTTTTGTAAAATAAGATAAAGGAAAAACATCTTCTATGAAATTGGACTTGCCCCATCGGGTAATCACAAATCCCTGACCTTTAGCCAGATTCTTCAATTTTCTTCTGGTAAAAAACTGTACATGATCCAGCCGGTCGGCGGCAGATTGAACAGTTGTTCCACTATAACCCATAGTCTTTTTAACTTTCAGAAGAAATTTCCATAACATAGGTTGATGATTCCGAATATACAAAGTAGGTCTTGTAACCAACAATTCTCTGGGACCATAGCCATTTGGAACCGTAACAATCAGTTTGCCATTTTCTTTCAGAAGTTTATTTATTTGCTGGAGTAAAACTTCCGGATGCTCCAGATGTTCCAACACCTCACTGCATATAATCACATCAAACTGTACCCCTTCCATAGTTAATTTTTCTGCATGCATGACTTCAAATCGTACATGTTCCCACATATTCAATTTACGAGCTTGATCAATAGCTTTTTCACTGATATCCACACCTAATACACGAAAACCCATTCCACCAAGGAACCTACTAATCACTCCATTGCCACATCCCACATCCAGTATTGTTGAGTATATAGGCAGGTACTCAACCTGCTGTCTGATAAAGTACAGCCGTTTCACATCAACTATGCGATCATACTCGTATTTCTCAGGCAATATGTACGATGGACTTAGTTGGGTCGACAATGCGTTCATAAATATCCTCCATTTGATGAATCATATGAATTACATTGAATTCTGTTTCAACTGTATGTCTTGCAGCCATTTGCAATCTGGATCTTAAATCACGTGAAGAACATAATTGCAAAAGAAGTGAGGCTAATGAGTTATGATCCTGAGGAGCAAATAATAAGCCGTTATGACCGTTCTTAATTACTTCACGATGAGGTGGAATATCAGAAACTACAATTGCATTCTCCATAGCCATGGCTTCCAGCAAGCCTATTGGCAGTCCTTCCCAGAGGGAAGGTAAACAATAAATATCAGTAGCTGCAAGTATATCGGGAATATCTTGCCGGAAGCCAAGCAGACGCACATACGAAAGGAGATTATGACTGGCCAGCCAGGCCGAAATATCGGACATGAGTTCACCATCCCCGACTAAAATCAAGAATATCTGATGATCTATTTTATACAATGCTTTTTCAAAAGCATTTAAAAGAAGAAAAGGATTTTTTTGGGTAGTCATCCTTGCCACAAAGGAAATTACCACTGCATCATCGGGGATAGCCAATTCTGGGCGTATGTGAGAAGTAACATATTTTCTAGTAAACTTGTTCAGATCAACCCCGTTCCTTACCACAACTGAATTAAATTTATTCAGATAATATTGCCCTGATTGCTGATCGGCATAAGAAACATTGATATTGAGAGTTGTATGACGTGTAATCCAGTTTTCGGCTATTCGCCTCAAGTGAAAGTAAATTCGGGATTGACCTGGATGAAATGACCAGCCATGAATAGTATACAAAACAGGAATTTTAAGCAATCTGGCAACAGGTACGAGATTGCTGGCAGCTCTTGAACCATGCACATGAATGATATCCGGACGTATACTGTTCAACAGCCGTAATAAACATGAAAAAGAAGAAAAATGAAAAGCCTTACGTATCGGAATAATGATACATTGAATACCCTTATCCATGAGGGCATGTATCATTGGTCCATCTGTGAAACTCAATACTGAGTGCTGATATATAGAAGAATCCATGCCATCTATCAATTGAAGAATATAAGTTTCCCCGCCACCGATTTTCCCTTGTCGGATAGCATGGAGAATATGTATCTTATCATTAGGCATGGATGAATGAAAATTAATAAATTTTCTGAAAAATCTTGGTCTGAGTTGATAATTAAAAATTATTTACACAACAGCAGATTGATTACACAATATTATTACCTCGCCATCCACTTTTGATACCACATCTGAAAAACCAGAATCTGCCAAATCTTTTGATAATTTATCTTTTTACCCGCTAAATAAGCGTCTCTTAGTTGAATAATTGGACGAGAATGGAAAAGGCCAGTTTTATTCAAAGCATCTTCATTTACAAATTCAATTAACTTATCGGACAATTGCTTTTTAAACCATATAGTCAGAGGTGCAATAAACGGACGCTTAGGCCTATCCATCAAATGCATAGGAACATATTTATGTACTATTTGTTTAAGCAAATATTTATTTATTCCATTAGAGATCTTCATATTTCCAGGTATCCGGGCAAGCCATTCGATAAGCCTATGATCCAGCATAGGCTCACGTCCTTCTATGCTGACTGACATAGTAGCCCTGTCAACTTTAACCAGATTATTATCAACAAGAAATGTTTGAATATCTATGTTTAGCAACTCATTAATAGGGTCAGAAAAAGCAAATCCATTTACATCAAAAGCTGTTGAATATGTTTCAATTTCTCCAGCCAATATAGTTTTAACCTCTTTTTCGGTCATATATTGGCTAATCAATTTAAGAGCATTCCTCGGCTTCCCTTCTTTCCAAATCTGAAGCATTTTCTGGTATCGAGTTGGAAAGTTGTACTGATCTCTCAATACCGGAATTAATTCGGGAGAAATCCATTTCATGATACCCGATAGAGAAAGCTGCAGCCATCGTGGAAAGGCATGGGTATAATATAAAGACTGATTGAATTTTCTATAGCCCCCGAAAATTTCATCTCCTCCGTCAGCTGACAAAACCACTTTTACTTCCCGCGATGCAAACTGGCTAACAAGTATGGTGGGTACTACAGAATTATCAGCAAAGGGTTCATCATAAATGTCGGGAATTTGAGGTAAGATACCTTCAGCATCTGCTGCTGTTACATACCATTCGTGATGGTCTGTTCCCAGGTAAGAAGCAATTGCCTTTGCATCAGCAGCTTCATTAAATGCCTGTTCATCAAAACCTATTGTGAATGTTTTCATCTGATTGGATGAATGAGTCTGCAGCAATGCAGCCACACTTGTACTATCATATCCACCACTCAGAAATACTCCCACCGGAACATCAGCAACCATCCGGTATTGATAGGATGAAAGCATTAATTCCTCGGTGTGTTGCAAAATCTCCTCGGGAGATAAATCCAAAGTTTCAGACCTGTAATAGGAAGAAACATCCCAGTAGCAGGAAAGAGAAGTCTCTTTGGTAGCAAGATTTATAGAAAAGAAATGCCCTGGTAAAAGCTTATAGGTATTTTTAAATATTGTATAAGGAGCAGGAATGTAACTATATTCTAAAAACAAGGCAAGAGTATTGGGATCAATTTCAGGATGAAAACTCGGATGGGTATGAAAACTTTTCAATTCAGAAGCAAAAAGCAACAAACGATCATCCCAATAATAATATAAAGGCTTTACACCAACCCTGTCTCGAACAAGATATAATCTTTGTGCATGTTCATCTAAGATTGCAAATGCATACATACCTATGCAATACCGGAGGACATCTGTTCCCCAACAATGAAACCCTTTTAGCAAAACCTCCGTATCACTTCTCGATTGAAAACTGTATCCTTTTTTTTCGAGAATATCTCTTATTTCAAGAAAATTGTATATTTCTCCATTGAAAATAATAGTTAAATGCTGAAACTGCATAGGTTGATGCCCGCTCTGTGAAAGATCCAGAATGGAAAGGCGCCTATGACCCAGTCCCACAGAAGCATTGGCTGTTTGAAACCATGCATATCCGGCATCATCCGGTCCACGATGTTGCAAAATGTCCGTCATTCTCCGTAAAATATCCGGAGATGAAGAAGACTGAAAATCACAAAATCCGGAAATGCCGCACATAGAAATAACATTATTAAAAAACCGGGTTGAAAACATTCCAGTATATAGCCTTCCAGAAAGCCGAAAGGTGAGCAAATTGTTTCTTTAAGAGAAAATGGAAAGTATTCTTGGGAATAGTAAATAATACAAAATAGAGCATAAAAAACAAAAATATAGGAAATCTATTGTTTCTTCTCATAAACAGCAAACGATTACGGTTAATATAATATGTCTTCAGAACGCTATTTTTTCCTGTAGTCATCGATTCCTTATGGAAGATCAGTGAACGATACTGATAATATATCTTATATCCTGCTTCCCGCAATTTTTCACACCAATCAAATTCTTCATAGTATAGAAAATAAATTTCTGGTAAATACCCAATTTTATTTATCACATCTCTGGAAATCATCATTCCTCCACCGTGTGCATAATAGGTTTCTCTTATTTCGTCATGTTGACCTTTATCAACTTCCCCGCATCCGATCATTTTATTTCTACCCGTAAATACATTTACTTTGGTATATCCAGCGTATTCAATAATATCTTTATGATAATAATACCTGAATTTTGGACACACAATGCCTGCATCAGGAAAACAGGTAAATACATCCAATAATCCTTCAATAATATTTTTAGTTAATTCTGTATCGTTATTTACCAAAAATAAGTAATCACCCTTCGCATACCTTATCCCAACGTTGTTGCCACCTGCAAACCCAAGATTTCTATCATTTCTGATAAATATAGTGCCTGGATAAATTTCTTTAAAAATATGAAATGGATTTTGTACGGATGCATTATCTACAACAATAACTTCAATATTCGGGTACGATAATTTCTTAATTGATTCCAACAATTCAACAGTGTGATGCGGATTGTTGTAATTTACCGTAATTATGGAAACAAGAGGTAAATTATTCATACTCATACAAAGGATTATTTACCTGATGTTGAAAATGAACCGTATGTAAAAAATTGCGTTTAGCCTCCCTTGCAGAAAATAAAGCTAAGAACATAGACAAGAAAATATAAGGAACATGAGACAGGTTTGGAACAAAATATCCGAATAAAAATCCGGATGGCATGGCTAATAACAAGGAAAACAAATAAAATAATCCCAGAATAAGAAATACAATCCAGACTGGGGTCAGTACAGAAAACAATAAGGAAGCTGCACCGGAAAGTATGGTAAAAGCGAGAATACAGACCCCCAATAAAAACCGGGGTGGAATAAGTGCCTGAAGTACAGATAAATTGAAATAATCAATGTTCCCTTTCAGGAGTTGCAGAAATCCATTTCCAATGTCGTTTTGCAAAAAATGGACGTGGCTAAACAACCATCTTTTACGCTGTATTGTAAACTGTGAAGAATGAGTCACCTTTTCATCAAATACGATTGCTCTTGGTTCGTAAAAAATTTTAATTCCGGATTGGGTAAGTAGCAATTGTAGTTGTTTATCAAATCCCCCCAGGGTGTCAATCTGCAGAAATATTTCTTTCAGCAATTGAAAATCAAAGGCCATGCCCGATCCAATCACAGCTGAACTGAATCCCAAAGCTCTGTTACCCATCCGGAACAAATGATTGTTAATCATTTCACTCGCTGCATCAAGTATGGCATACGGTGTGTTCAGGTTTTTTGCTACTCTTTGTCCTTGCACAGCAAGATACCCATTCGAAAAACAAATATTAATGTGTGAAAGAAAATCAGGATGAAGCACATTATCAGCATCGCAAATCAATGCGATATCATAATCATCAGAAATCTGCTGAAAAGCTGCATTGATGGCTTTTGCCTTGCTACTTTTTTCAAAACTCACAGGAATCACTTTCGATTTCGTCATACGCAGTTTTTCCAGAGTCTCAGATTGCAACTGATCAGCTATTACATACACATCAAAATAATCTTTTGGATATCTCATCTTCTCATAGCTTAATACAGACGAAACGATAACTGCATCTTCTTTATATGCAGGAATCAGAATCGCAATTTTGCGATAGCTGTGAGCTACAGGCAATGTGGCACGGGAAAACTTTCTTTGATATATTTTTCCGGATACTGATAATAAAAGAAGATAGCTAACGCAATATCCTAAATAAATTAACAACAAAGAAAAAATAAGATACAACAGAAACATATGAATTGGGTTAATACAGATAAGGCTATAGTTCTTCCTTTTGAATCATAGCAAAAGGGGTTGAGAAAAGAATCCTTACATCTGATATAAAATTTCGTTTCCGGGCGTAGTACACATCTAAATTGGTGCGCTCTTCAACAGACATATCAGGTTTTTTGTTTTTTCTAATTTGCCATAAGCCTGTAATGCCAGCTGGAGCAATAAACCTTGTCGAATAAAGATCCGTAGTCAACGTAACAGCCTCATAAACTGGTAAAGGTCTGTTGCCAACAAGCGACATATCCCCCTTAATAACGTTGAACAACTGCGGCAACTCATCCAGGCTGGTTTTTCGAAGCAGGCGACCTACCCGTGTTACTCGCGGATCATTTTTGACTTTCACAAACTTGGGAGATTGCTGTTGATCACTCTGATATTTATTAAGTTTTTCAATCTCAGAAAGTCGCAGATCTGCATCACGCACCATTGTCCTGAATTTATAAAATTTAAATAGCCGAAAACCTTTACCAGCACGCAAAGAAACATAAAAAACAGGACCGGGCGAATCCAGTTTAATAGCAATTGCAATGAGCAAAAACAAAGGAGAAAGTATCAACAATAACAAAAATCCCCCTGCAATATCGAATATACGTTTAAAAGCATTATCAATTTTCAATTTCAAAGACTCAGGCTCCACCCCCATCACCACGCCTGGATGCTGCAAACGAATCTTGTTAAAATGCTGATAAAAGCGGATTTTATGATCTATCACAAATGGATTAGAATCGGTATAAATCGAATCATTAATCTGTTGAATCCGAAATTGATAGTGATGTGCTTCCTTGATTGAATGCTGCTTTTTTAGCATCAGGAAAAATGGCACCTCTTGAAAAATAGAAATTTGCTGAATGTCGTTTAAAAAGCTCTTTATTTCCTGGACAGGGAAATGAATATCACAAAAAATAGCAGACAGGGGAACTCGTTCAGAAAACGGAGCATGGGTAACTTCGCAAGCCCATTTGAGCAATTCTTCTCTTGCCATGAAGAGATTTTCTACCCATGTACCCACGTAGCCAAAAGCAGAGAGTTTGTTCATAAGCTCAGGCTTGCAGGTTCCTATAAACAACAACATTTTTCTGTTGCTGGATACGGATGCAGGAATATCTGCTGGCCTGGTGAAGGTTGTATAAATTTCCATGATATCAGAATTGTGGGGTTAATGGATGAAAATATATCACACAGTTCCTTCACCACATTTTTACTTCTATACGAATGACATATGTTATTTCAATGATGGTTAAATAGCGTTTCGCGAAATCTTGTTAACCATGCATACCAGCACGCCTGCCGGATACATCTTCCGACAAATCTGCTTTTTTCTCAAGCGCTTTTTTTATTGCTTCTAAAAGACGAGAAGGATTAAAGGGTTTTACCAGAAAATCGGCTACACCATATTCTTCACATTTTTGATCTATTTCTTCACTGGAAGATCCCGATAAAATGATGATAGGAATGTTACCGTAAATTGCACTGCTAGTGAGATTCTTCACCAGATCCCATCCATTGATATTAGGCATTTGCAAGTCAGATATAATCACATCGGGCCTGTTTCCCTGTGAAAGCCAATACATCGCTTCATATCCATCCGAAGCCGTAATCACCTGATAATATTTGCTGATAATGGTATCCAACAAATATCGAATGGGCTTGCTGTCGTCAATAATCAGTATCTTTTTCATTACTCTATGGGTTTTTGTGGAACTTTGCTGTACCATAACAGAACCCGACGGGTTGCTGCTTTCCTGCCGCTTGTTAGCAGCTGAAGAAAGTGAGGAGAAGGGTGTGTAAACATTCCACATATATTTATTTTTAGGTTAACAAACAATGTGATGAAGATTTTAGCTGAACAAACGTTCTAACACATAAAATAATACAAACGACAAAATAATAACTCCCAGAGCCAATACCACCGGATTTGAGATCCATTTCATCTGAGAATGTTGCGATTTAGTAGCTGTATGTTTCATGGTTCAAATATTTATTTTAGTAAAACAAAAAATACAACTGAATCATCGATAGCTTTTCAGGAATGGCAACCTTTCTGTAAAAGAACAATGTAAAAATAGAGAGTGCTTTTTCAATATAAATTTCAAAGTTGGTAAACGGTTGAAAAATCTTGGTAAATGCACAGATTAAAAAGGTAAAGCCCTGGTCTGCTTGGAAGTTCAACCCTATCCAGCCGACTCACTCCAACGAAAGCTTTTTATGGAACTCATTTTTAAAAAATAATATACTTAAAATCAGCAAAAAACAATGTAGATAATATTCAAATATGGAATATTTTTTATATTAATCAGTTTTGTTCCGTTTTCTTGAATAGAAAAAAACCGTGGTTCACCAATTAGAATGGACAGATAACCCATTCACATGCCGGACCTTACAGGAAAACTATTACCTTGGCCGTGTCAGTTTTTGATTTATTCCATGAGAGCAATTGAAATTATATTCTGGATTCTCGCTGCTGTCATTTTCTACGCCTATATCGGATACGGCTTACTCGTCATGCTGATGATTTGGGTAAAAAATCTTTTAGGAAAGCCTTTTCCCTCAACCTCAGCCGACGATCTACCGGAACTGACACTGATCATATTTGCCTACAATGAGGCATTTTGTATCGAAGAAAAAATCAAAAACAGCCTGGAGCTTGCATACCCGGAAAACAAAAAGCAAATTCTGGTCGTCACGGACGGATCCACTGATGGCACGCCTGAAATAGCCCGGAAATTTGAAGGCATTCAGGTATTGCATGAACCTGAACGCAAGGGGAAAACTGCAGCCATGAATCATGCCATGGCATTTGTAAACACAGAAATTGTGGTATTTACAGATGCCAATACGCTGTTGCGAATTGATGCATTGCTTCAGCTGGTGGCCTCTTATGCAGATCCACGAGTGGGCGGAGTGGCCGGGGAAAAACAAGTGCTTGCCGATGCTCAGTATGCTGCCGGGCAGGGCGAAAGCCTTTACTGGCGCTATGAGTCGTGGCTGAAGCGAAACGATGGCAAACTCAATACCGTGGTAGGGGCGGCTGGAGAATTATATTCCATTCGCACCCAGCTTTATGAACCCCTGCCTGAAGATACCATTCTGGACGACTTTGTTTTATCGCTCAATATTGTACGAAAAGGCTACCGATTTGCTTATGCACCAGAAGCCAGAAGCATGGAAGCTCCTTCTGCATCCTTGCGAGAAGAGCAAAAACGAAAAATCAGAATCTGTGCAGGTGGATTTCAGGCCATGAGCCGGCTACTCCCACTGCTCAATATCTTTAAATATAAACTCGCATCGTTTCAATACATTTCGCACCGTGTGCTACGCTGGGCAGTGGTACCTTTTGTACTCCCTGCAATTTTTTTACTAAATATGGGAATGATGCATGTGCATGCATCTCTTGTATATCATCTGACTGGTTATGCGCAGATGTTGTTTTATGCCACAGCCTGCTTGGGATATGGATTTGCCCTGCAGGGAAAAAAAATCAAAGGCATATATCCAATTTACTATTTTGTTTTTATGAATGTTGCGGTATATGCAGGCTTATGGAGATGGATAAAAGGAAAACAGGAAGTAAAATGGGAAAAAGCAAAAAGGAGTCAATCATGGGTTTCTGAATATATGATGTAAAAAATGAGCAAAAACAAAATATTCTCCAAAATATTCTCTCCCTTACAACTGCCAGATCGGCTTCCTTCGCATATTCCTGCGCTTGATGGACTAAGGGGCATGGCAATTTTGCTGGTTTTGCTTTATCATTGTTTCCCATTTCTCATCACTAAACTGGGATGGACAGGGGTAGATTTATTTTTTGTGCTTTCCGGATTTTTGATTACTGGTATTTTGCTGGATACCAAACATGAGAAAGGATATTATAAAAATTTTATCATCAGGCGTGTACTGAGAATCTTCCCACTTTATTATCTGGTATTGTGCGTGTTGTTTATTTTCATTCCCTTATTTGGATTAGATGAAGTTAGAGGGCATCAGTTTGATTTTTATCAAACCCATCAGAAATGGTTCTGGTTGTACATGCAAAACTGGCTGTATTCGCTCCAAGGATTCCCATCCAACCACGCCCTGGTCCATTTCTGGTCGCTGGCTGTAGAAGAGCAATTTTATATTTTCTGGCCAATTATTATCTGGTTGGTCCCTAAAAGATGGATTCCCACCAGCATATTGATCCTGATGGCCTTTGCTATTTTGTTTAGACTCAGATTAGGATCTTTAATCGGATTAGGATATACCTACCCGTATCTTTCCACTTTATCCAGAATGGATGCTTTGCTGATAGGGGGATTAATTGCCTATTTGATCCGATTTAAAAAATCATTTCTGGTTCAAAACACAAAATATTTTTTCCTTTTGTCAGTTTCGG
The DNA here is from genome assembly GCF_900116565.1 of Thermoflavifilum thermophilum. Lineage (GTDB taxonomy): Bacteria > Bacteroidota > Bacteroidia > Chitinophagales > Chitinophagaceae > Thermoflavifilum > Thermoflavifilum thermophilum. The sequence continues at coordinate 1,787,779 of NZ_FPCJ01000001.1, read as the reverse complement.
GAATGCTCATCAGCCTTTTCATCATCAGAAGTGCTAATTTTTTAAACCTATCATCCGTTTATACAATCATAGATATTTTTTTTGGTTGCTTACTCATCTATAGCTTACACACCAAAACACATGTTTTTTCGCTATTATTTCGTTCACCATTACTTAGATTCCTGGGCAAATATTCTTACGGAATTTATGTTTATCATTATTTGCTTTATCAGATGATAGGCATGCATTTTTTTAAAATGAGCCCCGTAAATGGGATTCCAGAGACCAACCCGATGAATAAACTCACTTTAGGTATCGTAATCATCGGGCTCAGCATTGGAATCAGCTGGATAAGCTACCACTTATGGGAGAAGCCATTTTTAAGTTTAAAAAAGTACTTTTCTCCTTCGTCGGAAAAGAAAACTTCTCAAAACCTGCAAATACAATCAGAAATCACAAGCAAAATATTCTGATTCACAATAAAGGGATGATTTTTTGCGATTACCAGATTTTTTAAAGCATTTACCAATTCCCACACATTCAAAAGATAACATCTGAATAGCTTTACTGAAATTTTAATACCAAACCTACTCCTAAATAAAAACCAGTTTTCTGAAAAAATGTTTACTATCAAGCTGTTCGATATATGAAAAAGTTTTACTTATCTTTCATCCTGATCCTGGGCATTAGCATCAGCTTTAGCGCCAGTCAATTGCATGCCCAGGTACTTAACCCCAAAGACTCTGTCATTACCTACGATTCAAACCATCCACCCACCTTACCACCCTGGGATTCCATCGGGAAATGGGTGCGCACGGTTCGCATGAACTGGAATACGAACCAGTACAAGTGTTATATCTATAGGAATATGGCATTTCGCCTGTTGTTCCCTAAAACCTGGACCGATACTTCTACCAAGAAATACCCTATGGTGATTTTCCTGCATGGATTAGGAGAAAGAGGAACCATATATGATAATGAATTGCAATTAAAATGGGAAGGACAAAGATTTCTGAATGCAGTGAATAATGGTGAATATGATGGATTTGTACTTTATCCTCAAAGTCAGAATGGATTTTGGGGAGAGCCCATATATAGCAATTTAATTAACATCATCAAATACATGTCCGTCAATTCCAAGCTGGATCTGAACAGGGTCTATTTATCCGGACTATCTGCTGGCGGATCGGGCGACTGGGCATTTCTAACCAGCTATCCGACCTATTTTGCCTGTGCAGAGATTATTAGTGCTGCTTATACAGAGTTAGCTAATTACATAGATACTTTAAAATACATCCCTATTTGGCTTTCGCAAGGTGCGTTAGATGGTAATCCATCGCCATACACTTCACAACAAATTGTGAACCTGTTGCAACAAGCAGGTGCACCGATTACCTATACCGTATATCCGAATGTGGGCCATGGTGTGTGGGATTTGCATTATGCTGAACCTGATGCATTTCCCTATTACAATCGCGCAAATAAAACCAATCCGGTTGTGTTTTACGGTCAAACTTTATTTTGTCCTCAGGACACCAACAACATTCATGTCACATTGGGAATTTCTCCTGGATTTGATGGGTATCAATGGCGAAAAAACGGTGTATTGTTGCCTGATACTGGAAACACTTTACTGGTAACTTCCTTGGGCACCTATGATGCCCGAATTAAGCGGGGTAACACCTGGTCATACTGGTCACCTACGCCTGTTGTGATTGGCGTGAAACCACCCACCCAAACGCCCAACATTCAGGTAGCTCCTCATATGAGTGCGGTGATTCCTGCTCCAGATGGAAATACGTCTGTTACGCTAACCCTACCTTCCGGATATGTGAGCTATACCTGGAAAAAATATGGTACAGATTCAGTGGTGAGCACCCAACAAAATTTCACTACCAGTACACCCGGCAAATATGTCGCACTGGTTACAGAAGCCGGTGGATGCTCCTCTCTGCCTTCTGCACCTTTTACGGTGATTAATGCCAATGGTCCGAATCCTCCTGATCCGGCATCCAATCCTATCGCCATCGCGCTATCACAAACTAAAGTGCAACTTTCCTGGAGTCAAAAACCCAATCCAGTTTACAACGAAACCGGATTTGAGATTTATCGCAGTCTGCAAAAAGATACTGGCTATCAACTCATTGCCATCAATCCCGCTGATTCCACGGTGTTTATTGACAGCACGGTAAACCCCAATACTACTTACTATTATCGAATCCGGGCTGTTGATTCTACCGCTGGCAGTACCACTACAGCTCCTGTAAGTGTAACCACTCTATCAGATCATATTCCACCCACACCTCCTACATTACAACTTGTCAACGTAACCGTCAACAGCATTTCCATCAAATGGAGTGGAGCCACCGATAATGTAGGGGTAGTAAAATATTGGATTTATGTGAATGGCGTAAAATCTTATATTTCTACAGATACAAGTTTTATGCTCACCAACCTGCAACACGACAGCACCTATAGTATACAGGTGAAAGCACTGGATGCCGCAGGAAATGTATCAAGCCCAAGTAATCAGCTAACAGCTATTCCCAGATATTATGGATTAACTTATAATTTTTATACATACACGGGCAGTTGGAGTAATTTGCCCAACCTCAGTAACATGAATCCCGTCTTTTCAGGGATATCCACCAATTTCTCTCTTTCTCCTGCTACCCAAAGTACAAACTATGCCTTTGCCTGGAATGGGTACATTCATATCCCCTACTCTGGTACCTATACTTTTTACACAAATTCCGATGATGGAAGTCAATTATTCATTAGCAACACCCTGGTTGTGAATAACGACGGATTGCATAGTGCTACGGAAAAAAGCGGTACTTATACATTCAACCAACCAGGTTGGTATCCCATCACAGTATGGTATTACCAGCAAACAGGCGGAGCTTCTTTAACGGTGTCATGGGCAAAGAGTAGTGGTACAGGTAGCTTTGCAAAATCACCGATTCCAGACAGTGCATTCATGGAATCTGTAAGTCCTTCGGGTACATTACCAGCCGCGCCCAGCAATATTCTGGCCACCGCTCTGTCGTATCGAAGCATAAAAGTACAATGGCAAGATAATAGCAACGACGAAACCGGATTTGAAATTTATAGGGCGACCAGCTTAGGTGGTCCTTATTCAATTGTCTTCACGGCACCTGCAAATACAACACAATTCATAGACAGCACATTGCAACCCGCCACAACTTATTATTATAAAATACAAGCCATTAATAACAATGGTGCATCTGGCTTTAATCTGGCTGATTTGAGTGGATTGCAGTACAAATATTACACAACCACCAGTGCGTGGAGCACCTTACCTAATTTTGATAGCTTAAAGCCAGTTGCCACTGGTGCAGTAAGTAACGTAACCTTAAGCCCGGCAACACAGTCTTCCAATTATGGATTTATGTGGACGGGTTACATCCGCATTCCCACATCCGGTTCTTATACCTTCTGGACCTATTCAGACGACGGAAGTAAACTATATATTGATACACCATATCGATTCAATGCAACCGCACTCGTGAATAATGACGGACTTCATGGCATGACTTATAAGTCTGGAACAGTAAATCTCACTGCTGGCAGGCATTTGATTACCATCACTTACTTCCAGGCTGGTGGTGGATCGGGCATGCAGGTACTCTGGGGACCCTCAAACAACCGAAAACTGATTCCCGATAGTGTGTTTGCCAATCCCAACATGTATGCAACTACGCTGGCAGCACCAGCTATACCAGCAATACCCACACAGGTCATAGCCACCGCCAATAATCCCAATCAGATTACCCTGAGCTGGCATGCTGATACAGGTAGTACTCGTTTCCGCATCTATCGTGCTGTAGGAGACACTGTGCATTTCCAACTATTAGCTTTTGTGAATGGCAATGGCCAGGCACAATCGTATCAATTCGTGGATAGTGGATTATATGCCAATACTTTATACACTTACCGAATAGCTGCTGAAAATACGCTTGGACTGGATGCCGGATACAGCAGCTGGGATACGGCTACGACAGGAAATCATGCACCCAAAATTCTGCAACCCGCTAGTTCCAATCAATATCAACTCATTAACCCCAATACAGTTTCACAAATACCTGTGAAGGCTACCGATGCAGATGACGATCCACTCACACTGGGTGTACTCAACTTACCTTCATTTGGCAGTTTCCAGGATAATGGCGATGGTACGGGCATCATTACTTTCACCAATCCTACCATGAATCAAAGAGGACCTTATCCGGGTATTAAAATCACTGTGCACGATAATCATGGTGGCACAGATACTTCCATCATGAATCTTGCTGTGAATGATATATATGCCGCCACCCCGGTGATTCAAAATCAAATTACCATGAACGTGGCTACCACAGTAGATGATACCCTGAATGCCAACATCCCCACACCGCGCGATTATGTGTACTTTACCGTGAATCCGATGCTGCCATTTATGAAGTTAGATACCATTAATGGACGGCAAGCCATTCTGCACCTCAAACCTAATTATGGCGACGCAGGAAACTATACCATCAGCGTAACCGTAACCGATAAATATGGACTACAGAGTTCAGCATTCTTTAACCTAAAGGTAAATTATGTAGATCCGAACAAGAATTATTACCTAAACTTTAGCTATCAAACACTTGCTCCTGCTCCCTGGAATAACATTACAAGCCCACAAATATCCAACATAAAAGATGACCAGGGAAATGTATCATCCATAGGATTCCATCTGAATCCGGCTGTGTGGAACGCCTATAATGGGGGAGCAACCACAGGCAATAATTCAGGAGTTTATCCTGATAATGTGATGAGAGAATATTACTATTTCGGTATATTCGGAGCACCGGATTCTGTGGAAGGTATCTTTACAGGTCTTGATACAACTCAGAGTTATAAACTTACCTTTTTTGCTAGCAGTATATGGAATGGCGTAAGTGATAATGGACATACAGTATTTAGGGTAGGTAATAAAATCGATTCCATTTACGTACAGAACAATACCAGCAGAACTATTAGCTTCCAGAATCTAATCCCGCAAAGTGATGGTACCCTTCATTTTATGATGAAAAAAGGATCAGATGCGCCTGTTGGCTATATTAATGCACTTGTTTTATCATCCATTTATGATAATGGAATGCCGCCAGCAAAACCGTATAATTTGTCTGTCAGGAGCGGTAATAATGCCAATATTTTAAGTTGGCAAACCAATGCATTTAATACAGCCAAAGGATTTGAGGTTTATCGGAAAGGACCTGCTGATACCGGATTTATTCTTCTGAATCCTAATCCAACAAACGGTGAAGATACTACATTTACTGATCCCAATATTCATGGAAACACTACCTATGCTTATACCATCCGGGCAGTGAATCAACACGGATATTCAGCATTTTCAGATACTGTTTCTATTACAACTACCACCATCAATCCAATAATAAGTGGAATCCCAAATAATCTGATTCTTGCTTATGGTTCAGCTGATACCGTTAACTTTGCAGGAACAGCAGACAATATTGACAGCATAAAATTTACCGGAGTTAGTTTACCTGCATTTGTTACATTGATTGATTCCGGTAATAATAAAGGATCGCTTATTATTGCACCATCTTCTCAAAATGATATCGGAAGTTATTCATTTACCATTGCAGCAACTACCAATCATGGCGGAAAGTCGTCAACTACTATAAATGTGCAAGTGAATAACAAGTATTTCCGCACCATACTTGTAAATGTCACAAACTCATATAGTCTGGCACCTTCACCATGGAATAACCTGGCAAACTGGGCTTTTGGAAATACAACAATTCCACTTGTTGATAACACCAACAAGCCAACTGGTTATTCATTGACAAATGTGGAAACATGGAGTGGTTCTGCCGGATTTGGAAATATTACCTATAATAATTCAGGGATTTTCCCTGACGCTGTGATCCAGTATTTTTATGTACAAACTGATACTAGTACACGTCATTTGCTGTTTTCAAACTTAAATCCATCGAAAAGGTATAACTTCATATTCTTCAATAGCTCATTGTATAATGCAAGCAATACTGCAATCGACTACACTACCACATTCAGAATCGGCAATCAGATAGATAGCCTGAATGCATATCGCAACAGATCGGCAACAGTTCAATTGAATGGTATTCTACCGGATCAAAATGGAAATATCACTGTTAGCGTAAAAGCAGGAGCAAATTCTACTAATTCCATATTAAATGCAATCGTTGTTGAAGAATATGACAGTAGCTCCCAGGTTATTATACCACCTACTGATCTCACGGCAAGCATAAATCCATCTAATGCAAAACAAGTTGTCCTAAAATGGAGAGATCAGGCATGGAATGAAACTGGTTATACCATATGGCGCTCGCTGAGTAAGAACGGAACATATTCCCAGATTGCAAGTTTACCAGCTAATTCAAAAACTTATATAGACAGTCTGGTAGCAGGAGATACACGATATTTCTATAAAGTACAGGCGCAAAATAATAATGGAACATCAGATTTCAGTAATGTTGCCAGTGTAACTACGCCTTCTTACGCAATTTTCTTGAACTTCAATGCTAGGGAAGCCGGCGCAGGTAAGCCATGGAACAATGCAAATCGTTTTCCTAACAACGGAGATACTTATACCAACTTAAAAGATGCAAATGGGAATCTATCTAATTTAATTCTAAGTATTCCGCAAAACTTTGAAAGCGAAAACAACGTTGGAGTAGTTACAGGTAATAACTCAGGAATCTTCCCTGATCAGGTAATGCTAGGTGAATATTATCTCGATAATGGACTGGATACTGTTGTTATGGTATTGAGCAATTTGAATGTTTCCATGAAATATAACATAGTGTTTTTCGGAAGCCTGGTTGGATTCGGATGGAATAGCATCAGCGCATTCTTGATTAATGATAAGATGACTACTCTTAGTGTAGCATACAATTCAACCCAGACTACAGAAATAGATAATATTTCTCCCGATCAGGACGGGAAAATAACAATCAAAATTATCAATGCTTATGGTACACAGTTTGCAATATTGGGCGCAATGGTTATTCAGGCTTATGATGACTATGATGATAATGGTCAGTTGAAGGCAACACAACCGGGCAGCCCATATATGTATCTTAAAATGTCGAATTCGATCCTGAATACAAACCAACATGATGCCATTGCCTATCCGAATCCTTTCCATAATGTGATCCATGTGGGGATCCCTGTTCAGAAAGCAGGAGAAGATTACCAGATTCGCCTTATGGACGTGAGCGGCCAGATAATCTATACAAGGCAACTGGGAACCCTTCCCTCGGGATGGAATGATGTCCTGCTGGATTTATCACGACAGCAATTGTCTGATGGTATGTATTTGCTCAATATTCAGTCAGGCTCCGGTCAACACAACCAAACCCTGAAACTCATCCGGAGATAAACTGAAGGTCAAAAATCTGGTCCTCTTTCGGGAGGACCGGATTTTTTATTATCTTACACAGCAAAGAAATCCTGTTATGGATATCGTTTATTTCATTCGAGCCGTATGGAAACGCAAATGGCTGATTATCATCATATTCCTGATTACTTTGATTGCAGCCTATTTCTTTACACTGCATGAAAAAAAGAAATATTTCTCCAAGGCGGAAATTGCTACTGGATTTACCATGAATGATCAGGTAAGGCTGGGTAACGATCAGGGATTCGATATTTATACCATCAACCTGAAATTCGACAATATCGTAAAAACATTCACATCCCCTCAGGTGATTAGCCTGCTGTCCTACAGCTTAATCCTTCACGACCTCAATCCATCACAAACCGTCTTTCGAAATCCCAATGAAGCAGATCTTCAGCAAATATTCTCCCAGATTCCCAGAAGTGAAGCCATCAAAATTTTCTCCGAAAAGTTAGAGCAAATGAAGATGCTTTCTTCATTTGATAGTACAGAAAGAAAGTTAATTGAATTATTGAAAACATATGGATACGACGAAGAATCATTGCTTGCTGATATTCAGGTATATAGGCTGGAACAAACTGATTATGTGGATATTGATTGCACGACTGAGAATCCATTACTCTCTGCATTTATCGCAAACACTCTTTGCAAGCAATTCAACAGGTTTTATACCAGTTATCTGATACAACGCTCAGCTGAAAACATTCAGTTGCTGGATACGATGATTGCACAAAAAAAGGCTTTCCTTGACTCTCAGGAAAATCGGCTTAACAATGTGCTTCGAGGTGGGGATGCTGCAATTGCAGATGCAAACATTTCCCTGATTCAGGATTATCAAACCAAACTTCAACAAAAACAAAGTGATCTAAACAATGCACAAATCGCACTAAAAGAGGTAGAAAAGCAGATTGCACAATATGACCAGTTGCAAAAAACCATATTCGAAAATAATACATCCATAATTCAGCTGAATCGACAAATCAGTGACTTGCAAGCTCAGTATGACAATAATCCATCACCTGATCTCGCCAACAAAATTGCATCTTTGCGGAGACAGCTACAAGATAAATTATCGGAAAACGCGCAAAACTCTCTTAGTGATTTACCACCAAAAGCTACCCTGATTCAGAAACAATCAGATCTTCAGGTAGAAATCCAATCAGACCAGGCCGATATCCAGAATTTACAGAATTCAATACGCACTCTATCAGCAAATATCCGTTCATCAGCAAGTAGGAATGTAATTATTGATGCACTTCAGAAAGAAGTAGACCGAGCCCGTGCTGATTATTTAAATGCACAAGATAAATATAATAACATTATCAATCAGGGAGCAAAAGATGCAGGATTTAAACAAATCCTAATTGCCCAACCTGCAGTTAATCCTCTTCCTTCTCATCGTTTTATTATCATGGGTCTATCCGGCTTTACAGCTGTTTGCTTCACCATATTCTTAATCGTGTTTATTGAATATATTGATCTTTCTATTAAAACACCATCCTTCTTTGTGAAACAAACTGGCTTACCTATACTAAGTCCTATTAATAGAGTAAATTTGAAGAAAAATAAAATATGGGAATTGTTATCCCAGGCCTCCCCCAAATCTGAAAAACGACAAAATACAATTCGCGAACTTATTCGAAAAGTAAGACACCAAATTGAAAAATCAGGAAACAGAATCATATTATTCACAAGTACAGAACCACAACAGGGAAAAACCACATTAATTCAAGCACTTGCCTTCAGTTTTAGCTTAAGTAAAAAGAAGGTACTGATGATTGATACGAATTTCTGTAATAATGATCTAACTGTACTAACAGGAGCGAAACCCACACTCGAACAATTTTCTACTCAAAATATCAAAATATCGCGTGAAGAGCTCGAGCAGGTTGTAACTCATACATCCATTCCGCTCGTAGATGTCATTGGTTGTGAGGGAGGTGATTATACTCCTAATGAAATTTTGCCAGATGGAAATCTTCTTGAACACTTAAAAGACTTACTGGATTGGTATGATTACATATTCCTGGAAGCTGCACCCATGAATGAATATACAGATACCAAAGAAATGGTAGAATACGTAGATGGGATTATAGCTGTTTTCTCATCTGAAGCCATAATAAAAGAAGATGACCAGGAAGGCATTAATTACCTGAAAAGTCTGAACGGGAAATTCAACGGAGCTATCTTAAACAAGGTAGAGTTTGAGAATTTAGACCGCTAACATGAAACTGAAAATTAAATATTGGATTGAATATTTTTTTAACATCTCCCATGCAACCCAAAGCAGGCTGTCATGGGTTGATTATGCAAAAGGAATTGCCCTGATTCTGGTAGCTTATCGCCATATCCTTATCGGATTTGAAAGGGCCGGGTTACCCATACACATCATACTGTTAAAAGCAAATGAAATGTTCTTCAGCTTCCGGATGCCCTTATTCTTTATTTTATCCGGAATATTTATCAGCAAAAGCCTTGAAAAAAGAGGATGGCTTAATCTGATTAAAGTTAAATCACAAACATTGCTTTATCCCTATATTCTTTGGTGCACCATACAGATCACATTGCAAATCTTATTTTCCAAATATACAAACTCAGATCGAACTCTTCATGATTTTACATACATCATAACTAACCCGGATGCACTTGATCAAATGTGGTATCTATTTGCACTATTTAATGTGTCTGTACTTTACATTATATTAAAATATCTGTTAAAAATACCAGCATTAATTCAATTGGGGGTAGGAATAATATTTTATTATTTATCGACAAAGTATAACAGTGGCCCCATAAGAGATCTTCTCTATTTTTATCCTTTTTTTGCCTTAGGTGATCTGGTTTCAAGCTATCTGCTAAATAAGAAGTTCTATCCTATTTATAGATCGCATGGTTTGTTTTTTGGGATTCTTCCTGCTTTTATAATTTCACAATGGTATTTCTTACAACATGAGAATATAGAATATACCCACATCTTCCAATTTGCTGGAGTGGCATTGATTGGATGTGCCTTTATGTTAAATATATGTTTTATCTTGGGGAAATATGATAAACTGAATTTTCTGAAGATAGTCGGATACCATTCATTATATATATACATACTCCATGTAGGAATAGCCTCATTATTCAGAGTGTTATTCACACATGGTTTAGAAATCAGAAACACAAATCTTCTACTTCCTATTAACCTGATTCTGTCAATCACGCTCAGCATCATGCTATACAACCTAATTATAAGAAATGGTGGATGGTTTATTTTTATATTAGACAAAAAAAGAATAAATAATAGCATAAATCAGGAAAAACAACCCATAAAGTTAGAAAATGCAAATAAAGTAACATTCTCATTATATAACTAAAATGAGCAGAAGGCATTCAAACGAAGAAATTCTGGAAATAATCATGACCATTTTTATTATCATTTGGATAATTATAATATTTCTGAAAATAGAATTTTTTTAGGATCTAAATGATAACAGCCAACAAAATATATCATAAAAAGCAATACACTTCTATAATAATATCGGTGCTACTGCTGGCAGTAGTCTTGATCTCTTATGCTTATTCGCTCTCCTTGCAGACTGGAGGGTTATTATTTTTAGTAATTGTTTCTCTAATAGTTTTATTTATCAGCATAGCTTATCCTGGAATTGCTTATTATTTAGATATTCTGTATGGCTTTCTGACCTATTTTTTCATCAGGTTATTGAATCTAAGTATTCCTGTTAGTACTGGTGGAGAGTTTCTTACAGGAGCCATATTTGTGGGTATCATACTAAGGAAAATTATTCACCATGAGCGTTTATGGCATCATATACATAATCCTTTTACTTATGCTTATGTAATTATTTTGATTTATTTTGGATTGGAAGCATTTAATCCAAATGCCTATCCACCTGTCGGATGGATGAAAATATATCCTGTCACAGTGATGGGATTTGTATTCTATTTGATTTCATTATACCTATTTAAAACTGAAAAAGAAATTTATTTTTTCATCAAATTCTGGATCATAATAGCCTTTTTAGTCGCGTTATATGGATGCATGCAGCAATGGCTTGGATTACCCCCATGGGAATACAGAAGATTAATGAGCGACCCACATACATTCGGCATACTGTTCCAGGGTGGATTTATCAGAAAATATTCTACTTTATCTGATCCAGCAGCATTTGGTGTATTTCTATCTGGAACCATCGTTTTCTGCATCAGTATACTACTAATGAAACTATCAGTAAAAAAATCGGCTTTACTTATTATTGCAATTATCTTTATGTTGCTGGGCATGTCTTACTCAGGGACCCGGACAGCAACTGCCGTAATACCGTTTGGAATAATTTTTCTTGGCTTACTCACAATTCAAAATAGAAAAACACTTATTGTCATTGGAGGTGTTCTATTGATTGGTACCGCATTAATCTTATCTCCGCTCCAAAATGGAGTACTTAACAGAGTAAGAAGCGCATTCCATCCCAGCCAGGATCCATCGATGATTGTTAGGGATCTTAATCGAAGATCAAAACAATCATACATGCATCATCATCCAATTGGAGGGGGAATAAAAACAACCGGATTTGAAGCACTGGAATTATACCCACACCATCCCCTTGCAGGATTTCCCCCCGATAGTGTATTTGTTCAGAACGCTCTTGAAATCGGATGGATAGGCTTTATCATTCAGCTTATCACATACTTTATTGTGTTAAAATTTGCTATCCATCAATATTATCATCAACCTTCTCATAGGCATAAAATCATTTTTGCGGGGTTTGCTGCCGCTCTATTTACCTGGTTTTTATCGGATTATTCACAAGGTGCCATCAGCAATTTTAGTATTAGTTTTATCTATAACGGCATTTTAGCAGCTATGATAAAGTTAAAATACATTCAATCAGAAAAAAATATCATATGAAGATTGTTCTCAGGCTATTTATTCTTATAATCGGTTTGAATCCGATCTTATTATTTGGGCAACAGAATACCCAACAAGGTTCTAATAACATAATATATGGAATATATATTCCAGAAGATGATCCAGTTGCGAAACAACTTGTGCTACTTGCACTTGAAAATGCAGATGCAAAATCTGCCGAGCTACAAGTTGAGGCTGCAAACGAGCAACTCAAACTCGCCAAAACAGATTGGTGGAACAATGTAGCGCTATCCGGAAATATAAATGAATACTCTATCAGTCCGCCTAAAAATTTAACCAATATTTACTACCCCAGATACAACTTTGGTGGCACTATTCCATTGGGTATATTTACTACTCACGCTCATAAGGTCAGGCAAGCAAGAAAAGAACTGGAAATTGCTCAAATGGCCAAGCTGAGTAAATTTGAAGAAATTAAAACCAATGTATTAAGCAAATATCAAGATTATCTGATGTATAAACAACAGTTGACCATTGAAACATCTGTGGTTGAAAATCTGTACAATACTTATCTTCAAGCGGAACAAAAATTCAGAAACGGGCAGATCAGTGTGGATGAATATAACAATGCTCTTCAGTCTTACAATGAAGAACTCAGCAAAAAAATCTCCCTGCAAAGAGATTTAAATGTGTCGAAGTTAGAGATCGAAAGGTTGATTGGAGTGCCCTTAGAGAATGTATTAAGAGCAGTAAATAAATAGATTGTATACATAACCTTATGATAAGCATACAAAGATTCAATGCATCTGTTTTAGCAAAGGAGTTTCTTCCCAGAAAATATCTGCATGCCATAATTATTATTTTATCTTTACCAACAACTGCACTTCTGCTTTCCTCACTAAGATGGCATTATCTGGTTGATAGCCCAATATTTCAATACATAGCCAGAAAGCTATTGGACGGCGCTATCCCATACAAGGAAATATTTGATATGAATATGCCGGGTACCTACTGGATACATATGGCTACCCTTAAACTATTTGGTGAATCGAACCTAGGGTTTCGCATAGTAGATCTTTTATTTTTATGTATCACCCTGTTTGCCGGAGGTAAGATATTAAAGCCATTCGGAGCCACATCAATTTTGCTTTTTGTAATCTCTTTTGCTGGCATTCATCTTTCGGGAGGAGAAGCAGCTATGGGAGAAAGAGATTTTTTTATGATAGCATGCATCAGTGTATCTACTTGGTTATTCCTGAATGCACAAAAAAAATATTATTTTCTGAATCTGTTTTTATCCGGAATATTTGTGGGATACGCAACGGGAATTAAACCTACAGGAATCTTATTCTTTATCCTTCTATTTGCTACACTTTTCTTAAGTCAGAAAGATAATCATAATAAAATGCTTAAAGGAATCTTGTTAATCACATTTGGTTATCTTTTCTTTCCTGTTTTATTTGTTTTATGGATTATGTATAAAGGTGGATTATCCAGTTTTCTGGACATGTTAATTCATTATCTGCCTATATATGGTAAGGGAGCTAAAAACAATATCTTTACCCTGATAAGCACAATATGGCGAACTCCTGTAGGGATAATGCTTATTTTCTTCATTTTGAGTATGCCCTTTCTTAGAGAATTGATTCATGATAATAGCAGGAAAAGAATTATCAATTTGTTGATTGTTTCCGGGATACTACTCTCTCTGATACATTATCTGACACAGGGTACTGATTTTTATTATCATTTGTATCCTCTGTATTTTTTTTCATCTGTATTTCTTTCAATTATTGTCTATTATCTTTTAGGATCAGATGATAAAAGAATAAAAATATTTGGATTCCTGATAATTGTATCATGGATGTGTATATTAGACTTATTTACTATTCCAACAATTGTAAAAAAGGTAAATCCTATAAATCAATATGACAGGAATGTAGCTGAGCAGCCAGGTATGATTGAGGAAATCGTAAACAAATTGAGAAAAGACTCCATTCATAAGCATGAAAAAGTACAGGTGTTCGATGAATTAGGAGGCGGATCTAATGTACTTTTAGAATTGCATGCTGATATTCCTACCAGATTTTTACAAGAAATTCATTTCACGGAAATGGAATGGAAGGGTGTTTTCCCGCCTTACCTGCAAAGCTTGTGGGATGAATTTATTTTTGGACTTTACGCCCATAAGCCACAATATATCGTTATGTTCAAAAGCAGCTATTTTTACCTGAACAAAGCAAGTAATGAAGGAGAGAAAATTGAACTCAATCATTTTATCAAAGAATACTATAAGGCCATTGAAGAGGGGGAAAAGTACATCATTTATAAAGTAAAAGATCCCTGATCTTAATGTAGCAGTGTTTAATTTATTAGCTTCAAGGGCGACCTGTAACTCAAAATTAAAAAGATCATCATTTCTCCATCCTCAACACTGCAGCTCCTTTAATATGGCCGGCCTTCAGGTCAGCCAATGCCCGATTGGCTTGTGAAAGTGGATAAAAGCTCACCTCCGTATGGATGGGAATGTGTTGAATAGTAGCAAAAAAAGCTTCGCCGTCTTCACGCGTTAGGTTGGCTACCGATTGTATGTTACGTTCTTCCCACAACCAGCGATACGGGAATGATGGAATATCGCTCATGTGAATGCCTCCGCAAATGACCTGTCCGCCTTTATCTACTGCCTGCAACGCCTGCGGAATCAACGTTCCTACCGGTGCAAAGAGGATAGCTGCATCCAGCCTGACAGGCGGCAGATCAGACGATCCTCCCGCCCAATATGCACCCATACGCCGGGCAAAACGCTGCCCTGCCTGATCGCCATCGCGCGTGAAAGCGTAGATTTCTTTGCCCTGGTGCGAAGCAATTTGTGTCAGAATATGCGCGGCCGCTCCAAATCCGTACAGGCCAATCCGACGAGCCGAAGGATGAATCATGCGATACGACCGAAAACCAATCAGGCCCGCGCAAAGCAAAGGTGCCATTTCGGGTCTGCGGCAGTTTTCAGGCAAAGCAAAGGCATAATCTTGATGTACCACTGTATACTCAGCATATCCTCCCTGCCGTGTATAACCGGTAAACTGAGCACGTTCACACAGGTTTTCCATGCCTTTCTGGCAATACACACAATGCCCGCAGGTATAGCCCAACCACGGAATACCTACCCAATCGCCTATCTGCCAGCGGGTTACATCTGTGCCCAGTGCTTCAACCTGGCCGATGATTTCATGTCCGGGAATCAATGGCAAAAGCGGGTCAGGCAGTTCGCCATCCACCACATGCAAATCAGTTCGACACACACCACAGGCTATTACACGCACAAGGACTTCATCGGGCCCGGGCTCTGGCACAGGCCATTGCTCCTCCTGCAACGGCTTGCCCACTTCATGCAAAACCATGGCTTTCATGTGTATCGGAACACGCTTCATCCAAATCTACTGAAATATCAAACAAAAGCAACATGGCTTAGCTCAGCCTGGCCCGCATAATTCCTGAACAAGCGATCAAACAATACCCGAAGGATCTGCAATACATCTCTGCCTTTCAAATTCCCGGTAACTGTGCGATCAGGGCCATCCAGTTTTAGATAAACTATGTACTGGCCTGCATCTTCCTCATCTACACGCACCCCCACATATTCAAGCCGAATACCTTTTTTCTCGGCCCGTTCAATTTCTTTTACGCACTGCCTGAGCACAGGCAGAAAATCGTCTTGCCTTTGCAAATGAACAGAAATGGCAGCGGTATAATTATCTATTCTCATGGTAAAAAGGATTTTTAAAATCGGAGAAGATATAACAAACTTAAGCGCTAAAAACTATCGAAATGGTGATCGAAGTCACTGGATGATGATGATTTTGGTCAACTCGTGCAATCGGTAGAAAACACAAAATCATTTTAGCAGGTACAAGGAATTCGTACATTTGCATCGTGTTGGCCCCGTAGTTCAATGGATAGAACAGCGGTTTCCTAAACCGTTAATACAGGTTCGATTCCTGTCGGGGCTACTAACCCCCGCATAATAATTTACAGGCATGGTTACAAAAGGTGCCGAAGCTGCAACAAACAACTAACCAAAATAAGTTCAAAGGCTTAATCCAGCACTTCAATTTGATTGCGCAGCAAATCATCTAAAGTTTCGCGGGAACGAATCAGATGATATTGATTATCTTTTACCAGTACTTCAGCAGGCCGCAAACGGGAATTGTAGTTGGATGACATTTCAAATCCATACGCACCGGCATTGTAAAAAACCAAATAATCGCCTTCGCGGATTTCATTGATTTTCCGGTCCCAGGCAAAAGTATCGGTTTCACAAATATATCCCACTACGGTATAAATACGTTCCGGCCCTTGGGGATTGGAAATATTGCGGATCATATGATAGGCATCATAAAACATCGGGCGGATCAGATGATTGAATCCGGAGTTGACACCGGCAAACACCGTAGCCAATGTTTGTTTAATCACATTCACTTTTACCACAAAATAGCCTGCCTGGCTAACCAGGTATTTACCGGGTTCAAAACATAAGGTAAGCGGACGATGATATTGGCCTGCAAACTGATTAAATAAGTTGGATAATTTTTCACCCAACAAATCGATATCGGTTTCCGTATCATCGGGATGATAGGCTACTTTAAAGCCACTGCCCAAATCAATAAAATCAAGCTGATCAAAATGCTGAGCCATATCCAGCAATATTTCCACGCCCCGCAGAAACACATCTACATCTTTGATTTCCGAACCTGTATGCATGTGCAGGCCGTTTACATGTAACCCGGTTGATTTCACCACGCGTTCAATATGGCGAATCTGATGAATGGAAATTCCAAATTTGCTATCGATATGACCTGTTGAAATTTTGTAATGCCCGCCTGCATTGATATGCGGATTCAGGCGAATGCACACCGGATAGGATCCACCAAAGCGATTTCCAAACTGTTCCAGGATGGAAATATTATCGATATTAATTTTAACACCTAATTCCTTGGCAGCTATCATTTCATCCAGATCCACACAATTCGGTGTAAAGATGATTTGCTGAGGTTCAAAACCTGCACGAAGTCCCAGTTGCACTTCCTGAATAGAAACCGTATCCAGCCCTGCACCCAGCTGCCGCATGAGTTTCAAGATATTGATATTGGTCAATGCCTTGCAAGCATAATAAATCTGCACAGGGGCCTTCTGAAAAGCTTTCTTCATCTTTTCATACTGCCGCTGAATTTTCTCAGCATGATATACATATACCGGAGTGCCGAACTGGTGGGCAATATCCATCAACACCTGTCCGGGTAATACATCTGCATGGGTATGTCGAGCCATAAATCAAGCAATCATGTGAAATGGGGCAAATTTAGGGGAAAACCACTTGCAGTTATGATTTTAAGTTTTCTTCTGCAAAAAACCGATGAAAATAGGGAATGGTTTCAATGCCTTTGAAAAAGTTAGCCAGATCAAATTTTTCATTGGGTGCATGCAGGCAATCGTCATCCAAACCGAAGCCTAAAAATACCGTATGTACTCCTAATGTTTTCAGGAACACGGAAGTAATAGGAATGCTACCACCTCCGCGCACGGGAACCGGCTCTTTACCCAAAGTGGCCTGCATAGCCCGGGCGGCTGCCCGATAGGCTGGATGGCTGATGGGCAAAACATAGGGATCACCCCCATGTAGAGGTTTGACTTCTACCTGTACACAGGAGGGGGCTATCTTTTTCAGATGATCGCCAAGCAATTGGGTAATTTGCTGATGATCCTGATGTGGCACCAGCCGACACGATATTTTAGCGTAGGCTTTTGATGGCAATACGGTTTTGGCGCCTTCGCCGGTATAGCCGCTCCAGATGCCATTGATTTCAAGCGTGGGCCGAATACCGATCCGTTCGCGCACAGTATAGCCTTTTTCACCCCAAAAATCGCGTACACCCGTTTCCCGTTTAAACTGTTCCGGATCAAATGGAGCCTTGGCCAGCAAGGCACGTTCCTCTGCTGGAATTTCTTCCACGTCATCATAAAAGCCCGGTATATGCACCCGATGATCTGCATCATGCAATTGGGCAATCATCTGGCAGAGGATGGTAGCCGGATTGGGCACAGCGCCCCCATACACGCCGCTATGCAAATCATGATCGGGACCCGTTACTTCTACCTGCACGTATGCCAGTCCACGCACGCCCACATCAATGGAAGGCTGCTGTAAGCTAATCAGAGCCGTATCACTCACCAGCACCACATCACACTTTAGCATGTCGCTGTGTTCCTGCACAAACGTAGTCAGGTGTTTGGAACCAATTTCTTCTTCTCCTTCAATGATAAATTTCAGGTTCACAGGCAGCGTTTGTGTGCGGGTCATGATTTCCAGTGCTTTCACATGCATAAAAAACTGCCCTTTGTCATCGCTGGCTCCTCGTGCGTAAATCCGACCATCGCGGATGATGGGATCAAACGGATCATGATGCCAGAGCGAAAGCGGATCTGCGGGCTGCACATCATAATGTCCATAAACCAACACGGTGGGCAACTGATCGGATACATGTTTTTCAGCATATACTACCGGATGACCTGCTGTTGGAAATATCTGCACCTTGCCAGCACCAGCCTGCTCCAGATATTGTTTAACCAGTTCGGCACATCGTTGTACATCCTGCTTATGAGCTGTATCTGTGCTGATGGAAGGAATGCGGAGCAATTCACTTAACTCCTCTACAAACCGGTCACCATGTTGGGAAATATAATCCTGCCAAGCTTTCATGCAATAAGATTATTACACAAGTTTATGCCTTTTCATTTAAACAAAAAACAGCTGAAAAGATCAGAAGTTAGTTATTGGGAAAATGATTCTTTCACCGTGCGTGCTCCGGATGATTGGGAATACATACCACAAATGTAGTACCCTCACCATACACGGAACGTACATCAATCGTACCACCCATCCGGCTGACAGCTTCTTTGGCAATATATAATCCAATACCTGCACCTGGCTTATTCAAACTTTTGGTTCGGAAAAACATTTTAAAAATGTTTTGCAAATGCTCCTGAACAATCCCGATTCCATTGTCTGATACTTCAATTACAGCCTGGCTGGGATTTACTTTTACCCGTATTGCCACCCAGGGATTTTGCTCATCGGGCTTTTGATATTTTATGGCATTCGATATCAGATTGTTCAATACCACATTGATACGGAAGTTATCACCAATAAAAGGTACAGGTTGATCTACATCAATTTTAAATTCCACATTAAGATGCAGATGCCGGAAACTCTCGATGGTATCTTCAATTTGTTGCCTGAAGTTGATGGGTTCATATTCAATTTCCAGCCTTGAATTCTTGTAATATTCAATGATTTTCTGGATGAAATCATCCAGACGCAGCACGCTGGATTCAATCATCTGCAGGTATCCATTCGGGTCAATGACCGATTGATCCATTTTAGCCAGATTCAGAATGCCGAGCACAGACATTAACGGTGAGCGTAAATCATGGGATACGCTGTAAATAAAGCGACTCAGTTCATCGTTGGTTTTTTCCAGCATCTGCATTTTTTCCCTCAGCTCCATGCGGGTCGTGTAGATTTCATAAGCATTATGAATGGTATTATGCAATTCGGCTTCATTCCAGGGTTTGCGGATATACCGGTAAATACGGCCTTCGTTCACGGCTTCAATCAGGGCTTCCATGTCCATATGTGCTGTCAGCAGCACACGCAAGGGATCCGGATATTTTTTGCGGATATCGGTCAGGAATTCCACGCCGGTCATGCCGGGCATCCGCTGGTCGGCAATCACAAGATGAATGGGCTGCTCCTGTTCAAGAATCTGATAGGCTTCATCGAAATGGGGAGCAGTAAAAACATCGTAATCACGCCGGAAAGTGGCACGAAATGCAGCCAGATTATTGACCTCATCGTCCACATACAATATTCTGATGTGTTCAGCAGGCATACACTTGGTTGTTTTAATCCCTCACCTCCTGAGTCTGCGCGACCGGTTTTGGGGTTGTGGGTAAAATTATGATAAATTCTGAACCCTTTCCATAGGTAGTTTCCACAAAAATTTTTCCTCCGTGTTTTTCCACGATGCTATACACGATGGGCAAACCCAACCCGGTGCCTTCGCCCACTTCCTTGGTGGTAAAGAATGGCTCAAATATTTTTTGTTTGATTTCGGGTGTCATGCCAGTTCCGGTATCGGCCACACTGATGCGGATGTGCTGCCCATCAGGTTCCATAGCTGTAGTGATGATGATTTTTTGTTTTTCTTTTGTTTGTTCGTTTGAAGACGGTAAAGATTTGAGTTTGCTTTTAATTGCGTGGATAGCATTGGTAAGCAGATTCATAAGCATTTGATTCACCTTGCCGGGATAACATTCAATAAGCGGCAGCTGGGCATAATGCTTTTCGACTATTACATCATCCGGAATAGAGTTATTAAGCAGAATAAGAGTGGAGTCAATGCATTCGTGGATATCTGCTTTTTTAAGTTCACTTTCATCCAGGCGGCTGAAGATGCGCAATCCGCGGATAATTTCGGCCGTACGCTCTGCGCCTTCCTCAATACCCTTCAGCAGAATGCGGATTTCGTCAATCAATTCAGGATAATGAATTTTCTTTTTAATGGCTTCTATTTCTTCCATGGCATGTGCAGGAAGCAAAAGCTGGAGTTGTTTTTCATAAGCCTGGATAAGGGCAATCAGATCGTACAGATCCATCTGAAGGGGTTTCACGTTAGATTTGACAAAATTGATGGGGTTATTGATTTCATGGGCAATGCCGGCAGTAAGTTGTCCCAGTGTAGCCATTTTTTCAGCCTGAATAAGCTGTACCTGAGCATCTTGCAGGTTTTTAAGGGTTTGAAGAAGCTCCAGGTTAGCTTTCTCCAGGTCTTCGGTGCGTTTTTTCACCATGCGTTCCAGGGTAAAATTTTGCTGGCTGAGCATCATCCGCACCTCTTCTGATTTCGACAACGCCGCCAGCTGAGCCTGTTCTTTCTCAGCTTTATAGGTATTGATTTTATCGGCAAGAGCAAAGGAAAGTAGCATAGTCTCAAGTGAGGAGCCTATCTCAAGAGAATAAGACGTCAACATATTAAAAGGAATAATACTAAAGTTTCTTAAAACAAAAACAATTACAGAAGTAAGAAATACACCAAGAGCAAGTAAAAAGAATTTTGCGGGTTTATATCCACTAAATGCTACTTTGATTCCCAAAAGTATAGCAATAAAGGAACCAAACATAGCAGCTATCTGTAAGAAAATAAAGCTAAGCAGTCGCAAATTGGTAATTAAAAGAAAAAGTGATGTAGTATAAATAATTCCTATAAAATAAAGTATGTATTCACCTTGTTTGTATGTATTCTTTAGATTGAGAAAATTTCTAATAAACAAAATAGCAGCATACCCATTTAATATAGGAATAATGAAATCAGAATTCAAAGACAAATAATAAAATCTCGGCCAAATGTAAAGATTCCCATATCCGTTTAACGTTACTTGAGTAAGTCCCACAAAAAAGATATATATAACATAAAACAAATAATTATCATCCAAAGTAACGATATAAATAAATAGATTATAGAATATCATAATGATAATGATACCCACATAAATACCAAAAATTAGATTTCTAATACCAATCTGGTTTAAAACACTCTTTATAGAACCAATAAATATAGGTAATTGGAGCTGTTTATATGAATGCAAACGAATGTAATAGGTTGAATACTGATTCGTTGGTAAATGAAGTGAGAACAAAAAATCAGGGGCATTAACTCCTGGAATTTGAGAGTATTTGAGGTTAGACTGATATTTTGAAATTTTTTTAATTACACCATCTTGAAAATAAAAAAAATCAACCGTATCGATGGTAGGATAAGTAATATCTAATATCAAATTATTTTCTCTTGTAGAATTTACAATAGAAAACATTATCCAATAAGTATATCCAGAAATACCAAAGTTCAAATATTCGGAGGTAGACTTTTTAAATATTATTTCCTGTTTTGAAATAATATCATTAATTGAGTACGAAGAATTTGAATCAACAAAATAAAAAACATCATTCCCTATGTTTATCAATTTATTAGGATCTGTGAGATTAATTACATGTGGGTATGTTGGAAAACAATATAATTTGTTTAAAAAAAAGACAACAAAAAAAGTTATATGTAGAAATCTTGTCATTTTACTATAGACTCAACATCAACGTAATATCTACCTGAATTTTTAAATTCACCATTAAATATTCGACGTACAGTGTCTGTAACAATGGCCCCACCTAGCATAACGGAAGAAGCTAATTGAGGCCAAGTAGTGATTGTTTTACCAATTTGTGATAACGAATACTTCATTCTTGGCGACATATTTTCTATGCCAGCGATGGGACCAAGTATTTTAATCTTTTCTTTAATTGTCAATTTAGAAATAGATTTATAATCTAAATTATCAATTAGCCCGTGAAGTATTGGATAATCCTTATTAAGGTCAAATCTTTCAATATCAATCATTCCTCTATCATTCGTATCCATTACTACGGGAATACCATATAATTTAGCTTTAATTCTAGATAAAATTTTAATATCCACACTATCACACTCTTCAATAAGTACATCTAATTTACTATTATTTCCCAAAAGAAATTCATCAATATTATTTTCATTTATCCCATCACAAAAACATATTACCTTAATATAAGGATCAATTAGTGAAATTTCCCTTGCTGCAACTATTGATTTATTCAACGATAAATTTTTTATACTTGTCTTTATTCTATTCAAATTACTTAGCTCAATCTTATCGAAATCAGCCAGCCTGAGTTCTCCGCAAATTCTTTCAATTGCCATAGTTACAGCTATAGATTGACCAACAGATAAACCTATAACACCAACCCTCTTTTTACTAAAAACCTCTTGTTCTTCTTTCGTAATTTTGAACTGATTTCTAGATGTCCTTACTTCAACAAAATCTTCCTCTTCGAGTAAGTGTATTAAAAAGTTCTCCCACGGATAGAAAATCCATACTCCATAACTCAGTTCGTCTCTATCAGAGAAGAATTTATTTACTATACTTTCGATTTGATTTCCATCTAATTCCTTAGAAGGATTTCTTAATTTAATTAATTCATTAACCTGATTCCTAATCGAATTGATAATTCTTATACAGGGATATGATTCTATTAGATACTGTAATGACTTACGATCCTTATCCGTTACAATTTTAAAAAATATAGGAGAGTAAATCGTATCTACATCGCCAATATTATTAACTACTTCTAGAAAATCGGAAAGGTTATAATATTTACTCATGGCTTTATTTTTAATACATACTCTATTAATACTCTACCTAATCTTGTATTATATTCTACATTTTGAATTGGGTTTAACGATAATGCAAAAATTGTTTTTCTGATTTCTTCTTCAGATGTAGGAAGATTAACTAAATCCTCAACAGTCATTACTGTAGCTATCATGTTATCCTTTGGATAGTTAAATATTCCTTTGTTTCCAACTGTTTCCTGAATAGTAAACCCTAATCTTAAACAATATTTAACAGTTGCTGGCGCACAAAGAGCATGAAGTTTCTGAACTCCTAATATTCTAGCTACTGTTATTCCAGTCCAACCCAAATACAGACTACCCACACCATTCATAGCCATAGCCTTAGAATTCCACAATCCACATAATTCAGCTGTCTTAAAATGTGGATTAAAAACTAAATCAAAGATTCTTCGGTCGACTTTACCTACTGCTTCAATCAAAGGAACCTCAATACTTTCATCCACTAATTGGACCCGTGCCCCACCTAAAACTCTTTTATCTGGGATTGATTCAACCAAAATAACATATGTATTATCATGATATACCCAATTAGGAGTATTTGAAGTTATCATACTTATTCCATAAATCTCCAATAACTTTTTATGACCTTCTATAAATCTGAAACATGAATCTGGGTCATCAACCGCTTTAAAAGCAGTAAATCTATACTTTACCATTGTAAATAATCAACTAATATTAGATTTTCTGCTCTCTAAATTAGATGTTTTTTCAAACATTTTCTTAACTTATAGCAAATTCTTTTCTGATTCGGCGAACAACCTGTGCATGACCTTATCCAGCCAGGCCGGCGGCATCCAGCGGCTGAGCCAGTAATATGCGGTAGACATCCAGCCCGGCGTAATGGTTTTTCGGCGCTGAAAAAGCCCGTCCAAGGCTACACGAGCCACATATTCCGGCTTCTCATGGGCCGACCGAAAAAGCCAGCCATTGATCTTCTGATGTACGACCGGATCCTGTTTATGTGAAACACCACCCGGACACAGTACCGACACATAAATGCCCTGTGACCTGAGCTCCGTGCGCAAAGCTCGGCTGAAAGAATAAATATATGCCTTGGTCGCAGAATACACTGCCTTGTAGGGCACATGCAGAAACCCCGCAGCACTGCCTACATTCAGAATATAAGCCGGGCGATGTGTCTTTAGGTCTTCTATGAAGACACGCGTGAGTTGCGTGGTAACCTGAATGTTTAACCGGATCATCTGTGTGATTTGCTCGGGTTGCAGCTCTTCAAAATGATGCCTGCCCCCCAGGCCGATATTGTTGATAAGCAGACGAACAGCATAATGCCGATCCCTGCACCACTCCCATACCCGCATTACACTATCTTGCTCCAAAAAATCTATACCCAGATAATCCGTTTTCACTCCATATTGATCCCGAATCTGTTGTGCCAAACGAGCTAAGTCATCGCCTGGCAAGGCTACCAGTAAAACAGGAAATTTTCGACGCGCACATTCTTCTGCCAGTGCCTTTCCTATACCTGCACTGGCACCGGTTATCAGAGCATAGCAGAGAGTTGTGTGATCATGCATAATGGGTTGTTTATTCGAATATAAATGAAATTTTGCCCTCACGAGGCTAAAACACGTTTTACTTAACCAGAATAAATCTTTTGCATGCACTTATGATTCATGTAAAGCCTTATACACATGTGGATCGTAACCAGTCAATCGTATATCGCATGCCTTCTTCCAGGCTGCGCGCATGATAACCAAGCTCGCGGCGGGCTTTTTCGCTGCTCTTGATCCAATCATACGGAATCTTGCGTACCCATTCTGGTGTCAGCAACGGCCTGTATCCCAATTTTGCTTTTAGCCATTCTATACCGGTAATGCTGTAAATAACCGGTACTGGCAGATGAAACAAAGGATGATGAACCTGACTGAGTTTTCTCAACAGATCAAAGAATCGGTCATAGCTGGCCGGCTCACCGCCCAACAGATAAGCTTCTCCTGCCCGCCCCCTATTCATCACTAACTGAATGCCTTGTGCTACATCTTCTACAAACACATAATCCATGGTGCCTTTTCCATTTCCCGGAATCACATGCCATTTGCCCAGCAAATAATCGCGCATCATGAGGGTAGCGGAATTGCTTTCATCCACAGGGCCCGGGCCATACACCTTGGTGGGATAAGCAATGACCAGCTCAATCTGATCCTGATAGCTTCTGGCTATTTGCTCGCCCATCCATTTGGAACGCTCGTATGTGGTATGCAGTTCCGGACGCAAAGGCATGGTTTCCTGTACTGGCAATCCGTTTTCAGCGGGTGGCAGAATGCCGGCCGTGGAAACCAGGCACACTCTTTTCACATGAGCTTCAATGGCCGCTTGCATGATATTTCTTGTTCCTTCTGCATTTACCTGAAAGTAATACTGCCTGTCGCGATGCCAGGCTCTTGCATAGCCAGCCAGATGATAAGCAAATTCGCAGCCTTCCATGGCTCGTTTCACAGCCTCACATGAAGTGATATCACCTTTAAACCAGCGCAGCTGTGGCATATCAGCAGCATGAGCCTGCCGGGATAATACATGCACCACATGATGCTGCGCTACTAATCTTTTTACCAAATACGAGCCAATGAATCCGGTACCCCCGCTTACAAATATGTTTGCCATATATCAATCATCCAAATCACACCACAGGAAGCTGCAGCATAGCTGCATCCCGCAGTGAATCTGAATAAAGATAACATGAACTTTCATTTTTTGCATGAAAAATCATCTTCTCATACTTCCATGATTGCAGTTATTTCCATCCATGCAAGGCAGCCAAATATCCTGTAACTTTGAACCGTTCAAATCAACAGCCATGGAATACCGGATTGAAAAAGACACACTGGGCGAGGTGAAGGTGCCTGCAGATGTTTACTGGGGTGCTCAAACAGAACGCTCACTGGAAAATTTTCCCATTGCACGTGATATCAACCGTATGCCCATTGAAATTATCCGTGCATTTGCGTATCTGAAGAAAGCTGCAGCGCTGACCAATGCGGATTTGGGAGTGCTGAGCCGCGAAAAAGCCGAACTCATAGCGAAGGTGTGTGATGAAATACTGGAGGGCAAACTGGATGATCAGTTTCCACTGGTGGTTTGGCAAACCGGGTCGGGCACCCAAACCAATATGAATGTCAATGAAGTGATTGCCAATCGCGCTCACGTGCTGCAGGGAGGCAAACTCACGGATTATCCCAAGGTGCTTCATCCCAATGATGATGTAAACAAATCGCAATCATCCAACGATACCTTTCCTACTGCCATGCATATTGCAGCTTACAAAATGCTGGTGGAGCTGACATTGCCGGGCCTGCAAAAGCTGCGGGATACGCTGGCTGAAAAGTCAAAAGCATTCTGGAAAATAGTGAAAATCGGACGTACGCATTTCATGGATGCAACGCCACTTACGCTCGGACAGGAATTCAGCGGCTACGTGTCGCAACTGGATCATGGCATCCGCGCCATTCAGCATACCCTGCCTCATCTGGCCGAGCTGGCACTGGGCGGCACAGCTGTGGGAACGGGCATCAACACGCCTCCGGGCTTTGCCGTGAAAGTGGCTGAGAAAATTGCAAGCCTCACCGGACTGCCTTTTGTAAGTGCGGAAAACAAATTTGAATCACTTGCTGCACACGATGCGATTGTGGAAGCCCATGGAGCCCTGAAAACCGTAGCCGTAAGCCTTATGAAGATTGCCAATGATATCCGCATGCTTAGCTCGGGCCCGCGTTGTGGCATCGGCGAAATTCATCTTCCCGAGAATGAACCCGGCTCCTCCATCATGCCCGGAAAGGTAAATCCCACCCAGTGTGAAGCATTGACCATGGTAGCAGCACAGGTGTTGGGCAATGATGTTGCCATCAATGTGGGTGGTAGCAATGGCCATTTTGAGCTGAATGTGTTCAAGCCCATGATTATTTACAATTTTCTCCATTCAGCCAAACTCATTGGCCAGGCCTGCATGTCGTTCAACGATCGTTGCGCAGTTGGCATAGAACCTATTCATGAAAACATTCAACGGCATTTGCAAAATTCATTGATGCTTGTTACGGCCCTGAATCCGAAAATTGGCTATTACAAAGCAGCTGAGATTGCACAGAAAGCGCATCGTGAACACAAAACCCTTAAACAGGCCGCTGTGGAACTGGGATATGTGAAGCCTGAAGAATTTGATGAGTGGGTGGATCCGATGAAAATGGTAGGTAATCTGGATTGACTTAGCAATCTGATCTGCATTTCATGTTTGCGTGCCTGATGAGAATATCATCCACTGGAATGCAAGTGCTGTAAAAGCATGTGAGACGCTTTTTTATGCATACCTGGATACTGGAAAAGCCGGGGCTGTTTATCCGCACTGAACCTGGCCACATAACCGATCCTGCTGCAGGCGATGTGTTGGTGAAAGTCCATCGGATAGGTTTGTGTGGTACTGACTATCATGCATACCGGGGCGAGCAACCGTATTTTACGTATCCCCGTCTGTTGGGACATGAGTTGGGGGTAGAGGTAATTGCAACGGGCGAAGATGTGCAACAGATCGCTGTGGGTGATCGTTGTGCAGTAAGGCCTTATCTGGCCTGTGGACGTTGCGATGCCTGCCTGCGGGGATATACAAATGCCTGTGAACAGATGCGGGTACTGGGCGTGCATGTGGATGGTGGCTTGCAATTGTACCTGAAGCTACCGGCTGCTCAACTGCATCCATCGGCCTTGCTATCTTACGATGAGCTGGCACTGGTAGAGCCTCTTAGCATAGGAGCTCATGCTGTGCAACGAGCCAGGCTGCAGGCCGATGATCGGGTGCTGATTCTGGGTGCAGGGCCTATTGGCCTGGCGGTGGCTACCTTTGCCGCATTGCATCACCCTCAAATACTGGCAGTGGCCGACCTGCAAGCTCAGCGCCTCAGTTTTCTGCAAAAACTTAGCTTTCCCCAAACGCCCTTGCCAATATTGCTCAGCCAGAAGCCTCTGGATCAGATTTGCGATGCTTTTGATTGCAAAAAACCTACGGTGATCTTCGATGCCACCGGAAATGCCCGTTCCATGGAGCAGTGTTTTTCCTACGCAGCGCAGGGTGCCAGCATCATTTATGTAGGCTTGTGTCAGCAGCATCTCTCCTTTTCTGACCCCGTCTTTCACCAGAAAGAACTCACCTTATTTGCCAGTCGCAACAGCTTGCCTGCAGATTTTGCCTATGTTATCAATCTGTTGGAGAGCGGCCGCCTTCAGGTTCAGGGATGGATTACCCACCGCTATTCCCTTGCACAGCTTCCCCAAGCCTTTGAAGCGATCCATCAAACCCAAGATCACATGTGCCTGAAAGCCATGATAGAGATGGAAACATAAAAAAATGCCCTTCACGAAGAAGGGCATCAAAGCATAGACCCACCGGGGGAACCGGCAGGCAGAATAACCCATAAACCTAATTCACTTTTTTCATGCTGAAAGTATAATTTCCAGCTACACTCAGGTTGAGTGTGATCAGGTATTTGCCATCGCTGGGCACAGGAATGTTGCTTCCATTATAAGTCAACTGCCCATTATCGAAGCCAAAATTGATTGTCCAATCATGATTAGCCCGGAATTTAAATGAACCGCTGCTCACCAGATTTACCGTCACGCTCCAGGTCTGGGTAGTTGGGTCGAAAGTCATATCGGTATCGGTGCTCCAGCCACCGGGTGTAGCATCGCCGATCACCGACCAGGTAGTGCGGGTGGCGCTCCAGGTCAGGTTGCCTGTATTGGCAATAAGGCGGTAGTACCCTGTGCCGGGCACTTGCAGGTTGCCGGCTCCGCCATTGGTACTTAAATTACCGGAGGCCGTACCTGCGGTAGCATCGAGGCTCATATTGCCGCCATCGCCGTAGTTGATATGGCTCCAGTCGGGCGCGCTGGTGAATTTGAACTGGAAGGTGCCGCCGGGCGGGAAATACACATAGCCTTCATATATGCCGTTGGCCTTCACCGAAGCCACCTTGGGCGCTGCGGCCGGATTCCAGCCCTGATAGTCGCCCGGTACCCACAACGAGGGATAATTGATGACCACCTGGTAGGGTGTTACCTGCAGCACGAGCGAATCGGAATAAACCGTAGGAACCACGGAAGGATTTCCATTAAACTGATTTACGTTACTGGCCAGTCTTACCAGCACCGTGCTCGATTGGCCGAAAGGCAAACCCAGACTTTGGATAGCCAATGTATTGAAATCGGCCACTGTAAAAGAAAAGCTCGTTTTGTTGATCCCAGCCGTCACGTTTATCGGATTCTGAAAACTATCGGCAGGTACATCAAATTGCAGGGTATAGGTTACATCGGCATTGTAACCATAATTCACTGGAGCCCAGCTAAAGGTTACGGCCGTTTGGCTGGCCTGCGAACTGTCGAGCACCAGCGTGGTGGCCGAGCTTTGCAGTGCAGGAGCTGTTTTGGGCAGCTGCAGCACAGCCCGTATTTCATCTTTTTTACAGGCCGAATAACCTGTGATGATGAGAAGTCCCGCAGCGGCCATCAGCAGGCGATGAAAAGATATGTTACGCATGATTATTTCGTTTTAAATTAAACCATCATTAATAACCAGGGTTCTGGGTGAGATGCGGATTGGCAATGATATCATCGGCTGAAATCGGATACAGATTCAAATGGGCATCCACACCCTGACCATTCTTCACACCGCCCTTCCAGGGCCACAGATAGGTGGAAGAAGTGAATTTGCCGAAACGTATCAGGTCGGTACGGCGAATAGCTTCCCAGTAAAGTTCACGGGCTCTTTCATCAAGGATGAAATCAGGTGTAAGGTCGCTGGCTGTGATATCTCCGCTGGTGTTGCGATAGGCTCTTTCCCGAAGCTGATTGATATAATTCACAGCCGTATTGATATCGCCGCCACTGCCACCCCGCACAACAGCTTCAGCATACATCAGGTAAACCTCACCGAGGCGGAACAGCGGGAAGTCCAGATCCACAAATGTACCGGTAGGATCAGATCCAGGGTTCCCATGAGAATCGATATTTTTGAATTTGGTGATAGCATAACCGTTGCTGAAATCCTTTATATCACTAATCTCCAGTGTCTGGCCATTGGTATAAAACATAGCCCGCTTATCCACTGAGCTGTCGCCATTGGGGAACAGGTTCACCAGATTTTTGGTGGTACGCAGCCCCGCCCAGCCGCCGGTAATTCCGTAATCACTGGCATTCATATTTCCACCCACAGCCGCATGCACCAGGAAGGTGGTGTTGCCATACGACTGGGAGGTGAGCCCGTTGGCACGAAGCGGGAAGATGATTTCTCCGGTTTGTCTGTTGTCGATTTCAAACAGCTGGGCATAGTTGCTGGCCAAGTGATAGGCGCCTGATTGGATGATTTTATTGCAATAGGTGATGCAATCTGTCCATCGTGCCTGGCCGGTGTACACCTGGGCATTCAGATACAACCTGGCGAGCAGAAACCAGGCACAGGCTTTATCAGCCCGGCCATATTCATTTTGCCCGGGATCAGGAAGCTGGTTCTGGATATCGAGCAATTCACTTTCCACATATTTGAACAAATCGGCCCGACTGATCTGTGGAGGAAGGAACTTGCCCACCGGATCGTTTTCCGTGGCAAAAGGAGTATTGCCAAAGAAATCGAGTGCCACCCAATAGGCAAATGCACGAAGGAAGCGGGCTTCTGCTTTGTAAGTGGCAAAATTAACCGTATCCTGGGGGGAGAATTTCGACAGGTCGAGCTTATCCATTTCACGAAGAAACTCATTGCAGGCAGCAACTTCAAAAAATACACGGTTATACATGAGTTTCAGAAAACTCATATTGGCTGTCCAATTCATCAGATGATACTGTTGCAAATCGGCATCATTCCAGGAAATCACGGCTTCGTCGGTTGGTAGCTCTTCTGCTTCCCAGAAATTACGGAAAAAAGTATTGGATCCTATATCTGAAGCCTGGATATCGGGCTCGTTCACCTGATCCTGTCCGCTAAGTGTAAGGCCAGCGTAAAGTTTAGCCAGCGCCTGTTTGATGCTTTGCGGGTTGCTGAATACCGTAGCGGATGTAACCTGTATGTAAGGCAGGCGGTTTAGGTCTTTGGTGCAGGAATTCAGCCCCCACAAACCTATGGTAGCCAGCCCCATGACGAGATATTGTTTGATGCGTTTCATATGCTCAAGTTTTCCTGGTTTAAAAATGAATATTCAATCCCAGCGCATACGTCCGGGGAACCGGATATACGTTTCCGTCAATGCCTCCGAATACTTCCGGATTGACTCCGCGGTATTTGGTGATTACAAAGGCATTCTGTACAAAGGCATTCACAGCCAGCTGCACATCGCTGTGTGCAATTTTGCCGAAATTATAGCCCAAGGTGATGTTGTCCATCCGCAGGAAAGAGGCGTTTTCCACGTAGTAATCCGAGAAATACTGGCTGTTCTGAAATTTGGTGAACAGGTAATCAGTAGATGCATTGCCAATGTAACCCAGGGAATTGGAAATGCTGTTGTAGGTGTCCATCGTGGAAAGCACATTGTTGTACACATAATTGCCAATATCGGCGCGGGCTACGAACGACAGGGTCCAGCGCTGATAGGTAAACTGCGAGCTGAATCCCAGCGTCACCTTCGGATCGGGTGATTTGTACCGGTAAAACAAATTATTCGGATCGTTGTTCACATCTTCATACACGCCTTCAATAGGGTGACCGGTGGCATCATACACCTGCTTGTACACATAAAAAGTGTAGGCCGGATAGCCTACCGTATTGATTTGGATTGTATTTCCCGTACCGCCGGCAATATGGCCTACCAGCTGATTCTGCGCTGCAGAGTCGGCCGAATTGGAAAGTTTCAGGATTTTGTTCTGGTTGTAAGCAATATTGAAATTGAGATTCCAAGTAAATTTCTGGGTGGTGAAGGGTGTGGCATTCACGGTAAATTCAATGCCCCGGTCTTCCAGGCTGCCGATATTGGTGAACACATGGTTACTCAGGTTGCCCAGTGCAGGCGTGGTAATATCGGCCAGCAAATTGGTGGTTTTCTTGTAATACAAGTCCAAACTCCCATTGATGCGTTGATTCAGAAAACCAAAGTCCAAGCCGATGTTGTAAGTGGCCGTTTGTTCCCATTTGATATTTTCATCGTAAGCTTCGGCACGATAGGTTTGGTAGAAAGCATTGCCAAACGGATATTGTGCTACAGTGGTACTCAGGGTATAAATCGGCAGATAGGGATAATCGTTTCCAATTTCCTGCTGTCCGGTAACACCATATCCCAGCCTGAGTTTTAGATCGGAAACCGTACGAGAATCTTTCAGGAAACCTTCCTGGTTGATGCGCCAGGCCAAAGCTACAGAAGGGAAATTCCCCCAGCGGTTGGCCGGACTGAACCGGGAAGAGCCATCACGACGAATGGTAGCCGTAAGCAAGTATTTATCGCGGAAGGCATAATTCAACCGGGCATAAAACGATACCAGGGTATGCCGCGAAGAGTCGGGCAGGGGCGCGCCAGGTAAGGTATCGCCTTTTTCATTCAAATAAGGGAAAGAAGGGCTGCCCCGGAAGAAATCTTGATATTCATATCCGGCTGTTACATCAAAATGGCTTTTCAGCTCGGGCAGGGTATGAGCATAATTCAAATAGAAATCAAACAACTCATTGCGATTGTATTGTTGATAATGATTTTTATATCCTCCCTGTAAATAATCCATGGCTGCAATGGCCGGAATAAACACATTGCCTACTCCCTTAGAAATATCGTATCCAGCATTCAAATGAGCTTTTAGGTCGGGAAAGGCCGGCAGGGTATAATCCAGTTCAATGTTACCGATGCTGCGTTTGACGGTACTTTTATCAGACCGCAACATCAGGTCGGCCACCGGGTTGCGGGTAGCCTGCGGATTGGGATTACCCTGGTTATCGGTCCATTCAAAATAGCCACCAAACTTGCTGTTGGGATCATATACCGGCTGGGTGGGATCCATCCGCAACGCGTCGCCAATGGCAGCCTGGTTGGCAAACCGATTGTTGTTATACGCACCCTTCAGATTGATGGTGGCTTTCAGGCTATGGTTAAAGAAACTGGGCGTCAGGCTCAAATCCACGCTGGTACGCTTCAGATAACCTGTTTTCAGGATACCGTTCTGGTCCAGATAACCCACAGAAAGGCGATACGGCAGGCCAGGAATACCACCCGTAAAGCTCAGGTTATTATCACTGCTGAAAGCCGTCTGGTAAATTTCATTCTGCCAGTTGGTATTGGCATTGCCGAGCAAGGCTTTCTGCTGGGCAGTACCTTGTTGGTTGATGATGCTGCGAATCTGGTCGGCATTGAGCACACTCACTTCCTTGGTTTTGGTGGAAAGAGATTGCACGGTGTTCAATTGCACAGAGAGTTTGCCGCCAGCCGTACCTTTTTTGGTGGTGATGATGATCACCCCATTGGAGGCCCGGTTACCATAGATAGCCGCTGCAGAGGCGTCTTTCAGCACGGTGATCGACTCAATGTCTTCCGGATTGATTAAGCTCAAGGGGTTGGGTGATCCAGCAATACCACTGTTAGATAGAGGCACCCCATCAATCACAATCAGGGGGTCGTTGCTGGCATTGAGCGAGGCCCCTCCCCGGATCCGGATCACACCGCCCGCACCAGGCATACCGCTGCCGGGTGTAATAACCACCCCGGGAATCTTGCCCTGGATGAGCTGGTCGGGCGTGGAAATAACCCCCTGCTGAAAATCCCGGGCATTCACCGTGGCAATGGAACCTGTCAGGTCTTTCTTTTGCTGGGTACCATACCCGATAACCACCAGTTCATTCAACGAAGCAGCCGACTGGTGCATAGCAATTTGCAGCGAAGAACTGCTGCCTACCGGAACCTCCTGCCGGGCATAACCCACATAGGAGATGATGAGCGTGTCGTGATCGGGCGGCAGGTTAAGATGAAACATCCCCTGATCATTCGTAATGGTGCCCGATGCGGTACCCTTGACCTGTACTGACACACCAGGAAGTGGCTGCCCACTCTGGGCATCCTTGACCACCCCCTCTATGGTTCTGCCTTGTGCCTGAGCACTACCCGTGGCGATGCCCAGTCCAAGTATCAGTAACCACAAAGCTCTCCAACCCGGAGGTTGTGGAATGAGGCCCGCACGCCTGCCATGAATGCGGGCTTTATCCCTCAAACAAGAGAAAAATTTCAGCATACGCATATGTATTGGTTTTAACATGTTGAAGAATAAACAGCTTATGGAATGATTAATTTTTGCGAAACAGATCCGTGACTTCGGGCAGAGAGTTGTACGACATACATCCCCCCTTCTGCACTGAGCCGGCTGCCAAAGGGCCAACTGACCACATAATTTCCGGCATATTGAAATCCATCGTACAGGGTAGCCACTACTTCGCCCCGAACATTTAGCACGCGAAGCAGGATATAGTCGTTATCGGGCAGATAGTAATTGAATTGAATGGTTTGCTGCCGGGATGCCGGATTGGGAAAGACCTTCAAAGCCAACTCCGATCCTGTTCCCGAAAGCCATATAGGACTCTTTTGCTGGGTAGTATCGGTAGAAACCTGATCTACATTGCGATCTACAAATACATGATATTCACCGGGCGACAGAGCCATGGTGAGCTGCGATTGCTGTAACTGAAAGGTGCTGTCGGGCTGGTTTCGCAGGGAAACATAATCATACCATGTGCCTGCATGTGGAAAGCTTACCGTAGCGCCATGCGGTACCACATCAAAATTACCTACCACGACCACATCCAGCGAATCGCCGGTGAGCACCATGGTTTTTACTGCCCCACTCAGGTTATATTGCACCTGTCCCTGCGTGAAGGTTGATGTATAAGCCGGCATCTGCCGCAGTCGAAACAGGCGCTGATATACCTGAAACAAACCCTGCCGGCGCTTATCTTGCAGATAATCCCAGCGAATGGGCTTATCGGCCAGGCGGCAGGCTCCGCTGGGATCTACCGTGCCATTGGTGCAGGTGTTGATAGAATAATCATAACCTATCTCTCCGAATTCCCACAACATTTTGGGGCCTGGCATAATAGCCCAGAATGCCGTGGCCATGGCGTTGCGTTTCAACCCCGTAGCCGTGTCTTTAATATTGTACGATCCGTTGCTGTTGCCATATTGTTCGTTTTTATACATCAGCCGTTCTTCATCGTGGCTTTCCTGATAGGTTACCAGGTTAGGCTGCGACCAGCCGCGGGCGGTGTAAAGTCCCCAGCTGAAATCCCAGGTATTACCTGAGGGTGATGGCGTGCCATAGCCCATGGTGGCCTGATTAAAAGCATCATTTAGATTTCCCCACAGCATCATGCCCTGGGCGGCATATACTTTTTCTTCGCTGTTGTCGGCAAACATTTCTAAAATGCAGTAACTGCCTGGACTGATTTGTTGTTGTTGCTGGTAAATGGTATCCCAGATGGCCACGCGGGATGAATCGTAAGCGTTCCAGAGTGCCACACTGCAGTTGTTGCCCGTACTGTCGCACGACCGTTTTTGGGTGAATCCTTTGGCCAGGTCAAACCGGAATCCATCCAGGTGGTATTCCGTAAGCCAGTATTGCATCACCCGATAGGTGAATATTTTGGTGGCCGGGCTTTCATGATTGAACTGATATCCCACGTTAAAAGGATGAGTAGGCACTGGATTGAACCAGGGATTATCGGCTGCTGGCCGCTGATTAGCTTTATCCCAGTACATCTGCACCATGGGGCATTGCTCAAACGCATGGTTCAACACCAGATCCATGATCACCGCTATGCCCTGCTGATGACAGGCATCGATGAACTGTTTGAGAGCAGTGGCAGTGCCATAATATTTATCGGGTGCAAAAAAGAAATCCGGATTATAGCCCCAGCTGTCATTCCCTTCAAATTCCGTGAAAGGCATTACTTCTATGGCATTCATGCCCAGCCGCTTCAGGTAGCCAAGCGTATCCTTCAAAGTCTGCCAGTCGTGAGCGGCAATAAAATCCCGTACCAGCAGTTCATAGATGATCAAGTTATGCTGATCGGGGCGCCGGAATCCGCTATCATGCCATACATAAGCCGGCTCACCCGTTTGCAGTACACTTACAATCCCGGTGGTTTTGCCCGTGGGATAGGGTTTTAGATTGGGATAAACTGAAGCGGGAATGGCTGCATCGTTATCGGGATCCAGAATCAGGTGTGCATTGTAATCAGCCACCTTGATGGTGTCGTCGATGACATATTGATAAGCGTAGGGCTGCTGGGGTGTAAGTCCGGTAATGCGAATCCAGAAATAGTTGCTATCGGGCGTCTGGTGCATTTGATAAGCCGGCAATTGTTGCCAGTTGTTGAAATCACCGATGACCACAATATGGTGCTTATGCGGCGCATAAAGCACCAGCACTACCGAAGTATCGCCTGATTCATAATTGATGCCTTCGGAAACCCCCGCTGGTAAAGGCATAACCGTGGTAGGCGGCGCAATATAAAAGCTAAAAGTGTCGCTCGATTGCTGTGAACCATAAAGGCCTCTTGCTATCAGCATCTGATTCCCGGAATCTGCCAGTACAACCTGGCTGGAAAGGCTGTCGGACAAAGTACTGTCCACTTCTCTGCCATTGTACCATAAACTCAGATTCCCGCTGTGGCTGGCTACAACCTGCACAGGCAGCGTATCTCCCTGCTTCAGATTCAGTGGTTCCGCAACAGGTACATACTTGGGTTGACGATACGGATAACTGAAACGCACATAGAAACCCGTATCATACACCGGAATATACATATCGCTGCCATCGGCATTGCGCAAAGCCTGAGAACCACTTCCGTTGCGGAACAGAATGGCAATCTTCAAAATATGCTCGCCGGTATCCGTAATGCCGAAATAGCTTCGCAAATCCCCGGAAATAGTGTAAGTCCATCGGCTATTACCCGCATACGTACACTGGTAAGCCGCATTCGTAGTGCCCCACTGGGAATGTACATACCGCCAGTCCGACGAACTGGTGCTTTTGTTGGTAATGACTCCAATGTGCACATACACGTCCGTAACTGGCGTGTAATTCAATAATCCCTGATTGCCAAAATGCGCATCAGCCGTAATTTGCACTCCGATGCTATGCTCCGTAGGGAAAGCAGGATGGGTAGATAATAGCTGACCCCTTAAAGGGACAATGAATAGGAAACAAAACAAAAATGTGTAAACCTGCTTCATGGTAGGGGCCAGGAATTTAATGTTTAACCCTATGTATTACTGTCAAACACATATACATCCGTCTTATCTAATATCTAATCAGAAACCCTCCCAAAATGGATGTATACGATTGCGTAATAATTACGCAAAGTATAACTAAATTTTGTTAACCGCAAAATTTTTTTAAGGATAAAATGGACTTGCGTTGGGTTTTATGTTCGGTAGCAGAATGAGGGATCGGGAGGTATGATTTTACCGTTCATAAAAAAACATGTTTACCCCCTGCCTAAAAATCTCAAAGCCTCTAAGGTCTGGATTTTCATTTTAATTTAATTCTTGAAATCAAGAGTGGATTGAAACCAAGCCTATCTATTCTGGTTTCAGGTAGCACACACCATCTTTCATCACCAGCCTAACGTGGCGAATATCCTGAATCCGGCGGGAAGGATCGCCTTCCACAGCTATCAGGTCGGCCAGGAGCCCGGGTTTAATGCGACCCACTTCATCGGCAATATGAAAAACATCTGCATTTACGGAGGTGGCGCTTCTCAAAACGTCGATCGGAGCCATACCATATTCCACCATGGCTTCCATTTCACGGGCATTATCACCATGTGCAAATACACCTACATCTCCACCCATGCAGATGGTCACCCCTGCCTGCAAGGCTTCCCGGAAACTGCGTTTCTTTTCCGCAATACGAGGTGGATCCGGATCCATGCCTTTGCGCCATCCCTGGTAAGACGCGATAGCTTCATCGGCCGCTATGGTAGGACATAGGGCAATGCCTTTTTGTTTCATGAGCCTGAACACATCGGCCGTACCGAAATCACCGTGCTCAATGGTATTGACACCCGCCAGAATAGCTCTTCTCATCCCCTCGGCGGTAACGGTATGCACAGCCACGATGCGGCCGCTGCTATGCGCTACTTCCACGGCTGCTTTTAGCTCATCCAGGGTAAAAGTAGGTTCATTTTCTCCTCTTGGCCCCCAGCGATAGTCTTCGTAAATCTTGATTACATCGGCTCCCTGCTTAATCTGGTCGCGCACTGCCTGCATGATGCCATCTATACCTGAAGCTTCCTGCGCTCCCTGTGGCACCTGCCAGTCGGGCCTGAATCCTTTAGGACCATAAGAACCGGTGGCCACGATGGCCCTTGTGGCGCATAGCATGCGCGGACCCGGAATGATCCCTTTTTCAATGGCCTGCTTCAATCCCACATCGGCATCATCAGCGCCCTCCGTTCCGAGGTCTCTTTCTGTGGTGAAACCAGCCAACAGGGTAGCCCGGGCATGCACCACCGCCCTTGCCACACGCTCAGCCAAAGATTCTTTCAACACCTGATCGTCCCACGATGTTTCGTTGTAGGGATGCAAAAACAAATGTCCATGACCTTCGATGAGCCCGGGCAGCAAAGTCATGCCCTTCAAAACCATAACTCTGGCCTGCGGAGGGATGGAAAAACTGCCCGAATCGCCGGC
Source organism: Thermoflavifilum thermophilum (assembly GCF_900116565.1). Taxonomy (GTDB): domain Bacteria; phylum Bacteroidota; class Bacteroidia; order Chitinophagales; family Chitinophagaceae; genus Thermoflavifilum; species Thermoflavifilum thermophilum. The sequence continues at coordinate 1,748,488 of NZ_FPCJ01000001.1, read as the reverse complement.
TGCTGCAATCCGATTGCCTTTTACCATAACCCACCAACCGCTGTGCATCTGTTCACCATCAAATACCCGATCTGCCTTTAATACATAAATCTGCTGGCTATCCACATTGGGTGTCTGAGCATGGAGGAGTGTAAAATCCAACAGATGATAAAAAAGCAGTAAGGTGAATGCAAACCTGTGCATGAGCTGAAAAATCTCTCTAAAAATAAAATTTTCATTTTATCCAAAGATGCTGAAGCCAGATAAATTTTAAAAAGTAAGCACTACGTTCTCTATTCCAAATTTTATCGCAGAATATCTGAATCCGTGTTTTTCAAGAAGATCTCTTAACTTCGGGAGAACGAACACACAACATGTTTTTGAAAATTGATTTTTCTATGTTATACAAACTATTTATGTGGATTGCCATGGCAGGAATCTGCAGTTTATCTGTCATCACATCGGTTCAAGCCCAGAATAAAAATTTCATTGATCAACCCTATCTGGAAGTTTCAGGTATGGCAGACACTTCGGTTACGCCCGATGAAATTTATCTGCACATCCAGATTTCAGAAGCCGATACCAAAGGCAAAACATCGGTAGAAGATCTGGAAAGGAAAATGGTGGATGCACTCAAATCTCTGGGTATTGATCCGGAAAAAAATCTGTTTACCAGCGATCTGGCAAGTAACTTTCAATCTTATTTTCTAAGAGGCAAACAAATCTTAAAATCCAAAGACTATATGCTGAGAGTATCTACAGCTGTTGAAGCCACGCAAGTGCTCATCCGGCTGCAAGATATGGGCATTTCAAATATATCTTTGGATCATGCAGATTATTCGAAAAAAGAACAGGTAAGAAATAAAATGCTTGCCAGAGCCATTGAAGATGCATATACCAAAGCCAGAGCCATGGTAATGCCTTTGCATCAAAATATTGGCAAGGCCATTCATATCGTAGAAACTGGTGCCGGCCCTATCATGCCCTTGCAAGCCAATGAGATGAAAATGTCTGTAAGAACTTATGTACAGGGCCAGGAAGCAGAACCACTTCCGCAAATTGATTTTGAAAAAATCAAAATTCAATCATCCGTGAACGTGGTATTTGCGTTGGAATAAGTTCATGTGTGGTATGGCGAACATGATATCGTGTTTGTTTGGAATCATCCTTTAAGAAGGAAAATCCAAATAAACAATTGCCAACAGGGTTTAATCTGATTGAATTTGTCTGCAAATGCATATGATAAAGTGAGGTATGATGTATTGGACACGCACACCTTTCTGGATCAAATCCATGTTTCCCAATTGGATATGGGATGTAAAAGAGGCTCAACCCGCTGTGTATCTAACGTTTGATGACGGACCTCATCCGGAAATTACACCGTTTGTACTGGAACAACTCAGGAAATATCATGCACATGCTACCTTTTTTTGTATTGGTCATCGGGTAGTGAAATATCCGGATGTATATCAACAGATCTTCATAGAAGAACACAGCATTGGCAATCACACCTACGATCATCTTGATGGATGGAATGTGTCTGCACAGAAATATGTGGATAATGTAATGCTGGCAGCTGTGCATATCAACAGCCATTTGTTCCGCCCGCCATACGGGCACATTACACCCTGGTTGTACCGCAAAATCAAACAACAATTGCCCGAAATGCGGGTCGTGATGTGGGATGTGTTAAGCGGTGATTTTGATACATCCCTTTCACCACAAGATTGTACAGAGAAAGTATTGTTTAAAACACGACCCGGTTCTGTGATTGTATTTCATGATAGTGAAAAAGCACGGCCACGCCTGGAATATACACTCCCGCGCGTATTGGCTTATTTCGAAAAAAAAGGATGGGCCATGAAAGCTTTGCCCTATCAAAAAATCAGTTTGTAAATGGAATGGATAGATACGCACACGCATTTGTTTCTTCCGGAATTTGATGCGGATCGCGATGCAGTGATTCAAAGAGCCTTACAGACAGGCGTGAAATATATGTTGTTACCCAACATTGATGAAAACAGCCTGCAGTCTCTGTATGCATGTGCAACACAGTATGCCGATTGCTGCAAAGCCATGATGGGATTGCATCCCTGCTCAGTCAATCGAGAGGTAAAAAAACAATTGCAAATCATTGCAAAGCAATTCGATGAAAACAAATTCATTGCCGTGGGTGAAATCGGACTCGATTATTATTGGGACCTCACCTATCGTGCAGAACAGCTGGAAGCATTTCGTACACAGTTGCACTGGGCCGGAGAATGGCATTTGCCCGTATCCGTTCATAGTCGTTCTTCCTTGGACGATTGCATTCAGGAAATAAAAAACATACAACGCGGACAATTAAAGGGCGTATTTCATTGTTTCACCGGAACTATTGAGCAGGCTAAACAAATCATTGATCTGGGATTTGCACTGGGCATAGGTGGAGTGATTACTTTTCCAAAAAGCACAGCCCTGCGGGAAACCATCAGCCAGATACCACCGGCACACATTGTACTGGAAACAGATGCACCTTATTTATCGCCCGTACCTTTTCGCGGAAAAAGAAATGAAAGCAGCCGAATTCCCTATATTGCCCAGACGCTTTCATCTTTGTATGATTTGCACGAGAGTGAGATAGCACGCATTACCACAGCCAATGCCTTGCGGATATTCCCGATCTGAATCACCAATCAGTAAAACAAAAATTGCTTTTTTGTAAAACATTGAAACAAAATTCATTTAACCACATCCAACTATCCAACTGCCACATGCCATGGGAAAATGTGTGCTTTGAAAATAAAAAAGAAATTTGCTGTATAGGCTTTCTGCAAAACCCATAAGCTTGTCTGATAAATAATCCAACACCCATGGCCAACCGCAAACCGATTTATCTAGATTATTGTGCTACCACACCCTGCGATCCGGCTGTAGTGGAAGCCATGCTGCCCTTTTTTACCACCCATTTTGGCAATGCCTCTTCGGCCAGTCACCGCTATGGCTGGGAAGCTGCCGAGGCTGTGCAAATAGCCCGTGAACAAATTGCGGAGCTTATTCATGCCTCACCTGATGAAATCCTGTTTACCAGCGGAGCCACGGAGGCCTTGAATCTGGCCATTCAGGGCCTGTTTACCCATTATCATGCAAAAGGCAATCATCTGATAACCTGCACCACCGAGCATCATGCTGTGTTGGATACGATGCGGTTTCTGGAACAATACCGGGGAGCAAAAGTTACCTATCTTTCTGTAAATGCAAACGGGAAATTGGATCTGGAAGAACTTAAAAATGCCATAACCGATCAAACCCTACTCATTTGCCTGATGTACGCCAACAATGAAACCGGCGTGTTGCATCCGGTAAAATCCATTTCTGAAATAGCGCACAGATATGGCATTCCTTTTCTTACGGATGCTACCCAGGCAGCGGGCATCCTGCCCATGGATGTGGAAAAAGATGGTATTGATCTGATGGCGATCAGCGCTCATAAGATGTATGGCCCCAAGGGAGCGGGAGCTTTATATGTGCGCAAACGCTTCCTGGGGCGCCGGCTGCAGCTGGTACCTTTGCTACACGGTGGTGGTCAGGAAAAGGGAATGCGATCCGGTACGCTGAATGTGCCTGCCATTGTGGGTTTTGGGAAAGCAGCCGAATTGGTCATGCAACACCGGGAAACAGAATATCTGCGGTTGCAGCAACTGCGTGACCGACTGGAAAAAGCTTTGGTAGCAGCGGGATGCATCATTCATGGCAGCACGGAACCCCGATTACCCCATGTAACCCACGTACATACTCCGGGCATACCCTCGCGCGTCTTGATTCCTGCGTTGGCTGCAGAAATAGCATTATCGGCCGGCTCTGCCTGCAGCAGTGCTACAGGCCAACCCAGCCATGTACTGAAAGCCATGGGCATGAGCGACGAAGAGGCTTTCAGCAGCCTGCGCATCTCCGTAGGACGCTTTACCACAGAAGAAGAACTGCAATACAGCATTCAGTTGATCGGCAATGCCATCGAACGTCTTCGTCAGGCCGACTGAAACCTGAACTTACTGCTGCCCCGATTGAGCATCAATATAGGCCAGGATATTGTCAATGTCTTCATTGGAAAGCTGGGGGAAAGGCGTCATCTGCACCTGGTTGTATTCCTTGTACAGGTTGATGGCTGCCGTATCGCCGCTGTTGATCACAGCCTGCGAATTGCGAATCCAGTTGTAGAGCCATTGCTTGCTGCGGATTTTGGTAACTCCTGCAAGTGGGGGTCCAATCAGCTTTTCATGGATGCGATGGCAGGCCGAACAATTGGCCTGAAACAATTCCTGCCCTTTTTCCACCGCACTGCTGGCTGAAGAAGCTGTGCTGGCAGATGGAGCTGTGGCGGTTGTTGCAGAAGATGCATTGCTGACAGGACCTGACGTGGCTGCTGACTGGTTGCTGCTATTGCCCCCACACGCTGCAAGCAGGCCCAGCACCACAGCAGTAGCTCCAGTCCACAAAATCTTTTTCATGAGGATGGATTTTTGCGTTTCGGCAAAAATAGCATGTTAGCTCTTTACCACAACAATCATTTCCTGTTTCTGATTTGTGAAAATGACAGAAAACAGATATCCAAACCTGCATAAATCTTATCTTGCACGGTTGTTTATGATATGCGGGCCATTCTGAAAAAAGAAATCAGCCAGTTTCTCAGCCATCTGGTGGGATATATTTCGCTGATTATCTTCTGGGTAGTTTGCGGATTGTTTTTATTCATTTTCCCGGATACCAGCCTGTTGAATGCGGGTTACGCCACGCTCGATGAATTATTCACGCTGGCTCCCTGGTTTTTTCTGTTCTTCATTCCCGCACTCACCATGCGCAGCTTTGCTGAAGAATATCGCAGCGGTACCATGGAATTGTTGTTTACCAAGCCGCTTACCCATGCACAGATTATCCTTGGGAAATATCTGGCTTGTGTGATACTGATGATCATCGCGCTGTTGCCAACCCTTATGTATTATGTTACCATCAGGCATTTTACCGATCCGGGTATTCCACTGGACAACGGCGGCATTGCAGGATCGTATGTGGGCCTACTGTTGCTGGGAAGCAGTTTTGCTGCCATGGGTGTATGGACATCCTCGCTGACGTCCAATACGATTGTGGCCTTTCTGCTGGCCCTGTTTGTAGGTTTCCTGTTTTATTTCGGCTTTGATGCACTCAGTCATCTGCCGGCATGGCAGGGCACGCTGGATTATTACGTGCAGATGATTGGCATTCAGTTTCATTATCAATCCATCAGCCGGGGCGTTATAGATACCCGCGATGTGATTTATTTTCTGAGTGTGATTTTCTTTTTCTTATATCTGACGCATCTGAATTTGAAATACAGATTCATTCAATTAAACGGATGATTGAAAAGCCCGATTGATGCAAAAGTCAACTTCTTCATCTGTGTGGAAAAAATATCTGGGCCGTGCTTTCGGCATGTTATTGATTCTTTCCGGTTTGAATCTGGCATCAGTTTATGTTCATACCCGATGGGATTTAACAGCTGAAAAACGCTTTACACTTTCGCCTGCCACCATCCGTTTGCTGAAACATATCCACGAACCCATCCGCATTCAGATTTACCTGAGTGGCAAATTACCAGCTGGCTTCCGGCATCTCTCAGAAAGCATTCGGGATCTGCTCAACAACTTTCGCAATTATGCCGGCTCTCGCATACAATATAGCTTCATTGATCCCTCTTCTTTCCCGGATTCGGTTAGATCAAAGTTATATGATTCGCTAACAGCCAAAGGAATCACTCCGTACAACCTGCAGGTACAGCTCAGTGCCGCTGAAGGTTATTCTGAAAAACTGATTTTTCCTGGGGCTGTGCTTAAAACCGGAAACAAAGAACGAACGATTGATTTGCTTGAAAGCAAAATAGCTGATAATGCACTGGCTTCGCTGAACAATGCAGAAGCTTTGCTGGAATATAAATTTGCAAATGCTATTTATCATTTGCAGCAAACCCATCCTCCCCTGATCGGTTACATGCTGGGCAACGACGAGCCCCTTGATCCGCGCATAAATGATGCATTGACTATTCTGGCCAAAAACTATCTGGTTGATACCATCCCGTTGAATCATTATCCCTACATTCCTCAGGATTTCAAAGCGATTGTATTTATCAAGCCTGAAAAACCTTTTACCACATCAGAAAAACTGAAGATTGATCAATATCTCATGCATGGCGGTAAAATCCTGTGGTTTGTGGATGATTTAAATGCATCCATGGATAGCCTGAAGGATAAAAACAGTTTCATTGCTTTTGATAAAAACCTGCATCTGGAGGATTTGTTTTTTACCTATGGTGTGCGTATCAATCCTGATCTGATCCAGGATCTGCAATGTGATATGATTCCGCTGGTAGTGGGCCATGCCGGCAATCAGCCTCAGATACAGCTGGTACCCTGGCCTTATTTTCCTTTACTTGCGCCCACGGACAACAGTCCTATCGTTAAAAACATGAATCCTGTATTGGGACATTTTGTAAACAGTGTGGATACGGTTGGCACACCCGGCATCCGCAAAACCATCCTGCTTCGTTCATCAGCTTACAGTCGCATCGTAGGATCACCGGTAAAAGTATCGTGGAATGACGTGCGCATCAAGCCCGATCCGGCTTTGTTTCAGCATCCGTTCATCCCTGCTGCCGTATTGCTGGAAGGCCGTTTCCGCTCCATGTTTATGAACCGGCTTGATCAGCAGACGCTGGATAGCCTGAACCGTGTGTTTCCCCAACCGGTAGCCGACAGCAGTGTGCCAACAGCCATGATTGTGGTGGGCGACGGAGATATGGCCATGAATGAAATATCGGCCAGAGAAGGGCCTTTGCCCATGGGCAATAATGCTTATACGCATGTGCAATATGCCAATCCACAATTTTTTGCCAATTGCCTGGAATACCTGACCGACACCAGTGGCATCATGCAATGCCGGAACAAAACATTTATCCTGCGACTCATGAACACAACCCGCATTGACCAGCAAAAAAACCTCTGGCAGGCACTTAACTTCCTTGTACCAATTGCTTTTGGAATATTGATTGGAGTTGCATTTCAGATGTTTCGCAAAAAATCATATTTCACCGGCATCTGATTTATCTTTGAACAAAATCGGTTCACTTCAAATAAAGGCTTATGTCAAATACCCTTATCACCTATTCGCTTTTTGCTATTGTGCTGCTTTTTGCATTGATCTTTGATTTGGGGCTGATTAACAAAAAAGGAAAAAAAGTATCAATCCAAATGGCCGTTTGGCAGACGATTTTATGGGTAAGTCTGTCGCTGGCTTTCGGGATATGGGTGTGGTTTGAAAACGGACATGAACTGGCTATTGAATATTACAGCGCATATCTGATGGAATGGTCTTTGTCGGTAGATAATATTTTTGTATTCATTCTCATCTTCGCTGCGTTTGACATCGGTGAGAAACATTATGGCCGTGTATTGATGGTGGGTATTCTGATGGCTATTGTGCTGCGCATTCTTTTCATCTTTGCAGGTATCAGCCTGGTTAGCCGGTTTCATTGGATTTTGTACATGTTCGGTGCTTTTCTGGTTTATACCGGCTTTCAGATGTTTTTTTCAAAAGAAGATCGGGAGTTTAAACCGGATGAAAATCGCATTTATCGTTTTCTGAAAAAATATTTTCCGGTAAGCGATAGCATGGATGCAGAGGGTAATTTCTTTATCCGGGAATCCGGCAAAAAAAAATTATCCCGTTTGGGCGTGGTAGTAGCTATTCTGGCAGGCACAGATGTGGTATTTGCGATGGATTCCATTCCGGCTGTGCTGGCCATTTCCCAGCATAAACTGGTGGTTTATACTTCCAATATTTTTGCTGTACTGGGATTGCGTTCCTTATTTTTTTTGTTGCAAGGTGCAGTCAACCGGTTTGCTTATCTGCAGCAGGGTGTTTCCGTGATTCTTGTGTTTATCGGTTTGAAAATGCTGGCTGAATTGTTGCACCTGCATATTCCCACTTATATTTCCTTGCTGGTCATTGTATGCTGCATAGGCATCAGCATTGGAATATCCATACTGGTAGCCGGCAGAAATAAACAATCCTGAAGCTATGCCTGCCTATTCACTGGAACAAATAGCTGCCATAACAGGTGGAACCTGCATAGGCTACATGGATGCACAATACATCATTACCCGGTTATGTATTGACAGCCGCACCCTGGTGGATGCTGAACAAACTTTGTTCATTGCACTAAAAGGTGAAACCCGCGATGGGCATGATTTCATGGAAGATGCCTACATCAAAGGAATCCGCTGTTTTTTAATCAGCCATCCTCCTGCAGCTGAAAGATTTTCTGATGCAGCTTTTATTCTCGTACAAGATACACTTGCAGCGTTGCAGAGGCTGGCGGCCTATCACCGAAGCAGGTTTCAGATCCCTGTCATAGGCATTACAGGCAGCAATGGGAAAACAATTGTAAAAGAATGGCTATTTCAATTGCTGTCCAAAGATTATTATATCGTCCGAAGTCCGAAAAGCTATAACTCACAGATTGGTGTACCTCTTTCGGTATGGCAAATGGAAGAGACACACCAGCTGGCTATTTTCGAAGCGGGCATTTCGCGTCCGGGAGAAATGAGTAAGCTGGCCGATATCATTCAACCAAGCATTGGCATTTTCACCAATATCGGAGATGCCCATCAGGAGGGATTTGCCGGTATAGAACAAAAAGTAGCCGAGAAAATGCGGCTGTTTACAAAAGTTCAATTGCTGATATACCGGAAAGATTATCCGTTGATTCAGCGGGCAGTTGCAGATTTGCAATTGCAAAGAAGTGCAGCCCAGCATCCGCTGGAAATATTCGATTGGTCAACAAGTGAAAAAGCCCGCCTGCAGGTAACTTCCGTTTCAAAAGATCTGCATCATATCCGAGTAGAAATTTATGATCAGCATCAGATGCATGCGTTGCAGATTCCTTTTACGGATGATGGTTCTTTTGAAAATGCCATGCATTGCGTATGCCTGATGTGCTGGATGGGATACGACTGGAATACCATTCAGGAGCGTATTTCCCGATTGCAGCCTGTTGAAATGCGACTTTTTCTCAAACATGGTATTAACGGTTGCATAGTGATCAATGATAGTTACAACAGTGATCTGCATTCGCTGGCGATAGCGCTGGATTTTTTGCAGCAACAATCATCCGGCCTGAAAAAAACCGTGATTCTGAGTGATGTGTTGCAAAGCGGGCGCGATGAACAAGATTTGTATCAACAGATTGCCGGGCAGATGCAGCAGAAAGGTGTGGAACGATTGATTGGCATTGGTCCACGATTAATGGAACACCAAGATATTTTTGAAAGCATTCCGAATTTGAATGGCAGCTTTTATCCTGATACGGCCGCCTTCATGCGGGCCTTCTCACCCGATGATTTCCGGGAAGAAGCCATTTTACTGAAAGGTGCCAGAATATTTGCTTTTGAAAAAATCAGCCGGCTGCTGGAACAGCGCCTGCATGAAACTGTTCTTGAAATCAATCTGCAGGCCATTGTGCATAACCTGAAGCTGTTTCAGCGCTTTCTCAAACCTGGTGTACAGATGATGGCAGTCGTAAAAGCCTTTTCGTATGGCAGTGGCAGCGTGGAGATAGCCAGTCTGCTGGCCTACCATGGCGTGCATTACCTGGCAGTAGCCTATGCCGATGAAGGAATTGCCCTGCGTAAGGGAGGCATTCGCCTGCCCATTTTGGTGATGAATCCAGAGCCGGGAAGCTTTCAGGCCATGATTCAATGGAATCTGGAGCCGGAGATTTTTACACTTACACAACTCAGGCAATTTGTCCGGGAGGTACAACAGGCACAACAGTCCGGATTTCCGATTCATCTGAAGCTCGATACCGGGATGCATCGGCTGGGTTTTGAGCCGACACAGTTGCCTGCTCTTGTGGAAGCTTTGCTGCAGATGCACCCGTACATTCGTGTAGCCAGCGTGTTTAGCCATTTTACGGCCAGCGAAGATCCGGCACAAGACAGCTTCACCACCCAGCAAGCTGAGCTGTTTGAATCCATGAGCCAGCAAATCTTACAGGCTCTGCCCTATCGCGTAAAACGCCATCTGGGCAACAGTGCCGCCATCCATCGCCATCCGCAATGGCAATATGATATGGTGCGGCTGGGCATAGGTCTGTATGGTGTGGACAGCGACCCGGAAATCCAGAAGCAACTCCAGCCGGTAGCAACCCTCAAAACCACCATCGCACAGATTAAACACCTGATGCCCGGCGAATCTGTTGGCTACGGCCGGGCCGCCAGGATAGAAAAGCCCACCACCATTGCCACGGTGCGCATCGGCTATGCCGATGGGTACCCGCGCCGACTCAGCCATGGGAAAGCCTGGATGCTTGTACATGGCCAACAGGCCCCCACCATCGGATGGATTTGCATGGATATGCTGATGCTCGATGTATCGGGCATCCCCGATGTCAGAGAAGGAGATGAAGTGATTGTATTTGGCGAAGCATTGCCTATCCAGCAACTGGCCCGCTGGGCCGACACCATCCCCTATGAAATGATGACTACCATTTCCCAACGAGTCAAAAGGGTGTACTACCAGGAATGATTATAAGCGGTAGGTTGTATCATTCACCTTTGCAAAACGAAGCATAGCAGAACCCCCGCCTTTTTTATCATTCACCTGAAAGAAATAAATACCGGGCGTGAGATGCTTTAAATCAGTGGCAAACAAATTATTTCCCTGCTTTAAATTCACCAGATAAGACTGCCATATTTTGCCGTTCAGATCAACCAGCGTGATATTGGCAATGGAAGCCTGTGGTGAAATAATGGCAAAATGCACCTGCCGGCTGCTATCCACATATAAATTGCCAATCATAAGCGAGGCAACCGGCTTGTTGATTGTAGCGGTTGAAGAATAATAAAATTTGCCACTGGCGTCTTGTTCGGCTATCCGATAGTAGATTTTTCCTCCAATGGGTTTGGGATCGTCAAAATAATAATGTTGCACGGCCTGACCACCGACATTTATCGTTTGGCCAATGGCCACAAAATGCACACTATCCAACGATCGCTGAATGATAAACTTTTCACCGGCTGGAGCATTGCGGGTGATCCAGTGCAGATGAACCACTTCCTCTGTTGCATTATAATCAGCGGAAAAACCAATTACAGTGGGAGGTTTCAGTGCCCCTCCCATGGATAATCCCATCCACACGACATACATCATAAGCTTACCCATGGCGCAAAGCTACAGCTTTGTCATTTTTCGCTTTTTATGAAAAAGGTTAAATTTATCCCGTCAATTGCAAAAACCTTGTTTAAAAAAACCGTTTCCATATGTCATACCCCTACCAGATCCGGACATTTGAAGATTATCAGAAAGCGTATCAAAAAAGTGTAGAAAACCCGGAAGAATTCTGGGCTGAGATTGCAGCACATTTTACCTGGCATAAAAAATGGGATCGTGTACTGGAATGGGATTTCAAAGGTCCAGGTGCACCCATTGTAAAATGGTTTATCAACGGCAAGCTGAATATCACGGAAAACTGTCTGGACCGGCATTTGCCCTTCCGCGGCCAGCAGCCTGCTATCATTTGGGAACCCAACGATCCGGAAGAACACTATCGTGTGCTCACCTATCAGCAGCTGTACGATAAAGTTTGCCAGTTCGCCCAGGTTTTGAAAAACAACGGGGTAAAAAAAGGAGATCGGGTGTGTATTTACATGGGCATGATTCCCGAACTGCCGATTGCCATGCTGGCCTGTGCACGCATAGGAGCTATTCATTCCGTTGTATTTGGAGGTTTTTCAGCGCAATCCATTGCCGATCGGATCAATGATGCCCAGTGTTCGGTTGTGATTACCTGCGATGGCGCTTTCCGCGGCAACAAGGATGTACCCCTGAAATCAATTGTAGATGATGCGTTGGTACAATGTCCGACTGTAAAACGGGTAATCGTATATACCCGCACCCGCACACCGGTATCCATGATCAAAGGACGCGACGTGTGGTGGGAAGATGAACTGAAAATCGTGGAAACCCAGGGGAATCCTAAATGTCCTGCTGAAGTAATGGATGCCGAAGATCCGTTGTATATCCTTTATACCTCGGGTTCCACCGGTAAACCCAAAGGAGTGTTGCATACCACAGCAGGCTACATGATTTATACTAATTACACGTTTGTCAATGTGTTCAATTATCAACCTGGCGAAATTTATTTCTGTACAGCCGATATCGGATGGGTTACAGGTCATAGCTACATTCTCTATGGCCCGCTTTCAGCCGGTGCCACCACGCTTATGTTTGAAGGCATACCCACCTGGCCCGACGCAGGCCGTTTCTGGGATATTGTAGGCAAACACCGGGTGAATATCCTCTACACCGCACCTACGGCCATCCGCTCGTTGATGGCACACGGCCTGGATTTCGTCAAAAACAAAAAACTCGATACCCTGCGCGTCCTGGGCAGTGTGGGTGAACCCATCAACGAGGAAGCCTGGCAATGGTTTTACGAACATATCGGCAAAAAACGCTGCCCCATCGTGGATACCTGGTGGCAAACCGAAACCGGTGGAATCATGATTTCACCTATAGCCACCGTAACCCCTATGCGGCCTTCCTATGCCACCCTTCCCCTGCCTGGCGTGCAACCAGCTGTGATGGACGAAAAGGGCCAGGAAATTCCAACTACCGAGGCTACCGGCAACCTTTGCATCAAATTTCCCTGGCCCGGCATGTTCCGCACCACCTGGGGTGACCATGAACGCTGTCGCAAAACCTACTTTGATCCCTATCCCGGTTATTATTTTACGGGGGATGGTTGCATTCGTGAAAAAGATGGCTATTACCGCATCACCGGCCGCGTGGACGATGTGCTGAATGTAAGCGGCCATCGCATCGGCACGGCAGAAATTGAAAATGCCATCAACATGCACAGCGATGTGGTGGAAAGCGCTGTGGTGGGCTTTCCGCATCCCATCAAAGGCCAGGGTATTTATGCTTTCGTGATTTGCACCCACCTGGATGATCCAGAATTAACCCGAAAAGATATTCTGGAAACCGTTTCCCGTGTGATCGGCCCCATTGCAAAACCCGACAAGATTCAGTTTGTAAAAAATCTGCCCAAAACCCGAAGCGGTAAAATCATGCGCCGTATCCTGCGTAAAATTGCAGAAGGAGAAATGGAAAACTTTGGCGATACAACCTCCCTGCTCGACCCATCGGTAGTAGAAGAAATCAAACAGGGACGTCTGGCCATGAGTTAATCATCTGCGCGGATTATCTGTGAATGAACTTATGCCCTTGCATGCCATGAAAAAATATGCAAGGGATTTTTTTTGACACATTCAGATTGTGCCCAGATGAGCCTTTTACATCATTTCAGAGGCATTTCTTCGCAGGAAAAATTTTCTTTGGTGTAAGGAAGATACAAATGAGTCATGCATCTTCGTATTTGTCGGCATCCGGATAATGCTATCCCGATTTGCCGTTTTCATTTCACTGACGCAAAACATCATTTAATTCGTTTAATGCTTACTTTGTGAAAGAAACTGTGTGAATATGATGTTCCGGAAAAACAAATGGAAAACGCTCGCTGCGGGGCTGCTGCTGGGTTTGGCAGGCATGGGTATATGGGCCTTGCGGACTGACGATAAATATTTTGAAATCATCAAAAGCCTGGATATCTATGCCAGTGTACTTCGTGATCTGAACACATATTATGTGGATAGCCTTTCCCCTTTTTCCCTGATGCGTACCAGTGTAGATGCCATGACGGGCTCTTTGGATCCTTATACCACCTTTTACCCGGAGGAAGATGTAGGCGATCTTACTTTTCAGACTACCGGAAAATATGGCGGAACGGGCATATCCATCCGTCGGGAAGAGGATCATGTGTTGATCACCGATGTGTTGCAAGACAGCCCTGCTGGCCTGGCCGGATTGAGGCCCGGCGATCGGATTGAAAATATTGATGGCCGCGATGTGGACAGTCTTTCAGAAGATACGGTGAGCAATCTGTTACGGGGTGTGCCCGGTACCTCGGTAATCATGCGCATTTACAGACCTTATCAGCAACAACGATTTACAGTAAAACTGGTGCGGGCCGAAATTGGCCTCCGTAGCGTACCCTATGCATTCCGACTTGCAGACGGGGTGGGCTACATCCGCCTTCAGCAGTTTACGCAAGGTTGCAGCCGACAGGTAAAACAAGCACTGGATTCCCTGAAAAACCTGCCTGGTGGTTTGCAGGGACTCATCCTTGATTTGCGGGGCAATCCCGGTGGCCTTCTGGAAGAAGCTGTAAAAACGGCTAACCTGTTCATTGATCCAGGACAAATCATTGTAAGCATCCGCGGACGCATACAAGCCTGGAACCAGACCTATCGCACCACAGAACGGGCCGATGATGATAGCATACCCCTGGCTGTGCTTATCAACCACCAATCGGCTTCCGCTGCTGAGATTCTGGCCGGTGCCTTGCAAGATCTGGACAGAGCTGTGATTGTCGGCCAAAGATCCTATGGAAAAGGGCTGGTACAAACCACATACGATTTACCCTATGACACCAAAATGAAAATCACCACTGCTCGCTATTACACGCCCAGTGGTCGCTGTATTCAGGCTATTACCTATTCCCATCAGGGCGACGTGTTGCAACAGGATTATATACCCGACTCCCTGCGGCAAATCTATAAAACTGCCCATGGCCGTATTGTGAAGGGCGGTGGCGGTATCGAACCCGATATCCCGCTCAGGCAACAGCATCTGAGTGAAATTGCAGAGGATTTACTGATCCATCACATGATCTTCGATTACGCTACCCGTTATTTTTATGAACATGCAAAACCCGCTTCACCAAACGACCTGATGCTCACAGATCGTGATTATACATCGTTCCTCCAATTCCTTCAGGAAAAAAATTATCATTTTCAATCCAATGCATCCCAACTGCTCGATCAGTTTACGGATCAAGTGCAGATCGCCGGCTGGTGGGAACAACTCCGCCAGCAGGCAGATTCACTTCGTCGTACCTTAAATCAGATCGAAACAAAACAATTGATTGCACACCGTGAAGAAATTATGCAATTGCTGAAAGCTGAAATTGCCGATCGCTACTGGCCACAGCAAGGACAATGGTTGGTTTCTCTGCAATCTGATGAAATCATTCTCAAAACCATTCGTATCCTGCACGATCCGAAAAGTTATCGTGCCTTGCTTATGCCTGCATCATCCAGCATCGCGCATACTCATTAGAAAATACGAAGAAGAATATGTTGATTCTTTTCGAAAACAACATCCATTTATTCATTATTCTCTTCCCTCTCATCCATAGGTTGTGCTTTATCTTTGGAAAATGAAACCAGGATTGACGGCTTTTTCTTTCCATACAAACGGGCGAACAATCAGGAGTATTTCCTGGCTTTGGATATGGATATGTATGATATGTGGCCTGGCATTTCCGTCGTATGCCCAACGCCCATTCATCCGGCTTCAGCAGCCGGATCGTACCACGCTGGTGGTGCACGATAGTGTGCAATACATTTCCGGTGCTACCTGCAAAGGCTGCCAGCTTATTGTACAGGATACACCCGTTAAGGTATATGCCACAGGAGGATTTGCTGCACGGGTGTATTTGCATGCCGGTGAAAATCCGATTGTGTTGCAAGCCCGTAACAAGGAAGGACTTGCAAATAATCTGCAAATAATATATCGTTATGAACCTCCTCAACCGATAACTGTCCGGGATTTTGCCATTGCTCGCATTTATACCAACCCTGCTGTTACCAGCTGGCTGGCTCCCGGCGATATCATCCATATCAAAGTTATCGCGCAAGCTGGTTGCAAGGCCTTTTGGTTGCATCATCTTCCTTTAACCGAAATGGTAAGCGAGGAAGATAGCCTGGCGGGTATTTACGAAGGTAATTATCAGGTATTGGCTACAGATCAGCTAAACGGCCCTATCCCCATCATCCTGCAAAATGCGACTGGCCAAACGATTACGGCCTACACACCAAATGCTTTCTACACCTGGCCTGCAACTGCAGTAGTGGGAAAAACAATGGGCGACAGGCCTTTTATGCAATACAGCCTTGGGGAAGATCGCCTGGGCGCAGCCAAACGCAGCTATCTTGATACCGGCATCTGCATGCAGGTTGATGGCCGATTGGGTGATTTCTATCGGGTAAAACTCGCACCCGATCAGCATGCCTATGTGCCCGTTGAAAATCTGCAATTATTACCCGAAGGTACACCCGTGCCACGTGCCATTCTTGGCAGCTGGAAAGTTTGGGGTGATAGCCTGTATGATTATGTGCAGATTCAGACTGGAACACGACTGCCTTACGATGTGCAGATTTACGATCATCCCGGACAAATCATTGTTCGCCTGTACGGAGCTGTATCCAACACCAACTGGATATTTCAATATTTATCAGCAAAAGAAATCAGCCAGGTGCATTTGCATACTGTGGCCGACGGCGTGGTGGAAGCCCGTATCAACCTGAAACATCCGCAACCCTGGGGCTGTACTTTGCAATATGCAGGCGCTGCATTGGTAGTAAAAGTAAAACGTCAGCCAGCTAATCTAAACCTTGCTCACCTGCACATTGCCATTGATGCCGGACATGGCGGCAGCAATGCGGGAGCAACAGGCCCTACCGGCACAAAGGAGAAAGACCTTACCCTGCTTCTCGCCAAAGAGCTTAAGGCTGCACTTCAGCATGTAGGCGTGCAAACCATCATGACTCGCACAACCGATACCAGCCTTTCCATGCTGGAACGGGAAAACCTGTTGCGACAGGCTGATCCCGACCTGTTGCTTAGCCTTCATCTGAACGCATCGAACAATCCCATTGATATCTCAGGCACCAGCACCTACTACCATTACGCGGGTTTCCGCCCGTTAAGCCTTGCCATTTACCATCACCTGGTAGCAGCGGGGTTGCAGGAATTTGGCAATATCGGCAACTTCAACTTCGCGCTGAACGGATTAACAGATTTCCCCAATGCGTTGATTGAAGTAGCCTTTCTGACGAACCCGGCCGACGAAGCCCGTATCCTGAATCCCGCATTCCGGGAAAAAATCATCCATGCTATTATTTCCGGACTGAAGGACTTTCTGGATGAGTGCAAAAAGTAACCCATGCGTAAAAAATCTGATTTTTGTCCACCATTTCGATGGGCAATCCCTTAACTTTGTCCAAATTGCCTCTCAGGTATGCATCCCGACGTAGAAGCTTTTCACACATACCGGCAGCGGATGAATGAACTCATCCTGAGTAAACAAAACAAGGTAATCAACCGACTTTTTAATCTGGATACGAATACGTATCAGGATGGGGCTTTGCCGGCCAAAGTCAAGGAAATGCTGGGACTCGTGGCCAGCATGGTGTTGCGCTGTGATGATTGTATCAAATATCATCTTGGCAAATGCAAGGAACTGGGTGTAACCACGGATGAAATGTATGAAATCTTCGCTGTGGCCAATATTGTAGGAGGAACCATTGTAATTCCGCATACCCGTCGGGCTGCCGAATACTGGGAAGCATTGCAGCAATAAGACCTTGGTACAAAATATTCCATAACGCCAAACGTTTTACCATCAATCAATTTTAAAGAATTATGGACACAACAGCTGTGCAGACGCCTCAATCGCTGACTCCGAAGGATTTTGCCACTGATCAGGAAGTGCGCTGGTGCCCGGGTTGTGGCGATTATTCGATTCTTAAGCAGGTGCAAACTGTGATGCCTACGCTGGGCATCCCCAGGGAAAACATTGTGATTATCTCAGGCATTGGTTGTTCTTCCCGTTTCCCATACTACATGAATACCTATGGCATGCACTCCATTCATGGCCGTGCTACTGCCATTGCTTCCGGCCTGAAGGCCTGCCGGCCTGAACTGAGTGTTTGGATTGTGACAGGCGATGGTGACGGTCTTTCCATTGGTGCGGGGCACATGGTACACATCCTGCGTCGCAATTTCGATGTGAATATTTTGTTGTTCAACAATCAGATTTACGGGTTGACAAAAGGGCAATATTCCCCTACTTCTGAAGAAAACAAAATCACCAAATCCACGCCCTACGGCAGCATTGACCATCCCTTCAACCCGGCCGCGCTGGCCCTGGGCGCCGATGCCACCTTTGTGGCTCGCAGCATGGATCGCGACCCCAAACACCTGCAAGACATGTTAAAACGGGCACATGCTCACAAAGGCGCATCTTTCCTGGAAATCTACCAGAACTGCAACATCTTTAACGACGGCGCCTTTGAAATCTTTACAGAAAAGGCCACTAAAGCCGATGAAACTATTTTTCTGGAACATGGTAAACCGTTGCTTTTTGGTGCCCAACGAAATAAAGGCATTCGCCTGGATGGCCTGAAACCTGTTGTGGTAAGCCTGGATGAGGGCTATTCGGCCGATGACCTGTGGATACATGATGAACACGATCTTTACAAAGCCCAGATGCTGGTGCGATTGTTCGACGATCCATCTGTGGAAGGCCATTTCCCCAGACCTTTTGGTGTATTTTACGAAGCACAACGGCCCAGCTATGAAGAACTGATGCAACAACAAATTGAAGCTGCAACAGGAAAATATGGCGTGGGCGATCTGGATAAACTGCTGGCTGGCAGCGAAACCTGGACCATCTATTGAGCTTACTATTTGACAGCCGCTTGTATAATAAATCATGCGCACATAGACTTGTGCGCCTGATTTGTATCACACTGATATTCAGTTGTAATTATTCAATCTTCAGGTGGGTGCATCATGCCACCACCTGGAGGAGGCCCGCCACCAGGCGGACGCATGCCTGGGAACATAAACATCCGATCGCGCGGAGATTGCTGTGGTACTGCTCCTTTGAAATTACGCAAGTTGTAGGTAAACGTCAGCAAGAAATATTGTTGCAATACACTGGTGGTGCTGTTTTCAATATACGTTTCCGTTACATTCCGGTTGATGCTGCGATTTTGTTTCAGCAAATCAAACACAGTGAGTTGCAATTCTCCGTTTTGATTCTTAAAGAAATGCTTGCCAATGCTGGCATTCCATAGCAAGTAAGGCTTGTCATACGTTTCACCCAATCCGCTGTATTTCTGATAGGTGATGTTATTATCCAGTTCAAATCCTTTCCAGAATATCCAGTTGATCCGCGCACTGGCAGCATTGGAAAAGTAATTGCTGTTTAAATTCGGCTGAATGGAGTTTTTTACAATGTTGTAATTGGGTGTGTAAGACAAGGTGAAATCAAGATTTTCGCTGATGTTGCTGCTGATGACTATCGGGAATGTTACACCAAAGTTGTTTGCATAATTTTTTTGATTATTCACCAATCCGGGTGTACGGCTGAAGTTAATGCCTCCGCTCAGGTTTAGATTGGATTTCATAAACTTCAACGGCAATCCCAAAGTAGCGAATGAGCGAATGCTCCAGTATCCGTTCAGGTTTACCGGATAGGTGAGTTGTGAGCCCTTGTTCAGTATTACACCGTGAGCCAGCACACTATCCTGTGTGGCGGTAATGGTAGCATTGGTGATGTTGTTCTGCGTTTGTTGTACACCCAGGAATGCAAAGAACATCTTGTTTTTATCCGTATTCACGGCTGAATAACGGACAAAAAGCGATTGGGTGGTTTCCTGCTTCAGATCGGGGTTCCCGGTGGTAAGCTGCAACGGATTGGAATTATCTACCACATCCTGCAACTGGCTGATGGAAGGTGCATTGGTAGAAGTTCTGAAAAACACCCGCAGGTTTCGGGTATTGCCGATCCGATACCGCATCATGGCATTGCCTAACAGGTTATAAAAATTCCTTTTGATGATTGTATTCATGGGAAATGTACGATCACCTTCCAGATTGGCTATTTGATAGGAAAGTCCGGCGGTGAAAAACAGGTTGTTGTTAGCCCGGTAACGATAACTGGCACCAAATTGATTAGCCGTATAATAACTTTTGTAATTGTTGGTCAATCCTGTATCCAGGTTGGTATATTGTTGTTTTAATGGATCAAACTGATAGGTATTTTTATCTGATTCACCTGTGGTATAGGATGTGTTGTACGTGAGCAAGAGCTGGCTTTTCTGGCCAATAGGCTCTGTATAATCAAGCGTGGTACCTATTTGCTGAGTATGTGAATGCAAAACGGATTGCTGATTGGTGGTATCAAACAAATTGGATGGATCTTTGAAATAACTGTTGTTGGCCAAAAGCAGATTGGTAGCATTTTTTTCGCTCAGGCTGGTGCTCAGGTTCACAGAAAGTGTCCTGCCTTTTTTATTGAAAGCATGCCGCCACAACAGGTTATCTGAAAAATTATATCCGGTATTGTGCGAATTGCGTTGTGTATTTGTTTGGCTGATCATCACACTGTCGGGCGTATAATAAGCCCCAGCCACGGTGCTGGAACCGTTATACTCTTGTGTATTGAAACTTGGCGTAAAAATCAATGAGTTTTTATCATTGATCTGATATTCCATCCGAAGGTTAAACCGGTGATTGTAATTGGTTGAACTGGAAAGATCGTTTTCATGATACAGCTGATTGGCATTTTGGGATACAAAATAGGTTCGATCAATAGTTTGCTGATTATTGTTATGTGAAGTATTGAAGAAATAACTTCCGGTAACCGTTATTTTCTTGCCCCAATCATCGGAATAATTTAAACCAATTGAGTTAGTGGTTACGATGCCATTTTGCTGGCCCACCAGGAAATTGCCTATACCTCCGGCTCCACGATATCCTCCTCCCCTGCCGCCACCAAATCCTCCACCACCACCGGTGACGCCCAACAGATCCTGAAAAGCAAAGTTTTGTTGATTCACATTGTTACTCATTCCTATCAGGGAGATGCGCCTATCACCATTGAAGAAATTGATATTGCCACCGAGAGAATAACGGGAATCCGTCCCATATCCGGCATATAGTTTTCCGAATTGTCCATTCCTGCGATCCGCACGGGTAACAATGTTGATGGTTTTCTGGGTATTGCCATCATCAAAGCCGGTGAACTGTGCCTGATCACTCATTTTATCAAACACCTCCACTTTATCCACAATTTCGGCTGGCAGGTTGCGCAAAGCGGTTGTTGGGTCATCCCCAAAAAAAGGTTTTCCATCTACCAGCACTTTCTGCACCGTTTCGCCATGCGCGGTTACTGAGCCATCGCTATTGACAATGATACCTGGCATTTTACCCACCAGGTCTTCGGCTGTGGCATTGGGATTGGTTTTGTAGGCCTGGGCATTGTATTCCACCGTATCTCCCTTCATCTGGCTGGGTGGTACCTGTCCTACTACCTTTACTTCCTGCAACATGGTTTTGGTAGGTTGCAGGTATAAAACACCTACATTCAGCGATTGATTTTTTTCTATGGAAATACTCCGCTGCAGGGATTGATATCCCAGATAGGAAATATTCAGCCTATAGTTGCCATTGGTGAGATTGCCGATCTGGAAATGTCCCTGCGCATCGGTTATCCCAAATAGTTTTCGGGAGGTATCTTGTTGAGGAATAAGCACCACCGTGGCACCAATCAAGGGCGTTTTCGTTTGGCCATCCTGCAGGCTTCCACTCACAGAAACCTGCTGAGCCCAGAGCTCACCCAGGCTTAGCAACAACACGACCATGGTGATGAAAAACTTTTTCATGAGTATATATTTTATTTCCATAGAAAACCATTCGATTAAATTCTTCAAAGGATCTGATATTTTTTGATATCAGGATTCTAATACATCAGGAGAAATAATAGCAGGGGTAGAAACCCCCGCCGATGATACCAAATGAAACATGAAACTTGTATCCTCATTAACCCATACATTAATTATTTCCACCACCGCCGCCGTTATTGCCCCGGAAATTGCGGCGCATGTTTTGCATCATGTCCTGATACTGCTTGTACTGATCATCGTTCAGCACAGCTTTCAGGCGTGCATCGCGCTGTTGCTGCAGGCTTTGCATGGCCGAACGCATGGCATCCCGATCGCCCTGATTTTGTTCGAAAGCTGCCTGCATGGCTTTTGAAATGTCCAGGTTAATGGCTTCGATGGAATCTTTTTGCTGATCCGTGAGTCCGCTGATTTGTTGCTCCATTCGCTGAGATAGCATTTTTGCACGATCTTCCGGATTCATGCGACCTTGCGCATGCAACTGCAGTCCTGCAAAAGCCATTGCAATGCAGGCGATGAACATGAACATTTGCTTTTTCATATTTGTGTGTTTTGATGACATGGTAAAAAACCAGTTTGTTGTTCAATTCGATGGTAAAACTACAAGGAGGTTTATCTGAGCAAAAAAATATTCAATATAAGAATTGATTTTTTCGATTAATGGCCTCATTGATTCAACCAACCACATATCATATGTCAGCTCTACATTTTTAACCCACTTGCAGAAGAATTTCAGCAATTGATGATGAATAGGATGTTGTTGGTTGAAATTTGCAAATCATCCGCTTTAGTTTATCTTATTTTTGCCAGTATGGCAATACACAAATGGTGGATTCCGAACCGACAAACGAGAACCATCCTGTTACACATACTGGTGTGGCTGGCCTACGGGACCGTGCTCATGAACTGGCTTACCTTTGGCTATTTTTATGTAACAGCCATACCTCTTGTATTGCGCACCCTGCTCATTCAGGCGGGTATTTTTTATCTGAATACGGGCTTTTTATTGCCGCGCCTGATGGAACGGAATCGGTTCTTGGCCTATATTTTATCAGTCATAGTGCTGGTAGTTGGAGCGAGTTTGCTTTATGAACTTACCAACGACTGGCCCCTTATCCGCAACGCATTCATAGCTTTACGTCCACCCCATCGGCCCCGTTTTCCACATGGGCATCGTCCCATCTGGGGGCCCTGGTTTATCACCAATATGTTTTCCTCACTGGCTATTTTGTTTGTTAGTACTACTTACTGGGCAATTTCTCAGGCCAGGAAACGCATGCAATGGGAGTTTTCCATGAAAAATGAAAATCTGCAAACCGAACTGAAATTCCTGAAGTCACAAATCAATCCGCATTTCTTGTTCAATGCACTGAATAACATTTATTCGCTCTCCTATACCCATTCCGAAAAAACTCCGGAGATGATTATGAAGCTTTCCAATATGCTTCGGTATATGTTGTATGAAAACAATGAACGCAAAGTAAGCCTGCAGGAAGAGATTACTTATATCCGCCACTATATTGATTTTCAACTGCTGAAAATTGAAGGACAACCACATCTGGAAATTGATATGGATCAGGTTGACGGAAGCCTGATGATTGAACCCATGCTTTTTATTCCATTTATTGAAAACAGTTTTAAACACAGCAATATTGAAGATATCAAACATGGCTGGATTAAATTACAATTGAGAACAGAAGGGAAAAAAGTGTATTTCCATATCAGCAACAGTATTCCCGCCAGAACCTACACCAAAGATGTAGTAGGTGGTATTGGACTGCAGAATATCCGCAAACGCCTTGAACTGTTGTATCCTAACAAACACCGGCTTAATATTACATCACATGATCAGGTGTTTGAAGTAGATTTGCAAATAGACACCCAATAACACATGTTGCTGAAATGCATGATTGTGGATGATGAATATCCAGCAAGGGTACTGCTGAATGATTATGCAAATAAGTTGCCCTTGCTGCAGGTAGTGGCTTCCTGCAAAACAGCACTTGAAGCTATGGCCGTATTGCGGGAACAATCCGTGGATCTAATTTTTCTGGACATTCAGATGCCAGAGCTCACGGGATTAGAATTTTTACAAAGCTTAGCCCATCCACCATTGGTGATTCTTACGACTGCCTACGCTGATTATGCTTTGAAGGGATATGAATTAAATGTGGTGGATTATTTGCTTAAGCCTTTCTCATTCGAACGATTCGTACAAGCCGTCAATAAAGCCGCCGAACGTTTTCAGCTCAGCCAAGGTACAACCCATGTAAGTTCAATTGCATCCGCTCCACCCGAACAGAAATCATTCATTGTTGTAAAGGCCGATCACAAACTCCATCGCATCTATTATGATGATATATTGTTCATTGAAGGTTTGCGGGAATATGTAGCATTTCATACTGCATTCGGAAAAATCATCACATTGGAATCGTTGAAAAAATTGGAAGATTTATTGCCCGCCGATACTTTTATTCGGGTACACAAATCTTATATCGTAAACAAGAAAAAAGTAAAATCCCTGTACGGCAACCAGCTGGATATTGCAGGCCACTGGATTCCCATTGGTAAGCTTTACCGCGATGAAGTGGTAAAACATCTTTTCAGCTAAATATACCGGCTTGCAGGATTACATTGAAATCTGTACTTTCACTGTTCGTTAATGTTTATCTATGGCTTATCAAACCCTGCTGACTGAAGCTCGGGAAGGTATTTTCATGATTACCATCAACCGTCCTGAGAAAATGAATGCGTTGAACAGCACCGTTATGGAAGAATTAGACCTGGCTGTAGAAGAGGTTTTAACCCGTGACGATATAGGTGGAGCTATTATCACCGGCAGTGGCGACAGGGCTTTTGTGGCCGGTGCTGATATTGCCGGTTTTCAACAATTAAGTACAGAGGAAGCAAGGGCATTATCCATCAAGGGTCAGGCTTTGTTTGCCAGCATCGAGCAAGCACCCAAACCTTTTTTGGCGGCAATCAATGGTTATGCATTGGGTGGCGGCTGTGAGCTAGCCATGGCCTGCCATTTGCGCATAGCCAGCACCCGGGCCCGCTTGGGTCAGCCCGAAATCAATCTGGGCCTGATCCCCGGTTATGGCGGTACACAACGCCTTCCACGCCTGATGGGACTCACACGAGCACTGTATCTGATGCTTACCGGCGATATGATAACGGCCGAACAAGCTCAAGCTTACGGCCTGATCCTGGATGTGGTTCAACCAGAAGAGCTTTTGCCAAAAAGCCTGGAGCTCATGCAAAAAATTATTTCGGGGCCACGCCATGCCATTCGCCATATTTTGCATTGCACTTATCTTTCGATGGCTGGTGATCAGGCAGGCTATGAAGCAGAAGCACAGGCCTTCAGCGAATGCTTTGCTACGGCCGATGCAGGCGAAGGTATTCAGGCCTTTCTGGAAAAACGCAAGCCTCGTTTCCAGGGAAAATAAACCCGGCTCTACACAGGGAACATCGCCTGCAACCGTGAAACTTTATCTTTGCCAGGAATCTGAACCAAAAACTGAATGATGAGTTCCCGTGAAATACGCGTACGTTTTGCGCCCAGCCCTACCGGAGGATTGCACCTGGGTGGGGTTAGAACAGCGTTGTATAATTTTCTGTTTGCCCGCAAGCATCAGGGAAAATTTATTCTGCGCATTGAAGATACAGATCAGACTCGCTTTGTACCCGGTGCCGAAGAATACATCATTCGTTGCCTGGAGTGGTGTGGATTGAAGCCCGACGAAGGCCCACATATTGGTGGTCCGTTTGGCCCTTACCGCCAGAGTGAACGCAAAAATGTATATGCTCAATATGCCCATCAGCTGGTGGAACAAGGACATGCTTATTATGCCTTCGACACACCGGAAGAGCTGGAAGCCTTGCGCCGGCAACAACCCAATTTTCAATATGACGCCACTACCCGCGGGCAGTTGAAAAATTCATTAACCCTTTCAGCCAAAGAAGTTCAGCATTACCTCCATGAAGGCAGGCCTTATGTGATCCGAATCCGAATGCCTGAAAACAAAACCATCCGGATACATGATCTCATTCGGGGTGAAGTAGAGTTTGATACCAATCAAGTGGATGACAAGGTATTGCTGAAAGCCGATGGCATGCCTACCTACCATCTGGCCGTGGTGGTAGATGATTATCTGATGCAGATCAGCCACGTGTTTCGTGGTGAAGAATGGCTGCCCAGCACACCCGTGCATGTATTGCTATGGGAATACCTGTTCGGCAAAGCACACATGCCTGAATGGGCACATCTGCCGCTGATTCTGCGACCCGACGGGCACGGCAAGCTCAGCAAACGCGATGGCGATCGGCTGGGGTTCCCGGTATATGCCATGGACTGGACTGATCCGTTTACCGGCGAAACCACCCGCGGTTTTCGTGAAATGGGCTTTTTGCCGGAAGCTTTTGTGAATATGCTGGCCCTGCTGGGCTGGAACGATGGCAGCGGTCAGGAAATTTTTACGCTGGATGAACTCGTTACCCGCTTTTCTATTGAACGAATACATAAATCCGGTGCCCGGTTTGATTTTGAAAAAGCCAAATGGTTCAATCACGAATGGATCAAACGTTTGCCGGTGAAGCATTACCTGGAGGAAGTAAAAATATTTTTCAAACAACAACATATCCCCTTGTCAGATGATGAAAAGTTGATGCGTGTGCTGGAACTCATCAAAGAACGATGCACGCTGCTGGGTGATTTTATTGAGCAGGGAAAATTTTTCTTTGTTGCCCCGGAAACTTACGACCTGAGTGTTATTCAGAAAAAATGGTCGCCTGGCATGCAAGCCGCATTTGAGGAATGGGAAAAAGCCCTGGAACAGGTGGAGCCATGGGAAGCCGAAAATATTGAACATGCTCTTATTGCTGCAGCCGAAAAACAGGAGTTGAAAAAGAACGACATGCTGCTGCCATTGCGGATCATGCTCGTGGGTGGAAAATTCGGCCCTCCGGTTTTCCAGATTGCTGAGCTGTTGGGCAAAGTCGAAACCCGCCAGCGCATCCGCAAGGCCCTGGTAGCATTTTCCCGGCACGGATAAACCACATGCCCCGCATATACATCGGCACATCGGGATTTGCCTATTCTTCCTGGGTAGGTTCGTTTTATCCGGCAGGCACTCCCCGAGATGAATGGCTGGCTTACTATGCCCGTTATTTCCCAGCCGTTGAAATCAATGCCAGCTTTTATCATACGCCCCGCATCAGCACCATCCGGAAATGGGCTGCGCAAACGCCTGATAGCTTCAGCTTTAGTTTTAAACTTTCGCGCTACGTCACCCATATCCAGCGCCTGCAATGCGATCAGACGTCGTTGGATAAATTTTTTGCCCCCTTGGAACCTGCTCTTGTAAAAAGCACTCCACCGGTGATATTGATACAGCTTCCTTCCAGCCTGAAACCAGATTTCATTGTGTTGCAGAATTTTTTGGAAAAATTGCCTGCAGGTTTCCGCTATGCGATTGAATTTCGTCATCCCTCCTGGTTTCAACCCGAAACCTATACCCTGCTGCGGAAACACGATATGGCCCTGGTGCTGGCCGATAGTCCAATATCAACTAAAGGCACGCGCAAATGGCCGCTGGTCAACGAAAACACAGCCACGTTTTTCTACATTCGGATGCATGGATCAAAAGTATTGTTCACTTCCTCCTATTCCGAGGAAGAGCTGGCCTATTACGCAAGCCTGGTCAAACAAAAATGGGAAGCTGGCCAGGATGTGTATGTATTTTTCAACAACGATGCAGCCGGACATGCCGTGGAAAATGCCCGTACGCTTCAGCGGTTGCTGCAGACATCAGGCGTTCCTGATGGGTGATATCAGGATTGTTTTTTCATTTCCTTGGCCCAGGTGTCCTTGAGTGTTACAGTGCGGTTAAATACCAGATGATCGGCTGTAGAATCGGGATCTACACAGAAATATCCTTTCCGCAAAAATTGAAAACGATCTTCCGGCCGGGCTTTGGCCAGCGAAGGCTCTGCCAGTGCCCTGGAAACAATTTGCAGCGAATTGGGATTGATATAGTCCGTAAACTCGCCAGGCTGTTCATCCGGATTTTCCACTGCAAACAAACGATCGTATAGCCGCACTTCTACAGGTATGGCATGCGTTGCACTCACCCAGTGAATGGTACCTTTTACCTTCATGGCCGATTCATCATGCCCGCTGCGCGATTGCGGGATATATTCCGCGTAGATGGTTGTGATTTCACCCTGATCGTTTTTCTCAAAGCCGGTGCAGGTAATGATATAGGCGCTCTTCAGCCGTACCGACATACCGGGAGCCAATCGGAAATATTTCTTGGGTGGGTTTTCCATGAAATCTTCTCGTTCTATCCATAACTCCCGGGTGAATGGCACTTCCCGGGTGCCCGCTGTCGGGTCTTCCGGATTATTTTCCGTAGGCAGCCATTCCACCTGAGCTCCGGGATAATTGGTGAGCACCAGCTTCACGGGATCCAGCACCACCATGACCCGTTGTGCTATTTTGTTGAGATGCTCGCGGATACAGAATTCCAGCAGGCTTACGTCGATAATGTTTTCCCGTTTTTGCACACCTATCCGTTCACAAAAATCCTGAATGCTTTCGGGCGTATATCCCCTGCGGCGAAGGCCACGGATCGTGGGCATGCGCGGATCATCCCAGCCGCTTACATAACCTTTCTGAACCAACTGCAGCAGTTTGCGCTTGCTCATCACGGTGTACGTTAGGTTCAGCCGCGCAAATTCATATTGCCGGGAAGGAAAGATTTCTAACTTTTCAATAAACCAGTTGTACAAAGGCCGGTGATCCACAAATTCCAAAGTGCAGATCGAATGTGTGATACGCTCAATGCTGTCGCTTTGCCCGTGTGCAAAATCATACATGGGGTAAATGCACCACTTATCGCCAGTACGATGATGGCGCGCGTGCTTGATCCGGTACATGATAGGGTCGCGCATGTGCATGTTGGGGCTGCTCATATCGATCTTAGCCCGCAATACTTTTTCACCGTCGCGATATTTGCCTTCGCGCATTTCCTGGAACAGGCGGAGATTTTCTTCCACCGACCGGTTGCGATAAGGACTTTCAATGCCCGGTTCGGTAGGTGTACCTTTCATGCGGGCTATTTCTTCGGAACTGGAGTCATCCACATACGCCAAACCTTTGCGGATTAATTTGACGGCAAATTCATAAAGTTGTTCAAAATAATCCGAGGCATAACGCTCTCGTGCCCACTGAAAGCCCAGCCAGCGGATATCTTCCTTGATGGCTTCCACGTATTCGGTTTCTTCGGTTTCGGGGTTGGTATCATCGAAGCGCAGGTTGGTTTCTCCGCCGTATTTCTGAGCAATGCCGAAATTAAGTACAATGGATTTGGCATGGCCGATGTGCAGATAGCCATTCGGTTCCGGCGGGAAGCGCGTGAGTACTGACTGGCAGCGCCCCGTGCGAAGATCTTCTTCAACAATTTCTTCAATAAAGTTGCTGGCCTTCACTTCTTCCATAGGCATATTCTGAAAAGTAAGCAAAGGTAAGCGAAGAAACGCATTAGCCAAGCGCTATCCATGCACAGCGATGAACCCCTGCAACCGGCAGATCAGTAGAATTTTCTTTTCACAAACCAGATATCACGCAGGATGATACCCATGTGAAGCCTCACATAATTTTCGGTAATAAGTGTAGAGGATGTTCCCGGCCCGCCCTGCTGGCCGATTTCCAGGCCCAGGTTCAGGTTCAGGGTGTGCGGTGCATTGTAGATACCAAGTCCCAGTGAAACGTTGATATCCCTGAGCTGCTGGTTATTGATTTGCAGATAACTTTTGGTATAGTTAAATGCTCCCATGGCAACGATGCGATGCAGCCAGTCGCGTGAGTATATCGAATAATTTTGTTCAGGTTCATATTTGATACCGGCACCATAGCGGGTGCTATTGACCGTCTGTACGGCATTTACATTAGTAGATGCATCGCCCCATTTTTCATAAGCATAATCCAGGATAAAGCTCAGGCTATGCTGATAAGTAAAAGCAAGTCCACCCCGATATTGATCAGGCAGCCTGAAATCAGAAATCGGCGCATTGCTGAAAGATAGCGTATCAATACCACTTACTACTGTAACCTGGCTCTGAGCGTGCAAATACTGATGAGGAGCATAAGTGCCAGCCAGTACGTAATCCCAGTTAGATCCCAGTTTACCAAATATTTGTGCAGCATAGCTAACATGAAAATTCTGATAATAATCCTGCTCGCTGGAAGTCAGCAATGGTGTGTTTACATCATAGCCCGCAATTTCACTGCGGGTAATGTTGCCAAAGATGTATGACAATTTCACGCCGGCCGAAAAATGATTGCCAATCTTGAATCCATTGCCCCAATATACTTCGTTTAAACCTCCTGTGCCCTGAATAGTGGTGGAGATGGACTGCGTACCACCATTGTAAGTTTGGGTTTGCAGGATCTGATAACGCACTGTACTCAATGGTTTCAATCCAAATCCTGATCCCCACCAGTTGTTAAACTTAAAAGCCATATCAAACCGATCTATGCTGAAGTAACTGGCATTTGCAGTGGTATTGTTGTCTTTAAAAGTCGCACTGATGCCGGTAGCACCTGCCTCCAGCACAGCCAGCTGGCGTTGCATTCCGCTGAATGAGGCCACATTTGCATTGTTGGGATATTGATCGCTTCGCACAGCAGAAGTTGCATTGCCCAAACCCGACAACATTCCTTCTGTATTGTAATTGATTTCACCTATACCTAATGAAGAATAAGGAAAATTAGGTCTCACCTGTGCATGCAATGCAGATACCTGCATGCAGCAGATGCCAGCAATACATATAACAGCCAGTATGCTTCTCATCATCATGCCCTTGCGGATTTATCGAATCGTATAGATAAGCATTTGAACAGTGACCTGCATAGGATCCATATTGGTTTGCCGATCATTTACAATCAATCGTTGAAATGTAGTGTTATATGCAGGACGTGGAATCATCAGCATAAGCCGGGTACGCAGATTCAAATTGGTGATGCTAAGCTGATTTACCAAATAAGGAGTAATATCATACGTATAGTAAGAATTTCCGAAGGCAAAGTCCTGCACGAGATCACCATGTTGATAATTGCCACTGGAATTAAACAGGCTGTCCTGAATGGTGTAATAATCGGTAACCTCGGTAAGCGTTACCAGCGGTGGCAGCGGATTCCCTGGTGCATAAGTGCCCCGCAACGGTTTGACGATCAGTTTTGCACTTAATATGCGTGAATAGGTCCCAATTTGTTTTAAATTATCCATTCCCGGAAAACCAATCCTGACGGCCGTTCCAGCCAACGGTTGCAAAATAGCAT
Source organism: Thermoflavifilum thermophilum (assembly GCF_900116565.1). Classification (GTDB taxonomy): domain Bacteria; phylum Bacteroidota; class Bacteroidia; order Chitinophagales; family Chitinophagaceae; genus Thermoflavifilum; species Thermoflavifilum thermophilum. The sequence continues at coordinate 1,717,501 of NZ_FPCJ01000001.1, read as the reverse complement.
AGTGGTGCGTGAGAGCTGAACTGATAAGCTTGTGCTGGCTGTTAATTCCTGCAAAAGGCGTTTGAGTTTTGTCCACATCCACATGATTGAATTGCAAACCTGTTTGTGTAATCTGAAAATCATTATAAAGGGGTGTTTTGGCATCAGTTTGATTGTGATAATACATACGGATATAGGTAGATGAATCTTTAGCTGCAAAACCCACAATAAGCTGATTGTTCCATCCTTTGATTACAAGTCCGGGCAAATAGTTGTTGATAAATGCATTATCTGAGTTGATAGTAGAAGGATTGTTGATGATGGCATTCAACCAGTTGATGCCCATCTGATCCGGCAAACGAATCAAGACCGAATCATTGCGATTGGGATAAACTCTCCCCGACCAGCTGGCCAAAGGCGTAAGCTGAAAAGGAAAAACCGTGGTATTATAAAAAGCAGCATGGGTACCCAAATCAAGTTGTCGTGTCAATGCATACACATTCAGGTGAAAAACCGAAGTTGTATCACCCAGATAATAATGATTGGGCTTCAGCACCAGGCAGAGGGAATCAAATACCACCTTGCTGGTGATGCTTTTCACAGCAGGCGCGCCAATGGCAAAATAGCTATACGTATCAATAGTCCCTGAAAGCGTATCACTATACGTACCTACCAGTGAAACACCCGTACCGGATGTGGGAATGGAATCCAGAAAAACTGTTTCCACCAGAGGCGTGAGCGTATCAATCTGCAGTACATTGGTATGCGAAGGGAAAAAGGTACCTCCCAACGCTGAAGTATCATTTTTGCAAGAACTCAGATACCACATGCCACTGGTGGCGATGGCAAGCGTGCATATCCAGCGAAAGGCGAAACCGTGTGATGACTTCATACATTTTGGCAATGGTGCAAAAGTAACAAAATACCATTCAAGCATCTGATATCGGTTCGGTATTTGCTTTTTTCTATTTTTTGATTCCGGGACTTACTTATTAAACCATCAGCACAGGAGCGGATAAAGCACAGACATGCCCGTCCACCCGGTAATTTAATACATCAGGCACACTTTTGAATAAGAACATCTTTTAAAAGGTTATCGTGGCCTTTAGAAAGAAATTTAACAATTCATAAACAAGCAAATCATGTTTTATTGGAAAACTACACCAAAAGCAGGCTGTAACAGGCTTGTAAGCAAGGAACACAATCGTATGCAGTATTTTATCAAATGAATATGATTTCCCGATATGCAACAACATGTTTTTTTAGTATTATTGCGCCTGATTTTTTGCGGACATGCAATTCGTGAGTATAATCAAAAAATTAACAACCTTCTGCGCAACGTTTCCTTCGGGAAATCGTTCTTATTTTCGTAATGCCGCTTTCTTTGCAATTGCTTTACCTTGCATATTTGTTCATTCAATACCATCATAAACACATTTGTTCATGAAGTCAACCTTATTGTACGGATATTTCGTTTTAGCGGGGGCCATGCTGTTTGCAGGCTGTCATAGCAGTTCTTCAACTGTTACCCTTGGTAACTGGATTCGGCGTTCTGATTTCAACGGCGTAGCTCGTAGCGGGGCTGTTTGCTTTGTAATCGGCGACACTGCTTATGTAGGAACCGGATTTGATGGAACCAACCGCCTGTCTGATTTCTGGAAATTCGATCCTACGGTAAATGGCGGATACGGCGGCTGGGTCCAGATTGCTGATTTTCCCGGATCTCCCCGAAATGGTGCCGTGGGCTTCGGTGTCAATGGCAAAGGTTATGTGGCTACAGGCTATGACGGTAATAATTATCTGAACGATTGCTGGATGTATGATCCAACAACCAACAGCTGGACACAAAAGGCCAGCATGCCTACCAACGGCCGTTTCGGAGCTGTGGCTTTTGCACTCAATGGTAAGGGATATATCACCACCGGCTATGATGGGAATTACCTGAAAGATTTCTGGGAATATGATCCCGTTGCGGATCAATGGATGCTGAAAGACAACAGTCTGGGCGGCAGCAAGCGGATGTATGCCATGAGTTTTGTGATTAACGATACAGCTTATGTGGTGGGTGGTGTTAACAATGGGTCTTTGGTAGCCGACTTCTGGGCGTATGATCCTTCGCAAGATATCTGGATCCGCAAAAGAGATATTGCCAACACCAGCTCAGCCTCCTACGATGATAATTATACATCCATTGAAAGGCAACAGGGTGCTGCCTTTGTGATCAACGATACCGCCTACATTGCTACCGGTATGGCCGGTTCAAACACCAATACCACCTGGCAATATGATCCGAAAACAGATCTTTGGCTGCAGCGCACCAATATTGAATTTCCAACCCGTGTAGGCGCTGTGGGGTTTAGCGTTAAAAACCGGGGCTTCATTGCGCTTGGTACCCCTTCACAGGGTAGTCTCATTGAATACGACGACCTGCGCGAGTTTCAGCCCAATGTTCCGGATAATACAACAGACGACTGATTATGGGGGAAAAAGAATCCTTTTTCCGTTCAACCCAAAAATATCGCATATTCACTTTCTCAGGCGCACTGGCATTGGTTGTGCTCATCATCATATTCATGCATACCTTCTTGCGCCATTCGTATTATCCTGCCTTATCTAATGGACAGGATTCTCTTTCCGTGCAGGTTATTGTCATGCATGTGGATTCGGGATGGGGCTATCAGATATGGATCAATAATCGCCCGTTTATTTATCAGAATCAAATACCTGCCATTCCCGGGCATCATGTGTTTCATAGCCGGGCTGATGCCATGCGTGTAGGTACACGTGTGGCTGGCAAAATCTTGCAACATGAGCCTCCTACCATTACCGTTGCAGAACTCCAGCAATTGGGTATAGCCGAGGCCCATCCTTGATTTAGTATTTCTCTATCTTTCCGGGCTGTTGATAGTTACATCATCCAAAGAATGCAATGAAAATTTGCATTTCTCCTAATCATAAAATCAGCAACTTTACTGCCTGAGATGACCAAACTGATGATCATATATACAGGCGGTACGGTGGGCATGATCTACGATGAAAAAAACAGATCGTTACGACCCATTAGCTTTGGAGAAATCCGGGATCACTTGCCGGAATTGTACAGACTGGGATATCATTTTTTCGTGCATCCGTTCAAACCACCGATTGACTCCTCCAATATGCATCCCGACCGATGGGTGGAACTGGTGGAAATTATCGAACAACATTATCACTATTACGATGGATTTGTGATTTTACATGGTTCGGATACCATGGCCTTTACCGCATCGGCATTGAGTTTCATGCTGGAAAACCTGAGCAAGCCTGTGGTGCTTACGGGTTCTCAGCTTCCCATCGGCCAGATCCGTACGGATGCAAAGGAAAACATCATCACAGCACTTGAAATTGCAGCCACCCGCATCAATGGCCATGCAGCCGTTCCGGAAGTATGCATTTATTTTGATTTTCAGCTGTTCCGGGGTAATCGTACCAAAAAATACAATGCGGAAAAATTTGAGGCTTTTTATTCCATGAACTATCCTCCCCTGGCCGAGGCTGGTATTACCATCAAATACCATCAGCCATTCATCCTGCCTCCTCCCACAGAACCTATCCGCTTTCACAAAAAGCTGGATCCACACGTAAGCGTATTAAAGATATTTCCCGGCATTACCCCTGAAACCGTTGATGCCATCTTGAACACGCCGCATTCACGGGCAATTATTCTGGAAACCTTTGGCAGTGGCAATGCGCCCACGGCTGCCTGGTTTATCCGAAGCCTGGAAAAAGCCATTAAAAAGGGTAAAATCATCCTGAATATTACGCAATGCGACGGGGGATCCGTGGAATTGGGTCGTTATGAAACCAGCGAAAAACTGCTGGAAATCGGCGTAGTGAGCGGTTATGATATGACGTTTGAGGCTGCCATCACCAAAACCATGTTTTTGCTGGGCCAGGATCTGAGCACGGAAGAAATCATCTGCTTGCTGCAAAGGCCTTTGCGCGGAGAGCTTACCTTGCCGGAAAGCACCAACAGTAAGGCCGTGCACAGTTATTGGACAAACAGCCCCTTATCCTGAATCTCATGTATTCATTGAATCAACCGCCAGAGCTCATTAAAGATGCGGCGGGTACGCTCCACCTGCCCCCTCGCAGCAAAACGCTCATAAAACCCATCCATCCTGAACCGGGGTTTTTCATTGGCCCATGGTTGCAGTCTTGCCTTCCAGCGTTCTACCCGATTTTCTTCTGGCAAGGCATCACCCTGCTGCACCAGTTCCACAGCCACCCGAATCATGGCCTTTAATGTAACGGGCTTTGTAACCATGTATCGTTCATGATCCCAGGCATCGCCCCATGTTGAAGATGCAGCCTTAAAGAAATCGCGCAATATGCGATACCGATCAGCAGCTTCCCGGCGCAATGCATGCCCATCACCTTCCCATCCTTTTGTCCAGCGCAGCAATTCATTAAACAATTCTGCCTGCAGCATCCATTTCTTTTGCTTGCTTCGCCCACCCAGTCGATTGATTCTGTATTGCATGGGGCTATCATCTTCTGCATACAGCATATCGGCAATGCGCGCTGCAAGTTTTTTGTCGGGCGAAGTCCAGGCAATTTTTTCATACAAATCCACCAGATGACTCTTGTTGATCCGGGTGGGTGTGCTGTTGATTACCACAAACATTTCAGTGGCAAAATCCTGCGTACGTCCATCAAAGATGATACAGGGTACATCCATATGGCGGGATTCTTCCGGATGTTTCAGCAGGTAAAAATGCAGCGCTGCCAGCCGATGCTGACCATCAATGATAATAAACGGCTCGTGCGGCTCATGCAGGTTGCCCATGTGTTCGAATCCGGATAAGGGTTCAAACATCAGTTCTTCCCGGGTGAATAACAGGACAGTGCCGGGTATAGGAGGCTGGCTTTCAGCTGTCTCATAGAAATTCTCAATAGCCCGAATTTTTAGTTGCGATGGTTCACGTTGAAAAGCTGTATCGCTCCGCTCGATTTTGGCAATGAACTGCTCTACCTCATCATGAGGCGATACACGGGATGCTTCCAGTACTTGCTGCTGTTCGCCGTAAAAACGACTCACAAATTTGACGTGTCGAAGCAAATCTTCGGCGGGATAAGCCACAAAATAAAATCGATTGTCCTTCTGGCAGATTTGTGTGGCAAGCATGAAGTAAACAGATTAGGGTTGTGAAATCAGCCGGCAAACTAAAAAAACTGATTTGAATTCACAACCCTATCACACAGCACCCGCAAGTTAGCTCGCACAACAGCTCAGTTTCTGCACATCTTTGCTGAAAGCGAGTGCGGCCAGCTTGATGCCTTCCTGCAGGGTCAGATAAGGGAACAATTGGGCAGCCAGCTCCTGGACAGGAATCCGATATTTCATGGCCAGGCTCAGCGTCATGATCAGCTCGCCTCCCTCGGGAGCCACCACCCGTGCACCCAGCAGCTGATCCGTTTCGGCGTGGCGGATGAGCTTGATGAAACCCCGGGTATCGCGGGCTGCCAGCGCACGCGGAATCTCACGGAGAGACAGCTTGCTAACCTCATATGGAATGCCCAACTGATCGGCCTGTGCTTCGTCCATCCCCACACCGGCCACCTGTGGATCGGTAAATATCACCCAGGGCAACACGCGATAATCAATAGCCTCCCGACCACCAGCAAAAGCATGATTGACGGCTATTTTGGCTTCATAAGCCGCCGTGTACACATACGCCGGGGTGTTGGCCACATCTCCGGCTGCATAGATATGCGGCACGGAAGTTTGCATAAAATCATTCACAGCAATATGTCCATTGCCGGCCAGCTGTACACCCACGGCTTCCAGTCCCAGCCCTTCCACATTGGCCTGAATACCGGTGGCTACCACCACGTGACCAGGTTCCAGGAAGGTATGCTGGCGTCCGTCAGGAAATTGTCCGGTTATCTGGATTCCCGCTGCTTTTCGTTCCAGCCGCTTTGCCCGGAAATTGGGCCATATTTCAATGCCCTCAGCCTGCATGTGCCGGGCGAGTTCCTCGCTGATGTCGGGTGTTTGGCTGCGCAGAATACGATCCGTAAACTCGATGATGCGAATTTTCACCCCCAACCGCCGGTAGGCCGTGGCAATTTCACAACCCACATAACCGGCACCCATGATGGTCAGGCTTTCAGGCTTTTCTTCCAGCTCAAACAGAGAACGATTGGTCAGATAACCTACCTCTTTTAATCCGGGAATATCGGGAATGCGGGGTCTGGAGCCGGTAGCCAGCAGAATCTTTTCTCCGGTATATCGCATTTTTTCATCCACCACCACCGTGTGCGAATCATCCAGCCGGGCATGACCCGAAAGGATTTTCAAATGTTCAAAATCCTGTACCACGTTCAGGTACTTCTGCTGCCTGAGCGTTTCTACTAACTGTTGCTTGTCGCGTATGACCCGTGGGAAATCAATATCGGCTCCCCGGGGCCTGACGGCATCGAAAAAGCTGTGCCGGGCATGAAAGGCGGCTTCCGCTGTGCGAATCAACGTTTTGGAAGGCACACAACCCACGTTTACACAGGTGCCACCAATGGGCAAGCCATCGTTGATCATCAGGGTTTTCAAGCCTAACTCCTCCGCCCGAATGGCGGCCGCAAACGCAGCCGACCCACCACCAATGATGATAAGCCGGTAATCGTATCCATTTTCTTCCTTCGGACTTACCAACAATCCGATATCCATCCGGCTTACCCGGTAGGAGGGAGTCTGATCGATCACCTGCTGGATTTGCTCGGGCCGAATCTGCTTGGGGTCAAACACGACGATGCCCTTGCCGGTGGGATAATCTACCCGTGCTTCTCTAACACCCGGCTGACGCAAGAGCAGCTTTTGGATGGTCGCAGCACAATGCGTGCAGGTCATGCCGGTAATATCCAGCTGTGCCGTTTGATGCTGTATTTCAGATTGAGCCATGGTGAATATCGTTTAGTGTTTTTCTGTACATGAAATCAGGGTGGCGGTATAGCCTAATTGCCGGATGGCCTGAATCATTTGTGGCGGCTTGATGCGGGCTTTATCGAACTGAACCAGCGCCCGATTGCCGGGATATTTCACTTCATCGGCATATACGCCGGCCATCTTACTCAGGGTATGATGGATCATCGAAGCGCAACCTGCACAATCCATTCCATGGATCTGCAAAACGGCAATGGTGGTATCGTTTGAAGTATGAATAGCGCGAGTAAACTCAGCTGCCAATAAGGACTGGCTTTGAGAAACCCATGCATGCGATCCGGCACAACGGGCATCCTGGCAAAGCCGGGGAGCTGCCCACAGCAGGGAACCGGATAAAAGAGCGGGGATGAGAAATGTTTTCATGACAAGCCTATTTAAAAATGAAACCATAAAGCGCTTCATCGCGTAACGACTTCCTGTTTTTCTACGGGATAACCGGTGGCCTTGATGACCGAATCTATTTGCGTCGGACCGGTCAGCCGGGGATCGAAATCAATCCAGGCTTTCTTTTTTGGATAGCTTACCCTCGCATGTAACACGCCGGGCACCTGCTTCACCTCATACTCAATACCTTTTGCACAGGCTTCACAATCCATGGAGGGGATCCACATCACCACATGTTGTACCTGAGTCGTATCGCGGGCCACAGCCACTAAAGCCCCTTGACTGGATGGTGAAGCAGGCCGTTGAGGCAATAAATAACCTCCATAATAAGGAAAGATTAGGGCCAGCGCGGCAAACAGGGTGATGAGTGCCAGAAAAGATGTGGATTGGAGGAAAGAGGTTCGGCCCGGCGTTTCGCAGGCACAATCAACATCGCCTGGCTTGGGGGAGGTTTCTCCGGTCATGATGCCGGCACGCCGGCCTGCTTTCTTGCGAAGATGCTGATACCAGGCCAGCCCCAGGACAACAACCGTGATTCCAATCAAATAAGGTCGGGCCGGCGCCAGCCACGAAAAAGTAGAAGCCAGTCCCGCACTACCGGCTACAATGGCCAGAATAGGCGTGATACAACACAGCGATGCAGCTATAGCCGACAATACCGTGAGTCCAACCAGCGATTTGTTTACGTTTTTCATGGCAAGACTTGTTGAGTATTAGCGGTGGATGTTTTTTCGAGATAGGCGAAAAAAGGCTGCAAAAGCGGCATATGCTCCGGTGCAATCCGGTAAAAAATGGTTTGTGCTGCCCTTCGGGTGAGCACCAGGCCGGCATCTTTCAGCTTGCGCAAATGTTGCGACACCGCTGGAATGCTCATGCCCAGCATATCGCTCAGATCACAGGGACAAAGCTGTTCTTCCGCGTACAGCAAATACAAAATCTTCAGTCGCACTTCATTGCCGCACAGAGCAAGAATGCGACTCAACGTTTGAATGGGCTGCTCGGCTTGTTGCAGCTTTGCCTTCCCATCGGCAATCTGCCGGGGATCCGCATATACCCGAATACAGGAAGTTGTCTTGCGCATAGTGATTAAGGTTTAAATTTACGTGTCCCAAAAGTATAAATTTCTTATTTAAGAAAAAACTTAAATAATGAAATTAACAAATCATCAAGAGTGTCGTTAAAAATAAAATTGCTACCTATGAAAATAGGTAGCGTTCACAAGAAAATGATTAAACCACCTGCAAATCAAAAGTCAAGCATCTTTGGAAGCAACCCGGCAGCGTTCATATCCTACTTTTTTTGAGGTATATTAAAATACCCGCAAACCGTTTTCTGGCATATCCGGCATTCCACATCTTTCACTTCCACCAACAGGCAGAAATACACGCGGCTGGTGCAACAGGGAATCTGCAGCACAGACGGGAAAACCAGGGAGATGGGAATGTGTACGCCGGAAGCCAGCATCACTGGGTTGCCCAGCGACCATTGGAGCTGTTGGTTGACAAAGGGCGGATTCGGATTTTGTAACACCAGTGGTCCGCCGGCACTGCCGTTGAGGGAGGTTAACGACGAAGTCAGGTGCATGACAGAATCACCTAATGATGGTGGCTTACAATCCGAATAACTGTACTGCACATGATAATCCATCAAGCTGATGTTCACCTCCTGAATAGGCAGATTGCCGGCTGCCAGATACAGATCGAAGTTGGCCTGCGTGGTAGTGAAACCCATGGGCTGAAGCTGCCATTGCAGTTTTTCCAGTTCACAGCACAGGCTATTTTTCACGCACACGGGTCCATCTTCATCCTGTATGGTTTGATGTACCGCATCGGTGGTGGTGCCTTTGCCCCTGGCCAGCGGATTGCAGCATTGGGCCGAGGTATCCTGCGGGTTGCGCTTGACATTTAATATCAGTACAGCACATTCGCCTGGCTGAATCGTTGCCGAAGCAGGAAAATTGAAATTAGGTGCTGAGCAAGATATCCCGCTAATAGGCTGCTGTTGTCCTTGTGCGGTAAGTATATACCCACTGCAGCCCTGCAGCTGCACACAGCCCGGCAATGCATCCCACACCTGCAGATTGTTCAGCGCCACGCTGCCCACATTGCACAAAGAAATCTGATACTGGAAGATCTGACCGGGATTTACAAAACCTGTCGTGCCCCACTGCCCGTTCACGCCCACTTTTTTGCTCACGTCAATTTTAGCTAACCGCATTACATTATACGGCACACCGGAAGAAATATTCCAGCCACTACCGGTAAGCGTAGCCGTGTTTGTGTCATTGCCAAACGACTGGGGCAAAACCACCGCATCGAACTGGATTACCAGATAATAAGCGCTGTCCAGATAACAACTGCCGGGCATGCCGTTGATTGTCCAGCTCAGGTTTTGATTGCCACTGCCGGTGTAATTCACCCAGCTGGGTTGTGTAGTATCAGGCTGAGACCAGCTGGGCGAGCAGGTCCAGGGATAATAAATGTTGAAAGCTCCCATGCCATGTTGATAATGGATGCTGCCCGGCACCAGTTGCAGGTTTTGCGGACTTCCCAGGAAATCCTGCACATTCACCGGCCCTAAGGGCGCCTGACCATGGTTGATGATGACGATCTGGAAAGGAATTACATCCCCTACGTTGAAAGACGATTGTCCGTTGCGGATGCATTTTTTGATGAATGGAATGGCTTGAGGGGGCCTTACATAGAAGGTATCGCAAGCCGTAGCTGCCCCATGATACTGTCCACCAGGAATGGGCACTCCACAGGCGTTCACTGTATCCGAAAAGCTGGCATTGGTGTAATTCAGGTGCGCACAATTTTGAATCAAGGTACCGGCAGGAGCTGTGATGGTGAATTTCACGGTGATATCCACGCATTGATTGGTGATGACCTGGCCCGGTGTGGTGCTAAACACAAATCCGGATGGGGGAGAGCTGAAAGTATAAGTCTGAGAGCCGCCTGAAAAGGGAAATGTTGAACTTCCCACCTGCAGCTGGCCACTCACGGGCGAGCTTACGGTGATAGATGTGACCTGTATACCTGCCGGGAAGGTATCACGGATCACCAGTGAATCGAGCGGGACATTGCTTCCACAATTGCCACAGGCCCGGATGACATACAAACCCTCACAGCCCTGTGCCCAGTTGATATAATTAGCGTTCGGTCTGAATTTACTGAAGCAAACCCCGTAATTGGGTTCTTTGACCAGCGTCACCGTATCACAAGCCTGACCTGTGGCTGAAGCGCAACAAAAAGATTTAGGAGGAATGAGAATAGGACCACCAGCCGGTGAGGTGGGTAAAGGTCTGGCTAAAGTATTGGTGGAATCTGGTTGGGTAATCTCCCTTGCCGAAGGGTTTGCCGGATTGGGATTTGCAGGACCGGTAGAAATTGTGGGTTTACCTAAGCAAAAACTATAATTCACGCAATTCTGCACCAGGGTACCCGCCGGGTCACACATTTTTGTCCACACGTCGTAAATCACATAAGTATTGTACACAGAGATGGTACCGGTATTCCAACTGGCGGTGGACGTACCCAGGCCTGTTACTGAAATTCCGGGAACACTGCTGATGATATTGCTACCCGTGATCTGATCGGTGATGGTGCCGCTGTAAATATTCAAATCGCCGATACCCGGATTGGGATTGGTGTTCTGGATCACAATCCGCCACAACACATATCCGCCCGACAGATTGCCCCACACGCGCTGTTTGCTTACCTTCCAGTAATTCTTGGCAATGGCTTTGAGCGACACATTCAGTACGCAGCTATCGGTCTTGTTGCCACAGGTTGTTTTAATGATAATTTTAAATGTGCCCAACTCGCCATTGCAGGTGGTACCGGGCAAAAAATGAAAGGGGATATTGAGCCCATATCCATTGGTGGTGGGAATAGGTGATGGATTGCTGAACACGGGCGGATTGGAGGAAGTCTGCCCAAACGGGTACGGCGTAGATGCGGGTTGAGTACCTAAGGTGATATTATTGGAAGTCTGAATCTGCACTACATATCCGGAACAATTTTGATTGCCCAGCCCTGGCAGCGTGATGTTGAGGTTGAAATCTTTTCCCGACTCAATGCTGTCGAGCGGACTGCCTGAGCTGCTCACCAGCGTGGCGGTTACCGGATGACCCGGCTGCAAATTGCAGCTGGCCTGCCATTGTTGAGCAAATACCCAAACGGGCTGTACAGTTGCTAATAAAATCAGCAGATATCGAGTAACCCATTTTTTCATAGCTTATGGCTTTTGAGGTGTGGAGTTCGAAAATTGCAAACAGATGGTTTTGGTACAGAACCGGCAGGCATCGTAGTACACTTTCACCTCCAGGCATAGTTGATATTGAATCTGGCAACAGGAAGGATCCAGTCCGCTGCTGGCCGCAGGCAGGCTCACCACAAGATCAAATGGTACCGGTGTATTGGCTAGCACGGGCGAGGGGCTCACCCACTTCAAAAGCTTGAACACATTGGGATTGCCTATCGGCACATTGCCAAATATCAATCCGGAGCTGCCGCCATTAACCGTAGTACCCGCGCTCACAATCATGCCATCATGCTCCACACTATCGACTGTTGCACAGCCGCCCGGCTGAGCAGTGAAAGAAAACGACTGAATGGAAAATTCCAGGGCATATATGGAATGAGAGGTCACCTGCACGGCTCCCGTAATGTCAAACAAATGCGGATTGGTGGCTTGCATTTGCACCTGTGGATTATTGATTTGGATATCCATGCTGTCGCAATCCCTGCAAATGCAAACTGGCAGAGAATCCTGGGAGAGAATATTCACGGTATTGTTTAATGGATCACTCCAATTGCCATTCAGCTGAAAGGTAGCGCTGGTCTGACTCAAGCTGGCAGGAGAATAGGTAAAACTAAGACAGCCCGTTGAATTGGGGGTAAGGGTAAGCGGCAGCGTGGAGATACTGCTGATGCTCCCTCCCGAAGTGGATGTCAGGCTGGTATATGTGGCATTGCATCCGGAAGTGCCATTGGTAGGGGTATTGGTCAGGCATATCGTGACGTGATATTTGGGTAAACCCGATTGCACGTCCCAGCCATCGCATTCTATGTGGATGCTATCGCTCACCGTGCCACAACTGGCCGTCTGCACGGAATACAGAGGCTGACCCGAAGAAGTACCCGTGGTGGTTTCGGTAACCTTCCAGCTATAGTAGGTATTGCGGTTGATTTGCCGCATGGCTGCGCGCTCTGTTTCAGTGAGCCGGTAAGGACGGCCGGGTTGTACGCTTGCACCTACCACACGTTGTTCCACCCCTCCGCGATCGTTCAGCTGAAACACTTCCAGCAGATACTGCGCGTCGGCCGGGGGCTGGCCTACCACATGCCATTGGAAAGGCGGTATGGCATCGGCACTGCGAAACACAGCATGAGGCCTGGGCTGATCCAATACAATCTGAAAACCTTGTTTTCCCTCCTGGGGTGCACCACCGGGAGATTCCACCCGATACCGGGGACTTTTGTTCTTAATCACCAGTCGCCCTGTTTGCGGGCTTTCCATACGATATCGTGAACTCTTATTTTTGATACAAAGCGATAATCCAATCTGGCCCTGAAAAAAGCTATGGGGAATGGAATAAGATTTCTCCACAAAAGGTGCGATTTGCCCGTTGCTCAGTTGATAGCGAATTTCATCGGGCGACATACTAAAATCTACTTTTGAGATGTCGCGTTCTCTCACCTGGAATGTATAGGATTGTTGCCAGAAATAGCCCGCTTTTACATACAGCCCCAGCGGAAAATGCGCAAAGGGGTACCACTTCAGGCGAATATTCCCCTGTGCACCAGCCCGAAGCTTATGAAAATCTGTGCCCACATGATAATCCTGATACAATGTGTTCTGGCCCGGATCGCCCTGCTGGAATTGCGCTGGTTTGTTCTGCACCAGTGCAGGGCCTGCCTGGATTCCCACAAGCCAGGACTCGCCGCCCAGGCGCAGCTCCGGCCCCAGCGAAAGCGCATATAAGTTCCAGTTCTTCCGGGTATTCTGGATAGCAGCAAAGCTGCTCACCTGCTGTTCATGGCCGTCGAGCAAATGGTGCGGTGTCAGGATATAATCATTCACATGCAAATCCAGGGCCCATACGGGTTTGTGCGTGTTCAGCACACGCGCTGCATCGGCCTTGGTAAGTTTGGGTTTAGTGGCTCCGAGAGGAAATGAAACCCCCAGTTCAGGCTGCAACGCCTGGCTGGATTGCATGCCTGGCACCGAGCTCAAACTTCCCAAAGGAGTTCCATATAATTCGATGGCCTGTCGGGAATTTTGCTTCGGTTGCGCAATAACCATCCCCCGGCGGATATCTTTTTTTTCAATACCCCGGGTATTTGATTGTCCCAAACAATAAATAGGATTAACAAACAATGTGCAGAAAGGCGTTATCCAGAATAAGCCACTGATGCGGCTTTTTTTAAAAAAAAGAGCAAACACGTTCATAGGCAGTGGTTTAGCCAAAACAGGTTCGTGCAAAAATGTTAACCCCCTGCTCTATGAAGAAATCAAATTGTATATCCGGATAAGGAAATTATATAACTGGTCAGCTGTTCACGCCTGCATGAATTTCTGAAAAGCATGGATAAAATTTTTTTTCTGCCGCCTCGAAACAGGTAATCTCATCCCGTTGCGCATGCTCACCTCTGCATCCAGCCCATCGGCAAAACGAATCACATGATGAAGATTAATCAAATACCGATGATGAATCCGGCAGAAATGCAAAGCATTCAGCTCCTGTTCAAACCTGCCTAATTGCTTGCAAATCAGGTATTGGCTCCCATTGAGCAAATGTACCTTTGTATAATTACCCATGCTTTCCAGAAAAACAATATCCAAACTGCTTACAACAACGCATTCCCGGCCCACGGATAAGATCAGTTTATCTGCCCCGTAGCCTGCAGTCCCGGTTGCTGCATGCATCGGTTCATGAACAAAAAATTGTTTTTTAAGCTGAATATGCTCCACCACACGGGTCACACACGAAATAAATTTTTCCGTTTGAATCGGTTTGGTCAAATACCCGGAAGCATGAAAATCAAAAGCTTTTAATGCATATTCTTCATAAGCTGTAATGAAAATGATTTCCGGAGCTGTATGTGGCAAATGCTGCAACAAAGAAAAACCATCGCATTCGGGCATATGAATATCCACAAACAACAAATCGGGAAATAAATGCTTCAGCTGAAGCAAAGCTGATTGAGGATCGGTATGTGAGCCTATTACTTCCACTTCCGGAAAATGATTCTTTAGCATAGACTCAACCAGCCTGATACTTCTGAATTCATCATCTACGATATAGCAACTGATGGTTGACATAAGGCAACAGCATGTTGAACAGGAATTTCAAAAACTGCAACGGTAAACGATTGATCGGCATCAGTCTTTCGTTGCAAATCAAAACGGATATGATGCCATTCGGCCCGCTTGCGCGTAATTTCCAGGCCTTTTCCTGCAACGGATGTTTTGTGCATAGATATTCCTGGACCATTATCCATAATTTCTATGCGGCAAGTTTGTTCATAGAAAGAGATACAAATTTTAACCAATCCTCGCTTAGTTTTTAATTTTCGGATGCCATGCTTCACCGCATTTTCTACTACAGGCAGCAGCAGCATGGCAGGTATTCCTACGCTGGCTATTGCTTCATGATTTTCAATTTCAATATGATATTCAAATTGATCACCGAATCTAAGCTTCTCCAGTTCAAGATATTGGGAAAGATAGGTTAACTCCTGATGCAATGAAACGATAGCATCATATCGCGTGTAGAGCGTAAAGCGCAATAATGCACTGAATCTATCCAGATAAGCATTGGCTTGTTTGAAATCATTTTCATACATCATTTGCTTGATGGCATTGAGCGTGTTAAAAATAAAATGCGGATTAATCTGTGCACGCAACATTTGTGTTTCCAGTTCGGTAATTTTCTTTTCTTGCTCAAGCTGGGCCATCCGCCTACGATGTTTTTTGCTGTAGATTCGCCATAAAAGAAATGCAGCCATAATCAATATTGCCAGAATC
This sequence comes from Thermoflavifilum thermophilum, assembly GCF_900116565.1. GTDB lineage: Bacteria > Bacteroidota > Bacteroidia > Chitinophagales > Chitinophagaceae > Thermoflavifilum > Thermoflavifilum thermophilum. The sequence goes on along the minus strand of NZ_FPCJ01000001.1, from coordinate 1,702,125 downwards.
AGAGCAAACCAAAAAATGGGTTTTGTAAAAAACGGAGCCCGGATCTCAAAAGATTCGGTGGCTGTCAGAGCAGAAGGCATTCCATCTCTGCGGATAGCCTGTACTTCGAGCTTATATACGCCCGGAGGTAATTCGTACAAATAAATCACGGGATTTTTTGTGAATATCCAGTGATGATTGTTTAACCGATATCTGAACCATATCGCCGGTAGGCCCGAATAATCAATTGCAGATAAATCAAAACGAATGAAGTTTTCTTTGTAAGACAGAACCACATGTTTATCCAGTGCAGCATATTTATGTCTTCCGGTTTGCATATTCATGATATACACCGGGATGTCGTGTGCAGGAATTGTGAATGATGCCGGGAAATAGCTGATACCATTGGATGTAGCTATAAACAAGTTATGCCCATAACGTTGAATATCGTTAATCTGTTCACCTGCCAATCCATCGTACACCGAAAAAAACGTAGTGTACACATGAAGTTGAGGGGCCGAATCAACATGAATCTTTCCCAGACAATTGTTTGTTCCAACCCATATATCGTTTTCATCGGCATACAAGCACTTGATAATATCACCGGGGAAGTGTTCGCTGGTTTTGATTAAAAACCTGATATTTTTATTTTGAAATGCCAGCAGCGAATCCCCACCGTAGGCTACCCAAATCCATCCTCTGCTATCGCGAGTCAGAACCTGAATTTTCTGTTGTCCTATGCAACCATGCATATTCATTTTCGTCAAGCGTCCATGTTGCACATGGTACAATCCATCGTCACTTCCTACATAACATTCATTGCTTGTAAGAGGAGCAATGGCTGTAATTCTTTTACCGGATGCTACAAGATGTATATCATATCTGCCGCGATGATACCTGAGAAGGTATAAATAGCCATGTGAACCCAACCAATACGTACTATCATCAACCCGTGCAGCAACTTTAAATCCGAAATATTGCGGAAAAATCCGTACAGGATTTTTGCCGGGATGAAGCTGATACAATCCTGTTTGCGAAACAATCAGAAAATAGGGATCGTTATAAAATATTTTTCTGATCCATGCATCCAAATTAGGATGGGTGGTCAAAATTTGTTTGGAAAGATGAGCAACCTGCTGATCTTGCTGATATGTCCAGAAAATGCATTCACCCTGGTTATTTCCGGCCACTATGCCATTGTCGAAAGGCAAGATGCAATTAAGATTCGAAACATGTGGAGCTGATGGTGGAAAAAAAGACTTGATATATTGTTGACGCAGTTGAATCAAACCTTCTTCTTTGGTGCATATCCATATTAATCCATCGCCCCGATCATATACTTCATTTGCAGAAGCATTTTGCCAGATTTTACGCTGTATTTGTAAGGAAACGGGATTAATCAGATAAATTTCTCCCTGCAATGTAGTAGCATATAATCCATCGGGAGCCTTATCAATCTGCCGGATGGAAAATGGAAATTTCTTTCGGAATGCAATATTACCTGTTTGAATATCTAATTGCAATAATGTAGAATCTGTACCACAAAACATGATATTTTCCCGGCTCACTGCAAAGCGAACCTGGATGGGAAGTGCAGATGCAAATAGCAATTGATGATTTTGCAACATCAGATATTTATCGGATAGCAATACACCATACCGGTTAGCAGGCAGTTTGACAATTTGATAGACAAGGGTATGGAAATCAAAGCTATCCATGATTTGCCTGTATCTTGTATGGACGATATACACCCGTCCATGAATATCACATAAGGCAATTTCGGATTGGGAAAGCACAAATGCCCGATAACTTCTGAAATCCCGTGCGGCCAGGGAAGGCAATACATAAAAATGATCGGTTTGCCAATCATAATACACCGGAGGTTTTTGAAATGGCAATGCCCAAATTGTGCCGATGCTATCCATGGTTGTATTCAGCACATCCAGGTCGGGCAAGCCATCCTGGATACCATAGCGACGGAATTGAAAGCCATCGAAGCGAGCAATTCCATTTTCAGTGGCAATCCATAAGAAACCACGCTTATCCTGTACACAACCATAAAGTGATTGAGCTGGTAAACCCTGGCTGAGTGAAAAATACCGGGCAGAAAGATTTATGGGATTAGCCGGCAATGACTTGTCAGGCTCTTGCGCATAACTATTATTCCACAGAAAACAAGCTAACCCAATAATGCAGATCAGTAGTAAATTTTTCATCAACTCACACAATGATTTATTTTATGAATTCAAAAGAAAATTACTGCTTTTATCTGTAAAAAAACAGCCCTCTGTTGAGGGCTGTCATGAAGGAAGCATGCAATATCAGTTCGCAATACTAAAAGGTAAGTACGATTTTCCCCCGGCCATGGGCCTGATCCATACGTTCGTGTGCTTTACGCAGATTTTCTGCAGAGAAGGGCATTACCTCATCAACCCACGATTTGGCCTTGCCCCATTCAAACAGGGGGGTCATTTCTTCCAGTCTTTTGCGTTCGCGGGTCAGAAACACGCCATGCAAGGTTTGATTGTGATGATAAAGTGGTGCTAGATTACCGGCGGGTGGCAGAATGCACGCCAAACGTCCGAAAGGCTTTACCAGATTCAGAATGCCACCAATCACCGGGTTACCCTGGATATCAAAAGCTGCATCCACGAGCTTGCCTCCTGTGTATGCCAGTATTTGCTGATGAGCCTGTTCGTGGTGATAATCTACCACAAAATCGGCTCCCACCATACGCACAAACTCGTGATTATGGGCACTGGCAGTGGCAATCACACGAGCGCCTGCCGCACGGGCAAATTGTACAGCAAACGATCCCACCCCTCCGGCTGCAGCAGTAATCAACACGGTTTCGCCAGGTTTAACCTGCAACCGTCTCACAACTGCTTCCCAAGCCGTACCTCCGGCCAGCGGAATAGCGGCTGCTTCTTCAAATGTAATTCCACGTGGCTTTCGGGCTAATATGTTAGCTGGCACGGAAGTAAACTCCGCATAAGTACCCCGTGGATTGCCGTGAATCTGTGGTGTATAAAACACTTCATCGCCCACGCGAAATTCGGTAACCTGTTCCCCTACGGCCTCCACAACTCCGGCAGCATCATAGCCCAACACCGCCGGCAGAGAAATGCCCGCCCAGGTACCATTGGCGCGAATTTTGGCATCCACTGGATTTACCGATACTGCTACATTGCGCACCACAACCTCATCTGGTGCGGGTTTGGGTTTAGGCAAATCAGTAAGCTTCAGCTGGTCAACCCCACCAAATTGTTCAATGATAACGGCTTTCATAACATGCAGGTTTTAAGATTTATGAAATGAAAATCTTTTCGATTTTTTGCAGAATCTGTTGGGCTTGTTGCTGATACTGCTGCGAAATTTGTCGGCTCCAAACAATAAAAGGATTGTCGTCCAGCCTGCCCAGCACTTTCTCCATCTGCTTTTCATGGTCATATACCATTTTGCGGAAAGGATTTTCATAATCCTTTTTCCGAGAAAGGTAAATCTGTTCATCTATCCACTGCTGAATATGCACAAATTTTTTCAACCACTGCATCAAAAGATCAGGATGCAAATCATCAGCCGTACATGCATGCAATGCCAGCAAGGCTGCTGCGGCATGATGTTGTTTTTCCTGTTCATATTGTTTGCTCCATTCCTGATATCGCTGATGCAAAGCTTGCCAACTATTGATTTTTCCGGAATGAATGTCCTGTATCAATTGTTCCCGATATCGTTTGGGAACAAGCTGCCCGCCTATGTTTTCCCATTTTTCCAGACATGCTTTCTTGAAAAACTGTTGAATGGATGAGAAATCTTCTTCTTCTGCCAAACGCTGAATCACCGGAAGTAAATTTTTTATGCCGTAATAATGAATCATTTCTCTAAATACCTGATAACCTTCTGCAATTTTGATGAAAATATTGTTGCGCGAAGAATTTTCAAGCCCTTCATAAAGCACTTCCATCTGTTGCAATACAGGATGTTTTGCTTGCAACAGGGATTCACCTGTTTTCTGATAATCTACTTTTTGCAGGTCGGAAACATGCGTATGCAGGTGATTATAATAAGCCTTGCCTGTGGCATAGGCCATTAGTTGCAAGGCATCCAGCATTTCATTCACGGAATCGGGAGCCAGAAAATCATATTCCAGATGTTGAACTTTTTCTGTACGTTGATCTCTGTCCTGATATTTCCAGGCATTGCGGGCCAGGGCATACATGTTGTAACGAAACCAATAGCCAGGCATGACTTTCAATCGGTTTTCGCTTTCTTCATGCACCAGTAAAGAAAAAGGTACACGCAAATCAATTTCAGCTGGATAATTGCCCTTGGCAATCAGCGTAAATGTGGCAAAGCGGGAATTGTGTTTAAGGCTTACGCAAAGACCCGGCCAGAAGCCACGCCCGGCGATGATTTCACCATCAGCGCCCCGTGAATTGTGATTGGAGCCGATGGTGGCTCCGGCAGCCATATTGCTTTGTCCCATCACCAGCGCGGCACATAAAAACGAATTGTTGTGATGTTGTTCATGTGCCGGGAAAATCAAAGAATTCAACACTTCACAACAAGATACAGTTGCATTATTACCCAGATAGGAATTGATAAGCCTGGCACCATATTTCAGGCTGGAATGCGAAGCCATCACAAAACGCACGGCTTTTACACCGTAAAAAACGCGGCATCCATAGCCTATAATCCCATTCACCAATTCACAGCCTTCTCCAATTTGCGAAGGGGCTTCGGCACTGCTGTTAATCGTAATATTCTTGATTTTATTGGCACCCTTGATATAGGCATCGGAACCGATTTTGGTGTCTTTGATGATTTTACAACTTTTAATCACTGTACGATCGCCCACTTCACCATAATAACCCCTTCGATGATCAAATGCCTGAGCGGTGAATTCCATAAACTTTTGCATGAGCAGATCGTCATCTCTGTAACGGCTCCACAAATAGGCATCGCCGGGCAGCATGCCTTCAAAAGGCAATACTTTGCGACCCCCGTTTTCGTTGCAGATTTCCAGCCAGATGCGATGGGATTCCGGCTCGCCCTGTTTCAAAATTCCATTGCCAAACCGGGCATAATCGGTGGTGGCCATTTCATCCACATTGGTCAGGATCACTTCATTGCCGATGATATAATGTGATAAATAATTCACCTGATTGATGACTACATTATCACCCAAATCCGATGAGCAAATGGTGCTGTTGTACAACCCTACGGCCAATCGCAGGTTATGAAATTCCAGATAATAGGGTTCCAGTTTGCCAATCCGCACCAGTCCGTAAAAATGGCAGTTTTTGACCAGCCCGGGATCGAAAGCATCATCTACCAGAATATGATTCCAGTTGTCGGATGTATTGTTGTTGCGCACCAGGGTTTCAATCTCATAAGCCGTGAGCTGGCGGTAGTTGCGGCGTGGGTTTTGCTGGTTGCGGATGTAATATTCATCCGCACCTTCGGGTAAATACTTCGGGTCAATGAAATGATAACCCAGAGCCTGAAGTGGATGCTTGGTGATGTTGTTCATATCGGCCGGATTTTAAAACTGTCCGTTTGCAAACGGCAATCAGTTCTGATTATTTCTTATTCTACGGTTACCGATTTGGCCAGATTGCGCGGTTTATCGACATCATATCCTCTGGCAACCCCAATGTAATATGCGAGCAACTGCAGGGGAATCACATTCAGGATGGGGGCCACCATTTCATCGGCAGCCGGCACTGCTATCACATCATCAGCCATGTGTGGCACCACTTCATCGCCTTCCGTAATCACGGCAATGACCCTGCCCCTGCGGGCTTTGATTTCCTGAATATTGGATACAATTTTTTCATGAAAACGATCGCGGGTAGCTACAAACAAAACCGGCAATTGTTCATCTACCAGTGCAATCGGACCATGTTTCATTTCGGCAGCCGGATAACCTTCGGCATGGATATACGAGATTTCTTTCAGTTTCAATGCCCCTTCCAGCGCTACCGGGAAATTATATCCCCGTCCCAGATACAGAAAATCGCGTGCTGATGCATATTTTTCTGCTATGGCTTTGATATTTTCATGCTGCTGCAGGATTTCCTTCACCTTTTCGGGAACCAAAGCCAGTTCATGCAGCACATGCAAAAATCTTTCCCTCGACAAAGTGCCTTTTTCATAGCCCACCTTCAAGGCTATCATACACAAAACAGCCAGCTGAGCCGTAAATGCCTTGGTGCTGGCTACACCAATTTCCGGACCTGCATGCGTATAAGCTCCTGCGTGCGAAGCCCGGGCAATGGAAGAGCCCACCACATTGCAGATGCCAAAGATAATAGCTCCGGCTTTTTTGGCTTCTTCTATGGCTACCAGGGTATCGGCTGTTTCTCCCGACTGGGAAATAGCCATCACCATATTGCCGGGATGAATCACTGGATTGCGATACCGGAATTCCGATGCATATTCTACTTCCACCGGAATGCGGCAAAGTTCTTCAAACATATATTCCGCCGTAAGTGCAGCATGCCAGGAAGTACCACAAGCTACCATGATGATGCGCTGTGCATCGATAAACTTCTGCATATATTCCTCTACTCCCCGCATGGTGATCATGCCCCGTTGCTCATCCAGCCGGCCACGCAAGCTATCAAAAATGGTATCGGGCTGCTCAAAAATTTCCTTGAGCATGAAATGATCAAAACCGCCTTTTTCAATAGCAGCCAGCTCCAAATCCAATTTCTGAATAAATGGCGTTTGCCTTTCATTGCCCAGGTTTTTCAGGATCAGCTCATCGGCTTTGACAATCGCTACTTCATAATCATTCACAAACACCACTTCTTTTGTATATTCAATAATGGGTGACGGATCGGATGCCAGAAAATGCTCACCCCTTCCTACTCCAATCACCAGGGGAGTTCCTTTGCGTGCGGCAATTAAAGTGTCGGGATGATCTGCATCTAAAATCACAATCACATAAGCGCCTACTACCCTTCGCAACGCGATACGCACAGCTTCTTCAAGCTCACATTGATTGTGTTGCTGAATATCTTCAATGAAATGAATCAATACTTCCGTGTCGGTATCGCTGGCAAATACATGCCCTTTGTTCAGCAATTCCTGCTTAAGGGCAGCATAGTTTTCAATGATACCATTGTGAACAATGGCCAAACGGCCGCTGCCCGACAGGTGAGGATGCGCATTGCGATCACTGGGCTCGCCATGTGTAGCCCAGCGAGTGTGGCCAATACCCACATGGCTGTTCAGATTTTTCCCTGCAAGAAACTCTTCCAGATCGGCTACTTTGCCTTTTCTCTTGTAAACCGCCAGATGCGGATTTTGGCCCGGTTCCCCATCCTGTATCAAAGCAATTCCCGCACTATCATAACCACGATATTCCAAACGTTTCAATCCTTTTAAAATAACAGGATAAGCCTGGCGATGACCAATGTAAGCAACAATGCCACACATAAAAATTCAATAAGGTTAGACGTGTTCAGAAATATGCAAACAAATATCCGAATAAATTAACGACATGCTCATAGCTTCGGAAACAGGCGAAAATTTATCTGTTTTTTGACAGGATTTTGCATGGGTTTTGCTCATAATTTTTCAAATCTTTGGAATATGAAAACGGCCGTGATGCTTGCTTTGTTGTGTAGCGGCTTGTACCTGCCCGCACATGCACAGGATCGCTTGCAGGGACAGGCACTGGAGAAAGCCGTGCAGGACAGAAAGTTTGTGTTTTATGCCCGAACCGCCCTTCCTCTGCAGGGCCGCATGATTAACCTGACCGACCTTAGCTACACCCTGAAAGTGATGCCCGATTCCCTGTACGCCAGCCTGCCCTATTTTGGAGAGGCTTATGTGGCTCCTGCCAACCCGGCTGAAGGAGGCATCCACATCCGCAGCGGAAAGTATCGGTACCAACTCAATCGTAAAAAATCGGGCTGGCATCTGACTCTTTTCCCTACCGGAAGTGGAGATGTCTATCGGATGGATCTTGATATCAGCACCGAAGGCTACGCCAGCCTTTACATCATTCCCAATCAACGCGAAGCGATCTCTTATTCCGGCATCATCAGCAAATAAAAATGGGATGAGCACTATCAGAAAAAATAACGTTGTTTTTCTTCCCTTTTCTGTTTTTGTCCTGCCTCACGAAGATCATACACGAATTTTACCATGAAATAACGATGCAATACGCTGTTTCTGGTATCCTGAATATAGGTTTTTGAAATAACCCGCTGCACATTTGCATTTTGATTCAACAAATCAAATACCGTAAATTCCAGACTGCCCTGCCTATTGCTGAAAAAGCCAGATCCAGCGTAATATTCCACAACCAGAAGTTTTTGCTGAATCCGAGCGTTGTGTGGCTATTATGAATATAACTCAAATCATTTCAGGATTTTCGTTTACCATACATAGCAACTTTGAATTATCCACAACTGGGAATAGTTACATAAGGGATAGGTGCTGCAATTAAGCCTGATAACTGAATGTAACTCTGTTTCCAATTCTTAAAACGATTGCAAAATCAATACTTGAAAAAACAAAGAACTGTGTTGTGAGAAATTTATATTCTGAGCAAATAAATGAAACTGCCTCTATCAGCAGGAACTTACAGCAGACATGAAAACCTGATCTGATTGTTTCTGCCTATCCGATTTCATATGGAACAATATGAGCTAAAAATGGCTGGGGCCCCTTGCCATTTTCAATTATTTACCGTATATTGAGATGGCGCTTTTCCTGAACACCTAAAACCCACTGTCATGATTAATGTAGCCAACATTCTCTCCCGCAAGGATCGCCGGCTGATTTCCGTGACGCCCGACACGCCGGTACTGGATGCCCTTCGCATCATGGCTGATGAAAATGTAGGATCTGTACTCGTGATGGAAAACAATACCTACAAAGGCTTGCTTACCGAACGGGATTACGCCCGTAAAGTGATTCTGAAAGGAAAATCATCCGCCGATACGCCGGTTTCAGAAATCATGTCAACGGATCTGCCTCGCATTTCTCCAGAAGATTCCATTGAACATTGTATGGAACTCATGTCCAGCAGGAACATCCGCTACCTGCCCGTCTTCCGCAACAACGAGCTGGTAGGCATCATATCCATCAATGACGTGATTAAGGCGATCATCACCCATCAGGAGCAAACCATTCAGCAGCTTACTTCCTATATTCATTCCTGATTTTCGGTGATAGCAAAATCAATCAGAATTTTCGAGAGTTTCAGACAGAGGAATGATGTTCGTTGAGGCCTAATTTTTCCAGTGCCAGCTTAGCGGCTATCTGACCAGCATCTTTTTTATTGTAAGCCTTACCGGTGCTAATAATTTTGCCATCTACCACCGCCGCAACGGTGAAGACTTTTCGGGCTCCTTTCATTTCCTCCTCAATCAACTCAAACTCCAGTTGATGGCCATATTTATTGGCCCAGCCGTATAATTTGTTTTTATGGTTGATTTCGGTGTGTTCCAGGGCTTCCATGTCCATATACGGCGCAATGATAGATTGATATACAAACTGACGGGTCTTATCATAGCCCTTGTCAAGATAAATGGCTCCCACAAGGGCTTCCAGCGCATTCCCAAAGATATGGCTGATTTTGAGCAGGCTGTTGTATTTATCGTAATGAACCAGCTTGCGCAGGCCCATTTTAATGGCAATTTCGTTGAGCTGCTGGCGGTTGACCATTTTGGAACGCATCTCGGTAAGATAACCTTCTGATCGGCCGGGATATTTGTGATAGAGATAATCTCCTACAATAGCCCCCAGTACGGCATCGCCCAGATATTCCAGGCGTTCGTTGCTTTCGCGGTTGTGTTCGGTTATGGAACGATGGCTGAGGGCTGTTTCATACAGCTTCAGATGATGGGGCGTGAATCCGAGGATTTGTTTTAAAGCCTTTTTCAGTTGCCGGTTCTCATTCACGCCTAACCAGCGGCTCCATATGCGACGTATCGAGGCCAAGGTTGAAATCTTCAGGGAACAAATTTCTTGAAGATTACGGAGGCGTTATGTCCGCCAAAGCCAAAAGTATTGCTTAAAGCAGCTCTAACTTGTCTTTGCTGAGCCTTGTTGAATGTAAAATTGAGCCGGGCATCGAGCTGGGGATCATCGGTGAAATGATTGATGGTAGGCGGTACCCAATCATGCACAACAGCCAGGATTGATGCAATGGCTTCAATGGCACCTGCAGCGCCAAGCAGATGACCCGTCATCGATTTGGTGGAGCTGATGTTGAGCCGATAAGCCGCTTCGCCAAACACCTGCTGGATGGCTTTTATTTCGGCCACATCGCCCAGCGGTGTAGAAGTGCCATGTACATTGATATAATCAATATCTTCCGGCTTCATCCCTGCATCTGCCAGGGCTTCCCGCATCACATTCACAGCACCCAGCCCTTCCGGATGAGGTGCCGTCACATGATAGGCATCGCCAGTAGCCCCACCACCCGCAAATTCAGCGTAAATATGTGCACCACGCTGCCGGGCATGTTCCAGCTCTTCCAGCACCAACCCGCCTGCACCTTCGCCCATCACAAACCCATCCCTGTCCAGATCAAAGGGGCGGGAAGCTGTTTTCGGATCATCGTTCCGCTCAGAAAGGGCACGCATGGCGTTGAAACCACCAATGGCCACCTCATTGATCACACTTTCCGAGCCGCCACAAATGATCACCTTGGCTTTGCCCAGCCGGATCAGGTTAAAAGCTTCTATAAGTGCATTGGTGGAAGAAGCACAGGCCGAAACCACAGCAAAATTGGGTCCCCGGAAACCATGACGGATGGAAATCTGCCCCGCTGCAATATCCATGATCATCTTGGGAATGAAAAACGGACTGAAACGGGGTGTACCATCACCCAGATAAAACCCCTTGATTTCCTCAATCAGCGTAAACAGGCCGCCAATGCCGGACGACCAAATGACACCCACCTGCTCAGGATCAACCGAAGTTTCCTTCAGCCGGGCATCGGCCACCGCCTGATCAGCACAGATAACTGCCAGCTGCACAAAAGGATCCATCTTGCGCAGTTCCTTCTTGTCAAGGAACTGCGCCGGATCAAAGTTTTTCAGCTGACAGGCAAACTTGGTTCTGAACCTGGAAGTATCAAACGATGTAATGAAATCAGCACCCGAAACCCCATTTATCAATCCCGTCCAGTAATCCTGAACAGTATTGCCAATGGGTGTGATGGCACCCAATCCCGTGATGACAACGCGTTTTAATTCCATTAATCGTTCGACAAAAGACTTTCAGAAACTTACTTTACGTGTTCTTCCAGATAAGCAATAGCCTGGCCAACCGTAGTGATGGTTTCAGCCTGTTCATCAGGAATGGAAATATTGAACTCCTTTTCAAATTCCATGATGAGTTCAACGGTGTCCAATGAATCAGCTCCTAAGTCGTTGGTAAAACTGGCTTCCGGTGTAACCTCTGATTCATCTACACCTAACTTGTCCACAATAATTTTCTTAACGCGGGTTGCAATGTCAGACATAACGGTTAGTGTTTAAGGTTATTTGACTGCAAAAATATAATTTTTGAGAAATCTTTTGCTTTCGGTCAAATTTTTGCTCATTCATTGCTCATCTCCCTATAACCGTATGAGCTGCTTGAACTTTTCACAGCTTTGGTGAAACAATATTCAACATTCATTGAAAAATAGCATTTATTTGTTTAATTCTTCTGAACCCCGCCCCCGTTTCTTTAATGATTTCTCTAATTTTGTTAAGCTTTGGTTGTTTCTGCTTTCTCATCCATAAACGATTTCCCAAAAATGAAAAAATTTTCTGCGGCATCGCTGATTTTCATCCTGCTGGGCATTACAGCCATTGGGGCATTGGTGGCCAATAAGCTGAAAAAGGATCGTCAGCTCAGGCAACAGCAAATGCTTGCCCGACGGGGTTCTGGCGTGCTGCAGGTTGATGTGTTTGTGGTAAAACCCCAGGTCATCCAGCAAACTCTTGATGCCAGCGGTACGCTGATGAGCAATGAATGGATTAATCTGCAACCCGAAGTGAGCGGCCGCATTACTGAACTGAACTTCAGGGAAGGCAGTTACGTGAAAAAAGGTACACTGCTGGTAAAATTGTATGACGGCGATCTGCAGGCTCAGCTTCAAAAACTGCAGGCCCAGCTGGCCCTCCAGCAGCTTACTCTGGAACGCCAGGAAAAATTACTGGCCATTAACGGCATCAGCCAGCAGGATGTGGATAACACCCGCAACCAGATTGCATCTATCCAGGCCGATATTCGCAATGTGGAAGCCCAAATTCGCAAAACCGAAATCTATGCTCCTTTTGATGGCGTAATGGGCCTTCGCAACGTAAGCCTCGGCGCAGTTGTCACGCCTGCTACCATCATTGCTACCCTTCAACAGATTGATCCCTTGAAACTCGATTTTACCATTCCCGAAAAATATGCTCCTTTGATTGACACCCATGTACCCGTAAGCTTTCGTACAGCAGGTTTTGATCAGGATTTTCAGGGGTGGATTTATGCCATTGAACCCCAAATTGATGAAAATACCCGAACGATCCGGATTCGCTGCCATGTGCCCAACCCCGCACAAAAACTGTTACCGGGTGCCTATGCCGATGTGAAGCTGGTATTGAAAAAAATTCCACAGGCACTGATGATTCCCACACAAGCCATTGTCCCCACGACACGCGACCAACAGGTAGTAGTTTACCGGCATGGCAAGGCCAGCTTTGTAAACGTGCAGACGGGCATTCGGCAGGAAGATTTTATTCAGATTACCCATGGGCTTTCACCAGGCGATACCGTTTTGATTACCGGTATGATGCAAGCGAGACCCGGTATGGCCTTGCATATCAACCAGGTTTTGTAATTTATTGATGAAGCTATGAGCTTACCGTCCCTTTCACTGAAACGCCCCGTGCTGGCCATCGTGATGAATATCATCATCGTGATATTCGGGGTTATTTCTTTTAAATTCCTGGGCGTACGCGATTATCCGGCTATTGATCCCCCCGTGATCAACGTCCGGACAACCTATTCCGGTGCCAATGCCGATATTATTGAATCACAAATCACCGAACCTCTCGAAAAATCCATCAATGGCATTGCCGGTGTAAAAAGCATTTCTTCAACCAGCGCCCAGGGATTGAGCAATATTACCGTGGAGTTCGACTTAGGCTCCGATCTGGAAGCCGCAGCCAACGATGTACGCGACAAGGTATCACAGGCCGTGCGCCAGCTCCCGCAGGATATTGACGCTCCGCCCGTGGTAACCAAAGCCGACGCCAACTCCGATGCCATCATCACCATGACGGTGCAAAGCAATACCAAAAGCCAGCTGGAAGTGACCGATTACGCTGAAAATGTGCTGATGGAAAAATTGCAAACCATTCCCGGCGTGAGTACCATCCAGGTGTGGGGCGAAAAAAAATATGCCATGCGCCTGTGGATGGACCCGGAAAAAATGGCTGCCTACGACATCACTCCACAGGACGTGGAAAATGCCCTAAACCGCGAAAACGTAGAATTGCCCTCCGGAAAAATCACAGGCAATGCCACTGAGCTCATCGTGCAAACCTCCGGCAGGCTGCTTACGGAAAACGATTTTAACAACCTGATCATCAAAAACCAAAATGGCCAGATTGTCCGCTTTTCTGATATTGGCCGGGCTATGCTGGGCCCAGAAAATGAAGAAACCGTATTGAAGGAAAAAGGCATTCCCATGATTGGCCTGGCCCTGGTACCCCAGCCCGGATCCAACTATGTGGCCATTGCAGAAGAATTTTATAAACGTTTTAATCAAATCAAAAAAGATATCCCAAAAGATTTTAAAGTAGATATCGCTCGCGATACAACCCGCTACATCAAGCAATCCATCTCAGAAGTAGAAGAAACCCTCATCATAGCTCTGCTGCTGGTGGTGCTGATTATCTTCATTTTCTTCCGCGACTGGCTCATTGCCCTGCGTCCCTTGCTCGATATTCCGGTATCGCTGATTGGCGCATTTTTCATCATGTATATTTTTGGTTTTTCTATCAACATCCTTTCTCTGCTGGCCATTGTGCTGGCTACAGGACTGGTGGTAGACGATGGTATTGTGGTTACCGAAAATATTTTCAAAAAACTGGAAGCTGGCATGCCGCGCCTGCAGGCAGCCCGGGAAGGATCAGATGAGATTTTCTTTGCTGTGGTAGCCACTTCCATCACACTCGCTTTCGTGTTCCTGCCCATTATTTTTCTCCAGGGATTGATAGGCCGGCTGTTTCGCGAATTTGGTATTGTCGTGGCCGGTGCGGTGCTAATTTCTGCATTCGTTTCGCTTACCCTCACCCCAGTGCTGAACGTATTGCTTTCCCGCAAAACCCTCCACCGTTCAAAGTTTTACAACCAGACGGAACCCTTTTTCCGGGGAATGGAAAATGGCTACAAGCAATCATTGACGCGTTTTATGCGCCATCGCTGGCTGGCGCTGGTTATTGTAGCCGCCTGCCTGGGTATTTCAGCACTGATTTATAAACATCTGCCAACCGAATTAGCCCCTCTGGAAGACAGAAGTGAATTCCGGCTCACGGTTACTGCACCCGAGGGCACTTCTTTCGATTACATGGATCGGTATATGGATCGCCTGATCCAGTTTATGATAGATTCTGTGCCCGAACATCGTATCATTTTGAGCGTAACATCTCCCGGATTTGGCGGATCGGGAGGAGCTAATACCGGATTTATGTATGTAACCCTGGTGCCACCGGCCGATCGAACACGCTCCCAGCAAGATATTGTGAATTACGTGAATGCCCACATGCGCGATTTCACCGAAGGACGGGCCTATGCCATCCAGACCCAAACCATTCAGGTGGGCCATCGGGGCGGATTACCTGTGTCTTTTGTATTGCAAAATCTGGACTTTGACAAGCTGAAAAACGTATTGCCCCGTTTCATGGAGGAGGTCAACCAGGATCCGGTGTTCCAGGGAACAGATGTGGATTTGAAATTCAATAAACCTCAACTCACGGTGCAGATCGATCGGGCAAAAGCCACCAGCATGGGAGTTTCCGTAGCCGATATCTCGCAAACCCTTCAGCTGGCACTGGCCAATACCCGCTATGGCTATTTCACCATGAATGGCAAACAATACGCAATCATCGGCGAATTATCACGCCCGTATCGGGATGATCCATCTGATTTAAAAAACATTTACGTACGCAACAATTTGGGTCAACCGGTGCCCATTGATAATCTCGTACAGATTTATGAAACTACGGCCCCACCACAGATCTATCACTGGAACCGATATAAATCAGCCACCATATCGGCCGGACTGGCTCCCGGCAAAACCATTGGCGACGGCATTGCCGAAATGCAACGCATTTTCCAGAAATTGAAAAAAGAAGGTGTTATCGATGATTCGTTTGTCACCTCGCTTTCCGGTTCATCACGCGATTTTGCAGAAAGCCAGTCGGGCATCTCCTTCGCCCTGGTGTTTGCCCTGATCCTGATTTACCTGGTGCTGGCTGCCCAGTTCGAAAGCTTCATCGATCCGATTATCATCATGATTACGGTGCCACTGGCTGCTGCCGGTGCCTTGATTTCCCTATGGCTGTTTGATCAGACATTAAACATCTTTTCCCAGATTGGCATGATTATGCTGATCGGGCTGGTTACAAAAAATGGTATTCTCATCGTAGAGTTTGCGAATAAAAAACGTGAACAAGGCCTTTCCAAACGGGAAGCAGCCATTGAAGCGGCTACCCTGCGGCTGCGGCCTATTCTGATGACCAGCCTGGCCATGTCGCTGGGTGCTTTGCCCATCGCTTTATCACTTGGTGCATCGGCAACCAGCCGGGTACCCCTTGGCATTGTGATCGTAGGAGGCGTTATTTTTTCTTTGATTCTCACTTTGTTTGTCATCCCTGCCATGTACACTTACCTGGCTTCCGAACGCGGCCTGTATCATGAAGATACCGGAACTCAACCTATCAGGCAGCCCGCCGACAAAGAAGCTTATGTATGGGATAAAGGATAAAGGAACAAACCATTGTCTATGGAGGATTTTTTGCAGAAGATGATTTGCATGATGAAATACTTGCGTCTGATGTTTTCTAAATTTCCATTAGTTGCCTGTTTTATGTTGCTGATAAGTTTGCTGGCTAAAGTATCAGCACAACCGTTGATGACACTCGATCAAGCCATTGCCATAGGTATCAAAAACAACTATAACATTTTAATGGCCAGAAATGAACAAGAAGTGGCCAATAATGATTACCGCTATGCTTACGGGGCTTTGCTTCCGCAAATCAACCTGAATGCTACACGCAACTGGTCATCCAACAATGTGAATCAATCTTTTTCTGATGGCAGAAAGGTAGATAAAAAAAATGCACGATCGAACGTCTGGAACCTTACCGGCAATTTAAACTGGACTTTGTTCGATGGTTTGCGCATGTTTGCCGCTGCTGATGAACTGAAAAACATTCGCGACAGAGGTGAATTAGCGGTTAAAAGCCAGGTGATCCAAACGGTTGCAGCTATCATGAATACTTATTATCAAATTGTCCAGCAAAAACAACAGCTGGCTGCTATTGCTGAACAGATGCAGATTTCAGAAGAAAGAGTGCGTATTGCACAAAATAAATTTGCTTCCGGGCTGGGATCCAAACTGGATGTACTTCAAGCCCAGGTTGACTTAAACGCGCAACGTTCAGCTTATTTACAACAACAAACGTTGATTTCGAAAACCAAAGCTTCCCTGAATCAATTGATTGCATTGCCACCCGATCAGGATTTTGAAGTAGAAGATTCCATTCCCGTTGATACCACCTTGCAGATTACCAATCTTAAAACCGAGGCGTTGCAGCAAAATCCGGATCTGTTAATTGCTTCAAAAGATATTCAAATTGCACAAAACAATTTGCAAATTACCCGCGCCCAACGTTTTCCCACCCTTTCTTTTAACACCACCTATAGCTTCAATAAACAAAATTCCCAGGCTACCAATCCATATCAACCTATTTCCAACCGCAATCTGGGACTCACCTATGGCTTTTCAGCCAGCATTCCCATCTTTCATGGATTCGATATCAAACGGCAAATCGAAGACGCACAATTGAATATTCAATATCAGCAAGTAAATCTGCAGAACCAAACCAGTCAGCTTGAATTAGCCCTGCAGAATGCATATCGGGATTATCGCTATTTTATTCAAGCCATGCAACTGGAAGAAAACAACGTGCAGGTAGCCGAAGAAAATGTACATATCGCCCTGGCTGCATTTGAACAAGGACAAACGACTACGCTTGACGTCAGAACGGCTCAGCAAGGACTGGCCGACGCACAAGCAAGGCTTATTACCGCTCGATATAATGCCAAACAGGCTGAAATTACACTGCTGCAATTGAAAGGAGATCTGGTGCAATAACTTATTAAACGATGTTGTCACTTCCGCTTCGTTTTGAACTGATTCCCTACGGTTCAGCATCTTATCAGGAAATGATCCGGTTGCGCGAAAAGATATTGCGCATTCCGCTGGGGCTGCGGTTTTCAGCAGATGAACTGATCGCAGAAAAAAACGATTGGCATGTGGGTGCTTTTTTGTTACTCACCAATCAGCTGATAGCCTGTTGTGTGCTGAGCCCAGTTGATCATCAAACTGTGAGGCTGCGCCAAATGGCAGTGGAGACCCATTTTCAACGACAAAAAATGGGTACTGCCTTATTGCAATACGCCGAACAAATAGCCAGATCAAAAGAATTCCAGACCATTGTGCTGCATGCGCGGGTATATGCCATGGCATTTTACCAGAAACATGGTTATACGGTGACAGGCGATGTATTTACAGAAGTCACCATTCCTCATGTAAAAATGAAAAAAGATATTCAGCTCGGTGGATGACAGCCTCAATAATCAGCTGCCTGATACATACTCCTGATATTGCATGAAGATGAAGAAAATGCATTCAGTTGCCTTGCAACGCCTGTACAATAAAGCCATAGACATCAACAGGACTGATGCATTCCGGCAATGCCATGGCTGCTGCAAACAAAGGTGCATGGTTTCGATCAAGTTCCACACATCCGGAAGCAGCTTTTATCAAAGTATCTGGTGCATGAGCATTTGTTTCCGGAAAATCTGTCTGCAAAGACGATGAGGGTGCTTGTGATTGCCTGCCTGGCGCAGATCCCAACAAGGCATAAGTACCATAAGGTTCGGCATACGCCATTGCATAATGTTGGTAAGGTGCTGCTTCTTTGCTTCGCCAGTAATCATAAGCAAACCACCGGCCGGATTCTGCAATCACCACGTAATCTCCGGCTCTTGGATGAGCAATACGCCGGTTTCGTTTTTCAGCTCTGTCCCAAACAGCTGCCACACCATCTATTTGCTGCAAAAAGGCCTTCAGCCGACGGGCCTGCTTCGGATCCTGCACATATACGTGTGCTATTTGATGATCGGCCACGGCAAAAGCCTTTGACTCCATCACATCCAGGAATTCCTGACCGTACTGCGAAATCACCTCCAGCCATCCTTCTTCCCGAAGCAACCGGTTTATATAAACGGGCTGATGTACGGGCGTATACACCTCATCCGAAAGCAGCATGACCTGCACATCATGAGCTTCATACAGTGAAATCAGCTGCATGCACAACCGATCTACAGATGCCAATATAGTACCCAGCTGCGCAGTCTCCAATCCTTTTACGGGAAATTGGTAAGATAGTTCAGGAAGCGAAATGCAGGTGAGATGAGGCTTCTCATGCATTTCAACCCACTGTGCCGTGCGAAAAATACGTTCATTCATCTGCTGCAACTCTTCAGCCTCACTCCGGATGCGCGAAGGTGTGGCCATTTCTTTCCGATAAAGCAGATCCCGAAATTCTTCCCATTCTTCTGCCAAACGGGTGAGCAATGATTTCGGCTTCACATATACCTGCGGAACAGGCGGCCAGAAAGCCATCCGGTAAGGTTTAAAACCAGCTACAATATCGCAGCTGTTTTGAAAATAATGATGCCAACCAATAAGGGCACACCGAAAATCCGGATATTTTGCTTTCATCCTCTGCCAGATGCCGGGATGCTGGATGAGCCTACCTGAGGGAAACTGCCAATGAATCAAAGCCTGATCAGCTTCGTACCAGCCATTGCCCACAATACCATGATCCGTAGGCCAGCTTCCGGTTAAAAAGCTCGCCTGCATGCTGGGCGAAAGCATAGGAAACGAAGCCTGAATAGGAGCATAACGCACACCCGATAACCAGGTATCTAACTGAGGAGTGAATTTTCTGATCAAATCAACCGAAAGACCTGAAATGTTGATGATGGCAACACGGTTCATATCCCTGATTCAATATTAGCCTTGCAAGCGGTCGTTTCAAAGGATAGGCCATCATATGCTTAAAAGCTCATTCGAGGCTAAAGTTATGAAATTCAAATCAAAAAATAGGATAACCGCACATTTTTTCATGACCTTGAGTGTGTACACATAGTAGAATCCTTGCATCCGGATAGCCCGGTGCTTTTTATGCTGAGGTTTATTAGTTTTGTATATCACACATGATAGAAGGTTTACGATATGGCTGCTTCTTTTGGCCTCTATGGCTGCAGGCGGCATTCTTACACTTTTCTTTTCAGCCTTACCCAATTTCCAATAAAGCTTTAAAAGATACTTTTGCTTTTCATCTCCCGGCCGATAGCCTGCTGGCAAGATGCATAGAGGCATTTGAAAAACGCGATTTGAACCAAGCCACATCTTTTGGAATTCAGGCTGCCGAAGCATTTCATCGGCAAAAAAAATATGCCTCCGAAGCGCTTGCCTATTCGTATCTGGGTGAAATATGCAAACAATTGGGCACTATCGATCGCACCCTGGCCTACAGCTGGCAGGGAATTGATTATGCCCGAAAGGCAGCCGCTATTTGCCAACAAATTCACGATACGGCCGGCTGGGTTGATGCCCTGAATGTACAGGGTATCATTTTCCGCGATATTGGCCAGGTTCATCCTTATGAAAAATATTATGATTCAGCACGTAGCTGTTATCTAAAAGCCATGAAATTGATTCAGCTTTCTGGCAAAGCCACAAAATATATTCCCAAACTGTACAATAATCTCAGCCAGATTGCTACGGAGTATGACCATAATTATGCAAAAGCGCTCGAATACCTGTCAAAAGCCATTGCTATTAATGAGAAAAATCACAACCTCATTAGCCTTTCTTATAACTATGGCAACGTGGCTTATGTGTATCAACAAATGGGAAATCTCCAGAAGTCTATTGCCTATGCCCGTAAAACGGTAGCTGCTGCTCAATCGTTGCGCATGCCCGATCGGTTACTGAATGCCTATGAACAAGCGTATGAAAGTTTTAAAGCGGCTCGCCAGTTCGATTCTGCCTTGTATTACTATGAGCTCTACAATACCATCAACGATTCTATGGCCAATGTGGAGAAAACCCAACAGATTGCCGATATGCAAACCAAATATCAGACCCTCCAAAAAGAATCTACCATCCAGCAATTGAATATACAGAATCAAGCTAAAACCCGGCAAATTAGTCTGCTGGCAGGAACACTCCTGCTAATGGGTCTCTTGCTGGGAACAGTGATCTGGCAATATTTAAAAACAGAAAAACAAAAAAAACTAATTGCCCTGCAATCTGAGCAATTGAAAACGATGATGAAGGAATTGCATCACCGGGTGAAAAACAATCTGCAAATTGTGAGCAGCTTGTTGAGCTTGCAGGGTTATAAAACAAGCGATGAACCAACCAGGCAGGCTTTTCGCGAAAGTCAGCAACGCGTGTGGGCTATGAGCCTCATCCATCAGCGATTGTATCAAACCGATCAACTCACTACCATTCACATCCAGGACTATTTATCCGAACTGGCACAATCTCTCATCATTGCCTTTGGTTATGATCCGGATACATTCGATTTGCAGGTAACCAGCAATTGCCAGTGGCTGGATGTGGAGAAAGCTTTGCCACTTGGCTTAATGGCCAACGAAATCCTCACCAATGCTTTCAAATATGCATTCATGGATCTGCCTCAACCCGCATTGCATATCAATTTTGAAGAACACAAGGATCACATGCATCTTACTATCCGATATTCCAGCCAAACATGGGATAAAAATCGCTGGCTTTCTAACAATCAATCATTCGGCCATCAACTGGTAGCTACACTTTGCAAACAACTAAGAGCCCGGCAGGAATTGGATATTCAACAGCACGCAACCACATTTTCCTTTTCTATTCCCAAATCAGCCTGATGCATGCCTGATGAACACATCCATATTCTCATCGTAGAAGATGAATCGATTGTGGCGCTCGATCTGGCCACAGGCCTGCAACACGAGGGATATCATATCGTGGGCATTGCCGATCATGCAGAAGAAGCCAAAACATTATTTACCTCTCATCAAGTAGATCTGCTGTTGATGGATATTCATATCCGGGGTGAAAAAGATGGCGTGGAAACCGCCAAGGAATTGATGGCCATCAAACAAGTGCCCTTGATTTATCTTACAGCCTATACGGATCATGAAACCATTCAACGCGTTAAACAAACCTATCCTGCTGCCTTTCTTTCCAAACCTTATGATATCCATCATGTGCGCATTGCCATTGAACTGGCTCTGAACAACTTTGCCCTGTATAGGCAGCGTACCGGGAAAATGATTTCACTGCCTTCTGCCAACACAGACGAAGCAAGAGATAATGTTTACACAAATCCCACACAGGAAAAAGAGAGCATTCTTCAGTATGATGAGTTTATTTTTATCAAGCAAAACTACCGATTCATCAAAATCCGCACAGCCGATATCTTATATGCCAGTGCCGACGACAACTATGTGCATTTGCATACAAATGATAAGAAATACAGCCTGCGCATACCTCTGGCACAACTCATCGAGAAAATTCAATCACCACAGCTGGTTCGTATTCACCGCTCCTATGCTGTAAATCTTCAGGCTATTCAATCGTTTACCGAACAGGAAGTGGTCATCAATAAACAACATTTGCCTATTGGCAGAAATTACAAAGAAGATTTTCTGAAAAACTTTTATTTCAGATAATCATCATTTTTAGTCCTCATTTTTCCCTGCATTCGCCCACAGATTTTTTGATTTTACCCCCTTGCAAATCCGGCAGGTAGATTTTGCAGGTATTTTAGCCTCATGATGAAAACCTTACCCGTATTTCCTTATCCTATGGCATACTCAGTTCGCAGTGCCACAACAGTGGTTCTGGTCAGGTATTATCCCCGAACGGTGCATCAAAACATGCATGTGATATTCCGGAGTGAAAGTTTTGTTCATGTTCGAATGGAAATCAAAGATTACAATATGCGTATCTGGTCGGGCCGCACCTTGTTGCTCAGGCCAGGTGAGCAGGAATTGATTTTTCATCTGCATTTTTTAGCTGAAGGCATGTATTGGATTGAATGGGATAAACCGGAATTGCCGTGGATTGAATTTCTGAAGGCGTAGGCTTTCGTGTTGTTGACCCCCTTCATCCTGTTTGTTACCCCAAAACTTAAGATAAAAAACAGGAGGCACCTGGAAGAGCCTCCTGTTTTGCATTTCAAGAAATAAATTGGGAATCGATATTAGTATCCGGGATTTTGTTTGAGATAAATGGTACCTGTCTTGTTTTCAATATCAATCTGCGACTGCGGAATGGCAAAGATTTCATTCTTGCCTTGCGTGAACTTCGCTCCCGTCATATAAGGTACACGAACAGCGGTAAGTTGAGCATATTTATTTAACACTGTAGCCATATACCCGGGCGATTCCTTATCCCATCTTTGCAGATCGAAGAAGCGATGGCCTTCCATGGCAAATTCAAGCCGTTCTTCAAAACGAATAGCCTCAAGCGCCGCATTTTTACCCAGAGAAGCAAAATAACCTGGACCATAGACGCTGGTATAAGTGCTGATTTTATAATTATCAGCCGGTGTGGTTTGGGGTGAATAAGTAAAACTCTTGGCGTCGAAGGAAGCATTTTTATAGACCCAGCCGGCCTTATTAGCAGCCCGCGCCCTTACACTGTCCACATACACCTGAGCCTGGTTCAGGTCGCCCAGTTCAGCGTTACATTCGGCTTCCCAGAGCAAAATCTGGGAATAACGGATTACATTGACATTATTAGCGGTAAGTTCTGTTGAAGCCCAGAAAGTAGATACATCGGAATACGTACCCTTTTGGCTTTTAGCATATACATTTTTCTTGGGGCTGAATAACCAGTCGTTAGATACATCCCGAATCCAAGAGGGATTTTGAGGCCCCCAATCCAGATAGGGAATGCCTGGCCGACCCATGGTCCAGTCAATACGCGGATCCAGAAATCCCGTCCAAGGATTCAGGGTATCACTCACATTATTTCCCTGTTGATAAGCATTATTCTGGAATAAGGGTAGGCCATTATTATCCGTTTTGAAAGCATTGGCCAGATCTTCCGAAGGATTATCAAATCCACAACAAGCACCTGGACCCGCATTGTACGGGAAATTCAATACATCTCCATAATTTCCATTTGCGTTACCTGTGATATTGGCTGCATCGCCTGAATTGTCGTTCACTGACATTTGCACAGCAAATACGCTTTCCGTGCTATTTTTAGCCGAAGGGTCGGGGTTGAAGTTATTAGCAAAAACGGGCTGCAATGCATATTTCTGTCCTTTGGCATTCACTCCGTTTTGGATGATATCATCCAGCAACCCCTTCGCCTGTGAATATTTCAGTTCATACATATAGCACCAGGCCAGAAAAGCTTCAGCGGCATATTTATTGGCTCTACCAGGCTCGGATTGTACAGCAGGCAGATTGGTCATGGCAAACTGAAAATCGGCTTCAATGTTGGGAAGCGGATCGATATAATTGCCAGAAGCATCTACATTGGGAGCATTGAAATTGTTGTTGGTATAAGTAATGCTTTCATCCACATAGGGAATATTCTTAAATACCCGGTAGAGTTCAAAATGATAAAACCCACGTAGAAAACGGGCTTCGGCAATTACTTCCGTGGTATCCAGTGTTCCTAAGTTTTTGGCAATGCGAATGGTACGAATTACATCATTGGCTCGTTGGATACCATCGTACATGGCATCCCATTTTTGAGCCGGGTAACTGTTGCTGGGATCGGCACTCCAGGTTTCCAGCGGCACAATGTCGCCCTGGTCAGAAGGGGTGGATCCTTTGTATGCATTATCCGCACACACATCGCCATACACCCAATTGGATGCTGCAGAACCCCAACCGGAATTGTTTCCTCCTTCGCCATCTAGCAAGGAATAAGCTCCAATCAGCAATTGCTGAATGCCTTCAGGCGTGGCCAGTGTTTGCTGGCTTACGGCACCTATTGGTGGTTTATCGAGGAAGTTTTTGCAGGAATACAAGGAAATCAGGCAAGTTCCTACAATGGAAAAGCTGATCCAGAATTTATATTGTCGTTTCATTTCCGTACGGTTTTAGATGTAAACAATTAGAATGAAAGATTAACACCCACAAAATAAGCTTTCTGATTCGCTGGATAGTTTCCGAAATCGATCCCAAAATTGCTGTTATCGTTCAGGTTAGAACCCTGCAATTCAGGATCCAGTCCGCTGTATTTGGTGATGGTGAACAGGTTGGCAGCCTGTACATAAATCCGCAAGCGGTCAATCCCGACTTTTGACAGGCGTGCAGTTGGAATGGTATATCCGATTTGCAGTTGTTTACACCTGAAATAGGATCCTTTTTCCATATACCACGAATTGAACACCGTGGTATTGCTGAAATTGGCTTTGGTAGTAAGGATCGGTGTTTTGGGATTGGGGTTGGTGGGTGTCCAGGAATCGTACACAGCTTCTTTGCTTACAGCTCCCTGGAATACCTGCCAGAAATCGGTCCAGTATTTCACATAATTGATCACATCATTTCCATACACACCATAGAAAAAGGCTGATAAATCGAAGTTCTTATATGTAGCTGCTATATTTAATCCATAAGTAAACTTCGGATTGGGATTGCCAAAGAACACCCTATCAGCATCTGTGATTTGTCCATCGCCATTGGCATCCAGATATTTGAAAAAGCCAGGAGCAGCACCCGTTTGAGTAGGTGATTTGGCGACATCGTTGGCATCTTTGAAATAGCCAATCACTTTATATCCAAAGAAAGCACCGATAGGATGACCCACCTGTGCACGGGTAAATGCACCAATACGAGTTGAACCCGCACTGTAATAATCCTGATACTGGAAAGGCAGCTTCACAATTTTATTGTTGTAAGAAGTCAGCGTTCCGGTCAGATCCAGATTGAAATCGCTGCTAATCCGGGCATGGTAGGTGCCACTGAAGTCAATTCCAGTATTCTGAATATTTCCTAAGTTCACAAATGGGGAAGCAGCTCCACCAGCCGTTGCTGGCAAAGTTACAGGAAACAATAAACCACTGATAGCTTTCTTATACCAGTCCAGTGAAATGTCCAGCCGATCACCTAAAATAGTTGCATCAAAACCCACATTAGTCAGGATATCGCCCTCCCATTTGGCTTTTGGATTACCCAGCTGGCTATTATACCAGCCCAATAAAGAAGATGTTCCTGTTCCATTCAAGTCGTAGTAAGACTTACTGGCGAACTGTGAATATAATGTGTAAGCATTAGTGGGATTAATGTTGCTCAAGGAACCCAATTTACCCCATCCACCTCTGATCTTCAGATCATTGATCCAAGTAATATTTTTCATGAACGATTCCTGAGAAATACGCCATGCCAACGATACCGAGGGGAAGTAGCCATAGCGGGATTCCGGCGCCAGCATAGACGAACCATCCCGCCGCAGGGTGGCCGCCAGCAAGTACTTGTCTTTATAGCTGTAATCCAATCGGCCAAACAAGGAGAACAAAGTATTGTTTGTATATACACTACCGCTGTTTGATACTGCACCACTACCTGTGTTCAGTTCCCAGTAGGTGGGGTCGGTAATGACGTAATTGGTTCGGCTAGCCACCATAGATCGCCCAAAATTGTTCACGGCTTCCGAACCCACCAGCAGTGCCACATTATGACTACCAAACTGCTGGCTGTATCTCAAAGTGTTGGTCCAGGTCCAGCTGCTGTTGTATCCAGCTCCTTCGGTGTAGCTATTGGGATTGGTAGCTCCTTCGGCATTTTCGTAGGCGGTATAAGTAAAGAAATAGTAATAGTAGTTGTCATAATTTCCACCAAATTGGGTACGGGCGGTAAAATGCTTCAGGAAATCCACTTCGGCATACACATCGCCTAAAACGGCCCAGTCATTGGACTTGTTATCTTTTGTTCGATATTGGTTCGCATAAGGATTTTGTGAGTTACTTAAGTTTTTAGCTCCTGTGCCTGCAAAATTACCCATGATATCATAGATAGGAATAATCGGCGGTTCCCGATAGCTGAAGGAGATAGCATTTCCTTCGTTCTGGTTGGTGAAACCCGGATTTTGTTTGTAGTAAACATATGCATTTTCACCTACCCGGATATGATCACCCACTTTGAAATTACTGTTCATCCGAACGCCATATCTTTTCAGGTAAGTATAAATCAAAGTACCTTCCTGATTCAAGTACTCGAGCGAGAACAGGTAATTGGATTTATCAGTTCCACCACTGGCAGAGATGGAGTGCTGCATTTGCAGGGCTGGCTTGAATATCGCATGAAACCAGTCGGTCCCTGCTTTGTTGGCCCGGGTGATGCGGTTATCGTCGGGCTGTCCGGGATCAAATACATAATCGGATGGACTGGTACCCGGGTCCCCTTCTTTAGCACCGGTAGGGATAATATAGTCGGGTAATACAGGAGTAGGCCCACTTCCATACTGCGGATGGCTGGGCGTAATGCCGTCGTTTTTATAAGCTTGCCAAATCAGGTTTGCTTCTTCCTGAGGAGTGGCAATATTCCAGACATTCCCACTCAACGGCCGCTGGGTACCAATGTAGCCGTCATAATTTACTTTGGTAGCTCCGGCTTTCCCTTTTTTAGTAGTTATAATCACCACACCATTGGATCCGCGCACGCCGTAAATGGCTGCCGCACCGGCATCTTTGAGGACTTGAATAGATTCGATATCATAAGGATTGATGTCCTGCATACTTCCCACCTGCACACCATCTACAATAATCAATGGATCGGTGTTACCCAGTGAGGTGATACCCCTGATCCGGAAATTGCTTCCACCACCGGGCACACCGGAGTTGATTACCGTTACCCCGGCTGCCATCCCTTGCAATTGGGACTCCAGCGTTCCTGCGGGAATTTGCTTGAGATTATCCACATTCACAATGGATACAGAACCGGTGATGTCTTTTTTCTGTTGTGCAGTGTACCCCGTCACCACCACTTCGTTGAGCTGGCTGGCGCTTTCCTGAAGTTTAATGGTGAGGGTAGAATGCCCATCCACCGGCACCTGTTGGGAGTTAAACCCAATAAAAGATATCACCAGCACGGCCTGGTCATTCGGCACCTGAATGCTAAAGGAACCATCCGGCCCTGAAACAGCACCGGTGTTCGTTCCTTTTACCTGAATGGAGGCCCCGACGATGGGAGAATTATCCGTCGCATTGAGAATGGTTCCCCGGACGGTTCGCTGGGCTAAAGCCTGGGTGCTCAGGGCCACGGCACCCAGGATCATCACAGCCCGAAACAACTGTGTAAGTCTGTGTTTCATTGTGCAGATCTGGTTTATGGGTTAAAAGATCAATTTTTGAACTATCTATTTCGAAAGAATATTCAAACAACTATCTCACCTGAGCAGACAGCATAAAAGCTATCACTCTCATGCCCAACACGCATATCAAGGAAAGGGGTCCAGAAAACACAACCGGGAAGCAATCAGAGAAGAATAACCAAATGAAGGAGAAACCAAAGCGGGTAAGGAGTAAACCAAATTCATATACAGTGGTTTAATGGGTAAAGGAGTCAAAACCGTATCGACAGACAAACTTATGCGATTTGTTTTAAAAAAACAAATACTTTTTTAACCTTTTTTTATACTTTTTTGACGGTCTTGTGGGAATGTTCAAAAGAAGATTCTTTTTTTCAAAAATTATCCAGTACTTTGAGTCTGTATCTTTCAATCTGTATCTTTCAAATTGTTACCCATGACTACCAGAAGATCTTTCCTGCAACAGCTTTCGGTAATGACAGCTGCCGTACTGGCCGCGCCTCTTTTGCCTGATACCGAAGCCCAGAGCCGGGCTATTGGCCTGCAACTTTACACCATTCGCGATGCCATGGCCAAAGATCCTGCAGGATCCCTGGCGCATGTAGCTCGCATAGGTTACAATGAAGTGGAAGCCGCTACCTACACGGGCACCGAAAAATTTTACGGCTATGAGGCAAAGGCCTACAAGCAACTGTTGAATCAGAACCATCTGCAACAAATTAGCGGACATTATATCCTTGGCGGATTGGAAAAAACTTCCCGTTCTCCCCTGGGCAGCATCCAAAACGGCTGGGAAAAAGCCATTGAAGATGCCCATACGGTGGGTCAACAATACATGGTATGCGCCTTCCTGATGCCCGATGAACGGAAAACCCTCGATCAGTACAAAAAAATTGCTGATATTTTCAATCGGGCAGGCGAACAATGCAAGCAGGCCGGCATCCAATTTTGCTATCATAACCACAATTTTGAATTTGAACCCATTGACGGGCAGATTCCTTATGAGGTGTTGCTGAAATCAACCGATCCCAACCTGGTAAAAATGGAAATGGATATTTACTGGGTCAAAAAAGCCGGGCAGGATCCGCTCAAGCTGTTTGCCAAATATCCCGGCCGCTTTGTACTCTGGCATGTAAAGGATATGGATAATACACCTAAGCAGTTTTTTACGGAAGTAGGCCATGGCATTATTGATTTTAAAACCATCTTTGCGCATGCGCGACAAGCAGGCATGCAGCATTTCTTTGTGGAACAGGATGTATGTCCAGGGGATCCCTTTGTAAGCATTACGGAAAGCTATCAATACCTGCACAAATTGCTGGGGTGATCTTTCTATTTTTGATTCAAAAAAACTAAAAAGCCCGCTTCAGAAGCGGGCTTTGCTTTATGCATTTGCCAGTTCATGATTTCAATGCCGCTTCATAACGCTTTTCTACCTCGGGCCAGTTCACGATGTTCCAGAAGGCATTCACATAATCGGCGCGGCGGTTCTGATATTTCAGGTAATAGGCATGTTCCCATACGTCCAGTCCGAATATCGGCGTACCTTGCTGTTCGGCCACATCCATCAGCGGATTATCCTGATTGGGCGTGGAAGTAATGACCAGTTTGCCGTTCTGCACAATCAACCAGGCCCAGCCACTGCCGAAACGACCCAAAGCGGCTTTGTTAAACTCTTCTTTAAACTTGTCAAAGCTGCCAAAAGTACTATTGATGGCCTCGGCCAGCTTACCCGAAGGCTGTCCGCCACCCTGCGGAGATAAGATGGTCCAGAACAAAGAGTGGTTATAATGCCCACCTCCATTGTTGCGCACAGCTACCGGATATTTGGATACCTGTTTCAGAATTTCTTCAATGGTTTTGTTTTCGGCATCCGTGCCCGCAATAGCATTATTCAGGTTGGTCACATAGCCGCCATGATGCTTGCCGTGATGAATTTCCATCGTGGTCTTATCAATATGGGGTTCCAGTGCATCAAAAGCATACGGTAAGGAAGGAAGTGTAAATGCCATAATCTATCGATTTTAAAGGGTTAAAAATGAATGTCAAACAGGATAACAAAAATACACATTTATCTACCAGCTGGCAAATTAGCTATGATTCGTCTGGTCATCCCATTTTCAAATTTTATGTCCGCAACCAGGGGCGAGCCACTTCCCGGAATGGCCAGGGTATGGCAATGATGATCAGCAGCAAGGCAATGCCAAAGAAAACAAGTGAACGGGCGAGTTTTTGCTGGTCGCTCTGGGCTTTTTTTACCCGGCTCCAACCCACGTGTACCAAAATCCAGGCTATGATCATCAACGTTTCATGTTCTACGGTAAAAAATCTCGCAGAGGCTTGTTGCATGGTTTGCGACATCTCACTCCACCGGGACAGCCATCCTCCCACGATGTACAGGATGATACCAATCAATAACTGCAGATCGCAGCTAATCATAAAAAGCAATCCGCTACGGCGATGTACGGGCAAATATTTTTTATCACCCATAAATTGGGTGAATGCGCTGAACCATGCCCACAGGCCCAGTAAAATCACCACCCAACGCATCCAGTTATGCAGAATCAAAAAGAAAGTGTGCATGAGATAAGCATTTTATGACAGCCAAACAAAAATACAGGTCAAACTCCTGATTTCCAATTTTTCCATGCCTGTTTTGCAAAAGCTTACTAAATTTGTTAGCAATTCTGAATTTTAGACTAACACTTATGGCATCCCTGGCCGGAAAAAACATTCGCATCCTGCGTCAGCAGAAGGGACTTACCCAACAAGCATTTGCCGATCGGCTGGGCATCAAACGGTCGTTGCTGGGCGCGTATGAAGAGCAAAGAGCCGAACCGAGGCTGGATGTACTGCAAAAGATTTCGGAGTGGTTTGGCATTTCGCTGGAGGATTTGCTGTGGCAGGATCTGTCAGCCCCGGGTGTACGCTTTCGACGCCTGAAAGAACAGGCCCAGCAAACGCCCCGCCAGCGCATTGAATTTGTCCCGCAAAAAGCCGCTGCTGGCTACTTGCAGGGATATAGTGATGAAGAATTTATCGAAGAACTTAATACTTTCACCTTGCCCATGCTGGGTGCGGGCCACTATCGCGCTTTTGAAATCAGTGGTGATTCCATGCTGCCGGTGGAGTCGGGATCAGTTGTCGTAGGGCATCGCGTGGAGCGGCTGGAAGATGTCAAAAACCAGCAACCCTGCATAGTGGTAACCCGGCAGGAAGGTATTGTGTACAAACGAATTCAGAAAAGCAACCGGCAACCGCAGAAAATTACCCTGGTATCCGACAATCCGGCCTATCCGCCCTACAGCGTTTCCAAAGAAGATATTCTGGAAATCTGGCAGGCCGATCTGATCATCAGCCGCCCAGCACAAAAGCCCCGCATAGGGGTGGAACAACTGGCTGAAGTAGTACAGCAACTGCAATCACGCATCGACAAATTGCAACGGTCATCTTCTTCATCCAAACGGGCATAACCATTGGGCATTTCAACCAGCAGGCACTTCCACCACTTCATTTCCCAAAACAGCATACACCTTTGCACCACTTGCAAAACGAATGAAATGGCGACCGGTAAATTTCCCAAATGCAGGTAAAACGGCATAGGTCTGTGTAAAATAAAAACAGGGCATTACCACCGATTGCCTGGCTTTGCCCTGGATGCGCACACAGGGATGAATATGTCCGCACAAAAAATAACTGCTTGCTGTTTCCATATCTCCCTGCGGTACATGCACCATGTGGAAAGGCCCCAGTTTCAGCTCATGATGAACTTGAATCTGCAGGCGATTGTACTCTTCCTCTGCCAGGATATCGTGATTGCCTTTTACAAGATGAAATGTGATGTCAGGGAATTGTTTGCGCCACACATACCATTCCTCTACCTGATAATTCAACTGGCTGTGAAACAAATCGCCCAGCATGATGATTTGTTGTGGAGCATAGCGCACAATAAGTTTTTGCAACAGCCTGAGATTTTCCTGATTTAGCTCTGCAGGTACAGCTATGCCTGCCCTGCGGAAATGCATGGCTTTTCCCAGATGCAGATCAGCTACAATCAGAGCAGCCTGTTTTTCCCAGTAAATGGCTTTTTCCGGCAATAATGTCAATGATTCTCCGCCACAAACAACTTGCATGGTTTCCTTTATGCTAACTTCATTTCAACGATTTGCCTACGGACCCTGCAAAATTCCTCCCATATTTCCTTCACCACTTCTGCAGCAGGCTTGATTTCCCGCACCAGCGCACATATCTGGCCAATTTCCAGTTCACCGTTTTCCAGATCCCCTTCAAACATGCCTTTTTTGGCACGACTTCTTCCCAGTAAATTTTTGAGTTCTTCTACCGAGGCACAGCGGTTTTCGGCTTCCTGCACCTGCTGGAAAAATGCGTTTTTCAGCAAGCGCACAGGCACAAGTTTTTTCAAAGTAAGCATGGTATCTCCTTCCTGCGCCTGCACCACGGCTTGCTTGAAAGCCGGATGAGAAGAAGCCTCGTGCGTGGCTACGAAGCGGGTACCAATCTGCACGCCCTCTGCACCCAACGCAAATGCAGCCATCATGGCCCGGCCACTGGCAATGCCTCCCGCAGCAATTACCGGAATCTGCACGGCTGCACAAACCAGCGGAATCAAGCACATGGTGGTGGTTTCCTCGCGGCCATTATGCCCTCCAGCTTCAAATCCTTCGGCTACAACAGCATCGCAACCTGCCTGTTCGGCTTTCATGGCATACTTTGCTCCCGGCACCACATGCACCACCGTTATGCCATGCGATTTCAGAAAAGGCGTCCATTTGGAAGGACTGCCACCGGAAGTGAATACAATGCGCACCCCTTCTTCCACAATGATTTGCATGTGCTGCTCAATATCGGGATACAGCAAGGGGACGTTTACGCCAAAAGGTTTGTCTGTTGCAGACTTGCACTTGCGAATATGCTCGCGCAATATTTCCGGATACATGCTGCCCGAACCAATCAAACCCAATCCTCCGGCATTGCTTACCGCACTGGCCAGCTTCCAGCCGGAGGTCCACACCATGCCTGCTTGAATGATGGGATACTGAATACCCAATAGCCGGGTTACACGATTATCCATAACCGATTATGCAAAATCAATTTCTGTATTATCGCCAATATTGAGATGCTGCGACAAACCCTTGATATGTGCATCGCTTCCAATCAATGAATCTGATAGCACCACCTCTTTTAATTTGCTGTAGGCCCCAATGATGGATTGCTGGATAATGCAGCGATGAATGAGCGTATGCTCACCGATCGTTACATTGGGACCAATGATGGAATCTTTGATCCTGCATCCTTCAGCAATGCTTACCGGCTGCACAATGATGCTGTTTTCAACCACACCTTCAGGAATCGGAACGGGTGGCTGCTTTTTTAATAACGTGGCATTCGACTCTAAGAGCTTGTCCTTTCTGCCGCAATCAAACCAAACTGTAACCTTGAAAGGAACAAATGAAATGCCTTTCCGGATCATGCATTCTATTGCATCGGTGAGTTGAATTTCGTCGTGTGAACGAATGTTGTGTTGCACCTGATGCGTCAGGCAATCAAACAATGCATCGGTATCAATGATTTTATACACACCCACCAGGGCTGTATTGGAGGTCGGAATCTGGGGTTTTTCTTCCACGTGTAGAATACGCTGAGTAGCTTCATCAATTTCTGCTACCCCAAAATCACGAGGATCATCCACTTTTTTAATGCCCAATAAATTTTGCCTGGCCTGTATGATGGCTTTGTAGTCAAATTCACAGATGGTATCGCCAAGCATGATCAACACTTCATCGTGCTGCACCCATTCCCGTGCCAGCCACACCGCATGGCCTACTCCTTCGCGTTCGGTTTGATGTACAAAATGGCTTTGCAAAAAGGGATATTTCTGTTCCACATAGGCACGAATTTTTTCGCCCAAATGCCCGGTAATGAAAATAAATTCCTGGATACCGGCTTCATGCAAGGGGTCAATGATAAAATCGAGCAAAGGCTTGCCAGCCAGAGGTATCAATGCTTTGGGCTGGGTGTGGGTATGCGGCCGGAGCTTGGTTCCGGCACCCGCAACAGGAATAATTGCTTTCATGATATCGGGTTAAGGTTGTAATCTTCCTTTCGCCAAAAATAGGTTTTCTGTGCGTTTAGCCTGTTTGCATCGATACACGGTGTGGAAAAATTCCCATAAGTGTATGCATTGCCATGATTTTGCTTGGATACAGCAGGCTGAA
The DNA here is from genome assembly GCF_900116565.1 of Thermoflavifilum thermophilum. Classification (GTDB taxonomy): domain Bacteria; phylum Bacteroidota; class Bacteroidia; order Chitinophagales; family Chitinophagaceae; genus Thermoflavifilum; species Thermoflavifilum thermophilum. The sequence goes on along the minus strand of NZ_FPCJ01000001.1, from coordinate 1,668,261 downwards.
ATTACCATAATTTAACCGGAGATAAAATCCATCAGGAACATATTTATGGCCTATTTTTGCCAAAAACACATATGCTTCGCGATCAACAAATCTTTGATATCATCCGCCAGGAACTGGAACGCCAGCGCAAAGGCCTGGAATTGATTGCTTCGGAAAACTTTACCAGCCTGCAGGTAATGCAAGCCATGGGTCAGGTGATGACCAATAAATATGCGGAAGGCTATCCCGGGCATCGGTATTATGGAGGATGTGAGTTTGTTGATCAAAGCGAACAGTTGGCCATCGATCGGGCTAAACAAATATTTGGGGTTCCGTATGCCAATGTACAACCCCACTCAGGTGCACAGGCCAATGCCGCTGTGATGCTGGCCGTGTTGCAGCCAGGGGATAAAATCCTGGGGCTCAACCTCAGCATGGGCGGTCATCTCACGCACGGCTCGCCGGTGAACTATTCCGGAAGGCTTTATCAGGCCTTGTTTTATGGCGTGGATCGCGAAACCGGACGGGTCGATTATGATCAGCTGGAACAGGTGGCCCTGGCCGAAAAACCCAAGCTGATCATTTGTGGTGCTTCGGCCTATAGCCGCGACTGGGATTACGCGCGTATCCGTCGCATAGCCGATGAGATTGGCGCTTTTGTCATGGCCGATATTGCCCATCCGGCCGGACTGATTGCCAAAAACCTCCTGCAATCGCCTTTTGAGCATTGCCATTTTGTTACCACCACCACCCACAAAACCCTGCGGGGCCCGCGCGGAGGCATGATTCTGATGGGTAAGGATTTTGAAAATCCTTTTGGCATCAAGACGCCTAAAGGTGAAACCCGTATGATGAGCTCGCTGATCGACGCCGCCGTGTTTCCGGGCATCCAGGGCGGCCCGCTGGAACATGTGATTGCCGCGAAAGCCGTGGCATTTTTCGAAATCCTCACCGACGATTTCACCCAATACGCCAAACAAATCATTGCCAACGCCCAGGCCATGGCCAAAGCTTTTCTGGATAAAGGCTATCATATCGTATCTGGCGGCACGGATAACCATTTGCTGCTGATTGACCTGCGCAACAAAAACATTACCGGTCGAAAAGCCGAACAAACCCTGGTGAAGGCCGATATCACAGTGAACAAAAACATGGTGCCCTTCGACGACAAATCGCCTTTCGTTACCTCGGGTATCCGCGTGGGCGTGCCGGCCATTACCACACGTGGATTGAAAGAGGAACACATGCCGCAGATTGTGGAATGGATCGACGAACTGATTTGTGATCCGGATAATGAACATAAAATCGCCACCGTGAAATCGGCTGTCAACCAGTTCATGGAACAATTTCCCCTCTATCCGGAATTGGGATGATGCGTTGGGTGTATAAAGCCTGCGCTCCAGAAAAATGAGTCAGGCAAATGGAATTCATTGCTGGATATGGGCTCCCAACCAGGCCATGATGCCGGCTCCAATTTCAATGGCCCGCTCATCAATGTCAAATTGCGGTGTGTGCACGGTGGGTCCTACGCCTTTTTCTGGGGCTGCTACTCCCAGCCTGAAAAAACAAGCCGGAATGACCTGTGAATAAAACGCAAAATCTTCCGCACCCATGCGGGGATCTACGTCTTTGACATGCGCAGCATCCAGATATTGTTCAGCCAATCTACGAGCCGCCGTTGTTACCTGTTCATCGTTCACCAGGCATGGATATCCTACCGGAATTTCTACTTCGGCTTCAGCACCCATGGCCTGAGTCACATGCTGAACGGTGTTGCGAATGAGTTCATGGGCCCGGAAACGCCAGGTTTCATTCATGGCCCGGAATGTGCCCAGCAGCTTGACTTCCGTAGGAATCACGTTGGTGGTGTATCCGCCGTTGAAGGCACAGATGGAAAGCACCGATGGTGAAAAGGGATCTTTCTGCCGGCTGATGACCTGTTGCAGCGCCACCACTACATGAGAAGCCGCCAGAATGGTATCGGTGGTCAGATGGGGAGAAGCAGCATGGCCGCCTTTGCCCCGAATGGTAATATAGATTTCATCAGCCGAGGCCATGCTAATCCCACTGCGAAAGCCCAGGTAGCCCACCGGCAGCTCGGGATGCACATGCATGCCTAAGATGCACGACGGACGCGGGTTTTCTAAAGCCCCATCGCGGATCATCAGGCTGGCGCCGCCGGGATGTTTTTCCTCGCCGGGCTGGAAAATGAGTTTTACGGTTCCCTGCCATTCGCGGCGCAACTGCTGCAAGATATACGCCGCGCCCAGCAAGCAGGTGGTATGCACGTCATGCCCGCAGGCATGCATCACGCCCGGATGCTGCGAGCGATAAGGCACGTCATTGGCTTCTTCGATCGGCAAAGCATCGATATCGGCGCGCAAAGCCACGATGCGCGACTGTGGGTTTTGCCCCTCGATCAATCCCACTACACCTGTACCGGCTACCGGTGCCCGGTAAGGAATGCCCCATTCCTGCAACTTTCCGATGATGAATTGCATGGTCTGATGCTCCTGGAACGACAGCTCAGGATGCTGGTGCAGGTGATGACGGATGGCTATCAGTTGCGGATAAATTTCTCTGGCTAAAGATTTGACCTGTGCTAACATGATTCAATAACAGATTTCAACGGCTGGAAGGTAAAATGGCTTCTGCATCAATCACATCCGGTACAATGAATACCCCGGAAGAAAATATTTCACGCAAGGTATCACGCAGGGGAATGGCATCCTCCTGGTTTAAAAAATCGCCCACCCGAACCCGGAAATAAGGTGCATGATATTGCAGATAAGCACGGTATTGCGGAAACCGCTGCAGCAGCAAAGCCCTTACCTGATTGGCCCTTTCCCGGTCGTCGGTACTGATCACCTGTACCCGGTATCCCTTATGAAAGCGGTTGGCATAAAAATGATATTGCCGGTACAAGTTCACCAGCCGGGTCAAAGCACTATCCTGAATCCATTCCACCGCCGGAGCGGCTGCCTGCTGGGCTCGCACTTGAGCTGAAAAAACACATCCCATCAGCATAACAACCACAAACCATCCGAAGAATACAAGCAATTTCAGGTTCAATTTGTACATACAGTGTATTTAAACCTGCTGAATAGCTTCCTGCATGATGGCCACGCCGGCACTGCAGCCTATCCGGGTTGCACCGGCTTCCAGGTATTGCCGCACCTGCTCATAGTGGCGAATCCCTCCGGAAGCCTTGATCTGAATATTTTCCGGCAACAATGAGCGCATCAGTTTCACGGCCTCCAGGCTGGCACCCTTTTCAGCAAAACCGGTGGAGGTTTTCAGAAAATCGACCGGATAATTGCCATACAGGTTACAACAAAAGCGGATCTGATCTTCTGACAGGATACCTGATTCAATAATCAACTTAAGAATTTTACTCCCGTCATGAACGACCGGTAAAATGGTTTCTATTTCCCGCCTGAGATAGGCCTCATCACCGGAAAACAGGGCCGATAGATTCATAACCATATCCAGCTCATCGGCACCTTCTCCCATAGCCTGTTTTGCTTCAGCCAGCTTGGTTTCGATAGTTGCATATCCCAACGGAAAACCCACCACGGTAGCCACTTTTACACGAGATCCCTGCAAATATTGCCGCGCTCTTGATACGTAACAAGGCGGTACACAAACGGCCGCAAAACCATATTGCATGGCTTCTTCGCAAAGCCGGTCAATATCAGCTGCTTTCGCTGTGGGTTTCAGCAGGGTATGATCAATGTAGGAAGCAACAGATGCGGATGACATAGGTTAATGATTTTTTATGCCTCACGGCCATGGCAGTGTTTGTATTTCTTTCCACTTCCGCACGGGCAGGGATCATTGCGGCCGATCTTGGGTCCTACCCGAACGGGCTCATGCTTCACAGGTTCGCTGTTAGTTACCAGCTCACCCTCTTCATTCACATACTGCCGACCATATTGTTCTTTGGAAGCCCGCATGCGGCTCATATCGGTACGTTGTTCATGCCCTTCGCGGATAGCCTGGCGCTGCTGTGGCTGACCCTCCTGCACGGGCAGGCTTGCCCGGCACAGGAATGAAACAATCTCCTGGTGCGTTTCACTGTCCATTTGTTTGAACAGGTTGAAAGCCTCCATCTTGTAAATGACCAGCGGATCTTTTTGTTCATATACCGCGCTCTGCACCGATTGCTTCAGGTCGTCCATAGCCCGCAGATGTTCTTTCCAGGCTTCATCAATTAGGATCAGGAAGGTATTTTTTTCCAGCGCATGGATAAGCTCCTGGCCGCGGGTTTCGATGATTTTTTTCAGATTGGCAATGATGTTCAATCCTTTTTTGCCATCGGTAAATGGAATGGCAATATTTTCAATGCGTTCGCCTTGTTCTTTGTAAATCTGTTCAATGATGGGAAACACCTGCTGAATGAGTGCCTGCTTTTTTTGCTGGTAATGGCGTACAATCTCACCATATAGCTTTTCGGTAAGCTCCTTTTCGTCCTGATTTTCCAGTTCTTCCGGTGTGATGGAAGTTTCGAAGCTGAAGAGTTTGATAATTTCCAGGGCAAACTCTTCGTGATTGTTTTCATTCTTATGGCGAATAATCAGGTTCTGGGCTACGTCATAAAATGCATTATCCAGATCCACAGCCAGGCGATCGCCGTATAGGGCATGGTTACGTTTGGTATAGATGATGTTGCGTTGTTTGTTCATCACATCATCGTATTCCAGCAAGCGCTTCCGGATGCCGAAGTTGTTTTCTTCTACTTTTTTCTGGGCTCGTTCGATAGATTTGGTGATCATGCTATGCTGGATCACTTCGCCTTCCTTATAGCCCATTTTATCCATCAGGGCGGCAATGCGATCGGAGCCGAACATGCGCATCAGGTCATCTTCCAGCGACACGAAGAACTGGGATGTACCCGGGTCGCCCTGACGGCCGGCACGGCCACGCAGCTGATTATCCACCCGTCGGCTTTCATGCCGTTCGGTGCCGATGATAGCCAATCCGCCGGCTTCTTTCACACCCGGACCCAGCTTGATATCCGTACCGCGGCCGGCCATGTTGGTGGCGATGGTCACCTTACCGGCCAGGCCGGCTTCAGCAATGATTTGGGCTTCGCGCTGGTGCTGCTTGGCATTCAGCACGTTGTGCGGAATTTTTTTCTGGGTAAGCATGCGGCTCAGCAACTCCGATACTTCCACAGAAGTTGTACCCACCAACACCGGTCGGCCAGCATTGCGCAAGCGTTCGATTTCTTCGATTACGGCCCGGTATTTTTCCCGTTTGGTTTTATAAACCAGGTCCTGGAAGTCTTGCCGGATCATGGGTTTATTAGTGGGAATAATGGAAACGTCGAGCTTATAGATTTCCCAGAACTCAGTAGCCTCCGTAGCGGCTGTGCCAGTCATACCCGCCAGCTTGTGATACATACGGAAATAATTCTGCAGGGTAATGGTGGCAAAAGTTTGCGTAGCAGCTTCCACCTTCACATTTTCCTTGGCTTCAATAGCCTGGTGCAACCCTTCGGAATACCGGCGCCCTTCCAGGATTCGGCCCGTTTGTTCGTCCACAATTTTCACCTTGCCATCGATGACCACATAATCCACATCGCGTTCAAACAGGGTATAAGCCCGGAGGAGTTGCTGAACAGTGTGGATACGCTCGGCCTTGATGGCAAAATCGCGCATCAGCTCATCTTTTTTCTGCAACTTTTGTTCAGGCGAGAGGGAGGAATTTTCAATTTCAGCGATTTCGGCTCCAATATCGGGCAGCACAAAAAAGTTTGGATCTTCACCGGCACGGGTGATCTCGTGAATCCCTTTATCGGTAAGCTCTACAATATTGTTTTTTTCATCAATCACAAAATACAATTCCTCATCTACCAGAGGCATTTCCTTTTGCTGGTCGGCCATGTAGTGGTTTTCGGCCTTCTGCAGAATCACCTTGATACCCGTTTCACTCAGGTATTTGATCAGGGCATTGTTTTTGGGCAGCCCACGGTAGGCGCGCAGCAGGGCCAGACCACCGGTACGATAATCGTCTTTCCCTTCGGCAATGAGTTTTTTGGCTTCGTTGAGAAATTTGTTGACAACTTTTTTCTGCAGTTCCACCAGGCGTTCTACCCGGGGTTTCAGTTCATAAAATTGCTGTTCTTCGCCCTGGGGTACGGGACCGGAAATAATCAGCGGTGTACGGGCATCATCAATCAATACGCTATCCACTTCGTCCACAATGGCATAATGGTGTTTGCGCTGTACGATTTCATCGACGCTGTGCACCATGTTGTCGCGCAGGTAATCGAAACCAAATTCATTGTTGGTGCCATAGGTGATATCAGCCAGATAGGCCTGGCGGCGCTGAGGCGTGCTGGGCTCGTATTTATCGATACAATCCACTGTGAGCCCCAGGAATTCAAACAAAGGGGCATTCCATTCCTGGTCGCGCCGGGCCAGGTAATCATTGACCGTGACGATATGCACACCCTCGCCTGCCAAAGCATTCAGATAGGCCGGCAGGGTAGCCACCAGGGTTTTACCTTCACCGGTAGCCATTTCGGCGATCTTACCCTGGTGCAGCACCACACCGCCAATGAGCTGCACATCGAAATAAATCATATCCCATTTCACCGGATTACCGGCGGCTTCCCAGTGAGTACTGTACACCACTTCATCGCCTTCAATCCGGATGTACGATTTCTGGGTGGCCAGTTTCCGATCCAGTTCGGTAGCCTTCGCCCGCAATTCATCATTTGTGGCAAAGCGCCGGGTGGTTTCTTTCATCACGGCAAATGCTTCCGGCAGGATTTCATTCAGGATTTCTTCGATCTTTTCATCCCGCTCTTTTTTCAGCTTATCCACCTGCTGATACAAAGCATCTTTCTGTGCCACTTCTTCGTCCGGCAAAGCATCGGCCTGGTCCTGTGTTTCCCGGATTCGGGCATCGATTTCTGCCAGATGTTCCTGTATCCGGGCCTTGAATTCCTGTGTTTTAGCCCTGAGCTCATCATTAGTCAGGGCGGCGAGCTGTTCATAAATTTCATTGATCTGTGCTACAATGGGCTGGATAAGTTTTACATCGCGTTCAAACTTGTTTCCCCCAAACAATTTTGTCAATAAACCCAACATGATCATCAAAAATTAAGTGGTCGAATGATATAAATACTTTCATGAGCTGCAACAATCATACTGAGCACGCCTGATGCCAATCTGGCATTCATGACCTGTAAAGTTACGCAGATTTTCGCGGCCAGCCACGCGTATTCGGAAAAGGTGGCTCTAAAAAGATGCAAATAAAAACGATGTGCATAATTTTCTGATTCCGGCATTTTTTTTCAAGTTTGTGTATCATCAGAAAAACAATTGGAATTATGGCAAACAGAAAACTCCGTATGGGCATGGTAGGGGGCGGACAAGGAGCCTTTATTGGCGCCGTCCACCGGATAGCCGCAAGAATGGATGGTTTAATTGATCTGGTATGCGGGGCATTCAGCAGCGATCCGGCCAAATCAAAAGCTACCGGCGAATCGCTTTTTCTGCCTGCAGAAAGGGTTTATGGTTCATTCGAGGAGATGATGGAACGCGAAGCCGCATTGCCAGCCGATCAGCGAATGGATTTTGTTTCTATCGTTACCCCCAATCATCTGCATTTTGCTCCCGCAAAACTGGCGCTGGAACGAGGATTTCACGTGGTGCTCGACAAGCCTATGACGTTTAACCTGCAGGAAGCACTCGAACTAGAAAAAATTGTCAAGCAATCGGGGCTGCTGCTATGCCTTACCCATACCTATACCGGCTATCCTATGGTGAAGGAAGCCCGCCAGGTGGTGCTTTCCGGCCGCCTGGGCAGGATTCGCAAAGTGTATGTGGAATATCCGCAAGGCTGGCTGAGCGAGCACATCGAAGGAGGCGAAAACAAGCAGGCCAATTGGCGCACCGATCCCGGCAAGAGCGGCATGGCCGGCTGCATGGGCGATATCGGTACGCATGCATTCAACCTGGCAGAATACGTAACAGGCCTGAAAGTCATCCGGCTCTGTGCCCAAATCAATACGGTAGTACCCGGCCGCAAACTCGATGACGACGGTGCCGTATTGCTGGAATTCGATAACGGAGCTACCGGTGTGCTCATGGCATCCCAGATTGCAGCCGGAGAAGAAAATTGCCTGAAAATCCGTGTCTATGGCGAAAAGGGCGGGCTGGAATGGAAACAGGATGAAGCCAACAGCCTCTGGTTGAAATGGCTGCATGAACCCGCTCAACTCCTTCGGACAGGCGGACCGGGGCTTTCATCCTACGCCCAACACAATACCCGCGTACCTGCCGGGCACCCGGAAGGCTACCTGGAAGCTTTTGCCAATCTGTACCGGAATTTTGCCTTAACCCTTCAGGCGCGCCTGCAAGGCACAAAGCCTCAGCCCGAATGGCTCGATTTCCCCGGCGTGGAAGAGGGCGTGAGAGGGATGCGCTTCATTGAACGGGTCATTGAATCGGGGAAAACTGATAAGAAATGGGTTGAGCTATAACTGTTTGGGGTTAATGATTTGATTCAAATCTGAAAAACACGTGCATCATGAAAACAATTAAAGGTCCTGCCATTTTCCTGGCGCAGTTTATGGGCGATAAGCCACCGTTCAACAACCTGAAAAACATCTGCCAATGGGCTGCTTCCCTGGGATACAAAGGGGTGCAAATCCCCACCTGGGACACCCGATTGATAGACCTGCAAAAAGCAGCCGAAAGCAAAACCTATGCAGATGAAATCAAAGGTATTGTGCAGGAGGCCGGGTTGGAAATTACGGAATTAAGTACCCATCTGCAAGGCCAATTGGTGGCCGTACATCCGGCTTACGACGTCTTGTTCGACAATTTTGCTCCCCCTGCCTATCGCAACAACCCCAAAGCCCGTACCGAATGGGCAGTAAACCAGCTTAAATATGCGGCCCGTGCCAGCCAGCATCTGGGACTCACTGCCCATGCCACCTTCAGCGGGGCTTTGCTCTGGCATACTGTTTATCCCTGGCCCCAGCGCCCTGCTGGCCTGGTAAAAGCCGGATTTCAAGAACTCGCCAAACGCTGGTTACCTATTTTGAATGAATTTGATCGATGTGGGGTGGATCTCTGCTATGAAATTCATCCTGGCGAGGATCTGCATGATGGCATTACCTACGAACGTTTCTTAGAAGCTACGGGCCACCATCCCCGGGCATGTTTGCTCTATGATCCCAGCCATTTCGTACTGCAATGCCTTGATTACCTGGAGTATATTGACATCTACCATGAGAAAATCAAAATGTTTCACGTAAAAGATGCCGAATTCAATCCCACCGGCCGTAGCGGGGTTTATGGCGGCTATCAGGACTGGATTGACCGCCCTGGCCGATTCCGTTCCCTGGGCGATGGACAAGTGAATTTCAAAGCCATCTTCAGCAAGCTGGCCCAATATGATTTCCCGGGCTGGGCCGTGCTGGAATGGGAATGCTGCCTGAAGCACCCGGAAGACGGAGCCCGCGAAGGTGCCGAATTCATTCGCCGGCATATCATCCGCGTTACCGAAAAAGCGTTTGATGATTTTGCCGGAGCGGGAGCCAACGAACAGCTGAATAAAAAAGTCCTGGGCCTTGATTAAACTTATTTTTCCACCTTCTAAAACCTGTTTTATGCAACGAATCTGTTGGACAATCTGTCTGTTTATCCTGCTGGGTGCCTCGCAAATGCCAGCTACGGCGCAAGCCACCTCCCGGCACAAATGGATAAGCCTCTTCAACGGCCGCGACCTAACCGGCTGGCATAGCTATCATCAATCGGCACCAGCACCGGCCTGGAAAGTACAGGACGGAGCCATTGTGCTGGACCACAGCGGAAATGCCCGCGGAGGAGACCTCGTAACCGACAGGGAATTCAGCAATTTTGAACTGGAACTGCAATGGAAAATCAGCAAAGGAGGCAACAGCGGGATTCTCTTTCTGGTACACGAAGACCCCCATATCGGCGCCACTTATTTCACGGGTCCGGAAATGCAAGTGCTCGATAATCAATATGCCGAAGACAATAAAATCCCCTCCCACCTGGCCGGCTCACTCTACGACCTGATTGCAGCCGATCCCAAAGCCGTACACCCGTATGGAACTTGGAACACCGTCCGCATCAAACTGCTGAACGGCCAGCTGACTTTCTGGATGAACGGCAAAAAAGTAGTGGAAACCCAGCTCTGGACGCCGCAATGGGACAGCCTCGTAGCCCACAGCAAATTCAAGCAATGGCCCGTTTTTGCCACCTATCACAGCGGACATATTGCCCTGCAGGATCATGGGGATGAAGTGTGGTTTCGGATTATCCGGATCCGGGAATTGTAAATTGCTTTAAGGCTTTTGCTGCAGCCTTCGCCGCTGCTGGCGTTCCTTCAGCTGGTTAATCAGCTGATTGGTGAATTCTCTTTCTGCCACAAAGAGCAAGGCAACCTTGCGAGGAGGAAGTACTCGTTCGAATTGCTGGCGATATTTTTTCCGGATATCTACCAGCTGCTGTTCATAAGCCAGTTCGTCGTTCAGGGCTTCATTTACCTGGGCATCCGTCGCTGAAGCCAGATGCTGGGCATTGAGCTGCTGCTGGCGATGTTGCTGGCGCGCCGCATTCATCTCCTGCTCGTATTGGTTATAAATCGGCCAGAATTTTTCGGCTTCTTCGGGTGTTAAATTCAACCTTTGTGAAATATAAGCAATCTTCAAGGCTTCAATACGCTGCAAAGCCCTGGCATTATTCTGTGCTTTCAGCCTGGTAAAATTCACCTGGGTTGCAGCCAGAACAAGGAAAAATAAGCAGAGATAGCTTCTTCGCATCATCACATCTGTTTTTCATTGCATAAACGACGCATCGGGCAAGGAGTCCAGATCTAAATATTCCCGGATATCATCCGGTGTAATCCCTCCATAAGAAGTGGGTGAAGGTAACGATAGGCTAATTTCACTGTTGCCCAACTGATGCACAATCAAATCACTGTTGAACAAATCCGTATGCAGTTCCAGATACTGGGCAATGGCTTCCGTGGGAACGCGTTCCAGGCGTGCTTCTATGGATTGTTGACGCTGATACATCCACCAGCCGACCACACCCATACCCACCAGACAGGCAGCCAGCGCAGCACGAATCATCCGTCCGGACAGCCATTTTCTTTTTGCCGGTAAGGGCGGCTGAGCCCCAAGCTTTTGCATCAGCTGTTCGGGAAAAGTTTCAAAATAGTTTTCCGGAACTACAAATGGCAGCTGGCGCGGTATTTTCTTTTCAGGCAGATCCGCTTCCTTCCGGATTGCATCCTGAGCTACACATGCCGGATCCTTTTTCTCCATCAACCTTGCCTTGAGCTGCTGGAGAAAAAAGGTAAAATAATCACCTGGCACATCAAAATCCGGATGTCCCGGAGGCTGAATCCTGCCACGCGTGAGCCGCATCCATTCCTGTCGAACTTCATCCGTTTCTTCCGTAGGCTTTGGCATATCAGGGTTTTTTATTTGGACAAACTTGTTTATGCATCGTTTAATCGTCTTTTAAATAGGCAACAATTTTTTTGACCGCGTGATGATAAGAAGCTTTCAAAGCTCCTTCAGAGGTATGCAAAATACGGCTCATCGTTTCATACGGCATTTCATCATAGTACCGCAAATGAAAAACCACTCTTTGCTTTTCAGGCAATTTCAGAATTGCCTGTTGCAGCTTCCATTCCAGCTTGTTCGCATCAAAATGCTTTTCAGCCTTTAATTTGTTTTCCAAACTATTTTCCACATCCGAAAGCGAGATAGCTCTTTTTTTCTTTTGTTGTTCCAGAAATGTCAGACATTCATTGGTAGCAATGCGATACAGCCAGGTGTAGAGCTGTGATTCTTCGCGGAAATCATCCAGATGATGCCACACTTTGATAAATACGTTTTGCAATAAATCATGTGCATCTTCATGATCAATCACCAATCTCCGTATATGCCAATATAATTTCTCCTGATAACGCTTCACCAGAGCCGTAAAGGCTTGTTCACGCGTATCCGGCGATCTGAACAAAGCAAGCAGTTGCTGATCCGTGTATGTCATTCGATTTTGTGAACCATAAACAGCAGTGGAACCTACACCTGCATCAGTCTTGTTAGACAAACCTTTCGAAAGCAGGTTTAATTAAAACGCATAAAATAATTTTTCATTGCTTGTCTTAAACTTCTTTGCTCCGGGAAGGTCTCATTATCAAAACATTTATTCACCTTTCAACCCATGGTTATGAAAAACACATGTATGGCCGGCTGCTTAGCTCTGATGATGAGCATCTCGGCCTTTCAGGCATCACCAGCCATGATCCGTGTTCCTGTTCAGGGCGTTAAACACGATGTAAAAGACATCCGCCACGACCGGCGCGATATTCGTCAGGACAGAAAAGATATTGCGCAGGACAAGGCACAGTTGCATCGCGACATTCGCCAGGGCCGGTATCGTGCAGCTGCGCATCAGGCGCGGGATATTGCCCAGGATAAAAAAGATGTCAGGCAAGACAAAAAAGACCTGCATCAGGATCGTCGGGATCTGAAACAAGACGTGAAACCCTGATCAGCAAGCCTGCAAGCAGGCAGGAGAGCCTGTGGAAGAAAATCCCGCCTCCAGCAGGCGGGATTTTTATTAGATAACATGCTGGTTTGTTGGTTAATGCTTCTTGCGCACCAGCACTTTTTCTGCGGCAGCCACAATATGGGCACTATCCAACCCGTATTTCTTCAGCAATTCATCGGGAGTACCGCTTTCTCCAAACGTGTCGTTTGTGCCAATGTATTCAATCGGAACAGGATAATGCCTGGCCGCCACCTGGGCAATACTATCGCCCAAGCCGCCGTAGATATTGTGTTCTTCGGCTGTAACGGCACATCCCGTTTTCTGAATGGAACCGAGGATAGCTTCCACATCCAGCGGCTTGATGGTATGTACGTTCCAGAGATCCACATGAATGCCTTTCTGTTCGAGTTCTTTCGCAGCCTGAATAGCAATCCACACCATGTGGCCACAGGCAAAGATGGATACGTCATTCCCTTCGTTCAGCTGCTGGGCTTGCCCAATTACAAAGGGTTCGTCGGGAGGTGTGAAAATGGGCCATTTGGGGCGACCAAAACGCAAATACACCGGACCTTCATGTTCGGCAATTGCTATGGTAGCAGCCTTGGTTTGGTTAAAATCGCAGGGCACCACCACGGTCATGCCTGGCAACATTTTCATCAGCCCGATATCTTCCAGAATCTGGTGCGTAGCTCCATCTTCGCCTAATGTGAGTCCGGCATGGGATGCACAGATTTTGACGTTTTTACCGGAATAAGCGATGGACTGGCGGATCTGATCATATACCCGGCCGGTGGCAAAATTGGCAAATGTAGTAGCATAGGGAATAAACCCGCTGATGGTAAGTCCCGCTGCTACCCCCATCATGTTGGCTTCTGCAATGCCACATTGAAAAAAACGATCGGGAAAGTCTTTGATAAACTTCTGCAGCTTGAGGGATCCCGCCAGATCAGCCGTGAGAGCCACTACACGCGGATTCTTTTTACCAAGTTCATGAATGCCTTCCCCAAAACCCGAACGGGTATCTTGATGTCCCAATACCTGAATATCCTGTAAAGCCATAAACCAAATGATTAACTAAAGAAACAAATATACACCACTCCTGCGAAGCGGCATGTGTTACACCACACCTTTGGCCATATTCAGCTCCCATTGCCAGGCCGTGCGCATCATATCTTCGATGGTATATTTCGGTTCCCAGCCCAGTTTTTCGCGGGCTTTTTTGTTATCCGCATAAATTGCCACCACATCGCCCGGCCGGCGCGGGCCAATGGTATAGTTTAGTTTCACGCCGTTTACTTTTTCAAAAGCCTGGATGGCTTCCAGTACGGTTACGCCGCGGCCTGTACCCAGATTGAAAATCTCGTAGTTGCTGCTGTTGCGATGCTCCATTAGATATTGCAATGCAAGTGTATGGGCGTGGGCAATGTCCATCACGTGAATATAATCGCGAATACAGCTGCCATCGCGTGTGGGATAGTCGGCCCCCATCACCTGCATCTGCGGCAATTTACCAATGGCGGTTTGGGTAATCACCGGCACCAGGTTATCGGGCTTGCCAAGCGGCACTTCGCCGATCCATCCGCTGGGATGAGCGCCTACAGGATTGAAGTATCGCAGCAAAATAAACTGATTGGAGGCTACTTTCGATACATCATAAATAATCTGTTCGCCCATCTGTTTGGTGCGGGCGTAGGGCGATTGCGCTTCACCCAGCGGGGTTTCCTCTACCACCGGCAACTGATCCGTATTGCCATATACCGAACAAGAAGAAGAAAACACAAAATAAGGCACCTGATATTCCTGAATATACTGCAGCAGATTGATGAGCGATTCCAGATTGTTGTGATAATACATGAGTGGTTTTTCGACCGATTCCGGAACCGTTTTAAAAGCAGCGAAATGAATGATGCCTTCGATTTCGGGATGCGCACGCAATACGGCCCGAAGCGCTTCGTAGTTGCATAAATCTACCGGATAATTGATAATCTTTTTCCCGGTGATCTTTTCAATTCCTTTCAATAAACGCGGTGTGGAGCGGGCGTAATTATCAATGGAAATCACTTCAAAACCGTGATCTATCAGATCCACAATGGTATGCGATCCGATATAGCCGCAACCCCCTGTAACCAGAATAGTAGCCATAATGAAGTTAATTTGATTCCTGTTCCATGATTTGCATCAAATATTGTCCGTAGCCGCTTTTGAGCAGCGGGCGGGCAATCTCGATGAGTTGTTCCCGGGTAATATACCCCTTGCGATAGGCTATTTCTTCGATACAGGCAATTTTAATTCCCTGCCGTTGTTCAATGACCTGTACAAACAGGGCTGCCTGCATCAGGGAATCAAACGTACCGGTATCGAGCCAGGCCGTGCCTCTTCCCAGAATTGAAACATGCAACTTTCCCCGCCTGAGATATTCCTTGTTCACATCGGTGATTTCATATTCACCCCGTGCGCTGGGCTTTAGCTGTTTGGCAATGTCAATCACATCATTATCGTAAAAATACAGTCCTGGCACAGCATAATTTGATTTGGGTTTCTGGGGTTTTTCTTCAATGGAAATCACCCGATGTTGCGCATCGAATTCCACCACACCATATCGCTGCGGGTCTGACACATGATAGGCATACACAATACCCCCATCCGGATCCAGATTTCGGGATAATTGTTCACCCAATCCGGCGCCATAAAAAATATTGTCGCCCAGTATCAAAGCCACTTTTTCCTTTCCGATAAACGATTCCCCAATCACAAATGCCTGAGCCAAACCTTTGGGCTCAGGTTGCTCAGCATACTGCAATTGCAATCCATATTGATGCCCATCGCCCAATAAACGCCTGAACAGGGGCAAATCCTGAGGGGTAGAGATAATCAGGATTTCACGAATGCCGGCAATCATTAGCGTAGATAGCGGATAATAAATCATGGGCTTATCATATACCGGCATCAGCTGTTTGCTAATGGCATACGTGATGGGGTGCAATCGGGTACCGGAACCGCCGGCCAGGATAATTCCTTTCATAAATAGCTTTTGACAACCAACAAATATAACAGGAATTTCAGGCGCATCTGAATGAAAATGAGGATTCTTTTTCAGGCATGGATAAACAGGTGGAGCAAAGCGTAAAGCAAAGCGGCTAAAATAGCGGTGATAGGTATGGTGATAATCCAGGCCCAGACCATATTCAGGGAAACGCCCCAACGCACGGCCGACAGGCGCTTGGCGGCTCCCACCCCCATGATGGAACCAGCAATGGTATGGGTAGTACTCACTGGAATGCCGGCCAGCGCCACGAATATAAGGGTAAGTCCACCAGCTGTTTCAGCAGAGAACCCTTCAAAAGGATGCAGCTTGGTGATACGCTGCCCCATGGTCTTTACGATCCGCCACCCGCCCAATAAAGTTCCCAATGCCATAGCAATCTGAAAAGCATATACCACCCATCCCGGAATCGGATCGTGTACCGAAATCATCCCGGCCGAAATCAAGGCCACATAAGCGATGCCCATGGATTTTTGCGCATCACTGGTACCATGCCCTATGCTCATCACAGCCGATGAAACCAGCTGCAGTCGTTTGAAAAGCTTATCCATATGCCGGGGGCTGGATTTTCTTCCCAACTGAGTAATGATGATGGTAATGATGAGCGCAAATATCATCCCGATGAGCGGTGCCAACACAATGAACAAAGTAATCCGGATGATCTCGCTGGTGATAATCACCCCAAAGCCACTGCGGGCAATGCTTGCGCCCACAAAACCTCCAATCAGTGTGTGTGAAGAACTGGTGGGAATGCCATACCACCAGGTAATCAAATCCCATACAATGGCTGCTATGAGGCCGGAAAGCAATACGGTAAGCGTTACGGCATGCGGATCTACAATTCCTTTACCCACCTGCTCGGCAACATGTAATGGCAACAGATGCAGGGCAATATAATTGAAAAAAGCGGCCCAAACGACGGCTGCCGTAGGCGATAATACCTTGGTTGATACAATGGTGGCAATGGAATTGGCTGCATCATGAAATCCGTTGATGACATCGAACAACAAAGCCAGGCTAATGATCACCACAAGCAGCGTAAACATATCAAACAAATAAAACGATCTAAGCGTATTTCACGATGATGGATTCAATCACATTGGCTGCATCTTCACATTTATCAGTTGCAGTTTCAAGCGTTTGATAAATCTCCCGCATTTTGATAATCTTGATCGGATCCTGCTCAAGGGCAAACAGATTGGTCACAGCAGTATCATATACATCGTCTGCATGATTTTCAAGACTGTTAATAATCACACAAGCATTGGTAATGTTGCGCAAATTTTTCATGTTGCGTAATTCTAAGATGGCTTTCTTCAATTCCAGAATGGCTTTATAAATAATATCGGCCAGCTTGCAGATGTACTCATCTGTAGGCTGAATCCGGTACATAATGAGGCGCTTGGCCGATCCATGAATATAATCGGCCACATCATCCAATGCGCTGGCCAGATAATGAATGTCTTCCCGATCGAAAGGTGTAATGAAATTTTGCCCTAATTCCAGAAATACGCGATGGGTAAGATCGTCGTTGGTATGCTCCTGATCTTCAATCATCTTCACAAGCTCACGCTGGCGTTCAGAACTGGAAGTGATGACGGCTTCTTTCAGGGTTTCTCCCATTTTTTGAAGGTTATCGGATACCTGTTCAAAAAGTTGATAAAATACCCGATCCTTCGGGAGAAAAAAATGAATCCAGCTGTTGGCGCTCATGGCTAAGAGAAAATTACAATGCACAAAAATACACAGGTCAGACGAAATCGGCCGAGAATTATGATTTTAATCTGTTGATATTCATAAAAACTTCACGGCAAATTGCCCGAAAATTTACATGCAACAAGCATCTTGCCGCAGGATGATGTTTGATCATCGCCTATCGCAAAGCTTTTAGAAAAATCATAATGTGCATCCCATGCCCATATCCCGCGTCAAAATCCTGCATTTATCGCCCGACATGACCGTTTCAGCTCTTAAAAATCAAATAAAACAATTGCTTGGCTGTGATATGGAAGTGTACTATCAACACGAGCCTGCTCCATTGGGCTACACCCTTCAGCAAATAGGTTTTTGCTTGCCGGTCAATGAGACAGAAGTTTTGCAAATGCCCATCGATGAAACCTGGCGCATCCGGGATCTGGAAATGTGGTTTGAACAGGAATGCCAGCTGCAGGTGGAACTCTCTGTGCGGTTGCCCTTTTCCTTCAAAAACAAGTACATCCGTTTATATCAGCTTCGTGAAACTCGTTGAGCCTTATGAGGTGGGAAATAAGTTTGGTATTTGTAATAGCCAGGTTAATGAGTTTAATGGCTATTGTACTGGTGGCAAGGCTTTCCGGTCAGGGAAGGAAAAATGAAAAGCGCTCTTAACATTAAGTTCATCTTAAGTTAACATTGCCATCATCGGGTTGTCATTTCTTTGCGGCACACCATCAACGCTTGTATATGTTTAAACTGGTAAAGTTTGAAGCAGCCATTTGTGGATTGGCAATGGCTTTTCTCCCGATTTTTCTGCATGCTCAGCAACACGGCAGTACCGGCTTCTGGAACCAAGGAAGGCTTACCGGCTATATCTTTGGTGACTATTACTATAAAGCTCATAGCGATAGCCTAAGCCGGGGACAAGCCAATCAATACACCGGTATTCCACAAAATGCCAACGCCTTCCAGTTCCGCCGAATTTATCTGGCCTATGAAACGCCGCTCAATGATCGTTTCCAGGCCCAACTGGGCGTGGCCGCTGAAGACGTAACCGATGTAACCCAAAGCGGGAAATATGCATTTTATATCAAATTCGCTAATCTTCGCTGGAAAAACATCTGGAAGGGCACCGATCTCATCATTGGACAACAGCCTACGCCTGCCTTTGTCCCGTTGGAAGAGCCCACCTGGAAATACCGTTCGGTTGAACGAACCATTGCAGACATCCGCCGCACACCATCTTTTGATATGGGTGCCGGCCTGCAGGGTACTTTCGACCCACAAACCAAAAACTTTGGCTACAACTTGCTGGTGGGCAACGGAACAGGTGCCAAACCTTCATCCAGCCGCTTCAAATGGTTTTATGCTGACCTTTGGGCCAAACTGTTTCAACAACACCTGGTGCTGGACCTGTACGCCGATTATGACCGGATGCACTGGCAACCGGGCTTTCACCAAAGCAGGAACATGTGGAAACTGTTTGCCGCCTATACTACTCCTCAATTCACCGTAGGAGCCTCGGCTTTCATCAACTTCCTGAAAAATGGCATGGTGGCCACCGATCTGGTCAGCCAGGTTTCAGATACCTTGAATCAGCAGGCCAGCGGAGTTTCTTTCTTTGCCCACGGACAGCTGGTGCCCGATAAACTACATTATTTCGCCCGAATGGACTTGTATAACCCCGCCGATGGAAAAGCCCTAACTCCTCAAACCCAATGGACCGGCCTGGTGACCAATTATGATCCGCAGAATACGGAACGATTCATCACGGCAGGGCTTGACTTTACACCCATCCCTCAGGTACATCTGATACCCAACATCTGGTATAATCAGTACACCAGCAAAAACGATTCATTCAAAGAAAAGGCATACCGTGATTACGACCTGGTATACCGAATCACATTCTATTATGTTTTTGCCAAATAATCATTCACACAAAAAATACAGAACTATGAAAAAAACAAATTTGATTTCACTAGCCATTGCATCCATGGCTTTGCTGGCCTCCTGCGGTGGTGGCGGACAGAAACAGACATCCCAGACTGCTGCTTCATCACAGGATAACAAAACCCTGCTGGGCGCCGGCAGCACATTCATCTACCCGTTTTACTCAAAAGTGTTTAATGTATACACCCAACAAACCGGCATCAAGGTCAACTACCAGTCCATCGGTTCGGGAGGAGGTATCCTGCAGCTGATCAACAAAACCGTGGATTTCGGTGATTCGGATGCGCCACTCACCGACGATCAGGAAAAACAGGCAGGTACTCCTGTGGTGCATATTCCCATCTGCGCAGGCGCCGTGGTACTCACCTATAATTTACCGGGGATTCAAGATACCCTGCAGTTCACCCCCGATGTACTGGCAAATATTTATCTGGGCAAAATCACCCGCTGGAACGATCCCGCCATCCAGGCCATCAATCCCAAAGTCAAACTGCCCAACCTGCCCATTGCCGTGGTGCACCGCTCCGATGGTAGCGGTACCACCAATATTTTCACCAACTATCTTTCCAAAATCAGCCCGGAATGGAAAGCCAAAGTAGGGGCCAGCACTTCGGTTAACTGGCCTGTAGGCCTGGGTGGAAAAGGGAATGAGGGCGTAAGCGGGCTGATCAGGCAAACACCCGGAGGATTTGGATATGTAGAACTGGCCTATGCGATTCAAAACCAGATGCCCGTGGCTAAAATACAAAACGCTTCAGGCCATTTCATTGCACCCACCATTGCCAGTACCCAAGCAGCTTCCAATATCCAGCTTCCTGCCGATGCCAAAGTATTTGTAACCAATACCACGGCCCCCGACGGATATCCCATCAGTGGCTTTACATGGGCAATTCTGTATCGGGAACAACATTACGGTGATCGCTCGCTGGATAGGGCCCAAGAGCTGGTGAAACTGTTCTGGTGGGTTACTCACAATGCGCAAAGCTATTGTGCCGATCTACACTACGCTCCGCTCTCAGCAGAAGCTCAGGCAACAGCTGAAAACCTGCTGAAAACCATCACCTTTGACGGCAAACCTGTCCTCGAAACATCAGCCCAATAAATTGAGATGCATGCCAGAACCGTTGCCAACATTTACTTCTAAAACACATGCTTCTACATCATCACGCGCTGAGGTCAGCCGATCCATCCCTCGCTCACATCGGCTGATCGCGCGCATTTCCAATGCCGACAGAAAAGACCAATGGTTCCGACACACCTTGCACATTGCAGGTTTAATTGTGCTTTGCCTGGTGATAGCTATCTTCCTGACCCTAATAGTGGGTTCCATCCCCTCATTTCGGGCTACAGGTATTCATTTTTTCTGGGGAAAAGTATGGGATCCGGTAACTGAGGTATTTGGTGCGTTGCCCTTTCTGGCGGGCACCCTGCTGACATCTTTTCTGGCATTGTTCATCAGCCTGCCTTTTTCGCTTTCAATAGCTATCTTTCTGGGCGAATATTTCCCACCGGGAAAAGGTAAAAATCGCATGGCCGGCGTAGTTCGCGAAGCGGTGGAACTCATTGCCGGCATTCCTTCCGTGATTTACGGATTCTGGGGATTGTTTGTACTGGTGCCGCTGGTCAGACAGCTGGAAATGAAATGGCACGTGCTGCCTTATGGGGTAGGCATATTCACCGCATCACTGATCCTGGCTCTCATGATCATACCCTACGCGGCCTCTCTGGGAAGGGAAATCATTCACATGGTGCCCGCTGAACTGAAGGAAGCCGCCTATTCACTGGGAGCTACCCGCTGGGAAGTCATCCGCCATGTGGTGCTGCCCTATGCCCGGACCGGGATTTTGGCTGGAATTTTGCTTTCCCTGGGAAGAGCCTTGGGTGAAACCATGGCAGTTACCATGGTCATAGGGAATACCAGTGCCTTGCCCAAAAACATTTTTTCGCCGGGAAATACCCTGGCCAGTGTAATTGCCAATGAATTTACAGAAGCCGCCAGCAACGTGTATCTTTCAGCCCTGATTGAACTCGGGCTGGTATTGTTTCTCGTTACTACCCTTATTCATCTGATCGGGAAACGGATTATCAAACAATTCAGTACCTGAGTATATGCACCTCAATTCAATCAAACATATTCGGCGCCGGCAGCTGATCTCCGCAAGTATTCGCGGAATCGTGCTGTTCTTTACGGTGCTCACCCTGCTTCCCCTGGTGTATATCCTGATTTATATCATCAAACAGGGAATCGGAGCTATCAACTGGTCGTTTTTTGTTCAACTTCCTCGACCCGTAGGCGAAGCGGGGGGAGGCATCGCCAATGCGCTGGTAGGCAGTGTGTTGATTGTTTGTGTAGCCACCCTAATGGCTGTACCAATAGGTATATCTAGCGCCCTGTATCTTAGCGAACATCCACAGGGACGACTGGCTAATGTGATTCGGTTTTGTGTGGAAGTGCTTACCGGCATCCCTTCCATCGTAGTCGGCATCGTGGCCTACGACTGGCTGGTAAAACCCATGGGATCTTTTTCCGCATTCTCGGGAAGCGTAGCACTCGCCATCATGATGCTTCCCATCATGATTCGTTCGGCGGAGGAAACCCTGAAACGTTTTCCCACTCACCTGCGGGAAGCCTCTCTGGCCTTAGGGGTACCCTACTACAAGACCATCATGAAGGTGCTGCTACCCTGCAGCCTCAGTGGTGTATTGTCGGGCATCATTCTGTCGGTAGCCAGGATTGTGGGGGAAACTGCACCCCTCTTATTTACAGCTTTTGGGAATCCTTATCTGAGTTTTCATATTTTTCATCCCATGCATAGCCTGCCTTTGCTGATTTACAATTATGCCATCAGTCCTTACGACAGCTGGCACCAGCTGGCATGGGGTGCTGCCCTGGTTTTGCTTTGCTGGATCCTGTTATTGAATATATTGACCCGAATGATTATCCGAAAATGGAGCGTCCGATATTAGAAGTTAAACATTTTCATGCCTGGTTTGGCACGCATGAGGTGGTGAAGAACGTAAATCTCACCCTTCACCGGAATGAAGTTGTTGCTGTTATGGGCCCTTCTGGCTGCGGCAAAACTACTTTTTTGCGTTGCATCAACCGGATGCACGAGCTTACCCCTGAAGCCCGTACCGAAGGTCAAATTCTGCTGGAGGGAGAAGACATCTACCGCATGTCGCCCATTATGCTTCGGCTGCGCGTAGGCATGGTATTTCAGCGGCCCAATCCTTTCCCTCACATGACGATATATGAAAATGTGCTGGCAGGCTATCTGCTGAACAACATCAAATTAAGCCGAAGCGATAAAGATGCCATCGTGGAAGATGCCCTGCGAAAAGCCGCTCTCTGGGAAGAGGTGAAAAACAACCTCAAGAAAAAAGGCACATTTTTGTCGGGCGGACAACAGCAGCGCCTGTGCATTGCCCGGGCCATTGCCATGAAGCCCGATCTTCTTTTACTTGACGAACCCACATCGGCCCTGGATCCCATTTCCACGGCCGGCATCGAAGAACTGCTGCAGGAACTGAAAAAAAATTATACCCTGATCATCGTCACCCACAACATGCAACAGGCTGCCCGGGTAAGCGATGAAACAGCATTTTTCTACATGGGTGAACTGGTGGAATTTGCGCCCACCCGGCAATTGTTTACCGCACCCAAAGATCAGCGCACCCAAAACTATATTACCGGACGTTTTAGCTAATGCCTTATGACCGCACTTGAACATGCTTTAAAAGAATTAAAAGACGATGTGATCCTGATGTGGATCATGGTAGAAGCCCAGCTGGAAGCTGCATACAAAGCCATGCTGGAATATGACCAGAATCTCGCCCGTGAAGTCATGCAAAAAGAAAAACGCATCAATGCATACGAACTGAAGATTGATGAACAATGCGAAGATATCCTGGCTCGTTATCAACCGGTGGCTGTTGATTTGCGGTTTTTGCTGGCCGTATTAAAAATCAATGCCAACCTGGAGCGCACCGCCGATATTGCCGACGGCATTGCACGATATGTTATGGACGCTCCTGCCGCCTTTGATCATGGCTTGCTGCAATCCACCCATCTGCTCGATATGTACACCGAAAGCCTCACCATGCTTTCCGATACCCGAAGGGCTTTTGAAAGAGAAGATACCGCGCTGGCACGAAGCATTTTCCAACGTGATGAAATCATAGACAAATACAACATCGAGGCACTGGATATCGTAACCGCACATCTGCAACAGAGCAGTCCCTTCATCCGCCAGGAACTGCTGGTGCTTTCCATCATCCGCAAACTGGAACGCGTGGGTGATCAGGCTAAAAACCTGGCTGAAGAAATCATCTTTTACGTGGAAGCAAAAGTATTGAAACACCATTCTCCCAAAGAACTTTAAAATATTTCTTTGTTTGCCTGCCTTATCATTTTCAATTTACAGGCAGGTATAATCTGGATAACAGCCAGATGCTTATTTGCAGGGCTTTTGTAATTATCTTCGTAAAAAGTCCCTCACCATGACCTCTGCACATACCAATGCATTGATCCACGCTACCAGTCCCTACCTGCTGCAACATGCACATAATCCGGTGAACTGGTATCCCTGGGGTGAGGAAGCTTTGCAAAAAGCACAACAGGAAAATAAACTCCTCATCATCAGCATTGGATATGCTGCTTGCCATTGGTGCCATGTGATGGAAAAAGAAGTCTTTTCCGATGAGGAAGTCGCAGCTTTTATGAATGCCCATTTTGTTTGCATGAAAGTAGATCGGGAAGAACGCCCCGATCTGGATCAGGTATACATGCAGGCCTGTGTGTTGATCAATGGCGATGGCGGCTGGCCGCTGAATGCTTTTGCTCTGCCCGATGGCAGGCCTTTTTATGCAGTTACCTATCTGCCCAAAAAGCAATGGTTGCATGTATTGCAACAAATAGTAAACATCCATGTGCAACAACCCCAACAATGGATTCAGCAGGCGCAACATCTGTCTGAAGGCATCCGGCAAAGCCTCATGATTCCTTTGCAACCTGAAGAAAACAATCAAAAACCCTTGCTGGATATTTATATTTCTTTGTTTGAACAAATCCAATCATCCCTTGATTTGACATGGGGCGGATTCAATCGGGCTCCGAAATTCCCCATGCCTGCAGTTTGGGAATGGCTCTTGCAATACTATTATTTTACTCATCGCGAGGAAGCCCTGCAAGCAGTCAACTCCACACTCCATCACATGGCACGGGGAGGTATATACGATCAGATTGGAGGTGGCTTTTGCAGATATGCAACCGATAGCCAGTGGCGCATCCCTCATTTTGAAAAAATGTTGTACGATAATGCCCAACTCATCAGCCTGTACGCACATGCTTATCAACTTACCCATCAAAATCTGTATGCCGAAATCATCCGCCAGTCCATTGCCTTTGTAGAAAGAGAACTTACACATCCTTTGGGTGCATGTTATGCATCAATTGATGCAGATAGCGCAGGCGAAGAAGGAAAATTTTATGTATGGACCGAACAGGAAATCCGTGATTTGTTTGATGAGACAACTGCATCGCTGATCCTTGCCTATTACCACATAAACCGGCAGGGCAATTGGGAAGCAGGCAAGAATATATTATACGTAACAGAAGATGATGCCTCTTTTGCAAGACAATACCAACTTGATTTACAAGAATGGCTCATGCTTTTAAATCAAGCCAGAGAAAAATTATTTGCATACCGCACGCAACGTATTCGCCCTGCTACAGATACCAAAATTATTACCTCATGGAATGCTCTGATGATAAAAGCTTACATAGATGCTTATCGGGCATTGGGCGATAAAACTTATCTGGATAGGGCATTTGATATTATTTGTTTCATTCAAAAATATTTGCAGCTTCCGGATCAGAGCCTGTGGCGAAATTTTGCACAAGACAAGCCTGGGATTCCGGCTATGCTGGACGATTATGCTTTTCTGGCCGAAGCTTATCTGGAATGGTATCAGGTTACATTTGATATCCGCTGGTTAGAACAAGCACGCACACTGGTACAGTTTGCATCAGATCATTTTCAGGATGCGACAAGCAAATGTTTCTTTTTTACGGCCGATACCTTATCTCCCGCATCGGGTTTTCGCATCATGGAAACAGAAGACCAGGTGATACCTTCCTCCAACGCCACCATGGCACATGTACTGTATCGCCTGGGCATATACATGGATGAACCTGCATTCATCAATCATGCCATGCAGATGTTGCATACCATGCTTTCACAGGTACAGACAACGCCTGCTTACATGGCTAAATGGGCTCAGTTGCTGGGTTTAACCAGCTATGGCATACATGAAATAGCTGTGCTGGGTGAAGAGGCCCGGGTTATGGCTGCAAGCATGCAACAACATTTTCTTCCAGATTGCCTCTTTATGGGCGGACTGGATGAAAACCTGCCTTTGCTGCAACAAAAACTGGTGCCTGGTCAAACCCGTATATACATCTGCAAAAACCGGGTATGTGAGCCACCCGTGACGTCCATAGCTGAAGCCCTGGAAAAGATTGCAAGAGTATAATCTGTGGTACGATTATAAGAAGTCAGGTATTTCAATGTATGATGCGTCAATGCCTGCAAAATCAAATAATATTTTCCCGAATTTTGAGTTATATAAATGAGTGATTTATTTGATTTATCACTGATGATGATCCATATCCATGGCCAAAAAAATTTTGATAATTGAAGACGAACCGGTGATGCTGAAAACCCTTGAGCTGTTGTTTCGCAAAAAAGGCTATGAAGTCGTTACTGCCACCAATGGTAAGGAAGCCATGGAGCAAATCCGCCGCTATGCACCGGATGCCGTGATTACGGATGTGATGATGCCTTATCTGCCAGGAACTGAAATTATCAGTCGCCTCAGGCATGAGCTGAAGAATGAAAAAACACCTGTGGTAGTGATTTCTTCTGTTGAGCTCGACAGCCTGGTGGAGGAAGTTTTTGCATTGGGTGCAAATGATTTTATCCGCAAACCCATTGTACCGGCAGAACTGGTGGCAAGAGTGGAAAAACTGCTTGTCAGCTAACCATATTCAGAAAAACATCCTATGAGAGACTTGTTTGATGTGCTGCAACAAATCATTCCCTACCCATTCTGGGCCAGGTATATTGCGCCTTATCAAAGCTGGTTTGAAGCTCAGCCTCCTTTTATCCGTTTTGCGCTGATTGTGATTGTTATAGCTACGGTGGCTATTCTGTGCATGTATGCCTTGCTGAGCATTACCCGCCTGCGTTATCAATGGAAGCAACATCGGGAAAATAAATTTCGCCAAAAAGCCGAAGCATTAATCATCGAACACGTGATGCTTCATCCGGATATTGATATCTCGCCACCTGAGCAGGTTGCTTTACCGGATGCTGTTTTCAGGGAAGAGCTGGGACTGAGGCGGCGATGGCAAAAGCAGGTGTTGATAGATGTGATGATGTATTATCACAAAAACTTTGCAGGGAAAACAGCACAGGTCATCCGCCGGTTGTACATCCAACTGCGACTCGATAAACTTTCCTATCGTAAACTCCGCTCCTGGCGCTGGAACAAAAAAATTGAAGGGCTGCATGAACTGTCTGAAATGCAACTACAAGTACCCGAAGTAACCATGCTGGAACTCACTACCAGCCGAAATCGCGTGCTGCGTATGGAAGCACAGGCCGCCTATATCCGGCTGAGCAAAAACGAGCCTTTCAAATTTTTCGATCACCTGCACGGACGTTTGCTACCCTGGGAACAATTGTTTCTGTTTGAGGTCATCACCCATACCCCTGGCCTCAACATACCCAGTTTTTCCCGGTGGTTACATTATGCTGAAAACACAGATCTGAAATTATTTTGCCTGAAACTCATTGTGCACTTCAATCAGTTCAATGCCATTCCGGCCGTCATGAAATTGCTGGAACACCCCAACGCTCAGGTGAGAGCCGCAGCCATAGATGCTCTCGGGCAACTTGAAGCTGTGGATGCCGAAGATCAGCTCGTGCAGCTGTATGTAGATCAACCGGTAGAATGCCAGGTGGCCATTCTCCGTGCACTTGGACATATCCGCAGCGGGCGGTATCTGCATTTTCTGAAAGAAGAGTTTTTACGTTCACAGGATTATGCCGTGCGGAAAGAAGCTGCTCGTGCTATCATTGACCATGGCGATGAAAACCTGATCGAGAGCCTGTTGCAACATGCACCGGAAGAACGCCGACGTACGCTGGAACATTGCCTGGACCCACTCATCAAATCCTGAATTATGCTGCTGAATTTTACCATATCCCACCTCTGGCATCTATTGCAAAGCCTGTATGAAGGCTTTATCTTTTATTACGCAGCGGCCATTATGTCGCTCTACGTTATCCTGGCTATTTTTTCAGCCCTTGCCATCCGTCAGTTTAAGCGCCGCAATAGTTTCGTTGACTATAAATCCATCTTGAATTCTCCGCATGCACCTGGCATTTCCGTGATTGCACCAGCTTACAACGAAGGAGCAACTATCATAGACAATGTGCATTCCCTGCTTACACTCAACTATGCAAAATTTGAAGTGATTATCGTGAACGATGGCAGTACCGACGATACGCTCGAAAAATTAATTCGGGAATTTGAACTCGTGCCAGTGAAATTTGACTATCAGGAACGCATCGTAACCCGACCGGTAAAAAGGGTTTTTCGCTCCACGAATCCGGCTTTTTCCAAGCTTATTGTGGTGGACAAGGAAAACGGCAAAAGCAAGGCCGATGCTTCCAATGCAGGCATCAACGTGGCATCCTACCCGCTGTTCCTCTGCACCGATGTGGATTGCATCATTGAAAAAAATACCCTGCTCCACATGGTCAAGCCCTTCCTGGAAGAAGAAATCCGGGTGATAGCTGTGGGAGCCACCATCCGCATTGCCAATTCCTGCGAGGTAGATCAGGGCGTATTGCTTCGCGTCATTCCTCCCAAAAAACTGTTGCCCCGCTTTCAGGAACTGGAATATATCCGCTCATTTCTGCTGGGTCGCATGGCCTGGAGCCAGATGAATGGATTAATTATTGTAAGCGGCGGATTGGGTTTATTCGACAAAGAAATCGTGATTAAAGCCGGTGGATATGACCATACTTCGTTTGCAGAAGATATGGAAATGATCACACGCATGCGCCGGTATATGGAAGAAAACAAACTACCCTACCGCGTGCGGTACATTCCCAATTCCCAGTGCTGGACCGAGGGGCCTTCCACCTTGAAAGTATTCAGCAAGCAAAGAACCCGCTGGGCACGAGGATTGATTCAATGCCTCACCGTACATCGCCGCGTGATTGGTAATCCCAAATACGGCATCATGGGATTGCTCACCTATCCTTACATGGTGCTGTTCGAATGGCTGGCACCCTTTCTGGAAATCACCGGACTGATCTTCTATGTTGTATCAGGCCTGACAGGGTCTATCAACTGGACACATACCCTGATCCTGCTGCTTTATGTGTATAGCTTTTCCGTAGCCATTACCACGATAGCTGTTCTGTGGGATCAACTTACCTTCAAGTATTATGACAGCATATGGCAGGTGATTGGTTTGTGCGCAATGGCTATTGTTGAGCCTATTCTTTATCATCCGTTGAATGTATTTTTCTCTATCCGCGGAAATTATTTTTATTTCACCGGAAAAAAACTGGCCTGGGGCAATATGTCGCGTCAAGGCTTTGCTCGCCGGCAAATGGCCCAGGCACAACCATCAGAAGCTTCAACTTGAAAGCTACAGAACAACTATGTCTCACATCGTATACCCTGCGCATTTTTTGCGTCTCTCCAGCATATGTTTGGGCTTCCTCATCATGTTCAGCTTGCAACAGGCTCATGCACAAAAAATTTCATCAGACGATCTGTTGAAACAGGCCCTGTATGAAACCAATGTGCAACATCATTACGAGAAGGCTATAGCTTTATGTAAACAGGGATTGGCCTTAAGTCCGGATTACCTGGATATCCGACTGCTGCTGGGAAGATTGTACATGCTCACGCATCAATATGATTTAGCTCGCATTGAACTTTCTCGTGTGCTGGCCAAACAGCCCAACAATGCGGATGCGCTGACTTATCTCATCAACCTCGAAATGCAGGATAAACGCTATGATGAAGCACTATGTTACGCCAACATGGCATTGTATTATTATCCCGATAGTGTATTTTTTATTCTGAAAAAAACGGCTGCATTGAGCGCGGGATCGAAGTTTGATGAAGCCATGCAGGTCTTGCAGCAAAGCATGAAAAAACTACCCAATCAAGCCCAACTACACATAGCCTATCTCGATCAACTGGTAACAGCTGCCCGTTCATATCAGGATCAGCATAACTATATCCAGGCACATGCATATCTGCAACAAGCCCTGCAGATAGATCCCGGCAACAAGCTAATACTGACTTATCTCATCAACCTCGAAGCCGCCTATGAACATTATGACGAAGCCCTGATTTACGCCAATCAGGCTTTGCAACACTACCCGGATGATCCGGAATTCATCAGGCGTAAAATTGGTATTTTGATTTCAGCCAAACGCTATCTGGAAGCGGAAGACTTTTTGCAGCAACTGACCCGCAAAGATCCACGCAATGCGGAATGGAGAAAACTTGCCACCTACGTGCATTTGCAGGCAGCCAGGGATTATGCGCATCTGATGCCCCAATATCAGTACAATGCCGTGCTGGTCAACGACCCTACCAACCGGGAAGCTCTTCAGGCCCTCATCAACCTGTACAGCGCACAAAATGCCTATCCGGAAGCATTGATCTATGCCAACCAGGCTTTACAATACTATCCGGACGACACGTTGTTTCTGCTGAAAAAAATTGCCCTGCTCGATGCCATGGGGAAATATGCTGAAGCCTATCCGCTCACAGCCCGGCTGGCTGCCCAATACCCTGGGCATCGGGAACTGAAAGTCCATCTGCTGGATGAATTGATGATGGCCGGACGAGCATTTGAACAAGATCAACAATGGGACAGTGCTGCCAGTTATTATCAACAAATGCTGGACGTCGATTCATCCTATCTCCCGGCCTACGACAGGATGATTGCCCTGAGCCTGGAGCAAAAACAATACAACCTGGCACTGGCTTACGTACGAAAGGCCTTACAACTATCAACAAATCCTGAGCCCTACCAATTCCGGGAAGCCGGTATTCTGGAAGCTGCTGGCCGATACCAGGAGGCCGCTGCTATCACCCGCCAGCTCATGACAGCCCATCCCCAAAACCTGCGCTACCGCCAGGCCTACCTCGATCAGCTGCTGGAAGCTGCTCGTGCCGATATGCAAGCCCAACAACCCGGCCAGGCCGTGGAAGACCTGCAGATGCTGCTAACCCTGGATCCTCCTCGTGCGGAAGCCCTTGACCTGATGATCAATGCCCTCTACCAGATGAAACAATATGGCGCCGGACTGGCCTGGTGTGATACGGCTCTTCAATATTACCCGCAGGATAAGGATTTTCTGGTAAAAAAAGCAGGGCTGTTGGAAGCCTCGGGCCAATACGCTGAAGCCGCCCGGCTGCTGGCCAATTTGTTCACGCGTTACCCGTATGATACAAAGTTGCAAAACAGCCTTAGTGAAAATTTGTTTCTGGCCGGAAAACAATTTGCTGCAAATAACCAGACCGATAGTGCCAGCAGCTATTTCTGGGCAGCCATCCGCCAACAACCATCCGATACGCTGGCCTGGATTAGCCTTATTAACCTCAAAGCCAGCCTTCAACAAACCGATTCAGCCCTGTGGATTGCCGACAGCGCTTTGCATTATATCCCCCATGTGCCCGAACTGCTGATGAAAAAAGCCAGCTTTCAGCTGGCTGCAGGCAAATCCAAGGATGCCCTGCAAACCCTCGACAGCCTGCTGGAAACCGATCCGCACAATCTGGCAGCCAAAGCGCTCCGCGATCAGATCCGCATCGCCTCTTACCACCAGGCCATCGGCATAGATTATAATTTCACTTCCTTTGGCGACCGTACGACCCCTCCCTGGAACCTGGCCAGCCTGTACTACCAGCGCCTGCCGCACTGGGGGAGTTATGACTTGCGCCTCAACTTCGCCAACCGCAACAACCGCAACGGCCTGCAGGGCGAAGCTGAAGTGTACTGGAATCACGATTCTTCCAATATTTCCTATGTTGATCTGGCCTTTGCACATGATTCCCTCTTCCCCAGGCTTCGAGCAGCCTATACTTTCACCCATTATTTCCGCAAGGGCTGGCAAGCCGATATCGGGGGCCGGTATCTGAACTTCGACAGCTCGGCATTGGGCTCAGCTTACCTGGGATTGGGAAAATACTTCAGCGACTACTGGCTCTATGCACAGGCTTACCTGACACCCCAGAACAAGCAACTGTTTGGTGCCTACCGGGCTACCTTGCGTTATTATTACAGCGAACAACGAGACGATTACCTGAATCTGATTGTGGGAACCGGTATTTCGCCCGACGATCGCAGCCGGTATTTTGGACTGAACAAATGGCTAAGCCTGTCGGCTACCAACGTCGCAATAGGCTACCAGCATATCTTCCGCGGACAAACCATCGCGGGGCTTACCCTGAGTTGGACCAACCAGGAAATTGCTCAGGGCATTCGCCAAAACGAATATGATGTGTATGTACACCTGGTTCAAAAATTCTAAACCCAAGCTTCTGTTGATCCCTATGAGCCTTGCTCTGGGAATCAGCTCCTGTGCTCAGCCATATTCCCAGCTCAAATTGGTGCAAGAAGGCAAGTCGCGTTATGCCATTGCCATTACTTCCCATGCAAGCCGGTATGAAAAACAGGCTGCCGAACTGATCCGGCAATACACCCGTCAGGTAACCGGCGTTACCCTGCCTGTTCTCACTGCTGATGACACCACACAACTCCATCAGCCCGTCATAGCCATTGGCTATACGGCCTGGGTACCGAAATCCTGGCTACAAGATATTCAGCAACTCCCCGAAGGAAGTGTGTTTATCCGGGTACAGGCTCCCCATATCATCCTGGCCGGCGGCGGAAAACGCGGCGTGCTGAATGCGGCCTATAGCTGGATAGAACAGGTCTTGCATTGCCGGCTTTACGCTGACAATGTACTTCATATACCCGAACAACGCACCTTAACTATTCCTTCATCCTTGCAAATTGTGGAAAAACCCACGTTTTCCTTTCGCCAGGTTTACGATCCTCAAGCCATGAATGCCCGGTATATGGACTGGCACCGGCTCAACGATTTTGCCGATTTCTGGGGATTGTGGGGACATTCTTTTTTTAAACTCGTTCCGCCTGAAAAATATTTTCACACCCATCCGGAATATTTTGCCCTGATAAACGGCAAACGCCAGCCCACCCAGCTATGCCTGAGCAATCCGCAGGTCCGGCAATTGGTTGTAAATGCCCTGCGTGAACGGATACAACAAAACCCCGATGCTCGCTACTGGTCTGTATCTCCAGAAGACAATACGGCATTCTGTACCTGTGATTCCTGTGAAAAATTATACGCTACTTATGGCGGCGTTTCAGGTGCTTTGCTGCATTTTGTAAATCAAATAGCCGTTCATTTTCCCGATCATATCATCACCACCCTGGCTTATGGCCCCACCCAGCATCCGCCCCAACATATCGAAGCGGCCCCCAATGTGGGGATCATGCTCAGCACCATCAACTGCGACCGGAGCGAGCCCATCGCCATCAGCCCCCGCTCCGCCCCATTCCGTCGTGACCTGGAAGGCTGGGAACGGCTCACCCATCACCTGATGATCTGGGACTATACCGTGCAGTTTACCCACTACCTGGCTCCTTTCCCGGATTTTCATATCTTTCAGCCCAACTTGCAATACTTTGCGCAACATCATGTGGAAGCGATGTTTGAGCAAGGTAGCGGCGAAGACCCCAGCGTATTCGACGAATGGCGTTGCTACCTGCTGGCCAAGCTGCTCTGGAACCCGAATACAGACGAAAAAGTTATTCAACAAGATTTTCTGCAGGGTTACTACGGACCTGCTGCTCCTTACATCGCCCAATATTTCGGCAGCATGCAGCATGCACTGGAGCAATCACATGCCCACCTCGATATTTACGGCAATCCGCTCGACGCCAAAAACAGCTGGCTGAGTCCCGACTCACTGGTAAGCTATCATCAGCTGCTGAAACGGGCCATGGACGCCGTGCAAAACATGCCCGAACTAAACATGCGCGTGCAGAAGATTTACCTTTCCTACCTGTATGTAAGGCTGCTTCAGGCCTGGTTCTATGGAACCGATGCACACGGTGCCTTTATGGAAAATGCGGCCGGCAAATGGACTCCCGATCCGCAAATACAAAGAGATCTGCAGCAATTCCGGCAAATCACCCAACAAATGGGCATTCACTACCTCAACGAAGACCATCAAACGGTGGAATCGTTTGTGAATACCTACCAGCAGATGCTCCGGCAGGGTGTGGCCATGAGCCTGGCATTTCATAAGCCCGTGAAGCTGCTCACGTCTCCCATTCCCGACTATCCGGCCAAAGGCCCGCAAATCCTTACCGATGGCATATTGGGCACAAATGATTATGCTTTTAACTGGCTGGGGTGGTACGGGCAGAATATGGAAGTGGAAATTGATTTGCAGCAAACCCAATCTATCCATGAACTAACAGTGGGTTTCCTGCAGGATCCCCGACATCAGATTTTCCTGCCTACCGCAATCAGCGTGAGGGTATCCAAAGATGGGATCAACTTTACTCCCGTTGCCAGTGAGCCCGTGTTGGAAGGTCAGCTTACCGATCAAGCCGAAAGAAAAGACATTTCCATTCAGTTTACGCCCACGGAAGCCCGGTTTGTACGCATCATGGCCACATGCAGGAAAAGCTTGCCCGACGCGTATTTCCGGCCGGGCAAGTTACCCGCTATTTTCGCAGATGAGGTGCTGATTCATTAACTGACTCATTAACATACACAAACTTATCCATTTGCCTGCGCTTGTGGTCTTCCACATATGCCAGCAATTCCTCGTACATATTGGTGTTGTGTCCATCCAAAATTTTGATGGTTAATACCAGCAATTCAATCAACAAAAACACAAAAATCACAATTAACCACATAAAGAAAGCCGGTCGGTTCCCCTCTGTATGGAACATAAAGTAAAAGAAAGCATTGATTTCTGTGAGCAAACCGTGTGAGTGCTCCAGCTCCTGCCTGATCTGGTCGGCTACATTTTGTTTCTGGGTTTCGAGGGCTGAAATTGCGCTATCGGCCTGGCTTCGCAAACGATACAACATCGGAATCCGATTTAATTCCGGATTGGCTTGTGCGGTAAATTGCGCTGTATGCGCACGTTGCAGGATTCTACCCGCAGAATCGCGTACCACAGTTTGGGTGTAATTGGGTAGCTGAATCGTGGGATGCTTTCTGACTTCGGCAGTAACCTCCTGAATCTGGGAATCAATCTGCTGGCGCTGCAGGGAAAGCTGCTGGATGTGTTCATCTATCAGCTGCATACGATAAGGGATGAGTTGCTGGATCTGCAATTCAATATATTTCTGACGAGCCTGCTGAATATCTTCTTTAAACAGCATTTGATCCAGAATGACAGAACCTACTAACGACATCAAAAAGGCCAACACGGTTCTGAATATTGCTATCCTAGAAAAGAATCTTTTAATCTGGGAATGAATAATCATGCGTTCCACAAACCAGATAACCACAAGCATGAAGATTCCACCTATTATAGCTTTTCCCCTGGTTAAACCTAAATATTGCATACTAAAGAAATATCCTACAAAAAACCACAAACCCATCACCAACATTACGCCCAGCGCATATTTCCAGATTTGGTGCATGGTTCTTGGACCTGCTTCTTTGGCAATGGGATACCGATGATCGGTCAGGAAACAACACCAGAGATCCCAGAATTGGGTGAGTCGAACAAGGATACGTGTCATAGGATAGCAGATTTATGTTTAACCTTTTTATGCAATACTTTGAGCCCGGCTGATTTCCACAATTCCTTCCTGAAAACCATTTTCAAAAGAGGTGAGCATCACATAAAACGGATTATAGTCCGCCTGATTGGGTTCATGGGGCATGTCAGGATCAATCTTATGTTCGCGAATTTGCTGGATGATGGCTACGCCTTTCTTTTTCAATTCCATTGTCCTTTCAAATTCTCTTTGATATAACTCTGCTTGCTGATCGAGATTCTCGGCCAGCGAAATATAACCTTCCGCCCGCCTGGACCGGGCAAGCTTTTCTGTTGATTCTTTGAGTTCTTTGTATCTACTTATTTCCTGATCAACCAACAACAACACCCGCCCCACCAGCTCTTCCATGCGCGTCCATTTATAATCCGACGATCCTAACCGAACAGCCGTCTGATAACCCTCTTCCCGATAACTCTTTGTCAGCAAATCGTGGATCTTCTCCTGGGTTGAAAGATGATCGGACAATGATCCGTTTTGCTCAAATTTGGGTGGTTGAGACTGAGCATTGTCCTTCGGGGTTTGTTCCTGTACTTGATCTGATGTGGATTGCTCAGCAGGAACCGCATCTTTGGTGGCCGGAATGGCCTGGCCATTGGATGGATGTGTTTCGGGCTGCGGCGTTGGCGTAGGAGCAGCAACTTCCAGCCTCTCTTTCATCGTATGCCGGAAAAAGACGACAATAATCAAAATCAAGGCTGCAAGCGCGAAGATTAAGGCAATGACAGAGATTGTGATATTTTCCATAGTGTATGAAATTTACATGAAAGACAAAGGTCAGTAAGTCCTATGCAATCAAACTGCACAAGTAGAAAGGGGAAGCAAAAATGCGGGTTTTGAAAAATAGCCTGTATTGAAATTGGAAAACGAAAAATGAGGAATAATATTGTTTATCCGATGGATCGGGGATTGGGTGGAGCAAATCATGTTAACTTTGAAACGCAATTCCGTTGAACATGCCGTTTATGATTTCCGATCAACGAACCGTTTCAAAATCTTCTGCTTGTCTATTTTCCATCCTCATTCCCACATGGAACAATCTTCCTTATCTCCAGCTATGCATTGAAAGCATTCGCCAACATTCAACTTTCCCGCATCAAATCATTGTCCATATCAACGAAGGAACAGATGGCACCCTGGAATGGGTCAAACAACAGACGGATATAGACTATACGTATTCATCGAGCAACATTGGGGTGTGCTATGCTTTAAATGCTGCCCGGCCTTTGGTACAAACGGATTTTATCGTCTATCTAAACGACGACATGTATGTATGCCCCGATTGGGATCGGGTGCTGTGGGAGGAAATCCAGCAGCTTCCGGATTGCTTTTTCTTTCTTTCGTGTACGGCGCTGGAGCCTGTTGCTTCGAGCAACTGCGCCATACAAGCCAACTTTGGCAGCGATCCCGCTCATTTTCGCAAACAGGAGCTGCTGGCTCAGTATGCCACATTCCAAAAACCCGACTGGTTGGGCGCTACCTGGCCACCGAATGTTATACACCGCAATGTATGGGATCTGGTGGGGGGCTATAGCATTGAGTTTTCGCCGGGTATGTATTCCGATCCCGATTTCTCGATGAAGCTCTGGCAAGCCGGGGTGCGTTACTTCAAGGGATTATCGGCCAGTCGGGTCTATCATTTCGGATCGAAGAGCACAAAACGGATTCGCAAAAACAAGGGCTATTATACTTTCATCCGCAAATGGGGCATGACCTCCAGCACATTCACCCGCTATTACCTGCACAGGGGCGAACCTTTTACCGGGCCCCTTGATGCGCCGCGCTTACCTTCCAGAGTGAAATGGAAAAACAAAGGGAAAAAAATCCTTGCTTCGTTCTACCCGGCCTGATTTATTCCTGCTGAAAAGCATTCCAGCCCTGGGCCACCAGTTTGTACTTATTACCTCCTTTGGTGATGATATGGGCTCCATCGGTAATTTCCGTCATATAACCTATGACGCTAATTTGCTCACTGGTGGTGATTTTGTCGTAGTCTTCCTGGCGAATGGTAAACAGCAGTTCATAGTCTTCCCCGCCATTTAATGCGCAGGCCGTGGGATCAAGCTGAAAAGGATAGGCAGCCAGCCGCGTTTCTTCGGCAATCGGAATTTTATCTTCATAAATCACACAGCCCAGATTGCTTTGTTTGCAGATGTGCAGGATATCCGAGCTTAATCCATCGCTTACATCCATCATGGCCGTGGGACGAATATTCTGTTCCTGCAGCCATTCCACAATGTCGCGCCGGGCTTCGGGTTTCAGTTGGCGGCCAATGACATAGGTATAAGGCTCTAATTCAGGCTGGATATTCGGATCATCCAGATAAAGCCGCTTTTCTCTTTCCAGAATCTGCAAACCCAGATAAGCAGCACCCAGATCGCCGCTTACACAAATCAGATCGCCCTTGCGGGCTGTGTTTCGGCATACAAACTGATCGGGGGCCACTTCTCCGATGGCCGTCACCGAAATGATAAAACCCTTCTGGGAGGATGAAGTATCACCGCCCACCAGATCCACTCCATACCGTTCACAGGCCAGGTACACCCCTTCGTAGAATTCGGTCAGCGCTTCCACGCTGAACCGGTTGCTCACGGCTATACTCATGGTGAGCTGGGTGGGTGTGGCCATCATGGCGTAGATATCAGACAGGTTCACCACCACAGCTTTGTAGCCCAGATGTTTAAGAGGTGTGTACAATAAATCGAAGTGAATGCCCTCGATGAGCAAATCGGTGCTGATGACTGTTTGCCGGCCAAAATGATCGATGACGGCAGCATCATCGCCCACACCCACCAGCGTACTGGCGTTCTGGATCTCGATGTTTTTGGTGAGGTATTCGATCAATCCGAATTCACCCAGGGTGGAAATTTCTGTGCGTTGAGGTTCTTCTGCCATGGTTCAGGAAATGAAAAGGTAAATAATCAGGCCGTCTGTACAGCACGAACCAATGCTTCATGAATTCGGCCATTGGAGGCAATCAGTTTGGATGATGCAAGCCGGTAGGGCTGCCCTTCAAAATCGGTAACGCTTCCACCGGCTTCCCGCACAATCAGCCCACCCGCTGCCACATCCCAGGCATGGATATGGTGTTCCCAATATCCATCGAACCGCCCACAGGCCACCCAGCAAAGGTCAATCGCAGCCGACCCCAGCCGCCGCACCGGCACGCCTTGTTTGATAAAATACCCAAACACCTGTACCGGATCGTGTGGCATATCACGCCACTGATAAGGAAATCCCGTTACCAGAAAAGCCTGCCGGATCTGATCCTGAGCGGAAACCTGGATAGGCTTGTCATTCAGATACGCCCCCTGCCCTTTTTCAGCAAAAAACAATTCATTGAGAAAAGGATTATACACGGCACCCATAATCACCTCCCCTTCCTTTTCCAGCGCTATGGACACCGAACAAATAGGCAACCGATGCGCGAAATTAACGGTACCATCGAGCGGATCGATGATCCAGCGAAAAGTACCCGAATGTTCACTGGAGCCGGCTTCTTCACTGAGTATGGCATGATCGGGATAGCGATTTCGAATCTTCTCCAGAATCACAGCCTCCGATCTTTTATCCACTTCCGTAACCAGATCATTCACTGTACTTTTATGGCTGATCTGAAAATTCTCTCCGATCCCTTCAAGGAGAATCCGGCCTGCTGCCTGAATAGCGTCTAACAAAACTGCCTTGTACATGGCCACAAAGATAGATGATTACCCTTGTTTGGCAGGAAAGCTC
This sequence comes from Thermoflavifilum thermophilum, assembly GCF_900116565.1. Lineage (GTDB taxonomy): Bacteria > Bacteroidota > Bacteroidia > Chitinophagales > Chitinophagaceae > Thermoflavifilum > Thermoflavifilum thermophilum. Next base: position 1,629,365 of record NZ_FPCJ01000001.1, on the reverse strand, counting down.
AACACTCATCGTGTATATTTGAACTGAATATGCAGCTTTCTGTGATCCTGGTTCACTACCAGACACCCGATTACCTGGAGCTCTGTTTGTGGGCTATTCGTAAAGCAGTTCAGGATATAGCGGCCGAGATCCTGGTGGTGGACAATGCTTCTCCTTCACCGGAAGTACAGGCACTGAGCAGGTATTTTCCAGAGGTTACCTGGATATGGAACACCCGAAACTTAGGATTTGGTGCTGCCTGCAACCGGGCAGCAGCTCAGGCTTCAGGCACTTATTTGCTTTTTCTGAATCCTGATACCCTGATCGATCCCGGTGGATTGCAACGAGCACTGATTTTTATGGATCAGCACCCGGAGGTTCACGCCCTGGGCCCTTACCTGCAAAACAGCAAAGGTGCGTTTCTGAAGGAAGCCCGCCGGGCATTCCCTACACCCTGGAACAGCCTTTGCAAAATACTGGGGCTCGACGATCTTTTTCCCCGTTCCCGCCTGCTGGCTGGGTATTACGCCGGGGATAAGTCTACTCATGAAGTTCAACCGGCCGAAGTGCTTTGCGGTGCCTGCATGCTCATCCGGAAAAAAGCCTGGGATGCGGTGGCTGGATTTGACGAAACCTATTTTCTCTACGGTGAAGATACCGATCTGTGCCTGCGCCTCCACCAGCAGGGATTGCAGGCCTATTTTTTCCCGGACTGGAAAGTATTGCATTTCAAATACCGGAGCATGAGAAGCAATCCAAAAGTGCACCGGTATTATTTTTTCCAGGCCATGAAAACCTACGTACAAAAGCATTTCCCGCATCATCGTTGGTATTTGTTTCCGGGTATCGAACTGGTGTATAGGCTATCGCGTTTGTCGTCCAAATTCCGCCCAACTCCTGTTGCCCCATGCATAAGCCAGCAATTACAAGGTACTATTCTCACCTCACCGCTGCACCCCCCGCTCCCTTCCTGGTGTGAGCCACCTTCCTGGCGAATCAGGGAGGTGACTTCTGATGAATTGTTTTCTCTGTTTTCAGGCCATTCTCCGGATCATGTGGTGGTTGTCCACACGGCAGCTTTCACTCCCGACAGTTTTTTTCGGCTCCTGTTAACAGCCGGTCGGCAGAACAAATGCATCACATGGATCAGCCCCTATACTGGAAAGCTGGTCATCCATCGGGAATGAAATACTGGAGGGGGTGTTCTGGACTTTGTCGTTCTTTATCCCTAAATTTGCCCGCACCTACTATCTAAGCTTAACGATAAATGCCCATCATTGGAAACTTAATTGCCCGTTCACTTCAGATCAAGAAGCAATTCCAGATCGCGCTGGGTACACCTCGCACCTATCAGCTGCAGGTGCTCAGGCGCCTGCTGCAAAAAGCACAGTTTACTGAATTCGGGACAGCTTATCAATTTACCCGTATCCTGCTCTCTCCACACTGGGTAAAGGAATATCAGCATACGGTACCCATTCACAGCTACAACGAAATGCATCGCAGGTGGTGGTATAAATGCCTGGAGGGTCAGGCAGACGTGACCTGGCCAGGTAAGGTGCCATACTTTGCACTCAGTTCGGGCACTTCTGAATCGTCGAGCAAGCATATTCCCGTCACAAAGGACATGCTGCGCAATATCCGCAAGGTGGGTATGAAGCAGCTGTATTCGATGGTGAATTTCAATCTTCCGGCCAAAACCTTCGAAAAAGGTATCCTGATGCTGGGCGGTACCACTGCTCTGAATCAAAGAGGGGATTACTACGAAGGAGACATGAGTGGTATCAGTGCCAAAAACATTCCCCGCTGGTTCCGGGCCTTTTACAAGCCGGGAGAAAAGATTGCCAGCAAACCTGATTGGGATCAACGTATCCGGCTCATCGTACGCAAGGCACCGGAATGGGATGTAGGCACGATTTGCGGAATTCCGGCCTGGGTACAGATCGTGATGCAAAACATTGTGGAATACCATGGCGTGCAGCATATTCATGAGATCTGGCCTAACCTGGCTGTGTATATTCATGGGGGTGTGTCCATAGAACCTTATCGGGAAAGCTTCAAGCGGCTCTTAGGGAAGCCTATTACTTTTATTGAAACCTACATGGCTTCCGAGGGATCCTTTGGTTTTCAGGCGCGGCCGGGTGTACGGGGCATCAAGCTGGTGCTGAATGCCGGTATATTTTTCGAATTTATTCCTTTCACCCAAAACTATTTCACTGAAGACGGCGAACTGATACATGCCTATCCGCGCACCTATCTGATTGATGAAGTGGAAGAAGGCGTGGATTATGCTGTGGTACTCAGCACCTGTGCCGGAGCCTGGCGCTACCTGATTGGAGATGTGGTGCGATTTACCGATGTGGCAGAACACGAAATCATCATTGTGGGACGTACCAAACAATTCCTCAGCATCTGTGGCGAACATCTGTCCATCGACAACATGAACAAAGCCATCGATATTGTATCCCGCAAGCTGGGTATCTGCATCCGCGAGTTTGCCGTTACGGGTATGAAATATCAGAACCTGTTTGCCCACAAATGGTATATCGGCACTGACAATCCCCATGTGAATGCCGAACAGGTGAAAGCCTTGCTCGACCAAACCTTGTGCGAACTCAACGACGACTATGCCGTAGAACGCGCTTCAGCCCTGAAAGAAATTTTCGTGGAAATCCTGCCCAATGAGCTTTTTATTGGTTTCCTCCGCCATATTGGAAAAGAAGGTGGGATGAATAAGTTTCCCCGGGTATTGAAAAATGAAAAGCTGGCCCAATGGGAGGAATACCTGCGCAGCCAGCGTATTCCATCCTGATTGATCACGTTCAAAACGCAGATTTTCTTAATTTCCCAGCCTATTGTGTATGGCTTATGGTGCTGGCTTTTATTACAGGACTGGCTATTGGTGCTTTTCTCTCCATCTCAATGGGGCCGGTAGTTTTTGCCCTGATCAAACAAAGCGTGAACAACGGCTTAAAATCGGGGGTATTGTTTGCCCTGGGTGTATCGTTCAGCGACACCAGTTTTGTGTTGCTGGGTAACCTGGCCAGCCAATACATCCTGATGCTGGAAAGCTTCAAACGCCAGATAGGCATCGGAGGCGGTATTTTGCTGCTGATCATGGGCATTCACGCCATTTTTTTCCGCAAGCCCAGCCTTGGTTCCGGCGACGAGGAAATGCCTCCTTTGGGAAAAAAGGATTACCTGAAAAGCTGGCTTGCCGGCCTGCTGATGAACACCCTAAATCCAGCCGTGGTGCTGTTCTGGATTCCCACCATCGCCGGCTTAACCGTGAAATTTCCCAACCCGGATGAACGGGTGGTGCTCTATGTTACCTGTTTGGGTTTTGTGCTGACTACCGATCTGATCAAGGCTACCCTGGCCGATAAAATCCGACATAAGCTCACGCTCCGGAAGGTCATTCTGCTGAACCGCATCTCCGGCACCATTATTTGCTGCTTTGGCCTGTTTTTAATCTACAAAGTAATTTTTGAAGTGGGCAATATGGCTGTTCACTGAGTTGACATTCAGGAATCCACTGCTACCCCCTTACCGGCTGGTGGGATACTGAACAATCCGTTTTTTTCGGGGTAAAGTGGAGGCGCGCACCAATACTTCGGCTTGTAGTTTCCGGGTTTCGAATTCCTTGACTGGCCGTTTGCTTTCGATGAGTTGCAGGAGCAATTCGGTGGCAATGCGCCCCATCTCAAAAGCCGGTTGTTTGATGACGGTTAGCGGCGGATCCAGCAATTCGGTAAGCTCAGAATTGGAAAAGCCAGCCAGCGCCATCTGATCGGGAATTTTGATCTGTAACAACCGGAGCACCCGCAATGAATTGGTGGTAAGCTTGTCTGAAGCCGCAAAAATAGCGTCGGGCCGGGGTGTTTCTGCAAGCAGGCTGCGAAGCGCCGATTCCACCTCATCATAATACATCCCCCCATGATCACAATACCGGATGTAGGATTCCCGGAGAGGTAAACCATGCTCGGCCAGAGCCTTCTGGTACCCAGCCAGTCGTTCCTTGGTGATAGACAGAAAAGCCGCATTGGCTAAAATGGCTATCCGCCGATATCCATTTTCTATCAAATGACTGACAGCCTTGTAAGATGCCTGAAAACCATCCACCGTCACTTTATGCGTGGGAATATCCTCGGCTACACGATCAAAAAACACGATGGGCAAACCCTGGGCATGTAGCTGCCGGATCATGCTAAGGTCGGTGGTTTCTGTGGAAAGCGACATGAGCAAACCATCTACCGAGCGAGAAGCCAGGTATTGCAATCCCCGCCATTCCTTGACGCTCGACTCCCGGCTCTGGGAAATTATTACCTGATAACCCTTTTCATAGGCAATGGATTCCACTCCGTTGATTACCTGCGAAAAGAAGCTGTTGGCCACTTCACACACCACCACCCCCAGCGATAAACTCCTGCGTTCCCGCAGGCTCAGGGCAATGGGGTTGGGATGATAATTCAGCTTGGCTGCATATTCCAGCACCAGTTTCTTGGTTGCCGGATTGATTTCGTAGCTATCCCGCAATGCACGGGATACTGTGGAGGTGGATAAATTCAATGCTCGGGCAATATCTTTTATGGTAGGAGCTGAATATTTCATCTGGCGTGGGTTTGGGTTCTATATCCTGCAACTCAACGACAGGTGTAATTTAATCATTTTTCTCCAATTTGGCTTTTCGGGGCCTGTACACCCATGGCATCATAGAGGGTCTGCTGGATGCGGCCACGGATATTCATCTGGATGAGCTTCATGTTGGCTCCGCCGTCCGGATACACCCGATTACTCAGGAAAATAAAAGTGAGTTTATACGCCGGATCCACCCAGATGCAGGTGCCGGTAAAGCCGGTATGGCCAAAGGTCAACGGCGATGCGCTGGCACAGGGATAGGGTTCAGGATCTTTCATCCGGTCTTTCTCTGGTTTATCCCATCCCAATCCCCGCCGGCTGATGTCACTCCGATATCCCGTAAAATACTGAATGGTGGATGGTTTGAGAAAATGTTGTCCGTTCAGGGTACCGCCGTTGAGCAACATCTGCATCAGCACAGCCAGATCATAGGCATCGGCAAACAAACCGGCATGGCCCGAAATACCGCCAAACATAGCTGCTCCCGGGTCATGCACATCCCCATGCAGCTGTTGCAGGCGAAATTGTTTTTCGTTTTCCGTAGGTGCTATTTCATTCAAAGAAGCAAAGCTGCGGGGCCTGAAGCCTATGCGGGTAAGCCCCAGCGGGGCATAGAAAGTTTTCTCCACATATTCATCCAGCCGCATCCCGGTAATAGCTTCCACAACCTTCTGCATCAGGATGAAATCATTATCACTGTACACATACCGATGACCCGGAATGAGTTTGCTGTTGCGGATTTGCATGTACATGCTATCCAGATAAGCCGGATTTATATACAAATTTTCTGCTACCCGTACAGTGTGCACCGGGTCACGATGATGGCTGTAAAGTACCGTGTCGGGATGCACGCCATCATAAAGGGTGTTTTTATAAAACGGAATCCAGGCTACCAAACCAGCCTGATGCAGCATCACATCCCGGATGGTTAAAGGCGCTTTATCACTGCCTCTTAGCCAGGGAAGATATTTTCCGAGACCCGCATCCAGATTAAGTTTCCCTTCATCATACAAACGCATGGCTGCCAGCGTGGTAGCACTTACCTTGGTACAGGAGGCCATGTCGTAAATCGTATTCAGCTGTACGGGCAGCGTATCGCCATTATCCAGGTATCCATAGGCTTTGTGAAAGAAGATTTTCCCATCCCTTGCAGCCAGCACCACACAACCGGGTGTGGCATGGGCGGCAATGGCTTCCTGCGCAAGGGTATCAATGCGCTTCAGGATACCCGGGTCAACTCCGACCTGTTCGGGTTGGACATAAGGCAGCACAACCCGGGTGCGATTCCAGGCTGTTAAACCACTCCCTGCCTGATAACGCCCGCTGACACTCACAGCCAGACGGCCGCCTGGCTCCATCCGGCCAAACAACAGGGCAGCGGCCGTCGCATAAGCCAGCGAATCATCCTCATAAGCCACTACAATGGCTTCGCCATCATGCATATCTTGTAGGGCATAAGGATTCCCAAAAAGCACCGTAACCGTTCGTGCCTCCTGCTGCAATTGCTGAATTAGCAAAATTTCTGCTTCCGACAATCCAAAATGATGAGCGGGATAGCGATTCAACCGGTGCACGCCGACGATTACCGCATCATAATCATATTTTAATTTTTTTGCCAGCGGGGCAATATTTTCCCAAGGAGAGGAAGCAGGGAAAAAATAGGTGTCCACCGGATGATAAGCCCGCAGATCACGTGCAAAATCGGTTTGTGTGGTATCGAGCCCTACGCCCACATAAGCAATCCGCATAGGGCTTTCCGGGGAAAAAGGCAAAAACTGATGATCATTGCCCAACACCACAAAACTGCTGTCGTCCATCAGCTTGGTTACTGAACGCACCGACCGGTTCAGGTCTTCAAGTAAATACGTGGTATCTACTGGCTGCCAATGCGCCAGTCCAAGCTGATACTTAGTTTCCAGAATTCGCCTGACCTTGCTATCCAGATAAGCCATGCTCAGCCGATGCTGGCGCAGGGCTGCGGCAATGGTGTCAATGGCTTCTTCCACATTTTCAGGCAAAACCAGCACATCATTCCCGGCAAGCAAAGCCTGCAGGGCGGCCTCTCCATGCTGAAAATAATTGGTAACCCCCTTCATATCAAGCGCATCGGTAAATACCAGTCCCTTATAGCCCATCCGTTGCTTCAACAGACCGGTAACTATTTTACGGGATAAAGAAGCTGGCATATGGGATGTGCTGTCGATGGCAGGGACATGCAGATGCCCCACCATAATGCCTTTTACACCCGCCCGGATCAACTGCCGAAAAGGATACAACTCCAGGGTATCCAGGGTGCGCAGCGTTTTATCAACTACCGGGAGGTCTTGATGGGAATCCACTTCCGTGTCGCCATGTCCAGGAAAATGCTTGGCCACGGCAATAATACCTTCCTCTTGCATGCCCTGCATATAAGCCCGGGCATAACGCGCTACGATGAATTTGTTTTCGCCGAACGATCGGTCGTTGATGACCGGATTATCGGGATTGTTGTTGATATCGGCGTCAGGAGCAAAATTGATCTGAATGCCCATGCGTTTGCATTGTGCGCCCACGATGCAGCCCATTTGATAAATCAGGGAAGCATCGGGCAAAGCGCCCAGCTGCATTTGTTTGGGGAAGGGTTGCACTCCCAGCAGCCGCATAGCCAATCCCCATTCCCCATCTATACCTACCCATAACGGAATGGCACTCATGGACTGATATTGATTGGTAAGCAAAGCCTGCTGCACCGGATCACCCTGAAAAAACACTATGCCCCCCACCCCTAAATCCTGAATTTCATGTTCGACCCGGGCTGCCTGTTCAGGCGAAGGCGGATTGTACACACGAATCATGAGCAGCTGGGCAATTTTTCGGGTGGTATCCATGTGCCGCATCACACTATCAGCCCATCGGCGGGCAGGCAATATGGAACTGGGTTTTTTCACCTGTTGGGCATAAATTCCCGAGGATAAAAGGCACCCTGCGGTGCCAATCAGAAGCCTCCGGCTGTATTTTCGGAATTTTGGGCAAAACATGTGAACAAACATAGGGAATCTGGCCGACTTGCAGGCTTTTTCAGCCATGTTCCGTATTATTTTCTGAACTTGCAGGGTGATGGGCGATAAAATTCAGCTTTTACCCGAACACCTGGCCAATCAGATTGCTGCTGGTGAAGTCATTCAGCGACCAGCTTCTGTCGTGAAGGAATTGCTGGAAAATGCTGTAGATGCCGGTGCTGATGATATCCTGTTGATTGTGGAAGAGGCCGGGAAACGCCTAATTCAGGTGGTGGATAATGGCTGCGGCATGAGTGAAACCGACGCCAGGATGAGTTTTGAACGGCACGCCACTTCCAAGATCCGGGATATTGATGATTTGTACCGCATTCGCACCATGGGCTTTCGGGGAGAAGCCTTGGCATCCATTGCTGCTGTGGCTGAGGTGGAAATGCGCACCCGCCCGGCTGATCAACAGCTGGGAACCTGCATTGAGATTGCCAATGGCCGCATCCTGCGTCAGGAACCCTGTGCCTGCCAGCCCGGCACGCAGGTGCAAGTGAAAAATCTCTTTTTCTCCGTGCCTGCACGCCGGCATTTCCTGAAAAGCGATGCGGTGGAGCTGCGCCATATCTGGGAAGAATTTAACCGGGTAGCACTGGCTTTCCCCGAAGTGGGGTTTAGCTTTATTTATGAAGGGGAACTGCAGCTCAGGCTGGAAAAAAGTTCGCTGAAACAGCGTGTGCTACAGCTGCTGGGTAAATCCTACGCCGATAAGCTGATTGCCGTACAGGAAAAAACACCCGATTTGTACATCCATGGCTTCGTGGGCAAACCCGATACAGCCAAAAAAAGCCGGGGCGATCAGTATTTCTTCGTCAATCGGCGATTCATCCGTAGCAACTACCTGCACCATGCAATATCATCGGCTCTTGCACCCATGATACCAGCCGACAGCCATCCGGTTTATGTGCTTTTTCTGAATGTGGATCCCGCTGAAATCGATGTGAATGTGCATCCCACCAAGCAAGAAATTAAGTTCGGAGATGAAAAGATGATCTATGCATTTGTGCAGGCTGCTGTAAGACACGCCCTGGCGGTGGCCAGCGTGACACCTGCGCTCGACTTTGAACTGCCTGCCGATATTCAGCAATCACCGGCATTGAATCAACCTCTGACACCGGATCAGCAAACCCGTATCAGTCACTCGCCTTTGTATCTGTCTTTTACCAGGCCCCATCAGGCGCACGTCATTACACCACATCGCTCGGTTATGCAGGAAAAACCTGTTACCGCTGCACCTGATAGGCCCCCCATCGAACCGGAAATCCAATCCACCGGACAATCACACAACTGGCTATCACTCTACGAAAGCCTCCAATCTTCGGTTTCTTCCCTGCCACAGCAAGCCGAGCTGGCGTTGCCTGCCAATGCTCCAGAGGATCAGGTTTTTCCGGTGCAACTTCACCTGAAATGGATTCTCCAACCGGTAAAATCGGGCTTTATTCTGTTGCATCAGCATGCTGCCCATGAAAGAATATTGTATGAAACATACCAACAGGCTTTTCTGCAACAACCGATAGCCATTCAGGCGTGCCTGTTTCCGCAGGTGCTTGAGCTTGCCCCGGCCGACCAGGCATTGCTGGAACAGATACGCGATGACCTGCGCGTGTTGGGATACCAACTTGAACGGGCGGGCAATACCAACAATTTTGTGATTCAGGGTATTCCGGCCGATCTGCCACCGGGTTTTGAAAAGCAAACCCTTACTCAGTTGCTCGCCCAATGCCGGAATGAAGCAGGTGACCTCCGGCTCGAACTCCGGGAAAAAATGATCCGTTCCCTTGCCCGCCAGCATGCCGTACCGGCAGGCCGATCGCTCACCCGTCGGGAAATGCAGCAGCTGATTGATCAGCTTTTCGCCTGCAAAGAACCTGAATTTGCCCCTTCGGGGAAAAGAACCTATATCTGGATCCGGGATGCCCAACTGGAAAAATGGTTGACCGATTTTCCTTTTGCCGACCCAACAGCAACAGGATATTTTCAGCAACCATGCTCCTAAGCCCGGTAAAGGCTTTTATATTTGCCGATCAATTTGCATATCGGATGCTAAAACCTTCTTTTATACCCATTTTCCTGGTCCTCTGGCTTACTGCCTGGGCTTGTCATCAGCGCCCCTCTGGCCAAACCTCTGCCGTACGTGACTCCGTACCGGTCGCTGTTACCCATCCCATCCAACCACCTTCTCCAGATAGCCTGCAACCCAAACCAGATACGACTATATACCCTACGCCGGCAACATCAGATACAGCACATCCAAAGCCTGCAGATGCAAATCATGCAAAGGACAGCGCTTCTGCTGCCAAAACCCGCGTTTGGCCGGTCAAATTCCCGCCTCTGCTTCCAGGGTCCATTTTTCCGGAACATCGGGTGGTGGCATTTTACGGAAACCTGTATTCTAAAAACATGGGCATCCTGGGTGAACTGCCTCCCGACCAGATGATTCCCAAACTGTTGCAGTATGCCCGCATGTGGCAGGAAGCCGATACCACCAAAAAAGTAATTCCTGCTCTTCACCTGATTGTGGTCACAGCGCAAGGTTATCCCGGAAAAGATGGGAAACACCGCCTGCGGATGCCCAACTGGATGATTGACAGCGTGCTACACATGGCCGACCGGATTCATGGCCTGGTATTTCTGGATGTGCAGGTGGGACTAAGCACCCTTCAGGATGAAGTGCCCCGGCTGGAGCCTTATCTAAAACTGCCCAATGTACACCTGGCCATCGATCCGGAATTTTCCATGAAAACCGGCGCCGTTCCCGGTACTCGCATCGGCACCTTCGACGCGGCAGATGTGAATTATTGTGTAGACTATCTTTCCCGGCTGGTACAAGAATATCAGCTTCCCCCTAAAATCCTGGTGGTACATCGCTTTACTCAACGCATGCTTACCAACTACAAAGCCATCAAACTCAGGCCTGAAGTACAAATCGTGATGGATATGGACGGATGGGGTCCCAAATGGCTGAAGATCAATTCCTACCGCAACTTCATTGCGCGCGAGCCGGTGGAATTCACTGGCTTTAAGCTGTTTTTTAAAAACGATACCCGGAATGGCCAGCCTATCATGACGCCCCAGGAAGTCTTGTCATTATTCCCGCCACCCGTGTATATTCAGTATCAATGAGCATTTCACAATTGTGCTATTACGTTCTGCAGCTTTTGCCTGACTATATCCGCCACTTCCCTGAGCTTAGGGCTGTCAACCGCCATCATGGATGCTACCGGATCAATGGCCGCTACTTCAATCTGATTAGGCTCCCGCTCCTGTACAATCACATTGCAGGGAAGCATCGTGCCAATCTTATCCTCAGCCTGTAAAGCCTGATAAGCAAAAGGTGGATTGCAAGCTCCCAGGATACGGTATTTCCGGAAATCTACATCCAGCTTCTTCTTTAAGGTAGCTTGCACGTCAATTTCGGTCAATATGCCAAAACCTTCCGTCTGCAAGGCTTGCGTAACCCGTTGAATGGCATCCTCAAATGAAACGCCGGATAATGTTTTGGAAAAGTAATACGACATAACTGATCTGTTTTAATGATTACGATTAAAATTAAACTGAAGGAAAAACAAATTGGGTAATCCTTGTTACATTCAGCATGTCCCGGGCATCCGGGCAATATAGCTTTGTTAGCCGGGTTATACTTTGGTTTTGACTTTACCTATAAAATAAGCCGCTATGGATAATGGGATGAAAATCAGATTCAATATTGTCTTGTAATTCCAGGCAAAGGAGGGCATGTGCAGTGAGGCTACAGTCGCCGGATGGCTTGGCATCCAGCCCAGCGCCTGAAACAAATAATCTACCCCCACGCCGGTAATCAATATCGATAAGAAAAGAATGAAAAACAAGCGGAACATCATCTTCGTCCCGAAGTAACGTCGATATACCAGCAAGATAGGCAGCGTAACCAGATCGGAAAATATAAAGGCAATAACCCCACCGAAATTAATGCCTCCATGCCACAACACCGCCGCCAGTAAAATGTTTCCTACCGAACAAACAAAAGAAAAGACCGCTACCAGAATGCCTATCACCGCATTCCAGACCGTGATCACAAAGGTGGGCAACTGTACCTGATTTTTGAGGAACAAGACCATCCATACCTGAGGTGGCACCACCGCTGCCAGCACAGCAGCTATCACCACGCCCAGCAAAATATCCTTTCCTACCATACGCACATCCATATAAAAATACATCATGGCATCCTGCCAGCGGGTGGAACCAGCCGGATGATGGTGGGTATGCTCCGTATGTGCTGCATGCTGGTGGTGATGGGCATGTGGATCGTGTGCCAAAACCTGTGTTTCTGTTTGCTGGATATGTTTTTTAGCCTGCTCCACACTTTGGGAACTCAGCAACCAGCGAATTAATAACGTGCCCACCAGGATCAGTAACAAACCTCCTACAATCTCACCGGCAAAAAAGGGCCAACCCAATAACATCACAATCACCAGAAAAATTTCGAACACCAAATTGGTACTGGCTATCATAAATGCTATGGCATTGGCCCAGGAAGCGCCTTTCACAACAAGCGTACGACCCATGGATACGGCGGCATAAGAGCAGGAGGAAGACAGGGCCCCAAACAAGACAGACAGGCTGAGACCTTTTACATCTGGCCGGCCCACATGCGCCGCTATGGCAGAAGAGGGAACATACGCCCGGATGATGGCCGACAAGAAAAATCCCAGCGCCAGCGGCCAGTAAATATCCCAGGCCATATTCAGTAACTCCGTAAAGATGTGTTGGAGCAGCATCGTCTGATGGATAGTTTAAAATGTTCGCCTTTAATTCAACCCAACTTAACCAAACATATCCTCATAGGCAAGAAGATTTACCAAAAGATTTTACTACATAGAAGAACCTTTCCCTTCCATTTTCATATCGGACATCTGCATACCCGACATGTTCACGCCGGCGCCATAAGTAAGGGAATACTGGCTATGCAGCAGATAACTGCCCTGATCCACGACTCGTTCTCCAGGCTTCAGTCCACTCACCACAATCGCTTCCCTCGTATTTACAGCGCCCAGCCTAACATGTCGCATCATGTAGGTATGGGGTTTCGTCTCTACCCACACCACGGGTTGGCCGGAGGCATATACTACAGCTGTGGCGGGAATACGTAAGGCTCCGGCTATCGGCTGATCTGTTTCCAGCTCCACCTCCGCCATTTCTCCGGGTTGCACCGGCACCGAGCCTGCAGAAAAAGCAATTTGCACCAGATACACCTGCGAACCGGGCTGCACGACCGGGTTGGAAAAGGCTATTCGCCCGTCAAACACATGACCAGGATGGGCGGGCAGCTGAATATGTAAACTTTTAAGATGGGAAAGCCAATCGATTTGTTCCGGATCGAGCTGTGCCTGTACCCAGAGGATGGCTGTCCGATTGAGTTGCATGACGGGTTGGCCTTCACTTACATGATCGCCTTCCTGTACGTATTTGCGGGTCAGATAACCGGCGCCACGGCTATACACAGTGAGCTTGCCCGTACTGACATGCGATGGCAAATCCTCGATCTGCCGGGGCGACAACCCCCAACGCAGCAGCCGCTGCCGGAGGCTCATCAGCAAGCTGCTATCGGTGATCATCCCCCGTTGCCATTGCCGGTAGACTGTGAGATAGGTTTGCTCATCGGCCAGCAAATCGGGACTGTAGATTTCATACAGAGCCTGACCCGAGTGTACATATTGCCCAGGATTATTCACCAACAAGCGGGTAATCCATCCCGAAAACCAAGCGCTGAGGGTTTCTACCCGTTGCGGATCAAAAATAGTGGTGCCCGTGAGCCAGAAGGTATGCGACAAGCTGCCCGCCCGCGCTATCGTGGTATGCACCCCGGCCAGCATTTCCTGGCGAGCATCGAGCACGATCATAGGCATCGCATCGCCTTTATTCATAGCAGGTACAGACTCAGCATTGGCCGTATCCCGAGGATTCCGCGGCTGAGCCTGGGCAGGATCAGCAGAGATGGGCAACAAGGGCATCCCACAGATGGGGCATTTTCCGGGTTGCTCCCTGCGGATCTGCGGATGCATGGAGCAAGTGTAAAGCGTGGAGGTGCGTTCAGCCCGTTGATTTGGGGTGGAAGAACGATGCCAGCAACCCGTCCCCAATATGCCCCACCCAAGGATTAAGAGGCTTACCATCCAAAACATTGTTTTCATGATCAAATCGCGTTTAAATGAAAAATTGAGACTTTATTCTGCCCAGGTTACAAAACTGTCGCTATCAACCATATAACCGGCTTCACGGGCTATGCGTTCGCCGGGTTGTAGTCCGGCTACCACCTGCACCCAATCGCCCTGCGAAAATCCGAGCTTCACTTCCCGCGCATGAAACACCTGGGGATGACGGGCATCCTGCACCCAGACCACCTGATGCCGACCCAGATCATCGACAGCCGAACGGGGAATAAACCATCCTTGTGATGCTGAACGGCGGTGTTCCCTGCCAAGCAGGGGATAAAGGCGAGCACGCAGCAGCTGATTCACCTTCCATCCCGGAGGAAGCGCCTGCAGATAAACCCGAAGGGATGCAAAGCGGGCATCCTCAGCATCCCGATATGGAGGGATGAAATCAATATGTGCCCGTACTTTTTGATCGGGCATTCCTTCCCGGTACAGCTCTACCGGGTCGCCCACCGATAGGTTGGCCAGCTGATCGTTGCTGACCTGCACGATAGCCCAGATTCGGGCATCGGTTTGCACACCCAATATCGGTATGCCAGCCTGTACATAATCGCCGGTTACAAAGGGCAGTTGCATGGGCTGCAGGGTGGGCGATGCGGCTGCATCGGAGGAAGCATGTGGGATAAAAATCCAGCCCGAAACCGGGCTCACCAGGGTAAAGGTGGTCAGGGGTTGCAAGGTTTGTTTCACCTGCTGCAGCTCTTCGGGCAACATACCCTGGTTGAGGAGATTTTGCTGCAGGGAAGCTATCAAGGCCGTGTCGTGTGCACGCAAAGCCTGGATCCAGTAGCGCTGCAGGGCAAGCAATTCCGGACTATATAGCTTCATCAGCGGCTGGCCAGCTTGTACCCGTTCATAAAGAGCGTGTACATACAGGGCTTCAATACGACCGCTTACCCGCGGGGTAATCAGCTGGGTATAACGTTGATCATAGGTAAGGTAGCCAAACGCCTGCAGGGTATCGGCAAGGGGTTGTAACTGCGGGCTGATTACCGGAAATGAGCCAATCACAGTACGGGTTACAGGCTCTGCCAGCAGGCTCAGGCTGCTATCGACAGTAGGGCTGGCACTGTCGGGATCTGCCGGGGCTGACTGAAGCGCGTGAAATTGCAATGTCATACCACAGATCGGACATTTGCCCGGCTGCTCTCTTCGGATCTGCGGATGCATGGGGCAGGTATAATAACCAGCGCGTTTCTCTAAACCCGCCGAATCTTGTTTCACAGAGGAAGAATGACAGCCGGTCAACCCAAATCCTGCAATCCAGATCATGCTTCCGATCAACAGCCGAACAAACAAGGAATAAGGTTTGCGTTTCATAGCATCCATTTTTTATTGTTCGAGTTCATTCAGGAGTTCAATTTTTTTCAGAAAATATTGGTGCAACAAGTCCAGATAATCGATTTTTTTCAAGGTCCATTCGTTCCAGGCCTGTAGGGTTTCCACACCGGTAGAGCCGGGGCCGATTTGTTCGGCAAGCGCCTGCAGATAAGCCGTATACGTATGGGCATACGCAGGCAGGATATCGGTTTCATAGGTCTGAAGTTGCTTTTGCCAGGCATCCAGTTGGGTTTGCGATTGAGCAATCTGTCCCAAAGCTTCAAAGAGCTGTTCCTGTTGCTGATCTTTAAGTGCTTTCACTTCTTCGTTGAGGCTGATGGCCTGTTGCCGCTGGGTGCGGGCCGCCCAGGGCAGAGAAGGCAGGGTAATCATCACCATCAGGTTGTACATATACATCCCGTTGGCCATCCGCATGTTATCCCATGAGAGCCCCACCTGGGGTTTGAGTTGAGCCAGCAAAGCTTCACGCTGGTAAGCCAGGCTGTTCATCTGGTGGGAAAGCCACCGCAGGTCAGACCGGTGTTGCAGTAAACTAACTGAGTCGAGCAAAGCAGGTATGGTGAGCGACAGGGGCAGCCGGGAGGTGTCGATCTGCAGGGGTGCATCCACGGGTTTGTTCATCAGGCTGTTGAGCAAGGCTGTAGATGCCGCCACCTGTCCCTGCCATTCGGTGAGCCGGTTCTGCCAGTCGGCCAGCGCAGCCCGGGCTTGGTAGATGTACTGAGGCTGTGTACGGTTATAGCTTAGTTGTTTTTCCAACACCTGAATCAACAATTTCAATTGTCGGATCTGCTCCTGCATGGCATGGATTTTCTGCTCACCAATCCACATCTCCACATAAGCCATGCGTGCCCGGGTGTGCAAGGTATTCCGTAACATACCCTGCTGATCGGCATACTGAGGCACCAGCGAGCGCTGATAGGCAGCTTCTGCCCGCTGATAGCCGAACAGGGGTAGCATTTGCTGGAACCGAAGCATCGACATTTTTCGGGCCGACAGGTTTTCCGTTTTGCTCATGCCGGGATAAGGAAATTCATTCAGGCCCAGCCCGATTGCCGGAGCGGGCCATCCTTGAGCAGCCAGCGTCAGATGTCGGGCAGCTTCTTGTTGATGTACATATTGCTGGAGTCCCACATTGCGACGATCGATGCTGTCTATGATTTGTGCAAGGGAAAGGCCCTGGGCATACAATCGGGAGGTGGAAGCCATAATCAGCAGGCATCCGGCTAAGAATAAAAACAGATTATGAGCACCGATGTTTGTTGATTTCATATATCATATATTTTCATTCAGGGTAAGCGAATCAGTCAGGGGGAGTTTGATTTCTCCATATTTTCTGAGCTCTCGTTCTTTAAACAGTTGATAAACCACCGGCATCACCAGGAGGACGCAGATTGCCGAGCTAATCACCCCGCCAATCATTGGCAAGGCAATGGGTCGCATCAGCTCAATACCCGTACCCTTCGACCAGAGTACCGGCACCAGGCCCAACAAAGCAATGAGCACGGTCATCAGCTTGGGTCGCAATCTTTTCACAGCCCCTTCTATGACATATTGCTGCAGAGTAGCCCGGTCAACTCTTCGTCCTTTTTCCTGAATCATTCGACGCATGGCCTCATCCAGATAAATGATCATCACCACGCCCGTCTCCACGACCAAACCAAACAAGGCAATAAATCCCACCACCACGGCTACCGACAGTTGTGCACCCCAGAAATACACCATCAGGATGCCGCCGGTGAGGCCAAAAGGCACGGTGAGCAACACATTCCAGGTATCGGGCCAATTCTCGAAAGTCAGGTAGAGGATAAAAAAAATGGTAAACAACACGATGGGCAGAACCAGCTTCAGGGTTTTGCGGGCATGTACCTGATTTTCCCATTCGCCGCTCCACTCAATGAAATATCCCGGCGGCAGATGCACAGATTGCTTCACTTTTTGGATAGCCTCTTCCACCGTACTGCCCATATCCCGGCCCCGGACGTCGAACAATACCGTACCGCGCAGCAGGGCATTCTCGCTGTTGATCATGGAAGGACCTTCGGTGAGGCGAATATCGGCTACGGCCGACAGCGGCACCGGCCCATGTGCTGTTTGTATGGGAATCTCCCGGATCTCATCGAGGGTCTGACGCCAGTCCTGGGCCAATCGCACATTGATCGAAAACCGCTCCCGACCTTCCACCATCTGACTCACGGAGGCGCCGCCGATCGCAAATTCAATCACATGATTCACCGTTTCCGTAGAAATACCATAGCGACCCAGAGCCTCCCTTCGAATGGCAATATCCAGGAACCGGCCACCGGAAAGCGGCTCGGGATAGAGATCCACCACTCCGGGTATGGATTGCAAGACTCGAGCTATCTGTTGCTCTATCTGTTGAAGGGTATCTAACTGCTCGCCAAAGACCTTCACGCCCACATCCGTTCGAATACCGGTGTTGAGCATGTTGATGCGGTTGATGATAGGCTGTGTCCACCCGTTGGTTACGCCGGGGATCTGCAGCTTAAGGTTTAGCTCCCGGATCAGGCTGTCGCGCGTAACACCCTTGCGCCATTGGCTGCGAGGCTTAAGCTCAATGATGGTTTCAATCATATTCAGCGGGGACGGGTCGGTAGCCGAGGCAATTCGGCCTGCTTTACCCAATACATTTTTCACTTCAGGAACCGACGCCAGAATTTTATCCTGGATCTGCAGGATGCGTTTCATCTCGGCATTGGAAGCATCGGGCAAAGCCACAGGCATAAACAACAACGTGCCTTCGTTTAAAGGCGGCATAAATTCCTGTCCCAGCCGGCTGAAAAGGAATATTGCAAATCCAAGGGCAACGATATTCAGGGTCAATGTGGTTTTTTTCCAGCGCAGGCACCAGCGCAACACGGGCTCATACACCCGCACAAAAAACGAACTCACCGGATTTCTCGACTCCGGCCTCATGTTTCCCTTCATGAAATAAGCCATCAAAGCCGGTACCCAGGTAATAGCCAGCACCATGGAACTCAGGATAACCAGCGTCTTGGTCCAGGCCAGCGGATGAAACAACCGCCCTTCCCGCCCGGTAAGCAGAAATACGGGTAAAAAAGAAACCACAATGATGAGAATGGAATGAAAGATAGGGCGGCCCACCTGCAGGGCCGACCGTTCGATTAGGGCAATACGTTTTTGTTCCTGAACGGGATTGGACTTCATAGCTATTCGTTTTCTGTGAGATGACGATGGGCGTTTTCAATCATCACAATGGCATTATCGGCAATCACGCCAATGGCAATGGCAATGCCGCTGAGCGACATGATGTTGGAGTTAAAGCCCATCCAGTGAATGAAAATAAAGCTGATGACCACCGCCGCAGGAATGGTGAAAATGGCCACCAGTGCACTTCGCAGATGAAACAAAAAGACGATGATCACGACAGATACCAGCACCAGTTCTTCAATCAGCGTATGTTCAATGCTGTGGATGGCCGATTCGATAAGGGTGCTTCGATCATACACCACATGAAAATGAATGCCCGGGGGCAAACCCGCCTGCACGGCCTTCATTTTTTCTTTTACCGCGCGGATCACGGCATCGGCATTGGCTCCATATCGCATGATAACCACTCCGCCTACCCGTTCGCCACTGCCGTTTTCATCGACAATACCCAGGCGATGATCGCCTCCCATTTGCACCTGCGCTACATCTTTCAACAATATGGGTGTAGAGCCCTCAACAGCTACCGGAATCCGCTCCAGATCATGAATGCCTTTCAAATATCCCAATCCACGGACCACATAATTGGCTCCGTTCAGATCTATCACGCTGCCCCCTACATCCCGGTTGTTTTCGCGGATAGCCTGCAGTACCTGCTCCAGAGAAAGATGATAATACGTAAGCCGCTGCGGATTGATGCGCACCTGATACTGGGGTTGAAAACCTCCAAAAGAGGCCACCTCGCTCACATCCGGTACATCCTGCAGGGCAAACTTCACATACCAATCCTGAATGGCGCGCAGGGTGCCCAAATCATACCCCTTACCCTCGAGCGTGTACCAGAACACCTGACCTACGCCTGTGGCATCGGGGCCCAGGGTGGGCACCACATCGGGCGGCAATTGCTTCTGCGCATAACTGAGCCGTTCCAGTACCCGGCTGCGTGCCCAGTACAGATCTGTACCATCCTGAAACACCACATACACAAAGCTCATCCCAAACATGGAAGTGCCCCGGATGTCTTTTACTTTGGGGATGCCCTGCAAACTGCTCACCAGTGGGAAAGTAACCTGATCTTCCATCACCTGAGGCCCGCGGCCCGGCCATTCCGTAAACACAATCACCTGCACATCAGAAAGATCGGGAATGGCATCAACAGGCGTCTGCAAAAGCTGATACATTCCATATCCTGTTAAAGCCAGGACGAAGACCACCACCACAAACCGGTGGTGGATTGACCACGAAATCAAGCGATTGATCATAAAAAATGCGTTTGATACCGGTTAAACCAAAATCACACGTTCTCCTGCAGGAGAACATAAAAGCCGGAAAGGCTTATCCCGGTATCAAATCAGCCACACCTGGTGTAAGACAAATAACGGAGGAGAATGCAGTGGAAAAGAATCGCTGACCTTTCGTTTCAGCAGTAAAAAATCAGTATCAAAAGAAGCAAGGAGAAGGGGATGTTGCGGCAGTAAAGCTTCTACCTGCCCCAAAGCAAATGAACTGAGCTGATGAACATCATGTATCTGTGCAGATGTCGTAAAATCGCTACAGCATGGCTCCTGCAGCTGGAGATAATCATGAGGGATATTCTTCATGCCCACACTCAACTTCACGGTATCCAGCTGACCACAGCAGAAATGAACAGAAATAGCCATACCACTGATGCTGGTGAGATATATCCACAAAAGCGATATGGCTATTTTCCGTCTCATCAATTCAAAAGCTAATAGCTACTGGCAACATGATTTTTTATGCGTAAACCATTTTTTGAAAAAAGAAGGCTTTTCAACAGGCTTTGCCTCGGTTTGTTCTTTGATTTCCGAAAGGGTATAATGACCCGATTGGCTTACCGCTTCCTGCAGCCGCGAAAATGCAAGATCATCTTCCATACTGATAATAGCCTGTGGGGGTGTTAAACTCACCTGTACATCTATCACACCCGGCAATGCCTGCAAAGCCTTCCGCACATTTTGCACACAACCTTCGCAATGCATACCTTTTACTTCAAACATTTTCACCTGCATGATTCAGTGTTTTGATTCAAAGTTACATGTAAATCAACCCGCAGGCTTTATATGATTTGAATAAAAAGTTGCAAATATTTAGCTTTCTTCCCCATCAGTAAATTTATACCCTACGCCCCGCACGGAATGGAAATATTTGGGATGGCGGCTGTCTTCTTCAAAATATTTCCGGAAGTTCAGAATAAAATTATCGATAGTTCGCGTAGTAGGATATACATTATAACCCCATACCACCTGCAGGATTTTTTCCCTCGGCACCACTTCTCCTTTGTTTTCAATCAACAGTTTGAGCAGCATGGTTTCTTTCTTACTCAACTCATATTTCTTCCCGTCCTTCCCAATACATTCTTGAGCAGCAAAATCAATTTTATTCGGGCCGAATTCATACACATCGGGCACGCTTGACCGATCGTGCAGTTTTTTGTTTTTGATGATGAGTTTTTCCACACGCAATAAAAGCTCTTCCAAGTTAAACGGCTTGGTCATATAATCATCTCCTCCCTTGCGCAGGCCCAGCACCCGGTCGGCGCTGGTATTGCGAGCACTCAAAAACAGAATAGGTACATCGTTGTTCTGCAAACGAATATTTTCAGCCACAGCAATACCATCCATTTCGGGCAACATAATGTCGAGGATAATCAAATCAAAATATTCATTTTTAATGGCTTTCAGGGCTGCCAGTCCATTGTCCACAGCGGTTACCTCATATCCTTCCAGTTCCAGGTTCAGCTTCAGCGATTCTTGGAGATTTTCTTCATCTTCCACCAGCAGAATGGAAGCCTTGTAATTGCGATGGATATTTGACATACGGATGAAATTAAAAAGCTCAGGAAATAAGGTCCCGGGTTAAGGGAAATGCTATTTCAAATATACTACCCTGCGGCTTTCTGTCCAACACCCGGATCATGCCTCGATGTTCCTGGACAATTTTCTTGGTTAAATATAAACCAAGCCCCGTGCCCTTGGTTTTGCGGGTGTTTTCGTTGCCAATCCGATAGAACCTATCAAAAATTTTAGTTTTTTCTGCATCGGGTATGCCGCTGCCTTCATCGGCCACCGATACAACGGCCATAGCCTGATCCTTATGCAGGCTGATTTCTACCGTACTTCCTTTGGGAGAATATTTAACGGCATTTTCAATCAGGTTATTGATAGCCAGACTCAAGGTAAGCATGTCGCCTTTAATCCACACATCCTGGTCGATATGGCTTACAAATGTATGCGTATGCACGCGACGTTGCTGTTGCAATACGCACTGCGTGACCAACTCGCTCAGGTTCAGTTGTTCTTTTATCATCTGGTATTGCCTGCTCTCAAACTGTGAAGCAAGAAGCATGTTATTGCACAGATGATTCAGCCGGGTAGTTTCAGCAATCATGCTTTCCAGGAGTTTTTGCTGTTTTTCGGGGTCCAGTTTGCGTTTGAGCAGAGTTTCCAGATTGAGTTGCAGGGCAGCAATTGGTGATTTTAGTTCGTGGGTAACGGCCATCATAAAATTATTTTGTTGCCGCGAAAGCAAAATCTGCCGGCGGGTTGCCCGATATACATAGGCTGCTCCTATGAGAATGACCAACAAAAAGGTAATACCTTCGCCCCAGTATTTAAACTTTCGCATCTGCTCTTCATGGGCAATGCGTGCCATTTCTTGCTGAAACAATGCGGGATGTTGAAGGCTATCAACTGTAAGCCGCAGATAACGTTGTTGGCTTTCGGTAATGATTTCACTCTGATGAAACAGGGATATACCCCACCAGATCAATGCTGCCAGCGTATATACCAGCAGAAAGAAATAAAAATAAGTAATGAAACGTGTACTTTTTTGTTTGATGATGGCCCTGCGTTTCATAGATTATCTTGTCTTAAATCACAAAATAGCGGACTCATGGTTGGGTGGTGGGTTTACTCACCTGTTTTGCTGCATCGGCAGTTACCTGTTGCCTGCGCCCGATCTTTTCAATCCGCAGTCCGATATTCATCACATCGGGCAAAGGATTATCACGCATATCCTGTTCAAATGTGAAACGATAAGTGCCCGGTCGGTTGAAATATGCATTGTGCTGAATCAGAATGCGATGAAAAAAAATATCTTCCATACCGCTGCCAAACCATTTTCCCGTGGCATCGGCCAACGGTAGTTCCACGCGTTGACGAATTGATTTTCCATCCGGATAGGTAGTAGTAATCAGCAACCATAAATTGCTGTACCGGTAATCATTGGTATGGCGCAAGGTTACATAAATATCGTATAACGCTGTTGTATCAGTAATGTTTACGGTAAATACAGGGCGAAATTTTGCATCCCAGCTTTGATGGGGAATAGCAGTTTGCTGTTCAAATACATTCAGCTGCGTAGCAATCTGACATCCGCAGCATAATGCCAGCATTAGCAACAAAAGGGAAGGCAGGTTTGGTTTCATACAGCCATGGAATCAGCTCTGTAAATATACATGAAGGAAGCTTGTCTGCACAAACGACGACAACCGGTTAAAGGACATTCAGCACCTGTTCCTTGGCTTTTTCCAGTTCATCCTTCATAAGTACCACCCATTGCTGGATTTGCGCATCACTGGCCTTGGAGCCGGTAGTATTGATTTCACGCCCCATTTCCTGTAACAAAAAACTCAATTTGCGCCCTTTCACCACATCCGGTTCATCCAGTATCTGTTCAAAATACCGGCAATGATTCTCCAGCCGAATTTGTTCTTCTGTGATATCCATTTTCTCAATGTAATAGATCAATTCTTGCTCCAGCCTGTTCTGATCAATTTGTTCACGTGAAAAATATTCCTGCAGGGAATCTTCGAGGCGTTGCCTGATTTTTTCCCTGCGCATGGGATCCTGCTTTCTGATTTCCTGCAGATATTGCAGAATGCGTTGTACATAAGCACGCAACGCTTGCTCCATGGCCAACCCTTCCTGCTGGCGGTGATCATTGAGCGCCTGAATGGCTTCCATCAAGGCGTGTTTTACCTGAAGCCAGTCTTTTTCAGGAAGTATATCAATAGCAGGTGTAATGACATCGGGAAGTTTAATCAGCATCGACAATACATGCTGTTGCCACTCAGCCGGTAACTGCAAGGCTGCAGCCAGCTGCTGCAAGCTCTGGTAATATTGTCTGGCAAGCTCTATATTGAGCAAAAGAGGATTTTGGGATTGATATTGCTGCAGGTTGATGGTCAGGTCAATTGTGCCTCTTTGCAGATGCTGCTGCAGCAACGAACGGATTTCCGGTTCATAAGGCTTCAAAGATGCAGGCAATTTGATATTTGCATCGAGTTGTTTGCCATTCAGCGATCGAATTTCCACCACTACGGTCCATCCGTTTTCATGCTTTTCTGCGCGCCCGTATCCGGTCATCGATCTCAACATAATCTTACTGATTTCAATGATTCAGTCATGTATGAATAAGGATCATCAACAAACCTAATGATATGCCTTCGGAAAAACAAATCTTATCTACGCAATGCCTGCCATGCTTGTTCTTCTGATATTTCCCGATATTCTCCCGGCAATAAAGATCCGAGCTGCAACTCACCGATGGCATAGCGAATCAGGCGCAGGGTGGGAAAGCCTATGGCTGCCGTCATTTTCCGGATCTGATGATATTTCCCTTCATGAAGCCGGATGCTGATCCATGACGTGGGAACATGTTTGCGATAACGGATGGGGGGTTGCCGTTCCGGTACAGCAGGTGGCTCTTTCAACAACTGAATGGCTCCCGGAGGAAGAGGAAGCGTATGATAGGTTTTTCGTTTGATCCGAATGTGTATGCCTGCATACAACGGTTCAACAGCTTCTGGAGTAATTTGTCCTTCCACCTGCACCCAGTAGGCCCTTGGATGCGCAAATGACGGATGTAATAGTTGCGTATGCAAGCGTTTATCATTGGTAAGCAACAACAAGCCTTCGCTTTCATAGTCTAACCTGCCCACGGGATACACATCTTTCGAAACCTGCAACACATCGGCCAGCGTAAGCTTGCCCGGAGAAGATGAGAATTGACATAACACACGATAAGGCTTGTACAAAATATAATATTTCAGTTGTGTCGACATACATGCAAAATCACCTCATGCCTCTTTATACACAATAAAAAAGCCCAGCAGTGCGTTGCTGAGCTTGTGTTGAATTACAATGGGTTAGTAAGTATGAATGGAAAATTTTCCTACACAATATTAAAAGATAATTTTGATTAAATAAAATTTTTTTTTCTTTTTTATGCACATCATGTGAAATGATATTCACATCTGCATGATTGCAGATTGCCCGAAATGCCCAAATCACAGTACCTTTGACGGATTTCTGCATACAACGATCACAATGTTTAAATACATATTTCATGCAATTGCCAGCACCCATATCAGTAAAATGGATTGCCCATTTTGTTCAGGGAAACATACTGGGAGATGCAACCCAACAAGCTACAGGCATCAACGAAATCCATCAGGTAAAGAATGGAGATATTTCCTTTGTAGATCATGAAAAATATTACAAAGCAGCACTTCAATCAGCTGCAACGGTAATCCTGATTAATCAGGCATTTGACCCGCCACCCGGCAAAACACTTATTCTGGTAGAAGATCCATTCAGGGCTTACAATCAATTGGTCAGGCATTTTCATCCGTTTCCCTTTCCGGAAAAATTACATGCCGATGATGTGCAGATTGGTGAAGGTACACGGATTGCTCCGCAAGTATTCATAGGTGAGCATGTGCAGATTGGAAAGAATTGCCTGATTTATCCTAATGTCACCATTTATGATCATTGTATCATTGGCAATAACGTAATCATTCATGCCGGTACGGTAATTGGTGCAGATGCATTTTATTACAAAAAACGCACGACGCCGGAATGGAAATATGAAAAAATGATCAGCTGCGGCAGGGTGGTGATTGAAGATGATGTGGAAATCGGTGCCCATTGTACAATTGACAAGGGAGTAAGTGGTGATACCGTGATCGGGAGAGGTACAAAGATTGACAATCTCGTGCACATTGGTCATGATACACGTATCGGCAGGGCCTGCCTGATTGCTGCACAAGTGGGCATTGCAGGCACTGTGATCATCGAAGATCATGTTACCCTGTGGGGGCAGGTAGGCATTTCCAAAGATCTTACCATAGGCCGTGAAGCCGTGGTGCTGGCGCAGAGTGGCGTTCCCAGTTCTTTGAAGGGTGGACAAACCTATTTTGGATATCCTGCAGAAGAAGCGCGTTACAAACGCAGGGAAATTGCCTGGGTCAAACGCATTCCTGAAATATGGGAAAAAGTTAAACACCTGTAAGCAATGGCGCAGCAGCCAAATACCGCTGGTTGTTCAAAAAGGCTTCGCAGGTATAAGCGATGGTTTTTTCCAGAGGCGTGAATTGAAAATCCGGAAAATAACGCAAAAATTTTTGGGGTTCATAATATACTTTCAGCTGCGATGTGTGCACAGTTTCCAGCGTTACCACTGGCTCATATTGCGATGAAAACCATGATTTTATTTGCTGAAAGGCAGCTACCACATATCCCATCCATCGGTTGGCTGCATAGCGGGGGGCGCTACGATGAAAGTTGTGTGCAATGGTGGTAAACAACTGTTGATACGACCAGTTATCTCCATTTAAAATAAATGCCTCTCCGTTGATGGACGATTGCATAAGCAAATACATCGCACGAACCACATCACGCACATCCACAAAACCATTTACACCTTTGGAATAAAACGGAAATCCATCATATATTCTTTTGAAAAGTGCAGGAGATCCCGTATGCCAATGACCTGGGCCCAACAAAATGGTAGGCTGTACAATCACTACCTGCAGGCCTTCGGCCCATCCGCGCCATACTTCCATTTCACCCAGGTATTTGCTCCATCCATACGCGGAACGATGCACCTGTTCTGGCTGGCGACAATCATCATCTATATGCTGTTCCTTTTCTCCCCGGCCCAAAGCAGCCACAGAACTTACATGCACCAGGCGTTTCACCTGCATGTCAATACACAAATCCACCAGATGTCGTGTACCTTCCACATTTACCAACATCAGTTCACGCCGCGCTTTCCGTGCAAAGCTTACCTTGCCAGCACAATGATATACCTGCTCCACTCCGTGCAATGCTTCGCGCAGCGATGAAATATCCAGCAGATCCGCACGTACCCACTCCACCTGTTCCTGCACTTCTGCGGGTAATGCTGGTATGTGTGTCCGGTAAATAGCCCGCACCGCCTGATGCTGCTTCGCCAGATATGCAATCAGATGACTTCCTAAAAGTCCGGTACCTCCTGTGACAAGTACAGACATGATGCGGGAATAGATAACAAAAATAATAGCTTATCGTTGACTACTAAGCCTGGCTAAACTGACGGAGAAAACGAATATCGTTCTGTGCATATAAGCGCAAATCGTTTACCCGGTATTTCAGCTGGCAGATGCGTTCAATACCCATTCCAAAAGCAAAACCTGTGTACACTTCCGGATCAATCCGGAAATTCCTCAACAAATCCGGATGCACCATGCCGCAACCCAGAATTTCCACCCAACCAGTGTACTTGCATAGCCCGCATCCCTTGCCGCCACATACGGTACAGGAAATATCCATTTCTGCACTGGGCTCCGTAAACGGAAAATAAGAAGGACGAAAACGTATACGGGTATCGCGACCAAACATCTCGGAAGCAAAATAATACAAGGTTTGTTTCAGATCAGCAAATGACACCTGTTTATCTACATACAATCCTTCCACCTGATGGAAAAAACAGTTCGCCCGCGCAGATACGGTTTCATTGCGATAGACCCGTCCGGGGCAAATCACCCGAACAGGCAAGGGTTGTGATTCCAGCACGCGTGCCTGTACAGAAGAAGTATGGGTACGAAGCAGCCATACCGGATCACGCGACAAATAAAACGTATCCTGCATATCACGCGCCGGATGATCGGGAGGCATGTTCAAGGAGGTGAAATTGTGCCAGTCATCTTCAATTTCAGGTCCTTCGGCAATAGCAAATCCGATGCTTTCAAAAATCCGCACGATTTGCCTCCGCACGATGCTGAGTGGATGATGACTGCCTAAAGGCAAAGGCTTCGCGGGCAGGGTTATATCTGTTCCGGCAATGATATCCTCTCTTGTTGCAGCTTCAGTGCTTTGCCGGATGCGTTGCTTGTGTGCGGCATACTGCGCTTCGGCAAACTGCTTCAGCTCATTCAGCTGACGCCCTACCTCCTTGCGCTGCGAAGCATCAATCGTACCCAGCTTGCTGAATAATGTTTTCAATAAACCTTTACTTCCCAGATATTTAATCCGAAAAGCTTCCAAAGCCTCGGCCGTATCCGGATGCTCCCCGGCAATGGATGCGCGCAAGGCCTCTATTTCTGCAAACAATGATTCCATGCGAACAAAGTTAACCTTTGCCGCCCATTTCCAGCAGCCGGAAAAACAAATTTATTAGTTGTGCGCGGGAGCTACTTCCAGCACAGCAAAGCTATTGGGCACAAGCGGAGGCCTGCCATGTGCACCCGCGGGCATTTGCTGAAAATCAGCTACAGGTAAAAATAAATGATGATTGAGCGTATCAATGGTGCTGGTACGCGCCCCCATCTGTGTGGTTAGCTGCTGGATCACCCGATACTGATCGGGATTGATTTCCTGAATCACCGTAAGAGTACCTGCACCATTTGAACTGAACACCTGCCTGGTGCGGGGATCAAAATCCGTTCCGTCGCATCCTCTGCCAATCGGTAACCGTGCTACGACCTGCCCGTTGTTGCTGTTCATCACGACGAGCACCTGATTGGCACAACCTGCAAACAAACGATGATGCAGGATATCTATGGATAAACCCGTAGGTCCTTCCCCACCCTGCAGGGGCCAGCTGGCATCGGCCTGAAAAGTGTGCAGATTGATTCGCTGGATTTCATTCCGGTTTTCGATGTTGACAAACAAGTGGCCCGATTGATCACTTACGGCAGTTTCAGGTTTCCCATCAACCGGAATGGTGTGCATAACTTGATCCTTAACCGGGTCAATAACGGACAGATCATTGCTTCGCCCGTTACAAGTAATGATGCTGCCGGTAAAAGGATCGAAGAGAATAGCATCGGGATCTTTTCCGGTTGCGATGTTGTGGAGGATACGATGTGTCTGCATGTCCACCACCGTTACCTCATTGCTCTGGCCATTGCTGATATAGGCTTTATGCAAAGCAGGAACAAACGCAATTCCGTGTACGCCATGCAAAGGTTGAATGGTGGCTATTTTCCTGCCACTGATTTCGTCCAGTACAACCACTTCGTTTCCATGACTTACATACAGTTCGTGAGCAGGTGTATAAACGGCAATATAATCCCATCCGCCATTCCCGCCCACTGCAATATGGCGGACTACTTTGAAGGTTTGCTGCGCGTGTACAGCCGCTACAGGCATACACAGCATCAGCAACATATTCCGAATGCTAATCTGGCTGCAAATCCAGCGCATGAGAACGTTTCGCATAACTTGTTTTTTATAACCCACAAGCTATGCCGGAAAACTGAAGAAAATCGGAAGCAAGCGAAAAGATTATTTAAACATCAGCTGCCGCACTTTTTCGGGATCTTCTTTTTCTTTCTGTAAATCAAAAAAAGTCCCGAATACCCGGTCCCACAAAGAAGTGCTCACCCCAAAGCCCTTGTGTTCATCCTTGTAATGATGCAAATGATGGTTGCGCCAAAGGGGTTTCATGAACTTAAAAGGTGGTTTCCAGGCGTGGATTGCATAATGCATGCTGCCATACATAAGATATCCCAGCAAAAATCCCGGAAAGAAAGCAAATGCATATTTGCCCAGGATCAGATATTGCAATGAAAAAATCAAGCACGCCAAAATCAGGCTCGGCACCGGAGGCATAAACAAGCGCTGTTTATCACGCGGATATTCATGATGATTGCCATGTAAAACATAAATAAATCGCTGCACACGGGGATTATCAGATACGAAATGAAATACAAACCGGTGCATCAGGTATTCAAATAATGTCCAGGCAAACATGGCTGATACGAAAATACCTGCAATCATAACAGGCTTCAGTCCGATTCTGACAGCGCTCACATACAGCATGTATCCAATCACCGGAATATACATACCCCAGATGACCAATGGATGCGTTTTGGTGAGAAACTCCAGATATTCGTTTTCAAACAGCCTGGCCTGACCTTTATTTTTGATTTTATCAAACTGCATACGTTTTACTCTTTTTCAATCAAATTTACATGGATTTCTGCGGATCAGTCAAGCACACATGCTTTAATTATCTACCTGTTTGATAGCAGGACGCATGTCGTTTTCATCCCTATGTTCATATTGTATCTGGAAGCGGCTGAGATCTGGCAGATGCTTGCGCCTGCGATGCAGTTCATGCCGATAGATCACCTGCCCGAGCTGATATAAAAATGGTGTGCCTACCTCTTCGTATTCATACCGATCATCATTCAGTACACCATCGCTGTTCACATATAGGGTAGCGGCCAGCATATATTCTATGTGATGCTCAAAATCAGCCACATACGAAACATCCGTCAAAAATCCATACGACCAGCCTACTTTGTTGAACACGCGCACTCCCGGAGGAAGCTGATGGTGGCTGCTATCCCGGAAGAAAAATTTTACATAGGTATCGTAAAACACATCCGCATCGTATTTGGGATAGTTGGTTTCACGGGGGAATTGCGAAAGGTACTGATACAGAAAATGCAGATCATCGTCTGTAAGCAAAAAACGTTGCCTGGCCGGGACCGATTCCGGGAACAAAAGCGCCTGAAGCATATGCACCAGATCGTATAATGAAATCTGATTTTGCATGCTGAAATCCATGGGCTGAGGAACAAGCTTCCCATCGCGGTTAATATAGGCCCGGCCAATCAATACCGGAGCGCCCCGTTGCACAGAGTCTGGATTGTATAAAGCAGGCTGTGTGTAAAGCAGATGCCCCTGTTCATCCAGAAAACGAACAGGATTGGTATATCGATTTTGTTCAGCCATTAAACCCATAAACTGCCGGATGATACGGGCACTGGTATATCCTTTCTCGTGCAGCTTTTGCTGGATAGCCTGCTGACCCACAAATTGATACAACCGATTGTAGGCATCGTTGTCGCTCACCAGAAAAGCTTTTTTGATGAAATGCGCAATTGAGGGATAACCCGTTTCTGACGTACTATCGGCCCATTCGGGAATTTGCCAGGGATAAGCACTGTCAAACTGCATTCGGGTAAATTTGTTGACACCCGGAATATGCAGCTCATTCAGCTTTTCCAATGCCAGACAGGCCAGCGGAAGCTTAACCACGGAGGCCGGATAAAAGTATAGCTGCGGATCAGCATGATAGGCATAGGTATGGAAATGAGGCCGGTTGTGCCGATCACGATCAATTTGTACATACAGGATCTGAAGTCGGTACGTATCCGGATGGGTGAGTACCTGCCGATATAACGAATCCTGATGCGCAAACAGCAGCCTGCGGAAATAAGGATCAGTGTGCGGTTGTGCATGGCTGGTGCCGGATGGTATTTGCATACAACCTATCAGAAAAAGGGCCATTTCAAATACAAAGCAATGTAGGTTTCGCATCATAGCCTGCAGGAATGTTTAACAGTTCCGCTGCAGATTGACTACAGCTGAGAGGATGCCACAGCTAACCGCCGTTGCATCAATTCACGCCAGGTGGTGATGATAAACCCATGCTCCTGCAAAAATTGCCTGAAGCCGGGATCCAGCATGGCCAACATATCGGCACGACGGATATCTCCGCTGTCGGAAATTTTACTGAAATTACATGAAGTTTGGGTGCAATGCATGATGACCATTGTGATGCCCGGCTTTAATTCCATCAGGGTTTTTTCATACAAGGCAACCCGCCATGTGCGCAAATGCTCGTCATCACGCGGCATATCGGCCGGGATTTTCCAGTCGTAACTAGTGTTATGCAAATCATCTAACACCGGCAAGCCTGCATCCCAGAGCATTTTGCCCAATGCACGCAATTGCTGCATTTGTGCTGCCGTCAGATGCATTTGCTGGCTGATGTAACTATCATGTCCACCCGGCAACATCACGGGAATATGATGCTTGATGCCAGCCTGGATATAAACCTGTAAAAAAGCCGGTGTGGCAAACAAGGTACCCATGTGCGAATCCAGATGGGTAGGATGAAAGCCCATGCGTTCTGCTTTTTCGATTTGTGCTTCTATTTCCTTTGCTACTTCTTCGGCACTGGCATGGCTTACCACATCGGCCACATCGGGCCACAGATTACCGGTAGTATCGGTAAGTCCGGGCACAGCCATCGCTCCGGCTACAGGCCCCCAGCGATAATCTTTCCATTCGGAAGTAAGCGTCAAATGCAGGCCTGCATCCACCCGATGTTCCAGGATATATCGCACGATATGAGGTACCCACGGGCAGGGCATCATCACGCTGGTTGACCGCGCTACGCCTTGCTCCAGCACCCGGATAATCCCACTGTCCGAATCGAACGACATACCTGCATCATCCATGTGTAAAATCAACACGCGCGCGTGGGCCGGGAATCCCAGCCTCATGGCATAGGTAGTGTCCTGTGCATGCAATCCGATGCCTGACCATAACAGGCCGATTAGCAGGTAAACATAGCGTTGCATCATCATTTGTTTATTGCCGGAAGTTAGGGTTTATTTGCTTTGTTTCACCCACCCGGAGCTTGAAATATGCTATTTTTGCAGGCCTGATTAACGGATAATCACCATACCATGTCGCTTACTTTATCTGAACAGGAACGCATCCGCAGAGAAAAATTGGCGCAGTTGCAGCAATTGGGCATCGATCCCTACCCCGCTGCACAGTATGAAGTCAATACGCATATACGGACCATCCGCGAACAGTTTGACCCTGCTCATCCCGAAGCTTTTCAGCATGTATCGCTGGCAGGCCGCATTATGACCATGCGCGATATGGGCAAGGCCAGCTTTGCCGATCTGCAGGATAGCACGGGCCGTATCCAACTATATGTGCGCCGGGATGATATTTGTCCCGGAGAGGATAAAACCCTTTACAATACCGTTTGGAAAAAACTACTCGACATTGGCGATATCATTGGTGTAAAAGGCTTTGTGTTTTATACCAAAACCGGCGAATTATCTATCCATGTACAATCCTTCACCTTATTGTGTAAATCGCTCCGCCCGCTGCCGGTAGTGAAGGAAAAAGAAGGAGAAGTGTATGACGCAGTTACCGATCCGGAATTTAAATACCGGCAACGCTATGCCCATCTGATCATTGAACCACAGGCCAGGGAACGATTTGCCATGATCACCCGCATGAAGCAGGCCATTCGCGATTTTCTGAACCAACGCGGGGCCCTGGAGGTTGATACGCCAGTATTGCAAACCATACCCGGCGGAGCCGCTGCTCGTCCGTTTATCACCCATCATCATGCACTGGATATCGATTTATACCTGCGGATTGCCGATGAACTGTATCTGAAACGCTTGATTGTGGGAGGATATGACTGGGTATATGAATTCAGCCGCAACTTTCGCAATGAAGGGATGGATCGCACACACAATCCCGAGTTTACCATCCTTGAGTTTTATGTGGCTTACAAAGATTATTTCTGGATGATGGAAACCACCGAACAACTGCTGGAACATGTGGTAAAAACACTGCATGGCACCACAGTCATTCCGGTGGGCGATCGGCAAATTGATTTCAAGGCTCCTTATCCGCGCATTGCCATTCTGGATGCCATACAGGAATTTACCGGGATAGATATAAGTGAAATGGATGAAAACCAGCTGCGTGAAGTGTGTAAACAGTTCAACATTCCGACTGACAATACCATGGGCAGAGGCAAACTCATTGATGCTATTTTCAGTGATACCTGCCAGTCGCATTTCATTCAGCCCACCTTCATCATAGATTATCCCGTGGAAATGAGTCCGCTCACCAAAAAACACCGCAGCAAACCCGGATTGGTTGAGCGTTTCGAACTCATCATCAATGGAAAAGAAATTGCCAATGCCTACAGCGAGCTAAACGATCCCATTGACCAACTTCATCGTTTTGAAGAACAACAAAAACTCATGCAGAGGGGCGATGAAGAGGCTATGTATATTGATTACGATTTTATCCGGGCGCTGGAATATGGGATGCCGCCCACTGCAGGCATTGGTATTGGTATGGATCGGCTGGCCATGCTGCTTACCAATCAGCCTTCTATCCAGGATGTGTTGTTCTTCCCGCAAATGCGCCCCGAACGCCTACCAGATTAAGGAATGAAAAAGGCTGGTGTAAGCAGTAAATCAGCAAATTCCCCCAGGAGGCTCCTCTCAAATCTCAAGGCCTTATCCACACTCTTCTTCTAACCACTACTACCGGTGCCGGCCGAACTACCACCACAGGTGGAGGTGGAGGCACTACCATTACCCGGGCAGGTCTTACCACCACTACAGGTACGGGTGGAGGCAAAGGCGCACCCATTTGTACTCCTATGGCCACACGAACCTGACCATGGGCATGATGGGCAGCCATCAGCATACCCGTACAGATCCAGATCATAAACAAACTTCGCCAAACTGATTTCATAGGAATTGATTTGTTTGTTTGACCGGGAGGCACATGTAAAGTTTAACCCCCAAAGTACGGGAGTTGCATTTTTCATGAATTCAGTCTATTTTTCTTTTCAAAACATACCGAATTATGAAAAACATCATTCCTAACCGTGTAGCCATGATTGTCTTTGCCATTCCATTTCTGTACATCGGCATCAATCATCTGATCTACGCTTCTTCCATGGCATCTATGTCGCCCATTCCACCAGGTAAATTCTGGATTATGCTCACAGGCATTGCCCAGATTCTGGCAGGCATTGCTTTTATCATCAATGTAAAATCAAAACTGGCCGGTTATCTGCTGGCTTTATATCTATTGCTGGTTGTATTGTTGGTAAGACTACCAATGGGATTTCACGATGCCAACCAGAACCTGATGCTTGTAAAAGACTTAGGGTTATTGGCTGGTAGTATTTTGCTGGCCAACCAGGGTAAGTAATCTATTCCTATCGGAGCTGTTCAGGAATGCTTCTCCTCTGCAGGGGAAGAAACTTCTTCATCTTTGGCAGAGGTAGTTGTGTCCTGTACAATTTTTTGCAACACTTGCAAAAGCTGATCGGGTGGTACAAAACCCGAATGACGCCAGAGGGGTTGGCCCTTGTGAAATACCATCAACGTGGGCACGCCTGAAATCTGATATACACTAGCTACTAACGGATTGCGATCTACATCCACCTGATAAAACAATACCTGATCACCGATTTTGTGTTTAACTTCTTCCAGAATAGGTTCCATCATCTTACAGGGCATACACCAGGTCGCAAAAAAATCGACCAACACCGGTTTTTCACTCCTGATGATTTCTGAAAAAGTTGGGGCATGATTCTCCATTTCCTTTAGTTTTTAAAGGTTTAACTATGATCTATATCTTCAGTCAATTTGACTGCTTTACCCTACAGGTACTGATACCCAATATCCGGTAGAGAGGGCAAAAGTTTACCAGAGCTGTTAAAAACAACACAATACCTATAATCAACAGCATAATGCCCCAGGTACCCGTAAGTGTATGATTGAAGTACAAAATACCCAGTATGACAGCCACGATAAAGCGGATAATCCGGTCGGCTGTACTGATATTGCGTTTCATGCTTTTTGTTTTCAACAAAATAAATCTATAAAACAAAAAGCATCCGTAACCTGAGTTACACAGAAGGCTGTTGCTGGGATGTTTTCAAAACCACAATCCGATTGCGTCCAAGCTGCACAATACCCTCATTTTCGAGTTGCTTCAGCAGGCGCGAAACAACCACCCGATCAGTACCCAATTCATCAGCCAGCTGCTGATGGGTAATTTGCAGCTGGGGAGAACCATTCAGCAATACTTTTTTATGAAGCAAAGATAGCAGACGTTCATCCATGCGCTTGAAAGCTACGGCCTCCAACACACTGAGCACTTCTTCAAAACGACGGTGATACAAGCGAAACATAAACTCTACGAAACCATATTCTTCACGAATCAACCGACGAACCTCATCAATAGGAATCAGCAACACATCCGCATCTTCTTCCACCACGGCCTTGATCTTGCTTTTTTCTTCATGCAAACCGCCCAGAAACGACATCACGCAACTTTCTCCGGGCTGGATATAGTAAAGCAGGATTTCCCTGCCTTCTTCGTTTTGCTTCAGCACCTTCACCACACCAGAAAGCACCACCGGCACACTCCTGATATAACTTCCGTCCTGCAGCAATACCGCCCCCGCAGGAAACGTACGTATATCTCCTGCATCCATCCATTTTTCAAGCAATTCATCCTTCATATTCCGCTTAGATTGTTTCCACATGAAGTTAGGCCAGATTCTGGATATGTGCTGCAGAAACAATAAATTATGCCAGATGTTGCCGGAAAAATGCCTTCACCAGCTCCCAGGCTTCTGCGGCCGAAACGGGATGATAGCTTGCACGGGCATCACAGAAAAAGCCATGATCGGCTCTGGAAAACACCACATTCACATAATCTTTTTGATGCTGATCCAGCGCTGCCGTGATGGCCTGTATTTTATCGGCCGTAATATGTTTATCCTGTCCGCCCCAGCACATCAGCAACGGAGCCTGCACCTGCGCAGCTCTGTTGAGCAGTTGTTCAGCAATTCCTCCTCCGTAAAAACAGGCTGCAGCACGCAAAGGAAGCACAGTTGCTGCGAGAAACGATACTCTGCCGCCCATGCAAAAGCCGATGGATGCCAGCCGATCGGGCTTGCAAGCCGGATGGGCCGACAATGCGGCTGCAGTTGCCCGAATATCAGCTTCAAAACCTTCCAGGGTAAGTGCTTGTATATGCTCGCGGGCTGCAGCAAAATCACTATAGCTACATACAAACCCCGGCCCCGTGCGATGATATAGCTCTGGGGCCATGACTACATATCCTTCAGCAGCAATACGCCTGGCTACATCGCGGATGTGCTCATTCACACCAAAAGCTTCCTGAAACAACATCACACCGGGCAGCTGTTGAGAAGCGTAATTTTCCGGATAGGCCTCGTACACATCCATCCGGGTACCATCGGAAACTGAAACGGAAATCATTCGATGCAAGACTCTGCTCATAGGTTTAATTTTTATGTGAGTGAAACCATGAATGGGATTGTTGTTGGGATGCTGCAGCGCGAGAATCAGATTTGTGGGATGGGTCAGAAAATAATGCCTGGCTGTGTGTTAACTGCCTGTTTGCTGAAACATGCTTTTCTTCAGTTGCCAGCTCATGATGCACAGGCCGATGCCTGAGCCATAAAGAAGCCAGCAAACAAAATATGCCCATCAGCCCCACAGCCCACGAAACACTTAGCTCATCTCCTATTGCACCGGCTACCAGGCTGCCAAACGGCATGGTTCCTTGCAGGCACACGGTATAAAAACTCATCACACGCCCCCGTTTATCGTCATCTGTAAATACCTGCAACAGAGTATTGGTGGTGGCTGTATGCAGCATCTGGGCAAAGCCGGTTACGGCCATGCAAGCCAGCGAAAGCCACAGCACATGGGATATGGCAAATATCATCATCCCTGCGGCAAGGGCCATTCCCGTGAGCGATACAATGCGCAGCATGGTTGGCAGCGTTTTGCGATTGGTTAAGTAAAGCGCACCTGTCATCGCCCCCACGCCTGAAGCACTCATCAACAAGCCAAAAGTCCCCGCGCCTCCATGCAACACCTGTTTGGCAAATACCGGCGCCAGCGTGCGCAGGCTGGCATTTACAAAACTTACAATGGCCAATAATCCCAACAGCCTTGCCATTTGTTCATGATGAAATACATAACGCACTCCTTCTTTCAGCTGAGAGATAATCTGTGCACCCTCTCCTGATTTACGGGAATGATCCAATGAAATATGCATGAGCATCACGCAAATCACCACCACGGCATAGCTGAGCGCATTGATGAAAAAACACCACGCCTCTCCTACGGTGGCAATGAGCACCCCGGCAACTGATGGACCAATAAGCCGGGAAAGATTGAAAACTGTAGAATTGAGCGCAATGGCATTAACCAACGCCGTTTTGTCGCGGTTAACCATTTCCACTACGAACGATTGCCTGACCGGTACTTCAAATGCATTGACAGTTCCCAAAAACAAACTCAGGCCCATGAGATGCCAGACATTTACCTGATTCAAAACCGTCAGGATGCCAAGCAAAAACGCCTGAAACATGGCCAGGGATTCAATCCGGGCCAATGCTTTTTGCTTATTCCATCGGTCGGCAAATACACCAGCAAAAGGCGCAATAATGAAAATGGGAATTTGTTCACAGAATCCTATAATGCCCAGCCAGCCTGCAGAATGCGTAATCTGATAAGCCAACCACATCATGGCAATTCGTTGAATCCAGGTACCAACAAGTGATAACGACTGGCCAACGATAAACAACCGGTAATTGCGATACCGCAATGCCTGCTGTCCATGCCAATACCATTTCAACCTCACTGCTATATCATGTACCAGATTCATTTCTCTACAGTTTCAATGGCTTACGGAAGCTATCATGCAGCACTTCCTATGCAGGTATGGTCACCACTGGCACTGTGCTGCGAAACAATACAGCCCGCGTGTGTTTCACCTTCAACAAACTTCCGGGCCAGCGCTGCTGCTGGGGAATCAACAATATCATATCGGCCTGCTGATCACGTACAAAATCCTTGATACCACTCACCACATGACGCGAAGAGATGTGATGAAAACTCACTTGCAGACCGGAAAAATACTCCTGCAGAAACCTCTGCTGGGCTTCAATTTGCGCGTGTTCTTCCTTTTTGGGGTATCCTACATGCATCACCAGCAATTCCACACCTAAAAGTTGCACCACATGGCGAATCCGCACAAAGGCCTGAAAATGCGGATGAGCTTCCGGAGAGGATAACTCCTCTTTGTCGCCGGCAGGCAGACCAGCAGAAAAATCATAGGCAAATACGATTTTCCGGATATTACGTTCACCAGGAAATTCGGCCCTCGGAGGCACTGTAATGACCGGATAACCAGCATGCTGGGCAATTTCAACGGTATGGCTACCCAGAAAAATATTGCCCATACCTGCACCGGTGAGCCCGATCACTACAAAGTCAACCCTGTTGTGCTCACATAACCTGCGGATATGCTCCAGCAAACCTTCATTAGTGGCTACACATTCAATGTGCAAGTGTCGGTCCACTTCTTCTTTCAGTTCATTTTTTCGCTCCTCCAGCCTTTCACGGATATAGGTTTTCATGGTGTCAAAATGAAGCATGTTCAATTCATATTCTGAAATGGCCGAAGGGGCTTCAAATACATGCAATAAAATCAACCTACCATCATTATGAAACTGATGTGCTATCAGTTTTGCCGCATAAGTAGTAGCATGCCGGGCATTGAGCGAAAAATCCGTTGGAGCCAGTATTGTTACCATATTACCATGAATACTGTAATGATCTTATTTCAATATACTGATCTTCTCTGGTATCTGCAAATGGGATTTAATGCGCACCGGCAGGCATCATGCCACCGCTTCGATTGAATTTTTGCAAATACAACAATGGAATCATAACCAGGAAAAAAATTCCCACAATCCAGAATACATCAGCATAAGATAACAAAGCCGTTTGCCGCATGAGCTGACCATCAATAGCCTGATAAGCCATGTGGCTGGCTGTCTGGGCATCATAGCCTCTGAACTGAAATCCATGCATGAGCATGTCATAGCGTTCGGTAAAAGAATTGTTGTAAGGGTTTACATTTTCAATTAGCCTGTTACGGTGAAATGCTATTCTTCGATTGAGAAATGTGGTAATAAGGGCTATCCCGAACGATCCACCTAATTGACGGGCCATGTTATTCAAACCTGTTCCCTGACCTATGTCCTTCCCTCTCAATTCCTGCACAGCCAGTGTGGTAATGGGCACAAACAACAGGCTCATTCCCAATCCGCGTATAATCAACGGCCAGAAAAAATCTGTGGTACCCGACATCTGGGTGGTGTAATGTACCATTTGCATGCAGAACAAGAAAAAAATCAGAAAACCTGCAGTAGCCAGAAATTGAGCGGGCACTTTGTTTTTAAGCATAGCCCCCACCCACGGCATCATAAAAATCGTGGCCAGCCCGCCCGGTAAAAGCAATAATCCAGTTTGTTCAGCCGTGAATCCCAAAATGTTTTGACACAGCACCGGAAACACAAACACCGATCCGTATAACCCCAAACCCAGAATAAAGGATGTAAACATTCCAATGGTAAAACTGCGATAACGCAATATCCGGAAATCTATTACCGGATCAGCAGCCTGGATTTCCCGCCAGATAAACAGAATACCACTCACAATCGAGATAAATGTAAGCACAACAATAAAAGTGGATGCAAACCAATCTTCTCTTTCTCCTTTTTCCAACACGGTTTGCAGACATCCTACAGAGATAGCCAGCAACACAATGCCCCACCAATCTACCGGCTTGTTTTTACCTCTTGCAGCTGTAGGCCGGATAAACGTTACCACCAGAAAAGTAGCCAGGGCACCCACCGGAATATTCACATAAAAAATCCATGGCCAGGAAAAATGATCATTGATATAACCCCCAATGGTAGGGCCCACCGTTGGGCCCACAACGGCACCCAGTCCAAACAAAGCCGTGGCCAGCCCAATTTCTTCCGGAGGCCAGGCTTCCAGCAATATGGCCTGTGCCGTAGAAAGCAAACCACCTCCCGCTAAACCCTGTATAATGCGAAAAACAATCAGTTCATTGAGACTGGTGGCATGTCCGCAGAAAAACGATGCAACCGTAAATACAATGATGGAAAACAAAAAATAATTCTTTCTGCCAAAACGCTCGCCCAGCCAGCCCGACATGGGCAAAATCACCACGTTCGATATCGCATAAGCTGTTACTACCCAGCCCACTTCATCGAGTGTAGCACCCAGATTGCCCATGATATCGGGCAATGATACATTTACGATTGTGGTGTCAATCAATTCCAGCAAGGAAGCCATGATCACCGTGATCGTTACAATCCACTTGCGAATGCCCTTTTCTGCCATAAGTTTTTTCAATTTTAATTTTATTCCATCACCAAATGGCCTCCTTCAGCCGTTTGTCCACGATTGAATTTCTGAAAATACAGCAAGGGAATAATGCATAGAAAGAACACACCCACAATCCAGAACACATCCGCATAAGTGAGCAGCGAAGCCTGTTTCATGAGCATGCCATCCATAGCCTGATAGGCCATTAATTTGGCCTGTAAAAAATCATATCCCTTACTCATAAATCCATGCCACAACATGTTGAATCTTTCTGTGAAATTGGGATTATAAGGATTGATATGGTTAATCAGCACATCTCGATGATAAGCCAGTCGCCGGTCCACAAAAGTGGTAATCAAGGCTATCCCAAACGAACCGCCCAATTGCCTGCCCATGTTGTTTAATCCCGTTCCCTGCCCAATATCTTTACCCCGCAAGTCCTGCACAGCCAGGGTAGTTATAGGCACGAACAACATACCCATACCCAATCCGCGAATAATGAGCGGCCAGAAAAAATCTTCATTGCCTACTTGCGCAGTAGTACGCTTTTGCATCATCATACAAAAAATGAAAAACACAATCATGCCTACAGTTGAAATAAACTGGGCCGGTACGCGATTCTTGAGCATGCTGCCCACAGCCGGCATCATGAAAATGGTAGCAATGCCACCCGGCAGCAACAGCAAACCCGTTTGCTCGGCAGTGAATCCCAATATGTTCTGGCACAGAATGGGAAACACAAACACGGAGCCATACAAGCCCAATCCATAGATGAACGACGTGAGCATGCCCAGGCTGAAACTGCGAAAACGAAAGATCTTCAAATCCACAATCGGCTCACGGGCAACCATTTCGCGCCAGATAAAGGCTACCGTGCCAACCATGGCCAGGAATGTCAATACTTGAATGTAGGTAGTAGCAAACCAGTCTTCCCGTTCGCCCTTTTCCAGTACAATCTGTAAACTTCCCACAGCGATTGATAAAAAGGCAATTCCCCACCAATCAATAGGCCTCCCCTTGCCGGTTGCGGGTGTGCGGCGAACAAAGGTTACCGATAAAAAGGTAGCCACGGTGCCTACCGGGATGTTCACATAAAAAATCCAGGGCCAGGAAAAGTGATCGGTGATATATCCACCCAGGGTAGGCCCAATAGTAGGAGCCACGACAGCGCCTAATCCGAAAATGGCAGTGGCGAGCCCCACTTCTTCGGGAGGCCAGGATTCCAGCAAAATAGCCTGCGCCACAGCCATAATCCCCCCGCCAGCAAACCCCTGAATGATTCTGAACACAATCAGTTCATTTAACGAATGTGCATGACCACAAAAAAAGGAAGCCAAAGTGAAAATAATAATGGATGCTGTGAAATAGTTTTTTCTGCCAAAACGCTCGCCCAGCCAGCCCGACATGGGCAACACAATCACGTTGGCCACCGCATAAGCCGTTACGACCCAACCCACATCATCCAGAGTAGCTCCCAGATTACCCATGATTTGCGGCAGGGATACGTTGACGATGGTGGAGTCAATAAGCTGCAACATGGCAGCCGAAATCACCGTAATCGTGATGATGATTTTTCTGAATCCTCTCTCTGGCATTTCATATCAATTTTAAACGGCCCATTTGCAGAGGAGGCTTGCCAGACTGCCATTTACCTATCCCGCATACAGCTATGGTTTGATATGCACCCGCACAAATACACTCAAACCGGGTCGCAGACGCCGGCGCCATTCATCATTCAATTTTGTAAATGCAATCCTCACCGGTACACGTTGCACAACCTTCACAAAATTTCCTGTAGCGTTATCAGGCGGCAACAACGAAAACTTAGCACCCGTAGCTCCGGAAAAACTTTCCACCACGCCTTCAAAAGTCGTATCGGGATAAGCATCCACGTCAATATCCACCTTCTGGCCCACATGAATATCGCCAATCTGGGTTTCTTTGAAATTAGCCGTTACATAAATGCTGGAATCCATCACGATGGAAAACAGCGTTTGTCCGGCTTGTACCAGCTGCCCGGGCTGAATATTGCGTTTGGATACAATGCCCGATACCGGGGCTGTGATAACGGTATAAGATAACTGCAGTTTGGCAAAATCAACCTCTGCACGTTGAATATCGATGTTAGAAGCAGTAGCTTTCACTTGTTGCTGGGTGGTGCTTACCTGTTCATGCAATGCAGCCACCTGTTTCTGGGCTGCTTCCAGCTCAGCTTCTGCTGCATCACGTTGTGCTTTCACAGCATCAAATTGTGCTTGAGTAATAGCATGATCATGCAACAGATTCAAATACCGATTATAATCCTGCTGGGCTTTCCACAACTGTACTTTAGCTGCAGCCACACGAGCTTCGGCGGGTTGTACGTTTGCGGCAACAGTTTGTACATTCGAACGTGATACATTTACATTTGCCATGGCGGCTTTCAATGCCGCTTCAGCCTGTTCCAGCTTCACCCGATAATCCCTATCATCGAGAATGACAAGCGTATCGCCCGCATGCACAAACTGGTTATCTGTAAACAAAATGTCTTTTACATAACCACTCACACGAGCCACTACGGGACTGATATCCCCATCAATCTGGGCATCATCTGTTGTTTGATAATGCTGATAATAAATGTATTCCCGGATGCCAAAAATAGCACCGCCTATCAAAACCAGGCCCAAAACAATGGGCATAATAGTTTTGCCAATCGATCTCTTTCCTGTTCTTTTTTCCATAGGTGATGTACAATTTAATGTCGAATCAATATGTTTACATTTTCTGTTATTGTGATAATGTGCCTGTAGATGCCAGCAGCTGATAATAAGCCAGCACGGCATCTACCTGCGCTAATTGCAAATCAACCCTGGCTTTAAACAGCAAGGTTTCTGCATCAATACGATCTGTGGTGCTGGCCAGCTGATTGCGATATTTTGATTCCATCATCCGGTCATTCTCTTCAGCCTGTGCCAATGCTACCTGTAACACTTTGATGCGTTGCATGGCCAGCTGATAATTGCGGTATTGCTGATGAATTTCCTCTTTGATCTGATCAGTGAGCAGCGATTGTTGCAATTGAGTTTCTGTTTTTTGCACCTGTGCTTCAGCAATGCGATGCGGTGCGGTATAGAGACTGCTAATACTCCATCCCAGTGTGAGCCCTACCGTTACCGGAGCCAGATAGGTATTTTTGGGTGGGAAGAAATCATTGTTCGGATTGATGTAGTATCCACTCACACCCACTCCCAGCGTAGGCAGGCGGCTATCTTTTTCTTTTCTAATCTGCAAATCATTCAACTGCAGGCGATATTGAAATGCTTGCAGATCTTTTCGGTTCTGCAAAGCCATTTGCAGATAGGTTTCCATAGGTTGCAAAGAGAATGCTTCGGGCAAGCTATCCGGCATAATTTCGGTTGTATCAGGCAATCCCAGCAAGATATTCAGATTGTAATTCACAATCTTGCGATTGTTTTCAAGATCCAATGCGGTAAGCTGCACATCGGAAAGCTGCAGCTGAAAACGAAGCACATCGTTTTGCGTAGCCAATCCTTGCTCTTCAAAATGCCGGGTTTCAATCAATCGTTGCTGAACATCTTCAATATTTTGTGCCACCACTTTCTGATTGCCTATGATTTTCAGCAAACTTCCATAGGTTTGAATGATTGCATTTGTAATTTGATTGCGATAGTTGGAAGTATCAAGTGATGCTATTTTTTCCAGTATTTCGGCTGATTGCCTCGCATATCGCAATTGATTACCTGCAA
Source organism: Thermoflavifilum thermophilum (assembly GCF_900116565.1). Lineage (GTDB taxonomy): Bacteria > Bacteroidota > Bacteroidia > Chitinophagales > Chitinophagaceae > Thermoflavifilum > Thermoflavifilum thermophilum. Next base: position 1,585,120 of record NZ_FPCJ01000001.1, on the reverse strand, counting down.
AAATCGGCTCCTGAATGGATAAAGTACCCAGGTAAAGACGCGATGTACCTGGCAGATGCAGCGTATCCCGACCGAATACGAGCTGTTTGGTAGGAATGAAAGCTTCACTCGCACCATAACTAATTTTTGCAGAGGGCAGCATGGCATCTTTTGCCTGCTGATACTGCAACAAAGCCTGTTGCACCCTGGCACGGGAAATCTTCAGCTGTTTGCTGTTTTGCAGTCCCAGCTCAATGGCCTGCTGCAGCGAAAGATGAAGCGTATCTTGTGCTGATGCTGTAAAACCCAGATACATAAACAATACTACAGGAATCCAAACTGCTTTCCATTCAATGAATCGTTTGCTTTTTCTATACATATGCTGCAAGTCTTTCTGAATCAGATAAAACCAAATTTTATTTTGCACCTGCAATCGGATATACTTTACTATTCCATATCACAGGTCAGATAAGTAATAATCAATTTTTTTAAATGTTTTTTCACCCTGCTTTTTATGCGCATGCTATATTCATCAAAACTGATTTCCGGAATATGCATGAGCTGGCAATAAAAAGATTTGGAAAGAGTTACCTGTGAAATAGTACCTATGATGGTAGCTACTGTGAGTTCAATATCTACTTTCCTAAATATTTTTTTTCGCTGGCCTTCTTCGATGATTTTTTTGATGATTTCCAGATTTTGTTTTTTGATTTCAATCATCTGATCTTTAATCTTTTTTTCAGAAATCATCGAAAGCTGCCGGCTCATGATGTTGTGAAACCTATGATGCGTAAGAATACGGTCTACATACAGGTCAATGACTTTTTCAATTTTATGAACAGGGTGATCGTCCGGATTTTTCTTTAATGCATCCAACAAATCACTCGTGTACCCTGCACGATACTGGATAAGCGACTCCAGGAGCTTTTCTTTGGAACCGAAATAATAGGATATCATGGCGATATTTACACCGGCTCTGTTGGCAATATCGCGCACAGATGTGCCCTCATAACCCTTTTCGGCAAACAGTTCCTCAGCAGCTTCCAGGATTTTTTCTTTCTTCATCTGCGACGCTTATCCTATAAAGTGTCGCAAAGTTAAACGAACGTTTGATTTAAACAAATGTTTGTTTGCAGGAATTACAGAAAATTAACAATCATATCCTTGATGCATGTTTTTAACAAACGCTCTAAGATTTATCCGGGAATGCGGGTAATATATTTTTCCATTTCTTTGATTTGCTTCACGAGCTCGGGGGTAGTGGGCTTCAGGTCCTTGGCTTTTTTAAAATACATTTTCACAGCTTTAAAATCACGCCGGTTCATGGCGATGGCACTTAATTGCAGATAAGCAGCTGCTGTATTTTCTTTATCCGGCAAACCCAATCTGATGGCGGTTCGCAGGTTGGCATAAGCAGTCTTCAGATCACCTTTTTGGTAGGCAATAGCCCCTAACTGAAAATAAGATACCCCTTCATATTCCTTCATGGTCTTGCTCTTCGTCTCCAGGCTTTTTTTAATGTTTTCTTCTGCACTGGATAAATCCTGGTTGACCATGTCCAGATTGGAGCGAATCAGGTAATAAGCCTGGCGTAAGGGCTTAAACAATAATCTGGGGAAACGAATCGTATTGAGCAACCGGCGGGCTTCCTCAAACTCACCAGCCTCTACGGCTTCCTGAATCAGCCGCATGGGACCCACCATAAAATGTCCGACCAGCAAAATCAAACCCAGCAAATAAATGATCCAGGCAATGAGAATACCGCTGCTGATGTTTACCCACACACCAATGGCTATTACCACGATGGCAACATACAAACGATACAGGATAAGATATCTCCAGATTTTTTTCATGAAATGTTCTTTATTTTCTTGAAATGGGCTGACAAATTTACGATTTCCATGCCCATAGAAATCACCTGGAAAACCTGGATATTTGAAATGCAAAATCAGATACGAATGCTTCATATCAAAGACATTGTAACTATTACATTCACTTTGTTTGCTGTGATTGACATATTGGGTTCCATTCCAGTATTGATTGCATTGAAAGAAAAACTGGGCCGCATCCAGCCCGTGCGGGCCACGCTGGCTTCCGGGCTGCTGATGATTTTATTTCTGCTGGTAGGTGAACCTTTTCTGGCACTGATGGGTGTAGATATTCATTCCTTTGCTGTGGCGGGTTCGGTAGTGATTTTCATTTTAGGGCTGGAAATGGTATTGGGGGTTGAGTTTTTCAAAAGTGAAAAAAGTACGCAAGCCGGTGAGCTGGTGCCCATCGCCTTCCCGCTAATTGCGGGTTCGGGTACATTGACCACGATCATGTCGCTGAAAGCCAATTTCAATTTTTATGATATCCTGATTGGCATTTTAATTAACCTGATTGTGATTTATGTCGTACTGCGTTCTTTGCATTACATCGAGCGCATGCTGGGCGAAGCCGGTTTGCTGGTTGTCCGGAAATTTTTTGGTGTGACTTTAATTGCCATTGCGGTAAAAATATTCAAAACCAATCTGGGTATCTGATCTGCAGAGTAGGGAAGAATTGCTAATTTTGCCGGGCTGGCCCCGTAGTACAATGGATAGTACATGAGTCTCCGGAACTCAGGATCCGCGTTCGATTCGCGGCGGGGTCACTGAAGATTATCCTGTTTGCGGCATTTCTGCTGTGCATCCACCACTGCAATTGTAACCATATTGACAATCTGCCTGACTGTGCTGCCCAGTTGCAAGACGTGCACAGGTTTTTTCATCCCCAGCAGGATCGGACCAATAGCTTCAAATCCTGCCACACCCATCAGCAGATGATAGGCAATATTGCCGGCTGCCAGGTTCGGAAAAATCAGGGTATTCACATCTCCTTTCAGCAAATCAGTAAACGGATAATTGTCGCGCAGCACTTCTTTATTGAATGCCAGGCTGGCCTGAATTTCTCCATCTACCAGCAGATCGGGATTTTTTTGTTTGACGATTTGCACGGCATCGCGCACCAGAATGGCTTCGGGTGTGTCGCTGGTGCCGAAATTGGAATAAGAAAGCATAGCCACCACCGGCTTGATACCAAACTGCTCCACTTCACGGGCCACCAGCAACGTGATGTCGGCCAGCTCTTCGGAAGTAGGATTCAGGTTGATAGTAGTATCGGCCAGAAACAACGGTCCTTTGCGGGTAAGGATAATGTACATGCCAGCCACCCGCTTCACGCCGGGTTCTGTGCCAATGATTTGCAAAGCCGGACGAATGGTATCCGGATAATTGCGCAACAAACCCGAAATAAATGCATCGGCTTCGCCGGTTTCTACCATCATGCAGCCAAATGGGGTCCGGGACCGCATGGCCTTGCGGGCTTCGTAGAGATTAACACCTCGTCGTTTTCGCTTATCAAAATAAATTTCACCAAAACGAAAACGTTTTTCCTCCATCTCGTCGGCCTGCGGATCAATAATGGGTACGCCCGGCAACTCAATGCCATTTTCCCGCATGAGCCGCTCGATTTTGCGTTTGTCGCCCAGCAGAATAGGATGGGCAATTTTTTCCTCCAGCACAATTCTGGCTGCTTTCAGGATTTTCACATTATCGGCATCGGCAAAAACAACTTTGCGAGGGTCCTTGCGCGCTTGTGTTCCCAGCGAACGAATAAGCTGATTATCGAGCCCCAGCCTGTTGCTGAGCTCCACCCGATAAGCTTCCCAATCGGTAATCTGTTTCTGCGCCACACCACTTTCCATGGCTGCTCTGGCCACCGCCGGAGCTACGGTGGTAATAAGCCTGGGATCAAAAGGCTTGGGGATGATGTATTGGCGGCCAAATGAAAGTGTCTTTTCCCGGTAGGCAATATTTACAATATCGGGCACCGGCTGGCGGGCCAGCTCTGCCAGTGCATACACGGCAGCCAGCTTCATGGCCTCATTGATCTGGGTGGCACGCACGTCCAGGGCACCCCGAAAAATGTAGGGAAAGCCCAGCACATTGTTAACTTGATTGGGATAATCCGAACGCCCGGTGGCCATAATGATATCGGGACGAACCCGGATAGCTGTTTCATAATCAATTTCGGGTTCAGGATTGGCAAGGGCAAATACGATTGGATCTTTAGCCATCACGGTCAACATATCGGCCCTGAGCACATTGCCCACACTTAATCCCAGAAAAACATCGGCTCCTACCAGCGCTTCGGCCATGGTTTTGACCGGCAGATCCGTGGCAAAAGCCCGGCGGATCTCATCCAGATCGGTACGGTCAGTACTGAGCACACCATCTTTATCAAACATGATGATATGCTCTTTTTTGGCTCCCAAAGCCAGATATAATTTAGCACAAGCAATAGCTGCTGCACCGGCACCGCATACCACAATTTTTACCTGATCAATTTGCTTGCCTACCAGCAATAAAGCGTTGATAAGTGCAGCACCTGATATGATGGCCGTACCGTGCTGATCATCGTGCATCACGGGAATATGCATTTCCCGGCGCAGGCGTTCTTCAATGTAAAAACACTCCGGGCTCTTGATATCCTCCAGGTTGATACCGCCAAATGTGGGTTCCAGGGCTTTTACTACTTGTACAAATTCATCTACATTCCTGACATTCACCTCCAGGTCAAACACATCAATGTCGGCAAACATTTTAAAAAGCACGCTTTTCCCTTCCATCACAGGTTTGCTGGCTTCCGGACCTATATCGCCCAGGCCCAGCACCGCCGTACCATTGGTGATAACAGCCACCAGATTGCCCCTGGCAGTATATTGGTAAACGGCTTCCCGGTTCTGATGGATTTCCATGCAGGGCTGGGCAACTCCAGGAGTATAGGCCAAAGAAAGATCACGCTGAGACTTGGTTTCCTTGGTGGGGACCACCTCAATTTTTCCGGGACGGTCTTTGGCATGGTATTGCAAAGCATCCTGCCAGGTAGTGTCGTTCATAATTCAACAGGCTTAGCAAATGCAAGTTAACAAACCTCGTGCAGAAGCCCCTATGCAAATGGGGATTGCTTATCTTTACACCAAACAAAATGGCATGATTCAACGCATTCAAACCGTTTACCTGCTGCTATCAGGCCTTTGTGCTGTACTAAGCTGGAAGATTCCGTTCGGCAAAGTAGAACTGCTCAATCAACCCGTGAAAGTGTATGTGGCCAACGACAGCTTTCCACTTACATTGCTCATGATCCTAGCCATTCTCCTTGCAATTATTGCCATTTTTCTTTTTAAAAAACGCCGCCTGCAGCTACGCCTTAGCTGGCTGGGATTTCTGGTAGGAGCTGTTGCCTTATTCCTGGAATATTCCATCGTACACGATTTTCAGACACAACCCGCCCTGGTTCAGCGGGCATATTACTGGATAGGTATTGCTTTGCCTGTATTGATGATGTTGTTTTTCTTGCTGGCTGCAAGGGGTATTCGCAGGGACGAAAAGCTGGTGCGCTCGCTCAACCGGCTTCGGTGAATTTATTGTTTACAGATGCACTACTGGGAAGGCATAAGCTGGTGCTTGCCATTCCTGAATCCACAAATAATACAAACCCGCGGGCAAACCCTGAAGCGGGACATTGAGCTGAGTTTGACCTGCCCGAAGATGCCCGCTCCACCTTGTTTTTCCATCGAGGCCAAGCAGCCGGCATTCTACCCTGTTTTGCAAGGGCATGCTCCATTCCACATACAACCTGTCGTGCGCAGGATTGGGGTAAATCCGCTTTAGATAGGGCGTACGCCAAACCACTTTTACTACCGGACTGTAAACAACGTGCCCGTCTAACTCAACTATGCTAAGGCGGTAAAACCAGCTCCCAGCGCTCTCAGGAAAATCAGTAAAATGATAGGTTTGCTGCACATCACTATTTCCTGCAGCCGGTACCTGTCCAACAGGCTCAAAATGCATCGCATCGGGGCTTCGTTCTACCACAAAGCGCGCGATGTGCTGCTCGCTATCTGTGATCCAACGCAAAACCACGGCCAATTTAATCATTTCTGCCTCAAATAAAACCAGCCGCAGCGGCATATCTTGCTCATGAGCTTCTACGGCCAGGTTGTCAATAGCAATTCTTGGCCGTGATCCTTTGCTGCCACCTGAACTATTGAAACTGTAGAATCGAAACATGACAACATGATTGGCTAAACTGTCGGGCAGATCCGTCTGCAGATGAATGGTAGTATCCTGATAGTTAATGGCTTCAAATTGCAAATCCGGAATCAAATGAAAGGCCTGCAAATCAATGCTGTAATACACCTGCAACCTGGCTCGCCTGTCAGAGCCCGGGTTGCCGTTATGAATGGAAGAAACATCGAAAGCAAATTTTCCCGGAATGATATGTTGAAAGTCCACCCAAAAGTCCACAGCCAGCGCGCTGGAATAATCTTCACTGCCGGAAGTAAGCAATTCCAGATAGGTCTCAGAGGTTGTGGAAGGGCTTTTATGCACTCCGGGAGTAAGATATGCTTTAGCGAAAGTGTCGGTAGTGATCGTAGTGGTGATTCCATCGGGAATGGTGCCACCTGGCCGTATGCCTACTGGCGACCAGTGTTCGGCTCCGGCTCCATCTGTAAAGCCATCTGCCCAGTTGCGCACGCTGTCGAAATGCTCTTCAAATCGTAAATTGGGTTGATTTACAAGCGATACCGGAGTCTGGCTCCATCCGAAAAAAACAGGACATAGGTCTGCCCCGATGCACAATAGGGTAATCCAGGGTTTCATTTTTCAAAGGGTTTTATAATCGCATTCCATTACACATTGCAGGAAATATCAGCTCGCCCCCATCCAATTCGCCCGGCATTTTTCAGGAGGATAGGTCAACCGATGTGTGTAGAAGCTGGAAAGAGAAAAGAAAACACTTACACCAGACAATGACTCATGAAAAATAAGGCAAACAAAGCATTTATGCAAGGGATATTGAAACTTTATTCAGTTTACGACATGGATGGGTTTGCCGGCCTGAAACGCTTTCAAGTTTTCTACAACCTGGTTCATTAATCGTTGGCGTGCGGCACGGGTAGCCCAGGCCTGGTGGGGAGTGATAATGCAATTGCGGGCATGCAACAGAGGATGGTCGGCCGGAGGAGGTTCTACTGAAAGTACATCGAGCCCGGCACCGGCGATTAAGCCACTATTCAAGGCTTCGGCCAAATCGTTTTCCTCAATCAGTCCCCCGCGGGCGGTGTTAATAAGAAAGGCGCCCGGCTTCATCAGCGATAATAAAGCCTTATTCACAAAACCGGCGTTGCTGGCTGTGAGTGGACAATGCAGGGTAACCACGTCGGCCTGCCGAAAACAGGTTTGCACATCTACAAATTCCACCCCATCCATCAGATCGCGCTCCGGATGGGTATGCACGGCCAGCACACGCATGCCCATAGCCAGCCCAATCCTTGCCACAGCTCGACCGATCCGGCCCAGACCCACAATACCCAGCGTGAGTCTATGTAATTCAATTAATGGGGTCAATTGATAGCTAAAGTCGGCACAGGCCGTCCAATCACCCGCATGCACACTTTGGTTGTGCAGCCCTACATGCTGGGTGAGCTCCAGCAACAGGGCAAACGTATGCTGAGCTACGGAAAACGTACTATAATCGGGCACATGGGTAACCACAATACCTTTTTTTCTGGCTGCAGCAACATCTACCACATTGTACCCTGTAGCCATCACGCCAATATATTGCAGGGAAGGAGCCTGCTGGATAACATCGCTCGGTATCACCACTTTATTGGTAAGGATAGCATCCGCATGTGCCACGCGATCCCATAACTGATCGGGCGTGGTACGATCGTAAATATGTACCTCACCCAGCTTCAACAGAGGTTCCCGGCTTAAATCACCCGGATTCAGGGTATATCCATCCAATAGGGCTATACGCATGTGAAAAAATCTTTTGGGATAAAAAAGAAAACAAACAGATCACTCATTGAAAAAGCCTGGAAATTTGTCTTTATATCCGTACAAAAGTTCAAAATTGTCCGGGATTGTTCAAAAATTTGTGTTTATTCATCTAAAAACCTGCTACCATGTTTAAATTTTCTGTTTCCCGCCTGCTTTGCCTGAGTGGGATATGCTTTTCAGCTCTGTATTTTTCGGCAAGTGCCCAGAGCTCCCAGGCCTCTTCCGTAACCCCCAACGGGCTGGCTCCCACACCTCCTATGGGCTGGAATAGCTGGAACCATTTTGGCTGCAACATTGATGAAAATATCATCAAAGAAATGGCCGATGCCATGGTATCGAGTGGCATGAAAGATGCCGGATATGAATACATCAATATTGACGATTGCTGGATGGATACCGTACGGGATGCGCAGGGCCGGCTGCAAGCCGATCCAAAGCGTTTTCCGCATGGCATCAAATGGCTGGCCGACTACGTGCACAGCAAAGGATTGAAACTGGGCATTTATTCTTCTGCCGGCACCAAAACCTGCGCGGGCTATCCGGCCAGCCTGGATCATGAAGAAATTGATGCAAAAACGTTTGCCAGCTGGGGCGTGGATTATCTGAAATATGACAATTGCTACAATCAGGGCCGCCCGCTTATTGAGCGCTACCAGGCCATGCAGCAGGCACTGGCTCATTGTGGCCGTCCTATTGTTTTCAGTATCTGCGAATGGGGCCTGGAAAACCCCTGGGAATGGGCTCCCCGATTGGGTAATCTATGGCGAACAACCGGTGATATTCGCGACAGCTGGGAAAGTGTGATGAGTATTCTCGATCAGCAGGTGGGCCTGGCCAGTTATGCCGGCCCCGGCCACTGGAACGACCCCGATATGCTGGAAGTGGGCAATGGCGGCATGACTACCACCGAATACCGGGCGCATTTCAGCCTCTGGTGTATCCTCGCTGCCCCGCTGATTGCAGGCAACGACCTGCGCCACATGAGCCCGGAAACCAAAGAAATTCTCACCAACCGGGATATGATTGCTGTAGATCAGGATCCACTCGGAAAAGAAGGATATAAACTGCAGGATGATGGTGATGAGGAAATCTGGGTAAAGGAAATGGCCGACGGCAGTCGGGTGGTGCTTTTCCTGAACCGGGGCGAACATACGGCATTTATGACTACAGACGCTCACCAGGTGGGCCTTCCTGATGCACCGCAATATCGGCTTAGAGACCTATGGTCCCACAAGGAATCGCATACCGAATCCCTGATCCGTGGCTTTGTACCATCCCACGGTGTGCTGGTATTCCGCGTGTGGCCAGTAAAATCATAATGTCAGAATAATTTCAGAATGCTGTTTCAAAATAATGGGCTGCGGCCTTTTTCTCGGTCAGGGGCGTAATTTGTTGACCAAAATAAGGTTATGTTTTCACAGCGAATGGATCTTCCTTCCCTGGCACCCGAAGCTTATGAAGCTATGAGGGGGCTGGAAGCTTATATCCGCCAAAGCGGGCTCGATCGCAGGTTGTATGAACTGATCAAAATCCGAGCTTCCCAAATCAATGGGTGTGTGTTTTGTCTGAATATGCATACCCGCGAAGCACGCGCCCTCGGGGAAACCGAACAACGCATTTATGCTTTGAATGCCTGGCAGGAAGCTCCTTACTATACGGAAAAGGAAAGAGCAGCGCTGGCGCTTACCGAAGCCATTACCCGGGTGGCCGAAACCCGCGTTCCCGATGAAGTGTTTGAAGCTGCGCGACAGCATTTTGATGAAAAGGAACTGGCCGCACTCATCATAGGCATTACCACCATCAATGCGTGGAACCGGCTGGCTATCGCGACCCGCATACCCCCAAAAGATTAAATGAAACCCATACAAAGGCTACCTTTGCAACAGCCGAATTGTTTCACTTCATGAACTTTCCAGCTTCCCGGCGCTCACGCCGCTATCTGACACCTTCTTACTTAGCTGTTGCGCTGGTGAGTTTTTTCTGGGGCACTACCTATCCGGCTATCCGGGTGGGTGTGGCACACATGCCCGGATTGATGCTGGCCTCGGTGCGGCAAACGCTCGCCGGGACCTTGTTGATTTTGTTTTACCTCTTGAAAGGACAGGCCTTGCCCCGACCTTCGGAAATGGGCAAGCTGCTGATCATGGGATTTTTGCTGTTAGGAATTAGCAACGGACTTTTAAGCTGGGCTGAACAATATCTTCCCAGCGGGCTGGCTGCTATTATGGCTGCCACCTGCCCGCTCGCCATTGTATGGTTTAGCATCTGGTTCATGCCTGGCTCCAGATTCACGGCCGGATTATATCTGGGGATGGTGTTGGGTCTCTGTGGCATTGTAATTATCTTTTCACCGGAAATTTTTCATACTCCCACACATGGATTTTTGCTGGGAGCAGGTCTTATCCTTTGTTCGGTTATAAGCTGGGCAGGTGGTACCATTTATGCTGCCCGGCATCCGCTTTCCCTTCCCCTGCTGTATGCAACCGGCTGGCAGATGCTGCTGGGAGGTATGACCCTGATGCCAATCTGCGTGTTTACAGGGCAATCCATTCCCTTATCGCGCATCCCATCGGAAGCATGGTGGGCTATCGGATATCTCATTGTATTTGGCTCCATGATTGGTTATGTGGCTTATGTGTACGCCATTTCCACCCTACCGCCGGCACAGGTTTCCATCTATGCCTACATCAATCCACTTGTGGCTGTAGCCATAGGTGTCTGGTGGCTGAAAGAACCATTGACCTTGCGCACAATCTTGGGCGCAGGGGTTACGCTTTGCGGGGTATATCTGGTTCAGAAAAGTTTTAAACCTGCTTCTTCAAAATCTGCCTCACCTCCTCCAAAGGCCGAAATCCCCGGAGTTCGGACACATCCGGAATTGTAACAGGCCTATTCATTAGGCCTATTGTCCACAATAGCCTCTATTTGTTGCAAAATTTCATCCCGCAGTTGATGATAAAACTGAACTGCCCGTATGTTTTCCTCCAGCTGCGAAAGCCTGCTGGCTCCAAGTATTACAGTACTTACATGCGGATTGCGTATACACCATGCAATGGCCAGCACAGCCAGGCTCACGCCACAGGCATCAGCCAATTTTTGCAAGGCCTTTACCTTTTCAAGGTTTTGGGGTGTCAGCAATTTTTCTTTTAACCATTCATATCCGGGAAGTCCCAACCGGCTATCGCGGGGAATACCTGCGTTGTATTTTCCGGTGAGCAGGCTGGAGGCCAGCGGGCTCCAGGTGGTGGTTCCCAAGCCAATGCTTTCGTATAGGGGCAAAAATTCTTTTTCTACTTTTTCCCGATAAAAGAGATTATACTGTGGCTGTTCCATAGCGGGGCCTATAAGCCCATAGCGTTCTGCAATCATGTGGGCCTCCATAATCTGAGCCGCACTCCATTCCGAGGTTCCCCAATAAAGAATCTTGCCTTGCTGAAGCAAATGGTTCATGGCCCAAACCACTTCTGAAATGGGAACCTGAGGATCGGGGCGATGGCAAAAGTATAAATCCAGATAATCGACCTGCAGGCGCTGCAGGGCTTCATGACAGGCTTCTATGATATGCTTGCGGCTAAGCCCGTGCTGGTTGGGTTTGTTTTCCTTGCCATGCCATCCAAAAAACACTTTGCTGGAAATCACATAGGAAGAGCGCTCCCATCGCTTTTGTTTAAGCACTTTGCCCATCAGCTTTTCTGATTCGCCACCCGCATAACTTTCGGCATTATCAAAAAAATTTATCCCTTGATCATAAGCATAACCCATGAGGGCATCTGCCAGATGTTCATCTACCTGATGATGAAAGGTGGTCCAGCTGCCATAGGAAACTACGCTCAGCTGCAGGCCCGATTTTCCTAATCTTCTGTATTCCATGGTGTAAGATTTACACAAGAAAAAAATTTAATGATCCCCCCATCGTTTGTCAAGTATCAGAATTCACATCATGTGGACAAATTTTAATAGGTTTTATGGCATGGATGTTGGTATTTTTACCAAAAGGATTTTAGGTTAAAATAGGTTAAAGCGTTGAAGGCTCCGTTTATACGGAGCCTTAGCTTTTACGGGCCAGGCAATTCACTTTTGTTCACCATTATCTGGCTGTTTTCTACTTCCAGCACTTTATATGTTGTAAAATCAGCCGAAGCTTCCAACCCTTTTCCGTAAATCAACTGAGAAGCCGTGGTAATTTTCACCTGGCCTGGAGCTACAAAAAGCTGGCGTCGGGGATCCCAGTACAGGCTATCACACTCGAGCCGTTCCCCCTGCACATTCATGACCACTACATGATTTTCCACGGTAATGCGGTTGTTTTCTTCGTACAATACACCTTCGCCTGCTGTTAAAGTTGACTGAACCCGCAGGCTATCATCAAAAAAATGAGCCACCACACCGCCATACATAATGACTCGGGGGGTATCGGTCTGAAAATGTTTTAAATAGGGCGCCAGAATTTCCGCACGCACTTTGCCACCCTGGCTGTAAAGAATACGCACACTATCGGCAGATTCCACGTTGGTGAACGGAGCATGCAGTGCATGAATATCTTCCAGTTTATTCACACACCCGGTGTGAAGCAAAAACAAAAATCCCACACCACACAGCCCGATGCATTTTGCACGACGCATCACAGGTATGATTGATCTTTTCATGGGTCAAAAATCAGGAATTTGCAGTTCCCTGAAATGACCATTCATTTTTATTTTTTCTCTGAGTTTTTCAATCTCATCAATCAGGGGCCTGATGTTTTTCAGATGCCTGCGCAAATATTCCTGCCGCTGCCGCTCATGCAGGAGTTCCAGCATCTGATATTCACCTTCCAATCCTAAACATGCATGATGAGCCAGGTCATAAGTGGAAAGATGGTCAATCGGTTTATCGAATGATTTTTCCAGATGCAATTTCTGGTGAAGCCAATGCAACGCCTGCACCAATGATTGCATGAGCCGGTGATCTCCCTCGGTATGGTTATCCGGATAATGCACAATGGCCCCAGCATAGGGTTTTTGCGGAATGTCGCGAATCACTTCCAGAATCCGGAACACCTTCAATCCACGAGTGCGAATATCCAGACTGCCATCTGAATGGATTTTTTCGATATGTAACAGCCGCATAAGTGTGCCATATTCATGCAACCTACCTTTGATTACCGGTGGAATCCCGAAATCTTTTCCCTGTTCAGCACATTCCCGGATCATTTGCTGATAGCGTTTTTCACGAACATGCAGGTTCAGCTGCTCACCGGGATATACCACAAGTTCCAGCGGAAAAATGGGAATGAAATTCGTCATATTTCAATATTAATGAAAAAATCAGAATTTGCCTGCGCATTCAGGATTTGACACTATACGGACATGCAATCTATTTCAGCAATCGTGATTACATACAATGCGGCTGCGCATTTGCGGGCCTGCCTGCAATCCTTGCTGCCTGTGGCTTCGGACGTGCTGGTCGTAGATAGTTTTTCCACAGATCGAACAGCTGAGATTGCACAAACCTTCCCTGTACGATTTGTCCAGCATGCATGGGAAGGTTATGGCCAGCAAAAGAACTGGGCTATGGAACAGGTGCAACACGATTATGTGCTATTTATTGATGCCGATGAAGTGCTTTCAGCGGAATTGCAACAATCTATCCTCGATGCCCGCCAGCAAGGACTTTCCGGTTGTTACATGTTGCAAAGGTTGAATCGGTATTTCAATCGCTGGATATATCATGGACTTGAATATCCGGATCATAAGATACGTCTGTTTGATCGCCGGCAAGCGACATGGAGCACAGATCCCGTGCATGAAACCGTTGTTTTCCATGCAGAAGTGCAAACCCATTTGTTAAACGGGTATTTGCTGCATTACACTTATCAGGATATGCATACGCTGTGGTTGAAAATAGACCAATATGCGCAATTGGGTGCTAAAAAACTTCATCAGCAGGGCAAAAAATCATCCCCCTGGCAATGGATCTCTCATCCTTTTGCCACATTCTGGAAAGCTTATCTGCTCAAATCCGGATGGAAAGAGGGAACAGCAGGATTGCTGCTTGCCTTTCTTGCAGCCATTTCTGTGTTTCTGAAATATGTGCGCTTATGGCTGAAACAGCATCAGCTGAATTAAAAATTCTGTTAAAACTGGTGGTTTATTCAACTGCAATCTTCTTTGATGCGTAACTTATAAGACTTTATGTGTTATTCATTTGAAGATGCATACCTTCATGTCCAATATTTTCCGATACAGATGGATGGGCATAGCTGCGATCGGTTTGTGCTGTTACGGATGCAGTTTTTCACAACCTCGGCCATCTCATCAGGTATCATCAACCATTCAATCTTTTACCATGGATCACAGCCATAATCCGTATTATTCTCGGACAGACACCACAACTTTGCATGTTTCTGACGCCGAATGGAAAAAAATTTTACCCCCGGAAGTGTATCGGGTTGCCCGTGAAAAAGGTACGGAACCACCATTTCACAATCGTTTCTGGAATTTCAATGGCAAAGGCACGTATTACTGTGCCGTATGCGGTAATCCACTGTTTCGCTCAGATGCCAAATTTGCCAGCAGTTGCGGCTGGCCCAGCTTTTTTGAACCGGTTCGCAAAAACAGTGTGATTTACAAACCCGATCATTCCTTCGGCATGGAACGCACGGAAGTGATCTGTGCCCGCTGCGGATCGCATCTGGGACATGTATTCGAAGACGGCCCTCCACCCACAGGTTTGCGTTATTGCATGAATTCCATTGTGTTGGATTTTGTGCCCGACAGCACACCGTAAATTAAATCTGCCCACCGGCAGGCAAGTACGCTGTTGAATCACTTAAACATGTAAAAATAAATGAACAGGGTTTGCGTTATTGCAAAAAACCCTGCAGATGCTTTCCCTCATAAGCCTGATTTTTTCTGTGATGTGGGTATTGCATCCGGCTGATCCGGGCGATCGGATTGATGTGAAACATGTGGACCCGGATAAAGTGTTTTTGCTGATTGATAAATTGCATCATCGCCTGTATGTATATGAAGATACCCGCTTGCTGGCTTCGTTTCCTGCTGTGTTTGGCAGCAACGATCTGTCGGATAAAATGATGGCCGGCGACCGTAAGACACCGGAAGGTTTATTTCATATTATTGCCAAACGATACGATAACCGCTGGTGTCGTTTCCTGCTGCTGGATTATCCTACAACTGCTGATTATCAAAAGTTTAATGCAAGAAAAGCAGCCCATCTGATTCCGGAAAATGCTCAGATTGGCGGTGGTATTGGCATTCATGGTACCTGGCCAAAAGATGATTTTGTGTTTACCTACATGCAAAATTGGACCAATGGATGCATCAGCATTCCCAACGAAGCCATCCGACAGATTTTTGAAATTGTCAAAATCGGTACGCCTGTGCTAATCAAAAGACAGATTCCCTGATTGCTTCTGCACGACAAATCATACAAATTATTTCATTCCATATTCGGGCATGTACAGAAACAAAATCAATCCGATTTTAATCTTTCGGAAAATAAAATTTTGAATTTTCAAATCCAGGCACAAAGATGTTTCGTAATTAAAATCAGATTCAAGAAACTGATTTGTTCATCCTTAAAACAATATCATTATGAAACATCAGAATGTGCCTGTTTCGCAGGATCAAATGCTCATGCACAAATTGCCACGCAGAGCTTTTCTTCGATATGCAGGTTTCGGATCAATAGGTCTCACTGCATGGATGATGGCTGCCAGCTGTCATAAAGATCACAACAGTTCACCTTCTGCAGAAGAAGTAACACTGGGTAGTGGCGATGTAGGAATACTGAATTATGCTTATGCGCTTGAACAGCTGGAAGCTGCATTTTACACACAGGTGGTGCAAACACCCTATAGTGGTATCACCGACATGGAATTATCTTTTTTTACGGATATCAGGGATCATGAAATTGCACACCGTGAATTTTTCAAAGCAGCATTGAGTACCCAAGCCATTGCCAGCCTACAGTTTGATTTCAGCAGCATCAATTTCAGCAGCCGCAGCAGTGTGATTGCAACAGCCAAAGCATTTGAAGATTTAGGTGTTTCAGCTTACAATGGTGCGGGTGTGTATTTGCAAACACCTGATTATCTGACGCTGGCCGGTAAGATTGTATCTGTGGAAGCACGCCATGCTGCTTACCTGCGAGAGCTGGTGATGACCGATACTTTTGTGGATAGTGATGTGGTTGATCAAAACGGACTTGATTTATCACGCAAACCATCTGAAGTACTGGTCATTGCTTCCACATATATCAAAACAAAAATCAACAGTCAATTGCCTTAACATAATTTTTCAAACCATTTCAAAATCATTATACCATGAACATGTATCGTATTTTCCGGGCTATTGAAGAAATAGATCCCGAAGTGTATGAACGCATCAACACAAGGCGCGAAGCGATGAAAGAATTTGCACAAGTAGGCAAAAAGCTTTCTCTTGCTGCATTACCACTTGCTTTGGGTGCTATGTTAAACAAAGCATACGCACAAAGTAACACATCTGCAAGTGTAGTGGATATCCTGAATTATGCTCTTACGCTTGAATATCTGGAAGCTACTTTTTACAGCATGGGAGCTACCCAGGGCAGTGCTTTGATTCCAAATGCAAATGATCTGACAGCTATTCAGAAAATCAGTGCCGACGAAACAGCACATGTAAACTTTCTGAAAGCCGTGATTCCCCAGCTGGGTGGCACACCGGTCAACAAACCCAATTTTGATTTTACCGCCAATGGCACCTTTGCCGATGTGTTTTCCAACTATCAAACCTTTTTGGCAGTTGCACAGGCTTTTGAAGATACCGGTGTTCGCGCCTACAAAGGACAAGCCGCTAACATAATGAGCAACAGCACCGTGTTGCAGGCAGCGCTGAATATTCATTCCGTAGAAGCCCGTCATGCTTCAAAAATCAGGTTGATGCGGCGGCTGAACGGCTTCAGCAACAGCGTAAAACCGTGGATAACCGGCAATGATACAGGCGGGATTGGATCATCGGTGCAACCCGTGTATGCAGGTGAAGATAACACCGTGCAGGCGGGTGTGCAGATCACAGGTATTGGCGGACTTTCCATCAGCGCCAGTGCAGCCTCCGAGGCCTTCGATGAACCATTGGATATGCAATCAGTACTGGCCATAGCCAGTTTATTCATTAAATCCTGACGCTGAATATAGCATATGTCTCAGGTGGTGAAAGGCCCGTCTGGTCTGCAGGCGGGTCTTATTTATTTTTATTCATCTCTGGCAATTTTACGGTATGAAACCGTGATACCTTTGATGAGAGATGAACTGAAGCCCTGATGTTCCATTTCATTCAAACCCGCTATGGTACAACCCTTCGGGGTCGTTACCTTATCAATTTCTTCTTCGGGATGACGATTACCACGGATAAGCAATTCAGCTGCACCTTTTACGGTTTGTGCCGCAATCAGATTGGCTGTCCGGGCATCAAAGCCAATTTCAATACCGCCCTGTATGCTGGCACGGATGAAACGCAGGGCATACGCAATGCCACAAGCACCGAGAATGGTAGCAGCATCCATGAGTTTTTCGTCAATCACAATGGCTTTGCCTAATTGATTAAACAATTGTTCCGTCCAGGTAATTTGTTCAGTTGTTGCTTTTTTGAAACTCAGGCAGGTCATCGATTCGCGAATAGCAATGGCGGTATTGGGCATGGCCCGAATAACGGCCACCGGCTTTGCAAGCAAGGCAGTTAATTCATCTATCGTTACGCCTGTTACCACACTGATCAGCAAATGCTTTTCCGGAAGCAGGGCCGGAGCCACCTCGGTGAGCACATCTTTCACATTGTATGGCTTAACAGCCAGAATCACCACATCGGCCTGCTGAACTGCTGCCGAATTGCTGGTGAGCAACTGCACGCCTTTTTGTTCCAAATAGCGGATAGGAGCAAGATTGCGACGGGTAATAATCAACTGATCGGGCAACAGAAAACCCGTTTGCAACAAACCTTCGGCAATAGATGTACCCAGATTACCCCCACCAATAATCGCAATACGGGAAATAGCAATAGACGACATAGGGATTTTTTTGAAAACATGTAAAGTTAACGGGAAAATATTAGAAAGATTCTTAAAAAAGATCAAGAATGAAGCCTTTCATCTAACAAACCCCTGTAGGCGCGGGAGTCATCTTTCCGGTACTATAATGAAATGCTATTTCATGGAGGATGTCTTCTACTTCTGCAAGGCTTGTTGCCTGCATCAGCCGGGTTTTATATTCGCGAATAGCAGGCAGATTCTTGAAATAATGACCATAATGGCAGCGCATTTCCACCACACCGATCCGTTCACCCTTCCATGCCACAGCTGCATGCAGATGCTTCAGGCATACCCGCACCCTTTCAGTGATATCGGGTGGAGGTAAATGTTTGCCGGTTTGCAGGAAATATTTGATTTCCCGGAAGATCCAGGGATAACCGATGGCTGCCCGTCCAATCATAATTCCATCCACACCGTAACGCTGCTTCATTTCCAGCGCTTTTTCGGGACTATCTACATCCCCATTGCCAAACACAGGGATATGCATGCGCGGATTATTTTTCACTTCCCCGATCAAGGTCCAATCGGCCACACCTTTGTACATCTGGGTGCGGGTACGACCGTGTATGGTGATGGCCTGAATGCCTACATCCTGCAGGCGTTCGGCCACTTCTACAATATTCTTGGATTGTTCATCCCATCCCAAACGGGTTTTTACTGTCACCGGTAAACGGGTAGCTTTCACCACGGCAGCCGTGAGCTTTACCATTTTCGGTACATCTTTCAGGATGGCCGCACCAGCCCCCTTACACACCACTTTTTTGACCGGACAACCGTAATTGATATCGAGCAGATCGGGCTGAGCTGCTTCCACAATCTGGGCAGCCTCGGCCATAACTTCATCATCACCGCCAAAAATCTGAATGCCAATGGGGCGTTCTGCATCAAAAATATCCAGCTTTTTGCGGCTTTTCATGGCATCGCGGATCAGCCCCTCTGAAGAGACAAATTCGGTGTACATCAGATCGGCTCCTTGCTCTTTGCATACGGCGCGGAATGGCGGATCACTCACGTCTTCCATGGGTGCCAGCAACAACGGAAAATCGGGCAGCTCAATATGGGCAATTCTTACCGGCATAACCAACCAATCAAATTTCTTTCATACAAAGTTACGCCCTCAGCTTCACATTCACCCGTTATCTACTAATGATATCCGTTTTAATGCGGATAGTATGGAGAAATAAGTACATATACCAGCACACCCGTAACTGCTACATAAAACCAGAGCGGCCAGGTAATGCGGGCAATTTTTTTATGTCTGTCAAATCTTCCCTGCAGGGCTCTTACCAGTGTAATCAATACCAAAGGTACTATCACTGCTGCCAGTAAGATATGGGTAATTAAAATAAAAAAATACACATACCGGATGACACCCTCTCCTCCGAAATGTGTTTCGGGTGCCAGGCTGTGATAAATGACATAGGAAATTAAAAAAAGCACAGAAAGCACTACGGCGGCCAGATTGCAACGCATATGCCATTGACGTTGACCATGTTTTATGAAATACAAACTTGCAAGCAACAAAATTGCCGTCACGGAATTGCAGATGGCATTGAAAAAAGGCAGGATAGTCAACCGGAATCCCACACGTATGTCGGGATGCGGAAGAATGAAAAGTGCGGCAACTACCAGTGGAATGACCACCGAAATAGTTACGATAATACCCGTGTAAGAATGTTGAACCCCATTTTTTTGTTTATCCATATTCATTATCGGACGTAAAATTTTATTTTTTCTTTTCTTTTTCAAGCATCAGCAAAGCAATATCATTCATGCACACCGGCAGCTGGCTGCTATCAGCTGGATTATAAAATCCTCTTACATATTGATGTTTATCAAGCAAAACCCATAAAGTAGTATCAGAAAGCTCTTCCAGAGGCAAATTGATACCTGTATCAAATAACATCTGATTGAGTTGATCCACATGCGCAGCATCCGTTGTGAGAAACCACCAGCTGTCTTCATCAATTTGCAACTGATTGGCAACGGCTTTCATAATGTCCACACCATCATCATGGGGGTTATAAGAAATAGTCAGCATCAGCAATGCAGAATCATTTTTATGAAAAGCATCCTGTACCATTTTCATACGCTTTAGCCAGTGATAACCTGAATCATCCTGGCAACTAAAACAATAAAAACTGATCAGTACAACTTTGCCCTGTAAATCTTTAAGCGTAACTACATGCCGGAGCTGGTTGATAAAATAGATTTCATTCAGCCGATAATACATGGTATCATACACCCATCCCTGAGGCGTACGGGAAGAATCAACGCGATCAAAATAATAGCCAGGCATATTCAGGTCACGCTTGCTGAAGTGCACCATCGCCCAGAATCCAATCAGCGGCAACAGGATGATAAGCACGAAGCCTAATATCATTTTTTGATTGCGCCTCTGCATGAGGAGTGTGTTGTGGTAAAACGAATTTCGGGAAAATAAAAATAAATATGCAGGATGTCGGTTGCATCCTGCATAAAATATTTGAATTTAATCTACCCATGCAGGTCAGGGAGCCGGACTCACCTGTTCAGTCTGCGTGACGCGGCGCTCCCTATCCACACGCCATGAATTTCCATCGGTTAAAAATGCAGTGATAAACCAGATGAAAAGCAGCAAAGGAATCATAATGGAAAGAATCAGGTTCTTCACTTCATGACGAAGATGCATGAATTCAGCCACAATATAAAATGCTTTTACCAGTGTAAGACTCAGGAAAATTACATTTCGCAGCAAGACTGGTGGCATACCCGTAAAATAATGAACAGTAGCCAGCGCAATTTCAACAAGTGTGACAATTAATAAGATCCAGAATACACGCCAGATGCGGGCTACGGTAGAGTCAAACGCATGTGCACTTTCATCTTCAAGTGTTGCCGCAAGCGTTGTCTGTTGTTCCATTTCCATATCTGCAGATTTTAAATCTGAAACTACAAAAGATAAAAACAGGTGAACACAAATACCCATACCAAATCCACAAAATGCCAGTATAACCCAACTTTTTCTACCATTTCATAATGACCCCGGCGATCATAGGTGCCTTTCAAGACATTAATTAACACAATAGTATTGATCACAACTCCCGAAAACACATGTCCTCCATGAAAACCAGTAATGGTGAAAAAGAATGCACCAAATGCAGCCGGGCCGGGCGTGTGGTGTCCATCGACAATGGGTCCAAACATGTTATGCGATATGGTAGTGCCTCCTTCAATCAGATGTGTCCATTCATAGGCCTGACAGCTTAAAAACAAAATACCTCCCAGAATGGTAAGCGATAACCATTTAGCCACTTCTTTACGCCTGCGCAGATGACCAGCATGTACGGCAAGCACCATGGTTACCGAACTCATAATGAGAATAAAGGTCATTAAACTTACAAACACCAGCGGTAACTTGGCATTGATAAATGGAGCCTTGTCGAATACCTCGTTCGGATCAGGCCAATAGCTGGCACTCAGGCGCGTGGTGCCATAGGAAATTAAAAATGCACCAAACGTAAAAGCGTCTGACATCAGGAAAAACCACATCATCAGCTTGCCATAGCTGACGTTGTAAGGAGAAACACCTCCTTTCCAGTTCACTTTCTGCGTGCTTGCAATCGTACTCATAACATTGGGCAATTTCAATTGTTTATCGCATCCAGATAAAAAAACCAAACAAATATATCCATAAAATATCAACAAAATGCCAGTAAGTGGCAGCTACTTCAACCGGTACCGGATCATAAGAACGTACGCGTGAGCGAAAAGCCCGGAAAAACATGACCAACAAAGCTATCACACCCCCCAGGACATGCAACATGTGCAAACCCGTAATGATAAATAACAGACTCGCCGATACATTGAATGTAAGATTCACACCATGTGCATACAAGAAACGAAATCCCATAAACTGGGAAATCATAAAAACCACTCCCAAGGCAGCTGTTATGGTAATCAACATTTTATATCGGTTCATCTGATGTTGTCTGAAGCTTTTCACAGCAAGCGCCATGGTAAGGCTACTTAACAAAATTATAGTGGTAGAAAAAATAAACTGATGGGGAAGCTGAAAACTCACCCAGCGGGATTGGCCATGCATCACCACATAAGCACTTGTCAACCCTCCAAACATCATCACGATGGCAGCAATTGCCACCCACATGTTGAATTTGTAGGGATGTATTTTTTTTCTCTGCACACGCACCGTATATGCCATCGTTTAAGAATAACTTATATTTTATCAATCAACATGGCCAATTGCACTGCAATGAAATAAATATAGGCTGCAAACATCAATTGCCGGGCCGAAGCAGCGTCGCATTTTTCCACCAGCTTCCATGCCCGATACAACAGATAAGCGCCGGTAAGCAACCCTGCTGAAAGCGCGAAGCTGCCATATACATGCAATAAATAAGGTAAAAATCCGGCCATGATCAGCAGGATGGTAAAACTCAATACTTGCATGGCCACATAAGCATTGCGTGTACCATTTCCGGGCAAAAGCCTGAATCCGGCCCGCTGGTAGTCATCGTGTGCAATCCAGGCAATAGCCCAGAAATGCGGAAACTGCCAGAAAAACTGCAACAGAAACAACGACCATCCCCCAGCACTCAATGTACCGCTACCTGCAATCCAACCGATCAAAGGAGGCAATGCACCCGGAAAGGCACCTACAAACACGGCCAGCGAGTTCCATCGTTTCCAGGGCGTGTAAACAAAAGCGTACAGACAGAGAGAAAGCAAACTTACCCAGGCTGACAGGGGATTAAAATATACACTCAATAGGATCAAGCCTGTGAAAGTCAACACCAGGGCTACGGTAAGCGCTTCGGCTGGTTGCATTCGTCCTGCGGGTAATGGCCTGCCAGCAGTACGCCGCATCAGTGCATCCGTATCCCGTTCCATCAATTGATTAAATGCATTCGCTGCGCCTGTGATACATATGCCTGCAATAAACAGCAGCAGCACCTTTGCAGACCCCATATTCACTTGAGGCACCATCAGATACCCTACCACACAGGAAAACACCACCAGAAAACTCAGCGTGAATTTGGTGAGCTGCAAATAATCCTTCGCTTTCCCAAGAATCGCCTCTGACAACGATAAGCTGGCTGTTTGCTCTCTGTACATCATCAATAGAATAATCTGAATTACTGGGGTGTTTTCACCGTTTCTCCTACTTCTTCTTCAGCAGGCGATACGGGCACGGTTTGCGGAATGAAATCAATACCGTTCTTACTGTAGTCGTAAGCCCAGCGATGAACTTCTGGAATTTCACCCGGCCAGTTGCCATGACCCACATGAATAGGTGTGGTCCACTCCAGTGTATTGGCTTTCCAGGGATTGGGATCCTTCACAGGTCTACCCTTGAAAATGCTATAGAAGAAATTAAATACAAACATGAGCTGTACAGCAAACACGATAATAGCTACCACACTGATGAATTCATTCAAGCCTTGAAAGCGGTGGTAAATGGCCAGTGCATCGGCTGAATATTCATAATAACGGCGCGGCATCCCTGCCAGACCCTCATAATGCATGGGCCAGAACATCAGATAGGCTCCGATGAAAGTTACCCAGAAATGAATATAACCAAGCGTATTGTTCATAAACCGGCCAAACATCTTGGGAAACCAGTGATAAACTCCAGCAAACATGCCAAAGAAAGCGGCAATACCCATCACCAGATGGAAATGCGCAATCACAAAATAGGTATCGTGCAAATGCAAATCCAGCGCGGAATTCCCCAACCATATACCCGTAAGCCCTCCGGAAATGAAAAGACTGACAAAACCAATAGCAAACAATGCAGGTACCGTATACTGGATATTCCCCTTCCAGAGCGTGGCCAACCAGTTAAACACTTTTACAGATGAGGGTACGGCAATCAACAAGGTAAACAGGACGAAGAAGGCTCCTAAAAAGGGATTCATACCTGAAACAAACATATGATGCGCCCATACCAGAAACGAAAGGGAAGCAATGGCAAATAAGGAACCCACCATAGCCAGATATCCGAAAATAGGTTTGCGGGAGTGCGTTGCCAGCAATTCGGACGTAATACCCATCCCTGGTAACATCACAATGTACACTTCCGGATGGCCTAAAAACCAGAACAGATGTTCATATAAAATAGGACTTCCGCCCTGATTGGGAAGTGCATGCCCGGCAATATAAATGTCTGAAAGATAAAAGCTGGTACCCAGGTTGCGATCAAACAAAAGCAAAATAAAGCCCGAAAGCAAAACCGGGAACGAAAGCACTCCTAATACAGCCGTAAAAAACAGTGCCCAGATGGTGAGTGGCATGCGGGTCATACTCATTCCCTTGGTACGCATGTTTAGGATGGTAGAGATATAATTCAACCCAGCCAGCAACTGCGAAACCACAAATACGGCCATGCTGATCAGCCACAAATCCATACCTGTTTTGGATCCTTCCGAGGCTTCATGCAATGCACTCAAAGGTGGATAAGCCGTCCATCCAGCCTCAGACGGACCGGTTTTCAAGAACAACGATATCAGCATGATAATGCTGGCCGCAAAGAAAAACCAGTAAGAAAGCATGTTAAGAAATGGAGAGGCCATATCACGCGCACCCAGCTGCAAGGGAATCAGGAAGTTGGAAAATGTGCCACTTAAACCCGCTGTCAGCACGAAGAAAATCATGATGGTGCCATGCATCGTCACAAGCTGGTAGTATAATTCCGGACTGATGTGACCGCCTGCAGCCCAATGCCCGAAAATGGTTTCCAGAAAAGGAAATGACTTATCTGGAAAACCCAGCTGCAACCGGAAAATCACCGAGAAAAACCCGCCGATGATGGCCCAAATCATCCCGGTAATTAAAAACTGCTTGGAAATAACTTTATGATCCTGGCTAAAAATATATTTGGTGATAAAGCTCTGGTGGTGATGATGGGCATGACCATCGCCGTCATGGACAGCTACAGCAGCTACCGCTGCCCTTTGCGCCTGTCCGGTATAAACTTCACTGCTCATAGGTATTGATTTTTAACTTGTATCAACAAAAGTCTATTTTGCCGACACCACGGATGGTTGTGCCTTCACAGGCAACATAGCCATCTTTGTGGTGTCTGATGGAATAGCTCCACCTTCTTTGGCCAGTTCGTATTGTGATTTCTGCGAAGCCAGCCACTGATCAAACTCCTGCTGGGTTTCTACCACAATGTTGGCCACCATGGAATAATGACCCGCCCCGCAAAGCTGATCGCAAACCAATTTATATACAAAGTTAGGATCTCCGGTCATCTTCGCCATTTCAGCAGTGGTGTATTTGGGTGTAAACCACAATGTGGTGGGCACACCGGGTACCGCATCCATTTTCAAGCGGAAATAAGGCAATCCCACATCGTGTATCACATCGCGGGAGCCTATTTCCAGCTTCACCGGCCGGCCTACAACCAAATGCAATTCACTGGATACTACATCATCATGATTGTATGGGTCGCTCCACACCTGTCCTAACGGATTGAATTTGCCTTCATCAATCAGCCGGTAGTCACGTTTGCCTAAAACCCCATCCTTGCCTGGATAACGGAATATCCAGTTAAATTGTTTACCGGTTACTTCCACAACCATAGCATTGGGAGGAGCTGCAGAAGTGATGCTAAACCAATGCTTTAGCCCAATCGCCACTAAGATAGTCATCGTCAATGCCGGAATGGCCGTCCAGAAAAATTCTATTCTGGAATTCTCATGATAATAGCTGGCCTGATGCCCTTCTCGACCTCTGTATTTGTAAGCAAATACAAACAACAAAATCTGGGTAATGAAAAACACAATACCCGTGATAACCAGCGTAACCGTCATCATGTGATCTATAGCCACCCCCTGTACAGATGCAGCTACCGGCAGCAATTTATCCTTGAGCAACTCATGGCATATGTACAAGCCGATTAACCCGGCAATCAAAAACACCAGCATCAGCGTGGCATGCAAGCGATTGTTCTGTTCCTGGGTTTTCTTTTCCCCTTTCAGGATAGCCACATATTCACTCGCTTTGGCTATCTGTACCACAATGATGAACAAAAGCAGCAGTAAGACGACAACAAAAAAGCCTGACATGACTAACAACAATTATGGTGAATCTCTTAAATCTTTTACGATTCGGTAAATTCAAACTTTCCAGCTAATTGGCAATTTAACTTTCAGCATCATTTTGTCGTGTAACACACATAACCTTTCATTCAATTTCTGATAGAGCTTTGACAATCATCCCCAATCAGATTTGTGAATGATTGCTTCTTTCAGATAAGGATGATTGACCGGGTAAAGAGGAGCACGCGATAAGGCTCTGCTAACCAACCCAATCATTAATCCTACAAAACCCAGCGTAATGCCGATTTCATACCATCCAACCACTCCCTGCGTTGGTAACACGGTAGGCATTACCATCAGGTAAAAATCCAACCAGTGACCGAAAAATACGATCAGGGCAATAATGGTTACCGTCGTATAATTCCGTTTGGCGTCGCGTGTCATCAGCAACAGGAAAGGCACGGCAAAGTTAATCACCAAATCCAGCAAAAACCAAAACCGGTAATGCCCCCACAGTTGCGGACGGAAGTACTGGGACTCCAGCGGAATGTTGCCATACCAAAGCAGGAAATATTGTGCAAACCAGATATAAGTCCAGAAAATAGAAAAGGCGAAAATGAATTTTCCTAAATCATGTAAATGTTCTTTGTTCACCAGGCTTAGCTGTCCGCTGTTTTTGATGGCAATAACGAAGAGGCTAATAATAGCCATTAAAGAGATAAATGATCCAGCAAAAACATACCAGCCATACATCGTAGAATACCAGCGAGCGGCAATGCTCATCAACCAGTGCCAGGATGAAACAGAAATGGTAACAGCATAAAATGCGATAAACACAGCACTGAAAAAGATGGTCTTCCACAGAAAACGTCTAACCCCCCGTTCAGCCCGGTCTTCCTGCAAGGAAATCTGCCGCAACTTCAGGCTTAGAAGCGACCATCCCAACATGATAATCACCGTGAAAATCACAAACAATTTCACATTCAGGAAAGGAGTTTTACCCGCTACAATGGTATCATGCGCCAATACCTGCGGATCGGTCCAGGGGTAAATGAAATATTTATGCCCGATAAGTACAGCCATCAAGACAATAAAAGCAATTATGGCAAACACCGGAATATTCACCATAATGGCTTCTATGACCCGCTTGTAGGCAATGTGCCAGGAAGCTTGTGCCAGAGAAGCTGCACAATATAAAAAGAGGGACGCAGCCGATATGTAAAGAAAAAACAGGCTATCAAAAACAAGAACCGACCAGAAGCGCTTCACACCTACATCTCCGTGTAAGCCGAACAAACCTGCCAGAAAAGCCAGCACACCAATGGAAATAAAAATCAGGCTGGTGTTTCTGAATCGCCGTGGGATAACAAAACGTTCCTCCATGTTTCTTTCAGACTTATGATTTGATAAATAAAATTATTTCTTTGCTACCGCTGTACTATCAGTACCTTTTGCCAAATCTTTTGCCTGCACACTTTTAATATAGGCAATTACTTCCCAGCGTTGTCTTTCACTAAGCTGACTTGCATAGCTGCCCATCAGGTTTTTACCATAGGTCACCGAATAAAACATAGTACCTTCAGGCATGTTCAGATACTGGGGCAGGTGAAAATTGGCCGGTTGTACAGGAAATTTGCCGCTTTTGTACAACGGCCCCTGACCATCAAGTTGTTCGCCATGGCAAATAGCACAATAGATATTAAACAATCGCTGCCCTTCTTCCAGTGTGGCCTGGGTGATAACGGGAAGTGGATTTTTCACCTGTCCCGAAACAGCATAAGCCGAATCACTCTGGGGTAAATTAAATGGCAATAATTCATGTGCATTTACGGTATGTCCCCGGGGCACAGTACCTGGTACAGGAAGACGGCTGCTCATGGAATCAGCATACACCAGATTGACCGAATATGAATTGTAAGCACGCGAATAATACATATCGGGGGCATAAATACGGCCTGGATTGTTTCGTCCGGCGTGACAGGCAAACAAAGCCAGAGAAAGCATTCCAGCGCTCAACCCGATTAATACATATTGTTTTCTCATGTTCAGAAACATTATCTAACAATCATTGAACAGACCACTGCGGATTGATATCATCATATTTTTCACGTTTGGAAAACAGGCCATACCACCAGCCTTCTTCCGCGGTTTGTACCTGCACTTCTTCTGCGCCGTTGTTAAGCAGAAATTGCTTTACCTCCTCCACCTGGGTTTTCGGTGTTATTTCAATAGCCATCACAAAGCGGTCGTCACTTTGTCGGGGATGGAAAATATGTTTTTTCACTCCAGGCATGATCTGGTTCAGCCAGCAGAAAGTCAACGTAGTGCCTACTGCTGAAAACAATACCGTCAATTCAAAAGTAATGGGTATAAAAGAAGGAAGCGGAAAATGGGGCTTTCCTCCGATATCCAGCGGCCAGCTGACCACAAAAATCCAGCTCATTCCCAAAAGCGCCGTTGCAGTACCCAATGCACCATAAATAAATCCTGCTGTATGAAGAGCCGTCTGTCGCAATCCCATAGCTGCA
This sequence comes from Thermoflavifilum thermophilum, assembly GCF_900116565.1. Lineage (GTDB taxonomy): Bacteria > Bacteroidota > Bacteroidia > Chitinophagales > Chitinophagaceae > Thermoflavifilum > Thermoflavifilum thermophilum. Next base: position 1,556,629 of record NZ_FPCJ01000001.1, on the reverse strand, counting down.
TCCAAGCCGTGTACCGGAAAAGGTGTAAACACGTCATACAGTTTATAACCCTGCATCCGCACTTTTTTCACAGCCGGCAACAGCTGATCTTCATCCCGGAAACTTGCCACTACATATTGTTTGATTGCCATATCGGTTTAGTTTTCAGTCTATCGAGGTTATTATGTTAATGGGCGGCCAGTGCATGTTCGTGTTGAACCTCCTGCAAAAACTCTTCTGTATCTTTTTGTTCCAAAGCAGCCATTTTCTGCTTGTAGTTTTCCCCACTGGTTTTCAAAACACTGCGGATTTCCCACACAGCTATAACCGGGAAATATTTCGCAAACAACAGATAACAGGTAAAAAACAATCCGAATGTACCGATGTAAAACCCAACTTCAGGCCAGCGCGGAGAGTAATACACCCAGGCTGATGGCATATAATCATGATACAACGAAAGCACAATAATCACAAAACGCTCAAACCACATTCCTATATTCACCACAATGGACATCACAAAGGTGAAAGGAATATTACGACGTAGTTTTTTGAACCAGAACAGCTGCGGGGATACCACATTGCAGGTAATCAGGATGATATAAGCCCACCAGTATGGACCCAATATTCTCCACCAGAATGCACCCTGTTCATACACCACATTCGAATACCAGGCAATGAACAATTCGGTGATATAGGCCATGGCAACAATACCACCGGTAAGCATGATGATTTTGTTCATGGCCTCAATATGGCCAAGGGTTACATATTCTTCCAGATGCAGAATTTTTCGGGTAAGAATGAGCAGGGTTTGCACCATGGCAAAACCGGAGAAGATAGCCCCAGCCACGAAATAAGGCGGGAAAATCGTTTCGTGCCAGCCAGGAATTACAGATGTGGCAAAGTCCATAGACACCACGCTGTGCACCGAAAGCACCAGCGGCGTGGAAAGACCTGCCAGCAATAGGCCGAGGGCTTCGAGCCGCTGCCATTCTTTAGCGGTACCCCGCCAGCCAAAAGAACACAATCCATAAAAGAATTTGGCAAATTTCTTTTTAGCCCGATCTCGAATGGTGGCTACATCCGGAATCAAACCAGAATACCAGAACAAGATTGAAACCGTCAGGTAAGTACTCACAGCAAATACATCCCACAGCAGGGGCGAATTAAAGTTTACCCAAAGCGGACCGCGTGAATTGGGATAAGGCAAGATGAAAAAGGCCAGCCATACACGCCCCATGTGCCACACCGGAAATTGACCCGCGCAAAGCACGGCAAAGATGGTCATAGCTTCTGCAGCCCGATTCACACCTGTGCGCCATCCCTGGCGAAACAGCAACAAGATGGCCGAAATCAGCGTGCCAGCATGACCGATACCTACCCACCAGACAAAGTTGGTGATGTCCCATGCCCAACCTACGGTGCGGTTTTCACCCCACACCCCAATTCCCCAGTAAGTTTCCCAGAATACTGACCATACGCCGAACAGCAACATCGTGACGGCAAAACCAAGCGCAATCCACCACAGCTTGCCCGGCTTCTTTTCAATAGGGCTGATAATGTCTTCCGTGACCTGATGATAATCCTTGTTCCCATTGACCAGGGGCTCACGTACGGTTGACTCGTAATGAAGCATAGCGTAAGGTTATGATGTTTTCAATATCAAAAGTTCATTACAATACATGTTGGACAGGCTCTACGTAAAAATCACCCGGATCTTTGTTTACGACCTTGACCAGATAATTGACATTGGGCAATGTATGTAAATCGTCCAGCACGTAGTAGAGCCGCGTTTCTTTGTTTTCTTCACGAAGCTGGCTGATGGCAGCTCCCGGATCATGTACATTGCCGAATACAATAGCCTGTGTAGGACATGCCTGCTGGCACGCTGTCATAGCTTCTCCATCCATCAGAGGACGACCGGCTTTCTTGGCAGCCAGCTTTGCATCCTGCAGGCGCTGCACGCAGAAGGTACATTTTTCCATCACTCCACGGCCACGCACGGTTACATCCGGATTCAACACCATACGGGTAAGCTCGCTTTCCATGTCGGCCGTATCCTTGGTACCTCCAAAGCTGGTCGCCCCCCACCAGTCACGCCAGTTAAAGCGCCGCACCTTGTACGGGCAGTTGTTCATGCAATAGCGCGTACCAATACAGCGGTTATAGACCATCTGGTTCAGGCCTTCATCACTGTGGTTGGTAGCCGCTACTGGACAAACATTCTCGCAGGGTGCATTGTCGCACTGCTGGCAGAGCATGGGCTGAAATACTACTTGCGGATTTTCCGGATCTCCGGAAAAATACCGATCAATGCGAATCCAGTGCATCTCTTGATGCGCGATTACCCGATCCTTGCCAACAACTGCTACATTGTTTTCGGCCTGGCAGGCAATCGTGCACGCTCCGCAGCCTATGCAACTATTTAAATCGATGGACATGCCCCATTTCAGTCCGGGAAAATCGTACAGATTGGGATACAAGGTACCCTGCGTATCATAATTTTCACCACCATATCTTTCCCTTTCTTCCCGCTGCTCACGAGTAGCTTCACCCGGGTCTTCGTTGTATTGTTTTTGTGTGGTCTCCAAAATAATGGGGCGACCTTCAAAGCTATTATGTGTCTGGGTAATAGCCAACGGATAGGTTTCACCTGTAAGGGTAAAAGTTGCAGCGGGTTGATAATATTCAAAAGTCAGGCTCTGGCTGTTCAGGTTTACCCAAGGATATACATTTTTACCTACTCCCCCAGCAGCTTTCCCTACCTCAGGGCTTCTTCCATAGCCAACGGCCACGGCAATTACGTCTTTAGGCATGCCGGGCAACACCAGCACGGGAAGCGTGATTTCCTTGCCAGCCGCTGATATGCGGGCTACCGGACGGTTCAAATCATTTTCATTAAACCGGTTAATGGAAATACCTAACTTCCACGCCAGTGCCGGTGAAATGCATACATAATTATCCCAGGTACACTTGCTGATGGGATCGGGCATTTCCTGCAACCAGGGATTATTAGCCCAACGGCCTCCGCGGATACCCACTTTTTCATACAACACCAACTCCAGCTCACCCATCTTTGGCTGTTGTGCAGTGAGCTGAGCTGCTGCACCCTGTACATCCCCTTTGAAAGGGGCTGCGGCCAGGCTCACCTGTTTGGGTTCTATAACACCGTTCTGCAAAGCTTCTTCCCATGCTTCCAGTCCGCCCAGCTTCGGCTCCCAGAATTTCATCAGATAGCCGTGCCAGTCGGGTGTTTGTCCCATCCAGGCAAGCAGGCTTTCCTGAAAAGCACGCGTTTTAAACAGAGGGAAAATAGTGGGCTGAATAAAGCTGTAATAGCCTGCCTTGGGTTCGGCATCGCCCCAGTTTTCCAGATAATGATGATCCGGAGCTACATATTGGCAAAGTACGGTGGTTTCATCTTTCCGTTCGTTACACGAAACAGTTAGCTTCACTTTCTTGAGGGCTTCGGCAAACCTTTGCCCGTCATAATAGTCATAAACCGGATTTGCACCATAAATCAGCACAGCACCCACTTTGCCGGCTTCCATATCGGCCACCAGCTGCTGCATATCGGCGTCAATGCCTTTGCGGTAGTTGACCGGTGCATTCCAGTCAATTGTTTTGCCTCCGGCTCCCAGCATTTCATTCAGGCCGTTGACGACTATCTGCACATGGGGGTTATTAGAACCACACACGACCAACGCCTCGCCGGGATGGGAAGCCAGCAACCTGGCAGCGCGCTGAATGCCTTTTTGTAAGGATTCATCCTGCAAAGCTGGAACATTGGACAGCTGGGGTTTACCCAAAGCCTGCGCCACAGCATTGTAAAGATTCAACACAACAGCAGGCTGTTGGGATGGCCTGTGTGTATAACGATAATCGGCGTTGGCACCGGTGAGGCTCATGTAACTTTCAAACTGAATATGCTGACTGAGATCAGCCTTTTTACCCTTGATTTTCCGGGTTTGTGCGTATTGGCTGGCAAATTCTACTGGCGAAAGCCATGTGCCCAGAAAATCAGCCCCCAGGCTCACTATGGCTTTGGCATTTTCGAAATGATAGGAAGGGATAGCCCTTTTGCCGTAGCAGGCTTCATTAGCCAGCAGCATGCCCGCATAGGAAACGGCATCATACGTCACATGGCGGGCTCCGGGATATTTTTGGATGAATTCCTGAATCAGCTGTTCAGTGGCCGGGCTCATCAGGGTTGTGGTCAATAACACCACAGGAGCTCCTCCCAGGCTGGCCAGGCCCTGCATTACGGCCTTGTCCAGCTCTTCCCAGGTAGCTTCTTTCCCCTGAATCATCGGATACCGCAACCTGGCCGTATCATACAGGCTCAATACCGATGCCTGCACCATGGCCGATGTCCCACCACGGGTAATAGAAGAAGAAGTATTCCCTTCAATCTTAATCGGACGCCCATCCAGGGTTTTCACCACAACCGGGCAATAATCACCATCCTGCGCATAAGTGGATGCATAATAATTGGGCACGCCGGGCGTAATATCCACCGGCTTATTGATATAGGGAATGGCTTTTCTCACCTGGATTTCGCAGCTGGCGGCAATAGTAGCTGCTGTAATGCTGAACCCGAGATATTTCAGAAAATCTCTTCGGGGTGTCTTCGCATCCATCAGGCGCTCAATCTCTTCCCCGAAAGGCAATTCTTCGCGAAATTCATTCCTGACCGTCTTCTGGTAAGAAGGGGTGTTATACAACTCCTCCAATCCTTTCCAGTATTTTTTTTCGCTCATATGCTGAAACAGTAATATGTGATATAATCAGGTTTCAAGGATTTAATCAATATCTTAATAATGGCAACGCTGACATTCCGTACCTCCCAGCATAGCCTCGGTTACACTATCAATCTTGCCTTCCTTCAGCTCTTCGTGGTATTTCATGAAAATATTGCTGTAGTAGGCATTATCTGCAAAATTCACCTTGGTAGTGCGATGGCAATTTACGCACCAGCCCATAGACAAATCGCTGTATTGGTAAACCACATCCATATTCTGGATAGGACCGTGGCAAATCTGGCATTGAATTTTGCCCACAGCCACATGCTGCTCATGGCTGAAGTACACAAAATCAGGCAGGTTATGAATCTTCACCCACTGAATAGGATGACCAGCGTTTACATATTTCCGTTGCTTGGGATCCCAGCCGGCATAGTAATACAGTTTTTGAATTTCTGCGGTGCCATCCACAGGCTTTCCTTCAGGCGTATAAAGCTGAGGGCCTGAATAGCTGTTAATGGCCATGTGGCAGTTCATACAAATATTTTGAGATGGAATCATGGCATGCTGACTTTTTTCAGCTCCCGCATGGCAATACAAACAGTTAATCTGGTTAATGCCGGCATGCACACGATGAGAATAAAAAATCGGCTGGGTAGGCTCATAATTTTGCTGGCGCCCGATGTTTACGGCAGCATTGGTAAGAAAATATCCGGCAACAAGGAACAATACCAGGGAAACAATGGCGATATAGGTTTTATTTCTGTAAAAGGGCACCGGCTCGGGGGTTTCAATGCCTTCTTTTTCATTGGCCATGCGGTTGAGGCTGTTGTTGACCTGCAGCAGGATAAGTGCTACAACCGCAAGCACCAGTGTGATGATACCGTATAGCAAGTTGTTATTACTTGCCGGCGCTGCACCACCCCCGGCTTGGCCAGCAGTTGCGGCAGGCGCACTGGCCGCTTGCTTGGCCTCATCACCCACCTGCTTCACATAATCCAGAATATCATCTATATCCTGTGTGCTGAGTTGTGGGAAGGGTGGCATCTGCACATGATTCCACTGATTAAACAGATTCACGGCATACTTATCGCCACTGGCAATGACTGCAGCCGAATTGTGCACCCAGTTGTAAATCCATTTCCGCCCGCCCGGCACTTCATTTTCCTTGCCATAAAGAGCCGGCCCTGTGGCATCGCGCAGGGGATTGTGACATTGGGCACAGTTTTGCTGAAACAGCTGCTTGCCTTTCTGAGCATCGGCAAAGGCATGATGAAGTGGAAGGAAAAACAGGCAGGCCGTGAGGGAGCAAATCACCAGGTGTTTGACAGTCCTCCCAAAATAACTTAGATCGCTCATGCTAACGTATTGGATTTTGGTTGAACTTCGGTTTTCCAAAAAAGCGCCACAAAGTTAAGGCGCGCAGCTGACAATTTCTCAACAAAACAGAAAAATTATTTAAACCTTCCGTTAACCCTGCTCAAAACATGCATGTATAAATAATTTTTTGTATAAACCCTGCATTTCTATTTTTGTATTTTGTGCAATGTAAAGAATCCATTGGCCCCTCTTTCAGATTTAGGTTAATTGCTAAAGAATAAAGGGCTGAATATTTCAATTTCCATTAACATGAAACAAATCTTGATTCTGGCCTCCGGCAAAGGAACCAACACAGCTCATTTGATTGCTTATTTCAACAACAAACCCATTGCTCGCGTGAAGGCTATTTTGTGCAATGTGCCCCATGCAGGTGTAATTCAGGTAGCTTCACAGGCCGGAATCCCCGTCATGCTGCTGGAAAAAAACACCTTTTACAACACCTCTATTTATTTAGACCTGGTAAAAAAAATGAAACCCGACCTGATTGTGCTGGCCGGTTTTCTGTGGAAAATTCCTGCGTCCTGGATCGAGGCTTTCCCCCGTCGGATTATCAATATTCATCCGGCTCTGCTACCGAAATTCGGTGGCAAAGGTATGTACGGCCATCACGTGCATGAAGCTGTGCTGCAGGCCGGTGAGGCTTATAGCGGTATTACCATTCATTATGTAAATGAAGAATATGATGCGGGCGATATTATTTTTCAAGAAAAAGTAAAAATAGAGCCTACCGATACCGTTGAAACCCTGGCGCAAAAAATTCATGCGCTGGAATATGAATATTATCCGAAAGTAATTGCCGATCTGCTGACTCAGGATCTGGCGGTTGAGACAACCTCTTGAAGTGCGAAAGTTTCACATTCTTTTATTGCTGTATTCAGTCATTCTGCTTTGTATGCACCTAACTTTGCCGCAAAGTACAAACTCCCATGAAACGCTATTTCTGGATTGCAGGATTGGGGATCTTTATTCTTCTCCTGTTTGCAGGGTTTTATTATTTTACCTATGTACATCAGAGCGATAAACTGCCTGTACTCGGCAACCCCGGGCATGTAGTGGGTGATTTTAGTTTTACCGATCAGACGGGGCAACCCTTCACCCAGCAGGATATGAACGGGAAAGTGAGTGTGGTAGAATTTTTCTACACCACCTGCCCGGATCTTTGTCCGCGCATGAATGCCAACCTGCAGAAGGTGTATGAAAAATTCAAACACACGCCTGGCTTTGAAATCCTTTCCCATACGGTTAATCCAGCTCACGATACGCCTCCTGTACTGGCTAAATATGCCGAACAGTACGATGCCGACCCAAGGGTCTGGAAGTTTCTCACCGGCCCCGCACAAAAGATTTATTCCATGGCTGAAAATGATTATCTGATCGGATCGGTAGATAGCGCCCATGTATCAGGGTTGTTTGTACATTCCCAATGGTGGGCATTGGTTGACAAACATCGGCGCATCCGCGGATTCTATGATGGTACCAATCCGCAAGATATCAGCAAACTGGAGCACGATATCCCCATCTTGCTGAAAGAAAAATAAAGCTTCAGTCGTCTTCCAGTTCTTCTTTGGCAGGCAATGGTGGAAATGGCGCGTGCGGCTCGGTTTGATACCAGTAAGCCACCGATGAAATATCCGAGCGCTGGGGCAGGTAGGTGCCATTCCTTCGCCAGCCCAGGTCCTGAATGGTTACCCGAAGATCATGCTGAAAACGAATCGGATCCATGATATGCCAGCGGTACATGCCAAAGCGTTGTTGGGTTTGGTATAACCCATCGGGCTTGATAACCTGGCACAAACCAGAATAGGGCGAAGTAAAGGTTTCATACTGATGGGTTTGCTGGTTTTCAAAATCATAAGATCCGCAGAAATAATCTTCCGTGCCCGTGCCATTGATCGTGGGAAATTGTTGATCACCATCCATATAAAACTTAATTTCCCCTTCCCCCCACCAGCCATTGTTGTGCACACCCCAGGCCAGATAAGTACCCACATATTGTCCGCGGCCTTTGACTCCATCCAAGATGACGTAGGGCTGTTTGTAGGGATTGGGATTCACGTGCCGGAATTGTGCATGGAAATAGGCTGCATCTTCGGGAATAGTTGTAAGCGTATAATCAATCTGATAATACAGGGTCATAGGCTCATCGCCTATATTTTGCAGGGTTATCAGGCATTTTTTCCGGAAAGGCATCACCCAGTAGCAGTTGAATGCACTGCCTGGATTTACGCATACGGCCAGCGATTGCAGAGGGGCATATTTTCCCCATCCCATGCAAAAAAAATCGCCCAGGGGCACTTCGACCGACGGCGTTTTTTCATCATCCCAGTACATACGCAGGATTTCAAATCGCCAGAAGCCGGTAGCGGTCATCCAGATATGTTGAATAGCCCCCGGACCCTGAATCAGGGCCAGTGTATCGGTATGCCCGGGCTGGATGCGAATAAAAGGATTGACTTTCCAGCCCTGCCCCAAATCCCGGGCTGCCGAAGCGGCCGTACCATGGGCCAGCGTGGCCATGCCGCCTTTGCCTTTTTCGCCTGTGGGATTTTCGGGGCTGATGGAACGGGTCTGCGCATCTGAAAGCCGGAACAAATTGCCCATATTCATCTGTAACCCGTTGAATGCATCGGTTTGCTGGGCACGCAGCAACTGGCTGTATCCGCATAATGTAAGCAAGAGAAAAACCAGGTATTTCATGATACAGGATTTGTAGAAAAATACACAAATCTGGTCGCTTTTTAAATGATAAGGTCTATCCCGGGTTGCTATCAACCGGTTTGTCACAATTTATACACAAATAGATGGAAAAAGGATCTGATCAACATATCGGATGATTCTTCCTGCTTACTTTCGCATTTGCAAATTCGGTTTTGAGTTTGCCAGAGAAAGGTTGCTTGCCTAAACAGCAAACGTGAAAAGGGAACCGTGTGCAAATCACGGGCTGACGCGCAACTGTGAGTATCCATACGCCTTTCATCCTCGCCTGCAAAAGGCTTGCGTGCCACTGTTTGCATCTGCAGATGGGAAGGCCGATGAAAGGGATACGAGCCAGGAGACCTGCCTTTTTCTGCTATGACGGGCTTTCGCGGAATAAAGCCAACGTCAGGATGGTTGTAGGTACTGATTTTGCCCTCCTGTCATCACCCTGCCCATGGGCAGGTAGCTTTGTCCGCATTGCCTGCCTGTTTTGATTTTCAAGCTGAAAAATTTTTCAACTAACCACAAAACACAGAACAATTATGTTCACACACCTATTGGGTTATCCCCGCATCGGACTTCATCGCGAACTGAAACGCGCCTGTGAGCAATATTGGGCAGGCAAAATTTCACAGGACGAGCTGTTGCGTACCGGCAAAATGATTCGAGAGTCAAACTGGCTGCAGCAGATCGCTGCAGGCATAGACTGGCTGCCCTGCGGCGATTTTTCCTTCTACGATCATGTGCTCGATATGAGCCTGATGCTGGGGGTGATTCCGGAACGATTTGTCCCTTTGAAAGAAAAAGGAGTGGATGGGCTCGATCAGTATTTTGTGATGGCAAGGGGCTATCAGCGCGACGGACTGGATATTCCAGCGCTGGAAATGACCAAATGGTTTAATACCAATTATCATTATCTCGTACCCGAATTTGCGCCTAATCAATCATTCAGGCTACAACCCGATTCTTTACTGGCAGCGCTCGCAGAGGCCCAGGCATTTCAACGCCCGGTCAAGCCCATCCTCATTGGCCCCGTGTCCTACCTGTTGCTCGGGAAGATGGGCACCGCTCACGGCAATCCCCTGCATTTGCTACCTGCTCTGCTTCCCTGCTATGCCGATCTGCTTCGCTTGCTGCACAGGCATGGTGTCCAATGGGTTCAGCTTGACGAACCTTTTCTGGCAACGGATCTTTCTGCCGACTCATTACAGGCTTTCCGGGAGGCTTATAGCTATTTGCATGGCGAGATGCCAGAAATAAATTTATTGTTGGCTACCTATTTCGGGGGGCTGGGAAATTATCTGCCCCAGGTTGTGCAATGGCCGGTGCAGGGAGTTCATCTGGACTTGATCAGCGATCCTGAACAGCTGCAACCCGCCCTGCAGTGGTTGCCCCGCGATAAATGGCTTTCACTGGGCATCGTGGATGGGCGTAATGTCTGGAAAAATGATTTTACCTATTCGCTGAGTATTATCGAACAGGCCGTTCAAAAGCTGGGACAGGAACGCATCCTGCTGGCCCCCTCCTGCTCACTGCTTCATGTGCCATATGATCTGCAACTGGAAACCAACAGCAAAGGTCTGCCCGACATGGTGAAAAACTGGCTGGCGTTTGCCCGTCAAAAGCTGGAAGAGCTCACCTTGCTCAAACAACTGGCCTTTGCCGGCACCCATCGGCAGGCCCTTCCCAGGCTGATTGAAAACCAGTTTGCGATTGAACAAAAAAAGATGGCAGCTTTTGCCCATCTGCCTGAGATTCAGCAACGCATAGCCCGTTTGCAGGAAAACGATTTGCATCGCCTGCACCCATTTGCCATCCGGAAAGCTGCCCAACAACGTGCCCTTCAGCTACCGCTGCTTCCTACCACGACCATAGGCTCTTTCCCGCAGACAAACGAACTGCGCCAATTGCGCGCACGCTGGAACAAAGGAGAAATCTCCGATAAAGCGTATGAACAGGCTTTGGAACAATCCATCCGGAAAGTAATCGCCCTGCAGGAACAGATCGGCCTCGATGTGCTGGTACATGGCGAATTTGAGCGCAGTGATATGGTGGAATACTTCGCCCGGCAGCTTACCGGCTTTGCGTTTACCGAACACGGCTGGGTACAGAGTTACGGAAGCCGTTGTGTAAAGCCTCCCATCCTGTACGGCGATGTGGCACGCAAACAGGATATGACCGTACGCTGGATCCGTTTTGCCCAATCCCTCACATCCAAACCCGTCAAAGGTATGCTCACCGGGCCGGTGACGATGTTGAAATGGTCGTTTGTACGTAACGACCAACCGCTTGAACAAACTGCTTATCAGCTGGCATTGGCTATCCGCGACGAAGTCAAAGCCCTCGAAGAAGCCGGCATTCGGGTAATCCAGATCGATGAACCCGCATTCCGCGAAGGACTCCCGCTGCGGAAAGAACAACAACCGGCTTATCTTGAATGGGCGGTAAAAGCCTTCCGCCTGGCATCGTGCGGGGTCAAAGACGAAACCCAGATCCACACCCACATGTGCTATAGCGAATTCAATTCCATCATGCAGCCTATTGCCGACCTGGATGCCGATGTGATTACCATAGAAGCTTCTCGTTCCCACATGGAGCTGCTGGATGCTTTTGGAGATTTCCAGTATCCCAACGACATAGGTCCGGGCATCTACGACATCCATTCACCCCGCATCCCCTCGGCCGATGAGATGGTAGCATTGCTTCAAAAAGCTGCCCGCATCATTCCGGTTGATCAACTGTGGGTGAATCCGGACTGTGGATTGAAAACCCGCAACTGGCCCGAAGTAAAAGCATCCCTGCAAAACATGGTGGCAGCCGCCCAACGGGTACGGAACATGTATATTTCATCCCGGCAGGTTGCGAATCCATAGCTTTGCAGCCATGTTTTCTGGCAAATGGAAAGTCTGGATGGGAATTTTAGGGCTTGTGCTGGCCGGCACAGGCGCATGGGTATGGGGGCTGAAATATTTTGCTGCGCGGCCCGCCTTTGTGGAAGACCGGACACACCGGGTTTGGCTGCCCGTCGGGTACACCGTATTTGGCATAGATATTTCTCAGTATCAGCGGAGCATTGACTGGGAGAAACTCAGCCAGGAGCGGATTGCGGGCCAGCCCATCCGGTTCGTATTCATCAAGGCTACGGAAGGCATCAGCCGCCAGGATCCCCTGTTTGCCAAACATTGGACCCAGGCTCATGCTGCCGGCTTTATCTGCGGAGCCTATCATTTTTTCTATGCTACCCGCAATCCCCTGCTACAAGCCAGAAATTTCGAACAAACCGTCAACCTGATGCCGGGCGACCTGCCACCCGTGCTGGATGCGGAAGTGGACAACCATCAGCCCGATTCCGTCATCCGGCAAACCATCCGTATTTATCTGAATGAATTGACACGTTATTACGGGGTAAAACCCATCATTTACACCAACCTGCATTTTTACCGAAAATATATCAGGGGATATCTGGATGAATATCCCATCTGGATTGCCCAACACAACCTGCGCTCCCTGCCTCAGGATGCAGCTGACTGGCTTTTTTGGCAAATCAGCGACGAAGCGCGTATCAGAGGAATAACCGGATTTACTGATCTGAATGTTTTTCGGGATGATTTTGATAAACTTCGCGCTCTGTGTTTACCCTGAATTTCCTGAAATGCGGATTTTTTCATACATTCATCAAATGAATCAGCAACCAAGAATTGATCCAGAAATCAAGCAACAATTCAAAAAAATCTGGCTTTCCTTATTCATCTGGGTTGTGTGGCTGAATGTAAACATGGTGGCCGGTGTAATTTTCGATCTGGGATTTTTTGACAATCCATTGATTCCCGTCTGGGCACACGTGCTTTTTTTCATCTGGTTTTTATCCAGTTTTCTGGGTATGAGCTGGATTACGTATCACATCTGGGGCAGAACCCTGCATATTCCTTTCTTCACAGGACATCATCTACCCACCAGGCATCATTAAAATCGCCTACCCAGAATGAGTTTTACGATATCCCGATCGGTACTGGGCGTAAGCCCCCACCCATAACCTGCATTGAGCTCCCATTCCGGAGAAAAGAAAAAATCAAATGCCAGAAACAACTGATGCTGTTGTTCATCAACCGGCGGAAAATCACCCGGAGGACCCATAGCGCCGTAATATTCAATCCCAACTGCGGCCCATTTCAAAATAGCATCATCTATCTTAAGATTGGGAGAAAATTCAAAACCTTGGCCGGCGTTAAGGCCTTTCAACGATTTTTCAAAGCTGGGGTTTAATGAAAAATACCAGGTACCCAGGGTTTTATCTACAATGGGTCTGATTTCAAGCGTCCAGGTATCTTCGCTGAAACTGCGTTTCTGAAATCCAAATTCCATAGAAAGACTTACCCCCACAGGCCAGTGCAGGCGCTCAGGCACGGCCACACGCGGCCTAAGATGACTTCCCACATAAGCTGTACGCCCATCGCTACCCAGGCTGTTAAAAAAATAAACACCCGTTTCAAACCATTCATTAAATCCATGTGTAATTTCTACGGTTTCGTGAAATGCGTGCTCGGTGGGCAATACACCGTTTTCTTCCTGTGTGCTGCCTTCGAGGGTATAATTGCTGTGCAGTTCCACCATGGTGTGATGCGGTTCTACGATATCTGAACCATACACCTGAATCTCATAGTTGTCCTGCGCCAAACAGGAAAACCACATACATAATCCCCAAATGAGCACAACCCATTTCATGGTGAAACAAATATATTCCACAAAGGGCAACAACTTCCTTCCTAGCATGTTACAGATCGGTTAACTACCCAACAGCATCGGGCAGGAAATTGTATAATTTCGCATCTTAGATAATTTCAATCATTCTGGTTAATACATTGAAAAAATCTATTCTCATGAACCTTCAGCAACTGGAATATATCGTAGCGGTTGATCAATGCCGGCATTTTGTAACAGCTGCCGAACAATGCTTTGTTACCCAGGCGACCCTGAGCATGATGATTAAAAAACTGGAAATGGAGCTCGATACTGTGATCTTTGATCGAAGCCGGCAGCCTGTTACGCCCACGCCCATTGGAGAAAAAATCATTGCCCAGGCCCGGCTGATTCTTTCCCACGTAGAGCGACTCAAAGCACTGGTAGATGAAGAAAAAAACTGTTTGCAGGGTGAATTTAAACTTGGCATAATCCCTACGCTGGCACCCTATCTGCTACCGCTTTTCCTGCAGGATTTCCTTAAAAAATATCCACAGATCAAGTTGCGGATCAGTGAGCTCACCACGGAAGAGATTGTGAAACGTATTCATCAGCACCATCTGGATGCTGGACTGCTGGCCACCCCCATTGAAGATCATTCCTTGAAGGAACTCCCCTTATTTTACGAACAGTTTGTAGTTTACCATGCCCGGCCTGATAAGAAAAATCATAAAAAATATGTACTGGCATCCGACATTGATGTCAACCGGCTCTGGTTGCTGGAAGAAGGCCATTGCCTGCGTACCCAGATCATTAATCTTTGTGAACTAAAAGACAAATCAAGCGCATTGCATCAGTTGGATTTTGAAACAGGTAGCCTGGAAATGCTGAAAAAAATTGTAGAATCCACGCAAGGCATTACCATTTTACCGGAGCTGGCTGTCCGCTATCTTAGTCCGCAACAGAAGAAATGGATTCGATATTTCAAGCCTCCGGCTCCTGTACGGGAAATCAGCCTGGTTACGCATCCACATTATGCCAGAACCCAAACACTGGAAGCCCTGAAAAATCAGATCCTGGCGCATATTCCCGAACACATGAAAACCCGAAAACAAAAAGCCATCATACCTGCCACTCCTGTTGTTCCCTGAACTGATTCAGTTGAGCAAACGACGTACCCGAAGGGAAAGCTCACGCGGATTAAATGGCTTGGTCACATAATCATTGGCGCCCAGACGAAATGCATCCAGCACACGGGCTTCTTCCCCGGAGGCACTTAACACCAAAATGGGAATATGGCTTTGCAAATCCTGCCGGATGTGTGTGACCAACTGAATACCGTCCATTTCTGGCATGAACAGATCTGTAATCAGCAGGTCGGGCATGCCATTAGCCATTTGTTCAACGGCTTTTTTTCCGTTTTCACACAATAAAGTTTTATACCCCTCTTTTTTCAACACCTGGCCAAGCGTTTTCAGCAACAGCGGATCATCTTCGGCTACCAAAATCATTTTCATGTACGTAATGTTTATACGCAAGATGCGAACTCGCTTCAAAATAAAGCATGTGATGAAAACGAAAACTTACCAACAGATATTTTGCAAATATTTTACGAGAGGCCCGGATTTCCTTCAGATGATGAGTACAATTGGTTGCGCAACCCATCGGCTTCCTGCCGCAAAGGTTCCATATATTGTTGCAGGATAGACTTAGCCCGAAGAATGTCTTCAAAAATATGATCATCTTTTTCTTGTGCAGCTTGTTGTTCAATGTTTTTCATGATTGCCAGCAAAGTATGCATGTTTAACAGACCCAGGCTGCTTTTCAGGCGATGGGCTTTTTCACGGACCTGACGAAAATCTTTATTCTTATAGGCTTGTTCAATCTGATCAAGAGTTTCGGGAGCCGTTTTCAGAAACAGATCCAGCACTTCGAGTGTGTATTGATCGTCGTCCAGTTCAAGAATGGTGCTCAGGTCATAGCCTTTTTGCCCGTTTACAGCGGGTTCCACATGCTTAGAATCGGGGGTTTGCACGAGGGCATCTTTGTGCGCGTTTTCCAGATGCTGAGCTGGAAGCAACTGATAAATGACTTTCAGGATATCTTGCGGCGTAAAAGGCTTGCGAATGCAAGCATTGGCACCTTCCTGATACGATCGTTCTTCTTCATCGCTCAACACCGCAGCCGTCATGGCAATGATGGGCAGGTTCAGGTGCATTTCCTTTCGGATATGCCGGATAGCCTGATATCCATTGACAACAGGCATACGCATGTCAATGAGCAACAAATCATAATCTGTGCGCTGCTCCAATTTATGTATGACTTCGCGGCCATTATCCACCACATCCACTTCGGCGCCCAGCCGATGCAACAGGCGTGAAATAAATTTCTGGTTCACATAATTATCTTCTCCTACCAAAACACGAAGTCCCCGCAGGGCAAGCATGGGTTGTGAAATTTGTTGCCTGGGTTGTGATTCACCAGCAGGGTCGTGCTGATAAGGAATGGAAACGGTAAATACACTGCCCTTACCCGGTTCACTTTCCACTTCAATGTGTCCACCCTGCAATTTCACCAGGTATTGTGTGATGGACAATCCCAGCCCGGAACCGCCATATTTTCGACTGATAGCTGCTTCAGCCTGGGTAAAACTTTCAAAGATTTGCTGGATTCGATCTGCCGGGATGCCTATACCGGAATCGGCCACGGCAAACTGCAGCATGACGCTATCCTTTGTTTCGCCAGGCAAGGCTTTTACATCTACCCGAATAAATCCCGTTTCAGTAAATTTCATGGCATTACCTACCAGATTCACCAGAATCTGCTTCAGCCGGTGAGGATCCCCTATCAGCCGATCCGGAACATCGGGCGCACATACAATATCAAAGGATAATTTCTTTTCCTGAGCCCGAAAGTGAAACAAATGATCGAGCGATTGCAAGATTTCTTTTAAAGAGAAAGGCAATTTTTCAATGACCAGTTTGCCGGCTTTGATTTTCGACAAGTCAAGCAAGTCATTGATAAGTGTTAGCAGCGTATCTGCTGCTTCCTGTATGGAACGTAAAAATTCTTGTTGCTCTGCGGTAAGAGAGCTGCTACTCAGCAAATAGGTCATCCCCACAATGCCCTGTAGCGGCGTGCGCATCTCGTGGCTGATAGTGGTAAGAAACTGTTCCTGAAATTTTTCGGCATCTTCGGCCCGTTGCTTGGCTTCGACCAGCTGTTGCTGATATTGTATGAGGTCGGTAATATCGGTAGCAATGCCGCATAATCCAAAAATTCTCTGCTGCTCGTCTCTTAGCGGGAATTTGGTGATGAGAAAATGATGTGGTTCGTTGTTGACATAAATAATTTCTTCTGTTTTATCAATACTGGCTCCCTGATAAATGCGATCATCACTTTCGTGATAGCGTTGGGCCAATTCGGGTGTAGTGATTTCAAAATCGGTTTTACCATATACCTGTTCACCGGTGAGTTGCAAAGTTTGCTTGAAGGCTTTGTTGACAAACTGGTAGCGATGTTGGAGATCTTTGATGAAAATAAGGGAAGCCGTATTATCCATCAAAGCTTCGAGCAGATGCTGATTTTCCCTTCGCTGGCGTTCGGCCTGGCGAAGCCTCATCAGCATTTCTTTTCTTTCAGATGTATCGAGCACGACGCATTGCAAACCCACGGGCTCTTCGTTTTCCAATAACAAAGTCGAATACATCCGGATCCATTTTTCCTTGCCATCTTTTGTAACGATCGGAAAATCGAGGGAAGTATCGGCAAGTTTATTATCCAGTTGCCGCAAATAAAATTGTGTGACACGCTCATGCCAGTCGGGATGTACCAGTGTTTTATAACTTCTGCCCAGCAGTTCTTCGGGTTTATATCCGGTAAGTTGTTGCACCCTGCGACTGATGAAGCTAAAACGCCCATCCAGGTCGGTGGTAAACACTACTACTCGCACGCCTTCAATCAGTTTGCGATAACGGGCTTCATTGGCCAGTGCCTCCTGTTCGGCTTTTCTGCGTTTGGCTTCATCTTGTTTCAATTGCCATAAGCCAGCCACCACGAATAGCAAAAAGCTTATGCACGCTATCAAGGTATAGGCCAGCAACCTGCGGGAAATATGTTGATAAGATTGGTCGCGCAGGAAGAGTAACTGATTTTCATCCCTTTCTATGTTACGCAAAGTCAGCAACCAACCGCTTTGGGGCACGGCAGCACTGGTGGAACGAAAAGCCGATGCAACACCATAGGTGCTAAATGTTGCAATCAAGGAATCAACTCTTTTGCTTTGCACAGGATTGTCAACCACCAGTTTTTGCAGTGCCAGCAATTGATCCATGACTTTATTACGCCAATTGCCAGCAAGACTACGTGTGGAAAAGAGATTCTGTTCAAAAAGGTCTCGCAGTTGCTGGGTGTGCGAAAGCACCTGGTAGCTATGTTGTACCTGCTTGCGTTCACCTTCAAACTGACGATAGTAGATAAGTGCGCTGATAGAAAAATATAAAAACAACCCCAGCGCAAGAATGATAAAAACGGAAATGCGTTTCGTGAATGACATGGTTTAACAGGATAGGTTAATACTTTGCATATACGAAAACGATTGATAGTTTGATGCGAAAATTAAAAAATTTTTCATACTTGAAAAACAAAATATAATCATTTATCATAATTCAAAATTTTTAACGGATTTATGATTTGAATTGATGCTGAATTCTACATACAAATGTCTGTAAAGCAATAAAAAATACTCACCCATGTATTTTGTCCGACGGTAGATTTCCCTTTATCTTTGTCAATACAGCCATTAAAGGTCAGTTGGTATGCTTTTATTTTCATGCAAATTCCGGAAAATCCGCGTCACATCCGTTTCATATTTATTCCTTTGGCTGATTGTGGCCGCAAGTCTCTTAGGATTTTTGCCCATTTCAGCTCAGGCTCAGCAAAGTGAAGGATATGCTGGATCGGTAAGAACTAATCATGAAGGCATCAGCCAGATACCGGTTTCTTATTCCCGGGATTTTCTTCTTCTGCAGCTTGGGCATGATGTATGGAGTGGACTCCCAACAGGTATCAGCACGCGTGGCTGGAACCGCGATTTCAATATTGCCCTGCTCTATGATTTTCCTTTTCAACAAAGCCATTTCAGTTTTGCGCTGGGATTGGGCGTAAGTACAAGCAATGTTTTTTTCAAAAACTATACCCTCAACATTGCCGATAGTGTTTCCTCTCAGTTGAATTTTACCAGCGACAGCAAATACAGCAAATACAAAATTGCTACTACCTATCTGGAGATTCCGCTTGAATTTCGTTTCCGCCAGGTTGCACAAAATGCTAACAAAGGATTTAAGGTGGCACTGGGAGCCAAACTGGGTTTGAATACGGATGCGCATGCCAAGGGAAAACGTGTAGTAGCCGGTTTCCCGGAAGTGGAAAAATTCAAAACCCGCCGATTCTTCAATCCTTACCGGGTAGCAGCAACCGCCCGCATTGGCTGGGGTAATTTCAACCTGTACGGGAGCTATAGCCTCACGCCCTTATTCCGGCAAAATACCGGCCTGGATGTTCATACCTATTCCATCGGCATTTGCCTGAGTGGTCTATAAAAAACCTGAACCGCTTTAGTTTCGTCAGGGATTTACTGCCGGAGTTTGCAGCCAGTTCAAAACCTGGTGTTGCCATACCAGTAGATCATGGCCTATTTGCCAATGATGCGCCATGTCAGGAAAATAAATCAACCTGCCGGGTATTTGTCGGTCCTGAATTTTATCAAACAAACCCAAACCCTGTTCAGCCGGTACCCAGCCATCATTCCCGCCTACACCGATCAGCATGGGCAATTGCGCCGAAGGCAAGTCTGTGTGAACGATGTTCTTATTTTGCTGCATCAGTTGCACTATCTCCCGTGCTATCCACCGGGCAGCCGTTGTGGTGCTCCAGGAAGCAATATCCACCACAGGATTCCAGAGCACCAGCGTACGAACCGAAAAACACGATGCTATGTGCTGATCCGATGCCCACATCAGAGCCGGATAGGCTCCCCATCCGCTGCCCATGAGTATTACCCTTTGCGTATCTGCCTGGTTGATGGTAAGCAATCGACAAAGACTGTCGGCCAAACTATGAAGGGTTGCCGGATCCAGGTAAAAATTCAGCCTATCATCAGACAAACCCGGTTCGGGTGAAATGGTAAACACCTGATATCCTGCCTCGACAAACATGTGTGGCTGATCCCACCTCGTTTTGCTGTCGTTTTCTGAAAACCATGCAAGATCAGGCAGACAAATGATGGCCGGATATCTGCTGCCGGAGTCAGTTTGAGATGGGCGATATTGGTGAATCCACACTTTCATCCCGTGGGCAAGTGAAATAAGCCAGGAAGAAAGGCGGGGCATGGTGTTCTGCGTAGTATCGGCCTGAACAAGCATGCGGGCGCTGCCGTTTTGTTTGTCCACAGCAAAAATACGCTGCATGGGGTGCCATCCGGAAACTGCTACCAGCCAGGCCGAAGGGGTTTCCCCCACCAAAGCCTCTATCCTGGTATGCAAATGGGTAATTTGCCTGATGACGAGGGGTGTATGCAAACGTCCTTCATCGAATACCTGCACCCGATAGAGTTCAATCCATGCAGAATCTGGAAAGGTAGCCGTGAAAAGCAAACTCTGTCCGTCGCTTGACCACCAGAAATGCAATACCCTTCCTGCCCGGCCATGTGTAAGGTTGTACAAGGTTTTGCGCTCCAGGTCTTCCAGGATCAGATCTCGTTGGCCTGTGTGTACACCTGCAACGGGCTCAGCTATCCAGGCTATCCAGCGGCTTTTGCCCTGGCCGGTAGCCGGACTGAATGCGGGTGATTCATGCCTGATCCAGGCTGAGCCAAGACCTCTGTCAACATCCGTTTCACAGGTGAGACAACTGGTAAGCCCATCCTGCAGATCATACAGATAAATCTGGCTCACTTGGGGCGTAACCAGAGTATCCTGCGGCGTATCTGTTGCTATTTCCTGCAGGGAGGGCTTATAGGCGGCATACACAATGTAACGCTCATCCGGACTCCAGTGTACCTGAGCCAGATAGCCATTGATCAGCGCTGTATCCACATCGGTCTCTTCATAAGGCATCAAATCAACCGGCATCCCTAACCTCCCCATCGAATCAATCCTCGCATACAACAAATGATGCACATATCCATCAATCCAGCCATCCGTACCAAATGCCGGTAGCCTGTGATAAATGCGGGCACGTGTTTTTCCAAACTGCGGATAATAATCTTTGGCCTCCACATCTCGCACCTTTTCGGGATGCACAAACAACACATAATCTTTTTTGGGTGAAATCAGCATATGTGCATACGGCGAATCAGCCTGCGTAAACGGGCGCAACGAGGGAGTGTCGGTTCGCAATAAATAGCATTGATTTCCCCTCGTGAAAATAAATTGATGCGGGGAAATCCGGATCAGATTTTCCAGTTGTGGACCATCGAATGTAAAAAGCCTGTTTGCGCGAGCCGCCATTGGATGGAGTGGCTGCATCCAGAGTTGATGCCGCATTCTATCCCGTTCGATATCATACGCTGATATCACATAATACAAAGCCTGCCCGCTGGCATCTTCATCCGTCCAGCATGCACTGATATAAGGGGCTTCTGCTATCCGTTCGGGCGTCCACACCAGTTGGGCATGAGCGGCATGCAGTCCACTCATCCATCCCAGACAGATCAGGATTTCTCTCCATTTGCTCATAGCTGCTATCCAAGCCTTTCCCTGCAATGTACTAACTTTGCATGGCTAAAGGAACCAGCTTTGATTGATTTTCAACCAACTGTCCCGCAAACCGAAAAAGCCGTTCTGGTTGGGATTATCACCCCGGATGTTACGGAAGCCCAGGTGAATGAGTATTTAAACGAACTGGCCTTTCTGGCTGAAACAGCCGGAGCCCAGGCGGTAAAAACGTTTGTTCAGAAGCTTCCTCATCCCGATCCTCGTACGATGATCGGAAAAGGTAAACTGGAAGAAATCAAACATTACCTGGAAGGGAAAGATATTTCCATTGTGATCTTTGACGAAGAACTGAGTGGCACGCAAATCACGAATATTGAAAAAATCCTCGGTGTGAAAACCATTGATCGCACCGATCTCATTCTCGACATCTTTGCCAAACGTGCGCGTACAGCCCGCGCAAAAACTCAGGTAGAATTGGCCCAATACCAATACCTGCTGCCCCGGTTAAAAGGCATGTGGACTCACCTGGGCCGTCATGGCGGTGGTATCGGTACGCGTGGCCCCGGCGAAACCGAAATTGAAACCGACCGCCGCTTGGTAAAAGATAAAATTGCTCTGCTGCGGAAACGACTGAAAGAGATTGAAAAGCAGGCACAGCTGCAGCGCAAGGAACGCTCCGGATACATCCGCGTAGCTCTGGTGGGTTATACCAATGCCGGCAAATCAACCCTGATGAATGCATTGAGCAAAAGCGAAGTGTTCGCTGAAAATAAGCTGTTTGCAACCCTCGATACCACCACCCGAAAGGTGGTCTATCAGCAAACACCTTTCTTGCTCAGCGATACGGTGGGCTTTATCCGCAAGTTGCCCCATCACCTGGTGGAAAGTTTTAAATCCACACTCGACGAAGTACGCGAAAGCGATATCCTGCTCCACGTGGTAGATATCAGCCATCCGCACTACGAAGAACAGATTGAAGTGGTGAACCGCACGCTGCAGGAACTGGGCGCACTGGAAAAGCCCACCCTGCTGGTATTCAACAAAATGGATCTGTATGAACAGCAGCATTTCGATCCTTATCTTCCGGCCGAGATATGCCAGGAGCTGCTGCAACAACTGAAAGCCGAGTGGGAACAGCGCACCCATGGCCATGCCATCTTTATTTCAGCTACCGAAAAGCGCAACCTGGATGAGTTGAGACAAAAGCTCTGGGAGCATATCGTGGCACTGTACCGCCAACGCTATCCCTACCAGACAGAATTTTTCACGGCATAGGCGTTATAAAAACAAAAAATCCCTAATTTTGTCGTCCCTTCCGCTGGTACCACGCACCAGCCACGCAACCATACCGACACTCCTCCTTAGCTCAGCTGGTTAGAGCATCTGACTGTTAATCAGAGGGTCGCTGGTTCAAGTCCAGCAGGAGGAGCTTTGTGTGTTTTGCTATTTTTTGTGCTCCCACCCTAAAATAAAAACTTGCATATATTCGTTAAAAAATAATAAATATCAACTTAAACAAATCTGCGTTGGCAGAATCAGACAAAAAGAAACAATCCAAAATCCTCCACACATAATGCAAGATCTTACAAATCTAATTACTGACTAAACATGAGCACTAAAAAATGTAATTGAAAAACTTCTTACATAGCTAATTAAACTCTATAAACATGAAAAAAATCTTAGGACTCGATTTAGGCGTCAGCTCAATAGGTTGGGCATTAATTAAGGAAGAAAACGAACAACCCACAGAAATTATAGGAATGGGGGTTAGAATTATTCCCTTAGATACCGACGAAAATGACGAGTTTACCAGAGGAAGTGCTATTACAAAAAATCAAAAACGCACCCAAAAACGATCCATGCGTCGAAATTATTATCGGTATATATTAAGGCGCACCGCTCTAACTAAAGAATTAAAAAAGCACGGAATGTTTGATGAAAACTTATTCAAACTTCCGAAGTTAGAATTATGGCAACTGAGAGCAAAAGCGGCAACCGAACAGGTATCAATAAAAGAATTGGGACGAATTCTTTACCACTTAAATCAAAAAAGAGGATACCAACCTACAAAAGGTGAAGCAACAGAGGACTCACAAGACAATAAAAAAGATACTCAACATGTAAAAGAAATAAAAAATAGATACCAACAATTAAAAGAAGAAAATAAAACTATAAGCCAGAAATTTTTTGAAGAATTATCCAAAAATCCCTTCTATCGAACCAAACAACAAATCTTTCCACGCGAAGCATATATAGAAGAATTTGATAAAATCATGAAGAAACAACAGGAATTCTATCCTGATGTTTTAAGTGACGAACTTATTAATCATATCAGAAATGATATAATTTACTACCAGAGACCACTAAAATCACAAAAAGGACTTGTAAGTATTTGTGAATTTGAAGGGTTTCATGTATTAAATAAAGAGGGTAAAAAAATTTTTACTGGACCAAAAGTAGCTCATAGAAGTAATCCTTTATTTCAGATTGAAAAAATTTGGGAATCCATTAATAACATTGTTATCAAAAACAAGAAAAATGAAGATTTCCCTATTACTCTCGAACAAAAACAAAAAATATTTGAATACCTAAACGAAAATCCCAAACTAACCCTTAAAGAATTATTTAAAATTTTAGGCATTAAAGAAAGAAGCGGTTGGTATGGAAACAAAATGTTATACAAAGGCATACAGGGAAATGTTACCAAAACTCTCATAAAACAAGCAATTGGAAATGATGAATCGGCCAAAAAATGGTTACAATTTAATCTCAAAACACGGCCTAACGCAAATAATGAATCAAAAACATACTTAGTAAATAAAGATAACGGAGAAGTTATTAGTGATGAAGATAGGTTGATTATTGATGAATCATTTATAAATGAACCGCTTTATCAATTATGGCACGTCATTTATTCAATTTCCGACATTAACGAATGTAAAAAAGTTTTGATCAACAAAATGGGACTTAGTGAGGAAGTGGCAGACCGTCTGTCCAAAATAGATTTTGCAAAATTATCATACGGAAACAAATCTATTAAAGCCATTAGAAAAATACTTCCTTATTTAATGAAAGGTTATCAATACAGCGATGCGTCCTATTTGGCCGGCTATAATCATTCCAATTCTCTCACAAGCGAAGAAGTAATGAAAAAGCGTCTTCTTGAAAAGCTGCCATTGCTATCCAAGAATGCTTTGCGCCAACCCGTTGTTGAAAAAATTTTGAATCAAATGATTCATATTGTCAATGATATTATTGATGAGAAAAGAGGATGGGTAACCCGGGAGGAACGAGATAAAGGATTATTCGAAATTCGGATTGAACTCGCCAGAGAGCTCAAACAAACCAAAGAAGAAAGAAACGAAACTTTCAAAAACATTTCCAAGATAGAAGAAGAGAACAAAAAAATAGAAAAGAAGTTGCAAGAATTAGGCGTACGCGCAACAAGGAAAAATATTATTAAATATCGGTTATTTAATGAAATTTCAGAAAACAAAATAAATGCCTTATGTATCTATACCGGCAAAATGTTTTCACTGTCCGATGCACTGAATGGAGATAATATAGATGTTGATCATATCATCCCGCGATCTTTATTATTTGACGACTCACAAAGTAATAAAACGCTGACATTCAGTTACATTAATCAAGAAAAAGGAGATCAAACAGCTTATGATTACATGGCTTCAAAAGGTGAAACTGCTCTGAATGATTATATTGAAAGAGTAAATAAATTGTATGAAAATAAAATAATATCTAAAGCAAAACGAAATAAATTGTTGATGCCGGCCAGTAAAATTCCACAGGATTTTATTAACCGTCAACTTAGAGAAACCGCTTATTTATCCAGAAAAGCAAGAGAAATTTTAAGTCAAATATCAAAAAATGTTTGGGCAACCAGCGGAAACGTTACCTCATACCTGAGAAGGTTGTGGGGATGGGATGATATTCTTATGAATCTTCAATTAAAACGAATTAAAGAACTGATAACCGATCCCTTATCCGAAGGAATTACTGAAAAAATTGAAATAGAAACCTCCGATGGGCAAAAACATTCTAAGGAAATAATTAAAGATTGGTCCAAACGAGACGATCACAGACACCATGCCATTGATGCGCTTGTGGTAGCCTGTACTAAACAAGGTTACATACAAAGAGTCAATACCATTAGTGCGCAAGCCACAAGAGACGAACTCTTTAAAGAAGTAAATGAACGCAAAGAAGAATTTCGCGAACAACTCAGCTTGCTCGATAAATATTTCATCCTGCATCGTCCCTTTACCACATCACAAGTAGAAAGAGAAGCTTCTAAAATAATTGTTTCTTATAAGCCAGGGAAAAAAGTGGCTACGTATGGAAAACGTTT
Source organism: Thermoflavifilum thermophilum (assembly GCF_900116565.1). Lineage (GTDB taxonomy): Bacteria > Bacteroidota > Bacteroidia > Chitinophagales > Chitinophagaceae > Thermoflavifilum > Thermoflavifilum thermophilum. The sequence continues at coordinate 1,531,076 of NZ_FPCJ01000001.1, read as the reverse complement.
TATTCGCAAAAATGGGAAAAGAATTAAAGTGCAAGATCATATTATTGTTCCTCGCGGGCCGTTAAGTGAAGAATATGTTTACGGAAAAATTAAAGTACTTGATAAAAATAAGTCGCTCAAATATCTTTTTGAAAATCCGCATTTAATCTTCAAGCCACATATTAAAGAATTGGTTGAAAAAAGGTTGGAGGAATTTGACGGGGATATAAAGAAAGCTTTGGCGTCAACCAAAAAGAATCCCATTTATTTACCTAACAAATCAGAACCCGTAATTTTAGAATATGCTACATGTTTTAAAGAAGAGTACGTATTAAAATATCCAGTCACCAAAATCACTCTCAAAGATATTCCATATATAGTTGACAATAAAATCCGAGAATTGATAAAAGAGAGATTGGAACAATTCAAAGGTAATACAAATGAAGCTTTTAAAGAACCTATCTACATAGATAAAGAAAAACAAATTCCCATTCGTACCGTTAGAATGTTTACTGGATTATCTGGTGTAGAACCCATTAAATACAATGATTCCGGTATGCCCATTTCTTTTGTTAAGCCAGGGAACAACCATCACATTGCTATATATGTAGACAAAGACGGAAAAAAATATCCTCATTTATGCACCTTCTGGCATGCTGTTGAAAGAAAAAAATATGAAATTCCTGTTATAATTGATAATCCTCAATCCGTATGGGATAAAATACTCTCAAGTTCTTACCAATACCCCCAATCTTTTTTAGAAAAATTACCTAATGATAATTGGGAACTTTTATTTACCCTTCAACAAAACGAGTATTTCCTGCTTCATGAAAACAAAGAATATTTAGATGATATACTTCGCCGATTTGATTATCAAGAATTGCCCAAAAATATATTTAGGGTGCAAAAAATTTTCTATAATGGTAAACAACTGGAAATTTTTTTCAGACATATCTATGAAACAAAACTCATTGATAACGAATGGGCGAGAAAGCAAAAAAAATACTATCCCGTAAAAAGCTTAGGTGCATTAGAAAAACTAAATCCAATAAAAATCAGAGTAAGCCGGCTAGGCGAAATTGAAGCCATTGGAATAAAATAAAAAAAGGGCGAGTTGCCCCGCCCTGTCTGTTTTCACAACGGTCATTTAAGACCTTATTGTGATTAGCTTCAATCACAAATGTAAAAAAATATTTTTTAAAAATTCAAATGTTCCAAAAACGTATCCTATGATTAAGCGCACCCTTTATTTTGGCACACCCGCCTACTTGAAAACCAAAAATGAACAGCTGGTTATTGAAAAAACGGATACAGGAGAAGTTATATCCACCCCTGTAGAAGATATTGGTATTCTGATCTTGGATCACCAACAGATTACCATTACCCAATCCCTGCTGGCTAAGTTGCTTGAAAACAATGTGGCTCTGATTACTTGCGATCATACCCATCACCCGGCAGGACTTCTGTATTGCCTGGATGGACATACGCTACAAACCCAAAAACATCAACGACAAATAGAGGCTTCCATGCCATTAAAAAAACAACTCTGGCAACAAACAGTTATCGCCAAAATCAAAAATCAGGCTGCCTTACTGAGGCAACAACGCGTCGAAAATCAATACTTACTCAAGTTATGCAATCAGGTAAAAAGTGGTGACCCGGATAACTGCGAAGCCAAAGCTGCTGTGTATTACTGGAAAAATTTATTTCCTGACTTCCTACAATTCCACAGAGACCGAAACGGACCTCCTCCAAATAATCTACTCAACTATGGATATGCTATTCTTCGCGCATGGGTAGCTCGTAGCCTTACGGCAAGTGGTCTTATGCCCACACTGGGTATTCATCACCGCAATCAATACAATGCCTTTTGCCTGGCCGATGATATTATGGAACCTTACCGGCCATTTGTGGATGCAGTTGTGTGCCATATTGTGATGATGAATGGAAAATTTCTTGAAATGACACCTTCTATGAAAAAACAACTATTATCCATCCCCGCTATGGATGTAAAAATAGAAAATCAGAAAAGCCCATTAATGAATGCAGTTCAACGCACAACTGCATCCCTGGCAAAATGCTTTGAAGGAACCTCAAGAAAAATTATTTATCCCAGTTTCTGCTAATTGTGATATGATGTGAATTATTCCCGCCTTAATGCTTACCGTATCATGTGGATTCTAGTTTTTTTTGACCTACCCACTGAAACCAAGAAAGATCGGAAAAATTACGCCATCTTCAGGAAACATATGCTGGCCGATGGTTTCCAGATGTTTCAATTTAGCATGTATATTCGACATTGCAGCAGCCGGGAAAATATGGAAGTACACCTACAACGGATAAAGAAAATTCTTCCTCCTAAAGGACATATTGGAATTATGACGGTCACTGACAAGCAATTTGGACAAATGGAAGTATATTATGGAAGAGATCCGGTGAATACCCCATCCACCATACAGCAATTAGAATTATTTTAATGACCCCACAGGAATAAAAAATGTAGCTTAGCTCTAATTTTTTCTTCCTAAAAATCGCCTGAAATGCTCTATCATAGGTCA
>NZ_FPCJ01000001.1:0-1526463 GCF_900116565.1 Thermoflavifilum thermophilum | reverse complement strand
TCTTATAAGGTATTCGTGTTTTTCAACTCCGTTGAAAAATGAAAGCTAATCACAACCGCAGTTCATTGCGCAATGAAAGGCGGCTGATGCTATCAATTGTTTCATCTGTATAACCCTGCAGGGCGTGATAGATGCCATCCACCACATCGAAAAACTGCAGATTCGTTGATCGCACATCTGCTGGAGCAATAGCGCTGGTAGAAGGCGAAAAGTCGAAGGCTACGCGTATGGTAATCTGCAATTGAACGCGCTGCAGGGTATCTGTTTCATCATCGGCATTCATTATTTCCAGGCTTATCAATGCCGCTGGAAATGCAATAGCCGGGCGGATGTCATATTGATCGATCTGACCTTTATCCAGGTCAATGTATTTTAGGGCTTGCACACTGGTAAGCAATTGCATGATGGTTTCAAATATCTGCTTCATTTGATGAATTGTTTTACTTCCTGAATAATTCGTTTTTGAATCTCCGCGCGCAACACCGGGCTGTCGCCCATAAATTGCCTGCGCGGTATGTGAATAATGCGCTGCCCATAGGTGAATCCCCGGCCGGGTATCTTTCCAGGTTGGAACTTACCCTTTTTAACTCCGCGTTTGTATCTGTTTCTGATGAATGTTTCGGAACGGGGAGCCTGCACAATGGTGCCCCCTTCATTGTGTATCCGGGCATATGGGATAGCGCTGCTGGTGCCCACCACAACGGCGTTTTGACTTACTTGCTTCACCTGAATGCTGCGTTCCAGTGCGCCGGTTTGTATTAAAATGGGCTTACCCAGGCTGCGCTTGGTTTCGCGTTTGCGTTTGGGCCAGGGCTCAAAAGTTTGCCCCTGCCAGCCCTGTAGCCTGAAATTGGTTTTAAAAAAATTCACGGCTTCATTGCCTATAATGGGAGGCAGCTGGCGAATGAGACCCAAAACCCGGTTTATGAATGCATCAGTTTTCACAATATTTTAACAATAATTTTTTCTAATGCGGAATACGATTTGATATTTTTGTATTGGACTGGGCTGCGGCCCGGACCATCCCAACCGCAAGGTTGGGTTTTTTATTTCCTCTTGAATTCATAAAATTTACCTTGATAATAAAAAATCACTTTGTTCAAATTAGCATGCTGGTCAAATCTTTCTTTTGTGATACTTTCAAGTGTTGATAGGTTCATTTCATTTTCTATAATGATAATTACATTAGATGCTTGATGGCTTGCTTTCCTAATGTTTTGATCTATAGCATTTATTGTTAAATTCTCTGGTCTTTTTACTTCAAAATATTCACCGTTAACACGCAAGTCAGGATTTTTTCTGGGAAATGCATTGGGTAGTATTTTGCTTCTTCTTTCTGCCTCTGTTTCAGGAATCTCAGGCAATATTTCAACTTTTTTCCCTCCATCTGCCAAATCTGTAGAAACCTGCCTGCCGGCAGGCAGGCTGGCAACAGCAGTGCGGTATTCGGTTTCCAATCGGCTTACATGATAGCCAATAAGCTTTTAAAGAGCTAAGCGACAAAAAGTTTGAAAGCAAATCACAACATATAAGAAACGAAGGTACAGCTATTTGAAATTGAAGAAATAATAAATTTTTAATCAGGAGGTTATATTTGCATTGGCAGTAACGTAGTGGCGGGTATCTGAAATCCAATGGCAGCAAAGAGTTGGGTGGAGTGAAATGGAGCCAGATATCTACTTGTTGTACACTGTCTCCATCATTTATTAAACTCCTCTAAATCTACTATTGTATGGATAATACCAATACTGCCTCTTTCATAGTTAAATCCTTCATTTTCTTCTCTCCCACTTCCATCATCTGAATTTGCGTATTCGTTGCTATAAAAAGAACCTATGAAATTCAAAATATTTTCTAGCCGGTCATTTTCTGCTTTTCTTTTAATGGCATTAAGCAAAACTTGTAAAAATCGGAGAGCCGAACTGTTATAGGGTATATTTTTTGCGTATACCAATTCTCCTATATGTCCAAGCAAATATTTATTTGAGAAATCATACGAATTAAATGCTATGCAATTATTTCCTAATATTGGCAAATTACAAACAAATGGGGAATATCTATAATATCCAGGTAAATAGTGGATAAGCTTATGAAAAAAATAAAAGCATTCCTCAATATCATAATCAAATAATAAACAAAAAGGGCACATAATAGTTTGTATAGTTTCCATCTCCAATTTGAATAAATCATAAAGCGATATAGTACTTTTTTTTGATAAAAGAACTTCTAATTTCTTTGAACTAATTAGAGCAAAATCACCTGGAAAATAAAGCAACCCATGACTGCCCAGACAACCTAAATAATTAGGTAAACTGTATTCATTTGAAGGTATTAGTGAATTCTTTGCTCCCTTAAACGTTGGGAATCTGGAAAGTAAATAAACCTGCTCTTTAGCACTTCTACTAGAAAAACTCCATGAAACATCTTTTGATTTTTTTACTTGATTTATAGTCATTTTCTCAAAATATTTTTTGCTATTACATACAATAGATAATATGAAAATAATATCCCCAAGTTCTCTTTTAGTGTTATTCCCATCATAACTAAATTCTACGTAAGATTTATTACCGTGAATAAAAATGGAATTAGTTTTAATGCTAAACTTCAAGCTTTTCCCTTGTGTTTTGAATGTCCCCACGCTATTTATAATAGATTCAATAATTTTAACTATATGATTTTCAGGTTTTTTGTAACTATTTTGCACACCAGCTATTAATTTATGTGATAATAATTTCCAATGATGTTTGAATTTATCATCATTCGTAATTTCAACATACTTTTTAATGCAATTCACTACATCTCTCATTTTTTAACTCCCTATTTATACCTGTTTACAAAGGCGATAGCACATAATACGTAAATATATGCAATAAATTCTTTTTTTTGAATACTTAGGGCTGGAAAGCTTCTAAAATAATAGAACATGGCGTAATCTGAAAAAAACAGAAAATTTTGGAAAATTTTACGGAACTTATAGAAATTAACCGCTATGCGGTTTCTTTCATTCAATCTTACAAAAATGCCATATCCGCATTCTGAAATGCATTTCCCAATAATATCCCGTAAATATCTCTATGTCTTATCAAAAAATTGGGCGGGTGCCGTTCAGTTTTTGTACTACCGATGTGGGGTAAAAATTATCAACTGAATTGTTTATATCCCAGTAGCAGGGAATACAGATTACTGATTGTTTAATCCAGAGAAGAGGTGCAGAAAATCATTTTATCCTATAATAATTCAAACGCAAAGCCATAAAGGAGAATGTTTTTAATAATACATTTTTTAAACTTTAAGTTATTGAAAATGAATAACTTGATTTTTACTAAAATTTTTCCTGGGTAATAGTGATTATTTACCCTTCTTTTCCATTTTAACGGTTGTTGGAAGTTTATCAAAGAGCGTTTTTGAAAGCAAATCACAAAGCCCGCACCTATCGCAAAAGGAAGATTTAAAACAAAAATCGATTTGAAAAAGGGTGATTTTTATACCAGGGGAAAATGTATAGAATGCATGAAATAAAAAATCCCAACCTTTTAGTTGGGGGTGATCCGGGCCGCAGCCCAGACCAATGCAAGTATAACAAAAATATTTTTTTTGGAAAATTTCAACACATGCTTACCCAACCGATGAGCCGGCTTCCGGAAGAAACGGAATTGCAGGCGAAACATGATTTACAATTTTTTGATAGCAAGTATGCCAAAAAAAATTAATTTTGTGATGTAGCGAGCCATGGCGGGTTAAAGGCCTGGCCAGCACCTGGCAGATGATGGGGGCGGGGCCGGCTGGTGCCCCACCAGCGCTAATGGCAAGTGAATCTGCATAAAAAGACCTCGGCATCGTTACCGGGGTTTTTTTATTACCCCTGCACATAGGTTGGCCACATAGCAAGCTCAGCTGCGGACAGCATGCTACACAAAGTTCCCAGATGAAGTACATAAGTGTGATGACCAGCAGCAAGATTGCACCGTGTAAGCGTCAGCCATCAAAATCAATTCCGGCAGCACAACGGTTTAGAAACAGCCATTTATAAACGGGATAGTCAGCATGCGTATTTCCGGCATGGCCGGTAAAATGATTCTCTGAAACCTATAAATATCCGAATCACAAGCAACATTGTTGTTGCAGAAAAATTTGCGATTCAACGATTCAAATATCATTCATCTGATTTCTTTTGATACACCCGTACATAATCAACTTCCATCCTTGCGGGGAAAATGTTGGGATCAATGCCATGTTGCCCACCCCAATCACCCCCTATTGCAATATTCAAGATCAAATAACAGGGTTTATCAAAGGGCCATTCTGCAAAGGTTTTATGTTCATTTGCAAAATGCAGATACCGGATGCTATCCACATAAAAATCAATATACTCAGGCGTCCATTCAATTGCATACACATGAAAAGCATCCATACAATCCGGCACATCTATGATGGCAGTTTTCTGAGTATTTTGCGGCCAGTTGTACGCGCCGGTGTGAATGCTGCCATGAATCTTACCGGGATCAAAACCCACATGTTCCATGATATCAATTTCACCGCAGGCAGGCCATCCCACCTGGTGAATATCATCGCCCAACATCCAGATGGCTGGCCAGGTACCACGCCCACGTGGCAGCTTAGCTCTCACTTCTATACGCCCATAAGTCCAGCTGGCCTTACCATGGGTAATCAAACTGGCAGAGGTAATGGGCCGCACGGCGCCATCGATAAATGCAGAATCATTTCGAGCTTCAATAATGAGCATCCCATTTTCCACACGCGCATTTTCCGGCCGAGCTTTCGTATAATATTGCTTTTCATGATTGCGCAGATAACCCTGTTCATAATTCCATTTGGTGCTATCGGGCAAACCAGAATCATCAAACTCATCATGCCAGACAAGCTGCCAATGCATATGCCCCGTATCCTGAAGAATGGTATTAGAGCAGAGATGGGCTGGCAAGGGAAAAAGCAAAAATGTTTTTCCGCTCATCCACATCATAGCCAGATTTAGCAGAAAGCAGATCATGGGAAATTTTTTTTACGCCAATCCATATTCAAGAAAATCTATTCGTGCTGTATTTGTCCATTTACCTGCTCATCTTCCTCCTCATCCTCAGCTGCCTGCAACAAGGCTTGCGGCAATGCCTTACTTGGAGAAACGCCCAGCCGCCCTACTCGCTTAGCTATATTCAAGAGATTACCACGACCGGTTAATGTTATCATGGTACTTTCATACACCTCCTGCGTTTTCCGGATTCGATCACCCAATTCTTCCAGTCGTTGACACAAGATAGAAAATTTATCGAGCATTTTTTTGGCTTCTTCAGCAATTTGCTGGGCATTTTTTTGTTGCTTTTCCTGCTGCCAGATCGTGGCTACCAATTTCAAAGTAGCTAGCAGATTGGAAGGTCCAACAATGATGATGTTTTTATGAAAAGCATATTCATACAAATCGTTATCTACTTTTAAAGCCAATAAAAAGGCAGCTTCTATCGGCATAAAAAGAAACACAAAATCCAATGATTGCTGGCCATGAATATTCGGGTAATTTTTTTTACTCAATCCATCAATATGATTGCGTATAGACTGTACATGCTGGCGTAACAGCTGATCCTGCTCCTGGGGATTATCAGAATGCACATAATTTTCATAGGCCACCAGCGAGACTTTGGCATCAATAATCAGGTATTTATCACCAGGCAAATAAATCACCACATCGGGTTGTAAACGGTTACCATGATCACCCGTGAAGCTCTCCTGCTGGACGTATTCCCGACCTTTTTCGAGTCCGGATAATTCCAAAATTCTTTTCAAAATCATTTCCCCCCATATCCCGCGTGTTTTGCTTTCGCCTTTTAAAGCCTTTGTAAGATTTCTGGCTTCTTCCGTGATTTGCTGGTTCAGCTGTTTGAGATGTTCCAGTTCGGTTTTTAATGCCGAATGATTTTGGATGTTTTCTTTGTTGGATTCTTCTACTTTCTTTTCAAATTCACCGATTTTTTCTTTCAGGGGATTCAGGATTTCCCGGATGCGTTCGGTGTTTTGCTCGGTGAATTTTTTAGACTTTTCTTCAAAGATGCGGTTGGCCAGGTTTTCAAATTCCTGATGAAACTGCTTGCGGATTTCCTGTATCTCTTCTTTTTGTTCAGACAGTTTTTGCTTTAGCTGTTCGTTAAGGGCGTGTAGCTGATGGTTTTCTGCAATGAGTTGCTCAATTTTTTGTTCTTTTTGTTGAAGCTGGGCATTGGTATCTTGATATTGTTGCTGATATAGCTCACTTTGTGTTTGATACCGGGAAAGTTGTTGCTGAACTTCCTGTATCTGCAAACGGGCATTTTCCAGGTCCCGACTCCATTGGGCCTGAACCCTAACCCTGGCAATGAACCAGCCAATGAGAAAAGCGGCCACAGCTAAAATGGCCAGCACGACGAAGAATAATAGGTTCATGATAAAATGATTTATTCAAAATTAAAGTAAAACAATGCAACCTATATGCGTAATGTGTTTTTCCTTTCTAAAACATGCAAATCCATTGGAATCCTTGTATTTTTAAACTCATGAAGCTCACCCCGGCCTGGAAACTCTGGTTGATGAGCCTGCTACTGGCTCTGCCTTCCTGCGGCCAGCAACAAATCGTTGTTCATCCTTTTGGCTACTGGTACAAGGGCGATACCACGTTTGCCGAATTCACTGAGCTGGATCGCGATAGTACGCTCTACCGGCTGTTTGATGAACAATACCTGAAACCTTTCAACTCCGACATACCCCGGTCGGCTCCTCAGGTCAGGTATTCGCCGCAAAAATATTATCCGCTCAGGGGGGTGCTCGATCTGGGCGGCCTTTATGCTCTGAGCGATATGTATTATTACGATGCAAACGGCGTGGATAGTTTTTATATCTACTATGGCGAACCCGACCACTGGTATTTGCTGCTGGCCACTACCACCGATCATTACAACCAATGGATTCACTTGCAGATACACATTCAAACGCGTTACTTGTATATCGTGTTAACTGGTCAACAAAGCGTCGTAAAGGAAATACTGTTATACGGAAATCTTATGGGCAAAAGATTGTCTAACCGGCCGCTGGTCAGGCATGAATATGCTTATCCCACTATAGGTGAAGAAATGGGTATAGTTTCTTTTAACGATTTTCCTTATCCGCCCCAATTTGCGCTGGGGAAATGGATTCGATGCTATGAAAACATGCCCTGGATAGATACCGCCATTTTTGAACACGATATCAACAAGATCCATTTTGTATTTGACCGGTATAGCCATTACAGTCATATTGTTCATTATGCTTTTCCGGATACACAACATCTCACTTACTTTGAATTTCCCTATAATGGCCTGGTAAACAGCGGCAAAATTTTCCAAGCACATGGCCAACATAAATTTCTTGCCATTCAGGGATCATTGCCCATCAATCACTGGGAAGATATGCCCATGGATCATGTTGCGCATCCGCAGGGAAGCCTTTCCGATCCAGCTTCCTACGACCGGGTGGCGCGCATGGCTTACTTGTTTGGTGTGGTCATGGGAAAAGGAAATGCGACCGATCCTTATCACCAAATCAATTTCCCCGATTCGCTCCACCAGCAAGCTTATGATGCCGTAGAAGATGGGAATGAACGCGATGCTGACTGGATTGCACATCCCATGCAAGCCGATGCCTATTTTGCTTATGCCACGATGTTTGACGATGGCAATGGTGCCCCACCTTCATCGCTGCTGGGTGTGAAAAATGCCGATCCGCACATGAAGCATATCATGTTTGGTACCTACTACATGGATTCGAATTTCGTGAAGGCATTCAATTATTACATGTACTACCGAAGAAAAGATCACAAAAAGTTTATCGATATCTATAATTTCCATCATTATGCTTTTATCCGCAACCAGCATGCTGTTTCGCCCGAACAAGACAGCCTGCGGCAGAAAATCAAACGTTATGTGGATTTCATCCATAATCTGGACCCCGGTAAAGAAGTCTGGTACACCGAATGGGGATATGATCGCAACCGAAAAAGTGATCTGGCCGTGCCCGTAATTCCGGGTGTGGACAGCGCTACATTGCAAGCCTGGTGGGTTATTCGTGCAGAGCTGGCTATCGCTTTCACGGGAGTGAAAGTGAATACTTTATTTCAGATGCGTAATGATGGGCAACAGCAAGACTATGATAGTTCGGGTATTCATCGCTTTAATACCACGGGCGTCATGGATAATTACCGCAGGCCTGATGGGGTGATGAATTATTCGGCTTATCCGGTTTACTATTATCTCGCCACGTTTTACCAGTTGATGTTTCATTATCGCGCCGATGCCATCATACGCGAACATCCAGGCGATTCGGTATGGATTTATCGGTTTCGAAATGCTTTACATCCCGATAGTGTGATTTATGCCATCTGGTGCCCGACGACTGAAAATAAGATTATCCACAAATTTGAATTTCATCTCAAACCTCATACCCTGATTGAAACCGTACGCTTGCAGGATAAAAGTTTTACCGGAGAAAGGAATATGCTGCAAACAGATGCGCATGGAAAGGTAAGCTTGCGGATTACAGAAAATCCGCTTTTTGTATTGACAGCCGAAAAATAAAGTAAACCAGCAGGAATGAAGTATTCATTCGGAAAATACCATCCTGCCTATCCTCCCACCACTACATGCCAGGGTCTTATTTCCCAATGGGTAACCAATCCGTGCTGCACGTAAGGATCCTGTTTTACAAATTGTTCGATCACAGAAACATCATCTGTACGGAAAACCAGCAATGCCCGGTCAGGCGGATTGTCCAATGCACCAGCCATTATTGCATATCCCTGAGCATGCAAATCCCGGATGAGCTGCAAATGGGCTTCACGCAAGGGTTTGCGACGTTCCATGTAATCATTTACCAATTCATAAAACAATACATAGTACATGATGTCAGATTTTTATTGGATTAAATGTGGTTGAATGGCTTGAATCCAAATGAGATACCCTTTTCTATTCATGTGCAACATATCGGGCAGAAACAAATCTTTTCTGGGAAGTCCTTTTTCATCAAGCATAAGATGATATACATCAATGAAATTAGCATGCGGTTGTTTTGATAAAAATTGTTGAATCTTCCAGTTGGCTGCGTCCATCAATGGCATCAGCTGCTGGCGGCTGGGACTGGGTTTGATGGAGATGAAAGTGATTTCCGCGTCTGGTAATTTTTTTCGGATCAGATCATACAGTTGAACAAAACGATTGTAAATGCTATCCACCGTGATGATGGATGAAGATGCTGCATCGTTATCCCCACAATAAATCACAATTTGTTTGGGATGATAGGGGAAAATGATTTCATCAGCATAACGCATCACATCGGGAATAGTAGATCCACCAAAACCCCGGTTGATGACGGTATAACCCGGAAAATCATCAGACAGGGTTTTCCAGATACGGAATGAAGAACTACCCACGAATAAAATCGCATGTGCTGGAGGAGGATTCAGGCTATCCTGTTGTTTGAATTGTTGGATCTCATTCCAGAACGGAGGATGTACAGCCTGTGCCTGAGCCGGATTAACGGCAAAAACAAATTGTATCAAACAAAGAATGAAAAGAGAAAAACGCATAGCAACAGCATGGTTTTGCCAAAACTACACAATCCTGCTTACTTCAAGGCTGTAAATTGAAACCCTAATTTTTTTAATCCCTGCTGCACTTCCGGACAGCTCATGAACAAGCGCCATAGCAGGCCACTGCGATAGTTTTCAATCATCACCACCTGCGGGCCCTGATCAATGGCCAGATAGCGTTTGGGATACCAGTTGGCCGTTTCACTGAAGGCATCATAAAAACCATAAGGCCCCCATAGCTTATGTTTCATTTCCGGATTGGTGAGCCAATAACGAATCGCCTGCAAGGATTCTTTCGGTGTATACACAATAGAGGAAACAGCAGCCGTGGGGGAAATTACACCCAGATCGGTTTCATTGCCGGGCGCGTGCGCGGCATAACCATCCACCGAATAACTGGCCGTTAATCCCCAGTTATCCGGGCCATAGCCTTTGTAGTGCAGGGGATTTTTCACACACCACAAATAATTGATCATCGTTTGATCCAGGTTTTCCTTCCAGTAATCGGCATACTCGTCTTTTAATCCATGTGGGTTTAAGCCCAAATAACTGTAATGTGCCCAGAACAAAGGCCCGCCCATGGGTGCACCCTGATGATGCAATTGCAGTTCATATCCAAAATATCGGGAAGGAGCAACGATTTTGCCATCTTCCGCCCAACCTTGATGATAAGCCGATGCCGGAATGGCATGCGTAGGCGAAGAAGCGGCCAGCACATAAGCAATCAGGCATTCGTTATAGCCATGAATGGGAAAGTTCATGGCCCAGCCATGATCGGGACTCCAGTGCCAGTACAATACCTGTTGTCCGTGCTGATACCAGTTCCACTCCACAGTTCGCCACAGGGTGTCGATTTCACGGGCCAACGATTGTGCTGCAGAATGGCCCTGCATGAGATACTGCCTTGCACACAACAATCCCTGCACCAGATAAGCGGTTTCCACAATATCGCCCCCATCGTCTTTCGGACTGAAGGGTTTTACCTTACCATTCGGATACAGCCAGTGTGGCCAGGCGCCGTGAAAACGATCGGCTGTTTTGAGAAAATCAACCATCTGTTGCAGGCGTTTCACCCCTTCTTCATGCGTAATATAACCACGATGCATGCCGGCCAGAATGGCCATGATGCCAAATCCGCTTCCGCCCACAGCAATCACATCTGCATCATGTTGTGGATAAATGCCATCTACATGAATCCGCTCGCGTGCCATGCCGGAACGGGGCTCGGCACCCTGCCAGAAATACCGAAAGCTGGCTCGTTCTACACTATCCAGCAAAGCTTCATCGGATGGCCGGGCAAGCCGATCGGGGAAAGCAATCTGTGGCTGTTTAAGCACAACATAAGCCGAACAGATCCACATAAGCCCCAGGATGCTGCATGCATAAAATGTCTGTTTCATATTCATGTACAGTTGTTTTACTGAACTTCCAGAACCGATTTTCTGTTTGAAACGCCGTTTTCATTGAGGGCTTCAATCGTGAAATAATAGGTTTTTTCCCGATCCATGCCTTCAAAGAAATATTGATTATCGGCATACACCAGGATGCAGTTATACAGTTTGTGCGGATCGGTGCCGTAGTAAATCTGATATGCATAGGCGTTATTGACCGGGCTCCAGCGAATCCAGGCGCTGCGTTTGTCCTTTTCCGTACGCAATACCATGAATTGCTGCACCGAATCTGGTTTAATACCATGGCCGTTTCCAAACACCCGCAATCCACTTAATGCAAATTTGCCGGTGGGCATGTGCAGGTTTACCATTTTCACATAACGGGCTTCTACCGGCATATCGAGTTCCACATAATCGTGCGGTACATCCGTCTGGTTGTTGCTTTTATCTATCAGTAAATGCCAATGAACGCCATCCTTTGAATCGAATATTTGATATTGATGATAAATGCCTTGTTGTTTACCCATAAATGCAGCATCCTGATCGGCATAGTTAATCTGAACAGCCCGGATAGTGGAGACGGCCCCCAGGTCTGAAACGATCCACTCACCTGCATTTCCAGTGGCCGCACTCCAGTAGGTACGGATATCTTCATCTACCGCAAAGTTGGCGTAATGCGCGCCATCGGTAGAAGAAACCTGTACCGGCTTGGCATAGTTGAGCAACATCCACCCGGTAAACTGTCCGGCCTGGGCACTGCCGGGCAAGTAATGGGGATAATCGCCAAAAGCCGTATTGCCATACATCACACCATCTTCATCAAAGCCAGCCGGCCAGATGCCAATGCGGCGTTCAAAATTGTTTTTTACTGAAATGCGAATCGTGGATACATGCCACCATCTGCCGCTATCATCCTGAAACGTGCTGCCATGGCCGGCTCCCCGTGCAAAGCCGCCGGGTTTGTAGCTCAGCGGATCGGATTGAAACTGAAAAGGCCCCAGGGGACTCTCTCCTACGGCCACTCCATCGGCATATCCACTGAATTCCGTGCCCGGCGCAGCAAATTGCAAATAATATTTGCCGTTGTGCTTGGTCATCCAGGCCCCTTCAATAAACGGATCCAGAAAAATATTGTCGTTGTATTCGCCAAACCTTTGCCAGCCATAGCGCCAGGGTTGTAACAGCAACAATTCTTTTCGAGCCGTTTTGGGTTGAAAGCTGTGCCGGTCAATTTCCACACCATAAATGGGATAAGCATTGCTGCTGCCATTGTACATGTACAGGCGTCCGTCGTCATCCAGAAAAAAATCCGGATCCCAGCCGCCGATCCGAAAAGAATCTACAGCATGCTTCCATTGATTGGATCGGGGATCGGTACTCATCCAGATAGGAAAATCATCGGTGTAGGTAGAACCAAATACCAGCATGGTATCGCCCATAACCCACACGGCCGGCGCACATAAATCATCGTAGGTGCGTTTTTTCTGTGCTTCATTCAGGAACGATCGGACTATGAAATGCCAGTTATTCAAATCATCACTCCACCAATAACCCTGTTGATTGGTGGAAAACAAATAATAATCGTGTTGATAGCGTACAATCAACGGATCGGCTGTGGTGCGATGTTTGCCCCATTGCGTAAAATCCGGAATAGGACAATATCCATAATCGATGTTGATGGGATTGCAATAGGTTTGTGGACGATGTTGCGCCCATAAATTGAAACCAAAAGCGCATACGCAGATGCCCAATAAAACAGATTTCTTCATTTGAAATGTGTATTTAAAAATTCGTAAACCCAAGTTTCACCAATCCCTGCTGCACTTCCGGACAGCTCATGAACAAGCGCCACAACAGGCCGCTGCGGTAGTTTTCAATCATCACCACCTGCGGGCCCTGATCAATGGCCAGATACTGATTATCAAACCAGGGAACAGAAAGATTAAACGCATCTGTAAACCCATAATCGCCCCAGAGTTTATCACCCAGGGTATAGTAATAAAACCGAATAGCCTGCATAGCAGCCTCGGGCGTGTAAGGCAGGGACGAAACGGCCGCTGTAGGAGCAATGACTCCATCATCATGCATAGGATCATGCACAGCATATCCGGATGGATCATCGCTGGCGGTAAGTCCCCAGCAGGCCGTGCTGTATCCGTTGAAATGCAAAGGATTATCCACGCAATAGCGATAATGGATGGTGGCATGAGCCACATTTTGCTGCCAGTAATCAGCATAAGCATCCCGCACATGCGGATCCAGCCCCAGAAAAGTATAATGCGCAAAAAACAGCGGACCGCCATAAGCCGGGCCTAAAGGCAAGGTGATGCCTTCGTAGGATTGTCCGTTGCGCATGGCTCCGTTTTGGGCCCAGCCGCTGTCGTACACTTTTTTACCGATGGCAAAGCTGGGAGATGAGGCGGCCAGCAGATAAGTAATCAAAGCCTCATTCCAGCCCTGGATGGGCACCTGCATAGCCCAGCCATGATTGGGGCTCCAGTGCCAGTACAACACCGATTGCTGGTTTTGCTGAAACCAGGTCCATTCCACGCCATACCATAAGCTATCGATTTGCTGGCGCAACGCTTGTTCGGCCGGATCAGCAGCCTGAAAATACTGGCGTGCACAAAGCATTCCCATCATCAGGTAAGCAGTCTCCACCAGATCGGCACCGTCGTCTAATGTACTGAAGGGAATGGTTTCACCGGTAGCTCCGTTGATCCAATGCGAAAAGGCACCGTGATAACGGGTGCAATGGTAGGTGAGAAAATTCACGATTTGTGAAATGCGGTTCAATCCATCGGTTCGCGAAATGAAATGTCGTTCGATACCCACCAGGATAGCCATGATGCCAAAGCCCGTGCCCCCGGTGGTGCATACATCGCCCGACGTGCTGCGCTCGCGGGCCATGCCCGATACCGGATGCGCAAAATCCCAGAAATAGCGAAAGGTTTGTTGTTCAATCTTTGTGAGCAAAGCACTGTCGGAGATACGTGGAAATTTATCGGCAGAATCAATGACCGTGATCCAGCTCATCGTATAGGTATTGTCGAGCTTGCTACTTCCCTTGCCAGGCAAGCCTTTCAGCACGGTCAACTGATAGGCCGAGAGGGGTTGTAAGGTATCGACAGGAGATATAAACAAAATGCTGTCGCTGCTTGCGTTTAACACCTGAAGCGACAGGCTGCGATGTTGTGGATCATACAATTGAATGAAAGAAAGGGCTTGTGAACGATCAACCGAACCATCAAAATGCAATTGAATCACCGGAAGCCGACTCACCTGAAAGGCATGATACATGTTTTGCTGCTGATCAATTTGAAAACTCACCAGGTGAAATACCTGTGGTTGCTGAGGCTGTGCGGCCGATGGCTGATGTTTAGTACAGGATATCCATAGCCAGGTGCTTATTCCACATAGGATAGACACGAATACCCTCTTGTTCAGCAAATCCTTCATGTCGGCAAGACAAGCAAAACGACGAAAATTCAGGGAGCAACCCGAAAACGGATTTACTCCCTGATGAAAACCCAAAAACCAGAAATCGTTATTTTCCTCTTCCTTCCAGCCGCACCAATGCATTGATATCGCTTTCACTCAATGCCTGATCATACACGCGCACCTCATCCAACAGGCCATTCAAAAAGCTCGCCCAGGGCTGGCTTCCGGTGGCAGAAGTGAGGCTGGGTGTGGTATTAAATTGCGATGTGCCAAACACCAGGGGGCCGGCATCCACGAAATGAATGGCCCCGTAGTTATTTACGGTTTGGGTGGCCATTTTGTTTCCGTTCACGAAGACTTTAAAGGTAGAGCTGGCCGCATCGTAGCTGATGGCAATATTGGTCCACACTCCCCATAGGTTGTTGATTTGATAGTTGCCCAGCCAGGCGTCTGTGCCATTGTTATACACATGAATTTTCAACAAGCCATAATTGGATGTGCTGCCGTTTTCGAAAAATACATCGAGATTGCCCCAGAAATTGGTGGTATCAGAAAGAGAAAGGATGCCACCCGTGCCGGTGGTATTTTGCTGGGCATTGACCCACATGGTGAGCGTAAAGCTCTGCAGGCTGGCCAGCCGGCTGGTACCGGGGAAGACAACATAGGAATTGCTACTGCCAATTTTCAATGCCTGTCCTTTCACCCCATTGGCAAAAGCCACATTGGTCCCCGTGCCTGCGGTCCCAGATATACTGTCAACCAGGCTTCCGTTAAACGACCAGTAGGCCACCAGATGCGAAGCCCCTACTTCACTGGAGCTGGTATAGCCTCCAATGGAAAGGGCGGGCATATAGCTGTGAGGATCAAACTTTTTATAACAAGAGCTGATGAGCGTCCAGAAAGAAACCATCATCAGCAAGGCGATATATCGTTTCATGATCAATCAGTTTTGAAGTGTGTTAATAACCGGGATTCTGCGTCAGCACGCCGGCACTTAAATCAATTTCATTCTGCGGAATAGGCCATACTTCGTTTTTACCCGCTTTCCAGCCTTTAGGACCGAAGATTTGAGCGGCTCTGCCCTGGCGGATCACGTCAAAATACCGGTCGAATTCCATGGCCAGCTCCACATGCCGTTCATGCCAGATGGCCAGCCGCAGGCTATCCTGATTGGTTGTAGTTACATCGGGCAGGATATTCGGATTGCCCTGACGGGCGCGGGCCCGGACCTGATTGAGAGAATTCAGGGCTTGCTGGGTATTGCCCAGTTCGTTGGCGGCTTCGGCATTCATGAGCAACACTTCGGCATAACGAATCACGCGGATATTCTGCTGGCAACCCTCGTTGTAGCCCGACTGGTACATGCTGAAGGGGACGTACGATTTGTAGTTGTACATGGGATTGGAAACGGTGAGGGGGATGAAATCGCCCTCGGCCGTGGTACCCCCGCGAAAGATAATCGTTGCATTGCGGCGCGGATCGCCCGGTTCAAACGTGCTGTCGGCCAGTTTGCTGGTGGGCACGTTAAAGCCCCAGCCACCCCCTACCACGCCTCTTACGCCCTGCACCTGCGAATACTGTGAGTTAGAAGCGTCCGGGTTGCCCGGAATCAAGGCACACTGGATTTCGAAAATCGATTCCGAACAGTTTTCATTCTGCACGCGGAACATTTTTTCAAAATCGGGGAACAAATGATATATGCCCAGTGCTATCACCTGATTGGTATAATCCAGCACCTGCTGCCATTTCTTTTCATACATGCACACTTTGGCATGCAATGCGAGGGCTGCCCCTTTGGTGGCATGTCCCACTTCAGCAGCAGGGTAGGTTACAGGAAGCACGGCAGCTGCATCGGTAAGATCCTGCTCAATGGCTGCATACACGCTGTCTTTCGGTGCCCGGGGCAAATTGTAATCGGCCGGACTCTGCGGCAAATGCAGCCTTAAAGGCACTCCGCCAAAAGCGCGTACCAACCTGAAATAGCAATAGGCCCGGATAAACTTAGCTTCAGCAATGTAGCGCTGCTTCAGGCTTTCATCGAAATGCATGGTATCCACATGATCAATCACCTGGTTGCAGAGATTGATTTCCTGATATTGTCCGGTCCAGAAATCCTGCAGCTGGCCTTCGGTAGAAGTTGCCGTGAAATTGTCGAAATCATTCATGAAGGTGGCATCCTGCGGGTCGCTGCCTTTTTCTGCATCATCGGAGCCCAGGCTTTCCACGGCTATGGCCGCAAAAGCCACCTGTTTCCATTCATGCAGATTGGCATACATGGCATTGACGGCCTTGGTGGCATCATCTTCTGTTTGCCAGAATTGCTGGTTGGGCTGCTGCCCCTGCGGAGGCACATCCAGAAAGCTTTTTGAACAACCAGTCCATATCAGCAACAAGCCAAGCAAGCAGGGAAGATATTTGAAATGATAATATGGTTTCATGGTCATTTCGTTTTAGAATGTGAGGTTAATACCGGCATTGTAAGTCGCATACATGGGATAGACATTCACGTCCACACCGGCCCGGGTGGGAGGCCCACCGATTTCAGGTGAAAATCCTTTGTAGGAAAAGAAATTCAGGGCATTTTGCGCATTGACATAAATGCGTAAGCGGCTGATCTGCCAGCGTTGCGTGAGGCGATCGGGCAAAGTATAACCTAACTGGATATTTCTGACCCGGAAATAACTGCCGTTTTGTACATAAAATGAATTGGCAATATAGTTTTGTCCGCCGCCGATATTGGCCGAGGGATAGGTGTTCGACGTACCCGCGCCATGCCAGCGATGATCAAAGAAATCTTGCGTGAAATTTTCTCCTCCGTAACGAAAGCCCAGATTGGCATTGTAAATGTCCACACCGGCTACACCCTGAAAATCGAGCGTGAGATCAAACTGCTGATACGTCCAGGTCGTGTTGATGCCATACAAATATTTCGGATTGGGATTGCCCAGCACCACCCGATCCCGATCGTCAATCACGCCATCGCCATTGATATCGGCAAATTTGAAATCACCCGGCTTGGCTGTAGGTTGAATGGGGGCGCCTGATTTGCCCACATAATTGTTGATATCGTCCTGGCTCTGGAAAACACCAATCACCTTTCTTCCAAAAAATTCTCCAATGGGTTGACCAACAACGGTACGGGTGTTGAAATTGTTGGAACCCGTGGTACCCACGGCCTGATAAATGGGGTTGGCGCCGGTGGTTACAGATAACACC
This sequence comes from Thermoflavifilum thermophilum, assembly GCF_900116565.1. Lineage (GTDB taxonomy): Bacteria > Bacteroidota > Bacteroidia > Chitinophagales > Chitinophagaceae > Thermoflavifilum > Thermoflavifilum thermophilum. The sequence continues at coordinate 1,508,814 of NZ_FPCJ01000001.1, read as the reverse complement.
TTATTGTTGTTGTTGCTCAAATTGGCGCTGATGGAATAATGCCATTTCGATCCGATCTGATCGGCCCAGGTTAAGGTAAACTCAATACCTCGGTTCTGGAAATCGGCCTGGTTGCCGATAATGGTACCCGAGGTAGTGCCCAATGAGCCCAGGATGGGAATATCGAAGATGGCTTTTTCTGTTTTTTTGTTATACCAGTCGATTTCAATATTCAGCCGGTCGTGCAGGGTAGTGGCTTCCAGGCCGATATCGGTTCCCACACCACGTTCCCAGTAGGTGGTAGGTGGCACAATGGTGGTGATGCTGGCGCCGGTATAATAGGCCTCCGGATTGCCAAATACGGCCGTAAACTGCGGAATCTGGGTAACCGTCAGCACGGAAATATTCGATGGCACCGAGGCATTGCCAATTTTACCCCAGCTACCCCGCAGTTTCAGGTAACTGAAAGCGTGTTGCTGCTTCATGAAGGCTTCTTCGCTGATCACCCAGCCAGCTCCCACTGAAGGAAAATAGCCCCAGCGGTTGGATCCGGTAAACTTGGAAGAGCCATCGGCCCGTAAAGAAGCATTCAGCAAATACCGATTCTTAAAAGCATAATTGACCCGACCAAAATAAGAAGCTACCGTGGAAAGATCCCCTCTGTCGCTGGCAAACCGGGTATTCTGATCGCCCAGGGAAAGGTACAAATCGCCTTCGGAATTGTCCGGTACATTTTCAGCACTCGCCGTCAATTCATAAAACTTATACCGCTGAGCCGACTGACCCGCTAAAACCGTGATCTGATGCGGTCCAAACTGATTCTGATAGGTCAACGTGTTTTCTACAATCCAGTTACGGGTTTCATCACGCGTAAGAGAAAGCTTGCTGGTGCTGTTTTGTTGTTTCAGTGTGGCTTTATACACCGGCACGTAATTGCGGACCTCTTGTTGGGCAAACTCACCGCCCCAGCTGGTGCGGAAACTGAGATGCTTTCCCAGGCTCAATTCTGCAAATACATTTCCGGAAAGCCTGTAAATGCGCGACTGCTGATGGAAAAAGTCGAGCGTAGCCTGCGGATTGAAGTTGGAACCATCGGCTACATTGTAATCTGTGGGATCTCCGTATGAGCCATCGGCGTAATACACCGGCACCACAGGTGCTGCAGAATAAAGTTCATGAAAAATGCCGGGCGGATAGTCATGAGAAAAACTATAAGCACCGGTAATGGTATATCCGATATGAAGCGGATTGAGTGGATGAAAATCATTTTTCACCAAAGTAGTATAGCGCTTGTAATCATTTTTTTCTACCAAGCCTTGTTGATCCAGATATCCAAGTGAAAAACGATATGCGGTTTTTTCCGTACCCCCATTCACGGAAATTTCATGATTGGTGATGAGTGCATTGCGCAAAATCTGATGATACCAATCCGTGCCTTTCCCAAACTGATTGGGGTCATAAATGGGATTGCCTCCGTTGATTTGATATAGTTCATTAATTAAGATGGCATACTCATGAGCATCGGCCATTTTCAATGGATGCGTTACGCTTTGCCAACCGGTATATCCGTTATAGCTCACATTCATTTTTCCGGAAACACCTTTTTTGGTGGTGATGAGCACCACGCCATTGGCAGCCCGGATGCCGTAGATGGATTCGGCAGAAGCATCTTTCAGGATGCTGATGCTTTCAATATCGGCCGGATTCAGGAAACTGATATCGCTATACCAAACGCCATCCACTACATACAGGGGATTCGGATCGCCATAGACGGTACCCAGGCCACGGATGCGGATTTCGGGGGATGCACCAGGCTGGCCTGAATTGGTGATTTGTACGCCTGCCACCTTGCCCTGCAGGCTGCTGATGGCATTTACGGATGATTGTTTGGCAATATCATCTCCTTTAATCTGGGCCACGGCCCCGGTTACATCAATTTTCTTTTGGGTGCCATACCCCACAACCACCACTTCATTCAGCTGGGATACGGATGGGTGAAGCACAACCACCAGCGATGAACGCCCACCCACAGGAATTTCAAGGGTTTGATATCCTACATAGGAAATCACCAGTACGGCATCGTCGGGTACTTCGATCTGAAACTCACCCTGATCATTGGTTACGGTTCCCGCTGCAGAGCCTTTTACCTGCACGGTTACACCAATCAACGGACGTCCCAGCGAATCGGTAACCCGGCCATGCACTTCTATGGGCTGAAGCTGCTCTGCATGCGGTGCAATGACCACAAGTTTGTTATTTAAAACCTGATAACTTAAATGCAAAGTGCTGAGCAATGAATCCAGAATTTGTTCTACGGGACTGTCGTCGGCAGAAATGTTGATACGGGCATCCACAGGCACTTCTGCCGTGTTGTACAGAAACCGGTAACCGGTTCGGTGCTGAATCATGTTTAAAGCCCGTTCAAGCTTCACATCCTGCAGATGCAAACTAAGCCTTGATTCCTGAGAAAAGGCTTTTGCATAAGCCTGAACAAAGCCGGCCAGCAGGAGAAGCGTTGTCCATTTCATACATAACAAAACTTTATACTTGCTTCCTGAGAAAAAGCTGATCGCATATGTGTGATTTTTCATAATTTTCATGCGTTTTGGGTGTAATAAAAATCCTTCCGGTTGTATGGGCCGAAGGGGTTGCATCCGTTCAGAAGGGAAATGCGCCATCATTTCCCTTCGTTTTTTGGTAGGTTTATGAAGTGTTGAATTCTGTCATAAGCGTGGGTTTTAAGGTGAAACCATGAGATGAGCTGCATCTGTACCAATGTACACTTCTTGATTTTCGATGCGATAGGCAAAGGGCTGATGCGGTGAAGCCAGCTGCAATGCCCGGAGGGCTTCGGCCAGCGATTCTGAGGTGAAGATCCCCGTAAACTGATAATGCCGGGGAGCATCGTCCACAAATCGAATCTGCACATTGTACCATCGCTCCATTTGCCGGGCCAGTTCCTCAAATGATTCCTGCTGAAAGGCCAGGGCATTGTGTACCCACGATACTTCCGCAATCATGGTATCGTGTGGCATGGGGTGCACAGGCAAAACACTGTATCCGGAATGGGCGGCTGCTGCCAGGGTATCCAGCTGAATGTTTGTGCCCACACCGTTGGGAACCACGATTTTTTCCCTGGGATGGAGAATCACCCTGCGTTCGGGCTGACCGGGAAAGGTTACTTCAATGGCGCCTTTCAGCAATACCGCTACCGTGGCTTCATCATCTGGATAGGCGCGCACATCGAACACAGTGCCTAATACCCGGATGTTGATAGCTGAAGTGTGAATGATAAACGGATGATGATCCTGATGCACCACATCAAAGTAGGCTTCGCCGCGCAGATGGACCTCCCGGTTGGCTTTCTGCAAAAAGTCGTGTGCATATACCAGCTCACTGCCTGCATTCAACCACACTTTCGATCCATCGGGCAAAAGCACTTGCAGCCGCGCCCCTTTGGCAGCCACTACGGTATCGAGCTTGGGACGAGCATGAGCGACAGCCACTTCATTGAGCTGCGGCTCCTGCCTGTGAACCGGTTCGGGCAACCATATCCACCACACCAGTACAATCAGCAACAAAGCCATACCCAAACCACCGGCCATCATCAACAGTTTGCGCCTGCGTAACCTGCGCCCCGCTTCTTCAATTTCCCACGGATAAATTTCCCGACCGGCATCAACCAAAGAAAAATCAGCAGCATCGAGCTGTCCCATCTCTACCATCCGCTGCACATGCCAGGCAAAAAATTCTCCGCTTTTCACCCGTTCATTACTCTCAGGCGTGGGATGCCAGGCCTGCATCAGGGTTTCCAACACATAATGGGCTTCGGGATGATTTTTCATCCATTCATCCAGCTCTTCCAGCTCTTCAGGCGCAGCTTCTCCACTCACTTTCCTGGCCATCAGCTCCCATATCCGATCCTGTGCTTCCATGTGTGCAGATTGGGTGTAGGTTTATTTTTATGGCACAGAAAAGCACCCTCTACCCTGAAAGAGGAATAAAAAATTTTTTACCGGGGAGATACAACGGGTTGAATGGCTTCGGCAAGCCTGCGAAAAGCAATGCCCATTTGGGTTTCAACTGTTTTAACGGAGATTTGCAGCAATTCTGCAACTTCTTTGTAGTGCATGCCATCGTCTTTCACAAGCCTGAAAATCAAACGACATCGGGCAGGCAAGCTGGCAATAGCTTTTTCCATGTGCCTGCGCAATTCATTGTTTAACAAAATCTGCTCGGGATCATCGGCCACAAACTGGATGGCAGGAATGACCGTCCCTTCAAACGATGTAATATCCTCAAATTCCGTACGGCCATGTACGGTGCGCAAGTAATTCAAACTTCTGTTCTTCACGGCCTGATACAAATACAACCTTACCTGACGAATGCTTCCCAAACGGGAACGCTGCTGCCACATCCACATGAAAACATCTGATACAATTTCTTCCGCCACTTCATATTGTTTCACATACACCTGCGACCAACGGATCAGAGGGCCTGCCAACGCATCAAATAATTTCCGGTAGGCCTGCTGATCATCCAGCGCCGCTATCTGATGCCACAGGTAACGATAATATGCATCCACATCTTCGTGCATGGTAGTGGGTATCGTTTCCTAAGTTAACAAGTTGCTTTCACTTAAAAAAATTTTACCTCGGTAAAATCCGCAGCAAAAAAATAAAATTTGGAGAAATGAGAAAAAAATTAATTTTGTTAGGAATACTAACTAATTTTTCACTTAAAAAAAAACACCCACTATGGCTAACACATTCATTCCCGGTTACACTTACGGGCAAGTACCGGAGGCTCCGTTTTCCATGCACGATTTTGAACTGCTGAAACAAACCGTGATGTTCACCGAAAAAGATGCTGAATACCTGCGCAAAGCAGGGGAAATCTTGCATGATCAGGTTAATGAAATCCTGGACCTCTGGTATGGTTTTGTGGGTCAGCATCCGCATCTGCTGGCTTATTTTGCGAAAGATGGCAAGGTAGATTCATCCTATCTGCAGGCAGTGCGCAAACGATTCGGACAATGGATCCATGATTTGTGCGAGAAACCATTCGATCAGGATTGGCTGAACTATCAGTATGAAATCGGATTAAGGCATCATGCAACGAAAAAGAATCTGACGGATCATGCACAGGCAGCTCCTCTGATTCATTATCGCTATATGGTGGCTTTCATTTATCCGATCACAGCAACCATCCGGGCTTTTCTGGCAAGAAAAGGACATCCGGCTGAACTGGTAGAGCAGATGCATCAAGCCTGGTTTAAAGCGGTGGTACTTACCGTTGTACTGTGGACTTACCCCTATGTAAAACAAGGTGAATTTTAATAGCCTTTGTAAATCCCTTCCAGCCGCAAAGAATGGCAATATGATTGAATGCGATGCTTGTTTTTATTTGCATGAAACGGAAAATTGTAATTTTAGCAAAAACACTTCATGCCTTCTCCATTTGATGTAAACTGGCAAAATCAATCTGTTGAAGGGAAAATTGTCATTGCGCTGGAACGGCTGGCTGAAGCTTTTCGTGTACTGGCATGGGAAGTGAGCAAGGAGAGCGGATTGAGTCCCATTCAGATTCAGATTCTAATTTTCTGTTTGTTTCATGAACAACGGATGGCAACCGTTTCGATGCTAGCCGAAGAATTTCATCTGACCAAGGCCACTATCAGCGAATCTGTTCGAGTGCTGGAAAGCAGACAGCTGATTAGTAAAAAAACACAAAAGCAGGATCAGCGCAGTTATCAGATTGTGTTAACGGCCAAAGGGAAAAAACTTGCCAGCAAAGTGTCCGAGTTTGCAAATGCCATTGTGCAAGCTGCAGCGCATTTAAGCAAGCCTGTGAAGGAACATATGCTGGATGGTTTGATACACATGATTTATGATTTGCAGCAACAGGGATTGATTCACCCTCAGCGCATGTGCCGCAACTGCCGCTTTTACACGACCCAAAAGCAACAGCCATACTGCGCACTTCTTCAGAAAATCCTGCACATAGCTGATTTGCGTATTGACTGCCCCGAGTTTCAGCCCATTCATTCCTGAAATTCACTGCAGCGGATCATTGCGGGGAATCTGATATTGTGCCGATAAGCTATCATAAATATGCAACAACGAATCATTGGCCACGCCTTGTCTGTCGAATATGGCTTCCCAGGTATTGAGCGGCTCCCAGATAAAGCTGCCCCAGCCTTTTTGATGGGGTAAATGAAAAACAATATCGTTCACTTCCTTTTTATGATAGGTATATTCCACCACGATGATAGGCTGAGAATATCGCCCGGCCAGATCGGTAAGATTGTTTTGCAAATCGGTTAAAGTGCCATGCCATTGCGGATAGTAGGACTGTCCGATCAAATCAAACGACACCTGTCTTTGCAACATGGCATCCAGAAACCAGCACGACTCAGCGTTTTGTCCGCCATCGGCAATATGCAGCATAACAAGGATGTGTGGATCCACTGATTTGACAGCAGCAATGGCTGTTTTTAGCAATTCAGCCAGCGTATCAGTATGTTCAATATTTCCGACAGGCCATAGAATTCCATGATTGATTTCATTGCCGGTTTGTACTATGTCGGGTAAAGTGCCCTGATTTTTCAGTGCCAGCAACACCATCCTGGTATAAGCATACAAGGAATCTTCAAGCAAAGACAAACTCAGATTTTTCCATGCCTCAGGAATATATTGTTTGCTAGGATCAGCCCAGGTATCACTGTAATGAAAATCAAGCAAAAAGCCCATCCCTGCAGCTTTGATGCGGCGGGCCATGGCCAAGGTATGCGACAAATCACAATATCCTTTCCCGGGCGAATAACCGCTATCAGCTTCTGGGTGCACAAAAATGCGAAGGCGGATAAAATTGAATCCATGCTGATGCAGGATTGTGATGGCATCTTCGGTTTGTCCATCTACCTGAAAATGCACACCTTCATCTTCCAGCTGAGGTAAAAAAGAAATATCAGCACCCAGTATGCGGGGTGAAGGCTGTGCAAATGAAGGCTGATGCGTGCTGCATCCCATGCCCATGAGATACATGCCCATCAGCCATACAAATTGATACGAACGCATAAACATTATTTGAAACTTTCGCAAGGTACGATTGAAAAAAGCCCGGCATGCAAACATTGCTTTTCCTGTGTTCACACATCTCACTTAGATTCCTGCATCTGCACAGAAGGTATTTTTTCCTGCATTACCGGCTGCAGATCTGCAAAGCTTTGTTCCCACCGGGTAATGACACCAGTAGCCACCGCGTTGCCTAACACATTGGTAGCCGTTCTTCCCATATCAAAAAGCTGATCAATGCCCAACAACAAAACAACACCTTCTGCCGGCAAATGAAACATGGTGAGGGAAGCTGCTACTACAACCAGTGCTGCACGCGGCACACCTGCAATGCCCTTGCTCATCACCATCAAAACCAATAATATGATGATTTGTTGTTCAATACTCAAGGATACACCATAAGATTGTGCAATGAATAGAGTGGCAAACGTCATGTACATCATCGAACCATCTAAGTTAAAAGAATAGCCTACAGGCAACACAAAACTTACGATTTTGTTGGGACAACCTATTTGTTGCAATCGTTCCATTAACAATGGGAAAGCAGCTTCACTGCTGGCTGTGCTAAATGCCAGCATCACAGGTTCTGCAATGGCTTTTATCAACTCAACAATTTTTTTCTTTATGATCCATCCTCCCGCAAGCAGTATCAAAATCCATAACAAACCAATACCCAGATAAAATTCCAGGATCAATTTGCCAAATACCCAGATGATATCCGTACCATTTTCAGCCACCGTAGCTGCCAAAGAAGTGAATACAGCAATCGGTGCAAGTGCAATTACATAGCCTGTCATCTTCAGCATAATACCAGCCACTACCTCAAAAAAATGAACCACCGGATGTGCTTTCTCGCCCATGGCTGCAGCAGCTATCCCAAAAAATAATGAAAACACTACGATCTGTAAAATCTCATTATGAGCAACTGCATCGCCAATACTGACTGGAAAAACATGGGTAAGAAAATTCCGAAAGTCAACAGCAGAAGTGGTAATGTTTTCAGCCGCATTTTTTTCGGGCATGGGTAAATGCAAATGCACACCAGGTTGAAAAATATTTACCAGCAACAATCCCAGACATAGCGAGAGAAATGATGCAGCCAGAAACCAAACCAAAGCTTTGATGCCGATGCGTCCCACAGCGCGGATATCGCCCACCTTTGCTACGCCCACAATCAGCGTACTCATCACCAGCGGTGCAATCAGCATTTTGATGAGACGCAGGAAGATTTCGGTAACAATGGAAATATCGTGTGCAAACTTTTTCACACTCGCTTCATCCGGATACCATTCCCGATACACATAACCGGTACAGGCACCCGCCAGCAGCGCTATCAGAATCCAGAAAGCAAGCCTGCTTTTACCCATCGGATTTATGATTCTGTGCACAATAGTACTGAAAAGCCCTTGCTTCTCAAACCCGTTTTTGATGATGAACTGACAAAAGCTCTGTATTAAAACACGTAGCTTTGATGCATGGCAACTGTATCGAACCTGGATGTGTGGCTGCGCGGGCCCATAGAAGGCATACCTGCTTTACTGCAGCCTGTAGCACATTGTCTGTTGCAAACGCAGGAAGATGTTCACCGGATCATGGAAGGATTTCTCGATGCCTGGCTCTGGGAAAAGCCTGCCGGCAGGGCTTCCGTAGGTTTCCATCTGCAGCATATCCGCGGGGTCATTGACCGGTTGTTTACCTATACACGGGGCGAATCGCTAACTGATACTCAACTGCAGGCATTCAAACAGGAAGGCCAACCTTATCCGGGACACGACAGCATAGAATCTTTGCTCACAGCAATGGACAGGCAGATAGAAAAAGCTCTTCAACAATTGCGCCATACACCGGAACACCAACTTACTGAAATCCGCTATGTGGGAAGAGCCAAACTGCCTGCTACAGTCATCGGTTTGCTGTTTCATGCTGCCGAACATAGCCAGCGCCATACCGGCCAGCTACTGGTAACAGCAAGCGTGTTAAAGGAAAAACACGCCACCCACTCATAGCAAGGATATATGCAATCAGCCAAAAACAGACTTGTTTTTCCGGAAATTTTTATCTTTATGCAATCGAATGCCTGTACACATGAAAACGAAAACGAAATTCCTGCTGCTTTTGATTTTTTCCGCAACCATGTTTCTGCCCGCACTCCAGGTATATTCCCAATCTCAAGCAACTGCCAGGCACTGGTTTGCAGAGGGCAACTGGCGCAAAAACCTCAAAATAAAACCGAGCTCTACCATAGATATCATAGCTTTTTATCAACAATACCATCGTGATCCGGCGTTGTGGAATAAAGTACTGGCGTTTTTAAACCGCCCCGATCTTCAGACATTGGATACCGGTACTTATCATCTTACTGAAGGCGATAGCGCCTATGCCGTCATCAGCACGTATTTACCCAAACCAATGGATCAAACCCGGTTTGAATCGCATCGCACATACATAGATGTACAATATGTGATTCAGGGAAAAGAAAAAATCGGTATTGCGAATGTAACCAAAGCCAACGTAACCGAACCTTATCGGGCTGATAAAGATGTGGCTCATTACGAAGCCAAGGGTGAATATGTAACGGCCACACCCGATGTGTTTTTCATCTTTTTCCCCACAAATGCCCATCGTCCGGGAATCGCTGCTGATGATCATCCTCAGCCAGTTAAAAAGCTGGTTATCAAAGTACGCGTGCTGTAATCTCGCTCATCTATCTGCAGTTTGTCGTCATGTAAGAATCCTGTTTGTAAAACAGGATATCTTATTTTTGTTCAAAGCATGATCAGATTTGCGGAAAAACGAAACATACCGGGTGGGACTGATTGGCTATGGCAGCTGGGCAACAGCTATTGCAAAAGTGCTAACAGAAAATGATTTCCGGATTTACTGGTGGTTCCGAAAAGAAGAAGATATTGCTTTTATTCAGCAACATCACCATCATCCCCGCTATCTGCCAGCCATTCATTTCAATATCCATAAGTTGAAGCTTACCACCCGATTGCATGATGTGGTGGAAAAAAATGACTGGATTGTAATTGCAGTACCTTCCGCATTTGCAGAACCCTTGCTGGAACAAATACCTGCTTCCGCCTGGCAAAACAAAGCCGTGGTTTCGGGCATCAAAGGGATATTGCCTGGCACCAATCAGCTGCTGAACGATTACCTGGCAACCAAAGCCCAATTTCCTGCAGAACAATATTTTGCTATTACCGGGCCATGCCATGCTGAAGAGGTGGCGAGTGAAAAACTTTCCTACATCACCATCAGCGGCCGGGATATAGAAAGGGCTCAGCGTATTGCCTCACGCTTCCGCACAGCTTATCTGAAAACCATGGTCAATGACGATTTATGGGGAGCCCAATATGCCGCTACATTGAAGAACATTTATGCCATTGGTGCCGGTATTGCACATGGATTGGGATATGGTGATAATTTTCTTGCTGTTTATGTAGCCAACTGCGCGCATGAAATGGATGCATTCAACAAGGCACTGTGTGAACAGCAACAGCATCTCTATCGTTCACGGAATGCCTTTGCCAGCGCATACCTGGGCGACCTGCTGGTTACCTGTTATTCTCAATATAGCCGCAACCGAACCCTGGGTACTATGATTGGCAAAGGTTATTCCGTGAAATCAGCCCAGCTGGAACTTGGTATGGTTGCCGAAGGTTACTACGCTAGCAAATGCATTCATGAACTTAATCAACATTATCAGTTTCCCATACCCATTGCGGAACAGATTTATCAGATTTTGTGGGAACATCAGCTTCCCGAAAAAGCCATTTCTCAGATGGCTCAAACTTTTATCTGAGTTTCTTCGTCCGTCATAAACAGCGAAGCGGCAATACGATCAGCAAAAAGTCGGCCTTCCCTGCTGAGCACATAATGTGTATCCTGGCAAACAACATGATGGCTCAGGATCCACGGCTGAATCTGTTGCTGAAAATATTGTACATAGCTGGATCCGAACATAGTTTCCATTTCCTTCACATGCACGCCTTCCTGGGTGCGTAAACGCAGCATCACATATTCGTTGTATTGCATGGCGATGGTCAGGCATTCTTCTTCATAAGGCAGTTGTTGCTGTTGAATGGATTGAATATACTTCCTATTATGTGCTATATTCCAGCGCCGGTAGGGAGGTTGATAACTATGTGCCGATGGACCAATGCCCAAATAAGGTACTCCCTGCCAGTATAGACTGTTATGCCGGGAACGAAATCCGGGCTTGGCAAAACTGGAAATCTCATACGCTTCATATCCCGCTGATTCCAGAATATCCAGCAGCATCAAATATTGACGGGCTACTTGTTCATCATCCACCTGCGGAAATTTTTGCTTGCTAATCAAATGATCGAGTGCTGTTCGGGGTTCTATGGTCAATGCATAACACGACAGATGCGGTATCTGCAGGGCAAGCAATTGCTTTATTTCATCCACCCAATAGGCATCTGTTAATCCCGGAATGCCATAAATCAGATCCGTTGAAATGTTTTCAAATCCTGCATCCAGAGCCAATTGTATGCTTGCAGTTGCTTGCTTTGCATCATGGCTGCGATGAAGTGCACGCAACAAATCGTTGGATAACGTCTGTACGCCTATGCTTAAACGATTGATACCGGCCTGTTTCCATAATCTTAGTTTATCAGAAGTCATATCATCCGGATTGGCTTCCAGAGTGATTTCGGCCTGCGGATCTATATCATAATTCGCATAAATGGTTTCCAGCAATGCATGCAAATGTTTTTCCGACAATAAGGAGGGTGTGCCCCCGCCAAAATACAGGGATTCAAAATGATGTTTGTTCCATGCAGATGCGTGCATGCGTATTTCCATCTGCATAGCCTGCACCATTTCATCCATGGCAGCAAGAGATGTACTGAAATGAAAATTGCAGTAATAACAAGCCTGCCGGCAAAAAGGAATATGCAAATAAAAACCTGCCATGCCCATTCCTTCTGTTTACGAAGATAAAAACAAGCCTTTCATGCTTTGCAGGACAATGCGTTTATGCGGATATATCATAACCCATTTATCAGCCCAACACCAGTGTTGAATGATTGAAAAGTTCGATTCAAGGATGTTGCTGATGAGATAGAAATTTCCAGATAGCCGGATCCTCGGCACCCAATACCCAGGCCGAGATGCCGCGCAGCCGATATTTCCTGGCCAGTTCCCATCTGGCTTCAAAAGCTCGGGCATCTTCAACAAACAACCAGTCAAACACGCCTCCATTTTCCCAGTAAGCCATGCTTTCTTTCTGATCCTCGAGCCATTGCGGATGCAATTGAAAACGCTGTACCAGATCCTGTACTGCTGCATAGCTGATTTCATCGCGCGTACTGCGGGACCCGTGCACCGGATCTCCTACGGGATACCAGTAATCTGAATACAAAGGCACACCCAACGAAAATTTTTCAGCGGGAATACCCAGGCTCAATACATACTGAATGATGCGTTCCATCCACGGATAACCTGCAACCGGCCCGGGTGGCGTTAATGCGGTATGTTGATCATAAGTCATGATGGATACGAAATCACTTATTGCTGCTATTGCCGGCAGATCGAAAGCACCAGACCAGTTTTCATACATATATCGTTCATACGAAGGATGTGCATTCATGGGTGTGGATTGCTCCGCTTTCACAATTGCACATGAAATTGAAAGGTTATGGGCATGAAGGCTGTCGGCCGTCTGTTGGTAAAATGAGGTATAAGCCTCGCGATCGGCAAGGGAAACATTTTCCAGATCAAATTGCCATCCGGCAAAACCAAATTGTTCAGCATACTGCAACATCAGGCGGATGGCTTCCAGTCGGGATTCCGGCCGGTTCAGCAATTCATGAATAGCATGCTGATCAAAAGAAGCAAATAGAGGAATCACACGAATATGTTTTTGCCGCGCCATATTCAAGATGCGCATATCCATTTCCCCGTATATTACGCCCAGGCTATCAATCTGATATACATCCGGACATACAACAGATATTTGATCGGCATGTTGAAAAAACGCTTGTTTGCTTTCCAGTGAATTGACCAGATAAAACAATCGTTCGCCCTGAAACGTCTGGGCAGAACTGGCATGGCAAAGCATGCAAGCAAGGCATACAGAAAAAACAATATTAAACCTCATGTTTACTTACATTCATCCGTAGCTAAGATACCATCCTTTTTCAGGAAAGCATGGAGGCTTGTATGATTTCAATGCGGTTCGGCCCGCAACATGTTTACGAGATATACCAGCGGAGCATTCCAGTTAATGGCAATTTCATTACAGGCATAAGCGCAGCTATCATCTACATAAGCCGCATCGGCTGCATGGGTGGGATAGCCATTGCAATGATCCTGCATGCCGGGGTTGGGGCCGCCTACCAGCAAGCCGGGAACAGGCTCGCGCACTCCATCCGCTATGGATGGTCTGTGATGCGGGTGCATGGGTGAGCGCGTACCAAAGCCGGTTACAAAACAATAGCCCGTGGCATTGCGCCCCAGCAGGTAATCCAGATTGCTGGCTGCAGCCTGCCGGTATGCCGGGTTGTGGGTTAATCTCCAGGCATACAGCATCACCATACCCTGATTGGCAGCCACGGCATTGCTGCCCCATACAAAATCGGATCGCCGGCCGCCCATCACCGTTGCAAAAGCAGCAAAGGGATGACGCAACAAGCTATCGGCCAGATGTAGGAATTGCTGCTGCAAACGGACATAAAAATTCGCATACTTGCCAGCATGCAAACGCTGAAACCTGAACAGGCTGAAATAAGCTAGTGTACGCACATCCGACCAGGTGGGCACGGTGGGTTGCAGATCAGCCAGGGCATACATGCGGGATTTGTAACGTTCATCTCCGGTTGTCAGCCAGAGCTCAGTAGCCGCCCAGCACCATTCATCGGTCAAATGTCGGTCGCCATAGGCGCCGGTTGTAATGGACGGATGAAAATGCTGGTTAAGCTGCTCCTGGTCATAGATCAGATCCGGATGCTGCAAAGCCCACTGCCAGGCTGTTTCGGCCGCATGCAAACAGCTGTCGGCCAGTCCCGGTAACCGGAGTTTAAAGGCCTGCAAGATGCGCGAAGCCTGCGCCATGACGGCTGCAAAGTCGAGCGTAGCAGCCGTGCTTTTGTGCACCACAAACCGGGGTGAATGATCGGCTGAAGGCATTTCAAATCCATCAAATTCGGCCGAAGTGAGTTTATGATAGACACCTCCATCTTGCGGATCCTGCATAGCCAGCATCCAGCGCAGGTTCCAGAGGATTTCATTTAAAATATCCGGTATCCCATTTCCGGTTTCGGGAATATGAGTAACAAGTGTATCCCAGTAACGGGGCATATCTTCATAAGCATCCATCAATGTGGCCATGGTGATGCCGCTGTTCACGATGTACTTGTTGTAATCACCGGCATCATACCATCCACCCGGAGCCGCTATGGTGTTCCCTACGGGCCTCCCCGCAGAAGCCGCCGAAGGATGGATGTACACCACTGTATCGGGATGGCCCGCTGCCCGTGCCCATTTCTCGGCATATTCAGGCAAAAGCGGCTCTGAACATCTCAAAAAATAATAGGCTTTTAATACCGCTGTTCCCAATTGTGCATAGGGATCTTTTGCCACCACAAAGGGCGCGGAACATCTGCCTGTGGAAAGACAAAGCCTGTATTTGCCAGCCCGATGAAAGCTGCTGAAATCAATGATTGCACAGGATTTGCCGGTGTAAATATCTGTTGCAAGCGGCCCGGAAGTTCCCTCCCAGAGCGTATCCTCCCCTTCAGCAGGAATCAGAAAAGCATGCACAGGTGATGATTTCCCCGAAACAGGTAATACCACAACAGCTATTTTCTTACCCTGCAATTCATATCCAACCTGATTGGTGCATATCAATGGCTGTAAGGTATCGGGCAGGGCTGAAGCAAAACCTGCTTGGAAAAAAACAAGCCCATACAAGGCAATAAATAACAGCATTTTGCTGGCGCAAGATTTCTTTATCATCTCTTACGTTTTATCCATGCCGGGCGGGAATCTGCAAAAAAACAACGGCTCTTGCAGGAAGCATCACCTGAATGTTGGGCGATGCGGTGGCACTGTAAGGAAGTATCTGATTGTAATTGACAGGTCCTCCTGATACGCCGGTCGGGCCATAGCCGTTGATATATACTTTTCGGGAAAATTCACCATTGTCATTGCCGCCGGTACAAGTAAACCAATAATACCGGTTAGCAGGAGCAAAATGATTGAGCAGCACCTGTACGGTTTGTGGCGTATTCCCGGTATTGATGAGCACCAATCCGGCTGCTGGCCCCTGTGCAAATGAAGAGGCATAACACAGCACATCGGGGCTACCCTGCACGGTGGAAGCCACCATGCGATCACCAAAACAGCGCTGAAAAAGCATCAGGTAATAAAATGCCGGGCGGGGATTCCATTTCGGAGCGCCGGGTTCATCACCGATATTGAATAAACCCATATCATTCCCATTGTCCCAACCGTTGGCCAGATCCCATCTGCTGGCCTCTCCAAACTGGTTTTTGATCAGTTCACCCAACACAATGGCCGCCTCTAAGCCAGCAATGTTAGATACCATTTGCATAGAACCCGTGGCAAATATGTTCCATTCGGTAAGGGCAACCGGTTTGGGTGCAACTCCATACTGGCTAAATTGCTGATTCAGATAGCGCATGATGCGACCCGGCACGGAAAGGCCACTGTCTATGATTTCAGCTGCTGAGGAATTTTTCTGATAGGGTGTAAAATAATCATGTACGATGAAGAAATCGGCGTTCTGCCCGGCTGTAGTCAACACGCCAGCATTCCAACCTTTATCGGTTTCCGTTTGCCAGGAAGCTGGAGGCGCATCCAGCAATTGGGCACCGATGTATATGGTGGCGCCTATCTCACGGGCTGCAGCCCGCATGGAATCGGCGAAGATGTTAAAATGCTGTCCATACAGCTGACCGGTGATGATAGCCGGCTGGCCATCCTGATTGGTGGCCGGATCAATTTGATAACTGGCTTCCCAGGTGCCATTGCTTTCATTGCCAATTTCCCAGAACCGGGTTCGGCCATGGTCATAACGTACCCAGTCGGCCGCCAGATGAGCGGCAGTTTGCACCGGATGAGGCCCCGTACCATAGCGGGCATACGCGTAATTGACGGTGAGAATGCCTTCATTGTGGGTTTGCTGCAACATTTGATAGTAATGATCAATGGATAAAGTCCAGCTCTGGGTATTCATGCCAAACCAATATCCGGCGGCCACTTTGTGACCACTCCCATCATACAGGCTGTCAGGCACATCGGGCGGAGGTGCAGACGACTGGTTCCAGAAATACACATCGCTGATGCTGCCGCCCGGCCCGCGAATGATATGCGGAGCCAGATCGGTGATATATTGCAGCAATACCGGTTCGTTGACCATCTGTCCCATCCAGGTATTGGCATTGTTGCCAAATACATAAGGAGATACTTTCGTGATCACCTGATTCATATCGACTTGAACCGTTACCGTGGCATTTCCTGCAGGAGCTGCCGTGTCACGGTATTGGGCAGGTACTACAAAGGTTTTGGGCTGCCAGTTGTTCAGAAACCAGCCTATGGTTGCGGCTACGGGCGGATCCACAGGTTGATAAACCGTATCAAGGGAAGTGCCTCCATTGTTGCCGCCTCCGGAGTTATTTCCGGGAGCAGGTGAGGATGATTTTTTGCAGGAAAAATATAAGACTGTGAAAACAAGGCTCGCAAATAATATCATCCAAACATTTGTCCGTTTCATGGTTACGATTTATAGAAGCATGAAATACTTGGTTTTGTATCGGCGGATGGATTTGTTTTGAGAAATATGCTCATGCTCAAGACCCTTTTGCATATCATGTGATTATATTCTATTATTTCCATGCATGCTTTTTATTGCATAAATGTGTAAATGATATCAAGCACCTGATACACAGTAAACCAGCGGGTTTATTTTTTAAAAATGAGACAATCTCTCAAAAAGATGGATGCGATATAATGGATATGATTGGCTGTTCATACAAACGGAATCACTTACTCATTTGTTACGCTAAGCAGGTAAAAATTTACCCGTTTGCTGCCCACCCCTGGCCAAGCCAGAGGTGAGCGAAACAAACAGGGTAGATGCACAGACAAAAAGATTTTATTTAACCTTTACAATTCGCACATTATCAAAAGCTGCATCGAAACCGGAAAGCGGTGTGCTGCTATCGTTGTACAGCATCAATTGCACGGCGGCTCCGGGGTTGCCGCCGGTTAAGCCACTCACCGTAGCCGGACTGTTTCCATTTCCATCTTTGATGTTGCTGAGGGGAATGCTAACGGTTATCCAGCCCGAGGTTTGAAAGGTTTTGCTGTCGGTTT
This sequence comes from Thermoflavifilum thermophilum, assembly GCF_900116565.1. Lineage (GTDB taxonomy): Bacteria > Bacteroidota > Bacteroidia > Chitinophagales > Chitinophagaceae > Thermoflavifilum > Thermoflavifilum thermophilum. The sequence goes on along the minus strand of NZ_FPCJ01000001.1, from coordinate 1,491,394 downwards.
GCTGCCAGGGCGCCCAGGTAGCCCAATAACTGAAATTCCCATTGATCACAATATGAATGGATCCGTTGCTCCAGGAATTTTTCACAAACACCTGAAATTTCAAAGCATAATTTGCGGGAGGATCACCAATGTTTACGTTTGTCCAGTTGGATGCAGCAATCATCACAGCCCGGTTATCGGTCCACCAGGAGCCATCGCCGGCAGGTATGGGGTTAGAAGGTTTGACTTCAATATAATTTCCCCAGTTGCCAGGGAATGCCGTGGCGTCGTTGCTGATGATACCACCCCACCATTGCCAGCCGAAATGCGGATCACCATATTCAAAATTGGCGATCATGCCCGTGGTATTGTAGAAAGCATATTTTCCAACACCACCCAGGGTGACCACGGCAAGAGAATCGGTAGCCGAAGTATCGGTGGTACTGAGGGTGTTGGGCACTACCACCTGCAACCAGCTTCCATCCTGCGGTCCGGTATACCCACTGGTTACACGCGCTCCGCCTGGAAAATCCACTTCCTGTACGGTGTACAGATAAGAACCCGTGAGGGTGATGGTATCGCCAGGTTGCGGAAATTCATTGCTCACAGCTGTGATGACCGGTGGTGGGGGAACGATGGGAATGGTATAGCTTGCCACACCATGGTTGGTAATTACTTTAACCTGATTCATATCTTGTTGTGCCACGCTATCAAAAATGATGTCGGGCACTGTTACAATGATATTTTCATTGGTCGTGAAATTGATATTGAAGCTGGCCGGAACACCGTCAAATGAAATCTGTTCGACGGTTTCCAGGTTTTTTCCCTGAATCACCACCAGTTGTCCGGGCTTCACCACTGTTAAGGTGCTATCTACATTTGAGCGATTCAGTGAACGCAAACCCGTAATAACCGGAGCAGCGGTTTCATTTTTCTTGCAAGCCTGCATGCCCATCATCAAGCCTAAGAGCAAACCGATGAAGGCTACCCCTGCATATTTTGTATGGTGAGCAACTATATGGCGTATCATAATCGTACATTTTTCAGGTGATTAATAATTGGGTAGTTTGCTGAAATCAAAAGGTACCGGCGGATCGTTCAGGCTCGGTGCATTGATGAGCTCCTGCTCGGGATAAGGCAAATACACCGTACTCGCATCAAATGAATAATGCGCCGGCGAATACGTCACGTTATATTGCCGGGGATTGCTGGTACCTGAAATATATTGTATCGTATAGGAGCCCCTATCCTGATTGGCGACATAAGCCATAGCTTTTTGCGGAGCGAAATAATACCAGCGCAGGATATCATACCAGGCCTCACCTTCCATGATGGTTTCAGCCCGTTTTTCCTGAAAGATATCATCGAATGTAATCACAGATTTGGGCGACAAACCTGCACGTTGGCGTACCGCATTGAAATATTTCAATGCCTCGGGATCGGAAGTGGAAGCATTATTGCCCAGGATGGCTTCCGCATAAATTAAATACACTTCGGCCAATCGGAGCATGTAAGTATTAATATAAGCCGCCATGAATGCACCATTGCCATTATTGTCTTTGGGTGAGCCAATCACATATTTTTTGATGTTCGAAATGCTGGTGACGGTGTAATGAAGGCCTCCATTGTCGGTTTCCAGGTCTGGATAATAATCACCATCAAACATGCAGGTGGCTTTGCGACGCAGGGAATCTTCGGGATGAGCCATGTAATAGCGCACTACGTCGGCCGATACACCCTGTGCTGCTCCCCAGCCATCGCCGGTTTCGGTGAGCTTGGGTTCAAAAGCCACATAGGCCTGGAATGAGTTGTTGACACCCCAGGGCTGGCTGAATGGCATCCATTCCAGCGAAAACAGGCTTTCAGGGTTGTTGTGTGCACTGTTGTTATTGGCACTGACAAACAGGCCATAATAGCTGGGGAAGAGCGTCATACCGCTGTTGTGAATCACATCGCCAGCCAGGATTTTTGCACTGTCCAGGTAGGTTTGATTCCGGTTACCTTCCGTGCGGCCATATCCGGCCAGGGTTAAATACATTTTGGCCAGCATGCCCTCGGCCGACCATTTGGTGATGCGCCCCTGGCCTGCTGCCTGATAAGGCAGGTACTTAACAGCATATTGAAAATCGCGGATGATGAATTGCCATACGCTTTCAATGGTGTTGCGGTGCACGCTGTCGTTGAGCTGGGCAAGGTTATCGTAAATAATGGGCACGGCGCCCCAGTTGCTCACCAGATAATAATAAGCCAGTCCCCGCATAAAATGACATTCACCCAGGGCCTCGTTACGAACTGCCTCTGATATATTGCCCTTGCTGTTATAAACGTTTTGCATGATCAAATTGCTCTGGGAAATGATTTTGTAAAACGATTTATAACCTGGCAACAGGGTACTCTGATCGGTGGCCGATACGGCAAACTGGATATAAGGTGTACGGTCATTCGACTGCAGGTTGCCGCCACGGGCCTCTCCAAAGGCCAGGAAGGCTTTGTCATTGTAGTCAAACCATACGATATTGTACAAAGCCGTTGTGGCGGCCAGTACTTCGTCGTCGTTGTTGTAAAAATTACCCGTGGTTAGCTGGTCAATCGGGGGCCGGTCCAAAAAACTTTTTTTGCAGCTGGCGCTCAGCACAGCTATCAGGATGATGCTCGAAAGCAGATGAAATATCTTTTTCATGTTTGGAATATTTTCAGGTGAAACCATTAAAAATCAGCTGTCAGGCTCACGGAATACATGCGCACGGAGGGGTAGCGCCCGGTATCCACACCCACCATCAGGGTTCCGCCATAGTTTACCATGCCCACTTCGGGGTCATACCCTTTGTAACCCGTGATGGTAAGCAGGTTTTGCACACTCACGGAAGCCCGCAACCCGGTCATGTACAAATGGGAAATCCATTTCTTAGGGAAGTTATACGATAAGGTTACATTCTTTACCCGGAGGTAAGAACCGTTTTCCACAAACCAGTTGCTCATGCGGTTATTCCCATTGGGATCACCGGGAGCTACACGGGGAATGTTATATCCTGGATTCAGCAGATACACCGAATTGCTATCAGCGGCGCTGTAGCTGCTGGGGCGGGCAAAATGGGCTACTTCTGCCAGATAGTTGCCATACACACCGCTGTTGCCGGGAATACTCAACAAATACCGGGGATAGTCGAGGATATCGTTCCCCACCGATCCCTGCATGAAAATATTCAGGTCAAAATTTTTGTAAGAAAAGCTATTGTTGAATCCGAAGGTGAATTTGGGCCAGGGGTTGCCAATGATGATCCGGTCGTTCTGGTCAATATATCCATCGCCGTTGATATCCTTGAATTTGATATCGCCGGGCCAGCTGCCTGTTGCAGGATTGATGGTGAGCTGACGGTTAGAGGTCTGAATGGCATGCGTAGCAATATCTTTGTAATCTTGAAACAGCCCTTCGGCAATGTATCCCGTAATCATGCTGGCGGGTTGGCCTACTTTGGAAATGAATTCCACTTGAGTAGCGGCCCAAACCGGATTGATGGTATTCATCAAGGATGTGATTTTATTCCGGTCGAGGGAAAAAGTCAGTCCGGTTCGCCAGCTGAAATCACGTTGATCGATGTTGACGGAGTTTACAGTCAGGTCGATACCCTTGTTCTCCATACTTCCGGCATTCACGGTAGGCCACTGGATATAGCCGGGAGAATAGGCGATATCGCCTCCGAGTGTAAAGGGATAAGTATTCACCGTAATCAGGTTGGTGCTTTTCTTGATATAGGCATCGGCCACGACTTCCAACCGGCTGTTGAACATATACAGATCGAAGCCGGCATTGAGGGTTTTATCCGTTTCCCATTTCAGGTTGGGATTGGGGAATTTCACGAGCAAAAATCCATTGCCCCAGGGAGTGGGAACAGCCTGCAGGGCAGCATATACGCCTCCGCCGCCGGCATTCCCCGATTCACCCCATTCCAGCCTGAGCTTCAGGTCGTTGATGGCACGCAGCGACTGCATGAAAGGTTCTTTGGAAATCCGCCAGGCCACCGAAACGGAAGGGAAGTAACCCCAACGGTAGTTGGGACCAAAATTGGAATTGCCATCGGCGCGATAGGTTGCCTGCAAAATGTATTTGTCGTTGTACATGTAGTTGATCCGGCCAAAATAGGATTCCTGCGCTCCGGAAGCCTTGTTACTGTTGTTGCTGATGTTGGACAGGGTACTGGCATCGCCGGCCGACAGTTCCTGGACATCGTTGGTGAGAAAGTTTTTCCGCGAACCGGATAGGGATTCATAGGTCCAGCTCTGCGCTTCATGAGCTGCCATCAGCGTAATATCGTGTTTACCTAATGCCAGATGATATTGCAGCCGGTTGTTTACTCCCCACCAATAGTTGTTGGTAGCCGTGCGGGTGGAAGTAGCATTGTCCTGGGTAACAATAAATCCGCCTGCCTGATATCCGGGATGGAAAGAGTAGTAATTGTAGTATTCGATACTGGTGTTGAATTCGTTGTGGAAGGTAAGGCCCTTGGCCAGATTCAGATCGGCATATACGCCGCCAATAATGGCCGCCCGTTTGTTGTAATCATTATAAATGCTGGCCAGCATCACGGGATTCGTAAACTGGAATTGGGTGCTGGTTGGGCCACCCCAGCTACCGTCAGGATTCTTCACCGGTACGCTCGGGTTCTGCTGCAGGGCCAACATAATGATGCCCCCATTGGTGGTGTTAACCCGCTCTTTGGTATAAGCCACATTCATGTGGGTGCCCACTTTCAGCCACTTGGTGGTTTGGTTATCCAGGTTCAGGCGCAGGGTGTAACGGGTAAAGCCCGAACCGGGGGCGATGCCTTGCTGATCAAAGTATTCACCAGACAGGTAATGCGTAGTTCGTTCGGTTCCTCCGCTGATGGAAAACTGGTGTTTTTGCAGCAGGGTGCGCCGATACAGGGCATTTTGCCAGTCAGTACCGGGTCCCAGGATGGAAGGATCGTAGAACTCGGGCTGGGTGGGCAACCCTCCGGCGCTATCCATCGCATTCCGGAACGAAGCATACTGCGGCAAGCTCATCACCGGAATGTGTTTAGGCTTATCCTGCACGGTAAACAGGGTGCTTACGGAAATTTTTGACTGGCCGGCCCTGCCCGATTTGGTGGTGATAATCACCACGCCGTTTCCGCCGGCAGCCCCATAAATAGCCGTAGCCGATGGCCCTTCCAGAATATTGATCGATTCAATATCATCTGGATTGATGGTAGAAAGCAGGTTGGAAAAACCCGTGGGATGGTTGTAAGGATCGTCGGCCGGATTTCCAGGCCTGATCTGCACCCCATCAATCACGTAGAGGGGCTGAGCATTTTGGGTGAGGGTAGCCAGTCCGCGAATAATCACGGATGGAGCTGCACCGGGCTGTCCGCTGGGCGAGGATACATACACCCCTGCTGCTCTTCCTTGCAAGGCCTGATCGAATGTGGTGTTGATGGTACGATCAATTTCGTCACTGCTCACGGTAACCTGCGAGCTGCTCAAGTCGCTTTTCTTCATTTGCCCATAACCCACAACCACCACTTGATCAAGCTGACTAAAACTTTTTGTGAGACGCACGGCCAGGCTGCTTTGCCCGGTTAAAACAACCTGCCGGGGGCTGTATCCGAGAAAAGTAAACAACAGGGTATCACCCGGGCTGGCGTGAATTACAAATTGACCCTGGGCATCACTGATCGTTCCTACGACCGTTCCTTTAACCCGAATCGTAACACCCGCCAGGGGCTCACCATTCTCCGCATCTCTGACCTGTCCGCTTATCTGATGAGCTGCCTGCTGGGCAGAAACAGGAAAGAAAAATCCCCCCAGCAACAAAAGGCCTATAGCCATGGCAAGCATGGGTATGGCAAAGGCAGGACTCCGAAATCGACCTACCTGCAAGGGGTTGTTGTGTAAATCGTACATCTGGTGTGGCATAACAAGGCGTTTTTAAGTGAAAAAATGGTGATTGATTATGAGGATGCTGATTGAGGTAAATGGAAGTTTCGGGGCATTTGTAGTTGGATGGCCCGACCGTCATACTCCACGAGTTGATCACCTTCATGTCCATACAGGTCAAACTTCCAGGTATGCGCCTGGTTTATCCATCGGATGATAAACACCCGCTTTTGCAACATCCCGGCAAAACTGCCTTCCCGCTGCCCGATGGTGAGGCGCTGGTGCTGATCATCATAGCGGATGGGAATCAGGCTGTAAGCTCCCTTCTCATAAGCATAGCTTCTCCCATCGTCTTCATACAGGGTAAATTGTGCATCCGCACCGGTATATACCTGCAACACAATTGTGTCGGCAGGCTTTTGATCGGTGTATTCCACTGCCGGTCCCAGAGGCAGAATGCTTCCTGCTTTCACAAATACCGGAATATGGTCGTAGGGAGCCCCGGCCTGGATGGTCTGGCCTCCTGTAAAGTATTTGCCGCTATAGAGGTCATACCAACCCGTATGTGCCGGCAGATACACATTTCGGCTTCTTGCCTGATAGGTATAAACCGGGTTGACCAGCAACGCCGGGCCAAACAGATATGCATCCGTGAGCTCACAGGCGGTGGAATCATCCGGAAAATCCATTGCCAATCCCCGCATCAGGGTGGAATGATGCAAATACACTTCTCCTGCAAGGGAATAGATGTAAGGTAACAGACGATAGCGGAGCCTGTCGGTAAACAAAATGGCGTTGTATGTGTCTGTGCCTGGAGCAGCGATAGTAAAGATTTCCCGATAAGGGGCCTGCCCATGCGCCCGGAACAGCGGACAGAAGGCACCAAACTGATACCATCGGGTCATGAGTTCCTGCCATTCGTGCTGAGCCGCAGTATCAGGGTGCTGGAAACGACTTTCAGTTGCAAATCCGCCAATATCCATGGTCCAATAGGGAATGCCCGACATGGAAAAGCTGACACCGGTGGCTATCTGATTTTTCATATCGGCCCAGGTAGCTCCAATATCTCCGCTCCAGGTGGCTGCTGCATAGCGCTGACTTCCACCCCAGGCCGAACGGGTTAGGATGAAAACCCGCTGATCGGGCGCCACCTGCCGTTGACCTTCGTAAAAGGCCTGTTCATTTACCAATGGATAAGCATTGAATACCTCATCCGCCGGACCGGCAGCCGTCGGGTTCATCAAAGCTTTCCGCTTGCCGATGGTAGCATTGGACAAAATATCGGGTTCGGAAGCATCGAGCCACCAGGCATCCACGCCCAGTTTAAACAACCGTTCATCTACCAGATTCCAGAATGCCTTGCGTACCCGGCCATTGAAAGCATCATAAAAGGTAGAAACATATCCTACCCAATCTTTTTGCTGATCCCAGATATTCTGCCGGTACAGCCACCCGCTGTCCCAAAACGACCGGAAAGTACTGGCTGTTTCATAAAATTTCGGCCATACCGAAATCATAAAATGCACATGATACCGGTTGTGAAGCGTGTCGATCATACCCCGTGGATCGGGATAACGCGCCGGATCGAATTGCTGGCTGCCCCACTGATCTTTTTTCCAATAAAACCAGTCTTGCACAATATTATCCAGCGGCACATGCTGCTGGCGGAAGCGCGCCACCATGTCTAGGATTTCCTGCTGCGAGGCATAGTGTTCCCGGCTTTGCCAGAAACCATAGGCCCACCGGGGAAACAAAGGAGCGCTACCGGTGAGATACCGATATCCGGTGATGAGGCTATCCGGGTTGGCTCCGTACACAAAATAATAGTCAATATTCCGGGCAGCTTCGGAAGCAAAGCGTAGCCGCTGCCGCTCGGCTTCAGAAATGGGGCGATGCCATTTGACGGAGAAAAACGACTCACTGCCATCGGGACGCCATTGAATCTTAATAGGATATGCTTCACCGGCCCTCATGTGCACTGGCATCAGCACAGAGGCCGGGTTCCAGCTTTGGCGCCACCGGTCAACCAGTAGCTTTCCATTCCACCACACCTTCAGATATCCCCCAACGGTAAACAAAAATGTATGCTCGCCGGTATAGGGTGAACGAATGGTTCCCTCCCAGGTAACCTGGGCATAGGGGTTCAGGGTAAACGCAGGGGGTAAATGTTTCAGATCGGGTAGGTAAGTATAGGCAATATGATTTTCCTGCCGGACGATAGGATCGCCCGTGCGACGGAAATCCTGCTCATAAGTGGCTGTCAGCGCACCCGGCTGCCCATCCGCATTGCGCAACTCCAGGCCATTCAGTTCACTGTAGCCGGTACAGGCTTCGGGTGAAAACAGGCTGATACCGTTGTTGTCCCAGAGCAAACCGCTATGATGGGTATTCCAGGCGAAGGGGACAAAGGCTTCGGTATTATGCTGTGCCAGCTCAATGATTTGTCCCTTGATATTTGTCAAACCCAGCTGGTTTTCTCCCAGGCCATACCAGGCATCCCGGGCTGTATCCACAAAAACCTGGCTTACCTGATAAAGCGGCTTCCCGCCAACAGTTACCGGTTTGAATTGCCGGCCTGTATAGGCTTTTTCTTCCAGCAACAACTGACCTTCGGCATCTAAGAATCGGATCTGATCCTTATCCGTATGAATCTGTACCTGCAGGGAATCTGTGGAAAAAATAACCAGAGGCGGGCGTGCCTGCACCTGACAGCGAAATGCAGCCGACGGCTGTGACACCACCATCAGGGAAGGAAAAACATCGAGCGTATCTTCAGTCGAAGCCTGCACATGGATAATGGTAGGAGAAACTGCTTCTACACGTATAACGCGTGTGGTAAAACGGGAATCTTGCAAATGAATTTCCACGCCATGAGTAAGCGGGTAGTAGGTCATACCCGATGTGCCCTGTTGCTGGGCACAGCTGCTCAGGGCAAAACCCATTACCCACATAAATGTCCATACCAAGGAGTACCTGTTCCGGCTGTGCATCTGTTAACTTTTGCCAGGCCAAAAATAGCTGCACAGCCACGGAAAGCCGGGACTCATTTCGTTACAAACAGGCTATGATTTGTTTCGACCCGGGGTATGATTTGTCTTTATTCACGGTATCATTTGATTTCCGGTGGGGGTGCTTTCAGACAGCGGTGCGGGTTGTGTGCGCATTTGTTGCTGATATTCAGAAGGAAGGATATGAAAGGCTTCCTTAAAATAACGGGTAAAATATTTGGGATTGTTGAATCCTACACTATACGCCACTTCAGCCACCGTCATCCGGGAATGGGCAAGCAGTTGCCTGGCGCGTTCCAGCCGAATTCTGCGAATAAACTCCAGCGGAGATTTTCCGGTCAGGGCTACAATTTTCTTGTACAAAGCGGCCCGGCTCATGTAGAGTTCCTGGCTGAATTTTGCAACTGAAAACTCGGGATCCTGCAAATATTTTTCAACCACTTTTCGGGCCCTGTCGAGGAACTCTTCATCTTCTGCGGGAAGTTGGACCATGGGTGGGGTGAGATCCACGGCTGGCGGGTGAAGTTTCTGCAAGCGACGCTTTTCCCGCAACAAATTGCGAATACGAGTTTGGAGGATTTCGAAATTAAATGGTTTTACCAGATAATCATTGGCGCCGGCTTCCAGGCCTTCAATTTGCTGTTCATCACCTGCTCGAGCGGTGAGTAGAATCAGGGGAATGGCTGCAGTCCTTGGATCGGCCTTTAGCTTTTTGGCCAGTGCAATGCCATCCATACCCGGCATCATCACATCACTGACAATCAAGGCAGGCTGCTCATGCAAAGCTGTTTCCCAGGCAGTCTGGCCATCGGCCGCCTCCAGAATGCGGTAGTGCAGCTGCAGGTTATCTTTCAGGTAAAACCGGAAATCTTCATTGTCTTCCACAAGCAAAATCGCAGGTTTATGCCCGCCGGATGGCGATTCGGAGGTTGCGGCAGGCAATTTCGGAGCGGGGACATGGGTAATCTGCCAACCTGCAGATGCAGCTTCCGCCGGAACTGATCGCACGGGCAGCCATACATCAAACCGGGATCCCTGCCCCGGTGTACTGCTTACCGTGATTTCCCCTCCATGCATCCGCACAAATTCCCGGGTAATGGACAGACCTATACCACTGCCTTGATTCATGATTTCCGGGGGCGCATCGTGCTGAAAAAAACGTTCGAAAATATAAGGCTGCTTTTCTTCAGGTATGCCAATGCCCGAGTCAATCACGCTCAGCAGAAAATAAGGCCGTTCATTTCCTGTTTCATCGGCACGCATCCTGTGTTCCATCCGAAGGGCTACGGTGCCTCCTGCAGGTGTAAATTTAAATGCATTGGATAGCAGGTTGAATACAATCCGCTCTAACTTATCGGCATCAAAAGCCATCAGAAGCGAGGAAAGATTGGTTTCTATGGTAAAGGCAATTTGTTTTCGATCGGCAATATCCATAAATGACATAGCAAGCTCCCGCACATAGGCCACCACATCGCCCTCGGAAAGATGCAGCGGAATGGATTGGGTCTCCAGTTTACGGAAATCAAGCAGCTGGTTGACCAGCAACATCAGCCGGCGGGCATTCCGGTAAATGAGGTGGAGTTGTTTTTGCAGCTCCGGGTAGGCATCCTGCTTGAGCAAACGTTCTAAAGGCGTTAAAATCAACGTTAAGGGTGTACGGAATTCGTGGCTTACATTGGTGAAAAAGCGAATCTTCATCATGTCCAGCTCATGCATGCGTTGGGCTTCCAGCTGTTGCTGCTGCAGCTGAAAATGCATGCGAGCCCGGTCCAGCAGTATTTTCCGGGCCAGCCAAAGACATCCGATCACAAAGGCAGCATACAGGAAATAGGCCCAGGGTGTGCGCCAGAATGGAGGTAAAATGGTAATCTCGAGGGTAGTACCCCGGGTATCCCATACACCATCATTGTTGGCTGCTATCACATGCAACACATAATGTCCGGGATTCAGATTGGTGTAAACCGCTTTGCGCTGGCTGCCGTTGGTATAAATCCAGTCTTGATTGAATCCTTCCAGTTTGTAAGCATACATGTTCCGGATGGAAGGGCTATAGCCCAGAGCTGCAAATTCAATGGAAAAATCATTGGCATTATAGGGCAATACCAGCGATCGCGTCTGGGTAAGGGCCTGTTTTAAAATCACATGACCCTTGATTTTTTCCCCCACTCCCACATCGTGGTTGAAGATCTGCAGATTGGTTAACACAATTGGCGGCGTTTCATGGCTGATCTGAATATGTGCCGGATCAAACAGGTTAAATCCATTGGGACCTCCGAAAGCCAGCAGGCCTTCCCGCAGGCGATAAGCCGCTTTTTCATTGAACTCCCGGCCCTGCAGGCCATCAAGTTCATCAAAGTTGCGGAAATGAAACTGCCATTTGCCTGCCTGGCGGCTAACCTGCAGGTTGCACAGGCCATTGGGCGTACCCATCCAGAGCTGATGGGAAGGATCTTCGAGGATGGTGAGAATGGCATTATCCGGCAACCCGTCTTTCTGATAAAAATGCCGGATATGCCCGGTGTGTGGGTCCAGCAAATTCAATCCTTCACGAGTGCCAATCCACATCCAACCTCTGCTGTCTTCACACAGGGCAATGACATTATCATTGCTCAGAGATAAGGGGTTCCCTTCCTGATAACCATAATGAGCCAGAATGCGACCGTTGTCAGGATCCATCACATCTACTCCCCCGGCCGTACCAATCCACAACCGCCCTTGCCGATCCTGCAGCAGCACGGAAATATATTTCATGGCCGTTGAAGCCGGATCGCTGAGGGGATAGTGAATGAAATGCCCGGTTCGTACATCCAGCCGATCCAGGCCCTGCCCCAGGGTACCGATCCAGAGCCGCCCCTGGCGATCCTGGAGAATATCCCACACCTTGTCGCCTGCAAGCGAATAGGGATCCCCATCCCGATGCCGGTAATGCACAAAACGATGCCCGTCAAAACAATCCAACCCGCCGTAGTAGGTGCCGATCCACAGTTTGCCCTGCTGATCGAGACACAAACTCACAATCACATTGTTGGAAAGTGAATGGGGATCATGGGGGCGATGGATATACTGCCGGAAGAGATTTTGCTTCCGGTCAAAATAAATCAACCCACCTCCGTTGGAACCGATCCATAAATTTCCTTTGGCATCTTCCACAAATCGATTTACATCATCATAGCCCAGTTCGGCCGGATGGGCAAACCAATGCTTATATAATGGAAACCGATCAAATCGTTCGTTGTAATAACAGAATCCCTTTTTGTACGTGCCCACCCAGATGATACACGATGAGTCGCGGAACAAAGCATATACGCTGTTCTGGCTCAGGCTCTTGTCGTCGTCCGGCTGATTGAGTATGTAGCTGATTTCGTAACCGGGTAAATGGATGATGTTGATTCCGCCATGATCGGTGCCTATCCAGATATTGCCCTTTCGGTCCTGGATAATGCCATACACAATGTCATTGTTTAACGGATAGCGGGGATTGCTTTTGCTGAAATGGATGAATTGCCGGTTGACTGGTTGGTAGTAAAATACACCGGCTGCATCCTGGGTGAGATATGCCCAGAGACCTCCCGAGCGATCCACAAACAGTCCGTAATTTCCGGGATGAGGAGCTGTCCCGGAAAATATATCGAGATGACGGGTTAACTGCAGGGTCTGGGCATTCACCTGCCCGATGCGTCCCTGCCAGTCAATGACCCAGATATTGCCCGCCCAATCCATTGCCATGCTGGTAATGCTATCGCTTAAAAAGCCCGATTGTGCCTGTTTTTTACCCCACACCAACCTGCTTTTGTGTGATTGCGAATCATAGCAATACAAGTTCCCCTCGGCAGGGGCATAAGCCGGATCATATAAAAACCAATAACGGCGCTGCTGATCCCTGACAATCTGGCTTATCGTGCCCGCCGGCAGCCCCAATTCATGCAGGTATTGTAAATAATCTCTGCGAAAGCGTTCGGTGCGCGGATCGTAAATATCTGCTCCGTTTCGTGTATTGATCCATAGCCTCTGATCAGGCAGCGGATAAATATTGGTGATGTAATTGTCGCTCAGGGAAGTGGTATCATTTACCTGATGCCGAAATACGGTGAAATGATAACCATCGTAACGATTTAAGCCCGACATGGTGCCAATCCACATAAAACCCTGATCATCCTTCCAGAAACAATTCACCTGGTTATGCGACAAACCTGCATCCATATCCACGCGGGAAAAGGACAACCGGGTCAATTGCGCGGGAGCAGCGAAACTACCGCCGAGGAGCACACAGCACAGCCCTATCCTGAACAGCAACATACGAGGCATAAGAGAAAAAGATTGCATGTTTTTCAAAACATGTTTTTCAAAATAGTAAGTTAATCAAAATCCTGTGAACCCAACAACGGGTTTGCCTATCTTTGACGATATGCAAATCGGTTTTCATGGCGCTGCCCGCACGGTTACGGGCAGCAAACATCTGATCACGCTCAAATCAGGCCGCCGCATTTTGCTGGACTGCGGCATGTATCAGGGCATGGGTGCCAGAGCCCGGCAACTGAATCAGGAATGGGGCTTTGATCCTTCATCTGTGGATGTACTTGTACTGAGCCATGCTCATATCGACCATTCGGGGCTTATTCCTAAACTGGTTCACGAAGGCTTCCACGGGCCGGTGTATTGCACCTCTCCCACCCGCAAGCTCACCGAGCTCCTGCTGCTTGACAGTGCTCATATCCAGCAAGAAGAGGCCGATTTTGAATATCGCAAAATCAGGCATTTTTCCCAAACCTCTGCCGATGAAAACAAACCCCTGTACACCGTTCCTGATGTAGCTCCGGCTATGGCCCTGTTCCATGAATTGCCCTATGATGAATGGCATCCCATTACGGAGGAAGCAGAACTCCTGTTTACCGATGCCGGGCATATCCTGGGCAGTGCCTGTGTGCATCTCCGCATCCGGGAAAACAATCAGACCTTTCATATCACCTTTTCCGGCGACGTGGGACGTTACCGCGATGTGATACTTCGTTCTCCAGCCACCTTTCCCCAGGCCGATTATGTGATTATGGAATCCACCTACGGCAACAGCCTGCATGAACCTGCCAGCGAGTCGGCCGACCTGCTGTTACATTGGATTCACCATACCTGTATCGAGAAAAAGGGTAAGCTAATCATCGCGGCTTTCAGCCTCGGGCGCACGCAGGAAATCCTTTATTACCTGAACCAACTGGAGCTGGAACGCCGACTGCCAGCGCTTACTTACTACCTGGACAGCCCGCTCAGCATCGAACTTACCGAAATTATCAAACAATACCCCGAATACTTTAACCCGCGTGTACAAAAACTTTTGCAACAGGATAACGACCCTTTTCTGTTTAATGGGTTGAAATATGTCAAAGAAGTGTCCGACTCGAAACTGCTGAACTTTGTGCGTGAGCCCTGTGTGATTATCAGCGCCAGCGGCATGGCCGATGCCGGACGTATCAAACACCATATCAGCAACAATATTGAAAATTCACGTAATACGATTTTGTTTACCGGCTATTGTGAACCCGAATCGCTAGGCGGCCGCTTACTGACCTATCCGAAAGAAGTACATATTTTCGGTGTGCCCCACGAAGTGCACGCCGAGATCGCGCAGTTGAAATCGATGAGTGCCCATGGCGATTATGAAGACCTGCTGCAATGGCTGGGCTGCCAGGATCCCCGACAGGTACGCCAGCTGTTTTTGGTGCACGGGGAATATGAGGTACAGCTGGCCTTCCAGCAGCGTTTGCAGCAAAAAGGCTTTCCCGAAGTGATTATTCCCGACCTGCACCAGTCTTTTTACCTGAGTCTATAAAAACTGCCTTGCATGCGCTTGCACAAAAGATGGATGCTGATAGGTATTTTCTGGTTTCGCATAGCTGCCGGACAATCTATATCCTGGCCCATGCTGCCTTTCCTGAAACAAGATAGCGTCAATCCCATCCTTCGGCCTGACAGTGCAAAAGAATGGAAAGATCCCATAAGCCGGCAGCCGGTCCGCTGGATGATGCATAATGTACTGAATCCTGCGGCCATCGTGCACGGAGGGCAAATCTGGCTGCTGTTCCGCGCCCAGGATGCATCGCCACTGGCTCCCACAGGCACTTCGCGCATCGGACTGGCTTCTTCTTCAGACGGACTGCATTTTCACATCCTTCCCGAACCCGTATTGTTTCCGGATACCGACTCCATGCACCCTTATGAATGGCCGGGTGGAATTGAAGACCCGCGGATTGTGGAACGTGAAGACGGGTTGTATGTAATGACCTATACAGCCTATGACGGCCACACCGCCCGGTTGTGCATCGCCACCTCCCGCGATCTCATCCATTGGAAAAAACAGGGACTGGCTTTTCCCCTTCAGCCCAGCCGCTGGTCAAAATCAGGTGCCATCATCACAGAATTGAAAAACGGAAAGTTAATCGCCAAAAAAATCAACGGACAATACTGGATGTACTGGGGCGACACCCATATTTTCATAGCTACATCTCCGGATCTGCTGCACTGGCACATGATGCAGGACAGCACCGGACAACCGTTGCAGCTGATGGGCCCCCGGCCTTATCATTTCGATAGTCGGCTTGTAGAGCCCGGCCCTCCGCCGATATGGACGCCCCAGGGCATCTGCTTTGTGTACAATGGAATGAATGCCCCAGACCAGCAGCGGGATCCCCGGCTACCACCCAACGCCTATGGTGTGGGACAGGCATGGATAGATCCGAATAACCCTACTCGCGTCGTCCACAGGCTATCTGCTCCTTTCCTGATTCCGGAAAAAAGTTATGAACGAATGGGACAGGTGAATCTGGTTTGTTTTGCAGAAGGATGGGTTTGGTTTTCTGGTAAATGGTATTTGTATTATGGCACGGCCGATTCGCGCATAGCCGTAGCCGTTTACTCTCCTGGCAGCGGAGCGGTGGACGCTTCGGAATGAAACCAGTTCCATATCAGCCGGGCTCTGGAGGGGCCAACTTCCCGACGCAGTTCGTCCTCACTCAGTTCCCGGATTCGCTTCACCGAGCGAAACTTCATAAGCAACTGATCAGCCGTGCGCTTTCCAATACCCGGAATGGCTTCCAGCTCGTTTTTAAACGTACCCTTGCTGCGGATCTGCCGGTGAAACTGAATCCCAAACCGATGCACCTCGTCCCGGATATACCGGATGAGCCGCAGGCTTTCGCTGTGGTAAGGCAACTTCAGGCTCTCCTTATCGCCCGGAAAGAAAATTTCCTCTTCTTGTTTGGCCAGCCCCACCACGGTCAGCTTTCCCCGGAGGCCCAAAGCCTCTATGCTTTCCAGCGCAGCATTCAGCTGGCCTTTGCCTCCATCAATGATTACCAGCTGAGGCAAAGGCTTGGCCTCGTCAAGCAGCCGCTTATAACGCCGGTACACAATTTCCCGCATCGAGGCAAAATCATCAATGCCCTGCACGGTTTTTACGTGAAAGTGCCGGTAATCCTGCTTGCTGGGCTTGCCATCCTTGAAAACCACACAGGCAGCCACCGGATAACTCCCCTGAAAATTGGAATTGTCGAAGCATTCAATATGGCGGGGAAGGTCGGGCAGCTGCAGATCTTCCTGCAGCTGGCGCAGCACCTCCATTTCATGTCCTTCGTCCTTGCGATCAAGCAACAACCTTCTTTTCTGTTCTTGCTCTTCCCGGTAAAAATGGGCATTCTTCAAGGAAAGGTCCAGCAATTTCTTCTTATCCCCCGATCGGGGCACCGTCACCTTCACCTGCGGATCCGGAAAGGCGATATGAAACGGCACAATTAACTCCGGAGCCTGACTCCGGAATGTCTCCCTCAAATGCACTATGATCCGCACCAGTAGATCGGCTGCCTCTTCTTCCACCTTGGCTTCCACCATCAGGCTCTTGCTGTCCATCACCAGGCCTTTCAGCACCCGGAGGTAATTCACATACAGATATTGTTGATCCTGAACCACCGAAAACACATCCACATCACCCACACGGGGATTTACAATGGCAGAGCGGGCCTGATAGGCTTGCAGGTCCTCGATTTTCCTTTTCCAGATTTCGGCCTGTTCAAATTCCAGCCGGGCCGCATGAGCCTGCATCTGCGCTTTGAATTCAGCAATCACCGGCGCCAGGTTACCCCGCAGGATATTCCTCACCTGTTCAATACCCCGCATGTAATCCTCCTCCGTCTGGAGTCCTTCGCAGGGCCCTTTGCAATTTCCCAGATGATATTCCAGGCAAACCCTGAATTTCTTACGCTCAATGTTCTGACGGGTCAGATGCAGGGAACAGTTACGCAACTGCACAACCGATCGGATGAAATTGAGCAATTCCCTGACTTTTCCTACCGAAGTAAAAGGACCCAGATATTCTGAACCATCATCAATCCGCCGACGGGTGAGAAATACCCGGGGGAAAGGTTCATGTTTAATGACAATGTATGGATAGGTTTTATCGTCCTTCAAGTTGATGTTAAAGCGCGGCTGGAATTCTTTGATCAGGTTGTTTTCCAGCAAAAAAGCATCTTGTTCTGAATTCACCACCGTCCATTCAATGTGCTGGATCAGCGATACCAGCCTGCGCGTCTTGTAAGCCGTTACTTGGCGAGTAAAATAGGAACTGATGCGTTTGTGCAGATCTTTTGCCTTACCCACGTAGAGCAATTCGTGGTTTGCACCATAATACCGGTACACTCCCGGCTGATGAGGAATGGTAGGTAGAATCGCCTTGAATTCTTCTGGTTTCACTGCACAGATCGTTTTAAACCAACCTGCTTGCCGACTGCATATCCCCCCATCTCAAGCTTGAGGGGCAAACAAAACCCGCACATATATGCGGCGGGGAGCAAAGAGTTGCATGTGCTCATAGGTGATGATCTCCACGCTTTTGCCGGCCTGATAAAGCAGTTGCTTGGAAGTATGATACAGAAAATTGTCGGTCATGCTTTTCACGTAAATGCTATGAATGGTGTGGGATGGATTTACCTGCAGGTAAATCTGATACGGTTTGGTTACAGCCCCCTGCGAAGTGTATATAATCGTGATTTTACCGGTCAAGCTGTCTTCAAAACTTTCAATCTGATACATACCCCGAAATGCCGGCCGGTCGATATCCATAGCCATAAAGGGCTGAAAAATCGCCATCAAATTCTGGCGGGTCACAGGCATCCAGGTGGTATCGGAATGCTGGTTCAGGCTCACCACCTTCATCAGGGAAATGCGACCGCTATCCTGCAGGAAACTATCAATCTGTTGTGTGAAATATTGCTTCAGGCTAAAATACTCCTGCTCAGGCCTGGCCTGCAAATTCCTATCTTGATGCGACCTGCAGCCCATAACTCCTGCCAGAAGCAGCCAACAAAAACCCCTGCAAAGGTTTTTCATCATTCAACAAAATTAGGTGGATTGCGGGTAGATAAAAAATAAGCCGGTGTAAACACACCGGCCGCACGCAGATAACAGTAATTAAACCTACAAAGTAAAGCCTGCGGAAAAAATGTTTGACACCAACCCAACCATGCGATGAATCGTTCTAATTATTATGACACCGAAAAGCATTGAAACGTTGCATTAGTTGCAAAAAATTTTCTTCCCTCAGGGAATGACTCCGATTTTCCAGGATACCAGATACAAATTTTCCTTCAGATTAGGCTGATGGCGATAAGCGTTCAGCAGCTGATAATGGAGGTCCGGCCCCATGAAAATTTGTCCCCGGCCTACAGGAAGGATCAGGGAACCCGACAATAATGCACTTACGTTCCATTTGCGCAGCTGGTTATCATCAGCCATGTAGCGCTGATAAGCAGGCACATACAAATATTGCTGCTGATGCAGGGCCAGATCCACACCCGCACCCCCATTTACCTGCCATTGCATCTTCCCGAATAATTTTCCGCGATAGCCCGCAAAAACAGGTAATTCTATGTTTACCTGCTGATTGACGAGCGTGGTATACTGATCGGGACTCAGCAAGGCATTAGGATTATAAGCACCGTAAACCGTGGAAAGCTGAGCCGGCCCGCCGCCGGGCACATTCATTGGGCTTGAATTTCGGGCATAGGCAGCTCCGGAAAGATTCACAGCCTGAATATGATATTGAAAAGCCAGCAGCTGCACACCTGAACCCAGAACGATTCTTTTGTGTAAGGTTGTCTGGACTTCGACTCCCGCTGTATAGGAAAAAGCCGGATCGTGGCCAAGGGCAGTAGAAGGAATATAGTTGCTAACAGACCTTCGCATCAAACTTAGGGCAGGCGAGGGGGTGGCAGCAGGTTGCTGCACCAATTGCCGGTATCCTATACCCGGAGCAAAAGCAATTCGAAAAGCTATGGCCCGAGGATGCTGGCTGGTATCTTTCGGACTTACAGAAAAGCCCCAACCAGGAGGCAATTGCAGTATAGGATGCGGATTGTGAAGCTGTTCCCGGGGTTCTGACAGACTGAAAGCAGGAAGGGATTCCAGAGGAATACGGATCTGAGTTGAATTTTGATTTTTTTCGACCGAAACCGAATCCGTCTGAGAATTGCCGCCGGATTTTACCTGCTTCCACGCGGCAGTGAAGAATTGACCGGAAGCCTGTTGGTTTCGTAGCGCGGAATTTGGTTGGGTTCTGCCAGGAGGCCAGCTTTGTTTTTTCGCGGAAGTCGTTGCAGATAAGGAGGATTGTTCTCCAGTAGCCGGGAGGTTTCTTGCGGACACACCTTGTTGCTGTACCCATGGCTGTACCCTTTCGGGGGTGCGGTGCAGCATCCACCAGGTGGCACCACCCGCGCCCAATACCAGCAGCCATGTAGCGGCTATAGCCCACCTTCTTCGGTTACGGCGCCGGCGCAATCTCCGCTCAATAGCCTGCCAGCTGCCTTCGGCAGGCGTTAGCTCGAACTCGCGGGCTACCTGCCGTAGGCGCCTCAGCCACTCCTCTTCATGGAATTCTTCCTCACTGTTCATAAGTCGTGTAGTTTTTTATTCATATGGGGCGATATCCTTTGCTGATCGGCCGAAAGCCGGGCCTGTAGCCAGGCTCGTGCCCTGGCAAACTGTGACCGGGAAGTACCTTCATCAATTCCCAGCAATGCTGCAATCTCCCGGTGTGCATAACCCTCCACTACATGAAGGTTAAAGATTGTCCGATAACCTTTGGGCATCTGCAAGATCAGCTGTATCAACTCCCGCTCTTCAGCCGTGCTTTGTACAGCCATACTGTTTACCCGCTCCGTATCCTCCTCCTTTCGGTCATCGAGCGATATCCACTTGCGGCGACGGGTGTAATTGACAGCAGCTCTTACCATGATTCGGCGAATCCAGCCTTCCAGCGATCCGGCAAAACGAAACTGATGCAAATGCAGGAATACACTGATAAAGCCTTCCTGCATCACTTCCTCTGCATCCACCCGGTTACCCACATAACGCACACACAAGCCCAACATGCGCGGTGCAAACCGCTCATAAAGGGCCTTCTGCGCTTCCCTCCTGCCCTCTAAACAGGCTTGTACCAGCGCTCGATCATCCTGATATTCCGGCTGTCCACCCAATGGTTAAGGCTAATTATTAAGACAAATTACAATTTTAAAACGTTGCACCCTACCAGGCAAAAACCAACTTAAAACTTGCTGCAAAGGATTACAAATCACAGCTCTTGATTGGGAGAAATCAAACAGACCAGCAATTGGCATGTTTTTAGCTTGTTTTGGAATAGCATTTTCCGATTTTTGTGTAAAACTTCATGGCCATGAAATATTTGCTACACCTGAGCTTCTGGATTTTACCCCTGTGGATCACTGCCTGGAATATAAAGCCTGCAGCAGATCCTTTTGATGATGTAGTGAAAGCACTGAGGGCAGGCAACGCCACTGAATTAAGCCGGTATTTCGATAACATGATCCAGATCACCTTGCTCGACCAATCCAATTCGTACAGCAAGGCGCAAGCCACCATGATTCTAAAAGATTTCTTTTCCAAAAATCCCGTCAAATCTTTTCAGCTGATTCATGAAGGCGGGCAGGATTCCCGTTTTGGTATTGGCAGGATGGTTACCACGAATGGCACCTATCGCATTACTTTTTTCCTCCGCCAGCATGGACCTGATCAATATGTGTTGCAGGAAATCCGGTTTGAGGCGCAGACATGACAAAGTCCAGCCTACCCAGAAAATAGGCTTTTGCAATCACCCTTCCTGCGGCCTGGTTTTGCCTGCTTTCCGGAAGACAGAAAATATCTTTTCTTTGTACCTCCTATGCAACAGCAGCCTGATTCATCTGTACACATTTCTTACAACGAGCGCTTGCATCATTTTATCCGGGAGGCCCTTGACGAAGACATGGGGGATGGCGATCACAGTACCCTGTGTTGCATTTCGGCTCATCAGCAAGGATCGGCATTATTGGTTAGCCAATCGTCGGGCATCCTGGCGGGTGTTCAGGTGGCCATAGCTATTTTTCAGTGGCTGGATCCCACTTGTCAAATCCTGCAATTCAAAGAGGATGGCAACCCCATACAACCCGGTGAAAAAATCTTACAGGTAACCGGCCCCATGCGCAGTATTCTTTCTGCCGAGCGGCTGGTGTTGAACTGCATGCAAAGAATGAGTGGCATTGCCACACTCACCCGAAAATATGTGGATCGCCTCGCCGGAAGCCACACCCGCCTGTTGGATACCCGAAAAACCACACCCAATTTTCGCCTGCTCGAAAAAGAAGCTGTGCGAATAGGAGGTGGCGTAAACCACCGCATGGGATTGTATGATTACATCATGCTCAAAGACAATCATATCGATGCCTGCGGAGGCATACGTGAAGCCATTCGCCGGGCTAAAGCCTATATGAAGCAACACGGGCTGCAACTACCCGTAGAGGTAGAAACCCGCAACCTGCAAGAGGTAAACGAAGCCCTTGAAGAAGGAGGTATTCAGCGCATTATGTTCGACCATTTCAGTCCAGCCCAGGTCAAACAAGCCGTTCAACTGGTAAACGGCCGTTGTGAAACGGAGGCATCAGGGAATATTGAGCTGGACAACATTGCGGCCTATGCCGCCACTGGAGTAGATTTCATCTCGGTAGGCGCCATTACGCACCAGGCCGTTAGCCTGGATATGCATCTGAAATATCTTCCCCCAGCCAGCTAATGTGTATTTTGCCTCTATGATGATGCCAGACCCCAAAGCTGTTTCCCGTATCCGGTTGATCATCAATCCTCGCGCCGGTCATCGGAAGCGCCGTTCTCTTCTCCGTGTATTGGAGGCGGCGCTGCTGAAACTACGCATAGACTATGAAATCTGCTGGACCTCCTATGCGGGTCATGGCCGCGAGCTGGCTGCCGAAGCTATTGACCGGGGACTCGCCTTTGTGGGCGTGGTGGGGGGCGATGGTTCAGTTAACGAAGTGGCAACAGCCTTTGCAGAAGCTGCATCGAAAAATGTAGGCACGCGGCTGGTTATCATTCCTGCCGGCAGCGGCAACGGGCTCGCCCGCGCGCTGAACATTCCGCTTTCACCCCGGAAAGCAATCGAACTGATCCACAGCGGCCATATCCGATGGATTGACGCCGGCATCGCCAACGGCAGATACTTTTTCAGCAACGCCGGCGTGGGATTCGATGCTCTTATCGCCCGCCGGTTTGCCGGCCATACCCTCCGCGGTATCCTGACCTATACCTGGCTGACCCTCGCCTCTTTTCAAAAATACAGGGCCAAGAAATATACGCTCATCCTTGACGGAGAAATCCTTCAGGAAAGGGCCTTTCTCGTTGCCGTGGCCAATGGCAACCAGTTTGGCTATGCCTTTAAAATTGCCCCCCACGCCAGCCCCGACGATGGCTGGCTGGAAGTGTGCATCATCCGCCCCCTGAACTGGGCATCCCTGGCCAAGCTATCCATACAGGCCCTGCGGGGTAAGCTCCAAGATTCAGAAAAACAAGTTCGTTTTTTCCGTGCCAAACAGCTCACCATCCAGCGCAAAAAAATCATCAAATGGATGCAGGTGGATGGTGAGCCTGTGGATATCCGCAACCTGGGCCAGGTAGAAGTCAGGCTCCTGCCCCGGGTTTTGCCCGTCGTAGTGCCGGGATCTGAATAGCATGGCCTGCGCCAATCATAGGCCTGCTTTTGTGTAATCCGAATTTTCTAATTTTAGGTTGTGGTAGAAAAACTCCCTATCTCAGGTTTTGCTCAAACCCAAACCACTCATGAAAAAACAGTCTTCCCGATCTGGAATTGTGTATTCCACCGATCCTGATTTCTTCAGCAAAAATGAGGATGCAGATGCTCCGCAATATCCTGCACGGGCATCCCAAATCCTGTATATCAAATTAGATAACCATCAACGGAAAGGAAAAACGGTAACCCTCATTACAGGATTTGAACTTCCGGAACATGAACTCAAGCAAATTGCCCAGGGATTGAAAACCAGCTGCGGCACGGGCGGTACCCATGATGATAACAGTGTACTGCTGCAGGGCGATTGCCGGGAAAAAGCCCGGCAGTGGCTGTTGAAAAACGGATTTGCTAAGATAAAGGTGTAGCGGGCTGATCCAGCACAAATTCCAGCTGCCCAAAAGCCCAGCTTTTTCGCCCCTCTGCCGTATCCATGATCAGATGCCCATCGGGCTGCACTTCCCGGATAATGCCCCGGAAACGCTGCCCATCGCTTTCATACCAGGCTTCCCGATCCTTGCGATATAACCACTGATGATATTCCTGGACCAGTTCCTGGGTTTTCCCGCCCTGCAAATCCCGATACCGTTTCATGATCTGATCATATACCTCTTGCAAGACATCCTGCAACTCATATTCCTTGCCGGTAATCTGAGTCAGGGAAACGGGGTTGGGCAATTCCGGCGGGAATTGTTTCTGGTTTACGTTCAACCCAATTCCCACAACAGCATATTGCCAATATTGCCCCTTCCAGGTGTTTTCAATCAGGATACCACCTGCCTTTCTGTCATTCCAGTACAAATCATTTGTCCATTTGATGTAAAAATCCTGCTGGCAAATACGGGCCACCGCTTCCCTGAGGCCTGCGGCGACGGCCATACTCAACAGAAATGGCGGCTGATGGCTGATGACTGCCGGCTTCAGGATGATGCTTACTAACAGATTGGCGCGAGGTTCACTGATCCATCCTTTATTGCGCTGGCCCCTGCCGGCATGTTGCTGCAGGGCCTGAATGACAGTACCTTCCGGCAGACCCCCATGCTGAATCCGGGCCATGGCATAATTGTTGGTGCTGTCAACTTCATCCAATCGAATCAGGACAAATTCCATAGCTAAAAACGATTGGGGTTAATCACTAAATTTATGTAAAAATAGAGAGTGGAAGCAAACGAAGAAACACAAGACATCCTAATTTCGTATAGAAATTTGTTAACTTTGTTTAGAACCGTTTTTTGCCATTTTTATTATTCATTTTGATAAAAAACTAAAAATCAGGAAAGCTTGTTGGAATCCATATCTGCAACAACCCGACAGAGACATCACAAGTCCACGCGGCTTCACAAAAACAGCAAAATCATTACATCCATTATCCGGGCTATTCAGGAAAAAAAAGGGCAGCGTATTGTTTCGCTGGATCTCAGAAAAATTCCTGAAGCCATTGCCGACTTTTTTATCATTTGCGAAGCCGACAATTCCATCCAAATCAAAGCCATTGCCGAGCATGTGGAGGAATATGTAAAACAACAGGTGGGTGAATCTCCTTATCGGCAGGAAGGCTACAGCGCCCTGAAATGGGTGTTGCTCGATTACGTAAATGTGGTAGTACACATTTTTTATCCGGAAACACGCCAGTTTTACAAGCTGGAAGAAATGTGGAGTGATGCGGAACAAACTGAGTTTCCGGATGCTTGATATTCAAATTTTTAATGGTTTGACACGAATGCATTAAATATGGAAACAGGAAACGGGCTGCAGGGAAGGGGAACACCTAAAAATCCCCGGAGAGGTCCAAAATTCAATTTTTATTGGATTTACGTGCTGATTGCCGTGCTGCTGCTGGCTATGAACTTTTTTGATTTCCGCTCCAAACCCCAGGAAATCAGTTTTCAGGATTTTGCCAAAAATTATCTGGCCGACCATGACGTGGCCCGGCTGGACGTGATCAACGGCCGCCAGGTCGAAGTCTATATCAAACAAGACCGGCTGACACAGCCCAAATTCAAGGACGTAGCCCGCAACAACCTGGGCAACCTGAATCCGGGACCTCATTATGTGTTTACCATCGGCAATATTGAAACCTTCAATCAGGAACTGGCCGCTGCCGAGAAACAATACAATATTGCTCCGGAAGAAATTGATGTTACCTACCATGACCGGGGCGACTGGTTCACCCCATTTGTGAATATTGCCATTCCGCTGCTGATTTTCGTAGCCCTGTGGATCTTCCTGATGCGCAAGATGGGTGGCAGTTCCAGCGGCGGGGGGCCGGGTGGCATCTTCAACATCGGCAAATCACGGGCTCAGCTGTTTGAAAAAGGTACTCGTGTCAACGTTACCTTCAACGATGTAGCGGGCCTGGATGAAGCCAAGCAGGAAGTCATGGAAGTGGTTGACTTCCTCAGGAACCCGAAAAAATACACGGCACTGGGCGGTAAAATTCCCAAAGGCGCTTTGCTGGTTGGCCCTCCCGGCACCGGTAAAACATTGCTGGCCAAAGCCATGGCTGGCGAAGCACAGGTGCCCTTCTTCTCCATGTCGGGATCCGATTTTGTAGAGCTGTTCGTAGGTGTGGGTGCCAGCCGAGTGCGCGATCTGTTCCGCCAGGCGCGGGAAAAAGCTCCCTGCATCATCTTCATCGATGAAATTGATGCCATTGGCAGGGCACGGGGTAAAAATGTGATGATGAGCAACGACGAAAGGGAAAATACCCTGAACCAGCTGCTGGTGGAAATGGATGGCTTCAGCTCCGACAGTGGCATCATTATCCTGGCAGCTACCAACCGGCCCGATGTGCTCGACAGTGCTTTGCTCCGTCCCGGACGTTTCGACCGCCAGATTACCATCGATAAGCCTGACCTCATCGGCCGGGAAAAGATTTTTGAGGTGCACCTGAAACCTATCAAAAAATCACCCGATCTGGATGTTAAAAAACTGGCTGCCCAGACACCCGGTTTTGTGGGCGCCGATATTGCCAACGTATGCAACGAGGCTGCTCTCATTGCTGCCCGTAAAGGAAAGGTTTGTGTGGAGATGGAGGACTTCAACGATGCTATTGACCGGGTAATTGGTGGACTGGAAAAGAAAAACAAAATCATTTCACCCGAAGAAAAAGAAGTCATTGCCTTCCATGAAGCCGGTCACGCCATCTGCGGCTGGTTCCTGGAGCATGCCAATCCCCTGGTGAAAGTGACCATTGTCCCCCGTGGCGTGGCGGCCCTGGGCTATGCACAATATCTGCCCAAAGAACAATACCTCTACAACACAGACCAGCTCATGGATGATATCTGCATGACCCTGGGCGGCCGGGCAGCAGAGGATATCATCTTTGGCAAAATATCCACCGGCGCTCAAAACGACCTGCAGGTGATTACCAAGATGGCCTATGCGATGGTTACCGTTTACGGGATGAATGAAAAAATCGGCAACGTTTCATTCTACGACCCGCAAAATGATTACACCTTCAGCAAACCTTACTCTGAAGAAACAGCCCGGATGATTGATCAGGAAGTGCGCAACCTGATCGACAAGGCTTACCAACGAACCAAGCAGCTGCTGCAAAGCCGTCGCAATGAGCTTACCATCGTGGCCAGGGAATTGCTGAAGAAAGAAGTGTTGTATCAGGCTGATCTGGAACGGCTTATTGGCAAACGACCGTTTGAAGAGAAAAAATCCCACGAGCCGGAAGTGATTGTAGCGCCTCCGGACAATGTGGAGCCCGCAGATTTGATTAAACCTTCGCCATCCGTATCAGGGTCATGAAAGTTTCGCCTGCAAAAGAAAACATCCTGAAGCGTATCCGCAATGCATTGAGCCAACCGGTGCCTCTGCCCTTCCCCCAGTCGGAGGGCAACAGCCCGGTATTTGCCACTCCTCCCGAAAACCTGGATGTACATTTTGCCGAAACGTTTGTGAACCTGAACGGAAAGTTCATTTTTTGCGAAGACATGCAGGTGTTTGGCAAACAGTTTTTTGCCCTTTGTCAGCAGCAGGGTTGGAAACAAGTGCTATGCAGGGAAAAGCATTTGCGCGAATGGCTTGCAGCGGATGCGCATGCAGGTACCGCCATCTCTTTGCTCTCTTCCCTTCCACCCGAACAGATGGATGTAGCCCTTACTGGCTGCGAATGCCTGATTGCCCGTACAGGCTCTGTTGTACTCAGTGCAGGACAAGCCTCTGGCCGTATACCCTCTGTTTTTGCTCCCATACATGTGGTTGCCGCTTTTGGCGATCAGCTGGTGTGGGATATCCGCGATGCCCTGCAGCTGATCAAAGAAAAATACGGTGACTCCTGGCCTTCAATGTGCAGCCTCCATACCGGCCCCAGCCGCACGTCCGATATCGAAAAAACACTGGTCATGGGTGCCCATGGCCCGAAGGAAATGTACGTGTTTCTCATCGATCAGCCTCTTCCCCATCCATAGCTTTGTCAGCTCTGGATTCTTGACTATCTTGCCTGCCCAAGCCCTTCAGACCGTGGAGCTCTCAATGGCATTGCCCGAAAATCAAAAAATTTACTTCGCTTCGGATTTTCACCTGGGAGCGGGAGGAAAACAACTTAGCCTGCAAAGGGAAAAACTAATCGTGCAATGGCTGGAAGAAATATCGGCCGATGCTGCCCATATTTTCCTGCTGGGCGACCTGTTTGATTTCTGGTTTGAGTACAAATCAGTTATCCCCAAAGGCTATACCCGCCTGCTGGGTAAACTGGCAGAACTCTCAGACCGGGGCATCCCGATATCCGTTTTCATTGGCAACCACGACATGTGGATGGATGGTTATTTTGAAGAAGAATTTCATATTCCGGTGTATGATAGCCCGGTTATCTTACACTGTGAAGGGAAAAGTTTTTATCTCGGACATGGTGATGGTCTGGGCCCGGGCGACAGAGGATATAAGCTGCTGAAAAAAATCTTCCGCAACCCCCTCTGCAGAAAACTCTTTGCCATGCTGCATCCTTCCTGGGGAATAGCCATTGCCGATTTTTTCAGCCGCCAAAGCCGGGCTGCCACATCTACCGAAACCTTCCTGGGAGAAGACCGGGAATGGCTGGTGCAATATTGCAAGCAGGTACTTGCAGAGAGACATATTGATTATTTCATTTTTGGCCATCGCCATCTTGCCCTGGATATCACCCTGCCAGGAGGTAGCCGTTATGTCAACCTGGGCGATTGGCTCAGGTTTTATTCCTATGCTGTATTTGACGCCAGACAGGGGCTGCAGCTGTGCTATTATCCCGCCACGGTAAAAACTTTTTCTGCCGGCAACTAATGCTATTGCCATGAAAACGTTATATTCCGGCATTCTTTGCATTTGTTGGTCTTGCTACGCCTTTTCTGCCGCCGCACAGGCACCTGGGCTTTTCTTCCGGATCACCGACAGCTTTGCATTAAAGGCCCGCCAGGTGTACACAGACCCTTCCGGCAATTTGTACTGGATTAACCAGCAGGGTGTTTTCTTCAAAAAAGATGGGCAAGCTGACAGCCTGTATCAGTATACCAACTGGAGCACTGGCATTCCCGACCAGGCTGATGTAAGCAATCCGTTGCGCATTTTGCTTTTTTATGCCCATACCGGGCGCATTTATTTTCTCTCCAGATGGCTGACCTCCCAGTATGTACTCGACCTGAAAGCAAAAGGTATCCTGCAACCTGCTGCCATGGCTCTTTCCTACGACAACCAGATCTGGGTATATGATGCAGGGAATGGAACCTTGAAAAAAATAAGTCCGGACGGTAATCTGCTTCTGCAAAGTGCTCCTTTTAACCAGCTCATGCCCGGTCTGCTGCAACCTACGCGGATCATTGACCGCCATCAACAGGTATATCTTTATGATCCGCAACGAGGTATCGCTGTGTACGATGAACTGGCCAATTTCAAAACATGGATTCCGGTTGAAAATTCCCAATCGTTTGCGGTGACAGATGAATGGCTGTATGTACTCAAAGCCGATAGCCTGTATGTATTTCAGCCTCCTTTCAGACAATGGCCCGGCATTTCTTTGCCTGCTTATATAAAGCTCCGGGATATAGCCGTCTCACCCAATAACCACCGCCTGTGGGTGCTTGGCACCCGTGCCTTGTATACACTTCAGCTATCCATTGTGTCGAACAATTGAAACAATACAGGGAGCGCATGCAGAGAAGTAAAGGCCGGTACATGCCAGCGCAGATAATCCTGATAACGCAGGATCAGTTTTCGCCTTTGAGATTGCGTCAATGCAATAGCTGCGGCTTCATCGGCCGACGAACAGGCCAGCAGTCGGGCCGTAATCTCACTTTCTGCTGCATCCAAAAAATCCGGATGGGATGGAATATGCGTCAGATATACCCCCTCCCGTAAATCCAGATAAGGTCGATCGGCATGAAAGGTACGGGGCAAGCCAATGCCCATCCCGGCAGCCAGGTGCAAGGTAAAATATAATGGCAAATTGGCCACCGGGCCTTCGGTTGTATCCAGCCATCTAAGCTGCTTTTCGGTAAAATCATACAGATCCTTGAACGGTTGAGGCAACTGAAGCAGGCGTAGCAGCAATTCCGCAATGTAGAGCATGATAGCAACCCTTACAGGCTCGGACCCTATCTTTCGATACAGATAGCCATATTGTATTTCGGATATGCGTTGCAGGCTTTTGCGCGCATGATGATAAACCACCATCTCCAGGATCATGCCCGGCTGGAAAGAAGCAGCTTTCATCCTTGCTGAACCGGCGCTGCGTACACCATTTACCAGGTAACTCTGCACGCCCAGCTCTTCCGTGAAAACAGTAGCCACCACACTGGTTTCACCGTATTTGACGGCACGCAACACAATACCTCTCGTTTTCTGAAGCACAGCAATGCAGCATATTTTCGGACAACAAAGGTAGGGAGAACCTGTTGCTCTCTCTCAAGTTTAGTAGCTTTGCAACCCTAAACCCGCGTGAATGAGCTGGCAAAGATTAGCAAGCTGGATATTGAAAAAACGACTGATTCTGCTCTACCTTTTAGGCATATTGACCTGCATCATGGCTTACTTTGCCGCTCATGTGCAACTATCTTATGATTTCATCAAATCCATCCCGCTCAACGATCCCAAATACAAGCAATACCTGGCATTTAAAAAAACTTTCGGGGAAGACGGCAACCTGATGGTCATTGGCTATCAGACCGATCATTTTTTTGACTCTTCTTTCTTTCACGATTACCAGCAGCTGGTACAGCATATTCAGCAGGTTCCTTATGTGGAGGATGTGCTGAGCATCCCCACTGCCCTGAATTTGAAAAAAGATGACAGCCTGCATCGCCTGCAGGCCACCCTTATCTTTCCATCCGATTCGCTCAACCAGCGCGAATTGGACAGCTTGAAAAACGTATTTCTGTCCCTGCCTTTTTACAACGGACTGCTTTACAATCCGGAAACCCACAGCTATCTGATGGCTGTGCACATCAATAAAGATATCCTCAACACCTCCGGCAGAACCCGGATCATTGATGCAATTGAGCAACTGGCCGACAAATTTGGCCAGCAGCATCAGATTACCTGCTACCTGAGCGGGATTCCCTACATCCGCACCGTGATTACCAATAAACTTTCCCGCGAACTGCGTATTTTTCTTATCAGTTCTGTAGTGTTGACAGCCCTGATTTTGCTGTTGTTCTTCCGCTCGTTGTCAGCCGTGTGGATGTCCATGACAGTGGTACTGATTGGCGTGATCTGGTCATTGGCCACTATTGTACTGCTGGGTTATAAACTCACCATCCTCACCGGATTGATTCCACCTTTGATAGTAGTGATCGGCATTCCAAACTGTGTTTACTTTCTGAACAAGTACCACAGTGAATATGCCCGCCATCAGAACAAGGTCCGCGCACTGGTACGCATGGTGCAACGAATGGGCATCGTTACGCTTTTCACCAATCTTACGGCTGCCATAGGCTTTGGCGTCTTCTTCTTCACCCGGAGTGCCGTGCTGAAAGAGTTCGGAATCGTGGCAGGCATCAACATCCTATGGTTGTTTGTGATTTCGCTGGTATTCCTGCCGGCTATCCTGAGCTACCTGCCGGCACCAAAAGAAAAACAAGTTGACTACCTGGATAATCCGCTGCTGAATTGGGTGCTGAAACGGCTGGAAATACTGGTTTTTCATTACCGGCCAATGGTATATGCAGGCACAGTGCTGGTGCTGGTATTTGCCATCGTAGGTATCACCCGGTTGAACAGCGTGGGATATATCCTGGACGATGTGCCGCATCGCGACAGGCTGTATACCGACCTGAAGTTTTTTGAACGGAACTTCAAAGGGGTAATGCCCCTGGAAATCCTCATTCATACACATCATCCCAATGGGGTTGTATCCCTCGATCTGATGAACCGGATTGATGCATTCAGCCGATACATTGCCCGACAACCTGATTTTGCCCGCCCTATGTCGTATGTAGAAGGCATCAAGTTCGCCCGACAGGCATACTACGGCGGCGATTCTCTCAGCTATGCCATCCCCAACCAGTTTGATCTGGTGTTTTTAGCCCCCTACCTGCAGTTCAGGCCTTCAGCTTCATCTGCCGGCAATGGTTTTGAAAGACTTTTGCATGCTTTTGTGGACAGCAGCAAACAAATAGCCCGGCTGAGCATCAACATGAAGGATGTGGGCACACGCCGCCTGCCCGTGTTGTTGCAGGCTGTGCAAAAGAAGGCCGATTCCCTTTTCCCGCCCTCGCGCTATACTTTAACCTATACGGGTACATCGGTGGTGTTTCTGGAAGGTTCCCGCTACATCATCAACGGTTTGACGGACAGCATCCTGCTGGCTTTTGTACTGATTCTGGGTTGTATGTTTTACCTGTTTCGTTCCTGGAAAGTGGTGTTCATTTCCCTGGTTCCGAATATGATTCCCCTGGCTTTTACGGCTGGCGTGATGGGCTGGCTGGGGGTGCCGCTGAAACCCTCCACAGTGCTCGTCTTCAGTGTGGCTCTCGGTATTGCCATTGATGTAACGATCCGCTTTCTGGTCAATTTCAAACAGGAAATGCAGCTGGTGCATTATCAGATGTCGGAAGCCGTTAAACGAACTATCCACGACACCGGCATCAGCATCGTGTACACGGGGTTGATTCTGTTTGCCGGGTTTATGATTTTCAGCTTCTCAGCTTTCGGGGGCACCCAGGCCCTGGGCTTGCTCACCTCTCTGACACTGATCCTGGCCATGATCAGCAACCTGACTATTCTGCCGGCCATGCTCCTCTGGCTGGAAAAATCCCTGAAACGCAAAGCCCGTCGCCATCAGCTATGGCCCGCCGTGGATGAAGAAAAGGATCTCTCGCTGGAAGAACTTGGCCTCTCGGAATTGAATCATGACACCCGGCCTTCGTCAAAGGAAAAACAACCCCATGTGAAAAACTAAGCTGCCCGCCGGAGTTTTCTTACTTTTGCTGCAAAACCATGCCTTCGATGGAGTGGGAAGCCGTGATTGGACTGGAGCTGCACGTGCAACTCCTCACCGCCAGCAAATTGTTCAGTGCCGATGCTGCAGATTTTACCACCGAACCCAATACCCATATCAGTGCGATCAGCCTGGCCCACCCCGGTACCCTGCCCCGCCTGAACCGCAAAGCCATTGAACAGGCCGTGAAACTGGGCCTGGCCTGCCATGCGGAGATCACCCGCATCAATTATTTCGACCGGAAAAACTATTTCTACCCCGATCTGCCCAAAGGCTATCAGATTACCCAACATCATACCCCCATCTGCAAGGGAGGTTATTTGACAATCTACGTAGAGCACGCCTCGGGCATGGTCCGAAAAACCATTCGCATTCACCACATGCACCTCGAAGAAGATGCCGGCAAGCTGTTGCATCGGGAACATCATGCATGGGTAGATTTCAACCGGGCCGGCGTGCCTCTGCTGGAAATAGTCACCGAACCCGACCTGCATTCACCGGAAGAGGCCGCCGCCTGCCTGACGGCCCTCAGAAGGCTGGTGCGCTACCTGGGGGTAAGTGATGGCAATATGGAAGAAGGTAGCCTGCGTTGCGATGTAAATGTATCCGTCCGCCCGGCCGGCACACAAACCCTGGGTACCAAGGTAGAAATCAAAAACCTGAACTCCGTGCGTTTTGTGCGCAAAGCCCTGGAATACGAAATCAACCGGCAGATTACAGAGCTGGAACAAGGCATCCCCATCGCCCAGCACACACGGGGATACGACGAGCAGCGCAACATCACCTACCCCCAGCGCCAAAAGGAGATGGCGCATGATTACCGATATTTTCCGGAGCCCGACCTCGCACCGTTTGTCATTACCGACTCTATGCTCGGATCCATCCACCAGCAGATGCCACCCTCCCAGGAACTGCTGATGGATACCTACCAAAATGAGCTGGGGCTTGGTTTTTCAGAGGCCTGGCAGCTCACAGAAAGCCCGGCCACCGTACAGTTTTTCACAGAAAACCTTCGCCTGCTTTCCCCGGCGGCAGCCAAAACTATTGCCAACTGGCTGCTGGGACCCATCCGGGCCTACCTGAACAGCCATCCGCTGCAGGAGCCCGCCGGCCACCTGACACCCGGGCAACTGGCAGAACTCATCCAATTGATCGAAAACGGGACAACCACCTTCACGGCTGCAGCTCAGCAATTGCTACCCCCCCTGCTGGAAGGCACCCCTCTTTCGCCTGCGCAACTGGCTGAACAGCTGGGGCTACACAACCAGCCAGACAAGCAGGAGCTGCTGGCCTGCGTGGATGAAATTCTGCATGCCATGCCCGATAAAATCAAACAATATCGCTCCGGAAAAAAGGGACTGCTGGGTTATTTCGTGGGGGAAGTCATGAAAAAAACGCAAGGGAAAGCCAATCCGCAACTCATCCATGAACTGATTCGGGAAAGACTAAAATAAAAATGGAGCTGTTAGACAACAGCTCCCTGCATAATAAGTTAACCATATCCTATGAAAAACCATTTCAAAGGTACATGCAACAGCAGTTTCGAAGCAAGGCGGGTTTAGTGAAAGCCTCATTAAGAACAGGGAATGCACGAATTTTTCCGGTAAACGTGTAATGGTAGATAGGTAAATGTTAAAAATAAACGGGCAACGTGCCGATTCAAACCGCGAATGGATAAATTGCAGGGATAAAACACCTATCATGCGGAATACTGTTTTTACTTTGCTAAGAGGTCCGTGGATTTATTTGTGGCTGGCATTGGGTCTGCTGGCTGCCTGTCATCGCACCCCTTCCCCCCGATCTTTTACCCTGAGCCTTGAATTGAGTCATCTGCCCAATCAAGGAATCGTTTACCTGGATGCCCTCGAAATCAATCAGGTAAAAACCATTGACACGCTTAATCTGTTAACAGCTTCCCAACCCCTGACCTTCACCGGCACTATTCCCGAAGAAGGCCTGTACCGCCTGCGATTCCCCAACGGTCAGTTGCTGTTTCTGGTGCTGTCGGGTGGTCACACCACCCTTTCCGGTGATTACAACCAGCTAAGCCAGGTGGGGTTTTCCGGTTCTTCCGCTTCAGTTACCTTGCAGGCGTTCCTCCATCATCTTTATCAGGAAAACCAAATCCTGACGCAGGAAACGCGCACCTACGACAGCCTGAGAAAATCTGGCCAGCTATCCGACAGCGTGCTGGCTGTGCGGAGTCAGGAAATCCAGACACGTGAGCAAGCCCTGGAAAACTATATCCTGCACTTCGCCGATACCACGCAAAGCCCGGCATGTGCCGTGTTTGCCTTAAGCATGCTGCAAAGCCGGGATGAACTGCTGCAGGCCAAACCCGTGATTGACCGGTTGCTCTCTCGTTTTCCCCATCACCAACTGGTGAAAGACCTGGTGGCTGCCTATCAGCTGATAGCGGAAGAATCTTCGGGTGCACCTCTGCCTGTAGGTTCCGTGGCTCCGAACATCAGCCTGCCCGACACAGCTGGCCACATGCTTTCGCTGCATGATTTCCGGGGAAAATATGTGCTGGTCGATTTCTGGGCCTCCTGGTGTGCCCCCTGCCGCCAGGAAAACCCTTATGTGGTGGCTGTTTACCAGCAATTCAAGGATAAAAATTTCACCGTTTTCAGCGTTTCCCTGGATAGCAAAAAGGAAAACTGGCTGAAAGCCATCCACGAAGATCATCTCAACTGGAATCATGTGAGCGATTTGAAAGGCTGGAATTCCGCTGCAGCCGATCTCTACCACGTGGAAGCTATCCCGGCCAATTTTCTGCTTGATCCGCAGGGAAAAATCATTGCCGAAAACCTCATCGGGCCGGCGCTGGAAGATACGCTGAAGAAGATTTTGCAGTAAAACCCTTTTTCCCGCCCCCATCCCCCTTTTCCCGTCCCCATCCCGAACGAAGTGAGGGACCTCCTTGAACAGCGTGCATGCGATTCAGCGGTTTCCTGCCTGCCGGCAGACAGGCCTCGCAGGTGCTCGCAGTGGCGGTATGGGTGAGGAGATCCTTCGCTGCGCTCAGGATTGGGACGAAGGGGAATGGCTTAGGATGGGGATGAGGGGGAGCGGCTTGGGACGGGGACGATGATGAGAATACCGTCATTCCGGGCTCCGGAAAGGAGCCGTCAGCGTGCGTTTTTGCCCACGGATATTGAAAATATCCACCCGATTCACCAGGCTATCCACCAGCAGGGCATGCGGCGAAGCGGAGAGAAAAGCCCCCTGCCAATATACTTCTGCCCGGCGCGACTGGCCATTTTTCAGGTATTCAATGGCCGCAGTTTCGTCGGGCTTCAGGGCTATCAATCGCAGGGGCAGGCGTGGCCGAAACAGGAGCAGCGGACCATTGTTTTGCGTAACCGCCAGACCCGGGCTGCCCTTACCTAAATCTATCCAGGCCATGGCCTTGGCATCGCCGGGCACATAAAACCCACTCTGCAGGATGCTCTGGGGCCTGAAACTCCCTTTTCCATCACCCAGCAATACCAGTCCATTCAGGGCATCGTAACGACCGGTATTGGGATCGGGACCATAATCGTTACCGCAAAGGGCCACATCCAGATTCCCATCGCCATTGAAATCGCCGGTCACCATGCCATAAACAGGCGCTACTTGCGCCTCTACCGGCAGGGGATGCATCGCAAAGCGGCCATTACCCATGTTTTCCAGGTAAACCGAATGAAACTGATTGGCCTCCAGCACCAATGCTCCTTTTAGCTGGTCGGGCGTAAGGATATCCTGAATGGTAGCCAGACCAAATCCGCGATAGGTGGGAAATTTCCGCCTTAATCCCGGAATCTGCCGGATGAGATCATCCCGCCCTTCGGTGGGATATTCTTTTTTCTTCCCGGTGGAATCGGGCATATACATGGTGGGTATGGCATCGTAGGTGCCATTGCCATCAAAATCTTTGGCATACACATGCATGGGAAAGGCCTGGCTGGCCCGGTAATAGGCATTTTCACCCAGGTTGCCCACGATATAATCCATGCGACCGTCGTTGTTGAAATCGCCCGCCACAATGCTGTTCCACCAGCCTAATTGGTTTTGTACACCCGTCCGATCGGTTACATCCCGAAAATGGCCATGATCGTTTTCCAAAAAAGTAATGGGCATCCATTCCCCAACCAGGATCAAATCGGGCCAGCCGTCGTTGTTGAAATCCGTCCAGATAGCGGCCGTTACCATGCCGATGTTTTTCAGCATGGGGGCCACCTCGCTGGTTACATCTCTGAACAGCGGATGTCCGGGTGTGCTTTCATTTTCCAGCATAAAGGAGGACACGGGTTTAGGCCAGGCGCCCGGCTCTACCCGCCCTCCTACAAACAGATCCATCTTGCCGTCCCGGTTAAAATCGGCCCCAATCACACACGATTTGCTGGTGGTGTTCACCGGGATGGCAGCCGTATCGAGTTGAAACCGGCCATGCCCCAGGTTGTGATAAAACTGATCCTGATAGGCCGATGAGCCTGCAGGCTGTTCTACACTGCCCGAGGTCAGGTACAGATCGGGTTTACCGTCGCCATCGGCATCAAAAATCAGGAGGCCCCTGTTTTCCCGCTGCCGGTCATACCGGTCGGCCATAGCCAGGAAATCTTTCTGTAGAAAATGCCCCGGCCGATCCTGTAACAGCCAGGTGGGCGTATAACCTGTAGAACCGCCTATCAGCAGGTCTTCCAGCCCATTGCCATCCACATCACCCACGGCCAGCCCCGGCCCGTATTGCGACAGCTTGTGCGGTAACAGTTTTTGGACAAAAAAATCATTGTAATCCGGATCCTGGTTTACGTAGTGAATGCCGGCTTTTGACGTAACCTGGGAAAACAGGGCAGTGGCATCTACAGCCGGACGATCATACCAATAGTGGAGCGCCTGGGTATCTTTAGCCAGGGAATGGTCGGGCAGGGCAGCATACGAAGCCGAAAGTGCCGGATAATGGGCATTGCGGATATCCACCGTCAAAAGCTGATCGGCAGGGATATGCACAAGCTTCTGGTATTCGCCATCGGGCCAGAGCACCACCAGCGAATCGACTACAGTGTGCGTCCCCAGGCCAAAGTGCTCGATAGGGTCCACACTCGATAGATAGCCCCGCACCGGCTGGTGATAGCGCATCTGCAGTTGACCGCCGGCATAGAGCAACAAGGTGGTGCCTATTGCATCGCGGTTCAGCGAGTCGCCCACCAGTTTTACCCGCAGAAAATGAGCCCGGATGTGTTTAGCATCATTCAGGGTGTTTTCAAATACAAAAGCCGGCTGATTGATGTTGTTCACCACATAGTCCAGGTCGCCATCGTTGTCTAAGTCCACATACACACCGCCGTTGGAAAAAGAAGGGATATCCATGCCCCAGGCCTTTGTCACATCCTGAAAATGCAGATTCCCCTCGTTTTCAAAAGCATAGTTGGGTATCCGGATGCTGGGGATATGGTTCAGGATATCTTGTTTGGGCATCAGGTTGGTGGCCATTTGCTGATAGGTGATGAAATCATGATCGGTTACGTCTTTCGGATAGCCATTGGTTACGATCAGGTCGAGCCGGCCGTCGTTGTTGAAGTCGGCCAGGCTGGGCGTCCAGCTCCAGTCAGTTTCCGCCACGCCGGCCAGGTAGGCCACATCGCTGAATACCGGATGTTGCACGCTGTCGCCCTCTCCCACGGCAGGTCCCTGGTTGATTTGCAATACATTGCGCCCGAACTGAATCACATACCCATAGGCAATCATATTCAGGTAGTTGAAGTAATTCTCCGCCGGCATGTTTTTCTTTTTGCGCTCATTATCGGCAGCCGCCATATCCACGCTTACCAGATCGGGCAACCCGTCGTTGTTCACATCGCCCACGTCGCTGCCCATGGCCGATTGGGCCGTGTGTTTGAAATAGGATTTGATGGCGTTGGTAAAGGTGCCGTTGTGATTGTTGATATACAGCAGGTCGTTGGTCATAAAATCGTTGTCCACATAGATATCGGGCCAGCCGTCATGATTGAAATCAGCAATATCAACAGAAAGGCCATACCCATCGTCGTGAATGCCAGCCTGTGCCGACACGTCGGTAAACACCGGATGGTGCAGCGAGTCGCTCCAGTCGTTGCGAAACAGCTTGTCGGAGTTGGTGTTCTTGAACTGATCCAGGGGTCCGTAAAAGGCGCTGTTGTTTCGCCCGGCAGGCGTGGTTTCCACCAGATACATGTCTAAATCCCCGTCGTGGTCGTAGTCAAAAAAAGCCGCCATCACGGAGTGACCCGTATCGTCGAGCCCGTATTCATGGGCTTCTTCTTTGAAGACGGGAACCCCGTTTTTATCGAGTCCCTGGTTGATGAACAGCATGTTGCGGCGCTTATTGGGGTCTTTGCTGATGGTGGCACACACATAAATGTCGGGCCAGCCGTCGTTGTTGATATCCACTACCGTGGCTCCATTGCACCAGCGCCCCTCGCCCCGCACACCGGCTTCGTCGGTTACATCCCGGAAATGCAGGTGACCTTGGTTCAAATACAACCGGTTGCCCGTCAGGCTGCCCGTGAAATACAGGTCGGGCAAGCCATCCCGGTTAAAATCGCCTACGGCCACACCCCCGCCGTTGTAGAGAAACTCCAGGTCGATGGGATTGATGGAATCATTTTCCTGCACTTCGTTGTTGAAATCAATACCCGTGCGGGAAGCCGGAAGAAGACGAAACAGGGTGGATGGACGATGCCGACAACCTAAACTCCAGGCCACGCCTATCAAAAGGCAGGCCACCAGTAGCCGATGGTTCATGGGTAAAATTTGCCTGAAAATACAAAATGCCTCCTTTCAAACAGGCTCTTGCCTGCTATTTTGAAAAATTTTTCATCTTCCCGATTTTTGCCCATGCCACAAAATATACACATCAAAATAATTGTTATTTGAGTAAAAACTACACCAGCCTTGAGTTTCGGCTATACTTCTCACAAATTCGTGTAATTCACACACGTTAGATATATTCATTTTTTTACATTATGAAAAAAATTACATAGAAAATTGTTGCATTTTTGAAAAAAACTTTTTTACTTTGCTGGTGTCTTGTGGTGATCACAGAAAAGTGCGGAGTCAGGGGTTGGATTGAGGTAGATGAAAGGATGTGCAGATAGAGAAAACCCATTCTCTATTCGTTACGTATTTTATTGTTGCCTATAAAAACCAATATCCTATGAAACTGTTCACCAATCACCACCGGGTGGCGTGTGTGGTATTTTTCGCCACCTTTTCTATTCTGGCTTCGCGCAGCTTTGCGCAGCTGAAAATCGGAAGCAATCCCACCAACATCCAGAAATCAGCCATCCTGGAATTGGAGAGCGACCGCCAGGGGCTGTTGCTGACCCGGCTGACCGATACCGTGTTGATCAACAGCATCACGCCGGCTCCACCGGATGGGATGATCATTTACCTCTCCAAGGCACCCAATCCGGGCCTTTATGTACGTCGCAATGGCTACTGGGCCCAGCTTTCGGTAGCTGCCGACGACACCACGGCTTTCTGGCGCCGCGGGGGTAACTGGGGTACCGACTCGGCCGGAAATTTCTTAGGCACCCGCGATGCCCAGCCTGTACGCATCGGTGCCAACGGCGTGGAAGCCGTACACATCACCAAGGATGGCTACCTCGAATTGCCTAACCTACCCCAAACCACCGATACCTTGCAGGTGCTGGTTATTGACCCCAGCAACGGCAATATCATCAAACGCAGGAACCTGTCTAACGCCGCTTTCCGGGATGCTATCCAGATTTTAAACGGCTTGCGCAACGAAGGCATTACCCTGAAAGCCGATAGTTCCACAACCAGTCCCAACTTTGGCTTTACGCCTAACGCTACCGACAGCACCCTTACCCTGAATGTGCCGGTCGTAAACAATACCACCCAAACGGCCGGTTTCCTGTCGTATGCCGACTACCTGAAACTGCAATATGCTGCCGCCAGCTGGAGTGCAGCGTTTTCTACCACCCCGGACAACAACGGACTAACCGTTGATAACGCAGCCAAAGTCATCACCCTGCATGCCGCCGATGCCACCCATCCCGGCGCCATCACGGCCGGCACTCAAACTTTGGGAGGGGATAAAACTTTTACCGGTAACGTGCAAATCAACCAAAACCTCGGCGTGTCGGGAAATAGTGCTGTAACAGGCAATAGTACCGTAGGGGGCACCCTACAGGTAACCGGCGACGCTACCCTCCAGAGCAACCTGACTGTCAACCAGAACAGTACGGTCAACGGCAATAGTACCGTGGGGGGCACCCTGAATGTCACCGGGGCTGCTACCTTCCAGAACAATGCCACCGTTAATGGCAACACCGTGCTGAATGGCAACTCCGGCAGCACCCTTACCCTGGCCAATATTGGCAATGCAGCCCCCACCGACGGTAATAATGTGCTCATCCGCAATTCTTCAGGCGTGGTCCTGCAAAAAACCCTCAACCAATCGGCCTTCAAACAACTGCAGGTAGGCAAAGACGCTTCCAAGCACGATATCTATATCGACAGCAGTGCGGCTGATAAAACCATCATCAACATTCCCACCGCCGCTGATACCGTTCGCGGCGTCATGGATACCCTGGCGCAAAAATTCGCCGGCACCAAGAGCTTCCGCGATTCGCTGGCCATTGGCACCACCGGCACGCCCAATTCCACCTTACAGGTACAGGGCTCTTTTTCACTGGCTATTACTACCGTGACAGCTAACTATACAGCCACCGAAAAAGACCATACCATTCTGGCTAATTGCTCGGGTGGACCTATTACCGTAACCCTTCCCAATCCTGCGGGATTAAATGGCCGTATCTATACCATCAAAAAAATTGGTAACGGAGGCATCGACAACGCCCTGACCATTACTCCTTCCAGCGGACAGATTGAGGGAGGCTCAAGCTACACCATCTACAACGACTGGACTTTTGTGACCCTCCAAACCGATGGCACCAACTGGTACATCATCCAGAAATAAGGACCGTGTGTTTGCCCCAATCTTTTGCCCTATTGCCTTTTTTGTATGATGCCCCCCACCCGTCGTCGGGGAGATCCTTCGCTGGGCTCAGGATGGGGACGAGGGGAATAGCTCCGGATGGGGTTGGGTGATGAATGGGCAGATCCGGATCCCGGAGGAGAATACTACCGGGAACAGGATGAAAAACAACGCGACAGGCGTTAACCTAAGAACCAGACCTATGAAAATAACCAGATACAAACAATGGCTTTTCCTGCTTTTTCTGCTGCTGGCCTGCCTGAGCAGCCAGGCCCAGCAACTGAAATTAGGAAACAACCCAACGACAATCGATAAAACAGCCCTGCTGGAACTGGAAAGCAACAACCAGGGCTTACTGTTGCCCCGCATCAGCGATACGAATGCCTTTCATCCGAACCCCATTCCCAATGGCATGCTCATCTACTACGTGGGCACCAGCGATAGCTGCCTCATGATCCGCAAAGATGGCCAATGGGTGAAGATCGTGGACTTTGTGAACCTCGCCAGTCGAGAAACCGACCCCGTAGCTACAGCCAAAACCGTATCCGTAACAGCTGGTAACAGCGCCATCAATGTAGCGGGCGGCACCCAACAGCTGGGCAGCAACCCCACATTCACCCTCACGGTGCCCAATACATCACCTATCTGGAATGCGGATAGCCTGCAGAACGTCAAGGTTTCTGCGACGGCGCCTACGGCCAATCAGTTTCTCATGTACAACAGCACGAGTTCGGCCTGGACACCAACGACCATGGACACGGGGTATATTTCCAATTTCTGGCAGAAGGTGAGAGGGGAGCTATCGGCGGGTACAGGGATTGGGTATAACAGTACGACGGGGCAGATCAGCAATACGGGAGTACTATCGTTCTCAGGTGGTACAACCGGGTTAACACCTTCATCGGCTACCGCAGGAGCTGTTACATTGGGCGGAGTGTTGAACATAGCCAATGGAGGCACCGGCAACACAACGGGGCAGGCACAGTCTGTTGTGGGTACACACAGCGCAGGATATGGGCTTTCGGGATCGGGGTATAATGGCTCTGCAAACGTAACCTGGCAGGCCGATACCAGTTCTGCGAATTCCTTAACCACAAAAAATTATGTCAGGAATTATTACAGTGGGAGTATGGGCATATCGGTAAA
Organism: Thermoflavifilum thermophilum; assembly: GCF_900116565.1. Taxonomy (GTDB): domain Bacteria; phylum Bacteroidota; class Bacteroidia; order Chitinophagales; family Chitinophagaceae; genus Thermoflavifilum; species Thermoflavifilum thermophilum. The sequence continues at coordinate 1,448,831 of NZ_FPCJ01000001.1, read as the reverse complement.
CAACTCAACGGGTGTTATATCCAACACGGGGGTATTAAGTTTCAATTCAAGGACGGGCAATGTAACGCCGGCATCGGGGGACTATAACCTGTCTATGTTGGGAGATGCTACCATCAGTTCTCCATCCAATGGTCAGCTATTGCAGTATAATAGCTCTACCGGTAAATGGGTCAACTGGACACCTAACTATCTAACCGCTAACCAGACTATTACTTTTACTGCATCTGGAGATATATCCGGTTCAGCATCCGGGAGTACAGCTTTGTCCCCCACTTTAACCATAAACAATGGAGCTGTAACCTACTCTAAGATTCAGAATGTAACAGCAGGAACTTTATTAGGGAGATATTCCGCAACAAATGGGACAGTGCAGGAGATTATTTTGGGGAGCGGATTGTCGTTAAATTCATCTACAGGAGTATTAACAGCTACAGGAACAGGGGGTACAGTTACTTCTGTAGGGCTTTCGATGCCATCTGTGTTTACCGTATCAGGCTCTCCTGTAACTACTTCAGGTACTATAAGCGTAGGATTGGCTTCTCAATCGGCCAATTTAGTATTTGCATCTCCTAATGGGACAAGCGGAACTCCTTCATTCCGTGCTTTAGTTGCTAATGATTTGCCAGCATCTGGGGTTACTGCAGGAACATACGGAAGCGCAACTTCTGTTGGACAGTTTACTGTTGATGCTAAAGGTAGAATAACAGCTGCATCTAATGTATCTATAAGTTTTCCTGTTACTTCTGTAAACACTAAGACGGGGGCAGTAACCCTTAATTTATCAGATTTAGGGGATGCAAACATAACAACTCCTACTAATGGTCAGTTGCTTCAATATGACAATACATCTGGTAAATGGAAGAATTGGACACCCAATTACCTCACAGCTAACCAAACTATAACTCTATCCGGAGATGCAACAGGCAGTGGCACAACATCTATACCTGTAACTTTAGCTAATTCGGGGGTTACTGCTGGCACATACGGAGATGCTACACATGTTGGTCAATTTACCGTAGATTCCAAAGGCAGAGTAACCAGTGCATCGAATGTTTCTATTTCATTCCCCGTTACTTCTGTAAACACAAAAACAGGAGCGGTAACGCTTAATTTAGCTGATTTAGGAGATGTCAACATCACCACTCCATCCAATGGGCAATTACTCCAATATGATAACACATCCGGTAAATGGAAAAACTGGACGCCCAACTACCTGACTTCTTACACCGAAACTGACCCCGTAGCTACTGCAAAGACGGTAACCCTCAATGCTGGTTCGGGGATAAGCATAACAGGTGGGAGTCAGACAGTTGGTAGCAATCCCAGCTTTACCGTAACTGCTCAGAACACTTCTGCTATCTGGAATGCCAATCAGCTACAAGGTGTAGGCGTATCATCCACAGCACCTACCAGTGGGCAGTTGTTGCAATATAACGGAACAAACTGGGTGCCCTGGACACCCAACTATTTAACCGGCAATCAAACGATAACGCTATCAGGTGATGTTACAGGCAGTGGCACCACTTCCATCAGCACAACCTTAGCCAACTCAGGGGTAACAGCAGGTACGTATGGCAGTTCTACGCAGATCGGCCAGTTCACGGTAGATGCTAAAGGCAGGATTACATCTGCTTCCAATGTAAACATCAATTTCCCGGTAACTTCTGTGAATGGAAGCACAGGAGCTGTATCGCTTGGATTGGGGAATCTGAATAATGTTTCCCTTACAAGCCCATCCAGCGGGCAGTTATTACAATACAATGGCTCCAACTGGGTGAACTGGACGCCCAATTTCCTGCCTGCAGCTAATATATCCGGTACCACGAATTATGTTGCCAAGTTCACGGGGAGTAATACGTTGGGGAGTGGCATCATCTATGACAATGGAAAGGTAGGCATAAGCACCACGACTCCCGATAGCCTGCTCACCGTTAACGGCAGCAGCCATTTCACCGGCAACCTCAGGCTTGATAAAGGCCTTAGCCTTGCAGGGAACTACGGAACGGCCAATCAGGTCTTGACTTCAAATGGAGCGGGCAACCTGCCTTCCTGGACTTCGCTTTCCACGCTGGAAACCGATCCCACATCCTGGCATCTGACCGGCAACAGCGGCACTACACCCGGCACCAACTTCCTCGGCACTACCGATAACAACGATCTGGTGTTCAAAACCAACAATACGGAACAAATGCGGATTACTGCCGGTGGTAACGTGGGGATAGGCACCAATAATCCACTGGTGTCTTTTCAAGCCAATGGCCAGGCTGCATTTGGAACCAGTGTGACCACCACCAGATTGCAATCCGGCACACCCGGCAATTTGGGACGAACATTTAGCTTGATTGATCCGACGGCTGTGATGCGGGTATGGCGATTCACAAACAATACCGGCCAAAATCCTGCCGTGGAACTGATCTGGGGAAATAACGACGATGCAACCAACACTGCAAACATGTGGTGGGATTTCTATGTACTCGCCACCGATGCCTTTTCGATCCGGAGAAGAACAGGTGGTGTGAATCAGGATATGCTGACTATTCTCAATAACGGAAATACCGGCCTGGGAAACACGAATCCGCAACAAAGATTGGATGTAAACGGCAATATCCAGTTTTCCGGCGCTTTGATGCCGGCGGGGAATGCGGGTACAACAGGTCAGGTGCTGGTATCTCAGGGCGCCGGAGCAGCCCCTCAATGGCAGAACCTATCAACGGCACTCAATGCCTGGTCGCTGACCGGAAATGCGGGCACGAATCATTCATCCAATTTTATTGGAACTACTGATTATCAAGGACTTACATTTAAGACAAACAATCAAAATGCAGGGTATATCGGGGTAGCCGGTGGGGAGAGTGACGTGGCTTTGGGTGCCGGATCAAACGTAACTTATCGAAGTGCGGCTTTTGGAGCTAATGCAACTGCAGACAGCCAGTCTGTAGCCGTGGGATATAATGCCTCTGCAACCGGATATCTTTCTACTGCGATAGGCAATTCGGCGTCTGCCACGCAAAATAATAATATAGCTGTGGGCAGTAATGCACAAGCCACAGGATATCAAAGCGTGGCTCTTGGCAATGCGGCTACAGCAGGCGCACAAAACAGCGTAGCTATCGGCAACGGGGTGTCCACTAATCAAGCGAATGCTTTCATTTTAGGAAACAATTCCAATAACGTGGGCATTCATACCACCACCCCCCAGGCCAACCTCGATGTGAATGGCAATTTCAAATTAGGGCAACAGGGAACGGTATTAAATAATATCGTAAGCATTCCCAACGTCCAAATCTCAGACAACACCAGCTTCTGGGGAAATCACTATGTCACAGTTACACTCACTCTACCAAACGGATTTTCATTAAGCAATAATGCAACAATTATCATCAACCCGAGGAACAGGCTGGATCCCCTTTCCATTGGCTATGTAAGAGTAACAGGCACAAACCAAATCGAAGTACAATTTGTGAATACGGATAACTATACCAGTGGTGCTTACGTATATCTGGTAAATCATTCTCTTGGTACGCAATCCTTTAACATTACTATCATCCAGTAAAATTGAACGCTCGTTTTCCATATCGCCTTATCCAGATCCTCATGACAGGCCTCTACATCATAAGAGCCATGCAGGCCTGGAGTCAGTCGTACGCCACCTATGTGCCGGACAAAGGGCAATTGTTTGTTTTCCCCGACGATACGGTGTCCATCTTTTCCCCCATGATCAACCACGGCAGCCTGGGCACCATGCCCGGCGCCGTGGTTAACTTTGCCGGCACATCGTGGACCAACAGCATGCAGGCTTCGCTGCCCGACGGGAGCGCCGATGGCCATAGCGGCCAGGGCGGCCTCTTCCGCTTCCTGCCCCCGGCGGGTGGCGGCCGGCAAACGATTTTCGGCGGCTATGCCCTCACTACCGGCCAGGGCCCCGCCTTCCCCAACCTTAGCATCGCCAACCCGCAGGGCGTGCAGCTGGGCGACTTAGGCGACCTCCACGTGCGCCATGTGCTGAACTTCGAAACCGGCCGCCTCTACCTGAACGGTTGGAACCTGCTGGTGGGCGACGGCGATGCCGGCCTCATCACCGGCTACGATAACCAGCGCTATGTGGTTACCGACACCGGCGTGATTGGCGGCCTGCTGTACCGCGACCGCCTCCGCCCCACCGATAGCGCCGTAGCTTTCCCCATCGGCACCGATGCCTATAGCTATGCTCCCGCCGCCGTGATGCTCACCGCCGGCAGCGGCCGCATCGGCATGCGCGTGTTCAACCACGTGTTTGCCCATGCCATGCGTGACTCCATCAACGACCTCGACTATGTGAAAAAAACCTGGTACCTACAATCGTCCTCGCCCGGCCTGCAGTACAATGTGCTACTCCAGCACCAGGAGTCGGACGAAGGTCCACGCTTCAGCGCCTACCGCGACAGCAGCTATGTGTCGCTCTACGACCCGGTGAAGGGCCAGTGGGATATTGACCGCAGCAGCGTGGGTCGCCTATACGGCGGGCAAATTGCCTATGGCGGCATCCGCCTCACTGGTCATTACATGAACCTGCGGCAGGAGCTCAGCACATCAGCTCCCAACCCGGGCAACCCCACTGCCGGCGGGCAATACCTCTCGGTGAGCACACTCATCTACAGCGGCGATGTGTGCCCCTCCGTGCATTACAACGACCTGCTGGCCGTGCGCACCAGTCCCGACTATGTGGAGCTGTTCTGGCATAGCTACGGCGAGCGCAACATGGCCTACTACGTGGTGCAACGCCAGATACAGGGCGAAGCCGACTTTCAAGATATCGACACCATCCAGAGCCAGGCTCCCGGCGGCTTCAGCATGAATATGCTGTACTACCACCTGGACGATTACAATCCTACCGACCAGTGGACTTACTATCGTGTGAAAATGGTGGGATTGAGTGGCTGTATTCGGTACACCAGCGTCATGAAGGTGCCCTGGGCTATTCAGATCATCATCACCCCCAACCCGAACAATGGACATTTCACCGTGCACCTGCGTAATGTGAAACACCCGGTGCGCATGCAACTGGTGAACGTGCCCGGACAGGTACTCAAGCAATGGGTGGTTGCGCAGGATCAGGATATTCAGGTACATGGGCTAAGCGATGCCACCTACTTTGTGGAATTCTATGATGCCCGCGACAATCGCTACATGGGCCAGCAAAAGGTGGTGGTGATTCATTAAACCCCCTGTCTTCCCCATCCTGCGCCGTTTGATGCAGGTAATACCCACAGGTGGTGATTCACTAAACCCCCTGTCTTCCCCATCCTGCGCCACACCCCTTCGTCCCCATCCTGATTTCCCCCTTCGTCCCTATCCTGAGCGCAGCGAAGGATCTCCTCACCCATACCGCCACTGCGAGGCCTGCCGGCAGGCAGGAATCCGCCGAATCGTATGCACACTGTTGAAGGAGATCCCTCACTTCGTTCGGGATGGGAGAGAAAAAAGGGATGGGGGCGGGGAAAAGGGGTTTGGCATGGCGGCAAGCATCAGCAAGCCCATCAACCCAATCAAAAAATATCTATCTTTCCATTATGCCAACCCATTGGGAAATATCGGCCAAGCAACGATGGTGGGGATTCCCTGAAATGCCCCGACTCAGGAGAGGCTATCGCGACTTGCTGTGGCGGCTGGTGCGGCGCGACCTGCTCACCAGCTACCAGCAAACCATCTTAGGCCCCCTCTGGTTGTTGTTGCAACCCCTGCTGAGCATAGCAGCCTATACCTTTATCTTCAAGCGGGTGGCCGATTTACCCACCGATGGCTTGCCCGCTCCCTTGTTTTACCTGACCGGCATTATTGGGTGGACCTTCTTCTCGGAAAGCCTGATTGCCGTTTCGTATGCTTATCATAGCTATGCCGATATCTTCAGCAAGGTGTATTTTCCCCGCATCATCGTGCCACTGGCTGCGCTGCTGCATCATGGCATCCGCGCCGGCATCCAGAGCCTGCTGCTGATCGGACTCATGGGCTTTTACCTCCTGCATGGCGAATTGCACCTTGGATGGAAGCTTTTGCTTGCACTTCCTGTAATCATATTGATAGCCCTGCTCAGCCTGGGGCTGGGATTGATAGCGGCTGCCATCAGCGCCCGCTATCGGGATATCCAGAACCTGCTTCATTTTTTGCTGCGCCTGGGCTGGATACTTACCCCCATCATCTACCCCTTGTCGATGGTGCATTCATGGCTGCGACGCTGGCTGCTGCTCAACCCGATGAGCGCGCTGATGGAATACCTGCGCTATGCGCTTTTAGGTGCGGGATATCACCAGATAGGCGGCATGTTGTATGCTGCCCTGGCTTGCCTGGTTGTGTGTGCCATTGGCCTGATGGCCTTCCGCTGGCGCGACGGAAAAGTGATGGACATTATTTAGTTTAAACAGTATCCATGCCCCATGGGAGCACTTGCTTTATCGGTCGAACACCTTTCCAAACGCTATCGCTTGGGTAATCTGGGCACGCAGGCCAGCAGCCTGAGAGAAGCGCTACTCAGTTGGTGGAGCACGCGCTCCGGGCAAAAGAAATCATCCACACCCATCAGCTTCGTACAGGCACTCGACGATGTGAGCTTCACCGTGCAACAGGGTGAGGTATTGGGCATTGTAGGCCCCAACGGTGCCGGCAAATCTACCCTGCTCAAAATCATTTCGCGCATCACCCTGCCCGACAGGGGCAGGGTAATGGGCAGCGGCCGCATTGCCAGCCTGCTGGAAGCTGGTGTGGGCTTTCATCCGGAGCTGAGCGGTCGCGAAAACATTTTCCTGAGCGGTAATATCCTGGGCATGAGCAACCGGGAAATCCGGAGCCGTTTCGATGAGATTGTGGATTTTGCCGAAATCGGACCCTTTTTAGACACACCGGTCAAGCGATACTCTTCCGGCATGTATATCCGCCTGGCCTTTGCCATCGGGGCATTCCTGCGGCCCGAGCTGTGGATCGTGGATGAAGTGCTTTCAGTGGGTGACGCAGCTTTTCAGCACAAATGCCTGCATCGCATCCGCACAATTGCCCGCGAGGAAGGCACCACCATCCTGATGGTCAGCCACCAGCTTTCCCTTATCGGTCAGATTGCCCATCGGGCCATCTGGCTCGACTACGGAAAAATCGCCGCTGAAGGGCCTCCCCATCAGGTCATCGGCGCCTACCTCAAAGCCCAGTCAGGCCAGCTCTGGGATTGGCAGCCCAATCCTCCTTTTTGCTGGAAGCAGCTGAGCCTGACCAGAGCCCGTTTGCATCCCCGGCTGGCCAAAGGTCAGCACGTGCCGGATGTGCATACCCCGCTGCAGATCTGCCTGCAATTGCGCACGCATGCAACCGTCCACCATCTGCAGCTCAGCCTGCAATTGTTTACCCTCGTGGGAGAATGCCTGTTTGAACAGCCCAGCACACCCCTGTCGCTACCCCCGGGTCAATGGATGCTGGAATATGAAATCCCTGGCGACTTTTTAAACGAAGGCAGCTACTACCTGTCGGTTTTTCTGACTGACCTGCAGACCGGCGATCATAGCCAGGTAGATGCCTGTCTGGTCTTTGATATTGCCGGCAATGTGCACAGGGCCCCATTCCCAGAAGCGGAAAGACGCATGGGCTACGTGCGGCCACAATTTGCCATGACATGGAAACCTTCTGAAAATGCGGACTGATCAGCCCTACTGCATCCAGCATATCAACCTCGCGGCACCTCTCGCTGATCCGGAAACGTGGATTGGCTATTTTGCCGTGCCCCATCTGCTGGTGGTGTGGTGGGAAGACCTGCCGCTGGGACTGATAGATACCCGCGAATGCTCATTGCCCGTGAGCCAACCGGAATGGGAGCGACTGCTCTGGGCGTGTGCCTGGCCGGCAGTGGCCCATCGGGCGGGATGGTTGGCCACACCTCCTGCCTGGCCGGAGATGCACAGGCAAATGAAAGATTGGCTGGAGATGAGTATGCAAGACAAAGTGGTTGCAGCCCCATCTCGGCATCCATCGGTTGCGCTGGTGATTTGTACTGCAGGCAGCCGACCCGAAGCCCTCCGGGAATGCCTCCATAGCATACAAAAACTGCAACCCCAGCCCGATGAAATCGTGATGGTGAACAACACCCCCGGCCCACTTCATCTACCGGAAGAAACCCTGCCCGGCCTGCGCCTGATTGATGAGCCCCGCTGCGGACTCGACTATGCCCGTAACGCCGGCTGGCGAGCTGCTACCAGCGATATTGTCTTGTATATTGACGACGACGTGCAGGTGTACCCAACTCTCATCCGGGCAGTGAAAAACACTTTTATCGAGCATCCCGAAATCCATGCCCTCACCGGATTGGTACTGCCGGCCCGACTCGACACCCTCGCACAGCGCCTCTTTGAAGCTTACTGGAGCTTCCAGCGGGGGTTCATTCCCCAAACCTATACCGGTAATCGGCTCAACCAACAGCAGCCACTCGTCCCCGTCTGGGAAATCGGTGCCGGCGCCTGCATGGCTTTTCGCAAATCGGTGCTGGCAGGCAGCGGAGGTTTTGATCAGCGGCTCGATGCCGGAGCTGCCGGCTGCAATGGCGATTCGGAACTTTGGTATCGGTTGTTGGTCCAGGATTACGCCATTCGCTATGAGCCCGCCGCTGTCGTGTTTCATCACCACCGGACCACCCTGCCAGAGCTGCATCAACAAATTTTCTCCTACCTGCGGGGTTTCACCACGGCGCTCTGGATCAGCTATCGCCAGTTTCGGCGAAAAGCTGACTGGCAGCACCTGACCCGAACCTTACCTGCATATTATGCACAACGTTTCCGGAAAGCGCTCCGTTACCGTTTTCGGGATGCCTACCACACCTGGGCCGACGAGCTGCGGGGCTTCCTCGCCGGCTGGCTATATGCTTTCCGACACCGCCATCAGCCGCCTTATCCCGAGCCAGCAGGTCCCATCGTGTTACCACCCGCCTCTCCATCACCCCTGGTGAGCGTAGTCATCACCTGTTATCAACAGGCCCATTATTTACCTGATGCCATCCGGAGCGTGCTCGAGCAGACCTACCCCCATGTGGAATGCCTGGTGGTGGATGATGGCTCGACTGACGATACGGCCGCTGTGGCCGCACTCTTCCCCGGCGTGCGGTATGTGTATCAGGCAAACCAGGGCCTGGCAGCCGCTCGCAATACGGGTATTGGCTATGCCCGGGGAGAATGGATTATTTTCCTGGATGCGGATGATTGGCTCTATCCCGCCGCCATTGAAACCCAGCTCCGGCATGCCGCCGCCCACCCGGAGGCGGCTATCATCACCGGCCATCACGACAAAACTTCAGCGGAGGGGCGCCTGCTGCAAAACTGGGAGCCTACCGATGTGCCAGCCGACCCGGAAACCGCTCTGCTGCAGGGTAATTATATCGGCATGCATGCAGCCGTGTGCTACCGCCGCGAAGTGTTTCATTACCTGCAATTCGATACAACCCTGCGGGCCGCCGAAGATTACGACCTTTACCTGCGGGCCGCACGCCTGTTCCGAATCCATAGCCATCTGGAAAGGGTGGCTGCCTACCGCCTGCACCCGCAAAACATGTCGGGCCAGGTGGGCTGGATGCTGCATCAGGTGCTGCATGTGCTGCGCCGCCACTATGAACGCTGGCCACAGCTGAAGCAACAATCGCCCTACGCCAGTGGCAAAAAAATCTGGAAAAAATATTACGCCGGGGAATTGCTTCGCAGGCTGCAATTCCGTTATTTTTATGGAAAATATTCCCTTTCGCCGGCTGAATGGATGTTGTGTATCAGATGGAGGCCCAGGTCATTGCTGCGGGCAGGGATGCATCTGATCTATAAAAAAATACGAGCCATGATCAGCAGATTCTTCCCACGGCTACAGCGCCATTCCCGGTACAGCGAATCCTGGGTGGCAGCCTATGTACCACCCAGGGGACAAACCAGGTGGGGAGATCTCCGGCAAACCCGCCCCTTCAGTGCCCGCTTCGGCTTTGATCGGGGGAAACCGGTAGACCGCTACTACATTGAAGATTTTTTGTTTCATTATCGGCATTGCATACGGGGGCATGTACTGGAAATAGGTGACAACAGCTATACCCGACAATTCGGGGGAGATCAGGTAAGCCGCAGTGATGTACTGCATGTGCGGGCTGAACATCCGGGCGTAACGGTGGTTGGTGATCTGAACGACCATATTCCGCTGGCCGATGGCCAGCTGGATTGCATCATCCTTACCCAGACCCTGCATTTGCTGGCCTGCCCCGAAAGGGCGATTGCCGAATGCAGCCGCCTGCTGAAGCCCGGCGGGGCCCTCCTGCTCACCGTGCCGGGCATTACTCCCATTGATCACGATGAGTGGAAGGATAGCTGGCAGGGCTCTTTTACCAGTACGTCACTCAGCCGCCTGCTGCGCACATCCTTTGCGCCAGAAAACCTGAACTTGCATACCTATGGCAATGTGCTGGCAGCCACTGCGTTTTTATATGGCCTGGTCGAAGATGAGCTGACGGATGCCGAAAAAAATGATCATGACCCGCACTTCCCCGTCATCATAGCCGCCTGTGCAATTAAACATCTTACAATAAAATCAAATAACCATGCTTCACAATCTTTTTAAGAGAACCAACCGGCAGCCAGATCCTCCTGCATCCCCGTTCCGGCTGAACGCAATCGTGCTGATGTATCATCATATCGGACAGGTACATGCCTCTGATCCCTGGAATATGTGTGTGGACCGTGCCGCTTTTGAGGAACAGCTTCATTTGTTGTCCTCAGATTATGAGGTCAGGCCTCTGATGGATTTGCTGGAGCCTGCAGAACATGTGAGTGGGAAACCTATGATTTGCCTGAGCTTTGATGATGGTTATCTGGAACATTACACCGAAGTATTCCCTCTGCTGCAACGCTACCGGCTGCCGGCCACCTTTTTTATCTCGTCCGGATACCTTGCCGGTGGCCCGCATCAGGCCCGGATTTGCTGGTGGGAAGTAGTAGATCATGTTTTTCTGGACCACGATCCTATACCAGATTTGAAAGGTATTTTGCCCGGACCTGATGTATTTGATGAACAGGCCAGGATGAGCCTGCTGGTAACCCCGCAGGTGAATGATGACATGTTTGCTTATCATGCCTGGCACATGCGGATGAAGGTCAATTCAAACCGCCAGGATAAATGGGCCAAAGCTTTACTGAAAAAATGCGGCCATACTACCGACATACTTCCTGCCATGCTAACCGAAGCCCATGTGCGCGAAATGGCCCAAAGTCCCTACGTAACCATTGGTGGGCATGGTTTTTACCATCAGATACTGGGACTGCTGCCCCGACGCAAACAATGGAAAGAAATCATAGAAAACAAACAACACCTGGAAGAGCTTATCGGCAAGCCGGTCGAGGTATTTGCCTATCCGCACGGGCATTACAACGAGCTGACACCAGAACTGGTGAAAAAAGCAGGCTATAAACTGGCCTGCACCACGGCTGCCGAACTGGATAACCCTGGCATAACGGCGCATGAAATTCCGCGGCTCTGGGCACGCAGCTGGACGGCAGAGGAGCTGCATCTGCTGCTGGAAAAACTGTTTCAGCAAATCCAGGCTGCACATGCATCCTGAAGTTTGGGCTTATCGCATCCAGAAAAAATGGTGCAAAAATATTCATCCATGCCTTCAAACCCCACTGTAAGCGTTCTCATCCCGTTTTACCAGGCGGGCCGGTTTATCGGAGAGGCTATTGAAAGCGTGGTAATGCAAACTTATCGGGACTGGGAATTGCTGCTCATTGACGACGGCACGACCGATGAAAGTGCACAAATTGCCAGGCAATGGGCTGAACGCTATCCCGATCGTATTTACCTGCTCAACCATCCGGATCACAGTAACCACGGGCTGCCTGCTGCCCGCAATCTGGGGCTATCCCACGCCCGGGGCCGATATGTGGCCTTGCTGGATGCCGACGATGTGTGGTTACCGGAAAAGCTGGAAACACAAATAAGGCTTGCCCGGCGCTTTCCCGAGTGTGGCTTATTTGGCGAAGGCTCACTCTACTGGTACAGCTGGTCAGGCCAATCCAATACCGGCCAGGACGAAATCATCTATCCGGGCATCCGGTTGGACGCTCGCATAGATCCGCCCGAAGCCGCCCTCACGCTCTATCCTTTGGGAAAGGGCGCAGCTCCCTGCCCCAGCAGCCTGCTGATGAAAACAGAAACCCTGAAAAAACTGGATGGCTTTGAAACTGCCTTTTCTGGACCTTACATGGTGTTTGAAGATCAGGCCTTTCTGATGAAATTTTACTTGCAGGAACCGGTTTATTTTGCTGCGACCTGCCTGAATCGCTATCGCCAGCGACCCGATTCCCTGATGGGTAGCTGGCAGCAAAACCATCATGAATACGAAATACATCGGTACTATTTCCACTGGCTGGAACATTACCTGAAGGCCCACTTTCGGCTTCCCGACCCGCGTGTGGAAAAAGCCCTGCGACAAGCTCGATCGGAATATAGTTTCTGGAAACAAATTAAAAATCAGATTTTCAGATTTATACCCTAAACGGCTATGCCTGTCACCGTCCTGATGCCGGTATACAACGGAGAAACCTATGTGGAAGCTGCCATTCGCAGCGTGCTCGGACAGTCGTATCGCGATTTTGAATTGCTGATTATCAATGACGGCTCTACCGATCAAACACTCCCCATCTGCGAAATGTATGCTACCCAAGACAAACGCATCCGCATAGTGGATTGTGCAGAAAGGGGCGGAATAACCCGCAGGCTGAATGAGGGCATTTCGTTGGCCAAGTTTGAATGGATTGCCCGAATGGATGCGGATGATATTTGCCATCCCTGGAGATTGGCTAAACAAATAGCCTATCTGGAAGCGCATCCCCGCTGTGCAATGGTTACCAGCAGGGTGCATCTCATGGATGAACAGGGCCGATATCTGGGCACCGAAGGCATTCCTGCGGCCTATCTGTACTATACCCTTCATTTTGAGTGCTGTATTTTCCATCCGGCCATTATGTTTCATCGTCAGTCTATTGAGGCTATTGGCGGTTACCAGCTTCCTTTTGCAGAAGACTATGACTTGTTTGCCCGCATCCTGAAACGATATCTGATCGGAGGCATTGACGAACCTCTGCTCAGTTACCGCATTCATGGCAAAAGCCTTCACCGCTATCTGCACCGGGAAGAATATGCGGAAAGCCTGAAGGAAGTGAGGAAAAAACTTTGGTTGTCGGTGTATCCGGAACTGCCCCCTGAAGCTTATCAACAAGCTTTTCAGTATGACTACCAGTCACTTACCGGTGTTCAGGACATGCTGCAATGCCTGCACTGGCTGGATGTTTTTTCCCAAAGCCTGCTTCATCTGGACAATCCCAACCGGGTTGTACCTGATATCCTGTATATCTGGAAATACAAACGAAACTGGATGATTCAACAAATGGCCGCCCGGTTATCCTTCCGGCAACGCGCCCGGTTTCTGAGATCGGCTCTTTCAGGGCCGGCTTTCTGGAAACAAATGGTCTGGCAATCAATCAAACACCATGGAATCTGAATCCGTTTTTTTGCCAAGAACTCCGCAGGAGCCACCTCTGATAACGCCTTTGCATGATTACCCTCTGCGATGGTCGGTGATGATTCCCACCCACAACTGCTCGGCCTATTTGCCAAAAACGCTGGATAGCGTGCTGGCTCAGGCACTGCCTACCCATCTCATGCAAGTGGAAGTAATGGACGATGCCAGCACAGATGCCGATGTGAAAAGCCTGGTTGAGCAAATCGGCAAGGGAAGAATCAGCTTTTACCGTCAGCCCTGCCATGTGGGCAGCCTGCATAACCTCAACACGGCAATCCAAAGGGCAAAGGGTGAATATATTCATATTCTTCATGGTGATGATCTGGTATTGCCGGGGTTTTATGAGGAAATGGAAAAGCTTTTTAGTGCTTTCCCGGAAGCAGGAATGGCTTTCTGTCGGTATTTGTACATTGATGAAAATGGACATGCGCTGTATCCGGCCGAACCGGAAGCCGACAAAGCCGGGCTGCTAACAGATTGGCTGAGCCGGATAGCCAGTCGTCAGCGCATTCAGACCCCATCTGTGGTGGTGAGGAGAAAGGTTTATGAACAAATTGGAGGCTTCTATGGTGTACACTATGGAGAGGACTGGCTGATGTGGATTCGCATCACCGCCCGTTTCCCGGTAGCCTATACTCCAACTATCCGGGCGGCCTATCGCCAGCATCAGGCTTCTATATCGGGCCGTTCAGCCCTTACCGGGCAGGATATGCACGATATCAGAAAAGTGATTGTGTGGATGAAAGACTGGGTGCCGAAAGATTCATATTCTGCATGCGCCCGGCAGGCCCGTCAATTTTATGCAAGATATGCAATTCGTACTGCTTATAGGCTCTGGCACCTGAAAGCAGGCTTTAAACCCACTTTAAACCAGCTCAAACAAGCCTTCCGGCTTCACCCGAAGGCGTTGTTGTCATCACATGCAATCAAACTATATCTGAAAATCCTATGTCAGATTCATTAACTCCAGGCATATCCATCCTGATGTGCTGCCACAACAGCATATCCCGGCTGCCCCTTAGCTTCGGGCATCTGCGCTCGCTGCTCCTTCCCGAAGGATGGAACATAGAATTGCTCATTGTGGACAATGCTTCTACCGACGGCACGATGCCTTTTGCCCGGGAATATTGGCAGGGGTATGCACATGCTTTTGAGGTCAGGCCTCTGGAAGAACAACGGCTGGGCCTGTCGCATGCCCGGCTGCGGGGTATTCTGGAAGCCCGGTATCCGTATGTATTGCTTTGCGATGATGACAATGGATTGTTGCCCGATTACCTGCTCATAGCCTGCCAGATCTTAACTGCAAGAAAGGATGCGCCTCCCGGCATGCTGGGTGGACAAGGCCTTGCGGTTTTTGAAACCACCCCTCCACCCTGGGCTCCTCAGTTTCACCTGTTTGGCTGCGGCCCCCAGGCCCCACAATCGGGTCCTGCCAAACAATTGTATGGCGCCGGAAGCATTCTGTGGAAGCCAGCTTTCATGAAAATTTACCATGCCGGATTCCGCTGGCTGCTTACCGACAGGCAAGGAAATCAACTCAGCTCAGGCGGTGATTACGAACTTTGTGCAGCTCTTAAGCTGGCTGGCTATCCTTTATGGTTTGAATCGCGGATGCAATTCGTTCACTACATCGAAGCACACCGCCTGGCGCTAAACTACTACCAACGATTTATTCGCGAAGCTTCTGTTTCCGAAAACATTTTGCTGCTTTACCGTTCATTGCCGCTTCACATGGGATATTCCCGATGGCCTGTGCGCTGGATGGCTCTTCAGGAAGCCGGTTATCATATTTTCCGGATAGCTTCCATGCTCATTCGGCGATTGTTTTCCTTCCCTTCAAAGAGCCAGCAGACCGTATTCCGGCTTCGTCTCTTCTATCATGGGCTCCGCATCTATCATTTGTTGCATCTCAAAAAAATTTGCCACAACAATTGGCCCCGGCTGGTGGAATGGTATCAACACCTGCAAGATAAAGCCCGACATTGAGGCTGGAGCTACTAACTCATCCGGGCAACCTCCACAAAACCTTGCCTGATTGGCGTAAAATTTTATGTGCCGACTCCGGAAATTTTGTTATTATCGTGCCCGAAACGTTTTAACCATCGTTTAAAAAATCCACTACCATGCCGTTGAGTTTGCGTATTCGCCTCTCCCTGCTCATGTTTCTGGAATTTTTCATCTGGGGAGCCTGGTACACCACAGTGGCCGTATTCATGTCGAATCATGGCATGAAAAACATTACCCAGTGGCCTTTTACCGTGAATCCCATTGCCGCCATCATCGCGCCGTTTTTTGTGGGACTGATTGCTGACCGCTACTTTGCTACCGAACGCGTGCTGGGGGTGCTGCACCTGCTGGGCGCCTTGTTCATGTTCCTCACACCCAGAGCTGTAGCCCATCCGCTGTTGTTCATCCTGCTGCTGCTGGCCTATAATATCTGCTACATGCCCACCATGAGCCTGGCCAACAGCCTGACGTTTCACCATATCACCGATCAGGAGAAAAACTTCCCCACGATCCGGGTGTTCGGTACCATTGGCTGGATTGTGGCCGGGTTGTTCATCAGCTTCGTGGGCGTATATTTTGTGAGCAATGGCCTGCGGCCCGAACAAACGGCCATGCCGCTTTACCTCACTTCTGTTGCCAGCCTGTTGCTGGGGCTGTATAGCTTCACCTTGCCGCACACACCGCCTCCCGCTGCCGGCAAGGTGGTATCCATCCGCAGCATTGCCGGCATCGATGCCCTGAAGCAACTGGGAAGCGGACCTTTCTACATTTTCCTGCTGTGTTCCTTTTTGATTTGCATTCCCCTGGCAGCTTATTACAATTTCACCCAGCTCTTCCTGGAAGGCACGGGGTTCAAAAATATAGCCGCTACCCAAACCATTGGCCAGATGTCGGAATGGATTTTCATGTTGCTGATGCCCCTGTTTTTCCGTCGTCTCGGGGTGAAATGGATGCTGGCTATGGGCATGCTGGCCTGGACGGTGCGCTATGCCCTGTTTGCCCTCGGGGCGCCTCACGAAATCGTGTGGATGATCATTGTAGGCATAGCCCTGCATGGCATCTGCTATGATTTCTTCTTTGTAACCGGACAGATTTATGTGGATAAAAAGTCCACACCTGAAATCCGCGGACAGGCACAGGGACTGATTGTGCTGGTTACTTACGGGGTGGGTATGCTCATTGGTGCCCAGATCGCAGGTGCAGTGTACAACAGTTTCCTGGGCGGAGCTGAAAAGCTTACGCTGAACCAATGGAACCAGTTCTGGTGGATTCCCTCCATCTTCGCCTTAATTGTGCTGATTTTCTTTGTGCTTGCTTTCCGGGATAAAAAGGTGGAAGCACAGGTAGCAGCTGAACAAGCCACCGCAGGCTGAAGCTAAAATGGAAAAACTTCATTTTTTTAATTCAAAACAGTCAGTCTATGGCCGGAATTGCCATGTTGGGCTCGGGTTTCATAGCCCGCTTTTATGCCGATGCCCTGGTGAGCCATCGGCGCCCCGATCGCATTGTGAGCGTGTATTCCCGGAAAGCTGAAAGTGCCGAGCGATTTGCGCAGGATTATCGGGTGCCGGTGTGGACTACCCGGATGGAAGAAGCCATCAGCCGGCCTGAAGTGGATATTGTATGCATTTCTTTGCCCAACCATTTGCATGAAGCAGCCGTGATGGCCTGTGTGAACGCCGGCAAGGCGGTGATGATTACCAAGCCGCTGGGACGCAATGCAGCCGAAGCCCTGCGCATGCTGCAGGCCGTGGAAAAAGCCGGTATTTTTCATGGCTATCTGGAAGATCTGGTTTACACGCCCAAAAGCCTGAAAGCCCAGCAGCTCATCGGCCAGGGTGCGCTGGGCCGTATCCTTTGGGCCAAATCCCGCGAAACCCATCCGGGCCCGCACAGCGACTGGTTCTGGAACAAAGAACTGGCCGGCGGCGGCGCCATCATCGATCTGGGCTGCCATTGTGTGGAAATTGCCCGCACTTATATTGGCAAAGATATCCGGCCCCTGGAAGTCATGTGCTGGGCCGATACCCAGGTGAAACCCATTGAGGCTGAAGACCATGCCATCGGGCTGGTGCGCTATGCCAATGGCGCCATCGGCCAGTTTGAAGTGAGCTGGACCTTCCGCGGCGGCCTGGACCTGCGCGACGAAGTCATGGGCACCGAAGGCACCCTGTGGATCAACAATTTCCTGCGCACCGGATTTGAAATGTTTACTTCGGGCAAAGGTACTGGCTATACGGCCGAAAAAGCCGAAAGCGAGAGCGGCTGGCTGTTCCCCGTAGCCGATGAACTCAACGAGCTGGGCTATCAACACATGTTCACCGATATGCTCAATGCCCTGGAACAGGGCCGCCAGCCCCGGGAAACCTTTTACGATGGCTATGTGGTGAATGCCATCCTGGATGCGGCTTACCGCTCAGCACAAACCAAACAATGGGAGCCCGTACAGCTGGAAATATGGCGCGGACAAACGGAAGTACACGTAGATCGCACCCTGCCGGATTACGATGCACAATACTACCTCGTGAAAGAAGAAACCACCCACTACGGCGCCCGCAAACTGATTTTAAAGGATAAAAAAACCGGGGAAATCATAGAGCGGGTAGTGGGGTGAAAAACATTTTACCGTTTGCTTGAGAGTCCCCTTCGATGCAAGCTCTTGCCGCCCTGATTTGCATGATCAATCAGGGCGGTTATGTTCATTCCACCACAGCTTTTTACTCCAGCATGCAGGACTTTCGCGGCTTCGCTGCAGCTCTTTATCCCTGCGGAACAGGATAAGCCTTTCTGCCCCACCACCAGTAAATCAGCACCAAAAAGAAAAACAAGGGCGGGATCAATGCCGTGAATTCCACCCATTTGCCACCATAAAATCCTTTCATGCCGCTGAGCTTGTATTTAATCAAATACATCACAGGTACCAGCACCAGGGTAAGAAAGGTAGCAAAAGCCAATCCAAAGATCATGGTCCAGCACAAGGGACTCCAGAAGGCTGCACTATCACCGCCAAAGAAGATATGGGGATTTAGCTCGGTAAACATCGTGACAAAATCAATATTCATCCCAAAGGCCAGGGGAATCAAACCCAGAATAGTAGCCGAAGCTGTGAGCAATACGGGTGTCATACGCACCCGGCCGGCTTCCACCAGCGCTTCGCGGATGGGCATGCCCTGTTCGATCATCAAATCGGTAAACTCCACCAGCAAAATACCATTGCGCACCACCACACCCGCCAGCGCCACCATGCCCACACCTGACATCACGATGGAAATGTTCATCTTGAACAGCGAAACGCCAATGAGTACGCCAATCAGGCTGAAGAACACCTCACTCAATATGATCAAGGGCTTGCTCAACGAATTGAACTGGGTTACCAAAATCAGAAATATCAATCCAATAGCCACCATCATGGCCGTGGTGAGGAAGCCCATGGTTTCCTGTTGCTGTTCCTGGTCGCCGCCCATCCGTGCCGTAATACCCGGCGGGAAAGGGAACCGTTTTACGGCTTCGGCCACCTGATGCACCACCTGGTTGGCATTATATCCGGTGAGGATATTAGACGAAAGGGAGATGATGCGCTTTTGGTCCTTGCGACGGATGCCTCCGTAGGTGGTGGTGTAACGGATATCGGCAAAAGCCGACAGCGGCACCTGGCGAATAATACCCCCCAATGCCATATCCCGATAGGTAAAAGTAAGGTTGCGCAGCATATCCACATTGTCTCGCTGGTCGGGCAATAAACGCAGCTCAATGGGATAATCTTCATCAGCCCGGGGATCCCGGAACCGGCTTACTTCCGTCCCAAAAACCGCCGTTCGTAAGGTTTGTCCGATCAGCCCGGAAGAAATCCCGTTGCGGTTGGCCAGCTCCCGATCCACATCAAAGATCACTTCGGGTTTGTTGTTATGGAAATCCGACTGTAGATCCTCGATACCGCCGATATTTTGCTGCAGGATATAGGTACGCAATCGTTCTGAAACCGCAATCAGCGAATCCAGATCATCACCTGTTATTTCCACCACCAGCGGCTTGGGTAAAGGTGGACCATTGGCTTCCTTATCGGCTGTAATTTCTGCGGCTGGTATCCCTTTCACCGCCTGGCGAATCTTATCCAGATAAGTCCAGGTAGAAACCCCATGACGTTCGTTGTAGGGCACAAAAGCCACGGTTACTTTCCCCTTGTTGGGCTGGGTACCAAAAGCATCGTCGCTATTGGGATCGGCTGCACCCACGGCTACGTTGGAAATAACGGAGCTCACAACAGGATTGTATTTCCCGTGAGCTGGATCAATACCCAGTACACTGTCTACCCGACGTTCTACCTCAAGCGTAACCGCATTGGTGGTAGCCTGATCGGTGCCAATTGGCATGGTGATGTACACATACACAAAATTGGGATCGGTGCTGGGGAAAAATACGACCGAAGGTTTACGGATCGCGAAAAAAAGAACGGCCACAACAAAAAGTGCAGTAGTCCCCAACACCAGTTTCACCGGATGCACCAATGCTTTACGAAGCATACGTGTGTACCAGGCCTGAAAACGCGGCCATAAGTCATGCTGAAAATGATGAACCCAGCGCTCAATCAGCAACCTGTACAACAAATGAATGGCCAGCATGGTGAGCGTGAAATTGCCCAGCCCGAATGCGCCTCTGCTGCCGGCAAAGATAGCTGCCAGATAAAAGATCAATGCGATGGCTCCCAGGATGATGGTCGTAACCGTCATACCCCGGGTCCACTTGCCACGATGGGTGCCCGCCGGATCATGAGGCTTCATGAAATCAACTGCAAATACGGGGTTGATGATATAAGCAACAAACAAGGAAGCCAGCAAAGTGGTAATCAACGTAACCGGCAAAAAGAACATGAACGAACCCACCACACCCTTCCAGAAAGCCAGCGGAATGAAGGGTGCCAGCGTAGTGAGTGTGCCGGCCAGTACAGGCAAAAACACTTCACCCGTGGCCATCTTGGCTGCCTGCCGGATATCCATTGCTCCATTGTTGAAAATGCGATGGGTATTCTCAATCACCACGATGGCATCATCCACCACAATCCCCAATGCCAGCAAGAAAGAAAACAACACCACCATATTCAGTGTGAATCCATATACTGGCATCAGCACAAAAGCCAGGAACATAGACAATGGAACCGAAAGTCCCACGAAAATCGCATTGGTAGCCCCCATGAAAAACATGAGAATTACCGTCACCAGAATAAAACCTATGATGATGGTGTTGATTAGGTCGTGCAGGGTTGTACGAATCCTGTCGGACTGATCGCCGGTAATCACTATTTTCAGATCTTTCGGAAAATTATGCTGTTGCATATCAGCAATCGCTTCCCGTACATGATTGGAGGCATCAATCAGGTTAGCCCCGCTGCGTTTCACCACATTCAGGGTGATTACATTCTGGTTATACAAACGAGCATAACTCTCCTGTTCTTTGAATGTGTCAATTACCTGGGCAATATTTTTCAAATACACTTCACCACCGGTGGGCGTACGAATAATCAGGTTGGCAACCTGGGAGGGATTGGTAAATTCTTGTTTGACCGTCAGGTCACGATCTACCCCATCCATTTTCACATTACCGCCGGAAATAGTGTGATTTTCATTGGCGATCGCCTGCTGAATATCGCTAAACGATAGCTTGGCTGCAGCCATTTTGTTCATATCTACATTCACCTGCAGTTCCCGATCCAGTGCGCCCACTTCATCTACCCGGCTGATTTCAGGCAAGCTTTCAATTCTGTCTTTTAAGTCATCCGCAAATTTTTTCAGCTTACGCAAATCATAATTACCGGAAATATTTACATACAAAATAGGCAAATCAGACAGGTTGATATCCAATACATCTGGCGCCTGCGGCAGATCTTTCGGAAAATCAGTAGATGCCCTCGCTTTATCCACGGCATCTTTCACATCCTGCTTGGCAGTCTTAATATCTACGTCGGTATTGAATTCAATCTTCACCAGCGAAAAATCCTGAAATGAATTGCTGGTGATATGCTTCACCCCCTTGATGGTTTTGCATTGTTTTTCAATCTCCCTGGTCACCAGCTTTTCCATGTTTTCTGGCGAGGTACCCGGATAAGTAGTGGTTACATAAATCGTAGGAATCGTTATTTCCGGGAATTGTTCCTTGGGTAAATTGATGTAAGCAAATATGCCAGCCAGCGTAAGAATAATCGTAAACAAATAAATACTGGTACGATGATCAATTGCCCAACTCGAGGGTTTAAATTCCTTGAAAATATCTTTCATGTGAATATCATTTAAGCAACAAGGCGATATACAACGGGAATGCTAAAAGATTTTCCTGTATAAGAATAAATTCATCCCCATGTTATTTGACAACAACAATGGGTGTTTTATCTTCCAGATCCTGATAGCCATTGACAATGAGTGTATCTCCCGGATTTAATCCCTGTAAAATTTCCACCCGGTTATGATACATTTTCCCTATTACTACCTTTACCTGACGGGCAACATTTTGTTTTGCCACAAACACATAATCACCTGATTCCGTTTGCTGCAATACATTTACAGGTATTACTATCGCATGAGGATTGACATAATCAACCACACGAATTGCAGCCATCATATTTGGTTTGAAAATAGAATGTGCGGGTAATTTGATTTCAATTCCAAATGAACGATTATTGGGATCAATTACACTTGAGACATAATTAAGTGTGGTATGCAAAGTGTCTTCCGCATCCGGAAATATTACTTCTACAGGATCTCCCTGATGCACATGATTTATGTAATTTTCCGGTATTTGTGCTTTTACACGCAAGTCATTTAAATTCACCACCCGAATGGTATTCATGCCGGGTGAAACAGCCTGGCCTATCTTCAAATCCACTTCATCAACCCTACCATCAATAGGCGACACAAGTCGGTACAAAGCCAATTGTGATTGTACAACGGCTATTTGCTTTTGTACGTTTTCATAATTGTTTTTGGCTTGTAACAACTGCACCTCTGTGCCGATTTTTTGTGACCAGAGATTTTTCTGTCGCTCATATAAGTTTCTGGTAAAATCAAGTTGAGTTTCTAATTGTGCCAGTTGCTGGCGAATTACTTTATCATCCAACTGTGCCAGTACCTGTCCTTTCTTCACCCACTGGCCTACATGTACATAAATGCCTGTTACCACACCCGAAACTTCCGGATTCACATTCACATTTTGTTGGGCATCTACATGTCCCTGTACTTCAATATAACTTTTGAATATCTCCGGACTGAGATTGATTACCGATACTGGAACCGCTTTTTGTTGCGCAGGTGCTATGGATTGTTGAAGAGCCTGAATTTCCTGATTGATGCGATCGCGTTCCTGCAACAATTTTTGCAGTTTTTCTTCATTGGATGATTGCTTGTCTGTGCGTGCATTGCATGCAGGAAGAACCATCATAGCCAGAGCTATGCATCCGAAACCTATCAGGCTAACGGAAAATGATCTGGATATCATACCCAACATTTTTTGCGTGAAAATCATATAACATCAAAGTTTACCTACAGCTTTTAAATAATCAATTTTAGCCAGCATGGCATTGTACAGAGCAGTATAGTAATTCAGTTGTGCCTGTTGCAGATCTCCTTCTGCATTGTTAATCTCAATCGTAGAACCCACACCGGCTTCATATTTCTTTATGGTTTGCTCATAAACTTCCTGTGCCAGCTGCATGTTTTTTTCCTGTGAATTCACATTCAACAAATAATTGCTTAAGTTGGTTTTAGCTTGTTGCCATTCCAGTTGCATACTTTGATCAAGCAATTGCAACTGAAGTTGTGTTTTCTGCACATTTAGTTTAGCCTGGTCAATGCGATATTTTTTCTGCAAACCTTCAAACAACGGAACAGATAAATTCATGCCCACATAAAAAGTTTTAAACCAGGGCTGATCATGATCAAAAAAGTTAAACGAAGTTCGTGCTGCATTGATTCCATAGCTTGCATTGGCTGAAAGGTTGGGCAACCAGGCAAGCTGATAACGTTTTAAATCATATTGATTGACCCTTAACTGTGTTTGCAAAGCCTGATAGTCAATACGCTGATGCAAATCAACATCTTCCTCCTGCAATAAATCTGTTTTTACATCATCAAAGCTCAAAGAATCAGTCAATTGCAGGCTATCCTGTAAAGGCATGCCCATTTGAAATTTCAAAAGCTGATCGCTCAACGTTACCATGTTTTGCATTTCGGTTTGTTGTGCCATTAAATTATTTATTTGCACCTGCAGCCGGTCCACATCGAGTTTTTCGGCAAATCCATTCTGATACATTACACGTGTATCATGGAGTAATTTTTCCAATCGAGCAATATTATCCTGTACTACCTGCAACTGCTTGCGAGCAATCCACACATTGTAGTATGCTTTAGAAACTGTAACTTTTAAATCGCGTTCAGTGCGTTGTGTATTTTTATGCGCCAATTCCAGAATCGTTTGCCTGGCCTGCAAAGCCACAAACACACTGGGATCGAACAAAGTTTGAGAAGCCGTTACACTTGCATTCAAATTATATTGTGTACCAAATTGTACCGGTGTAAGTCCCGCTTGTGGAATAGGCTTATCCTGTGGAATCAGGTTTTCTTTTTTCAAAATGGCATATACAGCCGGTGAAAAAAAATCAGGAAACAAGGTGGTGGGAAGTTTTAAATAATCCTGAAACTGCCCGCTGGCCGTAACTCTGGGCAAAGCCAGCCCTGTAACTTCTTTTTCTTTGGCTGCCGTAATCTGGGCATCTATTTTCGTTGACTGAAGATTCAATTCATGTGCAATTGCATATGAAATACAATCCTGCAATGAAAAACGGTGAACGACAGGAAGACTATCCTGTGCATACATTGCTCGATGACATACAAGAGTTATACATAAAACCACGATCAGTCGCATAAAAATCCGGCTCATAATTTTTTGTTTGATTGCTCATCAAATTGTTGCTGATATTGTTGAATCAACTGATGTCCTTTGACGGTAGAAATGCCATACAGATAATGCAACATCAACTCATGTTGTACCTCATGCAAGAGAAACTGGTCTTTCGGAAAAATATCCTGACGAAGCGGCAACAACCCAGATTCCAGCCTGAACCTTGCAATGACTTCAATGTTTAAATCCGCCCGATAAAATCCTTCCTGGATGCCCCTTTGTAGATTATGAATGATGAGTTGCTTGATATAGGTTTGTTGATGCTGATCAAAAAGCATGAATGCATCGGGATGATAACGCTGCATTTCGGCAAATACGATGGGATTCAGGTTACGAAAGATGCCATCCAGATATTGAAACATGCGAAAAGTTTCATGAATAGCGTCGCGGGCATCCTTTCTGATTGATTCACAATTTGCCTGCATTTCTTCAATGAATTGCTTCACCACCATGCGCACCAGCTCGTTTTTATCGCGAAACAACTGGTAAAGGGTTCGCTTGGACATGCCCAGATGGCGGGCAATTTCATCTACCGTCATGGTGCGCAACCCATAGGTTTGAAACAAGCGCCTGCTCACACTTATCACCCGATCCATGGCTTCGGCATGCATATCTCGTACAGGCGGTATTTGCTTTTTAGTCATGCTTTGAATCTTGAAAAGCGGGGCAAAACTATGGAAACTTTTTAAATCAAAAAAGTTTTCTACGTACTTTCTTTAAAATTCTGCCTCGTGGCGGTCGGGCAGATGTACCTTTGTCGGATAAAATCCTCAACCATGAAACGCAGACTCACTGCAGGTGGTATTGTCAAGCACTTTTTTCAGGGGTTGCTGGTGCTGGCCCCCATTACCATCACCTTGTTTGCCTTGTATTGGATTTTTAACACCATCGATAATTTATTTCCCAAAGAGCTTGTACCCGCAGCTTATCGAATCAAAGGCCTGGGCTTTGTAATTGTGATTTTATTCATCATTCTGATGGGTTATTTAAGCTCGTCTTTCATTATCGGGCGCATCTTTGATTTATTTGATCGTTTGCTGGAGAAAACCCCGTTTATCCGATATATTTACACTTCAGTGAAGGATTTGTTCGATGCTGTGGTGGGTGAAAAACGCAAATTTGACCATCCCGTGCTGGTGAGCATTTATTCGCCCGATGTGTGGGAAATAGGTTTCATCACCCAGACTGATATGCATTTAGTTGGCATGCCAGATATGGTTGCCGTGTATGTACCTCAGTCTTATGCAGTAGCCGGTAAATTGTATGTGGTGCACAGAACACGCATCAGACCTCTGAATCAGGTAAGTGCTGGAGAAGCCATGAAATTTGCCGTATCTGGTGGGGTAGTGAACATGGAAATCGGCGAACATACTGAATCCCCATTAAATTCCCAGGCATGAAACGAAGGATGCCAGGAGTATGGCTGCTATGCGGATGGATGATGGTTATTCCGCTTCATCTGGATGGCTGGGGATTTTTCGCCCACAGCCGCATCAACTACCAGGCCGTGTTTAGCCTGCCGCCCGATATGCTGGTATTTTTCAAGCCTTATCAATCATTTCTGACGGAGCACGCCGCTGATGCTGATCGCCGGAAATTTATCCTGCGCTCGGAAGCTCCGCGGCATTATTTTGATGCCGATGCGTATGATTCCACGGCCTGGCCCTGCAGCTGGCAGCAGGCTACCCTTCGCTGGCCGGCAGAAACCCTGCATCATCAGGGTATTCTGCCCTGGAGTACCCTGCAAGTGTACAACCAGCTGGTGGAAGCTTTCCGGCAACACGATGGCAAACGCATCCTGAAACTGGCAGCAGACCTGGGCCATTACATTGCAGATGCCTGCGTGCCCCTCCATGCCTGCAGCAATTACGACGGACAATTCACGGGCCAGCACGGCATCCACGCTCTCTGGGAAACAGATGTCCCCGAACGCCTGTATCCTCATTTTCAGCTATGGGTAGGCAAAGCTCACTATTTGCCGCAACCTTCCGCCACAATCTGGCAACTCATCCGCGAAAGCGCCCGGGCTGCCGACACCGTGCTTGCCGTTGAAAAATACCTTCGCCACCATTTCCCTCGCAAAGCAAAATATAGTTACTACCTCCGCAAGGATCAATGGGTAAAAGGCTATAGCACAACTTATCTCGAAACATACGAATCCATGATGCACCAGATGGTGGAACGCCGGATGCAACAAGCCATTCAGGCCGTTGCCTCTTTCTGGTACACAGCCTGGGTCAATGCCGGTCAGCCTGACTTGCGAAACCTTACAGGCGTGCAGTTTACCCACGCCGATAGCCTGGAATGGAAGTCGCTTGAACATCTCCAATGGAATGCCAGGAAAGAACGAACAGGGTATTTTAAAGAATAAAAAAGAATTCTACCTTTACGACGCTCATTGAAAAAACCAACTTAATCTTTTTATCATTGATTTGCTGAAAGTTATACATAAATAATTGTTCATTTTCTTCGTTTAATCTTTTTCATCCGTGGAGAAAATGAAAAAAATGAAACCCATTGCTGTTAACCCTGAATCGGTACCAAATGCTGTAACCATATCTTATCATGATCAATTGATTTAAACGGATGCAAGTGCACAACTTTAATGCTGGCCCCTCGATGTTGCCCAACGAGGTGCTTTACAAAGCAAGCAAGGCGTTGATTGACTTTGATGGCCTGGGCATGTCCATCCTCGAGATTTCTCACCGCAGCGAAGCTTTTCTGCAGGTGATGGCAGAAGCCAGACAATTGGTGCGGGAACTGCTTCAGTTGGATGAGGATTTTGAAGTGCTTTTTCTGCATGGTGGAGCCAGTACCCAATTTATGCAGGTGCCTTATAACCTGTTGGATACCGGTGAAACAGCCGGTTATCTGGATACCGGCGTATGGGCCAACCGCGCATTGAAGGAAGCCCGTCTGTTTGGAAATGTGGAAGTGATTGCCAGCTCGGCCGACCGGAACTATTGCTATATTCCCAAATCATTTACCGTTCCCAAACATCTGAAGTATCTGCACATCACCACCAACAATACCATTTATGGTACGCAATGGCATCAGATTCCCGAAGTAGAGGTACCACTGGTGGCCGATATGAGCAGCGACATCTTTAGCCGGCAGCTGGACTTCAACAAGTTTGCACTCATTTATGCAGGCGCACAAAAAAATATGGGACCTGCCGGTGTAACGTTGGTGGTAGTGAGAAAAAGCATCCTGGGTAAGGTAAGCCGGTTGATTCCGACCATGCTCGATTACCGCGTGCATATCCAGCATGAATCCATCTACAACACACCTCCTGTTTTTGCGGTCTATATTTCCATGCTTACGCTGCGCTGGCTGAAAGAACAGGGAGGCATTGCTGCCATCGAAAAACGCAATGAAGAAAAGGCCGCATTGCTCTACCGGGAAATTGACGAAAATCCCTTGTTCAAAGGTACTGCCGATCCGGCCGATCGCAGCAGGATGAACGTGTGTTTTGTAATGAATGATCCTTCTCTGGAAAAAGAGTTCCTGGAATTCTGCAAAAAAGAAGATATCGTGGGCATCAAGGGACATCGGCTCGTTGGCGGCTTTCGGGCTTCCATCTATAATGCCATGCCCATTGAAAGCGTGGAATACCTGGTAGAAAGCATGCGTTATTTCGCACGTACACACGGATAATATAGACAAACACATACCAATAACATGTGAAAAACAACCTGAACCATGACAGTGATACGTCCTTTCAGAGCTATTTTACCAAATCCTGAACTGGCTGCGCGTGTGGTAGCCCGCCCTTATGATGTGTTGAGTGCACGCGAAGCCGAAAGCATAGCCCGCAACAATCCCGAATCATTTTACCACATTTCAAAACCTGAAATACATTTTCCGCAATACATAGATGCACATACTCCATTTCCGGATGAAGTGTATGAGGCCGGCGCACGCCGCCTGCGCGAATTTCTGGAGCGGGGCTTACTCATTCACGACACGGGTAACCATTATTACATTTATACCCAGCGCATGTCCCATCCGTTCGCAGCTGGACAATACATAGAACAAACGGGACTGGTTTGCCTTTCGTCTTTGAATGATTATGAAAACGGAATTATCAAAAAACATGAACTTACCCGGCCTGATAAGGAGCAGGATCGGATTCAACATATCCGGTTTACGCGTGCTCAGACGGGGAATGTGTTCCTGGCCTACAGACCTTTGCCTGTTCTGCATGCTTTAATCGAAAAATGGAAAAACACCCATCAGCCGGCCTATCATTTCCATGGTGAAGATGGCCTGGAGCATATAGTATGGAAAATCAATCACCTGACAGCGATTGCTCAGATTACCCGCATCTTTGAACTGCAGGTACCCTGCACCTATATTGCCGACGGTCATCACCGGGCAGCATCGGCAGCTCTGCTCCGCAAAGAATGGATGCAGGAAGGAAATGCCAATCCTGCTGATCCGCATCAGTTTTTCCTGACTACCCTGGTCCCGGCCGATCAATTGTTTATCATGGAATACAACCGGCTGGTGAAAGACCTGAATGGCCATGATCCCGAATCATTTCTGGAGAAGTTGAAAGCATCATTTGAAATCACTGAACCACAGGATACCGTATTCCGGCCACAGGCACCCCATCAGATGGGCATGTACCTGTGTAGGGGCCAGGCAGGCCGTCAAGGGAGCTGGTATGGCCTCACCGTAAAATCTGAACTCATCCCCGATGACGCCGTGGAATCGCTGGATGTAAGTCTGCTGCAGAACCTGGTATTGAAACCTCTGCTGGGCATTGTAAATCCCCGTACCGACGAGCGGATCGTATTTGCAGGAGGTATCCGCGGTGCCGGTTATCTGGAAAGCTGTGTGAACAGTGGAGAAATGGCCGTTGCCTTTCTGCTGCATCCGGTAACACCCGAACAATTGTTTGCCGTGGCAGATGAGGGCAAGATGATGCCTCCCAAATCCACCTGGTTTGAACCCAAATTACCCGATGGCCTGTTCATTCATTCACTTGAAGAAACAGAAATCGTACATCCCATCGAATGGTTTGAAGCTGAAAAATCACATTTCTGATCTGTCTGCCAGACAGGTCGTTTTTTTGCGGGATATTAACGCATGTTTACACCCTGATTCCCGGGCATTTGTTTAGTTTTACCGCAAAAGCGGCATATGCCATTGAAGCCGGCCATTCAAATCCTTGCCTTGTGCATGGTTGTACTGTGCAGCCCATTCCGGCATGCTGTTTCCCAATCACCTGCAGCTGATAGGGTTCCTGCCCTTTACGCCACAGCCCAGCGTTTTATGAGTGCAGGCGATTATGCCAATGCCATCATTGTATTGCAACAGGTTATCCAGCAGGATCCCACCAACCAGTTGTATCAGGAAGATCTTGCTACTGCCTATTTGATGCGCAAAGACTATCCCCGTGCGGAAGCTATCATCAATTCTCTGCTCAAAAACAAATCAGCATCCGTACGCACCTATCAGCTTGCTGCCGAGATCGCTGAAGGTCAGCAAGATGATAAAAAAGCCATCCGCCTGCTTAATGAAGGCATCCGGCAATTTCCCCACGAAGGCGCTTTGTATCATCAGCTTGGGTTGCTTTATTTCAATGAAGAAAATTACAAGCCTGCGTTGCAGAGCTGGATCAAAGGCATTCAGATGGCGCCTTCCTACGCAAATAATTACTACCAGGCCGCCCGCACCTATTATTACACAGATGATATGGTGTGGACATTGCTGTATGGTGAAATCTTCATCAATCTGGAAAGCTTTACCCTGCGTACTGCTGAGATCAAAGGCATATTGTTTGATACCTACAAGCGCCTGTTTGCCAGTGGCATACTCTCGCGCGTGCCTCTGCCACTTCCGGGATCCAGGCCGGCCAGTTTCCGGGAAGCTTTTTTGCAAACCCTGGCCAAACAAGCAGCTGTAGCCGACGCGGGCATCACACCGGAAACCCTCACCATGCTGCGCATCCGGTTTATCCTGGATTGGGAAAACCTATTTGCAGATGATTATCCTTTTGCCCTGTTTGACTATCAGGCCGAGATGATCCGTGCCGGCGTATTTGAAGCTTACAATCAATGGTTATTCGGCCCAGCCGCCGATGCAGCGGCCTTTCGC
Organism: Thermoflavifilum thermophilum; assembly: GCF_900116565.1. Classification (GTDB taxonomy): domain Bacteria; phylum Bacteroidota; class Bacteroidia; order Chitinophagales; family Chitinophagaceae; genus Thermoflavifilum; species Thermoflavifilum thermophilum. The sequence continues at coordinate 1,418,227 of NZ_FPCJ01000001.1, read as the reverse complement.
GAATGGATGAATCTTCATTCCCAGGACATGCAAAAATTCCTGATCTATCATCAGCAACATCCTCTGCAGCTCCCGGCCGGCGAGTATTACAACGACGGCCGATTTCGTTTTCAAACCGATAACCAGCCATAAACAAATTTTGGTGATGCATTAATCATGAATTGCTATCTTTGCAAAAATCTGTGACTCACGATGGAACCAAAAAGCTATGCCCGCCATCCCTATCGAGCTCCTTCCAAAGCCGCTTTCTTTGTTCACCTGGTCGTGTATGTAATTGCTATGCTTGTTTTATGGCTGGTTGTATACAGGCATCGGGATGCACAATTGCAGGGCGACGCGTATCCCTGGGAAGGTTGGTTTACAGGTACATGGTTCCTGGTAGTGGTGGCTCATTTCTGCAATACATTTTTCGACAGCAATAAAGACAATCAGGATAAATATTACCTGAAATATCTCTGGGAAAAAGAACACTGAAACTTTTTCATATCCTATAAAAACTTTTTTCTCGCTTGAAGCCGGTTACCTGCAACCGGCTTTTTTCATATCCTGAAAATAGAAAATCGTGTAACTTAAGCGAACAAACCAGTGCCATGCTTTCGCCTTCTCCTTCACGTTTGTTTGACCTGGCTTTTCAACACTTCGATCATCCATTGCCCGATATGCTGGCCGCCAAAGAAAACGGCCGATGGCGTAGCTACAGCACGCAGGCAGTGATTGAGCTTAGCCAGGCACTGGCCAGAGGCATGCAACGGGCCGGCATTTCACCAAATGATTTTACGCCCGAACATCAGGATAAAATCGGCCTGATCTCAGCCAACCGACCTGAATGGGTAATCACCGATCTGGCCTGCCAGCTATGCGGTGCTGTGCTGGTGCCGGTCTATCCGACCATCAGCCAGAACGAGCTAAGCTTTGTATTGCAGGATGCGGCCGTGAAAATCGTCTTCACAGGCGATGCACAATTGTATGAAAAAGTACAGCAAATCAAAGATCAATTACCGGCCTTGCAGGCCATTTATTGCTTTGAACAAAATCCAAAGCTCCCATACTGGAAACAATTGCTGTGTGAGGAAGGACAACAGCAGTTGGAGCAAACCATGCAGCAAATCCGCGACGATCATCTGGCTACCATCATCTACACTTCCGGGACAACCGGCATCCCCAAAGGTGTGATGCTCAGCCATCGCAATATTGTCAGCAATGTGCTCGCATGCAGGCCTATCCTCCCCCTATCGAAAAATGCCAGAGCCCTCAGTTTTTTGCCTCTCAACCATGTGTATGAGCGCATGATTACCTACCTGTATATCCACAGCCGGGTGCCCATCTATTATGCGGAAAGCATGGACAAGATTGGCGAAAACCTGAAGGAGGTGAGGCCCACCATTTTCACCACTGTACCCCGTTTGCTGGAAAAATTGTATGAACGCATCGTACAGGCTGGCATGCAGCTGCATGGTATTAAAAGAGCAATATTCTTCTGGGCATTGGGTGTAGCCAAACGTTATCAGCTGAGAAAACACCAGCCTTTGCTATATGCACTACAGCTAAAGATTGCCGACAAACTGGTATTCAGCAAATGGAGAGCAGCCCTGGGCGGCCGTATTCAGGCAGTGGTGATCGGATCGGCTCCTGCACAGATCCGACTGATGCAAATCTTTACGGCTGCCGGTATTCCCTGTCTGGAAGGATATGGACTTACGGAAACTTCACCCGTGATTAGCGTAAACCGGCTGGAAATCGAAAACCGCATGTTTGGCACCGTAGGACCCGTCATTGATGGGGTAGAAGTGAAAATTGCACCCGATGGCGAAATTCTTTGCAAGGGACCCAATGTAATGATGGGCTATTACAAACGCCCGGATCTTACCGCCGAAGTGATGGAAGATGGCTGGTTGCATACAGGCGATGTGGGTGAAATCATCAACGGAAAATTTTTAAAAATCACCGATCGCAAAAAAGAACTGCTGAAAACATCCGGCGGCAAATATGTGGCGCCTCAACCCATCGAAAACAAGCTGAAGGAATCCCGTTTCATTGAACAGGTAATGGTGGTAGGTGAAGGACGTAAATTTGTTTCTGCACTGATTGTTCCTTCTTTTGCTCATCTGAAAGACTGGTGTGTGAAAAACAATATTCCCTTTGATAAACCTGAAGATGTCATTCAGCATCCCCAGGTAAAAGCATTGTATCAATCCATTCTTGATAAATACAATCCCTTATTCAATCATGTAGAGCAAATCAAAAAATTTGTTTTGTTGCCGCATGAATGGACCATCGAAGGAGGCGAACTCACGCCTACCCTGAAACTCAAACGCAAGGCCATTGAAGCCAAATACCATGAACTTATTGAACAAATCTACCACAGTGAAAAATAACAATTAGTCGTAGCCATCGCTTCGCACAACAATTGCAAGTTTTTTAAAAAACAACCAAGGGCTACATTCGCTTAAAATGATAGGTAAGTTCATATTTTCCAATCTTTGCTGCGTAGTATCCATCTGCTCTTCGTGCAACATCATTGGATTACCGGCAATTTGATAGTCTAATTGTTGGTAGCCATTCGTATCATAATACATCCTCTGTGAGTACGATCTTGCTTGATTGCAGTAAAAAGTAGGTTGTATCTGTACGTGCGGTTCAATCACCTAAGATGCTCAAATGGAAACGAATCATAACAGTAGAATCCGCATGAAAATCAACAATTGAACAATCGGGTGATTGAATAAGAAAACGGGTATCTGTACTGGCCAATCCATTTAAGCTGCAAACAAGATGAATGGGTTGATAAGAGCAGCCTCACCTGAAAAAAGGTGTGATCATTTTTTTGACAACTTACAATAGCAAACAAACATAAGCTGAACACAACAGCAAAGCGCAGCCAATGCATGATGGCATGTTTTTGTGGAATGAAGAAAAAATACCTTACAGGAAATGGAATTCGCCTGATTGTGTGTTGCCGTGTTGCCTAAATAATTTATCTATCAGCCATAAAATGTCAAGACCGGCTGATTAGGTTAGATTATTGTTAGTCTCATCACTAATATGCCCAGAGATTTTGTTCCCAATCGAAGATTTCGTTTTTGATTTTTTCGCCTTCCAGCAAGGCACGGATTCCATTTTTCTCATAATCCTTAATAGAGCGATCGAATACATTATCTTCCTTCACCACAAAGGCATGGAAGTATCGCATTTCAAAGACATCTTCCCAGCTCATGCGCATCATGTAGTTGTTCGGATTATACACATCATAACGGGCCAGGATGGGGCGAAGATCCGGATAATAAAGCCAGAACAGGGGAGTCATGGCGCGCAGGGATCCATCGGGGTTGTAAATGGCTTTTAAGGGAGCGATACCTAAAATCCGCACATAGAGCTGAGAGGTTTGTTTATCAAATACCCAATCTTCCTTAATACGATAACGGGTTACGATGTGTGGATCAAATTCATGTTGCACGATCTGAACCGTTTCTTTGCCCGTAATGGGATCTACTACGCGAATCGTATCGGGAGCACCCACCAGCTCTTTTTTGATTTCATCGATGCTCATGGGTGTTGTGAACCGATCGTCAATGGGATTGAAAGCCACCACTTCGCTATCGAGAATAGCTTTCAGCAGGATGCTGATCAGGTCGTAGCTTCCGCCCTCGCCGGCATAAGCAAACGGGAGATTGATTTTTTCATGGACATCAATTTCTTCCCACAAACGGTGCCCCCATACGGCATCATCCTCGCGGATATACTGGTAGGCCAGAGGCGTGCGGTCCTTGATGAGATTGCGTACCACCACATTGTCATTCCGGAGTGGAGTTTTCGGATTTTCCAGATCGCCGAAAATATTATCCGGTCGCTGAGGGGTAGCCTGGGGGTGGGTTGTATCGACGGCTGGCGGATTAATCACGTTGCCTGTGGCCGGGTTCACAATGTTATTGTTTGCCGGTTGCGTCTGTACAGCGCCTGTGGTGGCCCTGCGGCGACGGGTCGTGGTCCGGGTAGCCTGGGCAGAGAGTTCGGTGGTTACCCAGCAAATCAATAGCACCCAGATAGCGAAAATCCGAACAACATGATTTTTCATATGACAGGATTTTTGAGCATGATCAATTCAGTTTAAATGAAATCGGTGGCAACAGCCGGGTGGTTCCGTCGGGGCCGCGGGCATGGATATTATCAATGAATACCCGCGTACCGGGTCTGCACCGTTGGATATATCTTTCGATTTCTTCTGTAAAATAGGCTGAATTGGAGCTGGCTTCGATATAATCAGAAAATCCGGCGCCATCAAAACCAATCGTAAAGCTGGTTACCACAAACTTGGCATCGAAATCAAAATTTTCCAATACAGCTGCCACTCCTTTCTGAACCTTAAAAACGGCCGCACTGAGCGTGCCTCCTTTGCTGCCAGCTACTTCGGCAACGGGATCAGGGATGCGTTTGGTACGGAATTCCATGCTTCCCATGGGCCGCACCTGCCCGTCAAATTCAGCACTGACATTCACGGTAACCGTACCCACAGCCGATACCCGGGCAATATATTTACCCGGCCCTGATTTGATGAGGCTTCCGGGGCCAGAAATCGTAGCACTTACTTTTTCAGCCGGCACACCCGCTACGGCCACCGAAATCGGATTGTCCACACCAATGTACAGTACATTCATTTTATCGGCTGAGACCGAAACAGCCGGTGCACCCACCATGTATTCTGCCGTAGCTGTGTAGGTTTTGATTTGTCCGCTCTGATCTTTCAGGCTGATGGCCACATTATAGGTGTGCAGGCCCACGCCCGAAGCTACCGTAGAAAATGTGCCTACGCCGTTCTGCACGGGAATGGGTTGACCATTCACGGTAATGGTGGGATTGATGGTGGAACTGTATGCGCCCAACATAATCTGGGCCTCGTACTTCTGTCCGGCTATTACATAACCAGCATTGGCTGAAATCAAGGGTTTGTAGGTATCGAACACAAATTCCTGCTGTCCGATTTTTTTAAACAAATCATCAATGACCTGCGCTTCTGAATTTTTTACATCATTCTGGATTTTGCTTAAAATGGTAATGGCCGCTATGGTGGGCACCATTTCAAAGTTTACCTGCGTCCAGGTTTTTTTGTTATCAATGGTTTTTTTAGGCATTTCGATTTTCAGGGGTAAAATCTGGGCCACCTCTTCACGCTCTACCGGATTATCGTACATGCTGAGGAGCTGCTGCCTCAGGGTTTCGATTTTTTTCTCCAGGATAGGTCCCTGCCCCTGATTTTCCATGACCCGTGAAGGAGCGTCGAGGTTTGACATGTCTTTGATTTCGCCGCTGTCGTTTAAGCCTCCGCTTTCACGGATGATGACTTTTTTCAGGCTGTCGATATACAGGTTCATCTGCTCACAAAGTATTTTCACCTGATCAGCTTTTTCCTTGATAGGCCTCACTCGTTCCGGATCAATGCTGAGTTGCTTTTCGAATTGCTGATAGACCAGGTTATTTTTTTGTGTAATGGCATTGTTCGAATTGGTGATGCTTTCATTGACGGTTTTGAAAGCATTTAGAATTTCAGCCGATACATTGAGTGCAAGCATAGCCATCAGCACCAGATACATCAGGTTTATCATCTTTTGCCGAGGCTCTTTGGGTAGTGCCATTGCATAAAACTTTTGAAGTCAGGTAAACAAACTCTCACCGGTTGCACAATCTGCCAGCGGCAGATCATGGGTCAGGCTTTTATCTGCAGTGCTGAAAGCATATTGCCATATACCTTGTTTAGCTGGGTAAGATTTTTGGCCAACAGGGCCACTTGTTCCTGGGTTTTCCGGGTATCTTCTAGGCTGTTTTCCAGGTTCTGGGAAGCACTGGCCAGTTGGGTGTAGAACTGGTTCATCACTTTCAGGTGATGATTGGTATCCTGCAATTCCAGTTCATAGATAGCATTCAACGATGACAAATTTTTGGTCATTGTCTGAATCTGTTCATGGAAGTTGCGGGTTGCTTCGGAAGCCTGGGTAAACTGGGTGGCTGCCTGAGCTGCATCGGCATAAGCCTGGCGCATGGCCGAAAGAGCTTCAGATGCCTGTTGCAGCCGTAACCCATAATCCTGCGTGGCCAGAATAACCTGCGACACATCAGCTAATTGGGATACTGTATTGCCCAAACGCTGAAACTGATCGCTGAGTCTTTTCAGGACATCGGGAGTTATTTCAGCTTCCTGCATCATCTGCTCCATTTGATTTAAAACAGGATGACCTCCTCCTCCGATAGCGATGGGAGCAAGCTTGCCATTTTGCCCCAGCTCTTCATCTTCAATATCTTCCGAGACTGCAGGGAATAACCGATCCCAATGGTATTGTTTTTCAGGCGGTACAAAAGCCATGAGCAGAAACACGAAGGTTTCTGTGATCATACCAGCTTCCAGGGCATGCCCGAGAAGGCCTCCCCAGTGTTCAATCTTGGCCAGCGCGCCAAAAATCACAATAGATGCACCTACGCTGAAGATGATGTTCAGTACGTCTCTCCCTCTTTTGGTGGCAAAAAATTGCATGTTTGTTTGTTTTAATGAATGATTAAAGCTTGTTTTTCATAGGAGATGAAGCCTCTCGCCTATTTCAATTTCCCTTTGCTGAAATCGCTCATCGAGCGACCCAGGAAGGAAATCACGCAGCGAAAGCCGATATAGCATTTGGAAGTATCCTGATATTCGTATTGCCGGGTGCTTACCTGGAGATAGTATCCGATATCTTTCCAGGATCCGCCCCGAATGACTTTGCGTTTCATTTTAGGAGGATCATTGGGTTTGGCATTGTACTGAATATCCGGATTAAAATCCATCTCGAAAGAATAGGCATCCTCAAAATAAGCGCTTGATGTCCATTCACTCACATTGCCAGCCATGTTATACAATCCATAATCATTAGGCCAGTAGGCATCGGCTCTCACAGGGTACAATCCTCCATCGGCTGCGTAATCGCCTCTGCCGGGCTTGAAGTTGGCCAGCAGACAGCCTTTTTTATTACGCAGATAAGGTCCGCCCCAGGGATAAGGCGATTCCACCCGTCCTCCCCGGGCAGCATATTCCCATTCTGCCTCTGTGGGCAGTCGGAAGTCTCCTTCAATATATTGATGATGTGCTTCCCGATAGCTGTTCCATAAATTGGTACGCCATACACAAAAGGCTGTAGCCTGATTCCAGTTTACCCCCACTACCGGATAATTATCAAATGCCGGATGGTAGAAATACATCTTGGCCATGGGTTCGTTGTATGAATAGCTGTAGTCGCGGATCCAGCACAATGTATCGGGATAAATCGGTACATCCTGCTTGACAATAAAGCTGGAACGCGGACTTTTGCCTTTGTCCATGGCGGCAGCTTTTAAATCGTAAGTCTCTTCATGATAAATCAATTTGCGTACATCAATGTCTTTTCTGCCATAGATCCGATCTTCCGGCGCATAATACATGGCTGCTAATTTTTGTTGGGTGGCGGGATCGTTGTAATTGATTTTGGCCTTCCAGTCAATATAGCTATTGCCGTCTTTGTCTTTTTTCACCTGCCCCAGCAAGGTATGAGCAATGGAATCCCTTACCCAATAAACAAACTGGCGATATTCATTGTTGGTGATCTCGGTTGCGTCCATGTAAAAGCCCGCAATGGTAATAGCCTTGTTTCTGGCCGAAAAGGCATAATTAATATCCTGATCGCTGGGCCCTTCATGGAAAAATCCCGATGGCACATAGACCATCCCATAGGGCACAGGCGGCTTGTAGTGCGGCCTGTTTTGCACACCGACCAGCTGACCCTGGGCATTTTTCGCAGCGTTTCTCCCACAACTAACCAGCAAGGAAGCCGCCACAATGCATCCCAGCAGACGAAATACCTGGTAATTCATAAGGGTATGTTTAATTTGAGCAGCTAACAATGTTAATTATTTTATGTTTTCCATTCATTGTTTTTCAACCTTTCCCCTTCCACATCACAAAGCACGGGTTTTACATAACGACAGGCCGGATCAAATATTGTTTGAAATGTATAAATTAATCTTTGAAACCCTTTAAAATTTCCATAACCCCCTCCTAAACAGGCAGATCCGGAAAACGACTCCTACAGAAAGGGTTTCAATTATCCTTATGATATTAACGTAGAAAAAAGGAAAATGGTATGCGCCTGGAGGCTGCGATTTTACAGCATTTGCTATTTTTTGGGATGGATCTTTTGCAGGTACAGATCGAGTGCCGATACCATAGAAGGAGCTTCAGGCAGAGGTGCTCGGATATCAAGCCTGAGGCCAGCCTCTTCAACGGCCTGAGAAGTTGTTGTGCCGAATGCACCTATATAGGTACCATTCTGTTCAAATTTCGGAAAGCTTTCCAGCAAGGCTTTTACTCCGACTGGACTAAAAAATACAATTACATCATAGCCTTTGGCCAGCACTTCCCTGACATCGTTGGGAACGGTACGATACAGGGTAGCCGTAGCAAACTCGCAGCGGTTTTGCTGAAAATATTCTTCGATGTCCTTTCTGTGCTGATCTGAGCAGGGAAGCAGGAATTTTTCATTTTGTTTATGCTTGGCAATCACATCCAGCAAGCTTTTGGTTGTACCATCGGCCCCGTAAAACACCTTGCGCTTCCTGTACAGGATGAATTTCTGCAGATACAGGGCTACGGCTTCCGTGATACAGAAATATTTGCAATCCTGGGAAACCTTGATCTTCAGTTCATCGCAGATACGGAAAAAATGATCTACTGCATTACGGCTGGTAAAGACAACAGCCGTATATTGCTGGATGTCAATTCTCTGCTTGCGGAATTCCTTGGCGGAAATGCCTTCTACCCGGATAAATGGATAAAAGTCAATTTCCACTCCATATTTCTTCGCGAGATCAAAATAGGGGGATTTCTCACTTTCAGGCTTGGGTTGAGAGATCAGGATACGCCGAATTTTTTTTGCTGGAACCTGGTTGGATTGCCCTGTTTTACTCGTCATAAGCTCCGTTTAATTTTGGGGTTCTCTTAAAACCCGCCATGCAGCCACTCCAGTATGATTTTAGCCATGATAAGTACCGGCGCTACTTCGAATGCGCAAAGGTAAAGAAAAAAATGGAATCTGCTGAAAACCATGTACTGCCGCACCCATGCATAGGATGAAACGTAGCGGTACACAAACAATGCAGCTATCAGCACCAGCGAAAGGTGCAAAGCTACATCCTGCATCCAGCCCGTACCAAAAGCCAGAAGCAACACAAAAGGCACCAGGGCCACACCCAATACCTTATTCACCAGCATCAGCACAAATGCATAACCTGCAGTGAGCTCCCTGACTCCGAATACCCATCCACTGAACTGAAGAATCAGATATTTTACCAGGTAAATAATCCCCACAAGTGCAGCCAGAGCCGCTACCAGCAGGTAAATCTGGTGTTGTGTCGTGTAATGTACATACCGCAGCACCAGGAAGAGATAAATACCCATGCTAAGGGCGAAAAACAGATTCATCAATAAGCCGGGAAAAGGCGTCTGCATCAATTGTTCCCGCAATTTGCGGCTGGCCATCACCGGATGCCAAAAGGCCTGAAATACATGATGAAAATAAGGATAGAACCCTGATCGGATGAATCCCAGCAAAAACAAATAACCTACGCATAAATAAAAAAGCCAGTCATCCTCCTGTTCAGCAGCAAAGTTTCTGTGTCTGAGGGGAGCAACCTGCCAAACGGGATAATCCTGATGCCGAAAAAGCTGTTGATGGGTCCATACAGAATCCAACCATTGCATATAGGCCAACTCATGATAACGAATGGCTGCCGCCGCCCGCCGGAGGCTGTCGCGCCGCAAACTGTCGGCCACTCGCCTGGCTTGCAGGCTGTCAAAAGTTGAAACAGCTCCAGGCTGGGCATGCGAAGAACTATCGGGCCGCGAAATGGATGGAATAGCATGAGCCGATAAATTAAGTGAATCAGACCTGACCATCCCAGGCCCGGGCCTTATGTGCACACTTTGGCCGGAATCGGACGGAACAAACACCTGCTGTGCTTTCCCCAATTGCACCAGCAATACCCCGTCACATACAAAAAAGAATATCAAAAACCGAAACCACATGCTTCGCAAATGTATTAAGCTCCCATCAAAGCTGCCTGTGCGGCAAATAGGTTTTTTTTCAAAAAGAATTGATATAGCTAAAGTGAATGCGCGATCGCTGGATATCAAACGGACTTCCCTTCCTTCTGCCAATCGCCCAGCTGAACCTGAAAAATCCAACCCGGGTCGGGAAAGCCATGCCCAGGCCCAATCCAGTTGGCCAATCAGAGGCGTGCAATTGCTGCGAACCCGTCATGTACTGCTGATACACATAAGCATTATCACTAAAACCGAAAACATAAGCCTCCTCACCGATCAGATAGCGATATTCCAGGCTCCACACCAGATACTGCGAAGCATATATGCTTTGTTCATCAAATCCTCTGAGCAATTCAGCTCCTCCGATCTGATACAATTCATTGAGGAACATTTTCGTGCCCCAGATACCGGCTCCCTGCCACATGCTGCGCAAGGTTGCATATCTGCCCAGGGGCCTGTAGTACACCAGCCGCAGATAAGGCTTATAGATAAAACTGCCTGATGGCAGGGCGGCATACAGGCTGGCAAAGGAAAATGACGAATCAGCCGGATCGTGCAGTTGCAGGATATCCCCGTTTGGAATGATCTTTCTTTTCCCAAACTCCGCATCTATTTCCCAGACAATGCCTTTCCGGGGATTCAGGGATCGATCGGTATGATTGCCTGTCCAGCCAAATCCCAGCAGCGTTTCCTGCTGATCCACATAGGCCGGAAGCTGATGGCTGATTTTAACGGCTTCGGTATCTACACTCAGCAAATGGGTTACGCTTTGCTGCAGATACATCCGGTAACCTGTTCCGGGAATAGGCTCGTAGGATATTCCCAAGCGGCTATTTAGCTGAAGGTAAGAACTGTCTTTTCGGAAAAGGCTGAATTGTCCGGAAAGTCCATAGGCAGTTCCCCACAAGGTTGGCACCCCTGCTGCCAGATTAAGCCTGGGGGAAGCATATTGCAATTGCTCCCAGTGCATGTCCAGCACTTCGCCTGTATGAAAACTATTGACCAGATGGAGTGTCAGCTGCCCTACCAGCCTACCCTTGCTGTTGGTGCCCGGCCCAAGAGCTGATGCATTTTGAGCGGAAGCCGGTTCGTATCCCAGCAATCCGTCAATCTGATTGGATTTTCTGGCATCCAGCGTTACATGCAGAGCCGCATGCCGCTGCCTGTATTCCAGAAACCAGGGACGCGTCTGCTGCAGAAAATTCACGCCTGCAATGCGTGCATTTATAGCCTCGAGCTTTTGCTGTCGGTAAAATTCACCAGGCTTGATGCCCAGCAAATATGCCAGATAGGATGGAGAAAGACGGGCCGTGCCTTCTTGAATAAGGGTATCGATGATAATCAAAGGGCCCGGCTCCACGTGCCAGATACCCGACAGCAAGCTATCCTGCACCTGCAGGCTGTCAATAGCCACCGTTGCAAAAGGATAGCCATTGTTTTCGTAATAGTGGAGCCATGCCTGGCGGGCGGCTTCCACCTCGTTTTCAGCGTTGCGTACGATGAGTGGCAGTCGAGCCTGTTTCCATAGAAAATCAGGGATATTGCCCTGCCTGATTTGTCCCCAGCGATAGGCCTGCCCCAGATATAACCACACAAAAAGGGTTGTGCTATCCTGCCGCACGCTATCCACAGAAGCCCCCCAGTAGCCCGATTCACGCAACCGGGTGAGCCATTCAGCGAGATATTGCCCGCGGGTGTTTGTGTCAGCAAATACCGGTATATAGGCATTTTTTATCCATCGGGCAGCGGAGCTATCCACCGGATAAACCACCAGCCGGTTTTCCTGCCCCCTGATAAAACCGGGTACCAGGAGCCAGATACTAAGCCATATACCCATTAATGGATGAAATATGCAGGATGGCTTGCTTTGCATGGAATATGATTCGAACTTCTCAGTGAAAAAGTCTCAAAAAAGAGTTTTTTAACTTTCCTTTTAAATTATTTCTCTGATGCGCCGGCGTTGTTTGCGATATTTGTGAAAAATATGCCTTTTTTCAGGCAGACCTGCCAGCCGGCAGGTATCTGTATTATTTCATGTGTGCACACAGACATACGGGTTGTACGGTTTGAACATGATTTAATAAATTTAAAACAGATTCGGGAATGAAGTTTGAGCGCAAGTCCAGTCCATTATCCCCCCGGTTTTTCTGGGTCATGATCATTGCCCTGATTGCAGGTTTAGCCATAGCCATATACGTGAACATGAAAACCCTTCACCCAGGAAAAAAATTGCCAGCAGATTCCACAGCTTTGCAACAAGTAAAGGCCGTTCCTGTGATGCGTTTTGGCCTGCCGGTAGATTCATTCCGCATTGTTTCCGCTACGATTCAGCGGAATGAATTTTTTTCCACCATCCTCAACCGTTATGGCCTTACACCCGTCCAAATCCTGGCAATCCGCCAGCAAACCGATTCCATTTTCAATCCCAGGCAAATCAGGGCTGGTGATAGCTATCAGCTCTTCTTCTCATCGGATACTACGCAGCATATTCCGCTTTATTTTGTTTACCAACCCAACCCGATTCATTACGTGGTATTGAACCTGCAGCATCCCGAACAATCTTATGCGGGCGATTTTCCGGTTACTTCCAAAATCCAGACCGTTTCGGGTGTGATTCAAAGTTCTTTGTACGAGACGCTCGACGATCAGCATGCCAGTCCGGCTCTGGCCCAGATGATGGCTGAGATTTATGCATGGACGATTGACTTTTTCAGTATCCAGCCGGGTGATTGGTTTAAAGTTGTGTATCGCGAAAATTTTGTGGAGGGTCAATCCATTGGCCCTGCCCGAATTTTATCGGCAGAATTTTATCACGGAGGAGAAAAGTTTTTTGCTTTTTACTATCCGCAGGATAGCACAGGCAAGGGCAATTATTATGATGAAAATGGCAAAAGCCTGCGAAAAGCTTTCCTGAAAGCACCGCTGAAATATTTCCGGATTACTTCACGATACTCTTTAAACAGGTTTCATCCCATTCAGCATGTCTGGAAAGCTCATCTGGGTACCGATTACGCAGCTCCGGAAGGCACACCCATTCTGGCTACCGGCGATGGTGTGGTGATTGCTTCCACCTACAGCCGCTTCAACGGCAATTATGTGAAAATCCGCCACAATGCGGAGTACACAACCCAGTATCTGCACATGAGCCGCAGGGCTGTACGTGTGGGGCAATACGTGCATCAGGGACAGGTGATTGGTTATGTGGGGCATACGGGACTGGCTACGGGCCCGCATGTTTGTTACCGGTTCTGGAAAAACGGGGTGGAAGTAGATCCGTTGAAGCAACATTTCCCGGCTGCAAACCCCGTCCCTGCAAGCGAAAAACAGGAGTTTAGCTCCTGGGTAGAAAAACAACTGGCTGTTTTAAATCAGATCAGCCTGCCCGGAGCCGACTCGGTCACTGTTACCGCTGCCGCTTCGCACTCTGTACCACAGGGATGAAGCTGATACAGCTTCAATGGGAGCAAACCATCAGGTTTTATGAGGTCATGAACCCAAGTGCAAAAGCAAATTTTCTTCTTCTGGACAGGCTTATACGTTCAATTGCTGCCAGAGCACATCTTTCAGCTCTTGCAACCCTTTTTGCTGGTGCGCCGAGATGACAACCAGCGGAATTTCAGGTGGGAACTGCTGTCTGATTTGTATTTCCTGCATCTCGCTGATCAGATCTGATTTGGAAATGGCAATCACCTTGCGTTTGTGCAATAGTTCCGGGTTGTACTTTTCCAGCTCGTGCACAAGGATCTGCCAATCGGCGAGAGGATTCGGGCTGTCAGCTGGGATGACGAACAACAAGACAGCATTTCGCTCAATATGCCTGAGGAAGCGTAAGCCCAGCCCCCGGCCCTCGGCAGCTCCTTCGATGATGCCGGGTAAATCGGCCATACAAAATGATTTGCCATCGCGATAAGCCACCATGCCCAGCTGGGGCTGCAGGGTGGTGAAGGGATAAGGGGCAATGGCAGGTTTGGCAGCCGAAAGTACAGCCAGCAGGGTTGATTTTCCTGCATTCGGGAAACCCACCAGGCCTACGTCGGCCAGGAGTTTGAGTTCCAGAATCTTCCATCCTTCCCGCCCCGGTTCACCTTTCTGTGCAAATTCAGGTGCCTGGCGAGTAGGTGTGGCAAAATGTGCATTGCCCAACCCGCCCCGGCCACCGGGGACCCAGATTAATTCCTGCCCGTCTTCCAGGATTTCGGCTTCCACCTGGCCGGTTTGTTCATCTCTGGCAATCGTACCCAAAGGCACTTCAATCACCACATCGCGTCCGTCTTTGCCTTTGCGATTATTTTTGCTGCCGGGCTCTCCATCGCCTGCCACTATATGCTTTTTCCAGCGCAGATGCAGCAAGGTCCAGAGCTGGGCATTGCCTTTCAGGATGATATGCCCGCCCCGGCCACCGTCACCGCCGTCAGGCCCACCCTTAGGCTGGTATTTCAGGCGCATAAAATGCACACATCCATCCCCGCCTTTACCCGATCGGCAATAGACCCGGATGTAATCCACAAAATTCTGCTTATCCAAAGCGGTGCAGCTTTAGGAACGTTGATCCGGAGACACCGGATGAGAGGTGAGCTCCGCAAATCGCTTGTCAATCTGTTGCCTGATGCGGTTGAAAACTTCCTCTACCGTGCCCACAGCCTGTATGGCCTGCAGTTTATGCTGCTGGGCATAGTAATCGGCCACAGGAGAGGTTTTATTGTAATATTCCGCAATCCGTGTTCGGATGATTTCTTCGCTGGCATCATCGCTTCTGCCCGAGGTTTGGCCGCGCAGCAACAAACGCTTGATGAGTTCTTCCTCTGGCACTTCCATCAGCAATACCAGATGAATGGCAGTAGATTTCAGTGCCAGCAATTTATCCAGAGCCCGGGCCTGGGCAGTAGTGCGGGGAAATCCATCGAAGATAAATCCTTTGGTACCTGTGCTGGCATCGAGCCGGGAGCTGATCATGGCAATCACCACTTCATCGGGCACCAATGCGCCACGATCCATAAACTTCTTAGCCTCCAGCCCCAGTGGCGTACGACGCTCGATTTCGCTTCTGAGCATGTCGCCCGTACTCAGATGGGTAAATTGGTAGTGATCAATAATTAACTGGCTTTGCGTGCCTTTTCCGCTCCCGGGCGGGCCAAATAAAATCAGATTAAACAGCATGTCAGTTATTCATCGTGTAAAAAAAATCCGGTCAAAAATAGTGAAGCCTGAGCAAAATAAGGCCGGAATGAGATAATTTCAAACAAAACGGTGATAATTTTAAAATTTCCAAACCCGTTTATTTGTTTTCCCCCATCGCGGCTGCGCGGATTTTTTGTTCCAGCTCGGCCATTAATTCCGGATTATCCTGCAGCAGCTGGCGCACTGCATCACGGCCCTGTCCCAGCTTGTTGCCATCATAGCTGAACCAGGAACCACTTTTTTGCAGGATATTCAATTCGGTAGCCAGGTCAATGATTTCACCGGCTTTGGAAATTCCCTGGCCGAAGATAATATCGAATTCAGCCTGTTTGAAGGGGGGAGCTACTTTGTTTTTCACCACTTTTACCTTGACCCGGTTGCCAATGGTTTCTTCGCCGTCCTTGATCTGATTGATGCGCCGGATGTCAAGGCGAACGGATGCATAAAACTTGAGGGCATTGCCCCCGGTAGTCGTTTCCGGGTTGCCGAACATGACGCCGATTTTTTCGCGCAGCTGGTTGATGAAAATGCAGCAGCTGTTTGTTTTGCTGATGGTAGCGGTTAGTTTGCGCAAAGCCTGACTCATCAGGCGGGCCTGCAGGCCCATTTTGCTATCGCCCATTTCCCCTTCCAGCTCTCCTTTGGGCACCAAGGCAGCTACCGAATCAATTACAATCACATCCACAGCGCCTGACAGAATCAGCCGGTCGGCTATTTCCAATGCCTGCTCTCCGTAATCGGGCTGGGAAATCAGCAGATTGTCCACATCTACACCCAGCCTTTGGGCATAGCTGCTGTCAAAAGCATGTTCGGCATCAATAATGGCACAGATACCGCCTTTCTTTTGGGCTTCGGCAATAGCATGAATGGCTATCGTAGTTTTCCCGGTAGCTTCCGGACCATATATTTCAATGATTCGGCCACGGGGAAATCCGCCCACACCCAATGCCAGATCGAGTCCCAGCGAGCCGGTGGAAATCACTTCTATTTGCCTGTCGGCTTTTTCACCCATCACCATCACGGCTCCCTTGCCAAAATCTTTTTCAATCTTGTCAATCGTGAGGCGCAGGGCTTTCAGTTTTTCGTTTGTTTCTGCCATGGTATTGAGGTATTATCAGGTTGTCAAAAATTTGTACGTTCCGAAATTACATAAATTGAAAGGAAAATGCATAGAAATAGCTTTTCGATGTTTCCCATGTGTATATCGCCTGCAAATTTGCAGGAGTGCTACGCAATGAAAATGCGCCCTTATCTGGACAACCAGATAACGGCCAGCATCTGGCTTATAAAGCCTGCTGCATAACCGGTATATACTTCCAGTGGCTGATGGGCATTTGCAATGAGCCTGCTGGTGAGTACCAATCCCGACAGCAACACAGCTCCCATGACGGGTAATGCTGGATTCAGGTAAGGATCTCTGCCCAACAGAATCATGACCGCCAGAATACTTCCCGCCGCCGTGGCATGGGCACTGATTTTGAAAAAAATATTGCACAAAAAAACCAGTATAATCGCGATAAAATTGCCCAGTAAAAAAGGTTGTAGAACCCTGGGAAAAGCCTGATCAAAGGCAAACACCCGATACACCCACCAGTAAAAAATCATGATGGCCATGTAGGGCACGATGCGCTCCTGCCGGCTGTGCAGCTGGATGGATTGCACAAAGCCGGTGGCCTTTAGCAACAGCAGGGTGCCCAGGGGTAAAATAAGCGTATTCACACAAATGGAACTCATCACCCGGAAATGCGTATAGGCATCGAGCTGCGGTAATTCATAACGGTGCACCCAGAGCAAAAATTCGCTCACAGCAAAAGGCATCCATAGCGGATGAAAAATAACGGAAACCACCATGGCTGCTGCGCGCAACAGGGGGGATGCCTGAAACGGCTTTTCGGGCTGTGTGTCACCGGATGAAGAAAATGGCGTCAATGCGTGTGGCTGATCCATAATTAAAGCTGCTTGCGCAAACGGGCAACCGGAATGTTGAGCTGTTCGCGGTATTTGGCTACGGTGCGGCGGGCAATGTTATATCCCTTTTCTTGCAACAGCCGCGTTAGCATTTCGTCGCTGAGGGGCTTGCGTTTGTTTTCATTTTCAATCAGGTCCAACAGGATTTTTTTCACTTCGCGGGTGGATACTTCCTCGCCGCTGTCAGTTGGCAAGGATTCTGAAAAGAAATATTTCAGCGGATAGGTGCCATATTCGGTTTGCACGTATTTGCTGTTGGCAACCCGCGATACCGTGGAAATATCCAGGCCGGTACGCTCGGCAATATCTTTCAAAATCATGGGCTTCAACTGGGTTTCATCACCGGTCAGAAAGAAATCCTGCTGATAGTCCATGATGGTTTGCATCACGGTAAGCAAGGTATGCTGGCGTTGCTTGATAGCGTCAATAAACCATTTGGCCGCATCAATTTTTTGCTTGATAAACAATATGGCTTCCCGTTGCCGTTTGTCTTTTTTGGCTCCTTTCTCATAATCCCGCAGCATGTCGCGATATTCGGAGGAGATGCGCAGATCAGGCGCATTGCGGGCATTGAGGGTAAGTTCGAGCTTGCCGTTGTTATTGAGGATGAAGAAATCCGGAACAATGTAGCTTTCGGCCTTGTTATCCGGAGCGAAGTTATTGCCCGGTTTGGGATTCAAATGGGTAATGAGTTGAATCACCGCTTTCAGCTCGTCGTCCTTCAGCCCCATTCCCCGCTGAATTTTTTCGTAATGCTTTTTGATGAAAGCATCAAAATAATCGGTTAGTATGGTTTGTGCATGCTTCACCAGCGGATCGTCGGATGGTTTTCGTTTAAGCTGAAGTAATAGGCATTCCTGGAGGTTGCGGGCACATACACCTGGTGGATCAAAACTCTGCACCATGGCAATGATTTGTTCCACCTCCTGTGCATTGGTGATGATATTCTGGGAAAACGACAGGTCGTCGGCAATGGCCGAAGCTTCCCGCCGGAGATAACCATCATCGTCAATACTGCCGATGATCTGGCGGGCTATCTGTTGCTGACGTTCATCCAGCGGTAGCATGCCCAGCTGATCGAGCAGATAATCCTGAAAGGAGGTTTCCACACGGATGGGAATGGTGCGGGTTTCATCCATTTCTGGATAATGATCATCCCGAAGGCGGTAATCTGCCACGTCATCATCATCCATCAGATATTCCGAAACATCGATATTTTCATATTCATCTTCGCTCCCGTCCGGTTCTTCTTCATACAGCTCCTGATCCTCTTCATGGATTTCGGTTTCATCTGTCAAGGGTTCGGGTTCATCCAGGGGTGTATCTTCCGCATACCCGTCATCACCAAATTCCAGAGCCGGATTTTCTTCGATTTCCTGTTTGATACGTTCTTCCAGATTGGCCGTAGGTATCTGCAGCAGTTTCATGAGCTGAATCTGCTGAGGGGAGAGTTTCTGCAATAATTTTTGCTGTTGCGTTTGTCTAAGCATAATACGGCCAATATTTATTGCCTGGCAAATTAGATCTGATAGCAGCCTGAAGCAAAAATAATAACATTCAGGATTCCTGTGGTTGCGAATCATCGGCCGCCATAAACAATTGCGGCATACAGGGAGAGAAGGTTCTGCGGTGATGGGGAGTTAAACCCAGTTGCTGAATGGCTCGCCGGTGAGCGGTTGTGGGATAGCCTTTGTTGCGGTCCCAGCCATATTCTGGATATTGTGCGTGCAGGTGCATCATCCAGGCATCACGGTAGGTTTTGGCCAATATGGATGCAGCAGCGATGGGTGCGTATCGGCTGTCGCCTTTTACTATGCAAACATGTGGTATATCCGCATAGGGTATAAAGCGGTTCCCGTCGATGAGCAGGCGCTGCGGTCGTATCCGTAGCTGATCAACAGCCAGATGCATAGCCCGGAATGAAGCCTGCAGGATGTTGATGCGGTCAATTTCTTCCGGCGACACGGCAGCCACCGCAAATGAAAGGGCATGCTTTTCGATGTACTGCCTGAGTTCTTCCCGCTGGGAAGGACGGAGTTGTTTAGAATCATTCAGCAGGGGATGATAAAAACCCGCGGGCAGGATGACGGCCGCAGCAAACACGGGACCGGCCAGGCATCCGCGACCCGCTTCATCACAGCCTGCTTCCACACCTTCGTCCTGATAACAAGGCAACAAACGAGAAGATGGATTCACACCGGCAATTTAACGGATTCAGCTGAGCATTTTACCCTGCTCACGGAGAACTCCCTATTTTTGCTGCATGTCAACAGATATGCTTGTCAATGCCCGCACCCGGCCTGTTGCTATCTGGCTGCTGGTGGGTGTGTTTATGATCATGGGGCAGGTTTGGCTGGGCGGGGTTACCCGGCTCACCGGATCGGGCCTTTCCATCACAGAATGGGATCCCATCATGGGCGCAATTCCACCGCTCTCACACGAAACCTGGGAAAAAGCTTTTCACCTATATCAGCAGACACCTCAATATCAACTGGAAAACCGTTATTTCACGCTGCAGGATTTTAAGCGAATTTATTTCTGGGAATGGCTGCATCGCCTTTGGGCAAGAGCCATGGGTGTGGTATTTATTGCTGGATTTGTGATTTTTCTGGTACAGCGCCGGTTTACCCGCGGCATGGTGGGGCCTCTGGTGATCTTGTTCCTGCTGGGAGGCCTGCAGGGATTAGTGGGCTGGATCATGGTGAAAAGCGGATTGACAGGCGAGCATACGCGCGTGAATCACATCAAGCTGGCCATTCATTTTTTGACGGCCATGGTGTTGCTGGTTTATACCTTTTGGTTCGCTCTTTTGCTGCTGGTACGCCGGCAACAATGTTTTCCGGCAAAATCACTACGAGTATGGCTGTGGGTGAGTGTAGCCGTGTTGGTTGCACAACTGGCTTACGGATCCTTCATGGCTGGCCTGCATGCAGCCATGGCTGCCCCTACCTGGCCTGATATCAACGGTTATGCTATTCCACCCGGTTTGTGGAGGGAAAAACCACCGTTTAGCAATCTGGTCAATAATGTCATTACCGTGCAATTTATTCATCGCCTGCTGGCTTATGTGCTGTTTATCCTGTTGTTGGTCATAGGCTGGAAAGCTCATAAGTCGCCAGCCGGCAGCCTTTTGCGCCGTACAAGCTGGCTGCCGTTTGGAATAGCTTGCCTGCAAATTTTGTTAGGTATATTGACGGTTACCCACAGCCATGTGCATATTCCCATAGCGTTGGCCGTCAGCCATCAGTTTGTAGGAATGCTTTTGCTGCTATCGCTGATCTGGATGTTTTTCATCAGCCAAAAACCTGCGTAGGTTTATCCGCTTGTGTATGTTAGGCAAGGGGAGCATCCCTGCCCAAACCCAAACATCTGCCAGAGAAACAGCATCGTCCAATTGATAATTTTACGCGAAAAGCATTTATATTTCTGTTTCCTGAACCACTTCCGGCAGCATGAAGAAATGGAACATAGTGTTTTATCGTTTTTTCCCTGTGCAACTCACCTTGCTGCACCTTCGTCATTATCCCTTATTGCTGCTTATCTGGGTAATGCTTTTTGCCATGGTGGGGGGAAATTTTGCGCGTTCTTTTGGCGCCCATACTTTGTTTCTCGACCCGGAATATCTTGGCCAGGTTAGCTTCTACGGATTTTTAATTCTGGGCGTCACCACAGGTACATTCATGATGTCGTGGAACATCACCACGTTCATCCTTCATAGCAAACGCTTTCGTTTTCTTGCCACTACCACACAACCCTTTTTCAAATACTGCCTGAACAATGCCTTCATACCCGTGCTGTTTTACGCCTATACTATCTGGAAAATGGTGGCGTATCAACGGTATGAAGAATTGGCCGACTGGCCCACGATTGGCTTTTTCATCGAAGGGTACACTTTAGGCATTCTGCTGGTTGTGTTTATTTCCTTTTTCTACTTTTTTAATGCTGATCGTACGATCTTAAAATCTCTCCAGCGCAGAATGGGAGGCCCGCGCAAGATTTTGGCGCAGGTACTGAAAAAAGAAGAATATCGCGATGAAGAAGCCCTGCCCGTGAAATATTATTTTAACAGCCCACTTAAAATTCGCCGGGCTCGTGATGTTTCGCATTACGACCCTTTGTTTCTGGCATCCATTTTCCGGGAGCATCATTTTGCGGCGGTGCTTTCCATCCTATTTGCTTTCGTGCTGATGATCATGCTCAGCTACCTCATCAGTTTACCGGTATTTCGCATTCCAGCCGGTAGCAGTATCCTGTTGTTTTTAACTGTATTGATGGGCATTCTGGGTGCTTTTAGCTATTTCTTTGGGAGCTGGGCATTGCCAATTGCAGCAGGGCTGCTGTTGCTGGTTAATCTGCTTATTAAACTGGATGTGATTGATACCCGCAGCAAAGCATATGGACTTGATTACCGTTATCGCAGCCTGCGCCCCGCCTATCAGTTACGAACTTTCGACAGCCTTTTCACTCCGCAAAGAGCGCAACAGGATGCAAACCTCACCTTGCAAATCCTGAACCGATGGTATCACCGGCAGGCAACCGAAAAACCGCCTCTGGTGATCATGAATGTAAGCGGTGGGGGCAGCCGGGCCGCTACCTGGGCTATGGAAGTGCTACTGCATGCGGATAGCCTGAGCAAAGGGCAGCTCATGAAACATACCGTATTCATAACCGGTGCGTCGGGGGGTATGCTGGGTGCAGCTTATTTCCGGGAGCTTTATCTGCGTGCCCGTACCAGCCATTCCGTCAATCTATACGATCACCAGTATGTGGACAATATTGCCAGAGATTTATTGAACGCCATTCTGTCCTATTATGCCGTAAATGACTATTTCTCTTTTTTTCAATTTTTCACCATCGACAGCAACCGGTACGCCAAAGACAGAGGATATGCCTTTGAACAGCAGCTGAACCTGAATACCGGAGGCGTGCTGGAGAAATCTCTGGCGGACTATGAGAAACCAGAATCCGATGGTTTGATTCCTTTGCTGCTGATTACTGCGACCATTACGGCAGACGGACGATGCCTGCTGATATCGCCTCAGCACATGAGCTACCTTTGCTATCCACGCATGCCCGCCGGCATTGATTCCTTGCACCGTGTCATTGATGCCATTGACTTTATGACTTATTTTGCCGCCCAGCATCCACAGAAATTATTATTTACCAATGCCCTGCGCATGAGTGCCACCTTCCCTTATATTTTACCCAATGTGTATTTGCCCACCCGCCCGATTATCGACGTCATGGATGCAGGATTGCGAGATAATTACGGGCAGGAAATGAGTTTGCGTTTTTTGTATGTGTTTCGCGATTGGGTCAACACCCATACCAGCCGGGTTATTTTTTTGCAAATCCGCGATAATCCACGTGATACGCTTTCACCTGTGGCACAGCAAAAAGATTTGCGCGATATGCTGCTGGAGCCACTGTTTACTGTTCAGAAAAACTGGGATCATTTTCAAGATTATTATCAAAATGACATGATCAGCTATGCCCGGCATTTTCTCACCGTGCCTTTTGAACATATCGTATTTCAATATATTCCCCAGTCTCACCAGCAATCTGCTCCGCTGAACTGGCATCTCACCACCCGTGAAAAACAGGATATCCACCAGGCTTTGTATAATAAATCCAACCAGGCGGCTTTGCGCCAACTGATGCGAGCCTTGAACGAGTGATGGATGGGTTGGATGGCTATTCAGCATACACGCTTTCCAGCTCAGCTTCCAGAAAGCTGGCAAGTGTACGGATATAGGCAGGTGAAAAATCAAAGGCGATGCCGGCCTCTCGGTACAGTTCGGGCAGCGGACGGGTATTGCCAAGGCGAAGTGCCTGTGTATATTGCAAAATAGTTTGTTTGGGATTTTGGGTAAATGCGCGCCAGAGCGCTACTGCACCCAGCTGAGCAATGCCGTATTCGATATAGTAAAAGGGCACCTCGAACAAATGCAATTGTCTTTGCCAGCTCACAGCCCGGTAATGTTCCCAGCCCGACCAGTCGACCTGCTTCGTAGAAAATCTATCCAGCACCTGCAGCCAGGCTTGCTTCCGTTCTTCACGGCTATGATGGGGGTGAGTATATATCCAATGTTGAAACGCATCGATGGTGGCAATCCAGGGCAGCAGGGTGATGATTCGTTCCAATTGCTGGCGGCGTGCACGATTTACGTCGGCAGATTGCTGAAAATACACATCCCAGGCGTGCATGGAAAACAGCTCCATGCTCATGCTGGCCAGCTCGGCTATTTCCATGGGATATTCCTTGAAAGCCTGCAGCGGCAAGTCATGTGTAAGCACCGCATGCACGGCATGGCCGGTTTCATGGATCAACGTTACCACATCCTGCCACTGGCCGGAAGCATTCATGAAAATAAAGGGCAGACCGGTTTCGGCCAGGCTGCAGTTAAATCCACCCGGAGCCTTGTTTTTCCGGCTCTCCAGGTCCAGCCGGCCGGCCTGCTGCATGGCATACAATACGCCACTGAATGATTCATCCACCCGGTCCAGGCATTGCAGGGTTTTGGCAATCAGCTCATCCGTGGTTTCAAAAGGATGTAAAGCCTCCATGCCGGGGGGCGTGGCATCCACATCCCAGGGTCGTAAAACGGAAAGGCCCAGCTCTTGCCGCTTTTTCTCCTGGATGCGGGCTACCAGCGGTAACAGATGTTTTTCCACAGCTTCATGAAAAGCCTCACAGTCTGTCGGGGTATAATCAAATCGGTTCAGCTCACGGAAGCGATAGGCGCGATAATCGGGAAAACCCGCCCGCACGGCTAGCTGGTGTCGCTTCTCGATCAGCTGGTCGAATAACTCGTCGAGCTGATCTACCACACGCAACCGGGCCCGGGCGATTTGTACAAACGCTTCTTCCCGCAAAGCCCTATCGGACTGCTCTAAAAAACGAGCCGCCTGCGGCAGCGTGAGCTCCTGCCCCTGCAGTTCTACCGTGAGGGAACCGGTATATTGTCCGTATTTTCGCTGGAGCATGGCCAGCTCCGTCTGCAAGGGAATATTTTCTGGGCGGAACAGGGCTATCGCATTGCGGGTTTGCCGCAAAAACGGTCCGAACATCCGTTCATCCAGCTGATCCACAAACGGGCAGCTGACGAGTTTTTTTCTGAACCGCTGGGCATATTCCTGCAGGATGGGAGCCATTTCCTGGTAAAATTGCCGGTAGGCCTCTTCATATTCCCGATTGGCCGTATCCTGGCTCACCCGGATCTGCCGCCAGCTGATGTCTTCGTCCACTGCGGCCTCCAACTCGCTCAGGTCGCGCAGCCATTGCTGCAGCGCATGCAGGCTATCCAAATCACGGGTTTCCAGCTCTTGCAAATAAGGCTGGATGCTGCTGAGGGCAGTCAATCGGAAATCTTTCGGCAGGTAATGCCGGGTATGAGGAGTAAGCTCCACTGGTTTCATCCGGATCAGGATTCTTTTTTCTTGCGGGAACGGGAAGTTTTGCGTGGATTTTTTTCTTCTTCGGCGGTGGATAGCGGCTGTTCAGCAGCCAGAGCCTGTGCAGCTTCCTGTGCAGCTTCTGCCTGAGCAGGTTCTGTATCAAACTGCAGTAGGCCATGGGTCCTTAACTGGGCATACCAGCGCACCATTTTTTTCAGGTCGCTGAAATAAACACGGTCGTCATCAAGTTCAGGAAATACCTGGTCGAAATAATCCCGTAATGTTTTTTCATCAGCCTTTGATCCATCCGGCACCGGATGCTTGTCTTCATGCTGCTGCATGGCTTTAAACACCTCCTGCAAAGGCACGTTGGCACCTGTGGTAAACACCTCAATGGTTTCAATGGGCGTGAACCGATGCTGCCGGGCCGACACAAAGCGGGTCGTGCGATCCTCCAGTGAACGAACGATCCCACCTTCAGCCTTGCTGGACACCATTTCGTATAATCCGGGTAAGCCACTGATGGAAACAATATCTTTATACGCCATCATTTACCTGTTTTATGTATGTTACGTTGCAAAAGTAGCACTACCCGGATGTTTCGCAAAACTTCCCGAGAAAATGAGGCTTAAAAGGTTAAGGCCAAAAAACTCAGTCCAGCGACTGTTCATCCACGTGCATGCGGCAGGAAGTGCAGCCGCCATTTTTACACATTTTATACCCCAACCCACTTTCCAGCGTACAACCCGCATCTCCTTCATCACAATGGCAATACCAGAACGAGGCGTCAATTAACTGATCAGCAGCCACGTCCGAACGCAGTTGACCACTTTGGGGCACCAGATAGGTAACCAGGCAGCCAAACAAATTGACAGCCACCTCCCGGTAAGCAGACCGACGGGAAAAATCGGGCTGAGGCCGTCCATAATTTTGTATGTTAAATTGTTCCATCGCCTGACGTACTGCCGGGATGTCAAATAACCCATTCGGCGGGTCGAATAAAGAATGGATTTCCTGCGTATCTTTCACAAAATGAATACCCTGTTTCAGGTCCACAAATCCATAAGCTTTCAGACCCGCCAGGCTGCTGCTATGTCCCGTGCAGCTGATGGTGCCAGGTTCACACTGGCTGCATCCGAAATGCCCCGGGATATAAAATACATCACATCCCTGTGTACAGGTACCCGTACAGGTATAGTCTGTCTCGGTAAGCATCCGGATCTGACCCGTAGAATCCGTTCCCACCAAATAGATCCCTTTGGGGAAATGAAAACGCACCGTGGATCCACCATTCAGGATTTCGGTAGTGGTTTGATCGGGTAAACGCAATTCCCCCAAATAAGCTCCATAAAGGACTTCAGGAATACTTCGGGTATCGAGACTGGGTGTCTGATTCTGCAGGGTTCCTTTATGACAGCCGGAGAAGGAGAAGATGAGCCCGGCAAAAAGAGGTATAAACACGTAAGGGTAAAAGGAAGATTTTAAAGTTTTCATGACAGAAGATTTTAAATTGAAGTGACTAACTATTCAAATTTAACCTATATAAAATTTTTTTAACAAAAAAATTAGTTAAAGGAGTCGCTATTTTTTACTTACCTGTGTTTTTCAGAATCCCTAATTTTACAATATGCCGTTTAAGCTGGTTTCTCCCTATCCGCCGGCCGGCGATCAACCGGAAGCCATTGCTCAGCTCACCGAAGGGATACGCAGGGGGGAAAAATTTCAAACGCTTTTAGGGGTTACGGGGTCGGGAAAAACCTATACCATTGCTCATGTCATCCAGCATGTGCAAAAACCCACCCTGGTCCTTACCCATAATAAAACCCTCGTAGCCCAGCTGTACGGCGAATTCCGGCAGTTTTTTCCCGAAAATGCTGTGGAATACTTTGTCTCCTATTACGACTATTATCAGCCTGAGGCTTATATCCCGGTTACCGATACTTATATCGAAAAAGACCTTTCGATTAATGAAGAGCTGGACAAGTTGCGGCTAAAGGCGACTTCAAGCTTGCTCTCCGGCCGGCGCGACATTATTGTGGTAGCCAGTGTGAGTTGTATTTATGGCATAGGTAACCCAGCCGAATATGAACGCAGCATTACCCGCATCCACAAAGGACAACAAATCAGCCGGAGTGCTTTTCTGCGTAACCTGGTAGAGGCATTGTATAATCGCACCACAGTAGAATTTACCCGGGGCTCGTTCCGTGTGAAAGGAGATACGGTGGAAGTTTATCCGCCCTATGCCGATTTTGGTTTGCGGATTATTTTCTTTGGAGATGAAATAGAAAGCATCGAACAATTTGACCTGCAAACTGGCAAACGCCTGCTGGACATGGAAAATGCGGCCATCTTCCCCGCCAATCTCTATCTGGCTCCGCGGGATCAGTTCCAGCAAATCCTCCAGGAAATTCAGGATGAGCTGGCTGCACAAGTGGAATATTTTAAATCCCAGGGAAAATATATTGAAGCCCAACGCCTGCAGGAACGGGTCAACTATGACCTGGAAATGATCCGGGAATTAGGTTATTGCAATGGCATTGAAAACTACTCCCGGTTTTTCGACCGCCGTGCACCCGGTACCCGTCCTTTCTGCTTGCTGGACTATTTCCCGAAAGATTATCTGATGGTGATTGATGAAAGCCACGTAACCATTCCGCAGGTAGCCGGCATGTATGGTGGCGACCGCTCCCGCAAGCTCACCTTGGTGGAATATGGATTTCGCCTGCCATCGGCACTGGACAACCGCCCGCTTAACTTCCAGGAATTCGAAAGCCTTATGAATCAGGTAATCTTCATGAGTGCCACACCCGGTGAATATGAGCTGGAAAAATGTGAAGGCGTGGTGGTGGAACAGGTGGTGCGCCCTACGGGATTGCTGGATCCTCCCATAGAAGTGCGTCCCAGCCAGAACCAGATTGATGACTTACTGGATGAAATTGACAAACGGGTAAAAAAAGGAGAACGCGTCCTGGTGGCCACGCTCACCAAACGCATGGCCGAAGAGCTGGATACTTATCTCAAGCGACTGCAAATCCGGTCCAAATATATCCACAGCGAAATTGATACCCTGGAACGGGTGGAAATCCTCCGGGAACTGCGGTTGGGAAAGATAGATGTGATTGTAGGTGTGAACCTGCTGCGGGAGGGGCTTGACCTGCCCGAGGTTTCCCTGGTGGCTATTTTAGACGCTGATAAGGAGGGTTTTCTGCGTAACCAGACTTCCCTGACCCAGACAGCAGGCCGTGCAGCACGCAATGTGAATGGGCTGGTGATTTTCTACGCCGATACCATCACGGAAAGTATGCAGAAAACCATTGACGAAACCAATCGCCGCCGAGAGAAGCAAATCCGCTATAACCAGCAACATGGCATCACCCCCCGTGGTATTCAAAAATCCGTGCGCCAGATTCTGGAACAAACCTCTGTACTGGACATCCGCGAAGATAAAACACCTGCTGATACGGAGCTTCCTGAACAAGTGCCCCTTCAGGCCGTAGCCGAACCTGAAGCAGAATATCTCTCCCCTGCCGAGCTGGAAAAACGCATCCGCACCCTTAAAAAAGCCATGGAGAAGGCCGCACGTGAACTGGATTTCATGGAAGCTGCCCGGCTGCGGGATCAGCTTTTTGCCCTCCAACAAAAACAAAACGCCCGCAAATAAGCTTCAGCTTTCGTTCATCCCTCCCACAATGTAGCCTTTGAATAAAAGGTTTCTGTATAGAAGGCTTTATTGGAAAATATATTATTAAAAAAAATATCTATTGTATTTGTTGAATAAAACAAAAATTAAAAATAGATTTGCGTAAACAAACTCAAATTTATTTTTTTCTAATTTAAAATCTTCAAGTATGCTAGAGTATGCAGAAGAAATAGCGTCCCCGTCCCGGAAAAGAGAACCTATCGTAAGCGCCCGGGGACATGAACACAGCGGACTTGCTGCTGCCATGCCTTTCCTGGTATTGGGAGCGATTGCCATCGTGGGAATTTTTATTCCCGTTGTGGCCGATTTTTCTGGGCAGCCGGCCTATCAGACGGCTGATATAGTATGGATGCTGATAGCCTCCGCACTGGTATTGCTGATGACGCCCGGATTGTCCTTTTTCTACGGTGGCATGGTGAGTAAGAAAAACGTGATTTCTACCATGTTGCAGAGCTTTATCGCCACCGGGCTGATGAGTGTGCTCTGGGTGGTGTGCGGATTTAGCCTGGCTTTTGGTACCAGCTGGCATGGCCTGATTGGCAATCCGTTGAGCTATGCTTTCTTTCATGGTATCAATGGACATGCACCCACATTGGGCGTCAACGGTCAGATTGTACTTACCATTCCGCTTTTGCTTTACGCCCTGTTTCAGATGAAGTTTGCCATCATTACACCGGCTCTGGTGGTAGGTGCCACGGCCGAGCGGATTCGGTTTACAGCCTACGTATTGTTCATGATCTTGTTTAGTTTGTTTGTATATGCACCGCTGGCACATTGGGCCTGGCACCCCGATGGCATTCTGTACAAATTAGGCGTACTGGATTTTGCCGGGGGCACAGTCGTGCATATCTCTGCAGGTTGTGCAGCGCTGGCAGGTGCTCTGGTGTTAAAACCCAGAAAAGTGCATCAGTATGGAGAGCCTACCAAGCCAGCCCGGATCACGTATGTGCTGTTGGGTACAGGATTGCTCTGGTTTGGCTGGTTTGGGTTTAATGCGGGGTCGGCACTCACCGCCAGTTCATTGGCCGTGAGCGCATTTGCCACCACCAATACAGCTTCAGCTGCTGCTGGGTTGGCCTGGATATTTTTCGATGCCATGAGGGGAAGAAAGCCTTCGGCACTGGGATTCTGCATCGGAGCCGTAGTAGGGCTGGTAGCCATCACGCCGGCAGCAGGTTATGTAGGCATTCCGCAGAGTATTTTCATCGGGTTTGCAGCAGCTGTGATTTCCAACCTGGCCGTTCACTGGAAGAGCAAAACATCCATCGACGATACCCTTGACGTGTTTCCCTGTCATGGATTAGGGGGAATTGTGGGTATGATCCTCACCGGCGTATTCGCCAGCAAAAAAATCAATCCAGCCGGCAATGACGGACTCTGGTATGGAGGCACCAGCTTTTTCCTGCATCAACTGCTGGGCATGTGTATAGCCGTTGTTTATGCTTTCTGTGTGTCCTGGCTGCTTTTTAAACTCATCAACTGGATTTATCCGTTACGGGTGAAAGAAGAAGACGAAGAAGTGGGCCTGGATATCAGTCAGCATGATGAAAGCTTGTAAAACACAAGACCTTTCATAGAAAAATGAATCCCGGCTATGATGCCGGGATTTTTTGTTAAAAAGCTAAACCAGATGGTAATACATCGGAAGATGTGGTACGGGGCGGAATCGAACCGCCGACACGAGGATTTTCAGTCCTCTGCTCTACCAACTGAGCTACCGCACCTTGTCCACAAACCGCCTGCTGATCAGACAGCTGGCGTTGCAATTGGTGGCCGCAAAAATAAGGATTTTCCTTTCCGTGCCAAGTGCTCTCCCAAATTTTTAATTTCCGTATTCACTCAGGAATTTGATCCGCATGAGTTTGAGCTGTTCCACTGTGTAGTCGCCATCACTCAAGGCTTCCCGAGCAGCTTCCAGGCTGGAAGTTTCGCAATGTTTGAAATATTCCATGATTTCTTCCTTGGCATATTCGTCCAGCTCCTCATCTATGCAGTAATCTACATTCAGCCGTGTACCACTGGCTACGATGGTTTCCATTTCGTCAAGCAGCTGGGATAAGGTTAGATCCCTTGAACGGGCAATGGTTTCCAGCGGAATTTTTTTATCAATATTCTGGATGATGAAAACCTTCAACCCGCTTTTGTTCACCACACTCTTCATCACAAAATCATCGGGCTTTTCGATATCATGTTCTTCCACATATTTCTGAATCATTTCCACAAAAGGCTTCCCGAACTTCATGGCTTTACCCTTGCTCACCCCCTGAATGCGTTCCAGTTCTTCCAGCGTGGTGGGATATTGGGTGGCCATATCTTCGAGGGAGGTTTCCAGAAATACCACGAATGGCGGGAGTCCTTTTTCTTTGGCTACTTTTTTTCTTAAATCCTTCAGCATTTCAAACAACACGGGATCTACCGCACCAGGACCTGTGGGCATATCATCCTCATCACCCTCATCTTCATCAAACTGATGGTTAAGGGAAAAATAAATGGGATAAGGATGCGACAGGAACTGCCTGCCTTTTTCCGTGATTTTTAGCAGGCCATATTCTTCAATATCTTTTTCAATCAAGCCTTCCAGCATCATCTGGCGGATGAGGGAATTCCAGAAATGCGCATCGTGTTCTTTTCCGCTGCCGAATTCAGCAAGCTCATCGTGCCGGTAGGTAGTGATCTGGGGGGTTGCCTTTCCACAAATGACATCCACGAGGTATTCGATACCAAACCGTTCGTTCAATGCCTGAATGGTTCGTAAGACAATAACTACGCGGTTCTTGACTTCAATTTTTTCTTTTGGATTCAGGCAATTATCACAATGCCCGCAGTTTTCCTCTTCAAATTGTTCTCCGAAATAGTGCAGGATAAATTTTCGCCGGCACACGGCACTTTCTGCATAAGCAACCATTTCGTTGATCAGCTGGGCCCCCATTTCTCTCTCGCTAAGGGGCTTATCGCGCATCAGCTGTTCCAGCTTGTGTATATCCCGGTGGGAATAAAAGCAAATGCATTTACCTTCCAATCCATCGCGCCCGGCCCGACCTGTTTCCTGATAATAGTTTTCGAGGCTTTTGGGAATATTATAATGAATCACATACCGGATATCGGGCTTGTCAATGCCCATACCAAAAGCAATGGTCGCCACAATCACTTCCACCTCTTCCATCAGGAACATATCCTGCCGCTGGGTGCGGGTAGCCGCATCGAGTCCGGCGTGATAGGCCACAGCTCGGATGCCGTTGGCCACCAGCATATCGGCAATTTCTTCCGTGGTTTTGCGGTTGAGGGTATAAATAATTCCACTTTTGCCCCGGTGCTGTAAGATGAAGCGGACAATTTCCTTCAGCGTCTGATCTTTTTTGCGTTTGGGACGGATTTCATAATACAGGTTTGGACGGTTGAAGGAAGAGATGAATATGTTGGGGTTTTTGAGTTCCAGGTTTTTCAAAATATCGCTCTGCACCTTGGGTGTAGCCGTGGCGGTAAGGGCAATCACGGGCAGCTGATCGTTGATGGCGTTGATCATTTCCCGCAGACGCCGGTATTCAGGCCGAAAATCATGTCCCCATTCCGAGATACAGTGGGCTTCATCCACCGCAAAAAAGGAAATTTGCAGCTCCCGGAAAAAACTGAGGTTGTCGGCCTTCGTTAGGGTTTCAGGCGCCACATAGAGCATCTTGGTTTTGCCGGATGCAAGATCGGCCTTTACTCGCCTGATTTCGGTTTTGGAAAGGGTGGAATTCAGGAAATGCGCTACATGATCCTTGCTGCTGTAGGAGCGGATCAAATCCACCTGATTCTTCATCAGGGCAATAAGTGGTGACACGATAATGGCGCAGCCCGGACTGATTAGCGCCGGAAGCTGGTAGCAAAGCGATTTGCCACCACCTGTGGGCATGATCACAAATGTATCCCTGCCCGACAAAATGCTGCGAATGATTTTTTCCTGATTGCCTTTAAAGGAATCAAAGCCAAAATGGCGTTTCAGCTGAGCATGCAGATATTCACTTGAGGTAATTTCCCGGTAATCCTGATCGGGTGAGGCTGAGGTGGAAGATGGTTTGGAAAAATCCTCTGTAACGGCTTCCTGCACGGCGTGAACTTTCACTGTTCTTTTACCCATATTCCTGTGAATTCGGATATTCCTGGAAGAATACCCAGAAACAAATTATGCTTTTTATTTATTTAAAAGCGCACACGAAGTTACAGAAATCGGCTAAAATAGTCAAGCAATTGCCTGAAAGAATATCTGAGCAAAAGCAAGTTGATTAGAAACTATCAAAAAATATGGTAGGTGATGAAGCTGGCTACATAAGCCAGGGAAGTCATGTAGGCTAGCTGTATCAAAGGAAATTTCCAGGATTTGGTTTCTCTTTTCACCACAGCCAGTGTGCTCATGCATTGCATAGCAAATACATAAAAAATCATCAGGGAGAGTCCAACCGGCAGTGTATATACTTTGGTGCCATCTGGCCGGCGAGCTTGCTCCAATTTCTGGCGAAGTGTATCACGATCGGCATCTTTGCCACCCTGCACGCTGTATAGAGTAGCCATGGTGCCTACAAACACCTCTCTGGCTGCGAAGGAGGTAATCAGAGCAATGCCGATTTTCCAGTCAAATCCCAGCGGACGAATCACGGGCTCTATGATATGTCCCAGCATGCCAGCATAGGAATGCTCCAGCCGCTGCCCCTGGTATTCTATTTCGAGTGCATCCCTTTGCTGGGGCTGCTGCTCCATGAGCCGGGTGTAATGGGTTTTTAGTTGTTCCATCTGGCGGTGGGGACCATAGGAGGCCAACATCCATAAAATCAACGAAATGACCATAATCACCTTGCCTGCATCGGTCACAAAAATCCGGGCCTTCTGGACCATGGTAATGAACACATTTTTCCACCGGGGCGACCGATAAACTGGCAATTCCAGGATAAAATAACTTTTTTCTTTCAGGTGAATGAGATGTTTCATCACCCAGGCTACTGTTAGCGCTGTAAAAAATCCGAGCAGGTACAAACCCATCATCACCAGGCCCTGCAAGCTTAAAAATCCGAGCAGGTACCGATCGGGAATGACCAGCGAAATCAGTACGATATACACGGGTAGGCGGGCGGAGCAACTCATCAGAGGTGTAACCAGAATGGTAATGAGCCTTTCCTTCTGGTTTTCAATGTTGCGGGTTGCCATAATGGCGGGTACTGCACAGGCCAAACCGCTGATAAGTGGCATGACCGACTTGCCATTCAACCCCACCTGCCGCATCAGCCGGTCGCTGAGGAAACTGACACGCGCCATGTAGCCCGTATCTTCCAGAATGGTGATGAGACCAAACAAAATCATGATCTGGGGCACAAAGACGGCAATCCCACTTAATCCGGCCACAAGGCCATTGATCAGCAAATCGCTAAACCAACCCGAAGGCAATACATCGCTGAGCCAGGTACTGACCCAGGTAAATGCCTGTTCAATCAAACCCATGGGGTACTGGGCCAACCAAAAAATGCTTTGAAACAGAAGAAACAACACGGCCAACAGGATGACATATCCCCAGAACCTGTGCAGCAATACCTGATCAATGTGTTCGGTAATTAGTTTTTTGCGGCGAGGATCATCCATTACCACGGCCTGGGTCATGATCTGGGCAATCCGCTGATAGCGTTGCATGATTTCTTCACCCTGCACCCGGGCCCGGTTAAACTGCTCTTCTGCCAGGATATTCATCAAAGCCAACCGTTGGCCACCATTCAGGAATTTGAGCTGTTCGTGATGTGCTGCCACCAGCAGAGCCGCATAATCACTCCTGACTTCCACATATTTTCGTGTTTTGCAAATTAAACCAGGAGCCAGGTCTCTGATAGGAATAAAATCTCCGGCCGGTGGTTTGTACTGACCTGCAGCTGTGAGAGCTAAGGCCTTTTTTAAGGCAGTGATTCCTTTCTCTTTTCTGGGATTCACGGGCACTACCGGCACACCCAAAGCCAGCTCCAGCGCCGGCACATCAATGCGGATACCCTTTTGCTGGGCAATATCCATCATCGTCAGGGCAATGACCACCGGAATATTCAGATCAATAATCTGGGAACAAAAAAGCAGGTTGCGTTTGATATTGGAGGCATCGGCCAGGCAAATCACGATATCTGGCCGGTCCGGATTGCGTGGATTCAGCAACACATCAAAGGTGACCCACTCATCAGCACTTCTGGGATAAATGCTATAAGTACCGGGAAGATCTACCACCTTGGCCTCCAGCCGATGGTCCAGCCGGGTATAGCCTGCTTTTTTATCAACCGTTACCCCGGGAAAATTCCCCACCTTCTGATTCAGGCCTGTAAGTGCATTAAACAGGGATGTCTTTCCGGAGTTGGGATTCCCAACCAATACTATGCTGACCGTTTCGCTCATGCCCTTTTACCAGGAATTTGCAAAGCTATGGATTATTCTTGCTGGGCATGAAGCCAATCGGAAAATTCACTGATCCAAAAAGGAAAATTTAAGAATGAGGCTGAATATTGAACAGGCTAAAAAACAAATACAGCAAGCCATCCATCCATTCAACGGAGGATGTGCTATCTTCTTGCTTCCCCCATCGGGTACCCAGGTTATTCATGGACAAATGAGCGAAAGAAAAACGATGGGTTGGCATTTGGCTAATCGTGGACGATTGTTGCGTTGTTTCTTCGTCAGAATCATTTTCCTCCCAATCATCATCCCGATCCTGCTGCCATGGGAGTTCATTCAGCAAAAAAGCCTGTTTGTTGTTGGGTACATAAATGTTGATTTCTGCCTTCTGATTGCGAAAAGGCGTTCCCTTAGGCAGGGGTACGACATCCGGGATATAGAGAACAGAATCTTCCTGCACAAAGGAAAGGTGAAACTGTTCGACATTTCTTGTAGCCTCCATACCCGTGGCTCCCCAGGCAGATTTGCGAATTTCTATCCGGAAACTGTCGTCTTCCGGCGATGGAATAATATGCACATGCACGTTGCGATAAAAAAGAGAATCGTCCCTGAGGGTTAACCAGTTGCTGATGATGGCATATGTCGTACTCCCACCTTCTTCGGATTCCTGCATTACGGGTTGAAATTTTACATACAGGGTATTGCCGGTAGGTTGATGAAATTCAGCCAGAACCTTCTCTGTTCTTTTTACCCGGAAATGATGACCTATATCCCATGCCAGATAGATCATAATCGCCAGCCCGATCAGCCAGAGAGCTGCAAGTGTGTAACCAACAGCCGCATGCATGGCGCGGGCGCCAACCAGCCTGCGAATCAAAAAGATGATGAATGCTACAACAGGTATTCCTAACACCAGCAGGATTGAAGGCCAGAATAATACTCCGGGCCACCATCCGTACCAGAAAAAGCCTTTCAGCGGAATCAGTATGGAGGAGGAACCTACCATTGCAATCAGGGCAACCCCCAGGCAGAATATAATCAGAATCCCAATGAGAACGAGTGCAATTTTGGCTATCCAGCCCACCACCCTTAGCAGCGCCAGCAAAATTTCCCTCAATGCTTCACCTATATCATTGTTTTCTTTTTTTTTAAAAACTCCAGCAGCTTCTTTGCCCAGGTCCTGAGCTTTGGTTTTTACGCCACTAAGCTCTTCCTTGACAGCCTGGGAAATATTTTGCAAATCCACCCGTTCTCCGCGCATCTCCAGTTTTTCAGCAGCCGTACGTGCCCGGGGCACAGCTATCCACAACACCAAATAAAGCAGCACTCCCGTACCGGCACCGAAAAACAGCAAAGCAAATACCAGCCGGAATATAACGGGATCTACTCCGAAATAGGCCCCCAATCCGCCGCAAACACCTCCCAGAATCTTATCGTCAGGATCGCGGTACAACCTTTTGCGCGGGCGAAGTCCGTCGGCAACTTGCGAAAAAGTAGATCGCTGCTCGCTTTCGCCACCCAGCTCTTCGGGCCGACCCATGGCAGCAATCACCGCATTCACGTCGGCATCCGTGATGCAATTGCCACCCTTTCTCAACTGTTCCTGAAAGAGTTCGCCAATGCGGGTTTCAATGTCGGACACAATTTCATCTCCGCCAACTTCCTGGCTGAAATGGCGCTGCAGGCTTTCAATGTATGCTTTCAGCAGGTCGTATGCCGTGTCTTCCATGGGAATCAGCAAACCTGCCAGATGGACGTTGATGATTTTTTTCATGTTCAG
The DNA here is from genome assembly GCF_900116565.1 of Thermoflavifilum thermophilum. GTDB lineage: Bacteria > Bacteroidota > Bacteroidia > Chitinophagales > Chitinophagaceae > Thermoflavifilum > Thermoflavifilum thermophilum. The sequence goes on along the minus strand of NZ_FPCJ01000001.1, from coordinate 1,381,717 downwards.
ATACAATTTACAGGTATGGATGAATACATTTAATCCGTTTGCGTAAGCTGGTTCACCGCCGTTACCATTTCTTTCCAGGTTTCTTCCAACATATGATAAAATGCCTCCCCTTCCGGAGTCATGGAAAAATATTTGCGGGGTGGGCCGGATGGGCTCTCTACCCAACGATATTTCAGAAGCCCCGCATTTTTTAGCCGCGTAAGCAAAGGATACAGGGTGCCTTCAAGCACATGCAAACCGGCCGCTTTCATCTTCTCAATGATATCCGAAGGATAAGCCTCTCCCTGCCTGATAATGGCCAGGATGCAAAATTCCAGAACTCCCTTGCGCATTTGCGACTGTGTGTTGTCAATATTCATGGGTCGCTTTTTATTCAAATCACATTACAAAGCTATATAAAATTTTTAATACTATGTAATACATACTACCTTGTTAATAAAAAAAATTTTTTAAGCGGCTTATTGGCCGAATTAACGGTTGATAAAAAGGATGAAAAATTTAGCCTTTGATTTGCCCAACGATGCGTTCGGCCAGTTGACGGGCGGCCTGCAGGCAGTTGCCCACCGAGATGCCACCCCGGTAATTACCGGCCAGATATAACCCGGGAAATTGCTGTTCCAGCTGCTGAAAGGCCGAAACATGAGCCGGATAGGAAAGATCGTACTGCGGAATAGCCTCTTTCCAATACCATTGACGGGTGAATACAGGGGGTTGATGAATGTCCATGATTTTTTCAAACTCTTTCAGCATGCGGGTTGCCCACTCCTGGTGATTGGTAGTTGCAATTTCCGGATGCCGCATACCACCGGCAAACAAAGTAAAGGCAGCCTGATCGGCCGGCGCGCGACCCGGCAATATAGACGAACTCCAGATAGCCCCCAGAAAAGAAAGATTTTCCTTTGCCGGCACCAGAAAGCCAAATCCATCCAAAGACCTTCGAATGGCATCTAACGGATAAGCAGCGAAAACCACCATTACCGGAGGATATACAATAGCCTGCAGATGCGGCTTTATCCAGGCGCAATCACCCTCTGCCAGCTCAGCCAGGGCATAGGCCGGGAGGGTGGAAACCAGCACCTGGCTGGTAAAGTTATAACTATTCGCTCCCTGTCGGCAACCGACTTCAAAGCTTCCTGCCTGACAGCGAATGGAGCTCACAGACATCTCCGTCATTACCTGCTGATGCAACCTGGCATAAAGAGCATCAGGCAAAGCCTGCATACCCGATTCAAAACTGAATATTTGCCCCCTGGCCAGACCGGCGTTTTGTTTTGATTTCACCATTTGCTTCATTCCTTTCAGCAGGCTGCCGTATTCCTGCTCCAGCCTGTACAACATCGGAAAGGCGCTCGCTGCATGCAGTTGTTCCGGATCGCCGGCGAAAATTCCTGCTATAAAAGGATTTACCACATAATCCAGCCACTCCTCTCCCAGCCTGCGGCGAACAAAGCCAGCCAAACTTTCAGCAGCCTGTTCCCTGGCCGGTTTCACAAAAGGTTCCCGCAGCAACTGCATTTTGGCCCGGAAGGAAAGAAGCCGGCTAACAATCAGATCTTTCGGCTGCATCGGAAGCGGATGTAATTTACCTCCGCGAAGTATGTAACGTTTGGATGCTGCAGTCCGAGCAAAAACCTGCTGCCCCTGAAGGCCCAGCTCGTCAACCATCTGCTGTACAACCGGGTATTGAGCCTGCAGGCTGTTCGGACCAACATCTATCAGATAGGGCCCTTCTCTGAAACTGCGGATATGGCCGCCAGGGCGGACATCTTTTTCCAGAATAATAAAATCAATCCCCTGTTGCTGCAAAAAATAACCCAGTGCAAGCCCCGTGATGCCTGCACCCAGAATAAGGACTGGCTTGTGCATATCTGCAATCATTTTACAAAGAAGCTGAATAAACCGGTTTTTCTGCAGATGGCTTGTAAGCATCAAATGTGTAGGCAATCTGCCGAAGAAACAGCATGCCCAACGGTGTTACCTTTATTTTTTTATCGTCCACTTCAATAAATTCATCAGCCTGTAGTTGTTGCAAATCCTTTTCCGCAGACTGAAAATATTCATCAAAATTCAAATGAAAGGTTTCATTCCATGCTGTTTTATCCACTTCATGATGGCACATGATCTGCATAATCACGTCTCTTCTTCTTTTATCATCTTCCGTAAGCCTATATCCCCGCGCTGTGGGAATCCGGTTTGAATTAATGGCCTGGATATAAGCCTGTTCGGTTTTCTGATTCTGGGCATACGCTCCGGGTACCTGGCTAATGCCGGTAATGCCCAACCCAAACAAATGGGTCCCTGCCCGGGTACTATATCCCTGAAAATTGCGATAAAGCTGCCTGCGAGCCAAAGCTACAGCCAGTTCATCATCTGGCAGGGCAAAATGATCCAGGCCAATGAATACATATCCTGCATCTGTAAGCATATCAATGGTTTGCAACCACATCCGCATCTTTTCTGCGGGCTGAGGCAAAGTGCGCACATCAATCAGGGACTGGTGTTTTTTGATATGCGGCAGATGGGCATAATGAAAAACGGCAATCCGATTGGGTTTCAGCCGAATGATTTCCCGGATGGTATCCCGAAAGGAAGCTGCCGTCTGATAAGGCAATCCATACATCAAATCCATGTTGAGGCTCTGAAAGCCCAGATCGCGAATCCAGCCAATCACCTCTTCAGTTAATGCCAATGGTTGAATGCGGTTAACGGCTTGCTGCACCCGGGGATGAAGATCCTGCACACCCATGCTAATACGGTTGAAACCCGCTGCCTTCAAAGCTTCCACATGTGCCAGCGTAAGTCCACGTGGATCAATTTCACAGCTGATTTCTGTTTCCGGCGTAAAATCAAAATACTGACGGATGGTATCGGCCAGCATTTTCAGCTGTGAGGGTGTCAGATGGGTAGGCGTTCCCCCACCCCAGTGCATCTGATCTACCAGATGGCCATCGGGTAACCTGTCACGCCAAAGCGCAATTTCTCGGTGCAAATGATCCAGATACCGCTGTACCCTTCCGGCATGATGAGTGATGATCATATTGCATCCGCAGAAATAACAGAGCGTATCACAAAACGGCAAATGCACATACAACGACCATCGTGCATCCGGCTCGTTGTGTTCGGCTTCAGACAAAGCCTCCAGCCAGCAGTTTTCATCCCAATTCTGATCGAATACAGGCGCAGGAGGATAGCTGGTATAGCGAGGTACCGGATATTGATAGCGTTGGTATAATTCCGGACTGATATCTTGAACTGAAATCATAACTGCTGTTTTACACCGCCTCCAAATTAGCCTGCAGCCTATGTTTATCTGTCATGCCTGCGTTAGAAATGAACTCATATCCCAATAATTCACTTACTCCTGACAATTCTGGTGCGCTTGCAGGACTGTAGGGAGTGTATTAATTTTTCATCTGAATAGCTGAATCATTCAAAAATCCAACCCGCAGAAATCTCAAACCCATGCTCCCCTCCTCATTGCGCTTGCTGATTGCTTTGATAGCCGGCATCCTCCTCGAAATGTATGGGCTTGCACCATTATCCACCATCTACCTGATTTGTAGCATAGCTGTTGTGTGGGCCGTGATTTTTACTTGGATATCCGTACCTGCCACCTATTCCATTTGCCTGACGCCCATACATGGATGCATGATCTGGCTCATGTGGGTATGTGCCGGATATTTTGTATCGGCATTTCATGATTCTCGTCTGCATCAAAACTGGATAGGCAATTGTTTGAGGCCTTCTGATCAGTGGATAGGTATATGCCAATCATCAGAAGAAAAATCTTCCACTTATCAATGTGTGATGGAAGCCCGTTATCTGATTCATGCATCTGGAAAAACAGAAACTTGCACAGGCAAGGTGCTATGTTATCTGCGCAAGGCTGCTTATGCAAAATTGCCACAGGCGGGCGATTTGCTTCTAATCCGCAAAGCTCCTACACAACTTGCGCATCGCACGAATCCAGGCATGCCTGATTATGCCGGCTATAGGGAACATCAACAAATCTATCATGAAGTGTTTCTCGATAGCATGGAATGGAAATATCTCAAGCCCGGTAAAACAGGCTATTTTTCTGCTATTGCAACAGAATGGCAGCGTTTTTTCAATTATTTAAAAACCTCCTGCAAGCACAAACTCCATGACTTTCTTTTTGATCCTGATATCCGGGGCTTTGCTTATGCCATGGTTACGGGCGATCGCAGTGAAATGGATCCGGCCATTATCCAGTCATACAGAAATACGGGCACTATTCATATTCTGGCTATCTCCGGATTGCATATCGGAATCCTGTTTGGTACATGCATGTTTATCCTGGGCTTATGCAGAATTCCGACCCGCATGCGAGTACTGATAGCACTTTTGTGTACCTGGTTGTTCGTTATCTTTTCCGGCATGGCTCCTTCAGCCTGCAGAGCAGCTTTGATGATTAGTTTGATCCTGTTACCTCAATGGTTGCTGAAAAGACCTGTATCATCCATAGATGCATTGGTTTGTTCAGCTATTTTGTTGTTGATGATACATCCGGCATGGATCATGGACATTGGCTTTCAGCTTTCCTATCTGGCTGTGGCCGGCATTTTGCTGTACTATCCGTTTCTTCACCGATGCCTGCAAACTGAAAATAAAATTGTAAAAAAATGCTGGAGCATGATAGCGGTTTCTGTTGCCGCACAAGTCCTGATTCTTCCCTTGAGTATTTATTACTTTCATCAATTTCCGGTTTTGTTTTTTATTACGAATCTGGTTGCTGTTCCGCTTTCAAGCATCCTGCTGATTCTTACCTGCATATTGCTAATCATGCCCTGGCCTTCATTATCATTTTACATAGCCAAATTAATTCTTACCACGGGTTATATCCTGCAGGGAAGCATCCAATGGTTTCATGCAATGAAATGGAGCCGGGTAGAAAATCTGTTTATTTCATTTCCAGAAATGATATGGATGTTTCTTTGTTTGATCGGTATGATGGCTTTTTTCATGAACCGCACAAAAATCGCTCTTTCCATGGCTTTGCTTGGTTTTCTTGGTTTTTGGATAAACAGAGATTGTGTTTTTTTACAATCATTTACCCAACGGAAATTTATTGTATATCATATTCCGCAGGTTTCATTGCTGGAATGGGTTGAGGGGCAAAAAGCCTTCAGCTGGTTATCCGGAAATCGACATCAGCAGGATGATATAAAAGAATTATCGGTCAGCAATTCTTTGTTTCACATTCAAAGGCAAGATCTTGCAATCGATAGTTCATCTTGCACGCACGTGTTTATCTGGAATCGCACGCAGTTTATACAGCTGGATGGCAGAAAGCAGCAATCTTTGTTTATCAAAGAAGCAACATTTCCATGTTTTATTATTGTTACGCACAATGCGAAACCCGATACCACATGGCTTCAACATGTATCACCCAGGGTGGTAATAGCCGATGGCACCAATACATTTGGCACAATTGCAAAATGGAAAAATGTGTGTGAACACCTAAATTTGCATTTTCATGCTACTTCTGAAAAAGGAGCTTTTATTTTAAATCTCTGAACATGCACGATCTTCAGATTAAGCGCGCTTTGATTTCAGCTTACAACAAAGAAGGACTCGATGATATTTGTCGAAAGCTTCACCAGCTTGGTGTTGAAATTTATTCCACCGGTGGCACACAGGCTTTCATCCGGCAATTGCAAATACCTTGTCAATCTATTGAATCACTTACGGGATATCCTTCTATTCTGGGCGGAAGAGTAAAAACACTTCATCCTGCTGTATTTGGTGGAATATTAGCCAGGAGGAGTCATCCGGAAGATGAGCAGCAAATCAAAGATTATCATTTAACGCTTTTCGATCTGGTGATTGTGGATCTTTATCCCTTTGAAGAAACCGTTGCTGCTACTCAGGATGAAGCAGCTATTATCGAAAAAATAGATATTGGAGGTGTATCCCTGATCCGTGCAGCAGCCAAGAACTTTGCCGATGTGGCTGTGATAGCTTCCCGGGAAGAATACAACCAGCTATTGCAATGGCTCACAGATCAACAGGGCATCCTTCATTATGATCAACGAAAATGGCTGGCTGCTCGTGCATTTGCGCATTGCACTCATTATGATCTGGCTATAACACGTTATTTCGAACAATTTGCACCTACAAATATTTTCTTTGCTGAAGCAGCTCCGGCACATTCTCTGCGTTACGGAGAAAATCCCCATCAGTCAGCCCGCTTTTTTGGCAATCTTCATGAAATTTTCGATCAATTGCATGGCAAGGCGCTTTCCTATAATAACCTGGTTGATGTAGATGCTGCTTGTCGGTTAATGGCTGAATTTGAGGAAACCACTTTTGCTATCATCAAGCATACCAATGCATGCGGTGCAGCATCAGCAAATACCGTGTATGATGCCTGGAAAGCTGCGCTGCAAGGCGATCCGGAAAGTGCTTTTGGTGGGATTCTAATCAGCAACGCCGTGATAGATGAAGAAACAGCAGCATCTATACACGAAATATTTTTTGAAGTGTGTATAGCTCCTGACTTCACACCACCAGCACTGGAAATACTGAAGAAAAAGAAAAACCGCATCTTACTGAAACAAAAAGGTAAAATACAATCAACCACTGCCTTTAAATCAGTTTTAAATGGCGTCTTGCAGCAAGATACAGATCGATTAAGCTTCCAGTCCTGGAATGAAGTAAGTCGTCCGCTTACATCACAAGAAAAAACCGATTTGCAATTTGCCAATCTAATATGCAAGCATTTGAAATCAAATGCTATTGCATTGGTAAAAAACAAACAATTAATCGGAAAAGGTTGCGGACAAACTTCAAGAATTGATGCCCTGCGCCAGGCTATTAAAAAAGCCCGCCAATCAGGATTTGATCTGCATGGTGCTGTAATGGCCTCTGATGCTTTTTTCCCATTTGATGACTGCGTGCGCCTGGCACATGATGCCGGCATCACAGCTGTTATTCACCCGGGTGGCTCCATTCGTGATGAAGATTCCATTCGTTTCTGCCAGGAACATCAAATGGGAATGGTGATCACCGGCACGCGTCATTTTCTTCATTGACGTTGCATGATTTGCTGCACCACGTGCTGATACGCCTGGCGATACCCACAAAACCTTCCATACTCACTGAAATAATTGGGATGCAAAACCAGCATACACGTACCACCTGCTGCATGGATCTTTTCCCACATCCTCCAAACCTGTTCTGCATAAGCATCTGGTGAAGATTTTAATTGTACCACACCGGTATCCATCCAGCAAAACGGATGAATCAGCAAAGCAGTTTCTTTTTCTGCGATCAGATCATACCAAAAAAATGCATCGGCCACACCAGCCCGGAATCCCACATGGGTAGCATATCCCATGCTGTAATCATGCTGAATGCCTGCCGATAAAAGCTGACGATAACTATCCGGTATCCGGAACCGCAAATAATGAAAACGATTATGCTTCGGCTGAAAACCCGCAACAGATGCGAATATCCCAATCTCTCGTTTTATTTTCCTTTCGTTTAAAAACGAGGCATAGGATAAATGAATACCTGTGGTAAAATTTGATGATGTGGATACTATTAACTTTTTGTAAACGGGATGTGTAGGCGCTATTTGTTTGTCATATCTCCCATATTTGCCAACAGGAAAAAAATAAATCGGCTGAAGATGATGGAATTCATGAATGCCGTTTAACCATTCATACACATCATAAGGATCTTTGGTTTGATTGATAACCACTTTCCATCTGAGTGTGATTTCGGAAAAGTGCCGGTGCCAGATATCCCATACGGCTGCACCTATTTGCCTGAACAAGGGCTTGCCCCGATAGGCAAAGGCCATGTCCACATCATAGGTGGGAATCAAACGGGATACAGGCAATCGAAATTTCAGATAAGGAAATTTGCTGCTTAAAGCCTGTTGAAATGCTTGTATCCAATGATGAACAATTGGTTCATCGAGAAATTTTTGCTGATAAGCTATACTTGCAGTAGCAGGAAATCGCCCATGCTTGTCCTGTTCGGAATAAAGATATTCTTCATATCTGCTAAGCAAATAAAAAGTTGCAGCAAAGATATCAAATGGAAAATCGGCTGCTGATACACAGGGAAAAAATGCTTTTAATGAATCAAAGCTGCAAAATTCGATTTTTTGTTGCTTTATGTCTGTTTCAAACAGAAGAGAATGGGGCGTGATGTTAAAAGCATCTGCATAGGATGCATGCGTGTAGTTAATCCAGGCTTCCGAGATAAGGACTGGAGGTTGCAAAACCCATTTCACCTGCAGACCCATTTGCTGCTCTAAGATGAACTTACCTACGTATTGCAGGCGGGCAGTAAGCCGGGAAGTGAATATATGAATCTGCACAAAACAGCATTAAGCAGCTTGCGCTCGACAGGTTTATTTTTTATTTTTTAACCTGAATGGTAACGGTTGCCGCCATTTGTTGGCCGTAGGAGCGATGCATGCCATCGGCAAACTGCAAAGTCAGCTTATGTGTTCCGGGTGGCAGCTGCAGTTCCGCTTCGGTTTGTGCATTTCCAAAGTGCAGATGCGTGGAGTCTTTGGGAATTACCTCGCCTGCCGGAATGGAATCTCCATCATCAATCAATATATGATGATGTCCTGAGCCTTCCCGCACGAGTCCGGCTGAATCCACGCGCATGCCTTCCACGCCCATTTCCACCCGAACAGGATTTTGCACTACCTGTCCGTTTTTTAAATTTTTAAAAAACACTTTTGCTCCAGCCGGTACGGCGGGCATGGCCTGTACTGCGGGCTGCTCGGGTGCCTGAGCCGTATCCTCTGTTGATTGTGCCTGCCGGGTTCCATGATGACAGGCAACGAATCCCAATAAGAGCGATAAGCCACACAGAAGATAAAATCGTTTCATAACACAGCATTTTATGTGTAAGAAATAAAGATTTTCATGTTTTTCCCCCACGCCGTTGTTTCCACAATTCCTGAAAGGAATGCGGCGCAAAAACGGGTAATTCTCTTTTGTCGCCCCAGCTTTTGCGGAACAATTTCCTCAATACGAAATTCTTGGTTTTGCCACTTGCCATGTTCATCATTTTTCTGCTGAGGCTGGCCTGCTTCCAGAAGTACCACGCCAGCTTTTCACTTCCACTGGTATAGTGTGCTTCCACAGCTTCGTGCCGGTTGATGAGCAGGAGTTCATGGATATTGATGCGTACCGGACACACTTCCGTACAGTTGGCACAAAGGGAAGAAGCATAACTCAAATGCTTGAATTCCTGCATCCCTTTGAGATGCGGGGTAATAACCGCGCCGATAGGGCCGCTGTAAGTAGTGCCATAGGTATGGCCGCCTATGTTTTTATATACCGGGCATGCATTCAGGCAGGCACCACAACGAATACAATACAGGCTTTCCCTGACCTGAATATCCTGCAGAATACGCGTGCGGCCGTTATCAAGCAATATCACATACATCTCTTCCGGGCCATCGGTTTCGCCAGGCTGACGCGGGCCAGTAAGGATTGTATTGTATGCCGTAATGGTTTGTCCGGTACCAAAAGTGGCCAGCAAGGGCCAAAACAAAGCCAGATCCTGATAGGATGGCAATACCTTTTCAATTCCTACAACCGCAATATGCACGCGTGGCAATGATGTCGTAAGCCTTGCATTGCCTTCATTTTCCGTAATGGCTATTCCTCCGATATCGGCCAGAATAAAATTGGCTCCGGTAATTCCGATGTCGGCTGTTACATATTGTTCACGCAGCTGCCGGCGGGCTACCATGGTAAGCTCTTCTGCGGTCAGGCTGGCCGGCGTACCCAACTTGTTGCTGAACAAGCGGGCGATATCATCCTTGCTTTTATGCATGGCCGGCGTTACAATGTGATACGGAGGCTCACCGTCCAGCTGCTGAATATACTCGCCAAGATCAGATTCAATTGATTCAATATCATGTTCAGCCAGGAATTCATTCAAATGAATTTCCTCCGTTACCATTGATTTGCTCTTGACAACTTTCCTGGCCTGTTTTTCCTGGCAGATATGCAAAATTTCCCGGCAGGCCTGTGTGCCATCTTCAGCCCAGATTACCTTGCCACCACGACGCGTGAATTGGGCTTCAAAATTTTCCAGCAGCACATCCAGTTGTTCAATAGCCCGCCACTTCATGTTTTTGGCACGCTCACGTGCCGTCATCAGATCGGTAAATTGCGATTTCCCCTGCTGAAAAGCCTGGTTGTATTTTCCAATGTTGAAATTAATTTTTCTCCGGTGATCCAGGTCGAAAGCCTTTACTTCACTTTTGGCCAGAAATGTAGCCAGTTGTTCATTCATAGATCAGTTGTTTGAAATGCCTGACTGGTATGATATACAGGGTATCAATGCCTGTTTCGCTGAAAATATTTTTCTGCAATCTGTTCAAGAGCCTGATAAAACTCCTCTCCAAACTTACGAATCAATGCCTGTTTTACAAAACGAAATACCGGTACACCCAATTTTTTACCCAGCTCACAGGCCGGCCGACAAAGATTTTCTCTGGGCTCATACAAAACTGCGGTATGATGTGCAATCTTTCGTACCCGCAATGGATACAGATGACAGGACACCGGTTTATGGAATGATGTTTTACCATCATGAAAGGCTTTCTCAAATGCACATTTCACGATGCCATTTTCCACTATTGCATAGGCGCACATGCCATTGGGCAGCAAAGGTGTAACCATACCAAATTCCGGATCATGCACCACATGGCCTTTTTGTTCAATACAGGCCCGATGATCTTCAGGAAGATAATTTTTGACTGTTGCATAGGCCTGCCTGATCTGCTCTGCTTCCTGCGCCTCCAGCGGAGCTCCCGCATCACCATCCACACAACAACCACCCTTGCATGCCTGCAGATTGCACACAAAGCGGGCTTCCACAACATCATCTTCTACCAGCACATCATCAATCCAGATCATAATCTAACTTGAAGTTTAATGAAACCATTATCGCCAGCGCAGCGTATGAATCAGATGCCACATATCCTGTTCTACAAACCTGTTAACCGGTGCCAGCGAATCCGCATTGGGTACGGCATAGAAATAAAGTGCGCCACGTAAAAAATGAGTGGTTGAATCAGTCACAAAAAATTGCTTGGCGCTGGCCACATCACCTCCCAGGCTAAAAAATATGCCATCCACATGATATGGCGTGTGAATCCTGATTTCATCCCGGTAATCTGCCTTGTAATCATGTTGATCCGTCATCTCAAAAACCTGATTCAGCAAGGTTTGCAACGGCTGCTTTTTGCTGATAACTTTATAGGTCAGGTAAATCTTACCATTTAATCCGGGAAATACAATATTGATCCAGTAAGGATTTTCAGGTATGGTATCAAAGAAAACCGTATCCTTCACAATTTCAGCATATACCGGATATTCAAACGTGTAAGGATATCCGGGTTTATCAAACAACTGATACTTTTTCTGCGGCAAATCAATTCTGAAATATCCGCGGGGGCGTGGTGTGGGTGGATGATTGCACCCTGTCAGGATCCATACAACCCATAAACCTGTAATCCACTTCATCCCGTACAACAAAGAAAAGTCCTTATTCATCAGGAAATGGATTTTTTCTGACTTTTATTTTTTGGATGCGCATCCGGTCAATTTCCAGAACAGTAAATTCAAAATCTTTCCATTTCAATACTTCATTCACCTGAGGGAATTTTCGGGCTATTTCCAGCACCAGGCCTGCCAGTGAATCACTATCGCCTTTGATTTCATCAAAAGTATCCGGCGAAAGATCCATGATGCGGCATACATCATTGAGCATGACTTTGCCATCAAACACAAAGGTGTCTGCATCAATCTGTGCATAGAATTGATCTTCTTCATCAAATTCGTCGCGGATATCGCCTATTACTTCTTCCACAATATCTTCCAGGGTTACAATACCCGATGTACCACCAAATTCATCAACCACAACAGCAAAATGTATTTCCTGTGTTTGAAATTCATGCAATAAATCTTCAATTAGCTTGTGTTCTGGCACAAAATAAGCGGGTCGCAAAATAGCATGCCAGTCAAAATCATCACCTTTATCCAGATGCGCCAGCAAATCATGGGAATACAGCATGCCTTTAATGTGATCCAAATCTTCTTCATATACTGGAAGTCTTGCGTGATGCAAGGCGGCTACCTGTCGAATTACTTCCCGAAATGGCAAATCATAAGGTATTCCTTTCACATCAAGCCGGGCGCGCATCACCTGTCTTACGGTAATGTTGCTGAATTTGATAATTCCTTTCAGGATATTTTTTTCTTCAGCCGATGCATTTTCATCAATGGTAGCATCCACGGCTTCGTTGATTTCTTTTTCCAGAAAATCTGCTTCTCTTGTTTTTTGTAAAGTAGCTTCAATATTTTCTGATGTTTTGACGATGAAGCTGCTAGCAAAACCCAGCATGCGCTGCAACACATGAATGACACCTGCACTGGACAACACCACCCGAATGTTGTATTGCGTGGCATAGACCCGGGGAATAATTTCACCGAATAATACCACGATAATCAGAATCACCAACAGCTTGATGACATAGGAAAGAATGAGGTTTTCTTTGTAATTGATAAATAAATCAATCAGATAGTTGGCAATGAGAATCACGCAAATGTTGATCACATAATTGGCAAGCAGCAGGGTTGCTTGCAACAGTCGCGGATTTTCAAGAAGTTTAATGGCCTGTCTGGCTCCCGGCTTTTGCCTCACACGAAGCATATTGCGTTCCTTTTCTCCAATGGTAAAGAAAGCTACTTCAGCTCCTGAAATCAGGGCTGAGATAAGAATGAGCACAACCAACAGAATTGCAAAAAAGGTAATGTTTTGCATGGGCAGTTCCTGTTGATTCACCATCGCTAAATAGATACTCGCAATGGAAAGCGCGGGAATCGAAAGATGATGCAGAGAAAATTCCAAAAACAATGGGGAAATAAACATCATGTGGCTGAGATGCTATATCAGGAAAACCCGAAATCTTTCATGATCAGATTCGCAATATTACATCGATTTGAAATGCGGAAACCCGAAAACACGGAAAATTTTCATTCATTATCTTCCGGATTCAGTTCTGATTCCATCGAAGATGCAGACGATTCACCGGCTTCTTCCTGTACAGATGAGCCGTGGGATCCGACATGGCTTTCCAGTTTCTTGTCGAGCATAATCAGATTATCCCCCACCACTTCCACAGCCGATTTTTTATTTCCATCCTTATCTTCCCAGCTTCTGGTATGCAAATGTCCTTCCACATAAATCAGGCTGCCTTTTCTGAGGTATTTTTCGGCCAGCTCAGCCAAACCTCGCCACAGCACCACATTGTGCCACTCAGTTTGGGAAACCTGCTTCCCCGAACGATCTTTAAAGGTTTCCGTCGTAGCCAGCGGAAATTTTGCGACGGGAATGGTGCCATCAACCTTTTGTATTTCCGGATCTTTGCCCAGATTCCCAATCAAAATCACTTTATTGACGCCTCTCATAACTGAGATAGTTTTAGTGAGGAATGAAATCGCAAATAGCCATTTGCCTAAAATTAAATTTTTTTTATGGAACGGAAAAATTTCAGGCTGGTTCCTGCAGGGAAAAAATCACAGCAGGAGTGGCTGCTGTACGCAGTGCAGATACCTAACAATTATGCCCGGAAAAGCATACTGGTGAAGCTGTTTACCCTGTACCAGGATTTGAGGACTCAAAATCCTGGGCTCCCGGGTTGTTTCAACATAAAAGAAACGGGCGTGGATGAGCTGATGCGTAAGCTGTTGCTTCCGCTCGGTGATGCCTTTCAGCTCCCAGCAACCATCAGGCAGCAGGTTTTTCCATGCTGGATCCTCAAGCAATAATTCCTTCCCTGCCAGTCTTTCTCTTTCAATCATGGGAAATTCATATAAGCCGCACCAGATGTCTTTTTCCTCTCTTTTCCGGATAATGGTTTTATCGCCAAACCAGCAAACCAGGTAGTGGAAATATCGCTCACGAATGGTCTTGCGGGTGAGTTTTACCGGAAACTGTTCCTGCTTGCGCTGATGGAAGGCTTTGCAAAACGAATTCAATGGGCATTGCCCGCAATTGGGCGCCTGGGGTTTACAAATGGTTGCGCCCAGATCCATGATGGCCTGATTGAAAATAGCTGGCTCTTCGGGTGGAATCAGTTCATTTGCCAACCGGGTGAAATATTTTTTACCCGCTGGCGTATCGATTGGTGTATGGAGTGCAAAATACCGGGCTAAAACCCGTAGTACATTGCCATCCACAACGGCATGTGGTAAATCAAAGGCAAAAGAAGCAATAGCAGCTGCCGTATAGGGTCCAATACCTTTTAATGACAACAATTCTTCATAATTCTTCGGAAACACGCCACCATGGCTTTTCATCAGTTCCCTGGCGGTATGTAACAAATTTCTGCAACGATTGTAATAACCCAGCCCCTGCCAAAGTCGAAACACTTCTTCTTCACGGGCTGCGGCCAGGTCGGCCAGGGTAGGATAAGCCTCCACAAACCGTTCATAATACTCGCGGCCCTGTTCAACCCGGGTTTGCTGCAAAATGATCTCAGCCAGCCAGATGCGGTACGGATCCCGAATCCCTTTCCAGGGCATTTCCCTGCGGTTTTCTTTCCGATGCCAGTCCAGCAACAGCCGGGTAAATTCCTTTTGGTGGGTGAAATCCATATTGCAGTCCAAACTTCCCGATTTTTTTGTTATGAATGCAAGTGTCAACTATTTTATGATTTTACCGTTTATCTCCCGTGCTAAAAACCGTAGCTTCCGGAAATTTGCCCTGCAAATGCAATTAAATTTGAAGATTTTATTTTATATTTGATAGAACGGTAAATCCTGCCCGATGAGAAAAGCGGATCTGATTAATCATATTGCAGAGAAGACTGGTATTCCGAAAGTGGATGTGCTGGTAACAGTGGAGGCCTTACTGAAGGAAATCAAGGACTCACTGGCACGGGGTGAAAACATCTACATCCGGGGTTTCGGTAGCTTTATCACCAAAAAAAGGGCTGCAAAAATTGGCAGAGATATCAAGAAAAACATTGCCGTAGAAATTCCGGAACATTACATTCCTGCGTTTAAACCCTCCAAGGAATTCATTCAGGAAGTGAAAAAGCTGAAAACTTAGTAACTTTGCAGTCCTTTTAAGCCAGTTCCAAGGTGAAACGTGCCCAGATTGTCCTGTGTGTTCTCGCTGTTGCGGCCGTTGTGTTGTTATATGCCTTCGGCCCTACCCGTGTGCCTCCGAAAAATACGGGCATGGCATCGGCTTCCATGGCTTCGGGTCAGGGAGTTGCTCCTGCTTCGCTTCACACAGATAGCCTGATTCATCAGGCCAAACAGGGCCTACCTGCCAATGTGCTGATGCGCATTACCGAGCTGGAAAACAGTGTGGTAAGAGGAGATGTAAAAAATCAACAGATCCAGGCCTTTCGCCAGCTGGCCCATCTGTGGGACAGCCTCAGCCAACCGGATCTGGCTGCCTATTATTTTGGTAAAGCAGCTATGCTACAGGCCAATCCACAAGCCTTGCAGTTTGCCGCAGGATTGTTTCTCAACCGGGTTCAACAAACTTCGCCCGGGGCGCTGCACACCTGGCAAGCCCTGCAGGCCGACAGCCTGCTGCAACGGGCACTTCAGCTGAAGCCCGGCAATGACACCCTGCAAACTATGCTGGCTCAAGCCACCATTGAACAGGGAGCCGTGATGCAGGGCGTGCAGCAACTGCTGGCCATCGTAAAACGTGACTCCAACAATGTGCCGGCACATCTGCTGCTGGGCCGGCTCTCCATTACATCCGGCCAATACCCGAGAGCTATTGAACACCTGCAGAAGGTGGTGAGCCTGCAGCCCCAAAACGCCGAAGCTCTCTATTACCTGGGAGTGGCTTATCGTGAAACAGGACATCGCCAGGAGGCCGTTCGCTATTTCCAGGAATGCAAGGCATTGATTCGTGATCCAGATTTTGATCGCGAAATCGATAGCCTTATCCAAACCATGCCTTAAATGCTATTGCTTAACCTATAAAATTTTTGATCTATGCCCTGTGGTAGAAAAAGAAAAAGACACAAGATTGCAACACACAAAAGGAAAAAACGCCTGAGAAAAAATCGGCACAAGAAAAAATAATCCGCGGCTCTTTGCCAGAAACAATGCCCGAATATTCCTCCTGAAGGAAGATGGGCAAATGAAGATTTACACTTTAAATTAAATTTCATGATGCTTGAATAGAGAGCTCATTATAAATGCCCATGCGGGTGGAGTAGATATTGCCCTGCTGGAAGACAAAAAACTTGTTGAACTACATCATGAAAGTGGAGATAGCCAGTTTGCCGTAGGTGATATTTATCTGGGTAAGGTCAAAAAGCTGATTCCCGGACTCAACGCCGCTTTTGTGGATGTGGGATATGAAAAGGATGCTTTCCTCCACTACACGGATCTAAGCCCTTACGCCCGCTCCGTATTGAAATTCACCCAAATGGCCATACACGACAAGGAGCCGGGTGGATTTGATTTTGCTACCTTCAAAAAAGAACCGGAAATCATCAAAACCGGGAAAATCACCGATGTACTGGGAGGTAAACCCGAAATCCTGGTGCAGATCCTGAAAGAACCCATCTCATCTAAAGGCCCCCGACTAAGCTGCGAAATCTCCCTTCCCGGACGGTATGTGGTGCTCACGCCTTTCAATGAAATAGTGGCTGTTTCCAAAAAAATCCATTCCGCCGAAGAACGTCGCCGGCTGCAAAGCATTGTAGAAGCTATTCGCCCAGCCAACTTTGGGGTGATCGTGCGTACAGCTGCAGAAGGTAAGAAAACCGCTGAACTGCATGAAGACCTGCTGCAATTGGTGGACATGTGGAAAACCATCCAGCGCAACCTCTACCGTGCTCAGCCTCCGCAAAAAATCATGAGCGAACAAAACCGCACCAACAGCATATTGCGCGACCTGCTCAACGAAAGCTTCAACCGGATTGTGGTCAATGATAAGGCCTTGTATCATGAAGTGAAAACCTATATCCAGAAAATTGCACCGGAAAAACAGGATATTGTTCACCTGCATCACAACCATGTACCGGTCTTCGACCATTACGGAATAACCAAACAGGTAAAGGCTTCATTCGGGAAAACCGTCAACCTAGACAGCGGCGTATACCTGATTATCGAATCTACCGAGGCCTTGCATGTGATTGATGTCAACAGCGGATATAAAAGCAGCAGCAATAACCAGGAGCAAAATGCGTTGATGACCAACCTGGAAGCAGCAGAAGAAATTGCCCGCCAATTGCGACTGAGAGATCTGGGTGGCATCATCATTGTTGATTTCATTGACATGAAACTGCCCGAAAACAAGCGGGCTGTGCTCAAAGCCATGGAGCAATTTATGGCCAATGACCGCGCTAAACATACCATTTTGCCCATATCCAAATTCGGATTGATGCAAATTACCCGCCAGCGGGTAAGACCCGAAGTAAACATCTCCACGTCCGAGGTATGTCCGGTTTGCAGAGGCACCGGTACCATTAGCTCCACCCTGCTGATTGTCGATGAAATAGAAAAAAACATCCAGTATCTGATTGATGAAGGACACCACCATTTGAGCCTTCGCGTAAATCCGATTTTATACGGCTATCTGACGAAAGGACTGATCTCCCAACAAATCAAATGGTGGTGGAAATTCAAGCAGTGGATTCGCATTGAAAAAGACAGCAATTATTACCTGATCGAATATCATTTCTTTGACCGCAAATCCGGGGAAGAAATCAAATTGTAGTTTGAATTCAAATGTTTTCGACATGCAAGGTATAAAAACAATCGGTTACGTGCTGGTCTGGATGTGGCTGGCCGGCTGCGCCTGGTTGCAATCAGAAAAACCCATGCAGTTGCAGCCGGGCAATTACCGCGCTTATATTGAAAGACCGGATGGCATTCAGATTCCCTTTCAGCTCCAGATTGCCGATAGCGCTGGCAAAACCGTGGTTTTCATTATCAATGGCGCCGAACGCATCCGCATTGATAGCATAGTACAACAGCATCAGCATTTTCAGTTGCACATGCCCCTGTTCAACAGCGATTTTACCGGACTGGCTCTCAACGACGGAACCCTGCAGGGACAATGGATTCGACACCTGCCCGATAGTGACCAACATTTCTTTTTCCGGGCATTTCCCGATACCGCCCGATTTGATGTGCATCAACCGGCCCGATTCAACATCAGCGGCACCTGGGCCACCTACTATCTGCGTTCCGGACGAAAGGATACTTCATTCGCGGTGGGATTATTCCACCAGGAAGGAAACCAGCTTTACGGCACCTTTATGCACAGCGATGGCGACGACCGCTACCTGGCTGGTGTGGTAGATGGCGATACGTTGAAACTATCCACCTTCAACGGCGGAGATCTTTATTTGTACATAGCCCATATCGTAAACGATCATACCATTCTTGACGGACAATTTTATTCCGGTTATGCCGGCTATGCCCGCTGGTGGGCACGGAAAGATTCATCAGCCCATCTTCCCAATGCCCTATCCCTCACCACGGTTATTCCTGGAAAAGAATTACTCGATTTTCGGTTTCCCGACCTGAACGGCGATACAGTAGCTTTACGCGATTATCGTGGCAAAGTGGTGCTGGTGGAAATCATGGGCTCCTGGTGCCCCAATTGCATGGACGAAACAGCGTTTCTCAGCTCTTTGTACGACCAATATCACGCAAAGGGCCTGGAAATCATTGCCCTGGCCTACGAACGATCAGCCGATTTCGAGCAGGCCCGCAAAGCCGTGATGAGCTTTCAGCAACGTTTTCATGTGGCCTATCCTATGTTGATAACCGGCGTTACTTACAACGATCCACAAATGATTCAGAAAACATTGCCCAATATCCAGCATTTTCAGGCATTTCCCACCACCCTGTTTGTTGACAAAACGGGGCATATCCGCTATATCCATACCGGATTTGCGGGACCCGGCACGGGAATTTATTACACCCAAACCATCGAAGAATTTAAGTCGCTGATTGATACTTTGCTTCACGAATAAAACATTCCGGGCCCGATGAAGATGACCCGGAATGTTTGGGGAGAGGAAGCATGCGAATGGAATATCAAAAGGTATAGTACGCGCCAACGAGCACCCTGGCCGTGCTTTGTGTGGGAGCGCCACTGGCTTTATTAAAAATGGTTTGGTCGGCATGATCAATCCTGAATTCCGGAATCACCGTCAGCTGCCCGAGATGAATATTGCCTGACAGGGTAAACGACCAGATGTTGGCTCCGCCCGAATAGGTAACCGGATCAGCATCCGAAAAGGGAATCACGCCATCTTTATCCGTGAAATATTCCGTGCGAAGTGCCAGGCCAAAATGAGGGGTGAATGTGTAATCCAGATATAAGGCACTGCTGGTCCAATTTTGGGCTGACGTATTGGGCGCCTTGTACAAGCTGAAATATTCACACAAAACCACATTGAATTGAGGGGTTACTTGCCAGGTTAAGATGGGATCAATCTGGTTGTTGACCGTCCCGGACGAGTCTTTCCCCTCCAGATAATTCAAATACATTTTTACCGCCTGTGAGGGGGCAAACGTAACCTGGGCACCGATGTTTTTCCGGTTGTTAATCATGCCACTATATTTGTCATAAAAGCTGGTCTTGTGATCCGTAGGGTCAAACACGCCTACCATGGCCGTCCATTTTCCAAAACTCAGATCGGCCTTTAATCCGGTGTGAAAGAAAGGACCATAGGAAAAACAATAGCTCATGCTGTAGTTCACATTGCCGGTGGGATCCACCAGTTCCCAGCCCATGTGCGTAGCAAAACTGCCCATGGTGAGCATAAAATGATCGGAAAACGCATAATCGACATACAACTGCTTCACGGCAGCCACAATACCCTCATCGTTGTAGGCAAACTCCTGCTCTCTTCTGCCAAACCCCAGATCGGCCACGAATCCGGTTTTTTGATACTGCCCCTGAAATTTCACCGAGGCCATGCCCAGTTCAAATGCATTTTGCGAATTCGTGAAGCTGGTCTTGTTGTCCGTAGCATTTTGGTTGAAGTTGTACTGATAATATACATCTCCATAACCTGAAATTTGAATATGCCGTTGGGTGGAATCGGTCTGCCCAAATCCAGTCATACATAATCCGGTGGACAGTAAAACCAAAAACAAATGTTTCATAACAAAAGGTTGAAGGGTGAATAAATCAAAATTGTATTTGCAATTAAATCGGTATGATTTAAGCCACAGAAACGGCCAATTCTTCTGGTATTGCCTGATATGCAGGCTCTGCGGGTCGAGTTCCTGTCTGCCTGGCCAGGCCGTATAAATACAGATACCCTATGATGGCAGAACCAAGAGAGCCCAGCAAAATCGACAGCTTGGCAATGGCTTGGACCTCGGCTGAATGAAAAGCCAGTGAGGTGGTGAAAATCGACATCGTAAATCCGATACCACCCAGCATGCCGGCTCCTAACAACTGCGGATAGCTGGTATATGAAGGAAGCGAGGCCAGGCCCAGCCGGGTAGCAACATAAGAAGCCAGGAATATACCCAGCGGCTTGCCGACAAACAGGCCCAGCATCACGCCCATACTGATGGTGGAATGAAGAATCTCCTGACCTGAATGAGGAAAGATTACAGCCGTATTGGCCAGGGCAAAAAGCGGCAGAATCACAAAATGCACGGGCTTATGCAGGATATGTTCAACCTGCTCCAGGCGGGAAAGCGGGAGGGCAAAACCCAGTGCAACTCCCGCTATGGTGGGATGCACACCGGAATGGAATAAGCTCCACCACAAGGCAGCGCCCAGTAGAAAATAAACGCCGGCATATTTCAACCTCCACACATTACACAGAATCAATGACACGAGAAGGCCCCCACTCAGCCATAAATACTCCGCATGCATACCTGAAGCATAAAACAAGGCTATGGTAACCACCGCACCCAGATCGTCGATGATGGCCAGCGCCATGAGAAAAATCTTAAGCTGTACCGGCACCCGCTCACCCAGCAAGGAAAGTACTCCCAGGGAAAAAGCAATATCAGTTGCCATCGGAATGCCCCAGCCATGATGGTAAAAGGTATCATGGTTAAACAGGGTATAAATCAATGCCGGGAAAAGCATCCCACCAAGGGCGGCCAGTACAGGCAACAGCGAGCGCCGGATGGAAGCCAGTTCTCCCTGCAGCATTTCCCGTTTGATTTCCGCCCCCACGAAAAAGAAAAACAGGCTCATCAACACGTCGTTGATCCACCCTACCATAGTCTCCGGCAAATGGCCTGCGAAAAATTTTCCAAATGCATCACGGGTCCACCCGTTCACATAAGCCGCGCCAAGATGAGGAAGATTGGCCATGGCCAGCGAACATACAGTGCAAATAATCAGCAGCACACCGGCGGAACGACTATCTTCCAGAAAGTTTCGTAGCGGTGTAAATATGTTATGCAAATGCTTAACCATGATTTGAGATTTAAACTGTCATACCATAAAACATAAGCAGGCTTGATTAAAGCGTGACATACGGCTTTTCTCGTTCATCAGGCAATTTTGTTTCTGAATTAAAACACCGGAATCTCTACCTGGTCGCCCACATAGCCCTTAACTCCCATTTCAGGCATATCCAGGCCTTTTTCTTCCACCGCTTCACTTACCCGCAACGGCACAATCTTGTCCAGCACTTTAAAGAAGACATACATAACCCCAAATACAAACACAAAGCAGGTAACCGCGCCAATCAGTTCGGCCACGAATTGACCGGCATCGCCATAAAACAAGCCACGCACCGTGCCGGGCACTCCGTTCCACCCATCTCCATATTTTCCATCGGCAAATAAACCCAGTGCCAGCACACCCCATATTCCATTGGCTCCATGCACGGCAAAGGCGCCCACCGGATCATCAATCTTCAGCCTGCGATCTACGAAATTGGCCACTGCTACCACCAGCACGCCGGCTATAGCGCCAATAATGACGGCCGATGTGGCATTCACAAAAGCACAGGGTGCGGTAATCGCTACCAATCCGGCCAGCATGCCATTGGCCATCATGCCGGGATCGGGCTTCCCTGTTGTTTTCCAGGTGTACAACATGGCCAGGAAAGCACCGGCCGCGCTGGCCAGCATGGTATTGACGGCAATCACCGAAATCCGCAAATCGGTGCCGGCAAGAGTGGAACCCGGATTAAATCCGAACCACCCAAAAGCCAGGATAAACGTCCCGACGATGGCCATGGGAATATTGTGTCCGGGTATGGGATTGACTTTCCCGTCGCGGGTATATTTGCCCAGCCGGGGGCCAATAACCAGCGCTCCTGCCAGCGCTGCTGCTCCGCCCACCTCGTGTACGACCGAAGAACCGGCAAAATCCACATGTCCATGCCCCAGGCCTAAGTTGACACCCAGCTGCGACAGCCAGCCTCCACCCCACACCCAGTTCCCAAACAGCGGATATACAATCATGGAAATAAAAAAGCCATAAATCACAAATGGCTTAAAACGCCATCTTTCCGCCATCGCACCGGTGGGTATAGTGGCCGCAGTATCCATAAACACCATCTGGAACAAGAACAGCGTAAACACCCCCACATCATACACGCTGCTATTCAGGAAATAGCCAGCATTCCCGATCAAGCCAAAGTCTTTTCCAAACAGATGGAGGGTAATTTCATGAGTCAACCCCGCTGTACCGCCCAACGAAGCAACCGAGCCAATGCCCCCAAACATGAAAGCAAAACCACAGATCCAAAAACCCAATATACCGATTGCATAGATCATAAAATTCATAGCCATCGTATGCGCCACATTTTTGGCCTGGGTAAAGCCGGTTTCCACCATAGCAAAACCGGCCTGCATGAACATCACCAAAAAACCGGTGATCAACGTCCACACGATGTTAATGGCTATCCGATTGTGCCCTACCGCATCAGCAATCTCCTGAAAGGTAGGCTTGCCGGCTGTGGCGGCCGGCACATCACGGGCCGTACCCGTAGCAGCACCCGAAGGGTCGGGATGAGCCAGCTGAGCCCACAAAGGCATACTCATCCAGAGGAGCAGCACTAAGGTCAGGACCCATTTTTTGGCCCTTGGGTCAGAAAGTGTTTTTAGAATACGATTGACTTTTACAAACCCGCTTGTTTCAGAAGAAAAAGTACTGTTTTCCATAACGAACATTTTAAAATTTTCATTAATTATTTAATTTTAATTTTTTTAATTTGTTTGCGCATTTCAAAGATATTGAATAAAATAATAAAAAAATCAAAATATTCTGTATAAAAATTGTTTTTTGATAAAAATAAGTCTATATTTTTTTTATTAAATTAAACAATTTAAAAAATCAAATAATAAACGGTAATTACAAGCAATTATTTTAAGAAGAAACGATAAAATTAATTTTTGATAATAAAATACCCAAAAAAGTATAAATATAATTTTTTTTAAAGCAAATTTCCACAGATAGCAAATCGATTAGCCGAGGAAGCTGCTAATACACTACAGGTTTTTAATATGCCAGTAATTTGCGAAGGATGGCTTCAAAACGGGAGTTAGCGAGAAACTGTTTTTCCAGTGCAGAAGAAAAAGGCACGGGTGTGTCCAGGCTACCACAACGCATTACAGGTGCATCCAGATAAGAAAAACAATGTTCGGTGACTCGAGCTGCTATTTCAGCACCTATGCCGCCGGTAAGCGTATCTTCATGATAGATAAGCAATTTCCCGGTTTTTTTTACAGAGCGCTCTATGGTGGCCATATCCAACGGGAGCAAGCTTCGCAGATCAACAATTTCCATGTCTATTTCCGGGTGCTGCGCGGCATATTCCAAAGCCCAGTGCACCGCAGCTCCATAGGCCACTACGGTACAGGCTTCTCCTTCAGCCACCACCCGGGCTTCTCCGATAGGAATGGCATAATAACCTTCGGGCACCGGGCCGCTTACGCGGCGATACAGGGCTTTATGTTCAAAATACAGAACCGGATTGGGATCTTCAATGGCAGCAATCAGCAGACCTTTGGCATCTTCAGGTGTAGCGGGATAGACAATTTTAAGTCCGGGTACATGAAAAAACCAGGCTTCATTGCTCTGGGAATGAAAGGGGCCACCACTCAAGCCCGCACCGGTGGGCATGCGAATCACCACATTGGCATTTTGCCCCCAGCGATAGTAGATTTTGGCCAGGTTATTGACAATCTGGTGAAAGGCACAGGATACAAAATCGGCGTACTGCATTTCCACCACAGCTTTATGCCCCATCACACTTAAACCAAGAGCCACTCCTACAATGGCACTTTCACAAAGCGGGGTATTGCGCACGCGTTCTTTGCCAAATTTTTCCCACAAACCTTCCGTAACCTTAAACACACCCCCGTATTCCGCAATATCCTGGCCCATGAGAATGAGTTCGGAATGCTCTTCCATAGCCAGTTCCAGGGCTTCATGGATGGCTTCAATGAATTTTTTTTCCGAGGCCGTTCCGCCAATAGCTACCGGCATGGGCGGCTCGGGAGCATATACATCGCTTAGCTCCGTTTGTACATCCGGAGCCGGCTGATGATAGGATTGAACAAGGCGAAGCTCGTTTTCAATCTGTTGCTGAAATTCCTGACGAATGGCCTGAATATCGTCCAGACTCAGGATATTTTCCCGGATCAGATAATGGGTAAACTGTTCAACCGGATCTTTTTTCTTCCACGCTTCCATCAGTTCCGGCGGCACATAGCGTGTGCCACTGGCTTCTTCATGGCCCCGCATGCGAAAGGTGAGGCATTCAATCAGTACGGGCTTGTTTTCTGAAACACAATACCGACGTGCTTCCCGAACGGCATGGTACACCTCCAGCACATTGTTGCCATCGATGGTAAACCCCTGCATACCATAGCCTATAGCCCGGTCTGCCAGATTCCTACAACGATATTGCTCCTGTACCGGGGTAGAAATGGCGTATCCGTTGTTTTCAATTAAAAATATCACCGGCAAATCCCACACACTGGCCACATTCAGGGCTTCATGAAATTCTCCTTCGCTGGTGCCTCCTTCTCCGCTAAAGACCAGCGTGGCTTTTCCGGACCGGCTGAGTTTTTGTGCCAAAGCAATGCCATCGGCCACCGAAAGCTGCGAGCCCAGATGGGAAATCATACCGAAAATATGATGTTCCTGGCTGCCGAAATGAAATGAGCGCTCCCTTCCCTTGCTATATCCCTGCGGGAGTCCCTTCCATTGTGCAAACAACCGATGGAGCGGCATATCCCGTGCTGTAAATACACCCAGATTGCGATGCAAGGGGAGAATCCATTCATCGGCCTCCAAAGCCCGAGTAGCCCCCACCGCAATAGCCTCCTGGCCAATACCTGAAAACCATTTGCTGATCTTGTTCTGCCTCAGCAAAACCAGCATTTTCTCTTCAATCATCCGCGGCCAGAGCAAATGCCGGAATAAATGCACCAATTCATCGTCGGATAATTGCCTGCGGTCAAAATACATGTTCTGCCCTTTTCTTATGCCTCCTCTTCTGCTTGCCGGCGCTGGCTTTCAAAAAAAGAAGAAATCAGAGAAAGAATAATGCTGAACAATAAAGCCCACCAGAACCCATCAACCTGAAAGCCACTCACCAACCGGCTTGCCAGCAGAATCAAAAAAGCGTTGATGACCAGTAAAAATAAACCCAGGGAAAATACAGTGATGGGGAGTGTGAGAATAATCAATATGGGTTTGATGAATGTGTTCAAAATGGCCAGTACCACCGCTACCAGCAGAGCTGTAATGAAATCATGGATATGCACACCGGGTAACAGGTATGAAGTAATCAACACGGCTAATCCGGATACAAGAATGCGGGCTATAAATCGCACCTGATTATGATTTTGCAATAGCAAAATAAGAAAATAACCTGGTACTGTACCATCCATTTACAAACAAATCCCCGGTTTGGCTTCTCTTTTTTGTGCGTATTAAAATACGATTACTTCATAAAACACATCCGGCAACAGCCAACGCCTGGCTACATCCAGTAAATCTTCACTGGTAGCCGTTTTGAAGGTTTGGATCTGCCGGGCATAATCCTGCTCGTTTTGGTTTTTCAGTATCAGGCTGCGCCATTTTTTGATTTGCTGTACCGGTCCATCGAGCCGGCCCAACAGGCTTCCTATCAGATAGTTTTTTACCATCAGCAATTCATCTTGGGGAATGGGCTCCGCCATCAGCCGGCGGAATTCATGATATACTTCCTGTGTTGTGGCTTCGGCCACCTGGCGACCTACTTCGGCTGTCACCAGCCACGAGGCATAGTGGGCATCATTGGGATAGATGAGCGAATGAATGCCATAGGTATATCCTTTTTCTTCGCGGATATTACTCATCAGCCGGGAGCCAAAATATCCGCCCAGCACCACATTCAGCAGGCTTAGTAGATTGAAATCCTCATGTTGATATCCCGGCAGCACACGGGCAATTCGCACAGCTGCCTGCAAAGCTTCCTCATCAAGGGTGTGCTTCAATTGATGTGTGTCAGCAGGCACAGGCGGGGGAACTGTGGGCGTAGCAGGTGCATGCTGAGAAGCAGATTGACCAAAATACTGATTCAACAAATTCAACACATGATCTTCGATTTTGCCGGCCATGAAAATCTTTGCCGCAGGTAATACGTAATGTTGCTGATGAAAACTTTTCAGCATATCCCGGTGCAGGGAATCATAATCTGATTCCTGTGCAGCGCGGCCATAAGGATGGGTTTTACCAAACAAAACTTCATCTATCAGCCTGTCGGCCACTACATCGGACTTTTTCAGGTTGATGCGTAGCTGCTGTTTTTTGGTTTGCTGATACAGATGAATTTCTTCTTCCGGAAACACGGGATCTGTGAGGATTTCAAACAAAAGGGGTAGCAATGCCGTCAAATGCTTGCTAAGCATGTAAATCCCAAAGCCAGCTACCTGCGTTTCAGCATAGGCATCCAGGTAAGCACCGTAAAATTCAATGGTTTCATTGATTTCCCTGGCTGAATGTTGGGAAGTACCGCTTTTCATGAGTGCATTGGTGGCAGACGCTTCCAGCACATGCGAAGCATATATTTCACCAGCCGGAAAGACAATATCCAGGTAAATGGTTTCATAATGATCTGCCTGCAGGAAATAAACCGGCACGCCATTGTCCAGCCTGATGGATGCATAAGGTTTTAATCTTATATCAAATGAAACAGGCGAAGTAATGGAGGGGCGAAGGGTTCGGTTCACAGCAAGGGCTTCAGACATAGATGCAGGTTTTGAAAGGTTAGGGATTTGATTTTTAAGATCCGGCAACGGCATGGCTACGTTTCGATGCTGCCACATCGGTCTTATGAAGTGATTGGCTCAGATAGTGCAATACATTTGCCTTATGTGGTTGCAAAACGGTTGCCGCCACTTGTTTGACTTCTTCGGCTGTTACCATTTCAAACCTATGTATTTCTTCATTCATCCACTGCGCATTTCCCAGCCATTCAAAATAGGCCAGATTGATGGCTCTGTCCATGAGGCTGTTTTCTTCAAAAGCAAACAAGCTTTCCAGCCGGTTCTTTGCTTTTTGTAATTCCTGTTCAGGAATGCGGGTTTCCTGGATATCCCGGATAATTGCCCACACAGCATTTTCAGCCAGATCCACCGAAACATTCGGCAGTAGCTTGCCTTCAATTACCAATAAACCCGGATCTGCGCTTCCCAGAACATAGGCATGGATATGGCTGAAATATTTCTTGTCTTTTACCAGCTGCTGATGCAGCCTGGATGATTCGCCATCTCCCAGCATCTGAGCCAGCAGCTCGGTAGCATAATAAGCCGGTTCTGTACGTCCGCACATGGGGAATGCCAGATACAGGGCATCGGCAGGTACATCACGATACACTGTAAGCATGCGTTTTTCCTGTTGAGCGGGTTCCTGTGGCAATCGGCGATCATACGGCTCTCCGGGCGGAATATCGCCAAACCATTTTTCAATGAGTGGTTTTACCTCCTGATAGCGAATGCCACCGGCTACTACGAGAATGGCCTGATTGGGCCTGTAATGCCGGTAAAAAAATGCCTTCACATCCTCCAGCCGGGCCTGTTCAATATGAGAAAGCTCCTTGCCAATGGTCATCCAGCGATAGGGATGCACCTGATAAGCCAATTCCCGAATAATTTTCCAGACATCTCCGTAGGGTTTGTTCAGGTAATGTTCTTTGAATTCTTCAGAAACCACTTTGCGCTGCACATCCAGGCTTTTTTCACTGAAATTCAGCTCCAGCATGCGGTCGCTTTCCAGCCAGAGCGCTGTTTCAATGTTAACTGCAGGGAGTTTAATGAAATAATCCGTGATATCATTTGAAGTAAAGGCATTGTTTTCCCCGCCGGCCATCTGCACTTCCTGATCGTAATCTGGAATGTGCTTGGACCCACCAAACATGAGATGTTCAAACAAGTGTGCAAAGCCTGTTTTATCGGGATCTTCATCGCGGGCGCCTACGTTGTACAATACATTCACTACCGCATATGCCGTGTGGGGATCTTCGTGGACGAGTACTCTCAGGCCATTGGATAGGGTAAATCTTTCAAACTGCACCATGGGAAGCGATTGAGAATGAACTTGCAATTTAGCAAACATCGCGTTTATCGCCCAAACTGTTTGTTGGGCTCAAGATACAATTCGTGCTGCGAGAGATTGAATATCAGATTGAATTGCCGCCACACCTCATTGCCTATGGCGCCCGCAATTTCCCGCTCCGGATTTCCATCATCCACATCGGGTGAATAACTTCCCGGTACATTGCGCAGATGATATTGGCCAATGATCAGCGCAGTCAGCACACCGTTAAAATAATCAATGGTTTTCAGCATATCCTTTACCGGCCATTCTCCAGTACGCTGCAGAAAAGCCTCATCAACCCGATATTTACGGACATAGGGATAATTAAACATTACGCCATAGTTACCGCCCAAGGTTATGTGATATGTGCCTTTCAGGGTGTTGCCGTTGGCAAAAGGCAAGGATGCCTGAATCACAGGCGTATAAAAATTTAAATCCATCCGCAACACCTGGCCCTTTTTGCTATAGGGAAACGGGCCAGGCCGATAAAGCAAAAGCCGGTGATGGTCAAAATCCACCATAACCGTATAAACGGCTAATAAAGGATACCCCAAAATGCCATCCACGGGGGTCGAAGGCGTATTTAATTCTTTCAGGTCTTCGAGATAAAACGAAGGCTTTTCGAGATGCGCATCGCCCAGCTGCAATTCTGCCATATCCAATACCGGCAGATAGGTCATGCCATCAGCAAGCCCACTGATGCCTGCTTTTTTCACGGCCGTCAATTTCCAAAGAGCAGCATAACTGGCATCGAGAATATTCATTTCACAACCGCTATCAAAAATAAAATTCAGGGTGTCTTTATCATAGGGATGGATAACACCTTTGATAAAAATATGCAACCCATCGTAGCTGAAAGGCAATACACTAACAGGCCGGATGGTGTGCTGTGCTTGAGCCCATGCCGTTTGCAAGCATCCGCAAATCAGCCAACAGATGCCTGCCAAGTAATTGCGAAGGGGAAGGTTCATAAAAAGCTTTTGATGCGCAAATATTTAACGATCAATTCATGATCCCGCATGATAATAATTCGCACATGCGTGCCCGGGTTTTTCAACAGCTGAATATACTCCTGAATATTTCCACTAAAATTATTTCCAATTGCAATAATTACATCTCCCGGCCGAAAACCAGCCTTGTCGGCCGGTGAGCCGGGGATAACATTGGTAACCCGAATTTTTCCGTCCAATAAATAAAAAGATAGACCCGTATAAGAATAATCAAACGGATCATGCAGGTGCTTGTTGGGAGAAAGAAAAATTTCCTTTGCCGGGTAATTCAAGACAATATTAAACCGGCGCAGCAGTTCATTCCCAATAATGCCGCCCGCAAATGGATAATTGGTAATATTGGAAATATCGTCAAACAACAATGCGGGCACATTCCGAAAACTATAATCACCGATCCGCAATTCCTTCATCGTGGTGATCCGCATTTCCATTTTACCCAGCAGTCCCTGGGCCTCGGTGCGAAAAATCTTTTTCCTTTTGCTGCGCTTTTGAGGCAGCAGATCAAAGTCTTTCACAAACTGATTGTTCAGCAGCAGGCAAAGACCGGCTCCGGTATCGAAAAAAAAAAGCTTTTTACTTGTTGACGATTGCTGGCCAATGTTTCATGAATGATGGGAATGCCGGCAAATAAAGGTTTCAGCAAAAATCCTTTTTCCGGATAGGCAAACTGACCGGGCGTATAAATCCAGATTTTTTGCTGATCGTAATCGATGCGCACAATGTATTGACTCAAAAAACTGTATCCAATAATGCCATCAATATGGATGCCATACAGCGCGCTGATCATATCGTAATTGTTCACATGAAAATTGAGATGATCTACCCGAAGATGAGGCAACAACAAACTCATGTCATACACAAAAGGCACCGTACGCGAGCCGCCAATTCCATGAATCACTACATCACTCGGGGAAAGCGGCAAATGCAATTCTGCAGCAGTAGTAGAGTCAATGGATATACCCCCGCTTCCCGTATCCAGGATAAAATTCAGGGTGTCTTTTGCAAGCGTGGTATCATCATGGAGTGCAATGCTGGCACGCACCAGCAATACGCCATCCACAAACTGATGAAAAGGAAGAGTGGTCACCAGCCGGGCCGGAAGCACAGTATCCTGCTGCTTATATAAGCCCGCCTTACCATGAGCTGCGATGGAAAGAATAAGCGATATGAATAGAGGAAAACGGTTCATCTATGGGTAAATTACAATTTTCTGTTTATTCTCCAACAGTCCCTCGAAAAAACAAGCATTGCTTTAATTTTGTTAAAGAAAAAAGCGTCATGCATTTTCACACACTTTATGATAAGGCTTTGCGAGGTGAGTTCCTTTCTCTTGAAGAAGGGGTATTTTTATTTGAACATGCTCCTCTGGCCGAATTGATGCTGGTGGCCGATGAAATGCGCCGCCAGCGCGTGCCCCATGGCAAGGTTACCTGGCAGATCGATCGGAATGTGAACACCACCAATGTATGCGTGGCCAACTGCAAATTCTGCAATTTCTACCGGGTGCCGGGTCATCCTGAAGCCTACATCACCGATATGGACACTTACCGGCGAAAAATCCGCGAAACCATCCGCTGGGGCGGCGATCAGCTGTTACTGCAGGGGGGCCATCATCCGGAACTGGGGCTGAAATTCTATACCAGCCTGTTTCGTCAGATTAAGCAGGAATTTCCCAACATCCGGCTGCATGCCCTGGGCCCTCCCGAAGTAGCTCATATCTGCAAGCTGGAAAAAATGAGCCATCGGGAAGTGCTGATGGCCCTGCGGGAAGCCGGACTGGATTCTTTGCCGGGCGCCGGGGCCGAAATCCTGGTCGATCGCGTGCGCCGACTGATCTCCAAAGGCAAATGCAGCGCCCAGGAATGGCTCGATATCATGGCCGAAGCCCATCAGCTGCGCATTACCACATCGGCAACCATGATGTTCGGCCATGTGGAAACGATTGAAGAACGCTTTGAGCATCTGGTGAAAATCCGGGACCTTCAAGCCCGCAAACCCGCCGACGCAAAAGGATTTCTGGCCTTCATTCCCTGGACCTTTCAGGATGTGGATACCTTACTGGCCAAAATCCGCGGGGTGCACAATCTCACCACCGGGGAGGAATATGTGCGGATGATTGCCATGAGTCGCATCATGCTGCCCAACATCCCCAACATTCAGGCATCCTGGCTCACGGTGGGGAAAAAAATCGCCCAGATCTGCCTGCATGCCGGTGCCAACGATTTTGGTTCTATCATGCTGGAAGAAAATGTGGTGAGTGCTGCCGGCGCATCCCATCGATTTACGTATCGCACCATCCAGGAAGCCATTCGGGAAGCCGGGTTTGAACCCCAGCTGCGCAATCAGGAATATGAATGGCGGCAAATTCCGGAAGACATTGAAGAGCAGGTGCTAAATTGATATAGCTTTAGCTTTCTGCAGGTCTCCTTTACCTGCCCATGTACACCATCAACACCTGAATATCGCTGGGGTTGACTCCGCTGATGCGGCTGGCCTGGCCTAATGTGCGGGGTTTATATTTCATGAGCTTCTGGCGGGCTTCGGTTGACAGCGCCTGAAGTTTTTCATAGTTAAACTGTTCCGGGATAGGCACATCTTCCAACTGGCGCATTTTACGCGAGAGCTCTTTTTCTTTTTCGATATAGGCCGCATATTTCAGCTGAATCTCGGTTTGCTCTATTGCCTCTTGGGTGTACGTTTTTGCTTTCTGCTGCAATTCCGGAATCCATGCCATCAGTTGGCGAACAGAAATTTCCGGCCGGAGCAGCAATTTCGCTGCCCGTTGTTTCTCCTTAAGCAAGGGAGCCCCCATAGCTTCCAGGTGCGTGTTCACCTGTTCCGGAGAAATGGGAAATTCTTCGAGAATAGCGGTAAATTGCTTGATTTGGTGCAGTTTGTTTTCCACTCTTTCCATCCGTTCCTGCGAAGCAAGCCCTATGCGGTGAGCAAGCGGCGTAAGCCGTAGGTCGGCATTATCCTGCCTGAGCAGGGTGCGAAATTCTGCCCGGGAAGTGAACATCCGGTAAGGCTCAATGGTGCCCTTGTGCACCAGGTCGTCGATCAGCACCCCGATATAAGCTTCGTCGCGACGCAAGATCAGCGGCTCTTCTCCCCGCACCTTCCGATGGGCATTGATGCCAGCCATCAAGCCCTGACAGGCGGCTTCTTCATAACCTGTGGTGCCATTGATTTGACCGGCAAAAAACAAATTTTCAATCAACCGTGTTTCCAGCGACAGATACAGCTGCGTGGGCGGAAAGAAGTCATATTCAATCGCATATCCCGGGCGGAACATTTTGCAATGCTCGAAACCGGGGATTTTTTGCAACGCTTTGTATTGCACCTCTTCCGGAAGAGAGGTGGAAAAACCATTTACATACACTTCGATGGTATGCCAGCCTTCGGGTTCTACAAAGATCTGGTGGCGTTCCTTATCGGCGAAACGGTTGATTTTGTCTTCGATACTGGGGCAATAGCGTGGTCCCACGCCCTGGATGCGGCCCTGAAACATAGGCGAACGGTCGAAGCCGGTTTTCAGGATTTCATGTACTTCGCGGTTGGTGTAGGTAATCCAGCAGCTTTTCTGCTGAGCAGGCTTCGGAGTATCCAAAAAAGAGAATCCGGTAATTTCTTCATCGCCTTTTTGTTCTTCCATGCGGCTATAGTCGAGCGTTCGCCCATCCACCCGGGGAGGAGTGCCTGTTTTGAGCCGGCCACTTTCAAAGCCCAATTCCACCAGCTGTTCTGTGATACCGGTAGCTGCCCGTTCCGCTACCCTTCCACCGCCAAAATGTTTTTCTCCGATATGGATCACGCCGTTGAGGAAGGTACCATTGGTCAGCACTACAGCATCCGCTTCAATGCGATGCCCCAGCTGGGTAACTACGCCAAAGCACCTGCCGTCGCGCACCAGCAGGCCTTTCACCATATCCTGATAAAAATCGATTCGCGGAGTTTGCTCTAATCGAAGTCGCCAGGTCCAGGAAAACTGCATACGATCGTTCTGCGCCCGGGGGCTCCACATGGCAGGGCCTTTGGAGCGGTTCAACATGCGAAACTGAATGGTTGTCAGATCGGTCACAATGCCCGAATACCCACCCATAGCATCAATTTCCCGAATGATTTGCCCTTTGGCCACTCCCCCCATGGCCGGATTGCAACTCATCTGGGCCATGTTTTGCATATTCATGGTGATCAGCAGCACGGAAGACCCCAGATTGGCGGCTGCAGCAGCTGCTTCACATCCGGCATGACCGGCCCCTACCACAATCACGTTGTATTTCGGGAACATAGATTTAATATTTGACCCGCAAAATTACCAAAATGCAGGCTCCGGGAGGAATCCTTCCTGTTCCACGTGAAACATCAGGGTTCACACCCGAAATCTTCCACCACCCAAATTTGTCCGGCTTTATTTCTCAACACCACAATCCCTGTGCTCCGGTATTGGGGATTCAACAAATTATGCCGATGGCCAAAATCGGGTACACCTTCATCAATCAGCCAATCAGCCAGCACTTCTTCCGGTGTCCGGTTCAGCCCGGTATACAGATTTTCAGCCCCACAAGCTATTCCGGCCTGCCGGAACCTGGCCGCAAAATCCATCCCGTTGCTCATGGTATGGGAAAGCCGGCCGTGCTGATGGTTGACAATATCGTTAGCGAGTAAAAAAGCGGTACGCCGCAGGCGATCATCCGAACGGAAAGAGGGCAAAGGGGGGCAATGCAGGATTTCTTTCCGGAGAGAATTCACATATTTGGCTGTCACATGGATGGCAGTTTCCTGCCGGAGATAGGGCTCAACCACCTGGCGGTAAAACCGGGGAGGATCAGCCCGAAGCTGATTGACCAGATCCAGCAAGGCTTGCTCCATGGCTTCATCTCTGGATATATCTTCCTCCGGAATAACAGGTGGGTAAAGATTTTCGGCTGGCCTCGTGGGTATAGGTGCAAAAGCAAGCACAATAAACAAGGAGAGAACCCCCCAAAACCTGAGAATAGGAAAAACCTGCATAAGAAACCTTTTACCGGAAAGCTTGTTATCAAATTTCATGCTGTTTCACGTGAAACATTTCATGAAGCAACAATCAATTGATGCCAAAACTCAAGATAAACATCTTCCCTGGCCCGCATGCGATAGCGATCTGCTTCCTTATGATCATCATACCCACACAAATGCAGCGCTCCATGAAAAATGACGCGAATAAGCTCGTCTTCAAAGGGCACTCCAAACTGTTGAGCATTCTCCCGCACCCTTTCCACGCTGATGTAAATTTCCGCCTCAATAGGATCACCGGGAAATGGAGTGAGATCAAAAGTCAAAATATCTGTATAGGTATCGTGCTGGAGATACTGCTGATTCAGCTCCCACAAAAAGGCGTCGCGGCAAAACACATATAAAAGCCTGCGCAAAGGTTTTTGCTCCTGATCAAATAGATAAGAAAGCGCCTGCCGGACGCGATTCTTTGTCAGCGGCGGGTGAAAAGGATTTTTTACTTCATTCACGGCAAATGAAATGCGGGGAGTTGCCATTCGTCCACGAGTATAAACCATGTGAGTACAAAAGTCTGGTTTTTCCTGTAGATTTGTCCCGAATTTCATTGCACATGATCCGGTTATCTGCCCTCGGCATTGGAAAAAAAGCCATTATCCGCTCCTTTGAAGAAGACGATATTTACCTGAAACTCATGGAGATGGGCTGTGTACCTGGCGAATTGGTGGAAGTCCAAAAAATTGCCCTTTTCGGAGATCCGATTTCTATTTCGGTGGCGGGCTATCACCTGAGCCTCCGTAAAAAAGAAGCGGATCATATCTGGGTTGAAGAAATCCTGGAAAAACAAACTTCCCAATATTGATTTTAATTCAGATTCCGGAATTCAGAGGGAGAAAGTCCTACCTTTTGTTTGAACAAACGCGTGAAATGCTGGGGATAGCGAAAACCCAATTCATACGCTACCTCGCCAACCGACTTGCTGTAATCAAATAATTTTTCCTTAGCGGCTTCGATAAGCTTTGACTGGATATATTCCTGGGCAGTTACGCCTGTTTCTTTTTTCACCAAATCCCCGAAATAATTGGGGGATAGATGCAGCAACCCGGCAAATTGCGCCACAGTAGGAATACCTTCTTCTGCAATCTTGCCGGAATACAGGTATTCATGCAACAGCGCCTCAAAGCGTTCCAGAATGCCCCGGTTCGCCTGCTCGCGGGTAATGAACTGCCTGTCATAAAACCGCACGCAATAATTGAGAAACAACTCAATGTTAGACACAATTAAGGTGCGGCTGTGTTTATCCACTGGTCGCAAGAGTTCCTCCTGAATTTTGGTAAAACAGCCTATGACAATTTCCCGTTCTCGTTCTGAGATGTGCAATGCTTCGTTGGACTGATATCCAAAAAAGGTATATTCATGCATATGCTTGCCGAGAGGTGTGCCATGAATCAGATCGGGATGGAAGGCCAAAGCATAGCCTTTTGGCTGCACATCGGGACTTCGGTTCACCCCCACCACCTGCCCCGGGGCAATAAATACCAGGGTTCCTTCCTGATAATCATAAGTAGCTCGGCCATACGTCAGGTCACCGCATTTAACGTCTTTGAGAAAAATCACATAAAACCCAAAATACAGCTTTGATCCCTGCCTGGCTGGACTGGGTGCTCTGGATAAATCAATCACCGTCACCAGCGGATGCAGGGTTTCCTGCTGATAAGCCTGATTATACTGGGCAATGGTTTCAAAACGAATCAAAGGTTCCATGAGCTTATATTTTCGTTATCCAAATTTACGGCCTCTTTGCGGGTTCCTTTTGTATGAACGCCGGAAAACCGGAATATGGGTAAAGAAATCCGGAATGTATATACCTGCATTAAAATCCGGCTAAGGAATTTTGCGTCGGGAAACAGTTCAAATACAGGACAAATGGAAATGATTACCTTGAATAACGGGGTCAAAATGCCTATCTTGGGATTCGGGGTCTTTCAGATCTCAGACCTTGAAGTGTGCGAAAGAAGTGTTCTTCATGCTTTGCAAACAGGCTACCGGCTCATCGATACGGCAGCGGCATATATGAACGAAGAAGCGGTGGGCAGGGCTATCCGTAAAAGCGGAGTGCCCAGAGAAGAATTATTTATCACCACCAAACTCTGGATCCAGGATGCCGGCTATGAAAAAGCCAAACTGGCTTTCCGGAGATCGTTGAAAAAACTCCAATTGGACTATCTGGATCTTTACTTGATTCATCAGCCTTTCAACGATGTGTACGGCGCCTGGCGGGCGATGGAAGAACTATACCGGGAAGGCAAAATCCGCGCTATTGGTGTGAGCAACTTTTTGCCCGACCGATTGATGGACTTGATTTGTTACAATGACATTACCCCAGCGGTAAATCAGGTGGAAACACATCCATTCCACCAGCAGGTAGAAAATCAACGATTTATGGAATCGCTTAGGGTGCAAATCGAATCCTGGGCACCTTTTGCAGAAGGGAAAAACCAGATTTTTGAAAACCCCGTCCTGGTGTCGATTGCCCGAAAACACCAGAAATCGGTTGCCCAGGTGATCCTGCGCTGGCTCATCCAGCGACGCGTGGTCGTGATTCCTAAATCCGTTCACCCGGAAAGAATAGAAGAAAACTTTCGGGTCTTTGATTTTACGCTGGATGAGGAGGATATGCAGGCCATTCGGCAACTGGACACCCATCAGAGCTTGTTTCTGGATCATCGCGATCCGGAAAGAGTGAAATGGTTCAGCACCTTGAAATTTCCTTTATGAAGCATGGCAAAACCATATGGATCACGGGGTCGTCCGACGGATTGGGCATGCTGGCTGCCCGTGAGCTGGTGCAGGCCGGTCACCGCGTCGTGTTGCATGCCCGCAACCCCGAACGGGCCCGACGGGCCATGCAACAGGTGCCGGGTGCCGTTGATGTGCTGGTGGGAGATTTGACTCAACCAGAAGAAGTGAAACGCCTGGCAGAAGCCGCCAACCAAATCGGCCGCTTTGATGTGGTGATTCACAATGCCTGGGTCTATCGGGCTTCGTCGCGAGACCTTTTCATGGTTAATGTGCTGGCTCCCTATATGCTGACCAGCCTGATGCTTAAGCCCGAACGATTGATTTACCTGAGTTCCGACATGCACTGGCAAGGAAAAGCGCAGCTTAACCTGGATCCAGACCGGGTTAGTTATGCCGATTCCAAGCTCTATGTGCTCATGCTATGCCTGGCCGTAGCTCGCTTGTGGCCCGACGTACTGGCCAATGCGGTAAACCCAGGCTGGGTACCCACAAAAATGGGCGGTGCCCATGCTCCGGATGACCTGGAAAAAGGTCATCAAACCCAGGTCTGGCTGGCTGTCAGCAATGAAAGCGAAGCGAGGGTTTCCGGTAAATATTTTTTTCACCAACAACCCCAGCCCTTTCATCCGGAAGCGTCTAACGAAAAGCTGCAGGACCACTTGCTGAAGCAATGCCAAAAACTATCGGGAGTGGTTTTTCCAAAAAACACTCCTGCCAACAGAGAGCATTATTACTAACCCAATCAAAACTGATATTGATATGCGTGCCACAATGATGTATGGAGCCAAAGAAGTCCGGGTAGAACAGGTGCCCGATGCTCGGATTGAACAACCTACAGATGCGCTGGTCCGCGTGGTGCGGGCCTGTATTTGCGGAAGCGACTTATGGCCTTACCGGGATCCGCAACGCAAGGAAACCGGATGGCAAATTGGGCATGAAGCCATTGGCATTGTGGAAGATGTAGGCCGGGAAGTGAGCACGGTGAAGCGAGGTGATTTTGTGATTATGCCTTTCGCTTATTCCGATGGGCATTGTGAATTCTGTGCAGAGGGCTTGCATACCGCCTGCGTGCACGGAGGCTTTTTTGGAACAGGCCAGGTGGCCGGCGCTCAAGCTGAGGCCGTGCGCGTTCCCCTGGCCGATGGGACGTTGTACCGGCTACCCACAGTTCCCCACGAAGCCTTATTGGGCTCCCTGCTTACGCTGTCTGATGTGATGGGCACCGGCCATCATGCCGCCGTGGTTGCCCGGGTGAGCCCGGGTAAACGGGTGGCCGTGGTGGGCGGAGGTGCTGTGGGATTGTGCGGCGTCCTGGCAGCCAAACGCCTGGGTGCTGAACAGATCATCTTGCTGGACCGCCATCCGGACCGGATCGAGCTGGGGAAAGCCTTTGGTGCTACCGATGTGGTCACGGAACGGGGAGAGGCCGCTGTAGAACGGGTGATGTCGCTCACCGGCGGGCGAGGCGTGCACTCCGTACTGGAATGTGTGGGTACTGAAGAAGCGATGCATACCAGCATACTGATTACCCGACCGGGTGGCGCTATTGGCCGGGTGGGCGTGCCTCATTATGAAACAATCCCTGCTTCCGGGCCGGCATTCTACAAAAACATCACGGTGGGCGGCGGACCCGCACCAGCCCGGGCATATATCGATGTATTGCTTCCCGATGTGCTGGAAGGCCGTATTGAACCTGGTCGGGTCTTCGACCGAATCATCGGACTGGACGAAGTACCAGAAGGATATCGCGCCATGGATCAACGCCAGGCCATCAAAGTCATGATTAAACCCTAACAAACCATGGAAAAAACATCGTGGACAAAAGATGTGTTACGTCAGATCGTAGAGGCCGATGATTTGCATATTTCCCCTCTACGCGAAGATGGCATCACTTACGGCACCCCCACGTGGATCTGGTGCGTGGCAGTAGAAGGAGAACTCTATGTGAGGGCCTACCATGGCCTACAATCCAGCTGGTACCGGGCAGCCGTTCGCCAACAGGCCGGACGAATCCGTGCTGCCGGCCAAACCTGGCAGGTGCGTTTCGAACCGGTGAATGATTCCTCCCTATTGGACCGGATTGATGAGGCTTACCGGATAAAATACAAAGGCAGTCCTTATTTGAACCCTATGATTGGTACCAGCGCCCGGGCTGCCACCGTACGCATCATCCCGGATCTGGCAGACATATCAACCTATTCCTCCTGAACCGAAACGCATAAAAAAACCCGGCTACCAGCAGATATGAACCGGGAGCAGAAAACGGCGTATGCATGGAAAATTTTTTGTTCACTTAAAAACTTACAACCGCTATGGACATCATCAGAATAGGCACACAAGCGTCCCGGAAGGGACCGGCCGACTGGTTCACCGGAGATGTGCGGATTGATCCGTTATTCGATCCCAACGAAGCCCGGCGAGCTGCTGCATCGCTGGTTACATTCGAACCAGGCGCCCGAACAGCCTGGCACACCCATCCGTTGGGACAAACACTGATTATCGTGAGTGGATGCGGATGGGTGCAAAAGGAAGGTGGTCCCCGCGAAGAAGTACATCCGGGCGATATCGTGTGGTTTGCCCCCAATGAAAAGCACTGGCACGGCGCCACCGCTACTACCGCCATGTCGCACATTGCCATTCAGGAAAACCTGAACGGACAGGTAGTGACCTGGCTGGAAAAAGTAAGCGACGAACAATATTTAAACTCTTGATTTTTTCATCTTAAAAAACGAATTAAATGATGCAACAAAGAAGCTTAGGAAACAGCGGCTTGCAGGTCTCGGCTATGGGGCTGGGCTGCATGGGCATGAGCTTCAGCTATCCGCCCTTTCCGCCAAAAAGCGAAATGATTCGCCTGATTCGTACAGCCGTGGATGAAGGCATCACGTTCTTCGATACGGCCGAAGTCTATGGCCCTTATGCTAATGAAGAGCTGGTGGGAGAAGCGCTGGAGCCTGTACGCCGGCAGGTGGTGATTGCCACCAAATTTGGCTTTGAGATTCAGGACGGGAAAATGGTGGGGCTCAACAGCCGGCCGGAACACATTCGCAAGGCTGTGGAAGGGTCGTTAAAAAGACTTCGCACCGACGTCATTGACTTGCTTTACCAGCACCGGGTGGACCCACAGGTGCCTATTGAAGACGTGGCCGGCACGGTAAAGGATTTGATTCAGGAAGGCAAAGTCCGTTATTTTGGCCTTTCAGAAGCCGGCGTAAAAACCATTCGCAGGGCACATGCCGTTCAACCCGTCGCTGCCTTGCAAAGCGAATATTCGCTGTGGTGGCGGGAACCGGAAATTGAAATCCTTCCTGTGCTCGAGGAGCTGGGCATTGGTTTCGTTCCTTTTAGCCCTCTTGGAAAAGGATTTTTGACCGGCGCTATCAAGGAAGATACGCCATTGGATCCGAATGATTTCCGAAACACCATTCCTCGTTTTAAAGAAGAAAACCGCAAGGCCAACTTAGCACTGGTAGCACTTCTGGAGCAAATAGCCCGTGAAAAGCAAGCCACGCCGGCCCAAATTGCCCTGGCCTGGCTATTGGCGCAAAAACCCTGGATTGTACCCATTCCCGGCACGACCAAGCTCCACCGCCTGCGGGAAAATATCGGCGCAGTAAACATCCAGTTGTCTGCCGAAGACCTCCGGCAAATCCGGGAAGCCCTCAGTAAAATCCCCATACAAGGCGAACGTTACGGCGAAGCTCAGCAAAAACAAATCGACCGCTAAGCCCTTTATTGCTCAGATGTATTCATTTTCCTGTTTCTGTTCCGGCTGTTGTACCTGAGAAAGGTGCACGGCCGGAAAAGGGAAATGATTGCCAGAACCGCTCAAAAACATTGCATCATGCATATCAAACATTGGTTTTGGATATCTCTTTTCAGCACCGGATCCTTTTCAGCTTTTTCCCAGACGAACGATAGCACCAAAAAGCTGTATCATTTTTCCGGATCGGCAACGGTTACCAACAATGGCATTTCGCTGGTGCCGAATTTTTCATTGAACCGGCCAGCAGCCATTTTCCTGCTTTCCTATGGTGGGAAAAGATTCTCGATAGATCCGGATATCCGTTTTTCACTCGATGCCAAACCCTGGATC
The DNA here is from genome assembly GCF_900116565.1 of Thermoflavifilum thermophilum. Classification (GTDB taxonomy): domain Bacteria; phylum Bacteroidota; class Bacteroidia; order Chitinophagales; family Chitinophagaceae; genus Thermoflavifilum; species Thermoflavifilum thermophilum. The sequence continues at coordinate 1,340,227 of NZ_FPCJ01000001.1, read as the reverse complement.
ATGCTCTTCTGGGCGCGATATCAGATGATACCAGAAGGAAAATTTCAGCTGCGTGCAGGGGCCCATCTGGGTTTGAATTTTCAAATCAGCAACTTGCCAGTAAACGGAACACCTACGGAACTCAATGTAGTCAGAAGATATTTGGGAACAGAACTGGTCCCTTTGTATCGTATATCTCCCAGGATGCGCGTAGGCGCGTATTATCTGTATGCCCGCGGATTAGACCCGGGTACAGTAGGCAATACTCAGTTTGTCTCACTCCAAACCAACCTGAATCTTATGTCACTCACAAAGCGATTCTATTTGAATGTTACGCCTCAGCTTTATTACCTAAACCAGGATGGCCTGTCAGGCGAATATCTGAATGTGAATATCCAGATGGGAATGCATCGTTTTCCTCTTTCGCTATCTTCCACGTTGAATCAAAAATGGCATTCCCAGATTGCAGGGAAAGGTCTGATCTGGAACTTCAGCATAGTGTATACATTCAACCAAATCTTGACTATCCCATCTGTTCGGGGGGGTACAGAATAAGTTGACCATACAGGCAAGCGTTCCACTAAAAATATTACCTTCGAAATGGCTGAACCCCAACACGATGAACCGAGCCGAATGGCACGATGCCATACGATTCCTGAAAAAGGGCACAGCCCGGCGATATTTGAACGCTGCCCGGGTGCTAAGCAGTTATTTTCTAAGCAAATGGACGCACCGGCCCATCCAGTGGGGCATGCCCATTGCCTTGTCAATCGAGCCCACCACAGCCTGCAACCTTCGCTGTCCGGAATGTCCCAGCGGACTGCGGGCTTTTACCCGGGCAACGGGAAAAATCAATCCCGCATTTTTCAAAACCGTGATCGATGAATTGCACAAGGAGTTGTGGTATCTGATCTTTTATTTTCAAGGGGAACCTTATCTTCATCCCCAGTTGCTGGAAATGGTTGCTTATGCGCATCAGAAGGGTATTTACACAGCCACTTCCACCAATGCGCATTTTCTGGATGCTATGCATGCCCGGCAAACCGTAGAAAGTGGGCTCGATCGGTTAATCATTTCCATTGACGGCACCACGCAGGATGTCTATCAGCAATATCGCCGGGGTGGTCATCTGGACAAGGTGCTGGCGGGAGCCCGGGAAATTGTGAAATGGAAACAGCAATTGCACTCCCCTACCCCGTATGTATTTTTCCAGTTTTTGGTGGTAAAACCCAATCAGCATCAAATTCCCGAAATCAAAAAGCTGGCCCGCGAAATCGGAGTGGATGGCGTGCGATTCAAAACCGCCCAAATTTATGATTACCAGAACGGACACCCCCTGATCCCGGATCTGGAGCATTATTCCCGGTACAAAAAGATGCCCGACGGAACTTATCGAATAAAAAACAAATTATCCAACCAATGCTGGAAGCTCTGGCATTCGCCGGTTGTAACCTGGGATGGCTGGGTGGTTCCCTGTTGCTTCGATAAGGACGCCCAGCACAAAATGGGAAGCCTGAAAGAAAATTCCTTTCGGGAAATCTGGCATAACGAAACCTACACCCATTTTAGGCAACAACTGCTCAAGGGGCGCAAACACATTGATATATGCCAGAACTGCAGCGAGGGGACACGTGTGTGGGGATAATCAGGTCTTTGCCTGATGGGATTTTTGCTTTTCCCTCCAGTCTGCAATTTTTTTCAGCAGCCACAACTGCGCTATGGAAAAAAGAAATGTATATATCCCCGACGAGCGTCCCTTTTTTCTGAACAACACCTGCAGCAAACTTTTACCCAGGCCTTTGCTGGTATCCAAAACAGTATTCCAGATCAGCTCTCCGCTATGGTTGTACACATACACCCATTGGCGGGCGAGTGCTTCTTCCTGTTCTGCACAGGCTTTTCGCAATCTGCGGTATTCAGCCTTTAATTCTTCAAAAGCATCTTTGGATGGCATACATGCAGTTTAATGTTCCTCGTTTTCGTCCAGGAAAGTATGAATCACCAGATTGGCGATAGGACGCAAAAAAAGCTGCCTGCGGAATATATAAATCAGGATAAAAAGCAGGATATAGAGCGCGGCCACCATCAGGAAACCCAATGCATAGCTGCCCATCCATGCTCCCAGCCAATATCCCAGGGCTATTCCCAGAAAAATCACCACCAGCAGCACGATAAAGCCGGCAAGCAGCACGCCGAGAATCAGGCTGATGGCTTTTACCAATCGTATCAACAGCCGGGTTCGCACAAGGGCAATGCGCGTCTGAACATATTGTAACAACAGCTTGCGCAATTCCTCCAAAACAGTAAACAAATTCTCGTTCATATACTCGGCTTATGATGCATCTTCCTGTGAGGTCATTTCCTGCAGCCAGGAAGCCCCTTTATCCAGCTGATCTTCGATATCGGCTCGCCACTTGTTCAGTTTTGCTTTCATTTCATCTACAATTTCATCTACCTTTTCGGAATGCAGGAAATAGCCAATAATAGCGCCCACAGCGACCCCCAGCAAAAAAGCGCTGGTATCTTTCCATTTCGAATCTGCCATATGTCTGAAATTTTACAAAGGTTTGTGTAGCTCAAATTACGCAAAACCTTCTTTATCAACAATTGTGCATGAGGTTTTCATCTGTAATAATGGCTGTTTTCGATTTCCCGTGCTACGGAATCTGGTACCAGATAGCGGATGGGCTTACCTTCCCGGATGCGTCTCCGGATCAGGGAAGCTGAAATATCCAGCAAAGGAGCCTGAACGATTTGGCCTTGTGGAGGTAAATCTTCTGGTTTTACCGGAAAACCCGCGCGCGGATAAATGTAAAAACCCACGTGTGCCTGAATCCAGCCTGCATTTTTCCACCTGGGAAAATTCTGCAGGCTGTCGCTTCCCATAATCAAGGCAAACTGGTGGTGGGGATATTTTTCAAACAAATAAGCCAAGGTATCGGCGGTATAGGAAGGTTTGGGCAGGGAAAATTCCACGGCAGAGGCTTCCAGCCGGGGATCGCCGTCCACAGCCAGCTGTACGAGATGCAGGCGCTGATATTCATTTAGCAGGGAACCTGTGGGTTTAAACGGATTTTGCGGGCTCACCATTAGCCAGACCTTATCCAGATCGGTTTCATAAGCCATATAGCTGGCTATGATCAGGTGCCCGTGATGGATGGGATTAAATGAGCCAAAGAAAAGTCCAATTTTCATGTTGACAAGCCGGAGTATGGAGGTTTGCCGACAAAATTGCGGAAATTCTGTAGGTTTGCAGCCGAAAAACTTCTGCCTGCAGGCAGAAAAGCCTCCTTAGCTCAGCTGGTTAGAGCGGCTGTTTCGTAAATAGCAGGTCGTGGGTTCAAATCCCATGGGAGGCTCCAGTTGTTTATAGGTATTTTTCTCCTATATTTCGTTTGACTTCCGCGACATATTCTTTGATCTCCTGTTCGTGGTCTTTCTTGCAAATGAGTAACACATCGGGCGTGTCTACCACGATGAAATCATCCAGTCCCTGCAGTACCAGCAGGCGCTGGCCACTGCTGTGCACCATGCAACGGGTAGCATCTACAATCAACACATCGCGGGCAGCCACCGCATTTTCCAAATAATCGCGGGGCATGTTTTCATAAGCCGAATTCCAGGTGCCCAGGTCGCTCCATCCGAAATCGGAAGGGATGACATACACATTTTCAGCTTTTTCCATGATGGCATAATCAATGGAAATATTGGTGCATTGTGCATAAGTCATCTCCATCACTTCCGGTTCTTCGGGCGTGAGCATCGCTTCAGAAGCCGCTGAAAAAAGCTCATACATCTCCGGCTGCAGCCGCTGAAAGGCTTCCAGGATTTTTCGCACATCCCAGGCAAATATCCCGGCATTCCAGAGGAAATCGCCGCTTTTCAGAAATGTCTTGGCCAGTTCCAGATCGGGTTTTTCGGTGAAAGTTTTGACTTTGAAAATATGGTCAATGTTTTTCTGGGGTTCATATTGAATATACCCATAACCGGTATCGGGCCTCGTGGGCTTAATGCCAAAGGTGAGCAATGCATCCCGGCCATTCACAAACTGGAACGCTTCCAGGCAGGTTTTGGTGAAACTGGTTTCTTCCAGAATCAGGTGATCGGCCGGTGCAAAAAGCAAATTGGCATGCGGATCCTGTTTGTGAATCCTGAATGAAGCATAAGCGATGCAGGGAGCTGTGTTTTTGCGCGAGGGTTCGGCCAGGATATTTTCTTCCGGCAAATCAGGTAATTGCTCTTTGACAAGTGGGACATACTGATGATGGGTAATGACCAGGATATTTTCCGGTCGCATGAAACGAAGAAAACGGTCGTAGGTGTGCTGAATCAAAGTTTTTCCTGTGTTCAGGATGTCGAGAAACTGCTTGGGCTTATCGGCCCGGCTTACTGGCCAAAACCGGCTTCCAATGCCACCAGCCATAATGATCACATAAGCATGTTTATTCATGACAGAAGTTTCTTTATATCAATCCTTCCCGGATCAGATCATGCAGATGGATGATGCCATCGTATCGACCGTTGGAGTCCAGCACCACCACCTGGGTAATATTGTGCTGACGCATCAGCTGCAGGGCTTCCACGGCCAGTGCATCCCGGTGAATGGTTTTCGGTTGCATGGTCATCACATCGCGGGCCTTGAGTTGCTGAAATTGTTCATATTTTTCCATCATGCGCCTTAAATCCCCGTCGGTAATCACCCCCACCAGTTTATCCTGATGCACCACAGCCGTAATGCCCAGCCTGCCGCCTGTCATCTCCAGAATGACTTCCCGAATGGAAGTATCCGGGCTGACGCTGGGTTTGGCGTTGTGCACAGAAAGATCCCTGACCCGCAAATACAATTTTTTTCCCAGGGTGCCTCCTGGATGAAATTTAGCAAAATCTTCCGCACTAAAACCCTTAAGGCGAATCAATGCCGTAGCCAGCGCATCGCCCATGGCCAGCTGCGCTGTGGTGCTGGAAGTAGGTGCCAGGTTGTTGGGGCAGGCTTCCTGGCTTACGGTGGTGTTGAGTACAAAATCAGCCTGTCGGGCTAAAGAAGATTGCATATTGCCCACAATGGCAATAACCGGGGTACGAAAGTTTTTAATCAGTGGCAAAAGCACTTTGATTTCCGGCGATTCTCCGCTTTTGGAAAGCATGATAACCACGTCTTCTGGCTGAATCATACCCAAATCGCCATGAATAGCATCGGCTGCATGCATGAATATGGCCGGCGTACCGGTTGAGTTAAAGGTGGCAACAATTTTCTGAGCAATAATGGCACTTTTACCGATACCGGTAATCACTACTTTCCCCGGACAGGAAGCAATCAACCGTACAGATTGAATAAAGGCATCGTCCAGATAGGCAATTATTTGCTGCAGGGCTTCTGCTTCTTTGGCAAGTGTGTTCCGGGCGATATCCAGAATTTCTGCATCCGTCAACGCAGGCAAATCCGTATGCCGGGAGGGGTGGGCCATAACGGTTGCGAAATTCGGATAATTCTATCAGTTTTTATTTCACCCGCCAGCTGTTCTGACCCGATTGAAACAAAACCATTCCTTTGAAACGGTACGCCCCTGATGGAAGCTGCATGTCTGTCCCGGAGGAAGAAATCCGGGCATATGCTCCGGATGCCGTGACTGAGCGGAACAAGGATGCCGACTGGCGGAAGCTTCCGGAAAGAATATAATTCTGTATGGCCTGCAAATTCGCATCCCGCAAATCGCCCCAATTTAGGTCAATATAATCGGGTTGCAGGCTGTTGGGTGGAATTCCCTGGAAATAATTGCCTTCACCGTTGGCATTTTGTGTTTGGAAATTCACATCATACAAATCAGCCAGGTGTTGTACCCGGCCCAGGGAATCATAATCGCTGATGGACCATTGAAAAAAGCCAACGGGTTTTCCGTAGGTAGTATCGCCCACCGTGAGTACAGACATATACGGCTTCAGGTTGTTAAAGGTTAATTCGCTGGCTGAAACGGTATTGCGGCTGGTAATGAAAAACACATGATCCAGCTGAAGTCCGCCAGTTGCATTTCCAAAATATACTTTCTGCGGAAATCCATTCAGTTGATCCAGATAGGTAGTAATCCGGTCGTTATACACATAGCTGTACATAAGCTTACCGGCTGCACTGGTCGGCGCCAGTAGGCTGTCCAAATAAGCAACCGTGGTTACCGAACCGCCCGTATTGTATCGTTCATCCACAATCACATCTTTTACCCCGGCAGATTTGAATTGGGTGAAGACTCGATCCAGTTCATTTTTGGTTTCGGTGGGATTGCCATTGGCATCGTACACATCAATGAATTGATTGAACACAAAATAGCCCACAGGCTTGCTTCCAAAATAAAATACCGTATCAAAAAGCACCGGCGTCAGGGTGTAATTGGTAGCCGTGATGGTGAGGGTGGTGCTGGTGCCATCTGGTTTTTTAAAGGTAAACTGGGCCGAATTGCTGTTGTAGAGTGCATTGGAAAGTGTTGTGGTACTGAAGTTGGTAGCTCCATTCACGGCTGTCAGTTGCCAGCCGCGCTGTACGCCCTGCTGACCGGCAGAAGAATTTTTATACACATACAGCACAAACCAGTAAATCTGATTATTAGCCTGTGCCGGGGCTACTTCAAAACCCATATCCCCGTTGGTGGTTCCCGATGAAAGCGGTATTCCCGGCGAAAATCCAAGTCCGCTCTGCCCGTTTTGAATCTGGCTGGAAATCTGTCCGGTGCGATCCAGAAAACTGTAACGATCTGATGGGTTTTGAGGGAAACTGATGATATAGTTCAGCAAGTCTTCTGCTTTAGGAAACGACGCACTAAAAGGATCAATGTTCGTAGGCACCGCTTTGTACCAGAGGTATTGCGGGATTTTGGTTACTGTATCTGCTCCCTCGGTAATGGTGACCAGCATGAGCCGGTGGATATAATATTTCAGGGAATCTTCATCGCGGGAACCCAGAACAGAAGATCCGGAGTTTTGCTGAGATGTATCGGTAGCTGGTTGTGCGTCCTGGTGTTTGCGGCAACCTGTCTGCCATACAGCAGTACCAAGCAGCAACAAGCTACAAGCAAAAACTGGCAACCAATCGCTTATCCGGATCTTTTTTGTTTTTCGGATCAAATGGCGGAGGGGCATAGGAAAAATACAACGTCAAAAAAATGAAACATCTTTTGAATGCACTACCTGAGATAAGGCTTAAACATACCAGCAGCCCGGTAATTTACCATCCCTTCAAAACGCTTCAGGGGCAAACTTCCTTGAATTACCCGGTATTGTTGTGGCTGACTTGCTAACCGGGCAGCGGATGTGGTTCGGTAATTGCCAGTGGTCAGATAATTGAACACATCCTGCAGATTGGGATCATTGGGGTCTCCCCAGTTGTAACCTATGTAGTCGTATTCCAGTTTATTCGGCACCATTCCGGTGAAATAATCCCCATATCCTGTGGCATTTTTTGTCTGAAAATTCACGGAATATAGATCGGCAACATGTTTTTGCGTTCCGGCGGAATCATACTCAATAGGCCATCCAAAAAAGCCCACAGGCTTCCCATAAGTAGTATCACCTACCAGTTGCACATCCATGTAAGGCTTCAGGTTGTTAATCGTAAGCTCACTGGCCGATACAGTATTGCGTGAGACAATAAAAAACACATGTTCCAAATTGAAGGAGCCTGTATTCTGAAAATTAATATTAATGGGTAATTGGAGATCACTCGCATGAGCTGTGAGCCGATCATTGTACACATAAGTATACATAATCTTTCCATTGGCGCTGGCTGGAGCCAATGTGTTGTCAATGTATTCAGCCGTTGAAACAGCTCCTCCGCCATTGTAACGTTCATCTATGACGATGCTGCTAACAGCTGAATCTTTAAATTTTTGAAAAACAGCATCCAATTCATTCTTCGTTTCAGTAGGATTGTTATTGGAATCGTATATGTCAATAAATTGGTTAAATACAAAATAGCCCACTTTTTTCCCATTGGACAAAGTATACACCGTATCAAACAACACCGGATTTACTTGATACTGTGTGGCCTGGATGGTGAGGGTAACAGACGAACCATCCCGCTTTTTGAAAGTAAATTGTGCACTTTGTGAATTGTAGAGTGCATTCACCACCAGGTTTTGATCTGAAATATTGGTATTTCCATTGATGGCTGTAATCTCCCATCCCCGTTGTACGCCCTGCTGACCGGCAGAAGAATTCTTATACACATACAACACCACGAGATGAAGTTGATTATTATTATCGTAAGCATAAGCCGGCTGAAAACCCATATCTCCCGTGATTCCCCCTTGAATCAAACCAGAAACCGCACCCTGCCTGTCCAGAAAACTATAACGATCAATAGCTTTTCCTGTTTGCGGATTTATAGGATAACTAATGATGGCATTTAATAAATCTTCTCCCTTGGGATATTTAGTATCATCGAAAGGATTGATGGTGCTGGTGGGCACCTGATGATACCACAGGTACAATGGCAAAGAATCATGATAATAAGCCATTGCTCCATCGTCGAATGTAACGAGCATGTAGTGATAAATGTAGTATTTCAGGGAATCTTCTTCAGAGATCGTGTTGGATGTAGGAGGATTGTTGTTATGATTTTTTTTGCAACCCGCACCAGCAGCCAATATCAATCCCAATAACAAAGAACTTAATACATTTCGAGAAAAAAAAGATCTTTTCATAGGTGGATGCATTTATTTCACAATCATGAACGTAAAAAAGGCTAAAAAGGTTGTGAATATACAAGACAAATTACAAAAAATATTAAAATTTACCCGGCAGAAATTTCCAGCATGCGGGCCAGAGGACGATAGGCTCTTTGACGCAAATCTTCATCCAGCACAATTTCCGGTTGTTCATATTTCAGGCAGAGATACAGTTTTTCGAGGGTATTCAGCTTCATGTGTGGACAGTTATTGCAGGCGCAATTATTCTCTGGGGGTGCTGGGATAAAAGTTTTATCTGGATAATGCTTTTCCATCTGATGCAGAATACCAGCCTCTGTAGCCACAATATAGGTGTTAGCTGTATCCCTTCCCACAAAATTCAACAATCCCGTGGTGCTTCCAATATAATCAGCCATACTAAGCACAGCTTCCTCACATTCCGGGTGGGCAATCAATTTGGCATCCGGATAGCGCATTTTGAGTCGGGTGATTTTTTCAACGGAAAATATTTCATGCACCATACAGGAACCATTCCACAGAAGCATATCCCGGCCGGTCTTTTTAATCAAATATTTTCCGAGATTTTTATCCGGTGCAAAAATGATAGGCTTTTCCGGCGGTACACTGCGGATGATTTTTTCAGCGTTGGATGATGTGCAAATGATATCGCTCAGGGCTTTCACTTCGGCTGAACAATTGATATAGGAAATCACCACATGATCGGGATATTGTTCTCGAAACCTCCGGAAAGCATCGGCAGGTGCACTATCAGCCAACGAACATCCGGCCTTCAGGTCAGGCAAAACCACTTTTTTATCGGGACAAATGATTTTAGCCACCTCTGCCATAAAATGTACCCCGGCAAACACAATCATCCGCGCATCCGTACGAGCCGCTTCCTGAGACAATCCCAGGCTATCACCAATATAATCAGCCAGGTCCTGAATTTCAGACTCCTGATAATAATGCGCCAGAATGACGGCATTTTTTTCCCGCTTTAAAGCCTGGATTTCTTCAACCAGATTCAGATACGGATCAACAGGTCGTTGCAAGTATCCATAGGTTGCTAATTCATTTTCCACAGTTGTAATCATGGTGATAATAATTGATATTGGAAAGTTATTTTAAAAAGCCTATTACTATTAACCTTGTGGATATGTGGAGAAAAATTTAACGATCTGCTTGCAAAATTAGATATTCATCATGTGTGGAGGTTTATTTCACTTGATTTCCACACGTGGAATTTCATAACAGCAAAGCAATTTTTTGGTTTTTCACGGAAAGTGGAAAACCGGGTAGTGGATAAAATGCTTTTACCGATTGAGTGGAAAACCGCTTTTTTAAAAGGAACAGATCGGGTAAAAAATCAGAGCGTAGAAGCAGAATGAGGGTAAAAACGCATCCGCGGGATGGTTTTTCCTGGTTTATACTCAACTCATCCACAACAGTTGAACGGTTTTTTAAGCTTTAATTCACATGCAATGGCTGTGTGTTGGGTTTTGCCGGTACAGGTATTTTATTCTATTTTTGCTTGCCTCAAAATAGAAATTAAATTTTTAATATGTCGGTTATTCAGAAGATTCGGGAGAAATACGCTACCCTGATGGTGGTGGCCATCTGTGTAAGCTTGATTGCTTTCTTGTTGATGGATGCCTTTGTGGGTCCGCGCTCTTTTTTTCATCACAGCAATGATGTAGCGGTCATCAACGGAGAGGGAATTCCTATCACGGAATTCAGTAATATGGAGCAGGAAGCCGAGAATGCTGCCCGCCAGCAGAATCCAAACCTCACGGAGGATGCCCGCCAGCAGATCCGGGAACAGATATGGAACCAGCTGTTGAGCGATGTGATTTTGGGTGATGAATATCAAAAGCTGGGCATTATGGTTACCAATGAAGAAATTGTGGATCGGACGGCTACACCCGATGCAGATCCGCAGATTCAAGCCATTCCGATTTTCAAAAATCCGCAGACAGGCGAATTCGATCCGGGTCGGGTGGTACAGTTCATCCGCAATATGGATCAAGATCAGACAGGCCAGGCCCGGCAATTCTGGAATCAGATACAGCAGTATTTGTTGCGTTCCATTCCCCAACGCAAATTTTATGATCTGGTCAGGCAATCCATTTATTATCCCAAGTGGCTTGCCCAGGTAGATCTGCAGGACCGCAGTACAAATGCCACGGTTCATTATGTGTCTGTTCCCTATTCCACGATTCCCGATAGTGCCGTGAAATATACAGACCAGGAGCTTCAGCAGTATCTTGATACACATCAGGCATTATTTAAACAAGAAGCCAGTCGCGGTATTGAATATGTGTCTTTTGATGTGATTCCCACGCCGGCTGACAGTGCACAGATTTTAAAACAACTGAACACCCTGAAAACAGACTTTCAGCAAACCACGCTTCAAAACCTGCCAGGTTTCATCAACCGCAATTCTGATATTCCTTTTTACGATGGTTATCAACCCCAAGATCGGCTGATGACTTCCCAGCGCGAGGAAGTGTTTGCGCTGGCGCCTGGACAAATAATGGGTCCTTATCTGGATAATGGAAGTTATACCATTGCCAGGATGATAGACAAGAAAGTATTACCCGATACAATGGAAGTTCGGTTGATATTGATCAGTACTCAATCCACCCCCGACTCTATAGCCAAACAGCGGATTGACAGCATAGCAACAGCCATCGAACACGGAGCTTCATTTGATCAGTTAGCTTTGCGATATTCAGATGATCCAGGCAGCCGTCAGCAGGGTGGGCATTATACCTTCAGTGCAGAACAGGTGCAGGATCCTAATTTCAGTCCGGAAGTCAGGCAGTTTATTTTGTTTGATGGAAAAAAAGGAAGTCATGAAGTGGTGAAAAGCAGCCTGGGATATTTTTACATTCAAATTCTGGATCAGCGCCATTTTCAACCCATGGCCAAGGTGGCCTTTTTATCAAAACAAATTGTACCCAGTCAGCAAACAGATAATGAAGTATTCAGCCAAGCCAGCCAGTTTGCCGGAATGAGCCAGACGCGCGAAGCCTTTGAACAAAACGCGCGCAAGCAAGGATTAACTGTACGTCAAGCCGCGGAAGTATATCCCACTGATTATGTGATTCCAGGGATCGGTCAGGCGCGCGCACTCATTCAGTGGATGTACAATGACGCCAAACTCAATCAGGTGTCGAATGTATTCAGCCTGAACAATCGCTATGTGGTGGCCGTGTTAACCCAGATCCGCAAAAAAGGCGTGGCTCCGCTGGCAGAAGTCAGGCCGCAAATAGCTGCTGAAATCATCCGACAGAAAAAAGCTAAGATGATAGCAGAAAAAGTTGGCAAACCCGCTTCACTGGATAGCCTTGCTTCCCAATGGAAGTTTTCGGTACAGGAAGCCCAGCACGTCAATTTCACAGCTCCTTATGTGCCGGGTGCAGGATTTGAACCGAAGGTGATCGGTTATGTGTTTTATCGTCAGCTTAAGCCTCACACAATTTCGCCGGCAATTCCAGGTAACAATGGGGTGTATTATCTGCAGGTAGATTCGCTTTATCAGGAAGCGCCAGGCATTTCTGCAGAAAGCCTGCGCCAAAATATGGAATCCACTCGCCAGTCCGATATCATCGCCCAGTTGTTCGATATGCTAAAAGAAAACAGCCACATCGTAGATAATCGAATCAAATATCAGTAAACCCGGGCGTGAAAATAGGGATATATTCTTATGAATCTGAGAATGGCGGCAAATGTACGCGTTCATACGCATCCAGTTTATCTACATCGAGGATGGTAGTCGATTGATCGGCAGATTCGTGGTACATGGGCACGAAGCGAGCGCCAAATATGATTTCATCGAAGGTATAAGAGGTTTTTTGAACTACCGTTGTAGAGAAAACTTCATCAAAGCCAGAAACCTGTACATAAAGCTCTGCTTCGGCATGTGCAAGGTCTTCTGTGGTGAAGCCGCGCAGCGGGCTATTTTCATTGATTGGATGCACCACCGTCCAGTTCATGTTCAGGGTATCAATGCGATATCTTTCTAAATTCAAAGCATAGAATTTGTACACTTGTTTGCCTTGCTCTTCTATGTTCAGCCCCAGATTTACCCGCACCGAGGCATCGATTAAATTGTGTTTGTCTTTATAGCATACCATGCGAAACATTAAGCCCACGCCTTCCTGATAGGGCGCGATAAGTGCGTGTTTGCTGAAGCGCAGGTATGCACGCGGGCGGGCAAAACGTCCATACACCAATCCCGTTACAATGGCAAAAGTCATCAACCCACATAACGCTTCAAAAGAAGCCGTAAGGCTGGTCCAGAATCCAACGGGACTGACGTGTCCATAACCCACTGTGGTGAGGGTTTGTGCGCTAAAGAAAAAGGTTTCTGAAAATCGTCCCGCAAAATCACGGGAAACCACGCCATTCAGGTGCTCGGTACCCAGTGCGATATATAGCAGGGCAAACAAAAAATTAATGGCGATGAAAAAAAGCATGATGATGCCAATAAACGCCCACAGTGGCATGGCAATCAGACTTTGAAACACGCTGATGCGCGTGAAGAAAGGAACGCCGCGCTTGATGAGGTTGTAAGATCCATCTTTGTTCAAAAATCGTCCGCCATAACTGGAGGGATTGGTGCCGAAACCAGTATCGGGGTTTGGCGTGGAGCGTGGATTGATGCGTTTGCGCAATGCCATATTGAAAATTTGGAAAAATTATGAATCTAAACAACAAGGTAGATATTAAACGGCTTTGCGTGCACACAAAAGAAGGGTGGAATATTAGATCTGTCGCAAACAAAAACCCCGATGAGGCTTTTGCGACATCGGGGTACAATGAAAATATTTGAATTGTAGATTATTCACATTGCCCAGGCGTGCTGGCCAGGCTTCAGCGGGATACAACCCTCATATTTTCCGGGTATGGGCACATAAACCAATGCTTTTGTGGCGCCGGGTTCGGAAGTAAAGAATCCAAGCAGGGTAAGCTCCTTAAAAGTGCGATAGAAATAGGAAACCGGATCATGGGAGTCTTTTGTGTTTTGCTCACCCAATACGTGTTTTTCCACGGTAGTCAGATATTCCTTTTGCTGAGCTGGCGAGCAATTGGGGAATAACTTTCCATATTGCTGTTCACATTGATGGTTGAATGCATTTAAGCCTTCCAGGAATTGGCTACGCTCATCATCCGGATAGCATTCGTTGATCATCATCACCACAAAATCCGGGACGCCTGCATCCAGGGCTCCAGGCGTATCAGTCCGTGGCAAAATCAGGTCGGCAAGCGCGGTAATGGTTTGCTTGTGGGTATCGGTAAAATGATCGGTAATGTTTTCCGGTTCATGGTGGCAACTGTCGAGCACAATGCTCAGGGTACCAGCCGAAAGGGCGCCACCCATGAGCAAGGCAACCTGGCGAATAGCTTCACGACGATTCATGGTGGAAGAATTTTAAGGATGAACAATCAGATATTTCCTTTTTTCAGTTCTCGCACAGCATAATCGGCGGCTCTGGCCGTAAGCGCCATATAGGTTAACGATGGGTTTTGGCAGGCAGACGAGGTCATACATGAGCCGTCGGTGATGAATACGTTTTTGACATCGTGCATCTGGTTGAAAGCATTCAGCACAGAAGTTTTGGGATCGCGACCCATGCGGGCGGTGCCCATTTCGTGAATAGCCATGCCCGGCCAGGAGCCAGCATCGAAGGTCTTTACGTTTTTGCAACCGGCGGCTTCCAGCATTTCAGCGGCATCGTTCATCATATCTTGCCGCATCTTTTTTTCGTTTTCGCGGAACTCACAGTCGATGTTCAGGACTGGCAGGCCCCATTTGTCTTTCTTGCTGTAGTCGAGCGTCACTTTATTTTCGTAGTAGGGTAATGTTTCGCCGAAGCCACCCAGCCCCATCGTCCAAATACCCGGTTTGGAGATTTCTTCCTTGAAATCAGCACCAAAGCCCATTTCGGCCACACCCCTTTGCCAGTTTTCCCGGCTGGCACCGCCCTGGTACCCAAAGCCCCGGATATAATCGCGCTTTTCTTTTCCAATGTTGCGGAAGCGGGGAATGTAAATGCCATTGGCTCTACGCCCGAAATAATATTGGTCTTCAAATCCTTCCATTTCACCGGAGGCACCGCAACGGAAATGGTGATCCATGAGATTATGACCTACCTGGCCGCTGCTATTGCCCAGTCCGTTGGGAAATGCATCGGAAGTGGAATGAAGCAGGATCCAGGTTGTGCCCAGGGTAGATGCATTCAGGAAGATGATGCGGGCATAAAACTCATAGGTCTGCATGGTTTCCGCATCCAGCACACGCACGCCGGTGGCACGTTTTTTATCCTTGTCGTACATCACTTCGGTGACAATGGAGTAAGGTCGAAGCGTGAGGTTGCCGGTGGCCATGGCTGCCGGCAGCGTGGCTGATTGGGTGCTGAAATAGGCGCCGTATGGACAACCGCGGCTGCATAGATTTCGGTACTGGCAATTGCTGCGCCCATTGTGGGGAACCGTGAGGTTGGCACAGCGGCCTATGATCATGCGGCGTGGCGTGTTTTTAAACTTTTCATTGATGCGCTGCGCCACCACTTTTTCCACACAATTCATTTCCATTGGAGGCAGAAATTTTCCGTCCGGCAGCTGGGGCAGGCCATCGCGATTGCCGCTGATGCCTGCGAAAGATTCCACGTAATCATACCAGGGAGCAAGGTCTTTATAGCGAATAGGCCAATCCACACCCACACCATCCCGGAGATTGGCTTCAAAATCCAGATCACTCCAGCGATAGCTCTGTCGGCCCCACATCAGCGAGCGGCCGCCCACATGATATCCGCGAAACCAATCAAACCGTTTGGTTTCGATATAAGGATTTTCAAGATCGTTTACCCAGAAATCCGGATTGAATTCACTGTAAGGATAGTCGCGCGACTGAACAGGATGGGTGCGACGCATTTCATTTGTCAGACGCCCACGATGTTTGAATTCCCAGGGCGCTTTCATGGCCGTGGTGTAGTCAACAACGTGTCTGATGTTACGGCCACGTTCCAGGAGTAAAGTCTTTAATCCTTTTTCGGTAAGTTCTTTGGCTGCCCAGCCACCGCTGATGCCACTGCCCACCACAATGGCATCGTAGGTGTTTTGTTTGACGGCTTCGGTATTCAGGTTCATATACACATAGGTTTTGGGTAATAAAAAGTCTGGTTTTTATACATCACAAATCTGGATACATTTTTTCAAGGCCGATAATTTACCGGCCGAGTCATGGGCTGTGGGGATAAATTCTTGAGCCACATGCCCCTGAAAGCCAGTCTCTGCAATGGCCCGCATGATTGCCGGGTAATACAACTCCTGCGTATCATCAATTTCATGCCGGCCGGGAACGCCTCCAGTATGGTAATGAGCAATATAGGCATGGTTTTCTCGGATGGTTCGAATGATATCGCCTTCCATGATTTGCATGTGGTAGATATCAAACAGCAATTTGAAATATTCAGAATCCAGCCTCTTGCACAATTCCACGCCCCATGCCGTATGATCGCACATATAGTCGTGATGGTCCACCTTGCTGTTCAGCAGTTCCATGACCATCGTAACCTTGTATTTTTCGGCAATCGGTAAAATTCGTTTCAAGCCCAGTACGCAATTTTGAAGGCCGGTTTCATCGTCCATGCCGTTTCGGTTTCCGGAAAAACAAATCACGTTTTTGAATCCGTATTTGGCAATTACGGGTATGTTTTCGCTGTAATTTTTTACCAGCTGGTCGTGCAGGTCAGGATTGTTCCATCCACGCGGGATACCCAGATCGCCACCGTAACACATGCTTACTTCCAGGCCGTGGTTTTTGGCAATTTCAAACTGGTTGGGTTGAAGCAGATCAATAGCAGCAAGCCCCATCTGTCGGAGAGCTGCGCAGAAATCATCAAGGGGAATGCTCTGGTAGCACCAGTAACAGGCTGAATGATGGATGCGGCCGTTCCAGCAAGGGTTTCCGATCTGATCAGGCTCCGGCAGGAAAGCATTTACCGCGGAGGGAGCTGCCATCCAGGCCGATCCCAGTACAATTGTTTTTATGACATCTCTGCGGGTAGTGGGCGTAGACATGTTTTAAAGCAATACAGCGCGTGTAAAATATCACTTTTTCAATAGCTACCCAAAAAATATTGATCAATGAGTTTTGTACCACTGATCCAGAAACATAAACTGCGCTCGTTGCCGGGGAGTTTCGGGCATAGCACCGCTTCGGACGTCAATATGCATGTAATAAACCGGTTTGCCGGGTCTATTGGCTGGCCATTCGGGAAGGCCTTGGCCGTTGGGGTTCCCGGTTTTGATAAACTGTGCGAAATAATTTTCCATCATGCGGGACACCTGGTAGTCTTCGGGAGTCCAGGCATACACCGGATTGGTTGCCAGGTTGCCAAGGGCATATTCAATTTCCCAGGAGTGACCGGCTCCTTTGAGGGGAGGCGGATTGGGAGATTGCGTTTGCGGCTGGGGATGGGTTTCAGCGGGTCGGGGATGGGAGAAAATGTATTCATACACAGGCTGCTGGCTTGTTGTGCGATGCAGCTGGGCCCACTTCCAGGTGCTGTACACAATAAACCGATCGCTGGCCAGTTCTGTGGCAGAGCGCACAACTTCCTCTTCCGTATGACCCGGGAAAACGCGCATAGCTTCATCGGCCTCTGCTCCAAACAATTCGTGGAGGATAGAAGCGTAATTTTCAGGCATGGGGGCTTTCCCTTGCATCAAGGCCACGTATGGGACTTCGGTGGAGTTCCAGCCCACCAGCAGGGGAACATGGGCTTGTTGACCGGCAGCAAAAATGGAATCGGGCGTTTGCGGAAAGAAATAACCATCCACACAGGGCATTACCCGAAATGCACCCGGTTGAGAGGCTTCATCCAGCAGCTTTTCAGCCGGGATGGCGCGCAGCTCCTGCAGGCTATGAGCCCCCACGCGTTCGGCAAAACGCAGCCCCTCTGCTTCGGCCTCAGCCAGAGGCACGGCTGGAATGGTGGGCTTAATCATAGCTCCGCTCTCCCCAATAGCGCCCGCAATCAAATGTTTTGACAGAGGCGAAGCCATCTGGGCACAAACAGATACAGAACCAGCCGATTCTCCTGCAATTGTGACTCTTTTCGGGTCGCCCCCAAAGGCGGCAATATTGTCGTGTACCCATTGCAGGGCCGCTTGTTGATCCAGCAAGCCATAATTACCCGAAGCATGATGGGGTGATTCGCGGGTAAGTTCCGGATGGGCAAAAAATCCAAATATACCCAGGCGATAATTTACGGTTACCACCACAATTCCCTTTTGTGCCAAACTGGCCCCGTCGTAACGCCATTCCGATCCATCGCCGGCTATAAATCCACCGCCGTAAAAATAAACCAGCACAGGCAAAGGCGATTTTCCCGGATGGGCGGGAGCCCATACATTCAGATACAAGCAATCTTCACTCGTCGTATCGGACCGAAAACGCATGTCGCCAAAAATGCGCTTTTGCATAGGTCGGTGGCCAAAATGGATACAGGATTTCACCCCATTCCAGGGCTTTACCGGCTGAGGTTCACGCCAGCGCAACTCGCCCACCGGAGGGGCCGCATAGGGTATGCCCAGAAAAATATGCAGCTGATGTTTCGGATCCGATATGCCTGCAATCATCCCGCCTGTGACCCGCACCACGGGGGCCTGAGCTGCAGCAGATTGGCTTTGGGCATGGGCGGCTGGTAAGGAAATCAAGAGTGTCGCAGTGATGTAAATTGACTTTCGAAAAGATAACATATCCGGAAAATTTGCCCCAAAATAGCGTTTGCTTCCGGATAAGTCAATAAAATACCGGAGGACTGAAATTTTTTATTTCCGCAGAGGATGCGGCCTTCAATGGTTTTCTTTTCGAATAGTAGGCAAAAGGGCTTGAGATGCTTACCTAACAATCACGCTTTTTTCACCCATTTTTATGATTTGTCCGATTTCATAAGGAATCATTTCCGGAAAAACCAATTTCAGTTCGTGTATCAACGCTGCAGCAGCATCGGGTTTTACCGTAAACAGCAGCCCCCCGCTTGTCTGGGGGTCGGCCAGCAAAGGCATCCATTGCATGTTGGCCAGCGAAACCAGGTGTCCGTAGCTATCCCAGTTGCGTTGGGTACCACCCGGCACGGCTCCGGCCGAAATATAATCCCAGAGGGCTTCCGTAAGCAGGGGGACGCGTGCAATATCCAGAATTGCGGAACAATCGCTGCCATCCACCATTTCCAGAAGATGCCCCAGCAGGCCAAAGCCCGTAACATCTGTCATAGCCGTAACTGCCGGTTGTGTGCCCAGCCAGCTGCCGGCTTTATTAAGCGTAGTCATCCATTTCGTAGCAAGCGCCTGATGATCGGTGCGCAGCAATCCCTTCTTTTGGGCAGTGGTCAAAATACCGATGCCGATGGGTTTAGTAAGAAAAATGATATTGCCAGCTTGCACGGTATTATTTCTCCGGATGTGAGCCAATGGAGCCATGCCATTCACACACAAGCCAAAGATGGGCTCCGGAGCGTCGATGCTATGTCCACCCGCCAGTGGAATTCGGGCTTCATGGCAGATGGCCCTTGCGCCCTCTATCACTTCATGAGCCAGCGAGGCGGGCAGTTTGTTTACTGGCCAGCCCAGGATGGCCAGAGCCATAACGGGTTCGCCGCCCATGGCATACACATCGCTCAAGGCATTGGTAGCAGCGATACGACCAAAATCATACGCATCATCCACAATTGGCATGAAAAAATCGGTGGTGGCAATCAGGGCTTGTCCGTTACCCAGATCAAGAACGGCTGCATCGTCGCGGTGTTCATAGCCTACCAACAGGCCGGGGAACATGCTCTGCGGGCCGGAACGGTGTAGAATCTGTTCCAGCACGGCCGGTGAAATTTTACAACCACAGCCGGCTCCGTGTGCATATTGGGTCAGGCGAAATGCTGTTGTCGAAGGATTGTCCATGTGATGCTTTTTTTACGAAAACCAGGAAACACCTGCCTGTTTCAGGCATGCGATGATATGTTGCTCTGATGCATTTTCCACGGGAATCGGATGTACCGGAACAGATGGGTCGCGTTGATGGAGTGATTTCAGATAAAGCTTATCGTAATAATGCAGCAAGATCTCAAAGCAAGCTTTTATTTGCCGGGCATGCAGATAATCCAGTGCCTGTTGGGTAGCTGCTCCGCCCAGTCGTTTGCTGATGCGCAGGATAGCAGCTTCAATCAACCCCCGGTCATAAATCCCATATTCGGCTACGATTTGTTGCAGGCGTTGTTCGAAAGGTACTTCCAGAAAATACAAAGGTGCTTTTCGCATCTGTTGCCACAGTGCGGGGGGAATCACCAGATCGCCAATGCGCTGGCTTTCATCTTCCATCCAGATACCCGTTTCCCGGATACCAGGGTGCTGCAGCAGGCGGAAGATTTCCGTGGCTAACAGGTTTTCAAACATTTCCTGGGTGGGTTGCAGCGGCATGCCTAAGTCGCCAAAAGCTGATCCACGATGATGGGCAAGGTCTTCCAGCGAGATAACCGGAATTCCTTGTTCCCGGAGTTTATGCAGCATACGGGTTTTCCCGGATCCGGTGTAACCGCCCATCAGCCTGATAGGCAAAGGACGGGAAAAACCCTGCAATACGGCGTTGCGAAAAGCTTTATATCCGCCCTGCAGCAGGTAAACGGAATATCCCATAAGGTCGAGCAGCCATGCAATGGCCTTACTGCGCATGCCTCCCCGCCAGCAATACAAACAAACGGATTGTTGATCAGGATGGTATTTCTTTAAAATGCTTTCAGCCTGCTCTGTGATGTTTCGCATTTTCGGCCCGAAGAAATCCAGCCCGGCGCGGATAGCTGCTTGCTTGCCCTCCCGGTGATAGATGGTACCCACGATAGCCCGCTGCTCATCGGAAAACAGGGGCAGGTGATGTGCTCCCGGAACATGGGCATGGTTAAATTCGGCAGGAGAGCGTACATCTATCACTGGCAAATGCCCAGCAGCAACCCATTGCAAAAACTCTTCAACCGATATTGTGTGAATGGGCATGATTCATTTCAGAATCAGCTATTCATGGAAATCAAAAATTCCTCATTGCTCTTCGTACCTTTCATGTGATCCAGCAGGAAGGTCATGGCCTCTTCGGTTGTCATATCGGCCAGGTGTTTGCGCAGAATCCACATGCGCTGGAGTACGTCTTTTTCCAGCAGCAAATCTTCTCTTCGGGTGGAGGATGCGTTCAGATCGATGGCCGGGAAAATGCGTTTATTGGCCAGGCGACGATCGAGCTGAAGCTCCATATTTCCAGTGCCCTTGAATTCTTCAAAAATCACTTCATCCATCTTGGAACCCGTATCGATGAGGGCCGTAGCCAGAATGGTGAGTGAGCCACCGTTTTCAATTTTGCGGGCTGCCCCGAAAAATTGTTTGGGTTTGTGCAGGGCATTGGCTTCCACGCCGCCGCTAAGCACTTTTCCCGAAGCCGGCATCACGGTATTGTGGGCGCGGGCCAGGCGGGTGATGGAATCGAGCAGAATGACCACATCGTGTCCGCATTCAACCAGGCGTTTGGCCTTTTGCAGTACGATGGATGAGACTTTTACATGTTTTTCGGCTGGTTCATCGAAAGTAGAAGCAATGACTTCAGCGCGCACGCTTCGTTCCATATCCGTAACCTCTTCCGGGCGTTCATCAATCAGCAACACCATGAGATACACTTCCGGATGGTTAGCGGCAATGGCGTTGGCCACCTCTTTCAGCAGCATGGTTTTCCCGGTTTTGGGCTGCGCCACAATCAGCCCCCGTTGGCCTTTTCCAATAGGAGTAAACAGGTCCATGATGCGGGTGGAATAATTGGTGGCACTGGTAACCAGGTTTAGTTTTTCGTGGGGGAACAAAGGGGTGAGATAATCAAACGGCACCCGATCGCGCACTTCTTCTGGTTTTCGGCCATTTATGGTTTCCACCTTCAGCAGGGCAAAATATTTTTCTCCTTCCTTGGGCGGCCTGACAGCACCCTGCACGGTATCGCCGGTTTTCAGTCCGAACAACTTGATTTGAGAAGGCGATACGTAAATATCATCCGGGGAGCTCAGGTAGTTGTAGTCAGATGAGCGAAGGAAACCATAGCCGTCGGGCATCATTTCCAGCACGCCTTCGCTGATGATCACCCCGTCAAATTCAATATTGAAATGCACATCGCGGGGCGACACGTGGGTTTTTTCTTCTTCAGCGGGTTCTTCGATAATGGGCTCTTCTTCCGGAACCTCAACGGTTACGTCGTTATCCACATCCGAACTGAGCAGCAAGGAATCTTCGTCCAAAGGAGGAGCGATTGGTTCTGGCTGTTGCGATGCAGCTGATTTTCTGCCCCTGCGCGTTGTGCGTTTCGATTCTTCGGCAGATTCTTCAGTTGCTTCAGCCGGGGATGGAGCAGCGGTTTCTTCCGGTGCCGGCTGTTGCTTGCGGGCAATGCGTTTGCGTCGGGGTTTTCTGGTTTCCTCGGCAGCCGCCTCTACTCCATTCACGGCGTGTTGTTCAGCCTGAGCATCCAGAATGCGGTGAATGAGCTCTTCACGGCTTAACTTGTTAGCATCGGGGATATTGAATTGAGCTGCAATATCCATCAACTCGACATCAAGCATGTCGTTCAGTTGCGAAAATTGATACATCATGTAACAATGAGTTAGTTAACCAAAATACGTATGTCATGAAAATCCTTTGCGTTTACGATCGGCACGTTAATTCATGTGTTCTATCCATCATTCAAAACCAATGAGCACTGTTTTCAGGCTTATGGTCGTTCTCAGAAAATGATTTGAGTTAATCAAGGAGAAGAATGCGTAAGACTTGAACAGTCAAACCAAGCTGGTGCAAGATTACAACAAGTTTTGATTATATCAAAATTTTTCGGGTTTCCGTTGTTTGCTGATTTTTCGTGCTGGCTGGATGAAGTTTAATATTTTTGCCCGGCGCGTGTGTAATGATTGTAAGTTCTTATTTTCAGCTTGTCTATGCCAGATCATATTCGTATTCAGGAAGTCTTGCAGATGGAGCCACCCAGGCCTTCGTTGACCATCAAAGGCTGGGTGCGAACCTTCCGGAATGATCAGTTTATTGCGGTAAACGATGGTTCGTGTCATGAGAATCTGCAGGTAGTTATTGATCCCGCTCAGTTCGATGCCACAACTTTAAAACGCATTACCACGGGAGCCGCCATCATGGCCCGTGGCGAGCTGGTAGCTTCCATAGGCCGCGGGCAAAAGGTAGAGCTTAAAGCAAGCCAGATCGAAATTTTAGGAGATTGTGATCCGGAAACCTATCCCCTGCAGCCCAAAAAACACAGCCTGGAATTTCTGCGCGAACACGCCCATCTTCGCATGCGCACGCAAACCTTCGGTGCCGTATTCCGCATCCGTCACAGCCTGGCTTATGCCATTCATCATTTCTTTCATCAACGAGGGTTCATTTACCTGCACACACCTATCATAACGGCCAGCGATGCAGAAGGCGCGGGGGAACTGTTTCAGGTAACCACACTCGATTTGCAGCATGTTCCCCTGAATGAACGGGGCGAAGTAGATTATTCTCAGGATTTTTTTGGGCGCAAAGCCAATCTTACCGTATCCGGTCAGCTGGAAGGCGAACTGGGTGCATTGGCTTTTAGCCGGATTTACACTTTCGGTCCCACCTTCCGGGCCGAAAATTCCAATACCACCCGCCACCTGGCCGAGTTCTGGATGATTGAACCGGAAATGGCTTTTTATGATTTGAACGATAACATGGATCTGGCAGAGGAATTTATCAAGTATATCATCCGGTTTGTACTGGAGCAGCATCCTGCAGACCTGCAATGGCTTGCTGCCCGCTTGAAAGAGGAAGAAAGCAAAAAACCCCAGCAGGAAAGGTTTGAAATGGAATTGTTGGAAAAATTGCATTTCGTGGTGGAAAATCCTTTTGAACGGATTACCTATACAGATGCTTTTGAGATTTTGAAAAACAGTCCGCATAACAAAAAGAAAAAGTTTCAATTTCCGGTTGAACAATGGGGCATGGACCTGCAAAGTGAGCACGAGCGGTATCTGGTAGAAAAATATTTCAAAAAACCGGTGATTATTACGGATTATCCGAAAGAAATCAAAGCTTTTTACATGCGCCAGAATGATGATGGCCGCACGGTAAGGGCTATGGACATTCTGTTTCCAGGTATTGGTGAGATTGTGGGTGGCTCACAGCGTGAAGAACGCTATGACAGGCTGTTGCAGCGGATGCAGGAGTTGCATATTTCTCCGCAGGAATTGTATTGGTATCTTGATAGCAGAAGATTTGGAGGTTGCCCGCATTCCGGATTTGGGTTGGGTTTTGAGCGAATGGTACAATTTGTGACTGGCATGAACAATATCCGCGATGTGATTCCATTTCCCAGAACACCCAAAAATATTGCGTTTTAAAAGAAAATATTCTGCAGTGGAATGACGTTTACATGATGGCTCAATAAAACCAATTTGCCGTGAAAGCATTTGTTTTCATCAGTTGCCTGGCTTTGCTGGCGCTGGCATTTTATACCGGCTGTAAAAAAGAGCTGTCATTGGAATTACGCAGCCCTGTTGACAGTATCGATACCACCGGTGGTTCACAACCAGTGGATACCACACAGGATAGCCTCAATTATCAGCCTACATCGGCAGGCTCGTATTGGTACTATTATCCTTCCAACAATCCCAACCAATTGTTTTTAAGTGTGATTTCAAGCAATAGAGATACTTCCTTTCACGGCCACAACTACCATATTTTTACATTTAATTTTGGTGGTAGCAGCCCAGAAGGCTATATGAGACGCGAAGGGAATGCCTATTATGCAGCAGGTGGATTATTTTCAGCTGCATCGTTTGTTTCTTCAGTTTCCGGTTCTTTGCCCCAACCCTTACTTGATTCTCTGCAATACGCGGAAGTATTGTATTTACGATCAGATTTGCCGGATGGCAGCAGCTGGACGCAAACGCAAGATTTTACTTATCAAAGTGCAAATGTGAACGTGGAATTGAAACTCAACTTCAACTTTGCGATTCAATCTCACACGGCCAATATGCTTTTACAGGGGCAGGTGTTTTCAAAGGTAATCACAGAAGAAATGACAGTCAATGCGCAGGTGCTCGTAAATGGTGTTACCTTATACAATCAGTCATATACATCTACCCTGCTCGTGGCCAACAAAGTGGGTATCATATCTTTCACCAGCCTGGATGGCACCGGGCAGGAGATCGATTTGTATACCTATCAGATTAACTGAATATTCAGAATTTGGGAACAGCTTGCAGCAAAGTTTGTAATTTATGTGCAGCAACGGGAAGCACAGTGCCATTGTTCATCATTACTTCCCCACGAATGGCATCTATTTCTGCTACGCAATTCAGTTGCACCAGATGCATGGGATGAATGTGTAAAAATCCTGTCAGCTTGATGAACAACCGCAAATAGTCATCGAATGATTTTTCTGCAAGAAGCCGCGTATTTTTCAGCCCCAGCAGAGCGAGTCCATCCTGTTGACTGATATGCACAATATCATGAATTGAAACACCCATCCAGCGCAGCTGAACGGGTACAGCCAGCATCGGCGGGGCATCTGTTTGTGTGATGTTGTGTTTGAGTGTCGCAAGCCGAACGTGTTTTTCGTGATAAGGCCGGTGAATCAGCATATCCTGTAGCACATCCATCAATGTCTTTTTATTCAGGGGTTTCAGCATCAAATGTATTTCACTGAAAGCAAGTATTTGTGCGGTATTGCGTTCGTGTGCGGTAATGAAGGTCAATTCTGCTTCATCCAAATCATTCATGCGTTCTGCAACAGAAAAACCATGTGTTTCTGTAAGGTCTAAATCTACAATGATCCAGTCAGGATGCCAGATGTGCATCAATAATTCAGCCTGAAACAAATCGGCAGCATACAGGCAGGTTTCAACCGGATATAAATCCTGCCGGGAAAGCATCATGGAAATGATAGCATGACTATCGGGCTCATCATCTACCACTAATACGCGAAGTGGATGCAGGTGCATGTGATCATGTTTTGGGGGTTAAACAAAACACTCCAAATTATTAGGTCTGTGGAACCCAAATGCGTACCAGTGTACCCGACATATCGCCATATTTTTCTTCTTTATCAATCACTTCAATCCGAATCTCGGTATGAAATATTTTATTTATCCACTCAGCACGCATCTTGCTTAATTCCATGCCAGCCATCAAATGTTTTCTGAAGTTATCCATTCCGAGTTCTCTTGTACGTTTAATACCCATGCCATTATCTTCAATGCTGCAAACCAGGATGTCGTTTTTATCTTCAAAATGAATCAAAATTTTGCCCTTATGTCGGGGATGATTGATACCGTGTTTCACGGCGTTCTCCACATAAGGCTGTAATAACATGGTTGGTATTTCTGTACGATCTGGATCTATTTTCGGATCTATTCTGATTTCATAATCCATTCTTTCCTCAAAGCGCATTTTTTCCAGCCTTAAATAGGTTTGTAGATACTGAATCTCTTCCTCGAGGGATACAAAATTCAGCCTGGACATTTCCAGGGTTTGCCGGATAAGCAATGAAAAGTCAGATAGGTATTCCTGAGCAAGCTCATCATGTTTTTGCATGATAAAAAGCTGAATGGAATTCAGGCAATTAAAAATAAAATGTGGATTCATCTGTGCCCGGATGGCCTTAAGCTCAAGCTCGTTCAGCTTTAACTGATATTCTGCTTCCAACTTCATTCGGCGAAGCTCATATAATTCTTTTTCGATTGATTCAATTTGTTGTTTTTTCTTTACATTGAATTCCACCTGTTGCTGGAGTTCATTGTTTAATGTTTGAATTTGTTCGCTCATTTTCTGAATTAATTGTTGCTGCCGTATAATGGTTTTTATTTGCACCTTTTTCTCATGATGTGCGGCACTCATCAGAAAACAAAGCATGCTGGCTACGCTTCCTATCATCAATATTTTCAAAGAAAATGCGTTCATACCATAAGAAGGGAGAGATGCTGTAAACAAAATGCCTGCATGAAAACAAATCACACCTGTTAAAATTAATATCCAGGAACCTATCAGGAAATATTGTATTGATTTGTTTTTTCGGTGCGGATGTAACCACCACAAAAAGGCTACGGTAGGAAGCAGCGAAAAATAAAAAAATAGAATGTATATCATTCTGGCCGCATGAAAATGCCTTGTTGCTATGAAGATTGCTTGTAAAATTATAATTGCAGAAATGAAAATAAATACATACTGAAATATGCGTTGCAGCTTTTTTGATGAAAGATTCATGTCAGCCATATATTTACATAAGCCAGCAAATGGAAGATAAAAGCATACAACGGGTCCCGAAATATAAAGTACATATTGCACAACTGGCCAGAAAGCAAACAAGGAAAACTGAAAAGGATAAGCACCCAGCTGGGCAAACAGGTACAACATCACCGCAAAGGAGAACACGCTCACCCATACATAAATTGACTCATGCGATCTTTTATATCCGATGAAAGCCAGCACGCCTATTAAGGTTAATAAACCCGCTATAAAAAACACCCACCTGCTCAAGGGTGTGAACAGTAAGTTTTGTTGCAGGGCAAATGCGTTCCATGCGTCGGCAGGATAAAGTTTTGAGTAAAGTGGATTTTCAATATCATACTTATTGATGATATGTAAATAAAATACACTTGTGGTATTAGCCGGAAGATGCAGAAGAAAAGCAAAGCGATTCCATTTGTTCCAGCCGCTCCCTTTTTCCATTAAACCAGCACTTGCAGTGAGGCCATAGGAACCATCGGGTTGCTGGGAATAAAAATAAGCATGGTCAGGATATCCTACATACCAGTATATATCATCGCGCTGGACACCCGGATTGAAGATGGTTATCTTTAGCCAGAAATCGTGAACAGAAGAATTAATCCAGGGCAAATCATGAAAATTGCTGGGAGAAAGAAAATATTGATGAATAATCTTTTCAATAGAATATGCTCCTTTAGGGTCGTTCAATATGGATGTATAGGATCTAATATCAACAACGCGATCGGGCAGAGATTCTGACAAAACAAAAGTATCAGCCTGAAAAGTTTCAGTCGTTCCGGCTTTGACAGGTAGCCATAAGGCTGACAGCAAGCAAAGCAGAAGTATTTTTCTTTTTTTCAAAATAAAATATTTCATTTACCAGTGCTGAACGATATCAGCGATTTTTATGAATCGCCTTACGGCGGATGACCGGTAACCTCATTTCAGGTACAAAGTACCATCTGTTGTGCGAAAAACATGCTATGATTTCACCAATTCATCGATAGCACGGGCCAACTGCCTGTCTTTTTCCGTAATCGTATTGCCGGCATCGTGTGTGGTCAGGTAAATGGTAACTTTATTATACACATTTTCCCAGTAGGGATGATGATCCATTTTCTCGGCGAGCATGGCCACACGCGTCATGAAAGCAAATGCTTCTGAAAAATCACGAAATACAAAAGTTCTGACCAGTTGATTGTCTTTTTCTTCCCACATGATTATCAATTTTTTGATTTTACAAAATCAGATTCCTGCGGTTCTTTAGCTCTTGCTGAGATAATTCAACTGCCATTCTGATGTAGGGAAGCTGTTTCAGATCCAATAACAATCCTTCCCTCTCATTTGTTGTAAAATAAGGCCCTTTGATTAGCCAGATATAGTTGAGGTGTTTTACTTCCGGAAGCAAGGCCATTCCCTGTTTGTGATTGTTATAGAGATAATGTACGTTCAGCAGCCGTGTATCCAGGTATTCGAATACAGTAAAAAAGTAGGTTCTTCTGTTTTGTTTCCATGCAATTTCCAGATCAAGGTTAACCCGGAAATTCATGTTCAGGTCCTGATTCAGATGCCAGCAGAGTTCATAATCCGGCAGATCAGATAGCAGGCCTATCAGCTGGGTTGATTCAAAGAACTGTTCAACAAGTTGTTGTTCATCCAGTTTTAATATTTTCGGTTGAGTGGTTTTCATGTGTGCTTGAGTTGTTGATGTGGACGCGGATCCCAGAATACCTGTTCAAAATTTACGACCTGATCATGGATTACTTTTACACCTTCCTGTTCGAGCAATTCCTGCATCAGGGTAGGTGTGGCAAAATGATGTTTGCCCGTCAGCAGTCCTTTGCGGTTTACTACCCGATGGGCTGGCACGGGTGGTAATACCCGATGCGATTGGTTCATAGCCCATCCCACCATTCGGGCTGATATTCTCATGCCACAAGCTTCGGCAATAGCACCATAGGTGGTTACCCGCCCCCGTGGCACTTTGCGCACCAGTGCATAGACCCGGTCCAGAAAATTGGGCGTAGCTTCGGATGAAGATTTAGTTTGCCTTTTCATGTTTCATAGGATTTGCCAGGGGTATGTGATTTGTATGAAATAATCCCTGCTGTTGTGCCGCTATGGCTGAACGGGTGGCTTTGCTCCAGGGTTCAAATGCTTCAGGGTCATCAGGAAGAGTAAAAGAAATGTAATGAATTTTTCTCCCTTCGGCCCGATGCAGGCGTTCGTAGTAAGTTTGAATGCCCAGCTCTGCTTCAGCATTTTCCGGCACATCTTCATGCATGGAAACAATTTTACAACCCGTTTCAGTCAACACTTCCCGTGTATAATCGAAAAGCTCTCTTGAATCTGTTTTCAAATGAATCAACCCTCCCGGTTGCAAAATTTGCTGGTATTGCCAAAGAAACCGGGGATGGGTGAGCCTTTTTTTCGCTCTTGATTTTCTTGGATGCGGATCCGGAAACGGAATCCAGATGGCAGCAACTTCGCCTTTGGCAAAATACATAACCAGCTGCTCAATTTGAATACGCAGGAAAGCTACCCGATTCAACTGCTCATCCAGCGCTGTGCGGGCGCCTTTCCAGATCCGGTTTCCTTTTACATCCACCCCGATGGCGTTTAGGTTATCATACATGCGCACCAATCCCAGGCTATATTCTCCCTTGCCGCAACCCAGTTCCAGCACAATCGGAAAATCATTCTTAAAAAATGCATGCCATCTCCCTGCCATGCCTTCCGGGAAACTCAATACGTTGGGAAAGTGTTTGATTTCTTCAAACCGAATCAGCTTCTTGTGCGCCATGCCACAAAGCTACATCAGCTCTTCCAACCGAGGTAAAAAGAAGGGCTGTTAGACAACAGCCCTCTGCTCAAATAACTTAACCATATCCTATGAAAAACCTATTCAAATTTAAAAGGCGTTTGTATTTTCATTCTGTGAAAATCAGTGAACGGGATAATTTATCTGGTAAGCGAGTAAAATACAAGTTTTAATGTATATGAAAATACCGCTAAGCAAATTATATTTACAAAACAAGTGAAGCGAAATTATGTATCAGCCAGGCCTGCTGACAAGGAGTATTTCAAATCTGAATGGTAAAAAGCCACCGCAGCCGCAGTGGCGGAGGAAGAGCTGTAGAGGGAGGATTCGAACCTCCACGGGGCAGTTAGCTCCGGCACATAAGAAGTTTAGTGGTCAACCCCATCCCGGACAAGCCGGGATTATGCCGGGTTTATCCTGTACTCCCCACCCCCGAGACAAGAGGGCATGTCTGCCAGTTTCATCACTCTACAGTGTGGTAGTAACTGATGCAAATTTAAATACTTTTCCTTTTTGTTGCAATTTTTTTAATGTAAATTTCAATATTTTTGATTGTATTTAATTAAATGAATAATCATTAACTATTATCTAAAACAGATTTTCAAAATGGCCAGCTCATTGAATATCGACAAACTTGACCTGAAAATCATCAATGAAATGATGCATGATGCGGGCATCTCCTATGCCGATCTGGGCAAAAAATTATTTGTCTCGGGTGGCACCATCCACGTCCGCATGAAAAAGCTACAGGAACTGGGTGTTGTGAAAGGTACCCGCCTGCAGGTGGATCTGAAAAAAATCGGATACGACGTAACAGCTTTTGTGGGCATTTATCTGGAAAAAAGTTCGCTGTACGACAGTGTGGTAAAGGAATTAAAAAGAATACCTGAAATTGTACGGGTAAATTACACAACCGGCAACTACAGCATATTTGCCGAGGTGGTATGCCGGGATATTCAGCAACTCAGGCGGGTATTGCACGATGAATTGCAGAAAGTAAAAGGCATTGAGCGTACCGAAACCTTCATTTCCCTGGAAGAAAGCTTCAGCCGCAGCGTTTCCATAGATACGGAAGAACCTGCTGTGCCCTTGAAAAACGGAAAGGAATAATTATCCGATTATCCAACAGGTGTTTTTCCTCCGTCAACCTGCAAATACACGCCGGTAATATAAGCTGCGGCCGGACTTGCCAGAAAAGCAACGGCCTGGGCGATTTCTGCTGGTGTAGCAAAGCGTTTCATGGGGATTTCCTCCTGCGCCCGCTGTTTAACTTTTTCAACGGGCAGTTGCTGACGATGGGCAGTATCTTCGAATAATTGTTCCAGCCTGCCGGTAAGGGTAGAACCAGGCAATATGCAGTTAACTGTAATGCCAAACGGCGCCAGCTCTGTAGCCAGCACTTTGGCCCATCCGGCCATAGCCCAGCGAATGGTTGTGGATACGCCCAGGCCGGCAATGGGAGCTTTAACGGAGGTGGACAAAATATTGATGATACGACCGTAGCCACGTGCCCGCATTCCCGGAACGAAAGCCTGAACCAGCAACTGGCTGGCAATGAGATGTTCCCGGAAAGCAGACTCGAAAGCTTGTGTCGGCGCTTCTACCAATGGACCGGGAGCCGGGCCGCCGCTGTTGTTCACCAGAATCTCAACGGGGCCTTGTGTGGCAAGCATTTCGGCAATGGTCTTCACCCGATTGGTATTGCCCAAATCCACAGAAACATAGCGATGTTGCTGCCCTGCTGATACATCCAGTTGTCCCATAGCTTCCTGCAGCCGTTTCTCATTCCTCGATAACAATATGCAACTGGCTCCCAGTCGGGATAAAGCCATAGCCGTGGCCAGCCCAATACCCTGTGATGCGCCGCCGATGCAAGCCGTTTTACCTTTTAAAGAAAGTTCCATCACCCAAAAAGATTCAGCTCCAAAATTATCATATTCTGCCCGACTGTCCTGGTTAGTTGGAGCTGTAAAAGAATTCGTGTAGGTTTGCAAAAAGCTTCTGCATGGAATACAATACCACCCGCAACCCGTTGGTGATTCGGGAATATGGGCGGAATATTCAGAAGATGATTGAATACCTGCTCACCATTGAAGATAAGGAAAAACGCCAGCGCAATGCTTTAGCAGTTATTGAGCTGATGGGCACTCTCAACCCACATCTGCGCAATGTGGAAGATTTCCGCCACAAGCTATGGGATCATTTGTTCCTGATTTCTGATTTTAAACTGGATGTTGATTCGCCTTATCCCAAACCCACCCGGGAATCCCTGAAGCCCAAACCGGCGCCCCTGCCTTATCCTAAGAGGCATCCGCGATACAGCCACCTGGGTAAAAATCTGGAATTATTGATTGAAAAAGCCTTGCGTGAACCGGATCCCGAGAAAAAGGCTGCTTTTGCGCAGGTAATTGGCAATTACATGAAACTCGCCTATAACAACTGGCATAAGGAAAATGTACACGACGACATGATTCGCAGCGAACTGGCTGCCATCACCCATAACCAGCTGGATTATCAACCTGGTGTGCCCGTAATCCAGACAGGCGAATCTTACAGAAATACCAAACGCCGTTACAATAAATACAACGGCAAGGGAGGTTCTTTCAACAAGTATTACAACAAATATAAAAACCGCAACAAGTGAGTGCTGTCCTTGAAGTCACCGGTGGAACGGCGCTTCATGGAACGATTGTACCGCAGGGAGCCAAAAATGAAGCTCTGCAGGTAATAGCCGCTACTTTGCTTACCGAAGAGCCTGTTACCATCCACAATATTCCGGATATAGCCGATGTAAACCTGCTCATTGAAATTTTAGCGGATCTTGGGGTTTCAGTTCAGCGACATGATCGCCATAGTTGTACATTTCAGGCGAAGACCATTGATTTTGATTATCTGAAAACACAGGAGTTCCGTAAAAAATCATCCCGCCTCAGAGGTATCGTATTGCTGGCAGGCCCCTTGCTGGCCCGTTGGAAACGGGCAATCATGCCCAGCCCAGGTGGAGATAAAATTGGTCGTCGCCGGCTGGATACCCATTTGCTGGGTTTGCAACAGTTGGGGGCGACTTTTCAGTACGAGAATTTTTATTACTTGCTGGAAACAAAGGAATTGAAGGGCAATTATGTATTGCTCGATGAGCCTTCTGTGACGGGAACGGCCAACCTGATTATGGCGGCTGTATATGCCAAAGGCAGTACCACCCTATATCATGCTGCCTGTGAGCCCTACGTGCAGCAACTATGCCATATGCTGGTACGGATGGGTGCAAAAATTTCCGGCATTGGTTCCAATTTGCTGACCATTGAGGGCGTGGATCAATTGGGAGGCTGTACGCATCATATCCTGCCCGACATGATTGAAATCGGATCTTTTATCGGGATGGCTGCCATGACCCGCGGAGAGATCCGAATTCAGCAGGCAGGTGTAAAACACCTGGGACAGATTCCGCAGAAATTTCGCCAGCTGGGTATTCAGGTGGTTATAGAAGGCGATGATATTATTGTTCCCCGCCAGGAACATTATCAGATTCAGCATTTTCTGGACGGGTCAATACCTACCATTTACGACCACCCCTGGCCGGGATTTACGCCCGACCTGCTTAGCATTATGCTGGTAGTAGCCACTCAGGCAAGGGGAAGTGTGCTGATTCACCAGAAAATGTTTGAAAGCAGGTTGTTTTTTGTGGATAAGCTGCTCGACATGGGTGCCCGCATCATCTTATGTGATCCGCACCGGGCTGTGGTGATAGGGTTAGATTGGGAATACATGCTCAGGGGGATTACCATGAGCTCACCCGATATCCGGGCCGGAGTAGCCCTGCTGATAGCCGCTTTAAGTGCGGAAGGTACCAGTATTATCCAGAATGTGGAGCAAATAGACCGTGGCTATGAGTCCATTGATCAGCGCCTGCGAGCCCTGGGCGCCCATATCCGAAGAATAGAGGTATAATGGACATGGATCAACAGAGATTTCAACCGTTGGTTATTATTACCGCGCCATCCGGATCGGGAAAAACCACTATTGTGCATCATTTGCTGAAACGCTTTCCTGAGCTGGATTTTTCTGTATCGGCCTGTACCCGCCCGCCCCGCCAGCATGAAGTCAATGGCCGCGATTACTATTTTCTGACACCCGAAGCCTTTCAGGAAAAAATCAGACAGGGAGCCTTTGCAGAATATGAAATGGTGTATGAGGGCAAATATTATGGCACCCTGATCAGCGAGCTGGAACGCATCTGGCACAACCATCAGATTCCGCTGGTGGATATCGATGTACGCGGGGCTATGCACCTGCTGGAAAAATATCCTCAATCCCTTTCCTTGTTTATTCAGCCACCCTCTCTGGATGTGCTCCGAGAGAGGCTCATTAAGCGGGGTTCCGAAACATCCGTTTCTCTGGAAGAAAGGCTGCGCAAGACCGCTGAGGAGTTAAGTTATGCTTCCCGTTTTCATCATATCATCTACAACGATACCCTGGAGCATGCCCTCTCCCAGGCTGAGGCCGCTGTGGCACCCTTTATTGCCCGTATGCTGAACAAAGAAATTCACTAATTTTGGTAGGATCCCTCTTATGGATACGTATCAGACTTCTGGTCTTGTTGTTATCATCCTGCTTCTGTTGACTGCCTTTTTCACCGGAATTGAAACAGCTTTTTTTTCGGCCAATAAGCTGAGTATCGAAGTCCGAAAAAAGCAGGGGAAATGGATAGGTCGGATTTTAAATCATTTTATCCAGAACCCTGATCAGCTGGTAGGTACCTGCATTGTAGGGGTCAACATCATGCTTGTCATTTATGGTACGGTCGTTTTTACCGCACTTCAGCCATTCTGGGAAAATTTGCTGCTCAGGGGTGCTTTGAACAATCCTTATCTGAAACTTATCGTAGAAATTCTGCTTTCAAGCTTTTTGATTCTGGCCTTTGGTGAATTTTTGCCCCGCATTCTGTTCAAAGCCAGGGCCGATTTCATGCTAAAGATTTTTCTGATTCCGTTTTATGGATTTTACACGCTCTTTCAGCCGCTGGTCAATGCACTGATTGGTACGGCCGAATGGATTTTGATTTATCTGTTTAATGCACGCCTTTCTGATCGCAAGCTGGTGTTCAGCAAAATGGAGTTACACCAGTTTATGCACGAAAACCATTATTCTGTTTTCCACAAAGAGTTAAATACAAAATGGTTTGAAAATGCCCTGGCACTGGTGCATGTACGCATCCGGGAATGCATGGTGCCGCGCAATGAAATAGTGGCCATTCCCCTGGATAGTACGCTTGAAGAAGCCCGTCAGAAGTGCATTGCAACCCGATTGTCTAAGATTATCGTGTACGAAGATTCCATTGACCAGATCTGCGGATACATTCACCAGCTCGATTTCTTTTCCAATCCTGCCCATCTAAAGGATATCCTGCATAGTATCCCGGCGGTACCGGAAACCATGCGGGCTGTAGATCTGATTACCAAATTTTCGGAAACCCGCAAAACCATAGCCTGGGTGGTAGATGAATTCGGGGGTACGGCAGGAATCGTAACCATGGAAGATGTATTGGAAGAAATCTTCGGAGAATTCAAGGACGAACACGATCAGAAAGGCCTGGTGGAGCAACAGATTGCGGAGCGTGAATATCTGTTTTCCGGCAGGCTGGAAATTGATTATTTGAATGAAAAATACCAGCTGGGCTTGCCCAAGAAAGACAGTGAAACTTTATCCGGGTTGATTATTGCGCATCACGAAACCATTCCTAGGGAAAAAGAGCGGATCATCATTGATCAGTTTGAATTTGAAATCATCAGTGTGTCCGAAACCCGCATTGAAACGGTGAAATTAAGGGTGCTGGAATGAGAGGGTCATACTTCCCAGTGTTGATTGATTGTTAAACTTTTATTTTCTGGTGGATATTTGCTGTTCTGGCGCTAACTTTGCGTTGTTATTGGAAAACAAGATTTGCTTTTATTCAGAATATTTCTTTATTTCACGAAAGTTTTTGGGGTTAACAAACAATGGATGAAAGGCCTGCTCTTGAGTCTTCTTGAGCGGGCTAATTTTTTATCCCTGATCCATCCGTATGGAAACGAGCTATCGGCAAATATTTCAAACCAGTAATCCCGGGAGGTGGAATAGGGTGAAATGGTCCCTGCGGGTGATCATTGCTTTGGCTGTTTTCTTTCTGGTTGTGTTTTTCATCGCCCTGATAAATGCTACCAATCCTTCGCTTCCCCGCCTGCGCGACAAGAACGAGGTGTACAAGAAAATCTTAAATCCCAATGATCCTACCACCTTCATCACCCGGAAAAATTTGCGTTTCCAGAGTTTTCAGCAGTTCATTCAGCATCATCGCTTGCAAAAGTCCGGATATGCGAGTCATAAACCTAAACTTCCGTTTTCCGGCAGCCAGATCCGGGCAGCATTTTATGTACCCTGGGATGCCCAATCGTTTTTCTCGCTGAAGAGCAATGCGGGTAAACTAAACATGATTTTTCCGGAATGGATCTTTCTGACGCCAGGAGATTCCCTGCAAACCCGCATCGATCCGGCTGCTTTGAAAATTATGCGCGACAGTGGGGTGCGTATTCTGCCCATTTTTTCCAACCATTTCAGTGATGATTTTGATGGCCGGTCGGTTCATCGGATGCTCCATCATCCTGTCATTGCGCATCGCATCATCCATCAACTGAAAGAACTGTTGATCAGCCATCATTTTGCCGGCGTAAACGTGGATCTGGAGAATCTGATAGAAAAAAATAATGATGCGCTGGTGGCCTTCCAGCGCGAGTTGTATGATTCTTTGCACAGGGCCGGTTTGTTGGTAACCATTGATGTGCCTCCGTTTAATGAGGATTATGATTATGGTCGGCTCGCGCGGGCGGCAGATTATCTGGTGGTAATGGCCTATGATGAACATGACGATCAGAGTGTACCGGGTCCTATCAGCGATCAGCACTGGGTGGAAGGCGCTATCAGTGCAATCGAGAACCAGGTCCCTTCTCAAAAAATCATTCTGGGACTGGCAGCGTATGGATATGATTGGCCCGAGCAGGCTGAGGCCGCCAATCTCACCTATCAGGAAGCCTTGAGCCTGGCCAAAGAATATCATGCCCGCATTGAATTCAACGACGACAGTTACAATCTGCATTACAGTTATTACGACGATGACTCGGTGAAACATGATGTTTATTTCACGGATGCCGCTACCAATTTCAATACCATGCGATTTGCTGCAGAGGATGGCATGGCTGGGGTTTGTTTCTGGCGGCTGGGTTCGGAAGACAATCGGCTGTGGAGCTTTTATGATCAGGATTTAAGCGATTCCGCTCTTGCCCGTAAACCGGTGGACTTTAGCAAATTTTCCACCGTGAGCCTTTCCAACGATGTGGATTATCTGGGAGAAGGTGAAGTACTGGATGTGCTGGCTACGCCAGAACCAGGCAAAATAGCGCTGGAGCTCGATACAGGGGATATGCTTATTGCTGAACAGCACTATGAGAGCCTACCTTCGACTTTTGTGATCCGGCAATTTGGAGCGGCAAAGAAAAAGCTGGTACTTACCTTTGATGATGGCCCCGATCCGCGTTATACACCCCGCATTCTCGATATCCTCGAAAAGGAACATGTGCCCGCAACCTTTTTCCTGATAGGCATCAATGCAGAAAACAATATTCCGCTGGTAAAACGGGAATTCAAGGATGGATTTGAAATTGGCGACCATACGTTTACCCATCCCAATATTGCTGCGCTTCCGCCTCGCCTGGCCATCTATGAAATCCAGGCCACCCGGCTTCTGATTGAATGTATCACCGGACATTCCACCATTCTGTTCCGTGCTCCTTATAATGCGGATTCAGAGCCCCACCTGATGGTAGAGCTGATACCTGTGGCGCTTGCCCGCAAACTAAATTATTACACCATTGGTGAAAACATTGATCCGGAAGATTGGGATGTGGACGACGGGGTAAATGCCGATAGCATTTTCAACCGCGTAGTGCGTATGCAAGACCGGGGTAACATCATTTTGCTGCATGATGCAGGGGGTAATCGCGAAGCTACCGTGCAGGCATTGCCCCGTATCATTCATTATTTCCGAGACCATGGTTATCAGTTTACCACCGTTGGCGACCTGATGGGCAAAACACGGGATGAACTGATGCCGCCGATTAAAAACAAAAAAGATTATTTCCTCATCAAGCTCAATTATTTTTTCGCCACCTGCACCTATTGGATAAATAATCTGCTCTGGGCCTTATTCATGGTAGGCATTGCTCTTTCCCTGGGCAGGATGTTGCTGATGGCTGTGCTGGCCTGGAAAGAAAACAGAAGACAGGCCAGGCAAACAAAAGAGCCCTCAAACGCAGCCGTACAGCCTTTGGTGAGCGTGGTTATACCCGCTTACAATGAAGAAGTGAATATTGTGCGTACCATCCGTACCATCCTGGAAAACGATTATCGCCCGCTGGAAGTCATCTGTGTGGATGATGGTTCATCAGATCACACTTTGGAAGCTATGGAAAAAGCCTATGGCAGCCATCCGCTGGTGCATATCTTTACCAAACCCAATGGAGGCAAGGCCTCTGCGCTGAACTACGGTATTGCACGAGCTGCAGGTGAATTTGTGGTTTGCATTGATGCGGATACCCAGCTGAAGTCGGATGCCATCACGCAACTGATGCGCATGTTTGACGATGAATCGGTAGGAGCTGTGGCAGGCAATGTAAAGGTGGGCAACGAAGTGAATATTCTGACCCGCTGGCAGTCCATAGAATATATCACCAGCCAGAATTTTGACCGCAGGGCATTCGACTTGCTGAATTGTATAACCGTAGTGCCCGGTGCCATTGGAGCTTTCCGCAAATCGGCCATTCTGGATGCAGGGGAATTTACTTCGGATACGCTTGCTGAGGATTGTGACCTGACGATTCGCATTCTAAGAAAAGGATATCGCATCAGGCATTGCCCACAGGCTATTTCCTATACCGAAGCACCGGAAACCTGGAAAATGCTGTTTAAGCAGCGTTTCCGCTGGTGTTTCGGCATTATGCAAAGTTTCTGGAAAAACCGCGACGCCTGCTTCAACAGCCAATACGGGACGCTCGGTTGGGTGGCTTTGCCTAATATCCTCATTTTTCAAATATTGCTTCCCCTCTTGGCTCCCCTGGCCGATATTATCCTGGTGTTTGGATTGGCTTTTTTAAACATGGAAAGCAAAATCCATATTCTTTCCTATTATCTCATCTTTCTGTTGATTGATGCCGGGGCGGCCTTGCTGGCATTTGCCTTTGAAAAGGCGGATTACAAAAAGCTAATCTGGGTAATCCCCCAAAGACTCGTGTATCGGGTGTTTATGTATGTGGTGGTGCTGAAGGCAGTGAAAAAAGCTATCAAAGGGGAATTGCAACACTGGGGAGCTCTGAAACGCACGGGCAATGTGCAGGCAGTTCCGGCCTGAGACTTTAGCCAGATTCTGAAAGTCTATCTTATCAGAGGCAATTGGGAAAGCCCATTTCCTGTAAATTTGCGCAGCCTCAAAAAATATCCATGTTCCGGCAGCTGTTCAAAAATAATCCAGATAAGGCGGAAATGTCGTTTTTCGATCATCTGGAGGAATTACGCTGGCATATTATCCGATCGCTGATTGCTGTGTTGATAGCTGCCACGCTGGTGTTTATTTTCATTCACCAGATTTACAACGATATTATCATGGGCCCTACCCATCCGGAGTTTATTACCTATCGCATTCTTTGCCAGATTGATCGGGCCCTGCATCTGGGCAATAAACTTTGCTTGCAGTCACTCGATATTCATTTTCAAAATCTGGAAGTGTCGGGGCAATTCATGCTAAGTCTTACTTCTTCCGTAGTCATGGGCGTGATTGTATCCGTTCCGTATATCTTGTGGGAGTTCTGGCGATTCATCAAGCCGGCACTTACGCCCCAGGAAATCCGCTATGCCCGGGGGATTGTGTTCTGGACATCCCTGTTGTTTTTTTTGGGTGTATCATTCGGATATTTTCTGATTGCTCCGTATGCGCTCACCTTTTTTGCTAATTACAAAATTTCCAATCAGTTTGAGAACATCTTCACCGTGCAGAGCTATCTGAGCATGCTGTCGCAACTGGTCATTGGATTGGGATGTATTTTTGAACTTCCTATTCTGGTTTATTTTCTTACCAAAATCGGATTGGTTACCCCCAGATTTTTGAAAACTTATCGCCGGCATGCCATTCTGGTCATTGTGATATTGGCAGCTTTCATTGCACCACCCGATATCACCAGCCAGCTCATCATAGCCTTTCCGCTGTATTTGCTGTATGAATTAAGCATCACCATTTCGGCTCGTGTATTGAAACAGGAAAAGGAAAAAGCCGTGGAGGAATGGTCTTAAGCCGAAACGGCCGACGGGGCGACGTCAATATGCAGGGCGGCCTGAATTTCTTCCAGTGATTTTCCTTTGGTTTCGGGCAAAAATTGCCATACAAAAATCAGTTGGAGGACCATCATCCCGGAAAATATCAGGAAACTGGTTCCACCGCCCAGAGTAGCTGCCATCCAGGGGAACAGCCAGGATATAAGGATATCCATGGTCCAGTGAGTGGTGCTACCAATGGCCTGCCCTTTTGAACGGACTCTGTTGGGGAAAATTTCAGAAATAAACACCCAAATCACGGCTCCCTGCGAAAATGCAAAGAATGCAATAAAGCCAATCAGATATCCCATAACCGCAAATCCCCCATGCACCTGATGAAAGAAAGCCACGGAAGTGAGAGCTAAAAACACAATCATTCCAATGGAACCAATGATTAACAGGGTTTTCCTTCCAAAGCGATCGATAAGCGACATGGCTATAAGTGTAAAAATCAGGTTGGTGATACCCACGCACATGGCTTGAAGAAAGGCCACATCGGCCCTGATGCCAGTCATTTCAAAAATACGGGGCGCATAATACAAAATGGCATTGATGCCGGAAAGCTGGTTAAACATAGCCAGCAGCATAGCAAACGCAATGGGACGGGCGTATTTTTTCTGCCAGAGCTTTTCCTTCACCAGATTCTCTTGATGCTGGAGGGAATTTTTAATCTGCGCCAGGGCTTCATCTACCTGTTCGGTTTGT
Source organism: Thermoflavifilum thermophilum (assembly GCF_900116565.1). Lineage (GTDB taxonomy): Bacteria > Bacteroidota > Bacteroidia > Chitinophagales > Chitinophagaceae > Thermoflavifilum > Thermoflavifilum thermophilum. The sequence goes on along the minus strand of NZ_FPCJ01000001.1, from coordinate 1,299,334 downwards.
AGCAACAACAAAACTTTCCGGGCTTGCTGAAGGCGATCATGCCCCACGAGCCATCGCGGGCTTTCCGGTATGGCAAAAACCAGTGCAAAAAAGATCAGAGCCGGCACAGCCTGTACGCCCAGCATCCAGCGCCAGGAGCCGGGTCCGAGGTATTTCATCAGAAAATAATTCGATAAAAAGGCAACCAGAATGCCCACTACTACATTCAACTGGAAAAAGCCCACCAGTCGTCCCCGCAGCCGGGCAGGTGAAATCTCGGAAATGTACATGGGCCCTACCACAGAAGATGCCCCCACAGCCAATCCGCCTAAAAACCGGAATACAATAAAATCAATCCAGTGATGGCTTAAGGCTGTGGCAATGGAAGTGAAGGCATACAGGAAACCGATTACCTGCAGCATCTTTTTGCGGCCAAACCGCTCGGCAGGACGACCCGCAAACAGGGCACCGAAAGCCGTTCCAAAGAGGGCTGCCGAAACCGTAAATCCATGCCAGAGATCGCTGAGTTGCCACAGCTGCTGAATGGTTTTTTCCACTCCGGAAATCACGGCTGTATCGAAGCCAAACAAAAATCCGCCCAACGCTGCAATCAAGGCATATCCAATCGCTTTGCGATGTGTAGCAAACATAGGTAAAGGGAATTAAAGGATACGAGAAGGAAAACTACGTCTTTTACACAGAAAATAAAAATGCTACGCCCCTACCTTCAGCTGTAATTTCGACAATATAGCGACAGAAAACTGGTTGTGAATCAGTAACTTTGGTAGGTTTTTACACCCGGCCATTCTTTAAGCCCGGATGCTTGTATAACAGATTTAATTCACCATTTAAAATCATCTATCATGCGTGCTTATGCTTCTACTGGGTTTGCTTTCTTTTTTGTAGTAGCAAGCCTTATCAGCTCAGCCCAGAAAAACGATGTATATTTTGGTGTGCAGGGTGGATTAAGTATTCCCAACCTGGAGGCTGGATCGGGAGCCAGCCCCATCAGCAAGGGATATTCTTCCCGGCTGGGGCCTGATTTCGGCATATTTGCCGATATCCATTTTAGCTCTTTGTTTTCCCTGCAACCCGAAATTGATTATTCTTCGCAGGGGGGTAAGAAAAATGGCCAGCAGGCTATTGCTGCCAGTCAATTCAATCCACAGGCACCGCCTGATGCATACGTGTATGCCAATTACAAAAGTGAAGCCAAGCTAAATTACTTGCAAATACCAGTACTTGCGAAGTTTGGCTGGGATTTTGGCAAAAAGAAAAACTGGCGTTTTGCCGTAAATGTAGGCCCCTACGTAGGATTTCTGGTATATGCCAAAAATGTGACTTCGGGATCCAGTCCGGTATATGCTGATCCGCAGGAAACCCAGCAGATTGCTCCTACGCAGTCTTTTGATGCAAATGAAGACATCAAAGATCAGCTTCACAAAGCCAATGTCGGCGTGCAAGGAGGGATAGGTCTTCAACTCGATATTCACCGGCAAGGCTATGTATTTCTGCATGCAGGTGGCAACTATGGTTTTCTCAATATTCAGAAGTATGAACAGGATGGGAAAAATCACACCGGAGCTGCCACTATCCTTGTAGGATATGCTATTCGCTTGAACGGATAAATCATTTTATTCAAACAAAAATCCCTCAACCCTGCAAAAAGCGGTTGAGGGATTTTTCATGTGTTTACCAGCCCAGCACCCAGGCAAAAATCAGGGGTGCTACAATGGTGGCATCGGATTCAATGATAAATTTGGGTGTATCGATGCCCAGTTTTCCCCAGGTGATTTTTTCATTGGGCACAGCTCCGGAATAAGAGCCGTAGGAAGTAGTGGAATCGGATATCTGGCAGAAATAGCTCCAAAAGGGCACATCTTTCCAGCCCAGATCCTGATACATCATCGGGACCACGCAGATCGGGAAATCGCCTGCAATACCGCCTCCGATCTGGAAAAAGCCCACGCCTTTCCCGGAGGAGTTATGCCGATACCAGTCGGCCAGATACATCATGTATTCAATGCCCGTTTTCATGATTGCGGGCTGAAGCTCACCTTTGATGCAATAAGAAGCGAAAATGTTGCCCAGCGTACTATCTTCCCAGCCGGGCACTACAATTGGCAGGTTTTTTTCCGCGGCGGCCAGCATCCAGCTATCTTTCGGGTCAATTTCATAATCAGCTTCCATCACTTTGCTTAGCAGCAGCTGGTACATGAATTCATGCGGGAAATAGCGTTCTCCCCGTTCCTGGGCTTGTTTCCAGATTTTTTCAATATGATGCTGGATACGCCGGAAGGCTTCTTCTTCCGGTATGCAGGTATCAGTCACCCGGTTATATCCCTGCTGCAGCAGTTCCCATTCTTCCCGGGGAGTTAAGTCACGATAATGAGGCACCCGTTTGTAATGGTTGTGTGCCACCAAATTCATGATATCTTCCTCCAGATTGGCGCCCGTGCAGCTGATGATATGCACTTTGTCCTGGCGGATCATTTCAGCCAGGGAAATACCCAGTTCGGCCGTACTCATGGCTCCGGCCAGGGTAATCATCATTTTACCGCCGGCCTGCAAATGGGCTTCATAAGCTTTTGCAGCATCCACCAATGAGGCTGCATTGAAATGCCGGTAGTGATGTTCGATAAATTGAGAAACAGGACCCTTGGCCATCTTGTCAGAATTTTGATGCGCAGCAAAAATAATGATTTATCGGCCAAGACACGAAAAGCGCGACAGATACAGATTTGCTTCGCAAGAGAAAAAATGATAAATTCACAGATGAATTTTCTCGCACATGCATATCTGTCTTTTTACAATCCACCTTTGCTGGTGGGCAATATGATTGCTGATTTTGTAAAAGGGAAAAAATCCTTAAACCGGTTTCCGGAAGCCATTCAGGCAGGCATTGTGTTGCATCGTGCCATAGATGAATTCACCGATACCCATCCTGTTACTCATCAGGTGCGGGATATGTTTCGTTTGCATTACGGATTATGCGCAGCACTTTTTGCGGATGTGATTTATGATTATTTCCTGGCCAACGACAGCCGTATTTTTAATAAACATTCCCTGCAAACATTTGCACAATACACTTATCAGACGTTGCATGCCTACCGGCAGTGGTGGCCGGATGATTTTGATCGTGTATTCATGTATATGGAAACCCAGAATTGGTTATGGAATTATCGTACGGAATCCGGGTTGTTCCGCAGTATGGAGAGCCTCATTCGGCGATTTCATTTGGCACAGGGTATTCAGCCGGCTATGGATGATTTTCACACGCATTATGAAAAGTTGCAGGGCTGCTATCAGCGGTTCTTTCCGGCGTTGCAATCATTTGTCCGGAATTTTCACCCACTTCACGCATGAACATTTATATTTGTTACCTATTTCCATCATCTGAAAACTGCAATGCCATGAAAAAAGTCCTTCTCCTCATCTTCCTGCTTGCCTGCTGCACATGGGCAACCCAAAAAGGTTATGCCCAGCAGGAACAAGTTAAATTTCCCCCATTGGATGTAAGTCCTATGGATATGTCGTATTATCCGCCCAATTATCCGGCGGCCAAACTGCGTGGCAATGCCGGCCAGCTCATCATGCGGGTTATTTACAGCCGGCCGCAGAAAAAGGGTCGGACCATTTTTGGCGGATTGGAGCCATTTGGCAAAGTCGATCGTTTGGGTGCCAATGAAGCAGATGAATTGGATGTATTTTCACCTGTGACCATTGGCGGTAAAACCCTGCAGCCCGGGAGATATACTTTTTATGCCATTTTTCAACCTGATAAGTGGACATTTATCGTGAATTCTGAAACCGATACCTGGGGCGCTTTTGGCTATGATCCCCAAAAAGATATTGTGCGGGTGGATGTGCCAGTACAGCATTTGAGCGAGCCTGTAGAAGCCCTGAGTATGGTATTTCAGAAAACCGAAAAAGGCGCTGATCTGGTAATTGGCTGGGATACTACGATGGTGCGCGTGCCTTTTACGTTCTGAGAACCTTTTCGCGGATAAAAGGATATACCCATTCCATACGATATGGAATGGGTTTTTCGTTTTTATTTCAAAAATTAACCTATTGCATCAGATCAAAATCAGGGAATATTGTTTTATTCTACACAGCATCCTATGAAAAAAATCATCCTGTGCGCGCTGTTCCTGGCGGGCGTGCAACACTTGTGTGCCCAACATTTGTATGGCATACGGGGATCTTCTTACGGAGGCAGCCTGAACATGCTGCACAATCCGGCTTCTATTGTCAATACTCCCTTTCCGTGGGATCTTACGCTTTTAGGTTATCAGCAGCTGCAAAGTACCAATGCTGTGTATTTGCTGAATGGCAGCTTGTTGGGCTGGCCCGATACGTTTCACTATCGCTATACCGAAGGGCACTTCAAAAGATATGCATTGGTGCAAGGCGATGTGAATTTGCTGAATGCACGCATTGCGCTCGATCGCAAAAGAGCCATAGGTTTTGGGATCAGTGCGCATGCCTATGGATGGGCACACACCAGTCCACTTACAGTATCAGATACGGTTGGCAGCTTGCGAAGCTTTCTCAATATCCAGCAAGAACGCGATTTCAGTGGTAAGCTAACTTCATCCGGTTGGTTGGAGATCCATGCTACCTACGCACAAACATGGATTGACAATGCTGTTGCCAGGCTCAATGGTGGCTTCACCATAAAAGTGATGCGGGGTGTAAGCGGCGCATTTGCCCGTGTAGATGAATTGCAGGTGCGCGAACGCACGCTTCCCCAGGGCAATGTATATCAGTTCCCTCAACTCAGCATGAAATATGGTTATTCTTCTAATTACGATCAGCAGGTGGCAGACAATACGTATGATTTTTTAAATCATTCACAGGGAAGCATAGCTGTTGACATGGGTGTGGAATATCTGATTAAAAAACAGGAACCGGTCAATTATTATGCGCCTGACCCGTATTATGATTACTGGTGGAAAATAGGCATCAGCTTGCTGGACATCGGGCACAATCGTTTCAAATATGGGCAACAAAGCCGGATGGTTAATCAGGTACAAAATTTTGTTACGGATTCTATTGTAGAACAAAAATTAACCAACATTTCATCATTGCAGGCATTCAATGATAGCATTCAGAACCTGGTTGTGCAGATCAATAGTCTCAATGGGATGTTTTCCATCAGCAATCCCACCCGATTGATCATAGATGTGGATCATGCATTTCAGGATCATTTTTATTTCAATGCATCTGTTTGTTTGCCTGTTTCTGTGCTGACGCATGGCAGTGCAGGTGAAATCAGAAGCAATGAATGGCTGATGTTTACCCCGCGCTGGGAAAAGAAGCGACTGGGCGTATATATGCCTTTGCAATACACGGTAGAACAGCGGTTCTGGATTGGCCTTGCTGTGCGGGCAGGACCTTTGCTAATGGGTATTCATCATTTGCCCGGGTTATTTTCATCCAGACAAATCACCCAAAGCGGAGGGTATATAGCCATTACCATTCGGCCTGATCAGCTCACACCGGTACATCGGGATAAACGCTTGAACTGTCCGAGGTTTTAATCATCAGGTTATGAACAGACAGTTGCATGCTATCAAAAAATTTCTCGATGAAAAATTTGCTTTGTATCATCATCCGGATTTCATTGCTCATGATCCGATTTCTGTTCCTCATCGTTTTACCCAATTACAAGACATCGAAATATCTGGATTTTTTACGGCGTTGATGGCCTGGGGAAGCCGCACCAGCATTATCAATAGCGCCAATCGCCTGATGCAGCTCATGGATGATGCACCTTATGAATTTATTACCCAACATCAGCCAGCCGATCTGAAACGTTTTTTATCATTTTCCCATCGTACATTCCAGCCAACAGATTTATTGTTTTTTATTTCTTTTTTGCGGGAATATTATCAACATTTTATATCGCTGGAGTCGGCCTTCGCAGCCTATCTTAGCCCTAATAGCGAAACAGTGGAAGCTGCATTGAATGGCTTTTACCAAACTGTGTTTTCTGATGAATATCCCGAGCGAACAAAAAAGCATCTGCCTGCACCTTTTCGCGGTTCATCGTGCAAACGGCTGAACATGTTTTTACGATGGATGGTACGACGCGATGATATGGGTATTGATTTTGGCTGCTGGAAGCAGATCAACCCGCATCAGCTGATATGCCCGATGGATGTACATGTGGTGCGGGTTGCTCGCAGGTTGGGCCTGATCGATAGCCAAACGGTAAATTGGAAAACTGCCTGCCTGCTCACCCAAAAATTGCGTACTTTCGATGCAGATGATCCGGTGAAATATGATTTTGCATTGTTTGGTCTTGGAGTCATTGAAAAATGGGTATGATCTTCGCTTAGGATATGTATAAGCTGAATGAAAATAATTTCATATGTCCCTCATGCAAAAAACATGGATTTTTGTTTTGCTGATCAGTTGTTTGCCTGTTGCCTTATCTGCACAATCGGTGCAGCTGCAGTATGTATTTCAGCAAGGGAATGTGTTTGAGCTTCGTGTACAGGACAGATCCGAAACCTATCTTACCATTCAGGATGAACATCAGCGTACTTCCACACAGGGCCATTATACTTTAAAGCTGAAAGTGGTAAACACAATGCCTGCCACATCTTCAGCACTCATTGAAGCCAGGTATGAAAAAATTTTTCTGACAGCATCATCCCAGGACGTAACCAATACCATTAATACAGAAGGCAGCGAGCAGGATGCATTGAATCTGGTATTCCGCCGTATCACCGAACGGCCGTTTTATTTCACCATTCAAAGCAATGGCACCATTCAAGACATGGAAGGGATAGATAGCCTGATTCATTATGCCGTTGGTGCAATTCCGGCAAAAACTTCCAAATCAGACCGGCAGGCCATTATCAATTTTGTGCGGGAACAATTTGATGCAGATGCATTTCGCAATCAGTTTATCAGTCTGTTTCCCCGATATGCTGATCATGCTGTGCAGGTGGGTGATGGCTGGACAGACATTGTACAGCTGGCCGGGCGGTTGGGTGGAAGTCTCACAACAGCCTGGAAACTGGATTACGGGGATAAATTCGGGTTGAAAGTATCCGCACAGGGGAATATGATAAGCAATCAATTCGCTGTCATTGATTTGGGAGGTGGTATCATGGGCAATGTAGATGTGCGTGGCAATACACAATCATCTTATCTGATAAGTGCTGAAAACGGCTGGCCTACGCGCAGTGTACAACATACTGAAATCAGTGGAGAATATATATACCGTGCAGCTTACAACAAAAAAATAAAACAGGATATTCATGTGCCAATAAGATATGTACATGATTTGCAGTATGAATTGATTCACTGATGCTTTGTCAGGAGTGTTTTTATTATGCTTTTAATTTTGCAGGTATCCCTTTTTCTCAGGCAGAAGAGAGAAAGGCGAAAAGGGTGTTTGTAAAAATAACAACAGGCAACCTTCAAGTTGCCTGTTGTTTTGATGTCGAATAGTCGCTATGATTTATTTTGGAGCCGTAGTTGTTACTTCAAAAAGTTGTTGATGGGGCACTACTTTCACCTTTGTACTATCGTTCAATGTTTTGGAAACAGCATTATAGGGAGCGGAAACCACCACATCGCCAGCCTGTAATCCGGAATCAATTTCAATAAAATTATCGTCCTGAATGCCTGTTTTCACGGGCACCATACGCACCAGGTTCTGACCGGTTAGTTTAAACACCACTTCCTGTTGATCAGTGTTGTTGCTAAATGTAGCATGATTCTGATTTTTATTTGAAGATATATTGCGCAATGCAACGGCATTGATGGGAACTGCCAGTACGTGATGGCGTGTTTCAGTTTGTATGTTTACACTGGCGCTCATGCCCGGCCGCAGCGGAAAGAAACGGGGTCTTTTGGGATCAAACAAATCGGCATAGCTACTGCGTAGGATACGGATATGCACGGTATAGTTGGCCACCTGATCGGCGGATGATGAAAGGGTTGCTGCCGTAGATGTTTGCTGAGCTACGGCCTGGCTTGAGGGGGCTACCTGCGTAACGAGGCCTTTAAATTTGCGATCATTGTAGGCATCTACTTCAATGATAGCGGTATCACCCAGTTGTACTTTTGGAATATCATTTTCGCCCACATCCACCCGTACTTCCATGACGTTCATATCGGCAATGCGCATGATTTCGGTACCAGCCATTTGGGCGGTACCCACTACGCGTTCGCCTTTTTTCACGTCGAGCACAGACACAATGCCATCCATCGGAGCTGTAATGGTTGTGCGGTACAGGTTATCTTGCGCCTGTTTCAAATCGGCTTGTGCTGATTGCACGGCAAACTGTGCACTCTTTACTTGTTGCTGTGCGGCTTCATAATCTGCAAGTGCTGAATAATAAGCACTTTCAGCCTGTTCAAATTCACTTTGTGCAATTACTTTTTGTTGCAATAATTGTTTGTCTCGATCGTAGGTATATTTGGCCTGATCCAGGCGGGCCTTGTATGCGCCCAGAGCAGCCTGTGCATTGGCCAGTTGTGCTTGCGCCTGTTTTAACGTAGCTTCAGAACGTTGCACGATTGAACTATAAATATCAGCATAAACACGCGCCACCACCTGGCCTTTATGTACGGAATCGCCTTCGGCCACCGGCAAATCCACAATTTCACCCGATACATCCGAACTTACCCGCACTTCTGTTTCGGGATAAATTTTTCCGCTGGCGGTGACTACTTGTGTGATGTCTCGATAAGTAGCCGTATCTACAGCCACTTGCACCGCATCGCTACCGCCAATCACACCTTTTGATTTTAGTACAAGCAATATAATTACTCCTACAACCAGCAGTCCAATTATCAGGTATAAAGTTCTTTTTTTCATATGCTATGAGTTATATTGTTTTTCCGATGAAATTAAAATTGAACATGCAATGTTTGATAAAATTCTAACACTTTTACTCTGAAGATATAATTGTATTTTGCAGTTAGCATATTAACAGTTGCCTTGAATAAATTATTCTGGCTGGTTAGATAATCTACTGCATTCAATAATCCCAGTTCATAGCGTTGGGTTGCATAATCATAGGCTATGCGCGCAGCTTCGAGTGCTCGTATGGTTGCCCGATATTGTTCTCTGGCTCCTTTTGCATCTGCATAAGCCTGAAAAATATCCTGTCTTAATGTGATTTTGTTTTGCTCTGCGGTAAGTTGTTGATTTAACAAATTCAGTTGTGCACGTTTTACATTCGTGCGGGCGGTATATCCATTAAAGATGGGAATATTCACTCCAATGCCGATTGATTGATTGAAATTATTGTTGAGCTGGCTGCCCAGCGGACTTTTGTAAGATCGATATACCGGTTCAGTTTGCGGTAAAGAATTTACTTTATAATCCACACCATTGATATTAACCGTGCCGATCTGAACGGGTGGTACCATGATGGTATCAACATAATATTGCGAGAACGTGCTGGCATAATTGGTACCTAAGCTACCGGATAAATAAACGGTAGGATACAGAGCGCCCTTTGCTGCTGCCAGTTGTTTTTTATCGGCCAGCAAAGTAAGCGAATCAGCCAGGACCTGCGGTTGTATGCCCACGGCCTGTTCATAAATTTGCTCAGGCGTGATTGCATCCAGATTCATGACCGGAATAGCATCTACATTCATTTGCGTATCAACAGCAAAAGGCGCATCGGAAGGCAGGTTTAGAATAGCCTTCATTTGCAGGATGGATAAAGTGAGGTTGTTTTCGGCCGTGATGAGTGAAGCGCTATCAGATGCCACCTGGGCTTGTATATCGGCCAGATTGCTTTCCGGTAATGCGCCAGCAATTACCTGTTTACGCGTATTTTCCAGCTGGGCAATCGATAAATTCAATTGTTGCCGGGTGGCTTTTAGTTGTTCCGTGTTCAGCAGAATCTGCAAATAAGCGGTAGCTACATTCAAGGCCACATCATTTTCCATTTTTCTTTCCAGCTGCTCGCTTGCTGCCAATGTATATTTGTTGGCCTGAATGGTATGTGTTTTCTGTAAACCACTGAATAGGTTCAGACTCATATTCACACTACCACCCAGATAATACAATTGATTGTTGACAAACTGATTGGTGGTGGGGTCAATGGATCGCCCGAAGTTAAATCCATTGTTGATTCCGGCATTGAGACTGGGCAATCGGGAAAGGCGGCTCTGCTGAAGAATAAGCTCATTCAGCCGTTTTTGAATGTCTGCCTGTTTAATTTGAATATTATGCTCAAGGGCATAATCAACACATCGCTGCAATGACCAGGTTTCCTGCGCAAACAAGGCAGGAGAATAGATGAGCAAAACCATCAGGCATCCTGTGAATAAATATCGCATAGCAGATATAGATGAAGGCATTTTTAGCAAATATATCATACCCTATCAGGAATGAAATTTAAATTTGGGATAAACGGGCTTTTTTCTTCAGGAATGGCAATTTTACCCCATTTCATTTAAGAAGGCAATGTCCTGTAACTTTGAGCCAATTTTCTTGCATCATGTACACCGATTTTCTGGTTATTGGCTCTGGCATTGCAGGATTAACCTACGCACTTAAGATTGCCCGGCATTTTCCGCAAAGGCAGGTTACCGTGCTTACCAAAACCCGGGAAGATGAAACCAATACCAAATACGCCCAGGGAGGAGTGGCCGTAGTCAATGATCTGGAACACGATAGTTTTGAACGCCACATTGAAGATACGCTGATCGCAGGAGATGGGCTTTGCAACGAAGAGATTGTGAAAATAGTGGTCAGGGAAGGGCCTGAAAGAGTGAATGAAATCATGGCATGGGGGGCGCGGTTTGACCGGGATGCATTGGGTGAATTTTCCCGCGGCCGCGAGGGAGGCCATTCCCGCCATCGGGTGCTGCATCATAAAGACAGCACAGGACGCGAAATGGAAAGAGCCTTGCTTGAAGCCGTGCACCAGCAGCCTAATATTCAGTTGCTGAGCCATTGTTTTGTCGTGGATCTGATTACCCAGCATCACCTGGGATATCTGGTTACCAAATCTACGCCCGATATTACCTGTTTTGGGGTATATGTGCTGAACCTTCATACCCAGCAAATTGAAAAGCTACTGGCGCCCATCACGCTGCTGGCTACCGGTGGTTGCGGAAGAGTGTATCGCACCACCACCAATCCGCCTATTGCCACGGGCGACGGCGTGGCCATGGTGTATCGTGCCAAGGGGCGCATTGAAAACATGGAATTCATCCAGTTTCATCCCACAGCCCTTTATCAACCCGGGAAAAGTTCCACTTTTTTAATTTCAGAAGCCGTGAGGGGCGAAGGCGCCATATTGCGCAATCACGCCGGCGAAGCTTTTATGGAACGTTATGATGCGCGCAAGGAACTCGCTCCCCGCGATATCGTGGCCCGTGCCATTGACAATGAAATGAAGCGCACAGGTACTGAATTTGTGTACCTGGATTGTACAACAATTCCCGAAGATCGCTTCCGCAGCCATTTTCCGAATATCTATAAAAAATGCAGGGAATTAAATATCGATGTACGGCACGACTGGATTCCTGTAGCACCTGCCGCTCATTACAGCTGCGGCGGCATTAAGACCGATGCCTGGGGGCGCACTTCCATCCGCCGCCTGTATGCATGTGGTGAATGCGCCTCTACCGGCCTGCACGGCGCCAATCGGCTGGCATCCAATTCCCTGCTTGAAGCCATGGTATTTGCCCATCGCTGTTATCTGGATAGTGTGGAGCTTATCCAGCAACCCTTTCAACTGCCCAATGTGCCCGATTGGGATGCGGCCGGTACCACTGCTCCCAAAGAAATGATTTTAATTACCCAAAGCTTAAAAGAATTGCAACAAGTAATGAGTGATTATGTGGGCATTGTACGCTCCAATACCAGATTGCAACGAGCTATGAGAAGGCTCGATCTGCTTTTCGAAGAAACGGAAGAATTGTATGAGTCCACTGTTCTGTCGCCCCAGTTATGTGAATTGCGAAATATGATTACAGTGGCTTATCTGATTGTGAAATGCGCCATGTTCCGGAAAGAAAGCCGTGGCCTGCATTTCAATACGGATTATCCGGAAAAAAGCAACATCATACAAAATATTGTTCTGTAAAGCATTTCAGGCATGGGGTATTATTTGTTGTTTGCAGCCTGCTATCTCATTTCCCTGCTTCCTTTTCCGATTCTGTATATCCTGTCAGATGTGTTGTATGGGTGCGTTTATTACCTCATCGGATATCGGAAAAGGCTTGTACGAGCGCATTTGGCCCAGGCTTTTCCCGAATCAGATGCTGTGGAGTTACGAAAAATCGAAAAAGCATATTATCATGATTTGTGCGATATGGTGGTGGAAACCATCAAAATGATGACCCTTTCACCGAAAACCCTCCAACGCAGATTTCGATGCGATTTAAGCCTGTTGCACCGGCTGGCGGCAGAAGGCAAAAGCTGCCAGATTCAATTAGGGCATCGGTTTAACTGGGAGTGGGCCAATCTGTATTTCAAACTTGGTACCACTGTTCCATTTCTGGTGGTGTATATGCCGATCAGCAATCCGAATGTGGAACGGCTGATGAATTACATTCGCCGGCGGTTTGGTACGGTGCTGATTCCGGCCGATCGGGTATTGGAAGCCATGAAACCCTGGCAATCGCAACCACATATCACCATTCTAGTGGCCGATCAAAACCCTTCCAGTGCCCGGAGATGCTATTGGGAAAATTTTCTGAACCGACCCACGGCTTTTTACAAAGGACCCGAGCTTATTGCACGCCGCTTTGGAGAAGTGGTGATATTTGGCGATATTCAGAAAATCAAACGAGGATATTACCACGCCATCATTCAGGAAGCATTTCCTGATCCTGCGCGTACGGCAGAAGGGCAAATCAGCCATGCCTTCAGCCGGTTTCTGGAACAAAAAATCCATGAACAACCGCACAATTGGCTATGGAGCCACAGGCGATGGAAACACCAGCCTCCGCCCGGTTGGGCTGGCGCAGAAAAATAATTCCATTAACTTGTGGATGAAAAACACAGCTCCATGAACCGATGCCTCTGGCCGGCCGAAGACCCGCTCATGATTCAGTATCACGATACCGAATGGGGCGTGCCATTGCACGATGACCGCAAATTGTTTGAATTTCTGGTGCTGGATGCTTTTCAGGCCGGTCTGAGCTGGCGAACCATCCTCTACAAAAGAGAACAGTTTCGCAAAGCTTTTGATGCATTCGATCCGGAGTGTATAGCTAAATATGATGCCCGAAAGATTCAACAACTGATGCACAATGCGAATATCATCCGCAACAGAATGAAGATTGAAGCCACGGTGGAAAATGCCCGCCGGTTTTTGGAAATCTGCTCCCGTTACGGAAGCTTTGATCAGTTCATCTGGCAGTTTACCAATTACCAGACAATCCATCATCATCTCCAACCGGGTCAGCCGGCGCCTGCCACCTCAGCCGAGTCGGATGCTATGAGCAAAGCTTTACGGGCAGCAGGATTCAAATTTGTGGGGTCCACCATTTGTTATGCATTCATGCAGGCCGCGGGCATGATCAATGATCATGTGGTAACCTGTTTCCGGTACAGCGCCTTACAAGAAAATTCATCAGTTTAATACGTTCTTTTCTTCTACAATTTCAATTTGCGGTTGCTGGCGGATTTCCCGAAAACCACCGGCAATATTGCGCAGGTTGTGGATACCTTGTTGTTTCAGCAGGGAGCATGCTATCACGCTCCGGTAGCCGGTTTCACAATGCACATACAGGTTATGATGGTCTTCTATGTGCATGAGGCTCACCGGATCCCGCATATCTTCCAGCGGAATATTGATGGAGCCTCTCACATGCGCCTGGGCGTGTTCGGTTTCGTGACGTACGTCCAGAATTACCATCCGTTGATCGTAAGGGATATCCAGGGCAAACTCTTCGGGGTCGACAGTGATGATCATGTCTCTGGGTTCACCTGCTTCCAACCACGCTTGAAACCCGCCCTGCAGATAACCCATCACGCTGTCAAATCCTACACGCGCCAGTCTTGTAATGGCTTCTTCTTCCTTGCCCGGATCGGTTACCAGCAAAATGGGTCGATGATAGGGCAACAGGCGCCCGGCCCATTCAGCAAAACGACCGCGCAATCCGATGTTTAAAAAGCCGGGAATAAACCCTTCCACAAAGGTTTCCGGAGCACGGGTATCCACACATAGTACCTGTTCCCTCCGCATGTGTTGCTTAAACTCAGTTACTGTAAATCCCACCAGGCTCCGTTCCAGCACCCGATGGAGCTGTTCGTATCCTTTTTGGTTTATGCGAGCATTGATATGAAAGTAGGGGGGTGCCTGTGAAAGGCCATGAGTCACTTTTTCGATAAATGTTTGTCGGTCGTCTGCAAGCAGGGCATAATTGCTTTGTTTTTGCTCGCCCAGGGTACTGAAGGTTTCCTTTCCGATCTGTTTCCCGCAGGCCGAGCCTGGCCCATGCGCCGGATAAATAATGAGATCGTCGGGCAGAGGCTTGATTTTTTGCTGCAGGGAGTCAAACAAATATCCCGCAAGCTCTTCGGCAGAGAATCCCCCACTGGAAAGATCAGGCCGGCCTACGTCGCCCACAAACAGGGTGTCGCCGGTAAACAAACAATACGGTTTGCCCGACTCGTCGTACAACAAATAGCAACTCGATTCAATGGTATGGCCCGGTGTGTGCAACAGCTGCAGCTTGATTTTCCCCAGCTGAAATTCTTCTCCATCCCGGGCAATATGCACACGATATTCCGTGGCAGCCTGCGGGCCAAACACAATCTGTGCACCCGTTTTTTCGGCCAGGTCCAAATGGCCGGATACAAAATCGGCGTGAAAATGTGTTTCGAAAATATATCGGATCACCGAACCCGTTTGGGCTGCCATTTCCAGATAGGCTTCCGTATCCCGTAACGGATCAATAACAGCGGCTTCTCCCTCTGATGCAATGAAGTAAGCCGCTTCCGAAAGGCAACCCGTGTACATCTGCTTTATCAACATGGCTATAATTCGCTTCTTTTCAAAATTACAGTATTTCAGGGTAGTATAGGCAGAAAAAAAGCTGCCGAAAAAGCAGCTTTTTCAACCTGGTAGCCAACTGCGGCAAAACATTCTTGCTCGCAGATCACATGGATAACGGAAATGAAATGAATCATTTTTCCGGTTTCAGGGCATATAGTTCATCCACCACCCGGGCAATGGTTTCCAGCGCTTCGGTATCCAGAGAATAGTAGATGAATTTCCCATCCCGCTCATATTTCACGATATGATTTCTCCGCAAAATGGAAAGATGCTGCGACGCTACTGATTGTTCCAGGCGAAGCTTTACATAAATTTCAGTAACCGTCATCCGCTTATGTTCCTCCAGCAGCTTGATGATCTGTTGCCTGAGTTTGTGGTTGATAGCCCGAAGCACATGCGCTGCAATCCGAACATGATAATAGTCCAACTTGATCACATCCTCTGGCCCGGTTCCCTTGGAAATGGTCAGGGTATAAGATGAGGTGGGCATAATGGTTTTTTCCATGTTATATGATTTAAAACTGAAAATCGGTTTTCCGGATATGTTTTTGTACTTGCATATTGATTACAAAAATATCTTATATCTTTAAATTGAAGAAATCTTTATGCATAGCTTCGTAAGCTGTTTGTCACAAGATAATAGGTTTTTTAAGAATTTAACAGAATGTTGATGAGGCTTGTTCATTATTTTCCTACGTAGGTGGGTTTCAGGTAAAAAGGCTCGGCATAAGCCAGGTCAGCAAATTGTCCGGAGCAGAAAGCGCGCTCAGCCAGTTCGGCCATGTGGGAGGCATGGAGCTGATAGGTGGTATCCAAGGCAATTTTAACTGACAGAGGCTGAAGTTTGTTGATTATCCGATCAGCACCTTCACCGAAAACATGCATGGGCAGGTAGTTTCGCCAGGTTGAAAAATCTTCTTCGTCCAGCTGCACAGGTCTGGCAGGCTCAATGGTTGTGCCGTCGGTCTTGTACAAGGCAGCATAAACTTCATTTTTTCGGGATTTTAACACGGGTACCAGAAAGCCTGGTTCATGGATTTCCGGATGCAATTGCCGGTAGCCGGCAGCCATAATTTCCATTGTGGGTAGCAATATCAGCTGGCAATTCCAGGCATAGCACAATCCTTTTGCAGTGGAAAGTCCTACCCGCAGGCCGGTATACGATCCTGGCCCGGCACTCACAGCGATAGCGTCTATGGCTGTACCATTCAGCTGCAATTGGCTAAGCCCGCGATATACATAGTCGGCAATGTAAGCCGCATGATCTTCGGCCTGGCTATGTCCAAAAGAAGCCACCACCCGGCCTTCTTCAGCGAAGCTAACAGAGCCTGCCGCTGTTGCGGTATCAATCAGAATCAACCTGGCCATGTCTTATCCTGTAAGTGCGTTTGCAAAGGTACAACCATCTGGTACTATGGAAAATGTTTCTGTCCACTAACCTGAATTGGCTTATTTTTACCTCGATTTTGTAACCAACCTCAAAAACAAATTGCGATTGATTTATGGAAAAAACTGTACTACAAACCCCTCACGCTCCCTCCCCCATTGGCCCTTACAGCCAGGCCATCCAGGCAAATAATCTGGTATTTATTTCCGGCCAGATTGCCATTGACCCGGCTACCGATCAGATGATCAAGGGTGATATCGTAGAAGAGACCCATCGGGTGATGCAAAACCTGAAAGCCATATTGGCTGCGGCTGGTATGGATTTTCAACATGTAGTTAAGACTACGATCTTTATTCTGGACATGCAAGACTTTTCAGCTGTGAACGAAGTATATGGCAAATACTTTCAGGAAAGTTTTCCTGCCCGTGAAACCGTACAGGTAGCGGGATTGCCCCGGGGTGCACGTGTGGAAATCGCCATGATTGCGGCCAAATAAAAGCTCAGGAGTTTATGCGAATCCTTGGTTTGTTTTACCCTTGAATTTGTTCCACCTAATGGCATACACGATTCAGCCTTCCACGTTGGGTTTTCTGCGCCAGCTCAGGCAACACAATCATCGGGCCTGGTTTGAGCAGCATCGGGATGAATACCTGCTGGCCCGGGCCGATGTGGAGCAGCTGGTAGCCGGGGTAATTGAGAAATTCAGCCAGATAGATTCTGCCATAGCCGGTTTAGAGCCCAAAGATTGCCTTTTCAGAATTTACCGAGACACCCGTTTTTCAAAAGATAAAACGCCTTACAAGACCCACCTGGCAGCCAGTTTTCATCGCAATGGCAAAAAGGTACATGCGCCCGGTTATTATCTGCATCTGGAGCCCGGAGGTAAAAGCTTCATTGGTGGGGGCATCTGGCATCCTTTCCCGGAAGATTTGAAAAAAATCCGCCAGGAAATAGACTATAACCTCGAAGAATTTGAGCAAATCCTTCACCAACCTGCCTTTCGGCGTCGTTTTGGGCAACTGACCGATGAGGAAGCCTTGCAACGCCCTCCCAAGGGCTATGCGGCTGATCATCCCGGTATAGCCTATCTGAAGATGCGAAATTTTGTCGTCGGACACGAAATAAGCGATGAAGAAGTACTATCACCAAAGCTACTGAACCAAATCGTTAGCAGCTTTGCTTTGATGAAACCTTTTATTGATTTTCTTTCCCGCGCGCTCGACGATTAAGCCAACCAGCCTTGCCGGTAGAGGTATTCGGCGATTTGCACGGCATTGGTAGCCGCCCCTTTGCGGAGGTTATCGGCCACAATCCACAGATTCAGGCTTTTGGGTTGCGATTCATCCCGACGGATGCGGCCCACAAATACTTCATCTTTTTCATGCGCACAAATTGGCATGGGATATTTTGACTGAGCCGGATCGTCTATCACCACCACGCCGGGCGTATGTTCCAGCAGCTGACGCACTTCTTGCAGCTCATATTCGTTTTCAAATTCCACGTTTACCGATTCACTATGGCCACCTATCACAGGAATGCGCACCGTTGTGGCAGTAACCCGGATGGTATCGTCGCGCATGATTTTTTTGGTTTCATTGACCATTTTCATTTCCTCCTTGGTATAACCATTTTCGAGAAACACATCGATCTGAGGAATTACATTCAGATCAATGGGATGGGGATATACTTTCTGGGCTTCGCGGCCGGCACGTTCGTCCATCAGTTGCTGTACGGCTTTAGCACCCGTTCCGGTGACAGACTGATAGGTGGATACCACCACACGTTTTACCCGGTAAGCCTTGTGCAGCGGGTTGAGCACCATCACCATCTGAATCGTGGAGCAGTTGGGGTTGGCAATGATTTTGTCTTCGGGCGTGAGTACATCGGCGTTGATTTCCGGAACCACCAATTTTTTGGTCGGATCCATTCGCCAGGCCGATGAGTTATCTACCACGGTGGTGCCCACTTCGGCAAAGCGGGGTGCCCAGGTGAGTGAAGTGGAGCCACCTGCCGAAAACAATGCCAGTGCAGGTTTGGCCTGGATAGCTGTTTCTGCATCCACAACCCGAAATGCCTCACCCCGGAAGGAAACCGTTTTGCCTACCGATTTTGCAGAAGCCACAGGAATCAGTTCCGTAACCGGAAATTTACGTTCTTCCAGTACCTGCAGCATTTTGGTGCCAACCAGCCCCGTGGCACCTACAACAGCAACTTTCATCTGTAATTGTTTACTTGTAAAAAGTTATAAAAAAGATAACCGGCGGCAAAGATAGAACAGATGAATGGAAAAATAGGGAGGCCTTTGTCAAATATCCATAAAAATACAACTTGATAATTTGGATAATTTCCAAAAAACAACCCAACCTATTGAACAAGATCAATATCAAAATGCATCAGATCCACAAACTGGCGAATGCGCGTTTCGATGTCTTCCTGCGAAATTTCTTTCAGTCGTTGTACACCGAATTTTTCCACGCAAAAAGAAGCCAAGGCTGAACCCACTACCACAGCCGTTTTCATGTTTTCGAATGAGAGATCTTGGGTATGAGCAATATATCCCATGAATCCGCCAGCGAAGGTATCGCCTGCTCCGGTGGGGTCGAAAACTTCTTCCAGAGGCAATGCCGGAGCAAAGAAAGCATGATTCTTGTAGAACAGCAGGGCCCCGTGTTCGCCTTTTTTGATGACCAGATAACGGGGTCCCATCCGGTGAATGGCTCGGGCAGCTTTTACCAGCGAGTATTCGCCACTGAGCTGGCGAGCTTCGGCGTCGTTAATCAGCAAGGCATCTACCTTGGTCAGCACTTTTTTCAGCTCTTCCATCTGGGTATTCATCCAGAAATTCATGGTATCCATGGCAATGAGCCGGGGCCGATGCCGCAATTGCTCAATGACGTTCATCTGTACCACGGGAGAAAGATTGCCTAACATCACATATTCGGCCGATTGAAAACTTTCCGGAACTACCGGCTGAAAATCGGCCAACACATTGAGCTCTGTAACCAAAGTGTCCCGGCTGTTCATATCCAGATGATACCGGCCTGCCCAATAAAAACTTTTCTGATCCTTTTTAACCTGCACGCCGCCCAGATCCACTCCTCTGGCTTGCAGCTCTTTTAGTTCCTGCTCCGGGAAATCGCCACCCACCACCGAGATTTGCTGCACCGGTTGCACAAAGCAGGATGCTGCCCAGGCAATGTATGTAGCTGCACCTCCTACGATACGATCGGTTTTCCCGAATGGTGTCTCAATTGAATCAAAGGCCATGGAGCCAACCACGAGTAATGACATATCCGTTGGTATGAAAACCCTGTAAAGGTAATGAGATCCTCATTTTATGAAAGAGAATTCTTCCTATTCCCTTGATTTCTATCAGGATATGCTTATCTTTATCTGCCAGTTGCTCCTGATTCCCGCTGTACTCACCCCGTTTAACCCCGGTTGCTGTTCATGAAGGACAACCCTATAACTGAATTTTTTCATTTTTTTCACTTGCAGTTATTTTGCGTATTTTTTACACATCAAAGCCTGTTTATGTTGTCAATCCGGCTCTGCAGGCCGGATTGACTTTTCTATCCTTGGCTTGCTGAGCTTTTCCCTACCTTTGCAGGCTGAATTTGCAAGTCATGGAAATTCGCAATGTTGCCATCATCGCTCATGTGGATCACGGGAAAACTACGCTGGTAGATAACATGATTTACCAGACCCATGTGTTGCGCGAAAATCAGGAAATGGGAAGCCTCATTCTGGATCAGAATGATCTGGAGCGGGAAAGAGGGATTACCATTTTTTCCAAAAACATCAGCATTTTTTACAAGGGAGTAAAAATCAATATCATTGATACACCAGGGCATGCCGATTTTGGAGGGGAAGTGGAGCGGGTATTGCGCATGGCCGACGGGGTTTTGCTTCTGGTGGATGCCTTTGAAGGCCCGATGCCGCAAACCCGGTTTGTATTGCAAAAAGCCCTGCAACTGCAACTGGTACCTATTGTGGTGATCAACAAGGTTGACAAGCCCAACTGCCGTCCTGAAGAAGTGCACGAAGCCGTGTTTGAATTGTTTTTCCAGTTAGATGCCACTGAAGAGCAGCTCAATTTCCCCACCTATTACGGCTCCGGAAAGCAAGGATGGTTTAATCAATCTTTGCAGCCCAGCCAGGATATCACACCCCTGCTGGATGGCATTATTTCCCATATTCCGGCTCCGCAGGTAAGTGAAGGACCATTGCAACTGCAGATCACTTCCTTGGATTATTCTTCTTTTCTGGGAAGAATTGCTATCGGTAAGGTACAGCGGGGCAAAATCTGCGTCAATCAGCCTGTATGCCTGGTTGCTGCAGATGGTAGTGTGCGGCAGGCCAAGGTGAAAGAACTCTATGTGTTTGAAGGGCTGGGTAAACGGAATGCCACAACCGTTGAGGCTGGCGATATTGCTGCTATTGTGGGATTGGAAGATTTTGCCATTGGCGACACCGTTGCCGACATACAGCATCCCGAACCTTTACCGCCTCTGGAAGTGGAGCAACCCACCATGCACATGCTGTTTGGCATCAACAATTCTCCCTTTTTTGGAAGAGATGGAAAATATGTAACCTCACGGCATTTGCGGGAAAGATTGATGAAAGAAACCGAAAAAAACCTGGCTCTTCGGGTAGAAGAAACCGAAAGCCCGGATAGCTTTCTGGTGTATGGCCGGGGAGTGATGCATCTGGGGGTATTGATTGAAACCATGCGTCGCGAAGGATACGAGTTAACGGTGGGACAGCCGCAAGTACAAGTGAAAATAATTGACGGGCAGCGTTGTGAGCCGTATGAAGAACTGGTGGTGGATGTGCCGATGGATTGCGCCAGCAAAGTGATTGACCTGGTTACCCGCCGGAAAGGCACACTTTTAAACATGCATACCAAGGGGCACATGCAGCGTCTGGAGTTTGAAATTCCCTCGCGCGGACTTATTGGGCTGCGTACCCAGCTGCTAACAGCCACTTCCGGAGAAGCCATCATGGCCCATCGTTTTGTGGCCTATAAACCCTGGAAAGGTGCTATTCCTTCCCGTATCAACGGGGTACTGGTGGCCAAGGAAACCGGCACCGTTACGGCCTATGCATTGGATAAGTTGCAGGACCGGGGCATATTCTTCGTAGAACCGGGAGAAGAAGTGTATGGGGGGATGATTGTGGGTGAAAACAACAAACCCGGTGATCTGGTGGTCAATACCAATGAAGGGAAAAAACTCACCAACATGCGCGCCAGCGGCAGTGATGCAGCCGCGCAAATCATACCCAAACGCCGTATGTCGCTGGAAGAATGCATGGAGTACATCCAGCAGGATGAATGTATTGAAGTTACACCTTCGCATATTCGCATGCGCAAAGTGATCCTCGATGCCGAACAACGCAAAAAACAGCAAAAAATCATGGCCCCTTCCGAATAAGCTGGAATCGTTCGGCTTTTCTATTGAAATGCATTTAAATCCTTAACCGACCCTTTCCAATAACCCGATTGAGTCGGCCATGAAATGCAACTTTCATCAGGTAAAAGCTGCTTGTGCAGCCCAGGATGGAAGATTAAGCTACAGGTTCCGTAATCATCAATGGCATGATGAGCATCAGCAAATCTTCATCCTCAGCCTGAGATGCCGGTTGCAGAATAGCTGCCCGGGAAGGGGTTGACAGGTCAAATCGAACCTCATCGGCATCTATGACGGCCAACATTTCCAGCAGGAAACGGGCATTGAAGGAAATGCGCATATCCTCGCCTTCATACTGGCAACTGAGGCGTTCACTCCCCTCAAAAGAATAATCAATATCCTGAGCCGATAATTCCAAAGTACTCCCCTGTAGGGTGAAAATCACCTGATTGGTAGCCTTGTTGGCAAACACACTGATTCTTCGCAGGGCCTGTTGCAGATCCGTACGGGAAATCACCAGATGATAGGGACTATCCACCGGAATGACCACCCGATAGTCCGGGAACCGTGCATCAATCAACCGGCAGGCAATTTCCATGGCATCTGTCTGCAAGAACAGGTGGCTTTTGCTTAATGAGGCCTGGATGGTGACCTCGTCGTCGAACAACCCTTTCAACAGGTTAAGCGGCTTTCTGGGTACGATAAAACTAACCGGTTTGCCCGCGGCCAGAGTGGATGCACCTTCTGCAAGCCCCCCTTTTTTCACGTATTTTACCAGGCGGTGAGAATCTGTAGCCACAAAAGTAGCTCCGTCAGCATCCAGTTCAAACAGCATACCGGTCATGGCAGGCCGCATATCATTGGTACTGATGGCAAATATGCCTTTCTGAATAGCTGTGAGTAAAGTTTTGCCGGAAAGGGAAAAAGTTTGTTCTACAGAATCAGGCTTCGGTTCACGGGGAAAGTTTTCTGCTTTTTCTCCCATGATTTTATATCGGCCGTTGTCTGAAATGATTTCCACCACACCGGTATCGGGATGCACGTGAAAAGTCAGCGGCTGATCGGGCAGATTTTTCAGGATTTCCATCAATACCTTGGCCGGAATGCATATTTCACCTGCCTGATTGGACTCTACAGGGATGTTGATTTTCAAAGATGTTTCCAGATCCGTAGCGGCAGCCGTAAGGCGACCCTCCTTTGAACCTTGCCTGCCGGCAGGCAGGATTTGCAGGAAAAAATCTTCCAGCACGGGCAAAGAGGCATTGGTGCCTACTACCCCGTAAATCAGCTGCAAATGCTTAAACAAAGCATGAGAGGAAACAATGAACTTCATGCGGTTCCGGTTTGTATATCAAAAATGGATGATGATTACTATCTGCTCCGCTCGCAAAAGAGCCGGTGAGCAAATATAGAAATTATTGCATCAAGCGTACATGCAAAAACGGATACCGCATGAAAGAATCTTGCTCTTCCCCTCCATCTGTGAACTGGCCTATTCCGTTAATTTTTGCTTCTTAAGCTGCTCTCCATATTCCCGTTGAAACTGCACCGCATCCCGATGCAAAACCGACATCAGGGTTGATACCGGCACGGGTTCTCGTAGTGAAAATCCGGCATAGCGAGCAAATACCCATTCCTGCGGGCCCAATCGTTCGCCCTGCGGGTTCGCACGCACCACAAAAAGCTTGGCTTGCAGGTTGGGCACTTCAATCAATTGTATCTGTGCACCCTGTCCGATACCAGCATAGCGGGGCATGATCTGATAAATCACCTGAAGGTCGTCGGTCAGCGCTTTCCCGGCAAGCGCAGCCACCTTCCATTGTTGATCCTGATGGCTGAGCTCAACTATGGTGACCAGCTGCCCATCGGTTACCAGCGGCACAATGGTATTAGCCTCCTCTTTCGGAAAATCCGAGAGACTATTTGCCGAGTCGATCTGTAATAAACGTTGGAAGTCGAGCACATAATGCATCACGGGGTTGCCGGGAACGGCTTTCGCTAGCAAGGTGGTATCGGTAATGCCATATGTATCGCCGGAATGCATCCGCAGGATAGCGAGAAGGTCCTTTTGACCCTGGGCAGCTGCTTCCTGGGGAGAAGAAAAACCTGGCGATGATGTATCGGGTGTCTGCTGGCCGGGCTCGGAAGCGGGAGATGAGGAGGGATTGCATGCCGATAAGACAGGCAACAGGCATAATCCCCATCGGTAAATCATATTTTTTACGTGTTTCATGTCATACAAGTTTGAGATGAGACTTATTTCTTGGCTAAATCATAAAAAGTATCCCAATGCGTGGCCGTTCCGGCAGGATCTGCATATTCCGCATAGGTGATGAGTCGTTCGCTGCCATTGCAGGGCGACCAGGGATCATTCAATACCAGATAATGGGTATTGCCTACGGTGACATATCCTTTGATGACCAGCACATGGCCCACCACACCGGGCGTGCCATAGGCATATCCCATGGGCTTTTTGCTGCAATAAATCTGCCGTTGCAGGTTTTCCCAGCTCAGGGCCGTAGCGCTTTCTTTGAAACTCAGGCCCACGTAATCAAGCTCGGGCCATCCCGGCCGGTTACAGGAATCGGTTTTCGGACAATCGCCTGTGCAACAGTCGGTTCGTCCGAAACGATGGTTGGCCAGATCACATTGGTTAACCGAGATGTCGAAATGCTGGGCCAGCATCTGGGTGGTGGCCGCCCAGCACCAGTTATTGGTTTGTTGCGGGCGTAGCATATTGGGTACACTGCCAATCAGTTCGGGCTTGCAACAGCCACTTAAATACACGATCAGCAAGAATCCCAGGCTCTTGAAAATCCATTTGCGTTTCATGGGTATTGTTTTTAGGTGAACAAAAGGATAGAATAGATCCATGATGAATCGGGATGATGAACTGCGGAACGATAACCTATGCTCTGGTTTACCGCATTCACCATCCCGGAATGGATTATGAAGGGTTCTGTGCTGGCGGAGGTGGGCAGCAGCGATATTCCTGTGATTTTTCCAATAACTCAATCTGCCGCCTCAACAGGTCGTTTTCCAGTTGCATCCGTTCTTTGGCCAGTGGTTCACAGATATCGCATTCGTCCATGGAGCCTTTCACGATGATGCCGGCCGTAGGCAAGGAAAAGGTGGCTTCGAAGCGGATTTGTTTTTGCAATTCGGGTGATACCAATCGGTTCGGTCCAAGCAATCCCTGGGCGAGCAATTCCTTATCCACCACTTCGAGAGCGGCTTTGCGGATGTCGGGGGCGATGGGATGACTCGTACCTTCGGCTGTCGGCGCCTGCGCAAAAGCATTGAACCGTAGCAAAGGAGTGGCTTGTGATGCGCCCGAGCTGGCCGTAAGCAATTCGCCGTCGGTGACCACTTTTTTCTGTGTGGCAGCTACATCCTGAGGCACAAAGGCGATAGCCGATTTGGCTACTACCGGCGTGAAAGGCCGGCGCACGGGCGCAGCAGGATCTTTAATCCGGCGTTCGATGGCTTCCAGCTCATATTCCACCCGTTGCTTTTTATTAAGCCGGTAAAAAATAAAGGTGACGGCATGGCAACGATTGGGATTCGAGAATTCACGTGAAGCTGCCTCAAAATGGTCTTCCGACTCGCCTTCGGTGTGGGTTCGTGTAGATACTTCTCCCACCGAAATGGAATGCGCCTTATGCGTTTCACCCACCGCCTGCGTGGCCGATGCCTGTGCATGCGAGCGCTGCTCATGCAAATAATCGAGCACCGAGCTGCTGTTGTGCGAACCATTGGCATTGGTACTGGCATCAGCCGAGCCGCCAAACAGACCTAAACCCACACTGCCATGGGCATCGCCATGAAAATTCCAGTCGCTGCTGTTGCTGTCAGACACCTTGCCCGACTGACTGTTGGCCCCGTCGGCCAGGTAATGCTGGAACGCCGTCATGTAATACTGCTCTTCTGCTATCTGTTCGCTCCGATAGCTAAGCTTGCTTTCGCTATCAAATGTAAACCGGCTGCGCCGATCGGTGGTAGCCAGCCTGACCTTTTCGCCCGGCAACAGGGTGGTAGAATACACCGGATCACCCAGGGTTAATCCCAAGGTGCATCGCCGAAATCGGAAATGCAAAATCACCTCCGCTATCAAACTCATGCGCTGATCGCGAATGGTGAAACTCACCGGATAGGTGAGGATGCGTTTGAAATGAAAGACATCGCAATGATCGTCTTTCAGCAGCTCGGGTACGCAGGGAATGCTTGCTTCGCTGGCCTGTACGTCAGGAACTGCTTTTTGCTTTTTTTGTTGGGGCATAGTGAAACGTTTTGTACACCGGAAAAGCATCTCGGTGCGGGGTTAACGAATAAATGGATAAAACATATCTTGCTGCTGCTTGTTCTGCACAGAGAAAACAAGGGCTGTTTTTGCTTTCGACCTGATTCAAAGAACAAGCCTCATGCGTCATTGTTTATCCTAATACCAGAAACATGGCTTACGTGCAGCATAGCCTGGCTTTCGCCTTGCCGATGGCGCCTTTCAAGAAAAGATAACCCGCAACAAAGGCTCACCCGACATGGCAGATGCATCCCGGGAATCTATCATCTGGGTGTCGCCCCTGAAACGAAAGCGATACTTTTTTCCGGTTACCGCGCCGATAAAAATAGCCGCCATCTGTCCTTCATATCGGAAAACAATGTTCGGCCGACTATAGCCGGAAGCTGCAGCCTGCTCATCGATGGCTGCCTGATTGGATGACCGACTGCTTGTTAAGGCCTGTCTTTTCCGACCACAACATGGCATTTGATCAGGGTTTAAGATGAATAATATTTTAGGTTTCTTTTTCAAATCTGTTAGTAACCTTTTCCAGCAAACAAGCCGCCCCCGATAAAGCCAGCCACCACAATAGTTTTTCTTTCACGGTTGAGCCTTCTCCCCATGCAAAAGGCAGCGCCACCCAGATGCTCAGGCAATAGAAACAATCGAGCAGACTTCCCCAGAAGCCTTGTCCGAGTTGTTTGCGTAATTTAAAGATCATATCCCAAGGGCCATCTTCTTTCGCCAGTAAATGGGTGATACGCCATACCGCCAGACTTGTGATGCCAAACAGAAACGCCTGCATGGTTGGTCACGCCTTTCTTTCAATGGCAAAGGAAAAGGTATGGTAATAACAATAAGCACAACTATATCCCGAATTATATCCATTTGTCTCCCTCTTGACAGCCACAAGACTACCTGAAACAACCACATAAGATTCTTCGGGTCGCAGCCAGCCCCCTTCGGAAGCCGAAGGTTGCACGATCACATTCACATAGCCGGAGGTCGCAAAATCCTGCAAGGTACCCCGGTAACCAGGACAGGAAGGTGAATGGGCGTCGGTATTCCCGGCATTTTCTCCATGGGCCAATATGCCATTGGTAACCGTACCGATCAGTGAGGGTGGGGAAGTGATATCCAGTGAAATGGAGTTCGGGCATTTGCCAATGGTAAGCGTATAATGGTCAATAAATCCCCAGGCATCGCTGGCTTTGAATTGGATCTCCAGCGGGGTATTCATCTGGGCGCTGGTCATTCGATACAGGCCACAGGCAATATATTCTATCGAAGGATCAGTAAATTCGATGCTGCCCAGGCCAAAATTGAGCGGCTTATTGTTGATGAATAAAGCAATGAGGTCGGTGGCCCCCGGAACAGGCTTACCCTGCTCGTCATAACCGTCTATGCGAAAATAAACTGTCCCCGGGTTGCCATTTTCATAAATACCCGTTTGCAGTTGCATATACCGATCCAGATTGGTGAATTCCCAGTCTTCCCCATCAAAAAAGGTGCGTGCCTGGATGTTGATATAAGCTGGGACATGTTGCAGAGGGCCCCCGTCAACATGAAGATCGGTCGGGAACGGCCCCACCATGTCACCATGATAATGGGGTATAAACCGTTTAGAAAATCGGGGATGGAGGTAGGTTTCATTTACATATTGCCAGGAACCGCCGGGCTTCATAAAGCGGATCGTATAATAGCGAACAATGGGATCGCCTTTCTTTCTCTGTAAATTAAACAGACAGCCTTTCACATCTACCGTTCCCGACCAGCAGGCACAATCCACACCGAAGCCTGCCATGGCATTGTGTACGGTAATCACACCATCGGCATGGAGGTGATTATTATACCCGTTGCGATCTAACGCTGCTACGGAAAAACTTCCCGACGTGTTCTGGCTGCCTCCAATGAATATATTGCCCAGACTTCCTACCATATTGCCGTTAAAACACAGGGAATCGGTAACCGGAATCAGTGAAGCCGGCAAACAGAAATCGATCCTTTTCAGATGGGCCACATTGTAATACGGTGCACTTTCAAACAAGGTAACCGAGGGATGGAAAGTATCTTTGATTTTGACAATGATGTCGGGAAGCCATTGGACAAACACATTTTCTCCTGCACCCACGTCCTGCAGGATTTCATTGATCAGTTCCGAAAAGGTTTGTTTGAATCGAAAGATATAATTTCCGTTTGAATCGGTAACGGCACTGCCCAGCGTCGTGCGGTTGCCCAGTCCGGTATAATTTCCTCCGGCCAGCTCGGAAGTGGTACGATCGTATTCTTCAAAATTCAGGGTGATCTGTTTGCCGGGTTCTGTGGTACAATGCCACCGGATCTGATCTATGATTTTAGCTACCTGGATACGTTCGGAGGTTACGACGGGGCGTATATTTTCAGAAAACGATTGGCTGGCAACGGTCACCTGTTTTTGAAAAGAAAAATGTGATAAAGCCATTTCGTTTTTCTCTTCGCCCTTTTTAGGCGAAACGGCTTCCGAACGGCGTTGAAAAATATTAGCCTTGGGCGGAGGAATTTGCGATTCCTCCACCAGATGAATCATCATAGGTGTAAAATCGGGTGCCGGATCAGGAGGGTTGGGCGTGATGCGAAGCGGCGGAATGCGCTCGGGATAATATTGTTTAATGATTTCCTTGAGATGCGGTATGTCAAGTAATTTGATCAGCTGAGGATAAGTGTCGATCACCAGCCAGTTGCGATAACAGGGATTGAAAAGGCAATCTCCGCTGTACAGCGTTACATGGCCATAAATGATAAAATCATCAATCAGAGCGGGCGTAGAACAGGTAAGAATCAAATCGTTGAAATCCTGATCACCACCGGCATCGTTAGATTCAATATCGAATCGATATTCACCGCCCTGTAATATGGGCGTTTTCAGTCGCGTCTCCGACAGCTGAAAACCCGTACCCGGATCATTCAATATAGCGATGGTCCATTGCTCACCTGTAACCTGTACGGGCTTCATGCCAACGGCGGCATCGTATATGCCGTTGCCGGTATCGGCACTGCTGACCTTGAATCGTTGGGGAAAAGAGGCGCTGATCGATTTGACCGAAATCGTCCAATTTCCCTGCATGGAAATGAACATGGCGAGAAGTTTTGGACACCGGAAAAACACTCCGGTGCGGGGTTAACAAATCATGAAATAAAAAACACATATCCGCCCATGAAACGCCGGATATGTGTCACAAGATAGAGAAATACCGTTCAGCCGGTTAGGTATTAAGTGAATATTTTTTTATCGGGCTTTGCCCGATATTGATCGGTTGAAAAACAACAATAAGTGGAAGCCATCGCATCATGACTGCTCTTCTTCCAGCGGCTGGGGAGGATATTTGTCCTGGCCCACATAACGCAGGCAAACAATCACCGCTATAAACAACAGCACAATAAGGATGATAGCCAAGTAATACCCCACATCATTTCCCACCTTATAGAAGGTAGATTCATTGGGAGCGATAAGCAGCAATCGGTTTATCATGACTTGAGCTTTAGCTTATTTCATTCATTTATGGGTAAAAAATTCTCATTTATGTGGTCCCAGCAGGGCTTGAACCTGCGACACCCTGATTATGAGTCAGGTGCTCTAACCAGCTGAGCTATAGGACCATAGCCGCCTTTTCTTTGGCGAACAAGGCAGCAATGATTGACACGCAAAGCTAAAGATTTCCTGTTATCCAATCTAACACCCCTGAAAACAGGGGGTTGACATCTTTGCATTGGCCGGTTATTTTTCGTTCCATTTTTAAAACCCTTTGAAAAATGAAACAACCCTATCTTATCTGCCAGGCATCAAGCCTGTGCATAAGCCTATTGGCTCTCTGCTGCCTTGTTTCTTGCTCCCGCTCTTCGGACCACCACGAAGTGGACATGCAAATCCATCGGGTGTATTTCAAAGTCTCCGGCTTTGAAAGCCAGATCGCGCCTCTGGCGGGTCTTTTGCCGGGTATAAGCAAGCCGGGCAATATAGCCTGGCCAGCGGACAGGTATGGAGCTTTTTGGCGAACGCAGGAGCAATACCTCTACTACTGGTCCTTTAATGATTCCAGCCTCGCCCCGGATATTGCCCTGAATGCCGGAGCGGCTATCATCTGCAACCAGGGACAGGCTTCCACCAGTTTTGCGACTGGATTTGCAAAGGATTCTTTTCCGGCTGGCCTGTCGCTGAGCATCCGCGGACTGGAATCGGTGGTTATTCAGATGCCATTACAAAAAGTGGGTGCCATTACATCTTTTGGCTTCGATATCAGTTCTTCCAACACCGGGCCGAAAGATTTCGCCATCCTGTATTCCAACGATGACGGAGCCTCCTATCATACGCTTTCTGATTCCAATCCCTTTCTGAATATGGGCAGCCAGGCCAGGAATAGTTTTTCTTTCCGGCTGGATACGCTGCCGTTGGATTTGCATCGGTCTCTTTATATCAAATTCTTGCCGAAAGCCGGTGATCGCACCCAGGTGAGTGACTACAATCCCGCAACCGGAATTACCCGGCTCGACAATGTGTATCTGTCGGGAATCGCAGATAGCACGCCGGCTTTTGCCTACCAAAAGCTCGATTATTTCATCTTTCGGGAGAGTGACAGCCTGCTATTTGCCCATGGCTCCTTTGATTTGGCGCAGCAGAATCCCGAGTTCCAGTTGAGCCTTCCTTCTGGAAGATATCTGGCTCACCTCGTGGCCAGTTTTTCACAGCAGCCATTGATATGGTCAGACACCATTGTCCCAGCGTCCCAACATTTTCTTGCACTTCAGCCTGCTGACTATCTGGCGGCTGTTTATGGCTTTGCCGATACTTTTTCGGTGTATGGAGATCAGGTTATTCAGGCTGTATTAAAACGGTATTACAGCCAGATTCAATTCCAGTTTACCGACGCGCAGGGATTGGAGCAAATTAACCGAATAGTTGTGGAGCCCCTGCATCCTGTTTGGTGGTTTGCCCCCTTCAATCCACAGCTTGCTCAGCCGCCTGCAGTGAACAATCTGGAAGGCCAGACCTTTGAGCTTGCCTTTGACCCCAGCACAAAAGGATTTACTTTCCATCAGTTTTTGGGAAATGTAGCCCAGCCGGTGCTTTTGCGATATCGGATATATCTGTATGGCAAACCCGGCCTCCTACGGCAATTTGAAGTCAGCCAGGCCATTGTAAACAATGTAAAACTCACTTTTAAGGGAAGAGCATTGGGTTATGGGACAAACTTTGGAATCCTGTTGGATGAACAATGGCAAAGCGAGCAGGAATCAGATTTTTGAGGCATTATCACCGGAAACCCAATGCTTGCGTGCGATGGAATGAAGTTTCTGGATGAAAAGTGAACTGGATTGCAGTGCTTCTGCCGGGATGGCGGATGGATTAAATTACGTACTATTTCCCAGTGGAAGGGCTATCTTTTATTTCTTCAAAATCAATGTATTCGCCTTCCGGCTGGCGAGCTGAGTGCCGGGATGACCGAGACGAAGAATAAAATTCGGAATGAGAAGCCGTATGTGTATCTTGCGTGGATTTGATGCGCCTTTGCACTTCGCGTCCGATCTGAAACACTGGAATCACGAATTCGGTCACAAACTTATACAGCAACCAAATCACAAAAATATCGATTGCCAGGTCAATCAGTTTAAGCATGTTTCAAAGGTAGCAAAAATCATGTGGGATATCCAGATTTGGAATAGGGTTTTATCTTTTTCTTAACTGCAGCCAATTTTTCGGAAAACAGGAAAAAGTCTTAATTTTGCGCTGGTATGTAGTTCATGAGCAAGGGGACAAGTTGTTGTCCCCTTCTTTTTTAGCCGATTTACACCATGAAAAGTGTGGACGATATCAGACAGGTCATTGAACAACTGCTTGAGCAGGAACTGAAGTTGCATCCGGATTGTTTTCTGGTGGATTTGCTGGTCAGCCAGGACCAGGCTGTGCGGGTGTTTATTGACAGTGATCAGGGAGTATCTATTGACCAGCTGGCCCAGATCAATCGCTCGCTCAGCAAAGCGATGCACGAAAACCATGTTTTTCCGGACGATGATTTTTCGCTGGAAGTATCATCGCCTGGCATTGATACACCCCTGAAACTATACCGCCAGTATCCAAAGAATATTGGCCGTACGGTGGTGGTTACACTGAAAGACCAGCAAATCCGGGAAGGAGTCTTGCAGGAAGTGCATCCCGATTTCATTGTGCTGGATGTGAAAAAAAGCAAGAAAGAACATCAGGTATTAAAAATTCCTTTTGTTGATATCCAATTTACCCGAGTACAAATTCGTTTTTAAAACTTTATTCTGTTTCATATGGCAAGCATTAATTTAATCGAATCTTTTACAGAATTCAAAGAGGCGGAAAACATTGACCGCCCTACACTGATGAAGGTGCTGGAAGATGTGTTCAAAACCCTGCTGCGCAAAAAATATGGCACCGATGAAAATTTTGACGTGATTGTGAATACGGAAAAAGGTGACCTGGAAATTATTCGTCGCAGGCTGATTGTGGAAGATGGCCAGGTTACCGATGAAAATACACAAATTGCTTATTCGGATGCCATCAAGATTGAACCTGATTACGAAGTAGGGGAAGAATTGTATGAAGAAGTAAATATCCAGGATTTTGGCCGGAGGGCTATCCTGGCAGCCAAACAAACGCTTGCCGCCCGCATCAGTGATTTGAAGAAAAATGTGCTGCTGAAAAAATATGCAGAGCGCATCGGAGACATTGTTACGGTAGAAGTATATCAGGTGTGGAAAAAAGAAGTATTGCTGCTCGATGATGAAGGCAATGAATTGATTCTGCCAAAATCAGAGCAGATTCCATCCGATTACTTCAAAAAAGGTGAAACCATCCGGGCGGTGGTGAAAAAGGTGGAAATGAAAAACAATACCCCCTTGATCATCCTTTCACGCACCCATCCTTCATTCTTGGCCAAATTGCTGGAAATAGAGGTGCCTGAGATATTTGATGGGTTGATTGTCATTCGCAAAATTGTGCGTGAACCGGGTGAAAGAGCCAAGGTGGCTGTAGAATCGTATGACGATCGCATTGATCCGGTGGGAGCCTGTGTGGGCATGAAAGGAAGCCGTATTCATGGCATCGTTCGCGAACTCAGAAATGAAAACATTGACATCATCAATTATACCAACAACATTCAGCTCTTCATTCAACGTGCGCTCACGCCGGCCAAGGTTTCCAGAATGGAAGTAGATACGGAAAACAAACGGGCGTCCGTGTATTTGAAACCTGATCAGGTTTCGCTGGCCATTGGCAAAAGAGGCGTAAACATCAGGCTGGCCTGTGAACTTACGGGTTACAACATCGATGTGTATCGCGATAGCGATGGTACCGAAGAATACGATATTGACCTGGATGAATTTGCAGATGAAATTGACGAATGGATCATTGATGAATTAAAGCGCATCGGTTGTGATACAGCCCTGAGTGTGCTTGATTTGTCAGTAGAAGAACTCGTGCGGCGTACTGATCTCGAAGAAGAAACCATCCGGGAGGTGCGACGGATCATCGAAGAGGAATTTAAAAAAGACGAAACAGAATAAGCCGCCCCAAAGCTTTGTGAGCAGCTAAACCTACTCCGGTATTCACCGGGTTTGCCGTATATGATTTTTCCTGGTTGATCCATCAACTGAGGAAAAAATCGTTCATTCGCTATGAGCTTAGTACCTTTGTAAAACTGTTGAAAAACTGAGGATTCACGCATGCCGGAAAAAAGCAATACACCCAGATTATTGGCAGCCGCCAAAGAATTTAATATCGGAAGGGAAACCCTGATCGAATTCCTGACCTCAAAGGGATTCGACATGTCCGACATGTCAGCCAATTCTCGTCTGACGGAAGAAATGTACCTGGCCCTCCAGGAAGAGTTTCAACAGGATAAGGTGAACAAGAAAAAAAGCGAACAAATTGACCTTCCCCGGGGTATTGCTTCAGATATTTTACCAAAGAAAGAAAACCTGGAAACACCGGTCCCTGAAATACAAAGTAAAACCCAGCCAGAGCAGGTTGATGCAGATGCAGAGGTGATAACCACAGAAGCACCCAAACTGGAAGGGCCTAAGATTGTGGGCAAAATTGATCCTGAAATGCTTGCCCCGGCGCCCAAAGCCAAAAAAACAGGCAAAGCTCCGGGCAAGAAAACAAAAGAAGCCGAACAACCCCAGCCCGAACCGATTCCTGAAGTTGAAGAACAAAAAAGTACGCTTCCAGAGCCAACCCCAGCACCTCCTGCACCTGCTTCCGAGCCTGAAAAATCGCCGGAGCCCATTATTGAAAATATTGAAGCAGAACGGCTGACCGGCCCGAAGATTGTCGGAAAAATTGAGCTCCCCGTTGAGCCTGAGCGCAAGGAAAAGGAAAGCCGTTCAACAGCCCATCCGAAGGAAAAAAGGAAGAGAAAAAGAATACCCATCGAGAAGAAAGTTGAGGAAAATACCCGCGACAAAGAAAAGGAAGATAAGTCCAGAAAAGAACGGAAAGACCACCGGCATCGCGATCGCAGGCATCATGTACCGGAAAAGGAAATCATCGATGAGAAAGAGATTCAGGAAAAAATCAAAGATACACTGGCCAAACTAAGCGCAACCTCCCATAGCAAAACTGCCAAATCCAAATATCGTCGGGCCAGAAGAGAAGAACAAAGCCAGCAATCCGCCGAAACATCGGAAAATAAGGTATTGCAGGTAACCGAATTTGTATCGGTGAGCGAACTAGCCAATCTCATGGATGTAAGCTATGCCGATGTCATCAGCAAATGCATGAACCTGGGGCTGATGGTTTCCATTAACCAGCGCCTGGACGCTGAGGTTATTGAGCTGGTAGCCAACGAGTTTGGTTATGAGGTAGAATTCATTGGACTGGATGAACACGAGGCCGAAGCAGAGGAAGAAGAAATCGTAGATGATGAAAAACATCTGGTGCCCCGTCCACCTATTGTTACCATCATGGGGCATGTGGATCACGGTAAAACCTCACTGCTCGACTACATTCGCAATACCAACGTGATTGCAGGTGAGGCGGGTGGCATTACCCAGCATATCGGTGCTTATGAGGTGAGTCTGCCCAACGGCAAAAAAATTACATTTCTGGACACACCCGGTCATGAGGCTTTCACGGCTATGCGTGCCCGCGGTGCTACGGTGGGCGATATTGCGGTGATTGTAATTGCGGCTGATGATGCTGTGATGCCCCAAACCCGGGAAGCTATTTCACATGCCCAGGCAGCAGGCCTGCCCATGATCTTTGCCATCAATAAAATTGATAAAGAAGGGGCCAATCCAGATAAAATCAAGGAACAACTGGCAGCCATGAACCTGCTGGTAGAAGATTGGGGAGGTAAATACCAGAGTCAGGAAATATCCGCCAAACAGGGATTACATGTGGATTTGTTGCTTGAAAAGATTTTGTTGGAAGCAGAGTTGCTTGATCTGAAAGCCAATCCAAACCGTCCGGCCGTGGGCACCGTCATTGAAGCTTCTCTTGACAAAGGAAGAGGATATGTGGCTACCCTGTTGGTACAAAATGGTACCCTTCATCCCGGCGATGTGATTGTGGCCGGAGCACATTACGGTCGGGTCAAGGCTATGTTCAATGAACGGGGACAAAGAATACAGGCTGCCGGCCCCTCTACTCCCGTACAGGTACTTGGGCTGGATGGGGCACCCCAGGCTGGCGAAAAGTTTAAAGTATATGCTGATGAAAGCGAAGCCAAGGAAATTGCTACCCGCCGGGCCCAGATCCTGCGCGAACAGGGCATGCGGGCACGCAAGCATATTACGCTCGACGAAATTGGCCGACGGCTTGCCCTTGGCACATTCAAGGAGTTGAACCTGATTATCAAAGGCGATGTGGATGGTTCCGTAGAAGCACTCAGCGATGCCCTCCAGAAACTTTCCACCGAAGAAATCGTGGTAAATGTGGTTCACAAAGCCGTGGGACAGATTACAGAATCCGACGTACTGTTGGCCAGTGCTTCAGATGCGATTATCGTAGGCTTCCAGGTACGCCCGTCCATGCAGGCTGCCCGCCTGGCTGAAAGAGAAAATATTGAAATCCGCACCTATTCCGTGATTTACGATGCTATTGAGGAAATCAAGAGCGCTATGGAGGGCATGCTGGAGCCCAAGATTGAAGAAAAGGTAACCTGCCGGGTTGAAGTCAAACAAATCTTCAAATTCGAGAAAAATACCGTTGCAGGCTGTCAGGTTCTGGAAGGAAAACTCACCCGTAATACCCGGGTGCATCTGATCCGCGATGGTATTGTGATTTACACGGGTGAGCTGGGTTCACTGAAACGCTTCAAGGAGGATGTAAAAGAAGTGCCCGCAGGCATGGAATGTGGCCTTACCATCAAAAACTACAACGACATCAAGGTGGGCGATATGCTGGAAGGATTTGAAGAAGTGAGTGTCAAACGCACACTCTAACTTGTTTCCGTCTCTTCTTCTGGCCGAACGTCGAGTGTAGCCGCCCGGGCTTCTTTACCCAAGGCCGTAACCACAGACAAACAGATAGCCACACCGATCACCGTCCAGCTCAGTACGGCTGCGTAGTTGTTGCCGTGTTGTTCAGCCAGTCCAGCCTGAATGGGAGCCATTTTTGACATCACCAGATTCCCTATCTGATAGGCAAATCCTGGCAGAATGGCCCGCGCTGACGGGGGAGAAAGCTCATTCAGATGTGCGGGTACAATACCCCATGCACCCTGTACCATAAACTGCATCAGAAAGGCACCCAGGGCAAATCCACCCAGCGTATGGGCATGAACCCAAAGAGGAATCATGGGGATAGCCAGCAAAGCAGCCAGAATGATAGCGCTGCGTCGACCTATTCGTTCAGACAAAGCACCAAAACACATGCCTCCCATCAGCGCACCCATATTCATCCAGATGGCAATCATACCCGTGCTTCCGGGATTGAATTTTTCCTGTACCTGCAGGAAGGTTGGGTACAAATCCTGTGTACCATGTGAAAAGGCATTGAAAAAACTCATCAAAACGATCAGGAAAAGCAGCCTCCCCCAGTATTTGCGGATCACGTTTTTCCATTCTTGCTTCTGTCCCAACCCGGATTTTCTGTGCATGCCTGCCAGCCAGGCGGGAGATTCAGATACTTTTGATCGGATGTAAATGACCAGCAATGCCGGTATAATGCCTACCATAAACATGCCCCGCCAGCCAATGTGAGTAAAGAAAAACGCAAACACCACGGAGGCCAGCAGATAACCCAGCACATAGCCCTCCTGTAGCAGTCCGGAAAAAAAGCCTCTTCCTTTTGCCGGCAGGGATTCCAGCACAAGAGCCGCGCCCACGCCCCATTCCCCACCCATGGCAAAACCAAACAAAGCCCTCAACACCAGCAATGTCGTCAGATTCGGTGCAAAGGCACAGAGAAACTCAATCACCGAATAGCTGATAATATTTATCATCAACACCTGCCTGCGGCCGTAGCGCTCGGCCAGCCAACCGAAAAACAAAGCTCCCAGAGGCCGGAAAGCCAGCGTGAGGAATATACCCTCAGATACCCGTTGCACATCACTATGGAAATCCTGGCTGATGGCTTTCAAACAAAACACGTAGAGAAAAAAATCAAAGGCATCCAGAGCCCATCCCCCCAGACCTGCAAAAAACGTATGTCGCTGATCAGCCGTAAGAGATTGAAATGGTTTCCAAAAAGGCATTTCTCCTGATCTTAGAAAGATTGGCGGTTAATACAGCCCAAAACTAACAGAATCCCGTGATTTTCCGTATGCCGCTGCTATGGCGTGGAATTTTGTTAAATTCGCCGCAGATGATATCCCTTCCGTTAAGCTTACCTACCTTTGCAGCGATGCGGCTTAAGCCCAAATGCATGCGTTTCATGAGAATCAGTTTTCCTGTTCTGGCTATGTTCCAATTGCTGGCTTTTAGCCTCTATGCCCAGCAAAACCTGAGCAGTGCGGAATTACAAAAATTCCCCGTAGCCGATAAAATTGTGGCCGTCATCGGTGACAACATCATTCTTCAGTCTGATATCCAGGCCCAGATTGATCAGCTGCAGCGGGAATCATCCCGGCCACTTCCGCCGGACGCCGGTTGTGCTATCCTGGAACAGATGATTGCCCAGAAAGCTCTGGTTATTCAAGCCCAGCGCGATAGTTTGCCGGTGAGCGATGATGATGTGGAAGGGCAGCTTGAAAATCAAATCCGGGGATTCATCAACATGTATGGTTCCCAGAAAAAACTGGAAGAAGTAGCCGGCATGAGCATCTACCAGATCCGGGAAAAATTCCGTGAACCTATCCGTGAGCGTATTCTGGCAGAGGAGGAAAGGAAAAAAATTGTGGACGCAGTCAAAATCACACCCACAGAAGTACAGGAGTACTTTAACCGGATTCCCAAAGACAGCCTGAAATTTTTCCCTTCCGAAGTGCAGGTAGGCCAGATTGTGATCTATCCCAAAGCCAGTCCAGAAGTAGAACAATACACCCTGCAACAGCTCCAAAACTTTAAAAAACAAATTGAGTCGGGGCAACAAGATTTCGTCACGCTCATGAATTTGTATTCTCAAGACCCTGGTAGCCGGCAGAACAATGGCATTTTTACCATTTCCCGGACTGACAAAAACATTGATCCTAATTTTCTGGCTGCGGCTTTTCGGTTACAGGACGGTGAAATTTCAGACCCGGTAAAATCAAAATTCGGATATCATCTCATTCAAATGGTGCATCGCCAGGGCGACAATGCCGAAGTGCGCGATTTGCTGATGATTCCACCGGTTACCTCTTCCGACATGCGGGCAGCCATGAAGAAATTGGATTCCGTGCGGGCCGAGATCATAGCCGGTAAAATTAGTTTCGGAGAGGCTGCCGTCAAATACAGTGATGATCCGTCGGCCAAACTCTATGCTGGTATGATTACTGCTCCGGATGGATCCACCTATCTAACAGTCGATCAGCTGGATCCGGGCATTGTGCTTACACTTGATTCTCTGAAACCTGGCGATATTTCCCAGCCAGCTGAATTTACGGACCCCTACGGGAAAAAGGCGGTCAGGATCATTTACCTGAAATCCAGAACCCAGCCTCATCAGGAAAACCTGCGGGATGACTATAACAAAATTCAGCAGGAGGCTTTGCAGGAAAAACAGTATGAGGCGTTGGACAAATGGTTCCGGGAAAAAATGCCCACTTTCTACATCTGGGTAGATCCGGATTACCAGCATTGCAAAAATGTGGAGCAATGGGCTGAAGCCAGTCAGCAAGCCAATCATTACCAGCCCGGCGAATAAACCCGGCATCACATGAGTGACGATATCAAACATGAATGCGGATTGGCCTATATCAGATTGCTGAAACCTTTCCGCTATTATCAGCAGAAATATGGCTCGGCATTTTATGGCCTGAATAAGCTCTACCTGCTCATGGAAAAACAGCACAATCGCGGGCAGGACGGCGCAGGCATTGCCACGGTGAAGCTGCATACACCCCCGGGCTATCCTATGTTGCATCGGATTCGCAGCAACGCTCCCCTGCCCATACCCGAGCTGTTTCAAACTATCTTCCGGGAAATCGAAGAAGTATCCCGCTATCAGCCGGATATCCAGGATAACCCTGAACTGCTGAAGGGACATGTGCGATTTATGGGAGAATTGCTCCTGGGTCATTTGCGTTATGGTACGCAAGGGAAAAACCATATTGAACTCTGTCATCCTTTTGTGCGTATCCATGCCCAGCCCGAGCTCAATCTGGCCATGGCAGGTAATTTCAACCTGATCAACACCGACGAGCTGTTTGAATTTGTTGGGGTGCAGCCCGACGAATTGTATCGCCGCTCGGACCTGGCTGCCATGATGGAAGTAGTGTATTATTTCCTCCGTCAGCAGGTTCATACAAAACAGGGAGAATCATCATTGTCCCTCGCCCATATTCTTTGCCAGGCCTTTTCTCTTTTTGACGGAGGCTATACTGCTGCCGGGCTCATTGGAACAGGCGACAGTTTTGTGATTCGTGATCCTTATGGCATTCGGCCAGCCTATTACTACGCTGATGACGAAATTGTGGTGGCCGCTTCAGAACGTGCCGCGATCCGCACCTGTTTTAACCTGGAAGAAGACATGGTCAGGGAGTTGATGCCTGGCAAGGCATTGCTGGTAAGCAGCAACGGCAATGTGGAAGAAAAGCAGATCCTGCCAGCCCGCCAGCGGAGAGCTTGCAGCTTCGAACGCATTTATTTTTCCAGGGGAAATGATGAAAAAATCTATCAGGAGCGGAAAAAATTAGGCTATACTCTCTCTGAGACTGTGCTGAAGGCCATTGACTATGATTTAAAGAATACCATTTTTTCCTTTATTCCCAATACCGCTGAAGTAGCCTTCTATGGCCTGATTCAGGGACTGGAAGATTATCTGAACCGAATCAAGGTACAACGTATCCTGTCCTGGGGCAATCAAATCGATCCGGAAAAACTGAGCGAGCTAATTTCTCGCCGAGTAAGAATTGAAAAAATTGCCATTAAAGACGTAAAACTTCGCACCTTCATCGCTGCCGATCAGGGTCGTACAGAAATGGTGCAGCATGTGTACGATATAACCTATGGCACCGTGCGAAAAGGTGTGGACACGCTGGTGGTGATTGACGATTCCATAGTGCGCGGTACCACCCTGAGGGAGAGTATCATCAAAATGCTTGACAGGCTGCAGCCGCGCCGGATCATTATCGTGTCATCGGCTCCTCAGATCCGTTATCCAGACTGCTATGGCATTGATATGAGCAAACTGGGTGATTTTGTGGCCTTTAGGGCAGCTGTGCAGCTGCTGAAAGAAAATCAAAAGACTTATATTCTGGAAGAAGCTTACAGCTTGTGCAAGCAGCTGCAGCGCAGCAACAGCCTGCATGCCCAGAACGTAGTGAAACAGGTGTACAAACCGTTTACTGTGGAGGAAATTTCTGCCCAGATTGCCCGCCTGATTACACCTCCCGGAACCCGTGCCGAAGTGAGCGTGATTTATCAGTCCATCGAAAACCTCCACCTTTCCTGCCCCAACAACCTGGGCGACTGGTATTTTACCGGCAATTATCCCACGCCGCTTGGCAACCGCGTGGTAAATCAGGCTTTCATGAATTTCATGGAAGGGAAAAACGAAAGAGGATATTAAAAAGCCATCCCAAACTCCCTTTACAGGTAAGTTAACTGCTTACTTCTGGTTAAATATTTTTCTTTAAAAAAGTCGTATTTTTTAAAAATTTCTAAATTTTTTTCTTACCTCATAGAAAATCGATAAAGTTTTTCCTACATGTTGTAATTTTAACAAACAATTTCCATCCGGAAATTTTCAGATTGAGTTGTAAAACGGGAAGTGCATGACAGAAGAACAGTCCAGAATGGATTTATACTCGCCGGAGTTTGAGCATGATGCTTGCGGGATAGGATTTGTAGCCCATATCAAGGGGGTGAAATCGCATCAGATCATAGCAGATGCGCTCACTGTCCTCGAAAATATGGAGCATCGGGGTGCCTGTGGTTGCGAAAACAACACTGGCGATGGTGCGGGTATTTTGATTCAGATGCCCGATGCCTTTTTGCGGGAAGTTGCGATGGATTTGCAAATTCAGTTGCCTCCGTTTGGTGCATATGGGGTGGGTATGACTTTTTTCCCGCGTGATCCCAAAATCAGTCAGGAGTGTAAAGGAATCATTCAGCGTTGTGCTGACCAGCTGGGCATCCCTATTCTGGGCTACCGGCCCGTGCCAACGGATAACAGCATGATTGGCGAAACGGCACGCAGTGCTGAACCGGTTATGGAACAGCTTTTTGTGGGAAGGCCTGCCGGAGTAGAAGATGCTGATGCATTTGAACGGAAGCTTTTTGTGCTGAGAAATTACATCTCGCATACCATCCGGAATACCCTGGGCGATGAGGCTAAACTGTTTTATTTTGCCTCCTTTTCCTACAAAACGCTGGTGTACAAAGGGCAGCTCACTTCTTCCCAGCTTAGAAGCTATTTCCCCGATTTAAGCGACCCTCGGGTGGTTTCGGCCTTTGGGCTGATACATTCCCGCTTTGCCACCAATACCTTTCCATCCTGGAAACTGGCTCAGCCTTTCCGGTACATTGCCCACAACGGTGAAATCAATACGTTAAAGGGAAATCTCAACTGGCTGCGGAGCAACGAAGCCAATATGCGGTCGAAGTATTTCACCCGGGAAGAAATGGAAATGCTTTTACCCATTGTGGAAGAGGGCCTTTCTGATTCCGGGTGTCTCGATAATATGATTGAATTGCTGACGTTGGCCGGTCGCTCACTCCCGCATGTGATGATGATGCTGATTCCCGAAGCCTGGGATGGTCATGAAGAAATGGATCCGCTCAAGAAAGCTTTTTATGAATACCACGCTTCCATCATGGAGCCATGGGACGGTCCGGCTTCCATTTCATTCACCGATGGCCAGATCATAGGGGCTACGCTCGACAGAAACGGGTTAAGGCCTTCGCGTTATGTAGTAACCAGCGACGACCGGGTGATTATGGCCTCTGAAGCTGGGGTATTGCCCGTGGATCCGGAACTTGTAGTAGAAAAGGGACGTTTGCAGCCGG
This sequence comes from Thermoflavifilum thermophilum, assembly GCF_900116565.1. Classification (GTDB taxonomy): domain Bacteria; phylum Bacteroidota; class Bacteroidia; order Chitinophagales; family Chitinophagaceae; genus Thermoflavifilum; species Thermoflavifilum thermophilum. Next base: position 1,256,683 of record NZ_FPCJ01000001.1, on the reverse strand, counting down.
GGAAAATGTTCATTGTGGATTTGCAGAAAGGTCGTATCATCAGTGATGAGGAGCTGAAACGGGATATTTGTTCACGCCAGCCTTACAGTGAGTGGCTGAATAAGTATAAAATTCGCCTGGAAGAACTGCCTGAACCCAGGGTCGTATTTACTGAACTGCAGCACGACGCTATTTTCAAATATCAGCAGGTATTTGGTTATACCAGCGAAGACCTGGAAAAGGTAATTGCCCCCATGGCTACCGAAGGCAAGGAGCCTGTGGGTTCGATGGGATCTGATATACCTCTGGCGGTGCTATCGGATCAACCTCAACACCTGAGCAGTTATTTCAAGCAATTGTTTGCGCAAGTTACCAACCCTCCCATTGATCCGATCCGGGAGCGGCTGGTGATGAGCCTGGCTACTTATGTGGGCAACAGCGGCAATCTGCTGGAAGAAGATCCCATGCATTGCCATACGGTGGCACTCAAGCATCCGGTGTTGACCGACATAGAGCTGGAGAAATTGCGCAGCATTGATACGGGCATGTTTCAGGCCAAGACCCTGCAAACCTATTTTCGTGCCGATGGCAAACCAGGTTCTCTGGAAAAAGGTTTGCAGCGGCTGTGTCGCTATGCGGTAGATGCGGTGGAAGACGGTTTTGAAGTGCTGGTGCTTTCGGATAGGGCGATTGACTCTGAGCATGCTGCTATTCCTTCTCTGCTTGCTGTTTCGGCTGTTCATCATCACCTGATCCGCAAAGGCTACCGCGGCCAGGTGGGCCTGGTAGTAGAAGCCGGCGATATCTGGGAAGTGCATCATTTTGCCTGTCTGCTGGGATTTGGTGCAACGGCCATCAATCCCTATCTGGCTTTTGCTACCATCCGCGATATGAAGGAGTCGGGCAAGCTGCAAACTGAACTTTCAACAGAAGAACTGATTCAGAATTATATCCATGCCGTAAATGAAGGCTTGCTGAAGGTATTTTCCAAAATGGGTATTTCCACCCTGCAATCCTATCAGGGAGCACAGATTTTTGAAATCCTGGGTATCAACCAGTCGGTGGTTGACAAGTATTTCACCGGAGCCATTTCCCGGATTCAGGGCATGGGGCTGGATGATATTGCCCGGGAAACACTGGCCAAACACTGGATGGGATTTTCCAGAAAAGAAATTCCCGTGCAGCGCCTCCTTACCGGAGGAGTTTATCAATGGAAACGAAAAGGCGAATTTCATCTGTTCAATCCGCAAACGGTTCACCTGCTGCAGCACGCCACCCGTACAGGCAGTTATGAGGTGTATAAAAAATATGCCCGGCTGATCAACGATCAGAGCGCAAAAGCCTGTACGTTGCGGAGCCTGTTTACGTTCAAAAAAACCCGACCTTCCATTCCGATTGAAGAAGTAGAGCCTGCAGAAAACATTTATCGCCGGTTTGCCACTGGTGCTATGAGCTTTGGATCGATATCCTACGAAGCCCACACCACTTTGGCCATTGCCATGAACCGGCTGGGAGGAAAAAGCAATACGGGTGAAGGGGGTGAAGATGATTCACGCTATGAGCCATTACCCAATGGCGACAGTGCCCGGTCGGCCATCAAACAGGTGGCTTCGGCCCGATTTGGAGTAACCAGTTATTATCTCACCAACGCCGACGAACTGCAAATCAAAATGGCACAGGGAGCTAAGCCCGGTGAAGGGGGCCAGCTGCCCGGCCACAAGGTGGATGAATGGATTGCTCGGGTGCGCCATTCCACACCGGGTGTGGGATTGATTTCACCTCCCCCGCATCACGATATTTATTCCATCGAAGATTTGGCTCAATTGATTTTTGATTTAAAAAATGCCAATCCCGAGGCCCGAATCAGTGTGAAGCTGGTTTCCAAGGCCGGCGTAGGTACCATTGCAGCTGGTGTAACCAAAGCCCATGCCGATGTGGTGCTGATCTCCGGCCACGATGGTGGAACCGGCGCATCGCCTATCAGCTCAATCCGGCACGCCGGACTGCCCTGGGAACTGGGTCTGGCCGAAACCCATCAAACCTTGGTCAGGAACAAACTGCGTAGCCGGGTCATCGTCCAGACTGACGGGCAGATCCGCACTGGCCGCGATGTGGCTATTGCCGCTCTGCTGGGCGCCGAAGAATGGGGCATTGCCACAGCGGCGCTTGTAGCTGAAGGTTGTATCCTGATGCGCAAATGCCACCTGAATACTTGCCCCGTAGGCGTGGCTACCCAGGATCCCGTGCTACGCGAAAGGTTTACCGGGAAACCGGAGTATGTGGAAAATCTCTTTAAATTCATTACCCAGGAACTCCGGGAAATCATGGCCGAATTGGGCTTCCGTACCGTAGATGAAATGATTGGCCATACCGAATGCCTGGCCGTGCGGGAAGATATCCATCACTGGAAATATAAAAAACTGGATCTTTCTCCCATCCTGCAAAAACCGGATGTTGACGAATCTACCCCTCTGTATTGTTGCGAAAAGCAAGATCATGGCTTGGCTGGCGTGCTCGACTGGAAATTGATAGAAGTGGCCAAGCCGGCTCTGGAGCAAGGTATCGCTGTGCGTGCAGAATTTCTCATCAAAAACACCGATCGCACAACTGGTACCATGCTCTCTCATGAAATTACCAAGAGGTATAAAAAAGAAGGTTTGCCGGAAGACACCATCTGGTTGAAATTCCGTGGGTCGGCCGGGCAGAGCTTTGGGGCTTTTGCTGCGCCGGGCCTCACCCTGGAATTGGAGGGAGAAGCCAACGATTATTTTGGCAAAGGGCTGAGTGGCGCCAAACTAATTCTTTATCCCGACCGGCAAAGCCGTTTTGTGCCTGAGGAAAATATCATTATTGGCAATGTGGCCTTCTATGGTGCTACTTCCGGCGAGGCTTATATCCGCGGCAAAGCTGGAGAACGCTTCTGTGTACGAAACTCCGGGCTGCACGCCGTGGTGGAAGGTGTGGGCGATCATGGCTGTGAATACATGACGGGTGGCCGGGTCGTGATTTTAGGTGAAACAGGACGAAATTTTGCTGCGGGTATGAGTGGTGGTATTGCTTATGTGTATGATGTAAACAACCTGCTGCCACAGCGCTATAACCCGGAGATGGTGGACCTGGATCCAATTGAGGAGGAAGATGAAACTTTGCTCCATCGCCTGATTAGTCGGCATTATGAATATACCCGGAGTAAGGTTGCTGAATTTTTGCTGAACGACTGGGAAAATCAGCTCAGGAATTTCGTAAAGGTATTTCCGAAAGATTACAAAAAAGTTTTGCAACAACAGAAACAAAAGGTTGCCAGTGGCTTGGCAGGTGTAAATCCATCATTGTCCAGACAGAAAGACTAATTGGGATGGTGGTTAATATGGTTTGAATCTCAACAGAGGAAAAATGGGAAAGATTACTGGATTTCTGGAATATACGCGGGAGTTGCCTCCGAAGGCTGATCCGAAAGAGCGGATTCAACACTTCAGGGAATTTGTAGCTCGTTTTACCGAAGAAAAACTCAATGAGCAGGCTGCGCGATGCATGAATTGTGGTATTCCTTTCTGCCACAGCTCGTATGGTTGTCCGCTGGGAAATGTGATTCCGGAATTCAATGATGCTGTATATCGGAAAAATTGGGTGGAAGCATATGAAATCCTCAGCAGTACGAATAATTTTCCGGAATTCACCGGCCGCATCTGTCCGGCTCCCTGTGAAAGTGCCTGCGTGCTGGGCATCAACCAACCTCCGGTAACCATTGAAGAGATTGAAAAACATATCATTGAGATTGCTTACGAAAAAGGCCTGGTAAAGCCCCGCATTCCCCGGGTGCGAACCGGCAAAAAAGTGGCTGTTGTGGGGTCTGGCCCGGCTGGGTTGGCAGCAGCTGCGCAGTTGAATTATGCCGGACATCTGGTTACCGTTTTCGAACGCGACGATGCACCAGGAGGACTATTGCGATATGGCATTCCGGATTTTAAGCTGGAAAAATGGGTGGTGGATCGCCGTATTCGCCTGATGCAGGAAGAGGGGGTCGTGTTTGTGTGCAATGCGCATGTAGGCGTAAATGTGCCCCTCAGTGAATTGCTTGAGGAATATGATGCAATTGTACTGGCGGGAGGTTCAACGGTACCCCGGGATCTGCCTGTACCAGGGCGAGAGCTGAAGGGTATTCACTTTGCCATGGAATTTTTGAAACAACAAAATAAAAGGGTAAGCCGCAAACCCATCCAGGGGGAAGAAATCCTGGCTACAGGCAAAAACGTGATTATCATTGGTGGTGGAGACACGGGATCGGATTGCCTGGGCACTTCCCTGCGGCAGAAAGCGGCTTCCGTTACCCAATTTGAGTTGCTTCCGCAGCCACCGGCAGCCCGCACGCCCTTCATGCCCTGGCCTACTTATCCCATGATATTAAAGACCTCAACTTCACACGAAGAAGGTGGCAAGCGCCAATGGGCTATAGCTACCAAAGCATTTCTGGGCGATGAAAACGGACGGCTGCGAGCTGTGCAGGTTGTGGATCTGAAATGGACCCTGAATGAAGAACAACGCCCGGTGGGTTTTGAGGAAATACCCGATTCGCAACGGGAAATTCCGGCCGAACTGGTGCTGCTGGCAATGGGTTTTGTGCATCCCGAACATACGATATTAGATCAGCTGGGTATTGCTAAAGATGAGCGTGGCAATGTAAAAGCATCTGAAAAAGATTACAGGACTTCTGTGGAAAAAATATTTGCAGCTGGGGATATGCGGCGGGGGCAATCGCTGGTGGTCTGGGCTATTTCTGAAGGTCGTGAGTGTGCCCGCCAGGTAGACGAGTATTTAATGGGATATTCCTTGCTGGAAAGAAAAGATCATTCCTTGCTGGAGCTTTGTGCATAACGAGCTTTGGCCCATAAAGAGGCTTTTTTCATAAGCAGGCTTAGATTTTGTAGTGACTATGACCCGGGTTAGGTGTTTACCTGACCCGCTTTTTATTTTTGTTTGTAGATCGGGATGTGGCTGCAGGCTTCTCCATACATGAGGCTTTTTACATGGGGCAGCAACTTTCGAGTAATAGCCAGATATAAGGGAGGAGGAATCTGTTCATCACCGCAGCCTTTAACCAATACCCGCTGACCTTGAAAATTTTCAACCGGCAATGCCTGAATCCGATCCAGCGCTACTTGCAGCCGAACGGTTGCAAAATCACCATGGTAAATTTCGCGGGCTATTGTTTGCAGATATTTCACCGGAAGCATATAAGCCCAAAGCGGAATGATGGCATCGGCGCTGCAGGTAATCCCAGCATAACGATTCTGAAATGCACTCCAATCTTGCTGCTCAAGAGCCTGCCGGTAGTCCTTTTCACGCAATATCAATCCCTGAAACAGATAATCTTTGATGTCCAGGATCGCAATTTCATCAGGAGAGGGAATATAATCGGCCAGGTCAATGGTAACCAGTCCACTCTGTGCTATTCGGTTGACAATCTCTTCCATACACCATGCTTTTTAAAATTTCGAGCCAACACTGGTGAAATACGAATCTACCAAAATTTTCTGCAGCAGGTAGAAGAAATTAATGCTACCTGCTGCAGAAAATGACGCGAGCATGAATGAAAGGCTATCTTGGCCACTGGTTGTTGCTTCGGTTCACATCCGGAAACTGGTCATCGGGATCCAGCACTACCGAGCGCACCTGGGAGGTAGTCGGATAAAAGAATGTCCATTTCCCGCCACGCTGCCAGATTTCCACCGGCAATTGCAGGAAATGCGACTGGCCATTGCTTTCCTGAATCTGGATAAGCACGGGAAGGGCCATCTGTTGCAGGTTGCTGATGGTAATGTAACAACCTTGTGCCGGATTATTGTTGACATACACGACCGTATCTACCGCCTGATCAAGCGTCCAGGTGGTATAAAACCATTCTTTCCAGAACCAACCCAGGTCTTCTCCGCCTGCATTTTCCATGGTGCGGAAAAAGTCTTCTGGTTGCGGATGTTTAAAGGCCCAGCGCTGGATATAAGTTCGGAAAGCGTAATCAAATCGGTCAGGTCCTAATACCCAGTTGCGCAGGATGTCCAATGCCAGGGCTGTTTTGGAATAATACAATCCATATTCATTCAGGCTCATGGCTTCAGGAGGGGTCATCAAAGGGTCTTGTTCCCGTTGCATTTCACGGGCCATGTACAAGGCAAGCCGCTCATTAGCGTTGTAGTATTCGCCATGGTTAAACATGCGCGTGGAGTATTCATTGATGAACGTATTAAAACCTTCATCCTGCCACATATAGCGACGTTCATTCGACCCTACAATCATGGGGAACCAGTTATGGCCAATTTCATGGGTGATATCATCCCATAACTGACCATTGTGTAAATCATGTCTGCAAAAGATAATGCCCGGATATTCCATGCCCAGGGCCACGCCTGCCACACTCACAGCCGAATTCCAGGGATATTCAAAATAAGCCTTTGAATAAATTTCAATGCTGTGTTTCAAATATTCAGTAGAACGGCCATAGGCATCGCGGCCTGCACTTTCCACCGGATAAGCCGACATGGCTATAGCCTTTCTGCCACTGGGCAGGTTCACCCGGGCTGCATCCCAGATGAAAGCTCTGGAGGCTGCCCAGGATACATCGCGGGTATTGAGCATGCGGAAATGCCAGGTGAGCGTACCAGTGTGCACAGGACGGGTATCGGGTTTCCCTACTTCATCTTCGCGGATGATCATAATGGTGCTATCACTCTGCCGGGCTTTTTGCAGCCTGTCTATTTCGGTGCGGGTTAATACCTGTTCCGGATTCATCAGATCACCCGACCCCACCACAATCATATCGGCTGGAGCGGTGATGTAATAATCAAAATTTCCGTATTCACAGTAAAATTCTCCCAATCCCATGTATGGCAATGTATTCCAGCCCATCACATCATCATACACTTCCATCCGCGGGTACCATTGAGCAATTTCATACACCACGCCGTTTCGGGTGTACAGGCGTCCCATGCGATCGGCTCCATATTCGGGAATAGCAAAATCGTAGTTTACTTGAATGGTAATGCTATCGCCTTTGGGCCTGATGGGCTGATCTAAGCGGATTTGCATGCGTGTGTCGGAAATAATGGGCTGAACCGTTTGCTTTTTACCGTGATAAGTAATGCTAACCTGATGGATATGATATCCACCGCGTTTGAATCCTTTTACATCGAAACGATCGCCTCCGACGGGCGTGGTAGCGGCTCCCCGGGAATCAGGCGAGAAAAGATTCTGATCCAGCTGAAGCCATAGAAATCCGAGGGAATCCGGGCTATTATTGCGATAACGAATGGTTACTTCGCCCCTGATGGTGGTATCTTTTTCACTCAATGTGGCATGAATTTCATAATCAGCCCGGTTTTGCCAGTATTGCGGACCGGGAGAACCATCGGCACTGCGGTACACATTGCCATTATGGGTGTAAAAGAACGGATTAAACAATGCAAGGGGATCGTACGATTGCTGGGCAAAGCTTACCTGGCAGATCAGGATGCCCAACATCCAGAAAGAAAAGTGGCTTAGATGTTTCATAACGAACATGTTAAAAAATCAGGCGCCTAAGCTATTAAGGAATCTTTAATCATGCAAATGAAAATGAAGAGCGGATAAAGCTCATGATTTCCTTTCGGTTAAACCGCAAGTGGGTGGATCTATTTGTTGTTTTCATATCTGGTTTAATCACAAACTGATGATTAGCTGAATAAATACAGCACATCTTCGCGGGTAAGTTTTTTGACAAAGGCTGCATCATCAGCAATGATATCTTTCACCAGTGATTTTTTCTTTTCCTGCAGCACCATGATTTTATCTTCCACGGTGTCTTTGCAGATCAGCCGATAGGCAAAGATTTTTTTATCCTGGCCAATACGATGTGTTCGGTCAATAGCTTGTTGTTCTACAGCCGGATTCCACCATGGATCCACGATATACACATAATCAGCTGCAGTAAGATTCAATCCTACACCGCCTGCTTTCAAAGAAATCAGAAACACGCGGCAATTATCATCTTCCTGAAATTGACGAATGGCTTGTTCTCGTTCGTGTGTAGGTGTGCTTCCATCGAAATAGGCAAAAGGTATATCCAGGCGGATCAGTTGCTGGCGAATCAAATCAAGCATACCCAGAAACTGCGAAAACACCAGCGCTTTGTGATCGCCTACATTTTCTGAGAGTTCACGCATAAGCTCTTCCAGTTTTACCGATACATTCGGATGGGAAGCTTGTTTTAAAATGGCCGGCGAATCGCAAATCTGCCTCAAGAGGGTAAGCCCCTGTAAAATGGTAAATTGAGAACGTTCAATTCCCATCTCATCCACACTGTCCAGGATACGCGATCTGTAGAGCATGCGGTAATGATCGTAGATACTTCTTTGTTCGGATGACATTTCACAATGAAGCACGATCTCTGTTTTTTCCGGCAAATCAGGCGCTACCTGTTCTTTTGTTCTTCGCAGGATAAAAGGATAGATCAGTTTGCGCAAATGTTGTTTGCGTTCGTCATCCTGAAATTTATCAATGGGTATGGCAAATTCGTTTTTGAAAAAATCAATGCTACCCAGCATGCCAGGATTCAGAAAATGCATTTGTGCATATATATCGAATGTATTGTTTTGCATAGGCGTGCCGCTGAGCGCCAGGCGATTTCTGGTTTTCAGCAGCATGGCAGCCTTTGCTACTTTGCTGTGTGGATTTTTGATGGCCTGTGATTCGTCCAGAATCACATAATCAAATTGCAGTTCAAGCAACATTTTGATGTCCATGCGCAAGGTGCCATACGTGCTGATGACCAGATCATAGGCCTGCAAGTCAGATGCATGGCGTGTGCGCAAGGGACCATGATGAATGTGATAGCTTAATTCAGGTGTAAACTTGCGGATTTCATTTTCCCAGTTGTAAATTAAGGTGGTTGGACAAATGACCAGCGTAAAGCATTTGCCTCTTTTGTGTTTCAGATGCAAAATAAAAGTCAATGCCTGCACGGTTTTCCCCAAACCCATATCATCGGCCAAAATACCTCCCCATCCTATACGATCCAGATAATTCAGCCATTGAAAGCCTGCCTGTTGATAAGGCCGTAAAACAGATTGCAGCCTTTCGGGTATGGGTTCCAGCTCATCTTCATCATATTTCAGCAATCTTTTCTTCTTTTCTTCAAGTTCCCACAGCAGTTTATCATCGTCAATGTACTCGTACAATTCATCAATGACTGCAAAATTGTAGGATGATAACTTTAATCCCTGCCGGTGTTCTTCACTCATTTTAAACAGCAGAGCATATTTTTTCATCCATTCGTCGGGCAGCACACCCAGTGTACCATCGGCAAGTGGAATAATGTTTTGATCTTTCAGCAAAGCTTTTTTGATATCGCGTACATCCACTTTTTGATTGCCAAAACTCACTTCCACCTGTGCATCAAACCAGTCAATATTCGATGAAATACGGAGTTGTGTAACCGGTGCATGAGGATTGAACCGGAAGTGCTTTAATTGTTCCATACCCAGTACGGGTACATGATGTTGTTTCAGTTGTTGCAGGAAATACAAAATCCAGCCCTTTCTGGTAAGTTCATTCGATTTCAGATAAAAATAATAATGCTGTGAATGACGGCTGAATTGAGGATGCAGGCTTTGCAGAAAACTGATAAACTGTGCTTCTGCTTCTTTGTTGCGTTTGATTTGAATTAGTTTTCCATCTTGCTGGGATAAGTAAACATTTTGTTCATTCCATTCTATGCGCACACCTGCATAATCAAACAAAGGTTGTATGATGAAAAGTTCATCGAGTTCTTTCAGCTGCACGAGAGGGGAAGGTGAAATATTTTCTTTTGATTCACAAATTGTTTCATCAAAATGAATCTGAAGTTGTTCGAAATGCGGAATGATTTCTTTTTGCAGATAGGTTGGCCATTCATCATAGCCAATCTGTATTGTTTTTTGTTCCATCAGTTGAGCTGCAAACAGAATGGTTTCATAATTAGGCCATAGGTACAGATGGTTTTGATACAAAAAACCCATTGGTGAGGGCCATTGATTATCATGTACAGGAATGCGTTGCTCGTGCAGGTACACAAATCCTTCAATGCGGATATAATCGGCATGGTGGGTGATGTGCAGATGCAAAGGCAAAGGATTTGTATGCACCCGCAGGGGAATGAGATGGGAGGTTTGAAAAGAATGTCCTGGAGGCAGCCAGAAGTGACGATTGCTGAATTCTTCAGCTGCGACCAGTTTCTGAAGTTTGGGATGTAAATATTCTGCAATCAGTTTACGATTTTCTGCTGAATCTGCTAATGTTTCATCCAGTTCATGGCTGTCTGTAAGGATATCCCATATTCCCCGGAAAGGCGTGTTTTTATGCAGGTATTTCAGGATTTCGGAACGTTGTGTTTTTTTTAAAACAGGCAACCATTTTCTGTCTTCTTCTGTCAGGGTGTATTCATCTGCAAAACGATCCAGGCGCATGTGTTCAAGCGTTCCGATTAGGTCGCCTTCTTCCGTGCATTCACCTGTAACCACTTCTAATCTGCAATAGGGGAAAGCCTGTTCGTGGGTATTCCAGACCAGCCCGATATGTTTTTGCGTACGCTGTGGTGCTGAAGTAGCAGTTGAAACAGGAGCAGAAGTTTGTATTCTTTTTACCTGAGGGTCCAGTACCCGCAAATAAGGTTTGCCATTTACGTAATGAAATTCAAATTTATCCTGCCAGTCATCCTGCAGCGAATATCCGTAAGCAGCCAGCAGTTTGCTTTTTTCCTTATCCCAATTGCGCAGGGTATCAAAATAATGAGGTCCGTGATGATCGAGCAGGTGCAGAAATACGGCTAATTTATGCACACAGATGGGGTAGCGGTGTTCATCGCAGTTGCACGATGTATCAAAATATTTCTCTTCATTGCGTTTGATGCCGACCTGAAAAGATTGAAAGTTATGAATCACTTCAGCGCGCACGGTTTCATCGGCTGCGTGCAGCAGCAGGGGCGGGTGTTGGCGTATGAGTTGCTCGGCTTCATCAAAGATTTCCTGAGAGGTAAGAAGCTTCAGGATTTTCAGGTCAATGGATTTTATTTTCACCACCGTGTGATGCTGTTGATAGTTGGGCTGGTGATAATGAAAATGTTGTTTGTCAATCAGGTCTTGCAGTTGAAAAAGCGCTGCGGCTTCATGGCGGCAGATTTCCCCGAGGTTGTAGGGGCACTGGCAGCGCACCTGCAAAGCACCCGGCTCTGCAAATTTGTTTACAACCACTTTGTAATAAACCTCATGTGAATCGTTCCTTACCCGAAAAGATGCTGTATGCAAAACGGGATCTGCATCCAGCAGGGTTACCCCTCCGGTTGCGTAAATCCGTTTCCCCCGGCGGATCACTTCATCCGTTCCGTTGTTGTAGATAAATTTCAGGATCTCAGGCAATGGCATAAGCCATGCAATTTTGCGAAAAGGGCAAACCGCAAATTTACCAAATTATTGCCTGAAAAGAAAGAAGCATATTAGGCCAGCTCTATCGCTCCGTCGCGATATACGGGCAAAACAGCCGCACCATCGATAGTCAAACAATATGCAATATCTTTTTCGAAGCCATGCCGGATAAGGCGTTTGTAATGGGAGGCTTGCTGCATGTGATGCATCAGATGTTTGTGTGTGCCCTCATAAAGCTTTTCAGCGATCAGAGCCGCATCACACTGAATATCGAAATGTGTTTTGATACGATGGATGATAGCTCCCGCCAGCAGGGTATCTTCCAGGTTGATGCGGTCTTTCCATCCGGCACAGGCCAGCATGACCGGTCGCTTGCGGGAAATCAGATATTCACACACCAACGTGAGATTTAAGAATGAACCGATGATAATTTCCTCCGCATCCTTGGCCATGTGTAGCAGGCGTGTGCCATTGGTGGTGGTGAGCACCAGGATTTTATCGCGGATGAAAGAAGCAGGATATTCCAGCGGGGAATTGCCATGCTCCAGCCCGGGTGCAATATGTCCATCCCGTTCGCCTGCTGTTACCGCACCCAGCTGACGGCCAATTTCCATGCATTTTTCCACTGAATCTACCGGGATCACTTTTTGTGCTCCGTGATACAACGCCGTGCAAATAGTAGATGTGGCACGCAATACATCTATGACTACAACTATTTTCTGGGAAAGATCATATAAATGCAATAACGCCGGGGATAAACACACTTCCAGTGTAGGATGTTCGGTTGGTTCTGCCATCTCCATTCATTTTGCGCAAGTCGCAAAGGTAAAGAATGCGCCATTATTCTTGTTCTACTTGTGCTTCGATCATCTCCTGTTGGGGTTGAGCATACCATTTGCTTTCCAGTACTCTTGCCACTTGTACCAGTAGTATTAATACCGGAACTTCAATCAGTGGACCGATCACACCCGCAAAGGCTTCTCCGGAATGAAGTCCGAAAACGGCCACAGATACAGCAATGGCGAGTTCAAAATTATTTCCGGTTGCGGTAAATGATATGGCCGTATTTTTTGCATAATCAGCACCCAACCATTGGCCAATCGCAAAACTCAGGAAAAACATGATCACAAAATAAAAGACCAGTGGAACGGCTACACGCACCACATCGAGCGGAATACTCAGGATCATATCTCCTTTCAGGCTAAACATAATCACAATGGTAAATAACAAAGCCACCAATGAAATAGGTGAAATCACAGGTAAAAAATGATGTGCGTACCATTCTCGGCCCTTCCATCGTGTAAGCAGCCACTGGGTAAGCCCTCCGGCAGCAAATGGAATGCCCAGATAAATCAGTACACTGTGCGCGATTTCTTTCATTGATACCTGGACTATGGCATGCTGAAGACCCAGCCATTGCGGAAGATAGGTAATAAAAATCCAGGCATAAAAGCCATAAAAGAACACCTGAAACAAACTATTCAATGCCACCAGTCCGGCTGCATATTCCCGATGCCCACCGGCCAGATCATTCCAAACAATTACCATAGCTATGCAACGAGCCAGTCCAATTAAAATGATACCGATCATGTAATCAGGATGATTCCGTAAAAACAAGATTGCCAGACCAAACATCAACAAAGGTCCTATCACCCAATTGAACAGCAGCGAAATGGACAATATGCGTAAATCCCGGAAGATATAGGGTAATTCCCGATAACGCACCTTGGCCAGTGGAGGATACATCATCAAAATTAAGCCTATGGCTAAGGGCAGATTGGTGGTGCCGGAAGAATAGGATTCGAGGGTATGAGCCATACCCGGAAATAAACGCCCCATCAAAACACCTGTTGCCATGGCTGCAAAAATCCACAGGGTTAGATAGCGGTTCAGGAAATTCAGCCGTCGTGCTTGTCCGGGTTGGAAATAAGTGGTTTTTTGCATAAGGATTAGGATTTTTCTGCTGATGAAAGCCCATACTGTTTCACAAAATCCAGGCAAAACGATTTGATCTGATCGCGCACCTTGCGGAACTGCTGCATCACAGCTTCTTCATTGCCTTGCGCCCGTGCGGGATCAGGAAAACTGTGATGGATAATTTTAACCCGTGCAGGGAAATAGGGACAATGTTCACGTGCATGATCGCATACGGTGATCACATAATCAAACACCTTATCCCGATATTCATCCACATGATTGGATGTATGATGGGAAATATCGATGCCGTCTTCCTGCATCACCTGTACTGCCTTTGGATTTAATCCATGCACTTCTATGCCCGCGCTGTATACTTCGGCTCTTTGACCAGCAAAATGCTGCAGATAACCCTGTGCCATCTGGCTTCTGCAGCTGTTGCCCGTGCATAAGACCAGAATTTTTACTTTTTCATTCATGGCTTCCATTTTGAAAAAATTCATGCACAGCCCCCACAACCGCAAGTCTGTTTCACAGGTTTTTCGGCATACACGGTGATGCTCCAAATGCCTGCCCCGGACTCCTGATAAGCCTGAAGTCCACTTTCCCCTGCTTCGCGAAGCAAGATATCGTCGGGAATATGAATAGGTTTTTGCTGCTGGATGGTGATCTGCTCAAATCCCTGTTCCCGCATCAATTGCAGATAAGCTTCTTTTTGCATAGCCCCCGATACGCATCCGGCATACATTTCGGCTGATCGGCGAATGGCTTCCCGCAAAGTTCCTTCGAGAACAACGTCTGATATTGAAAAATGCCCGCCAGGCTTCAACACCCGATAGATTTCGCGAAATACCTGTTGCTTGTTGGGTACGAGGTTAAGCACGCAGTTGCTGATCACCACATCGGCCGTTGCATCTTCCAGGGGCATTTGTTCGATGTCGCCCAGGATGAATTGCACATTCTGAAAGCCCAGTTTTTGCGCATTGGCCCGGGCTTTTTCAATCATTTCGGGTGTGAAGTCAAGGCCGATTACTTTTCCTGTTTCACCGGTTTGGTGACGCGCCACAAAACAATCATTGCCGGCTCCACTACCCAGATCAACAACCACATCACCGGGTTGAATCCGGGCAAAGCGGGTAGGCAATCCGCATCCCAAGCCCAGATCGGCTTCGGGCTGATAGCCATCCAGGGTGCTGTAATCGTCGCTCATGATACGCGTAACTTCATTTGAACAACCACAGGATCCGCAACAGGATGCTTCGTTTTCCTGTTTGTCCTGCCGCGCAATCTGGCTGTATTTTTCACGCACGATTGATTTAAGATCTTTTTCTTTTGCTTCCATAGATATTCTGTTTTTTATTTTTTACATTGAAATATTGCGATATAACGATTAGATAGAAGAAAATTTTTTTAGCACTCACAGCTGGTTTCGTCTAATTCCTGGAACAGTTGCATGAAGCTTTCGCGGTATTTTTTCCAGGTTTTCGGATTGAGGCAATAGCATACGCTGGGCCCTTCGATGGTTCCCTGGATGAGGCCTGCCAGCCGAAGCTCTTTCAGGTGTTGCGAAATAGTAGCCTGAGCCAATCCTAATTCATCGACCAGGTCGCCGCAGATACAGGCATTCTTTTTTAACAGGTACTGCAATATGGCAATACGGGCTGGATGTGCCAGCACACGGGCCATGGCAGCCAGCTCGTTTTGTTTTCGCGTAAATAAATCGGATTTGATTGCCCCCATCGTTTTATTGCTTTATCGCAATATTACGATGAATCATTTTCCAGGCAAAATTTTTTTCAGGATTTTTTTAAAAAAGGCAGGGATGTAACCACTGCTTTCACGTTCTGGTTGCGAATCCGAATCTGGATGGGCGTATCGGGCTGTGCATAGGCTGTTTCCACATAACCCAGGCCAATAGGTTGGTTCAGCGAAGGCGAAAAACTTCCGGAAGTAACATGTCCAATGGGGCGGCCTTCCATGTCGAGGATGGAATAGTCTTGACGGGGAATGCCTTTTTCGATCAGGCGAAACCCTACCAGCTTGCGGGCGATGCCTTGTTCTTTTTGCTGAAGCAGGGCGGGTTTACCAATGAAGTCTTTATTCCATTTCACGATCCAGCCCAAGCCTGCTTCCAGTGGGGTGATATCCGGATTCAGCTCATGACCGTACAGGCAATAGCCCATTTCGAGGCGCAGGGTATCGCGGGCGCCCAGGCCAGCCAGTTTCATGTCGTATGGCTTTCCGGCTTCAGTTAAGGCTTGCCAGATGGTTTCGGCAGCTTGATCTTTGTTTTCAAAATACAATTCCACCCCGCCGGCTCCGGTATAGCCGGTGGCGCTGATCAGCACGGGCTTGAAGCCCAGCAGGCTGGTTTTTACAAACCGGTAGTAGGGTAATTTGATCAAATCCACGTCGGTGAAGGGTTGTAAAATATTCAAGGCAGCAGGACCCTGCAGGGCCAGTAAACAGGTTTTTTCGGAAATATCCACCACTTCTGCATCGAAGGCGTTATGCTGGATAATCCATTCCCGGTCTGCAGCAATATTGGCTGCATTGACCACCAGCATATAGACTTTTTGTTTTTCAATGCAATACACAATCAAATCGTCGAGCACGCCACCCCGTTCATGGGTCATGCAGCTGTATTGCGCCTGTCCGTCGCTCAGTTTCGCTGCATCGTTGGTGGTTACGAGCTGCACCAGATCCAATGCCTGGGGGCCACGAATGATGAATTCGCCCATATGGCTCACGTCAAACAGGCCGGCCCGTTGCCTCACGGCCAGATGTTCTTCCTGGATGCTGGTGTAATAAATGGGCATTTCATATCCGGCAAAAGCGGCCATGTGTGCACCAGCGGCACGATGAAAGGCATGAAAAGGAGTGACTTTTATCATAAGCAGCTAATGGAAAAGCAACTGATCGGGCAAAAATAATTCTTTCTTTTTCCACATGAATTGGTCTGATCATTGATGGAGAAATTCACGCAATTTGCGGCTTATGAAATCAGGTTTACTCATCCTTTGCGTGGTTTGGGGTTTGCTTATTTTTTCCGCTGGCACAGCACAACGAAAATGGCGCAATGCCTGGGAAAAAGCCTGGCAGCAAGCGGCTTCATGCCGGGATAGCAATGCAGTGTTTTCATGTTTGCAGCAATATGGTTTTGCGGATAGTTTGCATACCTATGAATGGGCGGTGAAAGTGGGAAGAACTGCAAAAGCGGAAACAAACATGCAGTTGAACGGAAAAGATTTGAATCTGGGAACAGATTTTTTTCCGCTTCCCTGCAGTGGAGAAGGCGATTGGGATGCGAGTGTATTGGCTGGTATTCAGGAATTAAACAAGCCCTGGCTGGTAAATTTGCAAGCCCTCTACACATCCGATAGCCTGACCGATACTTTGCAGGTCATGTATGTTTCGGCCAGACAGGCAGAACAAAACGGGGCGCAGGCCTGGATAGCGTATGGCAAGTTGCCGGAGAAATGGATGCAAATCTGCGACAGCACACGATTTCCCAGGCTTTCCATTCCGGTGATTTATCTGCAGTACGTGATGCTGCAAGATGGGCAGAGTGTGCGGTCAACTGCGCATATCCGCATGAAGGATAGCCTGCTTACGACTTCATTGACAGCAGTCTGCAAACAAAGTTCATCACCTGTGCTGTACATCATCTGCAGGAAGGGCGATTTGCAGGCCTGCTGGCTGGGAATGTTGAGTTATGCTTTTTTAAATCGGACAACCCAAACACCTGTCAGCCTTTGTGTGATAGGCATTCCGGACCATTTCCCGCCTGTCTTTTCAAAAACATTAGCAGAATGTTTGTTATCCAAAAACGAATCTGCTGTGCCGCCGATATTGGAAATCAGTACAGATGCTACCATATCGCATCCTCATGTATATATCTGCAGCCAGGAAGCATACTGGCAGTCTTTGTTGCAGTCCGCGTTCAGCAACAAATGGAATATTAGTCGGCAGTCTTGTGAAGCACTATTTCAGCAAATGCCGGCACAGATTCCTATCGCACATCTGCAAATTCCGGTGGTTTCAGCTTCATTGAGCAAAGAGGAATTATCCATGCATCAGCAGGTTTACCAATTTATCAGGCAGATGGCTGAAGCAAAACGATCCATCGAACATTAAACGTCTTTTGTAAAAATATCCAGCAGGCTTTGCAGGCATTGATGGCATGCTGCTGCATGCAGGGATGTCTGAGCAAGTATGTATTCAGGCTGTTGAACAAAAGAGGCTTTGGGCTGCCTGGCAAGTGCTTCATTCACTTCTGCATGGCCGGCCCTGAGCATTTGCTCGACATTTTCTTTTCCTACTTCCAGATGAAACTGCAAACCCATTACATGGTTCGACCAGGTAAACATTTGGTGACGACAGGCTGAAGAACTGGCGAGGTTAATCGCTCCCGAAGGCAGATCAAATGTGTCTCCATGCCAATGGAATACCGTTAAGCGGGGCATAAACAATGCTGCATACGGATTTTCTGCCGGATTTGTGTTTTCGGGATACACCGGAAACCATCCAATTTCTTTTTCCTCATGCGGATACACTCTTGCTCCCAGCACGTTGGCTATCAGCTGGGCACCCAGGCAAACACCCAATACTTTTTTACCGGCCTGAATAGCTTTCTCTATCCCATATTTTTCGGCCTTCATCCAGGGATATTGGTTTTCTTCATACACGCCCATGGGCCCGCCCATAATTACCAGCATATCGGTTTCCGATAGGTCAGGGAATGATTGTCCGGCATAAGGATGGACAATGCTAAATGCATGACGATGAGTCAAGGCCCATGTTTCAATCATGCCTGGCTTTTCAAACGGCACATGTTGAATGCAAGAGATTCTCAAGCGTCTATTAATTTGTGCTATCAGTTATCAATTGAGGATTCCGGCTCATTTGCAGCGCCCACTCGGCTACTTGTTTGTATTGTTCATCTGTGAGGCGGGCTTCTTTATGCATCCACAGGTAAGAAGGAATGGGCATGGTATGGTCGCGCATCACTTCATACATATCATGAAATTTCTTCCGAGCCACATCGGGTGAATACTTGGCAAATTCAGAAAAATTCAAGTGGTGCTTGCCTTCCTGAATATGGCCGTTCATCCACCAACCCACGGGTTGAATATGAAAATACCAGGGATAATGGGTATAGTTAGAATGACAATCATAGCAAGCCGTGTTCAAATCCATTAAAATGTTCATAGGAACTTGATATTTTTCAGCAATATCATTGGAAGAAGACTGTGCTGCCTGATTTCTGGCCGGCCTGAAAAATTGAATTAGCAGGAATATTGCCAGCAGAATCCACAAAATGCTTTTAACTTTTTTCATTGGAAACGTATGATCTCGAAAATAATCAATTCTTTTTATAAGCAGATCCGTTATCAAATCATTAAGATACATCTGATACTGATAGGGAAAATATTTCCTACTTTTGAGCCTTGCGTGTTTTTATTATTCACACAAAATATCCTGCTATATGACACTGCGAAAATGTAAAGTTCTGTACTTTTTTTTGATGGCGGTTGCTGGTTTTTTTCTTCCGGCCGGAGCTCAGCAGATGGGCACGGAATCCATCTACGACCAGCATGAAGTATGGAATCCGGTATTTTATACCTACAATGGGAATGAGTTCCGTAGCGCCACCGGAGCTCCAGGACCTAAATACTGGCAAAACCGGGCCGATTATGTGATTCATGCCACACTCGATACCACCAACCACACCATAACCGGCGATGTAGTAATCACTTATCGCAACAACAGCCCGGATGCATTGCCTTTTTTGTGGCTGCAGTTAGACCAGAATATTTACCGGAAAGATTCTCGGGGTGAAGCCACCAGCCCGGTTACCGGCGGCCGCTTTGCAAATAAGTCTTTTACGCAGGGATATGAAATCAAAAGCGTAGAAATTATCCAGGATGGTAAAACCGAGAAGGCCGATTATTTGGTAAACGATACCCGGATGCAGATTCGTCTTCATACACCTCTCAAAGCGCAGGGGGGCAGTTTGCAGATCCATATCCGATATGCATTTGAGGTACCTCAGTATGGAACCGATCGCATGGGTCGGCTGCTTACCAAAAACGGTTGGATATACGAGATAGCACAATGGTACCCGCGAATGGAAGTATATGATGATGTATTGGGATGGAATACCATTCCTTATTTAGGTGCTGGTGAATTTTATTTAGAATATGGCGATTTTGATTATTACATCACTGCACCGGCCAATATGATCGTGGTAGGATCGGGTGAGTTGCAAAACCCCACTCAGGTGCTCACACCAACCGAAATTGCCCGCTTGAACAAGGCCCGCAACAGCGATGAAACGGTGATGATTCATGATTCTACAGATGTTATCAATCCGAATTTCCGCCCCATGAAAGGCAATCTCACCTGGCATTTCAAAATGTTCAATGCCCGCGATGTATCGTGGGCTGCATCGAAAGCCTTCATGTGGGATGCAGCAAGAATCAATTTGCCAAATGGTAAACATGCACTGGCTCAATCCGTGTACCCCGTGGAAAGTGCCGGCCACGATGCCTGGAGCCGCTCTACGGAATTTGTCAAAGGCTGTATCGAACTGTATTCGCAGGAGTGGTATCCTTACACATATCCCGTGGCAACCAATGTAGCCGGTATCGTGAATGGCATGGAATACCCGGGCATCGTGTTTTGCTCATACAGGTCACGTGGCCGAGGGTTATGGGGTGTGACCAATCATGAATTTGGGCACAACTGGTTTCCCATGATTGTGGGTTCCAACGAACGCAAATATCCCTGGATGGATGAAGGTTTTAATACGTTCATTAACGACGTAGATACTAAAGTCTTTAACCACGGCGAGTTTTACCGGAAAACCGATGCAGAAAGGGAAGCTCAGTATATGTTCGGGGAAAATGCAGAACCTATCATGACTATTCCCGATGTGATTCAGGCCAATTATCTGGGCGTGGCAGCCTATTCCAAACCTGCCATGGGCCTGCATATCCTCCGGAAATATATTCTCGGACCCGATCGTTTTGACTATGGTTTCCGCACCTATATCCGGCGCTGGGCATTTAAACATCCTACGCCCTGGGATTTCTTCCATACCATGGAGAATGCAGGCGGAGAGGATCTTTCCTGGTTTTTCCGTGAATGGTTTTTCACCACGTGGAAATTAGATCAGGCCGTAGAAGGCGTGAAATATGTGGATGATGATACCACCAAGGGCGCGCTGATCACCCTCGCAAACCTGCAGAAAATGGCACTGCCTGTGGTAATGGCTATTCAATTGACAGATGGCAGCACAGATACGGTGCAGCTTCCGGCTGAAATTTGGCAAAGAGGGGGAGAGTGGACTTTCAAATATGATTGCAACCGGCGTATTGCGAGCATCGTCATTGACCCGGAACACGATTTCCCGGATATTAACCCCGATAACAACGTCTGGCGCATGAAAGAAGAAAAACCCGTGCCACCCGGCGTGAGCGCCACAGACATTATTCAAAAATATATTCAAGCATTGGGCGGAGCTGATAAACTCAATGCCGTACAAGACCTGTCTATCACTTCCGTAGCCTCATTTGGTGATGAAGATGTAACCTTCATCAACCGGTATAAAAAGCCCCATGATTACCTGATGGAGGTCACGGCTCCATCCCTGCAGCAGCCAGCTGTCCACATTGTGGTGAAAGGTGATAGCGTGCGCGTGCAGCAAATGGGCAATGAAATGTCGCTGAGTCCTGATCGCAAAAAAATATTTCAGCGGGAGGCAGTGATGTTTCCGGTTTTATCCTATCTGAAAAATGATTACCAGAAGACACTTGCCCCGCAGATGGAATATCTGGATTCCACGTGGGTGTATGTGGTTACCATTCACACACCCGATGGACAGGAAATTAAAAACTATTATTCGGCCAATTCCGGATTGTTGCTGAAATCCGTGACCACAACCCAGGGGCCTATGGGCAGTGTGAGTACCGAACAAATCACTACCGATTACCGTCCGGTGAATGGCATCCTGTTTCCTTTTACCATTGTGAGCAACAGCATGGGTCAGGATATCAAAATGCAGGTCAAGGAAATCAAGGTGAACAGCGGCCTCACCGATGCTGATTTCAAATAGACGCTGAAAAAGTTTGGGATCGAATTATTCCGGAAACAGCCAAGGTCTTTGCTTTAAGGACTTTGGCTGTTTTTCATGTTGGGGTATTCTGTTTGCGTTTTTGGGATGCGATTTACCCAAGCAGCATATTTTGAATAAATCTGCAAATGCCGGGATTCATCAATAGAAACGCTGTATTTTTCAGATAGGTTTTTTATTTTGCTGCAAAACCTGGTTCAAACCGCGATTCACCTTGTTACTCCGGCACATACCTTTTTTAAAGGCTGTATTTTTCTACAGCATCACGGCATTTGGCGGGCCCCAGGGTCATCTGGCCATGATGATCAAAACCTTTGTGGAAAAGCGCCGTGACGTGACCCTCGAAGAGCTCATGGAATATACGGCCTTTTGCCAGTTGCTGCCAGGAGCTTCTTCCACGCAGACTATTACATTGATTGGTTATAAACGCGGTGGCTTGCCCCTGGCCATTCTCACCTTGCTCATCTGGATCACACCGGCTTGCGTGCTGATGGGTTTGCTTTCGTTTGTGGTCGCGTATTTTCATGAGGATTTGAAAGTGTTTCGTTTTGTACAGCCCATGGCCGTAGGCTTTCTGGGTTATGCGGGTTTTAAGGCGTTTAAGATCAGCGTGAAAAACTATGCCACGGCCGGCATCATGGTGGGTGCCTTGTTGCTTACGGTATTGTTTCGCTCGCCCTGGGTATTTCCGTCGGTCATTATAGCCGGTGGAGTGGTATCTAATTTCAGCAATAAACGCATTCCCGACATTCCCGGCAAGCGGCGCAAGATTCAGTGGGCCAACCTGTGGTTATTTGCCCTGATTTTTGTGGTAGCAGGTGTGCTGAGCGAGGTAACGAAAGCCCGTCCGTTCCGGTTGTTTGAAAATTTTTACCGGTTTGGCAGCCTGGTGTTTGGTGGCGGACAGGTGTTGATTGCAGCCATGCTCGATCAATATGTGGTGCGCAAAAACCGTGTACCGCTGATGACTCCGCAGGAGTTTCTGACGGGTGCCGGTATGGTGCAGGCCATTCCCGGGCCTACGTTTTCTGTTGCCTCGTTTGTGGGAGGCATGGTTATGCGCGATATGGGTAAGGGATATCAGCTGCTGGGCTGTATCATTGGATCTGTGGCCATTTTCCTACCCAGTTTGCTGCTATTGCTTTTTTTCTTTCCCATCTGGGAAAATCTGAAGCGTCATGTGTACATTTTCCGTGCGCTGGAAGGCATCAACGCCGCCGTGGTGGGCATCATGTGGGCGGCTACGATGATTTTACTCAGCTCACTGGGCATTGAATGGATGAATGTAGTAGTTGTGATAGCTACCTTCTGTTTGCTGCAGTTTACCCGCATTCCGGCTCCCATCATTGTGGTGGGTTGCCTGCTGCTGGGTTGGTTCTTGCCTTGATACTCAACTGCGCACATACATTGCATTTTCATATCTGAATTTTGTCCACTGCAGCAGGATATGCTACGATACTCCTTCACTGTAAATTTTATGCTGTTGGCTAAATGAGTTGTATTTTTTACACAATTTTCAAATGCATCTCAGTATGCATTTTTTAAATTTAGTTTTCATATTAGAAAATAGCAAAAATATCTATACAGCATGCAACAAAGGGAGAACAGGCTGAAATATCCATGGCTTTTCTGGCAAATACGCGACCACTGGAAGGGTAGTAGGCGTTCGTTTTCCGGTTTATAGTCATCTGATTTGCATACTTGAATGTCATGCGTTCATTCACAATGTGAAAGAACGCTGTTGAATCTTCCATCCTATTGAAAAACGGCCGGCTGCAGGCCATGATGTAGCGAGGAATTGTTGTTTCAAAATCACTCGTGGGGGTGAGGTGGCGAAGCCCTGCCTGGATGCAGCTTTCGTGGTTTCAGCTGGCTTACCAGACAGACAAATCATATCTTTGTTTAACACCCTTCCACGTATGCATACATCTAAGCACTGGTATGCCGTGTACACCCGCCCGCGCTGGGAAAAGAAAATTGTGGCCCAGTTTCAACTTCGGCAAATCGAACATTATTGCCCCCTGCAAAAGACCCGGCGCCAGTGGAGCGATCGGATGAAAATTGTCGAAGAACCGTTGTTTCGTTCCTATGTATTTGTGCGGATTTGTTTGCTGCAGGAACAGACGGCGGTGCGCATGGTGCCGGGAGTTATCAATTTCGTGTACTGGAATGGCAAGCCAGCCGTGGTTCGCGATGAAGAAATCCTCACCATTAAACGTTTCTTGCGCGATTATACAGAAGTCAGAGCCTATCCGCTCCAGCCCGGACAGAAAGTGAGGATCATCGATGGGGTGATGATGGACCAGGAAGGGGTGGTGGAAAAAGTCCAGGGACGAAAAGTATATGTGGTGCTCGACAGCATTGGCTATGCACTGGTAGCCGAGTTCAATCAAAGCAGCCTGGAGCCGGTAGATGAAAAATAAAGATCCGGACTCTGAATGACGGTATCCAATCAACGTCCCCATCCCGAGCGCAGCGAAGGATCTCCTAGGGCTGCATGGGATTCCTGCCTGCCGGCAGGCAGGCCTCGCTGGTGCTCGGAATGACGACGGTGCATAGGATTCCCTTCCGCTCAGCGGCACATCGGCATAACAGATGAAAGGAAAAGTTAAAGGATCGCTTAGCTTTATTCATTTATCGCATATACCATAGCATATGTGGATACAGAACTTCAGGATCCGGATGGGATGGATTATGTTACTCTGGAGCTGGCTAGCTATAGGTTGCATTAGCCAGCGCAAGCTCATGGAGCAAACCGTGTATTTGAACAAGGGCATCGATACGGCAGCCGTGAGCCGTTATGTGCTTCAGGAGCCGGTCATTCAACCGGGCGATCTGTTGCAGATTCAAATTATTTCCACCAGCTCTGCCACCAATGCCCTGTTCAATGCCACCTACGGCGAGCCGTTTTCTACCGGCCAGCCGATGATAAATCCCATGAACACACTGCAGCAGCTCACGGCCAGCCAGGCCAATGCCACGGTCTCGCCCGCCATGGGCAGTTATCAGGTGAGCCTGCAAACAGGTACCCTGCAATTGCCCTGGCTGGGAACATTCGACGCGGCCGGAAAAACCAAATCGGAGTTGGAAAAAGAAATCCAACAACGCGCCAAGCAATACTTAAAGGAAGAACCCATCGTCAATATTCGCTTCCTCAATTATCGGGTTACCTTTGTGGGTGATGTACGCACGCCTGGATCTTTTGTGTTGCCTTCAGAACGCATGACCCTTTTAGACGGTATGGGCCTGGCCGGAGGATTGATTCCCGGTGCCGATGTTCAGCATGTTCTTTTGATTCGGGAAGAAAATGGCCAGCGCCGCTTTTATCAGGTAGATCTTACCCGGGGCGATATCTTCAATCAGCCGTATTATTATTTGAAACAAAACGATGTAATTTATGTGCCGCCCACCGGGCGTGAGCTGGCCAGCCAGGATCAGCTCACTGCACGGCGTTTTCAGCTTGTTCAGATCGGATTGACGGCTATCAACATTCTGGTGATCATCCTTCAGCATGTGAAATTTTAACCTCTCAGCCATGGCAGCAGAAAACGGACAATCTCTTGTGCAGCTTACATATCGCGATCAGGGGCCTCATTTCAAAGAAACATTATTTAAGTATCTCTCACACTGGCCGCTTTTTGCCATATCTGTAGCAATCAGCATCGTGCTGGCCTGGCTATACCTTCGTTATCAGGCACCGGTATATGAAATTCGTTCCACCATGATTGTGAAAAACCAGCCCAACACCATGCTCAGCGACGCCACCGGCAACAACCCGCAAACTCCCTTTAGCAACCTGATGTTTCCGGGTGAAAACATCAACCTGGATGATGAGATCGCCCTGATGAAATCGGAGTATTTTCTGAATCGGGTGGTGAATCGTTTGGATCTGAACGAAGTGTACACGATAGATGGCCGTTTTCGGGAATCCCGGCTGTTCGATAGTCTGCCGTTTCGTATTCAGGTTGTGCATATTGCCGACAGCCAGCGCAGCTATCGATTTGAGATTCGTTTTCCGGATTCTTCCCATTTTCTTATCAACCAGGATAATCGGCCCTATCCGTTTGCCAGTTTAATTTTTGTGAAAGGGTCCATTTTTCGCATCAGCCGAATACCGGTGCCGGTGGCTTCAGGCGCTCGCTACAGCTACAGCTGGATACCGGTACGCGAAGCTGCCCGCGACCTTGCCCGTGACTTGAATATCCTGCAAAAAAATACGAGTTCCAGTGTCCTTGATTTTACCTATCAAACGCCTTACCCGGCAGCAGGAGTGAGAATATTAAACACCATCATGGACGAATATATTCGCTACAGCATAGAAGAAAAAAGCCAGATTGCGCAGCATACCTACGAATTCGTGAATCAGCGTATAGAGTTGTTGGAGCGGGGGCTGGGTGATATTGAAAGCAATCTGCAGCAGTTTCGCAAGCAAAACCAATTGCTGGATCTTTCCCAACAATCCACCCAGTATCTCTCCAGTTTAGGTACGCTGCAGGATCAACTGCAGAAAGTGGATTTGCAATTGCAATTGCTTCAGCTGCTCGAAAACGATATTCGCAGCCATTTGCATAGCTATACCCTTACGCCCACCAACCTAGGTATTGAAGACATGACCCTCACAGCCCTCATTGCCCAGTATAACGAACTGGCCCTGCGCCGCCAAAGCGAGCTGCAACAAACCACGCCCGATAACCCCGTGATCCGCAAGCTGGAATCGAGTCTCGACCAGCTGCAAACCGCCATGTTGCAGGATCTGCAGACGCTTCGCCATTCTTATGAGCTCACGCGCAGCCAGCTCATGAACCAGTGGAAAGCTATTCAGAATACGGCTCTGCAGCTTCCCGAAAAAGAAGATCAGCTGAACAATATCCAGCAGGAGCAGCTCATCAAAAACGCCCTGTACACCTATTTGTTGCAGAAGCGGGAGGAAATTGGCATTCAGCTGGCGTCAATTGCCCCCGACGGTAAAGTATTTTCTGAGGCCAATGCAGGCAGGTTTCCCATCTCGCCCCGCAAACGCAATGTGGCTATTCTGGCCTTACTGGCAGCACTGGCACTGCCGATGGGCATCATCTATCTCAAGGATCTGCTCAATGATAAAATTGTGACCCATGCGGATATCAGGCGATTGAGTGAGTTAAGTATAATCGGTGAAATAGGCCACAGCCGGGAGCCACAGGCGCTGGTGGTATTGCCCGACAGCCGTCATGTGATAGCCGAACAGTTTCGTATCCTGCGGGCCAACCTGATCCGCGAGCTTTCCACCGTGCCGCATGCTCCCCTGTTGATGATCAGTTCGGCCATGTCGGGCGAGGGTAAGTCGTTTCTCAGTATCAACCTGGCGGCTTCGTTTGCACTGAGGGGCCAGCGGGTTTTGATCATGGAGTTTGACCTGCGCAAACCCAAGCTCATCGAGCATTTGCAAATGGCCCCCCGCAAAGGCATTGCCGATGTGCTCAAAGGGGAGCTGAGCTTGCGGGATGCTGTGCAGCCGCTGCCCCAGGTCAATAACCTGTGGGTAATATCGGCGGGAACCCTCCCATCGAACCCCGCAGAGCTGATTCTATCGCCTGCCATGCCCGATCTCGTAAAAGAACTGCGGGCCTCTTTCGATTTGGTGGTGATGGATACTCCGCCGGTTGGGCTGGTCAGCGATGCGCTCATCCTGGGAGAATATGCAGATCTTACCTTGCTGGTGGTGCGCCAGCGTTACACCCTGCGCCAGCAGGTGGAAATGTTGAATGAGCTTTGCCTGCGCAAGCGCTTTGTGCGTCCCTTCCTGGTGGTCAACGATGTAAAATGGGGTGGCTATCAGGGTTATTACGGGTATGGAAACAGCTACTACGGCTATAACGGATATGGTTATTATACCACAACCTCTCACCGGAAAGGTATCCGAAGCTGGCTGTCATTCTGAAGTTAGGCTATGATGGAAGGCTGTTGGTGATTCCCGATGGTGGAAGACCGTCGTGCCGACTCCCCTCTTCGTCATTCCGAGCATCAGCGAGGCCTGCCTGCCGGCAGGCAGGAATCCCATTCGTTTCGGTTAGATCCTTCGCTGCGCTCAGGATAGGGACGAAGGGGGGCGAATCAGGATGAGGACGAAGGATGGATAACATCATTCCAAGTGAATGCGAGGCATCCTTCGTCATCGTCATGCAGAACTCCTTTTCCCGTCCCAATCCGCTTTTTCTCGTCCCAATCCCGAACGAAGTGAGGGATCTCCTGAGCAGCGTGCATACGATTCGGCAGGTTCCTGCCGGCAGGCAGGAATCCCATGCAGCCTGGAAGATCCCTCGGCAGGCTTGGGATAGGGACGCTGGATAAGCAAGCTCCGGATGAGGACGAGGAAGAAGGGTAAGCCGCAAGGCTCGGGATAGAGACAATGGATAAATCATCATGATTTCATTAACTCGATGTGTCGCATTGCCGGATTATATGATCCTGAATCGCCCGATGTAGCGGGCAAGCTGTTGCGCATGCGTGATGCCATGCATCGGGGTGGGCCCGACGATGCAGGCATGTATCTGTCGCCCCACCTCCCGCTGGGACTTGCCCATCGTCGTTTGTCGGTAATCGACCTCAGCCAGGCGGGCCATCAACCCATGTGCCACGATATGCGGCCCCTGGTCATCACCTTCAATGGAGAGATCTACAATTACCGGGAGCTGCGGCAGAATCTCATGGATGCTGGCGAGCATTTTCATACAGCTACCGATACCGAAGTCATCCTCAGGGGATATGCCCGCATGGGCATGGATATCCTCCCCCGCTTGCGGGGCATGTTTGCTTTTGCCATCTGGGATGAAGAGCAGCGTGAGCTCTTGCTGGTTCGCGACCGGATGGGCATCAAGCCGCTGTACTACGGGTTGCAGGGGACCCGATTTTTCTTTGCTTCTGAGCTGAAAGCCTTTCGGCAAGCGGGTTTTCCCTTACCGGTTTCCCTGGAGGCGGCGGCTGCCTTCCTGCAAACGGGTTCGATACCGGTTCCGCTCACGCTCTATGAAAATGTGTGGGCGCTGCCGCCCGGCCATTATGTTCGGGTACAATGGCGACAAGACCAGCCGGTGGTGGATGAGCCCACATGTTGGTGGTGTTTCACCGATCTGCTTGCAACTGCACAGGTGAGGGCGGGCAGCCAAGGCTATACACCCGAAGCACGGGAAGCTGTTCGACAGGCCCTGATCGACAGCCTGCAGGTCCATCTGGTAGCCGATGTGGAAGTGGGAGCTTTTCTCTCGGGAGGGATCGACTCCACGGCCATCGTTTCTTTATTGCGCCAGATTGGTGTGCCCGATATCCGGACTGTTTCGGTGGTGTTTCCCGGACATGAGCTGGATGAATCAAATTATGCCCGGCTGGCGGCTTCGCATTTCCATACCCGGCATGAAGAGGTGGTGGTAACGCTTCCGGATTTGCTGGGTCAATGGGAGGATATGCTTGGGGTTATGGATCAGCCAACGATCGACGGGCTGAATGTGTATATGGTATCGCAGGCAGCCCGTAAGGCCGGCCTCAAGGTGGTGCTTTCAGGCCTGGGAGGCGATGAGCTTTTTGGCGGATATCCGTCGTTTCGCTGGGTGCCGCGCTTGCGACGCTGGCAAGCGAGTCGCTGGCTTCCCCTGGCCGTGCAGATAGCTGCATGGCGGGCCAGATCGGTTGATCGACGGCGGCGGTTGCAGGCTTTTGTGCAACAGCGGCAGGATCCCCGGGCAGCGTATCGGCTGGTGAGGGGATTGTTTACCGATGCTGAGCTGCAAGAAATGCGCTGGCCCTCCCCGCTGCCTGCAAATCCTTATGCTGATCTCACGGATGCCCCGGCACGCAAGACCCCTGCCAGCCCGGGACATGATAGAAAGGATGATAAAATAGAGCAGGTGCTGACGCCATTGCAATATGTCTCATACCTGGAGAGCAGGTATTACATGCGCAATCAATTGTTGCGCGATGCTGACGTGTTTAGCATGGCTCATGGTTTGGAGCTACGCGTGCCTTTTGTGGATCATCATCTCTATGCAGCTGTGTGGCCTTATCTCGATGCGGCCTATCGGCACGGTTATCCCAAACGCTTGCTCGTAGAGGCTACAGGTAGCTTGCCTCTGGCCATCATCCATCGGCCGAAGCAGGGTTTTACCTTTCCATTTGCCGACTGGATCAGGCAGGAACCGCTTTGCGGGCAGATTGCCGATGGCCTGCATCGGTTGTCGAAAACGCTGGACTTGCGGCTGGAAGGGCTTTGTTTGCCAGATTCGCACTGGTCAAGGACCTGGGCCTTGTTTGTATTAAGCCAGTTTGTGGTATGAAGGCTGGCTTGAAGGACCTCAGTCTGGGTGCATCCTCACCCTGTATCCCTCTCCTTGGGAAGGAGAGGGAGGAAAGGGATGTTTATTCGTCATCGGAATTCTGCCCTTTTTACCGTCCCAATCCTGACCCCGGCTCAGCCGGGGGAAGGATCCCCTGAGTAATGGCACCGTCATTCCGATGCACCAGCGAGGCCTGCCGGCCGGCAGGCAGGAATCTCATTCGTTTCGGTTAGATCCTTCGCTGCGCTCAGGATTAGGACGTTGGAGGGTTGCCGTCATTCCGATCCGCCGGTGGGCGGAGAGGAATCTGCCAAAAAACATTTTTCAAATGAATCATCGCATAGCTGTGCAACACCCAACATCCTTAGGCCGGCACAACGGCGGAGAGTCCATACAGACAGCTATTCCCAGCTCCATGCACAGCAATTCTTCCTTTCGCCGACAACCAAAAATCAAGTGGATAATCTGGCTGCTGAAAGCCCATTACCGAATCCAAAACGGAGTATTGTGGTTATGCCAACGGTTGTTTTTTCGGCCCGTGAAAAAAAACAAATATCCGATACGACGCATCCTGATTTTTCGTACTGGTTCCCTGGGTGATAGCATTTGCGCCTTGCCGGCTATGTATGCGATTCGCCGAAATTTTCCCGATGCCCAGATTGATGTTTTGACCAATGCCGGAGCTGAAAACCTTGTTTCCCTGGGGGCTTTGATTGACAGCAGCCTGGTGAATGAAATCCTGAATTATTACAACATCCCCAAAATAGCGTTATTCAAACTGCTGAAACTAAAGAAGTATGATGTATTCATACAATTGCCGCAGTATGATGCGGGGTTGTTCAGGCAAATCAGAGATATATTCATTGCCAGAGCCCTGGGCATACGACATGCGTTTGGATGGCAGGTTGCATCTACCCGGTTTTTAGCCTGTTATCAGGCAAAATACATTCGGTTTAAAAATGAGCGGGATCGGTTGTTGGAAATCCTGGAACGAAACGGATTGCAAACTTTTGGCTGTGTGTTTCCATTGGGTATTACCCCGGAAGTGAAGCAAAAGGTTGAGCAGATGATGCGAGAAAACAGGTTGCATGACAAGAGCAAAAACGTGGGTATGGTGGTAGGTGCCAAGCGCTCACAGAATCGCTGGCCATTAGCCTATTTTCAGGAGCTGGCCGACATACTTTTAGCAAGTCATGATTGTGTGTTGCTGTTTGGTGGTCCTGAAGATGCTGATCTTGCCGGGCAAATACAAGGGCAGGGGGTGTGGAATTTTTGTGGCAAACTCACGCCATTGGAAACAGCTGAAATGATGAAGTATTGCCGGCTTGTGATATCAAACGATACCGGTCCCATGCATTTGGCTTATGCTGTGGGCACGCCGGTGATCGCTTTGTTCAGCAGTCGTGATTATCCAGGCAAGTGGTATCCACCAGCCGATGGGAAAAATATAGTGCTACGAAATGACAGGCTGTTTTGCAAAAATTGTTTTCATGATGAAGTGCAGGGAAATATGTGTTTGAAGAGGATTGGTGTGAGAAGAGTAATGGAAAGTATAAAATCGATGTTGAAATTAGATAAGTAAAAATCCAATTGAATAATATTTATAAAACCTGTAAATATTTTTGTTGCACAATACATAATTTGTTTATTCATTTTAGATACTTATGGGGTCGCTAACGAATAAAGTAGTCAAAGGTGTATTATGGAATGGATTCGGAAATATAGTTGCTCAGGTATTACAATTTGCTACATCCATCATTTTAATGCGATTATTACACCCATCAGATTATGGATTACTGAGTATGGCTATGATTTGTACAGGGTTTGCGGGAATATTCAATGAATTTGGATTAGGGACAGCAATAGTGCAGAGAAATAAGATTAGCGAAAGAGAGCTTTCGAGTATTTTTTGGATGAATTTAATCAATGGGTTTTTATTTACTTTACTGCTCTATCTTGCTTCTAATTCGATTAGTTATTTTTTTCATGCTCCTGAGCTAAAGCCAGTATTGAAGGGTTTATCATTTAATTTTTTGATTGGGGGATTGGGGATAGTGCCAGGAGCGTTACTTCAAAAAAGCATGCGATTTGACTGGATTAGTAAAATAACCATTATTAGTACTATAACCGGAGGGTTCACAGGAATATGGTTGGCTTTACACGGATGGAAAGCCATGAGTCTAGTGGGACAAAGCCTTTCTTCATTAGTTGTTATCGTTTTGCTGAGATTTTTAATAACAAAATGGTATCCAGGATTTATTTTTTGTTGGAAAGATTTAAAAAGTTTTATCTCTTTCAGTTTATTTTTAACTGCATATAATACCATCGATTATTGGAGTAGAAGATTTGATGATTTGATTGTGGGTAAGTTTATTGGGGCGAATGCTTTGGGAATTTATTCGAGAGCATATTATTTAATGCTAATGCCTATAGCTCAATTATTTTCCATAGTAGGTGGTGCAATTCTTCCTGCTTTTTCATCATTACAATCTGATAAAAACAAGGTAAAACAATCGTTTATACAATCAATCCGGATATTGGGATTTTTTTGTTTTCCTATTATTTCGTTCTTAATATTTGCCTCAGATAATTTCATTCTTGGATTATTAGGCAAAAAATGGGGAAACGCCATACCTATACTCAGAATTCTTGGATTTGCTGGTTTTCCACTAATGCTCACTGTATCCACTTCATGGATATTTGTATCACTAGGGGAAACAAAACAACTCTTTAAATGGGGAATCATCAATTCAGTAACTATTATATTAGCTGTGCTTATTGGCTTCTCATTTGGAAGCGTTAAAGCTATAAGCTGGTCGTATGTTTTTGCAAATTTCTTTCTTGTTTATCCAGTGATTAGGATTTTGAGAGCTTTAATTGATATTACATTTAATGAGATAATTAAAAATATCATCATTTCATGTTTAATATCATTGTGCATGGGGGCAATCATATTTATGGTCGGAAATTTTCTTCCCTCTTCACTTAGTAGTATTGCTAAGCTTATTGTTCAATTTTTGGTAGGTTTTGCAACATATTTGTCGTTATCTAAAATTTTATCTAATAAATTATTTGATCAAGTATTACATCTTTTGGTAAGTAATTTTAAAATTAATTTTATTAAATCTATTCTTTTAAAGAATAAAGTTAGTTAAATTCAAAATTTAATTATACATGGCCTTTACAACTCGTGTAAAAGAAACATTGAATGCTTGTCTAAGAAAGTTTAACCTTAAGATTGATACACTGACTGCTGAACGTATTGAGAATGAAAGAATATCCTGTTTGTCTCGTAAGGGCATTTTTGATGAGCCAGTTTATGACCTTTCTCCATTACTGAGTGAATATGACCCTTATGTTCTTTTAGATACATTAAAATATTATCAAAATAGATTTTCGTCTTTCGAAGATGAAGGTATGAATGAGGTCGGATATAGCTTTAAGAATGGGTATTATACAACTCCTGATGCCGAGGTCTTGTATTCCATGGTCAGATCAAATAAACCAGGATTAGTTATAGAAATAGGATCAGGTAATAGTACAAAAATTATCAGACAGGCAATAGTTGATGAGAAAATTAGTTGTAAAATTATTTCTATAGATCCACATCCAAGGTCCGATATTGATAATTTATCTGATCATATTTACAGGAAAAGAATAGAAGAAGTATATCTGGAAAATCATTTAATTTTTGATGAACTAAAATCCAATGATATTCTATTTATTGATTCAAGTCACCACATAAAAGTGGCTAATGACGTTGTTTTCCTGTATAACTTAATTATACCTCATTTATCGCCTGGAGTAGTTATTCATATGCATGATATTTATCTACCCTATGAATATCCTTTATATTTGGTGAAAAAAGGATGGAGATTTGTGGAGCAATATTTATTACATGCATTATTAACCCAAAATATGAATTTTCGGATTTTGTGGGCAGGATATTACACATATCGAACATTAGGAGATTTTGACAGGTTCTTCCCATCAAATAAGGAACATTTACCTGCATTAAGTTTTTGGATGAGGAAGATAACATAATGTTCACGATTGATAACAAACATTCGCTGCAAATTATGGAGTTGTTTTTTTATAATTCGAGTTATGAGAAACGTATCATGTTATTGCTTTATGAAAATAGTTGAATAAATAATTTTTTATCTTTTTACTAAGGTTTGTTTTAGGTAATATTCATCAAAGCTATATAGCATGATGTAGGGAATTAAGGTTTTCTATGCGCGTGTTAATCCTTACTACGGCAAGCTTAAGCACCAACCCAAGATTGGTAAAAGAATTATACATATTGCATCTACAACATAGTGTGCAGGTAATAGTTTTCGGAATCGGGGGGTGGGCGGATGCTGTGGATGAACAATTTTTAGAAGTTTTTCAGCAGAAACAGGTGATCCGACTGTCGGCTAACCGAAAGCCTTTGTTGCCCTGGCTGTTCAGTACTGTTGTGCAGCAGTTTGCAATTATGCTTTCGAGTTTGTTAAGTGACTCACTCTTGTTACAAGCTTTATCGCACAACAAACGGAGCACACTGCTCATATTTTTTTTGCTTTTGAAAAGAAAGGAATTTCGTTTCGACCTTATCATTTGCCATACACTTGGCGCTTTATATCCCGGATATATTCTTGCCAGAAAAACCGGAGCAAAACTGGCTTTCGATATGGAAGACTATCATCCTGGTGAAGCGATACCAACAAAAAGGGCGGACGCTGAAAGACGTCGCCGGGAATATTTGCTCAAAAAAATGCTGCCTCATTGTGCGTATGTATCGTTTGCCGCAGATGGGTATGTGGAGCTTACAAAAAAATATATCACAGCCAATATTCCCCAGCCTGTGGTGGTATATAACTCCTTTCCTTCCAATGAATTCACGACACCTCAACCTGCGCAGGATAAGAAAATTCGGTTTATCTGGTTTTCACAAACCATTGGTCGGGGACGTGGCCTGGAATTGTTTTTCCAGGCCGTCAGGCAGGCAGGTGTAGATTATGAAATTACGCTAATTGGGCAATTGAATGATCGAACTTTTGAAGCCATGCTCAGGCAGGAAAATCATCTAACCTTATTGCCCCCCATGCCTCAACAGCCACTGCATCATTTGCTCAGCCAATACGATGTTGGCCTTTCGCTTGAATTGAGTTGCGTTGACATGAATAAAAACTATGCTTTATCCAACAAACTCTTTGCCTATTTGCAGGCTGGCCTATTTGTGTTGGCTACGGATACTCCGGGTCAGAAACAATTTCTGCAAAGGTTTCCCATGCATCATCTGCTGTGTAAACAAGAGGTAGAGGATATGTGTAAAGCTATTCAGATAATAGCAAGTGCATTATCGCAAATACGGGAACAATGCTTGACACGCTATCATGCTGCCCGATGCATAGCATGGGAGCATGAGCAAAGAAAGTTGCAAGAAGCATGGAACAAAATCCTGGCATGAGAAAAATTCTCATTATCAGTCCTCATTTTCCGCCTTCCAATCTGGCAGGTGTGCATCGTGCTCGTTTGTTTGCCCATCATTTGCCGGCATTTGGCTGGCAGCCTATTATTCTCACAGTACATGAAAAATATTATGAAGAAAAGCTCGACTGGAATTTGGTGAAATTATTGCCTTCGCACTTGCAAATTGAAAAGGTAAGGGCTATTCCCGTGAAACCCTTGCGGATTGTGGGCGATATTGGGATCCGCGGGTTTGTACCCATGTTGCAAAAAGCCATTCAACTGATTCGAAAGGAGCATATAGACTTTTTGTACATTCCCATTCCCTCGAATTATGCGGCGTTGATTGGCCGTTTGGCGCACGAGTTTACGGGCATTCCTTATGGTATTGATTATATGGATCCCTGGATTTATCGACCTTCTCATTCGTTGCGATGGTTTTCCAAAGCTTGGTTCTCATTGCGATTAGCTCATGTGCTGGAACCTATTGCTGTGAAAAAAGCTGCCTTGATTACAGGTGTAGCGCTCGGATATTACGAAGGCGTTATTCGTCGCAATCCTCATTTGCAAAAAAATTGTGTGCTGGCTGCTATGCCCTTAGGTGGTGAACAAGATGACCATGAATGTATCGGAACGCTGCATTCGAGGCCCTATTTGTTTCATAAACGGGAAGATAAATTTCAACTGGTGTATGCGGGAGTCATGTGGCCCCCTGCATTTCAGCCACTGGAAAGGGTTTGTGCTGGCATTGCGCACGACGAAAGCATTCGGCGTCAGATTGAAATACATTTTATCGGCACTGGAAAAACACCCGATGATCCACAAGGCTATCAGATCAGACCCATCGCAGAAAAATGGGGCTTATGGCAGCAATGCGTGTTTGAATATCCTGCACGCATCCCCTACTTAGATGTGCTGGTACATTTGCAGGCTGCAGATGGCATATTTATTTTGGGCGGCACGGAACCGCATTATACTCCTTCGAAAGTATATCAGGCCATATTATCGAAAAAGCCAATCCTGGCGGTTTTGCATCAAGCCAGCACGGCTGTGCAGGTAATTCGGGAAAGCGGTGCAGGCATAGTACTGGGTTTTAATGGAGAAGCAGGTTTGACTCAGATTGAGCAGCAATTTGCAAGCAGTTGTGCTGATTTTTTGGCATTTGCTCGACAGTTTAATCCCAATCAGGTAAATCGGACCGTGTTTGAACGCTATTCTGCCCGGGAAGTGACCCGTCAACTGGCGTTAGCTTTGGAGGAAGTTTTTCGAAGGAAGACATAATGTATTGCATTTCCTGTTCATCACGGGGCAACCCTTCCGCTCGTCCCGAGCCTGCCGAGGGATCTCCCGGGCTGCATGGGATTCCTGCCTGCCGGCAGGCAGGAATCGCTGGTGCTCGGAATGACGACGCTGCATGAGATTCCTCTCCGCCAACTGGCGGATCGGAATGACGGGAAGGGAGGCGTCGGATGACGACGGTGCATGGGATTCCATGCAGGCACTCGTTATTGAAAAAACAATCATGCACAAAGCTATGTGTAGGCGATTGGCTGTAGTCATTACCCATCCTATTCAATATTACGCACCATTGTTTCGGTTGTTGAGTCAACATAGTGGCGTGCAGCTGAAAGTATTTTACACCTGGTCGCAAACGCAGCACCGGATATTTGATATCGGATTTCGGCAAGAAGTAGCCTGGGATATTCCGTTGTTGGAAGGATACGATTACACCTTTATTCCAAATGTATCGCGCAAGCCGGGATGCCATCATTTCATGGGCATTCGCAATCCATCCCTGATACCCGCAATCGAACAATGGAAGCCCGATGCACTGCTGGTTTTTGGATGGAATTACTGGAGTCATCTGCAGGTAATGCGTACTTTCAAACACCGGATACCCATTTATTTTCGTGGCGATTCCACATTAATCGATGAACAACTGGGTATGCGCAAGCTGATGCGCAGGCTGTTTCTGCGATGGGTGTACCGGCACATAGATTTCGCATTGTATGTAGGCCAGCACAATCGTGATTATTTTTTAGCACACGGATTAAAAGCAAGTCAGCTTATTTACGCACCACATGCGGTGGACAACGAACGGTTTGCCGATCCGGATGGTGAATATGCAACGCAAGCCATGTCCTGGCGCGCACAATTGAGCATATCCAGAGAGGCATGTGTGTTTTTATTTGCGGGCAAGCTCATTCCCAAAAAAAATCCGCTGTTGTTGCTACAGGCTTTTCAGGACTTGCAGCCAACAAATGCCCATCTGTTGTATGTAGGCAACGGGGAGCTGGAACATGCACTAAAACAACGGGTGAGCGGACATAGTTGGCTCAGCAGCCATGTGCATTTCCTCCCCTTTCAAAACCAAAGCCGCATGCCAGTGGTGTATCGGTTGGGAGATGTGATGGTGCTGCCTTCTTCATACAACGAAACCTGGGGACTGGCTGTGAATGAGGCCATGGCTTGCGGCCGGCCGATAATCGTGAGCAATCGGGTGGGCTGCGCACCCGATCTGGTTCAGCCAGGCGTTACCGGATGGATCTTTGAAGCAGGCAATAAGGATGAGTTGAAAGAGATATTGCGGCAGGTTGTGGATATGCATCAGCAGATACCCGAGCAACTGCAGCAAATAGGAATGCAAGCTTATCAATACATACAAAATTTTTCTTTTAACCAATTGCAAAACATTATCGCAAAAATTACCCCCGAATACCATGAAGCCTAAGCGAGTCCTGGTTATACCCACTTCATTTAATGTATTTGGTGCTGAAACCAATATGCTCACTTTGATTAAAGCATTGCACGCATCAGACGATTTTCAGATGCACATCATCATCAGCGGATGGAGCAACGGGCAATTTGAAAAGGAGTTGAAAACTGCAGGTATCTTTTGCTATTCGAAAATCAAACTCGGGTGGTTTTACATCACAAAACCCACGTGGACATTAGATAGCCTTGTTCATCTTCCTGGTGCTTATACACAATTTTTGAAAATATATCGAACGTTTAAACCTGATGTTATTTTTACCAATATATATCGCTATCTGTTTTTGTTGTATCCATTTATAAAATGTAAGATTCTGTATAGAGTACAGGATCAGTTATCAGCGGATTGGAAAGCTCGATGGATTTTGCCAAGAATAGATCGAAAAATTTCCAGGTATTATGTTGTTTCTGATTTTATTCGGAGAGATTTGATGAGCATCGGGATTGATGGTAAAAAGGTCTCTGTAATATATAATGGAATAGATGTATCAGAAAACAATCCTCACCCGAGAAATACAGAAAAGAAAGAAATCATGCGACTGGGAATAGTGGGGCAAATTATCCCTCGAAAGGGACATCATGTGCTCATAGCAGCATTGGGTAAGTTAAAGGCTGCGGGCTATGCCACTTTGCTTGAAATCTGGGGAACGGGCGATGACGATTACATGCAACAGCTTAAAAAGCAAATTCAGGAGTTGCAACTTGAAGATGCAGTGATCTGGAAAGGATATGAAAGGGACCGGAACAAGATATATCAAAGTATCGATGTGCTCATTGCTCCTACTACCTATCCTCAGGAGCCTTTTGGACTTATCGTTGTGGAAGCACTTGCTCGTGGGATACCCGTTATTGCTTCCAATGGTGGTGGTTTTCCGGAGATCATTGAACAGGGGAAGAATGGTTTTTTATTCGATACGGGCAATGCAGAAGAGCTTGCCCAATGTATTGAACAGATTTATCTACACCCGGATTTAAGAAAAAAAATGGGAGAAGAGGGAAGGAAAAAAGTAGAGCAATGTTTTACAAAACAAAAAATGATTCATGAATTTTTCAAATTATTAGAAAGCTTTTAAAAAAATTTTATTGTTAAAGATAGATTAACGTTCTATTCCAAAAGTAGTGAATATATGATGAAGGGAAAGGCATTTGTTCACTATGTGCGCATTAAATTAGGGTTTGATAGGCCCCATACACAAACAACGTGGAGAGAACAACAAAAGATTAAGCAGTATAGCAAAGGAGCTAATCTGGCTGCAGAGATTGGAGTATATGAGGGTGTGAATACATTAAATATTGCGTTGTCGATGAGCGAAAAAGGAACATTGTACGCAATAGATCCTTTCTTCCCTGGGATATTGGGTATCTGCTGGTCTAAATTAATAGCTCGTCATACTATTCAATTAAATGGATTCATGAACAAGGTAATTTGGATTGAAGATTTAAGTTCTGCCGTTGCTTCTATGATTCCGGAAAATCTGGATTTTATATTTATAGATGGCGATCATACCTGGAATGGGATAGAAGCTGATTGGTTGAATTATTCAAAAAAAGTTTCTATTGGAGGTTATATTGCGTTACATGATACGCATTGCAAGCAAGGCGAAGATGTATCACATAAACTTGATACCTATAAATATTATCGGGAGGTGATTGCAAAGGATGAAAGGTTTGAAGAGATTGACAGTATAGATTCATTGTCTGTTTTGAGAAGAAAGGCCTAAACAAGCGAAGGATCTCCCGGGCTGCATGAGATTCCTGCCTGTCGGCAGGCAGGCCTCGCTGGTGCTCGGAATGACGGGAAGGGAGGCGTCGGAATAGTGAAACCAGGTTGATGCCAGAAGCATGAAAGCAAATGAAATAGCAAACAGAAGATAACCCATTGCATGAGCCAGATAATCAATGCACCCAAAACGGTATCCCTTCAATCCCAACCGGTATATCTCTCGCCGGGTGTGTGGATGGTAGGAGTGCTGTTTGTGGTCTATCGCATGTTTACTTCGATTAACCCGTTGGAAGAATTGTATGCTTATCTGACGGCTGCAATCATTCTACGTTTATTGTGGAGGCAAGGTTATCCTTCTGTCTTTTTATTCATCGCACTAATTCATTGGCTGCAGATTTTCATGTTCATTGTGTGGAATAACTTTTATGGATGGTCGGTGAACACATATTACTATACTGGCGGAGAGGCTTACTGGTGGAGCATGACAGGTGTATTATGCATGACAATTGTATTGCATCGGGTTTTGCAAAAAACACCATGGGCAAACATCCTGCAGGCTGTTCGTGAGGCTCCTCATTTTTCTTCTTCGAGGATCTTTTGGACCTATATGTTGTTGACGTTGATCAATGGAACCCTGTTTCGCTGGGCAGTAACCTTGCCGACAGTGGGACAGATTTTGTTCTGGATCATTGATTTGCGCGAAATGGTATTGTTGCTATATGCCTGGATTGTGGTTGTCCGAAAACAACCCAAATGGGGTTTGATGTTGCTATGTGCCATTCATTTTAGCTTATCGCTGTTCAATTACTTTGGTGGATATAAATCCATTTTTATTGTTCTGGGTTTACTGCTGTTGATGTTTATTCGGTATGTCAATCTTTTTCGATTGCTTATTCTGCTGGTAGGTGGTTCCGTAGTATTGTTTCTGAGCATTGTTTGGATTTCCGTTCGGGGTACCTATCGGGAATTTCTGAGCCAGGGCACGCAACAGCAGGTAATTAAGGTAAGCCGGCAGGAGGCCATGCAACAACTGTATATGCTGGTTACGCAACTTACACCGCACCAATTGTATAAAGGATTTGAAAATTTCATTTATCGGGTTCAATATCTGCAGTTTTTTAGCATGGCCATGGAACAGGTACCCGAAAAAATTCCCTATCAACAAGGGAAGCTTACGCTTTCAAATCTGGAATTTGTATTAATGCCCCGTATCCTGGATCCCCATAAACCTAT
The DNA here is from genome assembly GCF_900116565.1 of Thermoflavifilum thermophilum. GTDB lineage: Bacteria > Bacteroidota > Bacteroidia > Chitinophagales > Chitinophagaceae > Thermoflavifilum > Thermoflavifilum thermophilum. The sequence continues at coordinate 1,215,742 of NZ_FPCJ01000001.1, read as the reverse complement.
ACTCGATCCTTCAAGTAAAACCAATCTATATACGGGTGCACAGGTAGCAACTGTGCAACAGGGTACCTCCATCTCGATGGGCTATTTCGTGGATTTTTACATTGATTTCGGACCGGTAGGAATCCTTTTTTCTTTAATTATTTTGTGGATGTTGATCGGATGGGTTTATCGGTATTTTGTGATGCATTTGTCTTCTTCTCTGGCTGTGAATATTATGGTGTTGACCATTTTTTTGAAAAGGTTTTATTTGTTTGAAACCGATGCCATTGGCGTGTTGGGAAGTTTATATACCATGACGGTAACATTGTTTTTGTTGAAATGGTTGCTGTTACCTGTTGTGCTTCGTTTCTGGAAGAGGCAAGTACAGTATTCTCTCATTCAGGTAGCCGTATAAAGCTCATGCGTATCCTTCACATTTCCCCTTCTTACTATCCGGCTCAGGAGTTTGGTGGGCCGGTGTTTTCCGTGCACCAGTTAAACCGGGCATTGGTTGATCAGCATGTGCAGGTGGATGTAATTACAACATGGGCTGGATTGGCAGAATGCAACAGGAGCTCAGCAGTTGATTCATACGTGCAGGAAAACGATTGGTACCTGGTTGATGGCGTGCGCGTGAGGTATTTGCCCTATATCGGATATGTGCATTTCACCTTTTGTCGATCATTGATCCCTGTGTTGAAGGCCTGCATGCGCAATTATGATCTGGTGCATATTACGGCGTTGTGGAATTATCCATCGTGGATGGGTGCCCTGATGGCATATCGGTATCAGATTCCTTATATCATCAGTTTTCGCGGGACGTTGTATCCTTTTGCGATGCGCCTGAAATCATTTCGCAAAAAGCAAATGGTCTATTATCTCATTGGGAAAAAAGTATTGCAACGGGCCGCAGCTGTGCATTTTACCAGTGAAGATGAAAAAACCAAAACTTTACAATGGTTAAAGCTTCATGTACCTGCTGTGGTAGTGCCCAATGGTATGGATGTAAGTCCTTGTGAAAAGACCTATGCTCGTGCGATGCTTCATGTCATGCATATTCCCGACAACAGGCCTTATGTGCTGATCTTAGGTCGGCTGCATCGAATAAAAGGATTTGACTTGCTCATTCCGGCTTTTGCGCAACTGCAAGAACAGATTCCACATGTGCTGGTGATTGCCGGCAATACGCATACCGATGATGCCGAATGGGTACGCCAGTTGGTGCAACAATATGGACTAAGAGAGCGGGTCATTTTTACGGGTGAAGTTTCGGGTGATGCGAAGTGGGCATTGTATCAACATGCGGATATGTTTGTATTGCCTTCTTACAGTGAAAATTTTGCCATGTCGGTAGTAGAAGCCATGGCCTGCGGATGTCCGGTGATTGTGTCGGATCAGGTGGGGATTCATAGCGAAATTGCAGCCCGGCAAGCGGGCATCGTTCACCGCTTGCATATTTCTGATTTGCGGGAAGCCATGCTGCAGATTGTTTCTCAACCAGCCCTGCGTGCACAATTATCCCAGCGAGGTCGTGATTTGGTCAAAGAAAAATATGAAATCCGTAATGTAGCATGTCAGATGAAAAGGGAATATGAAAAAATAATCAACTTACATGTGCATAAAAGAATAAAAACATAAAACCCTAATTTATGGAATCCTACACGGAATATCCCTATTTTGATTCACATCTGGGAGAAGTACATAAATACTTAAGAAATCCTGTTTTGAATTTTTTGAAAAAAGTGAAAGCAAAAACCATTCTCGATATAGGATGTGGAAATGGGGCCTTTGCTATGGAATTGTTGAAGGAAGGATATGATGTTTATGGCATCGATGCCTCTCGCAGTGGTATTGCAATTGCGAAACAATTGTATCCTAAACGATTTTTTTTGCAAAATGTACATGAGTCGTGTTTACCTGAAGAGATTCGTGATATAAAATTTGATACAATTATTTCCACTGAGGTTATTGAACATTTATATGACCCTGTATCTTTTATCCAATTCTGCAAACACATTTTATCATCTGCCTCAGGCGGATCAATTATTATATCCACTCCGTATCATGGGTATTTAAAGAATCTATGTTTATCGTTAGCAAATAAATGGGATGCCCATTTAGATCCATTTTGGACTGGGGGTCATATTAAGTTCTGGTCAAAGGATACCCTAAGGAAACTTTTAATATTGAATGGCTTTCAAGATATTGAATTTGCAGGAGCAGGAAGAATGCCCTTTTTATGGAAAAGTTTGGTTGTAAAAGGAAGAATTTAAAATTACTAAAGTTGTTTTATGAGGCAGGTATAAGCGATTTAGGTGAGATGAATGGTAGAAAACTAAAACAACTTCCATTATTCTAACGTAAGCCCCTGTTTTTATCTTTCGTGCGGTAAAGCATCTCCCAGGCTACATGGGATTCCTGCCTGTTGGCAGGCAGGCCTCTCCGCTCACCGGTGGAGAGAAATGGCGGGAAGCAGCTGATCACTATCTAAATGAAATCAGTATATACACAAGATATGGTATGAATAAAAAGGGTTCAATAATCTCCATCATGCTCACTACAAATGAGCTGGAATATTCAAAAATTAGGATAGTTCGATAAAATAAAGGTGAGCTGAAGTAAATAAAATAAAGATACATAAACAGTAATGATAGGTGGACAGTTTTTAAAGAAAGAATATTCAAGGAATGTATGAAGTTGCCAATTACCTGTATTATACTCACCTTCAATGAAGAAAATAACATAGAAAACTGTTTGAAAAGTGTATTTCATCTTTGTGATGAAATTATGATCGTGGATTCTGGGTCTACGGACAAAACAATTGAGATTGCAAAAAATTACACTGACTGTATTTTTTATCATGAATTTGAAAATTATGCTTCGCAGAGAAATTGGGCTTTAGATAATTTACCGATTCATAATAATTGGATATTTAATCTGGATGCAGATCACAGAATCACAGAAGAGTTGGAAACTGAGTTATTAAGATTGTTTCAAGAGGGCATTCCCGATGAGGTAAGTGGATTTTTGATCAGTCGAAGAACTATTTTTTTGGGTAGGTGGATTCGTTATGGTGGGCATTATCCTACTTATCATTCCTGCCTTTTCAAAAAAGGATTTGGTAGATGTGAAGACAAACTTTATGATCAGCATTTTGTTGTCACTGGTAAACTGATTAAGGTTAAAGGAGATATAGAAGATATCATTACAGATTCCATTTCGAGATTTATTGCACGACATAATCAATGGTCAACTTTAGAAGCGAGATTTATCACTGAAAAACAAAAAAGTCGGAAAAATCACGAGTTAATTAGAGGGAATCCAGCTGGTAATCCGATTGAAAAAAGAAGAGCTTTTCGGGATTTATATTATTGTTTCCCCCTTTTCCTTCGTCCGTTTGTGTATTTCTTTTATCGATATGTGATTCGATTGGGTTTTTTAGATGGCAAGGAGGGATTGATATTCCATGTTCTACAGGGCTTTTGGTTTCGCTTTTTGGTGGATGTGAAGATATGGGAGCTTAGACGCAGTTCGTCCGGTCTGGAATGACGGCAATCCATCCATCGTCCCCATCCTGAGCGTCAGCGAAGGATCTCCCCCGCTGCATGGGATTCCTGCCTGTCGGCAGGCAGGCCTCTCCGCCTGTCGGTGGCTCGGAATGGCGAAAAGGGGAGACGTCGGCATGACGGAAATAACTACATTTCATAAAACACCCTCACATCGTTTGCACAAAGCAGTTTTGATTCATTCACCCCAATAAACATTCTTATGTATATCCTGGGCATCAATGCCTTTCATGGCGATTCGGCAGCTTGCTTGGTAAAAGATGGCATATTGTTGAATGCAGTAGAAGAGGAACGCATTCGTCGAATCAAGCACTGGGCGGGATTTCCGGAAGAAGCCATCCGGTTTTGTTTACAAGATGCAGGTATTTCCATTCAGGATGTAGATTACATTACCATCGGTCGTAACCCTTCTGCACATTTGCTAAAGAAGGCAGCAGGTGCCCTCTTTCGTTGGCCTGATCGCCAATATCTACAGGATCGGTTGTATAACATGCGGCAGGTGGTTTCCGTGAAAACCCATATCGCCCGGATGTTTCAATTACCCGAAGCCCGCTTGCGTCCGCAAATTCGGCATATTGAGCATCATCGCAGCCATCTGGCATCTGCTTTTTATGCATCTCCATTTGAGGAAGCGGCGCTGATTTCCATCGATGGATTTGGCGATTATACTTCTGTGATGATGGGTGTGGGACGGGGGCGTGAAATTCGCGTGCTGCAAAGCATCACGTATCCCCATTCGTTAGGGATTTTCTACACGGCATTCACGCAGTTTCTGGGTTTTCCGCATTATGGCGATGAATACAAGGTGATGGGCCTGGCTCCTTACGGGGAGCCGCGATTGATACCGGTTTTGCGTCGGGTGATCAAACCACTGCCCCATGGCCGGTTTGTGTTGCAGACTGCCTATTTCGGGCACACCCGTACGGGCGTGAAAATGACCAGGAACAACGGTGCTCCTACACTGGGTTGTTTGTACACCGAAGCGCTGGAGGCGTTGCTTTCGCCTTACGGAAAACCACGTCGGCCCGATGAACCCATTCAAGCATTTCACCGTGATCTGGCCGCTTCAGTACAACAAATGACGGAAGACATCATCTTTCATTTGCTGCGCGATCTCTATCATCGCACCCACATCAAAAACCTATGTGTGGCGGGCGGGGTGGCGCAAAACTCAGTAGCCATGGGCAAAATCAGGCTGATGACCGATTTTGAAAACATTTACCTGCCTCCGGCGGCCTATGATGCCGGTACTTCGTTTGGCTCGGCGTTGTGGTGCTATCATCAGCAATTGCAGCAGAATCACCGGGCTTATGTGCGCTCGGCCAGCCTGGGTCCGCAGTTTAGCGATGACCAGATCGAAGCCTTCCTCCAAAAAAGACAAATCCCCTATCAGCGCATGCAGGATAAAGACCAAACGGTGGCTGTAACGGCCCATTGGCTGGCCGAAGGCAAGGTGGTGGGATGGTTTCAGGGCAGGACAGAGTTTGGTCCCCGGGCGCTGGGCAATCGTTCGGTGCTGGTACATCCCGGTCGTCCCGATGCCAAAGAGCTGCTCAACAGCAAAATCAAGCGCAGGGAATCTTTCCGTCCATTCGCGCCTTCTATTCTCAAAGAATACGTGCCGGAATATTTCGAACAGGACGATGACGTTTATTTCATGGAAAAAGTGTTTCGCATCAAACCGGAGAAAAGGGCTTTGATTCCTGCCGTGACCCATGTGGATGGCACCGGGCGCCTGCAAACCGTGCACCGCGATGTGGCGCCTCTCTATTATGCTTTAATTGATAAGTTTCGCCAGATCACCGGCTTGCCCATTTTGCTGAATACCTCGTTTAACGAGAATGAGCCCATTGTGAATGCACCCGAACAGGCACTGGATTGCTTCCTGCGCACCGAAATGGATGCGCTGGTGATGGGCAATTGTGTAGTGGCTCGGGAAAACTTGCACTGATGATGTGGCCTCGGCTTAATCGGAATGACGCCAACCCTCCAACGTCCCAATCCTGAGCGCAGCGAAGGATCTCCCGGGCTGCATGGGATTCCTGCCTGCCGGCAGGCAGGCCTCGCTGGTGCTCGGAATGACGGTTGAACCCGGGCGGAGTGGCGCAAAGGGGGTAAGCCGGGAAGGCATGATAAACCGTCATTTCTACTGGTGCTCATTGCCTGCCACTCAAAACTTGAAGCGATATCCGCCTGATCACCTGTTTTTCTTAAATCCTTCAAATCAACCTGTATGCTTTTCACAATCATCACCGTTACCCGCAACGGCGCAAAGACCCTGATGCGCACCCTGCAAAGTGTAGCCAATCAACGGTTCACCGATTATGAGCACCTGGTCATTGATGGAGGATCTACCGACAACACGGTGGAACTGCTGAGCCAGTTTGCCATTCAGCATCCTGCATTGCGTTATATCAGCGAGCCCGACAGGGGCACTTATGATGCCATCAACAAGGGCATTCGCATGGCCTGCGGGGAAATCATTGCTCTCCTGCACGCCGATGATTTTTATGCAGATAATTATGTGCTGCAGCGCTATGCGCGGGTTTTTGAAGCACATCCCGTGGATGCCGTGTACAGTGATCTGGTATATGTTGGCAATAGTCAGATCTTTCGCGAAAAAACCGATGTGGTCATTCGTTATCTTCCCCGACGGCTGAAGCCTGCCCTTCCGTATCAGCAAATGGGTTTTTCCCTTTCTGTGTATGGTGGGCAATGGAAAAAACGACATTTCATTCAGGGTTATCCGATTATCCGCAACTGGGTTACCCATCGGCTGGCACAGCCCGATCGTGCGCACCTGTTGCGGCTTTTGCATCAGGGCTGGATGCCTCCCCATCCTACGCTTCTGGTGAAACGGGAAGTGCTGCAACATGCAGGGGGCTATCGGACCGACAAAAAGATTGCTTCGGATTATGAAATGATTTTGCGGTTGTTTTTGCAAGAGCAGATCCGAACTTATTATCTGCCGGTTACTACCTATTGCATGACAGTGGGGGGACTAAGCAACGGATCCTGGAAAAATATCCTACGTAAGAGCCGGGAAGATTATCAAACCATGAAACAATACCATTTTCCGCATCCCATGCTTGCCCTGGCCTGGAAGAATATCTCGAAGATTCCCCAGTTTTTCCGGAGATAATGAATTAGACTTTAGGCCAATTCATTTCTGCAAATGGGCGAAGAGCTATCTTCTTCGTCTTGAACCCGATTTGCCGATCCATCCTTCGCCCCATCCCGAGCCTGCTTATCCAACGTCCCATCCTGAGCTTGCCGAGGGATCTCCCAGGCTGCATGAGATTCCTGCCTGCCTGTCGGCAGGAACCTGCCGAATCGTATGCACGCTGTTCAAGGAGATCCCTCACTTCGTTCGGGATAGGGACGAGAAAAAAGGGGATTGGGACGAGAAAAAGGGGATTGGGACGGGAAAAGGAGTTCTGCATGACGATGATGGAAGGATGCCTCGCATTCGCTTGGAATGTTGTTATCCATCCTTCGTCCTCATCCTGATCCATTCCCCTTCATCCTCATCCTGATTCACCCCCTTCGTCCTCATCCTGAGCGCAGCGAAGGATCTCCCGGGCTGCATAGGATTCCTGCCTGCCGGCAGGCAGGCCTCTCCGCCCACCAGCGCATTGGAATAGCAGCACAAGGCAGGGAATAAGCAACGCAAAGAGGCTGTCCCCGGGCAAGGGCGTATCTTTGCAACATGGTATTTTCCTCCCGATTGATTGAAGAAGCCGTAGAAGCCTTTTCCCGCTTACCCGGCATTGGTCGGAAAACTGCCCTCCGCCTGGTATTGCATCTGCTCAAAGAAGCGCCCGAAGAAACCCACCGGCTGGCCGATGCCATCAGCCGCATGCGCGATGAAATCCGCTTTTGTGAAATCTGTTTCAACGTATCGGATGCCGAAGTATGCAGCATCTGCAGCAATCCGGCCCGGCGTCACGATCTGGTCTGTGTGGTCGAGAACATTCGCGATGTGATGGCTATTGAGAATACCCAGCAATATACCGGTGTATATCATGTGCTGGGAGGCGTGATCTCGCCCCTTTCTGGCGTAGGCCCGGAAGACCTGACGATTGATCAATTGGTGCAGCGAGCCGCCAGCGGTCAGGTGCAGGAAATCATCATGGCCATCAGTCCCACGGTGGAAGGCGATACCACCCTCTATTACCTTTCAAAAAAGCTGAAGTCCTATCCGGTGAAACTCACCACCATTGCACGGGGCATTGCTTTTGGCGGCGAGCTGGAATATGCCGATGAAATGACCCTGGCTCGCTCCCTCACCAACCGCCTGCCCATAGAAAGTTATTTGCATACCGAAGAACAGGCCAGCCATCGGCCACAGAAGAGCGGAGAAACCGACTAAGCTATTGGCCTTGCGCATTGACGGTGGAACGGAACGATGCGTTAAGGCATAACTGTCACCATCACCCGCTTGTATCGGGCCAGGGGAGGTTTACCCATATCGGTAACCCTTACAATGAAATGCAAGGTTACAGGGTGCGTAACCTGGGGGGCGACGACAGATACGGCCTGCATGTTTTCGGCCGAAGCTATGGATACGGGCTTTCCATAAGTACCCGCCTCCGGGTAATTGAACCAAAGATAACTCAGATGATCTCCATCCGGGTCAGTGGCTGTTGCATTGAGCCAAAAGACTTGTCCGGATTTTACCGTGAATTGAGCAGGACATTTTAACTGCACAACAGGAGGATGGTTGGCTTCCCGATAGGGCTTGGTACACCAATCCATTCGGGCTGCAAAATCGTTTTGAAAATCTTTTCTCCATCGCCACAGGGTTACCTGATTACCAGTAAACGCAAGGGTATCTTCTCCCACGGTTTTTCCGAAAGGCCGATGCACAAAAGGCCGGTAAGTGTCGGATGTGTCCGTCCAGATCGGCCGGGTTTCCGGTTCAATCGGCACACCGGAAATGCCTTTTTTGAGTGGGGATATGTGGGGTAGATACAAGGCATAACGGCCGCCCCAGCCGCCCCAGTCGGGATGTTCGGGTGCATTCAAGCCATTGGGGATAAGCGAAAGAAATGAGGGGGTATCGCCTTCCATGCCATAGGCCACATCCGGATAGTCGGCTCCCAGGGGTCCGTGTCCTTCCTGAATATGCTCCGCAATCCAGTCGTTGCTGATTTCTTCGTTGTCAATACCCTTCACGACCATCGTGATTCCAATCCAGGTAGCCCTCCCGTAGTCATCGCCCGGGCTAACGATGTAAAACAGGTTAGGAAACTGGGTTCTGATCCAGTGCCCGCTGTCGTCCTGGTCGGAAATAGCATAGACCCGCAGTTTGGCAATCAGCCTATTCACTTCGGCTGCTGATCGGGTGGTACGCAGCTCATACAGGGCCTGGGCTAAGGTATTGGCGCCACCCCAAATGGCAATCCACAGCGGTCTGTCGTCAGGCTTTTCCAGCATTCGGATAATCCAATCAGACCCTTCTGAATTTTTTCCCTCCCCCACCCCTTCCATACCATAAGCCGGATTACCGCTTTTTACCAGGCGCAGCAAAGAATCGGCCGGTGGAAATCCGGGTTCATGCTGGAGCAGGTTGGGGCGCACTCTTCCATAATCAAGGATTAGTTTTCGGATGATTTCGGGATGCACACGATTTTTCATCCATACGGAAGTGGTGGCAACCAGTCCCTGGATGTCGATCTCATTCGAATACAACAGCAGGCGAATCAGCGACTGCATATCATCGACCTCTGCACCAACATCGGTGAGCACAATCAGACGGTTTTTCTGTTCTTGCTGTGCATAATTGGCCATAGCCAGGCAGTTCAGGATGCAAACAAGAAGAATGAAGCGAAAATGTTTCATGGCAAATGACTTCGGCAGGTTACAAAATACGGGTTGATCTGCATCCTTCAAAGTCCTTTTGCCAGGCGCCATCAGGTGGAAAAGCGGATTTGTTTCTATCCGGGTCATTTATTCCCCGTCCCCATCCTGAGCACAGCGAAGGATCTCCCAGGCTGCATGGGATTCCTCGTTGCGCTCCGCCTGAAGGGGGTACAGGGCGCAAATAGATGCGAAATGACAGCCGCTTTGTCAGCCAGCGGTGATTTTTCCGGATCTCGAAGAGAGGCATCCCGCGCTAAGTCCTGGATTTGTTGCTATCTTTGCCTTTTCACCATCGACGTGGGCGGATTTGTTTATTGTTCGGCCCGTCAGTGCAAACGGAACTAATAAACAGCATGAAATCACTACACGATTGCGCTCTTGAGCGCATCCTCATCATCGACGGTGCCATGGGCACCATGATTCAGCGTCATCGTCTTTCCGAACAGGATTATCGGGGTCAGCGTTTTGCCGATTATCACCGGGATGTGAAAGGCAATAATGATCTGCTCAATCTCACCCAGCCACAGATCATCCGAAGCATTCACGAGGCCTACCTTGAGGCTGGCGCCGACATCATTGAAACCAACACGTTCAGCAGCACCCGCATTGCCCAGGCCGATTATGATATGCAAGAGCTGGCCTATGAACTTAACCTGGCTGGGGCCCGCATTGCCCGGGAAGCGGCTGATGCTTTTACCCGCCGAAATCCCGATCGGCCCCGCTTTGTAGCTGGCGCGATAGGGCCCACCAACAAAACCCTTTCCATTTCACCGGATGTAACCAATCCCGGCTATCGGGCAGTGAGTTTTGATGAGGTGGCGGCAGCGTATGAAGAGCAGGTGCGGGGATTGGTAGAAGGAGGTGTGGATGTGTTGCTGATTGAAACCATTTTTGATACCCTCAATGCCAAGGCCGCCATTTATGCCATCCGGCAATATTTCCGGAAAACCGGCCGGCAACCCTTGCCTATCATGATTTCGGTAACCATCACCGATGCCTCGGGGCGTACCTTGAGTGGTCAAACGCTCGAAGCCTTTTATATTTCCATCATGCATGCCCGGCCATTTTCGGTGGGGTTAAATTGTGCCTTGGGTGCCCGGCAGATGGGGCCTTACCTGGAAGAGCTTTCGCGCCTGGCCAGCTGTTTTGTGAGCGTATATCCCAATGCCGGTCTGCCCAATGCTTTTGGGGAATACGATGAATTACCGCACGATACAGCACAAGCTATCGAGGGCTTTGCTCGCGAAGGCTGGGTGAATATTGTGGGCGGCTGCTGCGGCACCACGCCCGATCATATTCGCGAAATAGCCCGACTGGTGAGCTCCTATCCTCCTCGCCCCCTGCCCGAAGTGGCCCACACCCTGCAAACCGCAGACTCGATGGAGGCTTAACCGCAGTTAACCGTTTTGTACATGAACAAACGTCAGATTATTCACCCATATTTGCGATTATCCGGACTGGAGCCGCTGGTGGTGCGGCCCGAAACCAATTTCATCAACATCGGCGAGCGAACCAATGTTACCGGTTCCAAAAAATTTGCCCGGCTTATCCGTGAAGGGAAATACGAAGAAGCGCTTTCCGTAGCCCGCCAGCAAGTGGAAAACGGCGCCCAGATCCTCGACGTGAATATGGACGATGCCCTCCTGGATAGTGAAAAGGCCATGACCACCTTTCTGCAGTTGCTGGCTGCAGAGCCTGATATTGCCCGTATTCCCATCATGATCGACAGCAGCCGGTTTAGTGTGATTCTGGCTGGCTTGAAGTGTGTGCAGGGCAAATGCATTGTGAATTCCATTTCCCTGAAGGAAGGAGAAGAAAAATTCCTCGAACAGGCTCGCATCTGTCAGGATTTTGGTGCGGCGGTGGTGGTCATGGCCTTCGATGAACAAGGCCAGGCCGATACCCTCGAGCGCCGCGTCGCGATCTGCCAGCGAGCCTACCGGCTGCTTACCGAAAAGCTGGATTATGCGCCCCAGGATATCATCTTCGATCCCAATGTGTTTGCCGTGGCTACCGGCATCGAGGAACATAATCATTATGCGGTGGATTTCATCGAAGCCACCCGGCAAATCAAGCAACTGATGCCCCTGTGCAAGGTGAGTGGCGGCATCAGCAATGTGTCGTTTTCCTTCCGGGGCAACGATGTGGTGCGCGAAGCTATGCATGCGGTATTTCTGTATCATGCCATCCGGGCAGGACTGGATATGGGCATCGTCAATGCCGGGGCGATCCCGGTGTATGATGAAATACCTGCCGAGCTGCGTGAACGGGTGGAAGATGTAATCCTGGATCGCCGACCCGATGCCACCGAGCGCCTGATGGAATATGCCGAGCAGGTAAAGGCTAAAGGCAAACAGGTGCTGAAAGACGAAAGCTGGCGCAAAGGCACCGTGCAGGAGCGCCTCATCCATGCCCTGGTGAATGGGATCACCGATTATATTGAGCAGGATGTGGAAGAAGCCCGTTTGCAATATCCCCGCCCGCTGAATGTGATTGAAGGGCCTTTGATGGATGGGATGAATATCGTGGGCGATTTGTTTGGCAGTGGTAAAATGTTTCTGCCGCAGGTCGTGAAAAGCGCCCGGGTGATGAAAAAAGCCGTGGCCGTGCTGTTGCCCTATATGGAAGCCGAAAAAGCGCAGCTCCAGCTGGATGGCAAGCAGCAAGACAGGCAACAGGGCACAGGAAAAATAGTCATGGCCACCGTGAAAGGCGATGTGCACGATATCGGGAAAAATATTGTGGGGGTAGTGCTGGGCTGCAATGGATATGAAATCCTGGATTTAGGGGTGATGGTGCCGGCTGAAAAAATTCTGCAAACGGCCCGTGAAGTTCAGGCCGATGCCATCGGACTGAGCGGCCTGATCACGCCCAGCCTGGATGAAATGGTGCACGTGGCACAGGAAATGGAACGACAGGGATTCAGGATTCCGTTGCTGATAGGTGGGGCCACCACCTCCCGCATGCACACGGCCGTGAAGATTGCACCGGCATATTCCGGCGGTGTGGTGCATGTGCAGGATGCATCCAAATGCGTACAGGTGGTGAGTAGCCTGCTAAACCCCGCTTCCAGAGAAGATTTCCTGAAAAGCATCCGGGAAGAATATGGGCAGCTTCGCATGAATTTCGAAAGCAAAAAATCCGTCAAACCTTACATATCCCTGCAGGAGGCCCGGGCAAACAAACAGCGCATCGAATGGAGCGAATATCACCCACCCGTGCCCCGGCAGCTCGGAGTGCAAGTTTTCGCTGAGTATGACCTGGAAGAATTGTCGCATTATATTGACTGGCAGCCGTTTTTCATTGCCTGGGAGCTGCACGGTAAATTTCCGCAAATCCTCGATGATCCGAAGGTGGGTGAGTCGGCCCGCCGGCTCTATGAAGATGCACAGGCCCTGCTGCAGCAAATCGTCAGGGAAAAATGGCTTACCGCACGGGCTGTGATAGGCCTTTTCCCGGCTTATGCGGTGGATGATGACGACGTGATGGTGGAGACCCCCGATGGACAGGTTCGATTGTGTTTTCTTCGCCAGCAGATTAAAAAAGCGGCCGACCAGCCTAATTTGTGCCTGGCCGACTTCATCAAACCTCAATCCATGCTTGCTCCCGGTGAAACGGACTATATAGGGGCGTTTGCCGTGACGGCCGGGATTGGCATCGAAAAATGGATCCGCCATTTCGAAGCCGACCACGATGATTATCATATCATCATGCTGAAGGCATTGGCCGACCGGCTGGCAGAGGCTTTTGCCGAACGCATGCACGAGCGCGTGCGAAAAGAGTTCTGGGGCTATCAGCCCGATGAGCAGCTGACCAACGAGCAACTGATCCGCGAAGAATATGTGGGCATCCGCCCTGCACCTGGCTATCCCGCCTGCCCTGATCATACCGAAAAACGCAAGCTGTTTCACTTGTTAAATGCCTCGAAAGCCACGGGTATTCAACTGACCGAATCATTGGCCATGTATCCGGCGGCCAGTGTGTGCGGCTGGTATTTTTCCCATCCGGAAAGCAAATATTTTGGAGTGGGGAAAATCCTGCAAGATCAGGTAGAAGATTACGCCCGTCGCAAGCAGATGTCTTTGGATGAAGTTACCTACTGGCTCAGACCTCAGCTGCAGGATTGAGCCTACTGGACAACATGCAATCCCTCGCTGACGCCAATCCTTTTCCGTCCTCACCCCGGGCCTGCCGGCTTACCCACCCGTCCCCATCCCGAACGAAGTGAGGGATCTCCTGAACAGCGTGCATACGATTCGGCAGATTCCTGCCTGCCGGCAGGCAGGCCTCGCTGGTGCTCGGAATGACGGGAAAGGGCCTGAATTCGCCGATTCCACAGAGCTTGCCTCCGTATTTACCGGTGTGCGTATAAAAGAATCCTTTCACTCTTCATGCTTTTCCCGTTTGCGCAGCTGGGCGTTAATCAGCGGTGTTTTGGGAGCCAGGAAAAAGCCAGTGAGGCTGGCAAACAGAATGGGAATCAACAAATGCACACCCGTCATGCTAGCCACCAAAATGGTTGAGCTTACCGGCGTGCGGGTTACGCAGGCATTAAGGGCAGCCATACAACACACCATGATCAGGGCAGGTTGCGAATAAGGGAAGAAATGAGCAATGATCAATCCCAGCGTAGCTCCGGTGAAAAATAGCGGAATAATAAAACCACCCCGCCATCCGGAGGTGACGGTTACAGTAATGGCCATGAGTTTAACAATCAGAATCGCTACCAGCAGCTGCAGGGTAAAATGTTGGCTAAACAGTTCCGGAATTTGATAATGGCTGAAATAGCGAGTGATAGGCAATTCATAGGCCATAATACCCAACAATAGCCCACCCATGGCTGTTTTGATGAAAATCGGGAACGGTAGTTTTTTAAAAACTCTTTTTCCGGTACGTACCAAAAAAATAAAAGCCCAACCTATAGCAGCTGCAATGGCTCCAAATCCGATAGCATAAATAGCATCATTCACATGTACCTGATACGAAGCTGGAAATTGCCAGCTGGGACCTATGCCGATATGGGTAATGATTACGAAAACAATATAGCTTGTGCAACTGGCCACAATAGCAGGAATCAATGCCTGATAATATTCCGTTACATGCTTGTGGTGAAGGATTTCCAGTGCAAAGAGGCTGCTACCCAGAGGTGCACCAAACAAGGCTGTGAATCCAGCAGCTACGCCGGCAATGGTCATGGAACGGATATCTTCATTGCGGAAATGCAGTCGTTTAGCCAGCCAGGTTCCGGTAGATCCAGTAACCTGAATCATGGGCGTTTCAGGTCCCAGGCTTCCTCCCGAAGCAATACACACCAGTGAAGACAGAATCATAGCCGGATTGTTGCGTGTGTCAAGCCTTCCACCGCGGAAACGAATATTGTTCACAATCAGATCAATTTCTCCAGGATCACGCAGCAGGTAAATGATCAGGCCCGCTATCAATCCGGCGCCTGTCATGCAGGCAATCACCCAGGCTCCAGTAAAACCTGCCAACAAGTGGGTGAAGGCATCCAGGATAATCCAGTAAAAACCTGCCATAATCCCGCCCAGAAACCCAATCACAGCCCAGAGAATAAAAATTTTGCTGAAGATGAATTCGTTGATACGCAGCCGGTCATTGATGGTATAGCGAAGTTCAACTAATTTTTTCCGTGTGGCATAGTCCATAATCCTTGTTTTTCGGGCAAAGATAGCTTGCCAGGCCTTTAGCTCGAACCTTTTTATCTGAATAGAAGCCTTGCTGTCTGTAGGCCTATGGGATTCCTGCCTGCCGGCAGGCAGGCCTCTCCGCCCATCGGCGGATCGGAATGACGCTTACTTCCACCCGTCCCCATCCCGAACGAAGTGAGGGATCTCCTGAACAGCGTGCATACGATTCGGCAGATTCCTGCCTGCCGGCAGGCAGGCCTCGCTGGTGCTCGGAATGACGAAAAAAATGCATTTCGAGGCGTTAATTTTTTTCAAAATATCAGCCTTTATCTTTCCACCAGGCTCCGGTAAAAACTATATTTGCCTGCGTGATGAATTCCTGAGCATGCTTCGGTTTCAGCATCCTGAATATTTTCAGTGGCTCTTGCTGCTCATTCCAGCGGTTCTGGTATTTGTGTATGTGCTTTGGTGGAAACATCAAGCCATCCGCAAATGGGGAGAGGCCCGGCTGGTACAGCAGTTATTTACCGATTACCGGCCAGCCCTGTTCCGCTGGAAATTTTTGCTTTTGCTTCTGGCCCTGGTGCTGGTGATCACAGGTGCAGCCAATCTGCAGATGAGCACGCACATGGAAAAGGTGGAAACCAAAGGTGTGGATGTGATGGTAGCACTGGATGTAAGCAAAAGCATGCTCGCCCAGGATGTGCAGCCCAGCCGGCTGCAGCGGGCTGTTCAGTTGCTAAGCAGGTTGTTTGATCAATTGCCCGGAGACCGTCTTGGGCTGGTGGTGTTTGCCGGGCAGGCTTATTTGCAGATGCCGCTCACACTCGATCATGCGGCGGCTCACATGTACCTGAACAGCATCACCCCCGATATGGTACCCACACCTGGAACCCAGATCGCCGATGCAATTGAAATGTGCCGTCAGGCTTTTAACACCCAGGAAAAAACCCATAAAGCCATTATCCTGATTACCGACGGGGAAGATTTCGGTGAAGGTGCCGTTGAACAGGCCAGAAAAGCTTATCAGGAAGGTATTGTTATCTATACCGTGGGTGTGGGCACGCCCGCCGGAGCCCCGATTCGGGATCCGCAAACCGGCGATTACAAACGCGATGAAAACGGACAGATCGTGATTTCCCGGTTAAATGAAACTGAGCTCAAACAAATTGCTGCCGAAGGACATGGCTCCTTCCAATACCTGGATCAGGTGAGCGATGTAGCCCGCCGCCTGGAAAACAGCATTAACCAGATGGGACAGAAAACCTATCAGGAAAACATGTACACCGATTACAACAGTTATTTTCAATATTTCCTGGCCATCGCTTTGGCATTGATCGTGCTGGAACTGTTCATCCCTGAAAAATCAAAAGGACTATGGGTAAAACGGGTGTCTGCCTGATGCTGATCATGTGGATTGCTGCCTCAGCCGCCGCACAGTCGGCTCACCAGCTCGTTCGGAAAGGCAACAAAGCCTATCAGAAGGGTGATTATGCCGATGCCGAAGCCGATTACAAAAAAGCATTGCAAAAACAGCAAAACCTTCCCCCCGCCTGGTTTAACCTGGGCAATGCCATGTATCAGCAAAAACGTTATGAGGAAGCCCGCCAGCAATACCAGCATAGCCTGGAACTGGCCGGATCCCCGCAGGAGAAAGCAGATGCCTGGTACAATGTGGGCAATACTTTTATGAGTGAAAAAAACTGGCAGCAAAGCATTCAAACCTATAAACAAGCACTGAAGCTCAATCCGGCCGATAACGAAGCCCGCTATAACCTGGCCTATGCCCAGGAAATGCTGAAAAAACAACAGCAGCAACAATCCGCCGGTGGAAGCCAAAACCAGCAACAGCAAAACAAAAACCAGCAAAATCAGCAACAACAAAATCAACAAAACCAACAAAATCAACAAAACCAGCGGCAAAATCCCAATCAGCTCACCCCGCAGCAGGCCGATCAGCTGCTGAAAGCCCTGGCCCAGCAGGAACAAAAGATCCGCGAGAAACAAAACGAAAACCAAAAACAGCAAGTGGTTCCCGGTGGGAAAGATTGGTAAAATTTGCTAAGCACTCAACCCCATCCCCATTGGATTTGTTAGATTTGTAGGTGTTTTTGTGAGGTCTTTTAATTCCTTTTGCATGCAGTATTATACAGAGTCGCTTACGCGATATCAACGTTTGCCTACACGCGAAGTAAAAATAGGAGACCTGCTGCTGGGCAATTTCCATCCTATTCGCATCCAGACGATGACCACCACCGATACCCTGGATACGGAAGCCACGGTAGCGCAATGCATCCGCTGCATAGAAGCCGGAGCTGAGCTGGTGCGCATCACGGCGCCCAGCATCAAGGAGGCGGAAAACCTGTTGCACATCAAAAAAGCCCTGCGTGAGCGCGGCTATCATACGCCCCTGGTGGCTGATATCCATTTTACGCCAAACGCCGCGGAAGTGGCCGCCCGCATCGTAGAAAAAGTGCGTATCAACCCCGGCAACTATGTGGACAAAAAGAAATTTCAGTTCAAAGAATACACCGATGCCGAATACCAGGCTGAATTGGAACGTATTCGCGAACGCTTCGTGCCGCTAATTCGCATCTGTAAGGAATATGGCACGGCCATGCGCATTGGTACCAATCACGGCTCGCTCAGCGACCGTATCATGAGCCGCTATGGGGATACGCCTATGGGCATGGTGGAAAGTGCCATGGAATTCTTGCGCATCGCCCGTGAGGAAAACTATCATCAGATCGTGCTGAGCATGAAAGCCAGCAACCCCCAGGTGATGGTGCAGGCCTACCGGCTGTTAGTGAAAACCATGATGGAAGAATTTGGCGAATGTTATCCGCTGCACCTGGGCGTTACCGAAGCCGGTGATGGGGAAGATGGCCGCATCAAAAGCGCTATGGGCATCGGTACCTTGCTGGAAGATGGCATTGGCGACACCATCCGGGTTTCCCTCACCGAAGAGCCGGAGTATGAAATACCCGTTTGCCGGGATTTGGTGAAACGATATACCCATAGGGAAAACCATAAGCCCATTCCGCCCATCGAACGACTGGCTTATTCACCTTTTCAATATCAACGCCGGAACACCCAGCCAACAGGCCGCATAGGAGGCAAACAGGTGCCGGTGGTGATAGCCGATCTGAGCGAAGAACCTTTAACCCATGAAAAGCTCGCCGACATTGGCTATCGCTACGATTCCACGACCGACAAATGGCATGTGAGCGACACAGCAGCCGATTTTATTTACACCTCGGGACGATATGTGCCGTTTGAACTGCCAGGCACCTTGCAGGTGATTTGTGATGCGCAGGTGTATGCCCATGTGCCCGATCCGCGGCGCTATTTTCCGCTGTTCACCTGGACTACCTGGCTGCAAAGGCTCGACGAGCCCTCGCCCTATCTGAATTTCATCGCCCTGGATACCCTCAACACCACCGACGAAGAATGGGAACAGCTGCTGCAGACGCTGGATGATACCACCGTGCTGTGCATCTATTCCCAAAACCGGCACGCTATGCCTGCCGTGCGACAAAAAATCAACGACCTCATGCTGCGAGGCATAACCACGCCGGTTATCCTCTGCGTGGAAAGTTTTCATGCCTCTATCGACGAGCAGCTCATTCAGTTTGCCGTGGAAGCCGGAGCCCTGTTGCTCGATGGCATGGGCGATGGCATCTGGCTGAAAAATCATCCCGACTTGGTCAAGAACCTGCGCGTGAGCGGGCGCACCTATCTGGAAGTGCACAGCCACGCCCAGTTTTTAAACAATACGGCTTTTTCTATTCTGCAAGCCTCGCGCACCCGCATCAGCAAAACCGAATATATTTCCTGCCCTTCCTGTGGCCGTACGTTGTTCGACCTGCAGGAAACCACAGCTCGCATCCGCGCAGCTACGCATCATTTGAAAGGAGTTAAGATTGCGGTCATGGGCTGCATTGTAAATGGCCCGGGAGAAATGGCCGATGCCGATTTTGGCTATGTGGGCAGCGGACCCGGAAAAATTACGCTTTACAAAGGCAAAGAAATCGTAAAACGCAATGTGCCAGCCGAAACCGCTGTGGATGAGCTCATCCAGCTCATCAAAGAAAACGGCATGTGGACGGATCCCGAACCTGTTCCATCTGCAGCCATTGCATCAACTCCTCGCTCATAACCCCCATTTCACCGAAAACAACAAATACCGGCTTACCAGCGCATAGTAGGTCCATTGACCGCTGTTGGCATCCAAGGTTTGGTAGGCCAGGGTGGCATGATTGAGCAGGTTATGCCCGTAGAGCGAAACGGTGATGTTTTTCCACGGCCGATATTCCACAAACAGGTCAAGCGTGTGAAAAGCAGGCAAGAAGGCCGTGTGGATGTAATTGTATACGATATTGCCTTTCAAAAGACTGGTTACATCCACAGAGGTTTTCAGATAAGCTTTCTGGATGGTGCTTTGCTGGGCAAAGGATGCGGCCTGCCTTGTGGCGCGCAATTGTGTATGCAGCTGCTGCTGGGTGTAGGAAGCCTCCATCAGAAACCAGAGTAGCGGACTCCACTGATAAGTGAAAGTGTGGCTGAACACACGCAGCTGCTGGCGATAGTTGACGTCATTGAGCAGGTAGGGCTGGTCCTGCACGGTATATTGCAAGGTGTAAAAGCATTTGGAGTTGATTGCGATCAAAGGCTTAGCGAAATTGCCGGACAGCAGGTAGCGCCTGCTATTTTTCCCCTGATGGGGTTGGGTGAAGCTATAGGCCGGATTTTCAAAGAAAGACCAGATCACGGGTTGTGGCGTGTAGGAAACAGAAAAACTTGGGCCGAAGGAGATATCAGGCTTCTTCATCTTGATGGAAAAATAGGTCGTGCCCTGGTTGTCGGCTGTGCGATACATTCGGTCGGCTGGTTGCTTGATCTGGTATCCAGCCGATAAAAGGATGGGCGGAAAAAGCATATCTGCGGATAGCAAGTGCTCCCGGTGTGAAAGGGAAAGCGTGATTTGATCCACATACAGATTCTTTGATCTTCTTCCTGAGGGGCGCGACCATTGATAAGTCAGCGAAAATTGTTTCAACGTGAAGCTTTGCAGCTGATCCGCATAGCGGCTGCGGGCACTGGACAGGCTTGCACCTATTTTCAGTTGGGTAAACAGGTTCCAGTTGCGCTGGAATACAAAAGAGCCTCCGGCTTCCTGCAGGTTGACAGGATAGGTATTTTGCACAAAAGAGCTGTCTGGCGGCAGCTCGGCTTGAATTTGATGAGCCTGCTGAAGGGCATCGGACTGATAAAATGCTTTTGCCTGATAGCTGTGCCTGGTGTTGCCGTGTGTCCAGCCAAATTGCAGAAAGGTGCTGTGGAAATGGCTTTGCAGGAGCTGCAGGTAGTCGGTTGTCTTCCCGCTGGTGTCTAAGATTTTGCCTAGGCGTGAGGTGTGCAGCAGCTGTTGTTCGGGTAATTGTGTCTCCACATAAGCCAGATCGGCTTCCAACAGATGTTTGCCCAGGCGCAGCTGTTGGGTGGTGCGTGCACTCCATAGGTGTTGTTTATCTGTTATCCATTCCGTCAGCGTATCGTGCAGGTATCCGGAAGTGAGCTGCACAGCTTCATGCCGGGGCTGGCTATGGTGCAGGTTCCAGGCATAGGTGGCAATGTAGTGTTTCTTTGGGTCGTAAGTCCACTGCAGGGAAAGATCCTGAAGGGTTTGCGCAGCCTTAAACTGGCGCTGATTGGTCAATGCCCAGCTTTGCTGGCCCGGCACGATAAAAAAGCTGCTATCGCGTTGGGCTATCCATTGGCTTTGTTTCCCTGCCGTGTAATGGATGGTCAGTTCATGGGCTGGCGTGAGTTGCAGGCTCAGCTGGCTACCGGCCAGTTGGTCGCGGTTATCATAAGCATAGCGGGGATAGGGCACGTCGGGTTGGCCCGCCGGTATGGGCTTGATGAGCCATTGGGGTTCAAGCTGCTGGGGAGCCATAGGGTTGGCCGTTTGGGATGTATTGTCAAAAGCCTCGTAATGCACTCCGGCATTGTTTATCTTGCCATAGGTAAACCATTTGATGGGTTTGTAGAGCGCGAAAGCGTTCAGCTCCGCTTCATATTTGTTGAACAGGCTGGTGCCGCCGGTGATGCTGGCCGACCCGCTGAATGGCCGATGGGTAACCAGGTTTACCGCCACATCCTGTGAAAGTGAAAGACCTTTTTCCAACCGGTTGGGATGATAGTCCTTGATCAGTTCCACGGTGTCGAAGGTAGTAGCCCGGATATTGGGGGTGAGTTGCTGATAGGCATCCCCAAGAAACGGATCGCCATTGATGAGCAAAGCTTTGATGGGTTTGTTGTTGTAATAAATCTTCCCGCTAGCATCCGTGCTCAGTCCCGGAATACGATTGATGAGATCGGTGATGTAAAAATCGCGTTGGCCCAGGTAGGTTCGGATATCGAAGCGGAGGGTATCGAGGTTTTCAGCTGGAAGCTGAATAACTACTTCGGGCAATGGGTAAGGTTTGGGCCTGAGGTTGAAGTTCACGAGGTAAGAGCCGCTTTGGTTGATGATGATCTGACTCGTATCTGCGGCATAACCCAGGAGCCTGGCGATGCAAAGGGCAGTATCGGGTGCAGGCAATGTACCGGTGAAGCCAAACTTACCTGTGCTGTCGGTGATCGCAAAAAACATTTGTCGGGCATGCTTAAACTGCAGGATCAGGCTGGCACGAACAGCCGGTTGATTGTGGGCTTCGATCACGCCATAAATACGATAAGAAAGACTTTCCTGGGCAAGAGCCGGAAAGGCATATACCATCATCCATCCAAGCAAAAAAACATATACAAAATAGGTGTGCACACAACGTTTCACGATCCGGGATTTCGGCTTATGGGCTTATCGCATTTTGGCTGTGCGGGACTTACAAATCAAATACATATTTGATTCCTTCGTATGGGTTATAGAATGTTAGCGTTTGTGTGAGCTTAGCAGAGTTTGTGTTCTGGCAGCTTACACAATTGCTTTTTTCCTGTTGCCACAATAGTTTAGTTTTTTTGGCTGTTTCATCCAGCATTCTCCGGTAAGATGGGTAATAGGGTATATGCGTGGAGTTCAGTTCATGCCACTGGCTCACTAAGTTTTCAGGGAAGTCAGGCACCACATGCATGCTTTGCAAAAGCAAAGCTTTATCAGCGGGTTGTTCCCAGCACACAATCGGGCCCGGTAGTCCGCCTAATTTCCACGGGCCATCGGATATGGGAATATCCGGGCAATACCAAACGGTGATTTCTCTATTCCGGAAAAATGTGGTAGCTTTTTTGCAAAGCAAATTGCCAAATTTTTTCTCTTCGGGAATAAGTGTCCACTTCATCGGGAAAAGGGTATCGCTAAAAAATTTTTTAATCGCTCCATAAGCAATTCTTGAAGAATATTCGAAGTATAGCTTCTGTTCGCGTAAGTTTTTATATACGACACAACTGGTGTCTACTTGCTTAACAAGTGCAGGATGCGTAAGCTTCATTTGTCCGTAGTGTTGACCGGCGCTATCGTATTCCTTCACGATCACCGGAGTAAGATCGATGGGTTTAGCCGAGTCCTGTTTATACTTGATGGAATTATCATAAAAATAATAGAAACAGGAATATGTACCATTCGTAATTAAAAGATTTTGGGTAAGGATTCCTTCTTCCGATAAAAAGCTTATGCTATCATCCATTATTTTTCCGCTTTCTTGGTATGGTACATATACAAACAGATAAGCCTGCTGGGCATATATTCCCGTAATGAACATTAAGAAACTGAAGAAGAAAAAAATGATGGTTTTCATAGTTGCTGGGTTTGATTATGTTCTTTAAAAAAAACGGGAGGCGAGAAAACAATTAATCGATTTTAATGACTATATCGTGAATCGGAACTTGATTTGGTTTAAGGTTGTCATCCTGGATCTAATTTTTTCATAGCTGCACCGGGCATTTAATCAATCAAAGGTTTGCATGATAAGATATGCCTTCATAAGGAATGGTTACATACAATTCCTGCATACTTTGTGTTGCACATTGCACGCAGTTTTGCTTTTTGTTTGAAAACACTACCCTGGCTTTTTGAATGAATTGATGAACTTCCTTATCAATGAATTTCCTGAATTCCTGATAACCCGGGTATGATTTACGTAAAATGGATTGTATATGATCTGTAAATAATGATGTGGATTGACTTGTATGAAACGAGCTTAATGTAAAACCATCATTGTCACCAATTTTACAAGATACAATCAATCCAGGTAATCCACCCAGCTTCCAGGGTCCGTCGGATATGGGAATATCCGGGCAGTACCAGGCTTCAATGCGTTGATTTTTGTAAACAGTTGTGGCTTTAAAGCACATTAGATTTCCAAAGTTTCGAATCTCGTGATTGTCTGTTTTCCATTCCATTGGATATAAGGTATCTGCATAAAGGTTGCTCATAACAATCCGGGGAAACTCATTTGTGTATTTAAATAAAATCCTTTTTCCGATAAAATCTTTAACCACATATACTGTGGTATCATCATAAGAGAGGGGAAGTTCTACATGCATGGTCATATGCACATGATGTGCATCGGCACTGTCTGATTCAGCATCTTGCATCAAATGGATGGCTGTGTCCTGGCCTGCATGGAGGGTATTCTGTACAACATAGAATACGGAATGTTTCGCATTTCCCTGAAGCACGCACTGGTAGATTTCTCCATTAGCAGATTTAAAAGATACACTATCATTGAGCAAATTTCCTTTTTTATGTAAAGGAACGTACACACATGTGTAGTTTGTTTGTGCATATCCTATAACAGTACAGATCGTAAAGGCAAACAATGATATTCTTTTTTTCATCTCGTTATTTTTATGAAGAAATGAAGAAAAACGTCATCAATGAAATTGAAAAATAACCCAATTGCCGTGCTTGGTTTTAACGAAGAAAGGGGTTGAGTTACATTATGTACTACGACCGGGCTTGAATGTGTCGGGGGGAGGTAATTGCATATGTAAGATTACCCATCAATGTTAAACAACTGAAGATAAGAATTAATGTTTTCATAATTCCATGATTTAAGGTGAATAAATACTCACGACAGGGGGATATCGTAAAATTACATTTTATTTTTTTACAAATTTCTCTCTGTGAATTTTCCAAATCTTTCTTCCACCCGTTGAAAGCGGTAATCAAAGATTTCCTGCAATTGTTGGCGTATGTGCCACGCATGGGCCATTCGTCCGATCAAGCCCAGGGGCAAGCGGTAATGCACGATGTCAGTCATTTCCACACCGCCGGGTATTTCCCGGAAATGGTGTTGATGATGCCAGAAAGCATAAGGTCCCATGCGTTGTTCATCGATGAAATATTGTTTTTCTGCCACATGGGTGATTTCGGTCATCCAGAACAGGGGAATGCCCAGCAATGGCCGTACATGATAGGTAATGATTTGTCCGGCATACATGCGTTCTGGCTTTGCCGGGCTCAGGATGCGAAAACGCATATAGGGCGGCGTGATGAGAGGTAAATTGCCCGGATCTGCAAAAAATTGCCAAACCGTGTCGAGCTCGGCCGGTATCCGCTGGATACGTTGCAAAACATATACTTTCATCGGGATTTTATTCAATTAAAACGAAATTTTCATCAAAAGGTTGATTGCGCAGATAGGATGCGTGATTAAATCTTAGCTTTGACAGGTCATAAAAAATACAACATGAACCCGAAAACACAAATCAGCACTGCCTACCAACAAGCCTATCAGCGTTTAAATGCCAGACAAAAAGAGGCAGTAGATCATATATACGGCCCACTGATGGTCATTGCCGGACCGGGTACCGGGAAAACGCAATTGCTGGCTGTGCGCATTGGCCGGATTTTAGAGACAACCGATTTTGGGCCGGAAAACATCCTGTGCCTCACTTTCACCAATGCCGGTGTGGATGCCATGCGCAAACGCCTGGAATCATTCATTGGCAAGGATGCGCGTAAAATTGGCATTTATACCTTCCATGCCTTCTGCAACGAGGTTATCCAGGATCATCCGGAATATTTTAATATGGTGGAATGGCAGCCCATCTCTGAGCTGGAAAAATATGAATGGATGGAAGAAATCATAAGCAGGCTTGCATCAGATCATCCCTTGTATCGGGGGAAAGGCGATCAGTTTGTAGATGTTGATAGCTTGATTTCGCTGAACCGGATCATGAAGCAGGAAGGATGGACAAAAGATATGGTGCAAAAAGAAATAGATGATTACTTGGAAGAAATAAAATCTGGGAAGGTAGATGAATTTGTTTATAAGAGGGATACTAGAAATGGTAAAAAAGGGGATCTGAAATGGGATAAAATCGGGGAGCTCGAGGAAAGATTTACCCGCACGAAAGCTGCATTGGATGTAATTGAACAATATAACAAACTGCTTAAGGAAAAAAAGCGGTATGATTATGAAGATATGATCAATTGGGTAATTGATTTGTTTCAAAATCATCAGGGATTGCTGAGTGATTACTGGGAACGTTATCAGTTTATTCTGGTGGATGAATATCAGGATACCAATGGTGCACAGAACGAATTACTAAAGTTGCTTACCGATTATGATCAACCCAATGTCATGGTGGTGGGTGATGATGATCAGGCCATTTATCGCTTTCAGGGGGCCAGTATTGGCAACATGAAGTCGTTTGCCGATCGCTTTTCGGGTAGTGGTTTAAAGGTGGTGGTGTTGGAAGAAAATTATCGTTCCACACAGGATATTCTGGATGTAGCCAATCAGTTGATTGCAAATAACCAGAATAGGCTGGTTCAATACTTACAAGAACGATTTCAATTATCCAAACAACTTTTTGCTCATGTTTAATTCATTGTAGCCATGTCTATAATCATAAAATCTTACCCAAACCCATCTGATGAAATGATGGGCATTGCAGAGGAAATTGAAAAACTCATCCAGCAAGGCGTGGTTGCTCCTTCTGAAATCGCTGTCGTATTCCGGGAAAACAAACAGCTGGATGAGATGGCCGTTTATCTGCAAAACAAAAAAATTCCCTTTCAGCTTGTCAGAAAAGAAAACCTACTGAAGAATCATTTTATCCAACAGATTCTTCTGATGCTGGAGTGGGTTGCACTGGAAGCCGCGAGGCCGGGTAGCGGTGATCATCATTTGTTTACATTGTTGCATTTTCAATGGTTTGATTTACCCACTGAGCTTATTGCCCGCGTGCACATGGATTTTATCAGGCAGGCATTTGGTGGTCAGCAATCATTCCGGTTGTATTTGCAGGATTTGCAAAAACAAGGAAATCAGTTATTTACACCCATAGAAATCCAACAGCTGAAATCTGTAACCGATCTGCTCGAAGCATGGATCAAGGGTGTGTACAATGAACCTTTGCAAAACTTTTTCTGTCGAGTACTGAATGAAAGCCAGGTGCTGAAAATGGCTTCCCAGGCTCCTGACAGCGGTTTCCGGATTCATCTTATGAAAACCCTGTTTGAATTTCTTCAGGCAGAGAATCAGCGTAATCCCGATCTGACGCTTGAGGGATGGATACAGATTATCCGCAAAATGGAAAAATACAAATTAACCATTCCTTATGAAAGCCGGATAGGCGATGAGCATTGTGTGCAGTTGCTTACCGCCCATGGCACCAAGGGTCTGGAATTTGATTATGTGTTTATAGGTGGATGTGTGGAAAACAACTGGGAAAAAAAGAGGGGAAGAAATATAGGGTTTAGTTTGCCTCCAGCTTTAAAAATTCAGATGAGCAGTTATGCGCAGTCTCATCTGAAAGAAGAAGATGAACGCAGGTTGTTTTATGTAGCGCTTACACGCGCAAGAAAATATGTGCAGATAAGCTATGCCGAAAAGGATAATCAGGGTAATGAATGGCAGAAATCAAAGTTTCTCGATGAAATCCTGATACCCGGACGGCCTATTGTAAACCCTCAGCCAGAGGCATACAGCCAGCAAAACAGTGCCATTGTTTTTCAGGTAAACAGATTGCAGGGCAACCAGATCCAGGCCATGCAACAACGATACAGCCAAACTTTTCTTCAGGATTTGGTACGCAATTTCAAACTCAATCCTACCGCATTAAACAAATATCTCTATTGTCCCAGGAGTTTTTTCTATGAATCGCTGCTCCAGGTACCCCAGGCAGAACAAATGCACAGCGTCTATGGACAGGCCATCCATCATGCACTCAAACAATTAGCCAATTATCATGCTCAGGGAAATGGAGTCAACATCGAAAGGGTGCAGGCCGATTTTCAGTGGTTCATGCATCTAAACCGGCATCATTTCAGGCCCCAAGATTTTCAGCGTCATTTGCAACATGGTAATCAGGTACTGAAAAATTATCTGAATCAGGTTTTCAGCAACTGGGGGAACGTAAAAGAAACGGAAAAAGATTTTCAGGCCATTATCAACGAAGTGCCCATCAAGGGGCGGCTGGATAAAATCGAAATATGCAATGGAACAACCCAGGTGGTAGATTACAAGACCGGCAAACCAGATAATGCAAGCAATAAGCTTAAGCCTTTTGATAACCAACAAGGGAAAAAGAAAAAAGACGATTTTGATTATTGGATTCAGGCGGTAATGTATGTCATGTTGTTGCAGGAAAATGGCCACTCATCGGTCAATACGGTTGTGTTTGATTTTGTAGAACCCGATAAAGACGATCAATTTCAATCTCATTCCATTCAAGTTACGCAGGGTGATATTCAACTGGTTGAGCAACTCATTGAAGATACCTGGCAGAAGATTCAGGCATTCGAGTTTCCCTGCTGTGGGCACAATGATTGTCCCTGGTGTGCATTTGAGCAATCGCTTGCAAATGGATCCCGTGCTTCAAACCCATGATGAACCTGCATAGCCGATAAGCGCATGATGAAATGCGAAGGATGAAGTACCTTCGCTGAGATTTGGGTGGATATGATCAGGTATGCCAAAAGCAGATGGAAAGCCTCCATCGTCGCCATCGTTTCGTGCTTGCTTTTTTTGTGTGCATTATGGCAACGTTGTGCCAATATTGTACCCCCTTCGGGTGGACCAAAAGATACCATTCCACCGGTGCTTGTATCGGCTGTACCGCCCGATTCTACCCTGCATTTCCATAGTGATCGGATCGTGTTCACCTTCAATGAGTATGTACAATTGGCCAATAACTACAACGATGTACTGATCTTTGCACCCCGCCTGCGTCGCCAGCCCATTGTTAATGTCAAGCTGCGTACCATTACCATCCTGCTGAAAGATACCCTGCAGCCCCATACTACTTATCAAATCAATTTCGGCAATACCATTCAAGATATCGATGAAGGCAATGCCATCCCGGATTTCTCCTATATTTTTTCAACCGGCAATTACCTGGATTCTCTGCAAATCAGCGGTACCGTGCTGGATGCCGAAACAGGCTTGCCCGACAGCAACGTGCTTGTGATGCTGTATAAAAATCTCAGGGATTCAGTGGTGAGCCGGGAAAAACCCTTGTATTACACGCGAACAAATGGTACCGGTCATTTTTTATTGCACAATCTGCCGGCAGATACATTTAAAATCTTTGCCCTCAAAGAAGAGAACAACAGCCTGATGTACGATGATGTAGGAAAAGAAGCCATTGCTTTTATGAACCATCCCATAGCCTTGCACGGGGATATTCAGGGATTGAAGCTGTATTTGTTCCGCGAGGAAGTGCCAGCTGATACAAGTCGGCAGCATTCATCATCAGCCTCCACATCACCATCCGGTCAGTCACATTCATTTACCGTACAAATGAATCTGGATAATGGCAGGCAGTCTCTTATTGCTCCCCTGCAACTGCAATTTTCACAACCTGTTGCCTTTATTGACAGCAATAAAATCTCATTGCTGGAAGATACATTGCTTCATCCGGTGACATTTCATATTAAACTGGATGACAGCCTGCATCAGCAATTACAGGTGTTTGCACAGTGGAAGGAAAATATGCCTTATCAATTGCGCATAGCCGATAGCGCCATTATGGATACGGCACATCAGGTTTTGAAAGCGGATACACTTGCTTTTCAAACCAAAAAACTATCGGATTACGGCAGTGTAACATTAGAACTGCATGGATTGGATACAGGCTATCATCATAATGTGTTGCAGATCGTAAAAGATCAGCGTGTGGTTTATCATACTCTTATTCAGCAAACTACCGTCCGCATTCCCTTATTTGATCCGGGCGACTATCAGCTTCGCGTCCTGAAAGATGAAAATGACAACGGCAGATGGGATACAGGCTCTTACTACGGCCCGCATCCCCGCCAGCCGGAAAAAGTGATTGCCATTCCGGGAAAAATCACCGTAAGGGCCAATTGGGATAATACCTGGATCGTGGATGTACCGGCAGATTGAACCTGGAGCTGTGCGTGTTAAACTTCTGTCAAATCTGGCAGCAAGCATGGCTGCTTGTTTCCATGTGGTATAAATGATGTTGATATTGCAAACAGATTGAAGTACATGTAACCTAAATCAAAAACATGTTGCGTACAACTCCCGGTGAATGGATTGCATTGGCTGCGTGTTTTTTATGGATAGGCATGGTAATAGCCATCAGTTTTATGGAAGCCTGGTTGAAATTTCGTGCGC
This sequence comes from Thermoflavifilum thermophilum, assembly GCF_900116565.1. Classification (GTDB taxonomy): domain Bacteria; phylum Bacteroidota; class Bacteroidia; order Chitinophagales; family Chitinophagaceae; genus Thermoflavifilum; species Thermoflavifilum thermophilum. Next base: position 1,186,093 of record NZ_FPCJ01000001.1, on the reverse strand, counting down.
CGGGTGTAACCAAAGCTATCGGATTGAGCATCGGGAAAAGGGTATTCACGGCATTGAACCGCATGGAATGGGTTTGCGCCGTGATACTTACTGCAGGTGTATTGTTATTACCCGACCACCTTCATCTCATTACGGCAGTTTGTTTTGCGGCAGCTCTGTGTATTTTGTTGATACAAACCATTTTCTGGTTGCCTGTTTTAAAAATTCAGGCTGATGCCCTGATAGAAGGGAAAAATTATTCCGGTAAATCGGTGCATATCAATTATGTGGTAGGGGAAATTATCAAAATCATTGCTTTATTCACAGCAGCTATTTTATTGGGTGTGCAAAATTTTTCCTGATGTCTAAACCTATTAAACGCCATCCCGCCATTCAGCAACTCTCACGCGATCATCATTATGCCTTGTTGTTTTGCTGGAAAATAGGCCAGGGGCTGGAATGGCAGATCGATACCCCCCGTATCAAAAAATATGTGGCTTATTTTCATCAGCGTTATATCATTCCGCATTTTCAAGAGGAAGAACAGATTTTGTTTGTGCTGATGCCCGATGATGAAAGGGTGAAAAAAGCCGTTACCCAGCATCGGGAAATAGAACAATTAATTAAGCAACAATTGATTGCGCCTGATAAGATGGATGCGAATTTATCCGAAGATGTTAGTTTGCTAACCACACTTGCTGAAAAACTCAATCAACACGTACGGTATGAAGAACGGGAGCTGTTCCCTTATCTGGAGCAATGCTTGAGCGAAGCTCAGCTGGAACAGGTGGGTAAACAGCTTGCAGAAGCAACGCATACTCCCGATGATGCCTATCCGGACCCCTTTTGGTTGAGAAAGCGTACCTGATTTTAGCAGGTGAGGGCATGTAAATAGACCGTAGATCAGCATAAGCATAGAATGATCCAGATTTGCCAAAGCCGCTATGCTGGATATATGTACCATGTTCAGAAAAGCTGTTAAACCAAAAAAATCAAAAACCAACAACCAGAATTGGCAGCCAGGAAAACGATTGTGCGGATATTTGGTCAAAAATTTAGGATGATTTAACTTTGTTGACGTGAGGCGCCTCCTGGCTATAGTATTCCTTCAGATTTATTTTCTGGCCTTTGTAGAAGGTCATGAATTCTTGCGTGTGCCTTTACTGATTCAACATTATATTACGCATAAACATGAAAATCCACAGATGAGTCTGTTGGATTTTTTTTCTTTGCATTACAGCGGGAAAATCATCTATGATGCTGACTGGCAGCAGGATATGCAGCTTCCGTTTAAATCTGTTCCTGCCAACGATCTTTGTTTATATGCACTCAGCAGTATCGTTACGCCTTTGCAATATTCGCGGAACATTCAATTATCTCCACCAGAACCACATTCTTCCCTTCATCTTCCTCAAAACAACCAGGATTTATGTCCTGTTAATATCATCTCTGAAATTTTGAAACCTCCTCGTTATCAGGTTTTCTTTTTCCATCCTTTTATTTGATTCCATCGTTGGTATGCAGATGTGTGGATGTGAAGCAAAGCATGTATATGTGTTTGTTTTTCATCCATAAAAAATCTCCTTCTTAAGAGGATGTTTTGAAATGATGCAGGTAAGTTCATCTGTTTGCTGATGATGGAATGGATGAGCGTGTATTGTTTCATAAGCAGAAGTTGTAAAAAAAGAAAACCATGTGGCAAGCGATTATAAATTTTTCGATCCGCCATAAATTTCTCATAGGCATATTTTGCCTGGGATGGATAGGTTATGGCATATACAATCTCATGCATTTACCCATTGATGCTGTACCTGATATTACCAACAACCAGGTGCAGGTTATTACAGTTTCTCCCAACCTGAGTGCACCTGATGTGGAACGATTCATTACGGTTCCCATAGAACAAGCAACCCGCAACATACCCGGTATTACAGAGCAAAGAAGCTTTTCTCGTTCTGGTTTAAGTTTGGTTACGATTGTATTTAATGACCAAACCGATGTTTACTGGGCGCGTCAACAGGTGAGCGAACGATTGGTACAGGTTAGGTCGCAGATTCCCGATGGCATGGGCTCACCCGAGCTGGGTCCGGTCACAACGGGATTGGGTGAAATTTATCAGTATGTGGTGAGGCCCTTACCCGGCTATGAAGGAAAATATAGTTTGGAGGACCTGCGCGATATTCAGGATTGGATTGTGCGCAGGCAATTATTGGGTACGGAAGGAGTAGCAGATGTGAGCAGTTTTGGAGGTTTATTAAAGCAGTATGAAGTTGCTGTACATACGGATCGGTTAAACACCTATCATCTGAGCATTGCCGATGTATATCAGGCTTTATCCCAAAACAACCAGAATGCAGGAGGAGCCTATATTGAAAAAGGAAACAACGTATTATTCATCAGAACCGAAGGATTGGTTCGCAATCTGGATGATATCCGGCAAATTGTAATCAAGCGTGTGGAAGGTGTGCCGGTTTATGTAAAAGATGTAGCGGATGTACGTATCGGGCATGCGATTCCTTATGGAGCGATGGTTTATGTGAATAAGCATCATCAACAGGAAGTGGCGGGTGCTGTGGTGATGATGTTAAAGGGAGGAAACAGCAGCGAAGTCATTCGCAATGTGAAACGCAGAATTGAAGAAATTAAAAAAACATTACCGGAAGGTGTAACCATTGAGCCTTTTCTGGATCGCACGAAAATGGTGAATAATGCTATCCACACGGTGAAGAAAAATCTCATTGAAGGGGCCTTGATAGTTATCTTCATTCTGGTATTGTTTTTAGCCAATTTGCGGGCAGGACTCATCGTGGCATCGGTGATTCCCATGAGTATGTTGTTTGCATTTTCCATGATGAACCTTCTGGGAGTGAGTGGAAATCTGATGAGCCTGGGTGCACTTGATTTCGGATTGTTGGTTGATGGTGCCGTAATCATTGTAGAAGCTGTGATGCATAAACTGAGAAATTTAACTCATTTGCCGAACACCATGCGAATGGATCGGCAGCAGATGGATGAGCTTGTCCGCGAATCAGCCGGTAAAATGATGAGCTCTGCTTCATTTGGCCAAATCATCATCCTGATTGTGTATTTACCCATTTTGAGTTTGCAGGGTATTGAAGGGAAAATGTTCAGACCTATGGCTGAAACCGTTGCATTTGCCATTTTAGGTGCTTTGATTTTATCATTAACCTATGTCCCGGTAGTTTCATCATTGTTTTTGGGAAATAAACTATCAGTAAAAGAAACCTATGCAGATCATGCCATTCGGTATTTGCAAAGAAAGTATAAAATCTGGTTAATTAAGGCACTTCGGAAACCAGCAGTGTTGCTGGGTGGTTCTGTATTGCTCTTTGTCATATCTGTATGGATTCTTATGAAATTGGGAGGAGAATTTATTCCTCAGCTGGAAGAAGGAGATTTTGCTGTAGATACTCGTTTGCTTACAGGTGCTTCACTTAGCAATACCATTCACACCACTCAAAAGGCAGCAAAATTGCTGGTTGATAGTTTTCCGGAAGTGGAAAAAGTGGTGGTGAAAATTGGCTCCGGTGAAATTCCCACGGATCCCATGCCTGTAGAAGCTTCGGACATGATGGTAATCCTGAAAGATAAATCAACATGGACGAAAGCACAGAGTTTTAATGATCTGGCCGAGCAGATGAGTCATGTATTGCAGGCTGTTCCTGGAATTGCAACGGGTTTTCAGTTTCCAGTGCAAATGCGGTTCAATGAATTGATGACAGGTGCCAGGCAGGATGTGGTATGTAAAATATTTGGTGATAACCTGGATACGCTTGCACATTATGCGCAGCGATTAGGCGATATCATACAAACGATTGCGGGCGCAAAAGATTTATATGTAGAAACAGTTACAGGTATTCCGCAGCTGGTCATCCGATACAATCGAGCTGCGCTGGCGCAATATGGTTTGCAGATTTCAGATGTGAACCGGGCAGTTCAGGCTGCATATGCCGGTGCAGTTGCGGGTTCTGTGTTTGAAGAAGACAGGCGCTATGATTTGGTAGTAAGATTGGCAAATAAACAACGTGATAGCCTAACTGAAATACAAAATCTGCCCGTCTCACTTCAGGATGGTACCATTATTCCCTTGCGTTATGTGGCTGATATCCGTGTGGAAGATGGGCCGTATCAAATACAACGAGAAGATGCACGAAGAAGAATTATTGTAGGATTCAATGTACGTGGAAGAGATGTGCAAAGCCTTGTAAATGAATTGCAGCAAAAGGTAAACCGACAGTTACATCTTCCACCGGGATATTATATCACGTATGGTGGTGAGTATGAGAATCTACGACATGCAACTCGCAGATTATCGATTGCTGTACCAGTAGCATTGGTGATGATTTTATTGATTTTATACCTGGCATTTCAGCGATTAAAATATGGTCTTATGATCTCTTCTGCTATTCCGTTGTCAGCTGTTGGGGGTATATTATCATTATGGTTACGAGGCATGCCTTTCAGCATATCAGCAGGCGTAGGTTTTATTGCCTTATTTGGCGTAGCTGTGCTAAACGGCATTGTGATGGTCAGTGAAATGAATCGCCTGAGGCAAATGCATGATTGGCCATTGAGCCACATAATATTGAGAGCTACATCCATCAGGCTGCGTCCGGTATTGATGACGGCTTCTGTAGCTTCATTGGGTTTTCTGCCAATGGCTGTCAGCCAGTCTTCCGGTGCAGAAGTACAAAGGCCTTTGGCTACTGTTGTAATCGGAGGATTGATAACCGCCACTATTCTTACCCTGTTTGTTTTGCCATGTATTTACTTCATCGTTGAGCGTGTTCGTTTGCCAAAAATAAAGACCTCTCACATGCTTGTACTGCTGATGGTCATGTTGATATCTTATCCTGCTAAAAGCCAGCAGATGCAACAACCGGTTCTGCCGATCAGCTGGGAAACATTTCGTTCACGCATATCATCTCATGATCCCAGATGGCTGGCAAGTGATTTTCAGGTATATTATCAGCAAATTTTGGTAAAAACAGCATCAGATATTCCGAAGACCCAGTTAATTGCAGAATATGGAAATTTAAACGGCCCATTTGCTGATACGCGTCTGAATATTTCACAAAGCATAGCCTGGCCGGCTTATTACATAAGATTGAAAAAACGTTATGAAGCTGAATTGCAGGCAACCAGGTATGAAAGTGAGATGAAAAAATCTTCTATCATCCACTTGATGCAGATGAATTATGTGGAATTGCAATACCAGCAAGCGCTGCATCAGGAATTATCGTGGCTGGATAGCCTGTATCAGCGATATGCGCAATTGGCTCAATTGCAATATGAAAAAGGTGAATTTTCATTGCTTGAAAGAAATACCCTTCAGCAGGAAGCACGGCTTATGCATTTGAAAAAAATAGCTGCAGAAGCCGATCTGAAGGCTATTCAGCAACAACTTATGCAGTGGCTGCAAACAGATTCGGTGATTGTAGCCACCACACCTTTTGTTCCATCCAATGAGGTGTTTGACACCAGTGAAATTTATCTGAAGCCTTATGTGCAATATTACCAATCCCGCATGCAAATGTTCAAACAAAATGTGCTAACTGAACAAGCAAGTTTATTGCCCGAATTGTCAATTGGATATGTCAATCAATCTTTTACTGGCTGGCATACACTGAAAGATCGTACAGAACAGTACTATAGTTCATCCACTCGATTCTCTTCATTGATTTTGGGTGTTAATGTTCCTTTGTTTCTTAAGCCTTATCGTGCACGTGTGGATGCAGCCAGAATTATGGAACAAATAAGCAGGAAAGAATATGAATGGTCTGTGCTTTCATTGCAAATGCAAATAAAAAAAGTATGGCAGGATTATCAGAAGTACACCCATCAGGTGAACCTGCTTGAATCAGAAGAATTACCGGTTGCGGATCAAACCCTGGAACTTTCCCGTCAACGTTTTCAAAACGGAGAAATAGGTTATATGGAATGGATCTATTCCATGCGCCAGGTGAGCGACATTCGGCTTCAATATCTGCAAGCTATCAGAGATCAATGGCTTGCAGCCATCACTTTACATGATTTGTTAACTGAATTTTAAACCTTTTGCATATGAAAAAACTCATTTTTGTTGTTCTTATCGCGTGGACATCTTGTTCATCGCCCTCACGCCCATCAACACAAAGCGAAGCAATAGCTGCAAATGAGCAGGATAGCGTGGTTACAATGAGTGATGTGGAATTGCAAAATGCAGGAATACAGCTTGTGCATCCTGAGATTAGAGATATTTATACTCAGGTGAAACTGAACGGACAAATAGATGTACCTCCGCAAAACCTGATTTCTATTTCATCGCCCGTGGGTGGATTTTTGAAATATACCCATTTGCTTCCTGGCGATCATGTTAAAAAAGGGGAAGTAATAGCTGAACTGCAGGACATGCAATATATTCAGATGCAGCAGGATTATCTTACTGCAAAAACACGTCTGGCCTTTCTACAGCAGGAGTTGAATCGCCAGCAGGCATTGAGTGAAAATCAGGCAACCAGCCAGAAAAATTATCAGCAAATATTAAGCGAATATCAGGCTCAGCAAATTCAGTTTCATGCATTGGCTGCCAAACTACGTTTGATGGGTATTGAACCTGATTCACTTACACCCGATAAGCTTTCTTCTATCATTCGGCTTCGTTCGCCTATCAACGGATATGTAGCTTCTGTAAATGTTAACATCGGAAAATATGTGATGCCCACGGATGTATTGTTTCAATTGGTTGATCCCCGTGATATCCATGCAGCCATGACTGTTTTTCAGGAAGATATAGATTTATTTAAACCCGGGATCCGTGGAAAAGTGTATTTACCTAATCAGCCCGGAAAATTTTATGATGTGGAAGTGGTGCTCATCACGCGGAATGTGGATAGCAACAGGGCCGGTCTTTTGCATTGCCATTTTTTGCAGGATGCATCCGGTTTGTTGCCTGGCATGTATGTATCGGGAAATTTTACATTGGGTCATGAACGTTCTGTAGCCGTACCGGATCATGCCGTGGTTCACTATCAGGGAAAAGATTATGTTTTTGTGGCACATGATAATCATACATTTGTGCTTACACCCGTGCGAACAGGTAAAGCAGATAGCGGATGGATTGCGTTGCCTGATGTGAAGCCAGAACAATGGCTTCGGTTGCAGGTTGCTGCAGGAAATGCTTTTGCTATTTTGGGCAAAATGAAAAACAGGATAGAAGATTAAAATCATTGTCGGAATACACACTTTAGTGTGTCTTTATTGGACGGGAGTTTGTTAAATTTGCCGGGAGATGGATATTCATGCCAATAAAAAATTTCTAATTTCATACCATGCATTTTCTTGACGAACTCAATGAACGCCAGCGTGAAGCAGTACAACATATCGATGGGCCACTCATGGTAATTGCCGGTGCCGGTTCTGGCAAAACCAAAGTGCTCACTGCCCGCATTGCCTACCTGATAGAACAGGGAGTAGATCCCTTTCACATCCTGGCCTTGACATTTACCAACAAGGCAGCCAATGAAATGAAAGCCCGCATTGAACGGATGCTGGGCAGTACAGAAGCTCGTAATTTATATATCGGCACTTTTCACTCGGTATTTGCACGTTTATTGCGCGCAGATGCCCACAGGCTTGGATATCCGTCTAATTTTACTATTTATGATACAGACGATTCCAAAAATGTATTGAAAAAAATCATAGCAGAACTGAAGCTTGATGATAAACATTATCGCCCCGGCATGGTGTATAACCGCATTTCCAATGCAAAAAACAGCCTGATCGGTTGGGAAGAATATCAGCAATATCCGGAATTTATACAGGAAGATACACGGGCTGGAAGGCCTATGATCGGAAAGATCTTTGAATGGTATGCTAAACGTTGTTTTCAGAACGGGGCTATGGATTTTGATGATTTGTTGTATCAGATGTATGTGCTGCTTACCCGTTTCCCGGATGCGTTGCATAAATACCAGCATAAGTTTCAGTATATCCTGATTGATGAATATCAGGATACCAATCCAGCGCAATATGCTATCATCAAGCTGCTGGGCGCCGTGCATGAAAATATTTGTGTAGTGGGTGATGATGCACAAAGCATTTATTCTTTCCGCGGAGCCACCATTCAGAATATCCTGCAGTTTGAAAAAGATTATGAAGATGTGAAGGTGGTAAAACTGGAACAAAACTATCGCAGTACGCGTAGTATTCTCTCTGTAGCCAATGAAGTGATTGCCTATAACAAGCGCCAGCTCCCCAAAGTGCTGTGGACACAAAATGATGAAGGAGAAAAAATTAAATTGATTTCCCTGCTGTCAGAACATGATGAAGCTCGCTTTGTAGCCGATACCATTGCCGAACAAAAACTACGAAATCACTATGCCAACAAGGATTTTGCCGTGCTGTACCGTACCAATTCACAAAGCCGAAGCTTTGAAGAACATCTGCGCAGGTTGAATATTCCTTATAAAATTTACGGAGGCATATCTTTTTATCAACGAAAGGAAATCAAGGATTTCCTTGCTTATCTGCGTGTGATTGTTAATCCTAAAGATGAAGAAAGCTTATTAAGGATTATTAATTATCCTGCGCGTGGTATTGGCGAGCAAACCCTGCAAAAATGTTTGTTGGTGGCCCGTGAACAGGGAATATCACTTTGGGAGGTGCTGGAAAATATCAGGAAATATGACCTGCGTTCGGCCGCGGTTAACCAGATTGAAGATTTTGTAGTGATGATTAAAAACCTGCAGCTGCTGCTCAGCAAGGAAAATGCCTATACCGTGGCTGTGCAGGCAGGTAAAGCATCCGGACTGGTAAAGGAATTGTACAATGATCAGAGTGTGGAAGGCATTGCCCGGTATGAGAATGTGCAGGAATTGCTGAATGCCATTAAAGAGTTTACAGAAACGCCCGACAGTGAAGGTGAACTGGCAGATAAGGACCTGGGAAGCTACCTGCAGCAGATTACCTTGCTCACCGATGCAGATGATGAAAAAGAAGAGAGTGATACCGTAAAGCTCATGACTATTCACGCAGCAAAAGGACTTGAATTTCCTTGTGTATTTGTGGTAGGTTTGGAAGAGGGACTTTTCCCCAATGCTATGTCAATTAACACACGCGATGAACTGGAAGAAGAACGGCGACTGTTTTATGTGGCCGTTACACGTGCGAAAGAAAAACTATGGCTTACTTATGCCATGAACCGATATCGCTTTGGCAATTTTGTACAAAATGATCCCAGCCGTTTTATATCGGAACTACCATCGGATTATGTTGAAAAACCATTAGGCAGGGATTATAGAACAAATCACGGCAGTAGCTTTTGGCAGCATCAAACACAGAGAAAATCTCCTTCTTCCGGCAACTTATCATTTTCTCAGCACAAACCTGCAACTGCTGTGCATACGCCCTCACCAGATTTTAAACCTGATGATTTCCGATTAATGAAAGAAGGAATGAAAGTGGAACATCAGAAATTCGGATATGGGATGATTCTTTCCATTGATGGGAATGCATCTAACCCGATTGCAACTATCCGTTTTGAATTAAGTGGTGAAAAGAAAATCATGCTGAATTATGCACGCCTGCGGATTGTGCGCACAGATGAAACAGATACTCAATGATGCAACAACATGTCGGATTGTCAGCATATCAAACAATCTGTAATCTGGAAAAAAATTACACATTACTGTGCTTATCAGGAGCGATGCCATCAGGAAGTAAAGCAAAAATTATATCAGCTGGGTGTGTATGGTCAACAGGCAGAAACATATATCGCCTGTTTGATAGAGGAAAATTATCTGAATGAAGAACGTTTTGCTATTCAGTTTGCCCTTGGCAAATTCAACATCAACAAATGGGGTAAACGAAAAATCGCTTCGGCCCTTCAGCAAAAACAAATTTCGCCATATCTGATCAAAAAAGCACTGGCACAGATAGATACGGATCAATATTTGAAAGTGTTGGAAAAACAAATGCAATCCAAAATAGCTGCTGGTAGAAATCTGAGTGCTCCTCTGCTGAAACAAAAAATTATGTCTTATTTTTTGCAAAAAGGATATGAAGCAGAATACATTGAACAGATTTGGAATCATATTCAGGATTTACAGGATGAATAAACCATGAAATCACATCTTCACATAGCTTTGATGCAGATTGACATACAGTGGGAGCAGATAGATGAAAATTTGCAACAGATCGCACAACAACTTGCCACACTTCCCGGTGAAACAGAGGTTGTATTTCTTCCGGAGATGTTTGCAACCGGATTTAGCATGCATGCTGAAAAGCTGGCGCAACCTATGAATGGAAAAATTGTGCAGTGGATGAGAGAACTGGCTTACCAGCATCGGATCATTCTATGCGGCAGTGTGATTATTTACGACGAGGGTAACTACTGGAATCGCCTGATCTGGATGCAGCCAGATGGTAATTTTGGTACGTATGATAAGCGGCATTTGTTTGCCTATGCGGAGGAAAACAAGTATTACACACCGGGTTACCGCCAGTTGATTGTGCAGGTTAACGGATGGCGGATTGCTTTATGCATTTGTTATGATTTGCGTTTTCCGGTATGGTGTGCCCAGCAGCCTACGGACGATGGATCGGCAGCTTACGATGTACTGGCTGTTATTGCCAGTTGGCCGGCATCGCGCATTGAAGCATGGGATCTTTTGTTGCGGGCTCGTGCTCTGGAAAATCAGGCTTATGTGATAGGTGTAAACCGTGTAGGAGAAGAACCACCGGCTACACCGCATGCTTCGCATGGAACACAATATCCAGGTCATTCTGCTATCGTGGATCCTGTAGGGAAATGGCTTTATCATTCCACTCATCCACAACCTGAAATTATTACCCATACCCTTTCGGCACAGCATCTGCAACAGGTGCGCAAGCATTTTCCTTTTCTGCGCGACAGGGATCGTTTTACCATTCTGAATCATGAATAAGTTTATCTATGCGACAGGCTTACTACAATGGTTTCATTTACACGGGTAAAGAAATACTGAAACATCTTGCCGTGCTGATGGATGGCTATGAAGTACTGGATATTGTCCCGGAAAGCGCCATTCCGGAAGGCTTTCAACGGATAGATGTGCAGGGAAATCACATAGCTCCCGGTTTGATTGATTTGCAGATTTATGGTGGCAATGGTCAATTGTTTTCCCTGTATCCGGATGTATCGACAATTTTAGCTACCGAACAATATTGCAAGGCAGGAGGAGCCTTGTATTTTCAGCCTACCATAGCAACCAATGAACCCGGACTGATGCAAAAAGCTCTGGAGGCTTACCGGCAATATCGGGATCGTGGCGGAAAAGCAGCTATAGGCGTGCATTGGGAAGGACCTTTCATCAACCCGCAAAAACGAGGTGCCCATGTGGAGAAATACATTCGTCCCCTGCAAAAGGATGAAGCCAAACAGCTGACGGAACACCAAGATGCCCTTCGTACCCTTACATTGGCACCGGAGTGTTGTGATGCGGCATGTGTAGAAATATTGCTGCAGGCGGGTATCAGGGTTTCGGCCGGACACAGTGCTGCAAGTTATGAACAAGCCAGGCAGGCATTTACAAAAACCGGAATCCGGTTGACTACTCACCTGTTCAATGCTATGTCGCCCTTGCAAACACGCGATCCGGGGTTGGTGGGCGCTATTTTTGAAGATCCAGCAGTATATGCCAGCATCATTGCCGATGGAATTCACGTGCATCCGGCCAATATCCGCATAAGCAAAGCTATCATGGGCAACAGGTTGTTTTTGATTACAGATGCTGTGGAAGAAAGCAAAAACGAGCCTTATATTTATTTGCGGCAAAAAGACCGATATGTGAATCAGGAAGGGGTGCTGGCTGGTTCTACACTCACCATGCTAAAAGCAGTAGCTTATTGTGTGCAACAGGTAGGTATTGCATTAGATGAAGCTTTACGCATGGCATCCTGGTATCCGGCAAAAGCCATGGGTATGGATCAGCAGGCAGGTTTGCTGCAGCCGGGTTATCATTCCGGCTTAATTGTGTTTGATGATAATTTTGAATTGCTTTATCGTTCGGTGTAAGGCTTGAGTAAGATCTGCGCACTGTCCAAAGCACGATACATGCTGTCTTTTACCTGTTCAACATATTGCAGCTGGGTAATTAAATATTGCTTGCGCAGATCAGGCTGTGCTGTATCTTTATCAATGTCAAACTGTCCCATCCAGTTGAACATGGCGCTGTCGGCCAGGCTTAGCTGATTGATAATTCTATCCCATACAGCATTTTGCAAATGCAGGGAATCGCGCAGATGCTGCATCGTGGCACTGGCCCGGCGCAAATCTCCAATTTTTCCCATCAGGCTATCGTGCACATGCAGAATCTGATTTTCCAGCGCTTGCAGGCTGTCCTGCTGACTGGTTTGCGCGGATTGTTGATTGTGCGAATGACAGCTGGCAATAAGCATCACGATGCAAACATAAGCCAGCGTATGTGGGATGAAGCGATGCATTGTGTAATTACTTATGATTTACAAACAGCGGATGTGGATTCAAATTGAGTATTCAAAAATAACAGAATATTGAGACGAAAAGCAAATTTATCCTTAAATATATTTGGGTGCGTCGGATTTGTAAATTTGTACATACATTTTTTATTTCTGTCTGCCAAAAGACAGTTTTAACGGGATGAGATAGCATGAAAACATTGTTGGTCATCCGCCATGCTAAGGCCGACTGGCCGGAAGGTAAAGCACCGGCAAATGCTACAGATCGCGATCGTCCGCTCACTGAGCGCGGTGAAGCAGATGCTGTGCGGATGGCACAACGTCTTCAGCAGCTCAAAGCCGTACCGGAACTACTTATTAGCAGTCCTGCATTGCGGGCAGCTACCACAGCGCGCATCATGGCGCGTGAATGGAATTATCCTGAAGATGTCATTCAGTGGCAGCCCAGGCTGTATCAGGCCGATCTTACTGATTTTATCGAGACCATTACAGCCTTACCCGATACCTGGAAATCTATTGGCCTGGTTTCGCATAATCCCGGTATCACCTTGTTTGCCAATGCACTGACGGCGTACAACATTCAGCATATTCCTACCTGTGGTGTGGTGGCTTTTCATGTGCAAACATCGGAATGGGCACGCTTCTGGCCAGCGGAGAAAAAACTCTGGTTTTTTGAATATCCGGAAAAACTACAGCAGCATTCGCGTATATAAACTTTACCGCCGGTATTTCTGATAAACGTTATACAAGACTTTGAGTGAAAGCGAATCCCAGACAGGCGTGAGGTTGGTCTGGATGAAATGACGTTTGAAAGCCACCAGTGATGCAGTGGTATCGCTCAGATCATAGCCGATGATGCGCAGGGCATCCCAGGGATGAAAATCAGCCGGCGGATCGGCCAGCACACTGTCGCGCCAATAGCCAAATCCATGAGCAGCCAGTTCATTCCACGGAAAATACACACTGGGATCCTGCTTGCGGGTGGGCGCAATATCGGCATGGCCCACAAAATTGGCGGTATCCAGATGATAACGTTGCTGCAGGATATGCAACAACACCAGGAGCGAATGGATCTGCGTTTCCGGAAAAGGCTCCTTTCCGGTGTTGTCAAGCTCAATGCCAATCGATACCGAATTCACATCGCGGATAGCTCCCCAGCGGGAAACGCCCGCCTGCCAGGCTCGATACACATCGGGCACGAGTTGAAAGATAGTACCGTCTTTGCAGATCAGATAATGACTGCTTACCCGGCCGGCCCGGTGTGGATCGGTGAGGGTGGTCAGCGACTGGGCACAGCTTTGCTCTTCGGTTTGATGGATGATCACCAGATCGGGCTGGCGGATATTGAAATTGGGTGAGGGTGCTATCCAGAAAGCTTGTTGCAGGGAATCGAGCGGCAGCTGGATGGGAACAAAATGCCGATATATTTTGCGCATATCACGGAGTTGCCGGTGATAGGCACTGCGAACTTGTGAATTAAGGGGGTAGAGGTGTGCATTGCAGCTCCACAATAAGGCCAGCGCTAAAACCAGCCAACTGGTTATCCATGGACGAACTTGTATTTTCACAATGAATCTCATTTATTCATTCAATCCGCGCTACCCAGCCTCCACCCGGCGCCAGGTGAATATGCCAGACATCGCCTGCCTGCACGGTGGCTTCTTTCACGACATAATCGTTGGCATTGCGATCGGCATTTATTCCATCGGCATAATACACGATATGATGAGTGCCGGGCGGAAGAAACGAAAAAGAAAGCGTCAGGTCACGTGCTTGTTCATTGGTCATCGCGCCAATGAAGTAGGTATTGCCTTTTTTGCGTGCCATCAGCACATACTTTCCTACTTCAGCATCCAGTGGCAGGGTTTCGTCCCAGGTGGTGGGCACGGAGGTGATGAAATTCAGGCAGGGCTGTTCTTTTTCATAAGCCACCGGGTTATCGCTCAACATTTGCAGGGGTGCGTCGTAGAGCACATACATGGCCAGCTGCTGGCAGCGCGTCCCCAGGCTCATGGGATGGCGGTAAATGGGCGCAAAATCGCGCGGTTGGGCATTGCGCATGGCTCCCGGCGTATAGTCCATGGGGCCGGCAAACATGCGGATGAATGGCAGGGTCACCGCCATGGTGGAGGTTGCAATAGATGGCGACCACTTATCCTGTTCCAGACCTGGAACACCTTCAAAGTTTACCACATTCGGATAGGTGCGCTGCAAGCCTGCAGGCTTGTGTGCACCGTGAAAATCTACCAGCAAATGGTATTTGGCCGCAGCAGCCGCACAACGCCAGTAGAAATTCACCACGGCCTGGTCGTCGCGATCCATGAAATCGACCTTGATGCCTTTGATACCCCATTTGGCAAACAGGGGTAACACAGTATCCATCTGCTGATCGAGGGTATGCCAGGCGCACCAGAGGATGATGCCCACGCCTTTTTGTTGAGCATAGTTCAGCAGGGCAGGCATGTCAATATCTGGTACCACGCGCGTCAAATCGCCCAATACATACCAGCCGTCGTCCATGATGATGTAGGGGATGTGATGACGGGCCGCAAAATCGATATAGTATTTATACGTTTCGGTATTGATTCCTGCTTTGAAATCCACACCCGTAATATCCCAGTCGTTCCACCAGTCCCAGGCCACCTGTCCGGGCTCAATCCAATGGGTGTTTTCAATCTGATTGGGTTTGGCAAGTTTGTATACAATTTCATTGTTCAACAAATCTTTGTCCTGATATGCAAAGGCCAGGATACGCCAGGGGTAAGCTCTTTGTCCCGATGTGCGGGCAATGTATGGATATGTTTCGCGGGGATATACTTCCCGGTCCCAGCCCCACTGCGGCTTTTGCGGAGTGGAATCCGATTTCACAGCAAGCGGATAAATAGCCTCTATCAGGCCTTTTCCATTGCCTGTGAAGTACATGCCGGGATAATCAAATAAATCAGATTCTGTAAACAAGATTTTGCCGCTGTCAGGTAAATTCATCAAAAGTGGTAACTGGGCTGTTTTCTTATTTGTCAAGCTATCGAGTGGCAGCAGTTGATATACGTGTTCATAGTTGTTCATCCAGCGGGGAGCCCAGGCAAAATAAGCGGTGGTAGCTTGTGGCATGTGAAGGGTGCATATTTCATTTTGTACGGTAACAGAATCTTGTTTCCATGCCGTTTCAAACCGATAAGCCATGGCATCATTGTACACCCGGAATTCCAGGCGATAGCCATTCCGGAAGAATAAAGTCAGCACATGGCAGGTATCAGGGATTTGTTTGTTTTTGATGGCTACTACAGGTGTAATGATCTGCTGAATGCGATTGGTTGTTGAGCGCTGAATCCGATCATTACCCAGCGTATCGTGATCAATCACCAGGCCTATCTGCACATCGGGAATCCAGACGCGTCCATGGCGCCATACGGTGAAATGGATACCTTGCTGGCTTTTTATTGCTACTCGTGTGTTGCCATCGGGCGAATGCAATTCATACGATTGTGCACGGGTGGTTTGTGTCAGAAAAATCAAACAAATGGCACTAAGCAGATATTTCATGCAAATAGATTTTCAGATCAACAAGTGAATTCAAAAATAAGCGAATCGTTGAAAGAGGAATGTATTCCGAGCTAACAAACAGCTTGCTCATCCCATAGCTGTTGGGAATTACAGTTTTTTGATTTTGATATTCCGGAACCACACTTCATCACCATGATCCTGCAATGCAATATGTCCGCTGTGGTATTTTCCATAATCGGGATAATCTTTCCACTTGCCTTCGTTTTTCAGTTTATACCATTCAGGCGTCCACATATCAAATTCCAAAATTTTTTTCCCGTTCAGCCAGTATTGCACATGGCCGTGATTGACGATGATTTCGGTATGATTCCATTCGCCGGCCGGATGTACGGGGCGGATTTGTGGCACATGCATGGCATAATCGGCACCCGTATGTTGCCAGGGTTCCAGCTTTTCGGGGTAATGTTCGTCGTCGATAATCTGAAACTCAGGGCCTGTGTAATATGAGGCAGGTTGTGTTTCCCGAACCAGGTAGAGGATGCCGCTGTTGGAGCGGGGAGCGATTTTCCAATCTATTTTCAGATGAAAACTGGAAAAACTGCTGTCGTCCGTAACCAGGTCCACGGGTGCGAATCCGGGACCTTTTCCTTTGCAATGCAGGGTTCCATCCACCACATCCCAGGCTGTTGCGGGCTGGTGCTGATAGCCATGCCAGCCATCAAGATTTCGGCCGTTAAACAGCAATTGCCATCCCTCTTGTTTTTCTTGGTTGGCAAGGGTGTTATTGGTTTGAGCAGTACCGGCAATGAAAAATACAGCGAGCAATAAGGTCGTTAATCCTAAGTGCAAATAAGAGCTCATGCAAATGAATTTTCAACCAAAATACAAAACATTTACGGAGATTGCAGCATGCTGAACAGGAAAACGTTTGCGCGAAACGCTTGCCGGGGTGTGTGTTGGGGGGTGTGGGTGATGATGGCATTATGCACAGGGAAAATATTTGCACAGGTGCCGCCCAAATGGGAATTGCGGGGGGCCTGGATTGCCACTGTCGGGAATATTGACTGGCCATCCAAACCCGGACTGCCGGCCGATCGACAAAAGGCAGAATATGTACAGTTGCTTGATTCATTGCAGCACCTGGGTATCAATGCTGTGTTTGTGCAGATACGTCCGGCTGCCGATGCATTTTATCCATCCGATCAGGAACCGTGGAGTTACTGGTTAAATGGCGAACAGGGCAAACCGCCTTATCCGCTTTATGATCCGCTGCAGTTTATGATTGAAGAAGCGCACAAAAGAGGCATGGAATTTCATGCCTGGCTGAATCCATATCGCGCAGTGTTTAACATTCATACCAGCAAAGTGGCAGCCAATCATATTACCCGCCGGGCACCGCAATGGTTTTTGACTTATGGGGATAAAATGTATTTCAATCCTGGATTACCGGCTGTGTGGCATTATCTGACCGGCATCATTGCCGATGTGGTGCGGCGTTATGATGTGGATGGTATTCATTTTGACGATTATTTTTATCCCTATCGCATTCCGGGCAAGGAATTTCCCGATCAGCTCACGTATGCAACCTATGGACGCGGCATGAGCCTGGATGACTGGCGCCGGCATAATGTGGATACCGTCATTGAAATGATTCATGATACGATTCAGGCTATCAAACCATGGGTAAAGTTTGGAGTCAGTCCGTTTGGGGTATGGCGTAACCAGAGCCGCGATCCGGAAGGCTCGCAAACCTATGCCGGACAAACGGATTACGATGATTTGTATGCCGATGTATTGAAATGGCTAAGAAAAGGTTGGATTGATTATGTGGTGCCGCAGCTGTATTGGGAGTTTGGATTTCGTGCGGCGGATTATGGTGTGCTGCTCGACTGGTGGGCACGTCACACCTATGGCCGTGCCTTGTACATTGGCATGGCGCTATACCGTGTAGGTGGACGTGGTGCCTGGAGCGATCCGGATGAGTTGCCACGGCAGTTGCTGGCCAGCCGCAGTTACCCGCAGGTGCAGGGTCAGGTCTATTTCAGTGCCAGCGTGTTTTACCGAAATCCGCTGGGGTTTGATGATTCCCTGCGTCATCATTTTTACCGGTACCCGGCCATTGTGCCTCCCATGCCGTGGAAAGACCCTATTCCACCCGCTTCTCCCAGGCTGATGATGATAACCCCCGCAGAAAAAGGCTTTACGCTTTGGTGGGAAAATGCGGATACCACCAGCCAGGTGAAAAGTTTTGTGATTTATCGTTTTGACGCGGATGATGCCAATCCTGATTTTAACGATCCCCGGCATATTGTAGCCATTGTTCCGGATATTTCATCTGCTGAGATAAATCATGCCCTGTATCATGTTACCGATACTACGGCCATGGCTGACATGAATTATGCATACGCTATCACGGCACTGGATCGGTTGGATAATGAAAGTGTACCATCAGCCTGGCTGAGCGTATGGCCTCGTTCGAAATTTGAATATCGTTTGCGCGAACATCTGTATCCGCTGAAAAATATTTCCATGCTCGATTATCACACACCTGTACTGACTCATATACCCATATCGGTCAACATGGACTTATGGCAATCATCATCCCCGTCTCGAAAAGCTCCCGCTTCCCGCAGGCCGTGGTGGCGGATATTCATTCCATGGCATAAATCCGGACAATAATTTTTTGTATATGCAGAGGAATGTATTTGAATGTATGTGAGTGTGTAATGATGTTTTTAACTTGATATCCCACAAGCATGTGATGGATGATTTAAGATGTGGCAGGCAGCAAACAGAAATCATCAACGGTTTTATTTTCCATCGGGCTCATCTTATCTTTGGAACAACATTCAATTTTCATGGTATGCAATTAGCCACCAAACTGATTCATGCGGGTATAGAGCCCGATCCGGCTACGGGAGCCATTATGACGCCTATTTATCAGACTTCCACTTATGTACAGGAAGCACCAGGCAAACACAAAGGTTATGAATATGCCCGGACACAAAATCCCACCCGTACTGTATTGGAGAATGCCATCGCTGCGATTGAAAATGGCAAATATGGCATTGCTTTCAGCAGTGGTATGGCCGCTATTGAAGCTGTATTGCATACTTTGCGACCCGGCGATAAGGTGATTGCCTCCAATGATTTGTACGGTGGCAGCTATCGGTTATTTACCCGCATATTTGCTAAATATGGAATCGAGTTTCAGTTTGTGGATCTGCAAGATGCAGGCCGTCTGGAACAGTTTGCTGATGAGCGTACCCGGCTAATCTGGATTGAAACGCCCACCAATCCGCTTATTCGGATTGTGGATATTCAGGCCTGCGCTGAGATTGCCCATGCACATGGAGCTTTGCTGTGTGTCGACAATACTTTTGCATCCCCCTGGCTGCAAAATCCACTCGACTGGGGAGCCGATATCGTTGTGCATTCGGCTACGAAATATTTAGGTGGACACAGCGATGTGGTATTGGGTGTGGTGGTGGTAAAAGATGAATCGCTGGCCGAACAGTTGCATTTCATTCAGAACAGTGCCGGTGCTGTGCCGGGTCCGCACGACTGCTGGCTGGTATTGCGCGGCATGAAGACCCTGCACGTGCGCATGCAAAGACATTGTGAAAATGCCCGGCAGATTGCAGCATTTCTCCGTCGGCATCCTAAGGTGCAGCAGGTCCATTGGTGCGGTTTTCCCGATCATCCCAATCATGCAATTGCCCGCAGGCAGATGCGCGATTTTGGTGCTATGATGTCGTTTGTCCTGAAAGATGATCGCATTGAAACAGCCCATCGCGTGTTATCTTCTACCCGGTTGTTTGCCTTGGCCGAGAGTCTCGGAGGGGTGGAATCCCTGATTGGCCATCCCGCTTCTATGACCCACGCTTCTATCCCGCGGGAAGAACGATTGAAATCGGGTTTATCTGATTCGCTAATCCGATTAAGTGTAGGCATTGAAGATGTAAATGATTTGATTGCCGATCTGGAACAGGCATTGCAGCAGGCATGATCATGCATATCAGCACGAGTTAAGTGTAAACAGGTAAGATGAAGATTTGGTACTTTTGAAAGAAAGTTTACCCATGAAAACACATCATATTATCATCCATGGGGATAGCAGGCAAATGACAGAAGTGGAAAATCATTCCGTGCATTTGATGGACGATTGAAAGATTAAGAAATTTTACCCTGAAAATAATCCAGCCAGATAATGATGTTTAGGTAAAATTTATTCAAATGATTATGCAGCATTATCAAAAACAACTGGCAATAAACTTTCTAAAATGAAAAGTAGTTAGAAAAAAGCTGATACCGGATAAGGATATGAAATATGTGATCAGGCAATATTTTACTTGCATATACGTATCCGCAAATATCATGTACATCTGATTAATAGTGGTTTGCGGTGACGAATCATGATGAATCATTTCGTTTCATTTTTATGAGTAGAAATTTATTGAATAAAGCTAGCAAGGATTTTGAAGACATGCTCCATGCATTAAAAGAAGCTATGGAAAAAATTGATGAAGAAATGATTGAAAAATGGGTAAAAGATTGGGTGATTGTGAAAACTTTTATTGGGTTAAAATTCCAGGAAGCTATTCTTAAGCAAGTATCATCAGAGTTGAAATTATCATACAGGATGGCATCACCAGATGAAGAATCAAAGGGCATAGATGGCTATATTGGCGAGCATCCGGTGAGCATCAAGCCCATCAGTTATGCGGCTATGGCTTCTTTGCCAGAGGAAATCCCTTATCCGGTGATTTTTTACAGGAAGACCAAAGATGGTATCGAAATTCATTTCGATGAAAACCTGTTTACAGGGCATGCATAACCTGTTGCATTTAAATAAATATTAGACAGTTTCAGAGTCAGGTCATAATTTGCTAATTTTATCAGTTGCAAAATGGCGTTGTATGTTGCTTACACATATTGGCAGGTATATGCTGATGTTGAAAGGGATGTTTACCCGGCCGGAAAATTGGCGCATGTATTGGAAGGAGTTTATGCGGCAATGTGTGGATATAGGCATTGGCTCATTGAGCATTGTGCTGATTATTTCTGTATTTATCGGCGGTGTATCCACCATTCAGACGGCTTATCAGCTTGTCAGCCCCATCATTCCCAAATCCACCATTGGCCAGGTAGTGCGCGACACCATGATATTGGAGTTTTGTCCTACCATCACCAGCATTGTATTAGCCGGTGTGGTGGGATCCAAGATTGCATCCGAATTAGGTAATATGCGGGTTTCTGAACAAATTGATGCGCTGGAAATCATGGGTATCAACACCAAGAGCTATCTGATTTTGCCGAAGATATTAGCAGCGCTGCTGGTAGTACCCATGCTGGTGGTGATATCCGGATTTGTGGGTATCTGGAGTGGAAAAATAGCAGGCGTAGTTTCGGGCATTCTGTCTGCACAGCAATACATGCAGGGACTGGTGCTGGAATTCAAACCTTTTAATATTGTGTTTGCACTGGCCAAATCGTATACATTTGCTTTTATTATTTCGTCCATACCTGCTTATTTCGGATATCATGTGCAGGGAGGAGCGCTGGAAATAGGCCAGGCCAGTACCAAAGCCGTTGTGATCAGTTGCATTCTGATTTTGCTGGCCGATTATGGATTGGCAGCTTTGTTGTTGAAAAACGGTTGAACCAGCAATAACAGCACTACATGATTGAATTAAAGAATGTTTGCAAACGATTTGGCGATAAAGAAATCCTGAAAGGTATTTCAGCGATCATGGAAGCCGGCAAGGCCAATCTGATTATAGGAGCCAGCGGCAGTGGCAAAACCGTGTTGATGAAATGCATGGTGGGATTGCTGGAAGTAGATGCCGGTGAAATTCTTTACGACGGCATTTCTTTTTCTTCCATGAGCAATGCTGAACGCAAACATATCCGCAAAGAAATCGGAATGTTGTTTCAGGGTGCAGCCCTGTTTGATAGCATGACGGTGGAACAAAACGTGATGTTTCCGCTGGAAATGTTTTCAAACCTGAGTTATAGAGAGCGAAAAAAGCGAGTGGATGCCTGTCTGGCACGTGTAAATCTGCAGGATGCCCATAAAAAATATCCGGCTGAAATCAGCGGTGGTATGAAGAAACGTGTGGGCATAGCCAGGGCCATTGTGCTGAATCCCAAGTATTTGTTCTGCGATGAGCCCAACTCCGGCCTGGATCCGCAAACCTCCATGCTCATTGATAAGTTGATTCATGAAATTACGGTGGAGTACAACATCACCACCGTCATCAATACGCATGATATGAACTCGGTGATGGAAATTGGAGATCATATCGTGTATTTGTATGAAGGTAAAAAGCAATGGGAAGGATCTAATAAAGACATCATCTTCAGCAAGGATGAGAAATTGAATCAATTTATTTTTGCTTCTCAGTTTTTGCAGGATGCCAAGGAAATGCGGCAGCAAGAGCTGCTGAATCAGCGATCCGGCACTGGATAAATTTCAATTTTTTTCCATGGATGCTTTGACAATGAAGAAAGCTGCGGGTGAATTTGCAGCCCGTTATGTGGAGCCTCACATGCTCATCGGCATTGGTACCGGATCCACGGCTTACTGGTTTATTCAGGCATTGGGCGAAAGAGTGAAGCAGGGATTGCAAATTCGGGCAGTAGCCACTTCCAAGGAGAGTGCACAATTAGCATCTGCACTTCAGATTCCGATACTGGAGTTAAACGATGTAGATGAGATTGTGCTTACGGTTGATGGGGCCGATGAGGTGGATCCGCAGCTGCGGCTTATCAAAGGTGGTGGAGGTGCCTTGCTGCAGGAAAAGATGGTGGCTGCCGCTTCGCGCAGGCTTGTAATTGTGGCCGATGAGCGTAAGCAGGTGCAGCAACTGGGCGCCTTTCCCTTGCCGGTGGAAGTGATCCCTGCCGGATGGAAACATGTCCGCCGCCGCATCCTCGAGATGAATTGCAGCCGGGTAGAACTACGGGGTAATCCGCAACCTTTCGTGACCGATCATGGCCATTACATCCTGGATTGCTATTTCGGGAAAATTGAAGATGCACATGCTTTAAACATAAGCTTGCATCAGATTCCGGGTGTGGTAGAAACCGGATTATTCCTCAATCTGGCCACAGAAGCCATCATTGCCCGTGCTGATGGCAGCATTCAGATTATCAGGCGTGAATCCTGATACTTACCGCAAGATGGGTTTGCATTCAGGAATTATTTCTTTTCTTTTGTTGCTGTGGTTGTTGTGATTTTTTCTGTTTTTGTTTTCGGCGTTTGCTGGATTTTTCCAGCGATTTCAGGCTGATTTGCCCCACCACGTCCACAAATTCATGCTCTTCTGCTTTGCCTTTAGCAGGTAATTCTTCCACTGGTTTCAGCTCTTCTACAGCAATCCCCTGCTTGTTAAGTTCCAGAATTTCCTTTACCCGTTCTATGGTAAGAGCATAAGGTTTGGTAGGATTATGCTCATAGGCATACCACATGAGGTTTTTGAAAATATCTCTTTTTTGGAGCAGCGCTGGGCCGGAAACGGTTTGCAGTACATCGGCTTCTTCCGGAAAATCTTTCAGGGCGTCGAGATAAGTATCCAATTCATAGTTCAAGCAACATTTCAGGCGGCCACATTGACCGGAAAGTTTAGCCTGGTTGATGGACAGATTTTGATAACGAGCCGCTGTGGTGCTTACCGATTTAAAATCAGACAACCAGGTGGAACAGCATAATTCACGGCCACAGGTGCCAATGCCCCCCACTTTGGCCGATTCCTGGCGGGCGCCGATCTGCCGCATTTCCACCTTGACGCGGAATTCGCTGGCATACACCTTGATCAATTCACGGAAATCCACCCGTTCATCAGCGGTGTAATAAAAGGTGGCTTTTTTCCCATCGGCCTGAATTTCCACTTCTGTTAACTTCATCTCCAGCCCCATATTCCGGGCAATAGCCCGGCTTCGGATCAGCACTTCTTTTTCCCGTTTTTTGGAGGCCTCCATTTTGGCGAGGTCGTCGGCCGTTGCGCGCCTAAGTATTTTTTTTAGGTCCGGTGTGTCGGCAACGCGCTTTTTTTTCATTTGCAGCTTTACCAGTTCACCGGTGAGGCTCACCATACCTACGTCAAACCCATTCATGCCCTCCACGGTGACCATGTCGCCTTTCTCAAAACTGTGCCGGGTAGTATTTCGATAAAAATCTTTGCGGCTACCGTTGTTAAAACTTACTTCAACAATGTCAAAAGGCTTATCGTACGGTGATAACGGTATTTCGGCCAACCAGTTCCATACATCCATTCTGCTGCATCCTCCACATCCGCCGGACCCACATTGTCCACATCCCATCTGAATGATTTTTTACTGTCAAAGATGATATGCATGGATGCTGTAAGGCAATTTTTACCTCATGCAACATCTGCATGCAGCTTACAAAGATAAAGTTATTCCCGAAATAGGGTTCATGCATTTACCTGAGGTCGAACCAGGAGTTCCTGCATGTATAGGGTGAGGGCGTGAAAGACCAGTTTTGCATAGGCGTTACGTTCAATATGGTAGATAGCTGCATTGAGTCGCTCGCTGAGGGTGCAAAGCTGGGAAAAGGAAAACTGGGACTTAAGCCGGTTTACAAAATCCTGTTCGGCTTCTGGCAGGTGAAGCTGCTCAGGCAGGAGATAGTGCGCCTGGATGGTTTTTTCCACTAAGTTCAGGAAATATTGCAGGAAGAATTTTTGTTGCTCTCTTCCGTTTTTGGTACTGCCCATTTCATCGATCCATTGTACCAGGGCGGGTATTTGCTGTTTGGCTATGCTGTTGAGCCAGGAGCGCAGCATTTCCAGCCAGTCGGCATGGGCGTCGTGCAGCAATCGCAGCGCCATCCGGTAGTTTCCGTTGGCAGCCAGGCCTATTCGGGTAGCCATTTGTGGATCAGCCTGCGCCCGTGTGATAAGGGCCTGTGTGATTTCTTCGGCGGGCAAGGGATTCAGCTGAACGGTTTGCAGGCGGGAGGCAATAGTGCTTAATATGCGCTGGGGCTGCTGGCTGACGAAAAGCATAAGTGTATCGTCGGGTGGTTCTTCCACCAGTTTCAGCAGGCGATTGCCTTGCTGGCCCAGGTATTCGGGAAGCCAGAAGATGAGTATTTTGTAGCGGCCTTCAAACGATTTTAAGCTCAGCTTGCGAACAATTTCCCGGCATTCAGCGGCTGTAACGTTGGCCTGGCGGTTTTCGGCGTGGATCAGCTGCAGCCAGTCCTGCAAATCTCCATAGGGAAATTCCCGGACAAATTCTCTCCATTCTTGCATGTAATCATCGCTGGTGGGCTCGCTGCCCGGTTTGCGCGATACCACCGGAAAAGCAAAATGCACGTCGGGATGGATAAGCTGTGCCATCTTTTGGCAGCTGGGACACTGGCCGCAGGCATCGTTATCACCGGGCTGTTCACACATCAGGTAGGTGGCAAAGGCCAGAGCCAGCAACAATCCGCCGCTGCCCTCGGGCTCGCGCAACAGCAGCGCGTGAGCCAGGCGTTGCTGTTTTACCATTTGCAGCAGCGCATCCCGGGCTTTTTGCTGGTTGATGAGAGAAGAAAATAACATGCAATGGGTCGTTTGCAGACAAGCAAAAATACATGAATCTGCGAGGGGATGATGAAAACACAAATCGGTGAAAAATAAATTCTGCAGCCTTTTCGCTACTTTAGTTGCGCCAAATTCTTCTACCATGCACCGTTTTCGTTGTTTTATCTTTTGTTGGACAATCGCAGGCTTATTGACTTTTACTTGGGTCTCTGCCCAACAATACGATCCCTATCAGGCTTTTGCATCCGGATTTTATACACAACATGGCAATCCATATCGTTCGGCCGATGGTTCGCCCGGACCTGCATACTGGCAGAACCGGGCTGATTATACCGTGCATGCACGATTTGATACAGCTTCTCTTCGATTATCGGGCGATGTATGGATTCATTATGTCAACAACAGCCCGGACACACTTGCATTTTTGTGGCTGGAGCTCGACCAGAATTACGATCGGCCAGACATGCTTCAGCAAATTGAACACGGACAAGTTCTGCCGTCCGACACCGGTACGGGATTTATTTTTTATGCGGTGCAATCGGGCGGGAAGGATTTA
Organism: Thermoflavifilum thermophilum; assembly: GCF_900116565.1. Taxonomy (GTDB): domain Bacteria; phylum Bacteroidota; class Bacteroidia; order Chitinophagales; family Chitinophagaceae; genus Thermoflavifilum; species Thermoflavifilum thermophilum. The sequence goes on along the minus strand of NZ_FPCJ01000001.1, from coordinate 1,160,017 downwards.
CATTACCGGGTCGAAGGTACCCGTATGCAAGTTTGGCTCTCGCAGCCATTAATCCCCCATCAGGAAATTCGACTAAAAATATCCTATGCCTATCATTTGCTGCCGCGCAGTGGTGGCGATCGTTCGGGGTATCTGGATACCCGGCGGGGCCGGATCTATGAATTTTCTTACTGGTATCCCCGCATGTGTGTGTACGATGATCTTCATGGTTGGAATACCCTGCCGTTCCTGGGCGAAGGCGAGTTTTATATGGATTATGGGGATATCGACTACACGGTTACCGTGCCGGCTAATATGCTGGTGGTAGGCTCGGGCGTCCTGCAGAACCCGGCACAGGTGCTGACACCGCTTGAACTGGAGCGACTGGAAAAAGCCCGGCAGAGCGACCAAACGGTGCTGATTCGCCATGCAGCTGAACCAGCTACCCGTGCCCGAGGTGGTGAGCTGAGTTGGCACTTTCACATGTCTAACACGCGTGATGTAGCCTGGGCTATGTCATCAGCCTTTATCTGGGATGCGGCCCGTATTCTTTTACCCGATGGCAAATCAGCGCTGGCCATGAGCGTATATCCCGAAGAAAGTGCGGGCGACAGTGCCTGGGGGCGCGCAACAGAATACCTGAAGGGAGCCGTGGAAATCTTTTCCCGGCAATGGTTTCCCTATCCCTATCCCGTAGCTATCAATGTGGCCGGGCCTGTCGGCGGCATGGAATTTCCGGGTATTACCTTTGATTATTGGAAAGAAAAAGGAAAAGATTTATGGGCGCTGCTGGCCCATGAAATTGGTCATAACTGGTTTCCCATGATTGTGGGCAGCGATGAACGGCGAAATGCCTGGATGGATGAGGGTTTCAATACATTTATCGATGTGTACGCTTCTGAAATCTTTCATCATGGCGAATATGCGCCCAAACGTGATGGCGAATATGCTCCGCATGGAGGCAATCCGGCTGATGAACTCATCCCTTTTATTACCAATAAAGCGGTGCCGCCCATCATGACCCACGCCGACCTGATTCCCCCGCAATATCTGCATCCGGTAGAGTATTTCAAAACGGCATACGGGCTGGTGCTCTTGCGCGAACTGATTCTGGGGCATCAGCGCTTCGACTCTGCTTTTCGCATTTATATTCGCCGCTGGGCTTTTAAGCATCCTTCACCCAATGATTTTTTCAGAACCATGGAAAATGTGTCGGGCGAAGATTTAGGCTGGTTCTGGCGAGGCTGGTTTCAGCATAATTGGCTGCTTGATCAGGCAATTACCCGGGTGGAATATGGGCAAAATGATCCTTCACAGGGGGCTTTGCTCACGCTCGAAAATAAAGATCAAATGGTCATGCCCGTGGTGTTGAAAGTCAGTCTGGAAAATGGAGATACCCTGCGTTATCGGTTACCGGTGGAAATCTGGGAGCGTGGGGCAATCTATCAGGTAAAGCTTCCCACTCATGTGCCGATCCGGCAGGTGGAGATTGATCCCGATCACCTGCTTCCGGATGTGGATAGGAAGAATAATGTATGGACATCTGCAATCAATCCATAAAAAAACAGGCTGTTGCTTAGGATCAACAGCCTGTTGGGAACATGGAGCATATTGGTTTTTTACGGATGCAGGTCAAAGCGGTCGAGTTCCATGACCTTATGCCAGGCTTTCACAAAGTCGTGCACAAATTTTTCTTTCGCATCGTCGCTGGCATACATTTCGGCCACAGCCCGCAGTTCGGAATGGGAGCCGAAGACCAGATCCACACGGGTTGCTCTCCATTTGCGTTGGCCCGTTTTGCGATCGCGGATTTCGAAATAATATTTCTGTTCATCCAGCGGGTGCCAGCTGTAGCGCATATCCAGGAGGTTCACGAAGAAGTCGTTGGTAAGCTGGCCCGGGCGGTCGGTCAAAACGCCCCAGTCTGAACCGTCGTAGTTGGCTTGCAGGGCGCGCATGCCGCCGATGAGCACCGTCATTTCCGGGACGGTAAGCGTAAGCAGCTGGGCTTTGTCCACCAACAAGAATTCGGCTGGGACGTGGGTAATCTGTTTGATGTAGTTGCGGAAGCCGTCGGCAAAGGGTTCCAGGTAGGAAAATGATTCTACGTCGGTTTGTTCCTGCAATGCATCCATGCGGCCGGGTGTGAAGGGCACTTCGATATCGAATCCGGCGTCACGAGCAGCTTTTTCCACAGCGGCCACCCCGCCCAGTACGATCAGGTCGGCCAGGGAAATGCGTTTGCCGTTCTGCTGGCGGGCGTTGAAATCCTGTTGAATCTGTTCCAGCACCGTCAGCACCCGGGAAAGCCTTTCGGGGTTGTTCACTGGCCAGTTGCGCTGGGGTTCCAGCCGAATGCGTGCGCCATTGGCACCGCCGCGTTTGTCGGAATCGCGGTAGGTAGAAGCTGAAGCCCAGGCTGTGGTAACCAGATCGGAGATTGAGAGTCCGCTTTGCAGCAATTGTTGTTTCAATTGCTGGATATCGTGATTATCCACTAGCGGATGATTTACAGGGGGAATGGGATCTTGCCAGATCAGATCTTCCTGTGGAGCTTCTGGTCCAATGTAGCGCGTTTTGGGCCCCATGTCGCGATGGGTAAGCTTAAACCACGCACGGGCAAAAGCATCCTCAAAGGCCCTGGGATTCTCATAGAAATGCCGGGATATTTTTTCGTATATGGGATCAAAGCGCAGGGCCAGGTCGGTGGTCAGCATGGTGGGCAGGCGTTTTTTGGAAGGATCGAAAGGATCGGGGATGATAGGCTCGGCGTTTTTGGCCACCCATTGCCAGGCACCGGCGGGGCTTTTGGTCAGCTCCCATTCGTATTCAAACAAGTGTTTGAAAAAGTCATAAGTCCAGCGGGTGGGCTGAGTTGTCCAGATCACTTCGGGTCCGCCGGTAATGGCGTCAGGACCTTTGCCGCTCTTGTAGTGGCTGATCCATCCCAGGCCCTGGTGTTCCACGTCGGCAGCTTCGGGTTCAGGGCCCAGCAGGCTGGGATCGCCCGCACCGTGGGTTTTACCAAAGGTATGACCACCTGCAATGAGGGCCACGGTTTCTTCGTCGTTCATGGCCATGCGTTTAAACGATTCGCGGATATGCTTGGCGGCGGCAACAGGATCGGGTTGGCGGTTGGGCCCTTCGGGATTCACGTAGATCAATCCCATTTCCACGGCAGCCAGGGGCGTTTCCAGTGCCTCCGGATGTTGGAGGCCTTTGCCAGAAAAGCGGGTGTCGTCGGTCAGCCATTTGTTTTCCGAGCCCCAATAGACGCTTTGGTCGGGTTCCCACACATCTTCGCGGCCACCGGAAAAACCGAAGGTTTTGAACCCCATCGATTCGAGGGCCACGTTGCCAGCCAGGATCATGAGATCGGCCCAGGAAATTTTTTGTCCGTATTTCTGTTTGATGGGCCACAGCAGGCGACGGGCCTTGTCGAGGTTGGCATTGTCGGGCCAGCTGTTGAGGGGAGCAAAGCGCTGCAGACCTTTGCGGGAGCCGCCGCGGCCGTCCCAGATGCGATAGGTACCGGCGCTGTGCCAGGCCATGCGGATGAAGAGTCCGCCATAGTGCCCAAAGTCTGCCGGCCACCAGTCTTGCGACTGGGTCATCAATTCGCGCAAATCTTTTTTCAGAGCCTCATAATCCAGCGATTGAAAGGCTTTTCGGTAATCAAACCCTTTGTCGAGCGGATTGGACAGCTCGCTGTTTTGCCGGAGCATGCCCAGGTCCAGCCGGTTGGGCCACCAGTCTGAGTTTTTAGTGCCTCCCAATTTAAATCCATTCTGTTGCACGGCGCCGCTGAACGGGCATTTTGCGGCAGTTGTTTTGTTGTTTTCCATATGTTTCCTGTTTGATTTCAACAATTCAGAGCAAACATACAAGGAAGCCGTTTATCAATCAAACTGATAATTTTTATAGAAAAATAGTTTTCATCTATTTATTTCAAAAAGTCGGATAACCATCAAAATTACGTTTCTCGAAAATAAAATTCCCGATTTGAATATGGATTTTCTCAATGGACGGGCAATTTTGCTTCCACATTTTAAAAACAAATGCTATGAAAAAATTATATCTCTCTGTTGCAGCTATATGCATCATCCATATCGGATTTGCACAACAAATAGATTCCGTTTCCCCTTTGCAGGATAGCCTGAAAATGCATCGGGTTCATCATTTACAAGAAGTGATTGTTACTGATCAGAAACATTCTTATCAGGCGAATAATCTTTCATCATCCCTTCGTTTGTTAACCCCTTTGCAAAAATTACCACAAAATATTCAGGTAATTACACAGGATGTGCTCAATGATCAACAAATTACAACAATGGGGAATGATATTATCAGAGATGTGAGCGGGGCTGTACGGCTTGAGCACTGGAGCATGTACACCCGAATCAATATGAGAGCCACGCGTGCTTCGGAATTTCGCAATGGAATGAATATCACTTCCACATGGGGGCCGCTTTCGCTGGATATGGGATTGGTTGATCGCATAGAATTTGTAAAAGGACCTGCAGGTTTTCTAATGTCGAATGGTGAGCCGGGTGCTATCATGAATATTGTTACCAAAAAACCAACAGGCATAGATCAGGGCGAATTGTCACTTATGTTTGGAAGTTATGATCTGTATAGAATAGCTATAGATAAAAATGGCAGATTCGATAAAAATGAAAAGTTATTATATCGTGTGAATCTGATTGGACAAACACAAAATTCATTCCGTCCTTACGAATTTAACAAGAGATTGAGTTTCCATCCGGTTATTACTTATAAGATAAATGACAAAACAGATTTTACAGCAGAATATACCCTGCAATCTGTAAACATGTCTGATGTGGGATCGCCTTATGCTTATTCTCCCAAAAACTATGCTGATGTGCCAAGAAGCTTTACTACATTGGAACCCGGATTAGATCCAGCTCATATTTCCGAGCAAAATTTCTTTTTTTATTTTCATCATCATATTCATGAAAACTGGATGCTGACTGTGCAATCGGCTTATTTTGATTATAGGCAACAAGCTTCCGATATATGGCCTTCATCTATAGATAGTGCCGGAAACATGATTAGAGGAGTTTACAATTTTGATGTTCTTAGCCAATATGCATTTGGTCAAATATTTTTGAATGGGCAACTTTCCACGGGACATATTTCGCATCATATATTAACTGGGTTAGATCTGGGTAATAAACAAAACTGGTATGACTGGAGTCAATATCATGAACTGGACACCCAAGATCATCCGTTTAATATTTATCAGCCGGTTTATGGATCCCCATCCAATGGTCTTCCAACATTTGACAGATCAAAAAGCATCAGACAACGCGCGGGTAATAACACCATCAATCAATCTTATTCTGCGCTGTATGTACAGGATGAGCTGGGATTTGCTGAAGACAAAATCAGGCTTACCCTGGCAGGTCGTTATACCAAAGCCCAGCAATCAGATTATGGTACGCCTTATCAGGCTGATCACTTCACGCCCCGTGTTGGATTAAGTGTATCGCTCAGTAATGACGCATCCGTGTATGCATTATTTGATCAGTCATTTCTACCTCAATCGGGTCTGTTGCGTGGCAATAAGCTTCCTAAACCTCAAACAGGGAATAATCTGGAATTCGGAATTAAAAAAGATTTCAGAAATGGCTTGTGGAACGCAACGGTATCTGTTTACCGAATTCAAAAGAATGGATTGCTGGTAAATGATCCGGATACTACAGATAATCCCAACAACCGCTATTCTTTGCAAATAGGTCAATCAGTGGCAAAAGGTTTTGAACTCGATATTCGTGGGCAGATTCTAAAAAATTTACAGGCAGTAGTCAATTATGCTTACACTGAAGCCAGCATCACAAAAGATGTTGATAAAAATAAGGTAGGCCAACCATTACCAGGATATGCACACCACATCATCAACTCATGGCTTACATATCAATCCCAGAACGGTAAATGGAAAGGTTTCGGTGTATCTGCCGGTTGTTCTTATCAGAAAGATCGGATTGGCTGGTCAGGAATTTTTCAAGCAGCAGTTCCCTACAGGCCATTGTCTGACTATTTCAGGCTTGATGGCGGTGTTTTTTGGCAAATCAATCAACTGAAAATAAATCTGACGGTAAATAATATTTTGAATGCTTACCTGTATTCCGGAGGCGCTTATGCCAATTTTTACTACTGGCAGACAGAAGCACCCCGAAATTATAAACTCGGCATTTCATATCGTTTTTGATTTATGCCTGTAAATAAAAAATCACCTTTTCTTCGTATCATATCCTGGCTGCATTTGTGGCCAGGCTTGATTTCTGGCCTGATTGTTTTTATTGTTTCCTTTACCGGATGCTTGTTTGTTTTTCAGAAAGAAATTTCAGAACTAACCCGAAAAAAAATTTTTTTCATCAGCAGGCAACATTCTACCAGTACTCTCCCACTCCGTGTACTTATAAATCGTACGCAATCGGCATTGGGTAGTGATAAGCAAATTACTTATATAACCGTTTACACTGACCCGTCGAGAACATGGGAATTAATGGCATATGCACCTGGTGATCCGAAATCAGTCTTTTTTCCAAATACGCTCCGTTATTATGAATCAGCATTTGTAAACCCTTACACAGGTGCAGTTACCGGCAAAATCAATTACAAGAAAGATTTTTTTGTCATTATCAAATACATTCACTGGAGCTTATTTCTGAATACCATTTATGGTCAGCCCATTGTAGGGTGGAGCACATTGATCTTTATATTGATATTAATTACGGGTTTGATTTTATGGTTTCCTGGTAAATGGAATCGCCATGAAATTAAAAAAGCATTTACCATAGCGTGGAGAAGTCGGTGGAAACGCGTAAACTATGATTTGCACAATGTGCTGGGATTTTATATTTTCAGTATAGCATTGATTCTGGCTTTTACGGGAATGCTATTTGCATTCGGATGGTTAAGAAGTATGTTTTCAGATGCCAAACATTCGCGTTCCAGAATTGAGACGAAAACATTTCATTATTTGCTCAATCCACAACCCAGAAATGATCTTCCTGATCAAATATTCCAGGCTGTACGGAAACATTTTCCGGAAGCGAAACGATTTATTCTTCAACTTCCTGCTGACAGCACTTCACCTATATATTTGAATGTTTATTTCCGGAATGAAGTGTACTATGACGCCCGCACATTTGCATTTGATTCAAGAACAGGAAGACTATTATCAGAAGAAGCTTTCTCAACAAAAACCTTGGGTGAAAAAATCCTTCAGATGAATTATGATATTCATGTAGGGGCTATAGGAGGGATTGCAGGAAAAATCATTGCTTTCTTCGGAAGTTTGATATGTGCAAGTCTTCCGGTTACGGGTTTCGTTATTTGGTTAGGAAAGAGAAAGAAGAAAGCAAAGCGCAAATACATTTTTTCTAAATTTCGCGTATAATCCTTCTCTCCATTTGGTGTAAGAAGGAAAATTAGCAAAGCATAATGGATGCCTACTGTTATTTTTCAAATGATGAATGTTGGTAGGATTTCTTGAGTCTATCCGTTGCCAAATATGAGTTATTAAAAGTTAACCATGCCGTGTTATTGTACATGTATGAATAATGATTAAAAATTCGATGAGATATTTATTTATTGCCTTGAAAAAATCCTTGATCACTAAGCCATTTTCTGACAAGAGCTAAGATTTTCTCACGCAATTGTTCCGGGCTTTGTTGTTTAGATTCCAGAAATACCGTAAAAAAATAAGGATGCCGGTTTTCTTCTTCCCAGCCCAGCATCCAGGCCTGTGCCGTGGTGTCGGTATGAATAGCCGCCGTAACGTAACTTAGTGAATATTGGGGAGTATTTTCCTGTAGCATGATTTGCTGGACCAGTCGTTGCGGGCGTTCGTGGAAGGGAAGTTCATGGAAATACAAATGAATCAGCAAGCCCAGTTGTTCATCCGGGGATATGCGCAGCGTACCGTTTTCCCAGAATGGTTGTATGGTGTCTATGTAAACCCGGTTGCCATAATGAACGGAGTCGAGCCAGAATTGCATAACTGCTTTGCGGATATGGGTAGAAAGCCACTGGTTCAGGGTTGCCGGATGCTGGCGGAATAAATCACCCATAGACATGGAATCGATATCCGAAATTTGGATCATGCTGCTGGTATCAGCTACCAGTCCAGATTCCAGCGCCACCAGTGAGCTGAATACAACAAATCCCGATCCGGGAACATAGCGCTGGCGCGCCTTTTCAACAGGATATACGCTTACCTGATCGTGCATGTTATCATAAAGCATCAGGCAACCCGTTGCCTGTGCGCTATCGAGGTAAGATTGCCAGGATTTTTTTTCTTTGATGCCGGAGTGGCAACCCATGGAAAAGCCCGCCCAGAGCAGAACCAGCAATAGATATGGATGCTTATGCATGTGAATCAGGATTTCAATATGCCCAATTGTTTTCCTACACGGGTAAAGGCATCGATGGCCTTATCGAGGTGTTTCCGTTCATGGGCAGCGCTCAGCTGCACGCGGATGCGGGCCTGTCCTTTGGGCACTACCGGATAGAAAAAGCCGATCACGTAAATATCTTCTTTCAACAACTCATCTGCAAAACGTTGGGCAAGCACGGCATCATAAAGCATGACAGGCACGATGGGATGTTCGCCGGGCTTGATGTCAAATCCGGCCTGCTGCATTTTTTCCCGGAAATAACGGGTGTTTTCCATCAGCTTGTCGCGGAGCTGCGTGGTTTCGCTGAGCATGTCCATGACGGCTATGGAAGCGCCTACCACGGCCGGAGCCAGGGTATTGGAAAACAAATAAGGCCTGGAACGCTGGCGGAGCATTTCAATAATTTCCTTGCGTCCGCTGGTAAAACCTCCGGATGCTCCACCCAATGCTTTGCCCAGGGTGCCTGTGATGATATCTATTTTGCCCATGACGCCCCGGTATTCATGCGTACCCCGTCCAGTTTTGCCTAAAAATCCGGTGGCATGGCTATCATCTACCATCACTAGGGCCCGGTATTTGTCGGCCAGTTCCACAATTTTATCGAGCTGGGCAATGGTACCATCCATGCTGAAACAGCCGTCGGTAGCAATCAGCCGGGTGCGGGCACCGGCGGCTTCCTGGAGTTTGCTTTCCAGATCAGCCATGTCATTGTGCTTATACCGGTAGCGCTGGGCTTTGCACAGGCGTATGCCATCAATAATGGAGGCATGATTTAGTTCATCGGAAATAATGGCATCCTGCTCGTTGAGCAGCGGTTCAAACACGCCACCATTGGCATCAAAACAGGCAGCATACAGAATGGTATCATCCGTGCCCAGAAATTCGCTTAATTTGCGTTCCAGCTCTTTGTGGATATCCTGGGTGCCGCAAATAAAACGCACACTGCTCAGTCCGTAGCCACGTTCATCTATGGTTTTCTTGGCGGCCTCCTTTACCCGCGGATGATTGGATAGTCCCAGATAATTGTTTGCACAGAAATTGATGACCTCGCGGCCATTGACCCGGATCACCGCATCCTGAGGCGATTCAATAATCCGTTCCCTTTTGTACAGGCCGGAAGCCTGGATATCAGCTAATTCTTTTTGCAGGCGTTCCAGAAAAGTAGTGTCCATGATGGCTGATTTTTCATCACAAAAGTCGGAATTCATCTGCATTCCTGATACAGTGGGCGAAACGATTCTGTATCTTTTCGAAATTTCATACGATTTCGGAAAAATGATAAAGCCAGACAAAACAAAAGCCATTTATTTTGGATGAACTGTAACCTTATGCATATCCCATTCGTTTTACGGATGCGTACAAAGTTTTACATCTGATTCTGATGACGGAAAAAGAGTATAATGATTGTGTGGATCTCTATGCCGACAGGCTGTATCGTTTTGTGGTGAAAAATCTGGGGCAGGAAGAAACGGCGCGGGATCTGGTGCAGGTGAGTTTTGAGAGGCTCTGGCAACATCGCAAAGAGGTGGCATTTGCCAAAGCAAAATCATATTTATTTACCATTGCGTATCATGCCATGATTGATCATCTGCGCGTTAATAGGTTTCGCCATCATGTACCCTTGCATCCCGAGGCTTTTGTACAGCAACCCCGGACAGAATGGGAAGTAAAGCATATCGTGGAAAAAGCGTTGAATGAGTTGGATCAAACCCAGAAAATGCTAATCATGCTGAAGGATTATGAAGGTTATCGGTATGAAGAAATTGCGCAGATTACCGGTTTAAGCCTGGCGCAGGTGAAGGTGTATCTGCATCGGGCAAGGAAAAGCCTGAAGCAGGTATTGGAAAAATATTTTGTATCCTAAATCATGAAATGATGAATTCAGAACGGTTGGAAGAATTGATGATACGGGCTTTGGATGATGAACTTTCCAAAGAAGAATGGAAAGAGCTGCAGGCCTATCTTGCCGCACATCCGGAATTACAGGCCGAATGGGAGAAATGGCAATTGACCCGGTTGCCTGCAGAAACATGCACTTATCCTGACAAGCAGCAACTATATCGCCACAGCAGAAAACGGATGAAATATCTGTATGGGATGGCTGCAGCAGCCTGCATTGCGGGTCTATGGATCTTGGGAAAAATGTTTATGTCTGCAATCCATCCTGTCAGCAATTGGGCAGTAGATCAGCCGCAAGTTTCCACATCGGCGATTTTCATTCCAAAGGAAGAAAAACAAAAATCAGATGTGATCTCTTCAACTACCCGTGCGGGTATTGATTCATTCCATCATCCCCATACATATCATTCTGTTGTTTCACATCAACCGATTGTTTCAAAAACTTCTGCAAAACAACAATCATTGTCCATACATGATACGGTTTCACAGGAAACAATTATGCAAACAATAAACATTGCACAGACGGGAAATGAGGCTGATGTATTACCATTGGACAGGTTAGCCGCCATTACCGATTTGCATGCCAAAGCCGATACAAGCATGGTGATAAACAATCATAAAATTCAAATTCATATCAATTCCACACCGGCATCAAACGCAGCAGATGCGCCGGTTTTGCTTCTTTCGGCACGCAGCCCCCGCACATTTAACCGAATCATACTGGCTGTGGCACGAACGGTAGATAATGCTCATAAGATTCAGGAATCGTTGTTTGCGTCTGATCATATTCGTATTGAACTTCAGCAGGAAAATCATTAACTATGGATATATTGCACAAAACATTTTCAATTGCTGCAGGTATTTCTGTGTTGCTGATGCTGCAATCCTCCGCCCAGGGCCAGCAAAAGCAATGGGTAAAGGTAGAAACCCGTAATGGCGTACATGTATATGCTGTTGATGAAAATGGTGAAACAGAAATTAATCTGTTGGGCGATAGCACATTTTCCAAAGCCAGTCGGGTAAAAGACAGCATTCCATCCGTTGAAGAAGATACGGTGATTGTAGGGCGCTGGCGCATCATTCATCGCGAATCTCCGGGGGGGCATTCATATACTGATATTTACCGGGTTCCCAAGCCGGCCTCCCAGCACGTGTTTACCCATTGGCTGGGGTTTGATTTTGGTTGGAACAATTTTGTGGATCGGAGTGATTATGCAGGTCTTTCTGGTGTGGATCCTAATGTAAAGGCTTATGATTATTCGGCACAGGGTTTATATACATTTGCACCCCGCCCACCAAGTGATCCGCTCACGGCATCGGAATTTTCATTGATACCGGAAAAATCGGTCAATGTGAACATCTGGATTTTCCACCAGCAGCGTTATCTGCGAAACAATAAGATAGGCATGGAATATGGATTGGGTTTGCTGATGAACAATTTCCGCTACCGGAGAAACATTACTTATGTAAATCAGGGAAGCCATACAGTGGTGATTCGGGATAGTATTTCATTCCGGAAAAACAAGTTGTTTACTGAATACCTTACCGTGCCTGTATTCCTTTGTTTTCATCTGTCAGGCAGGGGCGATGAAGGTTTTCAAGTTAAAGTCGGTTCCAATTTCGGGTATCTTTTTAAATCGCGTACCAAGCAAGTAAGCGATGCCCGTGGGAAGGTGAAGACCAATGATAATTTCAATCTCAGTACATTCCGGGTGTCGCCTGAGCTCGCTTTTGGCTGGCATAGCTGGTCGTTTTATGTGACATACAGCCTTACACCCCTGCATCAATACGGTGTTAAGCAATATCCTTATGCTTTTGGCATCCGGTTTAATGGGTTTTAAAAAAAATTGTTGTTTTCAATAAACGGAATGTAACTTTGCTACGTATATTGTAGCAGCATGAGATTGCTTGCTTTCATATGGTTTTTAGCCGTGTTATTGCAGGCTTTTAGTAAGAATCTCATTATTCTTGACTATCATTTGAATATTAAATACATTGCTACACATTTATGTGTTAACCGAAATCATCCTGAACTACATTGCGAGGGCAAATGTTTCTTGAAAAAAGAGCTGGAAAAAGATCAGCGTCGCAATCCCGCTGGTGTACCCGCTGGTAAATCTGCTCCAGATGTTCCATTTTGTGATTGCCATTTCCGTTTACTTGCGCCAGTTTTAGATTCACAACCTTTTCAATTTCTTCACTTTGTTCCCTTTTATTTAACCGGTATTCACAACCGTATTTTTCATCCTCCTGCCATGTGTTAAGTACATCATGCTTACCGGATTTTGTATGTTGAGGTGGCACATAAACGATGTTGTTTGTGCTGGCCTTTCCTATCCGGCTTGATGATTTAGCGTAATACACGTTATGTATTTTGTTCGCGGCAAGTAGAGCCGGAGGAATCTATTTGTGATTCATTCAGTTATTAAATGTTTTACACATGAAACATGTTTTCCTTTCTTTCATACTCAATTTCGTGTTATTGTATGCCTTGGCACAATCGTCATCTGCTATACAGGGTATCTTGATCAATGCTTCTACGTTGGAGGCTGTTGCTGGTGCTGCGATCCGTGATTCGCAGAATAAAGTGATAGCGCTTACAGATGCCCAGGGCAGATTCAGCTTTCCCTCCACTGATGCAGATAGCCTTGTGATTTCATGTGTTGGATATGAAACTTTAAAAATACCAGCCATGGCTGCATTGGGTACATTATATCTCAAGCCTGCTGCTACTGCATTACAGGAGATGGTGGTTACGGCCAGCCGCGAAGGTGAACAACGTGCAACCGTTCCTGTGGCGCTGAGTGTGATTTCATCCCGTATGATGCAGCAAACCCATGCCATTACTTTAGATCAACTGCTCAATCAGGTTACAGGTGTGTACATGGTTGATCTGGGAAATGAACAACATACTATGGCTATTCGCCAGCCCATCGGATATCGGAGTGTGTATTTGTATCTGGAAGATGGTATTCCCATCCGTACGGTGGGTAATTTCAATCATAATGCATTGATTGAAATCAACAGTGCAGCAGTAAAGAATATTGAAATCATTCGTGGTCCGGGTTCATCTATATATGGCAGTGATGCCATAGGCGGGGCGGTGAATTTTATCACCTATGATCCATCTGCAGTTCCTGCAGCAAAGCTTTCTGTGGATGGTTCATCTATCGGTTATCGACGTGCGCAGTTTCAGGTATCGAGTACAAAAAACAAGATGGGAGTTGGTTTATACGGATATTATGCCAATCAACATGATACCTATCATCAACATAATGATTTTCATAAACTTGCTGTCACACTGAAAGGTGATGTATATATCAATGATTATGTAAAATGGGAGAATGAACTTTCAATTATTGATTATAGATCTGATATGAACGGTGGGCTAGATAGCCTTGATTTTTATAAGAAAAACTATGCGAGCTATTATACATTCAATTACCGGAGCGTAAAAGCCATTCGTTTTGCAAGCAGTTTGCATTATAAAAAAGGTAATCTGGGGGAGGGCTTTGCCACAGCTTATTTTCGGTACAATGATATAGGCCAGAATCCTACATACCGGATTAAATGCACAGCTGATCCGTTGAAGGCAACCGGCGAAATCAATGATAACCGGTTTACAAGTTATGGTTTGCTGATGCAGCACACTTTAAAAAACGCCTCCTCGCATCTTCAGGCAATTTTTGGAATCAATGCAGAATATAGTCCATTGAATTATCATGCTCAGTTTATTCAGATTCAGAAAGATACGGCCGGTTATTATATCAGTTTTACACCTACGGATTCCGTACTTACTGATTACCATGCTGGGATTGATAATGAAGCTGCTTATGTGCAGCTGAAATGGGAACCGATACATGCATTGTATGTGGTAGGTGGAATCAGGTATGACCGGCTGGCATATCATTTTGTGAACCACTTGTCCCCCTCGGCTTATACAGGAGCGCCTTCCAGCATCAATGTGTTTTCGCATGTTACGCCTAAAATTGGTCTGACTTATCATTTTTCTCCCCGTTCGGGTTTTTATGCCAATATCAGCCAGGGATTTGCGCCACCCGATATTACGGATTTATACAACGGTGTAAAAGTACCTTATTTAAAACCTGCTGTTTACATGAATTATGAAGCAGGAGGATGGTTCATGTGGCAGCAGGGGAAGGGAAGCATACAGGCAGATGTATATCGCATGATGGGAACTCATGAGATAATTACAGTGCGACAGGACGATGGATCCTATCAAAATGAAAATGCGGGAAAAACCTTGCATGAAGGTATTGAATATACAATTGCATATAGCCCTTTTACGGGTGTGCAATTAAAATGGAATGGTACCTGGGCTTATCATGAGTTTCTGGAATATCAAATCAACGGAAAGGATTATAGCCATACACAAATGAATGCTGCTCCCAGGATTCTATATTTTGCTGAAATCAGCTATCATCCTGGATTTTTGAGGAATGCTTATATAGCTTTTGACTGGCAGCATCTCGGTAAATATTACATTGATCCGGCCAATACGCAGATATACAAAGGCTATGATTTGTTTCATATCCGATCGGGATATCAATGGAACCGCCTCGGTGTATGGCTCAATGTATTGAATGTGATGAATACTATTTATGCTACTACCGTTGATTATGCCAGCTATGGAAACACTTATCGGGCCGGCATTCCACGCACCTGGCAAATCGGTATTAGTTATGATTTTACGGGTAATCCGAAATCTTAAAAACAAATCATGATGATACGCAACATCTTTCATGTTCTTTTGATTATGGGTTTGATGGGATGGGTATCCTGCACACATTCCGAAAAGCATGTTGAACGGATTTTTCAACAAGGAGGCTGGAATTTTTCCTGCCCCTTTCTCACTTCTGATTCACAAGGTCATATTTTGCTTACCTGGGCTGGTATGGATAGTTCCGGGACGCATAGCCAGATATGGATGGCCAGATTCAACAGGCAAACGCTGCAACTGCAGGATGTTGCTCCCGTGCCGCATACAGTGGGCGTGTATCCACACGGCGAAAATCTGCCCAAACTGGCCTGTACATCCAAAGGCACCTGGGTATTGGCTTTCGGCACACCTGCCCATCGTTCATCCAATCCTTATGCAGGTGAAGTAAAATATGTGGTTTCCACAGATGCTGGCAAACACTGGTCTGAAGCGTATCCACTGGTAAACGACACAACCAGCCATGATCAGCGTTATTTTTCGCTGATATCATTTTCAGACAATCGCTTTCTCATCATCTGGATGGACGATCGTTTGAAAACAAAAGCAGACGGTTCAACATTGTATTTGGCAGAACTTAGTCCGGCAAGAGGTGTTTTAAATGAAAAGCCCATTGCATATCAACTTTGTCCCTGTTGTCGCACAGCCATGATTTACGATTCAACGAAACATGCATTGCACATTGCTTTCCGGCAAATCATTCACGACAGCATCCGTGATATCATGCATATGGTATCGTTTGATCAGGGTCAAACTTTTCAGGAACCTCAAAGAGTAAGTTTTGACAACTGGGTTGTGGATGCCTGTCCGCACAGTGGCCCTTCAATGGTTTGTTATGCCGGCCAACTGCATATCGTATGGTACACGCTGGGCGATGGTCGGGGCATTTTCTATGCTCGCACAACAGATGATAGAGTTTTTACTTACAAACAACAGGTGAGTGATAGGAACGTGTCGGCAAAACATGCGCAGATTGCAGCTTTGCCGGATGGACGGCTTGTGATAGCCTGGGATGAATATCCGCTGCATAGTACAAAAGCCCATCAACGCATTGGTTTACAGCTCAGGGATACGAATGGCAAATGGATTAAAACCTGGTACATAGCTGATAGTACCGGGGATCTGCAGTTTCCGGTCCTGTTGCCTGTAAACCGTCATCAGCTGTTCATGGCCTATACCTGGCAGCAGGGAAGGCATTCGGCTGTGATATGTCGTACATGGGATTTTCGGTAAACATGCATTCAACCTCAATATCAGGCAAAGCCTGGATTTATGACTCCGCAATAGCGAGGGTAGCAATACTTATCTGTACTCCGGGTAACTGAATAAGTGTATCAATGCAAGCATTTAATGTAGCGCCGGTAGTGACCACATCATCTATCAGCAACAGATGTTTGCCCGTTAATACATTTGCATGAGCAGCCAGCTGGAATGCATGTTGAACATTTTGCTGACGGGCTTGCCGGCCCTTACGGGTTTGACTTTCGGTAAATTTTTTTCGCCTCAGCAGATGATGGATGACTGGTTTTTGCAAATCATCTGCCAAGCCATAGGCCAGTATCGCAGCCTGATTGTAGCCTCTTTGACGTTCTTTGCGGGGATGTAAGGGCACCGGTATGATATAATCTATCGAGGCTAAACCTGGTTTCAACATCTGGGCCATCAATCTGCCCATGCTTCGGGCTAATTGCTGGTGGTGCTGGTATTTGATCTGGTGAATAATGCGTTGCAATATGCCATCATGGTGAAAAAAATAACAAGCCGTTGCAAATTTCACTTCGGGATGATGCATAAACAATTGAAAGACGGGATTCAAAGGCACCAGATGAAAATCAGTCGCGGGCAGGGATGATATGCACTCATAACAAAGCCATTGCTTTAAAGCATAAGAAATTTCTCTGCCACAATTGGCACAGCGTACAGGGAGCAATACGTGGATGATTTCTTCCAGAATAGAAAACACGGATGAAAAATAAGAAGCAAATTTCATCCAGGCAATGATTACAATTTTCGGTCAAATATGCACAGGATGTTATCCCTGAAACAGCTGCTGGTAGAGCTCTTCCACCCTACCCACGGGAATCACTTCGATTTCAGGGTGAGGCGGAATGTCCTGATTGTAACGGGAAAGATAGATACGCCGAAAGCCCAGGCGTGCGGCTTCGGCTATGCGCTGGGCTGGGCGGCTGATAGCCCGGATTTCGCCACTGAGACCAATTTCACCGGCAAAGCAGGTACTGGGAGAAATCGATAGATCTTCAAAAGAAGAGAGCAAAGCTGCCACCACGGCCAGATCCAATGCCGGATCCTCAATGTGCAGGCCGCCCACGATATTCAGAAATACATCCTGCTTATGCAGATGAAATCCGCCTCTTTTTTCCAGTACTGCCAGCAGCAATTGCAACCTTCTCAGATCAAGTCCGCTTACTGTGCGTTGGGGGGTACCGTACAAAGATGGGGTGACCAGTGCCTGCACTTCGACCAGCAATGGCCGTATGCCTTCCAGTGTGGCGGCAACAGCGCTTCCGCTGAATACCTCTTCTTTCTGATGCAGAAACAAGGCTGAAGGCTGGCTTACAGGCCTGAGTCCACGCTCTGCCATTTCATATACACCTAACTCAAAGGAAGCCCCAAACCGGTTTTTCACCGTGCGCAACAAACGATATACATATTGTCTGTCGCCCTCAAATTGCAGTACCGTATCCACGATGTGTTCCAGCACTTTGGGTCCAGCGATCAGTCCATCTTTGGTGATATGACCCACCAGGACAACCGGCGTATGGCTTGATTTGGCAAATTCCTGCCAGATGGCGGCGCACTCCCGTATTTGTCCTACACTGCCTGCCGGCGACCCCAGCATGGATGAAGTCATTGTCTGGATAGAATCCACAAAAACGAGATCGGGCTTTAGCTGGTGCAGGATTTTCAGGATAGCCTGCATGTCTGTTTCAGCAAGCAGATAAAAGGCCGGATGGGTGAGTCCGATTCGATCGGCACGCATGCGGATTTGCTGCTCGCTTTCTTCTCCCGTGATATAGAGGATTTGCAGATGCTGCAGCTGCAAAGCGGTTTGCAGCAGAAGTGTGGATTTGCCAATGCCGGGTTCACCCGCCAGCAATACCAGGCTTCCCCGCACCAGTCCGCCGCCCAATGCCCGGTTTAATTCTTCATCCGGAATCGGAATGCGATCTTCCTCTGCGGTGCGAACCAGTTCCAGAGATACAGGCGAGGCGGATTTACGCGTGGATGTGGAATTGCGGGCGATGGGGGTTACAATTTCTTCGGCAAAGCTGTTCCATTGTCCGCAGGATGGGCATTTCCCCAGCCATTTGGGACTCTCGTAACCACAGTGCTGGCAGAAAAAAGCTACTCTGGTTTTGGCCATAAATCGTTACAAAAAGTAAAAAGAGCCAGCACCAAGACTGACTCTTTTTACTTACTAACCCATTAAATTCAGGACTAAATTAGGAAAAGGGGCAGGAATAAAAAAGTTTTATTTCAGGATTCCCGATAAATTTTTCCCAAAGAAAAACATTACAATTGAGAAAAAGAAAAAATATAGTTTTACTTCTTTCATATTTATTTGTTTATTAATCATTTATGAATTATTTTTTAAAATTATTACAGATTTTCCCTGATTTAATTAAATATAGCCAATCTGGCGGTTTTGTTCGCTGGATTTCTATGTCACTCTGGCAGATTTTTGTTGAAAAAATGGTTAAATTCATGGAGATACGCCTTTCGGAAAGCTTTTTGAATAATAGATTTGTACAACTTAACATTTAATTTTTGTCTTATGGCCGGATGGTTTTTTCTGATGATTCTGGTAGCAGGTGCTGGATTGCTGATCAGCCTGCAATTACGAAGCAAGTTTCATATATACAGCAAAATTCCTCTTCAGGCAGGACTTACAGGAAAGGAAGTTGCCGAAAAGATGTTACACGATAACGGCATATACGATGTGCAGGTAGTTTCCGTAGAGGGCATGCTCACGGATCATTACAACCCGATCAACAAAACGGTAAATTTAAGTCCGGATGTATATCATGGAAGCAGTGTAGCGGCGGCTGCAGTAGCTGCTCATGAATGCGGGCATGCTGTACAACATGCAAAGGCTTACAGCATGCTGATGCTGCGCTCGCAGCTGGTGCCTGTGGTTCAATTCAGTGCCGGCATTGTGAACTGGATTTTGCTGGCCGGTATTCTTACCTTCCGTGTTTTCCCACAATTGCTGCTGATAGGAATTATTCTTTTTGCTGTGATCACATTGTTTGCCCTGATTACCCTTCCAGTGGAATTTGATGCATCCCGACGCGGATTGGCCTGGCTTACCACAGCCCATATTACCACACCAGCTGAATATGAAAAAGCCCGCGATGCCCTGTGGTGGGCAGCCATGACCTATGTGGTGGCAGCTATTAACTCCCTGATTACCTTGTTTTATTACATCAGTATTTTTCTGAGCGGACGAAATCGGAATTAAAAGCTGAGCCATTTTGATGCTGATTATCAGCATTTTATGCGTGCATGATAAAAAATTTCATGCATTTTCTTGTCGAAATTCGATCGGCACGCTATCTTTGCAACCCCATTTTGAAAGTGCCGCATTATGGAAAAAAATACATTTAAAACAATATCAGCCAATGCTGCTACCGTAGAGCACCGCTGGTATGTGGTTGATGCCACCAATCAGACTTTGGGCAGGCTTTGTTCGCAAATTGCAGCTATCCTGAGAGGAAAGAACAAGCCCTATTTTACGCCCCATGTGGATTGTGGTGATTATGTAATTGTCATCAATGCAGAAAAAGTGGCCCTTACCGGAAAGAAATGGAAAACGAAGGAATATATCAGTTTTACAAGTTATCCGGGTGGGCAGAAAAAAGAATCTGCCATCAGTTTGCTTCATCGCAGGCCAGAAGCTGTTATTGAAAGAGCTGTAAAAGGCATGTTACCCAAAAACAGGTTGGGGCGCCAGCTGTTTCGCAAGTTATTTGTGTATGCCGGTCCTGAACATCCGCACCAAGCTCAAAAACCTGAACCCATTCAGTTATTAACCAAATAAAGCACATGGAAAAACAACTCATCAAAGTTGGTCGTCGCAAAGAAGCCGTTGCCAGGGTGGTCATCCGCAAGGGCACCGGCCAGATTACAGTGAATGATAAGCCGTTTGCCACCTATTTTCCCATTCTTTACCTGCAGCATCAGGTAACCTTGCCGTTGAAAACCATTGAAGCTGCAGATCAGTTTGATGTGGTGGTAAACGTACAGGGCGGAGGGAAAAAAGGCCAGGCCGAAGCTGTTAAGTTGGGAATAGCGCGTGCATTGTGCGAGCTGAATCCGGACTACAGGCCCGTATTGAAAAAAGCCGGTCTGCTCACCCGCGATCCCCGTGCAGTGGAGCGTAAAAAACCGGGCAGAAAGAAAGCTCGCCGGAGCTTCCAGTTCTCCAAACGTTAAAGATTATTTTTTATCAATCCTATCACCAAAGATTGCAGGTATTTATGGAAGAATCAGCAGTATCCTTGCAGCAACAGCTTTTAGAAGCTGGTGTCCATTTCGGGCATCTTCGCAAGAAATGGAATCCCAAGATGCTTCCCTACATTTTTGCCGAAAAGAAAGGCATTCACATCATTGACCTGAACAAAACCACGGAATGCCTGCAGGAAGCTGCAGCTGCGCTGAAATCCATTGCCAAAAGCGGGAAGAAAATCCTGTTTGTGGCAACCAAAAAACAGGCAAAAGATATCGTAGCAGAAGCCGCTCAAAAGGTAAACATGCCTTATGTTACCGAACGGTGGCTGGGAGGTATGCTCACCAATTTTGCTACCATCCGCAGAAGTGTAAAGAAAATGCAGAGCATTGAAAAAATGCTTACGGATGGAACGCTGGATAGCGTAACCAAAAAGGAAAGGTTGCGGCTGCAGCGGGAAAAAGAAAAAATGGAAAAAGTGTTGGGTGGTGTGGCCCAGATGGCCCGGCTGCCGGCAGCCGTATTTATTGTGGATATTACCCATGAAGCCATAGCCTTGGCAGAAGCCCGGCGGCTGAATATCACCACTTTTGGTGTGGTAGATACCAATGCCGATCCTACCAAAGTGGATTTTCCCATCCCCGCCAATGATGATGCAACCAAATCCATAGCCATCATCATACATTATGTTACAGCGGCAATTGCAGAAGGTCTGGCTGAGCGGGCAAGTGAAAAAGAGGAACAGCACGAAGAAGAAGAAATACATGAACATACCGGCAGGCGTGAACTAAGCCTGGAAGCAGAAGAAGAGGAAGTACCCAAGCCTGTGCGGGGTTCTCGGCCGGCTCCTCCCAAACGCAGGGTGCCGCTGGCAGGCGGTGGAGGTCGCAAACCGTCCTCAAGACGTTAATCTTATTCTTAGCTGCCTGTAGCCATAAGTCATGCTGACAGGCAGGGTTATTTACCATCAAAAATTATCGTAAAAATGGCTCAGATTACAGCAGCAGATGTAAATAAACTCAGGCAACAAACAGGGGCAGGCATGATGGATTGCCGCAAGGCCCTGATTGAAAGTGATGGTGACTTTGAAAAAGCTATTGATTATCTCCGCAAGAAAGGTGCAAAAATAGCCGCCCAGCGCTCAGATCGGGAAGCAAAGGAAGGAGTGGTGATTGCACGCACCAATGCTGAGGGTACAAAAGGCGTGTTGGTCCTGTTAAGCTGTGAAACAGATTTTGTGGCCAAAAACCAGGATTTTGTAAGCTTCGCTGAAACCATTGCCCAGGCAGCGCTTCAACAGGATGTGCACCAACTCCAGGATTTACTACAGGTGCAAATGGATGGAGAACCCGTTCAGAATCGCGTGCTGGATCAAATGGCTAAGATTGGAGAAAAAATTGAACTTACCCGGTTTGAACGCATCGATGCTCCGGGCGTGGTAGCCTATACCCACGCTGGGAACCGGGTTGGGGTACTGGTAGGCTTGAACAAGGCGCTGGAGCCAACTATCGAACAAGCCGGAAGGGATGTGGCCATGCAGATCGCAGCCATGAAACCCATTGCCGTGGATCGTGATCAGGTGCCCGAGGAAATCCTGCAACGCGAAAAAGATATTGTATGGGAACAAATCAAACAGGATCCCAAGATGCAGGGCAAACCTGAAAATATCCTGGCAAAAATTGCAGAAGGCAAGCTAGAAGCATTTTTTAAAGAAAATACCCTGCTGTCCCAAACGTTTGTAAAAAATCACGAGCAAACGGTGGCACAGTTCCTGGCTTCTGTAGATCCCGATTTGCGTGTCATGGGCTTTAAACGCGTGGCGCTGGGATAAAGAATCTGTAAAGCGGGAAGTGAATTTCCCGCTTTTTTTATGCCCCACCCACCGGTGAGAATCCAAGCAGCCCGCCCGGCAGCGGGCAAGTTGAAAGCAACTTGTTTAAATTTACGAATCATAAGTCTATCGCATATGATTCCCAAGTATAAACGCATCTTATTAAAGCTGAGCGGTGAATCGCTGATGGGCAAGCGCAATTACGGAATCGATCCCGAAGTGATTGCCCAATACGCCCAGGACATTAAATCTGTCACCGATCTGGGTGTGCAGGTAGCCATTGTGATCGGAGGTGGCAATATATATCGCGGGATGGACAGTGAAGAAACCGGTATTGAGCGAGCCCAGGGCGATTATATGGGGATGCTGGCTACTGTGATCAATGGCATGGCCTTGCAAAGCGGGCTGGAAAAAATTGGTTTGTATACCCGCTTGCAATCAGCCATCAAGATGGAACAGATTGCCGAGCCCTACATCCGTCGCAGAGCTATTCGTCATCTGGAAAAAGGAAGAGTGGTTATTTTTGGAGCAGGTACCGGAAATCCCTATTTCACTACCGATACCGCAGCTTCTTTGCGGGCAGTGGAAATCGGTGCAGATGTAATCCTGAAAGGCACCCGTGTGGATGGGATTTATTCTGCTGATCCGGAAGTGGATGCCCATGCTACGCTGTATCGAACCATCTCATTTGAGGAGGTGTACCGCAATAACCTGAATGTTATGGATATGACAGCCTTCACCCTTTGCCAGGAAAACAATCTGCCCATTATCGTATTTGATATGAATACGCCTGGCAATTTACTGAAGGTGGTGATTGGCGAAAAAATAGGTACATTGGTTACCCGGTAAATATTTTTTGTGGAGCAGGAAAATATGCATATCTCAGATCTTCGGCGAGAATACAGCCGTGCTGCTCTTGATGAAACGCAAATAGCTGATAACCCTTTTGTCCAGTTTAAAAACTGGTTTCAGCAAGCACTTGAGAGCCATATCCTCGATGCCAATGCCATGGTGCTGGCTACCTGCGGCGAAGATGGACAGCCATCAGCAAGGGTTGTATTGCTAAAGGAATTTGATGAACGGGGAATGGTGTTTTATACACACTATGAAAGCCGCAAGGCAAGAAACCTCGCCACCAATCCACGAGCTGCTTTGTTGTTTTACTGGAGAGAACTGGAGCGCCAGGTGCGCATCGAGGGGCAGGTGGAGAAACTAACGGCAAAGGAAAATGAAACTTATTTTCTATCCCGGCCATTTGAGAGTCAGATTAGTGCCTGGGCCTCACCGCAAAGCCAGCCTGTGCCAGACAGAGCCACCCTGGAAGCGGCCGTAGAAGCCTATCGCAAGCAATTTCAGCATGAACCTGTCAGCTGCCCGCCTTTCTGGGGAGGATATCGCCTTATACCCCATTATTTTGAATTCTGGCAGGGACGCGAACATCGGCTGCACGATCGCATCATTTATCAGAAGTCAGGTGGTAAGTGGACTATAGGCAGACTGGCTCCCTAAGCCTGCTGAACTGAATTGGCTGAGGTCTCAGGTGAAGCAGAAGTTTTAGCCACCGGAAATTGTTTCTTATTCTGTTTTCTGGCCGGGCGCGATTTGCCAAATGTACCTTTCCAGATTTTTCCTCTGCGGGTGCGAATATCTCCTTTTCCCATTGCTCCTTCATTTTTGTGCGAGGCAAAAATAAAAAAAGCAAGGATTAAAATCCCTGCTTTTGGAAACGAAGTTTGAAAAGGCTTATTTGAGCTTGGATGCAAAAGCCTTACCAGCCTTAAATTTGGCCACTTTCTTTGCAGGAATCTTGATGATTTTCCCGGTTTGCGGATTGCGGCCATTGCGTGCATTACGCTTGGATACGGAGAAAGTACCAAATCCCACCAGCGTAACCTTGCCACCCTTCTTCAGGGTTTCTACAACGGCACTGGTAAAGGCGTCCAGAGCATCGTTGGCCTGAGCTTTGGTGATGCCAGCATCTTTGGCAATCTTGTCAATTAATTCGGCTTTGTTCATAGTGAGAACAGTTTTTAAATGGTGAAAAATAATTGATCTGGGCAAATTTAAAGCGTTTTGGCATATTACCAAATATTTTAAGCTGTTTTTCATTTTCTGAAACAGGCTACAGACAAAGGTTATAGCAGTTTGGTAATAAAAGTTGATTATTGCAAAAAGGTACTTTGTTGGTAAAATGCCTACTGGTGGCTTATTTCAGCCGTTTTTGTTTGTATGTATCTTTTTCAGGATCTTGCCAATAAGCATTCCGAAAACGTGCATTTCATGTGGATAAATCCTTTCAGAGCGAGATTTCTTCCATAACGGTCTGGAAATAAACCACGGATGTGCCCAGCAGCTGAGCCATTTCCTGAAGTTCGGGTTGAAGCCGCTGCATGAGCTTCTGATAGGCTTCCATATTTTGAACTCCCATTTGCTGGGTGAATGTAAATCCTTCATCTGGCTGATGGAGCAGCCTGCAAAAATGCAACTGCCTGACATCTCTTTGTTGTAGCACAGGCATCCAGCTGTGCCGGAGCCAGTTTTGCCATCGTTCCAATGCTTCGGTGCTCACATTCCAGGTGATGTTGCAGATGATCATGGATCCTCATTTTTTAGGCCTGCTATCTTGCGTTTTAAGAGGGAACTTTAATTCCAGATACACCGGGCAGTGGTCGGAATGCTGTACCTGTGGCAGAATATCGGCATCGATGATAGAGGACTTCAGGGGTTCGGTAACGGCAATGTAGTCAATGCGCCAGCCTTTGTTTTGCTGGCGCACGGTGGGAAAGCGCATGCTCCACCAGCTGTAGCGGTGTGCCTCATGAGGATGCATATAGCGGAAGGTATCAATCCATCCACTGGCAAAAAACTTATCCATCCAGGCTCGTTCTTCGGGAAGAAAACCGGATGAATTTTTATTGCCCTTTGGATCGTGGATATCAATTTCTTTATGGGCAATGTTGTAATCGCCGCAGAGAATGATTTTGGGATATTGCTTTTTTAATTTTTCCAGATACTCAAACCATTCATCGAGCCATTGATATTTGTATTGCTGGCGTTCTTCACCGCTGGTGCCGGAAGGATAATAGGCATTAATCAGCAGGATATCGCCAAACTGCAGTTGCAGTACACGTCCTTCCGCATCGCTTTGCGGAAAACCGTTGCCATGGAATACCTGGTCAGGTTTGATTTGGGTAAGGATGCCTACGCCGCTGTAACCTTTTTTTTGTGCGGAAAACCAGTAACAGTTGTATCCGGCTTTTTCGAATGCCGATGTATCGATATCTTCCGGTTGGGCTTTGGTTTCCTGCAGGCAAATGATTTCGCCGGGCGAAGTGGCTATCCAGTCTGCCAGTCCTTTTTTCAGTGCGGAGCGGATGCCATTCACATTGTAGCTGAAGATGCGGATAGACGATGACATGCTGCCGAAGTTAGGATTTTTGTTTTACAAATGCAGCTCATGAGTTGTTGCCATGCAGTTGGCGTAGCATGCGCCGGATGCGGTCTTCCAGTTTTTCACTGCTCAGGCTTTCCCGAAGGCTGTCAACCTTAATCGGGAAACTGAAAGGAGTCAGCTGTGCGGGTTTTTTCAGGATGATGTGTTGATGCTGGATGCGATGGAGGGCATTTTGAAGCCTTAGCAGATCTATTTGTTCCAGCAAGGCTTCATCCAATGCCTGTTTCAGCAACAGGTTAGCCGGATCGTAATCTCGGAGCACATCAAACAGCAGCCCGGTAGAGGATTGCAGATGACGTTGTAGTTTGGGTGCACCAGGATAGCCCTGAAATACCAATCCGGCAATGCAGGCTATATCGCGAAATTTTCGTTTGGCCATTTCGGTGGCATTGATGCTATGCAGCAAATCGTCCTGCAAAGAGGCTGGATGGAGCCATTGTTTGAGGGATGAGGCGTTGATGTGGAGGGGTTGATCTGTAAGCAATTCAAAGCCGTAATCGTTCATAGCCATGGAAAACGTTCGGGGTTGTTGCCTGGCAATGCGATAGGCCAGCAGGCTGGCGATGGCCTCATGCACCTGTCGGCCTTCAAAGGGATAGACAAACAGATGATGACCATCGCGGGTAATGATGTATTCTACCAGCAATTCATCTGGCCCGGGCAGGTGTGATACTTCCTGCTGCAGGGACAGCAAGGGACGAAGAAATCGGATTTCTTCGGCTGAGGTATCGGGTGCTGTGAGTTGTTGGCGCAGCTCAGCGGCCAGCGGCCCCGAGAGGGGAATACGTCCGCCCAGCCAGCTGGGAATCCAGGCTTGTGCAGCGTTGGATTTTCTTACCCACACGGTCAGGTCTTTTATTCTCACCAGCTCCAGGGTTTTGCCTGCCAGCACAAAATGGTCGCCCGGGTTAAGCCGGGATATGAAATATTCTTCAATCAATCCGATGTAGTCTCCATGCAGCATTTTCACTTTCAGCATCGCATCACTTACGATGGTACCAATGTGCAAACGATGGCGCATGGCCAGTTTGCGATGGGCGATGTGGTAATGCCCGTTTTTAGATACCAGTTTTTGAAATTCATCATAATGCTGCAGGGCCTCACCGCCATGGGTAAGGAAACCGAGAATCCAGTTCCATTCTTCATCGGATAGCTGATGAAAAGCGTAAGTATGGCGGACGACCTGCAGCATTTCTTCAGCCTGGAATCCTGTACCAATGGATAGGGTTGTCAGAAACTGGATCAATACATCGAAGGCCATCACCACGGGGCGGGGTTGTTCCATTTGCTGCTGGTTGATGGCTGATTTCAGGGCGGCCACTTCGGCCAGTTCCAGCGCATGGGTCGGAAGAAACCAGATGGTGCTCACCGCCCCGGGCTGATGACCACTGCGCCCTGCCCGTTGAAGAAAGCGGGCAATGCTTTTGGGACTGCCTACCTGGATTACGGTATCAACCGGACGGAAGTCTACTCCCAGATCGAGGCTGGATGTGCAAATCACGGCCTTCAGCCGTCCCTCGTGCAAAGCCTCTTCCACCCAATGGCGAAGCCCCTGATCCATGGAGCCATGATGAAGTGCCAGAGCACCGGCCAGTTCGGGTGCGGCATCGAGCAAGGCCTGATACCACCGCTCGGCCATCCCCCGGGTGTTGATGAATATCAGGATGGATTGGCTTCGCCTGATCAGGGGGATGATTTTGTCAATAAGTTTTAGTCCCAGATGTCCGGCCCAGGGATAGGTTTCAATGTCGTCCGGGTAGAGGGTTTCAATGCGAATCGCTTTTTGGATTTGTGCCCGGATAAAGATTTTTTTTGCAGGTGGTGGATAGCCCCAGAGGGCTTCCATCGCATCTTCGGGGTTTGCCAGGGTGGCCGACAGCGCCCAGATGGGGATGGAAGGCTTACCCTGTTTGGTTGTTTGCAGATATTGCAGGTAGGCACAAGCCAGGCTCACAAGCACGCCTCTTTTGCTACCCAGCAGTTCATGCCATTCGTCGACTACGATCATGTTGAGCGAACGGAAATAATCCGGATGGCGGGTATGGGTTAACAACAGATGCAGGCTTTCGGGTGTAATAACCAATACTTCTGGCATTTGCTTTTGTTGTTGCTGGCGCATGGCGGGGCTGGTATCTCCGTTTCGCACGCCCACTTTCCATGGCAGTCCCAGCTCATGCAGGGTTTGTTGCATAGTATGAGCCAGATCATTGGCCAATGCCCGAAGAGGGGTTATCCAAAGCAGCCTGAGGCCTGAGGAGGCGGAAGTGGAAGAAGGGTGGTTGATCCACTGAGCCACGGCAGGCAGGAATACGGCAAATGTTTTTCCGCATCCAGTGGGGGCCTGAACGAGTCCGGAATAGCCTTTTAGCACATGTATCCAGGCTTGATACTGGAAGTCGGCAATTTGCCAGCCTTTGTCCAGCATCCAGCGTTCGATTTTTTGAAAGCCGGGAGTATGACGCAAGGCCTGTTCAGCTTCCATACAGCTTAAGCAGTTGTTTCAAATCTTCCAGCGTATTGATTTCTTCGGGTTTTTTGTCTTTTCGCCAGCGGAGGATGCGGGGAAAACGTACGGCCACGCCTGAGCGGTGCCGGCGGGAAGGAGCCACTCCCTCAAACGCAATTTCAAATACCAGCAAGGGCTCCACAGTTTTTACCGGTCCGAATTGTTCCCGGCTGTGGGTTTTGATAAACCGGTCCACCTCCCGGATTTCTTCGTCGGTCAGGCCGGAATAAGCCCGGGCAAAAGGAACCAGTTGATTTCCGTCGCGCAAGGCAAACGTATAGTCGGTATACAGGCTGGCGCGCCTGCCATGGCCGCGTTGGGCATACAGCATCACGGCATCCAGGGAAAATGGATTTACCTTCCATTTCCACCATTCGCCTTTATGGCGACCAGTTCGGTAAATGGAGTCCTTTTTCTTCAACATCAATCCTTCACTACCCATGCCACGGGCATGCTGGCGGGCCAGCGACAGGGCTTCCCAATCCGCAAAAGATACCAGCGGGGAAAGGCAAAGTTGAGGGTGGGATATTTGTTGGATGCAGATTTCCAGCAGCCGACGGCGTTCGGTAAAAGGCAGATTTCTCAGGTCAGCTCCCTGAAACTCCAGCAGATCGTAAGCCATAAAAATTATTGGTATCTGTTGCATTAACTGAGTAGTGATACGTTTGCGACCGATCCTTGTCTGCAGTTGTTGGAAGGGTAAAATCTTTTTGTCCCGGCAGGGGAGTATTTCGCCATCCAGTACGGTACCATCGGGCAAGTGGGTTGCAGCTGTGATCAGTTCCGGGAAACGATCGCTGATTAGCTCTTCGCCTCTGGACCAGAGAAAAGTTTGGCCTTTTCGCCGGATCAGTTGTCCGCGGATGCCATCCCATTTCCATTCGGCCGCCCATGCTTCCGGGTAGCCCAGTGCTTCGGGGTCCTGTTCAAGGGGGTATGCCAGGCAAAAGGGATAAGGCCTGGAAATATTTTCAGTGGAGGGATGCAGCAGCACGTCAAGCTCAGTTTGTGAGGGATCCCATTGGCCGGAAATGCAATGCGCCACGGTAGATTTTTCCAGCCCATATACCTCTGCAATAGCCTGTACCACGAGGTTTTGAGATACTCCAACCCGGAAAGCGCCGGTGAGGAGTTTGTGCATTACGAAGCGGCCGGTCTGGTCGAAGGTTTGCCAGCAGCTGATTAGGAATTGCTGTTTTTCGGCTTCCGAAGCGCCCTGGAGTTGGCGGAGCTGTTGCATCATCTGGTGCAGGGGAGGAAGCGCATCAGGAAGTATAGGGCTATCGGGAATCAACAAGGCAATGGTTTCGGCCAGGTCACCTACCGTTTGATAACATTCTTCGAATAGCCAGTCGGGCATCTGCAAATAGGTTTTGCACGCATTTTTCAGCTGGGTGGAATGAATGGGACGCCTGGGCCGCCGGCCGGTGAAGAGTGCCAGGGTCCAGATCGCATCGCGCGGATCGGCAGTCTGGAAATAATTTTTAAGAGCTTCCAGTTTTTCGAGGGTTTTATGGGTTTGGTCGAGTCGTTGGATCAGGGCAATCAATTCTTTCATGCGCAATGGCCTTTAGCTGTTATAACCGACGCTCCGCAAAAAAGTTTTTCAGCAGCCGGATGCTTTCTTCTGCCAATAATCCACCTTGCACCGTGGTTTTGGGATGAAAAGGATGTGTCCGTTGTTGGTGGATGCGAAAGCCATTTTTTTCGTCGGTAGTGGCATAAACCACCCGGCCGATCTGGCTCCAGTAAAGGGCGCCGGTGCACATCAGGCAGGGCTCCAGGGTTACGTAAAGAGTAGCCTGGGGCAGGTATTTGCTCCCGATGGCGTGGAATGCAGCTGTCAGTGCCAGCATTTCAGCATGGGCGGTTGAGTCGTTCAGCAGCTCTACCTGGTTATGGGCGCGGGCAATGATTTGTCCGTCAATGACTAAAACGGCACCCACGGGCACTTCTCCGGCTTCGTAAGCCTTTCGGGCTTCTTTTAATGCTTCGCGCATGAATCGCTGGTCAGCTTCAAGGGACGACATAGATCAGGCTGATTCAATGAGTTTCAAAAACTGGGATTCATCGATAATTTTCACGGATGGCATTTTCCTGGCTTTTTCAAGCTTTGACCCTGGCTCCTCACCCACGACCAGATAATCCAGGTTACGACTTACCGAATTGGCAATTTTACCTCCATGCTGTTCTACCAGGGCTTCGGCTTCATGTCGTTTGAGATGGGGTAAAGTTCCGGTAAATAAAAAAGTTTTGCCAGCCAGCTTGCCTGCCGGCCTGGATGGCTGTGCCTGGTTGTGCATATTGACACCTAACTTTTCCAGTTCTTGCAGCATACGAATGTTGTCAGCATTATGGAAGAAGTCGTAGATGCTGCCGGCCACTTTGGGCCCAATATCGGGGAGCTGGGTGAGCTGATCAACAGACCAATGCTGCAAATCCGGTAAGTAATGGATCGCCTGGGCCAGGGTTCGTGCCGTGGTTTCGCCCACGTATCGGATGCCCAGGGCAAAGATCAGGCGGTGGAGGGGTTGTTTTTTGGAGGCTTCAACAGCCTGTTGCAGATTGTGTACGGATTTTTCGCCAAAACCTTCCAATTGTTTAATCTTATCATAATCCAGTCGGTAAATGTCGGGTATGCTTCGCAACAACCCCAGTTCGTAAAAACGCCTGACATTGGCTTCACCCAGGCTTTTGATATCCATGGCATCTTTGCTTACGAAGTGGATGATGCGCTCCAGTACCTGGGCTTCGCAGTTGATATTGACACAGCGCCAGGCAGCTTCGCCGGGTGTTTTAACGAGTGTATCCCCGCAAACCGGGCAATGATGGGGGAATTGAATAGGTTTTTCTTTGCCTGTTCGCATTTCCACAACCGGTTTTACGATGTAGGGGATCACGTCGCCGGCACGTTCCACCAGCACGGTGTCACCTATGCGCAGGTCTTTTTCCCGGATGACATCTTCGTTAAACAGGGAAATGGAGCTGATGGTCACGCCGCCAATCGGCACCGGATCGATTTTCGCAACGGGGGTGATGGTGCCCGTACGGCCCACCTGGAATTCCACCTTGCGCAATACGGAGGTAGCCTGTCGGGCTTTGAATTTATAGGCCATGGCCCAGCGGGGGTGATGCGTGGTGGCGCCGATTTTTTCCTGAAGCCTTAGATCATCTACCTTGATTACCATGCCGTCAATTTCATAAGGCAAAGTATCGCGCAGGTGTTCGAATTCCTGGAGGTACTGAATGGCTTCGTCGATATGATGAACGATTTTGATGAGCTGATAAGGGGTGGGAAATCCCAATTGGTGCAAGGTTTTGATGACGCCCGACTGGTAGTGAAGTACCTGGGGCAAGGGTTGGCTATCGGCCATTTCCACGAAGCTGATCTGATACAATACGGCCTGGAGTTTTCGTTTGGCCACTTCGCGCGGATCGATCATGCGCAAAGAACCCGAGGTGGCATTGCGTGGATTGGCAAAAGGCGGCAGGTTTTCGGCCAGGCGCTGCTGATTGAGGGCTTTGAAAGTATCTTTGTGCATCAGTACTTCCCCCCGGATTTCCACCCGCCGGATGCCCAGCGAGGAAAATGGCGCGGCTAGGGGAATTGCTTTAATCTGTTTAATATTGGTGGTGATTTCATCTCCCCGTACTCCATCGCCCCGGGTAGCTCCGCGCACCAGCATATCGTTTTCATAGATCAATGAAATGCTGGCCCCGTCGTATTTGGGTTCAATGCAGTAATCCACCTTTGAAATGCCCGACAGTTCCTTTACCCGGCGATCCCAATCGCGTAGGTCTTCGGCATTGTATGAGTTGTCGAGCGAAAGCATGGGGGTAAGATGGACTACAGTTGGAAATTGTTCGGTAAGTCCGCTGGCAATCCGTTGGGTGGGGGAATCGGGTGTAACCAGTTCGGGGTGTTTTTCTTCGATTTGTTTCAGCCGATGGAAGAGTTGATCATATTCGGAATCGCTAATGACGGGATCATCCTGTACGTAATACCTCCATTCCGCATAACGAAGTGCCTGCCGCAATTGCTGAACATGCTGTTCGGGAGCGGTATCTTCTGCTTTTTGTTCCAGCAGATGCTTCAGCAGCCGGGAAAGTTCTTTTTCTTGCTCTGGCGTATACATGGGATAAAGATTAAATTCGCAAAGTATTAAATATGTTAGGGTGAATACGAAAGCCTTTTCTGTTTTTATCCAGGCAATCAAATATACTTTATTCCCAATCATATCAGGCTTTATGCTCAGCTGTCATACCTCTACACAGCAGGCGGATCTGATCCTGTATCATGCCACTATTTACACAGTAGATGATAACTTTCGCATGGCTCAGGCCATGGCCATCCGGCAGGGGAAAATCGTGGCTGTAGGCAGCGACCAGCAGATTCTGCACGACTATTCGGCTCCGCAAAAAATAGATCTGCAAGGGCATTTTGTGTATCCCGGATTTATTGATGCCCATGCTCATTTTTATAGCTACGCTCTATCGTTGTTGTCGGTTGATTTAACCGGAACACGAAGCTGGGAAGAGGTGCTGGAACGTGTAAAAGCCTTTGCTGCCACGCACCCGCAAGGCTGGATTGTGGGCCGGGGATGGGATCAGAATGATTGGCCCGGCAAGCAGTTTCCCGACAGAGCTGAATTGGATCGTATTTTTCCGCATAGGCCCGTATTGCTTACACGAGTTGACGGGCATGCAGCCATTGCCAATGGCGAAGCCCTGAAACAGGCCGGTATCAAACCCGGGAAAACCCTGGAGGGAGGTTTGTTTGTAACCAAACAGGGACGCCTAACAGGTGTGCTGATTGATAATGCGGTGGAGAAAGTAGCCAGTCTGATACCTCCGCTGGATGATGCTACCAAGCTAAAGGCCTTGCAGGAAGCTGAACAGCGCTGTTTCGCCGTGGGCCTCACCACGGTAGCCGATTGTGGCCTTCCCAAACAGACAATTGACTTTCTGGACAGCCTGCAGCGTGCTGGCAAGCTGCGCATGCGGATCTATGCGATGGCAGCTGATGAAAAAGAAAATTATGATTACTACCTGAAACATGGGCCTTATCAAACCGATCGCATGCATGTATGTGCTTTTAAACTCTTTGCAGATGGCGCACTGGGGTCGCGGGGAGCCTGTCTGCTGCAGCCTTACAGCGATCAACCCGGGTGGTATGGTTTTTTACTCAAAGACAGGAAATATTTTGACAGCATAGCGCATGTCCTTATCAACAGCCCATTTCAGATGTGTACCCACGCCATAGGCGATTCTGCCAATCGCGTGATGTTGCAGATTTATGCATCGGTGCTCAAGCCCGGTAATGATCGCCGCTGGCGCATTGAACATGCCCAGGTCGTGCATCCCGATGATGTGCCGTTGTTTGGAAAATATGCCATTGTGCCTTCTGTACAGCCCACCCATGCCACTTCTGATATGTACTGGGCAGGCGAGCGGTTGGGCAAGGAGAGGCTTCGTTATGCCTATGCCTTTCAGGATTTGCTCCGGCAAAATGGCTGGTTGCCGCTGGGTACTGATTTTCCGGTGGAAGATATCGATCCGCGAAAAACCTTTTGTGCTGCGGTGTTCCGGCAGGATAGTACCGGTTATCCGCCCGGCGGTTTTCAGCCTGAAAATGCCCTGACGCGTGAACAGGCCCTCCGGGGCATGACCATCTGGGCGGCTCGTGCGCAATTTGAAGAACAGGAAAAAGGCAGCTTGGAGCCTGGCAAATGGGCTGATTTTGTGGTAATGGAAAAAGATCTGATGCAGATACCAGCACGGGAAATTTTGCATAACCCCATACTGGCAACCTATCAAGCTGGGCAGCTGGTATATGCACGAACACGAGATTGACAAACAGGTAAAAAGACTATATTTTTACGATTTTTCTCAAATCAGATAAAATATGCAAAGCCATACTTCCTTTCCCATAAAAAACATCAACACCCACCTGACGGAAATCAAGGATTATTTCAAAGTGGCCGTGTCGGTGGATTGTGTCATATTTGGCTTTGATGGTAGTGTGTTAAAGGTATTGTTGATCAAGTCGGACCTGGCTCAATATAAAAATAAGTGGTCATTGCTGGGCGATATTGTTCGCCCCGACGAAGAGCTGGATGCGGCGGCATATCGGGTGCTTCGGGAACGCACCGGCCTGGAAAATGTATACATGGAACAGGTACATACTTTTGGTGCATTGAACCGGCATCCGGCAGGCCGCGTCATCACGGTGGCTTATTATTCGCTGGTGAATATCCATCATGTGCAGCTCAGGGTCAGTGATTTCGGGTTGCACTGGCATGCGGTAAAAGACATCAAGCAAATGGCGTTTGACCATAAGCAGATTTTGGATACCTGTGTCAAACGCTTGCAGGACCGTATCATCGAACACCCGGTAGGTTTTAATCTGCTACCTAAAAAATTTTCGCTCCGGGAATTGCAAAATCTCTATGAAGCCGTGCTGGGAGTGAAATTTGACCGAAGGAATTTTCGGAAAAAATTCCTTTCCATGGGGCTTATTGAAGATTTGCATGAAGTGGAAAATGATGTGCGTCATCGGCCAGCCAAGCTATACAAGTTCAATGAAAAGGCCATGTGGAAAAACACCCGGTTTTTGAATGTCAATAGCATTGATTAAAGCCGGATGCTTGTGGAAGGAGCTTAACAAAAAATTTAATTTTTTTTTGCTTTTCGTTTTTCTTTTCAAACATTTTCTTTTAAATTGCGTTTAAGTTACGCAATGT
Source organism: Thermoflavifilum thermophilum (assembly GCF_900116565.1). Classification (GTDB taxonomy): domain Bacteria; phylum Bacteroidota; class Bacteroidia; order Chitinophagales; family Chitinophagaceae; genus Thermoflavifilum; species Thermoflavifilum thermophilum. The sequence continues at coordinate 1,124,971 of NZ_FPCJ01000001.1, read as the reverse complement.
TCTTTTAACGATTGAGCCATTTATTCCTTTACCCATAAACGTTACCATATGATGCACAGTCGTACTTTTACCAGGCCCTGGCTGGCCACATTGTTCTTTCTAACTCTTGCTCAATTTGCTTTCTCCCAGGCCCGTACCATCAGTGGGCGTGTAGTAGATGCCCAATCTGGAAGCTCGATGGCAGGCGTTACTGTCAGGGTTAAAGAAGTATCGGGTGTGGGTACCACCACCAATGCGCAGGGTGTATTTCAGCTCAATGTACCTGCAGAAGCCAAAACATTGATCTTCTCTTTTGTAGGATATCAGAATCAGGAAGTGCCCATCACGGGAAATGAGATCAATGTATCATTGAAACCTGGAGAAGCCTTGCAGGAAGTAGTGGTAGTAGGTTATGGTACCCAGCGTGCACAGGACGTAAGTGCAGCCATCAGCAGCATCTCCAACAAGGATTTCAACAAGGGAATCGTCACCAACCCGATGCAGCAAATTCAAGGCAAAGTGGCGGGTTTAGTGATTACCCAACCGGGCGGGGATCCCAACCAAAATGTAATCATTCGGTTACGCGGACAAACCTCCATCACAGGTGGGCAAACGCCTTTGATTGTAGTGGATGGAGTGCCATTAGATGATCCTTCGCAGATTGCCAATATTCCACCGGGAGATATTGAATCTTATGACGTATTGAAAGATGCTTCTGCAACAGCTATTTATGGTTCGCGTGGTGCCAATGGGGTAATCATCATTAACACGAAAAAAGGCCGGGCTGGTCAGACATCTGTAACTTACAATGGGTATGTAGGGCTCGACTGGCAAGCCAAATATTATGACCTGTTAACTGCAGATGAATGGAGAACGGCCACCAAACAGTTAGGTAATTATCAAGCCAGCCTGGATAAAGGAGCCAATACTAATTGGCAAAAAGCCATTACCCAAACCGCTTTCAGCCATGCGCATAATTTAATGGTCAGTGGTGGAACAGATAAGTTCACCTATTCGGCTGCTGGCAACTATATTAACCAACAGGGTATTGTCATCAACTCCGGGAAAACAGAAGTTGGCCTTCGCTTCAATGCCCAACAAAAAGCATTAGATGATAAGTTAACCCTGAATTATGGCCTCTTGACCACCCGCACCAACCGGAAATATGTGGATTACAGTATTTTCACTTATGTATTTAGCACGCCTCCAACTTACCCCGTATATAATCCAGATGGGAGCTATTTTGGGTACTTTGACTTTGAACAGCAAAACCCGGTAGCTCAACAAATGTTGCAATTAAACCGCGGCAATGAAAATCTGAACATCTACAGTGCGGGCGCTGATTATGAATTGTTGAAAGGCTTGAAATTAGGTATGTTAGGTTCTTTATCCTATTTCAACAAACAAACTGATTTCTTTCAGCCCACTTTGCCTGGTGTAGGTAACATTAATAATGGAGCGAAATATGCCGAAAACAGAAATTCGAAAAAAGGCAATATTCATATTGAATATACCCGCACCTGGAACAATGTGCATCATTTTGATTTCACAGGTGTTTATGAGTACAATGATTTTGAATACGACAATTTCCGGGCAGCTGGTCAGCAATATCTGGTAGAAGAAAATCAGGATAATGCACTCCAGAATGGCAACACGGCATTTAATCAGATTTCTTCTTACAAGGAAGAATATAAACTCATTTCTTTCCTGGGTCGCGTCACCTACAACTATAAAGGCAAATATTATATTGATGCGAGCTTCCGTCGTGACGGTTCTTCCAAGTTTGGGGTGAATAACCGCTGGGGTAATTTCCCCGCAGTATCTGCAGCTTGGCGCATCAGTGAAGAAGGATTCATGCGAAATATTTCCTGGATCAATGATTTGAAACTAAAAATCGGATATGGCGTTACCGGTAATCAGGATGCTATTACTCCTTATGCAACACAATTGCTGGTAGGAAGCATTGGAAGATATTACAATCCAGTTAACCCCGCTTATGCATATCCCCAGTCCTATGCGCCTACCCAGAATGCGAATCCCGATCTGAAATGGGAGGAAAGACATGGATTTAACGTCGGTGCCAATTTCTCTTTGTTCAATGACCGGCTGGGTGGTGATGTGAATGTGTTTAATGATAAAACCAAAAGTTTGTTGTATAACTACACCGTTCCTACTCCGCCTTTCTATGTGAACACTATTTTGGCCAATGTGGGAACCCTAACCAACAAAGGAGTTGAGATTGCTTTGAACGGAACGATCATCAAAGGAAGCAAATTTACCTGGACAGCAAACGGGCAGATTACTTTTATTAAAACCCGTGTAACCAGCCTTTCCGGCACTTATGCAGGTTACAAATTATCAACTGATAATATTCCTGGTGGATATGCTGAAGGACGTGGATTGAGCAGCAATCCCATTACTTTCCTGAAGGTAGGTTATTCACCGTATGTGTTTTATTTACCACACTGGGAAGGAGTGGATGCCAATGGCAATCAGCTATTTGATTCTGCAGGGGTTAAAATTCCTAATTATGGTAATGCAACATTCCGGTACATTGATCCGGCTCCTAAATTTAATTATGGATTGGGAAGCACCTTGAATTACGGCAACTGGAGCTTGAATTTCTTCTTTAGAGGCGTATATGGACAGAAGATTTTCAACAATACTTTGTTAGATGTAGAATTCATCAAACGCTTGCCGGGTAACAATGTGACGAAAGAAGCGCTAACCAATGGCATACAAGATGCCGCAGTAGCTTCTGATCACTGGCTGGAAAACGCTTCTTACTTAAGATTAGATAATGTATCGCTTTCGTATTCCTTTAAACAAGTGAAAGGCATTGGCAGCATTGATGTATATCTCACGGCTAACAATGTATTTGTAATCACTCCATATCGGGGCTTAGATCCTGAAATCAGAAATGCAGATACCAACGAAGCCTACATTGATGCGAATTATGGAAGCGATGGATACTACCCGAGAACCAGATCTGTGGTGTTTGGGGTAAATGTTTCATTTAAATAACCCATAATTCCATGAAGCTATGAAACATTTATTTTCTATTGATCAAAAACATGTAGACATGAAACCTTTTCGCTCATACATCAAAATTTTCTTGCTGGTTGCCTCATTATTTTCTTTTCAAGCATGTACTGATCTCAGCCAGCATGTATATAGTGTAACGCCTATTCAGAACTTTTATCAGACACCCGATCAAATTGCTGCCGGGTTGGCTCCTGCCTATCAGGCCTTGACAGCCATTGCTGGCAACCCAAGCAATGTATTTAATCTTCAGGAAGTATCGAGTGATGAAGTCATTGTACCGACGCGGGGTGCTGACTGGTACGATAATGCGCAATGGCAGCAGCTCTGGTTGCATACCTGGCCTACCAATCATAATGTGGTCAATGGTGCCTGGGGCGATATCTATAATGGCATTGGAAAGGTAAACTTTATCTTGAGTGTAGTGAACAGTTTACCCAATAAACCTGCTACGATCGGGGAAATTAACGCAGAACTAAAATTATTGCGTGCATACTATTATTATCTGGCCATGGATCTGTTTGGGAATGTGCCGCTGGTAACAGATTTCAATACGAATCCGAATACCGTAACCAACAGCGCCAGAAAAGACGTGTTTAATTTCATAGAATCAGAGATTAAAAATAATATTGATTCGCTTCCTACCAATGTAGATGCAAGCACTTATGGTCGTGTCACCAAATGGATGGCTTTTGCCTTGCTGGCCAAAATCTATTTGAACGCACAAGTATATACAGGAACACCTCGTTGGGCCGACTGCATTGCTGCTTGCGATTCCATCATCAATTCCGGTAAATATAGTTTGCTTCCCAACTATTTCGACAATTTCGCCGTGAACAACAGTGATCTGGTAGGTTCAGGCAATGAAAACATTTTCGTAGTGCCTTTTGATAAAACTAATATCGGAGGTGACAATATGGAAATGGCCACGCTTCACTACCAAAGTGATAAAACTTTTGGCCTTTCGGGTAGCCCGTGGAATGGATTTTCCAGCACGGCCGATTATTATGCACAGTTTGATACTTCTTCTACTTACTCCGTACAGAGCGGCGAATTGCTGCGTACGTACAATGATCAGCGAACCGGTCAGTTCTTAATCGGTCAGCAATATGCTATTCCTTATCATTATCCACCCAGTACGTATGTTGACAGTGCCGATCCTTCGCTGGCATTAAAAGATGCGCAAACAGGACTATCGCTAAAATTTTCACCTTACGTGTTGCAACTTTCCAATCCCGCAGATAGCTTCAGGCTTGCTGGCTTGCGCAATATCAAATACTTTCCGGAAGCTGGCACGGCAGGTAGCCAGAGCAATGATGTGGTGCTGTTCCGTTATGCCGATATTCTGTTAATGAAAGCCGAATGTGAGGTGCGATTGGGTATCAACCTTCCTGATGCATTGAATTTGGTGAATCAGATTCGCGAGCGGGCTTATGGAAACAACCTGCACGACTGGACGATAGCCAATTTAACTTTACCGAATATCTTAGCCGAAAGAGCTCGTGAACTGGCCTGGGAAGGCTTCCGTCGTCAGGATCTGATTCGTTTTGAAGTGGCCTCGGGTACACCCTATTTCAGCGCTGCCCGTACACCAGCCAAACCAGCCGATCCTGCTGATCATCATCTTTATATCTATCCGATACCTGCTCAGCAAATCACATCCAATCCCAATCTGAAGCAAAATCCAGGCTATTAACAACAGCATCACTGATTTTTGATTTACTTTACATCAGGCATCTTTACATATTGATAAAGATGCCTGATGATTTGTTATCTATTTTATTCACACAGAGCAGATAATCGATACATTGGCATGAGGTTTTGTTTGGAAAAGAACGTGTGCAGAGAAATACTCATAATCATGGCCTGTCTGTACATAGTATTTATGGCAGGTTGCCATTCATCTTCATCCAATTATCATCCGCCTTCAGATCCGTTGTTTGTTCAACTATCGGCCCGGCAAACGGGTATTGATTTCGAAAATCAAGTGAAACCTACGGCCCAATTTAACGTGTTCAACTACCGAAATTTTTACAATGGTGGCGGAGTGGCTATTGGGGATGTAAATAACGATGGTTGGGCCGATATTTTTTTAGTATCCAACCAGGGACAATGTAAATTATATTTAAATAAAGGTCACTGGCATTTTCAGGACGTAACCCGCCAGGCCGGTCTGGAAACAGCAAGCCTGCATTGGTCAACCGGTGTGGCCATGGTAGATATCAATGGCGATGGATTATTAGATATTTATGTATGCAACAGCGGCAATTTGCCGGGTGACGATCGGGCCAATGTATTATGGGTGAATCAAGGCGTGGATAAGAATGGTATTCCGCATTTCAAAGATGAAGCTGCTCAATATGGTTTGCAGGATAAAGGAGGTTTTACTACCCATGCTTCCTTTTTCGATTATGATGGCGATGGTGATCTGGATTGTTATATCCTGGAAAATAGTTTCAGGCCGATTAGCAGCTTTGGATATGATCGCTATCAATTGCGCTACCAGCGGGACCCCTATGGCGGAGATAAATTATTGAGGAACGATAATGGTCATTTTGTGGATGTGAGCGATTCTGCCCATATCTACGGCAGTGTCATTGGGTTTGGATTGGGCGTGAGCGTGGGAGATATCAATGGGGATATGTGGCCGGATATTTATGTATCGAATGATTTTTTTGAACGCGATTATTTGTATCTGAATCGTGGCAACGGCACATTCGAAGAAATCCTGGATACCGCCATGGGGCATATTAGCCAATCATCTATGGGCGCTGATATGGCCGATTTGAACAACGATGGCTGGCAGGATATTTATACAACTGATATGCTTCCTGAAGGAGATTACCGATTAAAAACCACCTCTTATTTTGATGATTATGATGTCAATCAAGAACGATTGAATCATGATTTTCATCATCAATATATGCGCGATATGCTCCAATTGAATAATGGCGATACTACGTTCAGCGAAATCGGACAGCTGGCCGGCGTATATGCTACTGACTGGAGCTGGGGCGCACTGGCATTCGATATGAACAACGACGGATGGAAAGACTTGTTTGTGAGCAATGGCATTTATAAAAACCTGACCGACCAGGATTTTATCAATTATTTTGCCAGCGATGCAAATAAAAAACGAGTGGCCGAAAGCGGAAAGTTTGATTATCGCGAGTTTCAGGATAAAATTTCTTCTACTCCGGTTGCTAATTATGCATTCATTAACCAGCACAATTTAACTTTTAAAAACGAGGCTTATGCGCTTGGCCTGGGCATGCCCGGATTCAGCAACGGTGCAGCATATGGCGATCTGGATAATGATGGCGATCTGGACCTGGTGGTGAATAATGTGAATATGCCCTGCTTCATTTACCGCAACATGACCAATGAAAAATATCATACATCCTATATCCGCATCAAACTGAAGGGTTCAGACGAAAATACATTTGGTGTTGGCGCACAGGTAACGGTGTATGCCAATGGCATCAAACAAATGCAGGAGGAGTTTCCCCAACGGGGGTTTGAATCGAGTGTAGACCCTGTATTGGTATTTGGGCTGGAGCATGCAAAAATCATTGATTCCATTGTAGTCATCTGGCCTGATCGCCATCATGAAATGCAGGTGTTGAAAAATGTAAAGGTCAATCAAACGCTTACGTTGTATCAGAAAGATGCGCATCAACAATTTATTTATCATCCGCCATTGTATCATCCGTTTTTCGAAAACGTTTCGGCATCCAAAATCATAGGTAATATCAGACATCAGGAAGATTTGTTTTATGTAGATTTTCATCGCGAACGATTGATGCCTGAATTGTTATCTACCGAAGGTCCTAAAATTGCTACTGCTGATATCAATGGTGATGGTCTTACGGATTTCTTTATCGGCGGCGCACGCGACGACCCGGGTAAAGTTTTTATACAACTTTCCAATGGACAGTTTAAGCGTGTGGATGAACCCGACCTCGATGCCGATCGTCATTTTGAAGATATTGGAGCTGCATTTGCCGATGTGAACCATGATGGATATCCCGATCTGATTGTTGTTTCCGGAGGTAATGAGGATGATGTGGGTTCACGCTGGCTGGAACCGCGCGTATATCTGAACAACGGAAAAGGTATTTTCAAAAAACTTCCGGATGCTTTTCCACCCGAAATTTCAGTGAATGCATCGTGTGTGAAAGTGTGTGATGTTAACCAGGATGGTTATCCGGATTTGTTCATTGGCGGACGGGATGTGCCGGGTATTTATGGAGCAGATCCCCGATCCTATTTGTTGCAAAACGATGGCCATGGTCATTTCAGGGATGTTACGGAAAGAATTGCACCCGGTTTGGCCAGAATAGGCATGGTCACAGATGCCTGTTGGGCCGATGTGGATCAGGATGGAAAACCCGACCTGATTGTGGTGGGCGAATGGATGCCTATTACCATTTTTAAAAACGAAGGAGGATATTTTAAAAAATGGATGGAAATTCCGCACAGTGAAGGTTGGTGGCATTGTATCACTGCAGCCGATGTGAATGGGGATGGAAAAGTAGATTTTGTGCTGGGCAATTTAGGCCTCAACAGCCAGTTTAAAGCCGATCCTCAACATCCGGTGCAACTTTACGTGGGTGATTTTGATCACAACGGACAAATTGATTGCATATTGACCAGCTACAAAGATGATGGAAAGTCGTATCCATTTTACATGAAAGATGAAATGTATGCGCAATTTCCCATGTTGAGCAAGCGCTTTCCAAAATATGCTGATTATGCTGGGAAAACCATCCAGCAACTGTTTAAACCGGAAGAACTAAAAGATGCAGTGATCAAAAAGGCCGAATACCTGCAAACGGCTTTGCTGCTGAATGAAGGGAATGGACATTTCCGCCTGGAAGCCCTTCCCATCCGCGCACAGTTTTCTCCTGTATTTGCTGCCCTGGTAGAAGATCTGGATGGTGATGGATATCCCGATATTTTCCTGGGTGGAAATTTTTACGGCGTAAAGCCTCAAATCGGGCGATATGATGCCAGTTATGGATGTTTCCTGAAGGGCGATGGGAAAGGACATTTTACTTACCTAATCCCCGAACAGAGTGGATTGTTTATACGCGGCGAAGTAAGAGATCTTGCTACATGGGAAGGAAAAAATCATACGAAATATATCCTGGTGGCAAGAAACAATGATAATGCCCTCTTGTTTCAGCAGATTCCTAAACATAAACCTTAAAGAACCAGATAAAATCCGAATGCATGTTATCGGGTCATACATCCAAATCAACATGGCTTGCACTTGCAGCTTATTGTTTGCTTTTGGTGGCGTGCAAACGTTCAGAAAAACTTTTTGTAGCACTGAAACCTGATCAAACCGGAATTGATTTTGTTAATGAAGTGCACGACAGTTCAGATATGAACATCCTCGATTACATGTATTATTACAACGGCGGAGGAGTAGCACTGGGTGATATCAATAATGACGGGCTGGATGATATTTTGCTGACATCCAATAAACATGGCATTCGTTTGTATGAAAACGAAGGGCACATGCATTTTAAAGATATTACCCACCAGGCAGGATTGGAAACCGATGCGAATTGGATTACAGGAGCTGTGATGGCAGATGTAAACGGCGATGGATGGCTTGATATTTACGTGTGTGTGGTAAGCGGATATCAGGGTTTGCAGGGACATAATTTGCTATTTATCAATCAGCACAATGGTACTTTCAAAGAAGAATCGGCAGCTTATGGATTGGATTTCCGGGGCTTTTGCACACAGGCCAGTTTTTTTGATTATGATCATGATGGTGATCTGGATTTGTTTCTGGTTTGCCATGCCGTGCATTCTGCTGAAACGTATGGTGATACATCTTTGAGATCACATTTCAGTGAAGTGAGCGGAGGGCATCTGTTCCGCAATGATCATGGGCATTTTGTAGAAGTAACCCGCCAGGCTGGTATCATAGCCAGTCCTATCAGTTATGGACTCAGCGCCATCATCGGTGATTTTAATAACGATGGATGGGATGATATCTATGAAGGCAATGATTTTCAGGAAAATGATTACTACTACCTCAACAATCAGGATGGCACATTTACAGAAATGAATGGCAAGGCTTTTGGCCATGAAAGCAAGTCCACCATGGGTTCAGATGCAGCTGATATCAACCAAGACGGGTGGCTGGATTTGGTAACGCTGGATATGCTGCCTGAAGATGAGAAAATCCTGAAATCCACGGCCAACGATGATCCTTATGAGATGGCGCTTTACAAAATGAAGCTGGGTTACAGCCCGCAATATACCCGCAACATGCTGCAGTTGAATACCTACGGTGGTAAATACTTTAGTGAAATTGGACTGATGGCCGGGATAGCCGCTACTGACTGGAGCTGGTCGCCCCTGATTGCCGATTTCAACAACGACGGTATGCCCGATCTTTTCGTGTCGGCCGGAATATGGAGAAGAGCCAATGACCTGGATTATATTCGGTTTATAGCCAACACCCAGGTGGCGAAAAGCTTGTCAGACACCCGCTTGCTCGATCAGGAAGCCATTCAGCGCATGCCACAGGGACCGGTGCATAATTTCATCTTTGAAGGCACGGATCATATGCATTTCATAGATCGATCTGCACAATGGGGGTTGCATCAACCCGGCTTTTCCAATGGAGGCGCTTATGCCGATCTGGACAACGACGGCGATCTGGATCTTGTGGTCAACAATCTCAATGCACCCGCTGTCATTTACAAAAATCAAACACGTGAAAAATACCATGCACATTATCTTCGGATAAAATGCGCGGGCAGTGACAGCAATCGGTTTGGCATTGGAGCGAAGGTGATACTCAAATATCATGGAAAATTCCAGTATGCCTACATACAGCCTACCCGTGGTTTTGAAAGTGCTACAGATCCTACTTTATTTTTCGGTCTTGGAAAAGATACCCTGGTAGATAGCTTGCAGGTGATCTGGCCCAGAGGTGAAAAGCAGGTGCTCAAACATGTACATGCCGATCAGATCCTGACGCTTTACCAGAACCAGGCGCATGATACCGGCCCGGAATGGTTACCACAAATGCGGGAAAATCAGTTTTTATTTACTGATTATACCGACAGCCTTTCTTCAGTTCAGTTTGTACATCGGGGAGATGCCAGTTTTATTGATTTTGCGCGGCAACCTTTTATTCCGCATATGGTATCTACGGATGCTCCCAGAGTGGCTGTGGGAGATGTGAATGGAGATGGACTCGAAGATTTTTATGTGTGCGGAGGTAAATTTCAGGCTGGCGCTCTTTATATCCAAAAGCCGGATGGACAATTTGTTTTATCCAATCAACCTGCATTCCAGCAGGATTCACTTTGCATGGATCAGGATGCAGCATTTGTGGATGTGAACCATGATGGATATCCCGACTTGTATGTGGTAAGTGGCGGAGGTGAATTTTATGATGGTATGAAACCCTTGCTGGATCGCCTCTATCTCAACAATGGAAAGGGATATTTTATCAAAGACACTGCGGCATTGCCACCCATGTATGGAAATAAATCTTGTGTAAGGGTATGCGATTTAAATCAGGATGGATATCCGGATTTGTTTGTGGGTGGCAGAGTTGATGCATTGGATTATGCAAAGCAACCTCGCTCATATTTGCTCATCAATGATGGCAAAGGACATTTCCGGGATGAAACCGATCAGATTGCTCCTGGCTTGAGCCATATTGGATTGGTAACCGATGCAGTCTGGACAGATTTTAACGGGGATGGGAAACCTGATTTGATTGTGGTGGGTGAATGGATGCCTATCAGTTTTTTTGAAAACGATGGACATGGACATCTGAAGAATGTTACCCAAAGTATGGGAATGGAACATACCCATGGCTGGTGGCAATGTATCGTGGCAGCCGATCTGGACGGGGATGGAAAAACAGATTATCTGGTGGGTAATTATGGGATGAATACAAAATTTCATCCCAGCAAAAAAAAACCGGTAAAACTCTATATCGTTCCATCATCCCAGCAATCAACAGATGTGACCATTCTCACTTATGCAAAGAATGGCCATGATTATCCTTTGGTTGGAAAAGATGTTTTTGATCAGCAATTTCCCGAAAGAATGAAAAAAAAGTTTCCGACATACCATGATTTTGCCGGACAAACCATACAAGATATTGTAGGATCAGATCTTCAGCATGCCCGTGTATGGCATGCCTACACCTTCCAATCAGTCTGGCTGCATAATCTTGGAAATGGAAAATTTGAAATGCTTCCTTTGCCTTGGGAAGCGCAGGTAGCTCCTATCCGTGCTTTTGAGGTGGGCGATTTCAATCACGATGGTCATCCGGATGTGCTGGTGGGTGGTAATTTTTATGGTGTATTACCTGCCGAAGGTCGTTATGATGCCAATGATGAAATTGTGTTGTTGGGTGATGGCAAAGGACATTTCCGGGCAGCATGGCCCTGGCAGACCGGATTTTTTGTAAACGGAGAAGTGAGGGACATAAAAACCTTGCACAGGAAAAATGATTCGTTGATTATGGTAGCCCGATATGATCAGCGTTTGTTGTTTTTTAAAAACAAATAATTGTTTTTTATGAAGACAATTACTTCATGGATGAGAAAAAATTTCGGTTTACTGGCGGGTATTCTTTTGTCAATCAATTTGCCGTATGCCTTATATGCACAAGCTGAAAATCCCTGGATCTGGCAGTTGCAAGCAGATCAGCCGGAGTCTTCGCATTACTATGGCATTACGGTAGCAAACGGGGTGTTGGGAATCGTTTCGGCAGCTGATCCATTAAGTGTAAAAGAAATTGTATTAAACGGTGCTTACGATCAGTATGGGCGGGGCCGGGTGAGCAATCTGCTGAAAACATTCAGCTTTGCCAATGTAGATCTCACCATCAACGGGCAACAGGTGACCGCGCAACAGATCAGCCATTTTCACCAGACGCTCGACATGTATCGGGCTGTTTTTACTTCTTCATTCGATGTGGGCAACCAGGCTCATGTAACCTGCTCCTGGCGGGCATTGCGGCAATTGCCCTACAACATGCTGGTTACGGTTGATATACAGGCCAAACAACCCATCACCATTTCGGCAGCCAGTGTGATTGAAGCTCCGGATATGCTGCGCCATGTGCAGCAATTTTATGAAGATATTGCCAGCCCGCGTGGTCCGCTGCACGTGCTGTTTTCCACTGCTTCCAGTCCCACGGGCAAACTGTCGGTAGCAGCAGCCACCTGTTTTTTGTTTGATGAAGCCCGTGATCAGCAGCCACAGGTCACGCATGAAATGTGGGACAATAACCGGCATCTGATGCGGTTCAGCAAATCCCTGCAGTCCGGTGAAACCTACACGTTTTCCATTGCCGGTGCAACCATCAGCAGCGCACAGAGTGCGGATCCTGCCAATGAAGCAGAGCGGCTGACCATTTTTGAAGCCCTGCAAAGCCGCAAAGAATTGATTGATGCTCATAACAAGGCCTGGCAGCAGCTCTGGCAAAGCGATATCCGAATTGAAGGAGATGATACCACCCAGCGGGATATTCACAGCATGTTGTATCATCTATACAGCTTTGTGCGTGAAGGTTCAGGTTATAGCCTTTCTCCGATGGGCTTATCCGGATTGGGATACAACGGGCATGTGTTCTGGGATGCCGATCTGTGGATGTATCCGGTGTTGTTGCAGCTGCATCCTGAAATAGCTCGTTCATTAATCGAATATCGGATTCATCGCCTGCCTCAGGCCATAGCCAATGCCTATGCTCATGGGTATCAGGGAGCGATGTATCCATGGGAGTCAGCGGCCAGCGGGGAAGAAGAAACGCCTGTGTGGGCTTTGTCCGGCCCATTTGAACATCATATCACGGCTTGCGTGGCTATTGCCATCTGGCAGTACTTCTGTGTTACCCACGACACGGCATGGCTCAGGAATGAGGCTTATCCGGTATTGAAAGCTACGGCAGATTTCTGGGTTTCACGCGTGCAAAAGACTACCGATGGCTATCATATTCGCAACGTGGTGGCTGCTGATGAATGGGCAGAAAATGTGGATGATGATGCTTTTACCAATGGAGCCGCCATCGAAAATCTGCGCGACGCCATCCGGGCAGCACAGATCATCGGGGCTGAACCGGATCCGCATTGGCAGGAAGTGGCCGACCATATTGTGATTCTGCATTTTCCGGATGGGGTAATCCGGGAGCATGCCACCTATCACGGAGAGCAAATCAAACAGGCTGATGTAAACCTGCTGGCATATCCCCTGGGATTGATCCGGGATACGTTGCAAATCAAAAAAGATCTTGGGTATTACGAACCCCGCATTGGTGCGGGCCCGGCCATGAGTTATGCCATGCTTGGCTTGTTGTATGAAAGGCTGGGATATCCTGATAAAGCCTATGCTTTGTTTAAACGCGGCTATGTACCCAATGAATTGCCCCCCTTTGGTGTGTTGGCCGAAACAGCCGGCGGTACCAATCCATACTTTGCTACCGGAGCGGGAGGTATCTTACAGTGTGTGTTGAATGGCTTTGGTGGTTTACAGATTACCGAAAACGGCATCATGCAGCTGAAAACCCGTTTACCAGCGCGGTGGAAATCGTTGACTATCACGGGTGTTGGGATGGATAAAAAAAATTTTACCATTTCCAATAAATAACCTAACTTTCACACGTGCGCAAACTCACTACCATCATACTCCTGTTGCTGTTTGCATTTTATGCAGCGGGGTATTATTTTGTGTATCAGTTCATGATCTACCAGCACAGTTTTGCCGGTATAGATCCCGCGCATGTGACCAATCAGGCTGAAATTGCCATCTTAAAAATTCCGGTTTACTTACCTTATTTGCCGCAGGCTACGCATGAAGAAAAAACTGATGGAAATGTGCAGATCAATGGTATCTGGTATCGGGCTGTCAGTAAGCATTTGTACAACGATACCCTGTATGTGAAATGTGTGAAAGATCGGGAGCGGATGACGTTAAACGAATGGTTTCATGATTTTGTCCGGTTCAGCTTTGGTAATAATGCTAATTCAAATAATAATCACCAGGATTTATACAAATCATTTTTCAAAGAATATATTTCGGATCTTATTGACTGGCATCGGCCCAATGCTGCAGTAAGTTTGCTGCATTTTGCAGAATGCACTCCTGTTTTATCGATGCCGGAGCTGGATCAACTCACGCCCCCTCCCAGATTTTCCTTTCAGGCTTGCTGAACATCAAGGTTGCATGTCATGTTGTGATGTTAAATTCATGATGCAGAGGCTTGTGCAAACACAAAGTTTGTACGCACTCTATATCTAAACACAACACAAGTCTATGTATCATGTGCATGATATGATCAACCTGGTTCTTCGGCAAGTTTACTTCAATCTTCCTATACAGGATCTTGCATAAATCCTGTTGAACACCCTTATTACTTTACCCATAAAAAAGAAACACATGTCTTGCTATATCAATTTACCCGATCCCGCATTGCCGGGCATCTGGGGGCCTATGCGCTTCAGGCCCGAAACAGCGCCTCCTCTTTCACACATTGCACAGGCCTTGTTGCAGACGGATGAAGGCATCAGCCGCATGGAACGCGAATGGATTGCATCCTATGTGTCTTATCTAAATGGTTGCCATTTCTGCCACACCATTCACGGAGCCGTAACCTGTGCGCATGCACACGAATCTGTGGATATGATTGATGAAATTGAAAAAGGACCTGCGTCAGATAGATTGTCGGATAAAATGAAAGCGTTGCTGGTCATTGCAGGTCAGGTGCAAAAAGGTGGCAAATATGTTACACAGGAAGCCATAGAAGCTGCAAAACGCGCAGGCGCCACGGATCTGGAAATCCATGATACGGTGCTGATTGCAGCTGCCTTTTGTATGTTCAATCGGTATGTGGATGGCCTGCATACCTGGGCTCCCGCCGATCGCCAGCTATATGCCGAAGAAGGCAAACGCATGGCCGCAGAAGGTTATCTGCGTAAAAACAAAGGTCAACACATGCAAAAAGTGTAACTCATTTTATCACATCTAAAAACAAAAACTCATGTCTTGCTATATTTCACTCAGAAATCCCCAACTTCCCGGCATTGTGGGATTATTGAATTACCGTCCGGAAACGGCTCGTCCTTTATGCGAACTTGCTGAAACATTGCTTCGCCGCGATGAGGGCCTTACACCGTTGGAACGGGAATGGATTGCCTCTTATGTGTCTTATTTGAATAACTGTCATTTCTGCCATACTTCACATGGAGCGGCTACCTGTGCGCATGCACACGAATCTGTGGATATGATTGACGAAATTGAAAAAGGGCCGGCCTCCACGCAAATCTCTCCCAAAATGAAAGCCTTGCTGGTCATTGCCGGTCAGGTGCAGAAAGGCGGTAAATGTGTTACCGAAGCAGCCATTCAGCAAGCACGGGCGGCGGGCGCCACAGATTTAGAAATACATGACACAGTGCTCATTGCAGCCGCTTTTTGTATGTATAACCGATATGTAGATGGCCTTCACACCTGGGCCCCAGCTGATCGGGAAGCTTATGTGGAAGAAGGACGACAGATGGCTTTTGAGGGTTATCTCCGTCATTTCTGATCAAAAGACGTTTTTTGGGTAAAAGGAACCTATACAGACAGCGTGGAGGATTCTTCCTTCACGAATCTTTTCATATAGCAGTGGTTGATTTTTGTTTGTATAAAATGTGTGAGTGAAAGCATATATGTGAAGCTAAAAAAAATAAACAGAAATGCAAAGTCAAACAATATAGGGGTAAATTTGGTATCACCTGAAAAAACTGTTTGTTGATGCAGGAAGTTAAAAAAATACCCTGGCTTGTTACTGTAGTGATTTTTACATTTTTACTGGTTTTTACTGCTTTCTCATCCAGGAAGAATTTGCTACATGGTGAAAAAAACATGGTTCAAAAACAGGAGGCTATCCAACGATTCGGATTTTACCTGGAACCAGTGAATAAGCAGGCTGGCATTGATTTTCGGCATCTTCCACCTGAACTTGATCCGAAGCTCAAACATATTGAACCCCAGATTGCATCCATGGGAGCATCTGTGTCGGTGGTAGATTTTGATCAGGATGGGTGGGATGATTTATTTTTTACCAGCAGCCGCCAGGGTACTCAAGATGCATTGTACCGGAATCTGCATAATGGCAAATTCGAAAATGTTACCAATCAGGTTGGACTGGAGAATTTGAATGATTCGGCAACAGGAGTTTCAATGGGCGCCGTGTGGGGAGACTATGATAACGATGGATATCCGGATTTGCTGATTTACAAATGGGGCAGGCCGGAACTGTTTCATAATGATCACGGTAAACGTTTTGTGAATGTAACAGACAGCAGTGGTTTGCCTCAGTGGGTGAATGCCAATTGCGCCATCTGGTTTGATTTTAATAATGATGGATTGCTGGATTTATTTATTGGTGGATATTATAGCGAAAAGCTCAATTTATTTCATACCTCTACCACGAAGGTGATGCCCGAAAGTTTTCGGTATGCAAACAATGGGGGAAGAAAGTATTTGCTGGAGAATATGGGGAATGGAAAATTTAAAGATGTAACCGAACAATATGGATTGAATTCCACCCGCTGGGTACTGGGTGCTGGTGCGGCCGATTTGAATGGCGACGGATATCCTGATTTGTTTATTGCCGATGATTACAATGTAAATGAATTGTATATCAATGATCATGGGAAAAAGTTCATTGAAGTGGGGCGTCAGTCGGGCATTGGTAATATTCCCAAAAGTGGGATGTGCGTAACGTTTGGAGATATACAAAACACAGGCAAGATTGGCATTTATAACACCACCATTACGGAAAAAGGTGTTCTGGTGCAAAGCAACAATTATTGGCAGCCTACTGATGAATCATCTGCAAATCGTTATCCGCAATTTGTGAATCTGGCACAGCTGGCCGGTATTGATGATGCGGGATGGAGCTATGGTGCCCAGTTTGGCGATCTGAATAACGATGGTTATCAGGATTTATATGTAGCAAACGGATTTATTTCTGCTCAAAAAGGCACTTCTTATTGGTATGATTATGCCAAGGTTACGAGTGGAAACAAAGCTATCATTGAAGATGCGCGCAACTGGCCAGCCATGAATGGCAAAAGCCAGTCGGGTTATGAACATGATAAAGTGTGGCTGAATAATGGCGATGGAACGTTTAAAGATATTTCATATCAGATTATGCCCGATATGACTTACGATGGAAGAGCTGTGGCCATGGCTGATTTGTGGAACAGAGGCGTGCTGGATGTAATTGTAGCCAATCAAAACAATATTCCTTTGATCTTGAAAAATGATTTACAATTGCACCATCACTGGATAGAGTTTGATTTGCGTGGTACTATTAGCAATGCCGATGCTGCAGGCGCTGAAGTGTTGGTGGAATGGAGTGGGAAAAAACAAATTCAAGTGCTTACAGATGGATGTGGCTTCTCTTCACAAAATAGCCATCGTTTACATTTCGGATTAGGCGATAGCACACAGGTTGATCGGGTAATCATCAAATGGCCATCCGGTAAAATAACAACACTTGTTCATCCACAAATAGATATGTTACATGTTGTTCGAGAGCCTAAATAAATCTATCAGAGAAAACGTAATGACGCTAAAAGTACCAGGAGTTCAAGAACTGAGAGAATTGCTGAAACAGCACTTCAGATATGTACCGCCTGTATTTATTACCCTTTTGTTGTTAATCGGACAGTTGAGCTTTGGTATTCTGGATAGTTACCTAAATCTGATTGTAGCAGTTTGTACAGCCATTATCACGGAATGGTTGTTGTCGCATTTTGTATTGGGCATTCGCAAAAATTTGGCCAGTGCTTATATTAGTGGCATCAGTGTGGGCATCCTGATTCGTTCTCCCATGGTATGGCCTTATGTGATTACATCTATGCTATCCATTATGTCAAAATATGTATTTCGGTATCGCGGTCGGCATATATGGAATCCTTCCAATTTTGGTGTGTCGTGGATGTTGTTTATGGCGCCTATGGATGTGGCTGGATTAAGTATTCAATGGGGAAGCAATTTTCTCGCTCTGATTGTGATCTGGATATTGGGGCTGGTGATTGTCAACAGAGCCCGGCGCATGCATGTAACCATTGCTTATGTGGTAAGCTTTGTGATATTGGCTTATGTGAGAAGTCTTATTACAGGGGATACATTTATGGCCGAAGTGGCACCGATTACGGGCCCTATGTATCAATTATTCATCTTTTTCATGATCACAGATCCCGCTACTACCGTATCGACTCGCAGGGGTCGGATACTGGTGGCCATACTGGTTGCATGTGTAGAGTTCTTCCTCAGGCTGGATAGTTTTATTTATGCACCATTTTATGCTTTGTTTATTGTGGGCCCCATAGCCCGATTCATTGATCTGAAAATTCATCAACCCAAGCCGGTGGCACAAATTGCATAAGTAAAAACAAAAATCCATTCATGTTTAAAGCGAAACTTTGAGTAAGTTTCATTTGAAATAAAAGTTCCCAAATTTTTCAGAAGCTTTTTATCCATTATTTGCTTTATCATTTGCAGCAATACTTCCATGTGTGTGTTTAACCATCCTCAATCCTGAAAATTTAGTGGCAATTTCTTTATGCGAGATGTGAGATATATAAGTATGTTTCCTGTTATTTAGGAATTATTTTCCATAATGATCACATCATGCGTAATGTTTTAACGCTTTAACGCTTGCCGGAAAATTGTTTGTGTACAAACAATGAGATTACACTTTCACCTGCTGTTTTGATAAATGGATATTATCTGTTTGATTTATCGTTCTCGATTGTTTATGAGTTCCCAGATTGCTGATAGGCAGGTTGCAATTCCTCAGCCGTTATATCTTCCAGTGAGCGTTTTCGTGTTTCTATTCCCATCAGAGTTATGGTAATGACAGCCAGGAGAAGAGGCAATGCAGCAATTAATGCTGTTGCAGTTATCGAAGGAGGTGCCACAGCCAGCACAACCAGTGCAATAATAAAAACGCCGGCAATCTGGCTCATACCCGAGATAAGTCCACTTCCACGCGAGCGAATAGCAGTAGGATAAATTTCTGCTGCGTAAGCCGAAAGTACAGACATAATAGCACTTACGCCCCAGATGGGCAAAATAAGCAATACATACAAAATCAGCGGATGTTGCACAATATGATTTCCTGCGATTAAGAAACCAATCATGGAAGCAGCCGTAAGCGCGGAAAGCAGGATAATGGTGCGCTTGCTGCTCCAGAATCCATACATCCAGGCTATCAAGAAATTAAGCGGAAAGCCAATCAAAGCAGCATTGCGTAGAATGGCAAAGGAGCGTTGCTGAGAAAAGCCTAACTCTTGAAGATTGGAAGGAATCCAAAGCTGAAAGCCAAACCGAACAAAGCCTGCTCCTATCGCCAACAGCACTACAGCGGAGGTAATGCCCCGAAAAGGAGTGGAAAACAAATCCCTGAATTGTGTGGGGCTGCTGGCTGATTGGACGGAATTTGCCGACATTTCGGGGCCTTCAGTTGCTGATGATGTTATGGCTGCGCCAAATTTTTTCATGATTTTTTCTGCTTCCTTCACACGGCCATGAAGCAGCAAAAAGCGCGGCGACTCTGGTATCCAGTGGTTTAACAGGATGAGTAATATGCCGGTGGGGAAACCAATCAACCATAGGATGCGCCAGTTGTAATGCGGCACCAGCCAGGAAGCCAGTGAACTGGTAATCAGATAAGCCCCCGCAATATCGCCACCAATCAGCACCATCAGCCAACCCCGATGACGGGCTGGAATACATTCAGCCATTAGCGTAAACAAAATAGGCAACATGCCACCTACGCCAAACCCCATAATCAGGCACATCAGGCAGTTCATCCAAAATTCCGGCATAGCTCCGCATGCACTCGTGGCTATGAACACCACAGCTGCCATTAAAATAGAGGCTCTTCGCCCCATGCGGTCACTCATCCATCCCCAGATAAAAGACCCCATGATAGTACCCGATATCCCGCACAAAGGCAATAAAGCTACCGGAATCCGAGCATGCGGATTTATGGGCGATTTTAAGCCATATTCAATTGCTGCACCCGGCACCACAAACGAAAGAATGGTGGGCTTCATCACATCCAAGGTCATAGCCAAAGCCATCACAAACAACAAGGCAATATGAGGCCATCGGATGGGTACATCATCCAATGCTCGCACCTGCAGCGTATTGTAATCAGCGCTGATGGCCGATTTTTCCGGAATCAATCCCATGATGGTAAGCACCAATCCTATCACCATCCCTATCATACCCATAATCATAAACGAATCCATGGGCATGCCCACCAGGCGATAGCCCATGTTACGGGCATGAAAATACATGGGCAACTGCATGGCCATACCAGCAGATACCAGGATACATCCAACCCAGAAAATGGTTTTACGGGAAAGGGTAAACTTGTTCATAGGCGAAATGTTTTTATGTAAGCGCTTTGAAGATACATTTTTTTATGATTGAAAGATGATGGCAATCAAAACTTTATCTGCTTCAAATGAAACGTTTTTTACGGATCCATGGTTACACATGCATGTGAGCGATGATTTTTTGATAGTTTTGGGGAAATACACAAGTTCCTTTCGTTAAATAAAAAACTGTATTCACATATGTCAGTTGCTTTGCCTGTACAGGATTTCGTAAATCTGCTGGACAATCGCAGGAATGTGATATTGAACATGACGCTCGAAGAAGCTGAAGCGCTTTTGCTGGCTGATGATCCGCGGGCAGTCAGCCGTATCCGGGGGCAATTTGCGCTTGTGGTGAGGAAAAATAAGGATGTGTATATGGCTCGTTCCATTGGCCGGCCTATGCGGTATTTTCTGGCCAAGCAAGCCGATGGTCCGTTGCTGATTGTGGCCGAACGAATAGATGAAATTTTTGAAGAACTGAAAAAAAGAGGGCTCGAAGCGCAGTTTCATCCCTCTTACACAAGGATGGTGCCTGCACATTATGTGGTACGATTGCAATTGATTGGCTGTCCGGATCCCAATCCGGTTTATGAGCGATATTTTGAGCCTAAGAGAAATCATTTGCCGGCCGATCTGGATATGATTGGGCGTGCTTATATCGGCGCACTGGCCGATGTGTGTCAGAAATGGCTGATGCAAATTCCGGCAACAGAACCTGTGGGCGTATTGTTTTCCGGAGGCATTGACAGTGGTTCCGTATTCCTCGTATTGTATCATCTGATGTTGCAGATGGGCATGTCGCCGCAACGGCTCAAGGCTTTTACGCTTTCCGTACAGGATGAGTCGGGCCAAACCGGCCTGTCGGCCGATGCGCGACAGGCACAGGATTTTCTGCATCAGCTGGGATTGGATTTTTTTCTGGAAATCATGCAAGTACCGGCATCGGCCGTAGATTATCGGGAGGCTATTCGGGTCATAGAAGACTATAAACCGCTGGATGTGGAAGCAGCAGCTATGACATTGGCCCTGTGCAAACAAATCAGGCAGCAATATCCCGAATGGCAATATCTGGCCGATGGCGATGGCGGCGATGAGAATCTCAAAGATTATCCGATTGAAGAAAACAGTGAACTTACCATTCGCAGTGTGTTGAACAATCCTTTGCTCTATCATGAAGGATGGGGTGTGGATAAAATCAAGCATTCCTTAACCTACACAGGAGGCATGAGCCGCGGACATGTGCGCACTTATGCACCGGCTCGTTTATTGGGATTTCAGGCGTTAAGTCCCTATGTATTGCCACAGGTCATTGAAGTATCAGAAGGCATTCCTTTCATTGAACTCACGCAATGGAATCATGAAAAATTATATGCCCTGAAAGGAGAAATCGTGAAGCGAGGCGTGAAAGCCATTACAGGAATGGACATGCCCGTTTATCCCAAACGTCGTTTTCAGCAGGGTGCTATACAACCCCGGTTGCAATCCCGATTGTTTCCCGGTAATGAACTCGTGTATCGTCAGTATTTCCAATCGCTGTATGCCTGATGAAGCGCAAGCCCGAAGTGCAGCTGGATCCCTTTCTTCCTTATCATTTTCTGCATGAGCAGGAGCCGGATCAGCAGGGCATGATCCGGGAAGTCAATACCATTTTTCTCACCAGCAAAACTTGTGTGTTTTCCTGTATTTTTTGTGATTTATGGAAAAATACCCTACCGCAGGCACCTCCCCGGGGCGCTTTTCTGAAGCAAATCCATTATACATTGGAACAGCTGCCACATGCATCGGTGGTGAAATTGTACAACAATGGTAATTTTTTTGACCCCAAATGTCTTTCACCCGATGATTATCCGGATATCTGCAACTGTCTCAATTCATATGAACGAGTCGTGGTGGAAAACCATCCTTTGCTGTGCGGACCTTTGTGTGCAAACTTTCAGCAGCAGCTTTCGGGCCAGCTGGAAATTGCCATGGGACTGGAAACCATTCATCCCCAGGTTTTACCTCGTCTGAAAAAGCAGCTAACCAGAGATGATTTTTGCCGGGCCGCTGATTTTTTGCTGCGACAGCACATTGATATCCGCGTTTTTTTGATGCTCTCGCCGCCATTTTTGACTGATCGCGAGGAAAGTATTCATTGGACGCTGGAAAGCATCCACTTTGCTTTTGCCCATGGAGCAAGCTGTTGCTCAGTGATTCCCACACGGGCTACCACAGCCGTTATGCAACAATTGCAGCAACAGGGCAACTATCGGGCTCCCACACTGGATATGCTGGAGGAAGTAATGGAAAAAGCATTGCAAAGAGGCTACAGGCGTGTATTTGCCGATACCTGGGATATAGCATTTATGTCGGCATGTCCCCATTGTTTCGAAGCCCGGAAGCAAAGGCTGGAGCGGATGAATCTCACCCAGCAGCTGCAACCTCCTGTGTATTGTGCTTACTGCCAAAACAATTCTTGAAACCATGAAACCGTCTTTTCCCCGATATGATGTGCTGATTGCCGGTAGCGGATTTGCCGGATCATTGGCAGCCCTGGTCCTGCAACGTATGGGATGGAAGGTATGTGTGGTAGAAAAAGCCAGACATCCGCGTTTTGCTATTGGCGAATCTTCCACTCCGGCAGCCGATATGATACTTCGCGATTTGGCCAGGCAGTATGATTTGCCCTGGTTACATGCTTTTTCGCGCTACGGAAGCTGGTGCCGCAATTATCCTCATGTGATGCGGGGGCTGAAACGGGGATTTAGTTTTTACAAACATTATCCCGGCAAAGCTTTTTATACCAATGATCAGCATGAGCATGAACTGCTGGTAGCGGCTAGTGCGGATGATGAACATTCCGACACGCAATGGCTACGTGCAGATTTCGATGCCTTTCTGGTGCAGAAAGTGCAGGAAGCCGGCATTGCCTATCTGGATCAAGCTGAAATTTTGGGCGTGCAGGAGGCTGAAGAATTGACTTTTACCCTTCAACATGAAGGGCTGGACAGGAAGCTGAGGGCTGATTTTTTCATAGATGCCACTGGCAGTCCGCATTTGCTGCAACGGCTCTGGCAGGTGCCATGGACAGCCGATGATTTTTATACGCATTCTTTTGCTGTGTTTTCGCATTTTGAACAGGTGCCCCTATGGGAAGAAATGCTTGCTGGCATGGGATATAAAACCCAGGATTATCCCTACCGCGCCGATTTTTCGGCCTTGCATCATATTCTTGATGAAGGCTGGATGTGGATGTTGCGGTTTGATGATGGCCGCGTAAGCATGGGGTTTGTGCTCGACGGGCATACGGACTTGCCAGGTTTACCGCTCAGGCAGCAAAATGATATGCCTGCCGAACCGATCTGGCATCAGATGCTGAGTCGCTATCCATCTCTGCAGGAGTTAATGCGGGGAGCCAGGCTTTGTGATCAGCCGGGGCGTTTGTTGCGATCAGCCAGGTTGCAAAGGCAATTGTTGCAGGTAGCCGGTCGTCGATGGGTGGCATTGCCCCATACAGCCGGATTTGTGGATCCTCTGTTCAGCCCCGGCAATGCGCATACCCTTTCCGGACTGGAACGCATTGTAAGGATTTTTCAACAGGATCGCCATGAACATCGGCAGGAACTGTTGCAAAGATATGCACGTGAATTACAGAACGAATATTGGTTGATTGACACGCTAATAGCGGGCTGTTACCGTACAATGACCCATTTTCAGCTTTTCATACCCTGGAGTATGGTATATTTTGCCTGCACCATTGCCTATGAACAGCACCGGAATGCCGTATCTGCCGCATGTGCTTCACATTATCCGGAAGGCTTTTTGTTGGCAGGCAGAGCTGAAATCCGGCAGATGGTAAAAGAAACTTGGCGGGCGTTGCAGCATCTTCCCCTAAAGGGCAATTATAGTCCCCACCAAATCGAGGCATTTACCCGCACAATCCGGGATTGCATTGCGCCTTTCAATACGGCAGGTTTGCTTAATCCTGCAGTGCACAACATGTATCGCCATACCACAGCCGAAGTATGATTCAGGGTTTTTCTACTGTGCCATTTCGCAACGCATTGCTGAAATCGTCAGCATCCACCTTTCGGGTATTGTAGGTGCGTAAATAGCGTTGATGTGCTGAATCCGAAGGATAATGCACCTTCGGACCATAGGGATAAGATGGCATCCCATGGAATGGCAATGGTTCCACCGTTTGGCTGCAGGCTGTATTCAGATCGCCATCTTTTACCCATCCTTCGCTGTAAAGCACAAAATCGCGTTTCCACCCCTTAGGCAGGGCCGGCAAGCGAGTAGCATCAAATGCAATAGCCACTTCATCTCCTGAATTGGCAATGATATAGGCATCATCGGCTTTTTGCAAAAGTGGCTGTACATCGCCGTATCGGGTATAATAACCTGTGAGATCGCGCCAACGCTGACCAGTGCTTACTTGATAGTAATCATACCATGGCGGGCCGTATGGACTGCCTTTATGATAGCAAGCGGAATAGCCCCTGTAGTGCAGATCAGCGCTTTGCATGGTAAGGGGTAAAACGCGAACGGGTGCGGCTGGCGGATGGCTTACGAAAAATGCCTGATCCCAGTAAATCTGCATGGTTGTGCGGATGCGAATGCGCCGATCATCAGGGGTGAGAAATTGATGGGATAAATTGATGACAATCATTTTGTCCCTGCCCATGGGGAAGCCCATGTTGGGAATAACGGTTTGCCATTTGCCTGCCCGATTGATCACCTGCAATAGAGGTGGCTGTTGTTTGAAACGGGAGGTTTGGGTAACAGCGGTGTTGATGCTCGCATCGGTGGGCATAATCCATCCGCGCAGGAAAAGCAGCAGGCTGTCGTCGTTGGCAGCTGCGGGTCCCAGGTCCAGGATCAGATCATGCAAGGGGGTTAATCCCTGGTATTTGCCCAGAGGGAAATCTGCCACATATTGAAAATCGTGTGCCCGCAACAGCGGCAGCAGATCGTGCCCATCCGCATCTGTCGCCCGTACGGGCAGATGGGCGTGTGCGACCTGATACAGAGTAAGGCCGGGATAGGGAGGAGGCACAAATCGCTCGTCGGTATAAAGGTTGACAGAGTCAGGATGATCTACGGCATACAGCTTGAGCTCATCCAGGTAGATGGTTTCCCAGAGTTCCTCGGTGATGCGCAGCAGATATTGGCCATGGCTGGGTTGCAGGGCTTCACCGGGAATCAGCAAGTATTCCTTAGAAGGGCCTGAATCAGCATAGACTGTATCTTTTCCGTGGATGGCAAAAGGTACACCCAGAATGCTTCGCCACATCATGTCTTTCAGGAAAATGAAACGTTTGCCATTCCAGGTGTAGAGAAACGGGCAGGAACCTTTCAGTTGTTCCTGCTCCAGGATGCGTTGTTTGCTGGTAGGATCCAGCACGGTTTGGGGCACGCCGTTGGGCCATAGAATGCGTACGGCATCCACGCGCCGGCGCTGGCCAAGGCCGAATTCAGTGAGGGTGCTTTTTACGGTTTTTGCCTGATACAAATCGCCAGCTTTCAGCTCAATTCGGGCACCAATGCCGGCCCGGTTGTTTTTGCTGTTGCCATAGGCGAGTCCGGTTAGTTGAATCTGAATGAAATGATTCAGATTGCCACCGTCGTTGCGGAGCAGCCGGGTACCGGATGGACCGGCTATGAAAATATCTTCATCACCATCGAAATTGTAATCGGCGATCCGCAGCCGATAGGCCTGCAAATTTTCCTGAGGCAGCAGGTTGCTGATATCGCGGAAACCTTTTGCACCTTCGTTGTGAAACAGCCGGACGCCCAAAGTGTTGCTGTTGTCCGATTTACCCACCACACAGATATCTTCATGGCCATCGTTGTCAATGTCCACAAAAGCTGCATCATATACCTGCATTCCTTTTAATGCCTGCGAAAGTTGTGCTGAAGCAAGCTTATCCGGCACGAAATGTTGATCCGGCTGGTTTTCCAGCAAGGTGCAGCCGTTTTTCCCTCCGGTAATCAGGATATCCAGGCGGCCATCATTGTTGTAGTCGCCCAAGGCAATTACACTACCGGTGTAGGCCGGATTACGCAGCCCGACGGAATTGCTGATTTCCTGAAAACGACCATGTCGGTCGTTGTTAAACAGTTTCACACCCTGCTGATCCAGACAAACAATATCGAGATCCCCGTCGTTGTCCCAGTCGCCAAAGTCCATCGACAATGTACCAGCATCATTCAGCTGCATGGCCTGGGTATTTTCGGTGAAGGTGCCGTCGCCGTTGTTTCGGAAAAAGAGATTACCGTTTTTCCCTGCCGCATACAAATCCAGATCCCCATCCTGGTCCAGATCAGCAAACAACATGCGGGTTATGTGATTGGCGTGATTAAGCCCGATGTCATTGCGGATACGGGTAAAAGAGCCATCGCCATTGTTTTTAAACACTATTATGCCGCTTGTGGTAGATACAAACAGATCGGGATATCCGTCATTGTCATAATCGGCAAACACAGCATCCAGGTCCATGCCATTATGCGCCAGATCACCCACGACCCGGCAGGGACTGAACGTACCCATGCTGTTAACCAGCAGATAGGGAACTGAACGGGAAGCGGAAACCGGATAGGAGGTGTAAAGAAACATGTTGCCTTCTGCGTCATAATCTGTAACGGCAAGTACTGCAGGTGGTTGGGTGGAATTTTGTATGGCGGGGATTCCGCTGCCCTCTGTGGCATCCGTAAATTTCATCACCTTGAGGATGTCGGATGCGGGTGCAGGGCCGGATGAGCTGGTATCGAGTGCAAGATTGCGGATATTGGTTTCTACATCAAAATAGCCGGCAAACATCTGGGGTATTTCCAGTTCATCAGCACCTGAAATATAGGCGCCTGTCAGTTTCATCTGATCGTGGAAAGCTTTGATATAGGGCAGGGCGGCCTCGGGCTGCTGATTTTCCAGCAGATCAATAGCTTGCTGGTAAGCCTGACGAGCTCCAGGTAAAAAATCAGGCGCAATCTTTTGAATGCTTTGCAGATAAAATCTTGCAGAATCGGCCTGGTGTGCCATAGCTAAGGCTTCCGCAAGCTTTAGCCTGGGTACCAGGTTGGCGGGTCTCAGATGAATGATGCGTAATAAATGCTGTTTCTGAAGCTCAATGGATGAATCCAGGTTGGCCAGTCCGAAATAAGCTCTTACATCGGTAGAATCATGGTGCAACATGGTTTCAAAAATGGAACGAGCCTGTGCAAACTGTTGCCGGGCGATATATACCTGTGCCAGGGTGAGCCACAGATCAGCCTGTCGGGGGAATTTCTTCAATCCTGAACGAGACACGCTTTCAGCTTCCGTGTAGTTTTTCTTCAACAGATACAGGCGGCAAAGAGCAATATAGTTCGACACGTCTTCCGGGTTTTCCTGTATGGCTTTTTTGAAAGCCAGCTCTGCTTCGTCCAGTTTGTTTTCTGAAAGATATTCCAGCGCAAGTTCCTTGGCGGATTGTACGGTTGAAGAAGCCTGCTGTTCAGCCCGATGATGACAACTAAACAACAGCAGCATGCATATACATGAGAGGACAAGCAACAATTGGTTTTTCATGCTTGAAAATTAAGCCTATCAAATGTAAGATGAAATCTGGTATGCTTTTGGGAGCGTATATTTAAAACTATTGGCTATGAAACACAAATGGATCATCATCGGCCTGTGTATGTTCATGTTAGGTGGCATCAGTGTAAAAGCTTTTGCCCAGCATAGAGATACAGATTGGCATCATAGACAAGAAATTGCATTGTATCGCGAAGGGCATGGCCATATGCCGCCGGGTTTGATGAAAAAAATCTATGGTGAACGTTCGGCCCGCTGTTTTGCACCCGGCCATCGCAAATGGCATGAACCTCGCCCCGTGTATGTGGTACCTGCGCCCGTACCGGTTGTATATGCACCGCAGCCACAACCGGGTGTGCATGTATGGATCAGTGCACAGGCCGGATTCTGACCTGCCTGCCGACAAACAGGAACGAACGGATGAAAAACCATAAGCATGTGTCTGCACTTTAGGCAGCACATGCTTTTTTATTTTGTAATTTTCGGAAATCCAGTAACTTAAAGTTTTACTCTATGTTATGAATCGCATACGCATCTGGTTTGCCGTCATTATCTTTTTTGGGAATTCTACGATATGCAATGCACAGCTGGCTTCGCCTCGCGCCTTGTTTCAAGATTTGTTTGTGGATGTACAAATGCACCAGGTGTTCCCTGATGGAAAAACATTTGTGGATTGCATTCCTACATATTCGCCGGATAGCATTCTCAAAGCTTATCATCAGCAAAAAAAGCAACCTGATTTCAGTTTGCAGCAATTTGTATATGCTTATTTCCGTTTGCCTGAAACCAGTACCCGTAGTTATCATTCCGATGTACAGGCAGGCATCAGGCATCATATTGAAGAGTTGTGGAATGTGCTTTCGCGCAATCCGAACCAGCAGGACACATCGCGATATGGTTCACTGATTCCGCTCCCCTATCGTTACATTGTACCGGGTGGACGTTTCCGGGAAGTTTATTACTGGGATTCTTATTTTACCATGCTGGGTTTGAAGGAAAGCCGCGATACAGCCTTGATAGAAGATATGGTGAAAAATTTTGCCTATCTCATCAATCGTTTTGGTTTCGTGCCCAATGGTAATCGCACCTATTATCTGACCCGCTCTCAGCCTCCTTATTTTTCGCTGATGGTTGATTTGCTTGCCGGTTTAAAAGGCGATTACATTTATGCAACCTATCAACAACCTTTGCTCCGGGAATATGCTTACTGGATGAAAGGTGCTGATGAATTGCATCCGGGTGAAGCGGCTCATCATGTGGTGATGCTGACCGACAGTTGTATCCTGAATCGTTATTGGGATGAAAGCAATCAACCCCGCGAAGAATCCTATCGTGCAGATGTGATAGCGGCCCGCCAGTCCAGCGAACCCGATACAGTTTTTTACCGCAACATACGGGCAGCAGCAGAATCGGGTATGGACTTCAGCAGCCGTTGGTTTGCTGATAACCGCAGCCTGGGTACCATCATTACCACCCATCTGATCGCGGTTGATTTAAATTGTTTGCTGTATCATCTGGAGAAAACCATAGCTAGAAGCTACGCCGTTACCGGAAACTATTTGCAGCAGAAGCAATATGAACATCTGGCTGAATTACGAAAGCAGCATTTGCTGAAATATTGTTGGGATGCACAACAGCAGGCATTCACAGATTATGATTTTACACAAAAAAAATATTCCCCCCGCATTTCACTGGCCAGCATGTATCCATTGTTTTTCAAACTGGCCGATTCCACACAGGCTGCTGCCATGGCCAGGCTGATTCGATCCCGGTATCTTCAGCCCGGAGGTGTGGTAACCACCCTGCAGCAAACCGGTCAGCAATGGGATGCACCCAACGGCTGGGCTCCTTTGGAATATATCACCATTCAGGGATTGCGCAATTATCATTACGATAGCCTCGCCCGTCAGATCGCACTTCGCTGGATTCAGCTTAATCGCCGTGTATTTGACAATACAGGTAAACTCATGGAAAAATACGATGTCATGGATATCCGAAGAAAAGCCGGTGGCGGTGAATATCCTACACAAGACGGATTTGGATGGACAAACGGAGTTTTACTCAAATTGATGAATGAATATCAAGTAAAGGATTGATTTCTTTTTTCTTTTTCATGCAAAGCTGATATTTCTTTCATATCTTGAAAATCTTGCTACATAAGGTATTTCAGCCATTCAGCCAGCCGGTGTTTTCGTAAATTGCAAGAACTCAATTTCCGTGTATGGAAAACGAAATCTCCGGCACGATGCAGGCTGCAGCTGATGCTGAAGCATCGCGTGATTATCCCATCCGGATTGTAACAGCAGCAAGTTTGTTTGACGGGCATGATGCAGCCATCAACATCATGCGTCGCATCATGCAAAGCAAAGGTGCCGAAGTCATTCATCTCGGGCATAACCGCAGTGTGTATGAAATTGCGAAAGCTGCATTGGAAGAAGATGCAGATGCCGTGGCTGTAACCAGCTATCAGGGTGGCCACATGGAATTTTTTACCTATCTGTATGATTTGCTGCATGATAATCAGGGATCTCATATTTTGATTTTTGGGGGTGGCGGCGGCACCATATTACCTCAGGAAATTACCGAACTGCATAACTATGGCATTGCCCGCATTTATTCGCCCGACGATGGCCGACAAATGGGGCTGGAAGGCATGATTGAAGATGTATTGCAAAAATGCCGGCAACAGCGGAAAATCCGGTCAATGAGCTCCGATGTGTCTGAACAGTCAATATCTTCCTCATCATCCCGTTATGTGTTGCAAACCAGCAAGCCGGTGGTGCAAATAGCCCGGGCTATTACCTTGGCTGAGCTGCAGGTTGAAGCTTATGATGATAGGATGCAAACAGAAAAACGGGCTCCTGTACTGGGCATTACCGGTAGCGGAGGATCGGGTAAATCCTCGCTGACCGATGAAATTGTGTTGCGGTTTCTGGAGGCTTATCCGGATAAAACAGTAGCCATCATTGCGGTGGACCCTTCCCGGCGCCGTACGGGTGGGGCGTTGTTAGGCGACCGGATCAGGATGAATACGGCCGGCGACCCGCGTGTGTATATGCGTTCGCTGGCTACCCGCAACCAGGAAAGCTCCCTGAGCAAGGCTATCCGGGCGGCTCTTCAGGTAGTGCAGGAAGCCGGTTTCGACCTTATCATCCTGGAAAGTGCAGGTGTGGGGCAGGGCGATACATCCATTGTGGATCACTGCGATGTGAGCCTGTATGTGATGACACCCGAATTCGGGGCAGCTTCCCAGCTGGAAAAAATCAACATGCTGGATTATGCCGATGCAATTGCGATCAACAAGTTTGACAAAGCCGGGGCGGAAGATGCCTATATGGCCGTCTGCAAGCAATACCAACGCAATCATGGCCTCTGGCAGGCCAAACGGGAGTCATTGCCTGTGGTGGGGACCATCGCTTCCCAGTTTCACGACAGCGGCGTAAATCGTTTGTTTCAAATCCTGATAGAAAAAATAGAATCCAAAACGGGTTTTAGATTTGGCAATCCCCGGGTGCAGATTGCTGCCGATCAGCATCCGGTATTTCCCGCCATCATTCCGCCGAAACGCACCCGGTATTTGTCTGATATTGCCGATACCATTCATCGATATAACCAATGGGTAAAAGAGCAGGCTGAGCTGGCAAGCAAATGGTATCAGGTAGAGGGCACCCTGGCTCAGCTGCCCGATGGCGCACCGGAAAAGCAAACTTTGGAAAACCTCAGACAGCAGCTGTTGGCAGCTCTGGATCCGGATTGCCGCAGCCGCATTGAATCCTGGCCGGCACTCCGGCAAACCTATCAGCAAGATGAGCTGGTGTATCAGGTGCGGGGCAAGGATATCCGCCAGCCTTTGTTTTATACCACGCTGAGTGGTACCCGCCTGCCCCGGGTGATATTGCCCCGGTATCAGGATTGGGGTGATGTGCTCCGCTGGCAGCTTCAGGAAAATGTGCCGGGCAGCTTTCCCTACACCGCTGGCGTATTCCCTCTGAAGCGAACCGAAGAAGAACCCATGCGCATGTTTGCCGGCGAAGGATGTCCGGAGCGTACCAACAAACGTTTTCATTACCTGGCTGCCGAACAGCCGGCCCGTCGCCTGTCTACCGCATTTGACAGTGTAACGCTTTATGGGGAAGACCCTGCCGAACAGCCGGATATCTACGGCAAAATCGGCAACAGCGGCGTAAGCATTGCCACGCTTGACGATGCCAAAAAGCTATACAGCGGCTTTGACTTGTGCGACCCTCACACTTCGGTAAGCATGACCATCAATGGCCCCGCTCCCATCATCCTGGCATTTTTCCTGAATGCAGCCATTGATCAACAATGTGAGAAATGGATTGATGCTCATTCCCAATGGGATGCCGTTCAGGCCCGCATGGAAGAAATATTTGCTCATCATCCACGCCCTGCTTATTACAATCCGCTTTCTCCCGGACGCTTGCCAGATGGGCATAACGGATTGGGGCTGCGGCTGCTGGGTGTAACGGGCGACCGGGTGTTGCCACGCGAGGTGTATGAGCAAATCAAAGCCCAAACCCTGGCACAAGTAAGGGGTACGGTGCAGGCCGATATCCTGAAAGAAGATCAGGCACAAAACACTTGCATTTTTTCTACTGAATTTGCATTGAAGCTGATGGGTGATGTGCAGGAATATTTTATCCAAAACCGCATGCGCAATTTCTACAGTGTATCCATCAGCGGATATCATATTGCCGAAGCCGGTGCCAATCCTATTACCCAGCTGGCTTTTACGCTGGCTAATGGATTTACGTATGTGGAGTATTATCTGAGTCGGGGCATGCAGGTAGATGATTTCATGCACAACCTTTCTTTCTTCTTCAGCAATGGCATGGATGCAGAGTACAGTGTGATAGGACGTGTGGCCAGGCGCATCTGGGCCAAGGCTATCCGGTACCTGTACAAGGGCAATGAACGCTCGCAAAAACTCAAATATCATATTCAAACCAGTGGCCGTAGCCTGCATGCACAGGAAATTGATTTCAACGATATCCGCACCACGCTGCAGGCTTTGTATGCGATATACGACAACTGCAATTCGCTTCACACCAATGCCTATGATGAAGCCATTACCACGCCTACGGAGGAAAGCGTTCGCCGGGCGATGGCCATTCAGCTGATCATCAACCGCGAACTGGGAACAGCCAAAACGGAAAATTTCATTCAAGGTTCATTTTTGATTGAAGAACTGACGGATTTGGTAGAAGAAGCCGTGCTGGCCGAATTTGAACGCATATCATCCCGCGGGGGTGTGTTGGGCGCTATGGAACGCATGTACCAGCGCAACCGCATCCAGGAGGAAAGCCTGCATTATGAAGCCTTGAAACACAGCGGAGAATTGCCCGTCATTGGCGTAAATACATTCCTGAATAAAAAAGGATCGCCTACCGTGATACCGCATGAGGTGATTCGCAGTACCAAAGAGGAAAAAGAACAACAGATTTTTAATCTGCGTGCTTTCCAGACCCGGCATGCCAATCAGGCCCCCGGCATGCTATCCCGGCTGAAACAAGTGGCCCGCCAGCAACAAAATATCTTTGCCGAACTCATGGAAACGGTGAAATATTGCTCTCTTGGACAGATCACCCATGCTCTCTATGAAGTGGGAGGCCGTTATCGCCGCAACATGTAATCCTTTCTCTTATTTTTTCAATTCATATCCAAAAATAACGGGCAATCTACCCGAGGCAGATTACCCGTTTCACCTCAACCTGTATTTGCCTGATTGCCTGATAACCCGACAAACAAGCTTCTTTATAAATCCGCTTTTTTAAGCGATTGTGGCAATGTCAATGTCAGCGTGCGTGTTTCGTTGTTGCGTTTGATTTTCAGGGTTACAGAGCTGCTTTGCTGATAATCGCGCAGCGCCTGTAACATATCATCCACGTTGTTGATTGGCTGATCACCAAGTTGAGTAACAATATCACCCGGTTTTACACCTGCTTTGGCTGCCGGCATATCGGGCGTAACCTTCAATACTTTCACACCGTTATTCCCTTCCGTATCCTGAATGGTCATTCCGAGTTTGGGCGAAGGATTCCGAAAGAAATAGGAATGGAAATCCGGCACACCGAAGGGACGAAAATTACGATAGGGCCATCCATTTGGCATCTGAAAATAAGGCAAAGGATTGGCACCGAACAAGTCCACCGGATTGTTTTCCTGTTTGCCCAGACGGGCTTTCGTGGTTTGGGTTTGATGATTCCGTAGGTAGGTAATCGTAACTTCATCACCGGGCTGGTAGTTGCGAATCACATCTGCGAGTTCCTGCGGGGAATGAATGATATGATCATCCACTTTGGTAATGATATCACCGGCAAGCAATCCAGCACTATCGGCTGCAGTGCCCCGCATCACTTCTTCAATTTTAGCTCCTTGCTGATCGCCGGCCTCTGCAGTCATTACACCCAGCAACGCACGGGAAGAGCCATTGGAGTCGCGATCCTGAAAAGGATAGATGCGGATATGCGGATTGGGTGATTGTTCGAAAATATAACTGTTTCCATCGCGCAGCGGAATTTTCCGTTCGATAACGGTTAATGCACTGTCGGAATACTGATCATATTTTTTGCCGTTGATCCATATTTCTCCGCCTTTGATGTGAATATCCAGGTTAGGATTCATCTGCCCACGCTGGCGAATGATAATTTCCTGGTATTCACCTGGTGTGGAATTACTGGTATGATCCTGGGCAAACACCTGCGGCGTAAATACCAGGCTGCATAACAGGAAGAAAATCCATCTTTTCATATAAAACTGATTTATGAAAGAAGCAAAGCAAATTTAACCCAAGCCCACAGCCAGTGCGGCTAATGAACTGTTAAATCACCTGCTGCAGATCGAAGGGAATGTTAAAGTTGCAAGCCGGATGGAAGCTTATTTGCAAAAGTTTGGCAGGGGTTTGACAGGCTTTTGTGAAGGATTTTGCAAATGCTGGTTATGCCTGCGCCATTTGTGCCATGCGATGGATCACTTCCTGCAGGGATGAAGTGTTTTTACCTCCTCCGGTGGCTATGGTGGCTTGTCCGCCGCCTCCACCCTGAATCAGCGGAGCCACAATTTTTTTCATCCACTCTCCTGCATGCCAATGATGCTGAGCGGCGCTATTTTCATCCGTCATAATCAGTACCTGGGCTTTGCCCTGGATAACGGCAGCCAGCACAATCAGATAAGCAGGTACGAGATGATCGCGAAGGAAAAAACCCAGTTGTTTCAAGGCATCAGCCGAAGGCACATCCACGATTTGCCCGATGAACTGCACGTCATGTATTTTTTTTGCCTGCTGTGATAGTTGTTTGGCTTGTTGCTGCAGCCATTTCTGCTCCAGCGATTGATATTGTTTTTCCAGCTGGGATTTCTCTTCAATCAGCTTTTGCAAGGCATCGGTCAGCTGGCGGGGTTGATGGAGCAATTCTCTGGCATCGGCGAGCAAGGCCAGTTGCTGACGCACGTATTGCCAGGCTGCTTCACCGGTAAGCGCTTCGATACGACGTACACCGGCAGCCACAGCTGTTTCGGCGGTGATAATAAAAAAACCTATTTCACCGGTATACCTGACATGGGTTCCGCCACACAACTCGATGGAAAACCGGGGATCCATGGTTACTACCCGCACCTGCTCGCCGTATTTTTCGCCGAACAAAGCCATAGCACCCATCCGGAGCGCTTCTTCACGGGGCAAATATTGAATCTGTACGGGTATATTTTCCCGGATCTTCGCATTGACCAAGGCTTCCACCTCTTGAATTTCCTGTATGCTGAGCTTGTTGAAATGTGAAAAATCAAACCGCAGATAATCGGGATGCACCAACGATCCTTTTTGCTGTACATGATGACCCAATACCTGCCGCAAGGCGGCGTGCAGCAGATGAGTGGCAGAATGGTTCAGCATAAGCTTCTGCCTGCGTATCTCATCCACATGGGCCTCTATCGGTTGGTCTGGATAGGCTGGGAGTTCGCGTGTAAGATGAACGATCAGGTCATTTTCTTTTCGGGTATCCCACACCTGAATTTTTTGAGTACCCTGGATGAGCCATCCGGTATCGCCCACCTGCCCGCCACTTTCGGCATAAAAGGGAGTTTCGTCGAGTACGATCTGGTAAAAACTTTTTCCTTTTTCCGTAACCTGGCGATAGCGCAGCATCCGGGAAGTGGTGCGCAGCTGCTCATATCCCACGAAGCGGGTAAGTCCGT
Source organism: Thermoflavifilum thermophilum (assembly GCF_900116565.1). Lineage (GTDB taxonomy): Bacteria > Bacteroidota > Bacteroidia > Chitinophagales > Chitinophagaceae > Thermoflavifilum > Thermoflavifilum thermophilum. Next base: position 1,088,743 of record NZ_FPCJ01000001.1, on the reverse strand, counting down.
CTGAAAGAATGGTCCAGTCTCCAACTTCCAGGGCTGTAGCCTGGCGGGAGCGGTTTTTCTGCATTTCCAGGGCTTGCTGGAATCCGGCTTCATCTACGCTAAAGCCTCTTTCTGCGGCAATAATACGAGTCAGATCAATTGGAAATCCATAGGTGTCGAATAGCTCAAATGCAAGCTGACCGGGAATTTCACGTGTGGCAGCCGTTTCAAAATAGGCTTCAATTCTTTGTATTCCGGTTTCCAGGGTTTTCAGAAAATGCTGTTCTTCTTCGAAAATAATTTTGGCAATGAAGCTGCTTTGTTGCTGCACTTCCGGGAAAACATCGTGGAAAATCTCACCCACCACCGGTACCAGCCGATAAAGCATAGGTTCCCGGATGCTTAGATGGGAATAGGAATACCGGACGGCCCGGCGGAGAATACGTCGGATTACATAGCCGGCGCCGGTATTGGAGGGCAGTTGCCCGTCGGCAATCGTAAAACACAACGCCCGGATATGATCGGCAATGACACGGAAGCTGATGGCCTGATAGCTTTGTCCGCCGTCGTAGCGAATGCCTGTGAGCTCTTCTGTGGCTAAAATCAGAGGTTGAAACAAATCCGTATCATAATTGCTTTGTTTGCCCTGCAATACCCTTACCAGCCGCTCCAGTCCCATGCCGGTATCCACATGCCGGGCAGGAAGAGGTTCCAGCGACCCATCTTTCAGCCGATTGTATTGAATAAACACCAGATTCCAGATCTCGATGACTTCAGGATGGTTTTGGTTGATGAGAGTATGTCCGGCCCGCTGCCTGCGTTGGTCATCAGGCCGGCAGTCGATATGAATTTCGGTGCAAGGACCACAGGGGCCGGTATCGCCCATTTCCCAGAAATTGTCTTTTTTGCGCCCTTTCAGGATACGATCGGCAGGTAGCCATTTTAGCCAGTGATGATAGGCTTCTTCATCCTCCGGCAATTGCTCGGCAGCATCACCTTCAAATACGGTTGCATACAACCTGTCTTCCGGAATCTGATAGACCCGGGTAAGCAATTCCCAGGCCCAGGCAATGGCTTCTTCCTTGAAATAATCTCCAAAGCTCCAGTTGCCCAGCATTTCAAACATGGTATGATGGTAAGTATCCTTGCCCACTTCTTCCAGATCGTTATGTTTGCCACTTACCCGCAGGCATTTTTGGGTATCGGCAACCCGGCGATGTTGGGGTATTTGGGTGCCCAGAAAAAAATCTTTAAACTGATTCATGCCCGCATTGGTGAAAAGCAGGGTGGGATCGTTTTTTACCACGATGGGTGAGGAAGGCACGATGATATGTCCTTTGCTTTTGAAAAAATCCAGAAATTGTTGTCTGATCTCACGGGCGGTTAATGGCATAGCAGGAAATTGTGACAAATGATTATTTTGCTATTCAGAATCAATAAAAGAAATCGTGAAATTTGCTAATTTCAGGTTTTGCAAATTTAGCAGCCGTAGCAACAATATCAAAAGCCCTTAGATTTCCTGAGTTTTCCCTTTGATGCTTGCCCTGATGCTGCACCCGTTGGATCGGGTCTGAAATATAACCATACGATGAAAAAGATCAAGTATTATTACGATACCCGTTCGTTGCGTTATGAAAGATGGGTGATGCCTCTGTGGATGAAATTGTTGCGCACTGCGGGTATATTGCTGGCTATTTTGTTCACTGCTATTCTGATTTTTTTAATAGCGAGTCCTTTTCTGGATACTCCGCATGATAAAATGTTACGACAGGACCTGTTGACCATGCGCGAACAGTATCATGTGCTGACAGGCCAGTTGCATCGCATGGAACAGCAGTTGCGTGAATTGCAAAGCAGAGATAATCAGATTTATCGCGCCATATTTGCTGCATCACCTATTCCCGACAGTTTGCGAGCGCATGAACAGGCGCGCATAGCGGAAATGGACATGCTCGATGGTCTTAGCAATACGCAACTGATCAGCAATGCTACAGCCATGATCCGGGACATTGAACATCGGATCCATGTGCAGAATCAATCCTATGCCGAGTTAGACTCGCTTGTACAAAACAAACAGAAATTACTGGCATCCATTCCTGCCATTGAACCCATTCCTGATGAAGACATCAACCGCATAGCTTCCGGTTTTGGCTATCGCATTGATCCGATTTACAAAACCCGCAAATTTCATCCGGGCATTGATTTTGCCGCATCGGAAGGCACGCCTATCTATGCCACTGGAAATGGTGTGGTGGAATGGTCGGGCATGGATGAAAGCGGCTACGGCGTGCATGTCATTATCAGGCATGGATTTGGCTATGAAACTCTTTACGGCCATCTGGAAAAAACAGTTGTGAAAAAAGGTGAACAAGTAAAACGTGGTCAGATCATCGGATATGTAGGCAGCACCGGAAAATCCACCGGTCCACATTGCCATTATGAGGTAATCCGCAATGGGGTGAAGGTAAACCCGGTGTATTTCTTCTACAATGATATTACACCCCAGCAATATGAACGTATTTTGAAAATGGCTGCGGCAAACAATCAGTCTTTGGATTAACTTGCAATATCGTTTTCAAAACAGATGGAAGAAAAACATGACACGGCTGTAGGTAAAAAAGCTTCTTCCCCGCGGGGCAGAAAGCCTGTTGCAGATATGAAGGCTCCTCCGCTGATTGTAGAAGATCCTTCGGCAGTTCCGCTTACCAAGCAATATTATTCCATCAGTGAAGTGGCCGAGATGTTTCAGACAAGTACATCCCAGATTCGTTTCTGGGAAAAAGAATTCGACATTTTGCAGCCTAAAAAAAACCGCAAAGGCGATCGTTTGTTCAGGCCCGAAGATATTGAGCATCTGCGATTGATTTATTATCTCATCCGGGAAAGAAAATATACGGTTGAAGGTGCCAAGCAAAAACTGAAAGAAGAAATGAAAACAACCCGATCGCGTTTTGAACTGATTCAAACCCTTCAGCGCATCAAACAATTTTTGATTCAACTGAAAGAACAGATATGAAACCATTGTTTTTCATTAGTTTGTTTCTGATGATAAGCATGCAGTTGTCCGCCCAGCAGCAATCTCCAAAAGTGCTAACCGGACCCATACAGGAATCTATGCTTGCCAATGATCCTGCATTTCCGTGGTTTTATCTGGGAGTGAATGCATATCAGCCCGATTCGTTATCGCTGGCACGCATCCGCGAACAAAAAGATTTGTTTCAGGTTGTGGCTTTTATCGGGACCTGGGATAGTGTAACCATGCGGGTTTTGCCCGCATTTTTCAAAACAATGATTTTAACGGGTTACCCCCTGAATCAGCTGACCATTTATGGCCTGGATGAAAAACTCAATGGTGCAGAGCGATGGAAAAAGAAGTATGCAATACAGACCGTTCCCACATTTGTAATCCTGAAAGGTAAACAAACGCTTGGCATATTGGCACCGCCTTTCACACAACCGATAGAGGTTTCATTGGCACATTTGCTGCAACCTCCGGCAGAATAGAATTCTTTTGTGTTCATTTTTCTATTGGTTCAGGCAATGCGTTGGGAGCGAGACTCAGAGCTGAGTCGTTGCTGATGAATGGAAGACACATGCACCACTCCTGGTTTTTTGCCCGGCGTAAAGCTGCCCAGCCAGCTTTCGCAATGGAGGGCTTTGGCACCATTCCAGGTTGCCCAGCGTAGCAGGTTTTCCAGCCCGATGGAAGGGAAATGCTGCTGCAAACATTTCATTTCTTCCAGAATAGATAGGGTATCATTCGATGCCAGGCTGTCGGTCCCCATTACGATCCGGTCATCTGCAAAGGTCATGAGTGCTTCCAGTGGAGGAAGCTGCTGTTCAATATACAGGTTGGCTTTCGGGCAAATGCACCAGTAAATGGAGTCTTGAAATTGTTCGGTTGCCCATTGGATGTCGGTTGCAGGGGTGAATGTATTATGCACCAGAATCAGCTGGCAAGGCTTGTGAGCCGATGTATTTTTTTCAAAGAAAAAAGGCAGTACATGCCGCAGGCTTGTATTTCCGCAGCCCGCTGCCTGGTGGAATGAAATACCCAGTGTATCATACAGGCGCCGCATGCTGCCTTGGCCGGTCAGAAACCATTCGCTTTCTGCAGCTGTTTCCTGGTTGTGTATCGAAATCAAAGACTCATCCTGAAGTGCGATATAGCGGAACAACGTATCTGAAACGGAGTAAGGTGCATGTGGAATTATCGTGGCCGGAAATGAAGTATGGGCTTTCCATGTGGCAGCCAGCTTTTGTGCCTGCTCAAAACGTTGTTGCGCTACATCATCGGGCACTCCCATGCACTCTACGAAATGATGATAATACAAGTTAGTGGATTGCTTTACAGGCAGGCTATCCAGCGTGTTTACAATATCACCAACGGCTACAATGCCCGCCTGTTGCATCTGCTGATCGGCCAACGTGATGGCCTGCAGCTTTATGTCGGGCGAGAAAGCCGGATCATGGCGGGTTTCCATTAGTTTCAGGATAAAATTCACCAGCCCGGTGCCACGCGGAATGCAGTCTTTCAGATAGGATAATTCGGTATGGCAATGCACATTGATAAAACCCGGACAAAGCAGTCCGGCGAAATAATCGGCCTTGCGAAGTTGCCTCTCATCCGGTTGGGGAATAAATTGGAGGATGCATCCTTGCTCATCAATTGCTATAGCTGCATGAGGCCATAATTGCCATCCATCGAATATAAAATCGGCCGTAAGCACCCTGCTTTTCATGAGCTTTCCTAAAACAAACGCTTGATAAAACTGCAAGATAGGCAACTGCGGGAAACAATATTAACTTTGCGCACGTTCAAGTTATCGCATGCAAGATCAGTTAGAAGCTATAAAAGCCCGCTTTGAAGAAATCCGGCTTGCACTGACCAATCCCGAAGTAGTGGCTGATCAGCAACGATTCAGTCAGCTAAGCAGGGAGTATCGGCAACTGGAAAAAATTGTAACCGCCTATGAGCAATACCGGCAGGTGTTAGACGATATCGAGTTTCGCAAGGAAGTGCTGGAATCGGGTGATGAGGAAATGCGTGCCCTGGCCCGCAAAGAGCTGGAAGACTTGGAAAAACGGCGGGATGAGCTGGAAGCAAAAATCCGGCAGCTGCTCATTCCCAAAGATCCGCAGGATGAAAAGAATGCCATCCTGGAAATTCGGGCCGGAACGGGTGGCGATGAAGCCAGCTTGTTTGCCGGCGATCTGTTGCGCATGTATTTGCGCTATGCAGAAAAAAAAGGCTGGAAAACCCAGATTCTGAGCGAGAATCCGGGTACAGTGGGCGGATATAAGGAGGTGATCGTGCGCGTGGAAGGCGAAGATGTATATGGTACGCTAAAGTTTGAATCGGGTGTACATCGCGTGCAACGAGTACCCGCTACGGAATCGCAGGGCCGAATCCATACTTCAGCTGCTACAGTGGCGGTTTTACCGGAAGCTGAAGAAGTCGATGTGGTGATTCATGAAAACGATATCAAAATGGAAACTGCCCGCAGTGGTGGTGCCGGCGGACAGAACGTAAACAAAGTGGAAACCAAAGTGAGGTTGATTCACATCCCTACCGGTATTGTGGTGGAATGCCAGACGGAACGCACCCAATTTGCCAATCGCGAAAAGGCCATGATGATGTTGCGCACAAAACTATATGAAGATGCCGTACGCAAACAGGAAGAAGCTATTTCGCGCCAGCGCAAAAGCCTGGTATCCACTGGCGACCGGTCAGCAAAAATTCGTACCTACAATTATCCTCAGGGACGTGTAACGGATCATCGCATCGGCATGACCATTTACACGCTCGATGCCTTTATGGACGGGGAAATTCAGGAGATGATTGAGGCATTGCAATTTGCTGAAAATGCCGAGAAGCTGAAAGCAGGTTCCAAAACCTGATGAAAGATTTGGCAAGAATTTTGGGAAAATACACATAAAAAAGACAGAAACATGAAACATCATCCACACAAGCTTTACACCATGAGTTTTCATTCCGGACTTGCAGGTTTACTTGCTGTGTCGCTCATAATAGGCAGTTGCAGCGTTACCAAAAAAATGAACAATACAGAAAAAGGTGCTGCCATTGGTGTGGGAGCCGGTGCTGCCAGCGGAGCCATCATCGGTAAAGCAGCAGGCAACACGGCTTTGGGCGCAGTGATCGGTGCCGCTGTGGGCGGAACAGCTGGTGCGTTGATCGGCAAGAAAATGGATCAGCAGAAAAAAGAAATTGAGCAGTCTGTGCCCCATGCACAGGTGGAACGGGTAGGAGAAGGATTAGTTGTTACTTTTAGTTCAAACGTATTATTTGGATTCGATCGTTACGATCTCACTCCTGATGCGAAAAATACCATTCAGGATTTATACCAGATTCTGGTAAAATATCCCGATGAAAACGTGCTGATAATTGGACATACCGACAGTGTTGGCTCAGAGAGTTACAACCTGAAATTATCCCAGCGCAGGGCTAATGCGGTGGCTGATTATCTGATTCAATTGGGAATTGATCCATCCAGAATTACCACCAAAGGCATGGGCGAAACTGATCCCAAATTTCCCAACGATACACCCGAACATCGTGCAGCCAATCGAAGGGTAGAATTTGTGCTAACGGCCAATGAAAAAATGAAACAGCAAGCTGAGCAGGGTACTTTGCAATGAATTTGAATATTTTTTGTTTGCAATAAATTCATATCTTCCCCTCAGGATAGTTTGGTGGTTTTTATAGGCAACAGTAAATCATCCCCGGAATCTAAGTCCGGGGATTTCTTTTTATCCGCCAAGACCGGAGAAAATGCCAATCATCAGGATACTTAGCACAATTATAGTAAGCACAATGTAAAGCACATCCCTTTCAAGGATAAACCCAATAATCGAAAAAAATACCCGGGCAATAGGTGTAGCAATCAGCAGTACAATGCCAAACTGTATAAATGCTTTGATATCGCCTTGATGCATGGCATGCAAAATACCAGAAAGAGATGTTAAATCACTTTGTTCTCCATGAAAAGTATGAAAATGAGGTGTGTCGCCTGCGTGGGATATAAGATACAATAATCCGCTTATGGCTACGATTACAGCTGAGATTGTTACCCCCCAGCGCAGTAAATAACTCAAGAATATTTCAATACGCTGATCATTTATCTGTTTTTTCATTGAAGACTATATTTTATTCAATAACCCATTGTAAATCATCTCCAGTCCGAGAATGGTAATTACCGCAATAAATAAAAGGCGCAACCAGCTGGTAGCACTTTTCATCAGAATGCGTGCACCCATCATGGAACCCAGCAACACACCCAAAACAACAGGCATGGAAAGTACCGGATCAATATATCCTCTTGAAAGATACACACTGGCACTGGCTGCAGCCGTTACACCAATCATGAAATTGCTGGTTGTGGTAGATACTTTAAATGGAATATGCATGATGTTATCCATGGCAACTACTTTCAGCGAGCCCGATCCCAGTCCCAGCAAGCCTGAAATAATGCCAGCAAACATCATCATGCCATATCCGCCGGCAACCCGATGCACAGCATAGGAAATCTTGTTGCCATGTTCATCTGGAAAATCGCCATTGAGCTTCAGGATTCTGGCCAGTTTGCTGGATTGATTTACATCCAGATGATCCTGTTTTTTCTTCAAAGAAATCAGCGCAGAATACAAAATAACGATCCCAGCAAGAATGGCAATAAAATGAGAAGGTAGGTAAATGGCTAAAATAGCTCCCAGAATAGCTCCTGATGTGGTAGCCACTTCCAGAAACATAGCGATCCGGATGTTGGAGAATCCTTCTTTCACATAAGCTGCGGCAGACCCGGAAGAAGTAGCAATGACAGCTACCAATGAAGTGCCAATGGCATAACGGATATCAATATGAAAGCCGATGGTTAGCAACGGAATGATCACCACACCACCGCCCAGGCCGGTCAACGAACCTAACAAACCAGCCAGTAATGCTCCGGCGAAAATAATCAGGGTAAACGTGAGCAAACTCATATCATGACATCATTCAAAGATGCGCAAAGGTATGGCAAGGAAATCAGTGTATAGGTAACCTGTGTTACACGTGTAGCAGAGAAAAATTCAATGCAGGAAAATTTTAATCCATTCCTGCAGATAACGCTGGCTTATATAGCCTCCTATCAGCGCTCCTATGGCATCGGCTATCATATCCCCAATTTCAAAATCGCGATGAATGAAAGCAATATCTTTCTGCAAAAATTCAATGGTGATGCCTAACAAAATGCCTGCAATGATATAGTGTATCACTCTTTTATGATAGATCGGGCCGCGATGCAGATATAATGCTGCACTCCACAAAATCACAAACAACATAAAGAAGAAAGCATGCACCAGCTTATCAAACTGAGGAATATGATCCAATACTTTAATATCCGGTACTACTTTTGCCGGCATCAGCGTAAGTACCAGAATGACACATGTCCAAGCCGAGGCTGGCAAATAATATTTCCAGTTTTTATGCAAAGCCGGTTCCATCAAAAAATAATATGGAAGAAAGCATTTAGTTTCCTACCAGTTGCTGATACTGTTCAGCTGCCAGCAGCTCATTAAGCTGAGAAGGATCACTCAGCCTGATTTTAATCATCCATCCTTCACCATAAGGATCCTGGTTTACCAGTTCCGGTGCTTCATTCAGGCGTGGGTTTATTTCGATGATAGTGCCTTTCACAGGCATATATAGTTCGGATACGGTTTTCACCGCTTCAACCGTACCGAAGGGAGCATGCGCATCCAGTTCTTTTCCTGCAGAAGGTATATCCACATACACGATATCACCCAATTCGCGCTGGGCAAAATCTGTAATTCCTACCGTGGCTGTATCGCCCTGTACAGCTATCCATTCATGTTCAGGTGTGTATTTCAGGTGTTCCGGGAATTTCATAACGGTGTTTTGATGTAAAAATACAGGTTTGCATCCAACTGCAAAAATGCAGCATTTAAACATGCTTTTCTAACAAGGGCTCAAAATAGTACAGCATTAATTTTTTTAACCACATTTCCTGATGTGCTGCATCCATTTCGGGTATAGATTTCATTTGTTGAAAATGCGGCCATCCCTCATCATCCTTCTTTACAACGCGATAATATCCTTCCTGTGCCAATAATGTACAGGTGCCTACATGAATCAGATCTTGTTTTTCTTCTTTGCTGAAGCGGGTTTTGGAAGAGCTGATTTCCTGCAGGCCTATGAGCATAAGAATGCCTTCCATATTCGGTTTACGACCCAATCGTTTCTCCAGTATATGTTCAAGTGTTTTCCATTTTTCGTTTATATCATCCATGATCAAAGCAGTTTTAACTTTTTCTGGCAGGTACTTCCATGTAGCTTTGCAGCAGAGGAGTAGCAGACCCATTCTTTAACACAGCTTTAACAGCACACCAAACTGGTTCAGATCATATTGCAAACTTATTACTATTTTAGCAACCATTCAATGTTATATCATGGAACAAGCTACTGCGGATATTCGGACACTGCATGAGCAGATTCATCAGGCCAGTGCATTTGTGGATTTGTTGCATATGGAGATGGGGAAAGTGATTGTAGGACAGAAGTATATGGTGGATCGCCTGATGGTGGCTTTGCTGGCACAGGGACATGTGTTGCTGGAAGGTGTGCCGGGTTTGGCTAAAACACTTGCCATTAAATCACTTGCAGCATGCATTCGTGCACAATTCAGCCGCATTCAGTTTACACCTGATTTATTACCTGCTGATGTGATTGGTACCATGATTTACAATCAGCAGCAGAACAATTTCATCGTGCGAAAAGGGCCTATTTTTGCCAACTTCGTGCTGGCCGATGAAATCAACCGTGCCCCTGCAAAGGTGCAAAGTGCCCTCCTGGAGGCTATGCAGGAAAAACAGGTTACCATTGGCGATCATACTTTTCCGCTGGAAGAACCCTTTTTGGTGCTGGCTACCCAGAATCCCATTGAGCAGGAAGGTACCTATCCGCTTCCGGAAGCGCAGGTGGATCGCTTCATGCTGAAAATAGTAGTGGGCTATCCTACCAAAGAGGAAGAAGTCAAAATCATCCGGCAGAATATTCAACCCGAAGGAATGCCCAAAGTCAATCCGGTGGTGCATCCCCAGGATATTCTCGCAGCCAGGCAACTGGTACGCAATGTATATATGGATGAAAAAATTGAAAAGTACATCATCGACATTGTATTTGCTACGCGACAACCGGCTGAATACAAATTATCCAAACTAACTCCGCTTATTGCCTATGCAGCATCTCCCAGAGCCAGCATTAATCTGGCACTTGCAGCCAAGGCTTATGCATTTATCAAACGCAGGGGATATGTAATTCCGGAAGATGTGCGCAGTGTGTGTTACGATGTGATGAGGCATCGCATCGGATTAACATACGAAGCAGAAGCCGAAAATGTAACTACAGAAAACATCATCAGTGAAATCCTCAATGTGGTAGAAGTACCATAATTGTTGGTGCCTGATCATCGTGCAATTGCTCTTACATGGATACCACCGAATTGTTGAAGAAGGTTCGCAAAATTGAAATTAAGACCAAAGGTCTGTCAAATCATATTTTCTCTGGAGAGTATCACAGTGCTTTTAAGGGTAGGGGCATGAGCTTTAGCGAGGTAAGGGAATATACTTTTGGAGATGATGTGCGTACGATTGATTGGAATGTAACAGCCCGTTTTTCCCATCCATATGTGAAGGTATTTGAAGAAGAACGGGAACTCACCGTGATGCTGTTGGTTGATATCAGCAAGAGTGCTTTGTTTGGAAGTGTTCAGCAAACCAAGCGTGATCTGATCACAGAGATATGTGCAGTACTTTCTTTTTCGGCTATTCATAATCATGATAAAGTAGGCGTGGTTTTTTTCAGCAATGGTATAGAAAAATATATTCCACCCAAGAAAGGTAGTTCGCATACTTTGCGTATCATACGCGATTTGCTTTCGATGGAAGCCACCCGGCCGGGTACGGATATTGCAGCTGCATTGCGTTTTTTCAATAATGCCGTTAAGAAAAAATCCATTGTGTTTTTGTTGTCAGATTTTTTTGCCGATGGATATGAAGATGCTTTGCAGATTGTAGCACGCAAACATGATTTAATAGGCATTCATGTATATGATCCGCATGAAAAGGAATTGCCTGCAGTGGGATTGGTGAAAATGATGGATGCAGAAACAGGGGAAACATTATGGCTGGATACATTGGATGCACAGGTGAGAAAAAAATATGCAGCGCAATTTCAGCAACATGTGCAATATTGCCGGAATGCATTTACCCGAAGCGGGGCCTCATTAATCAGTATTCGCACGGATGAAGATTATGTTCGCATTTTGCAGGGTTTTTTTGTCAGGCGTATATAAGCATCAGCAAGCCGCATGGTATTGTTGCATGGCCTTTCTGGGTATCATGTGGCACATGCAGGCTTTTGGGCAGCAACCTCGTGTGGAAGTACACACGGATTCATCGCAGATTCTTATAGGCAGCCAGTTTCATCTCTATCTCGACATTACCCTGCCTGGCTCCTATCGGTTGCAGGGTTATGCCTTACCTGATTCATTCAATCATATCGAAGTAGTACAGCGCGGCCAGGCCGATACCATTTCAACCGGCGGGCAATGGCAGTACCATCAGGTGCTGACACTTACTTCGTTTGACTCGGGTCGATGGCAAATTCCTTCTTTTCCTGTGGTACTGGCCTCATCCCGGCTCAACGATACTACACATCTGATGCTGCAAACGGATTCATTATGGATTCAGGTGCAAACCGTGCCGGTGGATACTACTAAACCGTTCATGCCAATTAAGGATATTCGTCGTGTAAAGCTTACTTGGCTCGATGTGTTGCCCTATGTGTTGCTGGGTATCGCATTGGTACTGCTTGTGTTGGGGATTATTTATGTTTTGCGGCATCGCAAACGTAAGGCCGCCCCTGTTGTGATACAACAACCTCTACAACCGCCCTATGAAGAGGCTATGGCTCTGTTGAAACAGTGGCAGGCAGAACAACCTTGGACAAAAATCCAGATGAAAGAATATTTTACCCGGCTCACCGATGTGTTGCGCCGATATGTGGAACGGGCATTTCAAATCCCGGCCATGGAAATCACTTCCGGCGAATTGTTGGAACAGATGGATAAGCATCGTGTACTGCGTGAACACCGGGCTGTGTGGGAAGAAATTTTATCGGAAGCGGATCGGGTAAAGTTTGCTAAATGGCAGTCTTCGCCTGAGATAGCTGCTCTTTGCCTTGAAAAAGCTATTCAGGTGGTTGAGGCCACGCATCAGGCTCAGGAGGCCGAACGACGGGCAGCAGAATCGGCCTCTGCGGCAGATGCCCAGGCCGCAGCTGTGAAAAACATAAGCAAGTAGCAGATGGACGAACTTTTGCATAGCCATATTGTATTTGCCAATCCCTGGTGGTTGTTGTTGCTGTGCCTGTTGCCTGTATGGATATTTCTATACATCCGCAATCGGCGCAGGCAGCAGGCTTATCTGCAGGTATCATCCACCCGTGGCATGAAGCAATTGCCGGTATCGTGGAAAATGCGTTTTCGTTCCGTGCTGATGGTTTTGCGCATGCTGGTGTATGCGCTGCTGGTGATGGCACTGGCGCGGCCGCAAACTACGGATGTGTTGCAAAACGTGAACAGCGAAGGTATTGACATTATCATCTGTCTGGATATCTCGGGAAGCATGCTGGCACAGGACTTTCATCCCAATCGCATCGAAGCAGCCAAAGCCGTAGCTAAAAATTTTATAGAACACCGGCCCAACGATCGCATTGGACTGGTGATTTTTGCGGGTCAGGCTTTTACCCAGTGCCCGCTTACCATTGATCATGATTTTCTGATTCAGCAGCTCGAAAAGGTTCACAGTGGTTTGCTGGAAGATGGTACCGCTATCGGCGACGGGCTGGCTACAGCCGTTCAGCGTTTGCGCGAAAGTTCGGCAAAAAGTAAGGTGGTAATTTTATTAACCGATGGGGTCAACAACATGGGTTTGATTGATCCGATGACAGCTTTGCAAATCGCAAAAACTTATGGTGTGCGTGTCTATACCATTGGGATAGGCACGCATGGCGTAGCTCCTTATCCAGTGCCGATGCCAGGTGGTGGTACGCAGCTGCAAGATATGCCAGTACAGATTGATGAAGCCTTGCTGCAGAAAATAGCCCGGCAAACGGGAGGTGAATATTTCCGCGCTACAGGTAACACATCCCTGCGCCGGATCTACGACCAGATTGATCAGATGGAGAAAACCAAAATTCAGGTTTCATCATTCACCCAATATGCCGATGTATTTTTCCCGCTGGCAATGGCCGCGGCTGTACTCCTTTTTTTGGAAATATTACTGCGTTACACTGTTTTCAAAACATTCCCGTGATACAAGGGGTTCTCTTTATCTTTACCACTAAAATATCCCTTGCAGGCAACTATTTACAAGTCAACCGGCAGCTGGTACCAGGCACGCACCACAACGGGTGAATGGATTTCGTGCCGCATAAAAGGCAAATTGAAAATTGACGAGGAAATCTCTTCCACCAATCCCGTAGCGGTGGGTGATGAAGTTATCATCAGTCGGGATCCGCAAACGGGCGATGCCTTGATTGAAGATATCCTGCCCAGAAAAAACTATATCATCCGAAGTTCGCCACACAAACGTGGGCAGAAACATATTCTCGCCGCCAATCTGGATCAGGCCTGGCTCCTCGTAACCATATTGCAACCGCGTACATCCACGGGTTTTATAGATCGCTTTCTGGTAACAACCGCTGCGTATCATATTCCTACTTCCATCATCATCAACAAAGCAGACCTGCTGGATGAAGAAGCAAAAATCATAGCTGCTGAATGGATAGATATGTATGAAAGCATAGGTTATCCGGTTGAACTGATTTCGGTAAAACAGGGGGAAGGCATAGACCGGCTTAAAAATAGCTTACAAAATCAAACCACGCTGCTGGCCGGTCATTCGGGTGTGGGCAAATCTTCGCTGATCAATGCGCTGATTCCGGGTCTTTCCCTGCGGGTACAGCCCATCAGCCGCTGGTCAGAAAAAGGTATGCATACAACCACTTTTGCTGAAATGTTTGAACTGCCATTCGGAGGACGTATCATTGATACGCCCGGTATTCGTGAATTTGGTATTGTGGATGTGGCACCAGAAGAGCTAAGTCATTATTTTCTGGATATGCAGAAATACGTAACCAGCTGCATGTTCAATAATTGCTTACATGTAAACGAACCCGGCTGTGCGGTGAAGGAGGCAGTGGAAGAAGGGAAAATTCACCTCAAACGTTATGAAAATTATTTACACATTTTGCAAACTCTGCAAGATGAAAGATAAACATACATTTATCTCATAAATCATTCTCCCTTAATTTTTTGGGAAATATCTGCAGTTTTTTCTGATGGGATTTTATATCAGGATTACTCAGTACCTTTTCCGCGCCCACTGCAGGTATTGTATGACGGGCACAACCATGCAAAACTGCGGTCACTATCAGCACACAAGTTAGGATCGCTGTGTTGCAGTAGGATCTATTTTTTATCTTCATACCATCCGGAGTAGAAGATATAGTTGTTGGCAATCCGCTCTATTTCCCGATTCACCTGTTCAATAGGGATTTCTTTTAATTTTCTGGCTGGTACCCCCCCATAAATGCACCCGCTTTCTATGACCGTACCTTCCAGCACCACAGCACCGGCTGCGATGATGACGTTGGAATGGATATGCGCATGGTCCATTACAATGGCGCCCATACCGATGAGTACATTGTCTTCTACCGTGCAGCCGTGCAATATCGCCCGATGGCCGATGGTTACGTGATCGCCGATGATGGTTTTGGTTTTCTGGTAGGTGCAATGAATGATGGCACCATCCTGGATATTTACCCGGTTGCCGATGCGAATGCTATTGACGTCGGCCCGGATCACGGCATTAAACCAGATGCTGCAATCATTTTTAATCACCACATCTCCCACTATGGTTGCGTTGGGAGCAATGAAACAATTTTCCCCGATTTCAGGATATCGATCTTTGACAGCTAAGATAACTGGCATATCAGGCGTTTGAATGGTTAATCATATATGCCATTCCCGGCGAATGATGGTACTTTTGCAAAAGTACTCGAATTCAGGTTATGAATCACCGGGAATTGTTTTTCAGGCATCTGGCGCAAACCTCGGATGAACCGTTGGCCTGGGAAATTAGCAAAGCTGAGGGTGCTTGTCTTTGGGATGCAACGGGGAAGTCGTATCTGGATTTGATCGGGGGCATCAGTGTGTGTCATGTCGGGCATCGCCATCCGCGCGTGCTGCAAGCCATTGCGGAGCAGGCTGAGCATTATCTGCATGTGATGGTGTATGGTGAGCTAATCCAGTCGCCGCAGGTGCAGTATGCTGAGCTGCTGGCGCGTCATTTACCCGCCAGCCTGCAGCAGGTGTATTTTACCAATTCCGGTGCAGAAGCCATAGAAGGGGCTATGAAGCTGGCCAAGCGTTATACCGGCAGGCCTCATATATTTTGTTTTCACAAAAGTTATCATGGTTCTACGCAGGGTGCATTGAGCCTGTTAGGCGATGAATACTGGCGACAGGCCTATCGGCCTTTGCTGCCTGGCATTTTCCGGTTTGATTACAATGAAAATGAGGTGATTGAACAGATCAATGAGCAGACGGCATGTGTGGTGCTGGAAACCATTCAGGCCGAGGCGGGAGTAGTGGTTCCGGATACAGCCTGGATGCAGGCATTGGCAGATGCATGCAAGCAAAATGGTGCCCTGCTTATTTTAGATGAAGTACAATGTGGTTTTGGAAGAAACGGTACGCTCTGGGCATTTGAACAGTTCGGCGTCGTGCCCGATATTCTGGTCCTGGGCAAGGCATTGGGTGGTGGATTGCCTTTGGGAGCATTCATTGCTTCAGCGGAGATCATGCAGGTATTAACCCATTATCCGGTGTTGGGCCATATCACTACTTTTGGAGGCCATCCTTTGTGTTGTGCTGCCGGAAAGGCTGCTATGGAAGTGTTGCTGGAAGAGCGTTTATGGGAGCAGGTCTATGAAAAAGAAAAACTTTTCCATCACCATCTGCAATCATTGCCAGGCTGCAAAATCAGAAGCCGGGGGATGATGATAGCCATTGAATTTGAATCAGCAGAAATCAATAAACAAATCATTCGCCGATGCTGGGAAAAAGGCGTGTTTACCGACTGGTATTTGTTTGCTCCTCATTGTATGCGCATTGTGCCTCCGCTCATCATCAGCTATGAGCAAATTCAGCAGGCCTGCGAAGTCATCCGGGATTCGGTAAGAGAAGTACTGGGTAATTAAAAATCAAGCTGAACACTGCCAAATACACCAAAGTTGTGATGGTAAGATTCTGTGGGCTGAATCTTGGGTGTTACGCGCCATACAAAATCAATGCGGAAGAAATGCAGGATATTCTCTACTCCTGTTCCTAATTCCAGATAAGGATTGCCCTGCAATGTTTTGAATGGTCCCTGATTTACGAGATTGAGTTGGGCATTGGCCTGGGAAAGATTGCCTATGATGCCCTTGGCAGTCCAGAACTGGCGCAGCTTCAGTTTATTCAGCAAAGGAATGTATGTAAAAATTCCACCACCCACTTCGTGCTCAATCATAAATCCGGCATATTCATCACAAAGAAATTCATAGCGCTGCATCATATCAAATGCATACTTGTCGTAATAATACAGATTATTGCCAGGTGGTACCTGCAGCAATACAAAAGGCAAAGTGCCGTAAATCTTTCCACCAAAAAAGTTATAATACAAATGTCCGAACGGAGCTATACTCATGTAATCTGAAATATTGGCTGCAACTTTCTGGAAAGCATATTGCCCGCTTAAGAAACCTTTCATGCCCAATGTAAATTTTACATCTACGATGGGATAATCACTTCCCAGGCTGATGCGGTAATAATTGCCTTCCAGAAATTGTTCCTGATAAGCATATCGCAATTCCAGAGAAATTTCTGAATTGGATAGTGGATTACCTGTTTTGCCGTCAATAGCAAAATCATCTTTGGTAGGCAAAGGAGCGTAAGGCGAGAATTGCTGGTTCAGGAAAGTAATATGCTGTGAAAAGCCGCTGTAATCTTCGTGATAAAACTCCATTCTTTTTTCATCAACCATCACGAATTTCTGGGTAACGCCAGGTTTATATACGGCCAAAGTGAAGATATTATCTGTATTGATCTGATCATAATAAATCGCACCATTGTCCAGATCGTGTGTATAAGAAGCATAGAGATAAATGCGGGGCCTGCGATGCAGAATCCATAATGCCGATGCATGTCCCTTGAAGGCGCGATCAGCAGTTCCGTAAGCCAAGTAGTTGCTGAGATAAATATTCTTGCTGAAATTTATATTGGTACCCACATCCAGGCGCAGCCGAATATTTTCGAGATGATTGGCTGATAATTCGTAATAATAAGGTCCGAATTCCAGCGGCCCTACTTCTTTCACGCCCGTAACCAGAAACTGCACCGTACGTGAATATTTCTGAAAGGTGGGATTGTGCTGCAACGAATCAACCATTTCATACACGCCTTTTTCCTGACGGGCGAGCGGTTCGAAGCGATGAACTGTCCAGAAGCTGTCGCTTCTGTCTCTTGCATCTGGCAACACCACAATATTGTCTTTGTAATGCGGATTGTCGAAAATGTTGGTTGCAGCGGTATCGTTGATGGCTAAAGGTTCATACAAAGTGGTTTTTCGGCCGATGAATGTAAGTTTGCGGGCAACCGGAGTATAGAAGTCGGCGACAAATTTATCTTTTGATATAAACCAAACGGAATCGTTGTAAGGCTTGTATTCCTGAACCAGGCTTACGCGGGAAACGAAGTTCAGATTGGCATTTGAAGTAACTTCCAGGTTCATTTTCTGAATAGCAAAGGTGGTATCGTTTACCCAGAAATCACCCGTAAATACATTTTCATTTTTTCTTTTTGGTACAAAGGTGATGTGAAAACATCTTCTACCGTCAATATATTGTGTGTCTACAAGCTGATAATCATAGTACAAAGTAGCAATGTTTGCAATAGGACTCACAAATTCTTTATCGAATACAGGAATGAAATTATCATACACATTTACATTCTGATACATGGTGCCCAGATAGCGTGTGATGCTTTTATTCTGAATACCGGATGTTTTGCTGGCAATAATGATTTCTTTGGTTCGGTGTGGGGTGCGCTGGAAATAGTAGTCGGAAATAGTTTCGGTAAAAAGGATGGGGAGATAAATATCGCCTGTTTCAGAAGTATCAACGTTATTTAGCACAAATTGAAAAGGCTGAAATAATTTGGAATGGAGAAATTTATTTTTATCGATTTTGTTGATATCAAATTCCAATTTGTTGTACACCTTTTCCTTGTAGCTTTCAAAGCGGTCCATATTGTTATAGGGTTTTCGCTGAATGATTTTGCGGAGGATAATTAATGCCGGATTCACACCGGCATGCACCACTATTTCGTTCATGGTATAACCCGAACGTTCGAGCCGGAAGACGATGTACTGGGAATCTGCATCATGTCTAACGGCTATGATCATGCGGTGATAGCCCAATACACTGGCCAGCAATGAATCGGAGGGCAAGTGATCCAATCTGAATATAAACCTACCATTCTCGTCGGCCACGACACCTACATCGGTACCTTTGAACTGCACACCTGCGAAGGGGAGAGCTTCTCCAGTATGTGCGTCGAGCACGCGTCCGGCCACAATCATTTGCTGGGCCGGAGCTACCACCCAGGCCAGCAGCAAGGTTACCAAACAGAGCAGGTTTTTCGACATAGGTTGGTAATCCATTTTGCAATTTAGGAGATTTTCATAGGCACATAGTCACATAATCGTTAGTTTCGTCCTATAAGATAGCCTGTTATGCAAAATCATTCATCTTTTTCGCTGAAGGCGCGGATACAAAGCTTTGCGTTTGCATTTGCGGGCCTTTTTCAGCTGATTTGCAAAGAACACAATGCGCGGATTCATTTGCTGGCAACAGCTGTGGTGATAACCGCAGGATTGTGGTTACATATCAGCCGCACCGACTGGTTGGCTGTGGTGATGGCTACAGGCCTGGTGTGGTGCGCCGAAGCTTTCAACAGTGCCATAGAAAAATTAACCGATCAGGTATCGCCGGAATGGAATGTACAGGCCAAATACATTAAAGATGTGGCCGCCGCTGCCGTGTTGATTGCAGCAATAACAGCAGTTGTAGTGGCTTGCCTGGTATTTATTCCCAGACTGAAGACTTTGTAAACAATGCGATAACCATCTACTGGCTTGTGGCAGGTTTTGTTTTTTCCATTTGAGATGCATATTCATCGGGATGGATAAAGCGCATCATGCGTGTCAGCAGGTTTTCCAGTTCATCAATGCTTTGCATGTGATCTATGACAAGCATGAAGTTTTTGCCGATTTGCTTCAATCTTGCCTGGTGCATTTCCTGTTGTACAAATTGCAGGATGCGCTGAAAAGTGGGTGATTCAAAATAGGGAGAATCGGGATTGCTGTTGAAATAACATCTCAGTTTACCTTCTTTGAGAATCATTTTTTCAAAGCCGGCTTTTACTCCCATCCAGCGGCAACGCATGGCTTTAAGCAAGTCCATGACGGGTTGGGGCAGAGGACCAAACCGGTCTTCCAGTTGATGAGCAAAAGCCTGGAGTTTCTCGTCTGTTTCAATCTGATTCAGTTCCTGGTATAGGTTCAGGCGTTCGGCAATATTTTCCACATAGTCATCTGGAATCAGGATTTCCAGATCGGTATCAATCGTACAATCACTCACGTAGTCAGCTTCTCGTTCCATCTGGTCTTTAAACAGATCGCGGAATTCATGTTGTTTCAATTCACGTACGGCTTCATCAAGGATTTTTTGATACATATCGATGCCCATTTCGGCCATGAATCCGCTTTGTTCGGCACCCAGCAGGTTGCCTGCACCACGAATATCCAGATCACGCAAAGCAATCTGAAAGCCGCTACCCAGGTCGGTAAATTGTTCAATAGCCTGCAGGCGCTTGCGGCTGTCGGCCGGTAAACTGCTTAAAGGAGGTGCAATCAGGTAACAAAATGCTTTTTTGTTGCTCCTGCCTACGCGGCCGCGAAGCTGATGCAAATCACTCAAGCCAAACTGATGGGCATTGTGGATGATAATGGTGTTGACATTGGGCATATCCAGCCCGCTTTCCACAATATTGGTACACACCAGCACATCGTATTTGCGATTCATGAAGTCCAGGATCACTTGTTCCAGCTGATGTCCTTCCATTTTACCATGTGCCACTGCAATAGATAGATCGGGGCAAAGCGACTGGATGAGGTTTTTGATTTCACCGATATTTTGCACGCGGTTGTGGATAAAAAACACCTGGCCGCCTCTTTCTATTTCGTAATAGATGGCATCCCGTATCACATGTTCATCAAACTGGATAATCTCGGTTTCAATGGGTTGGCGGTTGGGTGGAGGAGTATTGATGATAGACAGGTCGCGGGCGCCCATCAGCGAAAACTGCAGGGTACGCGGGATTGGCGTTGCGGTCATCGTCAGCGTATCCACGTTGGTTTTCAGCTGTCTGATTTTTTCCTTGGCTGCTACACCAAATTTTTGTTCTTCATCAATGATTAAAAGACCCAGATCTTTAAATTCCACGTCTTTTCCCAGCAATGCATGTGTGCCAATGATGATATCAATTTTGCCTTCTTTTAGTTTCTGCAGGGTTTCCTTTCGCTCTTTGGCAGATTTGAAACGATTGATATAATCGACTGTGCAGGGAAAATTTTGCAAACGATCTGAAAAGGTCTTGTAGTGCTGATAGGCCAGGATGGTGGTAGGAACCAACACGGCGGCCTGTTTGCCATCTACGACGGTTTTGAAGGCGGCACGGATAGCCACTTCTGTTTTACCAAAGCCCACATCGCCGCAAATCAACCGATCCATCGGCTCGGGCGATTCCATATCTCGTTTTACATCTTCAGTTGCTTTGCTTTGGTCAGGCGTATCTTCATACATGAACGAAGCTTCCAGCTCGTGTTGCAAATAGGTATCGGGTGAATGGGCAAACCCTTTTTTGGCTTTGCGTTCGGCATACAGGCGGATGAGATCGGCCGCAATATCCTTGACTTTTGATTTGGTTTTTTCCTTTAGTTTTTGCCAGGTGTCACTTCCCAGCTTGTGAATGCGGGGGGTAGTACCTTCTTTGCCTACGTATTTGCTGATTTTGTGGAGGGAATTGATGTTTACATACAGGATATCGTTGTCTTTATAAATGATGCGAATGGCTTCCTGTACATGGCCATTTACTTCTATTTTCTGCAGTCCGCTGAAAATACCGATGCCATGATCCATGTGTACCACATAATCACCGGGTTGCAGTTCTTTCAGGGCTTTCAGCGTGAGTGCCTTGTTTTTGCTGTAAGCCTGGCGGATATGGTATTTATGATATCGTTCAAAAATCTGATGATCGGTGTAGCATACCAGTTGGTGATCATGGTCCACAAAACCTTTGCTGAGATTTACAGTTAAAGGTGTGAGGACAATGCCTGCCTGAAGGTCGTCGAAGATAGCCTGCAGACGTTGAATCTGACGTGGATTTTCAGCAGCCAGCAGCAAAGCATATTTCTTCTGATCGTACTGTTTCAGGTTGTCAATTAACAGTTCAAACTGCCGGTTGAAGCTGGGCTGTTCTTCCATCTGGAAAGTGAAGACCTGTGTGGCCTTCGGATGACCCTGGCGCTTCCCAAACTCAATCAGATGATGCTGAAATAGTTGTTGCATGCAGTTTTCGGCCTGACAGAAATCATTGCGTTCGAAGACAAGTGTTTTGCCGGATTCTTCATCCATTACCGCATGGATGGGTTGTTGCAAGCTTTCTGCTATCAGGTGTTCATGCTGCCGCAAGGCATCTTGCAAAAACTGCAGGTCTTTTACCCACCAAATAGTGGGTGCGGATAGGAATGTGATGAGGCTCACCCGTTCCCTTGCCAGTTGTGGATTTTCAAGATTGGGTAACAGGGTAACATGTTTGATTTTTCGTTCACTGAGCTGGGTTTCCGGATCAAAAATGCGTATGGATTCAATTTCATCTCCAAATAATTCAATGCGATAGGGCTTTTCATTTCCAAAAGAATAAATATCCACGATACCTCCGCGGATGGCTACCTGGCCGGGCTCATACACAAAGTCGGTTCGCTCAAACCCCAATCCAATCAGTTGTTCTATCAAGGTTTCTACTTGCAACCTCTGTCCTACTTCCAGAGCAATGGCGTGCCGGGTATATTGCTCGGGCGGAGCTACTTTTTCCAGCAAGGCTTCCGGGTAAGTAACCAATATTTTTTTACGGGCTACGGGTTCTGAAAAATGCATCAAGGCTTCTGTGCGCAGCATGATATGGCTTTTCTGCACATGGTCAAACCGGCGTGGAGATTTAAACGAATCCGGGAAAAAGAATACATCCAGCGCATGGGATATTTGCTCCACATCGTTGTGGAAATAAGCCGCTTCTTCTTTATCATTTAAAATGAATACATGATTGAAAGATGTGTTTTTCCAAAGCACGGTTGCCACCATCGCTGCGGCTGAGCCGGCAAGTCCCGTTAAACAGAAAATTCCAGAAGAAGATGAGGAGAGCTGATCCGCCAGCGATTGAAGGCGGTCATCATGCTGAAATCTGCGCAACACATCCTGCGGATCCATCGAACGGCGGCAAAGTTACGAATTTTCTACGCTTGCCTTTGATTCCTGATTCATCTATTATCTTGAATCCATACGATAATCGGAATAATCGTATATGGCTATTTGTTTTACACTTAATTGTGAAAAATCAGATTCCATGCGGGTGTCCGAACAAGGGGCGTATGGTTGCATTTGGCCCGAATAGGTTTTTTTGTATCTTGCCCGCTCTAAAAATTTAATATTTAGCTAACCCAACCATCATTTGATATGCCCGAGCCATGGAGAACCGGTGTGTTTACCCGTATTGAACAGGAGACACACAACACGCGCCGATTCTGGATTCAAATTCCCGAGGTGGAGGAATTTGTATTCAAGCCCGGACAATTTGTGACACTTGACTTACCCATTCATGAACAAAAAAACAAGCGATGGAGAAGTTATTCCATTGCCTCACCCCCTGATGGCAACACCATTGAACTGGTGATTGTGCTGCTGGAAGGAGGGGCTGGTACCCATTATTTGTTTAACCACGTGCAGGTGGGCACAGAAGTGTTGCTGCGGGGGCCCCAGGGGGTATTCACGCTGCCTCCGGTTATTGACCGGGACCTGTTTTTCATATCCACCGGCACAGGTATTGCCCCTTTTCGATCCATGCTGCATTACATCAAAAAACATCAGATACCGCATCAGCAGATTTATTGCATTTTCGGTACCCGGACGCAGAAAGATATTCTGTATTACGAAGAAATGAAACAGCTGGAACGCGAGATCCCGGGGCTGCATTATATCCCCACCCTGTCGCGGGAGCAATGGGAAGGGCGTATGGGTTACGTGCATGCTATTTATGAAGAGTTAGCGGCCGATAGAAAACCAGCTCATTTTTATCTTTGTGGATGGCGGGCTATGATTAACGAAGCCCGGCAGCGAATCGCACAGATGGGGTATGAACGGCAATACATTCATTTTGAGTTATTTGATTGAATAAAAAAATTGCTTCAAACGCTGGATAGAAATACAGATATTTTTTACATTTACTCATATTTCCTGAAGAGGATATAAAACCTGATAACCTGATTTACCTCGATTTGTAATAAGGATGCCATGTTTATGGAAACCGGTAAATACTGTTGCCCCGGCATTTGCCTTCCAGCCTTCCGGCTTCAAAGGAAGTTGCAATTTCCTGATCCTCCTTATGGTTTTGCTTGCAGTCAAGAAACGTTTGTTTATGGGGTGTTTTCACCTGAAAACAAGGGTCAATTCTTTGCCCCAGCACGAGGGGTATTTTTTTCATGATTAAACCTACGCACACACATGAGACCGAGAAAACCAATCAGACGGCCGATTTCACAAAATCGCTTCAAGCCGAAGAAAATCAAAAACAGGCTTTATTTTATCGGGATATTACCTCCCCCGTCACTTTCGCAGCAAATTACCCAGATCAAGCAGGAATTTGCTGATACCTACGGGCCGCAATATGCGTTGCGCATTCTGCCGCACATTACGTTGCAGAATCCCTTCAAGGCTCCGCCCACGATGGAGCCCGCTTTTTTTGATTTGCTCACTTCATTTGCTGCCACCCAGAAGCCTTTTCAGGTGAGGCTTAACGGATTCGGATGCTTTCCCAACAAGGTAAGCCCGGTGATCTTCATCAATGTGGAGCTCAATCATGATTTTGCATTGCTGCACAAGAACTTGATGAATTTTTTGCGGAAAGAATTTGGTTTTAGCCATTTGCTGGCGCGTTCCACTTTTTCTCCTCATCTGACCATAGCCTATAAGGACATGACGCCCGAACAGTTTGAACGGGCCTGGCCTGATTTTGAACATCGTCCGTTTGAAGCCAGCTTTGATGTCAATCATTTTTACTTTTTACGCCACGATGGACGTGGATGGGAAATACTGGAAGAATTCCTCATTGGTTCGGATGAAGATCTGGCTGCTTCGATGTAGGGAATTGAAAGTGGAAATTAAGAGGTTTATAAAGGAAAAGGCTGATCTGCCCTGCAGACCAGCCTTTTCAGTAACATAGTGTGAGGTTAACTTATCTCCGGCTGTATACTTTGGCAAGCAAGCGAAGAATTTCCAGATAAAGCCAGATAATGGTAACCATGAGTCCGAAGGCGCCATACCATTCCATGTATTTGGGTGCACCCATGCGGGCACCGGTAAAAATCATGTCAAAATCCATGACCAGGTTCAATGCTGCGATGGCTACTACAATCAGCGAAAAAACAATGCCCGCAGTAGTGGACTGATGGATAAAGGGAATATCGATGTGAAACCAGTGGAGGACCACAGCGGCAAGGTAAAACAAGGCAATGCCACCTGTAGCGGCGAATACAATCATTCGGAACTGCTGGGTAACTTTTATGACACCGGTTGCGTAGAGTACATACATGGCCAGCGCCACTCCGAAGGTGAGCAATACTGCCTGCATCACGAAATAAGGCGCCACATTGGCCATGGCTGCATTAAACATGGCAGAAATGGCACCCAGAAAAAGCCCTTCCAGCAATCCATAAGCCGGAGCCAGATAAGGGGCCCAGCTTTGTTTAAAAATGATAATCAGGGCTGTAATAAAACCTCCTATGGCTCCTCCGGCCACCCAGCCGCCAAGCGGTGCGCCTTTGTACGCCAGATTCCAGGTAAAAACAGCTGAAGCCAACATCAGGGCCAGCATGAACAGGAATTTGTTCATGGTGCCCGACACGGTCATTGTTTCTTCACCAACCTGCGTAACGGTTGTTTCAAAAGCCTTCTCCTGCAGAGCTGGATTGCTGGTTTTAAATAAGTTAGCCATTTGCCGGTACATTTATGGATAACAAATATACAAATTTCGGTTTCCCTGTATAGGATTTTTCCTGTTGAAGCTTTGTAAAAAAGCATACAAGTTCTCTGCTAATTCTATAGAGAGCTTTAATTTTGTCGGCCTGTATGTTGGAAAACAACAAAACCATAAAGGTTGTCGTTTTTATACATTCAAAATAAAAATAACAGATACACGTATTTATGTCCACCCAAACCACTGTTCAGCAATTAAGAGACGTTGTCATCAAGTTTGCAGGTGATAGCGGAGATGGCATGCAGCTTACGGGCATGCAGTTCACCAATAACACGGCCCTGCTGGGTATTGATTTGTCAACTTTTCCCGATTTCCCGGCTGAGATCCGCGCCCCACAGGGCACTTTGCCAGGTGTGAGCGGTTTTCAGCTGCACTTTTCTTCTGATCCCGTTTATACGCCTGGCGACAGTTGTGATGTATTGGTGGCTATGAATGCGGCTGCCCTGAAAGCCAACCTGAAGAGCCTGAAAAAAGGAGGTATTATCATTGCCAATACAGACGGGTTTGATGCCAAGAATCTGCGGCTTGCCAATTATCCAGAAGGCGTGAACCCGCTTACCGATGGCTCGCTCGATGGGTACATTGTGTATGAAATTGATATCACCAAGCTTACACGCGAAGCCCTGAAGGATGTGGACCTGGGGATGAAAGAAAAAGACCGGGCCAAGAATATGTTTGTGTTAGGCTTTCTGTACTGGTTGTATGACCGGAAAATGGAAAGCACCATACATTTTCTGCAGGAAAAATTTGCCAAAAAACCGCTGATCCTGGAGGGCAACCTGAAGGCCCTGCATGCCGGATACAATTACGGAGATACCACAGAGGCTTTCACGACTCGCTATCGGGTGGAGCGAGCCAAGATGCCCCGCGGTACGTATCGGAGTATCACCGGCAATCAGGCATTGGCGCTGGGTTTGATCGCCGCCTCCCAGAAATCGGGCCTGCCTTTGTTTTTGGGCTCGTACCCCATTACGCCCGCTTCCGATATCCTGCATGAGCTCAGTAAGCATAAAAACTTTGGTGTTCGTACATTTCAGGCGGAAGATGAGATTGCCGGCATCAGCTCGGCTATTGGGGCATCTTACGGTGGATGCATGGGCGTAACCACCACATCCGGGCCTGGAATGGCACTGAAGACCGAAGCCATGGGCTTGGCCGTCATGCTGGAAATTCCGCTGCTGATCATTGATATCCAGCGCGGAGGGCCTTCCACCGGATTGCCTACCAAAACAGAGCAATCGGACTTGCTGCAGGCCTACTATGGTCGCAATGGCGAATGCCCCATGCCGGTGATTGCTGCGGCTACGCCATCAGACTGTTTCTCGGCTGTGTATGAAGCCTTCCGCATTGCTGTACAATACATGACGCCGGTGATTTTCCTGAGCGACGGCTATATTGCCAATGGTGCGGAGCCCTGGCGTTTCCCCAAAGCAGCCGATCTACCGCCCATCGAGGTGAAGTTTAAAACGCAATTAGACGAAGGGGAAGAGAAGTTTATGCCCTATCAACGCGATGAGCGTTATGTGCGCCCGTGGGCTGTGCCGGGTACACCGGGTCTGGAACATCGCATTGGCGGACTCGAAAAGCAGCATATCACCGGTAATGTAAGTTATGATCCGGATAATCACCAGCTCATGGTGAAGCTGCGCCAGGCGAAGGTGGATGCGGTGGCCGACGATATTCCGCTGCAAACCCTCGACAGCGGTCCGGAATCCGGTGATCTGCTGGTGCTGGGCTGGGGCTCAACCTACGGAGCTATCAAAGGCGCAGTGAAATCACTCCAGCAACAGGGTTATGCTGTAGCGCATGCCCATCTGCGCTATCTGCGGCCTTTCCCGAAAAATTTAGGTGAGATCCTGCGTAATTATAAACAAGTGTTGATTCCGGAAATCAACAACGGGCAACTCATCAAAATCATCCGCGATCAATTTTTGATTGATGCCAAGGGATATCATAAAATCATGGGCATTCCCATCACCAAATCAGAACTGGAAGAACATATCAAATCCTTGCTTGGCTAAGTTCATTTTTTATCATTCATGTAAAAATATCCAAGCCGCTTGTATCAGGCGGCTTTTTTATTGATCATTGTTTATTTACAGCTGATATCAGCATGAAATAAATTTCATCAGGCATTCTTAATAGTTTCAAATAGATATTCATGCAATGAATTACATGCATGTATTATTCCTTCATTGATTTGACATTCCAGGCGTATTTGAATACATTTGCATACAGGCAATAATTTTTGTTGAGTTACAAATTCTGTGCATCATGAATGATTTTCAGGATTTTTTTGAAATAACCTATGCAGGAAATACAATCAGAAATTATGCATTTGCGGTTCTTGGTATCATTATCGGATTTTTGATATTGCGCTTGCTTGCAAACAGGGTAATTCATCATCTCAAAAAATTATCTCAGAAAACTGCTACACATGTTGATGATTTTCTTATTGCGCAAATCCAGAAAAACGGATTGCCCGTTGCCTATATCTTGGTTCTTTATTTCGGCATCAATACCCTCCATCTCACCGAAAAAGCTTCAACAGCTGTTCATCATATCATGACGGTAATTGTCACCTTTTTTGTGTTGCGGGTATTGAGTGCGGTGGTTGATTATTCGTTGAAAGGATATTTACGTAGAAAAAATTATCCTGAAGAAAGAATGAAAGAAACACGCGGGATGATGATTCTCTTTAATCTCATCCTGTGGAGCATGGGTATTGTGTTTTTGTTGGGTAATTTGGGATATAATGTCACCACGCTGATTACCGGATTGGGCATTGGCGGTGTGGCCATTGCTCTGGCTTCGCAAACTATTTTAGGTGATTTGTTTTGCTATTTCATTATTTTCTTCGACAGGCCATTTGAACTGGGTGATTTTATTATTGTGGGTGATAAAATGGGTACGGTTGAACACATTGGATTGAAGACAACCCGTTTAAGAAGTTTGGGCGGCGAGCAGTTAATTTTTTCCAATAAAGACTTAACCGATTCACGCATACATAATTACAAACGGATGGAACAGCGCAGGGTGTTGTTCCGAATAGGTGTGATTTATGAAACCCCGTTGGAAAAGTTGAAAAAGATTCCTGCGTTGTTACGACAGGCCGTGGAAATGCAACAAGACGTGCGTTTTGATCGGGCGCATTTTGCCAGCTATGGTGATTTTGCACTGGTCTTTGAGATTGTATATTACGTGTTAAGTGCTGATTACAATACATACATGGATATTCAACAGGCTATTAATCTGCAGATTTATCAGCTGTTTGAGCAGGAAGGGATAGAGTTTGCTTATCCGCACCAGGTTATAGAAATTATCCGTCATCAGGAACTTGCTGCTAACGGTTAACTGTTTTCATGGCTTCTTCCGGATAACGTAGGCCGGCGGCTATGCCTTTGGGTGCGATTTCATCGATGGCTTTCAGGTCTTCCGGTGTGAGTTGCACATTGATAGCACCAGCATTTTCGATCAGATAGGCTACTCGTTTGGTGCCGGGAATGGGAAAGATATCTTCGCCCTGAGCCATGACCCAGGCCAGTGCCAGCTGGGCGGGTGTGCAGTGTTTTTGTTCCGCTAATTGTTTGATTTTTTCAACCAGTTGCAGGTTTTTCCGGAAGTTTTCTCCCATGAAACGCGGGGAATAACGCCGGTAATCATCGGCGGGCAGGTCGTCGGGGCTCAGGAAACGACCGGTGAGAAAGCCTCTGCCGAGAGGACTGTAAGCTACGAAGGCTATTCCCAGCTCACGGCAGGTTTGCAGGACACCCTCTTCCGGATCGCGTGTCCATAGCGAATATTCACTTTGTATGGCCGTGAGCGGATGCACCGCATGCGCCCGGCGGATGGTTTGGGGCGATACTTCCGAGAGCCCGATACCCCTCACTTTGCCCTCTTCTACCAACCGTGCCATGGCTCCCACCGTGTCTTCGATAGGCGTGTTGGGATCCACGCGATGCAGGTAATAAAGATCAATCACATCGGTTTGCAGACGTTTCAAGCTAGCTTCACAGGCCGATTTTACATATTCCGGCCGGCCATTGATGCCTCGTTTCGTGGGGTCGTTCGGATCGCGGACGATGCCAAATTTGGTGGCCAGCGTAATCTGCTGGCGCCGCCCTTTCAAGCCTTTGGCTACCAGCATTTCATTGGTAAAAGGACCATACATATCGGCTGTATCCCAGAATCGGATGCCCAGTTCAAATGCTTGGTCGAACACGCGCAAAGATTCAGCTTCATCGCGGCCGCTGTAAAAATCGCTCATGCCCATGCAGCCCAGGCCCAGTGCTGATGCCTGAAGCCCCTGACTCCCTAACGGACGAATAGGAATCGTAGTCATGGCAAGTACTTCGTCTTTTGTTTCAACAACTAAATTAAGCAGAACAGATGAAAGATGAAAATCATATAGGATGTCATGTTTGAGGTTACTGGATGGCCTGACGTACCTTATCCCGTATAGCGCGGATAGGAATCCTTTCTTGCTGCATGGTGTCGCGGTAGCGGATGGTAACCGTTTCGTCTTCTTTGGTTTGATAATCCACCGTCACGCAGAAGGGCGTGCCAATCGCATCCTGCCGGCGATAGCGACGGCCGATGGTATCTTTTTCTTCATAAAAACAATGAAAGGCCGGCATGCAGTCGTGCATGATCTTACGGGCAATATCAGGCAGGCCATCTTTCTTGACCAGTGGCAGAACAGCCAGCTTGATGGGGGCCAGATGAGGCGCCAGGCGTAGCACCGTACGGGTATCGGTTTTGCCTTCCTGTGCGGTGGGAACCTCTTCTTCGGCATAAGCTTCGCTGATGACCATCAGCACGGTACGATCCAGGCCGACGGAGGTTTCCACCACATAGGGGATATAGCTTTTGTTGATTTCCGGATCGAAATATTGCATTTTCTTTCCGCTGAATTCCTGATGTCGACGCAGGTCGTAGTCAGTGCGGGAATGAATACCTTCTACTTCCTTATAGCCCATGGGGAAGGCATATTCAATATCCACGGCGGCATTGGCATAGTGGGCCAGTTTTTCATGGTCGTGGTAGCGCAGCTTATCGGCCGGAATGCCCAGGCTTTGGTGCCATTGCATGCGTTGTTCTTTCCAGTATGCATACCATTCCAGCTCGGTGCCCGGCCGGCAGAAGAATTGCATTTCCATTTGTTCGAATTCGCGCATTCGGAAAATGAATTGGCGGGCTACGATTTCATTGCGGAAAGCCTTTCCGATTTGGGCAATACCAAACGGGATTTTCAGGCGGCCGGTTTTTTGGACATTCAGAAAATTCACGAAAATGCCCTGAGCCGTTTCAGGCCTGAGATAAATTTCGGTGGCTTCCTCATTTACACTTCCCAATTGAGTGGAAAACATGAGGTTAAACTGGCGCACCTCGGTCCAGTTGCAGGTGCCCGATACGGGGCAACAAATTTTATACTGTTCGATTAGTTTTTTCAAACCGGCCAGATCGTTCAGCTTCAGCAGTTCATTCATTTGCTGCAGCAGCTGTTGGGCTTCTGCTTCTTTTCCCTCATCCACAAGCTGTTCAGCAAAATCTTCAATCAAGGTATCGACCCGGTAGCGTTTTTTGCTGTCTTTGTTGTCGATCATCGGGTCGTTGAAATTATCCACATGTCCCGATGCTTTCCAGGTAGTAGGATGCATGAAGATGGCTGCGTCGATACCCACGATATTTTCATGGAGCTGGGTCATCCAGCGCCACCAGTGATCTTTGATGTTTTTCTTCAGTTGTGCACCAAACTGTCCGTAATCATACACAGCGCTGAGTCCGTCATAGATTTCACTGGATGGAAAAATAAAACCGTATTCTTTGCAATGGGCAATAATATCCTGAAAGCGTTTGGTGTTGTTCATAGCTTGCAAAGATAATCAGGCGAGGTTAAACACAGGATTCAACGCAGCTTTTTATTTTGCTGATGTCGCTGGGCATCCCGCAGGTTTTTCTTTTCCATATTGCGGAGGAAGGCCGCTTGCAAATCCACGCCGGTTTGGTTGGCCAGGCACAGCAACACCCACAGCACATCGGCCAGTTCATCGGCCAGGTCTTTTTTCTGTTCATTTTCTTTAAACGACTGTTCGCCATACATACGGGCGATAATGCGGGCTACTTCGCCCACTTCCTCGGCCAGGATAGCCATGTTGGTCAGTTCGTTGAAGTAGCGGACGCCTTTGGTGCGGATCCATTCGTCCACCATTTGTTGTGCCTGAGGAAGGGTGATATCGGAATAAGCCATGGGTGGGAAATTAAATGGTTGCCAAATACTGAATAAGAAGCTGCAAATTTCAGGAAAATATGGAGCTTATTCTTTTAACCGGCTGTCAATGCAAATGGTTACCGGTCCGTCGTTGATCAGCTCCACCTGCATGTAGGCCCGGAAGGTGCCGGTGTGGATGGGTTTGTTTAAGTCTTTTTCCAGTTGAGCAATCATTTGTTCATACATGGTTTCTGCTTCTGCGGGTGGTGCGGCCCGGTCGTAGGATGGACGATGGCCACGCCGGGTAGAGGCCAGCAGGGTAAACTGGCTGATGAGCAGGATATCGCCACCGGTGTCTTTGACCGAACGGTTCATGATGCCCTGGTCGTCGTCCATGATGCGCAGGTGCACGATCTTATGACTAAGCCATTGCACGTCCTCTTCGGTATCGCCTTTTTCGATGCCCAGCAGCACGCAAAGGCCCTGTCCGATCTGATCTTTGAGCTGATGGTCAACATAAACCCTTGCCTGGCTGACTCTTTGTATGACTGCCCGCATGGAATATTATTTCAGCCAAAAATAGGATGGTTCCGGGATTATGTTTCTTGCCAGCCAAATCTTTGGACGAGCAGGGCTATCAAGGCAGTCCATCCTGTCTGGTGGCTGGCACCCAGCCCCTGTCCGGTATCTCCGTGAAAATATTCATAAAATTGAAGCAGGTGCTGGTTTTCAGGTAGTTCGTAGAAGGGGGCGTAGGGTCCGAACATTTTTCTGCCTCGTTGATCTGTTCGCTTAAAGAGGCTGATGAGGCGAAGTCCGATCTGGGTTGCTACCTGTTGCAGGTTCATCCATTGGCCTGATCCAGTAGGGAATTCCACCTGCAGCGAATCTCCGTAAAACAGGTAGTCGTTGAGCAGGGATTCGATGAGGAGGTAGTTGATCGGCATCCACACGGGGCCTCGCCAGTTGGAATTACCGCCAAAGAGCCGGCTGGTTGATTCCCCGGGTTCATAATCCACGCAATATGTTTTTCCGTCGAGTGTCAGGCAGAAGGGGTGATCGCGGTGATATTGTGAAACAGAGCGGATGCCGCCCGGTGAAAGAAATTCATTTTCATCCAGCACATAGCGCAGCAGGCGAATCAGCCGGTCATGCTGTACCAGGGAAAGCAGCATCAGTCCCTGATCGCCCGTGCGTTCTTCGGGCATATAGAGATTGCGCTTACGGCGATAGTTGCGAAACCAGCGAGCCCGTTTATGGAAATCTTTCAACGCTTTCAGGTGTTCCATATTCAGCACTGAGGTGGCAAACAGTGCCGTCAGGCCCACAATGGAACGTACACGCAGGGGAATTTTTCTGCCATCGGGAAGATTAAGCACATCGTAGAAGAAGCCATCATCTTCATTCCACAACTCCAGGGAATTGAGTGATTCGGCGATATAGACGAAATGCTCGTAGAATTTGGTGGCTACATCTTCAAAAGCCCGGTCGTAGCGGGCTATTTCGAGCGCTATTTCCATCATATTCAGGGCAAACATGCCCATCCAGCTGGTACCATCAGCCTGTTCGAGCAGGCCTCCTTGGGCATGCATTTGACCGCGGTCGAAGACTGAAATATTATCCAGCCCCAGAAAACCGCCTTCGAAGATGTTATTGCCTGAGGCGTCTTTGCGGTTTACCCACCAGGTGAAGTTAAGCATCAGCTTCTGGAAAATGCGTTTCAGAAAATCCAGATCACCTTCACCACGGATGGAGCGTTCCAGCCGGTAAATCTGCAGGGCGGCCCAGGCCTGCACGGGCGGATTGACGTCAGAAAAATTCCATTCGTAAGCTGGAATCTGGCCGTTGGGGTGCATGTACCATTCGCGCGTGATGAGGATAAGCTGGTGCTTGGCAAATACGGGGTCAATCAGGGCCATGGCCACACAATGAAAAGCCAGATCCCAGGCTGCATACCAGGGATATTCCCATTTGTCGGGCATAGACAGCACGTCGTGGTTGTTGAGATGCCGCCAGGTGTGGTTGCGGCCCTGTTTGCGCTGGGGAGGTGGCGGAGGTTGCAGGGGATCGCCATCTAGCCACAAGGGGATGTCGTAGTGGTAAAATTGTTTATTCCAGAGCAGTCCTGCAAAAGCCTGGCGGAACACATTCGCCAGGTCGGGGTCAGGTTTTTCGGGAAGAAATTGGTTGTAAAACAGGTCGGCTTCTTGCCGGCGCTGCTGGATGAGGGTTTCTATCCATTTTTCGTCGATCGGGGTATGTTCCGAAAGGCTGTGTTCGGCACAGAGACGGAAATACAGGCTTCGAGTTTGTCCGGCCGGAATATTCAGTGCATATACCGGACTGGATTTGGTGCCATGCTGGCGGTCTTTGAGCAGGTCCCATTTGCCGTGGATAATCACGTCATGAAAGGCATCTTTCACGAACGGCGTGGCGTTGGGATACTGGAAAAGGCGTGCCGTATTGGTTTCGTTTTCGGTGAACAGGATGTGTTCGGTATCGGGATAGTAAAACCAGTAGGTACCCAGGACTGGATGCCGGCAGATTAGCCGCTGGATGTGCATATCGCGTTCGATGGAAGGATGAGGAGCCCCGGGTGTGAACGACCACTGGTTGCGGAACCACAGCGTAGGCAGCACGTACAGCGAGGCGTCCTGGTGATAGCGATTGGTCACGGAAATACGAATGGCCAGATCGGTATCATTGTTTTTAGCATAGGTAATCAGGATATCAAAGTACTGCCGGTTGTCGAATACGCCGGTATCGAGGATTTCGTATTCGGGTTGCAGGGCATTGCGGCTTTGGTTGGTTTTGACCAGGTCATCGTATGGATAGGCCCGCTGGGGATATTTATAAAGGTATTGCATGTAGTAATGGCTGGGCAGATTGTCCAGATAGTAATACAGCTCTTTTACATCCTCGCCGTGGTTGCCTTCTGTGTTGTTCAGCCCGAACAATCGTTCTTTAAGAATCGGGTCCTGTCCGTTCCAGAAAGCAAAGGCAAAGCATAGCAGCTGGTTGTAATCCGAAATGCCGGCTATGCCGTCTTCCCCCCAGCGATAGGTACGGGAGCAGGCATGGTCGTGCGGGAAGTAATCCCAGGCTGTGCCGTAGGGGCTGTAATCTTCACGTACGGTACCCCACTGGCGTTCGCTCAGATAAGGCCCCCAAAGCGGCAGGGGCACTTCCCTGGCAGCACTGCTTTGCAGGCGTGCCTGTTCGGCATTGATTGAGGTATGTGTGTTTTCGGAGTCGGTCATATCGGTTTTTGATTTGAAAAAGTAAAAAATACATTATCCATTGGTGGCGAATCCGGGATACAATGTCATGCCGCCATCCACGAAGATGGTAGCACCGGTGATGTAATCCGATTCATCGCAGGCCAGCCATACCGCTACCCGGGCAATATCTTCTGGGTCACCCACCCTGCCGTAGGGAATCAGTTCCAGCAGGCGTTTTTCGGCTTCGGGTGTAGACCAGGCTTTGTAATTGATTGGGGTTTTAATAGCTCCAGGTGCAATGGCATTTACCCGGATCTTATGGGGAGCCAGTTCCTGGGCCATGCTTTCCATGAGCAGGTGAATACCGCCTTTGGAAGCGGCGTAATTGACATGTCCGGCCCAGGGGATTTCCTGTTGTACTGAGCTGATGCAGATGATTTTGCCGGCTGCGCACGAGCGTTCGGGCACGATGCCTCGTCTGAGGAATTCACGGGCAGCTTCGCGGGCACAGAGAAATTGTCCGGTAAGGTTTACGTCAATTACCTTTTGCCATTGGTCGAGGGTCATTTCCGTGAAAGGCGCATCGCGTTGCAGGCCGGCATTGTTCACCAGGATATCCACCGTACCAAAATGGTCGATTACCTGCTTGAACATAGCCTGCACCTGGCCTTTCTGGCTCACGTCGGCCTGGACGGTGATGGCCTGTCCGCCCGCATCCCGGATCTGGTGGGCTACTTCTTCGGCTGTTTCGGGTTGCACCACATAGTTGACGGCCACGTTGGCGCCGGCCTGGCCGAAGGCCAGGGCAATGGCTTTTCCAATGCCGGAGTTGGCACCGGTAACCAGTACGGTATGTCCTTTCAGGGAAATCGTGAGGTGTTGGGCCATGATGATCAGGTTTTAGGTTATACAAAATGAAGATTGAACGGGCAATTGATATTGCTTTATCACGCGAATCAGCTCGCCCACGCTCCAGGCCTGCGCTATACAGCCCCGGGGCAGGTGCGGACTATCGCCATCGGCAATTTCTCCTAGGGTAAGCAATCCTTGTTCCGCCAGGGTGGTGAGCAGGCGGTTCATCACCAGCGTAGCCTGCAGTTTGCCTTCGGGCAGGTAGCGGATCAGGGCGTCCACATACGCGCCAATCAGGTAAAGCCATACGGTGCCTTGGTGATAAGCTGCGTCGCGTTGCTCCGGAGGACCCGCGTAGATGCCTTGGTAGGCCGGATCATCTGGTGCCAGGCTTCGCAGGCCTTTGGGTGTGTAAAGCTTTTCACGAACCACCTGCAGGATGTGGAGAGCCTGCGGGATTTCTACGAGTGGATAAGGCAGGCTGAGGGCAAACAGCTGATTGGGTCGCACAGAAGCATCCGGCCCTTCGGGGGTGAGCACGTCGTGCAGGCATTGCCCTGCTGGATTCCAGAATAGTGTCCGGAAGCTTTGAAGCGTGCGTTCGGCATCTATGACCAAATGTTGGGCTTCCTGGTGCTGATTTGTGTGGTAGAGCCATTCGGCAAGCAGGCATTTTAGATTGTACCACAGGGCATTGACTTCTACGGGCATGCCGATGCGGGGTGTAACCACACGATCGCCTGTGCGTGCATCCATCCAGGTAAGCTGCCATCCGTCCTCACCGGCAAAGAGCAGTCCACTCTCGGTTTCATGAATCTGATAGCGGGTTCCCTGCCGGTAATGCTTCCAGATATCTTGCACGGCAGGAATCATTTCCCGCAAAAAATCCTCGTCGTGAGTGAGTTGCCAGTAATGATGCACAGCAATTACAAACCACAGAGCCGCATCTACGGTGTTGTAGCAGGGTTCTTGGGCCCCATCGGGAAAAAAGTTGGGCAACATGCCTGCAGCAAGCTGATGGGCATATTGCGTGATGATTTGTCGGGCAAGCTTGGGATTGCCGTTGTAGGTGCACAGTCCGTTGACCGCAATCAGGGTATCCCGGCCCCATTCCGTAAACCAGGGATAGCCAGCCAGAATAGCCGGCACATGTTGTTGATGAATGAGAAAATGATGAGCCGCATCGTTAGAGAAACTATTTGCCAATGCTTGCTCCCGCCTGCGTATTTCAGCTGCAAAGCTTTCAGCCGGATTTTCCGGATAGGCATCGGTGGTTAAAACCAGATACACGGGTTCTCCCTTTTGCAAATGGGCTGTCCAGATGCCGTAGCTGAACAAATCTTCCCGATCGTCCATGCCCCGTTCTGTTTCCTGCGCATAATGCAGGTGAAAATACCAGCAGGCATCTGGATGAAACGCTCCATCTGTAAGTCCCATTCTCAATACCGGCAATCCCGGAAATGGCTGAACCTTTAGATGATCAGCCTGCCACTCAGCAGCCTGTTGAATAGGAGCGGAAGCATGTTGGAGCGCATGGTAATCGCGAGCAGCTATCAGCGGCCTGATGTGGAGTTGCAGGCTGGTCCCTTCCTGCAGCAGATATCGGATGATGGTGGTTTGGCGCTGATGAACCGTGATCAAGGTTTTTACAAGCACCACATCTTGCACATGTATGCGCCATTCCGGATAATGCCGCAAATGAAAAAACACGGCTTGCCCGGCAGAAAAAGGTGCTGGGAACAAACCATCACCATAGTCGTGGCAGGAAAGAAGATATTTGCTTGATGAAGATGAAAGCGTCATGCTTTCTTCCAGATCAGCTACCATATTAAACCGTTGCAGAGGCGGACCTGCAGCTGCAATCAAATAACCATGATATCGTCGGGTATTACAATTCAGCAAACTCGAAGAAGCCCATCCACCCGCACCATTTGTATCCAACCATTCTGCTCCCAGCAAATCACGTATAGACAGATGATGCAATGCTATGTGGATGGAACAGGTCAAAGTAAAAAGATTTAAACTAAATAGGATACTCACAAAATACTCATTTTCATGCAGTCATACCAGC
Source organism: Thermoflavifilum thermophilum (assembly GCF_900116565.1). Taxonomy (GTDB): domain Bacteria; phylum Bacteroidota; class Bacteroidia; order Chitinophagales; family Chitinophagaceae; genus Thermoflavifilum; species Thermoflavifilum thermophilum. Next base: position 1,050,856 of record NZ_FPCJ01000001.1, on the reverse strand, counting down.
AAGCTTTTGTTAAAAAAATTTTATCTGTAGCTGCAAAAAACAAAAACACATATGCAATGCAGATCAGGCAGATATATTTTTTTACTTACACATCAAAAACAATTGAGAGGTTGCGAACAACTGCTTGCAATCGCTTGCGTGAATGCAAAAGATGAATTCTATTATTTTTGACAAAAATTCCATTTGGGCGCTCTCAGAAAACTCGCCGGACAAACCATCATTTACGGTTTTAGCAATATCATCAGCAGGTTGCTCAACTATCTGCTGGTGCCCTATTATACGCATCTGCTTTCACCGGGAGAATATGGCCCGGTTAATATCATTTATGCGATCATTCCATTTTTGTTTGCGATTTATACTTATGGACTGGAAACCTCTTATTTTCGATTTTCCCAGAACCGGGATGACCGAAAAGCCGTACTGGGAACGAGTTCTGTTTCCATTATCTTTTCCACATTCCTTTTTACCTTTCTGCTTTTGCATTATAAACAAGTCATTGCAGGCTGGATCACTTTGCCGCATCATCCGGAATATGTAACCTATTTTGCCTGGATCTTGTTTTTTGATACGCTGGGTGTGATTCCATTTGCCAGGCTGCGTTTGGAAGAGCGGCCGGTAAAATATGCTGTCATCAAGATTTCAGGTATTGTTGTGAATATTTTGTTTAATGTTTTTTCCCTTTCTATTTGTCCGTGGTTGCTGCATCATGGCCATCATTGGGTGGTGTTGTTTTACAATCCCTATGAAAAAATTGGTTATATATTTATTGCGAATATTTTATCCAGTGCCTTTGCCTGGTTATTGTTATGGAAAGAATTTTTTCACATTGAATGGCAATTTAATTTCCGATTATGGTGGCGCATTATGAAATATTCGCTGCCGCTGGTAATTGTGGGATTTGCAGGTATGGTCAATGAAACCATGGACCGGGCATGGTTTCTGCCGCATTATTTGCCTTATGATCATGCAAAAAATGATTATCTGATTGGAGTTTACAGTGCCAATTATAAGCTGGCCATTTTGATTACCTTATTCATTCAGGCATTCCGGTTGGGTGCCGAACCATTTTTCTTTCAACAATCCACGTATGCAAATGCCAAACAAACCTACGCCAGGGTGATGAAATATTTTGTGATGGTGGTAAGCATCATGTTTTTGTTTGTGGCCATGTATTTACCTGTCTGGAAATTGTTTTTACGACGTCCGGCTTATTGGGAAGGCCTGTATGTGGTGCCATATCTGCTGGCTGCCAACATGTTTCTGGGTATTTATTACAATCTTACGATTTGGTTCAAACTTACGGATCGCACGCGCATGGGGGCCTACATAACTGTGTTCACGGCCTTGCTGGCTTTTATCTTGAATTATTGGTGGATCCCGATCTGGGGCTATTTTGGCAGTGCGCTGGCCACCATGGTCTGTTATCTGGTGCAGATGGTGATTTGTTATGTGCTGGGACAAAAATATTATCCGATTCCTTATGCAGTTAAAAAGCTGGTAAGTATCATGGTGATGGCGTTTTTGTTTTATGCCGTATATTGGCTCATCAACCGTTATTTGCTTTCACCCCAGGATCCCTATCGGATAGCATGGCCTTCGCTTTTGCTGGCCACCGTGCTGTTCTGCACGTATGTGTATATTTTATATCGAATTGAAAAGCCTTATCTGCAGCCATTATCCTGGTCGGGGAAAATGAAAAACAAAAAGTTAAATTTTTGACTCTTTGCCTTATGTATTTTATCTAACCATTAAGCTGCTCGCACAAAGGGATTATGTAGTTTTTCATGGCCGATGGTTGTAGCAGGTCCATGCCCGGGATACACTACTACCTCATCGGGCAGTACATACAGTTGCTGGCGGATGCTGGTTTCCAGAGTTTTGAAATCACCACCTGGCAAATCGGTACGGCCAATGCTTTCGCGAAACAGGACATCGCCGCCGATCAGCCATTTTTCCGCTTCATTGTACAGGCATATACTGCCCGGCGAGTGCCCCGGAGCCCAGATCAGGCGCAGGCGTGTATTTCCGAATGTCAACTCTTCCCCGTCGGCCAGGAAGCGTTCCGGATAGGGTGATGGCTCAAACGGAATGTTGTACATCTGTCCGGAAAATGGTGCCGCATCGAGAACGGGCAGCTCAGCCTGGTGTAACAGGGGCTTCAGTTTCCAATGCACATACACCAATTGGTTACCGAAAATATGATCCAGATGGGCATGGGTGTTGATTAACCCCGCAACCTTTAGCTTGCGTTTTCCGATAAAATCCAGGAACTGTTGTTGTTCTTCAGGAAAATAACAGCCGGGATCTATAATGAGACACTCGTTTTGTTCGTTAATGAGAAGGTAGGTATTTTCCTGAAAAGGATTGAAAGCAAACTGGTGGATTTCGGTCATATCATCTTAATTTTACTTTTAAACCGTCATTTTTCATGAAGCGCTTCCTCACACTGACATCGTTATGTGGAATGGTCGCATTGCTGCATATCGCTTCGCAGGCGCAGACCAATGCCGTTGAGTTTGGCCAGAATCGGCTTCAATTTAAAAACTTTCACTGGAGATATTATCAATCCGTTCACTTTGATGTGTATTTCAGCCAGAATGGCTTGAACCTGGGCCGCTTTGTGGCTCAGATAGCGGAAGAACAGCTGCCATTGATTGAGCGATTCATGGATTATGGGGTGAATGGCAAAATCAATATAGTGGTGTATAACAACTTTGGTGAAATGAAGCAATCCAATATCGGCATCGGGATTGACTGGCAGAATACGGGTGGTATTACCAAACTGGTTAACAATAAAATGATTGTCTATTACAATGGAGATCACACGGATCTGACCAGGCAGATTCGCGAAGGTATTGCCCGGGTGATTGTGGAGAATATGTTATTTGGTGAGGACGTGGGAGAATTTGCCAGCAATGCCATATTGCTGTATTTACCTAAATGGTTTACCGATGGATATATTGCCTATGTGGCGCAAAACTGGAATGCTGATCTGGATGCAGAATTGAAAAATCTGATTCTTTCCGGAAGATATCAAACACTCAACCAGCTGGTGCTTGATCATCCAACCCTGGGCGGGCAGGCTTTCTGGCATTTTGTGGAAATGAATTACAGCCCGCAAGCCACCTCATACCTGCTTTACATTGCGCGCATTGAGCGCAGTTTGAAACGAGCCATGAAACAGGTGTTACGCAAATCATACCGGGATATCAACCGGGATATGATCATGTTTTATCGCCAGCAATATGCACAGGACAACCGGGGCCGGCGCCAGGTAGTAGTAGGCACGCCTGTGACGGTAAAAGAAGTCAGCGAAAGAACAGATTATTTTCATTTTGCACCGAGACCCGTGGGCAGGGATTATGCCTATGTGGAATACAAACAGGGATTTTACAAGGTATTGCTTTATCAAGGCTTATTCAAGCCTACTCTTATTTACAAAGGGGGTGTGCGCAGGCTGAAGTCGGCTGAAAATCCGGTTTATCCGCTGCTGGCCTGGGACCCGCGGGGTAGCCGGTTGGGTGTAATTTATGAAAAAGCCGGTAAACCCGAGTTGCTGATTTACGACATCATCACGCGGCTCAAACATACCTATCCGCTACCTTATGAAAGCATCAACAGCTTTAACTTCCTGCACGATTACAACACCCTGGTGCTTTCGGCTATCCGCAACGGACATAGTGATATTTACACGTACAACATCAGCAATTTCAAATCCACCCAGCTCACCAACGATGCCTATGATGATCTGGATCCTTCCTATGCAGCTTTTCCCCGCAAAAGCGGCATCCTGTTTGTTTCCAACAGACCTTCACCCGATGCACCTTCGGGTGATACGGCGATTCATTACAGCCATTACAATGTGTTTATGGTGAACGATTGGGACAGTGACCAGCGACAGATTACCCAGCTCACCCATCTCACCGATGCAGATGCGCGCCTGCCCATGCAATATGGCGATACGTATTTCACCTATATCAGCAACGAAAATGGCATTGCCAACCGTTATGCCGGTTCCTACACGGCTATTCCGGCAGGGGTGGATTCCTTGTTTTACCTGGGCAGCACCATTTTGCGCAATCCTGATCCACAGGAGCTGGATTCCGCTTTGGCTGATTATGGCAGCACACAGCCTGATTCCATCAGGGTGATTGCCGTTACTCGCGATTCCACTTATACTTTTCCTATCACCAATTATGCTTATGGCATTGAGGAAAGCCATATAGCCGGCAATAACCAGCAGATTTCAGAGGTGATTCATCAGATGGATTTCAAGCGGGTTTACCGATTGAAAGAAGATACCATCACGCTTCGCCGGCGCAATGTAAGCACCCGGCCCACCCATTATGTGTTGTGGCAGCGTAAGGCTGATAGCGCTCGGATGGGCTTGCCCAACTATTATGTGCAGCCTGATACCCTGCGGCGCAGAAAAAGCTTTTTCAAAAGTCCCTTTGGCATAGCTCAGCCCGATACCAGCCAGGCAGCACCTCAGCCCGCTCAGGCACAGCCTTCTGTATTGAGCGGACTTAAGCTGATCCCCTACCATCTTCGCTTCGCTTCCGATTACTTGATGACACAGGTCGATAATTCGGTGTTATTTACCCAATATCAAAAATTTACCGGTAGTGGACCCATTGAGCTCGCCAATCCATTCAACGGACTCATCCGCCTGGGAGTATCGGATATGCTGGAAGATATCAAGTTCTCAGGGGGTCTTCGGGTGCCATCGGACCTGAACGGAAGCGAATATTTCTTCCAGTTTTCGGATTTGAAGCAGATGGTTGACTGGAGTTTGCTCTACTACCGAAAAGTAGAGCGCAATACACTGGTCGATCAGCAAGGCAATGCGGTTGCAGAGGCCAAATTCAAGACAAACCTGTATCAGGTTGATCTCACCTATCCGCTGGATGAAGTAAAAAGTGTGCGGGCGCAGGTGGGTGTACGCACCGATCGGATTGTGTATCTGGCCAGTGATCCGGTTACATTGAAATATCCTGATTACAATGAAACCTATGGAATCCTGCATCTGGAATATGTTTATGATAATACCATAAACCCGGCTATCAATATCTGGAACGGCCTTCGCTATAAAGTATTTGGAGAAATGTTTCCGCAGCTCAACAAACCGCAGCAGCCTGGAGGCAGCCGCTTTACCTTCAATGCCGGTGCCGATGTGCGGTATTATTATCCCATTTACCGGAATTTCATCTGGGCTACCCGGTTTGCAACCGGATTTTCCTGGGGTACCCGCAAATTGATTTACTATCTGGGAGGGGTTGACAACTGGCTATTTCCTAAATTCAATAACAATACCCCGATTGATTACAATGCCAACTATGCTTTCCAGACGCTGGCAGAAAACCTCAGAGGATATGATCAGAATATCAAGAACGGAAACAATTATGTGTTGTTGAACACGGAATTGCGGTTGCCGGTATTTTCCACTTTTATTGAAACACCGATCAATTCTGATTTTGTGCGCAATTTCCAGGTTACATCGTTCATTGATGTGGGCACAGCGTGGACGGGCGGATTTTCTTTAAAAGATAATACTTACACCTATTACGGATCACCTCCTGTGGTGGTGACAGTAAAAAATGGTTTTCTAGGGCCGTTTGCAGCAGGTTATGGTTTTGGTGCACGCACAACCATTGCCGGTTATTTTCTGCGGTTTGATGCCGGATGGCCTGCTACAGGCTTTTTCAAAGGATCGCCCAAGCTCTATTTGGCGCTGGGCGTTGATTTCTGATTTTATTCATGAGGGCCGGCCGGTGCACACTGGCAGGCATCGGCCTGTGGCGGAATCCCGGCTTTATCGGAAGTCCAGCAAAAATTCATGGCCTGACTGGTGATGCTTTGAAGCTGAATTTTGATTTTCACGCCTCGCCGGCTGTCAGGCGCAGTGATGGTCTTCTCGCTATGGGCTTGGATATCGGAGGCCGTGAGTGGGATGGCTTGAAAAATAGAGCCGTTGTTTTGTATATAAACCAGTTGGCATTCCACCTGATCCAGCGGAAAATCAGTCTGGTTCTCAATTCGGATCATGGGATGATGAATGCCTCCGAAAAGTCCGGTGTTAAATCCAGCAATGCTGATATGAATGTAGTTAGGCCAGTTTTTCCGGTAATAGGCTCGCAGATCCATCATGGTGCCCTGGCTGCTAAGGGGGGAACGTTGCTGGTTCAACTGGCTGATGGCATTGCGGAGTTGTTCATTTTCCTGTTGAATTTCCTGGTATTGCATCAGCAACTGATGCAGCTTTTGTTGGGTTTGTTGCAAGTCCCTGCGTGTCCGCTTGTTAGCCAAACCAAGCCACAGGCAAAGGATCAGCAACAAAGCGAAAATGAAGATGAAAAAAACGGATTTCGATTTCATAAAATAAAAACAAAACTATATGTTTGCCACAATCCAGCGTGTATATTTCTGTCAGCCGAAAAGGCCTGCTCCTTTGCAAATTGAGCTGCTCAAATGGTGAAAATTTATATCCACATATATCAGTACCCACACCCAATAAAATGTATTACAAAGGTTTATGCATATCCTACCCGTTGAAAATAGCCAGACAGCCCGTGCCTTTTTGTTGTTACCCAGAAAAATTTATGCCGGTAATCCGGAGTGGATTGAACCCTTGCATCGCGACATAGAAGAAGTGTTTGATCCGCGTCGCAACAAGGCTTTTCGCCATGGGGAATGCGCCCGCTGGATTCTGGTGGATGATCGGCAAAACTGCATCGGTCGGGTAGCTGCATTTGTAAACCAGAAATACAAGAACAAAGGGGATGATATGCCGGTGGGAGGCATAGGATTCTTTGAGTGTGTCAACGATCGCAGGGCTGCCCACATGCTATTTGATCAATGCAGGGCGTGGCTGCAGCAACGCGGCATGCAGGCCATGGATGGCCCTATCAACTTTGGTGAGCGCGATAAATGGTGGGGCTTGCTGGTGGAAGGATTTCATGCACCCCCCTACGGCATGAATTATCATCCTCCCTACTATCGGGATTTGTTTGAAAGTTACGGATTTGAAGTGTTTTTCAATCAGTATTGCTATGCCATGCGGGTAGATACGCGGCTGCAGGATAAATTTTACGAACGCCATGCACAGTTTGCTGCCAATCCGGATTTTCATGCAGAACATTACCGCAAAAAAGATCTGGAAAAATTTGCAGCCGATTTTTGCAAAGTGTATAACGAAGCCTGGGCCGGACATGGCGGACTGAAAACACTGGAGCTGAAACAAGTAATTCAGTTTTTCCGGAAAATGAATCCTGTCGCCGATGAACATTTGGTATGGTTTGTTTATTACAAGAATGAACCCATTGGGTGCTGGTTGAATATTCCTGATATCAACCAGGCTATTCGATACCTGCATGGTCATTTCAGCCTTTGGCACAAGCTAAAGTTCATCTGGCTGATGCGCCGTGGTGTGTGCAAGCGCTTCATCGGATTGGTATTTGGCATTGTACCTGCATTCCAGGGCAAGGGTGTTGACAGTTATCTGATTATTGAAGGTGCGAAAGTCATTCAGCCCGAAGCCAGGTATGAAGAATATGAAATGCAATGGATTGGAGATTTCAATCCCAAGATGATCAATATTGCCGAAAGCCTGGGCACCTACCGTAGCCGCCGGTTGATTACCTATCGGTATTTGTTTGACCGCAGTAAGCTTTTTCAGCGGCATCCGATGGTGTAAAAGAGATTTTCTAACTTCGTTTTCATGGAGCATTTTCTGGTTTCAGCACGGAAATATCGTCCGCAGGATTTCGCATCCGTTGTCGGACAATCACACATTACCACCACGCTTAAGAATGCCATTCTGCAAAAGCAACTGGCACATGCTTTTTTGTTCTGCGGTCCGCGAGGAGTAGGAAAGACAACCTGTGCACGCATCCTTGCCAAAACCATCAACTGTGAAAACCTTCGTCCCGATGGAGAGGCCTGCAATCAATGTGCATCCTGTGTAGCCTTCAACCAGGGCACATCTTTTAACATCCACGAACTGGATGCGGCATCCAACAATTCGGTAGATGATATCCGTGCACTGGTTGATCAGGTGCGTTTTCCACCCCAGGGAGCTCGTTACAAAACCTATATCATCGATGAGGTGCACATGCTCAGTACGGCCGCTTTCAATGCATTCCTGAAAACATTGGAAGAGCCACCATCTTATGCTATTTTCATTTTGGCTACAACCGAAAAACACAAAATCCTGCCCACGATTCTGAGCCGCTGTCAGGTATTTGATTTCAGGCGCATTACCCTGCATGATATTGTGCATCATTTGCAGGGAATCTGTGCCAAAGAGCAGGTGCAAGCTGAAGAAGAAGCTTTGCATCTGATAGCTCAGAAAAGCGAGGGATGCATGCGCGATGCGCTGAGTATATTCGATACACTGGTGAGTTTTACAGGAGGTCATATCACTTATCAGCAGGCTCTGGCGCATTTGAACATGCTGAATGTGGAGTATTATTTCCGGCTGATGGAATCCATTCATCAACAGGATATCGCACAAACCTTGCTTTGTTTGGATGAAATCTTGCAGAAGGGTTTTGATGGTGAAAATGTGCTGGAAGGAATGGCTGAATTTCTGCGGGATCTGATGGTGTGCAGAGATGAAAAACTCACAGCTCTGCTGGATATTGCCCAGAACTTCAGAAAACGATATGCTGAAATGGCTCAGCGATGCAGCCTTTCATGGCTGGTAAGTGCGCTGGCTTTGTTGCAGGATGCAGAAGTGCAATACCGCAATTCACGCAACAAAAGGCTTACGCTGGAAATTGCTTTTATTAAACTTTGCTATTTGCAGCAGGCCGTGCAGCTGGTGAGTGATGTGGCCACAGGCGAGGTAGTAAAAAAAAAGCTGATCCATGAAGGCGCGTCAACCCGGCTTCGTGCTCCCTTTCAGGCCGTCCCCAAACCAACAACGATTCCCAAACCAGGATCTATTCCATCGACTTCCCCATCTGTCAAAGAAAATCCCACACCATACGTTTCTTCGGTTACAACATCCATTCGCCCGGTGTTGAGTGAACCTGGCATGACTGCCAGCGGTAAGCTCCCCACGCTTGAAACCCTTAAAAAAGATCGTCAGACATCCCGGCAACCAACCGATACCGTGCAGGTACCGCTGACTCTTCAGCAGGTACAGCAATGCTGGGATCATTACATTGCCCTGCTGCAGGAAAAAGGTCAACATGCGCTGGCTGCACAGCTTACACACGCGCGCATTGGCGTTATGCCTCCGGAAGAAATTCAGGTCACTACCTGGAACATTGTACAGTTCCGCTTTCTGGAGGAAGAAAGAATTCATATAGCTGAATATCTGAAGGAAAAACTCGCAAGACCGGGATTGGTGATGAAAATTTTGCTGGAAGAACAGGAAACGCCTGCCGATACCCAATCTGTGCTTACGCCCCAGCAACAGTTTGAACAGTTGAAAATGCATTATCCGCTGATTGCCCGTCTGCAAGACGAGCTGGATCTGGAAGTGGATTATTGAAAACAGCACCAGTAGCTGCTTTTTTCATTTAACCCTGAATTAGTTACTTTTGAGCCGAATTTGAAAGTATTATCATTATGGCAGAAGCAATACGGATGCCCCTGTTGAGTGACACCATGAAAGAAGGCGTTATCGCCGCCTGGCATAAAAAAGTGGGAGATCAGGTAAAAGCTGATGATGTCATCGCTGAAGTAGAAACGGATAAAGCCACCATGGAAGTGATTCCATATGTGGAAGGCACTTTGTTATACATTGGTCCCAAAGAAGGCGAGGCTGCTAAAGTAAATGATATCATTGCCATTGTCGGCAAACCGGGGGAAGATTTTCAGTCTCTTCTGGCAGCGGAAGGTAAAGCTGAATCCGCAACAATTGAACAAAAGCAGGAATCAGAAGCCCCAGCCGGTAAAACTGCTTCCCATGCTGCTATTGAAAAGCTTTTGCAGCAGGTGACGGTGGTGCGGATGCCGCTGCTGAGCGATACCATGAAAGAAGGCAAAATTGTAGCCTGGCATAAAAAGGTTGGCGATCAGGTAAAATCAGATGACGTGCTGGCCGAGGTGGAAACGGATAAAGCCACCATGGAAGTGGTGGGATATGCCGAAGGTACCTTGCTCTACACCGGTCCCAAGGAAGGCGAATCAGCAAAAGTGAATGACATCATTGCTATTGTGGGTAAAGAGGGTACCGATATTCAGCCTATTCTGGATGCTGAAAAACAACCGACTCAGGCCGCATCTGCCCCGGCTGCCGCACCTGCTCAACCCAAAGCTGCTGTTGCGGCGCCAGCCCCGGCACCTACAGCCCCATCGGGAACTTCTGTAACACCCGAAGGCCGTATTAAAGCATCACCACTGGCACGCAAGCTGGCTGCCGAAAAAGGCATAGATCTTACCCGTGTCAAAGGTACGGGCGATGACGGACGGATTATCAAACGCGATATTGATCAATATCTTGCTTCGTCGGCGGCTCAGGCACCCGCCGCAACAACACCCGTTTTCACTGCTGCCGCTGAGGAAGGCTATGAAGATAAGCCTGTAACCCAGATGCGCAAGGTTATTGCCCAGCGCCTGAGCCAAAGCAAATACAGCGCCCCGCATTTTTACCTCACCATTTCGGTGGATATGCGTCGGATGGTGGATGCTCGCAAAGCTTTGAACGAAATCTCCGAAGTCAAGATTTCTTTCAATGACATTCTCATCAAAGCGGTGGCCATGGCCCTGCGCAAGCATCCTGAAGTCAACAGCAGCTGGATGGGCGATTTCATCCGCACCTATAAGCATATTCATATCGGCTCGGCCGTGGCTATTGACGACGGTTTGATCGTGCCCGTGATTCGCTTTGCCGATCAAAAGTCTATTGCCCAGATTGCAGCAGAAGCAAAGACATTGTACGAAAAAGCCCGCAACCGAAAACTTCAGCCACAGGATTTCAGCGGTAATACCTTCACCATTTCCAATCTGGGTATGCTGGGTATTGAGGAATTTACGGCTATCATCAATCCGCCCGATAGCTGCATCCTGGCTGTTGGGGCTATTCAGGATACGCCCGTAGTGCAAAACGGACAGGTGATTGTGGCTCCAGTAATGAAACTTACCATGAGCTGTGATCATCGGGTGGTGGATGGTGCTGTGGGGGCCCGGTTCCTGCAAACGCTCAAGCAGATGCTGGAAAATCCGCTGGCTATGCTGCTCTGATCATGTTTTTTCGGCTTCCATACATTGGATTCTTTTTCAGCCTTTTGATCTGTCTGGTAACGGCTTGCCATCAACAGAAGTCTGTTGCTTCATTGCCTGTTATCTGGGATACCGATATCGGGCCTGATTTTGATGATGCTGGCGCGCTGGCTATGTTGCACCATTTGGCTGATAAAGGCGAAATTCATCTGCTGGCAACCATTTCCTGTAATGGATATGCAAACAGTCCGCAGGTACTGCATGTGTTCAACGGCTGGTATGGTCGCCCGGATCTGCCTGTAGGCAGAGCTGATACGGCTTATGCGCCAGTAGTGCCCGATGAATGCCATTGGACGGATAGCGTGCTGGCCAATTCCGAATTTCGAAAGCAGCAATCTCTTGCAGATACATCCCAGGATGCCATCAAGCTTTATCGGAAACTGCTGGCTGCAGCGGCTGATCATAGCGTGGTGATCATCAGCACCGGCTTCTTCAGCAACCTGGCTGCATTGCTGCAATCCATGCCAGATCGGTTTGCACCAGACTCAGGTCTTCAGTTGGTTCGCAGGAAGGTGAAATATTTGGTGAGCATGGCAGGACGTTTTCCCGAAGGGCGGGAGTTTAATGTGTACAACGATACCCGCGCGGCTGCTTATGTGGCGGACCATTGGCCTACCCCCATTATTTTCAGCGGATTTGAAATCGGCGATTCAGTATTCACTGGCTTGCCACTGTTGCAGCCCCATTTGCCCGAAAGCCCACTCAGGCAAACATTTCGTGTGGGTTTGCGTTGCTGGCATGAAGTTGAAATTGGTCATCCCAGCTGGGATGAAACAGCTGTACTGGCTGCACTGGATACCACACATCAGCTGTTCGTCCCGGAACCCGGTCGCATCATCATTCATCCCGATGGCTCCAATGGCTGGGAGTACAAATCTGACGGCCAGCAGTATTATCTGATACCCCGAACCTCCCGTTCAAGATTGGCGCAGCTCATCAATGGTTATTTGCTGGGTAAGTAGGCTCTGAAGCTGATTCTGGGGGGAAATGAAATATTGTACGCTGATTCAAAAAATTAAAGATGCCACGGGCGGAAAACAGCTCTCGGAAAAATGTCGAAAGATTTGCGGAATAAAACCAGAGGCTAACATTTATTCATGATTGGCATTGCCTTCATCCTCATCCTGTTTATTGCTCACCCACCAGCGCCAGCCGATAAAACCCACCAGCGCCAGCGGTGTAATCATCAGGTAGAGAATGCCGGCGTTCAAACTCCGCGCTGCATCCGGATTCAAATCAGAAGCAGTCTTGGTGCAAATGGAACATTGGGCCTGGCTGTCAATCCCTATGAGCAACAGCCCAATAGCCACCATCAACACACCCAACAGGAACTTTTTCATCTCATGAATGTTTATCCGGAATAGCCTTACAAATATAAACAAATTTTACGTAAAATGGGTTTAAGAATTCTTTCTCTTTCGCGGGATTGCGGATTTGCAACATGCGCTCTTATGGATAGCATTAGCTGATCTTTTCGTCAATCCAAACCCGAAAAAAACCGTTTGTATATGCTATTTTACCAATTAACCAAGTAAACTTTAATAATGAAAAAAATAGTTTTACATTGGGTAAACTTAAAACCTAAAGTTCGGCATTCAAACAAGAACCAGATAAAAGATATTTCCAAAAAATATCCAACAAAATGTAAATCATAACTGACATACATGCGACCCGTTATTCAATTAAAGCTTCGTATGGCTGATAAGGTGCTTGAGATTGCCGGTTGGATTTTGCTGATTGCTTTGTGGTGGATGGTGATAGCGCATTATCACCGTTTGCCGGAAACAATTCCGGTGCATTTTGATGCAATGGGGCACGCAAATAAATTGGGCAAGAAATGGATGATATGGACAATCCCGTCAGTTACAACGGTTCTTTTTATCGGTTTAACCGTGTTGAATCAGTATCCTCATTTGTTTAACTATCCCACGCGCATAACCGATGAAAATGCATATACACAATACACACTTGCCACTCGATTGATCAGATACCTGAAAACAATCCTGGTGTTTATTTTCGGATTGATGGAATATCAGCTTATCAAATCTGCAGAAGGCAAGGCAGCAGGATTAGGTGAATGGTTTATGCCTGTTTCCTTATTGCTGATTTTTGTTCCATTGGGTTATTATTTGGTGAAATTGGTAAAAAGTAAGTGAACCTATGTGAATAACAGCATGATTGTTATACAAGAGTGAATGAAAATGAAAAGTTTTGCATGAAAAATTTATTTTATAATACTTGAATCTCCGTATTTATGGTCATTCGTTTTCTTTCTGCATGTGTTGTTTTATATATTTTTAACAGCATAACGGGCTACGTGATTCACGATGTATTGTTGCATCGCCAATACATGGAATTGATGCCGGTATTGCACACAGAAAACATTCAAAGTAAAATATGGGCATTTATCGTGACTTCTGTTATTGGATCATTTTTCTTTGTCCTGGTATACAGTGCCTGGAAAAAAACAGGTCGTATAGTTGAAGGATTGATCTACGGGCTGATAATGGGATGCTGGATTGGGTTGACAATGTCGCTGAATACTTATGCATCTACCGGATTCATTCCTTTTTCACTTGCGGCAAAATGGTTTTTGTACGGCCTGCTTCAATACGCTGCAGGGGGCATACTCATAGCCTGGGTATATCACCTGAAGTTTTTCACAAAAAGAAGTACCCACGCATAGATCACAATTGCTATTCATATCCTTCATTTCTCTTTTTTAACCGCAGTTTATTTTCCATGTGAATTTTCTAATTTGGGGGAATAATTTTCCCAGATGAGCAGTAAATTTCATTACACAGGTTATGGCATGCAGGTGCTGATTTTGATTGCCCTGACGATTGCCGGGTTTATGCTTTATTTTTTGTTAAGTATGCTGCTATTGTTCAGCCATGCCGGGTTTCAGCTGATAGATACGAAACAGGCATTGACTGATCCCCGGATGCTGGGGATGCTTAAACTCCTGCAATCGCTTTCCAGCATCATGATTTTTTTGTTGCCTGCTCTGGTATTTGCCTGGTTGGCTGATACCAAACCCATGCACTGGATGGGGTTAGGGCGGTCATTTAGCCTTCCTCAGCTGGTAGTAGTAGCGGCGTTGATGGTAGCAAGTTTGCCATTTATTGGTTTGACAGGCCAATGGAATGAACAGGTGCATCTGGGTGGTCGTTTGCATCAACTGGAAACCTGGATTCGGAACACGGAAAAGTTAGCTGAACAACAAACTCGTCTTTTGCTTACTACGCACAATGTGGGTGATTATCTGGTTAATTTGTTGATGGTAGCTGTGTTGCCGGGTATTTGCGAGGAAGCTTTTTTTCGTGGAGCCTTGCAACAGCTGCTCATCAGGTGGACGGGCCGCGTAACTGCAGGTGTGATTCTCACAGCATTTATTTTTAGCTTTTTGCATTTTCAGTTTCTTGGCTTTTTACCCCGTTTTATTCTCGGACTGATGCTGGGATATGTATTTGTCCTAACCAGAAGCTTGTGGCTGGCTATGATAGGGCATTTTGTAAATAATGGGGTGGATGTTACGCTCGTGTATTTGTATCAGCTGGGCTGGATAAAAACTGATCCCATGGGCGATAGTCAGGTTACGCCATGGGTGGGCTTGCTGAGTGGTGTAATGGTGATAGTTTTGCTGATAGGGCTGAAACGACTTTCGGCTCGGCATAAGCAGCGTGAATCTTTTTTCTGAACGGATGTTTGATTGCATGATCGAACACATAATAGGTTGAATAACTAAACGTTAAATATTTGGAAGTATATGGAAACAGAATGGGTAAAAATATACAGTACGCGGCAATCCTATGAGGCCGCACTGATTCAGGGTATGCTTAAGGAGCATGGTATTGAAAGTGTCATTATGAACAGGCAGGATTCTGAGTTTCTGGTGGGTGAAATACACCTGTATGTATATCAGTCAGATGCGGAACAAGCTAGAAAGTTGATTGAAGAAACGCGAGAAAAATAAAATCATCATATCCTTTTTTAGACAATTGGTAAGTTATATTCTGCATGGGTACACTTTCCCGCACTTTTTTTACACGGAGCATTACGGCAGTGGTATTTGTTGCCATTATGCTTTTGGGATTGTTACTCAATCGTTATAGTTTTCTTGTACTGTTTACCATAATTGCTGTAGGTTGCCTGTGGGAGTATCAGCAATTAACGAATCTGATAATGATGGTTGTATCAGATAATAGCAAGGGTAAAAAACGCAACCTGATAAACCAGATAGCTATGTGGCTGGCTGTAATGGGTATATTGTTGATGGCAATGGGTTTGGCATCATCTGTACAATCACCGCGGGTGGATGCAATAGGTCTCGATATATTGATGATCAGTTTTGTGTTGATTCCAGTATCTGAATTATTCATAGGGCAGTTTCGATTTGCTTTTGTGATGTTATCGTTGGCTGGTTGTTTGTATGTGGGTCTTGCTCCTGCGTTGATGATTTATTTTCGCTGGCAACAGATGCATGCTTCTCTGCAATGGATACCTGTAATCATTATTGGATGTCTATGGGTAAATGATACGATGGCTTATATTACCGGCTCTTTATTGGGGAAACACAAGCTTTGGCCTGCTGTTTCACCGGGTAAAACCTGGGAAGGTACGCTGGGAGGTATTGTATGCACCATGCTGCTGGCGTTGGTTGCATCCGAAATATGGCCATTATTCAGCAAGTGGCACTGGATCATGATTGCTTTGCTGGTTGGCATATTTGGTACCATGGGTGATCTGTTGGAATCGGCCCTGAAACGAATGGCAGGGGTAAAAGATTCCGGACAGTTGATGCCGGGGCATGGTGGCTTGCTCGACCGGTTTGATTCCATGCTGATAGCTGTGCCGGTGGTATGGCTGTATGTGCATATTTGGATGCTTTGATGCACGAAACAAGGGGTGATAAAATAATGTTATCTTTGTATCCATAGTTTTTGTATAATGCATATTCATCGCGAAGGATATCGCATCATAGCCATTTCAGCCATAGTACTGCTGATACTCGATTGGTTGATATATCATTTTTTGCATCAGCATTTTCCATCTGTATGGGGTTTATGGCTGGTAGTTTCCATCGTTTTATTCATTCTCATCGTTGCTTTTTTCCGGGTGCCCCACCGAAAAAAAGTAGATGATGAAAATGCTATTCTATCGGCTGCCGATGGACATGTAGTAGCTATTGAAGAGGTGGATGAAACAGAATATTTTCATGACAGGCGCATACTGATTTCTGTATTTATGAGTCCGTTGAATGTGCATCTCAATCGCTATCCCGTATCAGGGCAGGTTACATACAGTGCTTATCATCCGGGTAAATACCTGGTTGCCTGGCATCCGAAATCATCTTCACTCAATGAGCGACACACCCTTGTAATTCGTTCATCCCATGGAGATGTGATGGTGAAACAGATTGCCGGTGCCATGGCACGTCGCATTGTGAATTATGCACGAGAGGGCATGCAGGTACGTCAGGGTGATGAGCTGGGATTTATTAAATTTGGATCTCGTGTAGATGTATTGCTTCCTCCGCATGTGCACATCCACGTAAAACTTCAGCAACCCGTTAAAACCGGTGTTACCCGATTGGCAAGCTGGAATTAAATTTTCCCGGATTTTTCATTCAGAGTATTTGCTTTAGTTCTTCCAGATGTGTAATAGTATAGGTCGCCGTTGATGTTTCCGGATATCCTGGAGGATTAAAATAAACCTGATCCATACCCGCCTGGCGGGCCCCTTCAATATCCACTTCCAAATCATCGCCAATCATCAGGCTTTCGTTGGGATGTGCGTGGGTATGTGTAAGCGCATACAGAAAGAATTGCAGGTCGGGCTTTAAGCAACCCGCTTGAGCAGAAGTAATTACATAATCAAAATACTTGTCAATTCCTGCACTTTGCAATTTTAATTCCTGAATTTCCGGAAAACCGTTTGTCAGAATATGCAGATGATAATTTTTGCTCTTCAGATAATCCAAAATTTCTTTTGAACCAGGCATTAGTTGTGACTGACGAGGCAAGATTTTCAGAAAATCTTCACCCATCCGGATAGCCAGTGATTCATCGGGATAATTGATTTCCTGTAAAGCCAGCCACATACGTTTCCATTGCAACTCTTCCCTGCTGATCTGATGAAGGCGATATGCCTCCCATAGCCGTTCATTATGATATGCATAACCTTGATAGAATTTGTCAAAGCCTATACCTGTCTTCTTTTCCAGCATGTATTCCTCGTATAGTTGTGCCAAAGTTTGTTTTGCATTATGGGTGAAATCCCACAGGGTATGGTCCAGATCAAAGAAGATATGTTGATATTTCATGATCATCGTTTGATCCTGCAAAATTGAGGAAATGAAGATGAATGAACAACTCATGTTTGAAATGAATTTTTAGTTGAAAAGAGAATGGCCTGATCAAAAGAAAAAATTGAATTTAAAAAACTTCCTTTTATTTTTAATCTGTATTTATTTCATTTGCTTATGCCTTTGTTGATTACCATTTTCGGTATATTCCTATTGATTCTGCTTATTGCCTGGGTGAAGGCCGATACATTTTTATCTTTTTTGCTGGTAAGTGTAATGGTAGGATGGTGGAGCGGGATGGGATCAGATGCAATTGTGCATGCTGTTGAGACCGGCATCGGGAATACTTTAGGGTCACTGGTTATTATTCTGGGATTGGGGGCTATGCTGGGGCGCCTGGTGGCTGATAGCGGTGCTGCCAGGCAAATAACGGATCAACTCATCAGTTGGTTTGGTTTACGGAATATCCGGTGGGGATTGGCACTGGCCGGACTTATCATAGGTATTCCCATGTTTTATACGGCAGGTTTTGTAGTGGTAGTACCTTTTATTTTTGCAATTGCGCATCGTGTTCGTCTGCCTTTGTTATACATAGCTATTCCCATGCTATCTGCTTTATCGGTTGCGCATGGCTTTTTACCGCCCCATCCATCTCCTACAGCTATTGCTGTGGAGCTGCATGCCAATATCGGGAAAACATTGCTGTATGGAATCGTGATTGCAATTCCGGTCATTGCCCTGGCAGGACCCCTGTTCGCAACCCGACTCAAAAAATACAAGCCTGTAATAGAAGCACACATGTTTACATCCCCTGCGTTAGCAGCAGATAAACTCCCTGGTGTAGCAACAAGTTTTATTATTGCCCTCATGCCATTGATTTTGCTCACATTGTATACAATAGGTGCCATGCTTTTTCCCACATCCGGGTTTCTGATGCAGGTGTTGCATTTCATTGGCAATGCAGATATTGCTATGTTTATATCTGTGATTATAGCAATCGTGGGTCTTGGCTTAAAGAGAGGTTTATCCATGAAGTCCATCACGCGCGATTTGCAGGATGCTTTTCAACAGGTTTCGGTGGTGATGTTTGTGATTGCGGGTGCCGGGGCATTTATGCAAGTATTGCATGACGGCGGACTCAATGATTATCTTTCAGCTATTTTCGTCCAGTGGCATGTTCATCCTTTGCTGATGGGATGGCTGGTAGCTGCGGTCATCAGGATATGCATAGGATCAGCTACAGTGGCTGGATTAACCACTGTGGGTATTCTCATGCCTTTTTTACAGCAATCACATGTGTCGCCTGAATTGATGGTATTATCCATTGGTGCAGGCAGTCTGATGTTTTCGCATGTAAACGATGGCGGTTTCTGGTTGTTTAAAGAATATTTTCATTTAACCATGAAACAAACTTTTCTCACCTGGAGTGTGATGGAAACGATTGTATCCATTGGAGGTCTGGCAGGCGTATGGATCCTTCATTTATTGCACATATAAATGTATCAGGCGTTGGATTTTCAATGCGGCTTTTGGGTTTACGATTTGTTAAACAGAATTTCATTTTTCCTTATTGATTTGTTCATCATGCAGGTTGAAGTTTGTGATTGATTCACCTTTCAACCTGTATAAAGATGATACAATTTTATTTACACGCCAGAAAAACTTGTATATGCCTGTTTGCCGGATGGATGATGTTTATTTCAGCCTCTGGCCAGGAAATGATTTCAGGAAAAGTGCTTTCTTCTGTTGATCAGCAGCCTGTGCGGGGAGCGAGTGTTTTCTCAGTAATGACAAAAGAAGGCAGGATTACCGGAGAAAACGGGCAGTTTCATTTACCTTATGTATTGCACGATACATTGGTTGTCAAGTTCATTGGATTTGAAACGCAACGCATTCCCGTAGCAGAAAACAAGGAATTGATAATTGTGCTGAAACCTGCTCAACAAGCTCTCGATGAAGTTGTAGTTACAGCATTGGGTGTACGCAAGGAGGTAAAGAAAATCGGATATGCCGTTCAGGAAGTAAATGGAGATGAACTGGTGAAAGCGCGCGACCCCAATCCTCTTACCGGTCTGGAAGGAAAAGTAGCCGGGCTTTCGGTAGGACCCTCTGCTGAAATGCTTCGTCAGCCGACGGTATTATTACGTGGAAATCAGATCAGCTTATATGTGGTAGATGGTGTTCCTATCAGTTCCGATAGCTGGAATTTGAATCCGGATGATATTGCATCCATTTCTATACTAAAAGGCCCGGTAGCAGCTGCTTTGTACGGAAGCCGTGCACAATATGGTGCGATATTAATTACCACCAAAAAAGGACTCAAGCAAAAAGGTTGGCAGGTGGAAGTTAACTCCACCAATATGTTTGACAAAGGATTTATTGCTTTTCCACGTTTGCAAAATGAATATGGCCCAGGTGAAAACCAACTATATGCTTTTGCGGATGGACGTGGTGGAGGTTTGAATGACAATGACTATGATATCTGGGGACCTAAATTTCGCGGACAATTGATACCACAATACGATGGAAAATATTACCCCGATTCTGTTTTCACCACTGTATTTCCGGGAGGATATGTGTGGAAAGGGCATATTCAGCCTACACCCTGGATTGCACGTGGGGCCAATAATCTGCAACGTTTTCTGCGGATGGGTTTTCAGACCAACAATAACATATCGCTTTCGGCTACAGGTGATGCGTATCAGCTGAGGTTTTCAGTTTCTCAATCGCATCAGCAGAGCATTATCCCCAACATGAGTCTGAATATCATCAATTTCAACACGTATGGTTCCTATAAGCTAAGCGATCGCATCCGGATTGAATCAAATGTGAATATCAACCGCCAGTTCAGTCCCAATTTCCCGGATGTAGATTATGGCCCCAACAGTTTGATTTACAATGTGGCTATCTGGACGGGATCGGATTGGGATGTGGATGCACCGGATATCCGTGCTATCTGGCAACCCGGTAAAGTGGGTATTCAGCAAATGTTTGCCGAATATCAACGCTATCACAATCCATGGTTTATGGTTTATGAATGGCTAAGAGGTCATTACAAAACAGACATCTATGGTTATGTGACAGCTCATTATGTGTTGAATCCGCATGTAAATGTGCAGGTTCGTACACAAATTACCACCTATAATTTGTTCCGCAATGAAAAAATGCCTTACTCAGCGCATCCATATGGTCGTGAACAAAACAAAGGTGATTACCGGGAAGATCATCGGGATCTGTTCGAGAACAATACCGATGTTCAGATAAATTATGATTACACGATCAGAAGAAAAATTGAAATCAGCGGCTTGGTAGGTGGAAGTGTCAGATTGTTTAATTATCGTTCAACCTGGATTTCTACTGATTATTTAAGTGTACCTGGTGTGTATAATTTCAGCAATTCCCTGAACCCTATACAGGCCAGCAATTTCCTGGCTGATATGCGTGTATATAGTGCTTATGCTTCGTCGGATATTTCGCTTTCCAAGTATGCTACTATTGGACTCACAGGAAGAATTGACAAATCTTCAGCTCTACCTCCTAAACATAACAGTTATTTTTATCCTAGCATTTCTTTGTCATCGGTATTATCAGATTATATTCAATTACCCAGAAATATATCCTTCTTCAAAATACGTGCTTCGTTTGCTACCATACATGGTGATGCAACCTCTCCCACTATTGGACCGGCACCGTTTAATACCATCACACAATTTGGTGCCAATCCATCCGGAAATTCTTTGTATGATTATCCATTGGGTTACGGCAATCCTTATCTGTCGCCTTACGGCGGGCCTGATTATTCGCTGATTCAAACCTATTCTACTTCCAAACCATACAACAACATGACGGCTGCCTATTACAGCAGCAACCTGTATGATCCCAATCTCAAAACTTTCAATCGGGTGAATTTTGAACAGGGATTTGATATCAAATTCATCAACAACCGTCTGGGATTAAGTGCTACAGCTTTTCAGTATATTGATGGTCCGCAGATCCTGCAAAATCCTATTTCTACAGCTACAGGATACAGTTATTATTATCTGAATGCGCTAAAAACAGAAAAGAGCGGATATGAACTAAATATTACGGCAACGCCTGTATCTGTTTCCCATCTTTTCAATTGGGATATATCATTTAACTGGAGTACGTTCAAGGAAGTGTATTTGGAGTTGCCGCCAGGTCAAACAACCTACAATACTTTCTTCCGTAAAGGAGATCGCGTAGATAAGTTCTATGGATCTGCTTTCGTGAAAACCAAAGAAGGACTGGTTGTATATGATAATAGTGGTGCTCCTCTAATTAATCCAGTTCCTCAATTCCTGGGTTATCTAAATGGGAAATATGAATGGGGCATATACAATCAGATCCGGTATAAACAATTTAGCCTGGGATTTCAGTTTGATGGAAGGGTAGGTGGTGTGACTACTGATTATATTCACAACAAAACGATGCGTGGAGGAAGAAATATTGAAACCGTGCAAGGCCAATTAGGTATAGCCAGAGATCTGGACGATCAGCATGCAGGTGATCCGAACTGGAAAGGAGCTTATGTGGGTGAAGGAGTAGTGGTTGCGAATAATGTGCCTATCAATTTTGATTCAAAAACGGGCGTTATTACCAATTATGATCAACTAAAGTTTGTACCCAACACCACCCCTATACAGGTGCAACCCTGGACTACCATTTATTACTCCACCAGTGAAGCCAATCTGATGAGCAAAACATTTACCAAACTAAGAGAAGTAATCATCAGCTATGATTTCCCTGAGAATTGGCTGCAACGTTCAGGAATTCAAAGATTAACCGTTTCACTTGTTGGAAGAAATCTGCTTTATTTCTACAAAGACAAACGATTTAAAGATGTGGATGTAGATCAGTTTAATTATGGAACCAGTTCTACAGTTTTGCAAACTCCTACTACCCGACGTTTTGGATTCAATATTCAACTCACATTTTAAGCAATAGCTTGTATGAAAAAGTTTATTACCATTTCGTTGATCTTATGTTGTACAGGATGTGCATTATTTACTATTTCCTGCAATCAGTCATTTCAGGATCTGAATGTGAATCCAAACAAGCCTACGCAGGTTCCTCCATCGTTGTTACTTACCGGTATTCTGAGTGATATGGCAGATTTACCGGGTGGCATGGATGAGCGATGGGATCAATATTTTTTGATCAATTACAGTTATTACGGCAACAACCGATATGATTTTGGACCTGGTAATGATTATTATGCAACGTTAAAGAATGTGGATAAAATGGTTCAGGAAGCATCAGCTGGAAATACATCATTGCAAAATCCCTATCATGCACTGTCACTATTCTTCAAAGCATATTTCTTTACCAAGATGAGCCTCGAAATGGGGGATATTCCCATGCGCGATGCATTGAAAGGAACAAATAATCTTACGCCCGTGTATGATTCCCAAAAACTTGTTTTTCAGCAGGCCTTGCTTTGGTTGGATACGGCTAATCAGGAATTGCATCAACTCATTATTTCAGGACCCAGCAAGCCAGATGGTGATTTCTATTTCAATGGCAATCTGGTACAATGGCAGAAAATTGTGAATGCATTCAGGCTAAGATTGTTGATTCATTTGAGCAAAAAAATCAACGATCCTGATTTGCATATTGCCCAACAGTTTAATACCATTGTTAATAACCCTTCTCAATATCCTTTGTTGCAAAGCAATGATGATAACTTACAATACGTGTTTATTTATCCCACAAATATTTATCCTCGTAATCCCGGTAATTTTGGTTTCAATGCATTGAGAGAGAATTGCTCTGCTACTTATGTAGGCCTGCTTACACAATTACATGATCCGCGTGTATTTGTTACTTCAGAACCTGCTCAGGCTCTTGTGTCAGCTGGTGTTTCAGCCACCAGTTTTAATGCCTTTGTGGGTGCTGATCCTGGAGAAGATCTGGGTACCATGTATAATAAAACCAATGCGGGCGAATATTCATTGATCAATCGGAAAAGATATTACGATACTTATACGGGTGAGCCTTGTATTCAAATCGGTTATGCTGAACAATGCTTCAACATTGCAGAAGCTATTAACCGCGGATGGATTGCCGGCGGACCTCTTGGGAATGCAGAAGCTTATTATAAACAAGGTATTCAGGCATCGTGGAGTTTTTATCAGATTCCTTTATCAGGTCAGTTCACGGCTTATTTTCTACATCCAGGTGCTAGCTTGGGCACATATGATACCTATCAGATTCCTGTAGATTTTACCAGTTATTACAACCAGTCTACCGTAAAATATGCGGGCAACAATGCAATGGGACTTACCCAGATTCTTCAGCAAAAATATCTTACTTTGTTTCTGCATGCCGGACTTGAAGCTTACTATCAATATCGTCGCACGGGCGTGCCTAATTTTACTACCGGTCCGGGCACGGGTAATAGTGGACGCATAGCCATGCGTTTTCAATATCCGTCGGAAGAAAAAACAGCTAATGCACAGCATTATCAGGATGCACTGAACAGGCAGTTTGGAGGTAATGATGATATCAATGGCATCATGTGGATCTTAAAATAAAAAAATAATATCATGCAAATGCGACGTTTTTTTCTGCTATTCCTTAGTTCATTTTTGCTGGTTGTATATCTGGCCAAAGCTCAGCAGCCTGCGAGGAATCTGGTCATTGTTACTTTTGACGGATTGCGATGGCAGGAGGTTTTCGGTGGAGTGGATTCGGTATTGATGCATGATGCAGCATATACGCGAGATCCGGATGAGATGCGGCGCTTATATTGGGATGCATCACCCCAGGTACGGCGGGAGAAGTTGTTTCCATTTATCTGGGGCGTGATGGCGCACGACGGGCAGCTGTTGGGCAACAGGAATCTGGGCAATGACATGAATGTAGCCAATGTGTATCATTTTTCCTATCCTGGTTATCATGAAATCTTTACCGGATATCCGGATACAGCCATTCATTCAAATGATAAAGTCCGCAATCCCAATAAACATGTGCTGGGCTATCTCAATCAGCAATCTGGTTATCAGGGTAAAGTTGCGGCATTTACTTCGTGGGATGTATTTCCCTATATTTTAAACAAATGGGAAAGTGGCATCTATGTGAATGCGGATGAAGATAGCTTACCCGATGCGACACCTGAACTGCGTTTGCTGAACCTTCTGCAGCGTTTGACGGCCAAGCCATTGGATTTGCGTCCGGATATATTTACGTATGCAGCGGCGAAGGAATATTTGAAGGCTTATCATCCGCGGGTGTTGTACATAGCTTTTGATGAGACGGATGATTATGCGCATGCGGGCATGTATGATCAATACATCAAAAGTGCGCATGCGGAAGATGGGATGATACGCGATTTATGGACTTATTTGCAACAGGATCCTTTTTATGCTGGACAAACAGTCTTGTTGCTTACCTGCGATCATGGTCGTGGCACAGGCGATGCCTGGCGTGATCATGGAGCAAAAGTAAAAGGTTCATCCGCTATCTGGATGGCGGTGATGGGGCCAGGAATTGCTGCCGTGGGAGAAAGAAAAGAGCATGCACAATATTATCAGGCACAGATAGCCGCCACGTTGGCCGATTTGCTGGGTTTCAAGTTTCAGGCCGATCATCCCATAGCACCTTCTCTCTACCCGGTGTTGGTGCATGCAGAAAACTGATTTTGCTGTTTTCCGATTTGATTATGAACAGGAATCCGTATTTTACAGGGATTTCTGTTTCTATTTTGTATGCCCGATCAAAAACCACGATTAGGTTTATTCGATCTTACCGTCATAGTAATCAGCCTCGTGATTGGGATGGGTATATTCAAGGCCCCATCGTTGGTAGCAGCTGAGAGTCCTGTTCCTTTCTGGTTTTTTGCAGCCTGGGTAGCGGGAGGTCTTGTGGCTTTGTGTGGTGCATTGACCTATGCAGAGATTGGCTCGCGCTATCCGGTGATGGGAGGTTATTACCGGATCTTTGCTTATTGTTATCATCCGATGGTGGGTTTCATCATCAATATTGTGATTCTGGTTTCCAATGCCATTTCTACAGCCGGAGTAGCTTTGATTGGTGCGGAATATCTGGTACATGCATTTTTTTCGGTTCATTTGCAGACCGCATTTGTGCAGCAAGTGGTTGCAATTTGTTCGATTATGATTTTCTTCATCGTCAACATGACCGGATTGCGGATGAGTGCTACCACACAGAACATCCTGATGGGTATTAAGATCCTGATGATGCTGATTTTGTTAACATCTTTGTTCATACCGGTTCCGCACAGGTCGGCACCGGTTTCTTCATCTGCATCGTTTACAGCATTGCAACAACTTCGCATGTTTGGGGCGGCATTGATTGCTGTGACATTTACGTATGAAGGTTATCAGCAAACCATCAATTTTGGTGCGGAGGTCAACAGGCCGGGTCGGACATTACCCCGAGCCATTGTGTTGGCCATGGCTATTATTCTGCCTTTGTATTTAGCCATGAATTGGGCCTATGTGCGGGTGATTGGATTTGATCAGCTGCCTCATACGCAGGCCATAGCGGCTAGGCTTGCGGGTACTTTATTTGGACATGCAGCCGATCAGTTATTTTCCTTGTTGCTGTTTATTTCCGTATTGGGTTATGTAAATGTGTCGTTGCTATCCAATCCGCGTGTGGTATTTGCCATGAGTGAAGATGGTATTTTACCGGCGATTTTTAAACGTCGTCAAGCCGAAAAACAGATTTTATTTCCAGCATTGTTGTTGTTTACGATCATTTGCGTGGGAGCTTTGTTTGCCTCTAATCAGTTCAATGTATTGCTGAACTACACGATATTTCTGGATTGCATAGGGATGGCTTCATCGGCGGCTACTATTTTTATACTGCGCAAACGCATACAGGTAAATCCAAAAGAACAATACGTGATGAGGGGTTATCCCTGGATACCCGCTTTGTTTATTCTTGCCTATGTAGCCATAGCCATCAGCATTGCAATGGAGGATGTATACACCGTATGGTTCAGTGTGCTTTTATGTTTGGCTTGCGGAGGCATTTATTTGATATTAAAAATGCTATCGCGGCAACAACGTGTATCAAATCAGGCATGAGCTTCGAGCCAGTTTTTGCCTACACCCACTTCGGCCACCACCGGCACGTCGTGAGGCAGCGGAAGGGCTTCCTGCATTTCGCGAATCACGAGTTTAGATACAACATCTACTTCCTGTTCCGGCACATCGAGTACCAGTTCATCGTGCACCTGCAGAATCATGCGGGCTTTTAATTTTTTTTGCTGCAGCTTGTCGTGAATGCGGATCATGGCCAGCTTGATCATATCGGCTGCTGTGCCCTGGATGGGCATGTTGATGGCATTTCGTTCAGCATAACCTCTTACGGTGTTGTTTGAAGAATGAATGTCCGGAAGCCAACGTTTGCGCCCCATCAGGGTTTGCACGTATCCGTGTTTTTTGGCAAAAGCAATCTGTGCATCCATATAGGCTTTGATACCCGGATATTGTTTGAAATAATTGTCGATCAATTCTTTGGCTTCTGTGCGGGAAATGCCTAAGTTCTGGGCTAACCCGAAGGGCCCTTGTCCATAGATGATACCAAAATTCACACTCTTGGACCGATAACGCATTTCTTTGGTAACCTGATCCAGCGGTACGCCAAACACGCGAGCTGCTGTAGCTGTGTGGATGTCCCATCCTTTCTGAAAAGCTTCAATCATGTTTTTATCTCCGCTCATGGCGGCCACTATGCGCAATTCAATTTGTGAATAGTCGGCAGATACCAGTCGGTTGCCTTTTTCAGATGGAATAAATGCTTTGCGAATTTCTTTTCCGCGATCGGTGCGGATGGGAATGTTCTGCAGGTTGGGATTGTTCGAGCTCAGTCGGCCCGTAACAGCCACGGTTTGGTTGTAGGATGTATGTATTTTTCCGGTTTTCGGATCCATCATGTCAGGCAATGCTTCCACATAGGTGGATTGCAGTTTGGTAATTTCCCGATAGGCAAGAATATCGACGACGATGGGATGTTTGGGCGCCAGCTTGATAAGCACTTCTTCACCGGTGGCATATTGACCGGTGCGGGTGGTTTTGGCATTTTCGTCGAGTTTTAATTTTTCAAACAACACTTCACCCAATTGTTTGGGCGAAGCAATATTGAATCTTACACCCGCCTGCTGATAAATTTTTTCTTCCAGTTGCCTGGCTTCACGGCTTAATTCCTTGGCGTATTCCCGCAAAAAATCCACATCAATCTTCACACCGGTAAATTCCATTTCAGCCAGCACCGGGATTAACGGGCATTCAATTTCATAAAATATTTTTTCCAGTTCGTTTTTTTGCAACTCTTTTTCAAGTTTATCTTTCAGCTGAAAAGCAATATCAGCATCCTCGGCCGCATATTCTTTGATTTTTTCCAGTTCCACATCCCGCATACTGCCTTGATGTTTTCCTTTTTTTCCGATGAGTGTTTCAATAGAAACAGGAGCATATTGCAGATATTGCATGGCCACATCATCCAGGCTGCGCCTGCCTTCCGGATGGAGCAGGTAGTGTGCAATTAATGTATCGAAATAACTGCCTTTCAGTTCGATTCCATATTTTTTCAGTACCAGCATATCATATTTGATGTTATGTCCAATCCAGCACACATCTGTCCGGTTCAGCAATTTGCTAAGCTGCTCCAGGCGTTGTGTTGCTTTTTTATAATCGGCATCAAAAGGAATGTAATAAGCCTCATGAGGTTTCACACAAAGGCTCATGCCCACCAGTTCGGCCTGCATGGCATCAATATGAGTGGTTTCTGTATCGATGCTGATATTTTTGCTGGTTTCAAATTTTTTAATTAATTGTTGAATAGCGTTTTCATCATCGCAAACAAAATATTGATGTGCTACATCATGGATGGTTTTGTAATGGTCGCTGGGATGATTTTCTTCCTGATTTTTTTTATCAGCCTTTTTCGCAATCTCCGCATCACTGGGTGCAAATAAATCAGGTTGAATAGGGGATATGGAAAAATCCTCTCCCAGAATTCTTTTACCGAGGGTTTTAAATTCCAGTTCGCGGAAAATATTTTCCAATTCTGTTTTATTCCATTCTTTCAACCGAAAATCTTCTTCATGAAACTGTACGGGCACATCCGTAATAATGGTTGCCAATTGTTTGGACATCAGGGCCTGATCGGCGAATTCCTTTATTTTTTCACCCAGTTTACCACCAATTTCATCGGCATGTGCAATCACATTTTCAACAGAATGATATTGCTGAATCAATTTGGTTGCTGTTTTTTCACCAATTCCGGGTATGCCGGGAATGTTATCCACGCTATCTCCCATTAAGCCCAGGATATCAATCACCTGTTTCACATCCTGGATTTGCCATTTTTCACAAATATCTTTAGCACTCAAAATTTCTTCTTTATTGCCCATGTAAGGTGGCTTGTAGATGTAGATATGGTTGTGTAAAAGCTGGCCATAATCTTTATCTGCCGTTACCATGAACACCTCAAATCCTTGTTCAGCTGCCTGCAGGGCCAGCGTGCCAATGATATCATCGGCCTCATAGCCATCTTTTTCGATGATAGGAATTTCAAAAGCGCGTATGATACGTTTGATATCGGGTATGGATGATAGAATATCTTCGGGTGTTTCCTGTCGGTTAGCTTTGTAGGCTACATAAGTATCGTGTCGTTCTGTAGGAGCTTCGGTATCGAAGGCCACAGCCATGTGGGTGGGCTTTTCTTTTTGTATTAATTCAAACAGCGTGGAAGTAAAGCCAAATTGTGCATTGGTATTTTTACCGTAGGTAGTGATTCGGGGATTGCGGATCAGGGCGTAGTAAGCCCTGTAAATCAGGGCCATCGCATCTAATAGAAATAATTTTTGCTGAGCCATTGGGTACAAATTTGAAAAAGGCAATGATACTTCAGATCAACAACAGGATAGGTTTAATCTGGCTAAAATTAACGCTTTGCAAAGAATTATTGAAGATGCAGGCTTACAAATGATGAATTGAATGCTGGCTTGATTACCCCTGCCTGGAAGGAAATTGCCATGTGTACATGTGAGGCTGGCAAATTCGGAACGGAAAATTGAATGGTGGTTTGTATGGTATCATGTGCCTCAATAATAGGGGGAAGTTCAGATGAAATCAATGGTTCGCTCCACTTTTTATCTCCATGAATCCAAACCGTCTTCAGGCTCACAGGAAATTCCTGATTGTGCAAATGCACGGCAAATGGGTATGGATTGTAGATCTCTACAGGCAAGCGGATATTTTCTCCAGCACGCACATGTGTATCAGCGAATTTGAAATGAATGCGAAGATGCTGGACGGTGGGCAGATGCCTGGTGAAATGCAGATATACCGTTTGCTGATCAGGCAATGAATAAGGCTGTGCATAAGGATCTTCCGGTGTACTTACCAACACACAAGGCTGATCATGAAACCGGGTTTCCATTTTCCAGATATCAAACTGATTCTTTCGATAATCAATGCTATTGAATGTGAATGCTGGCTGATGGGTATAAAATGTGTACAACGATGGTTTTTGATAACTATCCATGAATGCGACAGGGTGGTTACCTGTTATGCGTTGCAACGTAGTGGCCCATTCCCGGTGTCCGTAAAACGGAACATCAACAAACGGAAGGGGGACGATGAGTATGATACGTGCCAGCAGAATCAACAACAAGGTTGGGAAAATGAAACGATGCACATAGCGGAAGAACGAATGTTTTTGCGTAGCCTGTCGGTAGGTGATGATAATCATCGGTACAGCAGCGGCTATTGTCCATTGCGGCTCTACATGTCCGCGAAAAGTCATCAGCCAGAAAAAAAGCAACAGGCCGCCGATGATGAAATAAAGAGATTTTTCGAATACATGTTGTGGACGAAACCGGTACATGAGGTAAAGGATCAGTCCCAGGGTAAAAGGGTTGAGTGCAACCATCTGGTTAGGCCAATATTCCAGCAGGTATTGCCATTGAAAGGGTTCAGCACGATCTATCAGGTGGTATTCCAGTGAAGGGAAGCCATGATGGATTTGCCAAAGCACATGTGGCAAGTAAAGCAAACAGGTTAATATCCCTGCAGCCCAGAAGTAGCCATTTTTCAGCAATCGGAGGTTGGACAAGCATACCAGGGCAATGATCAGGAAGCCGTGGTATTTGCTGTAAATCATGCCGGTCATGCCAAGGCATATCCAAAAAGCCGTTTTCCAGTTTGCATGGCGCAAAAACTGCTGATAAGCCCATAGAAATATGCTTTCAAACAGCAGCAAAGGCGCATCGGGCGTGCTCACAAATCCATATACATCAAACAACGCGATGGAACCTGCTATACCGAAAAATAAAACTAATGTTTTGACATCCGTGGTCCACGAGCGGGCCGTGAGCCAAATGAATATCAGGCTTATGCTTTGCGCCAGTACAGTGAGCAAACGCACGCCCAATTCACCAGATAGCAACAGGCTGCCCAGTTTGATGAACAAAGCAATCATGGGAGGATGATCAAAATAACCCCATTCGAGATGCTGGGCATATAACCAGTAGTAAGCTTCATCGGGATTAAGCTGGGTAAAACTGGCTTGCAGCAGATTGACAAGTGTCCATCCACCCAGGAAAAGAAAAAAATAACGAGTGAGCTTAGGGCAAAGAACAGGATTTTGGGGAATCAACATCCCATGTTGAGGCTTGATTCGGGTTTCAATCAATTCCATGGTTCAAAGTTAGGGCATACCTGCAGCCTGGAAGGAGTGCAATGTCAGCCATTTATCAAATCTCCCGCATGGGTGCTACAGGCTGTTTAAGAATGTTGCAATCCTGGATTTGTACATATCCATGGGCAAGGGAAAATGAGTAGCGGGCGATGGGTAAAGCGACAGTTGAGGCAGTTGTTGCTGCCAGTGAAACTGAGATTGGGAGCAATAGGGGAATATGCCTTGTTGCTGATGATAAACGGCCAAGTATTCTTGTTCCGTTTGTCCGGGAGTGGGAATGAGGATTGCCTTCTGATTCATTGCCACCAGATCCATGATAGTGGTATAGCCCGAACGGGAGATCACAGCATGAGCCGATTGCATTACCTCATTTAATTGGGCAGTGGGCAGATGAGTGATGATGGTCAAATGGCTATTGATGGAGATTTCCTGAAAAGGCTCATCGGGCCTGCCCCTGATCAGCAAAGCCTGTAAGGGCGCATCTTTTAGCTGTGCGATCAGTAATTTTTCCAGCAGGCTACGCTGCGGCTCGGGCCCGGAAATTAAAGCCACCACATCATGTTTTTTGCGCATATCGGGCAAGGCAGCAAAGCGTGAAAGCGGTCCGATGTACGAGACATGATCAGGCAGGTTTGCCGGATGGGAAAGTTTACCTGCCAGGTTGATTGAACCAGGCCAGTCGGGAATCCAGCAGGCTGCAAATCGCCGGATATACCGATAGTTCAGCTGTCGGAGCCAGGCAGACGGGCCCGGCAGCTTTTCCATCCACCCGGGAACCAGAATCTGCAACTGATGAGTCATGAACACACATGGAATGTCCGGATGAAACAATCCGAACCGATTATCAGAAATGATGGCATCAAACCGATAATGGCGCTGCATTTTTTGTAGCCATTCGTGCTCGTAGCGGATCGTACTGAAAATCCGAGGGATTTGCCGAACTATATTCCATGCAAACCATTTCCCATGGTTGTGATGGGTATAGCGAATGCGGTAACCTTTCAACGTAAGGATGGGCAGGTCGGGGAATTCCAGCTGCAACAGGCGGGCATGCTTACCTTCAGCTGCCAGCCAAACCTCGCATCCCTGCACAAGCAATTCACGCACAATAGGAATGCATCGGGTGGCGTGCCCCAACCCCCAATCAAGAGGGGCAACCAGGATTCGCTTGCTTGTCAAACCACTGTATTTTTCAGCGAAACTAAATGAGAATTTTTGTTATGAGATATGAATAAATCGTGAAATTAGCCTGATTGGAATATCATAAATCTGGAAAACAAACGTTTCTGTAAGAAAAAATGATGAAGTCAACTAAATGGTTATTATTTTTGTTGATCATGCTGATGTTGGGTACCGGCGGTTGCGGAGTAATCAAGCATAATGATTGCGGTTGCCCAACTATGACAAAGAAACGAATGCATTAAAATTAAATAAATATGCATCAAACACACATGTCCTGGGATCACAACACATATCGTTTTTTTGATGAGCATAAATTCTGGTTGCCGGAGCGGGAAAAGGCCGATGGAGATTATCCCGTTGCAAAAGAAAGAGAAATCCGCATGTTGAACCTTATGCTATCTGCCATTGAAACACCTTCCCGCTTTGTACTTAGCTATGAGTTATATGATTTTGTTCACACACGCATGATCAGGAAACCCAGTAAGATCCTGCGTTATGCCAGAAAGTCGGAGCTACCGCCCTTTTATTTTTTCATCTGCAAAAATTAAGTTTTGCATGTTCATTTCCGCGCGAATTAGGTTAGGTTTGCTTTCCGGTGAATGATAATGCATGGCAGCAGATACATTTTTTGAACAGTTATTGATGCCGGTAGATCGGTATCAGATCAATGAAGACGAAGCCTATCATGAGCTTCAGCTCGGTGCTCAGATACAGGTACATGAAAAGTCGGTTCCCGACTGGACGGCCGCCGATATCGTATTGATAGGCCTACAGGATCAGCGTGGCGAAGGTTTTTCCCAGCCATCAGAAGCTTCATTTTACATCCGAAGGCAATTGTATCGCTTGTTTCACTGGCATCCCGAAATCAAAATTGCCGACCTGGGTGATATACAATCAGGAAGGCAGATTTCAGACACCTATGCAGCTATGAAGACCGTGGTAGGCGAATTGCTGGCACATGGCAAGCTGATTGTGATGCTGGGCGGATCACACGACCTCACCTATGGCCAGTATCTGGGCTATGTGGCCAGGGAGCAACTCATGGAAGCCACGTTGATTGATGCCTTGTTTGATATTCGGGAAGACAGCACATTGCCGGCGGATACCTTTTTGATGGATTTGTTTGTTTCCCAGCCTAATTTTCTGAAACATTACAACCATATTGGCTTTCAGAGCTATTATGTGCAGCCACACATGCTGGAAACGCTCGATAAACTGCGGTTTGATTGTTATCGGGTGGGTTATGCACAGGAAAGGCCTGAAGATATGGAGCCGGCTTTGCGGATGAGTGATATGCTGAGTATTGATCTGAATGCCATCCGGCATAGTGACGTCCCGGCCAACTGGTTTTCTCCGAATGGCTTTACCGGACAGGAGATGTGCCTGCTATGCAAGTATGCGGGTATGAGCGCCAGACTCAGCTCATTGGGTATTTATGGGTATCATCCGGAAAGGGATCAGCATGAGCTAACAGCCAAACAAATTGCCCAGATGATCTGGTATTTCATAGAAGGCTTTTACTGGAGAAGCATGGATCCGCCTCCGGAAGAAAAACAGGCTTACTGGGAGTTTCATGTGCGGTTTACCGATGTAGAAACCCTCTTTCTGCGCAGCAAGCGTACCGGACGCTGGTGGATGCAGCTGCCCGACCAGCGTTTTATTCCCTGTACGGCAGAAGATTATTACCAGGCCTGTCGCAATGAAATACCGGAGCGCTGGCTACGGGCACAGGAACGATGATTGGCTTTCAGGTAAATATTGCTGGCCTCCCTATACATTTGTTGTGGAGGTGCATCCTGGGGATAAGTATCTCGGGCCTGATCTGTGCAGGCTGCAGTCCGTTGCGTGAATCCGTAGTGGGTCAGCACCGGATAAAACATTTTACCCACCGCTGGTTGCAGGATAGCCTGTTTCGAGGGGCACAGGTAGGCATATCTGTCTATGATATTTCACGTGGGCGCAGCATTTTGCAATACCATAACCAGCAATATTTTAATCCTGCTTCCAACACCAAGTTATTTACCCTTTTTGCCGGGCTGCATTTGCTCAGCGATTCTACAACTGGTATTTTATATGCTGAAAACCAGGATACGCTGTTCATCCAGGGCACAGGCGATCCCAGCCTGTTTCATCCTGAGTTTAAAGAGCAGCGTGCTGCAAATTTTCTGCTGAACGATGCCCACCGTGTACTGGCGTTACTGGAACCCGTTAATCGGAATGCTATATGGGGCCCCGGATGGGCCTGGGATGATTATGCCGAAGATTATCAACCAGAACGAAATACACTACCCTTGTATGGCAATGTGGTTTGGTGCACCCTTTACGATCATCGGGTGCAAATGATGCCCGCCTATTTTCAGAAGGCGGAGCTGGTAAGATGGGATACTATAGCCGGGCTGTCCCCTGTACAACGCCTGCCGGAAACGAATCGGTTTATCTTACATCCCGTCAGAGATACCGTGCATGTGCAGATTCCCTATCGCGTGCTGCAAGATTCGGTGAGCGCGCTTTTGCTTTCAGATACCCTTCATAAGCCTGTGTTTTTCTTTCCAGACCGGCATTTGGTCAGAGAAGATGTGTCGGTAAAACAAATTCCCAATGTGCCGACGGATAGTTTATTCCGCCGCATGATGTTCAGAAGCGACAATTTTTATGCTGAACAAACCCTGATGATGTGCAGCTATCGCTTGTTTGATACGATGGATACCCGGCGTACAATCCGGTGGGTGCTGGACAGCCTGTTGCCAGGCTTGCCACAACCGCCGCGTTGGGTTGATGGGTCGGGGCTCTCACGATTGAACTTGTTCACACCCGATGATATGGTTTATCTACTTCAACGGCTAATAGCTGATTTTCCCACCATGGATAGTGGTCGTTCCAGCAGGCATATTTTTGCCTTATTGCCTACGGGCGGAAGCGGTACGTTGAGTCGGTATCCGGATTTGCGGGGTAAGCTCTATGCCAAAACGGGATCCCTGAGCAACCAGGCAGCGCTGAGTGGATATTTGCTCACCAGGCGTGGACGTATGCTTGCCTTCAGCATCTTGGTAGGCAATTACGTCAGCTCCCCGGCCAGGCTCAGGGATCGGATGGGCGACTGGCTGCGTTGGCTGGTGGCACATTATTAAGGCTGGTGGGGCAGTTTCAGCTGTCGGGCAATATAGGTGGCCATGTGCACGGCTCCGATTTTATCGGGATGGATGCCGTCATAAAAATGGGCCCCTTCATGCTGCATACCCTTGTACAGGTTAATGATCCGGACATGTTCGGTGCGGGCTACACGCTTGATCATTGGAATTTCTTGTTTTTTGATCACGGCATTCCGGATGCCGAATTTATCGGAAAATGAAGGTGGGGGAAGACATAGATATATTTGGGGATGGCTGGGTAATTGCTTGAATATTTCCACAAATTCCCGATAGTTAGGGATAAAGTTCAGGCTGTCTTTCCAGTTCCACGGTTTGGAATCGTTGGTACCTAATTCGATGATCACAATCTGCGGGTTCCACTGCTGTACCTCCTGGAAGGCTTTTTCTTTCCAATAGGGGTGATCGCCGCTTTTGAGGAGGGTTCGGCCGCCCAGGCCATAGTTTCGCACTTCATAGGCGCTGCCCAGGATGCGCTGCAGGGCTTTGGGATAGGTACTATCGCCCAGGCCATATCCTTCCGTAATGCTGTTGCCCACACAGGCTACACGAATGGGTTGTTGGGCATGGACTTTCCAGAGGCTGGCGATTAAAAAAAAGCATATAAACCAGCAGGATGTTATTCGTTTCATGGGGAAATCTGTATGGCTAAGGGTGAATGAAATAAAAAAGGTGGAGCCAATGGCTCCACCCGGATTTCTGGTTAAAAGCTCAATTCCGGCCAGCCCTGGCGGTAGGTCCGCCGGATGTATTGATTAGCCGGATCGAAATTGGTGACTTTCATATTCGGGCCGTCCCATTGCAGGGTGATGCCACGTCCGGGATAACGATAGCCACGCCCGTTGCTGTTGGGTTCACGGTAGTTAAAGCTACGGATAGCCAGGTTACCCATCAGCACGCATTCCGTGAGCGGGCCGGCATATCCCACAAAAGGCGAATCCACTTCCATATTGCCGTAACCTGCTATGCAAGCATCCACCCATTGACCGTAGTGCCCGTCGGCACCGCCCGGCACCCGGGGGTATTTTTGGGGCACATTGATTTCTTTGGTAAGCGAGGTGGGCAGCAATTGGGGATTTTCCCCGTAGGTAGCGCACATCATTTTTCCACGGGTACCTATGAAGATTACGCCGTTCCCACCGTCACCCATGATTTCATTGGGTCCCAGTTCTTCCGGGCGTTCAGGCTGGATACCGCCATCCATCCAGGTCAGGCGGACTTCATTGCCTTTTTGGGTTTTGTATTTGAAATGAACGACCGAAGAAATTGGGCCGCTATCGGGGTAATAGGCCTGTGTCCAGTTGGTGATGTACGGGGTACTTACGCTGCAGTTGACCTCTGTGGGATAATCCAGCCCCAGTACTTTGAATACGGGTCCGATGATATGGCAGCCCATATCGCCGAGGGCGCCGGTGCCATAATCCCACCAGCCGCGCCAGTTGAAGGGTACCACATTGTCTTCGTATTCCCGATAGGGAGCGGTCCCCAGCCACAGATCCCAGTCCAGCCCTTTGGGAACGGGAGGTTTCTTGTCAGGCCAAGGAATGCCCTGAGGCCATACGGGTCGGTCCGTCCAGCAATATACGGTATGCACTTCACCGATGATGCCGGCTTCATACCATTCTCTGAGCTGGCGCACGCCGTCGCTGGATGCGCCCTGGTCGCCCATCTGGGTCACCACCTTATAGCGTTTGGCGGCTTCGGTGAGCATACGGGCTTCGTAGATATCGTGGGTCAGGGGCTTCTGAACGTACACATGTTTGCCTAACTGCATGGCATGAAAAGCCACAATGGCATGGTTATGGTCGGGAATGCCCACGCTTACTGCGTCGAAATGGTCATGCTCTTTGTCAAACAATTCGCGCCAGTCGTGGTAGTATTTGGCTTTGGGCCAGCGTTTCAGGCTGTCCTGGGCCTGGCGGTCGTCCACATCGCACAGATAGGCGATTTCCACTTTGCCGGTGGCGTAAAAATGGCGCAGGTCATCACCACCTTTTCCACCGGCACCTACGCCGGCAATGATGAGCTTGTCGCTCGGTGCCACATAGCCACGGCCCAGTACATGGCGGGGTACAATGTAAAATCCTGCTGTGGCCAAAGCCGCGTTCCGAATAAACTGTCTCCGGGAAATGGATTTTTTCTGATCGGATGGATCATGCTGGTGTGGGTAATGGGATTTTTGTTCGCTCATATCACATTGGTTTTTTATTTGGAAAATCAGCTCCAGGTCATGATTTTACCCCGTTCATCGGCTTTGATATACGGAATGTGGGGGTCATAAGCAAGCCCAAACTGTTTCAGCACATCTTCCGGCACTCCGTCCCAGAAGTTGGGTTGGTTGCCTACATAGCCCAGGTCTTTGATGCCCATTTCGCTGGTAAAAAAGCCGGTGGCAGTGAGGTTGCGCATCAAATTGAAGAAGGCCACGCCGGGTTCCATTTCGGGTTTAGCCCGGTTGGGATAGGCAATTTCCTCGACCATTTCAATTTGTTGTTCATGGCTCAGGCTGGCAAAATCAGTTCCATATCGTTTCATGCATTGCACATCGAGCCAGCGCAGGCCTCCGCGCATGGGTGTTTGCAGGCGGGGCATGTCTTTTACGATGAATTCAATAAAATCTGGCACTCCTGCGTCGGTAGCACTTCCAGAGTGTTCATCCGCCGGGATGATGATATCGGCCAGGATGGCAATTGTTTTCATTTCGTGTTCGGTGAAAAACTTTTCACTGGCAAGTTTTTTATCACGTTCTACTTCAAAAGGCTGCCGGCCGCTGTTTTCATCCCATGCCTTCAGGGAAGCGGGGAGCTCATCCGTTTCCTTTTTGGTTTCCTGTTTGCAGGCATCCAGCAACAATCCGGCAGAAACCGAGCTGAGGGCCAGCACCTTCAGAGATTCTCTTCTGTCCATAGGTTCAATATTTTTTAAGCCTTGAAAAAAAGCGGGTTAAATATTTCTTTTCTTGAGCTGATCCACCAGATATTCTGTGGCGCGCATGCTAAGCGCCAAAATTGTCCAGGTGGGATTTTTATCGGCCTGTGATACGAATGGCCCGCCATCCACGATAAACAAATTTTTACAGTCGTGTGCTTGGTTGAACTTGTTCACCACCGAGGTACGCGGATCATTGCCCATGCGGGTGGTGCCCACTTCGTGGATGATTTCACCCGGAGTGGAAAGCCCGTAGTTGCTTTCGGGGCCGGGTTTGTCACCCAATGGAATACCGCCCATGGCATGGATGATTTCTTCAAATGTGTCTTGCATGTGTTTGGCTTGCTTGATTTCATAATCTGTCCAGGTGTAGTGGAAGCGCAGGACCGGGATACCGTATTTATCCACCACATTGGGATCGATTTCGCAATAATTCTCGAAGCGGGCTATAGATTCTCCACGTCCGGCCATGCCGAAGGTAGCGCCGTAGAACCAGCGGTAATCATCCTTCAGGGAAGCTCCATAGCCGCCAGCTTCTTTTACTTTCCCGTTGCGTCCGGGGAAGCGGCCGTTCAGGTTCTGGATATCCCAGCCAAAGCCGTAGGAGGGCATGCCCATGCCGCCCCAGTATTCGATATGGTAGCCCCTGGGAAAATCAAGCTTTTTGTTATCGCCCCACCAGGGGGTGTAAACGTGCATACCGCCCACGCCGTCTTCGTTATAGCGTTTGCGGCCGAACAGCTGTGGCAAAATGCCCATACGGCCCGCTCCGGTGGAATCGTGCAGATAATGGCCTACTACACCGCTGGAGTTAGCCAGCCCGTTGGGGTGGCGGGGCGATTTGGAATTGAGCAGCAAGCGGGCTGATTCACAGGCACTGGCTGCCAGCACTACTACCCGGGCGCGCACCTGGTATTCCTGCAAATCTTCCTTGTTGATGTAGGAAACCCCTGTTGCCAATCCGTTCTGGTCAGTCAGGATTTCCCGGGCCATGGCGTTGGGAATCACGGTAACATGACCACTGCTGACGGCCGGTTTTACCAGCACCGAGGAAGAAGAAAAATCACCGTAAATCATGCAGCTGCGGTTGCATTGGCTGCAATAGAAACAAGGTTGGCGATCCTTGTTTACCGTGCGGGTCAGGATCGACAAACGCGATGGGATTACAGGTATGTTCAGCTTTTTACCTGCTTCCATGATCATCAGTTCATGCAGGCGGGGTTTGGGAGGAGGCAGAAAATAGCCGTCAGGGTCATTGTATCGGCCTTCGTTGGTGCCAAATACACCGATGAGCTTATCCACCCTGTCGTAGTAGGGTTTAATATCGTCGTAGCTAATTGGCCAGTCTTCTCCCAGGCCATCTATGCTTTTGCGTTTGAAATCCAGTGGGCCGAAGCGTAGGGAAATACGCCCCCAATGATTGGTACGACCACCCAACATTCGGGAGCGAAACCAGGCAAACTGGGTGTTGTCTTTGTGGGTATATGGTTCCCCATCAATTTCCCAGCCTCCCCAGGCTGCATCAAAATCTCCGAAAGGCCGGGTGGTGCCGGCACCGCGTCGTGGCGATTCATACGACCATTTCAGCTGGGTGCGCTGAGCCGGATTGGCCGGATCAAACATAGGTCCTGCTTCCAGCAATACTGTTTTGACACCTGCCTGTGCCAGTACATACGCGGCCATGCCGCCTCCTGCCCCCGATCCGACGATACATACATCGTAAACCTCGGGTGATTTTTTGATCTGAAAATCACTCATAATGCATCTATGTTTTAAGATATGGGTTACAGATTCAATATGCGGCAGAGCCCACCTGCGCTTCAGCCTGTTGTGGAGTTAAGCCAGAGGTGATTGGTTGTATGGGAAAACGAATATAGGGATTTTGCGTTTTATACAAGATAATTTTTTAAAACTTCGCTTCATCCTTTGTGTTTTTTTTAATCTTCAGGCCGGTGCAGAGCGATATTGTTCAGGTCTGTAGAGCTTTTCATAATATTCATCTGCCAGGCGGTTGCTATCGAACCGGGGTATCACATCCCGCAGGCTGTTCATCATGACATCAATCCATCGTGCTGGATTTTCGTAGTATGTTGGTATGACTTTCCGGGTAAGCACGTCATACAGTTGGGTGGCGTCGTGGGCATCAGCTTGTTCAGGTGACCAATCGGGCGGAGCTGCCGGGATTACAAAACTGTTTTCCTCATCCCGTGCAAATTCCGCAAACCAACCGTCGGGCGTACTTACATTGATTGCGCCGTTCATGGCTGCCGTCATGCCGCTGGTGCCCGAGGCTTCGCGTGTCAGGCGGGGAATGTTTAACCATACATCGGCCCCCGCTTTCAGTTGTTTGGACAAAGCCAACTCATAGCCGGTAAGCACAGCCACATTCCGATATGATTTACTGAGGTGCACCAGATGATTAAACAACCCGATGGCGCCCTGATCGGCAGGATAGGGCTTTCCGGCCCAGATCAGCTGTACTGGTTGCCGGGCATTATTTACCAGTGCCTCCCACGCATCGGGTTTGTGCAGAAGCAAATCCAGCCGTTTGTATCCTGCAAATCTCCGGGCAATGACAATGGTAAGCACGTCCGGATCAAATAATTTTCCGCACTGATCGGCGACGACTTCAAACAAGGCCTGCTTTTGCTGGCGTTTTCTGTTTCGCAGGCGTGCTGCATCGCGTGTTTGCAACGCTTCATACATCTCCGCGTCGGCCCAGTAACCAGCATGTTGGGCATTTGTGATGGAACAGATCGGGGAAATCCGGTCATATTGCCCCCACATCTGATGCAAAACACGGGTGTGGATTTCCGAAACACCGTTTGTAACGCCCGCCATCCGCAAGGCAGCCAGCGTATGGTTAAACACTGCACCATCAATACCTGTGATCCGGCGCACCTGATCGGCTGTCAATTCACCAAAGAAACTCATCTCTTCCAGCAAATGATAATCATGCTGAGGATTACCGGCGGCTTCGGGTGTATGATTGGTAAATACCAGTCTTTTTTTCACTTCATCTAAATCCTGATGTTGCTGGTACAGATAAAAAGCCAGGGGCAAGGCATGCGATTCGTTCAGATGATAAATCTCCGGTTTCCATGGCAGGTATTCAAACAGCCTGGCACCCCCAATGCCCAGTACAATATCAGCCGCCAGCTGAGCCGCCAGATCGGCATCATACAGCTTGTGTGATGTGGTTTTTGCCAGATAATCATTTTCTGGCACATCCGTACTTAATAAAAACAAAGGGGCCGTCTGAAAGGTTTCCGGTGGCAGATACCAGGCTTTCACCTGCACGGGTTGTCCGTGAATGCGAATGGTAAACTGAATACCTGTATCCACCAGAAAATGATAAATTTTTTCCTGAAACAACACACCCATCGTCTGATCAGCATTGCGCACCTGATCGTAGTACCCGTATTTCCAGAGTATGCCCACTCCTACCATATTTTGTTTCAGGACATAAGCACTGCGCAAATGTGAGCCAGCCAGGAATCCCAATCCGCCGGCATAGATCTTAAGCGGCTGATGAATAGCATATTCCATCGAAAAATAAGCTACAGGCCGGCTGTAACGAGGATCAAAATGGTAGGGGTGTGCAAAATCAAAAGACATGATATATCCGATTTCTATGTTA
Source organism: Thermoflavifilum thermophilum (assembly GCF_900116565.1). Taxonomy (GTDB): domain Bacteria; phylum Bacteroidota; class Bacteroidia; order Chitinophagales; family Chitinophagaceae; genus Thermoflavifilum; species Thermoflavifilum thermophilum. The sequence continues at coordinate 1,008,726 of NZ_FPCJ01000001.1, read as the reverse complement.
AAGATCTGTAGTTTCAGCTTTTCGGAATATGAATTTTTTGCAGATAAAACGATTGAGCACCTTCGACCTTCTCTGTCCATCCTGTACAGAGGATTGCGATAACACACAAGGTGGGCAGCGGGCAAACGGATATGTTCAATCGGTTAGCCGTTTTGGGTTTCGACATCACACACAAACAGGGCTCGGCCGTATATACTTTTTGATAATCATGAAGAAAAATGGGACTCCAGATTTGGATGCGTAAGGTTATGGGAATTTAGCGGGTTTGGAACGTATTTCGATCCCAAGGCTTCAGCCTGGCCTGTGTTTCAGTTTCCGTTAATCCTTCGAAGGCATGTGGTGGCTGTATGAAAAGGGTCATTTCAAAAAGATCAGCAAAAAAGAGGATTTCCGTCATTCAGTTTAGGTCAATTTTTCTGCAAAAACTAATTTGGTCGTATTAATTCAATGCCATGAAATCAAACAACCATGCGGACGAGAAACGGTATCGGATGGCCATAGATTTAGGTACTTCCTCGGCCAAGCTGTGCTGTGCGACGACCGATGGCAGGGTGTTACTGTTTTTGCAACAGCCTTATCCGGTACACCCAGTGGGGGAGTATGGAGTTGAACAATATCCGGATGAAATTCTGGAGGCCACTTCTCAGTTGATTCGGGAAGCGGTGCAGCGCTTGGGTCAGCCAGCTGCGCTGGGTTTCAGTGCGGCCATGCACGGTTTGATGGGCATGCATGCCGATGGCCGGGCATTGTCGGCTTTGCTCATCTGGTCAGACCGGAGAAGCATGGATGCGGCTCAACAATTGAAAGCAGCCATGGGGGAAACGATTTATACGCACTCCGGCGTCCCGGTTCATCCTATGCTTCCGGTTTGTAAATGGATATATTGGAATCAAAGGATGGAGCCCTGGTTATCGCAGGTGCGCTGGTGGGTGTCGGTAAAAGAATATGTCTTGTATCATCTGACGGGTGAGGTATTAACAGATTATGCCATGGCCGGTGCGACGGGAATGTTTGACATGCATACGCGGCAATGGAATATGGAAGTGCTCGGCCATATCGGATTGGAAAGAGGGCAATTGCCGGAAATTGTTTCTCCGCTCACCTGGCTGCAGACAGACGCGCGGTGCAGGCTGGTGCAGCAGTCGGGACTTGTGGGCGGGATTCCAGTGATGGTAGGTTCGACAGACGGCTGTCTGGCGGCTATTGGATCCGGGCTGGCGGGTACGGAAGATGTGAGCATCACCATTGGTACCAGTGGGGCAGTACGCAGGTGGTTGCCTCAACCGCTGATGGACCCCGGACGGAGATTATTCTGTTACATGTTATTGCCTGGGCATTATATCATTGGAGGCGCTTTGAACAATGGTGGGGGTGCGGTAACTCAATTTACAGAAGTATTTGGTGAAGCGGATTGTGCGGGTAGCGTGAAGCATTTTGTTCATCAAGCCATGATGGCTCCACCTGGTTGTGAAGGATTGATGTGTTTACCTTATTTTCTGGGAGAACGATCGCCGGTATGGGATCCGCTGGCTCAGGGAGCTTTTGTGGGCATTCGTGCTACGCACCGGGCCATGCACTTTCAACGGGCGTTGCTGGAGGGCATAGGATTTTCCGTGAAGCAGCTGGTGGATCTGCTCGAGGAGCTTACAGGTTCTTTCCGGCAGATATGGCTCAGCGGAGGCATTGTTCATGTGCCCGAATGGATTCAACTGCTGGCCGATATCACGGGTCGCGAGCTGTGTGTGCGCAGTGAAACCGATGCATCCTGTACAGGTGTGTTGACATTGATGGCGTTGACTTCCTCGGCAGATATCCTTCCGTCCAATATGGGTTATGGATTTTCATTGCACCGGCACCCATCGCAACCAGATGAGGAACAGCATTATCTTCCGGATCCGGATACGAGTTCCTGGTATGCACAGCTTTTCCCCCGTTTTGTAACTCTGTATCCCTTGCTTTTTACCTGGCAACAATCCCGTTAATCACAGCTGACCCGATTCCTGATTATAGACACAGATACCTGATATTTCACCTACCTTTGTCTGGATGCATTCCGAATACGATGGTTCATCAATTGAAAGGCTATGCATGTGCATCATTCCCACATTTCACACCCGCATAAACCAGCCGGGCTCCATGATTCATTCCGGCGGGTGTTGTGGTTAGGAGTTATGCTGAACACGGCTTATGTGCTGGTGGAAGCCTTTGTGGGCTTGTGGCTGCATTCGCTCTCGCTAGTAGCTGATGCCGGGCATAATCTGATGGATGTGCTGAGCCTGGTGATTTCCTTGTTGGCTTTCCGGTTGCTGCAAATCAGTCCCAATCAGCAGTTTACCTATGGTTATCGCAAAACCACCATTCTGGCTGCTTTACTGAATGCTGTGATTTTGCTGATTACAGTGGGTGCCATCGGTATGGAAGCAGTGAAGAGAATGCTGCATCCTCTTGCTATTGCCGGCATAGATGTGTCCATTGTGGCAGGTTGTGGTATACTCATCAATGGTTTTACTGCTTTTTTGTTTTTCCGGTATCAGCATCGGGATTTAAACATGAAAGGAGCCTTTCTGCACATGCTTGCCGATGCCCTGGTGTCAGTGGCTGTGGTAATATCCGGATTGCTTATGGCTGCCTTTGGTTGGTACTGGCTGGATCCGGTTATTAGTTTTGCCGTGTTAGCAGTTATTTTAATCAGCACCTGGAATTTATTGAAGGAAAGCCTGCGTCTTTCGTTAGATGGAGTGCCCAGGGATGTGGATGTACAAGCTCTGACCCGTCGGATGGAACAGGTAAAAGGAGTAAAAAATGTGCATCATGTGCATGTCTGGGCCATGAGTACACTGGAAAATGCATTGACTGCCCATGTGGTAGTAGATCAGCAATTATCCGTTGCTGAATCGAGCCGCATCAGGCATGAACTGGAGGCTGTGATACGCGATATGCATATTCAGCACAGCACTTTTGAAATGGAAACCCCTGCTGATGCCTGCAAGCATGGCGATTGTTGTGTAGCTGCCCAACAAACTTCCTCATCACCCGCATCCCCATGAAACGTCGTATTCCATACATTGATATTCCGGCGCTGGTGGATGAAATGTATCTATTGCGGGTGCAACTGATTGTGATTGCACTTGTGATGCAAAAACGCTTGTATGTTCGGGATGGGTTTCAGAAACCGAAGCTCAGATGGGGCAACGGAGTATTTGATTTGTTCACCGGCTTGATGTTAGTAACGGTAGAACTACCTTTTGATTTTGCTTTGTACCAGCTGTCGGAATCTGATTTCCAGATACCTGCATGGTGCAGCAAAATATGGCGAGTGGTTAAATACCTGTTGGTTGGATTGGGTTTGTTCTTGCTGAGCTATTGTTTGCCGGAAGAAAAGATCATCCGGATAATCCCTGCATCCCGCAAACAAGTAGGCAAAACTTCCAGGAACGGTTCTGGCAGGTATTTTCACAGCAGCCTTCATCATTGTTTCACCCATTATTTGACTACGATTTATCTGAGGCTGATTTGCATTTTTTCAGCTTGTTTGTTTCGCTGGTATACTCTCTTTTGTACGTACCCTGTTCAGCGACCGGTATTTTTGATGAACAGGGTATTCCGCAGGTAGCATTCTTTGGAAAGTATTACTACATGGTAGTTTGGTAAAATCATGATCTGCAAGTTCAGGCGTATAAGCAGTTCAACTTTGCAGATCAGGGTGCGGTTGTATGATCAATCTTCTTTGTATGATCTCAGTTTTCAAAACTTTTCAGGATGAATGCTATTCAAAAAATTGTTTTTGCAGCCTATATTGCTCTGTTTTGCATAAGCTGTTTGCTGCTACAGGCGCAGCAAAGGAGCGAAATCATATTAAAGATTGAAGATGAACAAACCCATAGTCCGGTGATTGGCGCTGCTGTGGTGGATGATGGCAGTGGACATGTTCAGATATCCGATTCTTGTGGGGTGGTGCGTTGGGAGGGGGTCAAGCGTTTTCCTGTAGTGCTGCAGGTGTCGGGCATGGGTTATCAATCCCGGCGTGTAGCCATGAGCAGTTACCCGCAGGATACTTTGCGGGTTATGTTGCATCCTCTGAGTCAGGCATTGCAGCAGGTAGTGATTACTGCAACCCGCATTCCGCAACCCATAGCCGATATTCCCACGCATGTGCAGGTGGTTGATGAGGATGATATCGAAGAAGGCACAGCTATGTCGCCCGGCAATATCCGGGAACTGCTGACGGAACTGTCGGGCACACAGGTGCAGCAAACATCTGCCGTTTCAGGTTATGCCAGCATACGGCTGCTCGGACTGGATGGGGAATATACCCAATTGTTAAAAGATGGTTTTCCATTGTACGGTGGACTGTCTGGCTCTTTAAGCATGTTGCAGATTCCTCCGCTCGATTTGCAAAGGGTAGAAGTCATCAAAGGTGCCAGCTCAGCCCTGTACGGCGGAGATGCCATTGCGGGCGTAATCAATCTGGTATCGAAGCAGCCACCGTTTACGCCGACCTGGACGATGGTTGTCAATCAAACCCATAAAGGAGGAACGGATCTGGGTAGTTATTTTGCATCCCGCAACCAACGGATAGGTACGGCTTGGATGGCTGATTACAGCCTCCAGCAACCTTTTGATGTCAACCACGATGGATTTTCGGATCTTCCCTTCCTCAGGCAGTTTACGTTGCAGCCCTCGGGCTATTTGTATTTCCGCGACAGCAGCCAGCTTTGGCTGACCCTGCATCTTTTTCACGAACTACGAAAGGGAGGCGACATGCAGGCATTGAAATCCGGCGCCGACAGCCTGCATCCGTATGTGCAGGAAAGCCTGACCTCCCGGGAGGATGCGGAATTACGCTATCAGCGAAAGATTCATAACGCCATTTTTACGATCAAAACCAGTGGAGTCGCGTATCGCAGACAGCTGAATGCCTTTATGGGCCGTCAATACGATTCTTATTCAGAAATCAGCTATGCTCCTGCGTGGAAAAGAAATCACATGGTAGCCGGGCTAAATTTGCTGACCGATCATTATCTGCCTGCAGCCGTTGATAGTAGCGCACCACCGCCATACGATTACCATACCTTGGGTTTGTTTCTGCAAGACGACTGGGAAGTTGGGCAAGAATTCACCGTGGAGGCTGGTTTGCGACTCGATTGGCATAATGTATATGGGCGTTTTCTTTTGCCCCGGCTTATGTTGTTATGGAAGCCTCTGGCAGGCCTTCAGCTTCGCAGTGGATGGGGCTGGGGCTACAAAATTCCGGACTTTTTCAATGCACAGGCAGAAGAGAATGGATATCTGCATGTGGTTGCAGCATCAGGGTCGCTGCTGCCGGCGCGGGCTTTGAGTCTATCGGGCAATGCCTATTATCAACAAACATTTTCTAACGGACTAAGCCTGAGCCTGGATCAGGGAATCTATGTTACACACCTGAAAAACGCGCTCGTGGATACTGCCCAACAAGCAAGCTCCTCTACCGGAAGCATCGTATTTGTCAATGCTCCGGCACCCATCCTTACCACTGCACTGGAATCGAATGTGCACCTGCAACTTTCACCCTGGGAGGCTTATTTCGGATATACCTTTATCCATGCTGTGCGTAGGTACAACAGGCTTCATCCTGATTTACCCCTTACGCCGCGTGGCAGGTTTGTTTCCACGCTGTTGTGGCACCAGGGCGATGTGAAATGTGGCATTGAAGCGTTTTATACCGGACATCAGCATCTGGATGATGGCATGCTTACGCGGGCTTACTGGACATTCGACCTGATGGTGGCCCGGCAATTTTCCCGATTCTTGATTTTGTTGAATGCAGAAAATATCACGGATACCCGCCAATCCCGATGGGGGCCACTTTTCACGGGGTCCCCTCAGCATCCGCAATTCAAGGAAATTTATGCTCCGCTCGATGGCCGTGTGATCAATATTTCGGTAAAATGGGATATGCTGGGTAAAGCAGAGCGGGATGATTAGCTTTTTCATAGCTTTGCGGTGAGACCGGAAAAAGCGGAAGTAGCTCAGTTGGTAGAGCATCAGCTTCCCAAGCTGAGGGCCGCGGGTTCGACTCCCGTCTTCCGCTCATGGTGATAGAAGTTTTTTGAACGCAGGACCTCGTAAGAAAGAATCCGGTTGGCACCAGTGCAACATCAGCTTCACAGACTTAAGGCCGAGGGTTCTCATCTTATTCCCCTTTGAAATATCTTACCTGATCAGCTTTTCATACCTTTGATTTTCATGGGATACATAGTCATCAGTGGGGGCAGCAAAGGCATCGGGAAAGCCATTGCCTTGCATTTTGCCCGGCAACACTGGCATATAGCCATTTGCGGACGTGATGAAATGGCTCTTCAGGCCGTGTTACAGGAAACCAGAAGATTGCATCCTGAAGGAGAAATGATTGCCGAACGTGTGGATCTGTCTGATAAGGAGCAGGTATTAGCTTTTGTCCGGCTTGTGCAGCAGCGTTTTCCGGTGATTGATGTGCTGGTAAATAATGCCGGTATTTTTGAACCCGGAGCCGTACATCAGGAAGCTGAAGGGCAGCTGGAACGTCTGATGGCTATCAATCTCTACAGTGCCTATTATCTTACACGTGCTTTGTTGCCCATGATGATAGCCCGACGGCAGGGACATATCTTTAACATGTGCTCTGTGGCCAGTTTACAGGCCTATGCCAATGGCGGATCTTATAGCATCAGCAAATTTGCATTGCTGGGCTTTTCCCGCAACTTGCGGGAAGAGTTAAAGCCTTACCGGATCAAGGTGACAGCCATCATGCCCGGCCCTACCCTCACCGACTCATGGGCTGGTTATCCCGCACCCGCCACGCGTTTTATTCCTCCGGAAGATATTGCCACTCTGGTGTGGCAGTTGAGCTGTTTAGCTCCCCAGACCGTAGTAGAGGAATTAATCGTACGGCCCATGGAAGGAGATATTCCGGCCGACACATAAGATTTTTTCACCATTTTTAACTTAGCCCTAACAGCCTGTGGCAGCGGCTTTGGATATATTTGTTGGCTGAATTGACATGAAACGCGGTATCCTTTACAGCTGGAAAGTGGTGCTTTGCTGCGGGTTATGGCTCTGGGCGGGACGGCATGCTACCGGGCAATCGTCGCCCGTGCATTTTACCACCCGTGTGCAATCGCATACTGTTGATTTACATCAGCCCTTTCAGGTTCAATTTGTACTGGAAAATGCCCAACGCGTTACGGCATTTACACCCCCTTCGTTCAAAGGTTTTCAGGTATTGCAAAATTTTCAATCCCAGCAAACCAGCATTATCAATGGCCAGGTATCGTCCAGCTACACGGTTACCTATGTATTGCAGCCATTAAGGGCGGGTAAATTTACCATTGACGGGGCTACAGCCACTGTGGATGGTGCGACCCTTCATTCCAATCCGGTTACCATTCAGGTAATGGCTGGCGTGGCTTCCAACAGTAATGCTGGTAATAGCTCTGCAGCTTCTGTTCCTCAGGTGCCTATGCCTGCTGCGCCTGGTTTTATGCCTCCCGATGAAGACGAAACGGATCTGGATCAGTTTCCGGGTCTGATTCGCAGCGGCGACGATCCGATGGAAGTGATCCGCAAAAATTTATTTGTGAAGGTGGATGTAGATAAAACAGATGTTTACCAGGGCGAGCAGATTGTGGCTACCTATAAACTGTATACCCGTCTGCAGACCACTTCAGATGTCATGAAGGTTCCGGCTTTCAGTGGTTTTTCTACGCATGATATTGATTTGCCCAATCCGCCGCAGGCCACCACCGAAATCGTGAATGGCAAACGATACAAAGTGTTTACCATCCGCAAAACCATTCTTTTTCCCCTTCAAACGGGTAAGCTGCAGCTGGATCCGGTGGAGATTGACAACCGGGTGCGGCTTTATATCCTCAACAAACCTTCCCGGCACGTGCGTCACACCGATCCACTGGAAGAATTCCTGAAAGATCCTTTCCATTTCAATCCGTTTGATGATCCATTTTTTGATGATCCTTTTGGTGGAGGATCGGGTATCACCTATCGGGATTATGACTATCACCTTACCAGCAATCCAGTAACCATTCACGTCAAGCCATTGCCGGAAGAAGGTAAGCCGGACAACTTTACGGGTGCGGTGGGTAATTTCACGATTACAGCCACGGTAGATAAACCCAGCTTGAGTACCGATGATGCTGGCACATTAAAAGTTACCATCAGCGGAGCCGGCAATCTGCAGATGGTTAGTGCGCCGACGGTGAATTTCCCCAGCAGTTTTGACAGCTACGATCCGAAAATTGAAGATCATTTCCAGAAAAACAGCATTCCCTTTTCGGGTTCTCGCAGTTTTGAATATGTCTTCATGCCGCATGCCGCAGGCGATTATACAATACCGGCCATCCGCTTTGCCTATTTTGATCCGCAGGCTAAAGCCTACAAAGAGGTGGAGACGGCTCCGGTTATCTTGCATGTGACTATGGGTAGCCGGGCTTCGGCTGCACCGGTTGATTTCAGCCAGCAGCACATGTTGCCCGATCAGCTCGCACCCATTCATTTGACTCCGCTGCTCTGGTTGCACAGCGATTTCTCGCTCTGGCAACAATGGTGGTACTGGTTGTTGCTCGTTTTACCATTGCTGGGTGTATGGCTGTGGTGGCGACAACAGCGCCGTTTAGCATGGCTGCGCACGGATGAAGCGTTGTGGAAAAATAAACAGGCCAACAAGATAGCCAGGAAGCGTCTGGCAAAAGCTGGAGAACTGCTTCGCCAACAGCAGGAAAAAGCTTTCTATCAGGAAACATCACAGGCGCTCTGGGGCTATCTCAGCCATAAATGCAATATTCCTTTTGCAGAACTGAGCCGGGAAAGGGTCAGGGAAACTCTTTTGCAAAAAGCCATACAACCCGGGCAGATAGACGCCTTGTTCCAATTGCTGGATCATTGTGAACAAGCGCTGTATGCTCCCACCACCTCATCGCAGGACAGGGAACAGGTATATCAACAGGCTTTGCAATGGATTTCCAGCCTTGAAAGCCAGTTAAAAAAATAATCATGAAGCAGGGTCGTGCAAAAACAAGATTCTGGATAAAGATGCTCTGGATAGCAGGCTGTTTATTGATGGGATGGGGCATGAGCGGGTATGCTGAAGACCCGGTGTTAACGCATTTTTCCAAAGCCAATGCATATTTTCAGCAAAAAAAATACGACAGCGCATTTCAGTTATACAAAGCATGCATAAGCGAAGGCATTGTTTCACCCGATGTGTATTACAATGCCGGATGTGCTGCTTTTGAATCCAGGCATATGGGTGAAGCCGTGTATTATTTCAGAAAAGCGCTGTTGCTGGCACAGGAAAAAGGCTTGCCAACGGCTGATATTGAACACAACCTGCATGTGGCAGAGCAGCAGGTGAAAGACATGCCGGAAACCCTTCCACCCTTGTTTTTTGTATCCGTCTGGTTTCGACTGGTTCACATGTTCTCACTCAATACATGGGCTTTACTCCTTGTAGTCAATATCTGGATCGTGGCTTTGCTGCTGGCGATACGTTGGCTTAAGGGGCAGAACAAATCAGGTGTAAAATATATTTTTGGGGCAAGCATCTGCAGTTTGTTGTTGCTAATAGTAATCGCACTAAGTGCTTATCAATCCACCCATCCGCACGGGGCCGCTGTTTGCATTGCACCTCAGGCTGCCCTGTACACAGCCCCCGACACCCAAAGTGAAGTGATGACCCAGCTCTCCGAAGGTGTGCCCTGTGAAGTGCTGGATATGGCCGGCAGCTGGTGCAAGATCCAGCTTCCTAACCACATTTCGGGATGGGTAAAGGCAGATGCCATCCGACAGCTCTGAGCCATATTTTTCCTGCATTTTTGATTTGATCTCCCACATATACCATTACCCATTCCTTGTTTTGCTTCTGATTCATTTTTCGGCAACGTTACCGGGAACGATTGCGTAAAAAAATTCGGTGAAATCGTTGCTGGGAAAGGACAGAGTATGTAGAATTGTCATGGAAAATCAGCCAGGCTGATCAAGTTTGTTCTTTTTCATTGGGGATTACCCGCTACTTTTTAAACCTAAAAAAGGTATTGCTGTATGAAAAAATGGATATTCCTTTTTGTATGTACGTTAGGTACACTCGCAGGATGGGCACAAACGGTGCAGCTGCAGGGTCGTGTGACTGATAAAAGCACCGGTCAACCCCTTGCAGGTGTTACAGTGCGGCTGCAAAATTCCAATACGGGAGCAGTAAGCGATGCCCAGGGCAATTTTAGCCTGGAAGTGCCCAAAGCAGCCCAGTATCATCTGGTTTTCAGCTATGTGGGTTATCAAACCCAGACGATTGCTGCCACGCCTGGCAGCCGCTTGCAAGTGCAGATGATCCCTTCCCAGCAACTGCTGAATCAGGTAGTGGTAGTAGGTTATGGTACGGTAAACCGGCGCGATCTCACCGCTTCTGTTTCCTCTGTTACAGCCGAACAGCTAAAAGATGTACCGATTAACTCAGCTGCTGAGGCCCTGGCTGGCCGATTGGCTGGTGTACAGGTTACCGGCTCGGAAGGCTCGCCCGATGCGCAGGTGATGATTCGGGTGCGAGGCGGAGGTTCCATCACGCAGGATAATTCCCCTCTCTATGTGGTGGATGGCGTGATTATGGACAATGCCCTTTCTACGCTTTCTCCACAGGACATTGAATCCATCGATGTGTTGAAAGATGCTTCGGCTACGGCTATTTATGGAGCACGGGGAGCCAATGGCGTGGTGATTATTACCACCAAAAGCGGTAAAGCCGGCCGTACGACAGTTAGCTATAACGGATTTGTGGGGGTTCAGAAACTGGAGAAAGAATTGAAAGTTTTTGACCCCTATGATTATGTGTTGTATCAATATGAATGGGCGCAGGGAAGCCAGCAGAATCTGAATAATTTTTATAAGACTTTTGGGCTTTGGAGTGATATTGCCCAATACAAGCAGGCGCCCTTCGTCGATTGGCAGGATCAGGTGTTTGGCAGACCAGCATTGATGCAAACCCATAACGTGGATATCAACGGTGGGAGTGAAAAAACACAGGTGAGCCTGAGTCTGACCGACAACGAAACCCAGGCCATCATGGAAGGATCCGATTTCAACCGTAAGCTGGTTAACTTCCGGCTCAATCATCAGGCCACCAATTATCTGAAAGTGGGATTTAATGTGCGGTTTGATAACCAAACCATCGATGGAGCAGGCACCTCCAATCCAGGCAGTAGCGCCACCAATTTTCTGCGCCAGGCCATTCGCTATCCGCCATTTCTGTCGCCCGGTACCTCATTGGATTATTACGATGCCAGCCTGGCCGATAATACCAATGCTAATGGGCTTTATCTCGTGAATCCGCTGCTGCTCATCAAGGCACAATACAAACGTCAATATCGGACAGTGTTGGGATTGAGTGGATATGCGGATTTGACGATTACCAAATTTCTCTCTTTCCGTACAACCATGGGTTATACCTATGATTTGCAAAATACCAATCAATATGATGACAGCCTTTCCTATAATTCCAGGTTAAATGGCAATGCCATGCCCATTGCCACCATCAGCAATAACAATTATTTGAGTTTTGATAATTCAAACGTGTTTACCTTTTCCAACAATAAACTCAAAGGTTCATTCCATCAGCACAATCATATTCAGCTGATCGTAGGTCAGGAAACCTATGAAACCAGAAACAAATCTTTGGGTATTGTACAGAAATATTTTCCCAATGGTACTTCGCCACAAAAGGCGCTGGGTAATTTAAGTCTTGCCAGCCCACCGATTGGCTTTCAAGAACCTTCACCCACTTCCAGCGAAGATATTCAGCGGATTCTGTCGTTCTTTTCCCGCGTCATGTACAACTACAAGGACAAATATTTAGCCACAGCCAGCATCCGGGCCGATGGTTCTTCCGTATTTGCTCCAGGCCGGCAATGGGGTTATTTCCCCGCTGCTTCGCTGGCATGGCGCATTTCACAAGAGCCCTTCATGCAGGGATTGCAACCGGTGATTTCCGACATGAAACTGCGCTTGAGCTACGGCGAAGCTGGAAACAATCGCATTTCTTCGTTCTTGTTTTTAACACAGTTTAATACCAACGGGAATTATTATGGATTACAAGACCAACTCGCTACAGCCTATGGCCCCGTGGCTTTAGCCAATCCTTACTTGAAATGGGAATCTACGCTCTCGCGTGATATAGGCCTGGATGTATCCCTGTTCAACAGCCGGGTGCAACTTAGTGCTGATTATTACAGAAATAAAACCAAAGACCTGTTGGTAAATGTGCGTATTCCGCAAACATCAGGTTATCTCACACAGATTCAAAATGTGGGTTCTACCAGCAACAATGGATTTGAATTGCAGTTGAATACCTACCTCATTGAAACAAAAGATTTCAGCTGGAATGCAAGCTTTAATATTTCCTTCAATCAAAACAAAGTGTTGAGCCTGGGCAACCAGACTTTCTTCACTGTGAATTCTGGCTGGGCCGGCAGCAACAATCCTGACGATTATATTGTGCAGGTGGGTAAGCCTGTGGGTAGCATGTTTGGGTTTGTGAATGATGGATATTATACGCTTGATGATTTTAATTATGATAAAACGACTGGTACTTACACATTGAAGCCAGGTGTTGTGGATAACAGCAGTATTACCGGAACAGCTCCTCAGCCCGGCACCATTAAGTTCAAAGATCTAAATGGGGATGGAAAGATCACAACCGGATATGCACAACTGGGTGCAGGCGATGAAACCATTATTGGCAATGCCAATCCGAAATTCTTTGGAGGTCTGAACCAGCAGTTTGTGTACAAAGGCTTTGACCTGAGCATATTTGTGAATTTTCAGTATGGCAACAAAGTGTTTAATGCCAATAAACTTGAATTTGCCAGTGGATATACACCCTATGCCAATCTACTGGCTATCATGAAGGACCGCTGGCGTATTGTTGATGATCAGGGCAATCTGGTAACGGATCCTGATCAGCTGGCAGCCCTGAATGCCCATGCCAAAATCTGGCAACCCGTAAAAAGTGCCTATGCTGCATTTGCACCCCAGTCATGGGCTGTGGAAGACGGCTCCTTCCTGCGTATCAACAACATCACCTTGGGATATACCTTACCGGAAAGGCTTACCAAACGATTCCTGGTCCAGAAATTAAGGGCTTATGTTACGTTGAATAATCTGGCTGTGGTTACGCCGTATTCCGGATATGATCCGGAAGTAAATACCCGTCGCGGTACACCGATGACGCCGGGAGTTGACTTTTCGGCATATCCGCGCAGCAAGGCCTATATTTTTGGTTTGAATGTTACTTTTTAACCCTTAAAAAGATTCGGTTATGAAAACGACTCGCAAATTATATATCGCAGGATTTGTTGTGATGGGAATTGTCCTCAGTTCTTGCAAGCATTATCTGGATTTGCAACCCATATCTTCTTTTGGTCCGGAAACTGTATTTGGCACGGTTAATAATGCACGCATGGCCGTGTTGGGTGTATATCAGGAACTGGCAGGTGACCAGGGCTATGGCATTCGTATCAGCATGTATTTCCCGTATGACGATGATACTTATATGGGTGCCAGTGGCGATGGCGATGGTGATCGCCGCGATATTGCAAGATATAACCTTGCACCTGGTAATCTGCAGATTGAGCGGCCGTTTGAACAGTTGTACAACGGCATTGAAAGAGCCAATCAATGCATCAAATACATTCCGCAAATGGATTTGTATAACCATGGAACACCCCAGCAGCAGGCGGAATTGCGGCGGTTATATGGGGAAGCCTTAACCTTGAGAGCGCAGTTTTATTTTCAATTGATGTTAAACTGGGGTGATGTGCCGGCGCACTGGGTGCCTTCAGCAGATGTGCAAAATTTGTTTGAGAGCAAAACCAGCCGCGATAGTATTTACGATCATATTTTAAATGATTTGCAATTAGCCGAAACGCTGGTTCCCTGGCGTTCGGAAGTGGCTTCCCTGGGAGATCCCAACGACGAACGCATCACCAAAGGAGCCGTGAAAGGCTTGCGGGCACGCATTGCTTTATTTGCAGGCGGATATTCACTTCGCCAGGATGGAAGCATGCAACGGCGTTCTGATTATCTGAAATATTATCAGATTGCCGATACGGAATGCCTCGCCATCATCAATTCCGGACAACACAGCCTGGATCCAAGTTTTCAGGATCTCTGGCAAAATCAGGTAGATGCACATAAAATAGATCCTTATGGTGAAATTATGTTTCAAGTGGCCATGAGCGGCGGAACCGGTGCTACCGATAGCAAACTGGGATATTACAATGGACCTCGTGTGGGAGGCAAAGGCAATTCCAGTGTATATCCCTTGCCCACTTATTTTTATTCTTTTGATTCGCTTGATAGCCGCCGCGATGTAACCATTGCTCCTTATTGGGTAAATGCAGACTATACCATTCAGGCCCAATCCATCAGCACCCTTTGTGATGGGAAATTCCGCCGCGACTGGATTACCAATCCCTCATTCGGGCCAACGAATAACGCCCAATATTTTGGCATCAACTGGCCGATTCTGCGGTATGCGGATATACTGTTGATGTATGCAGAAGCAGAAAACGAAATCAACAATGGTCCCACGCCAGCTGCAATTAATGCCTATTTGCAGGTGCGTAAAAGAGCATTTGCCGGTAATCTGCAGAATGTAGGTACACCCCCTGCCGACAAACAGGGATTTTTCCAGGCTATCATGCGCGAACGGGCATGGGAATTTGGCGGCGAAGGCATTCGCAAGTATGACCTGATCCGCTGGAATCTGCTGGGCACAATGTTAAACAACACCAAAGCGGCTTTGCAGGCTATGGCCAACGGTCAGCCCCCTTACAACAATTTGCCTAATAAAATGTATTACAAGCTGAATTCCACTACGCTGATCTGGGGTAATTCTTTCTATCAGCCCGCGCCCAGCACCACTCCATCCGGATATGGAAGCGTAAACTGGGTGAGCTCAAGTATGCTTACTTCCAACAGTTTGAATAAATATGCGGAAGGATTCACACCTGGTAAAACAGAACTATTCCCCTTCCCGCAGGCTATCATCAGCGCTAATCCCAATCTGGTGCAAAATCCCGGATATTGAATGATTATTATCATGAATGATAAAACAAGATAGACTATGAAAAAATATTTTTCAATATACTGGCTCGCAATCGGCATGCTGTTGATCGGATTGGTGAATGCTTGTGAAAAAAAACCGGTCAATCAGTTCTATCCCAGCCGCATTTTCACACCAACTTCTATTAGCATCATTGCCTACGATACATTGGTGAATATCTCCTGGCCAGCATCGCTTTATACCAGTACCATGCATGTGAGCTATACGGTGCAAATCGGCCGGGATTCCACTTTCCAGTCGGGTGCCGATTTTACGTTGGTTGCCGATACCAATTATCTGGTGGTAACGGATGATACGCTTGCCGATCGGGTGAAATATTTCGTACGGGTACGTGCCAATGCTGCTGATGGCGCTGATTCATCCAATTGGGTATATAGCACCAGTTCATTTACCTTAACCGGTGTGCAAATATTCGGAACGCTGCTGAACTCCGATATTTTAGATGATGCTGTTCGACTAAACTGGACACCTACGGCCGGTGTGAATCTGATTGTGCTGACGGCCGCCAACGGAGATACTATGCATGTGCAGGTGAGCAGTACAGATAATGCCAATGGCATGATTATCGTGAATGGATTGCAACCCGGTACAACTTACACAGCTCAGATTTTTGCCGGGACCAAAAGCAAAGGACTAATCACCTTTACTACCAAGCCTGCACTGACCGGAAATATCATTGACCTTCGCGGCATTACGGGCAGGCCTACGGTATTGTACGACACCCTGCCGCAGATTCCATCGGGCAGCATTGTATTGCTGGCGCGTGGGCAAACCTATACCATTCCTTCCACTTATACTTTTGATCGTGCTGTTACCATCATGAGTGGCATGGGTTTCAGTACGCCGGCTGTGTTGTTGCTCAGCAGCAATTTTGATGCAACCGGAAAGATTGATTCTATCCGTTTTTCTGATTTAGTAATTGCAACTAATGGTGCACAATATCTGATGAATGTGGGAAATACGGCCACAATAGGTACTGTAAGCCTGGTGAATTGTACGACTCAGGGTGTATTTACCAATTCGTTGATTCGTTTGAAAACAGCCAATGATACAATTCGAAAACTGTATGTGAACAACTGCATTTTCGATAGCATTGGTGTCCAAAATAAATACGCCGTATTCTATGCCAATGCCAGCTCCAGCGCCATGATTGACAATATTGAAATTCACAACAGTACCTTCTACAACATTTATTATTTCATCAGAGAAGACAATGTGCATCCCACTTCCTGTGTGGTTGATCATTGTACATTTAATGCCTTTATCAATCAGGGTGGGTATTTCATAAACTATACCTATTTCCCCTCAAACTTTGTTCTTTCAAACAACATCTTTGGCAGCACACTGGATCCCACGAATGCCAACTGGATTAAATCCACGCCCAACCTGACGGTAACCAACTGTTTTTATACCACCGATTGTGTGTTTAGTGCCAACAATATTTATGGTGCTACGGCCTACAATGGCTCATCCACAGCGTTGTTCCGTTCGCCATCTACAGGCGATTTCACGCTCATGGATGCCAACTTTGCAGCCAGTTACAAAGCCGGGGATCCGCGCTGGTTGCCGTAAAGGGAAGTTATGCGATTGGTAAGAAAGCTCCAGGTTATGATGTATTGGAAAACCTTGGCTGGTGCTGTTTTTGGCTGTTTGATCATCTGGCAGGCTTCGGGCTGCAAGAAGGCAGGCCAGCCCACATCTCCTTCCGGTCCGGGATCCGGCGATACTGCACAGGTGGGTGAGCCTTATCTGGCTTTCCCGGGAGCCGAAGGGGGCGGGCGATTGGCCTGGGGCGGCCGGGGCGGCGATGTGTATGAAGTAACCAACTTGAATGATAGCGGGCCCGGTAGCTTGCGCGATGCATTGAATGCCGGGCATCGTACCATCGTGTTTCGTGTGTCGGGAATTATTTATTTGAAAAGTCCCTTGAAAATCACACACGACAGCATCACCATTGCGGGACAAACTGCACCCGGAGCCGGCATCTGCATTGCTGGATATACCGTATCCATTCAGGCCAATCACCTCATCATCCGTTATTTGCGCTGCCGGATGGGCGATATCGATAAATATCCTGACGATGCCATGCATGCCAATGGCGGCGGCTATCACGACATCATCATCGATCATTGTTCCTTAAGCTGGTCAATCGATGAAGCCGGGAGTTTTTATGATATCAAAAACTTTACGTTGCAATGGTGTATTTTGAGTGAAAGTCTCTATCATTCTTATCATCCCAAAGGCGATCACGGCTATGGCGGCATCTGGGGTGGATACATGGCATCGTTTCACCACAATCTGCTGGCCGATCATACCAGCCGCAATCCGCGTTTCTGTGGTAGCCGCTATACGGGAAAGCCTGATTCAGAGATAGTGGATTTCCGCAACAATGTGATTTACAACTGGGGCAATATCAATTCCGCTTATGGTGGTGAAGGCGGGCATTACAACATGGTGAACAACTATTACAAACCCGGCCCCGCCACGCCCGGTGATCTTACCGTGAGCAGCAATAAAAACTTACGCAATCGCATTTTGCAATACACCAGCTACTATTATGCTTCAGATGCTGCCGTGTATCCGGATACATTGTGGGGCGGACAGTTTTATATCAACGGCAATGTGGTAGAAGGTTATCCGGATGTGAGTGCTGATAATTGGAGCAAGGGCGTGCAACCCGATGGTTATTACCGGGCAACTCAACTCATGCAACAAGCGCGCGTGGATGCACCTTTTCCCTATGCTCCCGTGCGCACGCAAACGGCACAGGATGCATATCAGTCGGTACTCGACAGTGCGGGAGCGATTCTGCCGCAGCGTGATCCCATTGATCAGCGCATTGTGGAAGAAGTACGCACCGGCACCGCTCATTATGAAGGGGCAGCTTATGCGCAAATCAATGCTACAGGTATTACGCATCCTTCAGGCATCATTGATTCACAAAACGATGTGGGGGGCTATCCCAATTATCCGTCGGCCACACCACCGGTGGATAGCGATCACGATGGCATGCCCGATGACTGGGAAATCCAGCATGGATTAAATCCACACGATCCTTCGGACCGGAATCTTTATACACTGGATAAACATTATACCAATCTGGAAGTGTATCTGAATAGTTTAACCGGCATGCAATAAATCCAATATATCATGCTTTTAAAATCTTGCTGGATGCTGGGATGGATGAGTTTGTGGGCCTTCATGCTACAGCCAGCTCCCGTTCAGGTGGTTTGCTTTGGTGACTCCATCACGCATGGAGCTGAAGTAGATGGCCATAGCTGGGTATGGATGCTGCAGCAACAACATGGTCATGATCAATGGCAATTCATCAATGCAGGTCGAAACGGGAGAAGAACAGCCGATAAGCAGGAGCTATTGCCTGTATTGCAACAATACCCGCAAGCTGCATTTTATTTGATTTTTTTGGGAGTAAATGATTTGAAAAATGCTTCATCTGCACAGGTTGACAGCTGTGTACAAAACATGCGGTGGATGATTGAACAAATTCGCCAGGTTAATCCGCAAGCAAAGGTGATTATTTTATCGCCTTGCAATATCAATCTGCAAAGCATGTCGGCCTTGAATCGGCAAAAACAATACAATGCTCGCACACAAGAGGCATTGTTTCAACTCGAAAAACGGTACCGTCAGCTTGCCAAAAGCATGCGTACGGGCTTTGTTTCACTGTTGCATGTGGTTTCTCCGGAAAATTATGCAGATGGCCTGCATCCCAATCTGGCCGGCCAACAACAAATTGCAGATGCTGTGTGGAAATATTTAACCAAACATTTTCCCCAAATCTTTCATACATGAAAACCTGTTTGTTGTTTTTATGCATGATTTCGGGTTTCCATCTGGGATGTCTGAAAACAAATCAGGCATCATCACAAGACGGGCAAACCAATCAGCGCCGTGAAATTGTTGTGGCCCAAGATGGCAGTGGTGATTTTACCACGGTGCAGTCGGCCATCTCGGCCGTACCCGATTCCGCAACCGATACCACCTACATTTACATAAAAAACGGCATCTACCGTGAAAAAATCGTGATACCGGCCAGCAAGCGTTTTATCAAACTGATGGGAGAAAATGTGGACAGTGTAATTCTGGTGTATGGCGATTATGCCAGTAAACTGGATAGTGCCGGAAATCCGCTGGGGACTTCAGGTTCGGCGAGTGTGTATATTTATGCCAATGATGTGGTAGCCGAAAACATTACGTTTCAAAACGATGCCGGGCCGGTAGGTCAGGCTGTGGCAGCTTATGTATCAGGTGATCGGGTTTATTTTCATCATTGTCGCTTTCTTGGTTTTCAGGATACTTTGTACACCGGAAATCCTGGATCAAGCAATAGCCGCCAATATTATCGGGATTGTTATGTGGAAGGTACAACTGATTTTATTTTTGGATCAGCCACGGCTGTGTTTGACAGTTGTCTGATTTACTGCAAAAGCGGCGGGCATTATATCACAGCGGCATCCACACCACAGGGAAATCGATTTGGCTATGTATTTCTTCATTGCGAAATTACAGGCAATGCACCACCCCACTCGTTTTATCTGGGTCGGCCCTGGCGGCCTTATGCGCGTGTGGTATATCTGTATTGCTACTTGGACAATATGATTGCACCGGAAGGATGGAGCAATTGGCACGATACACAGAATGATTTAACAGCTTACTATGCAGAATATCAAAACACAGGTCCCGGATATCAGCCCCAGCAGCGGGTTGCATGGTCGCATCAACTTACAGATGATGAAGCCAAAGCCTATACATTGGCAAATATCCTGCAGGATTGGAAACCTTATTAGTTCATTTTTTACGGTTTTATGTTTGATTAGTTGTTGCTGTGTCCTGAATCCTGCAAATGCGCAGCAAGCTTTAACGGCAAATCAAAAAAAATATGATTATGTAGTTGCTCAGGATGGCAAAGGTGATTTCACCTCTATTCAGGCTGCTATTGAAGCCTGCAAATCATTTCCCTATGAGCCAATTCGCATCTTTATCAAAAAAGGCATCTATCATGAAAAGGTCTTCATTCCTGAATGGAATCCCAAGATTGCTCTTGTGGGTGAAGATGCAGACAGTACCATCATTGTCTATGATGATTATTTCAAAAAAATAAACAAGGGTCCCAATAGTACGTTCTACACCCCCACTGTGCTGGTACAGGGCAGTGATTTTTATGCTGAAAACATTACTTTTCAAAATGATGCAGGCCCCGTAGGGCAAGCCATTGCACTGGCCGTGGATGCCGATCGTTGTATGTTTGTGCATTGCCGGATCATCGGCAATCAAGATGCATTATATGTAACCGGCGAGCACAACAGGCAATATTTTCGTGATTGCACCATTGAAGGTACAACTGATTTTATCTTTGGTGAAGCTACCGCATTGTTTGATAGTTGCACGATTGTTTGCAAAGCCAACTCTTTCATTACTGCCGCATCCACTCCGGCTGATGCAAAATATGGATTGGTTTTTCGTGATTGTCAAATTCAGGCCACGGCGGGTGTGGATAAAGTTTACTTAGGTCGTCCCTGGCGAAAGTATGCCAAAACAGTATTTATCCGTTGCGAAATGGGAGGCTTTATTCGTCCGGAAGGATGGGATAACTGGCGCAATCCGGATAATGAAAAAACGGTGTTTTATGCAGAATATCATTCTACCGGTCACGGTGCAAAACCCGCTGATCGCGTGAAATGGTCGCATCAGCTGAATGCAAAGCAGGCATCAATCTACACGATAAAACAAATTTTTACAAACCCTGCCAGTAGTTGGAATCCATTTTCTCAACTATAAACAATCCAATCAGCATGAAGCATAAACGCATCTCTTGGCACGCAGCAATATCTTTTATTGTGTGTTGCTTGGTGTGTATGTTTTATTTGTCTTCTTTTGCGCAGCAAAAGCAAACAGAAAATAATAGGCCTGCCTGGATCTCAGATCTGGGAAACGGTAAATACCGCAACCCTGTGATTTTTGCTGATTATTCTGATCCGGATCTATGTCGCGTGGGAAATGATTATTACCTGGTGGCATCCAGTTTTGATGCGGTACCAGGGCTGCCCATCCTGCATTCTAAAGATCTGGTCAATTGGAAAATTATCGGACATGCATTGCCTCAGCTGATTCCCGTTCATCATTTTGCAAAAACCCAACACGGCAATGGTGTGTGGGCGCCTGCTATTCGCTATCATAACGACTCATTTTATATTTATTATCCCGATCCCGATTTCGGTATTTATCTGGTGAAAGCAAAACGGCCAGAAGGCCCATGGACAAAACCTTTGTGGGTGTTGAAAGGGAAAGGATTGATTGATCCCTGTCCTTTCTGGGATGATGATGGACAAGCTTATCTGATACATGCTTTTGCCGGTAGCCGGGCCGGTATCAAAAGCATATTGGTGATTCACAAAATGAATCGAGCAGGCACACAGGTAATCGATAAGGGTGTGATTGTGTATGATGGACATGGCATAGACCCCACTATCGAAGGACCTAAATTGTATAAACGCAACGGCTATTATTACATCTTTGCTCCGGCTGGCGGTGTACCACAGGGCTATCAGCTGGTATTGCGTTCAAAACATATTTACGGTCCGTATGAAAGAAAAGTAGTCATGCATCAAGGCAATACATCCATTAACGGACCTCATCAAGGTGCATGGATCACTACACCCGATGGCAAGCAAGATTGGTTTATTCATTTCAGAGACATGGGTGCGTATGGAAGAGTTACTTATCTGGAACCAATGAAATGGATCAATGACTGGCCTTTGATTGGTATAGATGCAGATAAGGATGGCATCGGTGAACCCGTGGAAACCTACCCAAAGCCCGATGTGGGAAAAACCTATCCCGTAGAAGTACCGCAAACATCTGATGAATTCAACTCTCGGCAATTAGGCTTGCAATGGCAATGGCAAGCCAATCCACAAGCCACATGGTATTATCTGACAGCTTCGGGTTATTTGCGTTTGTACGCACAACCCATGCAGCCGCATTACAGAAATTATTGGGATGTACCCAATATCTTAATGCAAAAATTTCCTGCACCCCAATTTGAGGTGGTAACCAAACTGCAATTTCATCCTTTGCAAAAAGGCGATCGGGCGGGACTTATTATCATGGGTATGAATTATGCCTGTTTGGCTCCTACCGCTACGGATCAGGGAATTCAGCTGGATTATATCACATGCATGCATGCCGATGAAGGACAGAAAGAACAAATCAGCCATCTGATTACCTCGGCCGACAGCACGTTTTATTTTCGTGTATCGGTGAATGAACATGCACAATGTCGTTTTGCTTATAGTTTGAATGGAAAAGATTTTGTGGATGTGGATAGTGTATTCACAGCTGTGCAAGGAAAATGGATTGGAGCCAAAATCGGATTATTCTGCACCAGCAACATGCAAACCAATGATGCTGGCTACGTAGATGTGGATTGGTTTCGCGTATTACCCTCGAAAGATAAATAGGATTATCTGTTTAAATTTTGTTTCCATGTATCCAGAGCAGCTTCGAGAAAAGGTTTTTTGGGCAATGAAAGAATAATGGAGATGTCTTCCCAGAAAGTGGATTGTTCATTTAAAAAACGAATTACTTTGTCTGTTTGATTCTTATCAAACAAATCTGCAAATAGTTTATCTCCCGGATACAGCGATTTGCTCAATACATCCAAAAGCAAGCGATCATAATAACGATAAAATTTTTTTCTTGGCTGATGATAGATATGCGGCGAATTTCCATTTTCGAGTGCCTGCAAGATTGCATCGGAATGCTGCTGAATGAATGGAAAAGTATATCCGGTGGAGCCCTTTGTTTGTCCACCAGATGTGCCGATATAGATTACATGTTTATCCGTTTGGGGGAAGGTATAATCCGTCATGGGAATTTTTCCCTGTTCTTTTTCGAGGATTTCAAAAGATAAATCAGGATAATGCATTTGCATATACTGTTCAATACATGCATCATATACTTCAGGCAACAACAATTGTTTTGAAAATACGGTGTATTCAATTAATGCTTCTTGAGCGCTGAATGGCAATACATACATGAATGCTGTAGCCTGTTGTTGGGGCACACGGAAATCCATCAACACCATGCGCGATGCATCAAATACCGGTGTCGCACTTCGAATCAGCCATCCCTGAAAATGCTGCCAGAGAAAATGAATAGATTTATCCTGTGGAATATCTCTTGGCAAACTGCTGAATGCAAATCTGCACCGGATGGTATGATATGAGGTGTGTACCTCAGCATAGGTTTCCTTGTCAAGTATCTGTGTGACAGGTTCATACCAAATGTCTATTCTTCGTGCTTGGTTTTGTTCGTTAACTTGTTGTAATATCTCCTTGCAATACGCATAAAAATGTTTGCTTCGTATCATTTTGTATTCAAACGGTTCGAAGTCCAGGCAAATGCATTTTTCATCTGTTATTACATCACCTGCAGACCAGCGATGTTGCACGATGGATTCAAAATAACCCTTTCCCGATTCCCAGAAACACCAGGTGCGGTCGTTTTGATTTTTTTCCTGTTGTTCAAGCAATAAAATATTCCATGATGATAAAGCCGGTGATCGGGCCATCCTGACGGCCAGACTTAAACCCGCACAACCGGCTCCTGCAATCACCACATCGTAATAACAAATCTTATCTGACACATGCAATTTTAATGATGACTTGAGGATGCATGAGAAGTTGCTATTTGCTCATCGCGTTTTACTTTATCCCAATATTTTTTGGCTACGATCAACATGCCAAATGATTCTCCATCTTCTTTTCCCAGGTGCTTGTGATGCATTTTGTGTGCCCAGCGCAGTACTTTGATATACCTGTTTTGCGAGCGGGTAAACCATTTAAAACGTTGGTGAATAATCACATCATGTACCAGAAAATAAGCAATGCCATAAATCAGAATGCCTGTACCTATGGAAGCCAGCCATCCAATATTACGGGTAGCTCCAAAATACAGGCACAAAAAACTGGGAATCGCGAATATGAGAAAAAATGCATCATTCTTCTCAAAAAAGCCAGGCTCTTTCTGATGATGATCTTTGTGCAGTACCCATAAAAATCCATGCATTACATATTTGTGTGTAAACCAGGCTACCCCCTCCATAAAGAAGAAGGTGGCAATCACAATCAACAGGTTGAATAAAACGGATACCATATGCTTTATGATTTATGATGAAACCATGAGTTGAATTTCATTCATATTGTTTTTTATTTTCGGGAACGCCAGCTGAAACCAGTATGTAAACTGATGCGGGTGGATATTTATTTGTTGTTGAATATCATCCAGTGAGAAAAATTTGATTTCATCAATTTCGTTTTGGTCGGGCGTAAAAGGTCCTTCATGAAATCCGATAAACACGTGGTCCAGTTCATATTCTATCAATCCGTTTGGCAGTTTCACACGATAGGTAAAAGTAAACAACTCTTGCAAAGGGCAATCTGTTCCCAGCTCTTCCTGCAGGCGACGATGTGCTGCATCTATGGTCGATTCCCCGGGACGCGGATGGCTGCAGCAGGCATTGGTCCACAATCCTCCGGAATGATATTTATCCTGTGCTCTCAGTTGTAGCAACATATCGTATTTATGATTAAACAGGAACACGGAAAAAGCCCGATGCAGCAACCCTAACTGGTGCACTCTCATTTTTTCCATTGTGCCCACCATTTCATCGTATTCATCAACCAGTATTAGTGTTTCTTCTTGTTTCATATTCCATTGATTTGATGACGAATGCTGGCACGGAGCATGATGATAAGTTTCTGATGATTGGGTATTCGAATGCGTTGTTGCATGATTTTTTCCGGATTTGTACGTTTGATTTTTTTAAATAATGCATAAAAATACCGATAGGCAACATACACACCAAATCTGGCTTTGGAAGGCAGGAAGCGGATGCCTTGCAATCCAAGTGCAAACTCTTCCTCAATATCCTTCTCAATTTCGCATTTGGCCTGCTTGTCAAGAAAACCTTTGGCTGTGAATGCAGGAAAATAGCATCGTTTCAGATCTTGAGAATCAGCCTGGATATCCCTCAGAAAATTTACTTTCTGAAAAGCGGATCCAAGGGCACGGGCTGCATCTTGTAATTGATGATATTTTGCTTGATCACCTTCACAGAAAATACACAGGCACATGAGTCCCACCACTTCTGCTGATCCATACACATAGGTGTTTAATTCTTCGGGATGTTGATAAATATTTTTTTCCAGGTCGAGATACATGCTTTTAAAAAATGCGTCAATCAGATGATGGGGAATCTGGTAACGACGAACGGTTTGCTGAAAAGCCTGCAGGACGGGGTTGGTGCTGATGCCTTGTGAAATGGCTTCATAAGTGGCTTGTTCAAATTCTTTCAGCAGCTGGTATTTGTTATAGGCATGAAAACTATCTACAATTTCATCGGCAATGCGTACAAAACCATAAATCGCACAAATGGCATTCCGAAGATCCGGATGAAGCAAACGAATAGCTTTTGAAAAGGAAGTGCTGTAATGCTGGGTAATTTCCCGGCTACATACCTGGCTTACGGACAGATAGAGTGCCAATCGGTCTTTCATATTGTTCATAACAATTTATGCAGGTAGTTTGTTGCCAGTGTAGCTGCAAGCTCGCCTGAAATCAAAGCCGCAGGCATGCCGGGTCCGGGAGCCGTAAGTTGTCCGGCAAAAAACAGATTTTCAACTCGCTTGCTGCGCATGCGCGGTTTCAGGACGGCCGTTTGCCGGAGCGTATTGGCCAATCCGTAGGCATTGCCTTTGTAGGCATGATATCTATTTACGAAGTCACGAGGACCCAAAGTTTTACAATAACGGATATGGCCTGATAAATCTATGCCTGTAACCCGTTGTAGCCTGTTGAGTACCTGTTGCAAATAGGCTTCCCTGCGAGGCTCGTCATCACCTTCCAATTCGACAGCAATGGGAATCAAGACAAACAGGTTTTCATTTCCCGGCGGAGCCACATTGGGATCTGTGATGGAAGGTGCACACACGTAAAACAACGGACGGGATGGCCACGCTGGATTTTTATAAATCTCGGCCGCATGCCGGTCAAAATCAGCATCAAAGAAAAGATTGTGATGCAGCAAACCACTCACCCTTCGGTTGATGCCCAGATAATACAGCAAACAAGAGGGAGAAAGCTGTCGGGTTTGCCAATAGGTTTCCCGATACTGGCGGACCTCAGCGGGCAATAATTGCTGCTCCACATGATGGTAATCGGCCGTAGCAAGCACGGCATCGGCATTGGTTTCACCCTTGCTCGTAACCAGGCCTACAGCTTTTTTCCCTTCGATGCGAATTTGTTGTACGGGTGTGCCGAAATGAAACTTTACTCCCGCAGCTTGGGCCAGTGCATACAAAGCCTCTACCACACGATAGATGCCACCCATGGGATACCAGGTGCCCAGCACGATGTCTGCATAATTCATCAGGCTGTACAATGCAGGCGTTTCCTGTGGCAAAGCACCGAGAAACTGCACAGGAAATTCCATGATTTGCCGGATGCGCGGATGGTTGAAATGGCGGGCAACGTGATGATGGATGGAATGCAACAAATCCAATTTGCCCAGTGCCTGCCATACATCCCGGTCCATGAATTCCATCCAGGAGAGTCCAGGCTTGTAGGCAAACTTTTTCATGCCCACTTCATACTTCCAGGCCGCCTCTTTCAAATATTGCTGCAAAGCCTTGCTGCTGCCGGGTTCCCAGCTTTCAAATAGGGCGGCAAGCGCTTTATTATCGGCCGGAATATCGGTAAAGCCATCTTCCCAGAAAATCCGATAGGAGGGATTCAAACGAATCAACTCATAGAAATCCGATGGCTGATGCTGAAACCGTTGGAAAAAACGTTCAAAAATATCGGGCATCCAGTACCAGCTGGGGCCCATGTCGAAACGGAAATCCTCAGCCTCCCAGAGACCCGCCCGGCCGCCGGGTCCGTCGAGTGCTTCAAAAACCTCCACTTCAAATCCTTCACGCGCCAGAAAGCATGAAGCAGCAAGGCCGGCAAAACCGCTTCCTATGATGCTGATGCGCTTAGCCATATTTGTTCCGATTGCGAAATCCTTGCTTTGAGCATTTTCCGGGCAAAATGAATCCGGCTTTTGATGGTACCCAGCGGCTCCCGCAGCATCCGGGCTATTTCTTCATATTTAAAACCCTGGAAGTATAGCAAAAATGGTTTACGGAATATTTCCGGCAATGTATCCACCTGTTTGCGGATTTCGGCATAGCGCAGATTGGATTCGCCGGCATTTCGTCCGGAGCGTGATGGATGATCGGCGGCAAGGGTTGCAGTGGTGGAATCGAATATTGTCCAGTGTTTACGTTTTCGGCGATAGTCGTTGATGAAAATATTTTTCATGATGGTGTACAACCAGGCTTTCAGGTTGCTGCCGGCCTGGTATTTCTCCTGGTTGGCCAGTGCCCGGTAAAGCGTTTCCTGGTAAAGGTCTTCGGCCATCGAGGTATCGTGTGTCAGGTGAATGGCCAGTGGCTTAAGGAAATCTGACTCGGCAGTCAGGATTTCCTGAAATTCTGAAGCAGACATCTTGTTTAACTTTTTCTATTTCAAAGTTAAACAATTTTCTGAGAAAAACTACTTTCCCGGAGAAAAATTTTTTCAATCTCGGCCTGTAGTTCTTCCTGGGAATGAATCAGGTGGATGTTGGGGTATTTTTTGCCGGAAAGCTGCTCTATTACCGGGCCGGAAATGTATATGCTGGATTTTTTCAGATGAAGGCTCAACTGATGAACGTAAAAGGGCAGGTTAAAACCAGGTGGCAGGGAAGTGAGATGGGTAAACAGAATCGAGATGTTTTTTTGTTTAACAACAAACTCAATATTGTTCAACGGAACGCTGCCTCCCAGGTAGTACACCTGTATGCCGCGCTGTTTGAGCAGATAATACAGGTAAAGCAATCCCAGCTCGTGGTATTCGTCTTCGGGTAAAAACAGGAGAGCTGTTTGCTGTGTGATAGGTCGGTTCACCAGGCCTTCGATACCCGCAATGATTTTCTGGCGAATCAGGCAACTGACCAGGTGTTCGTGCACCGGGTGGATGCGATCGGTGCTCCACAGAATACCAATGCGTTCCAGAAAAGGGAAAATAAGGGTATTTACGGCTTTCTGAATGCCTTTGGTCAGGATAAAGTGGTCGAGGATTTCCTCCATGCCGCTTATATCCATGTCAATCATGCGGGTGATGAGTTCGTTTACCAGCCGATCTTGCAGAGCTTCATGGTGATGTAGCTCCAGTACTTTTTCCTGAAGCTGCTCGTCATTCATTTTGCTGATTTGTGAAATCTTGAATCCATAGCGCGTGAGCAGGGCGGCATTGAGGATTTTTTTCAGCTCCTCGTTGGTATAATAGCGGATATTGGTATCAGATCGCCGGGGTTTCAGAAAACCATAGCGTTGTTCCCAAATGCGGATGGTATGGGCTTTAACGCCGGAAAGATTTTCCAGATCCCGAATAGAAAATCGTTGTTCCTCAATTTCCATGGGCGAAATTTACATTGATTTCAAGGATAACAGTTGCTTGGTGGATTTGTTTACAGAAGAATGAATTAAGTTAGCTTTGTTTGCATAAAATGCAGCCAATGTGTGGCTGATCATTTAATATTTTCACCATGAAAACAGCTTTGATTACAGGCATTACCGGTCAGGATGGCGCGTATCTGGCGGAATTTCTGTTGGGTAAGGGATACCTGGTGCACGGTATCAAGCGGCGCAGTTCGCTGATCAATACCGAACGCATTGATCATTTATACCAGGATCCCCACGAGCCGGATCCGCGGTTTATTTTGCACTATGGCGACATGACCGATGCCACCAACCTGATTCGCATTATTCAAGAAACCCAGCCCGATGAAATATACAACCTGGCTGCCCAGAGCCATGTGAAAGTAAGCTTTGAAACGCCCGAATACACAGCCAATGCCGACGGGCTGGGTACCCTGCGTTTGCTGGAAGCCATCCGGCTGTTAGGGTTAACGCATAAAACCCGTTTTTATCAGGCATCCACTTCCGAATTGTATGGATTGGTGCAGGAAGTACCGCAGAAGGAAACTACTCCTTTTTACCCGCGTTCACCCTATGCCGTGGCCAAGTTGTATGCCTACTGGATTACCGTCAATTATCGGGAGGCTTATGGTATGTTTGCGGTGAATGGCATTTTATTCAACCACGAAAGTCCCATCCGTGGTGAAACCTTTGTAACCCGCAAGATTACCCGTGGGGTAGCCCAAATTGTGCTGGGGCAGGCCGATCGGATTTATTTGGGCAATTTAGATGCTCAGCGCGACTGGGGCCATGCCCGGGATTATGTGGAAGCCATGTGGCTGATGTTGCAACAGGATAAACCGGAAGATTATGTCATCGCTACCGGCAAGACCACCTCAGTCAGAGAGTTTACGCGGATGGCTTTTGCACAGGCAGGTGTGGAGATTCAGTTTGAGGGAACCGGTCTTGAGGAAAAAGGTGTGGTTGTGGCCTGTCACGATCCCCGTTATCAGCTTCCTGCAGGCAAGGTGGTGGTGAGTGTGGATCCCAATTATTTCCGCCCCACTGAAGTTGACTTGCTCATCGGGGATGCTTCCAAAGCCCGGAAGCAACTGGGCTGGCAGCCCCGTCATACCCTCGAAGAAATGATTCGCGAAATGGTTGAAAGCGATATTCGATATTTTTCGACCTTACATCCTTCATTGATTCAACAAAAATCCCATGCGTCCTACGGATAAAATTTATGTAGCTGGCCATCGGGGAATGGTGGGAAGTGCCATTTTGCAACGATTGCGGGAATCAGGATATACACATTTTGTGTTACGTACTTCACAGGAACTTGATTTGCGCAATCAGGCAGAGGTATTTGCATTTTTTGAAAAAGAAAAACCCGATTATGTGTTTCTGGCTGCTGCTCGTGTGGGAGGTATTCTGGCTAACAACACCTATCGGGCCGAATTTATTTACGATAACCTGCAGATCGAGGCCAATGTCATCCATGCAGCTTATCTGAGTGGGGTGAAAAAGCTGATGTTTTTAGGCTCGTCCTGCATTTATCCCCGACTGGCGCCGCAACCCATCAAAGAAGAATATCTGCTCACAGGCCCGCTGGAACCCACCAACGAACCGTATGCTATCGCCAAAATTGCGGGTATCAAGCTTTGTGAAGCCTATCGCGCCCAGTACGGTTGCCATTTTATTTCTGTGATGCCTACCAACCTGTATGGGATCCACGATAATTTTGATCTGGAAACTTCCCACGTGCTGCCTGCTCTCCTGCGTAAATTTCATGAAGCCAAAATCAAAGGTATGCCGGAAGTGGTGGTATGGGGCACAGGAAAACCCAGGAGGGAATTTTTGTATGTGGACGATCTGGCCGATGCTTGTGTGTTTCTGATGAATCATCCGGAAGAGCCTGATCTGATTAACATTGGCACGGGCGAGGATATCAGCATTGCGGAACTGGCTGAGCTGATCCGGACGATTGTCGGTTACAAGGGTCGGATTGTGTACGATACCAGCAAGCCCGATGGCACCCCGCGCAAATTGCTGGATGTAAGCCGCCTGCATGCCATGGGATGGCATCATCAGACCTCGCTGGAAGAGGGCATCCGCAGGGTATATGAAGCCGTCTTTCTGCAGCAAACCAGTGATTATACTCACAGGAACCGCGCCGTATAGCTTCCTTCTACCTGCTTCAAAGCTTCGGGTGTACCGGCAAAAATCAGCTCTCCGCCACGCTCCCCACCTTCGGGCCCCAGCTCAATGACCCAATCGGCCCGGCGAATCACATCCAGGTTATGTTCAATGACAATGATGGAATGACCTTGTTCAATCAAAGCATCAAAGGATTGCAGGAGAAAGGCAATATCGTGAAAATGCAGGCCGGTTGTGGGCTCGTCGAAAATAAACAGGATGTGCTCCTGCGCATGGCTGTGCCCCAGAAAAGAAGCCAGTTTCACACGCTGGGCTTCACCACCACTCAGTGTGCTGGCCGGCTGGCCTAATTTGATATATCCCAGACCCACCTGCTGCAAAGGTTTCAACTGACGGACGATATCCGGTTCATCGGCAAAAAATTCCAGTGCTTCGTCCACACTCATATTCAGGACATCGTGGATGTTTTTTCCCCGATAATGCACTTCCAGGATTTCTTCCTTGAAGCGCCTGCCGTGGCAAACTTCACAGGTCAGGTGCACATCGGCCAGGAACTGCATTTCGATGGTAATTTCACCCTCGCCCTTGCATCGATCACATCTTCCGCCATCCACATTAAAAGAGAAATGGCGGGGTTGATATCCCCTGATTTTACTGAGTGGCTGGGAAGCAAACAACGAACGGATGCTGTCGTATGCCTTGATATAGGTAATGGGGTTGGAGCGGGAAGATTTGCCGATGGGTTGCTGATCCACCAGTTCTATTTGTGTGACAGCCTGCAGATCGCCTTTCAGCGCTTTATGCCAGCCAGGTTTGCCTACAGGATCTCCTTTCAGCTTTTTCAAGGCCGGATATAGGATCTGGGTGACAAGGGTACTTTTCCCGCTGCCACTCACGCCACTCACCACACACAGGACATTCAGGGGAAACTCTACATCTATTTGTTTCAGGTTATGTTCCCGGCATCCTTCGAGCCTGATCGATTGGGTCCACTTGCGTGGCCGGCCTGGCCCACCTCCGGGAATACGCATCCGGCCGCTCAGGTAGGCGCCGGTCAGGCTTTTGGAATCATTGAGGATTTCATCGTACGTTCCGGCAAACACTACCTCACCACCCTGATGGCTGGCTAGGGGTCCCATATCGATGATGTAATCGGCCTCGCGCATCATCTGCTCGTCGTGCTCCACCACTATTACGGTATTGTGCAGATCGCGCAGTTCCTTCAGCACTTCAATCAGCTGGTGGGTATCGCGGGGATGTAACCCAATGCTGGGCTCGTCGAGGATATAAAGCGAGTCGGTGAGATTGCTGCCCAGCGATCGGGTGAGCTGAATACGCTGGCTTTCGCCGCCGCTGAGGGTGTTGGCCGGACGATCGAGGGTGAGATAACCCAGTCCTACTTTGAGCAGGGTGCTCAGCCGGTAACGGATTTCGTGCAGCAGACGTGCGGCAATCTGCTGTTCGGCAGGTGCAAGGGTGAGCTCGTCAAACCAAACAGCCAGCTCTTCTACCGGCATCGCCATCAACTCAGCAATATGGCGCCCCTGGATTTTTACATACAATGCTTCTTTGCGCAGGCGCGTTCCGTGGCAGGCCGGACAGGTGGTGAGACCCCGATAACGGGATAGCAATACCCGGTATTGGATTTTGTAGAGGTTTTCTTCTACCATTTTGAAGAAATCCTCAATCCCAGCAAAATATTTGTTCCCTTTCCAGAGCAGTTCGTATTGTTCAGGAGTAAGCTCAGCAATGGGTTTGTGAATGGGGAAATTGAACTTGTGCGCGTTACGGATCAGCGCTTCATTCCATTCTTTCATCTTTTCCCCGCGCCAGCAGGCTATAGCCCCCTCATATACGCTCAGCTGTTTGTCAGGAATCACTAAATCGGGATCAATGCCCAGAACCTGTCCGAATCCTTCACACACCGGGCAGGCTCCGTAGGGACTGTTGTAGGAAAACAGCTGGGGTACGGGTTCCTCAAATCGGATCCCATCCATTTCAAACCGATTGGAAAAAGAATGCCACTGCTGCTGATTTACCTCAATCCAGCACTCACCCTCAGCTTCATAAAAGGCAGTTTGAATGCTATCTGCCAACCGGTGACGAGCATCTTCTTCCTGCAAGGATGCATCTACCACCAGCCGATCTATTAATACGAACACATTCCCTTTAGGCCATTTCTGATCCAAGAGATCTTCAATGCGTAAAATTTCCCGATGATTGCCATCAACCACATACAGGCGGGAAAACCCTTTTTGCAGCAGAATATGCAGTTCCTGTGATTGGGTATAACCCTTGCGGATACGGAGCGGAACGGCAATGACTATCCGGGTTTGAGCCGGAAGCTGCAAGACAAAATCCACCACATCACTTACCTGATAGCGCTTCACTTCTTTGCCCGAAACCGGCGAATAGGTTTTCCCAATTCTGGCAAACAGCATCCGCAGATAATCATACAACTCAGTAAGCGAGCCAACAGTGGAACGGGGCGTACGGGCCATGACTTTTTGTTCAATGGCAATAGCCGGGCAAATGCCCTTAATCATGTCTACATCCGGTTTATCCATGCGCATCAGAAACTGTCGGGCGTAAGCACTTAGGCTTTCGGCATAGCGACGCTGCCCCTCGGCATACAGGGTATCGATGGTTAAGGATGATTTGCCCGATCCGGATACGCCGGTTACCACAATAAAACGGTTTCTGGGAAAGGCTACGGTAATGTTTTTTAAGTTATGCACCCGCGCGCCTTTCACCAGTATCACATGCCGGATATCCCACTGGCCGTCAGCCAAAGCCGGCTGATGAACGAGGGTTGCTGAGTGTTGTGCTTGTTTTTGAGCCATCGCGTAAAACTACAGATCATCTGGCAAGTGGGCGCAGATTGACAAAACTTTGACTTCTCACGCCCCTAATTGGGTAACACATGCAGGAAAAAATTGTTTTCAACAAATAGATTTGGAAAAAAAATTTTTTTGAATAAATTTGGTATTGTTTTTAACAATTCTTTTATTTTTGCTATCAAACCAGTTTTAAAACCTCTAAAATTCCCCTCTATCAGCAGTGAGTTCTACGTGGTGTTTTTGAGATGGTGTATCAAAATACGCAAAATGCATACGCTTTAACCCCTCCTACAGCAGTTGCATGTGTATGCCTGTTGTAGGGGATAACCTAAAAACCATATCTCATATGACTCATTCGTATCGGAATTTGTCAGACCAGGCGTTGATCGCTGCCTATCAGAGGGGAGAAGATGAAGCCCTGAATGAACTCATCCAGCGGCACAAAGATCGGTTATACACAGCTATTTACCTGCTGGTAAGAGATGCTCATCTGGCCGAAGACATTTTTCAGGACACCTTCATCAGGATTATCGATACGCTTCGTGCTGATAGGTACATGGAAAAGGGTAAGTTTTTGCCCTGGGCAATGCGCATAGCCCACAATCTTTGTGTGGATCATTTCCGGCGGGCTAGGCGAAACCCTACGATGCACAGTACCGAAGAGCACGATGTGTTTAATTTCATCAAATTCCCGGATGGCAATGCCGAAGAAGAAATGATGACGCGGCAAAGCCATCATTATGTCAGGGAAATGCTCGACCAGTTGCCGCCCGAACAGCGGGAAGTCATTATTCTCCGGCATTATGCAGATCTTAGTTTCAAGGAAATAGCCGCATTGACAAACGTAAGTATCAATACTGCCCTGGGTCGCATGCGTTACGGGCTTATTAATCTGCGTAAGATGATGCTGGAAAAACAAATATGTCTGTAACGCCTTGTATGTTCCATCCATAGCGGGCAAACTTTCCATTATCAGGCAAGTCCTTTTTCCAGATTAGGGGTTATGTCATACAGCCGGTCGGAAATGCGTAAATTTGGGCTGTGAAACAAACTTCCGTAAGGCCCAATATTCGCCATCTTTCCCTTTCTGATTTGCAGGAGTACGTTGCTGGAGCCGCGCAGCCCGCTTATCGGGCCAGGCAGCTGTATGGCTGGCTTTGGCAGAAGCATGCGCGTAGCTTCGAGCAAATGAGCGATTTGCCGAAAACTTTCCGTGAAAAGCTGGCAAATGATTTCAGTTTTCCGGTGTTGAACGTAGAGCTTTTGCAACAGAGCAGGGATGGTACGGTGAAATGCTTATTCCGCTTGAGCGATGGCAAGGCTGTGGAAGGCGTTTTGATTCCCTCCGGAGATCGGCTTACAGCTTGTGTTTCATCGCAGGCGGGCTGCAGCCTGGGTTGTAAGTTCTGTGCCACGGGCTATCTGGGCTTGCAACGGAATCTGATGTTTGAAGAAATCTTTGACCAGGTAGCTTTTCTCAATGAAATTGCGATGCAACAGGCCGGACGCAGGCTCACCAACATCGTATTTATGGGCATGGGCGAGCCGCTGTTGAATTACAAACAGGTGCTATTGGCCATTGACAAGATAACCAGTCCGGATGGGCTGGCTTTTTCACCCCGCCGCATTACCCTTTCTACAGCAGGCATCAGCAAAATGATTTATCGCCTGGCCGATGATCAGGTGAAATTTAACCTGGCTCTTTCGCTGCATGCAGCCACCGATGAAAAGCGAAGCCAGATCATGCCTATCAACCAGAGTAACCGCATCCCTGATCTGCTGGAAGCATTGGAATATTTTTACAAGTTAACCCGAAATGAAATCAGCATTGAATACATCCTGTTAAAGGATTTTAATGATAGCCTGGATGATGCAAAAGCGCTGGTAAAACTCTATCGCAAACTGCCTTTTAAAGTCGTGAATCTGATTGAATACAATCCTGTTTCTCTTTCTCCCTTTTCACGAACCGAATCCCATGTTGCCGATCAGTTTATTGCCTATCTACAGAGGCAGCATGTGAATGTACGTCTCAGAAGGAGCCGGGGAGCCGATATTGATGCAGCCTGCGGACAGCTGGCCAATGTGGTGCATACAGAGGCTGCCCAGCGTTTGCCTCATGTCAATGCCCGTTAAACTTTTTCACTATGGCCCGCAAGCATTCACATACCTCTGAAACAAATCGTTCCACCGGCCATAGCCAGCAACCCAAAGCGGCCGAACAACCAGATACCATGCCACTAAACAAATACGTGGCACATTGTGGGATTTGTTCCCGACGCAAAGCCGCAGAACTTATCAAACAAGGACTGGTGCAGGTCAATGGCAAGACCATCCTGGAACCCGGCTTTCAGGTAACCGGCAACGAACATATTACCTACAACAAGAAACCCATCAGGCCAGTCAGGCAAAAGGTTTACGTGCTGTTGAACAAACCCAAAGGGTATCTTACCACTACGCATGACCCCAAAAACCGGAAAACTGTAATGGAGCTTGTAAAGTCGGCATTCAACGGCCGTTTATTTCCGGTAGGACGTCTGGATCGCAATACGTCCGGATTGTTGCTCTTAACCAATGACGGGGAGCTTGCCCAGAAGCTTTCGCATCCTTCCTTCGAAGTGAAAAAAGTATATGAGGTGCACATCAATAAACCGCTTACCGAAGCCCATTTTCAGCAGATGCTGGAAGGAGTGATGTTGGAGGATGGGCCGGCAAAAGTGGATGCCCTGGCTTATCTGGATGGTACAAGGAAAGTGCTGGGGCTGGAAATCCATAGCGGGAAAAACCGCATTGTTCGTCGTTTGTTTGCGGCTTTGGGTTATGAAGTGGAAAAACTCGATCGGGTCATGTATGCCGGACTTACGAAAAAAAATTTGCCACGGGGCAAATGGCGGTACTTGAGCGAGAAAGAAGTTATCTGGCTGAAACATTTTCGGGGAGCATAGCTATACCCCTTTTCAGATCCCTTGCACAAGTGGTGTAAAATGAAAAAAAATCGTCCGGAAATATTGATTGAGCATGCCGATTTTGTTGCTGTCAATAAGCCAGCAGGTTGGTTAAGCGTGCCGGACCGATTTGATAGCGACCTGCCTAATCTTTATGTCTGGCTCAAAGAACAGTACGGAGAGATTTTAATTGTTCACCGGCTGGATAAAGATACCAGTGGCGTGATCATATTTGCCCGGCATGCGGATGCCCATCGCTGGCTATGTCAGCAATTTGCAGCCCATAGCATTGGCAAAACCTATCTCGGGATTGTGGAGGGACGGGTAGATTTCGAGGAAAAAACTGTGGTTTTGCCGATAGCACCTGATCCAAAGGCTCCCGGCAAAATGCGGATTCATGCTGCGGGTAGGGAAGCTATTACCCATCTGAAGCTTTTGGAATCCTATAGCCGCCACAGCCTGCTGCAGATGATTCCTACCACCGGCCGTACGCATCAGATCCGGCTTCACCTGCAGCATCTGGGTTATCCACTGGTTGCTGATCCCCTGTATGGCAGCGGTAAACCCATCATGGCTGCCTCGCTCTATCGGTCATTTCATCCAAATGGTCAGGAACGTCCGCTGATAGCCCGTACGGCACTGCATGCTGCCGTCATTGAGCTGCAGCTGCCAAATAACCAGCATCATCGCATCGAGGCACCACTTCCCAAAGACATAAAAGCAGCCCTCTATCAGCTCCGCAAAACGTCTGCAACCATTGTGCAACATATCCGGAATGGCAGCCAATAAAAAAGCCGTCCGAATCAGGACGGCTGTATGCGGAGCCCAATTGGTTTTATTTGTTGGGTTGCGGAGTAAATCGCAGGTAGGGTTTTACCACACGGAATCCTTTGGGGAAACGTTTACGGGCTTCTTCATCAGGCAGAGAGGGCGCAATTACCACATCTTCTCCTTCTTTCCAGTCAACCGGCGTGGATACCGGATACTGCGTGGTTAATTGCAAAGCATCAAGGGCGCGCAGGATTTCATAGAAATTCCGGCCAATGGAAGGTGGATAGACCAGAATCAGCCGAATCTTTTTGTCCGGATCAATGATAAAGACATTGCGCACCGTATGGGTTTCAGAAGCATTGGGATGAATCATGTCATACAGAGTGGCGATTTTTCGATCCGGATCGGCAATAATGGGATAGTTTACCTGTGTTTGGCCCACTTCATTGATATCCTGTACCCATTTTTGGTGTGAGTCCAGCGGATCTACACTGATAGCAATGATTTTTGCATTGCGTTTAGCAAACTCATCGGCCAGTTGCGCTGTCCGGCCCAGTTCAGTGGTGCAGATGGGTGTGAAATCAGCAGGGTGGGAAAAGAATACGCCCCAGCTATTGCCAAGATATTCATAGAAATCAATTTCACCCTGCGTGGTTTGGGCCTTGAAATTCGGGGCTGTATCGCCAAGTCGTAAGCTCATAATAGTAAGGTTTTAAAAGGTGAACAATAATTTGAAAAATATAGGCTCAAAACTATATAATCTCTACAAAAATAGTAGAATTTATTCAGTCATACTTGTGTTAAATTCAATTTAAAACTGGGAAACCAGGTTTTTGTTGATTGAATGGCAAGCTTTCCAGGCGTGGTAGGCCGTTTTAAATTTGAGGCTATCCTGCAATTCGGCCTTTTCGCGAGCCTGTGCTCCATCAAAGCCAATTTCTAAATAACCCAGGTATTCTTCATATTGTTTTGCCAGCATTTCCATGCATCGGGTAAGGTCGGGTTCCAATATAAAAGGTGAAAGATGCAGGGCCATGAGCCGGGAACTGATGTTGCTAATCATGTTTTTACGTTTTTGATAATACAAAATTTTTGTGTATATACGCATTCATTTTGCGTAATCAAAAAATCTTTTATTATGCCTCTCAATAAAAATGCCATGGCCCGCTACAAAGCCATTGATGAACGGCTGAGAAGGAAAGATTATCCATCTTTAGAAAAGCTGGTGAATTATGTGTCACAAAAATTGGGGAAAAGCGTTTCTGTACGCACTATCCAGAAGGACTTGTATGATATGCGGTATAGTGCAGAGCTAAACTTTAAAGCACCTATTGATTATCATTATCAGAGAAGGGGATATTATTATAAGGAACCGAATTATTCTATCAACAGCCTGCCTGTGACGGAATATGATTTGAATGGATTGGAGATAGCGATTAATATTTTGGAACATTTCAAGCATATTACGCTCATTCGGCGATTTGAGGATGCCATTCGCCAGATTGCTGATGCAGTGAAAATCAGCAAAGAGCGACTGGTCCAATCTCAAGGCATGCTGCATATAGATTTGTCGGCTGAATATGCAGGAGCCAGGTGGATAGAAGATCTTGCAGAAGCCATTGTAAATCGAAACTGGGTAAAAATTAAACATAAATCCTATCAGCGGAATGAAGAGCATGAATATCGGCTGGCGCCCTATCATATCCGGGAATATCAGCATCGTTTCTATGTAGTTGGGATGAGCAAGCGCAAGGATCAGCAGGAAAACAAGGTGCGCATATTTGGCCTGGACCGGATTACCAATATCTGGCCCACAAGAGATCATTTTGATGTACCGGAGAATTTTGAACCTCACAAGTATTTTGCCAATATTATTGGTATTTCCAATCCGGAAAATGATCCGGAAGATATTGAGTTGTGGTTTGATGCGCAGCAATGCAAATATGTGTTGAACCATCCCATTCATGCTTCGCAGCAACTGCTTGAGCAAACAGAAGATGGTTGTCGGGTTCGGCTAAAGCTGGTGATAAATTATGAATTGATGATGTTACTGCTGAGCTATGGGTCTCATGTAAAAGTGCTGTCTCCGGCTCATCTGGCCAGGCAAATTCAGGAAGAAATCCAGAAAATGGCTGCGCAATATGCACGATGAGTTCAATCTCACTTACTCAGCAGCATGCTTCTCTCTTTGTACAGTTTGCGGAAGTAGGGATCGCGAAGGTCCTTGATGAAACGGATGGCTTCGCCGGTGGATTTCATTTCCGGACCCAGTTCACGATTCACTCCCGGGAACTTGTTGAATGAAAACACTGGTTCTTTGATGGCATAGCCGTTCAGCTTCTTTTCGATTTTGAAATCTTTCAGCTTGTGCGTGCCGAGAATGATTTTGGTGGCTATATTCAAGTAAGGAACCTGGTAAGCTTTTGCAATAAAGGGAGTAGTACGAGAAGCGCGGGGGTTGGCTTCGATCACATACACCACGCCGTCTTTAATGGCAAACTGGACGTTGATCAGTCCCTGGATATGCAGGGCACGGGCAATTTTTTCGGCGTAGAATTCCATGGTTGTTACTTCCAACGGCGAAAGGTTGAAGGGTGGCAGCACGGCATTGCTATCACCGCTGTGGATGCCTGCAGGTTCAATATGTTCCATGACGCCCATGACATGGAATTCTTCACCGTCAAAAATGGCATCGATTTCCGCCTCCTGGCAGCGATCCAGGAAATGATCAATCAGGATTTTATTGCCGGGCAAATGTTTCAGCAGGCTCACCACGGCTTTTTCGAGTTCTTCTTCATTGATTACGATCCGCATACGCTGCCCGCCCAGCACATAGGAAGGGCGAACCAGCACGGGATAGCCTACTTGCTTGGCTACTGCCATAGCCTCTTCGGCTGTGTAGGCCGTACCGTATTTTGGATAAGGGATGCCTAATTCCTTAAGCATGTCGGAGAAGCGTCCGCGATCTTCGGCAATATCCATATCGTTAAACGAGGTACCGAAAATG
The DNA here is from genome assembly GCF_900116565.1 of Thermoflavifilum thermophilum. Taxonomy (GTDB): domain Bacteria; phylum Bacteroidota; class Bacteroidia; order Chitinophagales; family Chitinophagaceae; genus Thermoflavifilum; species Thermoflavifilum thermophilum. The sequence continues at coordinate 968,338 of NZ_FPCJ01000001.1, read as the reverse complement.
TGGATACCTTTTTCATGCAGGTTTTTGGCCAGTTTCAACGCAGTTTGTCCGCCAAGCTGCACAATGACGCCCTCGGGTTGTTCCAGATCGATGATTTCCCGCAAATGTTCCCAGAACACGGGTTCGAAGTAAAGCTTGTCGGCCATATCGAAATCGGTGGAAACTGTTTCCGGATTGCAGTTGATCATAATGGCCTCGTAGCCGCATTCCTGAATGGCCAGCAGCCCGTGGGTGCAGCAATAATCGAATTCAATGCCCTGGCCAATGCGGTTGGGGCCGGAACCCAGCACCAGTACCTTTTTCCGTTTAGATGGGATGCTTTCATTAACCTGGTCAAAACTGGAATAATAGTAAGGCGTACGGGCTTCAAATTCGGCTGAGCAGGTATCGACCATCTTATAGGTTCGGGTAATGCCCAGCTTTTTTCGTTTTTTATACACCTCATCTTCCGAATCACAGCGCAGCAAAATGGCCAGTTGGCGATCGGAGAAGCCCAGCTGTTTGGCTTCGCGCAACAGTTCGTCCGGAATATCATGGAGATGGTAATGGGTAAGTTTCTTTTCCATATCCACGATAAGCTGGATTTGATGCAGGAACCAGGGATCGATATAGGTGAGCTGGTGAATGGTTTTGATGGAAACCCCCAGCATGAGGGCATCTTTGATACGGAAGACGCGGTCCCAGGTAGGGCGTTTGAGTTTTTCCAGTAGTTGATCGACCTTCAGATTGGTGTTTCCGCTATAAAAACCGAGGCCAATAGCTTCGTTTTCCAGGCCCTGACAGGCTTTCTGGAGGGCTTCGGGGAAAGTGCGGCCGATGGCCATCACCTCGCCGACGGACTTCATCTGCAGGCCGAGCGTATCATCGGCTCCTTTGAATTTGTCGAAATTCCAGCGAGGCATTTTCACGATTACGTAATCCAGTGCCGGTTCAAAGTAGGCGGAAGTGTTGCCGGTAATCTGGTTTTTCAGTTCATCGAGCCGGTAACCGATAGCCAATTTAGCGGCGATTTTGGCAATCGGATAGCCGGTGGCTTTGGATGCCAGAGCCGAGGAGCGGCTCACGCGGGGGTTGATTTCGATGGCTATGATTTCTTCGGTTTGGGGATTCAGGGCAAATTGCACATTGCATCCGCCGGCAAAATTGCCCATGCTGCGCATCATTTTGATGGCCGTGTTGCGCATGAGCTGGTAGGCCGTATCGCTCAGGGTCATGGCCGGTGCCACCGTAATCGAATCGCCCGTGTGGATGCCCATGGGGTCCATGTTTTCCACCGTACAGATGATTACTACGTTATCGGCCGCATCGCGCAGCAATTCCAGCTCGAACTCTTTCCAGCCCAGCACGGCTTTTTCCACCAGCACTTCATGAATGGGAGAAGCCTCCAATCCGCGCTGCAGGGCTTCGTCGAGTTCCTCCTTGCTATGCACAAAGCTGCCGCCCGTGCCCCCCAGGGTATAGGAAGGACGAATCACCAATGGAAATCCAATCTCCTGGGCAAATTCTTTTCCTTCCAGAAACGAATTGGCTATCCGCGAAGGAGCCACCGGGACGCCGATTTCAGTCATAAACCGACGAAATTCCTCCCGGTCTTCGGCTTTGTTGATGGCTTTGATATCCACGCCAATCAGGCGTACACCATATTTTTCCCATATACCCAGCTCGTCGGCCTCCTTGGCCAGGTTCAGGGCCGTCTGGCCACCCATGGTTGGTAGTACGGCATCAATTTCATTTTCCTGAAGAATTTGTTCCAGGCTTTCTACCGTAAGCGGCAACAGGTACACACGATCGGCCATCATGGGGTCAGTCATAATGGTAGCCGGATTGGAATTGATGAGAATCACCCGGATACCCTCTTCGCGCAGCGACCGTGCAGCCTGGGAACCGCTGTAGTCAAATTCGCAAGCCTGGCCAATAATAATAGGACCGGAACCAATGATCAGTACAGAACGGATGGAAGTGTCTTTTGGCATTGCTTTCAGACCAGCATTAAGAATTCAGGAAATATTTAAAAAGAACCAGAGATTAATTGGAGATTGTTCAATTTTTCCAAAAAATCGTGCAAAGATATGCAGTCCGAATGGTTTTCAAAAATGGAATCTTCGACCCCAATGGGAGCATGGATGGATGCGAAATTCTGGCAAACGATAAGTATGGTGCATGGGGAAAGCTCCTGGATCTTACCTTTGCAAAAAGGTTTGCTTTGAAAAAGAAATATGCCTACCTCCTGATTGCGTTGATTCTGGTTGCCGATCAGACCTTGAAAATCTGGGTGAAGACCCACATGGCGCTGGGTGATGAATTTCCCGTCATTGGTCATTGGTTTCGGATTCATTTCATTGAAAATGAGGGCATGGCTTATGGTCTGCAGTTTGGCGGCCCTTCTGGCAAGCTGATGCTGAGCCTGTTTCGGCTGGCAGCGGTGATTTTTGGTTTTTTCGTATTGCATCGCATTATCCGGGAAGGTTATCCCAAGGGCCTGGTGATATGCGGGGCGCTGATTCTGGCGGGAGCTATTGGCAACCTGCTGGATAGCATGTTTTATGGATTGATATTTTCTGAAAGTGATTATGGGGTGGTAGCTCATTTGTTTCCCAAAGGCGGAGGATATGCCGGATTTCTCCACGGCAAGGTGGTGGATATGCTTTATTTCCCGATTTATGAAGGTTTTTTACCTCGATGGATTCCTTTCAAGGGAGGAGAATATTTCATTTTTTTTCAACCGGTATTCAATATTTCCGATGCCTCCATTTCCGTGGGTGTGATCGCTATTTTGTTATTCCAGAAACGTTGGCTGCATAAGCCGGTTGCCTCGTCACCTGCAAATGCCGAGCCCGCTGAGCAGCATTCTTTGTCTTCGTCTGAAAATCAGTCTGTGGGTGGATAATTTATCCGATGCGCAATCCGTTGGCTACGGGTCGGTCGGGCTGAAGCAAAATCACTTCTTGATTTTCGGCCATCACGCCCAATACAAGGCATTCACTTTTAAAATGAGCAATTTGTTTCGGCGGGAAATTCACCACGGCTATTACCTGCCTGCCGATAAGGGTTTCGGGGTGATACAGGCGGGTAATCTGTGCAGAAGATGATTTGATGCCGATGGGACCAAAGTCAATCCAGAGCTGATAGGCTGGCTTGCGCGCTTCAGGAAAAGGCTGAACCTTTAAGATGGTGCCTACGCGAATATCCAGCCTGGCAAAGTCGTCCCACGTTGCTTGTGGCAAAAGGTTGTTTTCCATTGTTCAGGGAACTTAATCACGAAGCGTGTACAGACAAAACTTGAGCCACAGTTTTGCCAATATCGGCCGGACTTTCCACCACGTGGATCCCACATTCGCGCATGATAGCCATTTTGGCTGCGGCGGTATCTTCTGATCCGCCCACGATGGCGCCGGCATGGCCCATGCGGCGGCCGGGAGGTGCCGTTTGACCGGCTATGAATCCGATGATGGGTTTGGTAGCATATGTTTTGGCCCAGCGAGCTGCTTCAGCTTCCATGCTGCCTCCGATCTCGCCAATCATCACAATGGCCCTTGTTTCTTCATCATCCATAAACAGCTGAATGGCTTCCAGGGTAGAGGTGCCAATGATAGGATCGCCGCCAATGCCAATGGCTGTGCTGATGCCCAGGCCGGCTTTTACCACCTGATCGGCAGCTTCGTAGGTCAATGTGCCGGAACGGGATACAATGCCAACAGGACCTTTTTTGAACACAAAACCTGGCATGATACCTACTTTGGCTTCTTCCGATGAAATCACGCCCGGGCAATTGGGCCCGATTAGCCGGGTGGAAGTGCTCTTGAGCATGTGTTTTACCTTCACCATATCTTGCACCGGAATGCCTTCGGTAATACATACTACCAGCGGAATACCCGCAAATGCGGCTTCCAGAATAGCATCTGCAGCAAAGGCAGGCGGAACGAAGATGATAGATACATTTGCCTGGGTGGCTTTCACAGCTTCTTCCACCGTATTAAATACCGGACGATCCAGGTGCATTTTACCGCCTTTTCCGGGGGTAACACCTCCTACTACCTGTGTTCCGTATTCAATCATTTGTGTGGCGTGAAAAGTGCCTTCTGTGCCGGTGAAACCTTGTACAATAACTCTGCTTTGTTTGTTAACCAGTACGCTCATGATGAAGATTTAGTCAGCGGAATGATCAATTCTACCTGCAAAAGTAAGGCTTAATGCCGGATAAATTTACATCCCGGGATTATGTTACATCAGCAATCCACCGCATACGCTGATTACCTGCCCGGTCACATAACTGCTGAGCGGTGAAGCGAGAAACAATACCACATTAGCTACATCTTCGGCTTTTCCGAAGCGGCCGAGGGGGATATTTTTCAGATAATTCTCACCCTGTCCGCCCTCATGTAGATAGGCTGTCATATCGGTTTCGATAAAGCCGGGAGCTACGGCGTTGCAGCGGATCTGACGGCTTCCCAGCTCCTGTGCAATGGATTTGGTAAAACCGATGATACCCGCCTTGGAAGCGGCATAGCTGCTTTGTCCGGCATTGCCTTTTATGCCCACAATAGAACTCATGTTGATGATGCTGCCGGAACGGGCTTTCATCATGGGTTTGATAACCTGGCGGGTAATGTTGTACACACTTTTCAGATTGGTATTCAGCACTTCGTCCCATTGTTCGGGCGTGAGCCGCAGCAGCAGATTATCTTTGGATATGCCTGCATTGTTCACACAGATATCAATTCTACCGAAATGCTGAAGCACTTCATTTACCAATTGTTCAGCCTGTGTATAATCAGCTGCATTGGATTGCCAGGCTTTTGCCTGTACACCCATTTGCTGAATTTGTTGAACCAGTTGCTGAGCTTTTTCAGCTGAACGTTCACTCACATAGGTGAAAGCAATGTGAGCTCCTTCAGAAGCCAGTTTCAGTGCAATGGCCTCGCCAATGCCACGGCTCGCGCCGGTAATCAAAGCTACCTGGTTGGTTAACAACGCCATAATGCATGAGTTTTGGGCAAATTAAAACAAGTGTTGATCTGTTTGCTTAAGGAAAATGGATTTGATTTCTTCAATCATTTGCCTGTTATTATTCAACCGGGGCACCTTATGTTGGCCACCCAGTTTGCGTTTGAGCTTTAACCATTGATGAAAAGTGCCTCTGGGAACGGGAATGACTACAGGTGGATGAAGGGCTATGTTTTTATATCGTTTGGCCTCATAATCGGAATTGATGGATTGCAATGTACGGTCGAGAATTTCTGTGAAACGGGATAAAGAATCGGGCGGAATTTCAAATTCTATCAACCATTCATGAGCGCCAACAGATTGTTGTTCAAAGAACAAAGGAGCAGCCGTGTAATCACTTACCTGTGCGCCAGTATGTTTGCATGCTTCGGCTATTGCCCGATCAGCATTTTCCACCACTACTTCTTCGCCAAAGGCGTTGATAAATGATTTGGTTCGCCCGGTAACCCGAATGCGGAACGGCTGTAACGATACAAATTCGATGGTATCGCCGATCAGATAGCGCCACAATCCGCCATTGGTGCTGATTACAAGTGCATAGGATTGTCCGGTTTCTACTTCGCGCAGGCTCAAGGTTTGGGGATTGTCTTTTCCAAGTTCTTCCATAGGCATGAATTCATAATAGATGCCGTGGTTTAAAAACAATAACATACCAGGCGAAGCATTGGCCGGATCAACCTCATCAGATGAAGTACACAATGCATCACACAATTGATCCTGTGCTGCAAAAAATCCTTCCGATGCATTGTAGGTTTCCAGATAATGCATATGCGGGGAAGGGATAAGCTTGTGAAACTGGCTGCGATAAGGTGTAAAGCTCACGCCGCCATGCATATACAATTCCAGATTGGGCCACACGTCCAGCAGGTTTTGCGTACCGGTAATCTCGAAGATTTTTTTGATCAGTACCATCGTCCAGGTGGGCACGCCGGCAATGGAGGTTACATTTTCCTGAATGGTGGTATATGCCATCCGGTTAATTTTTTCTTCCCATTCGTCCATCAAAGCAATGGAAAGATCGGGTGTACGAATCAGCTGACCGTAAAACGGCATATTCTGCAGCATGACTGCACTGAGATCGCCGTAATAGGAAGCTTCATTGAGTTTGTTTACCTGATGACTGCCGCCAATGACCAGGCCTTTTCCGGTAAGCAAATCGGAGTCGGGAAAATTTTTATAGTAAATGGAGATTACGTCTCTGCCTGCGCGGTAATGGCATTCCTGCAGGCTTTCTGAACTTACGGGAATAAATTTGCTTTTATCGCTGGTGGTGCCGCTTGACTTGGCAAACCATCTGATAGGCGTATTCCACAGTACATTCTGTTCGCCTTCCATGATGCGGAAAATATAGGGCTTCAATGATTCATAATCATGAACAGGTACTTGCTGTTTGTATTCTTGTAGGGTATGGATTTGCGAAAAACGGTATTCACGGCCAAATACCGTGTATTGTGCTGCAGAAAGCAGTTGCTGCAGCCATTGTTGCTGCACTTCAAAGGGGTTGTTGATGAAATATTCAATGCGCCCCCAACGGAGGCGTGCAATTTGTGATAAGGCAGGACTTAGTAATTTTTTCATACTTCATCATGCGTTGGATACAATCTGCATCATTTGCACAGCAAAATTGTGCATAGCTGATGCATGGTGCAAATGCCAAATATATATTGCAGAATACTTGCTCATGATTGGGTGATGTGATGAAACTTCCTACCGGCTTGCAGCAGCCAGATGGTCCTTTCTGCGCAACACAAAATTCTGTCCTAAATATACTTTTCTCACCTGTTCATCTGCCGCCAGTTCTTCAGCTGTACCCGATTTCAGAATTTTTCCCTCAAACAATAAATAGGCCCTGTCGGTAATTGACAAGGTTTCCTGCACGTTGTGATCGGTAATCAGAATGCCGATGTTTTTATATTTCAGCCTGGCTACGATGGATTGAATATCCTCGACTGCAATAGGATCAATACCTGCAAAAGGTTCATCCAGCAAAATAAACTTGGGATCGACAGCCAGCGATCGCGCAATTTCCGTACGGCGGCGCTCGCCACCGCTCAACACATTGCCGTGGCTCTTGCGCACATGTTGCAGGTGAAATTCTTCCAACAGGGATTCCAGCTTTTCTCTTTGTTCCTTTTTGCTCAGGCCTTTCATCTCCAGCACAGCCAGGATATTGTCTTCCACGCTCAGATTGCGGAATACGGAAGCTTCCTGCGGGAGGTAGCCAATGCCCATTTGCGCTCTTTTGTACATCGGTAGCCGGGTGATATCCTGATCGTTCAGAAATACCTGGCCTTCATCGGGCTTAATCAGTCCCACAACCATGTAAAAAGTGGTGGTTTTACCCGCCCCGTTGGGCCCCAGCAGGCCCACAATTTCACCCTGGGTTACGTCAATGGAAACTGCATTGACAACCGTCCGGTTGCCATAATGCTTAATCAGATTCCGGGTGAAAATTTTCTGCAGCATACGGTGAAACCAAGCAAAAATAAGAATTTCGAACTTGCTACCTTTGCAAAAATTTCAAATTACCCTGCATGCACGTGACGGAACATATTCGAAAAGCCCAAAAAACATTGATTTCTTTCGAAATTTTGCCGCCTTTGAAAGGCAAAAGCATTGAATCTATCTATCAGCATCTGGACCCTCTGATGGAGTTTAACCCTGCCTATATCAATGTTACCTATCACCGCAGCGAATTCATGTTTAAAAAAAAGCCGGATGGCTCATTTGAAAAAGTGGAAATTCGCAAGCGGCCCGGCACTGTAGGCATCTGTGCGGCTATCATGAATCATTACAAGGTAGATGCTGTACCGCACCTGATTTGTGGCGGTTTCACGAAGGAAGAAACAGAAAATGCACTGATTGACCTGAATTTTCTGGGCATTGATAATGTACTGTTGCTGCGGGGCGACCCTCCGAAAAATGAAGCTTATTTTGAACCGGAACCCGGCGGGCACCGCTATGCCGTAGAACTCATCGAGCAGGTGGTAAATATGAACCACGGCATCTATCTGGAAGAAGATCTAATTGATGGTGTCAAAACCAATTTTTGCATCGGCGTAGCCGGCTACCCCGAAAAACATTATGAAGCGCCCAACCTGGAAACCGATCTGTATTATCTCAAGCAAAAAATTGATAAAGGTGCTCATTATGTGGTCACACAAATGTTTTTTGATAACCAGAAGTATTATGATTTTGTAAAACGCTGCAGGGAGAAGGGAATTGATGTGCCGATTATTCCCGGATTGAAGCCCATTACATCACGCAAGCAGCTATCCATGCTTCCTCGCGTATTTCATGTGGATATTCCTGCGGAATTGTGTACAGAAATCATGAAATGTAAAAATGACAAAGAAGTGGAAGAAGTGGGCAAAGAATGGCTGGTGTATCAATCGCGTGAGTTAATCAAATTTGGGGTCCCTGTGTTGCATTATTACACCCTGGGCAAACCGGAAGTCATTAAAAAAGCATTGGCAGAAATCCTTTAAAAAACAGGCCGGCTGTAAGGTGCGCCGGCCCGATCAGGTGCAGAGGTGAAATGAAAAATTACTTAAACGTATAACCTATTGTAACCTGGAACGAGGTATTGCGGAAGCCGTTGTCACTATCTCCATTTTTCAGCAGATTCACCAAACCCAGTTCGCTTTGTACGCCGAAGTTGATACCATTGGCCGTTTGATAGCCGATCAGCACGTTCAAACCCGCATCAAAACGTTTTAATCCATAATCTCCCGAAAATGGATCGTGGGAAAAGGTAAACAGAGAATCGGCAAAACTACCCGAGTGGGTACCCGATAAGCCATATCCGAAATACGGGCCCACGCCCACCATCCATTGGCCCGTACCCACAGCTGGTGCAAAAGTAAAATTGATGGGCAGCGTCAGGTAATTTAAACGAAACATTTCATCTGAATTGTTACCATATACTTTTTTCCCTCCTTTCTGTTCAAACAACAAAGCAGGTTGCAAATAAAACTCTGGAGCCAATGGAACATTTACATACACACCTCCACTGATGCTGGTAAGCAGGTTGCTGGTTTCTTTGGAGCCCGACAACTTGGTGGTAACGCTTGAGAAATTAGGCCCTACTTTAATCCCAAAGCTTGCAGTTGCAGGAGGTTGATTGATGGTATTTAACGGATCAGCTTGTTGTGCAGAAGCAGAAAACCAAACGAAGTTCATCCATGCCATCAGCAATGGCAAAGCAGATTTTGCTAATTTGAAATGCTTCAAGTTTACGTGTTTCATACAAAAGTTTTTAATGTGATGTAATCAATTCCGATCACCCTGCAATCGGGTATAGCTAACAATCGAAATACTGGATAACGAATTATGTGCCAAAATCATGGAGTGGATGCAGAAGCAGTTTCACGGAGATGATGCAGAAAGGCGGAAAGTCCCTCTACGTCAAGCTTTTTGGCAATGATTCTTTTTTGTGCATCCAACAGGTAAGTTACAGGTGTTTCATATACATCATATAGCTGACGGAAGTGACTGCTATTGTCGGGGTCATACAAATGCAGCCAGCCGGTGAGATGATGTTGATGCATAAAATCTTTCCACTGCTGAGGGGTGCCATCAGCAAGGATGCCGATCATTTTAACGCCCATCTGTTGCCAATCGGCTCGCCAGGCAGAGTCCAAACGCGGCACCTGACGGATGCAATGGCCACAGGTGGGATCCCAGAAAACCAGCAGCAGGTAAGGTGCACGAATCGTATCGAGTTGATAAATGTGTTGCAGGGTATCGCGCAGCAGCAGATTGGGAGCGGTTTCGCCGATCAGGTTGGGAGAAAGCTGATAAGCACGCTGAATCAGCTTTTGACGAATGGATTCACTCAGCCAGTCTGTGCGTGCAGGTGGCATGAAATATTTTTCAACCAGATGCACAAAAACTGCATCCATACCCATGTAGGGCGAATTCTCAAATGTGTAGGTAAGCCACCACAGAATGAATTTGTACATAGGGAAATTGGTGCGGGCTTTTTCCAGCAGGGCATCGGCTGCCGCATTGATGGAATCGGGCTGGGGAGGCACAAGCTGCGAAAAATACCGGTTCAGCCGGCCTTCTAGGATGGGTGTACGCAACCACATGCTATCGGTGAGCGACAGCTGATCCCAATAATGGGCTTTGAGATAGTGATAGGCAAAGAGTGAATCTATCTTTTCTCCTTGCCGTTGCTCTTCCGGTGAAGGTTCAGGATCCATCATGCCCCTGAACAGGGTGGCCAGCATGCTTTCGGGATGATTGTGTATCCATTGTAAGCGATAATCTTTGATTTTTTTCAGCACATCTTCTTGCAACTGTTGCAGCTGCAGGCTATCGTGTATAGTTTTCCGTTTTTCTTCAAGTTGCTGTTGGATATGTGACAGGAATTGATTGTAGGCTACAAAGGCTTCGTTGTCGGGTGAATGGGTGAAGACGACCTGATTCAGATAAGCGGTATCGGCCGTAATCTCAAATTGCTGATTGTGCGGTGGCATCAGCATTTCAAAAAAATGTTGCCGGTCGGGCATCAGAACAAAGTAAATCCCCGGAGGCAGCAGATCTGCACCTGCAAATACAGCCACTCCCTGATGATCAATGCGGGTGGAATCAGTGATGTAGGTTTTGCTTCCGTAATAATTTCCGAGGTAAAGAATGGTATCCTTCAGGTTCCGGATATGAATGCGAATGCGGTGTGACTGGGCAAACCCATCGGCAATCAATCCTGTACAAAGCAGGCAGAGCAACAGGTGGCGGAGCAAATGTTTCATGCATACAGTTTTTCACAGGAGCTATATATCGGAATTGAGTGAATACCTATGCTAAGATAAGATTTATTCAACGAGCTGGTTCCGGGCGGATATTTTCTCCAGGAGGTGTTCCTGGCATAGCCGGGCATTTGCTTACTTTTGTGGCAAACCCAGGTTGTATTGAGCCGGAGAAATCAGATTATTGAGCGAGTATCCGTACAGGATTATGCGGCAGAAGGTCGTGCACTTGCTCGTCTGGACGGTAAGGTAATCTTCATTGAAGGCGGAGCCGTGCCGGGCGATGAAGTGGATGTTCAGCTGGTCAAGGATCGGAAAGATTGGGTGCTGGCGAGGGTGATTCGTTTTCATACCTATGCACCGGATCGGGTTGATCCCTTCTGCCAGCACTTTGGTGTATGCGGGGGATGCACATGGCAAATGTTGCCCTATCAGCAGCAATTGCAATACAAACAACGCCAGGTAGAGCAGGTATTTCAGCACATCGGCCGGCTGCGATTCCCGGCTATCCGGCCTATTCTGCCTGCCAACCCTGTCATCCGGTATCGCAACAAAGCTGAATTTACGGCTTCGGACAGGGCCTTCCTGCCCGGGCTGGAATGGCAGCTAACTGCTCAGAAAGGCGAACTTCCCCCACCAGCCCTGGGCTACCATGTGCCCCGGCGTTTTGATCGGGTCCTGCATATTGAAACCTGTGATCTGGTGCCTGAGCCTGTTAACCGGCTTCGCAACCGGGTGCATGCATTTGTCTGGCAACAGCAGCAAAAGCTGGGATATCAATTGTTTTATCATATCAAACATCATACAGGATGGCTGCGGGGCCTTTCTGTGCGCATCAACAAGCAACAGGAGGTGATGGCCAATCTCATCTTCGCATACGAAGATCAGCAGTTGTGTGAGGCCTTATGTGAGATGCTATTGAAGGAGATACCTGAACTCTCCTCCCTGTATGTTACGTTAAATGCCAAGCGAAACGATTCCCTGCATGACCTGCAACCCAAACTTGTGCATGGCCCCGGCTATTTGCTGGAACGGCTGGGCAACTACGTGTTCAAAATCGGACCCAAATCCTTTTTTCAGACCAACAGTTATCAGGCCGAACGATTGTACGATCAGGTGAAGCAACTGGCAGCTCTCTCCGGCCGGGAAACCGTGTATGACTTGTACTGCGGTACTGGCTCCATCGGCATTTATGTGGCTGAAGGCGCTGCCCGGGTTATCGGTATTGAACAGATACCGGAAGCTGTGGAGGATGCCCGGGAAAATGTGCGCCTGAATGAGGTTTCCCACGTTCATATACAAGCAGGGGATGTAGTGGATGTCTGGGATGAAGCATTCATTGCCCAACACGGCAGGCCTGATGTAGTGATTACAGATCCTCCCCGTGCCGGCATGCATGCCAGGCTTATTGCAAAGCTTTTGCAAATCAGACCACGTGTACTGATTTATGTGAGCTGCAATCCTGCTACTCAGGCCAGAGATCTTCAACAACTGCAGCAAGCTTATGCCATCGACGTGGTGCAGCCGGTAGATATGTTTCCGCATACCCACCACATTGAAAACATTGTCAAACTGAGCAGTATATAAAACCAAACATTTGCCCGATATTGAAAAACAAACTATATGAACGGATTCAGGCCAACCGGATTTCGGATCTTACCTCCTGTTATTAAAAATCTGATTATCATCAATGCGCTGGTATTTTTTGCACAGCTTACCTTGCCTCGTGTGATACACGTGGATATTGATGAAATGTTTGCCCTGCACTACTGGGGCTCGCCGTTGTTTCACTGGTATCAGTTTATCACCCACATGTTCATGCATGGCAGCTTTGAACATATTTTCTTCAACATGTTTGCCTTGTGGATGTTTGGCAGCATACTGGAAAACATCTGGGGTCCTCGTCGCTTTCTGAGTTTTTACCTGATTTGTGGCGTTGGAGCTGCATTTTTTTATATGCTTACGCTCACCTGGCGCTTTCATCAGATTTTACAGCAAACGGGTATCACGGAAGAACAAGTGCAAAATTGGTGGTATCTGTACACCCATCATATCAGCGGTACCTTCGCCATGTTGCCCGATAAGATTCAGGAAATCTGGATTGTACCTACATTAGGCGCATCAGGCGCTATTTTCGGTGTGCTGGTGGCTTTTGGATACATGTTTCCCAACAGCATGATTTACATTTACTTTTTCTTTCCGCTCAAAGCAAAATATTTTGTTACGATTTATATCTTAATCGAATTGTTCTTGGGTATTCAGAATTCGGCAGGCGACAATGTAGCCCATTTTGCCCATCTCGGTGGGGCACTGGTGGGTTTTATACTGATGAAAGCTTGGAACCAGAACCACCACTCGCCGTACGATTACTGAGAAAATATAAAAGGCTAAAATTGATTGGAAAAGTGAAACGGGGCCGACAAAGAATTGCAGAGAAATATTAAATTTGTAACAAACCGTGCAGGATGAAAACGACGATGCAGCATCAGCGCCATACGATTTTCCTGGGCGAGGATCACAATATCGTTTTCAAATTGATATGTATCAATCTGGTGGTCTATTTGCTGCTCAATTTCATCCGGGTTATTTATTTCCTGTATGGTTTTTCCTATGCAGATTTTTATGATCAGATCATGCCCTGGGTGGTGCTTCCTTCATCCTGGCATGGATTGGTTACGCATCCCTGGACGTTGCTCACTTTCATGTTTGTGCATCTGAGTTTTTGGCATATCCTCAGCAATATGTTGTGGTTTTGGGTATTTGGGCGGTTGTTGCAGGATTTTGCCGGTTATCAGAAGGTAGCTCCGATCTATCTCTATGGCGGATTGGCCGGGGGAGCCCTGTTTGTGCTTAGCTATCATATCTTTCCGATATTCAGGCCTATTGCTGCGCAATCCACTGCTTTCGGAGCTTCGGCAAGCGTCATGGCAATAGCCTTTGCCGTTACTTTGCTGATTCCCAGGTTCCGGTTTTTCCCGATGGTTGCAGGAGGCATTCCTCTGTGGGTGGTTACGGTCATTTTTGTGCTGGTGGATCTGGCAAGTATTCCGCATGGCAATGCAGGTGGACATATTGCGCATTTAGGAGGTGCTGCATTCGGCGCATTGTTTATGTGGCAACTGCAGCGGGGGCACGACTGGTCGGCCGGCATGCAACGGATGTTTGTATGGGTCAATGGCTGGTTTGATCCGGAACGCAAGCAGATGTCCCATCGTCCACACAAGGAAGAAAAGACAACAACCTATCGTACGGGTAAATTCTATCGTTCTGATGTACCGCCTTTTAAAAAAGTATCGCGGGTAAGTGAAAAAAAGATTGATGAGATTCTCGATAAGATCAATGAACAGGGTTTTCATTCCCTGACCCGGGAAGAAAGGGAAATCCTGAAGAGAGCCAGTCAGGAAGATATTCAGTAGCCTGCTCATGCGTTTTGCCTTGCACAAATTGTTTCCCTTATTGTTTCATCTTGTGCTGATGGGTTGCAGTGGGGTGCTGTTGTTAGCAGCATGGTCGCCCTATGCAGATCCCCGGTCGTGGTGGCCGTTGGCTTTTCTGGGGCTGACTTTTCCGTTGTGGCTGCTTATTGTAATCTTTCTATGGATATTTGCTTTGCTGCTGAGGAGTAAATGGATTGTATTGCCCACGCTGGCTTTGATCGGAAGCTGGAAGGCCATCCGGGTAACGGTAGCATTGCCGCATCTCTCATCAGCAACTGAAGATACCACCAGACCTGTCATCAAATTGATCAGTTACAATGTACATAGTTTTGCTCCTTATCATAATCGCCCTGATCCGCGGGGGAAATATGGTCGTGCCATGCTGCAATTGATTGCCAGTCAGCAACCGGATATAGTTTGCCTGCAGGAGTTTTTTACCAGCGACCACCCGCGGTTGAAGCAAAAAGATTACAAAACGTATATCTCTGATAGCCTGGGTTATCCGTATCGTTATTTCAGCAGTGATTACAATGGGGCAAGCAGCACCAGCCATTCCGGTGTCATCATCTTTTCCCGATGGCCTATTTGCCGGGCAGGCAAAATTCCCATTATTCAGCATCCCCATGCGGAAAGCCTGATTTATGCCGACCTGGTTATCAAGCAGGACACGGTGCGGGTGTTTACCGTACACCTGCAATCCATTTATTTGAATCAAAATGATTTGATGCAGATTGAAGAGATGAAACAGGGCAATGATACAGCGTGGCGGGCATCAAGGCCTATCTGGAGTAAACTGAAACGTGCATTCATCCGGCGCAGTGAAGAAAGCAAACGTGTTAAACAGGCACTGCAACAATCGCCTTACCCCTTTCTGATCTGCGGTGATTTTAATGATACACCGGTATCATTCACCTATTTCACAATTGCAAAAGGATTGCAGGATGGCTTTGTCAAATGCGGGCAGGGATTAGGAGCTACCTACTACAGCATATCCCCCACCTTGCGCATTGACTATATCCTGGCCGATCCCAACTGGCAGTTTCTGCATTTCAGGCGAATACCGGTGCATCTTTCCGACCATTACCCTGTTGTGGCCGAATTGCAACTTCATTCTCCCATTCATCCCTAAACTCCGGTATCATGTCTTCTTTCACGTTCAGGAATCTGTTGTTGTACATAGCCACGCTGTTGATATGGTTGTTGTACCTGTTAGGTGTAGCGGCCAGCTATCTGCCTTCACCGGTGCCCTGGTGGATGAATCTGGCCGGACTTGCATTTCCTTATCTCTTTTTTGGTATGCTGGTACTGATTATGGTATGGATACCTGTGCGAGGGAAGATGGCATTGATAAGTGCTGTGTTGCTGATCAGTGGCTGGAAAGGGGTGGTGCACACCTGGGCCTGGCACTGGCGCAACAAGCCTGTGAACGGGGAAAATGGTTTTACAATCATGAGTTACAATGTCAACAATTTCAAGTCAGCCGTAAGTGCCTGGCTGCATTGGCGTGAAGATTTCGACCGGATCCTGTATTTTCACAATGCGGATATCATTTGCCTGCAGGAGTTTGCCACAGTGGATTTATACCAGCAAAACGAGAAAAACAACGTGCTGCATTATACCACCTTGCTGCAAAAACCTTATGCCTATTTCACCAACGACTTTCAATGGGCTACGCCTTATGGATACACCTGGTATTTTGGAAACATGATTTTGTCGAAATTCCCCTTTGCAGATACCGGTAAAATCATCCTGGATAGCAGCCGGCATACGACCCTGGCCTATGCTGACCTGGTAATCGGAGCAGATACCATTCGGGTCATGACCGCCCATTTGCAATCATTTGGCCTGGAACAGGAAGAAATGCAGGGCATAAAAAATTCAGATCCCCAAAGCTCATGGCAGGCGCTACGCAAACTCAGAAAAGGATTTCAATTGCACGAACGTCAGGCGCTGGTGATAGCGCGGGTTATCCGGCAAAGTCCCTATCCGGTGATTCTTTGTGGCGATTTCAATACCACACCGGTTTCAGGGGCTTATTTTACGATAAGCCGGCACTTGCAGGACGCTTTTCTGGCAACGGGTGCAGGGTTGGGACGAACCTATTCCCGATACGCCCCCACTTTGCGTATTGATTATATATTCGCAGATCCGCGGTTGGAGGTCAAAGGATTTGAGGTGATCAAGCTTCCTGCATCAGATCATTATCCCATCCTGGCAAGCATTGATCACCAATCCGGCGGATCGTAGGAAAATTCCGATTTTTGCGGCAACAGGATTCGTTTTTATGTCAGAACTTTTGATCTACAATTCTTTAACCCGCCAGAAAGAACTATTCAGACCTCTACATCCGCCCTATGTAGGCTTGTACGTCTGTGGTCCGACGGTTTCGGGTGAATCGCATCTGGGGCATGCCCGTCCTTACATCACCTTCGATGTGGTTTATCGTTATTTGCGGCATCTTGGCTACCAGGTGAGGTATGTACGCAATATCACCGATGCCGGCCATTTTGAAGAGGAAGGTCGGGAAGCTGAAGATAAGATAGCCAAGGGAGCTACACTGGAGAAACTGGAGCCCATGGAGCTGGTGCAGAAATACACCCGGCTCTTTCACTGGGGCATGCAGCAGTTCAACTGCCTGGATCCCAACATCGAACCCACCGCTACCGGGCATATCATTGAGCAGATCAGCATGATTGAGGATATCCTGGCCAAAGGTTATGCCTATGTGGTAAATGGCTCGGTGTATTTTGACGTGGTGAAATATGCGGCGCATTATCCCTACGGGCAGCTCAGTGGCCGGGTGCTGGATGAGCTGCTGGCTACCACGAGGGAACTGGAGGGGCAGGAAGAAAAACGGAACAAAGCCGATTTTGCTCTTTGGAAAAAAGCACCTCCGCAACATATCATGCGCTGGAAAAGCCCATGGGGAGAGGGTTTCCCTGGATGGCACATTGAATGTTCGGCCATGAGCACCAAGTACCTGGGTCATCCGTTTGATATTCATGGAGGGGGTATGGATTTGTTATTTCCCCATCATGAATGTGAAATTGCCCAGTCAACCATTGCTTATGGCGAGCCACCCGTGCGCTACTGGATGCACAATAACATGATCACCATCAACGGGCGGAAAATGGGCAAAAGCTACAACAATGTTATCAAGCTTACTGAATTGTTCAGCGGGCAGCATCCCCTGCTGGAGCAACCCTATCATCCCATGGTGGTTCGGTTTTACATTTTGCAAACCCATTACCGCAGTACACTCGACTTTTCCAATGAAGCCCTGCAGGCAGCTGAAAGAGGATTGCAACGGCTATGGGAGGCCTTTGATATCCTGCAAAAGATGGCAGCCACCTTCCCTGATGGTAAGCATCAGAAACCAGCAGCCGATACTTTGGCTCCAGATAATCTGGAGGGTAGGATACACAAGCTGTGTATGGATTGTCGCGAAGCCATGGACGATGACTTCAATACGGCTCGGGTGCTGGCTGATTTATTTGAGCTGGTGCCCATCATCAATGCGGCAGGCCACCATCAGCTGGGCGAGCAGTTGAGCCCGGCCACCATTCAGTTGCTGCAACATACATTTTCCTTATACATGAGTGAAATTTTGGGTTTACAGCCCATTCGAAAACAGGATAGCCGTTTGGTTGAAGCATTGTTGGAATTGCTGATTGATATCAGGCGGGAGGCCCGGTTGCGGAAGGATTATGCGACTTCTGACCGGATTCGCCAGCAGCTGCAGCGTATGGGCATCCAGCTCAAAGATGAAAAAGATGGATCGGTAACTTATTCCTTTCAATGATTTTCATTTTATTCGCTTGATTTTATGCGCTTGTTTAAATCGTTTTCTGTTTTTCCCAAACGTTCATTTCCGCGCGTCAGCCTTTCTGGCAGAAGGGTTTTGCTTGGGCTGGGAATCTGGGCTCTCGGTTCGCTGATGTGGAGCAGTGGCTGCCATTCCCGTCAGTCAACTTCTGAATCGGCTTCTAATAGCTCATTCATCAATCCAAACATTACCGTCCCTGCTTTTGATGCGGATTCGGCTTATGCTTATGTAGCCAGGCAGGTGCAGTTTGGCCCTCGTATTCCAGGTACCCCGGCGCATGCGGCCTGTGGAGATTGGCTCATTGCGCGCATGAAAAACTGGGCTGATACGGTATATGTACAACAAACTACACTCACGGCCTGGAACCATGAAAAATTGCCTTGTGTAAACATCATTGCCAGCTTTAATCCGGCTGCAAAGGAGCGGTTGCTGTTGCTGGCTCACTGGGATACCCGGCCCTGGGCCGACCAGGATCCCAATCCGGCCAACCGAAAAAAACCTTTCCCCGGGGCCGATGATGGTGCAAGTGGAGTTGCCGTGCTACTGGAAACAGCCCGGCAACTGCATGCCCACAAACCAGATATTGGGATTGACCTGTTTCTGACCGATTGCGAAGATTACGGAAGCGACAGTGTGGCACACAGCTTTTGCCTGGGTACCCAATACTGGGCTCAGCATCCGCATGTGCCAGGATATGTAGCCGATTATGGCATATTGCTCGACATGGTAGGCGGGAAAAATGCCCATTTTTACATGGAAGGACAATCCCAGCAATTTGCCGGCCCACAGCAAACATTATTCTGGAATCTGGCCAACGCCCTGGGTTATTCTGATTTTTTCCGGTATGATAAAATCAACGTAACCATTGAGGATGATCATCAGTATGTTAGCCAGATGGCTCATATCCCCTGTTTTGACGTGATTCACCTGCGCGACAACCCCAAAAATCCATTCCCAGCTTACTGGCATACCCTGCAGGATAACCTGGATAACATTGATCGTGCCACCCTGAAAGCGGTGGGACAAACCGTCTTGCAGGTGATATATACCCATCCAGCTTATTAAATTGACCGGTGCAGGTACATATTGTAATCAGGCAATATCGCCCGGTATTCCTGGTTCATCAGCGGTGAAGTCATCAGAAAATCAGCCGTAGCCCTGTCGCACGCAATAGGAATATTCCACACCACGGCCAGCCTGAGCAAGGCTTTGATATCCGGATCATGCGGCTGAGCTTCCATCGGATCCCAGAAAAAAATCATCACATCCACCTTCCCTTCGGCAATACGAGCCCCGATTTGCTGATCCCCACCCAGTGGCCCGCTGAGCATTTTTTTGATGGGTACATCCAGCGCATCTTCCAGCAGTTTGCCGGTAGTACCGGTGGCCAATAGTTCATGACGCGATAGAGCAGTCTTGTTGTACACCGCCCATTCAATCAGCTCGGCTTTTTTATGATCGTGGGCAATCAGGGCAATTCGCTTGCGTGCCTGAAGCACCCGATGAGGAGGATGTTGCGCATGCATAATCATATTTTTTTAAAGATAATCCGGATTTTTAAGGTAGTGGAGGATAAAAAAGCTGACACAAAAAGGATGTGTAAATTCCCCTTAAGCCGGCCAAATTAACTAATTTTGTATCAAACAAAGCAACTGAAAATGATTAAAACCGGCAATCCCACCATCAGCATATACACGGAGACGACACCCAATCCGGAAACCATGAAATTTGTGGTAAACCGGTTGCTGTATCCGGGTAAAAGCATTGAATTTACGGACGAGGCCACGGCGCGTCCTTCGCCCCTGGCTACCGAATTGTTCAGTTTCCCTTTCATCAAGGGCGTTTTTATCATGAGCAATTTTGTAACCCTTACCAAAGTGCCCGACGTGCAATGGGAAGATGTAATCCCCACCCTGAAAGCCTTTTTGAAATCTTACCTGGAAGAAGGCCGCCCCGTGATCAATGAAGAGGAATTGGAAAAACAGGCCGACACAGCCATTGCCGATGATGATTCGGAAGTAGTGAAAAAAATCAAGGAACTGCTGGAAAATTATGTAAAGCCTGCAGTAGAAATGGACGGAGGTGCTATTCAGTTCAAGCACTATGAAAAAGGCAAGCTCACCCTGATTTTGCAGGGAGCATGCTCGGGCTGTCCCTCTTCCATGATTACGCTCAAAGCAGGTATTGAAGGGATGATGAAACGCCTCGTCCCCGAAGTAAAAGAAGTAGTGGCCGAACCCCGATAAAAGAGACATGTTAAATCAGGATGAAGTAGCGGATATCTTACATGTTATCCGCTATTTTTTATTCTTTGCATGATGAACGGACTTGCATTACAGGTGGAAGCGTTTTTTGCACACGTCTGGCAGCAACTTTCCTGGCAGGAGTGGGTGGCGGTGATTTTCGCAGTTATCAGTGTATTGTGTGCAAGAGCCAACAGTATTTGGGTTTATCCCACAGGTATTGTAGGCATTTTATTCAGCATTTCTTTGTTTGTGGAAGAACAAAACAAGCTCTATCCGGATGCAGCATTAAATCTGTATTACCTGGTGATGAGCATATATGGCTGGTACATGTGGTCTCGGAAAGATGTTGATCAGCAACCCAAAGAGCCCGTCAGCTGGGCATCGCGAAGGGAGTATGTATTTGCGGCAGTGTTGTTTGTCACATTATGGACAGGACTTTATTTCTGGCTAAAACATTACCGCATTAACAATGTGCCCGGGCTGGATTCGTTTTCTTCGGCCATGGCGGCCACCGGGATGTGGTTGTTGGCCAGAAGGAAAATTGAAAACTGGATTGCATTGCTGATAGCCGATGCCGTGGATATTCCTATGTTTTACATTAAGAAATTGTACCTTTTCTGCGGGCTGAATATTTTTTATGTAATCATTGCATGGTTGGGTTTTTTGGCCTGGAAGAAGATATATCATCAGCAAAAGCTTGTATCTGTTTCAGATTGTTTTCAGCATGTGGAGTGAACTTGGTAGTACGGCTTAACTGCAAAAGCCATGAAAATACTAATCGTTGAAGATGAAAAAGCCTTGCAGCAAAGCATGATGCAATATCTGAATACTGCAGGCTTTCAGTGTGAATCAGCAGACAATTTCCGAAGGGCACTTCGTTTGCTCGATGAAGCAGATTATGATGCCATTGTGCTGGATATCATGCTGCCGGATGGTGACGGATTATCATTGCTGAAAATATTGAAGGAAGATAAAAAACAGGAAGGTGTGATTGTGGTATCAGCAAGAGGTGATGTGGATGATCGGATACTGGGCTTAAAATTGGGTGCAGATGATTATTTGTCAAAGCCTTTTCACATGGCCGAGCTTGCGGCGCGCCTGCATGCCATTATCCGAAGAAAACAATTTCAGGGAATGAATGAGCTGAAAGCCGGTGAAATCTGTGTGAATCTTGAGCGTAGAGAAGTATATGTAAATGACCAGCCTGTCAATCTCACCCGTAAGGAATATGATCTGCTTCTGTTTTTTCTGGCTAATAAAAACCGGGTTATTTCCAGGCAAGCACTGGCCGAACACCTTTGCCAGGATCATCAAGAATGGTTTGATGATTTTGATCTGGTATATGCTCATGTCAAGAATCTAAAGAAAAAACTTGCCGACAGAGGTTGTACGGATTGCATCAAATCCGTGTACGGAATTGGTTATCGGTTTATTTGCTGATTTTCTTTTTTATGCACCTGCTTACCCGTTCCACACGCACGTATGTGATTTATGCCAGTATCATGATGCTGGTGGCCATACCGCTGTGTTACTTGTTGATTCATTATCTGTTTATTCAGGATGCCGATGAATGGCTTTTGCATGAAAAGAACCTGGTAGTGCAACAAATCCAGCAACATCAGTTTGATTTTTCTGCTTCACATGCGCCCAGCTGGCAAACCAATGTGATGATCAAACCCATTCAACATCCGCAGGAAATAAGATCTGATCAGTTTTATACCGAATATGTGCGTAATCCACTAAACCATGAACAAATTCCATATCGGGTATTATCGTCTGTAATTCCGTCAAACGGTAATTATTATCAGGTATTTATTCGCATATCTTTGATTGATAGCGAAGATTTGATTCAAAGCCTTGTACTAACCATAGCAGTGCTATGGGCTTTGCTGTTTATCGGCTGGATTATGTTGAGTCGCATACAGTCGAGAAGGCTTTGGCAACCTTTTTATCTTGCACTAAAGCAATTAAAACAGTTTCAACTGAATCAGCAACATGCGCTTCAGCTTCCGGAACAGGAACCCATTCAGGAATTCCGTGAATTGAACCAAACGCTGAATCAACTTACAACACATATTGTAACCACCTATCAGCATGAAAAAGAGTTTACAGAAAACATGGCTCATGAAATGCAAACGCCTCTGTCCATTATTCAATCACAGATAGATTGCTTGCTGCAGGATAAATATCTGAAAGCTGCCCATGCAGAACAGTTGCAATATATTCATCAGGCTGTTCGCAGGTTATCACGTATCAGCAAAAGCCTGCTTTTGCTTACCCGCATCGAGCATCGTCAGTTTGAAGAAATTGCCGATATTGATTTCAGCGAATTGATTCAAAAGAATTTGCTGCTTATTGAACCATTGATAGAAGCGCGTGGTTTGCGGTTGCATTATCAGGTTCATGCCTGTCCGGTGGTACGCATGCATCCTTTCCTGGCTGATGTGTTGATCAGCAATCTGTTATCCAACGCTGTCAGACATAATATTGAAAATGGGGACATTGAAATTGAGCTCATGTCCGATAGATTGTGCATCAGGAATACAGGGATCGCTCAGCCACTGGAAGAAGATGTATTCAACCGGTATCGCACGAGAAGTCATCCTGAACAGGGCAATGGGTTGGGGTTGTCTATTGTTCGGGAAATCTGTCGCACATCAGGCATGCAGATTCATTATCAATATACTGCTCCCTGGCATGTATTTGAACTGCATTTTCAACCGGTGCGGATCGAGGATCGGATTACATCCCCCATGCTGCAGGAATGATGGCGTGTTGTGAGGAAATCTGCTCAGATATTTATACATCTTCGGCTGCGGAATTTTCCGACGCTTGTTCATCATCTTGTTGGGGAACGGGTTGCAGGGTTCCATCTTCACTTACGATGTAAGTTGTATCTTGTGTTTGGGAAGGGGTATCATCCTGCAAACGGAAATCCTTCATCAGGGTATCATCGCTGAATTCCTGCAGGGGTGGCAGATCTTCTGGTCCGTTTAATCCGAAATAATCCATAAACAACCGCGATGTGGAGTACAGCAAGGGCTTGCCAGGCTGATCTTCGCTGCGCCCCGAAATCACAATCAATTCTTTTTCCAGTAATTTTTGAATGGCATAATCCGCGTTCACACCGCGAATGTATTCAATTTCGGCTTTGGATACGGGTTGCCGGTAGGCAATGATAGCCAGGGTCTCCAAAGCTGCCGGGGAAAGTCGTTTCAGGAATTTATCACCATTCAGCTGGGCAACCGTTTTAAAATAATTTTTTTTCGTGAGGAATTGATAACCTCCTCCTCTGTATTTTACTTCAAACGGAAAATTTTCATCGGCATATTTTTCTACCACAGCCTGTATGGCGGCTTCCACCTGATCTTCCGGAATCATATGATCCAGGAAGCCAAAAGCTTTATTGACAAGAGTGGTGATTTCAGATACAGTCAGTGGATGATCTGCTGCAAAAATCAGTGCTTCCACATGCGGGATCAATTCCATTAATTCCATCTGCAGTAAGGATTTCCGTTCAAACCATGTGAATCAGCCAGGATGCCTGATGCCAGCTGATACAGAATATTTTTCAAATCTACAGGCTTTTGACAAAATCAGCTGCAGAAGATATGCACCTGAGGTGGACAAATTATCCTTTCAGAGCTGCTGCTCCGCTGACGATTTCGGTCAATTCGGTTGTGATGGCTGCCTGGCGAGCCCTGTTGTAGCTAATGCGCAGCGTTTTAAGGATTTCAGTGGCATTCTCGGTAGCCTTATCCATGGCAGTCATGCGCGCGCCATGTTCTGATGCATGTGCATCAAGTACAGCTTTGAAAAATTGAGTGTTCAGAATCTTCGGAATCAGTTCCTCAATGAGCTGATCTTCGTTGGGTTCGAACAGAAAGTTGGTATGAGTCTGGGATTGCTGGGCCTGTGCGGGTTCCACAGGCAAAAAGCGCTCCACCACCAAGCGTTGGGAAGCAGCATTTTTGAATTCGCTGTATATCAGCTCCACCACATCCCAACGATGGCTCAGGAATCCCTGAACAGCTGTTTGGGCTGCCTGACGCACCGATTCAAAATTGAGTTCATGGAACAACCGCCAATGGTCAGGGATAACCTGGAAGCGGTATTTTACGAAATGATCGTATCCTTTTTTTCCGATAGGCATTACATAAACATTCCCGTGAGCCTGCTGGGCCGCATATTTTTCGGCAATCAGCTGTTTTGCCAGGCGGATGAGGTTGGCATTATAGGCTCCGCACAGGCCCCTATCAGAGGTAATCACCACGATGAGCACTTTTTCGACCGGCCGTTTCGTGATATACTTTCTGCCCGCATCGCCCTGATAGTTTTGCACAATATGCTGCAACAATTCCTGCAATTTGCGGGCATAAGGTCGCATCTGGATAATGGCATCCTGAGCACGGCGCAACTTGGCGGCGCTCACCATTTTCATGGCTTTGGTGATTTGCTGGGTCGATTGAACCGATTTTATCCGATTGCGGACTTCCTTGAGTTTGCCTGGCATAGTTTTCTGGCTTACTGGCCCGCAAAGGTAAGAAGTTTTTGAGTAGTCAGCCGAAAAATCAGGCTGTCCGCTGCAAGCAGGGACAGCCTGGAGAAATTATCGGATATGCATTTACAGCGAGAAGGGGATGGTAGCGCGAATACCAATATTTCGTCCCATGTTGTAAATGCCATGATATGGCCGGGGATCATCGGGATAGGGTTCCATATATTTCAGCCTGCTGAGGTGATTCTGGTAAAGTCTATTGAAAATATTATCGGCAAACAGGGCGAGTTGCAGGTAGGGTTTGCCTTTATGATTCACCAGTTCGGTGCCCATCAGCACATTAAACAACGTATATCCGGGTGTAGGCGTTTCCGTGTTGTAGGCCAGCATCACATGGTTTTGGGTGGCGTAATACTCGGCCTGGGCTGCCAGATAGGTATTTTTCAAAGGCAAATGTTTCCAGCGAATGTTGGCCCGGATCTCTGTGAGCCCATGCAAAGGTGGGATAAAGGGCAGGTATCGGGCGCTGTCTCCGCCGAATTTCATCTGGCTTGCGTCCAGGTTAAGTCCGGTAACTGTGGATAGGCTGCTTTCCACATGCAGCCAGTCGAGCGGGTGAGGATGTATGTCTATATGAAATTCACCACCGTAAAGCCGGGCATGACCCTGGCGAAACATAAAGGTTTGGTTTCCGGGTACAATTACAGAATCCTGCCCTTCGCTGTTCAGCACTTTGGCATTGTAGATGTAATGCTGAATGTCGTTGTTGAACAGGCTTAGATCTACCGATACGTGTTCAGAAGCAAAAGATAGCCCTAAGTCTTCTTCCTGGCTGAATTCGGGCTTAAAGTGGTTGTTGCCAATCTGGTAAATATCTGTGCCAGGGTGAACCCCATTGGCAGATAGCTCAACGATGTTGGGTGCCCGGTAGCCTCTTGCCAGATTGGCTTTCAGAGTAAATTGCGGGGTAATCCGATACGAGATACCCAGGCTTCCGGTCAGGCCAGAATATGTATAGTGGGCTTTTGCAAATTCTGGCATTTGTCCGGGAGAGACAGGCTGAGGGGATGCCTGGTCAAATCCGGTAACCGGATTGGGAAACGTATAAAGGGCATCCTGGTGGAAATTGCGGTGATCCAGGCGCAGCCCACCCATCACAGTCCATTGGTTCCAGGTTTTCTGCGTCATGGCAAACAAGCCACCGTCCAGCTCCCGGTAGCTGGGAATAATGAATTCCGTGCCTTTGGTAACGTTGTCGTGCTGATACATGCCGTTTAATCCAAAGGTGGTTTGCCAGCCAGCAGGCCCATGCAGGTTATATTTCAAATCGTAGGTAAATGTATTCAGGATCATATACAGCCCCGGAATGGAAGGGTATTGCGGATGGCTGTATTCCCGTCGCACATTTTGTTCGAAACCCAGATTCACTTGAAGCTCCGACTGTCCAATATTGATGCTGTTAGCCCAGTAAATGCGGCTGTGCTGGATGTGCTGATGCAATACGGGCAACCGATAGTTGTTTAGCTCCGATGCCGGCACAATGGGCCGGAAAGTATCGGCTTCCGTAATCTGCTTGGTAAACCGGCGGGTAGCTGAATCCCGGCTTCCATCGGGGATGCCCTGTAAATCATCAAAATAGGTCAGATCCACATGGGAAGATCCCCAGGAAAAAGTCTTGCTGAGCGAGGCAGTAAAATCCGTCTCCTGGAAATTGGTAGCATAAACCCGACCATCTACTTTATTCCGGTAGTCTTTAGCCATTTTATGCGAACCCCTCGCGACCCATCCCAGGCCGTGATGATTGCCGGAAAACATCAGTGAATGGCCAATGAGGTTATTGTTAGTCTGATATTCATTCAAAAAACTTCCCATCGTATGGCCTTCCGGGGCAGGTTGTGTAGGAATCAGATTAATCACTCCGGCCAGTGCGTCTGAGCCATAGGTAAGGCTTGCAGGCCCCTTAATGACCTCCACTCTGTCAATGCTATATTCATCCACCGCTATACCATGTTCATCGCCCCATTGCTGATCTTCCTGCCTTTGCCCATCATAAAGGGTCAGGATGCGGTTATATCCAAGCCCGCGTATAAATGGCTTGGCCACATTCGGCCCGGTTGATACAGCGCTGATGCCAGGAATCTTCGTAAGGCTGCTGATGATATTAGTACCCAGATTTTCCTGAAGATATCGATGGCCAATAGCCAGCACCGGAATGGGCGTGTTGCGGATGGAAGTGGCCCGCGACTGGCCTGTGATTACCACCTCATTTTGCTCAATCAATGAGGGTGAAAGGGTAAAATTCAGTACTGTGATTTTTTGGCGGAGACGTACCTCCCGGGAAACTGTCCGGTAGCCGATAAAACGTACCTCAACCAGATAGTCACCCGCAGGAAGGTGATTAATCGTATAACGACCTGCAGAGTCGCAAATAGTGCCCGTGCGCAGGTCAGGAATAAAAACGGTGGCTCCAGCCAGCGGTTGATGGGTAGATGAATCAATTACAGTTCCGGTGAGGGTGTATTCTTGAAGTGATTTGCCCCGTGCAGTGCCGGAGCAGATGAACACTGCGGATAAGCATAACAAAACAGCCTGGAAGGTAATCAAATGTTTAAATATTAAAATAATTTTCATGTAATTAAATGATTTTTATGCATTAAAATAACTTCTGACTGTCAATAATCTTGATGTGAACTAAAGCTGGAGTAATGAATGACTTGAGTAATCAGGAAAGTGCGAAGCAAACGGGTGGAGCTCGCAAAAATGTGTGGGGGTTAGGAGAAAGGATAGGGAATAAAGGGGCAAAGATTGTTACATTGTTGAAAAAACAGCTCACCACGGGCAAAGGAGGACTACTCACGGGGATATAGGGAGCCAGATGAATATGCATGAAAGCGCAATGGATGTGTTGGGGGCTTACGTGATACTGATTTCCGATGGGCAGGTCAATAGTATCATCGTGATTGGCAAAGATTTCATGGAGCAGAATGCGGGGAGCGGAACTATAGAGAAAAATGCTTAACAGCCAGGTGCTAAGCAGCAGACGGATTCGGGATGTGTGATGAGCCGAATAAACTGGCATATCAAAAAATAGATGGCAAAACTAAGTTTATATTTCAGATAATGCGCGCAACCAGTAATATTTAGCATTTTTCAAATATGCCGGCTATTCCCTGCCCGCCACCTACGCAGGCTGTAACCATGCCGTATTTTTTGTTCAGACGTTGCAGGTCGTTCAGGAGTTGGACGGTGAGTTTGCACCCGGTGCATCCCAGGGGATGACCCAGCGCAATAGCGCCTCCGTTGATGTTTACTTTTTCCGGATCCATATCCAGCTGGCGGATCACGGCTAATGACTGTGCGGCGAAGGCTTCGTTCAGTTCAATGAGATCGATATCGGACAATTGCTTGCCAGCCATTTTCAAGGCTTTGGGAACGGCTTCCACCGGACCTATGCCCATGAGCCGGGGTGGCACACCGGCTACTGCGCAGGAAACCAACCGGGCTATGGGTTGAATGCCTAACTGATGGCAAAGCTTTTCACTCATGACCACCACGAAAGCAGCCCCATCCGAGGTTTGAGATGAATTGCCCGCGGTAACCGTACCGCCTGCAGCAAATACCGGTGGGAGCTTGGCCAGGGCTTCCAGCGAAGTATCGGACCGGGGTCCTTCATCCTGATCCACCACATAGCTTACGGTTTCTTTTTTGCCTTGTTCATTGATTTTAACCTGTTCTATGGTAATGGGATAAATACCCGACCGGAAATAGCCCTGTTGTTGGGCAAAAAGAGCGCGCTGGTGCGAGCGCAGGGCAAACAGATCCTGGTCTTCCCGGCTGATGTGGTATTCACGCGCTACGGCTTCAGCCGTGAGGCCCATGCTGAGATAATAGTCGGGATGCACGGAAGCCACTTCATAGCTCGGTGCGGTTTTCCATCCGCCCATGGGCACCCAGCTCAT
Source organism: Thermoflavifilum thermophilum (assembly GCF_900116565.1). Classification (GTDB taxonomy): domain Bacteria; phylum Bacteroidota; class Bacteroidia; order Chitinophagales; family Chitinophagaceae; genus Thermoflavifilum; species Thermoflavifilum thermophilum. Next base: position 939,615 of record NZ_FPCJ01000001.1, on the reverse strand, counting down.
GCTTTCCGTGCCGCCGGCAATGATGCATTCGGCCATGCCCGAACGGATTTTGGCCGTGGCAATGGCAATGGTTTCCAGTCCGGATGCACAGTAGCGGTTCACCGTCATACCCGGAGCCTGTTCACCCAACACCCGGACAGAAATCATCCGCCCGATTTGCAGGCCCTGCTCGGCTTCCGGAACGGCATTCCCCACAATGACATCATCAATGAGTTTACGATCAAGCTGGGGTAGGTGTTGCAGCAGGCCCTCAATCAGCCGAACAGCAAGATCGTCAGGACGTACAAAACGAAATTTGCCCCGTTTGGCGCGTGTTACAGCTGTTCGATAACCGGCAACAATATACGCTTCCTGGCTCATGGCTGTAGTTTATCCAAACTTACAACAAAAATCAGAATGGCTGCTATTTCATGAATGTCTGTATTTTTACGTCTCCCGGCCAGGCCGGTGCAGATACAATTAGCAGAACTTGTCATTCATCCCTATGTATTCGCTGTTGCGCAGGTTACTTTTTCTCCTTCCGCCGGAACAGGCTCATATTGCTGTCATGCAGGGTCTCAGGCAGGTACATCATTTTGAAATAGGGAAAAGATGGCTTTCCAGGCGTTTTTGTATTTCACATCCCAGCCTGCAGCGGGAAGTGATGGGCTTAACTTTTCCCAATCCGGTGGGTTTAGCTGCCGGTTTTGATAAAAATGCAACCTACGTGGAGTTGCTGGCTGCTCTTGGATTTGGGTTTATTGAAATTGGTACCGTCACTCATCGGCCGCAGGCTGGCAACCAACGTCCCCGCCTGTTTCGCCTTCCGGCTGATGAAGCGCTTATTAACCGGATGGGGTTTAATAATGATGGGGTGATTGCGATAGCCGCACGCCTGCGGAACATCCGCTCCCGGCTTAGCCGGGAAGCACAAGGAAACGCCCGGTTAATCATCGGAGGGAATATGGGCAAAAACAGAGAGACACCCAATGAGCAAGCCCTGGTTGATTACGGAATTTGTTTTGAAGCGTTGTACGATACGGTAGATTATTTTGTGATCAATGTAAGCTCACCCAATACCCCGGGATTGCGGGATTTACAGCAAAGGGATGCCCTGCGGGAGATTATCAGTCATTTGCAGACACTAAATCAAGCCAAACCTGTCCCCAGGCCTTTGTTGCTGAAAATTGCGCCCGATCTGAGCTGGGCTGAGCTGGATCAGATTCTGGACCTGGCCCTGCAATTTCATCTTTCAGGCATTATTGCAGCCAATACCACCATCAGGCGGGATGGTCTGCGTACGCCCGCCGAAATCATTGAGCGGATAGGTGCAGGCGGATTAAGCGGCAGGCCTTTATTTGCCCACACCCTTCAGATGGTAAACCATATTGCCCGACAGACATCGGCACGCCTCCCCGTAGTGGCATCAGGTGGTATTTTCTCTGCTGAGGATGCCCGCAAAGTCATGGATGCGGGTGCTTCGCTGGTGCAACTTTATACCGGTATGATTTACCGGGGGCCCGGCCTAATCCGGGAAATTTGTGAAGCCTTAGTCGCCACATAATTTTTCCGTTTTGCGTAAATCTTTTTCCCGATTTTTCTCATCTCTTCCCTTGCAATATGCTTGCTTTGCAGCTCGATTGCAAAACCAGCATACAAATGGGCAAAAAATTTTTACTCTTCTTTTGGGGATGTTGTTTCGGAATTATTTCGCAGGCACAGGCTCAAAAACCTGGTTTGCTCACTGGCGAAGATTCCCTGCATCAGCGTTTAGGGCCATCTACCATCATTGGCGGCTATGGTGAAGCTGCCTATCAGCGGGATATGGATCAGGGGACATCCAACATAGATCTGGTGCGTACGGTGTTGTTTGTAGGGCATCAGTTCAACGACCGGATTTCTTTTTTCTCAGAGCTGGAACTGGAAGATGCCAAGGTGGAGGGTGGAGATGCGGGTGGAGAAATTGCCATGGAGCAGGCATATTTAAAGTTTTCCAGCAAACGACATCCGCAAAATTATTGGGTTGCCGGTTTGTTCATTCCCCGGATCGGGATATTGAATGAAGATCATTTACCGGTGAATTTCAACGGTGTGGAACGCCCATTGGTTGAACAACTGGTGATTCCGGCCACCTGGCGTGAGCTGGGGGTAGGATATTATGGTTCGCTTTCAGCATGGCCTTTGCAATACACGGTAGCCCTGGTCAATGGGCTGGATGCGGCCGATTTCAGCCATGGCAGCGGTATCCGGGAGGGACGGTTTGAAGGGAGGGATGCCACAGCCAACAATCTGGCCATTACGGCTTCGGTGCGCGTCAATCCCGGATCGTTTCAGCTGCAGGTTTCCGGATATGCAGGCGGTGCTAACGGATTGAACAAACGGGAGTCTGATAGCCTGGGGCTTGCCCATGGCCTGTTTGCCCTGCCGCTTTATCTGGGTGAAGCCGATGTGCAGTACTGGCATGGGGGCTTGCATGTAAAAATGCTGGGCGCTTATATTTCCTTTCCCGATGCGGCTGATGTCAATAAAGCGTATGCCAATAACGTGGCTTCCGGCATGTATGGCGCCTATGCTGAAGTGGCTTACAACCTGTTTCACCATGCCAACAAGCGGCTGGAAAAACAACAGCTCAACCTGTTTGCCCGGTATGAATGGATAGACCTGAATAACCGGATCCCAGCCAATGCCATTTACGATGGCACCTTGCGGCAATCGCATCTCATCGTGGGAGCTGGCTATTTGCCTATTCCCAACGTGGTCATCAAGGCCGATGTGCGTTTCCAGCATACCGGCCCGCAAAATCCTGCTTTGATTGTCAATCCCAATCCGGCTGCACCGCCCTATCAGCCAAACAACAGCTTTGTAAATCTGGGCATTGGATATTCTTTTTAAAAAATCCTGAAAATGAATCGTCGTCATTTTCTCCGGGAAACTTGCAGCCTGTGTGTAACAGCCATGATAGCCGGTTGGCTGGCTGAATCCTGTGCAGGATCGGGCCGGGTGATACAGGCAGGTGTAAATGGGCAGGAAGTGGAAATCAAAGCATCGGAGCTGGAAGATAACCGCTTTCAGGTGATTGATGCTGCTGGCCTGCGTTATCGCATTGCTGTTCGCCGGGAGGCTGAAGGGCAATATGTGGCGTTGTTGCTGATGTGCACCCATGCCCGTAATCCGGTTACCCTCACGGGCAACGGCTTTTATTGTCCGCTGCATGGCAGCCGCTTCGATGATCAGGGAAATGTGGTGCAGGGGCCAGCCCAGCAGCCGCTGGTCCATCTGCCGGTGAATATGGATCCACAAGGGTTGTTGCATATCCATCTTCAGCCCTGGATGAAAGAAAGCTGAATTTTTCATCATTTAAAATACCGCATACCATGAACAGACCCATATCACAAGCAGTGTTATTACCGGTCATAATAGCGTGCATGGCATTCAGCTCCTGTAGCAAGTCTGATCAGCCCACTCCCGTAGATCAGCAAACAATGGAACAGCAAACGCTGGATGATTTCGTGCAGGTGGTAGCCATACCGCAATATGCGGCCTTACAGGCTCAGGCCGACACCCTGCAGCAAATTATTCAGCTTTTTGTGCAACAGCCCTCTGATGCCCTTCTTTTGCAAGCCCGCAATCAATGGCGGCAGCTCAGGCAGGTATGGGAACAATGTGAGGGTTTTTTGCTCGGACCGGTGGAAGACGATGAATACGATCCGCGGATGGATACCTGGCCGGTGGACTATGTGCAAATGGATTCCCTGCTGGCTAGCAGCCAGCCATTGAATCTTCAAACCATTCAGCAACTCGACCTTTCATTGCGGGGGTTTCATCCGGTGGAATACCTCCTCTGGGGGAAGGATGGCAACAAATCTGCTGGAGATTTTACCAATCGGGAGAAAGAATACCTGCAGGCATTGGTAGCCGATATTGTGCAGAATACTACTCAGCTTTACCAGAGCTGGATTCCGGAGGGAGGTAATTTTGCAGCTACCCTTCAGCTGGCAGGCAAGGGCAGCAGCCGATATCTCAGCCGCCTGGAGGCTTTGCAAGCCATCGTAGGCGCTATGGCCGACATCTGCGATGAAGTGGGCAACGGCAAAATCGCCGAGCCTTATACGCGCCGCGATTCATTGATTACCGAATCGCCTTTCTCCCATAATTCCATGCAGGATTTTGTGAACAATATCATCGGCGCCCGACAGGTATATCTGTGCGATTACGGAGCTAAGGATGGCAAAGGGCTGAGTGATCTGGTAGCCCTTCACAATGTGGCGCTCGACAACCAGATTCGCCAGCAGTTTGCCACAGCCATCCAGGCCTTGCAGCAAGTTACACTTCCCTTTGAGCAAGCCATTTACCTGCAGCGCACCCAGTTATCTCAGGCTATGGAGGCATTGGCCAATCTGGAAGCTATTCTGAGTGGTCCTTTGCAGGACTATTTGCAGCAATACGTGAAGGATTAGAAAATCTCGGAAAATGAGCATGAGCAGGAAGCTATGGATTGTAGGACTGTTGGGCCTAATCACCACCTTGGGTATTTGGTGTACCAAGCCGGGCCTGTTTCCTGAGGATGGCTATGATCCGCGGTTGTCGGGTGGCATGGCTACGGTATTTGACTTGAGCTCACAGTCATTCAGCCATCCTATTCCGGGCCTTTCCGCGTGGGACAGCCATGTGCATGAAAAAGGTGATCAGATTTTTGAACAAAATTTTGTGGCCGCCCCTGCCCCGCTGTTCAGTGGTTTGGGTCCGATATTCAACAATGTTTCCTGTATTTCCTGTCATCACAATGACGGGAAAGGCACACCCAGTTTTGGTGCGGTCAATTCTTCCATGCTCATGCGTGTAAGCCTGCCAGGCGAGGATGAACATGGAGGTCCCGTGCCGGTACCTGGTTTTGGACTGCAGATTCAGGATCGCAGTGTGCTGGGATATGTTCCGGAAGCACGGGTCTCGGTCAGTTATCATGATAGCCTGGTATCTTACCCGGATGGAAATACAGTCGTTTTGCAGGTTCCGGTTTATACGGTGAGTAATCCATATATCCCTCTTCCTTCCTCCACGCTGTTTTCGCCGCGTATGGCGCCACCGGTATTTGGAGTGGGTTTGCTGCTACGGGTACCCGAATCGGAAATCCTTTCCCATGCCGATCCGGATGATGCCGATCACGATGGGGTTAAGGGACATCCTAACTACGTGTATGATCCGGTTAGTGGTGCGCAGGTAATTGGGCGTTTTGGCTTAAAAGCCAATGTGGGCAACTTGCTGACACAGGTAGCCAGCGCTTTTCAGCAGGATATGGGCGTCACCAATTCGGTATTTCCGCAGGAAAGTGCCGCCGGGCAGCCTCAGGTTGATGGGTTGCACGATGACCCGGAATTACCCGACAGCTTGCTGAATGCCGTAAAATTTTATGTGGAAACCCTTGCCGTACCTGCCCGGCGCAACGTAACGGATCCTCAAGTAAAAGCCGGAGAACAGTTATTTAGTCAAATCGGCTGCGCCAGCTGTCATCTACCCACCCTTCATACAGCAGTTGATGTCAATTTCCCGGCTTTGAGTAATCAGCGTATTCATCCGTACACCGATCTGCTGCTGCATGATATGGGACCCGCACTGGCCGATGGCCGGCCCGACTATCAGGCCTCCGGCAGCGAATGGCGTACGGCTCCACTTTGGGGGATTGGCCTGTTTCCCAAAACCAACGGCACAGCCTATTACCTGCACGATGGTCGTGCCCGCAGCATCGAAGAAGCTATTCTCTGGCATGGCGGAGAAGCAAGTAAGGCTAAACAAAATTTCATGCAACTCACCGCTTCGCAACGCCAGGCAGTTCTTGCCTTCCTGCAATCGCTTTAGCCATTTCCCTGCCGATAGCCAACCAGCATTTTATCAACCGGCTATCCGTTGCCCTTTCCTATATTTGTGCCCTTGTCAAAGCTGAATTAATTCCTTCATCATGTATCGAACTCATACCTGTGGAGAATTGCGTTTATCCGATGCAGGCAAAAAGGTGAAATTGGCGGGCTGGGTACAGCGCATCCGGAAGTTCGGGAAAATGACCTTTGTGGACCTGCGTGATCGATATGGCATTACGCAGCTGGTGTTTACCGAAGCGATGAATCAGCGTCTGGAAGACCAACCGTTAAACCGGGAATATGTGATTCAGGCGGAAGGCAGGGTGGTGGAGCGCAGTAATAAAAATCCGCACCTGCCCACGGGCGACGTGGAACTGGTAGTAGAGCAGTTTGATATCCTCAATGAAGCCAAAACACCTCCGTTTACCATTGAAGAAGATACCGATGGTGGGGATGATTTGCGCATGAAGTATCGTTATCTGGATTTGCGCCGTCCGCCGCTGCAACGCAACCTGCTGCTTCGTTACCGGGCCAGCCGGGCGGTGAGGGAGTATCTGGATCAACACGGATTTGTGGAAGTGGAAACCCCGTTTTTGATTAAATCCACACCCGAAGGCGCGCGCGATTTTGTGGTGCCTTCCCGCATGAATCCCCATCAGTTTTACGCCCTGCCTCAATCACCGCAGACTTTCAAGCAATTGCTGATGGTGAGCGGCTTTGACAGGTATTACCAGATTGTGCGTTGTTTTCGGGACGAAGACCTGCGGGCTGACCGGCAGCCGGAATTTACCCAGGTTGACTGTGAGATGAGCTTTGTGGAGCAGGAAGATGTGTTACAGGTATTTGAGGGTATGATGCGGTATGTGTTCAAACAGGTGGCAGGCGTGGAATTGCCCGATCCGTTTCCCCGCATGAGCTGGGATGAAGCCATGTGGAAATATGGCAACGATAAGCCCGATCTGCGTTTTGATATGTGCCTGCACAACCTGAAGGTCAGAAACCAGATTCATTGCCCGGCTGTCGATAAATCGGGCTTTGGTGTGCTGGATCAGGCCGAAACCATCTTGGCACTGGTTGTACCCAACGGGGCATCGTACACACGCAAACAACTGGACGAACTCACAGAGTGGGTCAAGCGCCCACAGATTGGTATGCAGGGTTTGCTGTATGTGCGTTGTCAGCCAGAGGGTGAGCTGAAAAGCTCGGCTGATAAGTATTTGTCGCAAGAAATCCTGCGGCAAATCCAACAGTTCTGTCATGCGCAGCCGGGCGATCTCATTCTGATGTTGGCCGGCAAGGAAGATCGTACCCGCAAGGCTGCCGCCGAGCTCAGGTTGGAGTTAGGTGAACGATTGGGTTTGCGTCAGAAAGACGTATTTAAACCGCTGTGGATATTGGATTTCCCATTGTTTGAATACAGTGAAGAAGAAAGCCTGCCGGGAAGCGTAGGTCGCTGGGTGGCGCGCCATCACCCCTTTACAGCTCCCCGACCGGAACATATTCCCGTGATGATTGAAAACAGCCCGTTGATCCCACCGGGTACCGACTATCAGGATCATCCCTATGCAGGCATCAAGGCCAACGCCTATGACATGGTAATCAACGGGCAGGAAGTAGGTGGAGGTTCTATCCGGATTTTCCGGCGCGACTTACAGGAAAAAATGTTTGCCGCCCTTGGACTCAGCCCTGAAGAAGCCCGCCAGAAGTTTGGGTTTCTGCTGGGCGCTTTTGAGTATGGCGCTCCCCCGCATGGAGGCATTGCCTTTGGCTTTGACCGGCTCTGTGCTATTTTGGGTGGTAGCGATACCATCCGTGATTTCATTGCCTTTCCGAAAAACAATGCCGGACGGGATATGATGCTCGATGCGCCTTCGCCTCTGGAAGAATCGCAATTGCGGGAATTGCACATTTGCCTGCGCAAAGACCAGAACTAAAAAAGGGTCTTAACTTGCAGCAAAGCCACAAGATGAATGCGATTCATGCACCGCTGGCCGAACGCATGCGCCCCCGCAGTTTCGATGAATTGGTGGGCCAGCCCCACCTTACTGCTCCTGATGCGGGGTTGCGACAAGCTTTGAAACAGCAAAAACCCCCATCCCTTATCCTCTGGGGCCCTCCCGGCGTGGGCAAAACCACCATTGCCCAGATCATAGCCGCTGAATCGGGTAAACCCTTTTATGCACTCAGTGCTATTTCTTCGGGTGTCAAGGATATCCGCGAAGTGCTGGAAAAAGCACAGCTGCAAAATGGGGCAGTGCTTTTTATTGATGAAATTCACCGATTCAATAAAGGCCAGCAGGATGCGCTCCTGGGTGCTGTAGAAAAAGGCATCATTACCCTGATAGGTGCCACCACGGAAAACCCTTCGTTTGAAGTCAATGCAGCCCTGCTTTCCCGTTGCATGGTGTATGTGTTGTATCCGTTAAGCGAAGCAGACCTATTGCTGATTGCCCGGCGTGCCCTTTCACAGGATGAGTGGTTGCGACAGTTGCCGGTGGAGCTCACCGAAACAGCCGCCCTGATCAGGCTTTCCGGCGGGGATGCCCGGCGTTTGCTGAATCTCATAGAACTCGCTGTGGACAGCCTCCTGGCCGTTACACCCCACGGGCAGCCGCTGCAAATTACCGATGAGCTGATCATGAAGGTAGCCCAGCAGCGGGTGGCTTTGTATGATAAGCAGGGCGAACAGCATTACGATATCATCTCGGCCTTCATCAAGTCAATCCGCGGCAGCGATCCCAATGCCGCTGTATATTGGCTGGCACGCATGATTGAAGGCGGAGAAGATGTGCAGTTTATCGCCCGGCGTATGGTGATTCTCGCATCCGAAGATATTGGCAACGCCAACCCCAATGCGCTGCTATTGGCTACCAGCACCTTCCAGGCCGTGAATGTCATTGGATACCCGGAGGCCAGCCTGATTCTTTCTCAATGCGCTATTTATCTGGCTTGCTCGCCTAAAAGCAATGCTTGCTACGAAGCTTTGCAGCAGGCCATGCAGGCCGTGCGAGACCATGGCTCTCTGCCCGTGCCCCTGCATCTCCGCAATGCCCCTACTTCGCTCATGCGTAACCTGCATTACGGAGAGGATTATCAATATGCCCACGATTTCGCTGGAAATTTTGTGCAACAGGAATATCTGCCCGACCCGCTCAAGGGCATGCGTTTTTATACACCCGGCCAGAATGCACGCGAACAGGAAATGCGAAAACAATTGAAGAGCTGGTGGAAAGAAAAATATGGATACTGAAAACCGTTCATCCATGACCGCATGTAGAAAAGCGGGCAATTGTGTAGTTTTATTTTTCAAAATTTTTCTGCCATGTCTCGCCAATCCATGTTTGTCTTCATCATATCGACCGGGCTGATCATAGGCTTAAGCCGTTGTTCCCACCCGGAATGGGCAACCGTTAAAGCTTTGCAGCAGCAAGTACAGCGTTTGCAGGATACGCTGGCATTTATCCGGGAACACTACAAACCCGGTTTGGGGGAGCTGATGACCACCATTCAATACAATCATGGCAAACTCTGGTTTGCCGGTATCAAACACAATTGGCCGCTGGCTGCCTTTGAAGTGGGAGAAATCCGCGAAACAGCCCGCACAGCACAAGAAATTGAAACGGATAGACCGGAAGTGAAAGATATTCCGATGTTATATCCTGCCCTCGATAGTGTGCAGGCTGCCGTGGATGCGCAAGACGAAGCCCGATTCAAAAAAGCATTTACATTTTTAACCACTACTTGCAACAATTGCCACAAAGCCAATCATTTTGCTTTTAACGTGATCACCATTCCCACGGCTCCGCCGGCTACCAATCAGCAATACGGTCCGGCGTCATCCGGGCAATGATGCGTACTTTTGTAAACAAACCAAAACCTGAATGTCGTGAAAAAAGCCATCACCTCGCGTGCAGATGTAGAAGAACTGGTGAATCGTTTCTACGACCGGGTGAAAGCCGATGAGCTCATCGGCCCTATTTTCAACGAAATAGCACGGGTTAACTGGAATAAACATCTGCCCATCATGTACGATTTCTGGAGCAGTATTTTGCTGGATGAAGATGTGTATCATCGCAATGCCATGATCCCCCACCTGCAATTGAATAAACGTTTCCCTTTGCAGGAAGAACATTTCCAGCGCTGGCTGCAGCTTTTTGATGAAACGGTAAATACCTATTTTGAAGGAGAAAAGGCTGCCCTGGCCAAATTCAGGGCCCATTCCATAGCCGGGGTCATGCAAACCAAGCTGGGATTGCTGAAGCAAATTCAAACTTCCCAACATAAACATGAAAATCCGTAATCTGATACCATGGGTTTTTGTCCTCTGGATAGGAGGTACCTGGCCACAATTGGCCGGTGGCCAGTCTTTCCCTGCCCGGGATCCAATAATTGAAAAATCTGTGCAGCAGGTATCGGCTGATAGCTTGCGGGCCTACGTGCAGACCCTGGTGAGTTTCGGCACCAGGCATACCTTGAGCACGGAAAATGACCCTCACCGTGGTATAGGAGCTGCACGTCGCTGGGTGGAAGCCCGCCTCCAAGAATACAGCCAGCGGGGAGGCAACCGGTTGAGAGTAGAAGAAGATCGCTGGATGTTGACTCCCGGAGAGCGCGTGCCTTTTGCTCATCCCATAGCTAACATCATCGCCACACTGCCGGGTACCGATACCTCCGATCATCGGATTTTTATGGCCAGTGCCCACCTGGATAGCCGGCGCAGTAATGTACTGGATTCAATTGGCGATGCACCCGGAGCCGATGACGATGGAAGTGGGGTGGCAGCCCTTCTGGAAATAGCCCGCATCATCGCCAACCAGCATTTTCCGGCTACCATCAAGCTGGTGTTTTTTAGCGGGGAAGAACAGGGCCTCTATGGTTCGCGGCATCTGGCTGAGCGGGCAGCCAGCGAAGGGTGGCAAATTGCAGCCTTGCTCAACAATGATATCATTGGCCAAACAACCGCAAGTGAAACCGGCCTGCAGGACAATACCCGCGTGCGTGTGTTCAGCGAAACCATCCCGGCGGCAGAAACACCCGAACAGGCCCGCATGCGCAGAATGACCAATGGCGATAACGACAGCCCCTCCCGCGAATTGGCTCGTTACCTATACGAAATAGCCCGGGCTTATATTCCCAATCTCGATGTGGTGCTCATTTACCGACCCGATCGTTTCCTGCGCGGGGGTGATCATTTGCCCTTCCAGCAAAAAGGATATACGGCTGTGCGCCTTACCGAATACTATGAAAACTTCAACCATCAGCATCAGGATATCCGGGTGGAAAAGGGTATCCATTATGGCGATCTGCCGGAGTATATGGATTTTGAGTATCTACGGAAAAATACAGCGCTGAACCTGGCTACCCTGATAAGTCTGGCCAAGTCACCGGCTGCTCCTGCCCATGCCTGGCTTAGTGCCGGTGAGCTGGGCAATGAAACAACCTTGCGCTGGATGGCTTCTGCAAGTGGTCATCCGGCAGGTTACCGGGTATTGATGCGCGATACCGATCAGCCGCTCTGGCAACAGGCTTTTTATACTACCGATACCACCCTCACCTTGCCTTATTCCAAAGACAATGTATTCTTTGCCGTGCAGGCTATTGGTGCGAATGGCGATATGAGCCTTCCGGTGTTTCCGGAAATCAGCAGATAAAGCTATGGGTCGACATGTTTTGCTCTGGATTTGCATAGGGACAATCATCGGGTTACCGGCTCACCTTCGGGCTCAATCGCCACCTCTTGACGAAAAGCCCGACAGCGCTACGTTTCTGACCCATATCCTGAGTGCTCGTAAGTGGGATCAACTCTTTCCCAATCGATATGGGAAAGCCCATCTGGGGCCCAATGCAGCCGATTCGGGTAAGTCCGATTTCTATACTTTTCAGGCCTTTGTGGCAGCTGCCCGCAAGTTTCCGGGCTTTCTGGGTGAGGGGTCACCTGCCGTGCGTCGCAGGGAACTGTCCGCTTTTCTGGCTCATGTGGCGCAGGAAACATCGGGTGGCTGGGACCAGGCTCCAGGTGGTTACCTGAAATGGGGATTGTATTTCAGGCAGGAGCGGGGTTGCGCCCACGGTTGCCCGCAGTACAGTGTGGCCAATGTTAGCTATCCTCCAGTGCCGGGCGTATCCTATCATGGCCGCGGTCCCTTGCAGCTGAGCTATAATTACCTCTATGGCATGTTTAGCGAAGCCTGGTTTGGCAGCAAAGACAGCTTGCTGGAGCATCCGGAAAAATTGCTACAAGATTCTGTATTGGCCTTTGCTTCAGCCATTTGGTTCTGGATGACGCCCATAGCCAACAAGCCTTCCTGCCATGCGGTGATAACCGGTCAATGGCTTCCTGCTGCTGCAGATAGTGCAGCCGGACGCTTGCCTGGATTCGGAGTCACCTTAAACATTATCAATGGAGGGGAAGAATGCGGACATCCCCCATCAGCGGAAACCTTGCACCGGTATGATTTTTATGAATACTTTTGCCAGCAATTTCATGTTGATCCCGGTTTAAATCTGATGTGCACCTACCAACAACCATTTTCATTGCATCCCTGAATACCATGCATTCCATTCAATTCATCTGTCGTGATTTTACTGCCCTTTCGCCCACGCAATTGTATGCTATCTGGCAGTTGCGCAACCGGGTATTTATCGTCGAGCAGCAATGCGCCTATCTGGATGCCGACGATAAAGATCAGCAGGCTTATCATCTGATGGGATTTTCCATATCATCGCATCAGCTTCTGATATATACCCGTTTATTACCGCCGGGCGTAGGTTTTCAGGAAATGGCTATTGGCCGTGTGGTGGTACATCCTGATTATCGCAATATGGGACTGGGCAAGCTATTGATGCAAAAAAGTATAGAAGCCATTCAGGTATTGTATGGTCCGGGACCTATCCGCCTCGGGGCACAGTTGTACCTGCAAAAATTTTATGAATCATTTGGCTTTCAGGTTTGCAGTGATGTGTATCTGGAAGATGGCATTCCGCATGTGGAAATGATATGGAATCCTGCATCCTGAACACTTAATCTGTTATTTGGAGAATACAAAGATTTTGTGTTTATTTCGCTATTATTCATTTAATCTTTTTGAAATGGAAAACACAATTTCACCCCAACCTGCGCTTCACCTCGAAGAAGCTGCTGTTGCAGCACTTAAAATTGCGGCTAAATGGGCAAAGTTTATAGCCATTGTTTCGTTTGTGCTTATAGGTTTGTTTGTGTTGGTTGGTGTTGCAGCTATTGCCGGCAGCTCTTTTACCAATGCGTTTTACGGCTATGGTTTTGAGTCGGCACTTGCGATCGCAATCTATTACTTTGCGACGGCAATCATTTCTTTTATTCCCACGCTACGGTTGTTTCAGTTTGCAACAAAAGCCAAAAAGGCGATTCTTGATATGCAGCATAGCGAGCTTACCCAATCATTTCTGTATTTAAAGTCTTACTTTCATTTTATAGGTGTTTTGATTCTGATTGTGATCATCCTGTGCGTTGTAGGTGTAATAGGTTTTATCATTGGTTTATCCCTTCAGGGTTGATGTTGTTTTTGGTGTATAGTGTAATGGCTTTGAAATAAAGGAATTTGGAAAAACACCGAATAATTGAAATCAAAAGCTTGTCTGCTGCTGCCCTTGCCGAATCCGGGTATCACATAAGGTGGCACATTGGTATGCTGTTCGGGATGATTCAGCAATGTTCTGCCACGAACAGACCATCCCAGATCTACATATTTTGCAATTTGTATTTTTAATCCTGCTACAAATTCCAGCCATAAACCCTGGATGGTTTGTGTGGGGATACTGCCATCCACATTTCCCCAGATTGTATCTGTGATATGATAACTATTTACGGTTTGTTGCAGCACCGCATGTCCCAGGCGGAATCCAACATAGGCAATATCCTGACGCTGATGATTGGGATCAGGTGGTAAAATATTTTTATCAATTCCAATTCTGTAAAAATAACCATGACTATGATATTCAAACAATCCGGTTTTATGGATTTGCATTTGATGATAACCTGATTCCACCACTCCGTATAGGTTGGGGATTATCTGCATATCGGCTGATACTTCCACATCGCGCCTGCCCGGTTGCAGAAAAGGCATGGCTATTCTGCTTAAATCAATTCCCAGACGAAGATCATGTGAAACCAACATTACGCTATCATGTCGCATCGGTTGGGTGCCCGGATGCTCAGCAGCGGAGAGAGTATCTTTTTGAACAGCGGATGTATCCGTTTTTTGCTGGGCATGACCGATATGCATGATCAGCAGACTAATAAAACAAACGAATATGTTCTTCATGTATGTTGATCACTGATTTGTTGACAACAGATGCTGAATCAATATGATGGGTGGTGTAATGAATGGTATCGATCGTAAAAAATGTTACAAATCCACATCCGGGAGAAAGCAATTTTTGCTGACGTGCATAGTAAATTAAAATTGTATCTGCTAAGTTTACCGAATCTGGTTGAATGATAAATCCACTCGAATCAGCCAATTGATTCAGTGGCAAGGAAATGCTTTGAAATGTGCTGGTATCAATCAGCAACACGGGTGGTTGATGCAAGGTTTGCACATAAGCAAGAGATAATGAAGTATCTTGATATTGTGTGCTGTCAATCTTGTGATAAAAACCGATGGTAAGTTTTACATCCGTAGGTTCTTCACAAATTTTGATATCCTGATTACAGGCTGATATAATCATGAGCAGGCAAACAATTGTCCACAGCCTGAAGCGCATGTATCATGGTTGTTTTCGCGAAGATAGGTGAAATGAATGGATTGCAAATTTGAAATCAACCATCAGAATCAGCATTCATCCTGGAGTTAGGTAAGTTCCTGTTTCAGATACATGCCGGTATAGCTTTTCGGATGGTGGGCCACTTCTTCGGGTGTGCCCTGGCAAACGATATATCCGCCGCCGGCTCCGCCTTCTGGCCCCAGATCAATGATGTAATCAGCCACTTTGATGACATCCATGTTGTGTTCGATGACCAATACGGTATTGCCCCGATCTACGAGCTTTTGCAACACATCGAGCAGGTGCTGGATATCCTGAAAATGCAAGCCCGTAGTGGGTTCGTCCAGGATATAAAAGGTGCGGCCCGTATCTTTTTTGCTTAATTCAGTTGCCAGCTTCACGCGCTGGGCTTCTCCGCCGGAAAGGGTAACAGCCGATTGTCCGAGCGTGATATAACCCAGGCCAACCTCCTGCAGCACCTTGATTTTGCGATAGAGTGAGGGGATGGATTGAAAAAATTCCACCGCTTCATCCACGGTCATGTCGAGCACATCGGCTATGGATTTGCCTTTGTAGCGGATTTCCAGGGTTTCGCGGTTGTATCTTCGTCCGTTGCATTGTTCGCAGGGTACATACACATCGGGCAGGAAATTCATTTCGATGGTGCGCCAGCCGGCTCCTTCGCAGGCGGGGCAGCGGCCAGCCTTTACATTGAAGGAAAAACGACCTGCATTGTATCCACGGATTTTGGATTCAGGAAGTTGGGCAAACAGCTGACGGATATCGGTAAAAAATCCGCAATACGTAGCCGGATTGCTGCGCGGGGTGCGGCCAATGGGCGATTGATCAATTTCAATAACCTTATCAATGTATTCCAGCCCTTCTATTTTCTGATAGGGCAAAGGCTGGGTACGTGACCCGTAGCAATAGGCATGCAGAACAGGAAACAGCGTTTCATTGATCAGGGTGGATTTGCCGCTGCCGCTCACGCCGGTGATGCAGATGAAAGTGCCCAGCGGGAAGCTCACATCTATTTTTTTCAGGTTGTTGCCACTGGCACCGTAAAGTTTCAAGTACAGGCCATTTCCTTTTCTGCGTTGGGCGGGTACCGAAATCTTTTGTTCGCCCCGCAGATAGGCAGCTGTGAGCGTAGGCAATTGTTTGAATTCTTCCGGCGCACCCTGTCCCACGATCTCTCCGCCATGTACACCGGCGCCCGGACCGATGTCAATGATATAATCCGATTCCAGCATGATATCGCGATCATGTTCCACCACGATAACGGTGTTGCCCATCTGACAGAGTTCCTTCAGCGATTGGATGAGGCGGTGATTATCGCGCTGGTGCAAACCTATGCTGGGTTCATCCAGAATGTAGGTGATGCCCATGAGCTGCGAGCCGATTTGGGTAGCCAGCCGGATACGTTGTGACTCGCCACCGCTCAGGGTTTTGCTGGGGCGGTCGAGGGTCAGGTAATCCAGCCCTACCTGCAGCAGAAAGTGCAGTCGGTCATGAATTTCTTTCAGCACATCGTGTGCGATTTTCAGCTGTCGCTCGTTCAGGTGCCGGGGCAGATCATCAAACCAGGCCTGCAGGCTACGCAGGTCCATGGCACTGAGCTCGGCAATGTTTTTATGATGGATTTTAAACCAGAGGCTTTCTTTTTTCAGGCGGGTACCGCCACATTCCGGGCAAGGCGCCAGTTTCATGAACCCTTCGGCCCAGCTGCGCACCATGTCGGAAGGACTTTCATAAAAATAGCGCATCACCTGGTTGGCTACGCCTTCAAACCCGGTTTCGTAAGGTTGATAAAAACCTTCTTCAAAACCCAGGTCAACCGTTACTTTTTCTTCCTCACTGCCGTAAAGCAAGAGGTTTAAGATTTTACGTGGCAGGTTTTTGATAGGGGTACGCAGGGAAAAGCCGTGTTTGCGGGCCAGTTGCTGGATTTGTTTGAAAATGAAATTGTCTTTCATTTCGCCCAGCGGCGCCAGTCCGCCTTCTTCAATCGATTTTTCCGGATCCGGGATGAGGGCTTCCAGATCAATCTGATAGATAGCCCCTAAGCCCTTGCAGCGGGGGCAGGCACCGTAAGGCGAATTGAAAGAAAAGGTGTTGGGCGAGGGCTCTTCGTAGGAAATACCCGTGTCTGCACACATCAGGTGTTTGCTGAATATATGCAGCTTTGAGCTTTGATGTTCCAACACATAGATCAGGCCTTTGCCTGTTTCGAGGGCTTTTTGTACGCTTTGGGTAATCCGGGTTTTTTGTTCTTTTTCCACCTGCACCCGATCAATCACGATTTCGATGTCGTGAATTTTATATCGGTCAACCTGCATTTTGGGTACCAGTTCCCGGATTTCGCCATCAACCCGCACTTTCAGATAACCTTGCTTGCGCAGCTGTTCAAACAGCTCCCGGTAGTGGCCTTTCCGGCCTCTCACCACGGGGGCCAGCAGGGTGAGTTTTTGATGCAGAAATTTTTTAAACAAATGCCGGATGATTTCTTCTTCGGAGAAGCGAATCATCTTTTTGCCTGTGTTGTACGAATAAGCCTCGCCGATACGGGCAAACAACAGGCGCATGAAATCATATACTTCCGTTACCGTACCCACGGTGGAACGGGGGCTGCGGCCGGTTGTTTTTTGTTCGATGGAGATAACGGGCGATAGGCCAGTAATCTGATCCACATCGGGCCGTTCCAGTTCGCCTATGAACTGGCGGGCATAGGTCCCAAAACTTTCCAGGTAACGCCGCTGTCCTTCAGCATAAATGGTATCGAAAGCCAGAGAGGATTTGCCGCTGCCGCTGACACCGGTAATCACCACCAGCCGGTTTTTGGGGATGGTTACGGAAATATTCTTCAGGTTGTGTACGCGGGCACCCTGTACGGCAATTCCTTCCTCTTCTGCAACGGCAGGAGATGCAATCGTATCAGATGCATGTAGCCGGGATTCTGCTTCACTTGTGTTCTGATTCATGCCCTAAGGATCAA
This sequence comes from Thermoflavifilum thermophilum, assembly GCF_900116565.1. Lineage (GTDB taxonomy): Bacteria > Bacteroidota > Bacteroidia > Chitinophagales > Chitinophagaceae > Thermoflavifilum > Thermoflavifilum thermophilum. The sequence goes on along the minus strand of NZ_FPCJ01000001.1, from coordinate 922,047 downwards.
CGCGTGATTTAGAAACAAAACTACGGAGAGAAAGTTTGCAATCTACAGATACAATCAGCTTTGACAGGAAAAAGAAAAGGATGGATGCCCATCCTTTGGCGGTGAGGGCGGGATTCGAACCCGCGGTGGCGCTTTGGGCACCACGACGGTTTAGCAAACCGCTCCTTTCGGCCTCTCAGGCACCTCACCCAACAAGCTTTGCAAATATAGGATTTTCTCGTTAGGTTCTATGAATTACAGAGCCGATAGCTGTACTTTTTGCTGCAATTCCATCAGCATTTCCCGGAAAGCCGCATCGGTTTCCATCAGGTCTTTCACCGTCTGGCAGGAATGAATCACCGTGGTATGATCCCGGCCTCCGAAATGTTCGCCGATGGTTTTCAGTGAATTCTTGGTAAATGATTTGGCCAGATACATGGTAATTTGTCTTGCCTGCACAATCTCGCGTTTGCGGGTTTTCTCCAGCAGTTTTTCATAGGGCACACCCAGGTGTTCGCATACCATGCGCTGGATAGCTTCGATGGTGATTTCTTTGGAAGATGTTTTGATAAAAGATTTCAGTACTTTTTTAGCCAGATCCAGATCAATTTCTTTCCGGTTCAGGGAAGATTGTGCCAGCAGCGATATGAGAGCGCCTTCCAGTTCCCGCACATTGGTCTGGATATTATAGGCAATGTATTTGACAACTTCTTTGGGCATTTCCAATCCATCGTTGCGCATTTTGTTTTCCAGGATTTCCATGCGGGTTTCAAAATCAGGCACCTGCAGATCAGCACTCAATCCCCAGCGAAAACGACTCAGCAGGCGTTCCTGCACTTTTTCCAGGTCTTTAGGTGGCTTATCGGAGGTTAAGACCAGTTGCTTGCCAGATTGATGCAGATGGTTGAAGATGGCAAAGAAAGCATCCTGTGATTTTTCAGCATTGGCAAAAAACTGAATATCATCCAGGATCAGCACATCAATAAGCTGGTAAAAATGAATGAAATCGTTGATGGCGTTGTGTTTGGAATGGTCGATAAACTGGTTGATAAATTTTTCGGTGCTTACGTAGAGTACGGTTTTGTGGGGATGCAGTTTTTTCACGGCATTGCCCACAGCTTGTGCCAGATGGGTTTTGCCCAGTCCCACGCCTCCATAAATGACCAGCGGGTTGAAGGAGGTGGCGCCGGGTTTCTCTGCCACGGCTTTTCCTGCCCGCCGGGCCACCCGGTTGCAGTCGCCCTCAATGAATGTTTCAAAGGTGTAATGAGGATTGAGCTGAGAGTCAATCTGAATGCGCTTCAATCCAGGTATCACGAAAGGATTTTTAACGGGCGTGTTTTGCTGAAACAATGGAAAATCCACCTCGTTCTGGGTTTGGGGTTTGTCATAGTGGGTGGGCATATCTACCGTAGCGGGATGGCGTTGGGCTGATCCCTTTTCCACCACAATGCGATATTCAAGCCGGGCATCTTTTCCAAGTTCCCGTCGCAAAATCTTGGCCAGTAATTCCACATAATGTTCCTCCAGATATTCGTAAAAGAACTGACTGGGTACCTGGATGGTCAGTACATTGTTTTCCAGCTTTACAGGCTTAATAGGTTCAAACCAGGTCTTGTATGGTTGCCATTCCACAATATCCCGGATAATACTCAAACATTTTTCCCATACAACTTCGCAATTTTTTTCCATGTATCAGGTTTATTTTGTATTCGGACAGTTTAGAAAAAAATCTGGGAAATCTTCAGCCAGCAAGGCCTGAAAATTTCCTGGAGGGGGAGCGAATTTCATGAGAAATTTCTGAAAAAAAAAATGCTACACCCCTTGTTTGTTTACAAAATCCTTTTTAAATAAAAGGATAAGTTATGCAACATCATCAGTTTCTCCATGCCATGAAAATTCGCTTCCAGAAAGGGTTTGAAAAGATGCTGACAAAAATTCATTTGTGCAAAAGCCTTATTTAGCCTTCACATTATGCAACTTATCACACAGAAAAAACTACGGCAGTTGAAATATAGTAAATTTTTATTCAACTCTCCAAATAGAAATTGTATATTTGTCGAAAGATATTTTTATTCGGTATCTCCTAAAAATCTTTGATCATGAGCTTCGAAGTCATCGGCAAAATTGTTGCCAAATTTGATGTTGTCCAGCGCACCGAAAGCTTTCGTACACGCGAGTTTGTCATTGAGAAAACAGACGATTTCGGTGGGAAATTGATCAACCAATACATTAAGTTTCAACTGGTTCAGGATCGTACATCTTTGATTGATCGTTTTCAAGAAGGAGATGAAGTAAAAGTGAGTTTTAATTTGAAAGGTAGCAAGTGGGAAAAAGATGGCCGGGTAAACTATATCACCAACCTGGATGCCTGGAAAATTGAGCTGGTTCAGTCCGCACAAAGTATGTCATCCGCACCGGTCATGTCTGACATGAATAGCGGTTATAATCCTGCACCTCAGGAAGATATGTCAGAAGGGGATGATTTGCCTTTCTGATGCATTTCATAGGTAGGATTTCTTCAAGGAAATTTAAAATAGAAGCGGATATGTATCATATCCGTTTTTTATTTTTTGTTTCTTTTCATGCATTAGATAAAAGTTTGTTTATCCATGAAAAAGCAAATTTGTTTTTACTTATTTGTCGCCGAATCGGGTGAGTGTAATGTCATCCCATCATGCATATCAATAGGTGATATTTTACGTTTCAGGCATGTTTCTTCAGATGCAGGTAAAAATCTCTGCAAAAAATTTTTCATAGAAGAAGAAATCTAATCTCATCACTGAGTTACCATTCATACATTTCTTTCCACTACCATAGTAAAAGTATTACGCACAACACAAAATAATTAAAATATCTATTGTCTTGATATCATGATGTGCGCTGTATTTTGCTGATATATATATCAGCAAGATATGAGCTGAATGGATAGGCTGATAGTTAGCAATAATCTTCATGTAAAAATAACATACTGGCTTTTGGTTAACGGAAAGTTTTTCTATTTTGGTGCTTAAATATTCCTTGAATGGCTTTTCTTTCCTTACGCAATCTCAAAAAATATTATGAACAGCACAGGGCTGTAAACGATTTCAGCCTGGATATGGAAAAGGGTTGCATCTGGGGTTTGCTGGGCCCCAATGGTGCAGGTAAGACCACCTTGCTGCGCATGGTTACAGGTATTATATTTCCTGATGCAGGTGAAATCATTTTCCGGGATCAGCCATTTGATCCGCAACGGGATCAGCAGCGTATCGGATATATGCCTGAAGAAAGAGGACTTTATAAAAAAATGCCGGTGGGTGAGCAGTTGATTTACCTCGGCCGCCTGAAAGGTTTGTCAGCAAAAGAGGCCAAAACCAGAGCCTGGGAGTGGGTGCAGAAAATGGAATTAACTGCCTGGTGGTCAAGAAATGTGGGTGATTTAAGCAAAGGCATGAGCCAGAAGGTGCAATTTATAGCAACGGTATTGCATGAACCGGAGCTTATCATTCTCGATGAACCTTTTTCCGGATTGGATCCTATTAATGCCAACCTAATCCGTGATGAAATTTTTTCGTTCAGCAAAAAAGGAAGTCTGATTATTTTCTCTACTCATCGCATGGAGCAGGTTGAAGAAATTTGTGATCATATTGTTTTGATGAACAAAGGAGTAAAACTCCTGGAAGGCGAAACCCGCCAGGTGCGCGAACAGTTCAAACAACAGCAATTCATTATAAAAACGTATCCCTTGCTCCAGCAGCATGATTTTACCGATAAACCATTTACCATTATATCTTCCACATCTGACCGATGTGTGATTCAGTTGCAGAAAAATGTTTCTCCCAATGATGTGTTGCGGAAACTTATTGAGGAGGGATATCAGATTTTAGAATTCAGCGAACTGCTTCCATCCCTGAACGAGATTTTTATCAGAACTGTACAGCAACAAACCTTCTCTTCTTCAATCGAAGCTGCATAAATTATTCTGATATATGAACAACACATGGCTTATCCTTAAAAGAGAATACATAACCAGGGTACGTAAAAAATCATTTATTGTTCTAACCTTGCTGGTACCTTTTTTATTTATTGGATTCATTGCACTGGAAATTTATCTGGCTGCAGGAGCTGCGCCACAACAATTGCAGATTGCGGTGCTGGACAAAAGTCATTTGTTTGATTCTTTATGGAAAGATGATACCCATTTTCATTTTCAGGTATTGCAGCAACCCTTACCCAATGATTCGCTTTCATCTTATCCCGCAACGCATGGTGCCGATGGATTGTTATATATCCCTGATACGCTGAACATTTTGAGACCTGCCGGTATACGTTATTTCAGTCAGAAAAAATTGCCGCTGGAAAGTTATGTTGTTTTAAAAAGTAAACTTGAAAATGCACTTGAACACCTCCGGCTCAGCCAGTTACACGTGAATATGCAAATGATAGATAGTGTAAAAAATAGCATTCAGGTAAATATTGAACAGCCTTTGACACGTGCATCTGAATTGCAGGCAGGTGTATCAATAGCTATAGCCATGATTTGTGGTTTTTTGATTTATTTTATTCTGATATTTTTTGGTGTTTCGGTTATGCGTGGAGTGATGGAAGAGAAAGTTAACCGCATTGCTGAAGTTATTGTATCATCTGTAAAACCTTTTCAGTTGATGTTGGGAAAAATCATGGGCATTGCTGCGGTGGGGCTGACACAGTTTTTAATCTGGATTATCCTGATATTGGTTTTATGGGGATTGTTGCATCCATTATTGCCGGATTTACATGCACAGGTGCAAAACATGCAGCCGGCGGATGTTTCAGCAAATGAACAGATGCAGATGTTGCAGTCTGTATCTGCTGAGTTGTTGAAATTGCCTTTACTGGAAATTGTGATTTGTTTTATCCTTTATTTCTTAGGAGGATATTTTTTATATGCCAGTTTATTTGCAGCTATCGGATCAGTGGTAGATCAGGATGCATCGGACGCGCAGCAGCTTACATTTCCGATCACATTACCGATTGTGATTTCATTTCTTATTGCCCTGCGGGTAGCACGTGATCCGGATAGTGCGCTTGCTGTTTTCACAAGTTTATTTCCGTTTTCTTCTCCACTCGTAATGGTGGCTCGTTTGCCCTATGGTGTGCCCTGGTGGCAGTTGGCTCTTTCTTTGCTGTTGCTGGCGATTACTTTTTTATTTACCACCTGGCTGGCTGCAAAGATTTACCGCACGGGCATTTTGTTGTACGGGAAAAAAGTAACCCTGAAAGAAATTGCCCGTTGGTTATGTAGAAAAAAGTAAATCATTTCGTTCAGAAGCAATAGGTATTGGCTTCGCGGAGTGCAGCTGTAATGCGGCGTCGGGCTTGTTTGGTATTAAATGGCAATACTTTGCAGAATCTTCGGATAGCCGATTGCAGGATGCGCAATTCATCGCCTTCGGCAAAAGCCATTAGTGCTTCGTTGGCTTGTTGCTGAATGCGATAGGTGGCATCGGCTACAAACACCTGAGCCAGCAGTGGATAGAGGGAATCTGGCTGTTGCCGACTGATTTTTTCTGCCCGCAACACGCTGCTTTCTGCCAGGTAAATATCCATGATGATGTCGGATAAAGCCATCAGGATTTCCTGTTCATCTTCGAGCTGTTGCATAAACTTTTGTACAGCGGCGCCGGCAATCAGCAGTGCGAGTTTTTTCCATTGCGCAATTTGTGAATGAAGAGTTTGGAAATCTGTGCTGTTGGCATTGATGATGTTGGTCAATGCAGCGGGAGGTGCCAGCAGCTCATCCTGGGCGGCTTTGGCGGCCTGCAGCAAGGGCAAACGTCCCTGCATGGCGCGTTTGATGAGCATATCCAGAATCAGCAGGCGGTTGATTTCATTGGTGCCTTCAAAAATGCGATTGATGCGCGAATCCCGGTATGCACGCGAGACCGGATATTCTTCGCTGAATCCGTTTCCGCCATGAATTTGCACGGCTTCATCCACCACATAATCGAGCATTTCCGAACCGCAAACTTTCAGGATGGCACATTCCACAGCATATTCTTCTGCAGCCTGCAGCAAAGCTTTTTCATGGGGTATGCCCTGTGCAAGCGATTCTTTTTCCAGTGCATCAATCAATTGCGTAGTTCGGTACAGGGCTGATTCGCAGGCAAAGAGCCTTACGGCCTGTTCAGCCAGTTTGTATTGGATGGCGCCAAAGCTCGCAATGGGCTTACGAAATTGTTCGCGGTTATTGGCATACTGCACGCTCAATTCAATTGCTCTTTTGGCGGCACCTACTGCAGCTGCACATAATTTTTGCCGGCCTATATTGAGGATGTTGAAAGCAATTACGTGTCCTTTTCCGATTTCACCCAACAAATGATCGGCAGGTATGGCACAATCCTGGAAAAACAATTGGCGGGTGGATGAGCCTTTGATACCCATTTTGTGCTCTTCTTCGCCAAAGCTCAGGCCGGGGGTATTTCTTTCCACGATAAAGGCTGAAAAGCCCTGATGCTTGTCTGTAGCACCTTCCACTTTGGCAAATACGGTAAAAATATCGGCGAAACCGGAGTTGGTAATCCAAATCTTTTGCCCGTTCAGGATAAACTGGGAGCCGTCGGCACTGCGGCGGGCAGTGGTTTTGCCACTCAGGGCATCGGAACCCGCACCTGGTTCGGTAAGCGCATAAGCCCCCTTAATGGCTCCTGTAGCCAGTCCGGGCAGATATTTTTGTTTTTGTTCGGGCGTACCAAAATACAGGATGGGCAATGTGCCAATGCCGGTATGGGCAGCCATGGCCACAGCAAAGGAATGTCCGGCGCCAACAGCTTCATTGATAAGCGTAGCTGTAATGAAGTCTTTACCCATGCCCCCATAAGTTTCTGGCAGGGCAGCACCCAGCAAGCCCAGCTCGCCGGCCTTATCCAGCAAGGATTGCATGAGCCCGGGCTCCTGTTGATCTATCCGATCAAGCAAAGGCCAGATTTCTTTTTCAATAAACTGATGCGCCATGTCATAAATCATGCGCTGTTCTTCATCAAAGTCTTCCGGAGTGAAGATGTTGTCAGAAGGGCGGATTAAAAATTCTCCTCCTTTCAGGGTTGCCGGAGCGATGGTTTCCATATGTGAATTTTGATAGGAAGTTAAGAAATAATTCAGATACACAGGCAATCACTGTCAGCCGAATTTCTTTTCTGTGTGATCCGTTTGCAGGAAATCAAAGAAATATTGAGTTTTGTCTGGTGCAGGATTTATGGTGGTACACGGACGGATGGCAATGGCATGGGCTGCGCTGGGGCAACGGTAGCCACATGCTGATTTGCTTTCACGGTTTTGGGGAAGATGCATCGCGTTTTCAGGTGATGGAACAGGCATGGGGGCGCGATTACACCATTATAGCCATTGATTTGCCCTTTCATGGTGGAACACGGCAGACAATAGTTTCTGAGGCATTGCCCCAACTTGTTGACTGGCAGGAATTGATGCAGCAGATCATGCATCAGTTTCATCAACAGCAATGTGATCTGATGGGATATAGCCTGGGTGGCAGAATATGTTTGCGATTAACCCAGCAAATGCCTCAACACATCCGCTCACTGATATTGCTTGCACCGGATGGCCTGCATCATAATTTCTGGTTTTATTTTTTAACCCGTACCAAAATTGGAAAAAAATTATTCCGATGGCATGTAGATCATCCTAAATTGTTTTTTACGATTACAACATATCTTGAAAAGATGAAATTGCTATCGCCCAGTCTGAAAAAATTTCTGGAAGTGCAAATGAACACACGTGAAAAACGCATGCTGGTGCTGCAAAGCTGGAATAGCCTGCGAGCTTTTGTGCCCGATCTTGCCATGATAAAGAAAAACATTAACCAATATGCTATTTCGTGTTATTTGTTCTTTGGGAAATATGACCGGGTCATTCAATCAAAACACGGGAAAAGGTTCTGCAGTTGTTTGCCCAAAGCACACATGCTTATTTTGGATTGCGGACATCAGTTGTTAACGGAAGAAACTGCATGGTTTATCAAACAACAAATTGACAAGCCATCATGATAGTGCTATATGTATTAATACTGCTTGCCTTGTTTTATGGTGTGCTGATGGGTATTTACTGGTATGGTTGGAATCATTTGAAGGAGTATGATCCGGATTTGCAACATGTACATGAAGATGTGTATGTATCCGTTATTATACCTGCACGCAACGAAGCAGAACATATTCAATCATGTTTACATGCTATTTGCAGACAACATTATCCGCCAGATAAAATGGAAATTCTGGTAATGGATGATGATTCTACAGATGATACCGCACAACGGGTACAGGAAATTAAAGATCCACGCATCAGGATATTGCATGTAAACGATTACATCAGCCACGAATCGCGCCAGCGTGCACCTAAGAAAAAAGCCATAGAGCTGGGTGTTGCGCATGCCCGCGGAGAGTTGATTATCACTACCGATGCGGATTGTGTAGCTGAACCCGATTGGATAAAAACCATTGTTTCATTTTATCGTCAATATCACGCTGTGTGTATGGCCGGGCCTGTGATATATGCGAATGAAAAAAGTTTCTTTGATATTTTTCAGTCGCTTGATTTTATGACGATGCAAGGAATTACCGCAGCAACTGATCATTTGAGAATAGGAACCATGTGCAATGGAGCCAATCTGGCCTATAGCCGGAAAGCTTTTAATGAGGTAGATGGATTTACCGGCATTGATGGTTTGGCATCGGGAGATGATATGCTGCTGATGTATAAGTTATACTGTGCGTATCCCGATCGGGTTTTTTATGTAAAATCCCGCAAAGCAATAGTAAAAACAAGTCCGGTAAAAGGTCTGAAAGCCTTCTGGCATCAACGTGTGCGTTGGGCGTCCAAAGCGGGTAAGTTTGACGATAAAAGGCTTACCTGGGTTCTTGCTGGTGTTTATTGCTGGAATCTTACTTTTTGTTTATTGTTCTTTGCCGGTTTTTTTCATACGCGCTGGTGGCTATGGGCGCTGGGTTTGCTGGTGTATAAAACGGTTGTGGAACTTTGTTTTTTAATACCGGTTGCTGCGTTTTTTCAAAAGAAACATTTGTTGTGGTATTTTTTCCCTGGACAATTTTTGCATATTCCTTACATTGTAAGTACGGGGTTGTGGAGCCTTTGGAGCCAATATCAATGGAAAGATCGGAAGCTGAAATGAATGAATATGCGATTAGGTATTGAATTTTTTCCTTATTCTCTTCGTCGGCCATGGGAAGCTGATGCGTACTGGCTTTATGTGATTCAGGATTTGATTCCATCATTTCATCAGACAGAAATAATTTGCCTGACAAGTCCACAGGTGGCCCAGTTGTCGGCTGCTTCGATGCATCGGCATATGCCAGCCGGTTTGTACAGATGGGTATTTCCGTGGGTACGTCGTTGGTGGAAAAAGCAACGGCCGGATCTCATTTTTTCTGTTCACCGGCCGACTCAGGCGGGTCGGCAGATACCGTGCTGTGTATATGTAAGTCCGGGTGACGGAAATGGGGATCAGCAATTGGCATTCAGCCAGCAATGGCTTTGGGATAAGCTGCATACCCGCACTCATCTGGTAATTTTCCCTTTTCAATCCGAAGGTACATCGGCTTCAGCCTTGCGAACAACTGTGCTGTATCCGGTGCCGGAGGCCGTATTTCATCCCCGCAGCTGGGAAGAAGAACAACGATGTCGGATGCAATTGACGGAAGGGCATCCCTATTTTCTCTCGGCTGCAGTTCCGGTACATGATATGAAGAAAATGGTGACCTGGCTAAAAGCTTTTTCCGTATTGAAAAGACGGCTGCAATCGGCTGTCAGGTGGGTATGGTTGCTTGAGCAGCGGCATTTTCCCCAGGCAGAGCGTTTGCTGAAAGGTTACAAGTTTCGCAAAGACGTGATATTGCAGGATGTGGAAGACCAGGAGGTTCTGGCCGGCATGCTATCTTCGGCGTATGCCTATTTGGCCGTGGGCTCTGTATCAGCCCAGTGGCGGATGATGCTGGCATCGGTGTACAGTGAAGTTCCGGTGATGGGCATCGGGCATTCAGTTTATCAGGCTTTGATGGCAGTGGCTGGCATGTGGATATCCTATGAGGATACAGAAATCATTGCTGCTCAGTGGCTTCGGCTTTATCAGGATGAATATCTGCGAAAACAAATGGTGCAGGTCTGTCAGTATCAACGCGCATTTGCATACGAAACATTTTTACAGACCCTGCAGTCACATGTGCTGTCGTGCATTTCGTTGCACTCGCCGAAATCGTAGTACATTTGTTCAAATTCCACTTACATCATGCATCATTCGCGGATTGAAATTCAGGTGTCGCTCGATTCGGCACGTATTCCGGAAGCTATTTCCTGGCAGGCCAGTGATACGGCAGCGGCTGAGCCACGTGCAGCAAAAGCCATGTTGCTTTCCCTGTGGGACGATCAAACCCGCACGTCCCTGCAGATGGATCTATGGACGAAAGAGATGCGAATGGATGAAATGGCTGATTTTATGTATCAGACCATAATAGGCATGGCCGATAGTTTTGCCCGTGCCACCCGCCATACACAGCTTTCCGAGCGGATGAAAAATTTTGCCCAGGAGTTTATCACAGAATTTGTGAAAGCGCAGCAGCAGTTGCAGTCAACAGATTCTTCTTCTCCATAAATTTCATGTTATATGGCATTGGAACAACAGATAAATGAAGGTATTAAAGCGGCCATGAAAGCAAAGGATGAAGCCCGGCTTCGTGCTTTACGTGCCATCAAATCGGCCATCCTGCTGGAAAAGACGGCAGAGGGCAGATCGGGTGAACTCACTGAAGCCGATGAACACCGCATGTTGCAGAAGATGGCCAAACAAAGGCGGGAATCCATAGAAATTTACCGGCAGCAAAACCGCGACGATCTGGTGCGCAAGGAAGCCGAAGAGCTGGCCGTCATAGAAGAGTTTTTGCCCAAACAAATGGATGAACAGGAATTGAAGGCAGCTTTGCAGCAAATCATTCAGCAGGTGGGTGCCCGTGGCCCCGCTGATATGGGCAAAGTCATGGGTGTAGCTACCCGACAATTGGCCGGTAGGGCTGATAACAAAACGATAGCCGATATCGTGAAGGTTTTGCTGCAGAAATAAGCGCGCAGTATCAGCTCCGCTCATGTGGATAGATATTGTATTTGCCGTTTTAGTATTGATAGCCCTGTATAAGGGTCTTACCCGGGGGCTGGTGATGGCTTTGGCTGCTTTTGCGGGGTGGATTGTGGGGCTGACAGCAGCTTTGAAGCTTACATCTTTACTGGCGCACAAGCTCCAGGATAGTCTGGGTTGGGCACATGCGGCCTGGCTACCGGTATTGGTATTTGTGTTGTTGTTTTTAATCGTTGCCCTGCTGGTGCATCTGTTGGGCAAGCTTCTGGAGCGCGCGCTTCAGCTGGCCACGCTGGGCTGGCTCAACCGCCTGATGGGCTTTTTGTTGTACCTGCTTTTGTATCTCATCGTTTTCAGTATTGTATTATGGCTGGCCAATCAGCTTTATCTGATTACTCCTACAACCAAAGCACACTCTGTGGTGTATCATTGGATAGCACCCGTAGGGCCTTTTGTGATTGAAGAAATCGGGAAATGGATTCCGATATTTAGCCATATTTTTCAGGATCTGCAGCATTTCTTTGAACAGGTAGGGCGGCGGTTGCAGCATGCATAGCTGCTTGCAGCCCGGGCTTCATGATGATTTCATGCGGATGAAGGATAAAAAAGTTTATTTTAGCGCCATAAACAAGGATCGGGGAATGGATTATGAGATCAAAACACATGGCAAATTCAGGTTTGTAGAAGAGGGAGAGGGAGAGCCATTGATCCTGCTTCATGGCTTGTTCGGTGCACTGAGTAATTTTAAGGACCTCCTTGAATATTTCCGGCATCATTGCAAAGTTGTGATTCCCATCCTTCCGCTTTATGAACTGAATATTCTGGATACCTCGGTGGGCGGCCTGGCCAAATATGTGCACAGGTTCATTGAAACCAGAAACTATGGTCAGGTACATTTGCTGGGCAATTCACTGGGTGGACATGTTGCTTTGATTTATGCGTTGCATCATCCTGAAAACCTGAAAACACTTATTCTCACTGGCAGTTCGGGCCTGTTTGAAAACGGCATGGGCGAAACCTATCCCAAACGCGGGGATTATGAATATATCCGTAAAAAAACAGAACTTACCTTTTATGATCCCCGGGTAGCCACCAAAGAGCTGGTGGATGAGGTGTTTGAAATTGTCAACAATCGTTTCAAGGCATTGAAAATCATTACCCTTGCCAAATCGGCCATCCGCAATAATCTTGGTGATGAGCTGCGGCAGATTCAGGTACCGGTATTGCTGATCTGGGGTAAAAACGATACCATCACGCCGCCGTTGGTAGCTGAAGAATTTCATCGCTTGCTTCCCAATTCCGAATTGCATTACATTGATAAATGCGGGCATGCACCCATGATGGAGGTGCCAGAGGCCTTCAATGCCATTCTCCATGAATTCCTGAAAAAGCACGCAGACGGAATAAAATAAATCTTTTGCCAGACAAGCAACAAGAGCTCGGGGAAATCCGTTATTCTTGTATAAATTGCAGGGCATGGTGATAGGCCAGTTCATATCTTCCCGGTTTGTTCCCTTGTACCCGCATCAGCAGGTGGCCGAGGCATTGGCCAGCATGCATAATCAGCATGTGCAGGAGCTACCTGTGGTGGCAGAAGATCATTTTACCTATCTGGGTATTGCCACTGAAGCACAGCTGAATGATTTTCCTCCGACCCTGAGAATCGGTGAGATTCCCATGGGCGAACATAAACCTGCTATATCCATCCAGGCAAATCTTTTCGACGCACTCAGGGTGTATCAGCAAAACCAGTTATCTGTGATCCCGGTACTGGATGAGGCTGAACATTATGTGGGAACGGTGACTATGGATAAACTGCTGGAAGGCCTGGCAAAGATGATGAATGTGCAGGAGCCTGGCGCCATTATTCAATTGCAGATGGCTGCGCATGATTATATGCTTTCTGATATTGCCCGCCTGGCCGAATTGAACGACGTACGGATTCTGAATATATCCACACTATACGACAGCACACGTGATATTGTAAATGTGTATCTCAAAACCAATCGCATGGATGTGCAGGCACTGGTAGCCACTTACGCCCGATATCATTATCAGGTGGTGCAGGTTTATGCCCAGGAATCACCCATTGACAGCCTGCGCGATAATTATGACATGCTCATGAATTATATCAACATGTAAAACCACAGAGCCCTGTTGATAGCTGTGAATGATGTCATTTGTTCTCATATTGCTCCTACCTGCCGCCGATTCATTCCCTATTTTATTTTTTTGCAGATTCTGTTCCCTGCGTGGATGCATGCACAACAGGCTCGTTTACCGGTAATAGGTGCTACGGAAGTCCCCGACACATCTCTGCACGATGGTGTGGTAATTATCAGGCATATTGATATCAGTGGAAATAAAAAAACCAACGATGCCATTATCCTGCGTGAACTGGCCATTCATCCAGGAGACACCTTGCCGTGGAAACAGGCTCCTGCTCTGTTAGAAGAAGCCCGGCAGCGCGTTATCAATACATCGTTATTCCTGAGCGTGAATGTGTATTTCAAAAACTGGCATGCACAACAAGCAGATATTGCTGTGGATGTGGTGGAACGATGGTATATATTTCCCGTACCTATTTTCAGCCTGGCCGATCGCAACTTCAATGTTTGGTGGGTAGAACATCATCACCAACTCAGCCGTGTGAATTATGGCATCAACTGTTTTGATAACAATCTTACGGGTAATAATGATCAATTGATTTTTACTATCCAGAGTGGATATACATACAAATATGCACTTGCCTATAACCTGCCGTATTTTGATAAAGTTATGCATGCAGGATTAGGTCTGATGGCGGGTTACAGCCGCAACCGGGAAGTGAATTATATGACGCAGGCCAATAAGCAGATTTATTTAAAGACTGAGCAATTTATCTACAAAAACTGGTATGCCGGATTGAATTTCACTTATCGAAAAAATATTCGTACGCGGCATTTGCTTTCACTTACTTATCATAACCTTACAGTAGGAGATACTGTCGTAGCTTTAAATCCGGATTATCTGCCAGGAGGTAGCACTCATCAGCAATATCTGGGGCTGGAATATCGGTTCAGCTATACAGGTGCTGATCATTGGGCTTATCCCCTGCGCGGCTTCAATCTGATCGCAGATTTTTTCCAGCAAGGCTTTGGCTGGCCCGGGCAGGTACACATGACCCAGCTTCAACTTATGATGGCTTACTACATGCCTTTGTTTCCTCGCATATATCTGGCCACGGGTTTCCGCACACAAGTACAGCTGCCGGTTCATCAACCTTATTTTTTGCGGCAGGATATGGGTTATTATGAAAACTATCTGCGCGGATTGGAATATAATGTAGTAGATGCCAGTGCATTTGGTATTCTCAAAACCAATCTGAAATACCAAATAGGAAAATGGAATATTCATCTGCCCCTGATACCCGACAAGTTTGCTCATGTGCCGCTGGCTGTGTATGTCAAATGTTTTGGTGATATGGGTTATGGTTATGATCCATATCAAGAAGTCAGCCATTTGAGCAACCGCTGGCTTTTTACCGGAGGTGTGGGTATTGATTTTGTTACGTTTTATGATGTTCGTTTGCGGGTAGAATACAGCTTCAATCAGTTCGGTCAAAATGGGTTATTTTTACACACCAAATCCGAATTATAATCTGCTTTTAGTCAAATTACTTCATGCAGGTAGCTATCTACAGCCGCAATTTTTCTCCGCAGGATCAGGCCGATGTGCAATTGCTGATTCACACATTGCATCAGCGAGGCATGCAGCTGTGGATTTATGCGCCGTGGTATGAGCAAATGCATAATAGCATCCGCTGGCCGCAGCAACCTGTTTTATTTTATACTGCTCATGATCTGAATGAGAAGATAGCGTGTATGATCAGTCTGGGTGGCGATGGGACTTTGCTCGATACATTATGCCTGGTTCGGGACAAATCCATTCCGGTGATGGGCGTAAATATGGGCCGGCTGGGCTTTCTGGCCAACATTGGCCGTGATATGATTGAACGTATGGCCGATGCTTTGCTTTCGCATGATTACGTGATTGAAAAACGTATTCTTTTGCATCTGGATGCCAGCATTCCGCTTTTCGGAGAAGTGCCTTATGCGTTGAATGATTTCACGCTGCATAAAAAAGATGCATCATCCATGATTCGCATCCATGCATTTCTGAACGGGGAATTTCTCAATACCTACTGGGCCGACGGACTTATTGTATCCACACCCACGGGATCAACGGCTTATTCGTTGAGTTGTGGCGGACCGATTTTGCTGCCGGAAGCAGGTGGATTTGTGGTAACGCCCGTTGCACCGCATAACCTGAACGTGCGTCCGTTGGTAGTTCCGGATGATGCTGTGATTTCGTTTGAGATTGAAGGCCGCAGCGAACAGTTTCTCTGTACCCTGGACGCCCGGATGGAAACCATTACCAGTGATGTGAAAATGGCCATTCGAAAGGAAGATTTTATGCTCAATCTCATTCGCCTTCAGGAAACCAATTTTCTGCAAACGCTTCGCAGCAAACTCTTCTGGGGAATTGACAAACGAAATTGATTTCTGCATACCAAAATCCGGTGTAAAACGTTACTTAATCAATTGCATTTTGCGATGAAGAAATGTTATGTTTGGCTAAGCTTTTTTGCATTGACTACAGGCATCTGGCTATGGCCGGGGACAACGGCTGCACAGATTTCTCTTCGATCTTATCAGGCCCTGGCTTATACCTCTGAGCTCGGAGTGGCTGCTGGTGGGGCAGAATATTTCGGTGATCTGAATACCCATTACGGCTGGCATGCTGTTAAGGCTTCCGGTGGTATATTTTATCGCAAGTTATTCAGCCCCTACGTGGCTGCACGTCTGGAAGCTGAGCTGGCTCAGTTAGGCTATTCAGATGTGTATAATAAGAATGAATTTCAGCATCGGCGCAACCTCAGTTTTAATACCATGATCTGGGAAATAACGCTGATGGGGGAGTTTAATTTTTTTCGGTTTGTGCCGGGCAGTGAGTATCACAGGTTTACGCCCTATCTCGCATTTGGTGTGGGCTTTTTTCATTTCAATCCTTATGCCTACTATCAGGGGCAAAAATATTATTTGCAGCCCCTGGGCACAGAAGGGCAGGGCTCGTTTCTGTATCCGGACCGGAAACCCTATGCTTTGCAGGCTTTGTGCTTTCCGGTAGGCGCTGGTATCAAATACAATCTGGGAAGGAATCTGGATATCGGATTGGAAGCCATTCACCGTTTTACGACATCAGATTATCTGGATGATGTGAGTACCACCTATGTAGGCATCACGGCATTTCCTCCCAAACCCAACGGACAGCCTTCTGTAGCGGCTATTTTGCAGGACCGCTCCAACTGGAACGGGCAGCCTGCGATTGGCACTCCGGGGCGACAGCGTGGCAACAGCCTCACTAAAGACCAATATATTTTTGTACAGCTTACTTTTTCTGTGCTGTTCAGCAATTACCGCTGTCCCACTCTCTGAAAGCGGTTAAACTTGTGTTAAAAACCCATACCAGCAAGCCTTTCAGCCGATATTAGGATATATTTGTAACTTTCTCGACTTTTGCGGAACAAGCAAGGTCCACATGTCCGGAACATCTACATTAAAAGATCGTATTGATCCCCGAAAATTGCCCCGGCATATTGCCATTATCATGGATGGCAATGGCCGGTGGGCCAAAGAGCGCGGACAGGACCGCATTTACGGGCATCACGAAGGTGTGCAAAGTGTGAAGAGTGTAGTGGAAGCCTGTGGCGAGCTGGGGATACCTTATCTCACTATTTATGCCTTTTCCACAGAAAACTGGGAGCGACCTTCTGATGAAGTGAATGGCATTATGGAGCTGCTGGTAAGAACGCTGCACAAGGAAATTGATTCCCTCCGGGAACACAACATCCGTTTACATGTAATTGGAGATCTGGATATGCTGCCTCCCGTATGCAGGCAGGAAGTGCAGGAGGCCATACAGCTCACGGCCAGCCATGATGGATTGCATCTGATTGTTGCATTAAGCTATAGTTCCCGCTGGGAAATTGTGCAGGCCGTTAAACAGGTGGCGGCCGATGTGCGTGCAGGAAAGCTGAGACCTGAAGATATTGATCAGCAGCTCTTTGCACAATATCTCTGCACGGCCGCCTTTCCCGATCCTGAACTGGTTATCCGCACCAGCGGCGAATACCGCATCAGCAATTTTCTGCTTTACCAAATTGCCTACGCAGAACTGTATTTCACACCTACCTTATGGCCAGATTTCAGGAAGGAAAACCTGTATGAAGCCATTTTAGACTTTCAATCCAGAGAAAGAAGATTTGGGAAAACGAGCGAACAAATACGGCAGAATGAAGAGATGTTTTCGTAGACATGTAGTATGGATTTTATGCGTGTTTTGGGGGCATCATCTGCTGGCACAGCAGCTATCAGCCCCATCAGCTGCAGCGGTCGATACCACGCAGATTCCCGCGCTGCCCTCCAATCCCAAATCCTATCGCATTGCAGGTATCACGGTATCCGGTGCCCGTTATCTCGATCCGCAACTCCTGGTTTCTGTATCCGGCATTTCGGTGGGCGATCGTATTATCCTGCCGGGCGATGGTCTGGCTAAAGTGATTCAAAATCTCTGGAAACAACATTTGTTTTCCAACATCCAGATTTATGTAACCCGCATTGATGGCGACGATATCTATCTGGATATCCATGTCACCGAACGGCCCAGGCTGGCCAATTTTTACTTCCGGGGTGTCAGCAAAACAGAAGCTGATGAACTGAAAACCAAAACGGATCTGCATCAGGGATCGGTAGTTACCGATAACATGAAAATCAATGCGGAAATGGCTATCCGCAAATATTTCCAGGACAAGGGATACCGCAACATAACCATGCAGATCAGCGAAAGGCCCGATACGGCTGTGATGCTGAATGCGGTGGATTTGATTTTCAATATTCACAAAGGGAAAAAGGTTAAAATCAGCGAAATCTTTTTTGCAGGAAATGATCATGTGCCAGATGCTAAGCTGAAAGCCCAGATGAAAAATACTAAGGAAGGTATGCGCCTCACCCTGCATCCGGCAAGAGATGTAAATGTGTATGGAGGGCATCCGTATTCATTTTCCGATTATCTGCATGAATGGGGCTTTTTGTATCCATCCAAAACCCTGCGAGTGCTGGAGCCTTATTTCCGGTTTAAACTGTTTAATTCGGCCAAATTCAACCAGAGCAAGTACGAGGAAGATAAGGCCAAGATTATTGAATACTACAACTCGTTGGGTTATCGCGACGCAACCATTGTGGATGATACCATCTATCAGGCGCCTAATGGCAACATAGATATTGCCATCAAGGTGAATGAAGGCGATAAATATTATTTTGGCAACATCACCTGGAGCGGCAATACCAAATATCCAGACACCTTGCTAAATGCCATTCTGCGCATTCATAAAGGCGATCCTTACAACCTGGATTTGTTCAATAAAAGACTTGGCATTACACCCACCCAGCAGGGAGATGATATCAGCAGTTTGTATCTGAATGATGGTTATTTGTTCTTCCGTGTAACGCCTGTAGAAACGCAGGTATATCACGATACGATCGATTATGATATCCGCATCACGGAAGGTCCGCAGGCCACGATCAATAAAGTGACCATTTCCGGAAACGATCGTACCAACGAGCATGTCATCAGAAGGGAGCTGCGCACGATTCCTGGCGAAAAGTTCAGTCGGGCCGATCTAATTCGATCTCAGCGCGATATTGCTCAGCTGGGCATGTTCGATCCACAGAAGGTTAACGTGAATCCACAGCCTAACCCCGACAACGGTACAGTAGATATTGGCTGGTCGGTGGTGGAAAAACCTTCCGATCAGCTGGAACTCTCTGCCGGATGGGGCGGCTACATCGGACTAACGGGTACATTGGGATTATCGTTTAACAACTTTTCCTTGCGCAACATTACCAATCCACACGCCTGGACACCCCTGCCCAGTGGCGACGGACAGAAGCTTTCATTGCGTTATCAGTCCAACGGTAAATTTTATCACTCTTATAGTTTTTCCTTTACGGAACCCTGGCTGGGAGGCAAGAAGCCGAACAATTTCACGGTAAGTTTATACAATTCATTTATTGCCAGTGGTGTGTATAACCCCTACACCGGATTCTTTGGCGGCTCGGCCGATAGCAGTTTTCTGCGTTCCACAGGATTTACGGTGGCTTTGGGCAAACGGCTTACCTGGCCTGATGATTATTTCACGCTTACCGGAGCCGTGAATTTTGTGCGATATACATTGAAAAACTATCAATTCTTTTACGGGAATCCACTGAACAACGGAGATATCAATGAACTGAGCTTGAAACTCACGCTGGCACGATCTTCCGTGGATGCACCCATTTATCCGCGCAGCGGTTCGAATATTGTACTTTCTGGTGAATTCACGCCACCTTATTCTCTGTTTGAATCACAAAGTGTGTACGAAGGCAAAACCCTGGCTCAGAAATTTAAATACATTGAATATCAGAAATATCGGTTTGATGCTGAATGGTATGTGCCTCTGGGCAGGCCGCATGGAACGGATCAGAAACAGTTTGTGCTGAAACTGGCCGCTAAATATGGATTTCTGGGCAAATACTCTTCTCACGCCCTGCTGTCGCCGTTTGAACGATTTGAACTGGGTGGTGATGGATTAAGCAACTATGCTATTTATGGTAAAGAAATCATTTCGCAGCGCGGATATGAAGTATATTACAGCTCTGATCCAAAAGATAATACACAAACCCAACCATTGAGTTATCAAGGATTCACGATTTTCAACAAATACACAGTAGAATTGCGCTATCCCATTACCTTGAATCCGAGTTCAACCATTTTTGCATTATTGTTTTTCGATGCTGCCAATGGATATGAAAACTTCCAGAAGTACAATCCTTTCCTGTTAAGGCGCGATGCAGGTATAGGTATGCGTTTTTACTTGCCCATGTTTGGTTTGCTGGGATTTGATTACGGAATCGGATTTGATAGAATGCAACCCGGTCAGGGACTTCGCAATGCCACCAAGTTTAGCTTCATGCTGGGGTATGAACCAGAATAACATCCATATTTAACAGTTCATTTCAGATGTTTTTTGCATTTTTAACCACAACCATCAAAATAAAAATATGCGTTACAAAATAAATGCACTGATTATGTACAAAAAAACTGGAATATTCGTGGTATTGCTGTTGTTGGCAAATCTTGCTGCATTTGCACAACGATATTGCGTCATTGACAGCAAATATATTCTTGAGCATATCCCGGAATATCAGCAGGCGCAGCATCAGCTTGATAGTGTGTCAAAAGCCTGGCAACAAGAAATAGACGCACAGTATCAGCAGCTCGATGAAATGTATCGTTCCTATCAGGCAGAGAAAGTGGTATTGAATGAAGATCTGCGAAAGAAACGTGAAGATGAAATCGTAGCAAAGGAAAAAGCCGTGCGTGATCTGCAAAACCAGCGTTTTGGCTATCAGGGTGATTTGTTCAAATTGCGGCAAAAGTTGGTACAGCCCATTCAGGATGAAGTATATCAGGCCGTTCAGAAATTGGCTGCACAGCGATCTTATGATTTTGTACTGGATAAAGCCGGTGGCATCACTGTTTTTTATGCGGATCCGAGGCTTGACAAAAGTGATGATGTATTAAATTTATTGGGAATTCAAAAATAAATTATTTTCGCTGCTTCATTAAAAAACAAACGAATTATTCAATTAAAAACAGTCAGTCATGAAGAAAGCTTTGATGTTCTGTTTCTTGCTGGGTGCCATGGTTTGCACACTCCGCACGGAGGCACAGGTTAAAATTGGTTACATTGACATGCAGGAACTGATTCAGTCCATGCCCGAAACCAAAAATGCAGATTCCGCTTTGCAGAAATTTGCCAACCAGCTGCAACAACAAATTCAATCTGCGCAGCAGGAATATCAGAACAAACTGATTGCCTTCCAGCAGCAGGCCGATACGCTTTCCGATGCTATCAAGGAAATCAGAACCCGCGAACTGAGCAACATGCAAAAGAATCTGCAGGATTTGTCGCAGGCCGCACAAGACAGTTATCAGCAAAAGAATCAGCAGCTCCTGCAACCCATCATTGAAAAAGCCCAGAAAGCCGTGCAGGAAGTAGCCAAGGAAAAAGGATATACGTACGTTTTCAACAAACAACAGGATATCCTGATCGTGGCTCCGTCAGCCGATGATTTGCTGCCAGCTGTGAAAGCCAAGTTGGGAATCAAATAATCCTGTCAGCTTACACCGCCGGCAGTTATTGCAAACATGCGTAATAAAGCTGTGGCTAAGAATCTGCTGAAGGTTCTTAGCTTTTTTATTGGATTTCAAACATGCAGGTATATCAACCTATTGGCATCTTCGATTCCGGCTATGGTGGGCTCACGGTAATGCGCGATATCGTGAAGCTGTTGCCGGAATATGATTATCTGTATCTGGGCGATAATGCGCGTACACCTTATGGCAACCGTTCTTTTGAAACGGTGTATCATTATACCTGGCAATGTGTGCAGTATTTATTTTCCTGCAACTGCCATTTAGTGATTCTGGCCTGCAATACCGCTTCAGCAAAGGCTTTGCGCACTATTCAGCAGCGCCATTTGCCTGCGTTTCCTGATCGCAGGGTGCTGGGGGTCATTCGTCCTACTACCGAAAAAGCACGTGCGTTTACCCGAAGCGGTGCATTGGGTATTCTGGCCACGCAAGGCACCGTGCAATCAGAGTCGTACGTGATAGAAATACGAAAATTCTTTCCGGAATTGCGTGTCTATCAACAAGCCTGCCCCATGTGGGTTCCGCTGGTGGAAAACGGAGAACATGAAGGCCCCGGTGCGGATTATTTTGTACAGAAATACCTTCATGAGCTCTTTCACCAGGCTGCCGATCTGGATGCCATTGTTCTGGCGTGTACACATTATCCCCTGCTGATACCCAAAATCAAAGCTTTTTTGCCGAAACAGATTCAGGTAATATCGCAAGGTCCTCTGGTAGCAGCCAGTTTGAAGGATTACCTGCATCGTCATCCGGAGATCGAACAGCATTGTTCAAAAACGGGCAGGAGAGATTTTCTGACTACCGATTCAGCAACCTTGTTTAGCCGTCAGGCCAGCATTTTTTATGGAGAACAGGTAGATGCCCGGCAAATCAGCCTGGATGTGATATAGCGCAATATTTTATTGGGTAGCAGATGAGGATTCCAATTTTTTAAAAAAACTTTTTTGCCTACCTTTGCGATCCATTTGAACAGATTTGTATGAAACGGACCTATCAACCACATCGTCGAAGAAGGAAAAGCACGCATGGTTTTCGTCGCCGCATGCGCACGGCCGATGGGCGTAAGGTACTGGCCCGCCGCCGGGCAAAAGGACGTCATAAACTGACCGTATCCGACGAAAGGAATGATCGGCTGAAATAAGCAATCCATGCCATTTGCCGGTTCGTTATACATTCAAAAAAGCAGAGCGACTCAAAAAACGCAGGCTGATTGAGCAATTATTTGCTCAGGGTCGTTCTTTCTCCCATCCGCCTTTACGCGTTTATTACTCCATTCATCCTGTAACAGATCAGCATCACGTTGCATATCCAGCGCAGGTAGCTTTTGCCGTGCCCGGAAAATACTTCCGCAAAGCTACCCAGCGCAATCGCATCAAAAGACTGCTTCGCGAAGCCTACCGGTTGCAGAAACATGAGCTGTATGATTACCTGCGCCAGCAGGGAATGGCTTTGCACTGGATGATTATTTACCAGGGCAAAGAAATGCCTACCTTTGAAGAGATACAGCAAAAAATGCAGGCCGTTATGCTTCGCATGAGGCAAATACAGGAGAAGTAAAGCCATGCGCATCCTGAATTTCATCAATCATTTGCTGGCCTGGCCATTGTTGTTGCTTATCCGTGTTTATCAGCTGCTGCTTTCTCCCTGGATAGGCAACCGCTGCCGGTTTACGCCTACCTGTTCAGTGTATGCACGGGAAGCCCTGCAGAAATATGGTTTTTTCAAGGGCGGTTATCTGGCGGTCAGGCGGCTTTTGCGTTGCCATCCTTTTGGCGGGAGCGGCTACGATCCGGTGCCTTGAGGTTATTTTGATTTTAAATCGGTATTCAGGATTTTCTGCCTGTATCTGCGGGTGGAGTTTTGCTGGCCAAGGCGATAATTCAGCCCGATTTTCCAGGAGGTAAACCGGAAATCGGAAACCGTGTGTTCTTGAAAATCTGCTCCCTGCAGGGTGGTTGTATATCTTCCGGTAAATCTGTTGCCCAGATTTTCTACCAGCGTAAATACCCGCAATTTTCCATGAAAGAATGCCCTGGATAGTTGCAGGCTGTTATAGCGAAAAGGCTGGCCGTAGCCTTGCAGCAACAGGGGTTTGAATTGGATATTCAGGTCTCCGTTTAGCAGCAAATGAGCAGGCAAACGACAGCTGAGATCGATACCTGCATTGCCGGTCAGCCCTTCGTGTGAAAGCTGATGATATTGCAGTCGGGTATAATTGCAAACGCCGTTGATACTCGTCTGCAAAATGTGAAACACAGAGAAGCTGATATATATGCTGATTCCTTCAGTATGTTGCTTATTCAGGTTTACATAAGAAGTTTGTAGTTGACCGGAATCGCTCGCCAGTGTGAGCGAAGAAATAGGATGAGTGGTCCATAGGGCATACACGGATGCGTCGAGATAAATGTTTTCTGTATTCAGGCTGTATTCCAATTCTGCATCATGTAAGCGTTCATTTTGCAGTTGTGAATTACCGGTATAGCTGTGTTGCAAATCCATTTTATCGGTATAGTTGTTCAGATAATCAGTAGAAGGCCTTGCGATTTTCTGAGTGTAGCTCCAGGTAAATTGTTGGGTTGAAGAAACTGGAATACGGAGTTTAATGCTCGGGAATAGGGATGATGTAAAGCGCCCGATATCCATCGTATCCGTCCACTCAGGGTGCAGGGCAGTGCCTTCCCATCTGATTCCTGCCTGCATTTGCCAGGATTTTTGCAGAAGCGTATACTGGGCATAAGCAGCGATTACATCCTGATTATAGCGGAAAGTTCCGGAGTTTGAAGGATCAGGAAGCCAGATATGCTGTGTAGGGTTATATTGTTCACTGGTGTATAAACTGCGATTATTGCGGATAATCCATTTTACACCGGTTTCCCATTTTTGTTTTGTATTGATGGCATGCACCAGACTCGATTGAAATGTCATTTCTCTGAATCGGGTATGATCGCTGCTTGCATACCAAGCGGAAGCATTTCCATTTGAATTAGCGGTATGTGCATAATGATCAAGGGTGATAAGCTGATTGAGAAGTATAGCAAAAGAAAGCTGGTTCGCTGGATTGGCAAAATGATGTGTGTAATCCATCGATCCATACAATCCCGGTTCTTGCGTAGGATGTTGGGTAAAAATTTGCAGCACATAGGGCGGCTGGAAAGAATTTTGATAGGTGGAGAAAGCAGATCTGGTGAACCGGTATCCGTAAGCATTCAAGGAAAGTCCGAATTCGTCATGTTCACCGGGCTGGAAAATAAAAGCCAGATTGCCAAACTGATAGGTTTCTTGGGTTGTATTGTTGGTGTTTTCCGTAAAAGGTTTTCCGAAAATGCTTCGTTCTATGGAATTGTATCCTGTATTTTTCAACGTATTCAGGGTATATGAGCCATTTATGTTCCATTTTCCTTTTCGGATGGCGATATAGCCATAGTCTGAATTGCGGTTTCGTGTACCCGTAACCACGCTCAGATTGCCTTCATACCCATCAAACCGTCGTTTTCGTGTGATGATGTTGATCACACCACCGGTGGCCTCGGCATCGTAGCTGGCTCCCGGCACGGTCATGATTTCAATATCCTGAATGATTGCCGGAGGCAAACCCCTCACCATGTCAAGAGTAGCAGGCATGCCGTTCACAAGTATTTTCACGTTTCTTCTGCCACGCAATATCAGGTTACCCTGTTCATCTAAAGAAACCATGGGTGCTTTTCTCAGCACGTCCAGTGAGGTTGTGGCGGTGAGCAGGGTGATTTCGTTTACGTGAAAAATAAGTTTATCCACCCGGTTTTCAATCGTGCTTCTTTTTCCCGAGATCTTCACCTCATGCAGGGCAATGGCTGTGGGTAGCAGCTTGATTATACCCAGATCAGTTGTACCATCATTCAGCAGGTGAAGCAGGGTATCGAGCGATTGATATCCTATGGCTTCCACATGCAGGCGATACATGCCTGTATCGGGCAGAGCGATTTGAAACCTTCCGGTGCTATCGCTCAACCTGCCAATTGAAGCCGATGAAGTAGCAGCATCAACGGATTGTAGGGCTATCCATGCATAGGGTACAGGATGGTCATGTGAGGCATCATAAACAATGCCTTTCAAAATGGGCTGAAAAAATAAAATTGATAATAGTGAAGCAAACAACATAAATAGGTATTTATGTTTTCGATGGCCTGGATTTTTTTACCAGGTATATACCGACTAAAGAGATTCCAATGTATAACAGATTAAAAAGGATATGGACTGTATAACTTGTTTTTCCAAGAATTCCCCCACATGCACATGGAATTTTAGAATAGAAAGTTATTAGCACCATTAAGTACAAGGTGAACATATTCATTAGAAATAAAGAAAATAATAACCCTATTTTATAAGTCTTAGTAAAAATCAACATTAGTGCTGTAAGAAGCTCCAGGAGTGGAATGAATATGCTTATTAAATTTATAGTACCTGGTATAATAAGAGGAGATTGTGAAATTGTAAATCTAAAAAACGAAAGGTTAAGTAACTTGATTAATCCAGCATAAATAAATAAAAAAATTAGCATGATTCGTATAAGTAGTAAAAAAAATTATTTTTCATTGTAAAATTTTATATTCAATTATATAACTACAATATAACCACCCTGTACGACATAAAGATTTTTTCAAAATAGAAATCACCATCGTGATAACAACAAACCGTCCCTGGGTGAATCATCCTGAGCATGGGATTGGTTTTTCATCAGCCCTTGATTCTATAGCAAGTAATGAACCCATAGCGCCACGCCAATAAAGAGCGCAACCAACGTGATGAAAATTTTCTTTTTCATATGTTATGATTTTTGACAAATCTAATTACTAAAATTTACTCATAAAATACTAGATTTTGATAATTTTTTTCCGATATCGTTATCGGGTTGTTTCTTCATTTCCTATGCTATGGTTTTCTGGTAGATGAATGATACGAAGCAATGAAACCAGGTTATTGAGTTTTAATTTCTTTCTAATGTTGTACATGTGTTTTAAAACCGTATTGTATGAGATATGAATTCTTGAAGCAATTTCTTTATAGCCATATCCCAGCTTTAGAAGCGATAATATTTCGGCTTCTCGTTTTGTGATATCGCTGAATAAATCCGCTTTGCTTCTGTAATCATCTATCAGTAGGGAAATGTTATCTTCATGAAAAAACATTCCGATAATATAATGTTTATGCTTTCCTGGCTTAACTTGAAGGTTCAATGGTAATAGCAAAAGAAATCCTTGCTGATATTTCTGGAATGGAATTTTTCTCAAGGTGGTTTTGATGAATTGAGCACTGAAAATAGGCTTTTGATGAATTTGAGCCACAAAATCATCTTGAAATACATTGAATCCACCCCCGCTCATATTAAGAAATTTTTTAAACGTTGAATTCGCATACAAAAAAGATGGGGGTTCACCTGCCAGATGTATAAGGCGGAAGGTATGGTCAGGTATTCGAAACCGTCCTTCAGGTTATCAATGATATTAGGCATTCATGGAAGATTACTAATCCTTCCAAGTTTAGCCTGAAATTACAGAAAAAGCAAGTTTTTTAATTGAAATGTTATTTTGTTGATTTCTGGCGTGTTGTTTTCATTTTCTGATTTTGTGTAGCTTTGTCCCGTCTTTTCAAGATCAGGGGATAGAAGCTTTGTTGGCATTTATCCCGAAATCAGGATCCCATGAGCGATTCATTTGTACACGACATTCACCTCTGGCCTTTGCTTTTGTATAGCGCTCTGGTTTTGCTTACCGCAGTCGGTATGTTGCTGTTGTCGCATTTTCTGGGTCAGCGACACGAAGAGCCAGCTACGGATGAGACCTATGAGTCGGGCATACCGGTTACGGGTTCGGCTCGTTTGCTTTTCCCCATTCATTTTTACATTGTAGCCATGTTTTTTGTGGTGTTTGACCTGGAGGCGGTTTTCATTGTGGCATGGGCTATTTCATTGCGGCAGGTCGGATGGGCGGGATATGCCGGGGTGTTGATCTTCATTTTCATTCTGGTGGCGGTATTGATTTACGAGTGGCGCCAGGGTGCTCTTGATTTTGGTCCGAACAGCAAAAAGATATTAAAAGCCTATTACAGGCGCATACAGCAAAAACGGAAATCTTCATGAACTGGTGGACAGCAAAGATAAATGAGCCCATGGCGGGTGGTTCCCTGCTGGACGAAGCAGTGAAACGTACCGTAGTACTTACCCGCCTGGATGATTTGATCAACTGGGGTCGGAAAAACTCCATCTGGCCGTTCAACTTCGGGCTTTCCTGCTGCTATGTGGAGATGGCCACCAGCATCACGAGCCGGTATGACGTGGCCCGTTTTGGTGCAGAAGTGATTCGCGGTACGCCCCGCGAGGCCGATTTGATTATCATTGCCGGCACGGTGTTCATGAAAATGGCACCCATCATTCAGCGGTTGTATGAGCAAATGATGGAGCCGCGCTGGGTGATTTCCATGGGTTCCTGTGCCAACTCGGGCGGCATGTACGATATCTATAGTGTGGTGCAGGGAGTAGATAAATTTTTGCCGGTGGATGTATATGTGCCAGGCTGTCCGCCCCGTCCGGATGCATTTTTGGAAGGCATTACGCTGCTACGCGAACGGGTGGGCAAGGAAAAAAGGCCGCTGAGCTGGGTGATTGGTCCGCAGGGCGTCATCAAGCCAGATAAGCCTTCTATGCGCGATCAGAAAATGGAGATGCGTCGTCAGATGACCGAGATCCGGCCGCCCGATGAAGTTTGAATCATCATTGAATACCAAACATTTGAATCATTGATTTGTATTATACCCAAAGGATATGTCCGATATTCCGTCCATACTGGAGCAGCGGTTTGCTGATGCCATACTGGCGCAACAAGCTACCCGGGATGAGATTCCAACGTTATGGATCAAGCCTGCTTCTATTCGGGAAGTCTTGCAATACCTGAAATACCAGATCGAGCAGCCTTATCGGATGTTGTATGACCTCACGGCGATAGATGAGCAAGCACGCACCCATCGGGAAGGGCAGCCTGATAGCCGTTTTACCGTAGTGTATGTGCTGTTTTCGTTTGAAAGAAATGCTTTTCTGCGCCTGAAAATTCCCCTGACCGATGAACAGCCGGTAGCACCCTCCGTGACCTCTGTATGGCCTTCGGCCAACTGGTATGAACGGGAAGTATATGATATGTTCGGGATTAGATTTGATGGACATCCCGATCTCCGGCGGATTCTCATGCCTCGCACCTGGAAAGGACATCCTCTGCAGAAATGCCATCCGGCAAGAGCTACAGAGATGGGGCCTTTTCAGCTGCCTCCTGAAAAACAGCACGAGGAAGAGGAAGCGCTTCGTTTCAGGCCTGAAGATTGGGGCCTGAAGCCGGAAGAAGTAGATCCAGAGCATTTTATGTTTCTAAATCTGGGTCCCCAACATCCGGGTACACACGGGGTGCTGCGTCTGGTACTGGAACTGGATGGCGAAGAAATTGTCCGCATCATACCCGATATCGGCTTTCATCATCGCGGAGCGGAAAAAATGGGCGAACGCCAATCCTGGCATACATATATCCCTTATACCGACCGGGTGGAATACCTGGGCGGCGTAATGAACAATTTTCCGTATGTGATGGCCGTGGAAAAGCTTGCTGGCATTGAGGTACCCGACCGGGTGAAGGTGATTCGCATCATGATGAGCGAGCTGTTCCGCATTTCCAGTCATCTGGTGTGGTATGGCACGTTTGCACAGGATCTGGGCATGATGACGCCTGTTTTTCTCATGTTCAACGATCGCGAACGCATCTTCGATATCGTAGCTGCCATTTGTGGCGACCGCATGCATCCCAACTGGTTTCGCATCGGAGGGGTGGTACAGGATCTGCCCAAGGGTTGGGATAAGCTTATCAAAGATTTTCTGGACTATATGCCCGGCCGGCTGAAGGAGTACGATAAGATGGTGATGCGCAACAGCCTGTTCAAGCGTCGCACCATTGGCATCGGCATTTATGATACCGATGAAGCCATTGAATGGGGGGTAACCGGGCCTGGGCTGCGGGCTACCGGCCTGGAATGGGATTTTCGGAAAAAACAACCTTATTCTGGCTACGATCAGTTTGAGTTTGATGTGCCTATTGGGAAAAATGGCGATTGCTATGATCGGGCCGTGGTGAGGGTGGAGGAAATCTGGCAAAGCCTGCGCATCATCCGACAATGTGTAGAAAATATGCCTTCCGGGCCCTATAAAGCCGATCATCCCCTCACCACGCCGCCCCTGAAGGAATACACGATGCAGGACATTGAAACCCTGATCAACCACTTCCTTGGCGTGACCTGGGGACCGGTGATTCCGCCCGGTGAGGCCATGGTGGGCGTGGAAGCTACCAAGGGGCATAACAGCTATTACCTGATCAGCGATGGCAATACCACATCCTATCGGACCCGTATCCGCACGCCGTCGTTTGCACACATGCAGTTTGTACCCATCATCAGCCGGGGATACACCATTCCCGATTTGCTGGCTATCCTGGGCAGTGTGGATTACGTGCTTTCCGATGTGGACCGATAAAATATCCATGCATGGACACACAAACACAACGCATATTAACCGATGACATGATTGCCGAAATCCGGGATATGTACCAACATTTTCCGGTGAAAAAAGCGGCTTGCATTGAAGCCTTAAAACTTATCCAGAAACATCATCGCTGGGTATCCGACCAGGCTGTGCAGGAACTGGCAGAAGTGCTGGACATGTCGCCCGACGAGATCGACAGTGTAGCCACGTTTTACAACCTGATCTTCCGTAAGCCTGTGGGCCGGCATGTGATCCTGATCTGCGACAGTGTGAGTTGCTGGATCATGGGGTATGAAAAAATCGCCGATTACCTGAAGCAGAAATTGGGGATTCAATTCGGGGAAACCACGCCCGACGGGCGTTTTACCCTGATCCCGATCTGCTGCCTGGGCACCTGCGACCGGGCCCCGGCCATGTTTATTGACGAAGATCTTCACCGTGACCTGACGGTAGAACAGATTGATGCTATTCTGGAAAGATATCCATAAACGCTGGAACGGAAAGAATCATGGAAAAACCATTAACAGCACATATTCCCAAAGACGGCAGCTGGCTGAGGCTAAAGGACTATGAGCGTGTGGGCGGATATCAGGGGCTGCGGCAGGCATTGAAGATGACGCCGAAGGAAGTAATCGATATGGTAAAGGATGCCGGCCTGCGGGGACGAGGAGGTGCGGGCTTTGCTACAGGGTTGAAATGGAGCCTGGTGCCCACACCCGATCAGATTCCCGGACCACACTATCTCATTGCCAATGGTGATGAAATGGAGCCGGGCACATTTAAGGATCGCCTGCTGCTGGAAGGCAATCCGCATCAGCTGATCGAAGGCATGATCATTGGCGCCTACGCCATTCAGGCTGAGTTCAGCTATGTGTTCCTGCGCTGGGGATATCAATTCGCTGAAAAAGCACTCGAGGAGGCCATCCACGAGGCCTATGAAGCCGGCTATCTGGGTAAAAACATTCTTGGCAGCGGTTTTTCTCATGAACTATCCGTCCATATCAGTGCAGGCAGGTACATCTGTGGGGAAGAAACCGCTTTGATCAACGCCCTGGAAGGCAAACGAGCCAATCCCCGCGCCAAGCCGCCTTTCCCGGTTGTGAGCGGATTTTTCGGAAGGCCCACCGTGGTCAACAATATCGAAACCTTATCCAACGTACCGCATATTCTCAGCAAAGGGGTGAGCTGGTATAAAAGCCTGAGTAAATGTGAGGATGGTGGTACCAAGTTGTATGGCGTAAGCGGAAAAGTGAAGAGACCTGGATTGTGGGAACTGCCGCTGGGTACGTCTTTCCGGGAAATCCTCGAAGAGCATGCCGGGGGTATGCGCGATGGATATCAGTTTAAAGGTGCCCTGCCAGGAGGTGGATCCACTGATTTTATCACGGCCGAACATCTGGATGTGGCAATGGATTACAACAGTGTAGCCAAGGTAGGAAGCCGCATGGGTACGGGTACTATTATTGTGCTGGACGATAAAACCTGCGTGGTGGGCATGGTGCTGAACCTGGAGCATTTCTTTGCCCAGGAATCCTGCGGCTGGTGCACCCCTTGCCGCGAAGGACTGCCCTGGACAGAAAAACTGTTGCTGGCGCTGGAAAATGGAGAGGGTAAAATGGAAGATTTGAAGATCTTCGATGACCTGACCCGCTATATGGGTCCCGGCAACACCTTCTGCGCTCTGGCTCCCGGCGCCATGGAGCCCCTGCAGAGCGCATTGAAACATTTCAGAGCAGATTTTGAACGACATATCCACGAACATCGTTGTCCGTGGAAATAAGCGAAGATTATGGCAACGATTTACATTGACAACGTTCCCTATGAGGTAAAAGATGGAGAGAACCTGCTCCAGGCCTGCCTTTCGGTGGGCAAAAACCTCACCTATTTTTGCTGGCATCCGGCCCTGCATTCCGTAGGAGCTTGCCGGCAGTGCGCCGTTATTCGCTATCGGGATGAAAACGATACCCGGGGACGTATCGTGATGGCCTGTATGGAGCCGGTGGCCGATCAGGCGCGCATTTCCATTGATGCGCCGGAAGCCAAAAAATTCCGTGCGCAGAATATCGAAAGCCTGATGATCAACCATCCGCACGATTGCCCGGTGTGCGATGAAGGCGGCGAGTGTCACCTGCAGGACATGACCGTGATGAGCGGGCACAATTACCGGCGTTACCGTTTTAAGAAACGTACGCACCTCAATCAATATCTGGGCCCCTTCCTGCATCACGAAATGAACCGTTGCATCCAGTGTTATCGCTGTGTGCGCTTTTACAACGATTATGCAGAAGGAAAAGATTTTGGAGTATTTGCGGCGCATGACGATGTGTATTTTGGCCGGTATGAACCGGGTGTGCTGGAAAACGAATTCAGTGGCAATCTCGTGGAAGTGTGCCCAACGGGTGTTTTCACTGATAAAACCCTGCGGAAGCGCTATACCCGCAAGTGGGATCTCACCAATGCTCCTTCCATCTGCCATCAGTGCGGATTGGGCTGCAATATCATTGCCAGCGAACGCTACGGCTCCCTTCGCCGTATTCTCAATCGCTACAACGGAGATGTAAACGGCTATTTCATTTGCGATCGTGGCCGGTTTGGATATGAATATGTAAACAGCCAGCGACGCATTCAGCATGCGCTCAAGCAGGAACCTGCCGGCCAATGGCAGGGATTGAAAAAAGATACGGCCATCCGGGAAATCCGCAACCGAATCAGGGCTGCCAAACGAGTCATTGGCATCGGTTCCCCGCGGGCTTCGCTGGAAAGCAATTTCTTGCTTCGGGAACTGGCAGGAGCCGAACATTTTTATGCAGGCGTATCCGAAAAGGAATCCCGGTTAATCAAAGAAGTTTTGCATATCCTCCGCCACAGCGGTGTGCGAACGCCTTCTTTAAAAGAAACGGAAACATACGATGCCATTTTTGTGATTGGCGAGGATGTGACCAACACGGCTCCCCGGCTGGCGCTTTCGCTTCGCCAGGCAGCCAAAAACCAGCCCAAGGAAAAGGCAAAAGCCCTGAAAATAGCCGATTGGAATGATGCGGCTATTCGGGAAGTCATTCAGGGACAGAAAGGCCCACTGTTCATTGCCGCTCCATATGCAACCCGGTTGGATGATGCTGCCCTGGCAACCCATCAGGCCCATCCCGATGAAATTGCGCGGCTGGCCTTTGCCGTGGCTCATCATGTGGATGCAGCTGCCGCAGATGCTGAATTGCCTGAAAAAGCAAAGGCTTTTGCCCGGCAAGTAGCCGATGCCCTTGTGGCAGCCAAAAAACCTTTGATTGTAGCCGGAACCAGTCTCTATAGCCCGTCTCTGATCCATGCTGCAGCCAATGTGGCTATGGCGTTGAAAAAAGCGGGAAAAGAGGCAGGGCTCACCTATACCGTGCCTGAAGTTAACTCCATGGGCTTGATGATGATGACCGATCAATACCTGGAGCAGGCCTTTGAACAGGTTTATTCGGGCCAGGCAGACATGGTGATTGTGGTGGAAAATGATTTGTATCGTCGTCTGCCTGCCGATCAAGTGGATGAATTTTTCCGGAAAGCCGGGACGGTAGTCGTGCTCGATTCCATTGCCCATCGCACGGGTGAGCATGCGCATTTCGTATTGCCGGCAGGAACCTTTGCCGAATCTTCTGGCACCGTGGTGAACAATGAAGGACGTGCCCAGCGGTTTTTTCAGGTCTATCAGCCCCGGAATGATATCCAGAGCACCTGGAAATGGCTGCAGGCCTTCGTGGAAAAGGAGCAGCTGGCTGCAGCTAATCTGGACGATGTGATTCAGCAGTTGACAATGGCTTATCCGGAACTGGAAGGCGTTCGGGAAGCAGCTCCTGGTGCACAATTCCGCGTAGGCACGCAAAAGATACCACGCGAGCCCCATCGCTACAGCGGCCGCACGGCCATGCTGGCGCATATCAACGTGAGCGAACCCAAACCACCCGAAGATCCGGACAGTCCGCTGTCCTTCACCATGGAAGGATATGTAGGCACACCGCCGGCTCCGCTCACACCCTTTTTCTGGTCACCAGGCTGGAACTCGGTACAGGCCGTCAACCGCTACCAGCAGGAAGTGGGGGGTATGCTTCGCGGCGGTAATCCCGGCCGGCGGCTCATAGAAGCCAACGGATCATCTTTGCAGTATTTTACCGACATACCTGCCGCCTTTCATCCAGACAATTTCCATTGGAATATTGTGCCCGCCTATCACATCTTTGGTTCTGATGAGCTTTCGGCACTCAGCGAGCCGTTGCAGGAGCGGATACCGGCATTGTATCTGGCGCTTTCACCCGCTGATGCCCAGGCATTGCAACTCCAGCCGGGTCAGCAGGCTGAACTTAACGTATCCGGGCAAACCCTTCGGCTACCGGTAGTGATCAGGCCTGATTTGCCGGGAGGATATGTGCTGGTGCCCAAAGGATGGGAAGCTACGGCAGGCTGGTTATTCCCTGTACAATCATCCCTTAAACCTATGCAAGTATGAGCGAAACCTGGATTCATATCATCATGGTGGTGCTGATTCTGCTGGTATTGCTAACCATTGCAGCCGGATTGATCTATG
The DNA here is from genome assembly GCF_900116565.1 of Thermoflavifilum thermophilum. Taxonomy (GTDB): domain Bacteria; phylum Bacteroidota; class Bacteroidia; order Chitinophagales; family Chitinophagaceae; genus Thermoflavifilum; species Thermoflavifilum thermophilum. Next base: position 887,544 of record NZ_FPCJ01000001.1, on the reverse strand, counting down.
TGGAACGCCGCATGCTGGCCGTCTGGCAGGATCGCTATGGGCCCAACCGCACCGGACCCTTCGGATTGCTACAGGTATTGGCAGATATGGTGAAAATATTTTTCAAGGAAGACTGGATACCTCCTTTTGCCGATAAGAAAGTATTTGTGATTGCACCCACCATTGTGATGATGGCCGTGCTGATGAGTTTTGCCGTGATTCCCTTTACGCCGGGGATCGGTGTGGTGGATCTAAATATAGGCGTGCTGTTTTTCCTGGCCATGTCGTCGATGGGCGCATACAGTGTGGTACTGGCCGGATGGGCTTCCAATAATAAATATTCGTTGCTGGGGGGCATTCGTGGTTCGGCTCAAATGATTTCCTATGAGGTATTCATGGGTTTGTCGCTGATGGGCGTGGTAATACTGGCCGGCTCTTTTAACCTGCGCGATATTGTAGAGGCTCAGCGCAAAATCTGGTTTTTCATTCCGCAGATTGTGGGTTTTGTGATTTTCTTTCTGGCGGGCCTGGCTGAAACGCATCGGCTTCCCTTTGATATTCCCGAAGCAGAAAGCGAGCTGATTGCAGGTTATCATTCCGAGTATTCCGGGATGAAGTTCGGGATGTTTTTCGTGGGTGAATATCTGGGTATCACGCTGATTTCGGCACTGGTTACCACCCTGTATTTTGGCGGTTGGCTGGGGCCACATTTTCTGCCGCCTATTGTGTGGTTTTTAATCAAGATGTTTGCCTTTATCCTGTTGTTCATTTTAATTCGTGCTACCTTGCCCAGGCCTCGTTATGATCAGTTGATGTCGTTGGGATGGAAGGTGTTGTTGCCACTGGCATTGCTGAATTTGCTGGTAACGGGTGCTGTGGTATTGTACTGGCATTTGTAAATGCAAAAAAGAAATTATGATCAGTCATCTTCGTTCATTGTGGTTGGTATTCAAACACATGTTTCATAAGCGGGAAACGGTGCAATATCCCGAAGAAAAGCCTTACTTGCCGCCACGCTGGCGCGGGCGTATTGTATTGACACGCGATCCGGATGGGATGGAGCGCTGTGTGGCTTGCTATCTATGCGCAGCTGCCTGTCCGGTGGATTGTATTTCCCTACAGGCTACGGAAGATGAGAATGGCAGGCGTTATCCGGAATTTTTCAGAATCAATTTTTCCCGCTGCATTTTCTGTGGCTATTGCGAAGATGCGTGCCCAACCTATGCCATTCAGCTGATTCCAGATTTTGAGATGGCAGAATATGACCGGCAGAATCTGGTATATGAAAAGGAACATTTGCTGATCAGCGGGCAGGGCAAATATCACGGTTATAATTTCTACAGGGTTGCCGGCGTGGATGCAGGCGTCAAACCTAAAGGAGGGGGTGAAAAGGAAAGTGAACCAGTGGATGTGCGCAAGTTATTGCCTTGATTTTTACAGCCGTGCGCGGTTGAATGGTGCAGTTGAAATATGTTTTATAAAAACTGAAAAAAGATTCATTTGTATCTGTAACCGGATTTCTTTTGAATGACATGAACATCATATTTTACTTATCGGCGGTTGTGGCAATTTATTGCACACTCAGGGCTGTATTTCACAAACATGCGGTCCATGCCCTGCTGTATCTGATTGTATCTCTGCTTGCCGTTGCTGTGGTTTTCTTTGTGCTGGGAGCACCTTTTCTGGCTGCGCTGGAGGTGATTATTTATGCGGGCGCCATCATGGTATTATTCGTATTCGTGGTGATGATGCTCAACAGGGGAGAAGCTGCTATACAGCAGGAGAAGGCCTGGCTGCAGTTTAGCACGTGGGCGTGGCCGGCTGTTTTTGTATTGTTGTTGTTTGCCGAGTGGTTGTATTTGTTGTTTTATCAGCCACCAGCTGTTGCTCCGGTGGGCGGTAATCAGTCCATTATGCCCCAGCAGGTAGGAGAGGCTTTGTTCACCCGGTATTTGCTGGGTGTGGAAATGGCTGCCATGCTGCTGATGGCGGGTGTAATCGGTGCATATCATATCGGCAAACAAAAACAAAGAAATTATCATCGCTATCTGGAAGAAGAAGAAAATCTTCGTTCCACAGCATCTGAAAAACAAACACAACAAGTAATATGATTTCGGTACCTGTTTCTGTTCAATTGTTGCTGCCGTCTGTGCTGTTTCTGATAGGCCTGTTGGGCGTGTTGATTCGCCGCAATGTGATATTTATGCTCATGGCCATGGAAATCATGTTGAATGCGGCCGGGCTTGTATTTATCATCGGCAGTTCCTTGTGGAAGCAGGCCGATGGGCAGGTGATGGTGATTTTTATCCTGGCTATGGCAGCAGCAGAGGTAGCCGTGGGATTGGCTTTGATCCTGCAGGTATTTCAGATGCACAAGACTGTGGATGTGGATCAGCTCCAGGAGCTGAAAGATGAACGGGAACGGGGCTAAACAGATTGATAGAATCACATAAAATTATACAGATTCATGGATGTATTTCATCTTTTGTGGCTGGTGCCGGCTTTTCCGCTGGCCGGGTTTCTGATCCTGGCTTTGTTTGGATTGCGGTTGCATTCCCGGGCTATTGCCTGGATAGGTACAGGATCTATAGGACTTTCTGCTATTCTGACGTTGTGGATCGGTGTGCATTTTCTTACACAGCCACCCGCCAATTATCAGTATAGCCTCACGTTGTGGACCTGGTTTGATATAAATGGATTTGCTCCGGGCATTGCCCTGTATCTGGATCCGCTATCACTGGTTTATATTTTCGTCATCACTTTCGTCAGCTTTTTTATTCATCTGTATTCCACAGCTTTCATGCGGAGCAATGAAGGTTATGTGCGGTTTTTTGCTTACATGAACCTGTTTGTATTTTCCATGCTGGTACTGGTACTGGCCAATAATCTGCTGCTGCTCTATCTGGGATGGGAAGGTGTGGGCTTGTGCAGCTTTTTGCTGATTGGCTTCTGGTATCGGGATGAAGTCAACGGATATGCGGCACGCAAGGCTTTCATTGTAACCCGCATTGGCGATACAGCGTTTATCATTGGGTTGTTTTTACTGGTAAAACAATTCCATACCCTGAATATCCAGGATATTCTGCAACAAGCACCGGTGGTTTGGTCGGCGGGTGCAACGGCGGTGGTGTGGGTTACTATTTTGTTATTGGGTGGAGCAGTTGGTAAATCGGCCCAGCTGCCTTTGCAGACCTGGTTGCCCGATGCCATGGCTGGTCCCACGCCGGTGAGTGCGCTGATCCATGCTGCGACCATGGTTACAGCAGGCGTGTACCTGATTGCCAGAACCCATGTATTGTATAGCCTGGCACCGGCTGTGCAATTGCTTGTAGCCATCATAGGTTTGCTTACCCTGTTGATTGCCGGATTCAGTGCCTTGGCACAGCACGATCTGAAGCGCATCCTGGCCTATTCTACCATCAGCCAGATCGGCTATATGTTTCTGGCATTGGGTGTAGGTGCCTGGACGGCAGCTATCTTTCATTTCATGATTCATGCCTTTTTCAAAGCTTTGCTCTTTTTGGCTGCAGGAGCTGTGATCATGGCCATGGAAGAAGAACACGATATTTTCAAGATGGGCGGATTGCGTAAAAAAATGCCGGTTACGTTCTGGACCTTCCTGGTTGGGTCGGGCGCTCTGGCCGCTATTCCGCTCATTACGGCAGGGTTTTACAGCAAGGATCTGATTTTGTTTGATGCTTTTGCTTCTACGCAGGGCAGCTTCTGGCTTTGGCTGGGTGGCTTTGTGGGCGCATTCATCACGGTTCTCTATACTTTCAGGATGGTGTTTGTTACATTTTATGGTGAACAGAAAAAGCCGATCACCCATAATCCGGAAGAGGAAAAGGCTATGATGATTCCTTTGGTAGTGCTGGCTGTTTTGTCGGTTATCGGCGGCTGGATTGAATTACCGCATGCATGGGCTCATTTTACTCCGTTTTCAGATTTTCTGACTCATGTGCTTCCACCCACGAATCTGAAGCCGGATATGGAAAGCCAGGAATTCATGCTTCAACTGCTTACCGCTGTAATTGTATTTGCAGGCATCTATCTCAGCTGGCTGGCCTATGTGAAAAAACCCGCCCTGTCGGCATCCTGGAAGAATACATCGCTGGGGCGCGCCTGTCATGATTTCTTTTACAAGGGATGGATGTTCGATCAGTTGTATGATAAATTGTTTGTGAAACCTGTGGTTTGGATTTCACGGATTGACCCGCATGATTTCATTGATTATATCTACGAAGGTTTTGGACGATTGAATGTCTTGATTCATGCGGGTTTTAGCCGTACCCAGAGCGGATATGTGCGCTGGTATCTGTTGTGTATTGCAATTGGTATATTATTCATCTTCAGTTTAATCTTGTTCGTATGATCCTGGTTTGGTTGCTGCTCATCCCTCTGATAGGCGGTGTGATGGCCTGGATGTTTTCAGGCCTGAGCCGATGGATTGCTACCCTGGCGGTATTGATAGATCTGGTATTGGCTCTGCAGTTGTGGCTTTCACATCCATCAATGCCCATCCAGCCGGTTCAAGGTACGGCCATAGGTGCAGGATTAGCCTGGATAGCTGAAGTCCAGTACCGGTGGATACCCTTGCTGGGAGCCAGTTTGCATCTGGCTGTGGATGGGTTTAGCCTGTTGATGATTGTGTTAACCTTATTCATTGGGTTGTTGTGTGTGTGGATGTCGTGGCATGATCCGGTCAGCAGGGAAAAAACAGGGTTTTATCATTTTCATTTGCTGTGGCTGATAGCAGGTATGGTAGGCGTATTCATGGCCATGGATCTGTTGCTGTTTTATTTCTTCTGGGAATTGATGCTGATTCCCATGTTCTTTTTAATCAGCATCTGGGGCGGAGCGCAGCGCAAGAAAGCCAGTCTTAAGTTCTTTTTGTTTACCCAGTTCAGTGGCTTGTTTATGCTGATTGCCATTCTGGCCCTGTATGTTTTACATGGACGGCAAACTGGTCTGTATAGTTTTGATTACACCGAATTGCTGGGTACCACGTTATCGCGCGAAGTGGCTGGATGGCTGCTTGCCGGATTCCTGCTGGCTTTTCTGGTCAAATTACCCGCCTTTCCGTTTCATAGCTGGCTGCCCGATACTTATACCCAATCTCCCACAGGTGGTGTGGCTTTGCTGGCCGGAGTGATGTCCAAGACAGCCGCTTATGGAATGCTGCGGTTTGCCCTGCCATTGTTTCCGGAAGCTGCACGCATGTTTGCCCCGGCCATGGTGATACTTGGTGTGGCAGGCATTCTCTATGGAGCCAAGTTAGCCTACGCACAGAGCGATTTGAAGAGGCTTATTGCTTTTTCCAGTTTTAGCCATATGGGCTTTATCCTTTTGGGAATTTTTTCCATGCAGGAACTGGCTTATCAGGGCGTGATCATTGAAATGGTAGCACATGCCATCAGCATCACGGGATTGTTTTTTGTGGCCGGCATGCTGCAGGTGCGGCTGCAACATACGCAGCTCGATGCGATGGGTGGATTCTGGGAATATATGCCGCGCATGGGCGGGGTAGCGATGGTTTTTGTGATGGCTTCCCTGGGGCTTCCGGGTCTTGGCAATTTTGTAGCTGAATTTCTGATTCTGGCCGGTGCTTTTCAGGTACATGTGGTATGGACGGTGCTGGCTTCGCTGGGATTGATAGCTTCCATGATTTACTCACTGGTGATTTTGCAACGTGTGTTTCATGGGAAAAGCAAGCAAACGCTTACCCATGCCGATCTGAAACCATTGGAAGGCCTGGTGATGGCTTGTCTGGTTGCAGCCATTGTCTGGATAGGCTTTTTCCCGCAACGCATTGTACGTTCGGTTCAGCCGGTAGTGCAGCAGCTCAAACAGATAGCAGTAAAACAAAACAATTCGGCAGCAGATTACGAATGGGTGTGGAACGATCTAACTTTATTTAAATAATGCAAACCATGTGGCATCAACATCTCTTACCTGCTTTGTTTCCACAGATTATACTGGCGGCGGCATCCGTACTGTGTTTGTTATTGATTGCTTGGAAACGCAATCATGCCGTGGTGCATCTGTTCACTTTGCTTTCCCTGATTCTGGCGCTTGCTTCATTGGGCAAAATATATGATGCAACAGCTGTGGATGGCTTGTTTGTCATAGATGGACTGGGTGTGTTTGTGGAGGGAGTGATTTTGATTGCTGTATTTTTTATTACCATCTTTTCCTATCCTTATTTTTTCCAATCCCAGATTGAGAAAGAGGAATATTATGTGCTGTTATTGCTGGCTACGCTGGGAGCGACATCTATGGTCATCAGCAATCATTTTGTATCGTTTTTCCTTTCACTTGAAATCCTGAGCGTATCCTTGTACACATTGATTGCTTATCCGAAAAAAATGTCGGCTTCGGTGGAGGCAGGCGTGAAATATCTTATTCTGGCTGCTGTTTCATCGGCTGTACTGGTTTTTGGCTTGGGATTGATATACGTACAAACAGGTCAGATGAGTCTTGCCGAGTTGGGTAAACTGGCTACGGGTGGAATAGGTGCGAATATCTGGATGATAGTAGGTTTAGGACTGGTGATAGCAGGTCTGGGATTTAAGCTTGCCCTGGTGCCCTTTCATTTATGGACACCCGATGTATATGCAGGTGCACCGGCCCCCACTTCCGCTTTTGTAGCTACTATTTCCAAAGGCAGTGTATTTGTGTTTCTCTGGCGCCTGTTTAGCAGTGTGGGCACTATGTCCCATGCGGTGCAGCTCATCTTCGTTGTCATTGCCATTGCTTCGATGCTGATAGGCAACTGGCTGGCACTTTTGCAACAAAACCTCAAACGGCTGTTGGCATATTCATCGATAGCCAACCTGGGATATTTGATTGTAGCATTTGTAGCTTCCGGCGAAACAGGATTGCATGCAGCGATGTTCTTTCTGGTAGCTTATTTTATTTGCATGCTGGGGGCTTTCGGCATCATCAGCTTTTTAAGTGAACCCGCAGAAAGCGGCCAGCAGGAAAGGCTTTCCCTGTCGTCCTACACTGGATTGTTCTGGCAAAAACCCGGATTGGCTGTTTTGCTTGCACTCATCATGCTTTCACTGGCCGGCATTCCGCTCACAGCTGGATTTATCGGTAAGTTTTACGTATTGTTATCGGGTGTTTACAGTACGCAGTGGTTGCTGGTCATTGTTTTGATTCTTTCCAGTGTCATCGGTTTATTTTACTATTTGCGGGTGGTGATTCAGTTATTTTCCAGACCTGAAACGCCTGTCAGCTATCCGGCTTCACCTTATGCCGTTTCGACCGGGCTTGCGTTTCTGGTCTTGTTTATTTTACTGATCTGGTTTGGCGTAGCGCCCGGACATCTCATGGATCAGATTTCCCAAATGGTACATATGATTAAGGGATAATTTCTTCGTCAAGCCATTTGGTAAAATAAATCAGATCCACATATTCTCCCGAAGGCTGACGTAAAAACTTCGACAGGCGCCCTTCTTCTACCAATCCAAAGGATTGATACAGATGAATGGCTCTTTCATTATTGGCCATCACCTTGCAGTATAGCAACTTAATTTGTGGATGGGTGGTGAGCCAACGAAACATATGCGTCATCAACCGTCTGCCGATACCCATATTCCAGTATGGGCGAATGATAGCAATCCCAAATTCAGCCGTGTGTTCAATTTTGCTGCGATTACCCCGGGTCACACTTAACGTGCCCACGATTTGTTGTCCTACCAGCGCCAGCAGATAAAGATTATGCGGATGAGCCCGAAAGCTGCGGATCAAATCCTGTTCTGAGCGCAGGGTATGTTGCCTGGCTTCATCGGGTGTGGTCATTAAAAATTCGCTGTCCTGTACGGCTTGCTGAAAATAGGCCAGCAAAGCAGCAGCATCGCTGGTTTCAGGTTCACGGATAATCAGCTCCTCCCCATTGGCCAGAAAATAGTGCATGTATCGAAATTAGATAAAAACTTTTAGCTGTGCTGAAAGATTGCACAGTAAGCTGATTTTGTTTGTTGCAGCAAAGATGGGCAGACCCTTTCAGCAAATGATCCGGATTATTGACGGGATGGGATAAAATGATTTCAGCCTATCCGTGTAAAACCTGTATAAGGATGAAGGATAGCAGGCAAATGAATGCCATCGGCCTGCTGGTTATTTTCCAGTAAAGCAGCCAGGATACGAGGAAGGGCCAGCGAGCTGCCGTTCAGTGAATGCACCAGTCGGGTTTGTTTGCCATCCCGGAAGCGTATTTTCATCCGCAAGGTCTGGAAGGTTTCAAAATTCGATACCGAGCTTACTTCCAGCCAGCGCTGCTGAGCGGCACTATATACTTCGAAATCATAAGTCAGCGCTGAGGTAAAGCTCATATCGGCTCCGCACAGCTTCACAATGCGGTAGGGCAGTTCCAGGCTTTGGATGAGGCCTTCCACGTGTGCCACCATTTCATCTAATGATTGATAAGATTGATCGGGATGTACCAGCTGCACGATTTCCACTTTATCGAACTGATGTACGCGATTCAGCCCGCGCACATCTTTCCCGTAGGAGCCGGCTTCCCGGCGGAAGCAGGGTGTATAGGCCGTCATTTTGATGGGCAATTGTTCTGGCTGCAGGATGCTGTCACGGTAAATATTGGTTAACGGCACTTCTGCGGTTGGAATCAGGTAAAACTGGTCTTCCGGTATAAAATACATTTGCCCTTCTTTATCGGGCAGCTGGCCGGTACCGAAGGCGGTTTGAGCATTCACCAGCAGAGGAGGCAGGTATTCCACATAGCCTGCGCGGGTGTTGTAATCCAGAAAATATTGGATCAGGGCTCTTTCCAGCCTGGCTGCTGCTCCTTTAAACACCGGAAATCCGCTGCCGGTGAGCCTGGTGCCTGTGTCGAAATGAATCAGGTCGTATCGGGATGCCAGTTCCCAGTGGGGCAGGGCATTTTCCGGAAGGGTGGGCCATGAACCTCCCTGGCGGATGATCACATTATCGGCTGCCGATTCCCCGGCAGGCACGCTTTCGTGCGGCAGGTTGGGCAGTTGAAGAAGCAATTGCTGGATTTTTTGTTCTATTTCATCCAGCTGGTTTTTCAATGCATTGATCTTTTCATTCCATTCAGCAACCTGTTGCTTTTTCTGTGCTGCTTCGGCATGATTGCCGGCTTTCATCAGCTGGCCGATTTCACGGGAAGCCGTATTGCGTAGGTTTTGCAATTGATCGTGCTCGGTAATCCATTGCCGCCGTTGTTCGTCGAGTTGCAAAATTTCATCGATGAGGTGGGTTTGGGTAAAATGTTTAACCGACAAACGTGCAATCACCCAGTCTTTTTTTTCACGAAGTAATTGAATGGCCAGCATGCTTTAAATTTTGTGCAAAGATAGGCGCTTAGCCGGCAATCGCAGGTTTTATGAAAGGAGTTTTTAACTCAATTTCACCTCAAGGGCATTCGCTAATTCGCTGGGAGCCGAGGATGGCAATTGCACTACGAGGGCATCGGGTTGTTGGATCCATGTTATTTGTGCATCGTATCCCAGCAAGCGCACATGTGCAATCCGGCCTGGAGAAAGTTCATGCTCCCGGCCCAATGGTGCGATATGCAGTTGTTGGTTTTCGGGCCAGCCCATGAAAAATACGTACAGGCTTTTGCCTTTGGTGGTAAACCGAATATCTTCGGCGGTCAGTGCCGGGCGGTTGCGTTCGTTGAAGCTGTTTCCTTTAACGGGTTGGCTGTTGGGGCCGTAGCCAAAAATCTTCCACGGGCGGGTATCATAGATCGCTTCGCCGTTAACCTGCATCCACGCTGTGATTGCTTCCAGGATCGCCAATTCCCGGTCGTCTAACATCCCGCTGTTGGGCAAGGGGAAGTTGAGCATCAGATTGCCGTTGCGGCTCACGATATCCACTAACATGTCAATGATCATCTTGGGTGTTTTATATTTTGCACGTACATCATAGTGCCAGTGGCCAATGCAGGTATCGGTTTGCCAGGGCCTGGGCCAGATGGTATCGACCACGCCCCGTTCCACATCCAGCACGCAGGTACCCACCAGACTGTCTTCCGGGCGCTTGCTGGTATATACGGCCGTTACTTCGCGGCTATCGTTGCGCTGAAAATTGGAATTGTACAGGTGGGCAACGATGGCCAGCCCCCAGTCTTCGAAAGGAATTGGCCCGTCGCAATACAGCAAATCCGGTTGATATTGATCAATGAGATCCTTGATGCGTTTGAACCAGTGGGCCTTCCAGCTTTCGGGAATGCCGGTTTCGTCCCAGCTGAGGTGGGTATGTACGCTGCTGATGTCGTGATACAAATCCCAATACTCCGGATTTTGCCCGTCGTAAGGCAATCCGGCCTCCGGACCGGAAAGATCGCTACCATGGCTGGTGGAAAACCATTTATAGCTGATCCAGAGATGATCGCTCACGGCAAATTTGAGATCATGTTTCAGAGCAGCCTGCCGGAACAGCCCTACAATATCTTTGCGGGGACCCATCTGCACGGCATTCCAGCGGTTGTAGGTGGAATGCCACAAATCGAAATTATCATGATGCACGCCCATGCTCATGAAATAACGGGCACCCGCTTTTTTGTACAATCCCACCAGGTAATCGGCATCAAAACGATCGGCTTTCCATGTGGGGATGATATCCTTAAAGCCAAATCGGGATGGATGGCCGTAGGTCTTCACATGATACTGATATTGATCACTACCCTGGATGTACATGTTTCGTGCGTACCAGTCGCCATACTCGGGGGCTGATTGGGGCCCCCAGTGCGCCCAGATTCCAAATTTGGCATTGCGAAACCATTCTGGCACTTCATATTGTTGCAAAGATTCACGGGTGGGTTGAAAAGGGCCAGGAGCAATATCGGGCGAAAAGTTCGTTTTCCGGTTCAATATGTTTGCTCTCAGCAGGTGAGGAGCGGCCATGGCCGGAATCCCTGCAGCCATCCATTTCAGCAGGGTGCGTCGCGAAATCGGTTGCATAATTTCGAATCTTTGGTTCAATATACGCTATATTCAGCATAGTTGAAAATTAAAATTGCTGTATTTTCCGGCAAAATGATGTCATGGATATTCAATATGCAGTCAATCAGATTCCCGTTGTGGAAGAAATCATAGATGTATATGTTTCTTCAGGCATTCGCCGTCCGGTGGAGGATTTGCAAAGGATCAGCAAAATGTATCGGTATGCCAACCTGGTTATTACAGCCCGTCATGGGGGACAGCTGGTGGGGGTGGCGCGTTCATTGACCGATTTTTGTTATAGCTGTTATTTAAGTGATTTGGCTGTGCGTAAGGAATATCAGCGGCAAGGTATTGGTAAAAAACTCATTGAGCTCACTCTTCAGGAGATTGGAGAGCAGTCGATGCTGTTGTTGTTGGCTGCTCCCGAAGCTATGGATTATTATCCCCACTTAGGATTTATGCGGGTAGAAAATGGTTTTTTGATTCCCCGCAAAAAATAAAGGACAGACTTTCAATAAGGAAGTGCAAATCAGTATTTTCCCACAATGGGAATGCGGCGGCCCCGGCCAAAGGCCTTGGAAGAGACCCGGATAATGGGGCAGAACTGATTGCGTTTGTATTCATTGCGATTGACCAGCGGCACAACCTGTTGTACCAACGTCGGATCAAAGCCCATCGCAATGATTTCCGGAATGGTTTTGCGCTGTTCAATGTATTGATACAGGATCGGGTCCAGCTGTTCGTAGGGGGGCAGGCTATCGGTGTCTTTTTGTCCAGGCCTGAGTTCGGCAGAAGGGGCTTTCTGGATGATGTTTTGGGGAATGATTTCCTGATTTCGGTTCAGATAACGGGCAAGCGCATATACCTGCAGTTTATACACATCGCCCAGCACGCTCAATCCGCCGGCCATATCGCCATACAGGGTGCCATAACCCACGGCCAGTTCGCTTTTATTGGAGGTGTTGAGCAGGATATAACCAAATTTGTTGGCAACGGCCATCAGCAAGTTGCCGCGGATCCGGGCCTGGATATTTTCCTCAGCCAGCCCGAATGGCCGGTCCTGAAAGACGGGCTTCAGGGTATCCAAAAAACTATGGTAAATTTTGCGGATGGGAATGATTTCATACCGATTGCCCAGCCGTTTGCTCAGCTCTACAGCATCTTCCACGGAAGCAGATGAAGAAAATTCGGATGGCATCATCACGGAAAGCACCCGATCGGCACCCAGGGCCTCGCAGGCCAGCACGGTGGTCACCGCACTGTCGATGCCGCCGGAAGAACCAATGACACAGCGTTCCAGCCTCATCTTGGAAAAATAATCCCGGATGCCTATCAGCAGGGCATCGTGAATCCGATCGATCTGAAACCCTGGCCGCAGGGTTTGGGTAGAGGCCGGAGGTTGCCGGGTGATGGGAGGATCGTGTGGAAGGGATTGTAGTTCGATGATTTCAAATGCTTCTTCAAAAGAAGGCAAATGCCTCACCAGTTCGGCGCGGGCGTTGAAGACCAGGGAAGCACCGTCGAACACCAATTCGGTTTGTGCACCCACGGTATTGCAATAAATCAGGGGCACATGATATTGCCGTACATTTTCCCGGATAATTTCAATCCGTTGTTGTTCGTGATCATAATCAAACGGGGAAGCAGAGATATTGATGATGCAATCGGGTTGTTCACCGATGAGCATATCCAGCGGTGAAATCCGGTAGAGTTTGGGTTCTGCCACATTCCAGATATCCTCGCAGATGGTAAGCGCGATTTTTTTATTTTGAAATTGTATGCAATGCCAGCTGTTAGCCGGCTCGAAATACCGGCTTTCATCAAACACATCGTAGGTTGGCAAGAGGGTTTTGTGTATCACATCCTGAATTCGGCCGTTATACAATAGATAAGCGCTGTTGAACAGGCGCTTGCCGCTTGAGGAGGGATTTCTGGAAGGGGCACCTACAATGACACCTATATTTTCTGTATGTGCACAGATCCGTTGCAATGTGTTTTCGCAGGCTGCAATAAAATCATCAAACTCAAGCAAATCCATCGGTGGATAGCCACATATACATAATTCAGAAAAAACCACCAGGTCGGCCTGCAGGCTGCGGGCTTGCTCAATGCCCTGAATGATTTTATCAGCATTGGAGTTAAAATCTCCGATATGATAATTTTGTTGTACGAGTGCGATTCTCATGCAGCCATGTAATTCAATGCAAAGGATTCATTCCTGCAAAAATAACGTATTCTGCAGCCGTTGCAGAGGATGGATTTAACAAAACAGGAACTGCATATATCAACAGCAAATCCATAAGTTTGCGTTTACCCTTCATTATTATTCATATCTGCTATATGCACATGAAAAAAATGAACCAGCTCGGATGGGTCTTAATGCTGTTATGCATCGTATGCAGCAGCTGTGTGCGTAAACAACATCGGCCTGCGCCCGATGTCTCGCATATTTCAGTTTCACCCGTCCGGATTGATCGTTTTGATCAGGCGCTAACTTCGCTCGATACTGCTCATCTGCATCAGGCGCTTGCACAACTCTATCAGCAATATCCTGCTTTTATGCCGGTATATTTTGAACAAATCATGAATTATGGGCCCTACAGTGATACCAATCATCTGTTGTTTGAAGAAGTACGGGCCATGCTGCGTTCAAAAGATATTCACGGATTGCAGGATACGATCAACAAACATTTTCCAGATTTGCGTTGGCTGGAGAAGCAGCTAAGAGAAGGTTTTCGATATTTGAAATATTATTTTCCCCAATATGCCATACCACGTGTGGTTACATTTTATTCGGGGTTGAACAATTTTGGAGCAGTCACAGTAGATACGGTTTTGGGTATTGGATTGGATATGTTTTTGGGAGAAAATTATCCATTTTATTTGCAAGTATCCGATCCTTATCCGGCATACATGCTGCATCAGTTTGCACCGGAATATATAGTGCCCGATTGTTTTAAAGTAATTGAACAGCAAATGTATCCACCGGCTCAGGAAGGCACCTTGCTGGATATGATGGTGCAGGCCGGCAAACAGTTGTATTTTCTGGATGCCGTATTGCCCGATGCGCCGGATAGCGTCAAAATCGGTTTCACCCAAAAACAACTTGACTGGTGCACACAAAATGAACGCATGATCTGGCAGTATTTTATCCAGAACAATTTATTGTATGTGCGCGATATGCAGCAGATTCTTCATTATGTGGGGCCGGGACCCAGCACGCAGGGTATGCCAAAAGAAGCACCGGGCAACATTGGCAGCTGGGTGGGCTGGCAAATCGTGCGAAAATATATGGACGATCATCCGCAAGTTACATTGCCCGAGCTCATGCAGATGCATGATGCGCAGCAACTGCTTACCGATGCCAGGTATCGGCCCTGACAGCAAACCGCGTTATTCAAAATTCAGGGAGAAAACCACCATGTGCGATTTCATGCGTTCAATTACATCCGAATAGATTAAGCCGGGTGTGGGTTTGAAGATATTGCGAAATCCATTGCTGATCTTCACTTCTGGCGAAAGTACAAAAGCCGGAAAATAAATGTGAAATCCAAACCCCAGTTCATAGCCCAGATCATATTTGGAAAGCTGAATCATATCTTCTGCTTTTCGGGCTGTTGCATTGGTGCTTACATCGTCAGCAAAACGTACGCCTGTGAAAGCATATACCCTGAAATTGCCGAACCGGTCTGAATTTAATACTACATGCAAAGGGAAATTCAGCAATACGGATTCAATTTTTTTATCCACTTCAGAAGAATCCTTGATGGTATAGCGAATGTTGCGGTCCGTAAAAATCAATGCAGGATTGAAGCGCACATCAAGATGTTCTGTGAGTCGCATTGTGGCACGGAATCCCATGGTGAGGCCTCCGTTGTTGAGAGGCAATACAACCTGAATACTGTCCTGTTGCAGGAAATAGGGTGAAGGATCCAGGTTAAATGTAGAAGTTGCATAGCCCAATGTGATGCCGAAATAATAATCGGCATTATCAATATCATTGGCAAAGAACTGAGCTTGTGCCGGAACAGATTGCCACAGGTATAAACCTAAAAAAACTACGATTGCTTTTTGTAGCCGCAATACACGGAACAAATGCCCAAGGTGTACTTTCTGCATATGACTTGCTGATAACCAATCTCAGTTAATAGATCTATCATGCGTTGACCGTAAGGAAAGGCGCTCACCGATGCAGGCAAATAGGCATAAGCCTCCCGATGATGAGCCAGCCATTTCCCGATCATCGGAGTGATATAACGAAAATACAGGTGATATAATTGTTTGACGGGGAAAGATTCCGGCTGAGAAAATTCCAGGATCACGGCCTTGCCGCCGGGCTTCAGCACGCGAAGCATTTCTTTTAGCCCTGCCTGCAGATTTTCAAAATTACGCACTCCAAAAGCCACCATCACGGCATCAAAAGCATGGTCGGGGAAAGGCAGAGCTTCGGCATCGGCCTGCTGTAAGATAATCCGGCTGTCCAGATGAGCTTCTGCTACTTTCCGGCGGCCCAGTTCCAGCATTTGTTCGGCAATATCCACACCCGTAATCTGTGCCTGCGGGTATTGCCTGGCAAGCATCAAAGCCACATCGGCCGTACCGGTAGCCACGTCCAGAATGTGTTGGGGCTGTATGTCGGCCAGCAGGCGAATGGCTTTCCTGCGCCATTGAACGTCGATGCCTGCTGAAAGCAGCCGATTCAGCAAGTCGTACCGGCCGGCAATTTCATTAAACATCTGCGCCACCTGTGCTTTCTTGCTTAACTTTGAATGCTGATAGGGGACAATGGGTGGCTTTTGGGCTGATGAAGACATGATGCGCAAAGTTAGGAGTTCATCTTTAGAAGCCAGATAACAGATTAGCCGATGGAAATTATTTCTGCCCGTTTGGTAAGCTGCAGTGCGGATGTGCAAAAATGTCCCAAACCTCATTTGCCTGAATATGCATTCGTAGGACGTTCCAATGTGGGAAAATCGTCGTTTATCAATATGCTAACCGGCCAGCACAGATTGGCCAAGACCAGCGCCACGCCCGGCAAAACACAAACCATCAATCATTATATCATCGAAAGCCGCCCGGATCCGCTGCAGCGGCTCAGGCGCGGAAGCTGGTATCTGGTTGATCTGCCGGGTTATGGCTATGCCCGTCAATCCCTGCAACAACGTAAAAACTGGCAACAGCTGATTCAATCCTATCTCCAGCAACGCAAAAACCTGGTATATACCTTTCTGCTGATTGATAGCTCCATTCCGCCTCAAACCCTTGATCTGAATTTTGCAGATCAGCTGGGTCAATGGCAAATTCCTTTTGTGTTGATATTTACCAAAACGGATAAAGAAAAACAAAACGTGGTACACAAACATATGCAGGCATTTCTGAAGGAAATGGAAAAGCGCTGGCAACATCTTCCACCCTATTTTCTGGCTTCTGCAAAGAAAAAAACAGGAAGAAAAGAAATCCTGGAATTCATCCAGGAATGGAATACCCGGTTCCAGGCTATTGCCTGAAAATTAATTCACGATTTTATTGGCGCAACAGCTGCTGGCAAAAGCCTCGGGCTTGGCCTTGAAAGCAAAGCCCATTCCCAGGATATAGCCCATGGCTTCGCGAAGTGCTTCATTGCTTTTGAAGTGAGGATTGGTGTTGATGTCGGCATGCACTTCCATATCCACATCATACTCATTGAATAAATCGCAAAGCTCATAGGCAATCGTAATGCTTTTGCTTACTTCCACCAGCATGCGTTCCCGGATGGAATAATGCTGATGATCTTTTTCGTTGTGGATGAACATGAAGCCGCCATGTCCTTCACGCAGAAATACAATAACAGTTGCAAATTCGGTTTCATGGCCTCTCACCTGACTGTCCGTGCCAATACATACCTTCAAGCGGAAACCCTTTGCTGTTTCACGTTCTATAGCGCGGCGAACTTCTTCTTTGATGGGAAGTTTGATGGGTTCGCCATTAAATCTTCGCCAGTGCATGTTGATATGGTTCTGGTGATAAAAAGAACATAATCAAGCATCTAAAGTAACAAAAAATCCGGACGCTTGTATGTTTTATTTTTGTTAACCGACTGCAGGACATCAAACATCGTTTATTTGTTATTCAATCCCGCTGTTTCAAACTGATGGGTGCTTAGCAACACCAGGGTGCAGGCTTCAATGACTGATATGCCCGCTTGCTGCAAAACAGCTTCCAGTTCAGGATTTTCTGTGCCGGGGTTGAAAATAACCCGAACAGGATGCAATTGCAATAACTTATCCCGATATAAATGCTGATGCCGGGGATGCAGGTATAGGCTAACGGTATGCACAGCTATGTGTTCTGGCCATGAAGTCTGTATTCGGATGTTACCGATTGTGCCCTCATGCTGCCCCAGCGCAATCACCGGATATCCATGTTTCTGCAGTTGCATCACGGCTAAATAACTGTAACGTGCAGGGTTGGGAGAAGCGCCAATGACCAGAGTAGTCCAATTCATACATTTGCAATTCTATTGGGGAAATTAATCGAATGATTTGGTAATGCCAAAAGCTGATATTAATTTTATCGCATAATTAATTTTTTATGCTGACACGATTAAATGTTATTCTTACATTATTTTTATCTGCAGCTATTTTTGCCTGCAGCACATCTCATCATCAGGCACAACAACGATCTTTTTCAATTGATTCATTGGTTATGGAACATTTGTTACCCGATTCTACGGCATTTGCCGACACAGTAGATGGAAAGGAAGTGCGGATGTATTATCTCGAAAATCATCAAGGGATGGCAGTGGCTATCACCAACTATGGTGGCCGCATTGTAAGCCTGGTAGTGCCCGATAGTGCGGGTAATCCCGTAGATGTGGTATTGGGTTATCCCAGTTTAAAGGATTATCTGGCTGATAGCAACACCTATCTGGGTGCACTCATTGGCCGCTATGGCAATCGCATTGCCAAGGGCAGGTTCACCCTGAACGGGAAAACCTATCAGCTCTATATCAACAATGCGCCCAACAGCCTGCATGGCGGACATTATGGTTTCGACCGCAAGGTGTGGGAAGCAAGACAACCATCGGATAGTGTGCTGGAGCTCACCTATGTATCGCCCGACGGAGAAGAAAATTATCCGGGCACGCTCACGGTGCATGTAACCTACACCCTGACTGACAGCAATGCTCTGAAGATCAGCTATGAAGCCACGACAGATAAACCTACCATCGTTAATCTTACCAATCACGCCTATTTCAATCTTTCCGGTGAAGGATATCCCACCATCGGCAATACCGTGCTTCAGCTGTTTGCCGATCATTATACACCCATTGACAGCACATTGATACCTACGGGTGAGATTGCGCCTGTAGCGGGTACGCCGCTTGATTTTACCCAACCCGAAGAGATAGGTCGGCGGATAGATTCACCTTTCATTCAGCTGCAATATGGACATGGATATGATCACAATTTTGTGTTGAACAAATCCCAAGCCGATGCATTGAGCCTGGCTGCCATAGCTTATTCGCCCATTACCGGCGTAGAAATGAAAGTGTACACAACCCAGCCAGGCGTGCAATTTTACAGTGGGAATTTTCTGGATGGTACCAGACATGGATTAAGTGGCAAGCCTTACGTGCGGCGTTCCGCATTTTGTCTGGAAACCCAGCATTTTCCGGATTCTCCCAACCATCCCAATTTCCCGAGCACGGTTTTAAACCCGGGTCAGACCTTTAGAAGTGAAACCATTTATGCCTTTGGCATTCATGGGGAGGAAGAATAAGGCTGGCTCATTCGATCACGTTTTACTGAAAACAAGTATAAAACTTATGCATGCAGATGCAGGGAACAGGAGCAAAACTGCATCTGCATGATGTGTATAAACAACTAAAAGGGAGTTTAAGTCAGGTTTAAGCGCAACAAATGTCGAGATTACACATCCAGGTTAGCGTAGCGAGCATGTTTTTCGATAAATTCCCTGCGGGGTTGCACTTCTTCACCCATTAACATAGAAAAGATACGATCGGCTTCTGCGGCACTTTCAAGCGTAACCTGCTTCAAGGTACGGGTGGCAGGATTCATGGTGGTTTCCCACAATTGTTCGGCATTCATTTCACCCAAACCTTTGTAACGCTGAACGGTTACAGAACCTTCTTTGCCGCCACTGAGGCGTTCCACGGCTTTTTTTCTTTCTTCTTCGGTCCACGCATACACGTGTTCATTGCCTTTTTTGATCAGGTATAACGGAGGCTGGGCGATGTACACATAACCCTGTTCCACCAGCTCTTTCATGTAGCGGAAGATAAAGGTGAGGATCAGGGTAGCAATATGGCTTCCGTCCACATCGGCATCTGTCATGATGATGAGTTTGTGGTAACGCAGCTTGGAAAGATTCAAGGCTTTGTCGTCGTTTTCTGTGCCGATGGTTACGCCCAAGGCGGTAAAGATATTTTTGATTTCTTCGTTGTCATAGATTTTGTGCTCGGCGGCTTTTTCCACGTTCAGGATTTTTCCCCGAAGTGGCAGGATAGCCTGGAAGCTGCGGTCGCGGCCCTGTTTGGCCGTGCCACCTGCCGAATCGCCCTCTACCAGGAACAGCTCGCAGCGGGCGGGATCGGTATCGGAGCAATCGGCCAGTTTACCCGGCAATCCGCTTCCGGTGAGCACGCCTTTGCGCTGCACTTTTTCTCTTGCATTGCGGGCTGCAATACGGGCTGTAGCAGAAGTAATGACTTTTTCAATGATGCGGCGGGCTTCGCGCGGATGTTCTTCGAGATAGGCCTCCAGCGCAGCACCCACTGCGCTGTCTACCACGCCCATCACTTCTGAATTGCCCAACTTGGTCTTGGTTTGACCTTCAAACTGGGGCTCGGGAACTTTTACCGAAATCACAGCGCTCAAGCCATCCCGAAAATCATCACCCGTGATCTCAATTTTATTTTTCTCAAATAATTTGTTTTTATCACCGTAAGCTTTTATCACCCGAGTAATGGCTCTGCGAAAGCCTGCCACATGCGTTCCGCCTTCAATGGTATTGATATTGTTTACATAGGAAAACACATGCTCGCCATACGAATCATTATATACCATAGCCGCTTCAACGGCGATATAGGTATTTTCATCGAATGTATTTACATAAATCGGCGAAGGTGTGAGCAGGTTGCGGCCTGCTATATTTTCATGCATCAACAGAAACTCCTGCAGTCCACCTTCAGAATAAAATTCTTCCCGATAAGGGCCTTTGCCTGTTCCCTCTTCTTCCCGTTCATCCACAAGTTCAATGCGCACACCTTTGTTCAGATAAGCCAGTTCTTCGAGACGGGTAGCCAGGATTTCACGATTAAAGGTTAAGGTTGTGAAAATAGTCGGATCGGGCTTGAAATGAATGATCGTACCGGTATGATCGGTGGTGCCGATTACCCGAACCGGATAAAGAGGAACGCCACGGCTGTATTCCTGTTCAAAGATTTTTCCGTCGCGGTGTACCAGTACATGTAGCTTTTCAGATAGGGCATTCACGCAACTCACGCCTACGCCATGCAATCCGCCGGAGACCTTATAGGTATTTTTATCAAACTTGCCACCTGCATGCAAAACGGTCATCACGATTTCCAGTCCCGAGCGGCCATCCTTGGGATGGATATCGGTTGGAATGCCTCGGCCATCATCTTCCACGGTGATGGAATTATCCGCATGGATAATAACTTTGATATGCTTGCAAAAGCCAGCAAGTGCTTCGTCAATGGAATTGTCCACCACTTCGTACACCAGGTGATGCAGTCCTTTGCTGCTGATATCACCGATATACATGGCGGGCCGTTTCCTCACGGCTTCGAGCCCTTCCAGGATCTGAATACTTTCTGCAGTATAGGCATGGGCGGATGATGACACAAGCGGTTGGTTATCTGTAATCATGTTGATGGATGCGAAGTTTAAGAAGGGACAAATTTACGCAAAATTGGCTGAACATCTGCATTTGGCGGGTAAAAACAAGTGCTGCTATGCGGTTTGTCTTATCTTTGCAGATCATGAATCAGACACTGGAATTTTTTCAGCAAACCGGCATGCGTCAGCTTTCTGATCATCGGCTGGAGCTCTTGTCAGAACGGGAGTTTCAGGCAGGTAATCATGTGCAGGTTCAGGTGAGCAGGTATCTCTGGGCCGAAGGTGAGCCACAGGCGGTAGCTGCCATGGTATATCACGTGGTAGCTGAATCAACAACCAAAGAACCGGTTATAGAATTGAAATATTGCATTCCGGGCCGCCGCTATTGTGCTTTTGCCGGATGCAAGGGCAGCCTGTGTACTTCGCCGCATCAGGAAGATGATTGCCTGCACAGCCATTCCACCGCCGAAATGATTTCTATAGCCTTTTCATCTGCTTTTTTCCATGCACAGGAGCTTGAGGAATGCTGGGTGGGTACGGATAGGCCAGCCACCACAAAGAAAACGCTGATCTGGAAGCCCGTGCAAGTCACCCCTCGCATGACCAGCCTGCTGCAACAGATGCTGCATCACCCCTATCAGGGAATAGAAGAAAGGCTTTATGTGCAAAGCAAGGCTCTGGAATTGCTAGTGATTTCCCGTGAACAGGCCCGGCATCAAGCTGTCCGGAAAACGACTGCCCGTTTTCTGCTTAGCCCCGAAGACAGGCAAAAAATTTACCAGGCCCGGGATATCATGCTGCAGCATCTTGATGAGCCCATCACCATCCGCGAACTTTCCCGCAAGGTGGCTATCAATGAATGCTATTTGAAAAAAGGTTTTAAGGAGATTTTTGGAACTACCATCTACGACTATTTCCAGCGTGAACGAATGGAAAAGGCCCGCCAGCTGCTCTATGAGCAAGGCCTTTCCGTATCGGAAGTGGCCGCCCGTATGGGATACTCTTGCATCTCCCATTTCAGCACGGCATTTAAAAAATACACCGGGCTGAAACCTTGCGAACTGATCCGCTGAACAAATTTTCCCAATTGGATATAGATTTTTTCCCGATCCGATAAACAGAACAATAGGCCGTAGCTTAGCTTTGTGATGCTCTAAGTTACACATCGCTCATGCTGATCTCCTGCATCCGCCCTGGCCTGGCCGGGGCGAATGTATTTTTACAACATAGATACATTACGGCTGACGGCCATTTGTTGTATTTTTGCATCCATTTTTGATTAAACTGACAGGCTTTTCCATGGGAACTACGGCAAAATATCCGGAATATGCTCAGCTGAATCTTCCGGCCTTCGAACAGGAAATCCTCCAGCGCTGGGAACAGGAAAAGACTTTTGAACAAAGTATTGCCCAAAGGGAGGGACAACCCTCTTTTGTGTTTTATGAAGGTCCCCCTTCTGCCAACGGATTGCCGGGTATTCATCACGTGATTTCCCGTACCCTCAAGGATCTGGTATGCCGTTACCAGACCATGAAAGGCTTTCAGGTGAAGCGCAAGAGTGGCTGGGATACCCATGGATTGCCGGTAGAACTGGGCGTGGAGCAGGAGCTGGGTATTTCCAAGGCTGATATTGGGAAAAAAATATCGGTTGAAGAATATAATCGTCGTTGCCGGGAGGCCGTCCTCCGCTACAAAGACAAATGGGAGGAGCTGACCCGCAAAATGGGCTATTGGGTGGATCTGGAACATCCCTACATTACTTTCGACAACGACTATATCGAAACGCTTTGGTGGCTGCTGAAAAAACTTTACGAAAAGGGTTTGCTCTATGAGAGCATCAGCATTCAGCCCTATTCGCCTGCAGCCGGAACCGGCCTGAGCTCGCATGAGCTCAACCAGCCCGGCACATACAAGATGGTAAAAGATACCACGGTGGTAGCCATGTTCAGACTTTCCGGCCAGGATGGGCGTAATGCTTCCCATCCGGCATGGAAGCGCATGCAGGAGGCTATTGCGGCCTACCGGCAGCAGCATGCCGTAGCGTACCCCGCAGAGCAGGAACAGGTGTTTTGCCTGGCATGGACCACTACACCGTGGACATTACCTTCCAACCTGGGTCTCACGGTGGGGCCTCATTTTACCTATAGCCTGATCCGTACCCGTCATCCCTATACCCAGGAGGTGGTGCATGTGTTGCTGGCTAAAGAAAAAGTCAAGGAATATTTTGCCGAACCCGAGCAAGGATCGATCGAAGAAACCCCGCTTGCCCTTGATGGACACCGCAGGGTTAAGTCGCCCTGGGCTGAGCTGCTTACCCTGCAAGGACAGGAGCTGCAGGGCTTGTATTATGAGCAGCTTATGCCTTTTGATGCCAATAGGCCTGAACTGGCAGGTGGCGATCCTTTCCGGATTGTAACAGGTGATTTTGTAACCACAGAAGAAGGTACCGGCATCGTGCATACGGCTCCGGCTTTTGGGGCCGACGACTTTCGCGTGGGTCAGCAATTCGGATTGGGCATCCTGGTGATGGTGGATAAGGAAGGAAAATTTGTGGAAGGCATGGGCGAATTCAGCGGCCGGTATGTAAAAAATTACAAGGACGATCCCAATTACCGGGATGTGGATGTGGATTTGTGCAACTGGCTGAAAGCACGCGGGCTGGCTTTCCGGATTGAAAAATATGAGCACAGTTACCCGCATTGCTGGCGTACCGACAAGCCGGTGTTGTATTATCCGCTACAGGCCTGGTTTATCCGCACCACGGCCATGAAAGATCGGATGGTGGAGCTCAATCGCCGCATCCGCTGGAAACCCGCCAGCACCGGGGAAGGCCGCTTTGGCAACTGGCTGGAAAACATCGTGGACTGGAACCTGAGTCGTAGCCGTTTCTGGGGAACGCCGCTGCCCATCTGGCGTACGGAAGACGGGTCAGAAGAAAAATGTATTGGTTCAGTAGCTGAATTGAAAGCGGAACTCAAAAAAGCTGCTGCCCTCAATAAACCCGAATACCTCCGCGAAGATGCCGTGTTTGATTTGCATAAACCCTTTGTTGATGAAATGGTGTTGCTGAGCGACAGTGGCAAGCCCATGCATCGCGTGCCCGATCTGGTGGATGTATGGTTTGACAGCGGTGCCATGCCTTTTGCCCAATGGCATTTCCCGTTTGAAAATACCAATGTGTTTGCCAGCAACTATCCGGCTGATTTCATCTGCGAAGGGGTTGACCAGACCCGCGGCTGGTTTTACACCCTGCACGCCATCAGTGCTTTGCTCAAGGAGGAAATCCAGGACGAGCTCCGCCGGCAGGGTTTCCCGGCCGACGACCAACGCTATCCCGGGCTGGCATTTAAAACCGTGGTTTCCAATGGACTGGTGCTCGACAAGCATGGCAACAAGATGAGCAAGCGCCTGGGCAATGTGGTGGATCCGTTTGAAACTATCCAGACCTTTGGTGCCGATGCTACCCGCTGGTACCTGATTACCAATGCCTCGCCCTGGGATAATCTGCGGTTTGATGTGGAAGGCATCCGCGAAGCCCAGCGTAAATTTTTCGGTACCCTCTACAATACGTATCAGTTCTTTGCCCTATATGCCAATATTGATGGGTTTACCTATTCCGGTCAACCCCTGCCCGTAGCGCAGCGACCCGCCATCGATCAATGGGTACTCTCGGCCCTCAATACTTTGGTAACCAGGGTCAATGAAGCATTCGATGATTATGAGCCCATGGTGGCAGGCCGATTAATTGAGGAGTTTGTGATTGAACAACTCAGCAACTGGTATGTGCGGCTGAACCGCAGACGGTTCTGGAGTCCCCTGCGTCCCAGTGAAAACGGCCGGCCTGGGGATGACGATGATAAAGAATCAGCCTACCAGACACTGTATGAATGCCTGGAAACCGTATCCTTGCTGATGGCACCCATAGCTCCGTTTTTTGCCGATTGGCTCTTCCGCAACCTGAACCAGGTAACCAGCAGGTATGCAGTATCTTCCGTACACCTGGCTGATTTTCCCAGGCCCGATAGCCGCCTCAGTCGCCCCGACCTGGAGCAGCAAATGCAGCTGGCACAAGATATTACTTCCCTGATTCTTTCGCTTCGCAAAAAGGTGAATATCAAGGTCCGCCAGCCGCTGCAAAAAGTACTCATTCCGATTGTGGACGACCAGATGAAACAACAGCTCCAGGCCGTGGAAGAACTCATCAAGGCAGAGGTGAATGTGAAAGAAATTGAATATGTAAGCGAGGCTGGAATCCAATACCGGATAAAACCCAACTTTAAAGCCCTGGGCAACAAACTGGGCAAAAAAATGAAGGCTGTAACCCAATATTTCCAACAGCTCGATCAATCGCACATTCTCGAGCTTAAGCAAGGTAAGGCCCTGCAGCTGGCTTTTGTGGGCGACCAGATTGCTCAGCCGGGGCAAACCCCGCAGGAAGTGATTTCCCTTTTGCCTGAAGAAGTAGAAATCTTCCCCGAAGATATTCCTGGCTGGATGACCGCCAATAAGGGCAATCTCACCGTAGCCCTCGACATCACGGTAACGCCTGAACTGGAAAAGGAAGGGCATGCCCGCGAGCTGGTGAATCGCATTCAGAGGCTTAGAAAAGAATCAGGGCTGGAAGTCACAGATCGCATCCAGGTGAAGATTGCCGACCATGACCTGATCCGCCCGGTGCTCAATGATTCACATCTTTATAAGTATATTTGCACGGAAATTTTGGCAGACCGACTGGAAATAGTTTCGCAAATTCAGGATGGCAGTTTGATTGAAGTCAATGAAGTCCCATTAACCGTTCACCTTCAAAAAATCCGCTGACATATGGCAAGCCAGAAAAAAACAACCAAGGACCCAAAAAAGCAGACAACAACTGCCCTGAAGGCCGAATCCCAATCGGCTCAAACGGCTTCCTCATCCTCCCGTAAAGCAGCTGAAAGCGCTACCCCAAAAGCTGCATCAGCCAAAACATCAACCAAAACCGCGAAAAGCAGTGCAGCTTCTAAAACCAATGCTGATACTGCAGGGAAAAAGCCTGTCTCCAAATCCGCGAAAAAAAACCAGACCAAGACTTCCGAAAAAGTTACTCATACATCTGCTGTTTCTGATCAGACGAAAAGCAAAAAAACTGCGTCTGCCGAAGCCTGGCCTGACAGCCCGGCTGCTAAAAAAGAAGATCGGGCTGAAATCGTCTATCAGCCTGAATTTGAAAAATCAGTACTCGATCAGCCCGGCCAGCATAACGGGCCAGTCTATCGCTATAGCGATGCCGAACTGCAGGAATTCAAGGAGATTATCCTCAAGAAGCTGGAAGCTGCCCGCAAAGAGCTCGCTTATCTGCAGGGACTCATTACCCGGAAGGATGAAATGGGCACGGAAGACACGGAAAACAAGTACATGAGTTTGGAAGATGGCTCCGGTACGTTGGAACGCGAGCAGCTGAATCAGATGGCCAGCCGTCAGATTCAGTTCATTGATCATCTGGAGAAAGCGCTGGTACGCATCGAAAACAAGACCTATGGCATCTGTCGGGTAACGGGTAAGCTTATCGACAAAGCCCGTCTTCGTGCTGTGCCGCATGCCACGCTGAGCATCGAGGCCAAAAAAGCCCTGAGCAAGGGCAGCTAAGCGTCGGTTGCTGGTACATCAATCTGTTGCATACGAATCAACCTGCGGTAAGTTCCGTCAAACGCCATCAACTCGTCGTGGGAGCCATGCTCCACAATCCGTCCATTGCTCAGTACGTAAATTTCGTCGGCATGCTGGATGGTGGAAAGTCGGTGCGCAACGATGATGCTTGTTCGGTGTTTCATCAGCCGCTGAATAGCTTCCTGAACCAGCCTTTCGCTTTCTGTATCCAGGGAAGAGGTGGCTTCATCCAGAATCAGAATCGGCGGATTCTTCAACACAGCCCGGGCAATGGTAATGCGCTGTTTTTCCCCGCCGCTTAGCTTGATGCCTCTGTCGCCCACAATGGTTGCATATCCTTCTTCTTTTTGCATGATGAATGCATGAGCGTTGGCAATGCGGGCAGCTGCAATAATGTCTTCTTCCCGGACCTCTCCATTGGCTCCGAGTGCAATGTTATTGGCTATGGTATCGTTGAACAAAATAGGCTCCTGCGTCACAATGCCCATCAGCCGGCGCAAATCCTGCAAACGGTATTCTTTGATGTTGATGCCATCAATTAAAATTTCTCCTTCGGTAACATCATGAAAACGAGGAAGTAGGTCCACCAGTGTGGATTTTCCGGCACCGGAAGCCCCTACAATCGCAATGGTTTTGCCTTTGGGTATGGTCAGGGAAATGCGGTCAAGTACCAGCTGATCGCGGTAGCGAAAACTTACATTGCGGAATTCAATGGCATACTCAAAACTAACAATAGGTCGGGCACCCGGCTTTTCGACCACTGTGATGGGAGTGGAAAGAATTTGCTGAATACGCTCAGCACTGGCCCTGCCTTTCTGGATGTTGTAGGAAGTAGTGGAAAATGATTTCAGCGGATTGATGATCTGGGAAAAAATGGCAATGTAGGCAATGAATACGTCGGCACTCACCACTGGCGGATTGGAAAGGGCCAGTTGTCCACCAAAAAACAATACCACGCAAAGCACCACCACCCCAAGAAATTCCGAAAGTGGAGAAGCCAGATCCCGCCGGCGGTTGATACGATTTTTGAGCCGAAACAACTGATGATTTTCATGCTGAAACTTGATCTGCTGGTGACGTTCGGCATTGAAGGCTTTTACAATCCGAAGGCCTGTAATGGTTTCATCCATGATTGCCAGCAGATTGCTGAGCCTTTGCTGGCCTGCATTGGAATGCCGTTTCAAGGATTTGCTGATGCGGCCAATCACAAATCCAGCTGCCGGTAGCAGAATCACCAGAAACAAAGTGAGCTGGGGACTTAAAATGAGCAGCGTACAGAAATAAATCAATACCGTAAAAGGATCCCGAAAAGCACTTTCCAGAAAGCTAATAATCGAAACCTCGATTTCCTGCACATCGTTGGTCATCCGACTCAAAATATCGGCTTTTTTTTCCTCAGAAAAATATCCGATGGGCAATGCAATCACGTGATTAAACAAATCCCTGCGGATGTCCATCAGAATGCTGTTCCGGATGGGCGTGCTGATAAAAGAAGCACCGTATGAAAACAGATTTTTCAGCAAAATAGCAACCATTACCACCAGGCAGATAACCCCGATGGCGTAAGATTTGCCATAGGTATCAATGACCTGGGTAAGATAGTAATTGAACAGCTGCAACAGACTGGAAGAAGAAAAATGAAACACAGGCTTGGTGTGTACAGGCTGTGTTTTCCCAAAAATCAGCGACAAAAAGGGTATCAGCATGGTGAGCGATATCAGCGAAAAAAAGATCGACAACAGGTTGCAGATAAAATATAACACGATGCCCTGCACGTGATTTTTTAAATACCGCAATACCCACAATAAATTTTTCATCAGAAGGCGTTTAAAGGTTTATGATTGTTTAATCGGCCGGCATAACAGCATCCACCAGACTGGCGTAGTCCGAAAGAAAGCCAATGGATGACATACATTTCACAGGAAGCTCGTAAAAACCCCGTAAATTTACAAGTTAACCACAAGAGGAATGGCATTTTCATGTAAAAACTGAATAATCATGCAAGAATCCAAACGTCAGAAACAGGTAGCACGATTGATTCAGGAAGAGCTGAGTGATATTTTTCAACGGCAGGGCCTGAATATTTTCCACGGGGGAATGATATCCATTTCACAGGTGAAAATGACTCCGGATCTGCTGGAAGCAAGAATATATCTGAGTTTTTATCAGATCACAGATCCTGACCAGATGCTTGCCCTGATCAAAGATCGCAAATGGGAAATCAAAAAGGAGCTGGCCGCACGTATCAAACATCAGCTTCGGCGCATCCCCGAGTTGCAGTTTTTCCGCGATGATACGCTGGATTATGTATTTCGGCTGGAAGAAATTTTCAAAAAAATTCACGAACAGGACAAGCCAGCGGATGAGTGATGGCTTCTATTGGTTTGCTGCTCAGATTTGCCCGGCGTTATTTCTGGGGCCACAAATCTACCCAGGCCATCCAGCTGATTTCCTGGGTCAGTGTGCTGGCCATAGCGGTGGGTACTGCCGCACTTATCATTGTGCTGAGTGTATTCAACGGATTTGAAGATCTGGTGAAATCGCTTTATTCCTCCTTTTACCCTACTCTTCGGGTCATACCTGCCCGCGGTCCTGTGTTTCAGGTGACGCCTTCACAACTGCAAGGCATCCGGCAGATCGCGGGTGTAAAGGCTGTGAGTGAAACTGTTGAAGCCAAGGCCAGCATCCGATACAACAACCAGCAGATCATTGCCGTTGTGAAAGGAGTGGATAGTGCCTATACGCATGTTACCGGTCTGAAAGATAAACTCGTAGAGGGCGTCTTTGCGCTGGGTACGCCTCAGGTGCCGGGAGCTGTGGTGGGCATTGGTATTGCATCGGCTTTGGGTGTGGATCTGCAAAATCCGCTGTATCCTTTGTGGGTTTATGTTCCCAATCCGCATGTAGCCACTTTCCTGAATCCTGAACAAGCCCTCCGTGTAGGCAGCCTTATGCCGCAGGGTATATTTGCCATCCAGGAGGAATTCGACGATAGATACATTATCACCCGTATTGATGCCATGCGCCAGTTGCTTTTGTTGCCCGAGGATGCAGTGTCAGCCCTGGAAATCAACACAGGCGATCGGGCATCCCTGGCAGAAGTGGGGCGGCAGATCCAGCATATCCTGGGGCCCGATGTGGTTGTTAAAACCCGTTATGAACAGAATGAAACCCTCTATCACGTGATGCAGACGGAAAAATGGGTCGTGTATGCCATCCTGAGTTTCATCCTGGTGATAGCAGCTTTTAACATGATCGGGGCACTTTCGATGCTGGTCATTGACAAACAGCAGGACATAGCCATTTTACGGGCTATGGGGGCAACTGAAAAGCTGATTCGACGCATTTTTCTATCCACCGGTTTGTGGATAGCCTTTACCGGAGCAGCTATCGGCGTTGGCCTGGCACTGTTGCTATGCATAGGTCAGCAGCATTACGGCTGGATCAAGCTGGGTGGGCATTCTTTCGTGATAGATGCCTATCCGGTGAGCCTCAAAGGGCAGGATTTTGTGCTGGTGGTGATGACGGTGGCCATTATTGCTGCACTGGCATCTTACCTGCCGGCCCATCGGGCAGGAAGTCGCCAGCTGGATTTGAAATCTTTGCGGTCTTAGAAATCACCCAGGGAAGTTTCGGGAAGCTGGGCCATCGCCCGTTTGAATTGTTCTTCATTGGGCGCAGTACCATGCCACTCGTGGTTGTTTTCCATGAAATCCACCCCTTTGCCCATCACGGTGTGCATGAGCACAGCCACGGGCTTGCCTTTCCCGGTGAGGGTCTTGGCTTTTTCCAGGGTTTCTATCACCAGGTCCAGGTTGTTGCCGTCCTTGAGTTCGAGGGTTTCCCATCCGAAAGCACGGAATTTTTCCACCAGATCACCCAGTCCGGCCACCTCGCGGGTGGGGCCATCAATCTGTTGACCGTTCCAGTCGACCGTAGCAATCAGATTATCTACCTTATGATGAGCGGCAAACATCATGGCTTCCCAGTTTTGGCCTTCTTCCAGTTCGCCATCGCCATGTAGGGAAAAAACCCAACGCTTGTCGCCACTGAGTTTTTTACCCAAAGCTGCACCCACGGCCACGCTCATGCCCTGGCCCAGCGAGCCAGTGCTGATGCGTACCCCTGGCAAATGTTCATGTGTGGTGGGATGCCCCTGCAGGCGGGAATTGATTTTGCGGAAGGTATATAATTCTTTCAGGGGAAAATATCCGGCTCGTGCCAGCGTGCTGTAATACACCGGCGAAATATGTCCGTTGGAAAGAATAAATATGTCTTCGTCCTTTCCGGCCATGGTGAAGTCGGGATTGTGTTTCATGACCTGAAAATACAAGGCGGTGAAAAATTCGGTACACCCCAGCGACCCGCCCGGATGTCCACTCTGAGCCAGATACACCATGCGAATAATGTCCCTTCTGATTTGTGCAGCGATTTCGGTAAGCGAAGCCATGATCCCTATTTTTAAGCTTCAAAAGTAAAAGAAAATTTTCAAGCAGGTAGAGCTGGATATCTGAAACTTCTGATGGGAAGCCGCTTTGTGAATATGAACAAATTCCTGTAGGTTTGCACATCCCAAATTACTTTTATGGAAGAAGAACTTACCCTGATCATAGAAGATGCCCGTGAAAAAATGCAAAAAGCCATTCAGCATCTGGAATCAGAACTGGTGAAAATCCGTGCCGGTAAAGCCAATCCGCAGATGCTGGAAGGTATTCAGGTTGAATATTACGGCGCTTTTGTGCCCCTCAATCAGGTAGCCAATGTGACGGCTGCCGATGCGCGTACCATTGTGATTCAGCCCTGGGAAAAACAAATGGTGCCGGTCATTGAAAAAGCTATCATTGCAGCCAACCTGGGTTTCACTCCGCAGAACGATGGTCAGATCATCCGCATTTTCCTCCCTCCGCTTACCGAAGAGCGGCGCAGGGATCTGGTGAAACGGGTCAATGCCGAAGGCGAACAGGCCAAGATCGCCATCCGCAATATCAGAAGGGATGCCATTGAAGAAATCAAAAAGATGCAGAAAAACGGGCTGAGCGAGGATCAAGCCAAGGACGCCGAAGAAGAAGCCCAGCAGCTCACCAATAAATTCATTGCCCTGGTCGATAAGTACTGCGCGGCCAAGGAAAAAGAAATCATGGTGGTCTAAACGCGGATATCTGTTTTTATTGCTGAAAAACGATATCTTTCAGATGCGATTCTCAAGCATCTGCACATGTCTGCTATTCGTTTGACCGATATCCCCACCCGTGCTCCCGGCAATATGGATAAAAAGAAGACCCGGAAAGCCACCCATAAACTCAAGAAGGCCATTGCCGATTTGCAGAATATCTTATACGCGGAAGCCAAACACAGCCTGCTGGTGATCCTGCAAGGCATGGACGCCAGTGGCAAAGATGGGGCTATTCGGCATGTGTTCAACCGCATCAATCCGCAAGGCATTCAGGTTACCTCATTCAAAGTGCCCACTCCCGAAGAGGCTGCGCATGATTTTTTGTGGCGCATCCATGCACATGCGCCGGCTCGCGGCATGATGCATATTTTCAACCGTTCGCATTACGAAGATGTGCTCGTCACCCGTGTGCATGGCTGGATTGACGATGATACGGCTCACAGGCGCATGCAGCACATCAACCATTTTGAACAACTACTCCTCGATCACCAAACCACCATCCTCAAATTTTACCTGCACATATCGCGGGAAGAGCAAGCCAAACGCTTGCAGGAAAGGCTGAAAAACCCGAAAAAGCGCTGGAAATACAATCCTTCAGATCTGGAAGAAGCCCAAAAATGGCATGATTACCTGCATTACTATGAAGAAGTGTTTGCCACGTGCAGTCCGGAAATTCCCTGGATCATCGTGCCTGCTGATCAGAACTGGTATAAGGAATTTGTGATTGCGGAAGCCGTACATCAGGCACTGAAAAACATGCAATTGCGTTATCCTCGTCGTGCATCCCTTGCTTCAGCCGGGCATGCACACAATCGAAAAAAATGATGCACGGGTACATGGTTTTTGTTTATGGGGGATTGTTGGGTTTGGTATTAGTGGAAAGCTGGTATCGCTGGATCTCATGGCAGAGCCGCAGGTTTTGCGTGGGCCGGGCTGAGCTGCTTACATCCAGCACCTATGCTTTGGTGTTGGGAACGCGGGTCAGGGTAGGCAGGAGTTTCAACCGGTATTTGCTGTATCGCCTGCAGGCTGCACTCAGGCTGGTACAGGCAGGTAAAGCAGAAAAGCTGATTTTGAGTGGTTCACATCCTGCGGGTTTAATGGATCAGCCGGCAAGCATGAAAGCCTGGTGTTTGGAAAATGGAATCCCGGCAGACCGGATTCTGGTTGATGACCGGGGTAGTCGCACCTGGCAATCGCTCCGGCATTGCCGGGAAGCCGGTATCCGGGAGCTGATCATTGTTTCCCAGCGTTTTCATAACGAACGGGCCGTATTCATTGCTCGCCATATGGGGATGCAGGTGCAGGCATTGAATGCGGCCAACGGCCATGGATGGGTACAATATCGGTTGCTTTGTCGGGAACGACTGGCTCGAATGAGGTGCTTATGGGATATTTTGTTTGACCGTTTGCAAAAAATATAAGCTAACCAGGTACTTTGTTTTTGAAACTTGTTTATCTTACTGCATTAAAACTATACAGATATGTCATTCTGGAAAGACTTTCGGGATTTTGCCATGAAAGGCAATGTCATTGACCTGGCAATAGCTGTGGTCATCGGGGGTGCCTTTGGGAAAATCGTAAGCTCGCTGGTAAATGATATTCTGATGCCATTGCTGGGTATCCTGACGGGCGGCATCAATTTCAGTGATAAGAAGATCGTGCTGCAACAGGCTCAGGTAGATGCCGCGGGTAAAATCCTGAAACCCGCCAACACCCTGAATTATGGCTCTTTCATTCAGGCGGTGATTGATTTTCTGATTATTGCTTTTTGCATCTTTCTGGCTATCCGTGCTTTGCAGCAATTTAACCGTAAGCAAAAGCAGGAAGCTCCTGCTGCGCCTCCGCCCCCATCCAACGAAGAAAAGCTGCTGGCCGAAATCCGCGACTTGTTGAAGTCTCGCTCTTGAGAGGCAAGCCGAAATCAAAATTTTTTTGCTTCCTGTTGATGCCTTTTCTTTGCCCCATGAAATGGGGTTTTTGGGGCATGATGGGGTGCTTTTTATTTGCAGTCAGCACGGCATATGCCCAACAAGACATTCTCCACCTGAAAAAGGATATTGACTATTTTGAAAAAAGCAAAATCGGTCAGCCGCTCGATACCCTGGAAGGCTGGCGCTATGGTACCATTGCCAATCTGAGCCTGAGCCAGGGCAGCCTGCAGAACTGGGCTGCCGGTGGTGATCCGTTCTCCATTTCCATCAATGCCATGGGTAACCTGTATGCCAACTATCGGAAGGGCAACTCGCGCTGGGACAATGGCTTTACCCTGGCCTATGGGGTGCAAAAGACCACCAGCACCGGCATGCGTAAGACCGATGATAATTTTGACCTGTCGAGCAAATATGGATACCGCTTTTCGCCCAACTGGTATGCCGGTGCGATGTTCGACCTGCGCAGCCAGTTTGCCAATGGCTATCTCTACCCGGAAGATTCGGTGATTTCACATGCCTTTGCTCCTGCTTATGCCCTGCTGGCGCTGGGTTTCAACTTTCAGCATAGTGAGCGGTTTTCCCTGTTTCTGTCGCCCATGACTTCCAGGCTTACCATTGTGGCCGATCGTCGCCTGGCCAACCTGGGCGCCTATGGCGTGGATAGCGCCATCTACGCATATCATGACGATGGTACGCGTACCCTGATCCGGAAAAGCAAGCTTGCCAGCTACCAGATGGGAGCCTATCTTTCGGCCCGGCTGGATCGGCCTGTGATGGAAAATGTAAACTGGGCAACCCGACTTGATTTGTTTTCCAACTACCTGAAAAACCCGCAGAATATCAAAGTTTACTGGACTTCCCTCATCAGCATGAAGGTAAACCGGCTGATTTCCGTAACCCTGAGCACGGAACTGATTTATGATGATGATGTACGCATCTGGCAAAACAAAGATGGGGTGTATGGGCCCCGCACCCAGTTCAAGGAAATCCTGGGCATTGGATTTTCCTATACATTTGCCCGGCATCCCGACAGTTAACCTGTAATTTTGTGATGCATCAATCCTGATACCACGTGCCGGAACGTTTGACCTATACCATTCACCTACCTCAGTTTGAGGGCCCTTTCGACCTGCTTTTGTTTTTTATCGAAAGGGATGAGATTGACATTTACGATATCCCCATCAACCAGCTCATTCACGATTTTCTGGACTATATCCACCAGATGGAGTCGCTCAATATTGAGTTGGCCAGCGAATTCATCCTGTTTGTCTCCACCCTCATGCGCATCAAAGCGCGGATGTTGCTGCCCCGGCGTGAGGTGGATGCTTCCGGCCAGGAAATTGATCCGCGGCAGGAACTGGTCAATAAAATCCTGGAATACAAAAAATACAAGCAGGTAGCCGCCGAACTGGCCCAGCGCGAAGCAGAGCATCAGCAGCAGGCGAGGCGGGGCAACGCGTTGCGCGATCTGGAGCAGGTAGGCGAAACCATGGCCGAAGGTACTGAAGTGCAAACCCTTACCCTGTTCAAACTCATGAAAGCCTACCAGAAAGCCCTGTTCCGGCTGGATCAACGGCTCAACAAGCCTCAGCATGTGGTAATGCGCTATCATTACACCATGGAAAACTCGCGTGAGTTTATGGTGCAGCTCGTGTCCACGCAACACACCGTGCCATTTACTCATCTGTTCAATTATTTCGAAAACCGCATGCATGCCATCTTTCTCTTCCTGGCTATCCTGGAGCTGGTGCAGCAGGGCCTCATCGGCCTGCTGACAGGCGAGGGCTACAACAACTTCATTCTCGAATACCGACCACCGGTAACCCTTCCGGCAGAACCGGCTTCTGCAAACTGAATTTCCTCTTTCTGGCTGATAAATCGGCCATTTATCATTTTTCTGCACAATATTTGTTGTAACAATTAAAAATTCTATCTTTGGTCATTGTAATCATCAAAAAACTTTACGACTATGGCAGAAACAGCAACTAAAACCATCTGGAAGGTAGATCCCACACACTCTGAAATCCTGTTCAAGGTGCGCCACATGGTGATTTCAACCGTCACGGGAAAATTTGAAAAATTCGACGGCACAGTGGAAACCGAAGGCGACCGGCTGGAAACGGCTAAAGTGGAGTTTGTGATTGACACGGCCAGTGTGAACACCGGCGTGGCCGACCGCGACAATCATTTACGTAGCGATGATTTCTTCAATGCGGAGAAGTATCCGCAGATTCGTTTTGTGTCAACAGCTCTCAAAAAAATCAACGATCAGGAATACGAACTGGAGGGCAATCTCACCATCCGCGATGTAACCCAACCCGTGAAGCTCAAAGTGGAATATGGCGGCATGGTCAAGGATCCCTGGGGCAATACCCGGGCGGGTTTTGTGGTAACCGGTAAAATCAACCGCAAAGATTTTGGTCTGAAATGGAATATGCTGCTGGAAACCGGTGGGGCCGTGGTGAGCGATGAAGTGCAGGTGCAGTGTGCGGTGGAGTTTGTCCACAGTTGATGGGGAATTAGAAGCAGAGGAAGAGCCAGCACCGCCCGTGCTGGCTTTTTTGTACCCCAAGCTTTCAGCAGTTCGATCCGGAGGTGCTTACCATCACCTTTTCCTGCAGCAGGCTGCGCACGGCAGCGGCAATGCCTTCGGCATCGTAGCCACATTCGTGATGCAGTTCAGCAGGTTTGCCGTGTTCCACAACCCGATCGGGAATGCCCAGGATGCGCAGCTGGTTGTGGTAGCCATGCAAGGCCATGAATTCGGCCACGGCGCTGCCCAGCCCACCGATGCGGGATCCATCTTCAACCGTGACGATGATAGGGAATTGCTGCAACACCTGATGGAGCAATTCCTCGTCGAGCGGCTTCAGGAAGCGCATATCAAAATGAGCGGGCTGGATACCCTCCGTTAGCAACATTTTGCTGGCTTCGGTTACAAAATTGCCGGCGTGACCGATGGACAGGATAGCCACTTCTTTGCCTTCGGCTATCTGGCGGCCCTTGCCGATGGGCACTTCCCGGAAAGGCTTGCGCCAGTCGGGCATCACGCCCTCTCCCCGGGGATAGCGAATCACAAACGGATGCGTGATATGGGGCAGTTGGGCTGTGTACATGAGGTTGCGCATCTCCTCTTCGTTCATCGGGGCGCTGATGATGAGGTTGGGAATGGGCCGCAGGTAAGCCAGGTCATAGGCTCCGTGATGCGTAGCTCCATCTTCCCCCACCAGGCCGGCCCGGTCCAGGCAAAACACCACCGGCAGATCCTGAATCGCCACGTCGTGGATCAGCTGGTCATAAGCCCGCTGCATGAAGGAGGAATAGATGGTGCAATACACCTTCAGTCCCTGCGTAGCCATGCCGGCCGAAAGCGTAACGGCATGCTGTTCGCAGATGCCCACATCAAAAGCCCGGTGCGGCATTTTTTCCATCATAAACTTCAGGGAAGATCCCGAAGGCATAGCCGGGGTGATGCCTATGATTTTATCGTTCTGCTCAGCCAGTTCCAGCAAGGTCAGCCCGAAGACATCCTGGTATTTGGGTGGCTGGGGCGTGGGCGAAATCTTTTTCTGGATTTCCCCGTTTACCTTGTCGAATAGGCCGGGCGCATGCCATTTGGTTTGGTCTTTTTCGGCCGGGGCATAGCCCTTCCCTTTTACAGTGATGATATGCAGCAGCTTGGGACCCGGAATTTGTTTCAGGTCGGTAAGGGTATCCACCAATTTTTGCACATTATGCCCGTCAATCGGCCCGAAATAACGCAGTCCCAGGGCTTCAAACAGGTTGCTGGAGCGGGTGAGCAAACCTTTCAGGCCGGCTTCGATTTTAGCAGCCAGCTCCCGCGAGATATCGCTCATGGGTAGCTTGCCCAGCAGCCTCCAGAGGTCCTGCCGCAGCTTGTTGTAGGTAGGCGAGGTGGTGATATCGGTGAGGTATTCCTTCAAGGCGCCCACGTTGGGGTCGATGGACATGCAGTTGTCGTTCAGGATAATCAGCAGGTTGGTGTCCGACACACCGGCATGGTTCATCGCTTCAAAAGCCAGTCCGGCCGTCATGGCTCCATCGCCAATGACGGCAATGTGCTGGCGCTGGGTATCGCCGGCATATTTGGCGGCCATGGCCATACCCAGGGCTGCCGAGATGGAAGTGGAAGAATGGCCTACCCCAAAGGTGTCGTAAATGCTTTCGCTTCGGCGAGGAAAGCCGCTGATGCCGCCATAGCGACGATTGGTGTGGAATACCTTGCGGCGGCCGGTGAGGATTTTATGGGCATAAGCCTGATGGCCCACATCCCACACCAGCTGATCGTAAGGCGTTTGAAACACATAATGCAGCGCCACCGTGAGCTCTATTACGCCCAGATTGGCAGCAAAATGACCCCCATACACACTCACCATGTCGATGATATATTCCCGCAGCTCATCGCACAAAATATTGAGCTGTTCGCGGGAAAGCTTGCGCAGGTCGTCGGGGTATTCAATCTGGCTGAGCAAAGGTCCTGGCTGGATCTCTATATTTGCCATGGATAATGGTTTGGTATCAAATTCAAATAACAAGGTACGGCAAAAAAAGTTTTTTGGATGAAACCCGAAAGTTACGAGTTTTTAAGGAATGGGAGGGGAGAGAATAAACTGAGATAAGTGCGGATCCCCCAAAATAAGGACAAACATGGCAAATGCATGAAAGTGCAAGCAATCATTATACGCAAGTGATTGTGCATGAAGGGGGCGAAGATTGCCCGTAAGTTTTGAAAATGCGGGTAGAACAATAAACTCTGCAGCTAAAATAACAGGCCGTGTTTTTTGGGATGCCGTGATTTCCGCTCCTTGTAACCGTTAAACTCTTTATGGAAGGCAAGAGCAGCATCGTTTTAAGTTTTTTACAAAAAGCCTGATTAGAAAATTGAATGCGAACAATTAAATTTGGCCAATGCCTCGCAAAAAACAACCCTCTTCTGCCAAGCGCCCAGTTGAATCGTATGAGCATCGCGGCAAAGAGCGACTCAACAACCCGCCTGTGGGGCTGGTGACGCCGGAAACCGACCCGGACGCTACACCGCTGCATCCAGGAACGTTATCCGAACCGTGTGCGCTGGTAGGTGTTTGCTAAGCTACAGGATTGTGTGTGGTGGTGGGCAAGGTAGCCAGTTCGTGCGGGCATTCTTCTCTTTTCAAAGAGGCCGATTTTCTGCAAAACGGTAAACGGTGGGTTCTGAAAATATTCCCATGAAAACACAATACTACACAGCTACCAGCTTGGATGGATTTATTGCCACGGAAAACGATTCTCTCGATTGGCTCTTTAGCTTAGGCGACGTAAACAACACCAGTTATCCCGATTTTATATCGAACGTAGGTGCTCTTGCCATGGGCTCGGCAACCTATGAGTGGATGGTTCGTCATGCGGATAAGATTGCCGATCAGATGGGCACTGCGTGGCCATATACGCAGCCGGCATGGGTTTTTTCGAAGCGCAAACTTCCGGCAATAGCCGGCGCTGATATCCGGTTTGTGAGCGGAGATGTGCGACCTATTCACGCTGAAATGAGGCTGGCAGCAGGTGATAAAAACATCTGGATTGTAGGCGGTGGCGACCTGGCGGGGCAGTTCTATGATGCCGGACTGCTCGATGAAATCATGGTGCAGGTTGGGTCTGTAACCCTTGGCAAGGGAAAACAGTTATTTCCGCGACGAGTGTTGAGTCCTGTATTGCGCCTGGTTGCTGTTCACCAATTAGGCCACGCAATGGTTGAACTGCGATATGAGGTGAACAAAGATTGATTAAAAACATTCAAATAAGTATGCCACGATTTGTTGCTTTTCTGCGGGGCGTAAGCCCCATGAATCTGAAAATGGCTAATCTGAAGCATTGCCTGGAATCAGCTGGATTTACAGAAGTAAAAACCATTCTATCCAGCGGCAACGTGGCTTTCAATGCCTCTGCCCGAAGTGAAGCATCCATTGCAAAAAAGATTGAAGCACAACTTCAGCATCAGTTGGGACGCAGTTTTCCGGTTACGGTACGGTCAGTGGAGCATTTGCAAAACTTGCTAGCTTCAGATCCGTTCGGCAAGCACAAGGTTCGTGCTGGCGCCAAACGGGTTGTAACCTTTTTGTGGAAACCGGCAGATGCAAAACTGAAATTGCCCATTGAATATGAAGGTGCCATCGTTCACGAGGTGCAGGGGCTGGAAGTATTTACCAGCTATGTTCCTCACCCCAAAGGACCGATATTCATGAGTTTATTGGAAAAGACCTTTGGCAAAGAACAAACCACCCGCACGTGGGAGACAGTCAAAAGGTGTGTTGTTGCGTAAGGCAAAGGCAGAACAATATGCGACCCGGAGGTCCGCATGGAAGGAGGGTTTGTCATTGGCTCCGTCGCGGTTGGTTTTCAAATCGTATATTTTCAACATCACTAAAGGAGTACCTAAGGGAAGTACAACAATTCAAGGTCAGCTTTGGGGGCCCGTGCTCAGGACTGGGCCACGCATGTGGAGCAGGTGTGCTTGCCGCTTTTCGGCGCGGCGTTCGATGCCGCCCGTGTGACGGTGGGCACGCGTCTGCTCGACGCCGGCTGTGGTGCAGGACTGCTCGCGCTGTTGGCCAGCTTCCGCGGCGCGCAGGTGACCGCTCTGGACGCCTTGCCGGGGCTTTTGGCGATCGCGCGGCAACGCTTGCCCGGGGCCGACGTCCGGGAAGGCGATCTGGAGGAGCTCCCCTTTGACGATGCCAGCTTTGACGCGGTCGTGGCTGTCAACAGCGTCTTTTACGCGGTGGACATGGCGGCCGCCATGCGCGAACTCGTCCGCGTTGTCCGGCATGGCAGTCGGGTGGTCGTCACAGCCTGGGGGCCGCCCGAGAAATGCGAATTCTTAAGGGCCGTGATGCCCGCGCTCGGGCCGCTGATGCCGCCCCCGCCGCCGGGCGCTACACCGCCGCATCCAGGGGCGTTGTCCGAACCGGGAGCGCTGGCCAGCACGCTTGAAGCGGCTGGCTTAAGAGTCCTTGAGGAGGGCGAGGTCGCTTGTCCGTTCGTCTTTCCGAGCACCGAAGCATCGTGGCGCGGGAACTCAAGCGCCGGGGTCAACCAGGCAGCCATCGCTCACAGCGGGGAGGCCGCGGTTCGCGCCGTGTACGCAAACGCCGACCGCGCCCACATGCGCCCCGATGGGAGTGTTCGGTATAACAATGTCTTTCTCTGGGCTTCCGGCGAACGACCGTAGCGATGGACGCTTGTGAAATATACTCCTAATTGGTTGTGGCGAATTACCCGCTGCTCGCCGCCGAGATTTCTCTACCACGCCAGCGATCCCAGGATTCTCGGCGCGCCCGCGCGTTATCAGCGCACCTTACCGATGCCAATCGGATGGAGGACTCGCCCTCTTTGTGGCGACGCCCTCTTCGGCCTAGGCCACTCGCCAGTCCGGGTGGTTTCGGGTAAACGCTTTCAGGACGTCGGATATCTGTTTAAACGACAGGACATGATTGAAGGCGATATTCCTATGGACATCGGCTTGTTGTGCCCGCGACTGGTATTTTCTTTCACCTGCCCTTTTGGGCGCAGATATTTGTCAAAAGAAAGCAAAATGGGGAGCTAAGGTCTTTTCCCATGATCCCAGATAATTTCAAGACTGGATGGCGAATCAAGGATTTTCAAAAAAGATATGTTCTTGTGAAATTGCATGCGAATAAGTATTTTCGAAACAAAGATGAGTTTCGAAGAAAAAAATATAGTATTACATTGTAATAAATTTGGGACAAAAAAACATAATCAATTAAGGAAAAGCAACAAATGAATGACTTTCCGCAGAATCCTTACGACATACTT
Source organism: Thermoflavifilum thermophilum (assembly GCF_900116565.1). GTDB lineage: Bacteria > Bacteroidota > Bacteroidia > Chitinophagales > Chitinophagaceae > Thermoflavifilum > Thermoflavifilum thermophilum. The sequence goes on along the minus strand of NZ_FPCJ01000001.1, from coordinate 846,182 downwards.
GATCCGAATATCAGATGGGCGCCGTCGCAGGAAGATTTGAAGGAAAAAGCCTACGAGCAACTTATCCCGCCGCTGGTTTATAAAATTCGTCTGGATGTAAAAAAGTGGCGTGACAGTGATTATTCAGGTGCTTCCGACACCACAAAAGCCTTGTTGAATTTCTGGTTCAAACCCGATGGGCATAAGAAAAATGGCCAAGTTTTCCGATACTATTTTGCCCAGCGGGAAGCCATTGAATCCATCATTTACCTGTATGAAGTAGCCAAAGCCAGAGACAAGTTTGAACTGATGCGCTTTAACTCGTCGGACAGAATCAGCACGGGCATATTTCCTGAAAGTTGGCCAAGATATGTGATTAAAATGGCAACAGGTTCGGGAAAAACCAAGGTGTTGAGCCTTGCCCTGGTCTGGTCTTATTTCCACAAACTTTATGAAACAGAATCTGAACTTTCCCGAAATTTTCTCATTATTGCCCCTAACATCATTGTTCTAAATCGCCTACGCAAAGATTTTGATGATCTCAAAATTTTTCGAGAAGACCCGCTTATTCCAGAAAACGGCTATTTCGACCGTGACTGGCAAAACGATTTCCATCTGACCCTGCATATTCAGGACGAACTTAAACCAATTACAGAAGAAGGCAATCTGTTCCTGACCAATATCCATCGTGTGTATTTAAACGAGGATAGAGAACCGTCCCTGGAAGAAGAATTTTTGGGCAAAAAACCGCCTGCCGACGCGGACACATCCAAAGGTATGGATCTGGGAAAAGTGCTGCGCAGCACTAAAATCAAGGATCTGGTAGTGATGAACGACGAGGCGCACCATATTCACGATGAAAATATGCAGTGGTTTAAAAGCATTGAAGACATCAACAATCACTTGAAACTAAAACAGGGCAAGGGCATTTCCCTGCAAATCGACAACACCGCCACACCCAAACACAACAACGGCGCTATCTTCGTGCAGACAATATGCGATTATCCGCTGGTGGAAGCCATCAAGCAGAATATTGTTAAATCGCCTGTGCTGCCTGATGAGGCATCGCGGGCAAAGTTGCATGAAAAGTCGTCATCCCAGTTTGTGGAGCGTTACAAAGATTATATTCATCTGGGTTATATCGAATGGAAAAAACAGTTTGACGAACTGAAAAACGTCAAGACCCCCATCTTGTTTGTAATGACGCTGGACACCAAAGAAGCCAATCAGACCAAAGATTATCTGGAAGCCAATTACCCCGAATTCAAAAATTCTGTGCTGCTGATCCATACCAAAAAGAGCGGCGAAATATCGGAAAGTGCGGCATCGAAACGGGACAAGGAAGAACTGGAGCAATTACGAAAAGCAGCGGATGCGGTGGATGAAGATACTTCTCCTTACAAAGCCGTGGTTTCGGTTATGATGTTGCGCGAAGGCTGGGACGTGCGCAATGTGATGACCATTGTCGGTTTGAGACCATACGGATCGCCCGCCAAGATTCTGCCCGAACAGACCCTGGGCAGAGGACTGCGTAAGATGTTCGGCCTGGAGGTAAAAGAAGAACTGGTTGTTGTTGGCACGCCCGCTTTTATTGAATTTGTGGAATCCATCAAGACCGAAGGCGTGGAGTTCAGTTACCGACCCATGGGCGAAACCGGCAAATCCCGTAACCCAATCATTGTGGAAATTGACACTGACAATGAAAAAAAGGATCTGGATAAACTGGACATCCCCGTGCCTGTCTTATCCCCGCGTATCCATCGGGATTACAAAAATCTGGAAGATATTCAGGTTGACAAGATGGCGAAGGACATCACGCCCGTTGCTCTGAAGCAGTTCAGCCAAAACGAACTGAAAGAAATCGTGTTTACCGATATTGACGGCAAGTTCTCCCATAAAATCGAATTTACCGACACCCTGCCTGATTGGCGAAACGTGGTCGGATTTTTCACGCAGGCCATCTTAAAGGAAAGCAGGCTGGTGAGTGGTTTCAACATTCTCTATCCCAAAGTGGAGCAGTTTATTCGCCACAAGTTATTCGGCAAAAGCGTGAATATTGAAGACGCCAATGTTTTGCGCAATCTTTCCGAAGTGGAGGCAAAACAGACGCTGTATCGCGCATTCAAAGAGGCGATCGATGACCTGACCATAAAGGATAAAGGTTCGGCGCAAATCAAAAACTTTATTTCCTTGCGCAAAGCCAAACCGCTGGTAGCGGACAACCAGCCTTACCTGGTGCCGCAGAAAAGCGTGTTTACCAAAATCATCGGCGACAGCCAGTTTGAACTGGAATTTGCCGCGTTTCTGGAAAATTGTTCGGATATCATTTCTTTTGCCAAAAATTACCAGTCGCTCGGATTTAAGATCGAATATCAGGGCGAGGACGGCAATATCCACGAGTTTTTCCCCGACTTCCTGATTAAACAAAACGAGCGTGATATTTACATCGCTGAAACCAAAGGCAGGGAAGATTTGGACGATGTGCGCAAAATAAAACGGCTGCAAGTCTGGTGCAACGACGTTAATGCTGCGCAGAAAGAACGAACGTATATCCCCCTGTATGTAAAGCAGGAATTATGGGAAAAGCATCAGAAAGATATAAAGACATTCACTAACATCATTGAATTATTCAAACTGGAAAAACAAGTGAGAACACAGTGACACAACTCAATTTGACTGATAACGAAAGACAATTTATTATTGATACTATCAAACAGGGCAAACCCCTGCCCAAGGAATATATTTACAAACTCTACGCCGACGACGAGGACGTTTTCCTGTTCTGGAACGGCAGAAATGAAACTGTAACCAATGCCGTGCTGCCCTTTCATTCCATCGAACATATTGACGAGCCGCGCAGGGAAATTGAAAAAGAGCCTGAATTATTTGACACTACGGGCAGACAGCTAAAAGGCTGGACCAACAAACTAATTTGGGGTGACAACAAGCTGATTCTATCGTCTTTGGTAAACGGCCCCATGCGGGAAGAGATTGAAAAAGAAGGCGGATTGAAACTGATTTACATCGACCCGCCCTTTGCGGTTGGAGCGGATTTTTCCTATCAAATAACCGTCAACGGCGAGGACGTTACCAAACAGCAGTCCATCATCGAAGAAATCGCTTACCGCGATACCTGGGGACGGGGCATCTCATCCTACCTTTCCATGATGTATGAACGGCTGAGACTGATGCACCAACTGCTGGCAGAGGATGGGAGTATTTATGTGCATTGTGACTGGAGGGTGAATAGTGTTTTGAGATTGATTTTAGACGATATATTTGGAAATGATAATTTTTTAAATGAAATAATTTGGAGACGACATTACAGCCATAATGATGGAAACAGATATGGATGTGTTCATGATTCAATTCTGTGGTATTCCAAATCAAGAGATTACATTTGGCATAGGCAATATTTATCGTATGATGAAGATTATGTAAAAAAGAATTATAATTTAATTGATGAAAGAACAGGAAGAAGGTATAGATCTGTATCAATGAATGCTGCTGGTCCAGGACCTGGTAGGTATTTTGGAAAAATTTTTTTAAATCCACCTCCAGGTACACATTGGAGATGGTCGCAAGAAAGAATTGATGAAGCAATCAAAGAAGGTAAAATATATTTTACTTCAACAGGAGTTCCAAGATATAAACAATATCTCGATGAAACTGAAGGTTTACCCGTGCAAGATATTTGGTTGGATTTCTATGGTGTGTCATCACAATCAAATGAATTATTGGGTTATGCCACCCAAAAACCCGAAGCCCTTTTGGAGCGCATTATCAAGGCCAGCAGCAACGAGGGCGATCTGGTGGCGGATTTCTTCTGCGGCAGCGGCACCACCGCGGCGGTGGCGGAAAAACTTGGCAGAAAATGGATTGCCGCGGATTTAGGCCGCTTTGCCATTCATACCACCCGAAAGCGTATGATACAGGTGCAGCGGGAACTGAAGAAAGAAGGCAAACCCTACCGCGCCTTTGAGGTGCTCAACCTGGGCAAATACGAACGGCAGTTCTTTTTCGGCGTGCCTGCCAATATTCCGCAAGAAAAGCAGGAACAACTGCTGGAAGCCAAGCAGGAAAAATATGTCAGTCTCATTTTGGAAGGCTATTCAGCGCAGAGGGTTCATGAGCACAAATACCTGCACGGCAAAAAGGCGGGGCGATTTGTGCACGTGGGGCCGCTTTCCGTGCCCGTCACCAAGACGCTGGTGGAGGAGGTGTTTGAGGAATGCCGCCAGAACCTGATTACGCAGGTAGATATACTGGGCTTTGAGTTTGAAATGGGGCTGGTGCCATACATCAAAGATGAACTGCGCCAGCGGGGGGTTGACATCCGCCTGCGCTACATTCCCAAAGAGGTCTTTGACAAACGGGCGGTGGAAAAAGGAGAGGTAAAATTCTATGATGTGGCGTATGTGCAGGTTAAGCCATACATTAAAGGCAAAACCGTTAAAATCGAACTGACCAATTTCACCACCTACTACACCCAGGACGATCTGGAAGAACTGGAGCAATCTCTGAAAAAGGGCGGTTCCAAAGTAGTTATTGAAAACGGTCAGATCATCAAACTGACCAAAGATCAGAACGGTATTTTGCAGCGCGAGGTGCTCACAAAGAACTGGGTTGACTGGATCGACTACTGGTCGGTGGATTTTGATTACGAGGATAAAAAAGAGATTATACGGATTGAGGAAAACGGAGAAGTAAAGGAAGTCTGGACGGGCAATTATATTTTTGAAAACATCTGGCAGTCGTTTCGCACTAAAAAGAATCCGAAGATTGAATTGATAACGGCGCCGCATACGTATGAAAAGGCGGGAAAATATAAAATAATGGTCAAGGTGGTGGATATTGTTGGTGTGGATACGTCTCACATTGTTGAGGTGGAGGTAAAGTAAAAAATGGTATAATCACACATTGCGGAACTCAACATGACAGCTGGAGCTGTGCAGATCTTTTAGGTTTTTTCAGCCCGCGTCAAGTTTTCTTGATGATTTAAGGTCAGTGCCTCTCAACCTGCGGCAAATTAGCCAAAGCGTTAGGAGGCATGAGTACGATGCAGATCGAGAGACGACTTGAGCAACTCAGCTTGGTTCTTCCTGAATTGACCAAGGTGTGACCGACCGTTAAGATTCCTTTCGCGTGGGTTGCGTTAATGGGGATCCTGCATATGTTTCCGGGCACGGCCCGCTTAACGGCGACGGCTCACCCGCAGCCCCTCTCGGGCGTGTCGGTGCCGAGATTTCTGCTGAGCAAGCCTACACCGCGGCCTGACTCGCTACGTTTTCCATGCTGAGCCGCCTCAAGCGCAGTAGGCGAGGCCAATAAATAAAGCAGACATGATGCAAAGCAACGAAGTCAACACAGCTTTCGAAATCCTGCTCGAAGAGATCGAGCTGGTTGCCAACCAACTCAACGACGACGGCGCGCAAGCTTTCAAGGAAGGCAATTACGATACAGCGCGCCACGCCATAGAAGAAGCGACACGTCTGGCGGAGTTCCGCGAAAAGGTTAAGGCGCTACAAAAAGAATGGGCTTCTCTTCTGACTAAAAGGCCACAGCGCTCGAAGAAGGCAGGCCGCATTGTCAAAAGTCGTTTGCCGAGGGGGCTTCGTACCCCGGAGGATGCTTTTCGCCGTCCCATTCTACAAGCACTCGTAGAGCTTGGTGGCAAAGCTGCAATCGGCGAGGTTCTGGAGTTTGTCGAAAAGAAAATGAGCGCCAAACTAACGAAATACGACCGTGAGCCGTTGCCCTCCGATCCCAAGTCTATTCGTTGGCGCAACACGGCTCAGTGGTGCCGTAATACCCTGGTGCGCGAAGGATTGCTGAAAAATGACTCGCCTTACGGTGTGTGGGAAATTTCCGAGGCTGGAAAGAAATGGTTGCAACATAAAAGTGCGCAATAGAAAACACCTCGTGTGCACGGTTGCCACCATTGAGATTTGCAACAAACCCGATTTTTGCTACTGCGCTGGGTTGTTCACAATTCTTGTGCTCAACGCTTAGAGGCTTCTATTCAGAATCAAGTGGTTAAAATATTATGAACCAGAAACTGCTTATGCAACCTTTAGACACAATATCTTGAGGCCTTTAGTTGGGCAATCACTCTGTTAATCCAGTACGAAACAAAGTTATCCAAGCAATTTAGCCGCAAAAAATATTTTGGTAATCATAGCTTGAGATAGACCTTTAATTTCGCCTTCCTTTGCTTTCCGGAACAGCTAAATTGCAGAACCTGTTTTCCCTTCATCCGCAAAATGAGCCGCTGATCAAAAGCTCACTCCCTCTGAAAGCCTGGAAACCCGTATTTTTGAAAAGAAAAGCACATGTTCAGGCGGGTACGGACATATTACTGGTGGTGTCAGATTGGTGGCTGGATGGCTTTCTGGATGTTTAGCACCCTGGTGAGCTACATGTATGGCCAGCGCATTACCCTGCAATCGCTCATCGACCGCACGGTGTTCATCCTTGCTGGCATAGGCGTTACCCATGCTTTCCGCCTTTTCATCTTGCGACATCAATGGCTGCAATTGCGCCTCGATCGCCTGATATGGCGTATGCTCATGGGCGTGCTGGTGAGCAGTGTGCTGATTACCGCCACAGTGGATGCTTACAAATATGCCTTCCACCTGATGACGCCTCAGGAAAAATCGTTTGAATTCGGTCGTTTCTTCAGTATTTTCATCATCGTCCTCATCTGGTCGCTGATTTACATTCTCTGGCATTATGTAGAAAAGGAACGCCGTTATCAGCTTGACCGGCTGCGGCTGGAATCGCTGGTCAAGGAGTTGCAGCTGAAAACCATCAAATCGCAGCTCAATCCGCATTTTATTTTCAACGCCCTCAACAGCATCCGGGCCCTGATCGAAGAAAATCCTGAGCGGGCCCGTGAAGCCGTTACCGAGCTGTCGAATATCCTGCGCAATTCCATGCAGGCCGAAAAAGTAGAAACCGTTTCCCTGGAAAACGAGATTACCATGGTGCGCGATTATTTGGCACTGGAGATGATTCGCTTTGAAGAACGCCTGCAGGTAAAATTCAATATTGATCCGGAAACCCTTCCACTGCCTGTGCCTCCCCTGATGTTGCAAACTTTGGTGGAAAATGCCGTCAAGCATGGTATTTCAAGGGCCGTACAGGGGGGATGCGTGGAAATTATGTCGCGGATACACGCGGGTTTTCTGGAAATCGTGGTGCGCAACACCGGTCAGCTTGCTGCCGCCTATTCTGTTCAGGGATTTGGATTGCAAAGCACCCGTCAGCGGCTGGAAATTTTATATGGTTCGCGGGCCCGTTTTCAGATTGCCAATGTGGGTGATCACCAGGTAGAAGCCCGCGTGCAGATTCCGTTGGTTGAAGAGCCTGTTTTTTCTCAAGCCGATAAACATCTGTCGATATGATCTCTCGTCTTACTCGCGCTTTGATTATTGATGATGAACGACTGGCGCGCAATGAGCTCAGGCGTCTGCTGAAGGAATTTCCGGATATCCAGATCGTGGGCGAGGCTTCCAATGCCCAGGAAGGCCTGGAACAAATTCAGAGCCTGGAGCCCGACCTGCTGTTTCTCGACATCCAGATGCCCGACAAGACCGGCTTTGAGCTGCTGGAAATGCTCGACAAGGTGCCCACGGTTATTTTCACCACAGCCTATGATGAATATGCCCTGAAGGCCTTTGAGTTCAATGCGCTCGATTACCTGATGAAGCCCATTGAGCCGCGTCGCCTGGCCGATGCCCTGCAGAAGCTGCGCCAGCAGGAGGAAAAAGAAAAACAACAACTCCTTGGCCGAGGTGTGCTCTCGGAAAACGACCAGGTGTTTGTAAAAGACGGCGAACGTTGCTGGTTTGTGAAGCTCTACGACATACGCCTGTTTGAAAGCGCAGGCAACTACGCACGAGTGTATTTTGGGCAAAACAAACCACTGATTCTTAAATCCCTCAATGCCCTGGAAGAACGCCTCGATCCACGGGTTTTCTTCCGCGCTAACCGCAAGCATATCGTGAACCTGCGGCATATCGAAAAAATTGATCCGTATTTTAATGGTGGACTGCTGCTGGAAATGAAGGGCGGAGAAAAAATCGAGGTGTCGCGCCGCCAGGCCGTGAAGTTCAAGGAAATGATGAGCCTCTGATGAACTTCTCCGGGCAGAGATTACGACATCAGGGCCGGTACGGAATGGATGGCTGTGGCCATATCTTTGATGAGTTCAGGATCTTTTTCAATGGCATTGCCCACTACAATCACGTCGGCACCAGCCCGAGCCATGCGATAGGCCGTTTCCGGATCGCGGATGCCCCCGCCTACAATGAGCGGAAGAGAAATATTTTCCGATACCCTTTGCAACATGCGCTCGCTGATGGGATAACGCGCTCCACTGCCGGCATCCATGTAAATGATTTTCTTGCCCAGCATTTCACCCGCCAGGGCTGTACACATGGCAATATCGTCTTTATCAGCCGGAATAGGAGCCGCATTGCTGATGTAGGAAACCGTGGTGGCCACACCGCCATCAATGACCATGTACCCGGTTGAAATGACCTCCACACCACTCTGTTTCACCGCCGCTGCCGAAAGTACATGCTGACCGATGAGCAGCTCTGCATTCCGCCCCGAAATCAACGACAGGTAAAGCAAGGCATCTACATGGCGGCTCAGCTGGGTAGGGCTACCCGGAAATAAAATCAATGGAATCTTGCTCTGTTGCTTGATATGCTTGCAATAAGTGTCCAGATGATCGGTTATCACCAGGCTGCCACCAATCAGCAGATAATCCACCCGAGCTTCTTCCGCAAGCTGAATCAGATGATTAAGGCCAGGAAGATCAATATTATCCGGATCAATCAGGACTGCAAAAGTTTTTTTGCCTTTTTGTTTGTTTTCACAGAATGTGGTATATACAGGCTGGGCTGTTTGCATATCTGAAAAAGGCTTATACACAAAACTATGATTTTTTTTCCCATCTGCAGGTAAACTCATGTCTGAAGGCTTCAGGCTTTGTTTTTGTGTAAGTTATTCACAGCCTGTGCATAAGAAAGAAACGATGCAATAAGGGAATCTGTTATTTTCGTTTTCCCGGCCGGGACATATCTGCCTACCGGCAGGCAGGTTTTCACAGTAAAAAAATTTTTTATCATGACAGCAAATAACCAAACCCTGAAAAAGGGGCTGCAGTTTAGTCGCTATTTTACCAAAGAAGGCATCAGCCCCTACGACATGTTTTCCTATGAACTCCGCAGTTCGGTAATCCGCAACCCGAATGGGGAAGTAATTTTCGAGATGAACAATGTGGAAGTGCCTTCCCACTGGTCGCAAATTGCCACCGATATTCTGGCGCAGAAATACTTTCGGAAGGCTGGCGTTCCCCAGCCCGATGGCAGCCTGGGGCGGGAGACTTCGGTGAAACAGGTGGTGCATCGCCTGGCCAATTGCTGGCGCAACTGGGGCGAGCGCTATGGCTATTTTGCCTCCCCTCAGGACGCCCAGGTGTTTTACGACGAACTGGTGTATGGCATGCTCAACCAGATGTGTGCACCCAACTCGCCACAATGGTTTAACACGGGCCTGTACGACAGCTATGGCATCAAGGGCAAGCCGCAGGGTCATTATTACGTTGATCCGGAAACCGGTGAAGTGAAAGAATCCACATCAGCCTACGAACGGCCGCAGCCGCATGCCTGCTTCATTTTGAGTGTGGAAGACGATCTGGTCAATCCCGGTGGCATCATGGATTTGTGGGTACGCGAGGCCCGCATTTTCAAATACGGTTCGGGCGTAGGTACCAATTTCTCCAATATCCGGGCTGAAGGTGAAAAATTAAGCGGGGGTGGCTCTTCCAGCGGATTGATGAGCTTTTTGAAGATTGGCGACCGGGCTGCTGGTGCTATCAAGTCGGGCGGCACCACCCGCAGGGCTGCCAAAATGGTGTGCCTTGACCTGGATCATCCCGAAGTGGTGGAATTCATCAACTGGAAGGTAGAGGAAGAAAAAAAAGTAGCGGCTCTAATTGCAGCCGGCTATTCGTCGGACTACGAAGGAGAGGCCTACCGCACCGTGTCGGGCCAGAATTCCAACAACTCGGTTCGTATTCCGAATGAATTTTTCCGCATTCTGGCCGAAGACGGGATCTGGGAAATGAAAGCCCGCACTACCGGCAAAACCATGCGCACCATCAAAGCCCGCGAGCTATGGGATAAGATTGCCTATGCTGCCTGGCGTTGTGCCGACCCGGGTGTACAATACGATACCACCATCAACGAATGGCATACCTGTCCAAAAGGTGGCCGCATCCGCGCCTCCAATCCCTGCTCGGAATACATGTTCCTCGACAATACGGCCTGCAACCTGGCTTCCATTAACCTGCGCAAGTTCTACGATGAAAACACCAACCGATTCGATATTGAGGCTTTTGAATATGTCGTACGGCTGTGGACGGTTGTGCTGGAGATTTCCGTGCTCATGGCTCAGTTCCCTTCGAAAGAGGTGGCTCAGCTGAGCTATGATTACCGCACGCTGGGGCTGGGCTATGCCAACCTGGGCTCCCTGCTGATGATCAACGGCATTCCCTACGACAGCGAAAAAGCCCGTGCCATAGCTGCTGCCATCACCGCCATCATGACGGGCGTGGCCTATAAGACTTCGGCTGAGATGGCCATGCACCTGGGCCCGTTCCCGCGCTTTGCCGAAAACCGGGACGATATGCTGCGTGTAATCCGCAACCACCGGGCCGCGGCTTACGATGCCACCGATGCCTACGAGGGCCTGCAGATTAAACCCCAGGGCATCAATGCGCGTTATTGCCCCGACGACCTGCTGAAAGCAGCTACCCGGGCCTGGGACGAGGCGCTGCAAATGGGCGAACGCTATGGGTACCGCAACGCCCAGGTGACCGTCATTGCCCCCACCGGCACTATTGGCCTGATCATGGATTGCGATACCACCGGCATTGAACCCGATTTCGCGCTGGTGAAATTTAAAAAACTCGCCGGTGGAGGCTATTTTAAAATCATCAACCAATCCATCCCCACCGCATTAAAACATTTGGGATACAGCGATACCGAGATCAAAGCTATTGTCGATTATGCAAAAGGCACGGGCAGTTTTGAAGGTGCTCCTTACATCAATCATCAAACCCTGAGTGAAAGAGGGTTTATTGCCGAAGAACTCAAAAAGCTGGATCAGGCCGTGGCATCTGCGTTCGACATCAGCTTTGTGTTTAACGTTTATACTTTGGGTGAAGAATGCTTACAGCGGCTGGGCTTCAAGCCTGAACAGTATTTCAATCCCGACTTCAGCTTGCTGCATGCCCTGGGCTTCACCGACGCAGAAATTGAGGCTGCCAATGATTATGTGTGTGGCACCATGACGGTAGAAGGGGCACCCTATCTGAAGCCGGAACACCTGCCGGTATTTGATTGCGCCAATAAATGCGGCAAAAAAGGCCAGCGATATATTCATCCCCATGGCCATATCCGCATGATGGCCGCCGTGCAGCCCTTTATTTCGGGAGCCATTTCCAAAACCATCAACCTGCCCAATGAAGCCACCGTAGCCGATATTGCCGACTGTTATTACCTGAGCTGGGAACTGGGACTGAAAGCCTGCGCCCTGTACCGCGATGGCAGCAAACTGTCGCAACCCCTGAGTAACCGGGCCGACAAGAAAAAAGAAGAACAGGCTACCGAGGCAGCAGCACCGGCAAGCTCCGGTAAGGTAGATTTGAACAGCCTGACGATTGATGAAATCCTGGAAGCGGCCCGGATTAAGATGCAGAGCAGCCCCGATACTTCGTTTATGCGGGCCCTGTCGCGTGTGGTGCAGCGCAAGACCTTGCCAGCCAAACGCCGCGGCTTTACCCAGAAAGCCAAAATCAACGGGCAAACTATTTTCCTGCGGACGGGCGAATACAGCGATGGTACGCTGGGTGAAATCTTCATCGACATGCACAAAGAAGGGGCCACCCTGCGCTCGATGATGAACTGCTTTGCCATAGCGGTATCGATTGGCCTGCAATACGGCGTGCCGCTGGAAGAATTTGTGGACAAGTTCGTCTTCACCCGCTTTGAACCTTCCGGGCCGGTGGAACATCCCAATATCAAATTTGCCACATCCATTGTGGATTATATTTTCCGGGTACTGGGCTATGAATATTTGCACCGCAGCGATCTGGTGCATGTACCTGATCCGAACCAGGCGGACGAAAATTTCACGGCAGGTGGACTTCCTGTCCGGCAGACTGGCAACGCCCAGGCTTCGCAGGGGGAATCAGCTCCAGAAGCTCAGCCAGCAGGAAACCAGCCGGTCCGGCAGGCAGGAAAGCAAATGGCGCCGGTCAGCACGTTGACCCATGAAGCCGAATCGCTGGCTGGTACAGGGGTACAGGCCGGCACACAGGCCTACCTGCGTCAGATGCAGAGTGATGCACCCACCTGTCCAGGCTGCGGACATATCACCGTGCGCTCGGGCACCTGTTACAAATGTCTGAATTGTGGCGCCAGCCTGGGTTGCAGCTAATGCTGTTAAAATTTTCTAAAGGAGAAAATGAATTAGTTTTTTTTCTCTGGAAAAGTATATATTTGCATTAAATAGGGTTTTCATAAGATAGTAACAAACGTCGGCTCCTTTCTAGGCGCCGTTTTTATTTTCCGGGATCAGATCGCAATACCAATATCGGGTATCCCATGCGGAAGAGGCATTTGAGCTGGGTGAAAAATGTTTTTCCACAACCTCCCCCTTTTGAAATAACACCGGAAATCGGAACAGTGGCCCGTCAAACACAAAGCTGTGGTATTCACCGTTTTCTCCGCAGGGATCCACATCAGGCGGAAGGTCTTGCAAAAAGGTTTCGTCAATCAACCGGCCACAAAACGAGATATCGAGCTTTTGGGCATTTACACAAACCACAATAGCCCGAAACCCGGCTTGCAGAAATTGTTCAATAAGTTGTCGGCTATCCATCTGCCACAGCGGAAAAACAGCCCGCATGCCGACCCGTGCCAGCTGTTTTTCGCGGTACTGCCGAAGGTCCTCCAGAAAGATATCACCAAACACGGCCGTATGAATATCCTCCTCAGCCATGCTTTTCAGGGCATCGGCCATTCGCTCGTTGTATATTTCCATGGAGGCTTGTTCCGGCAGCCAGATTTTTTTCAATGGAAGATCCAGTGCACGGGCCTGCAGTTCCAGAAGCGACTCGCGGACGCCATGCATAGATACCCGTCGGTAAGCTTCATTGAAGGTGGTAAGCAGATACCGAATCTGATACTGGGCGGATCGGGAAAGCAGAAAATAAGCCATTGTGGCATCTTTCCCACCACTCCAGTTGAGGAAAGCGCTTTCCATATTTGAACAGGTAAAACAACAAAGTAAGCCGGAATTTTTCAGGCAGGCAAACACTGAAAAACTGTATTTTTATGAATTGTTTAACCGGAGCACATGATTGGATGCAGACATTTCGGATGGATGTTGCTACTGGGCATTCTGCCTGTGATAGCTCATGCAGGAGGGCAGCCAGGCCGAAAGTCCCATACCCCTCAGCCGGTCCCCTGCGAACAGATAACGCTGGAAAAATTGATGCTGATGTACCCGGGCTTTACGCCTGCCAGCCCTGCATGTAAGAAACAAGGCAATTTGCCGGCTTCTGTGTTGCGTTTTTACAGCTGGTATCTCAAACGCAGCCAGCAACAAAGCAGTTCGATCCGCCTTCGGGAAAAGGAACAGACTGATCTGTTACCACCCTTTGGCGTGCAGTGGCCCGAGATTGAGCAATATGTGGAATACCTGAAACAACGTTATCCGGAGCTGGATACGCTTCATTTTTCATGAGCCGTTCTGTGGCATATCCATTCATGTTATTAACCGGAATTAACAGAAGGAAATCAGATTTTGACGTATGCTGGTGGAATTTACCTATGATCGTACATCCGTCATACATGCGCTGCGGGTGCATTTTCTCAGCAGAAGTGAAGTGAAATTTCTGAGGATTACACTCTTGATTCTGTTTGGGATCACGGTGGTGGGCAATTTGCTGGGTTATGTCTCGTTCGGGGCTGTGTTTGGCATTTTCATGATGATATTGCTGCTATTGCTTATTTTCTGGTTCTGGCTGCCGGTACTCACTTACAACAAGTCGGCCACCTTCAAAGACAACATTCGTTTGCAGGTGGAAGATCAGGGAATGGCCATTGGTACACGCAGCGGGGAACACATGATCCGGTGGGAAAGTTTTCGGAATGTGGTGGAAACGCGCGATTACATTTATCTGTACCGCAATACCCGTTCTTTTTTCATCATTCCTTGGAGTGCTTTCCGGGAGGAAGACAGGCAGGCATTTCGCAACCTGTTGCACAGCAAGTTTGCCAGTTATGAAGTAAATGTGTCCCATTGATCGATGCTGGGCGGAGCAACCAGGGACGGAACAAAAGCATAGGCGAAAGCAGCCCGTTGGGCGCCTGCCCGGTGCGCTTCTTCTACAGTACCATCGTCACTATTCCCATCGGCCACAATGATTTCAGCTTCTTCTGATGTTGTTTGCTGGCGAAGATGGTGAACCAGCTTCCCGGTAAGTGGGGATGATGATGCTCAAGACTGGCATAGCGGGTGCGAAGCATTATCGGGCCACGCTGATGGCACGTTTTTCCCGTATTACGGTTACCTTGATCTGGCCGGGGAACTGCATTTCATTCTGGATTTTCTGGGCAATTTCAAAAGAAAGTCGGTCGGCATCACTGTCGCTCACCTTATCGCTTTCCACAATCACCCGTAGTTCACGGCCAGCCTGAATCGCATAAGCTTTTTCAACACCAGCAAATCCCATGGCCAGGGTTTCCAGGTCTTTGATGCGCTGCAGGTAGCTCTGCATCATTTCGCGGCGGGCGCCGGGGCGAGCGCCACTGATGGCATCGCAAGCCTGCACGATGGGAGCGATCACATAGGTCATCTCGATCTCGTCGTGATGGGCGCCGATGGCGTTGACCACGGCCGGATGTTCGTTGTATTTTTCGGCCAGCTTCATGCCCAGCAAGGCATGCGACAGTTCACTTTCTTCATCGGGTACCTTGCCGATATCGTGCAGCAGCCCGGCACGTTTGGCCAGTTTGGGATTCAGGCCCAGCTCGGCGGCCATGATGGCGCAGAGGTTGGCGGTTTCTTTGGAGTGCATGAGCAGGTTTTGGCCGTACGACGAGCGGAAGCGCATCTTGCCCACCATGCGAATCAGTTCGGGGTGCATGCCGTGGATACCCAGCTCGATGACGGTGCGTTCACCGATTTCCATGACCTGTTCTTCCAGCTGGCGTTTGGTTTTTTCCACTACTTCCTCGATGCGGGCCGGGTGGATGCGGCCGTCCTGAATCAACCGCTGTAGCGATAGGCGAGCCACTTCCCGGCGCAGGGGATCGAAACAGGAGAGCACGATGGCTTCGGGTGTGTCGTCTACAATCAAGTCCACACCGGTAGCGGCTTCCAGAGCGCGGATATTGCGTCCTTCCCGGCCGATGATCTGGCCTTTGATTTCGTCGCTTTCCAGGTTGAAGACGGTGATGGCGTTTTCGATGGTTTGCTCGGCAGCCGTGCGCTGGATGGTCTGGATGATGATTTTTTTCGCCTCTTTGTTGGCTTTGGCTTTCGCTTCTTCCATCATCTCCTGCAGGTAAGCCATAGCCTGGGTGCGGGCTTCTTCCTTCATGCTTTCGATGAGCTGGGCTTTGGCCTCTTCGGCAGTCATGCCGGCTACCTTTTCCAGCCGGCGGATGTGTTCCTCCTGATGTTTTTCCAGCTCTGTGCGTTTTTGATTGACCAGCTCCAATTGCCGCAGCAGGTTTTCTTTCAGGGCCTCGTTTTCCTGGATCTGTCGCTGGGCGTTTTCGGTTTTCTGGTTCAGCGACTGTTCTTTTTGTTTGATGCGGTTTTCGGCTTCTGCCAGTTTCTGATTGCGCTGCAGCACTTCTTTTTCATACTCGGCTTTCAGCTGCAGATATTTTTCCTTGGCTTCCAGGAGTTTTTTCTCCTTCAGCGTTTCAGCTGCGAGCTGAGCTTCGGCCAGGATTTTTTGTGCCTGTTGCTCAGCTTCCTGGATGCGGATCCGGGTATTTTTGGAAAAAATCAGTTTTCCGATCAGAATGCCTACGATGCAGGCTGCCAGGCCAACCCCTATTAACAATCCGATAGTGATATTCATGTGAAATGATTTGATTCATGAAAAAATTGCCTGAAGGCTGAAAATAAAACAGTGTGCGAAGATACAAATTTCGTGGCTTGCAGGGCTCAACGGCTGAGGGCCTGATCCAGCAGTTTTTCAATGCTCTCCAGCCGAGGGCGAAGCATATCGGATGACAGCGTATGTTCGGGTTGAGTGGCGTAATAGATGAGGCACATGGCTACATAGTCTTGCATGTCTTTTCCGGCGTAAAGGGTTTTGAATTCCAGGATTTTCTGGTTCAGGTTCTTAATCACCTGACGGATATAAGCCTCTTCTTCGGGATAAATTTTCAGGCGGTAGGAACGGTCGGCGATGGTAACCTGAATAGCGATGAGGTCATCGGTGGAAGGCATAGGCGAGATGGATTTAAAATTTAAAGTTGAAGTTCTGCAATACACAATTCAATTTCACGGATATAGCCATTCAACAGGTTTCGGATTTCTTTGCGCGCCGCTTCATCCAGATTCAGGGTATTGATTTTTACCAGATGGGCAATTTGCACCTGGGTATGCAGGCGTTCTACCTCTGCCCGGAGGTTTTGCAGTTGCTCCTGTTGTTGGGCCACCTGTGCCCTAAGTTTGTGGTTTTCTTCCACACATAGCATGTAACGTTCGATCAGCTCCCTGAGCTTTTGTTCAATATAATCGAGCTGTTGCTGGGCGTTCATGGTTACAAGCTAAGGATTATTTCCGCAGGATGATCTGCAACTGGTTGCCAAGATGTTGAACGATTCGTTGCAAAGATTGCTCCACATCCTCATCAGTTAGCGTTCGGTCAGGATGCTGGAAAAACAGGCTGATGGTGCAGGATTTTTTCCCGGGATCCAGCTTTTCACTTTCAAACACATCCATCAGGTTCCATGCTTTCAGGTAGGGTGCTTGGGAATTTTGCAGGATTTCTTCGATACGGGCGTAAGGTGTTTGTTTATCGATCAGGAAAGAAATATCCCTTCGCACGACCGGATAGGGGATGATTTCCTGATAGGTAATCTGATGTTGGGTGCGTGCTTCTACCAATTTTTCCCATTCCAGAGCCACATAATAGACGGGTGGTTGCAGGTCTAAGGCTGCACAGGTTTCTGCATCCACTGCGCCCAGCATGCCCACGGGTTTTTCAGGAGCAATGATTTCCATCAAAGGCTTGAGTCGGGGATGCCCGCTGGCGGGCCGGAACTGAAACCGATGTATGCCGCTAAGCTGCAGGAGGTTTTCTGCCACCCCCTTCATGAAAAACCAGCCGTAGGCCTTTGGTGGGGTTTCGGGTTCGGCCCACCAGATCGGATGAAGGTTACCAGCCAGCCAGATGGCGAGGAATTCGCGCTCCCGATATCCTTTTTCGCCATCGGGATGGTAGGTTTTGCCGAATTCAAAGAAAGCAATCGGCTCGTTGCGGTGATGTTGGTTATAGGCCACGCATTCCAGCCCGTTTTCCAGCATGGAGGGTCGCAGCACGTCGAGGGCTGCATTGAGATGGTTCAGCAGATGCACCACCTGGGTTTCCGGATAAACGGTATACAGCTGGCTTCTGGAAATGGAGTTCGTATAGATTTCCCGGAACCCTTGGGCTACCAGAAAGCTGGACAGGCTATCCCTGAGGTTTTCCCGAACGTGCAAGGCATGATGGGCGGGGGTAATGGTGATCTGTGCAGGAATGGGAATCTGGTCGAGTCCGTCAATCCGCATGATTTCTTCCACCAGGTCGGCAGCCTGCCTGACGTCGTGTTTGAATGGGGGCACCTGCCATACCCATTCCTGATCGTTGGAACTGACAAGCCCGAAACCCAGGTCTTGCAACAAGGGCTCGACCTGCTTGTCGGGATAGGTTTTCCCGCTCAGGGCAGTAAGATAGGTTTTCCTCAGGCGCACCTCTGGCTGATTTTGGGGAGTGGGATATACATCCACAGGCTGGTAGCGGATCTGCCCGCCGGCCAGTTCCTGAATCAGCAGAGCCGCCCGTTTCAGGGCATAGGGAACCCGGGTGATGTCTACCCCTTTTTCAAAGCGCAGGGCGGCCTCTGTACGCAGGCCGAGGCGTAGGGAGGTTTGTCGGATGAAGCGGGGATGAAACACCGCGCTTTCCAGGAAAATATGCCGGGTATCATCTTGAATGCCGGAATGAGTTCCACCCAGCACGCCGGCTATGCACATAGGTTCCCTGGCATCGCAGATCATCAGATCCTCCGGATGCAAGACACGATCTTTCCCGTCGAGGGTGAGCAGATGCTCTCCCGAGCGAGCTTTTCTGATCCGCACCTCGTGTCCGGCAATGGCATCGGCATTAAAAGCGTGCAGTGGCTGGCCACACTCGTGGAGCACGAAATTGGTAATGTCCACCACGTTGTTGATAGGCTTGACGCCGATGGAGGTGAGAGCGGCTTGCAGCCATGCCGGTGAGGGGCCGATCTGCACATGCTCAATCAGCAGACCGGCATACCGCAGGCAGGCGTCGGGGTCTTCAATCTGTATGCGGATAGGGGATGGATCAAGGCCTGTTTCCGGAAAAGCAGCTGTATCGGGCCATTGAAGCGCGCCTCTGAACTGGTAGTGATGGTTGATATAAGCGCAGAGATCACGGGCTACGCCCAGGTGGCTCATGGCATCCATGCGGTTGGGTGTCAGGCCGATTTCAAACACCTGATCATGAAATACCTCTATGTATCGGGTGAGTGGTGCTCCGGGTTCAGCGGAAGGGTCGAGCACCAGGATGCCACTGTGGTCGGTTCCCAGCCCGATTTCATCGGCAGCACAAAGCATGCCTTCGCTTTGCTCCCCGCGGATTTTGGTTTTTTTCAGCTGAAAAGGCTCGCCTTCAACCGGATGAAGTGTAGTGCCGGGCAGGGCCACCACTACCTTTTGCCCCACAGCCACATTGGGCGCTCCGCACACAATCTGCAGGGATTGCCCGTTGCCTATGTGTACGCGCGTAAGCTGCAGTTTGTCGGCTTGTGGATGTTTCCACACAGCCTCCACTTCGCCTACCACCAATCCTTCCAGGCCACCGGGAATAGAGCTAAAGCTGCTCAGCTGTTCGACTTCAAGCCCTACAGAAGTGAGGATCCGGGCAATTTCTTCCGCATTCAGGGTGGAAGGCCATCCTTTCTGCCCCAGAGGTAGATATCGCAACAGCCAACGGTATGCAATCTTCATTGAACTACGATTATTTTATACTGTATTTCCGCTCCGATGACCAGGCTTTATGCAGGTGGTTGCCCTGCAAAAAACGGATCTGAAGCATCATCCTTGCATTGTGCACGATGGGGCGTAAAATTAAGAAGTTATGCCGTAGAAAAACTTTTGCAAACAAGCAAGAAATCGCCCAAAAATCTTTTTTCACGAGCTTTGTGAAAAACTTCGTCTGCAAAGATGATTTTTTGCAGAAACGGTGGAAAACTTTGCCCAAACAGTTGCATAAGTTTAACTAACTTGTTGCATACGCTGTGCATAAGTGCAGAATAAATTTTTTGCAGGAAGGCTTCTTTTTAAATCTTAAAAAACCTTTTACCTTAGAACCAACGGCAGGAAAAGTTCATGATTTTTTCATGAATTTTTCATTTTGCGTTTATACGATACCCTCAACCCAGAAACCCAAAGTATTCGATTCATGGAAATAAATATCAGAAAGGATTCCCGATCAGCGGCCACCAGGAAGAAACCTGTGGATATAAGCGGGTTGATGTATGGCAAGGTACCGCCTCAGGCACCCGATCTGGAGGAAGCGGTGCTGGGGGCTATTATGCTGGAAAAAACGGCCTACGAAACCGCTCTTGAAATTTTGAAACCGGAATGTTTCTATGTAGAGGCTCATCAGCGCATCTTTGCAGCTATCCGCAGGCTGGCCGACAAGTCGCTGCCGGTAGATATTCTCACCGTGGTGGAGGAATTGCGTAAGACGGGCGAGCTGGAGCTGGTAGGTGGGGCATACTATGTAACCAAGCTAACCCATGCTGTTGTATCGGCAGCCAATATTGAAGCGCATGCCCGCATCATCCTGCAGAAATTTATCCAGCGGGAACTGATCCGGATTTCCGGCGAAATCATTACCGAAGCCTACGAAGAGGGTACGGATATTTTTGATCTGCTGGACGATGCCGAAACCAAATTGTTTGAGATTACCGACAACCACCTACGGCAGAATTTTTCGCCCATTGATTCACTGGTCGTGCGGGCCATCAAGCGGATAGAAGAATTGCGCAACCGGTCCGACAACATGACTGGCGTGCCTTCAGGTTTTAAGGCGCTGGATGCCATTACATACGGGTGGCAAAAATCTGATCTGATTATTCTGGCGGCCAGGCCCTCGGTTGGGAAAACGGCTTTTGCCCTGAATCTGGCCCGCAATGCAGCCCTGCATCCCAGCCAGCCTGTGCCGGTGGCTGTGTTTTCAATGGAAATGTCGGCCGAGCAGATTGTGCAGCGTTTTCTGGCCATGGAAACCGAAATTTCGCTGGAAAACATCTCCCGCGGCAAATTGGCTGATTATGAATTCAACCAGCTCAGCCATGGAGTATCCAAATTGGCCAAGGCCCCTATTTTCATTGACGATACACCCGCGCTGAATATTTTTGAACTACGGGCCAAATGCCGGCGGCTCAAGGGCAAACACAATATCGGGCTGGTGGTGATTGACTATCTGCAGCTCATGAGCAGCAACCATGAAAACCGGAATGTTAACCGTGAGCAAGAAATCAGCAAAATTTCACGTGATCTGAAATCGCTGGCCAAAGAGCTGGAAATCCCCATCATTGCTCTTTCACAGTTGAGCCGTGAGGTAGAAAAACGCAAGGAGACCAACAAAATGCCCCAGCTCAGCGACCTGCGCGAATCGGGCGCCATTGAACAGGACGCCGACCTGGTGCTTTTCCTGTATCGTCCGGAATATTATGACATTACCACCAACGAATTTGGAGAGTCCACCGAGGGTGAAACCTATGTGCGTATTGCCAAACATCGCAATGGCCGGCTGGATACGATTAAACTGAAAATGCTGAAATCCATTCAGAAATTCATTGAGATAGAAGACCAGGGCTTTGCCACTTCTTTTGGTAAATCTTCATCCGGAACGTATCAGGAAAATGATGCGGCGCGTTTATACATCGAACGGCCTTCCCGGATGAACGACTATACCGACGATTCCGACGACGATGCACCATTTTAGCCATGGATCATCCCTATCCCGTTTACCAGCGTACAGATGGGCTGCCTTTATTTTATGCGGAATCCCTGCCTGATGGGGGTGGGGAAATCAGGCTTGATGCCCTCAGTTCCCGGCACTGCATTCAGGTTTTGCGCATGCAGCCGGGAGATGCAGTGCAGCTCACCGATGGGAGAGGGCTGAAAGCCAGGGCTGAACTTACAGCGGTGCATGCAGGTGGCCGAAAGGCATCCGCGCCAGTAGCCATTGTACGTATATCAACCATCACCCAACAACCTTACCCGCCCGATCACATCCTGGCCATAGCCCTGCCGCACCATGCTGGGCGAGCAGAATGGCTTATCGAAAAAGCCACTGAATTAGGTATCCGGCATATTGTCCCTCTGCTCACGGCTCGCTCGCCTCATGGAAGATGGAAGCCTGAACGTTACCGCCAGCTGATGATAGCGGCTATGCTTCAGTCATCGCAGTATTATTTACCGGAACTCCATGCGCCGACAGCATTTAGCGAATGGGTGCATACCTGCCATGCCACATGCCGGGCCATTGCCCATTGCGAGCCCACAGCCCGGATTCCGATATGGCAGCTTTCTTGCCAGCCGGGCAGCAAATGTGTGCTCATAGGCCCGGAAGGCGATTTTACACCCGAAGAAATTGAAATAGCGCGGCAGGCAGGCTGGCAAGAGGTTTCACAGGGTTATACCCGGCTTCGCACAGAAACAGCAGCTATCGTGGCTTGTGTGTGGATGCAGGCTTCGGCCTTCAGTTCAGCTTAAGGGGGGCAATCATCTGGAATTCGGGAATCTTTACTTCAAAAACCCGCTTGGTCATCAGGTTTTCCATGAGGTAGGTGCCATACATTTTACCCATTTCCGTACGCAGGTTGCAACCAGACACATATTGGTAACGCTCACCCGCAGCAATAATCGGCTGCATGCCCACCACACCTTCACCTTCAATCTCACGTTTCAAGCCATTGGCATCTACCACATACCAATGCCGGCGCAACAGTTTTATGGGAAATACATTTTCGTTTTCAATGGTAATACGGTAGGCAAACATAAATTCATGACCCAAAGGATTGGAATAATCAGGTTGGAAAAAAGTTTCTACGCTGATGGTAATGCCTTCCGTGACCTTTTTCATTGTAGGTTGATTTGTGTAAAGATAAATATTTTATGATACTATCCTGTAAAATTTACAAGAACTCTGTCATGCAAAAGGGTTGACCCCTCCGGACAGTTCTATATCCGGCGATCAACCCTACCTGATGCAACAACCCTACTGCTTCCATTCCTTTGCAGCTCCTTTGGCAAGCGTAAAGGTTCGCGTAACATTAAAGCCCCATCGGAATTGCCCTTTCGTCCAAGACGTGGTGGTATTTGGAATAAATTGATTTTCCAGGATGGAAGTCGCGTTGGTGAATTCAATATGAAACACGTGCCCACCGGTTTCCACTTCCCAGCCGATACCAATTGGAGGATAAAAATGCTGGTTGAATTGTTGTTTGTAGTAGTTCCGGGAAGCTGTGCTCCGGAAGGGCTGCACATAATCGGCTATGATGGCCATGCGCTTGTTGATTTTTAACCGAAATCCAGCACCCAGGGCAAACATCTGATGTGGGTCCTGCGGTGCGGTGAGGGCCCGGTACAGATAGGTAGGAATCAATTCTGCAGAGAAGCTTTCGGAAAATTTGCGGGCGAGCAGCAGTTGCAGGCTTCCACTCCACCGGTCTCCGAAATGCTGAAAATCAATATTGGACTGAGGAATGGGCAGGCGCTGGGCGGCGCTGAAAATCCCTCTGGCAAACAAATCCAGGGAAACCGGTATATGCCCGTCGCCGGTTTGATCGAGCAACCGGTATTTTCCGGTGAGATAAAACAATTGAGTCTGAAATTCAGAAACACCGTTCGGGGCTCCTTTGTCACGCCCTATGCCGGCAGTAAACCGATCATTGAAACCATACTCAAATCCAATTAACACATCGCTGATGGCATCCATGCCAAAAAAAGTTTTACCCCCACCGTTGCTTCCTGCAAAATCACCAAAACGATGACTTACGATGAACAGCAAATCATGGGCATGCAGGGTTTTGGTGGTTTGCAGATTTACCAGCGTAGTGCCTTTGAATGTGGCCATTACCGGCAGATGAGAAGCTGTGCTATCGGCAAAAAGCTGGCTCAAATCCTGCTGTGCCCGGCCAGCATGCGGGAAAAGCAACAAACCCGCCATCATTGTCACATAGAGTCTTTTCATGTGTCCGTTTGTAGATAAGTATCGGATCGTCTGCAATTGAAGTTGCCAGCAGGCAAGACAAAAAGCAAAAATTGTTGTCTTCTTTTAGTTTTTTATGCAAACGGCAGACAAGCTACAGAAGCCTGTTTTCAAACAGAATTGTGAAGACGAATAAGTTTATTCCCAAGCAAACCTGCTTTTTGAGGCCCCCTTTATGCGCCAGGATTTGCTGATGAGGAGTTATCAACCTGATACACGGCATCTACGGTTACCTGTACCTGTTCGGCAATATCTTTCATCAACAACCGGGGAATCTGAATATGATGATCGGCCAGTTTCACATTGAATACAGCATGTCCGCTCACCTGTTTGTTTTTTACACTGAGCGTAGCCGGTACCGTATAGTTTTTGCTTACACCATGAATGGTCAATATGCCCTGCACCTGCACGGGGTAATTGCCATCTTTACTAAGATCGGGCATTTGCACCACATTGCCCTTGAATTCGGCATAAGGATACCGGTCGCTTTCCATGAAATCTTCATTGAAATGTTCCTGCATCAAACTTCTCCGGAAAGTAAAACTGCGAATCATGACTTTGAAGTACAAACTGCCGGTTGCACTGTTGAACGCAGAAACAGCCTGATCGGTTTCGGCCCGGATATCTTCGATGGGCGCAGGCGAATAAAAGGAAATATGGGCATTGCGGCAGATTAGAATATCAGAGGTGGGTTTGGTGGCTGCAAATTCATGGGGATACAGGGGAGAGAAACCCAGCAGCAATCCCCAACCCAGACAAAAGACATTGTGAAACAGAGACATCATGTGAAACGGTTTTGCAAATTAAACGGTATTGACACCCAATCAGGTTGGCATGTGCGCCTAATTTTTTGTTAAGGTTAAAAATGGTAATGGACGGAAAGCCAGATACCAAAGCTTTGCAGTTTTACCTGGCCATAGCCTATACCCGAGAGGGGTAGTTTGAGATAAGGCTCAGCCTGCAGAGAAAATCGGGAGTCGATGGATTGTTCAAATCCGGCGGAAAGATTGCCAACAGCAAAATAATGAGTATTGACGTTCTCAAGGGTAACATGCCAGGGATAACCGGGCACATAGCGTTTGTAGGTATAGCGGTAGTCTTCTTTTCGCATGAAATAGGAGGATACGCCTGCACCCAGAAATATCCGTTGCCGCGGCGTTGAAAATATGTCCCATTGTAGGTTGAGTGGTACGTCGGTGATTTTGCAGGCTGCCTGGATAGCTTTGATATTTTCTCTTTCATTGGGCGTGAGCGGCATGTGATAGTTTTCTATCGTGCCATTGTAGTCAGCCTGGCTCAAGATCATTCCCGTTTCCAGATGCAGGCGGGGTATAAGTTGCAGGCCAAGCATCCATCCGGCAGCAAACGAAGAATATCTGGCCGATGCCTCGGGCAGTTTTGCCCAGGAGGGGCCGGTCAAGATTCCGAATGTCCATCGGTAGGGGGGTAGTCGTCTGAAGTCGGCAGGCTGCAGGTGGATGGTTTGTTGCACGGGCGTATGGATTTGCGGGGGAGCTGAAGTCGGCAATAAGGGTAGATCCAGAGCAAATGAAGGGGCAGCCTGTGCAGAGTCCGTTTCAGGTTGAGGGAGAGATGGTGGGATTTGTTCGGTTTTTGTAGCCATGCTTTGAAGCTCATTACGCCGGCTGTCAGAAAATTGGGTTTGAGAAGACACACGTGTGTGGCCCGGGGCGCCAGGTGCGCCGGTGGTTTGGAATACGGGCAAAGAAGCAGTTTTCCTGGCATTGCTTACAGGTTGCTGGGAAGCTGGCGAAGACGAAGGAATATTGGGCCGGGAAACAACGGCAGATGGAGCAGGGGCTGGTAAGCCCATCGCGGTGTCGATGGATTGGCTGACAGAAGGATTGGCAGGCGACCCTACCTGAGGCTGAAGCCAGAGCTTCCAGGAAAGCCAGCCGGCAGCTGCGGCTGCAGTTATGCCTATCCAAAACAAGCGCCTCCGGCCAGGCCAGGAACGCTTCCGATTTACAGACTTGCCAGCCCATAAGGCTGGATCGAGCCGGCGCGCAATCTCCTGCCAGTTATCCGGAGGGACCTTTGGCTGGAAAGCAGCAGCTGCTTCCCGGAATAGCCTGTCCAGCTCATCATCGTTCATATCTGGAGTAAAGTTCTGCATATCTTGAGAGCAACATTTTTCGTAATTTTTCACGGGCTTTGGCAAGATTGGATTTGGATGTCCCAACCGAAATCCCCAGCTGGCGCGCAATTTCTTCATGCGAATAGCCATCAATCACAAACAGGTTAAACACCATCCTGTAAGCAGGTGAAAGCATCTGCACCATTTTCATCAGTTCTTCGTGGCTAAGCTTATCCAGCGGGGTGGCTTGGGGATCGGCCTTATACAGCACTGCATGATCTACCTCTTCATGCTGGTGTTTTCGGTTGGCCCGGAAATAATCGATGGCCGTATAAATCATGATTTTTTTAATCCAGCTTTTGAAACTTACCACTAGGTGCTGATGCTGTTTCTCAGGCCGAAACTGATGCAAATGCGTAAAAACCTTTACAAAGCCATCGTTCATCACCTGCCGGGCTTCATCTTCCTGATGGGCGTACCGCAAACAAATAGCCATTGCATATCTGCAAAAATGTTCATACAGTTGCTGCTGACTGGCAGATATGCCCTTCCTGCATCCTTCCAGCAGGGAAGCAAGTTGTTCATCCGTAAGCGGCACCAGGTTGTTGCTTTGCTCTTCCACAAGTCGAAAGAAATGCCTGAAAGGTTGCGTTTGCCTTTTAAAATTACAAAAAGGCAGAAGCATGATTACCGGGCATAATCCTGCCTTTCAGGAATGGCCAACGGCTGCCATTACTTCCTGTGCATGACGAGCTGTATTAGGCTTTCGGATGATTTTTTCAATAATGCCATCTTCGTTGATGATGAAAGTGGTGCGGGTGGTACCTAAAAACGATTTTCCCATGAATTTTTTCTGCCCATAGACACCGTAGGCCTGCACAATTTGTTTGTCGGTATCGGCAATCAGGGTAAAGGGCAGCCGGTATTTTTCTTCAAACTTCTGATGGCTTTTCACCGAATCGGTGCTTACCCCGATTACTTCCAGTCCCAGTTGCCGAAGCTGGTCATAATGATCACGCAGACTGCAGGCCTGTGCGGTACAACCGGGTGTATTATCTTTCGGATAAAAATACAACACCACCTTTTTGCCCCTGTAATCAGACAATTTCACGGTGCGGCCGTGTTGATCAATTCCGGTAAAATCCGGCGCTTTATCGCCTTCCTGCAAAGCAGCCATGGTATGAAATTTTAAGGTTAACGAATAAAATGCAGTTCATAGGTGCGGGTATTGCCCACACGATCACTTACCGTAAGGATAAGCGTATGTTTGCCGGGTGGACAATGCTCATCAAAAGTATAATAAATCGTGTTTTTAAATTGTCCCATCAGCAGCCATTTTCCGTCCAGTTCTGCTCGGTAGCTGGCTATTCCGCTCAGATTGTCGGTTACCCGAAAACGAATTTCCCGTGCATCTGTAAGCCGGATGCCCGGATATAGCCGGGTGATGGGTTGAATCAACGGCGCCACGGTATCAGCCTTTACCTCAAATTTTCCAAATCCGCTGAAGCGACCCGCCAGCCACCCGCCAGATGTCCATTGTGCTACACTCAGCTCCTCCTGGCGGGGTGCTGTACGAATAATAACCAATTTGTTACGCAAAGGTTCAGGAATATCTGGCAGAGGTTTGAGATAAAGGGTGAAATGGGTTTTCAGCGGGATGGTAGCCGGGAAAAGATGATAGATGGGGGCGAGCAAATGTGGGCTTTGGGTAGCCTCAATGGTATAACGGAAGCAAATGCCGTCGTATAAGGCGTCGGACGGCAGGTCAAAAGAAAGATTGGGCTCATCTACAATGTTGAGTTGTCCGGGCTGCATGGCCGAAGAGCAGCTGTCAGCCGAACGGTTATGTACACCGGCTCCGGGTGCTTGTTTCAAGGTCAGGTGGACGATCCGGCTGTTTCCACTAACGTCTATCACTTCGATGGTCAAATGATGAGGCTTCCCGTCGCTGATATCAACAGCGCCCTGAGGGGCATAAAGCTGGTAAACAGGCAGGCGGTTGCCCGGCAACGGGAAAAACAGCTGATAAGCCCGGCCATCTTCCAGCCAGGTTTGATAGTCCATATGTGCATTCACATCCCGGGTCAGGTCAAACGGAATGCTATCGAGCCGGAAAGATGCTACTGGCTGGCCGTTGTCGTAAAGCCTGGCCTCATAAATACCGAAAGTGTTGGATGTGCCGTTTTGATGGTCCACCACCTGTACACCCACGCCGATATGGCTGGCCTTGACCCATACTTCTGAAGGCTGGGTCGTCCACCGCCCCTGCACCGCATGTACGGTCAGCTGAAGTGGATGCTGCAGGTAAATGCTCTGATCACGGTCATAAATGGCAACCCGGTACACGGTTGGCGGAATATGATCCTCGATGGGCAGGCCAAATAATTGGGTATTGAGCGGCGTTTGTGTGGAGGTATGGCGGATTTCAAAATGCAGATGCGGTCCAACGGCAGCACCTGTATTGCCGCTCCAGGCAATCAGTTGCCCCTGGCGTACGGGAAACTGGTCAGGATTAAGCTGCAGATCAATAGCCCAGCTTTGTTGCCGGTACTGCTGCTGTTTCACGTAAGCAGCCAGTTCGGGCATGAATCGTTCCAGATGCCCATAGACCGTGGTATAGCCATTGGGATGCTGGATGTATATCACATGACCATATCCGCTGTTGGAAACGGCTACCCGGCTGATGAAGCCATCGGCAGCCGCATATACCGGAAGGCCGGTGCGGCCTTGCGTCTTGATATCCAGTCCGGCGTGAAAATGATCGGGGCGCAATTCCCCGTAATTACCCGCCAGCAGGAGAGGAATGTGTAAAGGCGAGACAAATGCATGCGAGGATGGTGATTTTGTGGCTGGCTGAGCCGAGGCCAGGATGGCAGTCGCCATGAGTCCGGAAATCAAAACAGGCAGCTTACATAGTTGCATAGACGTAAAAATACGGGAGGCACCTACATTTGTAAAAAATCCAGAGCAGCTGTAAAAAATCTTTAACAAGTTATTAGTCGTCGGGCGCCTGAACTCCCGTATTTTCGTTCTACAAGCCATATGCCCATGTCAGTGAAGCTTACCCATGTAAGTCGGTACTACGGAGCCCAGGCAGCTGTGGATGATATCAGTTTTGACATTCATCCCGGCGAAGTGGTAGGCTTTCTGGGTCCCAACGGAGCGGGAAAGACTACTACCATGCGCATGATTACCGCCTATCTGAAGCCTGATTCCGGAAAGATTGAAGTATGCGGTCATGATGTGGTGCGCGATTCTTTGGCAGTGAAACGTATCACCGGATATCTGCCGGAGCAGAATCCGCTCTATCCGGATCTTTACGTACGAGAATACCTGCGGTGGATGGCCGATATTCATCATCTGGGTAAACGAGGTAGGCAAAGGGTGGAAGAAGTGATTGGCCTGACGGGCCTGGGAAAAGAAAGCCATAAAAAAATCGGCATGTTGTCAAAAGGATACCGGCAGCGGGTAGGTCTGGCGCAGGCCTTGCTGCACGATCCTGAGGTATTGATTCTGGATGAACCCACTTCAGGTCTGGACCCCAATCAGATTGTAGATATCCGGCAGCTAATCCGCGAATTGGGCCGGCAAAAAACCGTGATTTTGTCAACCCATATCCTGCAGGAGGTAGAGGCTATGTGCCAGCGGGTTATCATCATCCATCGTGGCAAAATCGTGGCCGACGGGGACATTGAAGCGCTCAGGCAACAGGCAATAGCCCAGCAGGTGCTGGAGGTGGAATGGGCCGAAACGCTGGCCGAAGACTGGTGGCAGGATGTACCGGGCATACAGCAGGCCCGCGCCCACACCCCCCACCAATGGCAGCTTATTGCAGCAGATGCCGAAGAACTCAAAAAAAATCTTTTCCGCTATGCTTTGCAAAATAATCTGAATATCATTTCTTTGCAAACCCAGATGCGATCGCTGGAAGAAGTGTTTCGCCAGCTTACCCAGATTTGATATTTATTAATCAAAATTTTGATACACAATGAGTGCCATTGTTTCCATCCATGCCCGTCAGATTCTGGATAGCAGAGGAAATCCAACCGTAGAAGCCGAAGTGTTTACCGAAGACGATGGATATGGCGTGGCTGCCGTGCCTTCGGGAGCCTCCACCGGCGTACACGAAGCGATAGAACTCAGAGACAACGATAAACAGAAATACGGAGGGAAAGGTGTGGAGAAGGCTGTGCAGCATGTCAATGAAACCATTCAGGAAGCATTAGTAGGATGGGAAGTTACCGATCAGGAAGGTATTGACCAGACGATGATTGAACTCGATGGCACAGAAAACAAATCGAAGCTGGGAGCCAATGCCATGCTGGCTGTGAGCCTGGCTGTGGCCAAGGCAGCTGCTTCCGAGCTGGGCATGCCGCTGTATCGCTATGCGGGAGGCGTAAGAGCCAGCCTGCTGCCCGTGCCATTGATGAACATCCTCAACGGAGGCGTGCATGCCGATAATAAAATCGACTTTCAGGAATTTATGATTGCGCCCCATGGCGCCCCCAGCTTTAGTGAGGCTTTGCGTTGGGGAGTGGAAATTTTCCATAGCCTCAAAAAAGTATTGAAACAAAAGGGATATTCTACCAACGTGGGCGATGAAGGCGGATTTGCTCCCAATTTGCAGCACAACGAAGAGGCTATTGAGCTGGTGCTGGGCGCCATTGAAGCTGCCGGCTACCGGCCAGGCAGCCAGGTAGCCATTGCCCTTGACCCCGCTGCCAGTGAAATGTATGTGCCTGAAGAAAAGAAATATCGTTTTTATAAATCCGATGGTCGGATGCTCACCCCGGCCGAGATGGTAGAATTCTGGGCTTCGTGGGTTGAAAAATATCCCATTGTATCCCTGGAAGATGGCATGGCAGAAGATGATTGGGAAGGCTGGCAATTGCTTACTCAGCGGCTGGGCAATCGCATCCAGCTCGTGGGAGATGACCTGTTTGTAACCAATGTAAAGCGACTGGAACGGGGCATTGCCCAGGGTGTGGGCAACAGCATCCTGATCAAGGTAAACCAGATCGGCACCCTTACGGAAACCATTGCCTGTGTGCAGATGGCACAACATCATGGCTATACCACCATCATGAGCCATCGTTCCGGCGAAACAGAAGATACAACTATTGCCGACCTGGCCGTGGCACTGGGATGCGGGCAGATTAAAACCGGTTCAGCTTCCCGTACCGACAGGATTGCCAAGTACAACCAGCTGCTGCGCATTGAAGAAGCCTTGGGCGATCAGGCACGTTTTCCCCAAAATCTTTTTAAATTACCATAGTTTTGCTTGCTTCAGCATTTCATAATTACGGGTCATGAAGCGTTTTCCTGCCTGGATCCAAAACAAATACGTATTCACAGCCCTGGTTTTTGGGCTGTGGATGCTGTTTTTTGATCACGATGACCTGATTACCCAATGGCATCTGAGCCATCAGATCCGGGAGCTGGAGCAGAAAAAAAACTTCTATCAACAGCAGATCGAACAGGCCGAACAGCAGAAAGCTGCCCTGCAGCACAATCCGGTTCAGCTGTTGCAGTTTGCCCGAACCCGTTATTACTTCAAGCCTCCACAGGCTGATTTGTACAACATTACATTTGAAAAAAACCATTGATACTGACAATAATTTGAGGTGCCCATCGTTTAATATTCGATTAACATGGAAAAGATGGTTTCACCTCAAATTTCCGGTTCATGGCCAATTTTACTCCTGAAGAAAAATTTTCTCCGGATGGCGGAGAGCGACAGTCTTCTATCGAAGAAACCATTCGCAGCCTCGGACTCACAGGTGAAGAGGCAGAAGCAGCCCGCCAGATTCTGGAGCAGTTAGATCAGTTGCAAATCCCGCCCGATCCGGCCACTATTCGCGCCATTCTGCTGCATGCAGCCCTGAAGAAAAATGGTTCCCTTTCTGAACGCATCCAGGGAAAATAATTTTCATCTACCACCAGTTTGGTAATCCCTTCGTATTTACCTGTTCGCAACAAGTGCGGCCATGCCGTATTTTTGTCCAGCATGAAAGCAAAAGAAAAAGCGGACTTTCTGGTCAGTTATTTTGAACAACACCTGCCCGATGCCCAAACTGAATTGCATTATGCCAATCCTTATCAGCTCCTGGTGGCTGTGATGCTGTCGGCCCAATGTACCGATAAACGGGTAAATCAGGTAACGCCCGCCTTTTTTCAAACATTTCCCGATGTATATGCGCTGGCCAATGCTACGTTTGAGGAAGTGTTCCCATTGATCAAAAGCATCAGTTATCCCAATAGCAAGACGCGGCATCTGATAGCTGCTGCACAGGCCATCGTACAACAGCACCAGGGTGAAATTCCACGTGATGTGGAATCGCTGATGCAATTGCCCGGTGTGGGGCGAAAGACAGCCAATGTACTCACGGCTGTGTTGTATGAACAACCCAATATGCCGGTTGATACGCATGTGTTCCGGGTATCGCACCGGCTGGGACTGGTTCCCGCTTCTGCCCGTACACCTCTGAAGGTAGAACAGCGGCTGGTGAAATTATTCCCGCCCGATAAAATTCATAAAGCCCATCACTGGCTCATTTTGCACGGGCGTTATGTGTGCACAGCCCGCAACCCCAAATGCGAGATCTGTGGCCTGAAAGCAATCTGTAACTATTACCAGCGCATGGAACGAAAGAAAGCGGCTTCTCCGGCCCAGGCATCATCCGAAAAAAAGAAAAAACGGAATACCTCTTCTTAACGCGGGGTTGTAGGCAGCCAGTTATTGCTGATTAGCCAGTTGCGCAGCCTGTCCATCCATTGATCGGGAGTAGCGGGGTTATGCATACCGAAGCCATGGGGCCCCTTTTCATACAGGTGCATTTCAACCGGCACCCCATGTTGGTGCAAAGCAAGGTACATGGCCACGCTATTGCCCACCTTTACTCCCGGATCAGCGCTGGATTGCATGATAAAAGCCGGAGGTGTTTGCGACGTCACCTGCATCTCGGCCGAGAAGGCATGAATTTGTTCCGGAGTAGGATGTTCGCCCAGCAGGTGCGTGCGGGAGCCCATGTGCGTTAGGCTATCCGTCATGCTGATTACCGGGTAACACAAAATCATGAAATCGGGCCGCAGGGAAATATGAGATGGGTTATCGATAAAATTTTCCTCGAAACGGGTGCCCGCCATAGCTGCCAGATGCCCACCCGCAGAAAAGCCCATGATGCCAATCTGATGGGGATTGATATGCCATGCTGCTGCATGTTCGCTCACGAGCTGGATAGCCCGTTGGGCATCCTGAAGCGGGCCGATGGATTTGTTTATCATGATCCGGTCGTCCGGCAATCGGTATTTCAGCACAAAGGCTGCAATGCCCCATTGCTGCAGGGTTTGCGCCACATCGTATCCTTCGTGTTTGATTGCCAGGATGCTGTATCCGCCGCCCGGGCAGATGATGATAGCCGTGCCTGTAGCCCGCGCAGGATCCGGCAAATAGGCAGTCAGGGTGGGCCGGGTAACCCCGCTGATCCGCACGATGCCATGGGCATCAGTGGCAGAAACCTCGTGTACGGCCGTATCGGACTTTGCATTCGGAATGGGACCGTCATACAGCGGTATTACCTGCTGAGCCCGGATTGAAAAGGTCATACTCATGAAAACAACCAGAGCCGGAATGGATTTTTGCATGGCTTCTCTGAAAGACATCATGCCTGCAAGTATACAACAATCCGTTCGGAATGGATTATAAAATTGATCGGGGATTGGAGGATATGGTTAAGCAGCCGCTTTAACCCGGGTTATAGAGGAATACAAAAACGCCTGCCCATGGCAGGCAGGCGTAAAAGCACAAACGGAACTCGTTTTACATGCTCCCACCCGAGGCTTTCACATTGTCCACAACCAGTGCCTGCACGCCACCTCTGTTTTCCACCGTGCCAGTAATTTCTACCTGGTCAGCGGCATGATTACGGGCTTCTTCATAAGGTGCGCTCTTGTCGTGGTTTTCGACCAGCAGGTACACTTTACCGTCGCTGGTGAGCAATCCGGCAGGAGCTCCTCCTTTCAAACACATTCTGGCGCAGCTGGCATGTCCGGCACCATGGGCACCCTTGGCCATGTAACAATTCATGTCAAGTACTTCGCCTTTTACGGTTACGGTCTTTTGTGCAGAGGCGGAGAGAGCCAGAAAGCTGAAGCAGGCTATCATCAATCCGCCAAGCATGTGTTTTTTCGTCATCATAGGTCTTGTATTTAAGAGTGAACAAATACGTAAGGGTTGTTTAAAGTTACCATCTTTCCTGAGTCTAATCAATTTGTGTAGAAGAAAATACGAAAATCTTAACAGCCTGGTTTGCATGAAACTCATTTTACTAAAAAATTTAGTAATTTGGTTTTGCAAATGAAACCGTTATGAACCGAAATACCGTTCATGCAAGGCCTGATCAGGGATATGTGATGTTTGTGGATATGAATAGCTTTTTTGCTAGTTGTGAGCAGCAGATGAACTATTATTTGAGAGGGCGTCCGGTAGGAGTATGTGTATACACGGGCGAGAACGGATGTGTGATTGCTCCTTCTATTGAAGCCAGGCAGCGTGGCGTGAAAACGGGTATGCGGCTACGGGAGGCTATTCGGTTATGCCCGGAGCTGGTACCGCTGGAATCCCGGCCTGAGCGGTATCGCGAATTTCATGTTCGCATCATAGAAGTGCTCAGGCGTTATGCGCAGGAAGTGATTCCCAAAAGCATTGATGAGGCGGTGATTGACCTTCGGAGTTACAAACGGGTGTATCCGGATCTGATGGCATTGGCCAGGCAGATCAAGACCGATATCCGCGAGCAGGTAGGTGAATGGCTGCGGTGTTCCATTGGCATTGCGCCCAATGCTTTTCTGGCTAAATTGGGAACCGAGTTGCAAAAGCCCGATGGGCTGGTAATGATTACTCCGGAAAACATTGATCAGATACTGGCAGGACTTTCTTTGACCGATCTACCTGGGATTGCTGAACGAATGGCTCAGCGACTGAAAAAGGGGGGTATTCATACGCCGTTGGAATTGCGCCATGCTTCTCCCCATCATTTGCGCCAGGTTTGCCAGAGCATTGTGGGGTTGCATTGGCATTACCGCCTCAATTTTGCGGAGGTGGATATCATGGATCATCCCTATAAAACCATGCAGGCCATGCGGCAGATTTCAGCTGCCCAGCGGCAGCGGGTAGAATCACTTCATGATCTGTTGGTAGCTTTATGCATGACGCTGGAGCGTCGCATGGTCAACCAACGCGTCTGTTGCCGGGAAGTGACCGTACAGTTCACCTACACCTATACACGCCAGTGGCATCAGGTTATCCGCTTGCCCCAACCCGTACAGGAAGGCACATGGTTGCTGCAGGCCATCCGCCAGCGGATGGAGCATTTTGTGCGTATCCACCACTGCGAGCCGCTGATCAACGATCAGCTTACAGCCATGGGCATCTCAGTATCGGATTTTGTGCCGGAAGAGCTGGTGCCTCTAAGTTTGTTTGAAGAGCCAGTACGCCGGCAAAACCTGCTGCGCGCCGTGTATGATATCAAAGATCGCTTTGGCCCGGACAAGCTGATAAAAGCCGTGGAACTTTCCGATGCGCAGCCCATGAAAGATGCTATTGGCTTTGGCTCGGTGAAAGATCTCCATGCTCGTCAAACCTGAGACATGCTCATACCCGGATGTATATCCGGCGGCGATCCAGCCAGAGGCCAATAAGCCAGCAAATCAGCATATAGCTCAAT
Source organism: Thermoflavifilum thermophilum (assembly GCF_900116565.1). GTDB lineage: Bacteria > Bacteroidota > Bacteroidia > Chitinophagales > Chitinophagaceae > Thermoflavifilum > Thermoflavifilum thermophilum. Next base: position 810,754 of record NZ_FPCJ01000001.1, on the reverse strand, counting down.
GAATACAGAAGTCCACCCAAAGCTCCTGTTGCTATCTTCTGAAAAATGTGATCACTTACCCACTGCGGAAGATCATTGTCTCCTGCCGGAATCATCCACAAAACCGTAATCAGCAATTCGGAAACCAGATAAAGGAAAAGCGGATTTCTTCCAAAAACCAGAAAGAAATAAGTCAGCCGACGCATGCCTGGCCGATTCAGAGCGTCGGTTCGTACTTCCAGGATATACATCAGCATACCCAGGATGATCAAATCCAATCCTACCGTGTAAAGCACAAACGGACTGGTCCAAAGTTTTTTGGCGATAGGAAAACTCAGGTTCCAGAATAGGGCCACAAACACCAGCAGCGATCCCCAGATCATAAGCCGGGCAATGGTTTCGTATGATTTTCCATTTTCCTGGATGAATTTGCCGGCCAGGTATCCATATAACACATTCACGATGGCGGGTAGCGTACTGAGCACGCCTTCCGGATCGAAAGGAATGCCTTCTCCGTGATAGAGATGGTTATCGCCAAACAAAAACCTGTCGAGCCGCAATACTGCATTACCGGTCATGCTGAGGGGTGCGGCAGGATCGCCAAACAAATACAGCAAAGCCCAGTAGCCCAGCAACATGAGGACTGACAGGATGATGACAGCTCTCCTGGAAAGGTAGTAAACAATGATGGACCCGAAGAAATAACCCAGGGCAATACGTTGCAACACCCCCATGATCCGGGTATGGCTGAAAGGTTTCCAATAAAACTGCCCGCTGTCAGTAAAATCAAAAAAGGGAAACCAGTACATGAGGTATCCCAGCAAAAAGATAATAACCGTGCGTTTGATTACCTTTTGCCAGAAAACAGATGGTCCACGCTCGGCATATTTGGGCATGGAAAAACTCATGGCATTGCCCACGACAAACATGAAGGTGGGAAACACTAAATCCGTGGGCGTAAACCCAAACCAATGGGCATGTTCCAGTGGCGGATAGGCCTGCACACCAGGGGCACCTGTATTCACAATAATCATGAAACAAATGGTCATTCCCCGGAGCACGTCGAGCGACAGGAAACGTTTCTGCAAGGTGTTTGTCATGGGTAAAGGAGTTTTGGAAGATATCACTCAAATGCGAAAAGATAAAAGGTTTCCGTTTTTTTATCTCAGTCAAACGAATGCGCGATCGTTATCATTTGGTTAATCAGTTGATTACCTGTTCCATAGCGAGGCTTCTGGAGCCTTTTACCAGCACATGGGCACCGGTAATATGCTGCGACTTCCACCAGTTGCGCAAGGAAGCGGCATCAGGAAAATACAGATAAGGATGGGAGATACCGGCAAACTCTTCACCCGCCAAAGCTACCAGATGCCAGGGGTACTGGCTGATGAGCCGGATCAGCTCCCGATGTTCGCTTTCGGAAGCGGCTCCCAACTCCTTCATGGCTCCCAGCAGTAAAATTTTTTTTTCGGCATTCAGGGCAGCGAAATTTTCGATGGCGGCTTTCATACTCGATGGATTGGCATTGTATGCATCGAGGATATAGGTATTGCCATCTTTTTCCACCAGTTGCGAGCGATTATTTTGGGGCGTGTATTCCGCAATGCCGGCCTGGATCCGGGGAATGGGTACTCCCCAGTATAGGCCCACAGCTATGGCTGCCATGATGTTTTGAAAATTATATCGGCCAATGAGCTGAGTACGGATGAGCACCTCTTTCCCTTCCAGGCGTACCTGCAATTGCAGGAAAGGATCGGCCTGCACCACAGTACCACTGACGCGTGCCTCCGGAGATGCGCCGTAGGTAAATCGGTAGGGAATACCTTCGCTGAGGGTTATCAATTCCGTGTCGTCCTGGCAAACGAATGCTGTGCCACGGGTAATCCGGAGGTAGTCAAACAGTTCATTATAGGCTTTCTTTACCCCTTCTATGCTGCCAAATCCTTCCAGGTGGTCTTTCCCGATGTTGGTCACCAGGCCGTGGGTGGGGTTTACCATATCACAATACTGCATCATTTCGCCGATGTGGTTGGCTCCCATTTCAATGATGGCAATATTGGTTTCCGGTGGCATCGCCAGCAGGGTAAGCGGAATGCCAATATGGTTGTTCCAGTTGCCCGGGGTGGCGTAAGCCTGATAGGTAGTAGATAATACGGAACGGATCAGCTCTTTGGTAGTGGTTTTGCCGTTCGATCCGCCGATGGCCAGAAAAGGAATATTTTGCTGCATGCGATGGTGGCGGGCCAGCAGCTGCAGCGCCCGGAGAGTATCGGCTACCAGAAGGCAGCGATCGTTGAGTACGGCTTCAGGCCGGTCAACTACCACATAGCTTGCGCCCTTTTCCAGGGCAGCGGCTACAAACTCATGTCCATCATAGCGAGGACCTTTCAGGGCAAAAAAGATTTCGCCGGGCTGTAGTTTGCGGCTATCGGTCTGTGCGTGCGGGTGCTGGCGGTAGAATGCATATAGTTCAGGAATAGAGATCATGGATCGACATTTAGGGCGGGTTTGCAACAAAAATAAAGGCCTTTCCTAAACCGGGAAAGGCCTTTGAAAATGAAGTGAGTCAGGAGATTATCTTTTTTGCCGGGGTTGGCGGAAATAGTTGCCGGTGCGAAAGCCGTTGCCTTCCTGGCTGCCCACCCGATCCATGGCGCAGCGGAAGCCAACGGTGTTGCTGGCCATATTTTGCTGCATATACCGGCGGGTGCCCGGCGAAAGCCAGTAGGGCAAATCATTCCAGGAGCCGCCTTTGATAACCCGGGTTTCGTTGTTGATCAGCGAGGTGATCCCATAACCGTAGGTTACACCCGAGAGGGAGTCCCCATCCAGATAATCGCGTACGTCAGCCCGCTGGTAATTCAGGCGCTGGGCCGCAATGGAATCGGGTTCTACAATCTTTTTCAATCTTCCCAGGCTATCTTTTTCAAACTCACCCTGGGGATTGCGGTATACGTCCATAAACACATTTCCCCGGAAATAATTGAAACCATCGGCATCGAGCGGGGTGAGCTGGCGGTACACATCGGCTACCCATTCGCTGACGTTGCCAGCCATATTGTAAATGCCGAATGCATTCGGGTAAAACGATTTCACGGGCGCGGGGATAGATGCCCGGTCATTCAATCCGCCGGCAATACCCATGTTATCGCCGAGGCCACGCTTGAAGTTGGCCAGGAACTGACCTTCAAAATTTCCCCTGCGCTGATCGCGCAACCCGCTCGGGTTGATGGACCAGGGATAAATTTCGCGGTTCATGATCAGCTCTTCACCCCGTTTGCCCTCTTTGCGGGAGGGATTGGGATTTTCACCGATATAGGCCAGGGCTGCATATTCCCATTCTGCTTCCGTAGGGAGGCGATAATTGGGTAGCAAAATGCCGTCTTCAAATGTAATATTGCGGGGAGTACCATCCGGATTTCGGTAGGGCGATTTGCGGGAATTGGCCATTTTGCCGGGAGTACCTTCATAGAGGCCTGCCAGATAGGCTCCTGTAGTAAATACATTATCAGCCTGTTCGTTGTCAATATCCTGCATGGAAAGGATACCGGCGTCGATGAGCAATTTTTCATTAACCCGATCGCTGCGCCATTTGCAGAAGTCGGATGCCTGCTCCCAGGTTACACCTACAACGGGGTAATAGTTGTAGGCAGGATGCCGGAAATAATATTCCACCAAAGGCTCGTTATATGCCAGCTCGCTGCGCCACACCAGGGTATCGGGCAGGGCTTTCAGGTACACCTGCGGATAAGTTTGGCCGAATACCCGGTTCAGCCAGTACAGGTATTCCCGATAATGAACGTTGGCAACCTCCGTTTCATCAATATAAAACGAAGATACCGTCACGCGCCGGGGAATATTGTTCCATTGATACATCACATCCTGTTCGGTAGCGCCCATGGTAAACGTACCACCCTGTACGAACACCAGCCCGGGGCCGGTTTGCTGTTCCTTGTTTTTAGCTACATAGAATCCTCCCCATTTGGGATTGTTGTAATCCCAACCGGTAACGGCCGATTTCTCATATTTCTTTTTAAACAGACTGCAGGAGCTAAACATCAGAGCTGTTGCCGCTCCTGCACACATCCATAGGAAAACTGATCTTGTACGCATGGTTTTTCACGTTGGATTTCCGGTATAAAACGCAAAAACATTTTTTTTATTTTGCCAGTGAGCCTGTTTGTACATAAAACTTTATGGGTTGATAACGTATGTATTTGCTGAAAAGTATGCAAAATATCTTTTTCCTGGCTCAAGTTTAATTTTCGCCGGCAAAAAAATTATCCCCGGGAGGATGGCGCAAGCAGAATGGCCATATTTTTGTGCGTAGAAATACTATTTTCGACCCGGCTACCAGACATGTTAAAATACTAAACATATCATTCAATCGTTTACATTATCCAAGCTTTTTAAGGAAAAAAAATTAGTTTGCGTAAAAATTACAATAACTAAAAATTTTGTTGTAAGTTTAACCTGTTTATTGCCCAAACCAGAACCATACATGACCCGACTGAACGCTATTGCAGCTTATTTGAGTTTTTTTGTATCCTTATTGCCCCTGATGTCAGCAGCCCAGCAGATTGATTCTAACACTTCGATTGACGGGCGGGTAAATGTGATCAACACGGCCGTGCCGTTTTTGCGGATTTCGCCGGATGCACGAAGTGGGGCTATGGGCGATGCGGGCGTAGCCATTACACCGGATGCCAATTCCATTTACTGGAATCTTTCCAAAATTCCTTTTGCTTCCCAGTCGGGTGCATTGTCTGTGACCTACACACCGTGGTTAACCCAGCTGGTCAATGATGTGTATCTGGCGGATTTGAGTGGATATAAACAGCTGGATGAAACCCAATCCATTGCAGCTTCTCTTCGGTATTTTTCCCTGGGCAATGTACAATTTTACGATTTTCGGGGAATGGACCAGGGGCAGTTTCATCCACGTGAATTTGCCATTGATGGAGGATATGCACGGAAATTATCGGATCATTGGGGTTTGGGCATTGCCCTGCGGTACATTTATTCCAACCTGGCTTCCGGATACAATCCCGATAACGGAAGCACCTACAAAGCGGGTCAGGCCGTAGCCGGAGACGTATCAACCTATTACACTGCTACAGTGGAAAATGATAATGGTGGCAGCCATACCTGGAGTTTTGGTGCAGCCATTACCAATGTGGGCAATAAAATTTCCTATACCAACGGTGCTGCCCAGAAGAATTTTCTGCCAACCAATCTGGGCATTGGCGGGGCATATACCACCCAGCCTGATGAATACAATAAAATCACTTTCACTATTGACCTGAACAAGTTGCTGGTACCTACTCCGCCAAAAGATTCGGCCGGACTGGCAAATTATTATGACATTGGTGTGGTGGAAGGTATTTTCAAATCCTTCGGGGATGCTCCGGGCGGTTTAAAGGAAGAATTGGAAGAGATCACATACAGCATTGGGGTGGAATATTGGTATAATGATCTGTTTGCGGTGCGGGGAGGCTATTTTCATGAAAGCAAATACAAAGGGGATCGGCAATACTTTACAGCAGGGCTGGGCTTGAAATACAACAGTTTTGGATTGAACTTTTCCTATCTGGTACCGTCCGGATCGGGTATTCAGCGCAATCCGCTTTCCAATACCCTGCGCTTTTCCCTGTTGTTTGATTTCGGTAAAAAGCAGTAGATGCCGCATTTTCGTATTGGCCAGGGAATTGACTTTCATCAGCTCTCAGCCGATATTTCAGGTGGTTTGCGGCTGGGCGGAATTACTCTGCCTTCGTCCAAAGGTGCGGTTGGGCATAGCGATGCCGATGCCTTGCTGCATGCCATTTGCGATGCTTTGCTGGGCGCTGCCGCCCTGGGTGATATCGGAACCTATTTTCCGGATACGGATCCCGCCTGGAAGGGGGTGGATAGCCGTGTACTGCTGCAGCAATGTGTGAACAAGGTGCTAAGCCAGGGCTATGAGGTTTGCAACCTGGATTGTACCGTTTGCCTGCAGACGCCGAAAATTAAACCTTATATTCCTGCCATGCAACAGGAGATTGCCCGCATTGTACAAATCCAACCCGATCAGGTTTCCATCAAAGCTACGACTACAGAACATTTGGGATTCATCGGCCGGGAAGAGGGAATAGCAGCCATGGCTGTTGTATTGCTGATGAAGGCTTGAACCCTGTTTTTGTGTGTTTGTTGCCGCTTATCGCAAAACCTTACTTTTGTGTTGCTATGCATACCTTGAAAGTTCCCCTCATCAACCGTTCTCCGTTTGAGGTTCCGCAGTACGCTACGGCAGGCGCAGCTGGGCTTGACCTGCGGGCCTATCTCCCCCAGGCTGTCGCTGTAAAGCCAAGCGAACGCGTGCTGATACCAACCGGTTTGTTTATTGAATTACCTGCTGGCTATGAAGCCCAGATCAGACCCAGAAGCGGATTGGCCTGGAAGCAGGGGCTTACGGTTTTGAATGCACCCGGTACGATCGATTCGGATTACAGGGGAGAGATACAGGTGATTTTGATTAATCTTTCCGGAGAAGTCCAATGGATTCAACCCGGCGATCGGATAGCTCAGATGATTGTAGCACCCTATACCAGGATTGAATGGATGGAGGTGCAGCAACTCGCAGCGACAGATCGGGGTGGAAACGGATTTGGCCACACCGGTAAAACCTGAGCTGGCCATGAACAAATTGCTGCGATACGGGTGCTGTGGCATGATGCTGGTTTTGGTAATGGTAAGCTGCCGATCTACCAGAAAGCTTTCCCGGTCGTATTATCCTCATTTTACCCATCTGCCGCATTTCCCGGACCAGGCTTCGCAGCAGCGGTATCTGGACAGCCTGTTTTTCGCCACAGAAATCAACAAACAGCAGGGCAATTTCACCTGGGCTTTGTTTAATTTATTTGTATTCCTGGCCTATCGTCCGCAGGATGCAGCCGCTCATTTTGAGATTTCCCGCCTGTTTGTACAATTGCAGCAACCCGAACGGGCATTGTACTATGCAGAGAAAGCCGCGCGGCTGGATACAAACAATGTGTGGTATCAGATTAGCTATGCCGATTTGTTGGTCATGAACAAACGCTATGATTCGGCAGCGGCCGTATTTGCCGGGCTTTATCAACACTATCCGCAACATACCGAATATCTGTACAATCAGGCTGTATTGCTTTCCCAGTCACGTTTTCATCGGGAAGACAGTGCATTGAAAATTTTTGATACCCTTGAAAAAATCAAGGGTCTGCAGGAAGAATATGTGTATCAGAAACAACGGATTTTCCTGGAGCAACACAAGATAACAGCCGCAGCCGCCGAAGTGCGCAAACTTATTGCCGAATATCCGGATGAACCCCGTTATTATCGGTTGTTGGCACAAATCTTTGATCAGCAGCAAATGCACGACTCGGCTATAGCTGTTTGGCAGGCTTTATTGCAGCGATATCCCGATTATCCCCAGGGTTTGATTGCCATGGCCTTGCAGTTCCGCCGCCAGGGCGATACGGCTTCTTTTTACAGGTATATGGCTCGAGCATTTGCCAATCCTGATCTCGATATTGAAGATAAGCTTGAATTTCTGTATCCGTTTCTCCAATATGTTGAGATTGATGCAGCCCAGCTGCAGGTAGCGCTTCGGCTGAGCCGGATGGTGATAGCTGCCCATCCGGACGATAGCCGGGCTTATGCTTTGTATGGGGATATCTGGCTGCATGCTGGCCAATGGAATCCACCAGCCTGGAGCGATAGTGCAGCTTATGCCTATCGGCAGGCCATAGCACTCGATACTGCTGAAATCAGCTGGTGGCAGCGTTTGCTGCGGTTGTATGCCATGCAGCAACAGACAGATAGCTTGTACCGGCTGAGCCATGAAGTTTTGAGCCGCTTTCCCGGCATGCCAGATGGATATTATTATTGCGGTATGGCTCAGGTATGGAAACATGCGGAATCTGCAGCCGCCGATACTTTGCAACAGGCTTTGTTTCTGGCTAAACAGGATGCGGAACTGAAAACCCAGATTTTGTCGTTATTGGGAACGGTATATTTTGATTTGCAGCAATACAGCAGATCGGATAGCTGCTTTGAGGCAGCATTGATCCTTGCGCCCGACAACGATCTGATCCTGAATAATTACAGCTATTATCTTGCCGAACGAGGCGAACATTTGCAGAAAGCCTTGCAAATGATTCAAAAAGCCGTACATCTGCAACCCGATAATTACAGCTATGAGGATACCTATGCCTGGGTATTGTACAAGTTAAAGGCTTATCAGGCGGCGCTTCAATGGATGCAAAAGGCTCTTGCTCATCCGGAAGCCCAGCAAAGTCCCGGATATTGGGTCCATTATGGAGATATTCTCTTTTCCCTCCACCGGATTGACGATGCAATTTCGTCCTGGAAAATGGCTGTGGAAAAGGGCGATACCTCTTTGATTTTGCAGCAAAAAATAAAATATCGTACGTTAAACCCCGATGCTCAGTGATATGAATACGTTCCGGCAATTCGTGATCTTAGGCAGTTGTATCTGTTGGATGAGTCTCAGCTCCTCCTGTGGTATTGTCCACCGGTTGTTTTCATCCGGTAAAGCAGCAGGCATTTCCCCTGTTTTACCTGCAACCTCATCTTCGGCTTCAGAAAAAATACAAGCGTCATCTTCATCTGGTGCTTTGCATGCACTTGATGTTACGACATTATACAGCACCTTGCAGCAGCATCTGTTGCGGTTTCATACTTATGCGGCACGACTGAAGGTAAATTTCATCAGGGGTAATGAATCACAAAACCTGGTAGTAAATCTGCGCATGCAGTCGGATAGCCTGATCTGGATGAATGCCACTGCTCTGCTGGGTATTGAGGTGGCCCGCGCCTTGATTACGCCGGATAGTATTACATTGATCAATCGCTTAAAGCGCACCTATTATCAAAAAAGCTTTCAGGAAATATCTGCCTGGCTGGGAGTGCCGGTTGATTTTCATATCCTGCAAAACTTGCTGGTAGGCAACCCGCCATTCCTGAGTACGGCTATCAGCGATGTTGAGGAAGATACGGTTTCGGTTCGTTTTACCATGCATGCGGATAGCCTTGAAAGTCGCTTGTGGCTTACTCTTCCGGCTTTCCGCTGGCAGCAAAGCGAACTGATAATCCCCCATGGAATTTTATCGTTGGCCGATACTGGCTTGACGCAGGCCGTGGTGCAATATTTTTATGCGGATAGCACACAGGCTTTCCCTGCGGGCTGGCAGCTGCAGGCCGGTGATCAGCAGCATACCACCCTGCAGGTGGAAATACAAAACGTGGAGTTGAATCAGCCGTTGAGCTTCCCATTTGTCATTCCTGCGCATTATACGGCTCAATGACACATATTCAGTTGTTAAAAATCTTTCCCTTTTGATGAAATGCCGTGCCTTTGCATGGCATTTGGTTAAATTTGCCCGTGTGAAACAGCTGATTCATAAGCTTCTCCGCTATATCTGGATGTTGCTGGTTTTTTTGCCGGGATGGCATCAGGTCACGTATGCCCAAAAAAATACCGGCTTGCCTACCAGAGCTGAATTGGAAAAAGAAAAGGCCCAGCTGCAGCGCCAGCTTGAAGAGGCAAATGCCCATCTGGAAGAAATCCGGAAAAACAAAAATCTCACCGTCCGGCAGGTGCAGCTGCTGCAGAGCAAAATCAGCCTGCGCGACCGGCTCATAGAAAACCTCAATGATGAAATCAGCCTGATTGACCGCGATATCCGCAGGGCTTATGCTGATATCCAGGGACTGGAACAGGACCTGGACACTCTGAAGGCTGAATATGCCCGGCAAGTGGTGTACACCTATAAGAACAGAAGCATGTATGATTACATCAACTTCATTCTTTCTGCAAACAGTTTTAACGAGGCCCTGCACCGATATGCTTATCTGAAGCGCTTGCGTGATTACCGACGTCATCAGGCGCAATCCATCCTGCAAACCCAGGCACTGCTGAAAGAGAAAATCAGTTTACTTTCGGCCAGCAAACAGGATCGCACGCAGGCATTGAGTGCCCAGCAAAAACAAATGCAGCAACTGGAGCAGGAGCGGAAAGAAAAAAATCAGCTGCTCTTAACCCTGAAAGGAAAAGAAAAACAGATCCTGGCCGATATTGAAGCCAAACGCAGGGCACAACAAAAACTGGATGCTACCCTGGCTATTTTAATCAGGCGTGAAATTGAAGAAGCCCGTCGCAAGGCGGCCGAAGAAGCTGCCCGAAGCAAATCAGCCACTGCCTCGGCTTCCGCAAAATCAACTCCGGCAGCTGCTTCTTCCAGCTCTGCCATATTATCCGAAACGCCGGAAGAAAAACTCATTTCCAGCAATTTTGAAGGCAATATGGGCCGGCTACCTTGGCCTGTGGAAAAAGGATATATTTCCGATCCCTACGGCCGGCATCAGCACCCCGTGCTTTCCTACGTGGAAGTGGAAAACAACGGAGTGAATATTGATACCGAAAAGGGAGCTGTAGCCCGTGCCGTTTTTGAAGGCGATGTGGTAACCGCCACGTTTGATCAATACAACCGGTGGACGGTAATTCTTCGCCACGGGCAATATTTTACCGTGTATTCCAACCTGCTGAAGCCCCTGGTAAAGGCTGGTGAACACGTGCAAACCAAACAACCTGTGGGCATTGTATATACCAACGATGAATCGGGCGAAACCTACCTGCATTTCCTCATTTACAAGGGTACGGAATCCATGAATCCTGCCCTTTGGCTCAGCAGCAACCACTGATGGTTTAAGCCGGCAGGGAAATGGCGGGCTGTTGCTGGATCATCTGCACGTACAGCTCTTCATACCGGGGAACGATTTTTTCCAGATCGAAGTTGGCCGCTCGTTTCAGGGCCTGTCTGCGAAACCTTTGCAGCATCTCCTCGTCGCTCAGCAACTGGATGGCATGAGCAGCCATGTGCGCAATATCGCCTACCGGGCTCAGGAAACCCGTTTCAGCATTGATATTCACTTCGGGCAGGCCGCCTGCGTTGGATGAGATCACCGGCACCTCGCATGCCATGGCTTCCAGTGCTGCGAGGCCGAAACTTTCATATTCCGAAGGCAGCAAAAACAAATCACTGATGGAAAGAATGTCTTCCAGCTGCTCCTGCTTTCCCACAAAGCGAATATCATCACATAAACTCAGTTCCCGGCATAAACGTTCTACCATGGGCCTTTCTGGTCCATCTCCTACCAGCAGAAGCTTGCTGGGAATGCTTTCATGTACTTTCTGAAAAATATGCACCACATCCTGCACGCGTTTGATGGGGCGGAAATTGGATACATGCACCAAAATTTTTTCTCCATTTGGGGCAATGGCCTGGCGAAACTGTGCCAGCGGACGGCGCCGGAAACGTTTTAAATCCACAAAGTTGTAAATCACCTGGATATCCTTTCGGATATCAAACGAACGATAGGTTTCATCCCGCAGATTTCTGGATACGGCTGTGATGGCATCTGACTGGTTAATGGAAAAAGATACTACCGGTGCATAGGTTTTATCTCTGCCCACCAGCGTGATATCCGTACCATGCAGGGTAGTAATCACTGGCAGGTATTTTCCCTGCCGCTTCAGGATTTCCTTGGCTACAAAGGCTGTAGAGGCATGGGGAATGGCATAGTGCACATGCAACAAATCCAGATGGCTGTTCAGTGCTACATCCACCAATGTGCTGGAAAGAGCTGATTCATAAGGTGGATAGTCAAACAAAGGATAGGTGGGTACGATCACTTCGTGATAGTAAATGTTGGCATGGAAATGATCCAGCCGCACAGGTTGCTGGTAGGTGATAAAATGCACCAGATGACCTTTATCGGCCAGTGCCTTACCCAGCTCGGTTGCAATCACGCCACTGCCCCCATAAGTAGGATAGCAAACAATACCGATGCGCATAGGCTTTGCTTTTACAGACTCTAAGGTAACGACAATTTTGCTGAACCCTTTGGCATGAGCAGGAATTCTTTGTACTTTTCGGATATGGCGCGGTTTAGCTTTGTTACCATTTTTATCTTGCTTCTGCTTTTGGCTACGTTAATTTATTTTCGGTATATAACACCCTATCAGATTAGTATCCAGCATGGTATTTTGCGTTCGGTTGTGCAGCGGGGCTATGTGTTTAAAACCTATGAAGGCTACCTGCAATTACCCGGAAAAAGCGATACAACCGATCGGCTGCTGCATTTTTCCATCATCCGGAAAACGCTGGCCGATTCGCTGTTTTCGGATATCGGAAAGGATGTTACCCTGAAATTGCTCACCTACAAAGGCAAGCTTCCCTGGCGTGGTGAATCGGCTGTGATAGCTGACGAGCTGTTGTACGTAACCCTACCTGATAGCACGGGTATTTACTGAGCAGGAAAGCCAATCAGAAATACGGCTGGTATTTTCTGCAGTTCCGGCAAAGGTGATTTTTTCCATTCCGAAACAGGAGCACTCCTGATAAATGCTTCCGGCGAGGTAAGTCCGGCTGCCACACAAAGCCAGGTTGCAGGCTTTAATTGCTGAAGTAGCGCTTCTAACAGGTTTAGATTGCGATAGGGTGTTTCCATAAAAATTTGTGTTTCCCCGGTGTCTTGCGCCCGGCGTTCGAGTGCGAGAATGGCCTGACGTCTTTGCCGGCTTTCTACAGGTAGATAACCACAAAACCGGAATTGCTGTCCGTTCATGCCGGAGGCCATCAGTGCCAACAACAGGGCATTCGGGCCTGTGAGCGGCACTACGCGGGCTCCCAGCCGATGGGCTTCGGCTACTAGCTGCTGACCGGGATCAGCAACGCCCGGGCAGCCCGCCTCACTCATTACCCCCACCTCTTCGCCGGCCTGAAGCCATTGCCGAAGCTCATGCAGCGAGATATCTCTGTGTTTATTCATTTCAACCCAAATTTTTTCTTCCAAATTCAGCTCGGGAAGCAGCTTTCTGATAAACCGCCTGGCGGTTGTAGCTTTTTCTACATATAAAAAACGAACTCGCTTCAGCACTTCCCTGATTTCTTCCGGCAGGCATTGCAGCGCCGTTTCTTGAAGAGGTGCAGGGATGAGGTATAAGCAGCCTTTGGCGGAAGGTGGATTCATTTATGTTAGATATTTTGGGAAGCCATTGAAAGATTATACCTGTTCTGCACGAAATTGCAGGCAATTTGGGTAAAGGTCATGACCAGGATTTCGCGCAAATTACCGCTTTCTTTTTACCTCCGTCCGGATGTGGTGGGTATAGCCAGGGAACTGCTTGGCAAAAAGCTGGTTACTTGTATAGACGGCAGGCTTACCAGCGGCATAATCGTTGAAACAGAGGCTTATGCGGGAGTTGAAGACCGAGCATCCCATGGCTACGGAGGGCGTCGGACGGCACGGAATGAAATGCTCTACCATGCAGGGGGGGTAGCTTATGTGTACCTCTGCTATGGCATCCATCATTTGTTTAATGTGGTTACCAATCAGGAAGGGGTGCCTCATGCCGTGCTGATCCGGGCCGTTCAGCCTGCAGAAGGTTTGCCGGAAATGTTGCGCAGAACAGGTAAGCAGAAACCAGATTATAGCCTTACAGCCGGTCCCGGAGCTCTCTCGCGGGCATTGGGCATTCATTATCGCCTGCACAACGGGGAGCCATTAACCGGTGACCTGATCTGGATCGAAGATGCCCTGCCCGTGCCGGAAGATGCCATTGTAGCTACGACCCGTGTGGGTGTGGCCTACGCGCAGGAAGATGCCTGGCTGCCCTATAGGTTTTACGTGCGGGATAATCCCTGGGTAAGCAAAGCAAAAGGATTGCAGGATACATAAATTAAAGAGCCCATCCACAGATGGGCTCTTTTGCTGACTACCTGCTGATGATTGATGAGCTCGTGATCGTATCAGAAAATAATCACTGCATTTGATGTCGAAGAAAATACAGATACGCATCGTCAAGCTCAATCAACTTGCGCTGATATAGCATTTGGGTTTTCAAATCTTTTGTAGTCTCTTTGATCTGATTGTACTTTTCCTTGAGTTCCCGATATCGTGCGATGACTTCTTCCGCATTGCTGGGTTGTTGGATATCCAGAATTCGGTACACATCGTAAAGGTTCATTTCCATAGGATATTTTTAATGGTTAACGAAGATTTGAATAACGAACACAACAAAGATACTTGCAGAAATACTGCACAGACAACCCCCATTTTTGGGGGTTTTTGATTTTTCAGAAGTGGATGTCTGCCAGATCAGGTTTTACTCCAATCCAATTTGTTTCGCGAGAGCAACCAGTTGTGGCGTGCTGTTTACGTTGAGTTTAAGCCGGATGCTTTTCCGATATCCTTCAACCGTATAGCTGCTTAAATACAATTGCTTGGCGATTTGTTTGGTTGTATAACCCGCCACAATGAGTTTGATAATTTCTTTTTCTCGGGGCGTGAGGGAATCGTGGATGTTTTTGTATCGCTGGGTAAGGGTTTCGTGGAGAGCCTCACTGAGTTGGGGCTGGGTGTAGACAGCAGAACTAAGATCAATGAATACACAAAGCGTGAGCCACACCTTACCTTCTTCAGTATAACGAAAAGGGGTAGAAACGCCTGCGTACCAGCGGTAACTATTGCTATCTGTGCGGCGTACACGGATTACACCGGCAAAATTTTCTTCTTTTTCCTGATAATGCTGGTTGCTGAGAGCTGCCAGGTAGTGATCGTCTGGGTACAATATTTTTTCAAAAAGCTCATTTCCCAACTGGTAGATGGTTTCTGCGGGCAGTCCAAAAGCCTCTTCTGTGGCCTTGTTGCACCATACAATGCCTCCAGTAAGTTGATTCCTCAAATACACCAGGGCCGGAATCCTGTCAAAAATTTCCCGAAGGGGAGGATCGAAAATATGGTCATTGCTGGTTGCGCCCTGGTAGGCCTGTGCGTCTTCCCTGATCACTTTCATGTAGTATCTCGAATTCATAGCAAAGTAAAAATATTTTAAGAATTAATATCATATATTAAAAATACTAATTCGTTTAAAACTTTGGACACTTATATCGTTTCAGGTTAGGGCCGGGTGGCGGATAAGTATAAATGAGTGAAATTTCCATCCCGCCGCGATGCAGCGAGGCTGCCTGTAAGCTGGATGTGTTGACATCGTAGCTGATGCCCACCTGCAAGTTGTTTACCTGAAGGCCCACGTAAGGATTGACTGCATCCCGGTAACGGTACCAGCTGCCTATGTAGAGTACTGTTGGGGTTTCGGGAATGCCGTTCACCAACAAGCCTATGGCTCCGCCCAATGCAATTTCTGTAGCACTTCCCTGTTTCATGAAAAGGCCGCTGAGGTAAACACCGGATGAAGCATTGAATCCGATTACCCCTCCGCCGTGTGCCGTAAAGCGGGAATGCAGGTGATAATTGGCCCCGAGGAATGATTCGTGTGGCTGGGAAATATGGTAGTAAGATAAACCTGCATAGAAACTGGACCATTGGCCGATGAGCTGGTTATAAATCAATCCCACATCGTAATCCGGATAGGTGATGCTGGCATTTGGAATGTACTCGCCGCTGGGCAGCGTGGGGTCAAATCCATTGCTGGTAAGCTGATCTTCAAAAACGAGCTTGGAGAAATCGATTCTCTTTTGCACCACGGCCAACTGTCCACCCACACCCAGGGTGATATTTCCATCCATGTCCAAAGCCTTATGGTAAGCTGCTGATACTGCAGCATATTCTGTTTTCAGGCCTCCTCCGCCTGTTTCATCGTAAAGCAGCAATCCACCCACCCCGAAGATATCATTTGCCGGAATTATACCGGGCAATAGCTGAAAGTCAGCTGAAACCGTTCCCGTTACAAATGGGGTGGCGATACTGCCCCATTGGCTGCGATAATTGGCGGCAATCCGTCCGATGCCAGAAAAAAGGCCAGTATTGGCTGGATTCAGGGTAAGCGGGGAGGCAAAGAATTGTGTAAAATGCGGATCCTGGGCATGGGCTTGAACCGTTACCACAAGACACAGGCATAATCCCATCAGGCGTACGGGTATAGATGTCCACACCTTTGGCGTAGAATTTTGTTTAAATCTAACTAAAAGTTTTGAAAATTATTGTTGTTGTTTGCTTCCGAAGGCCAGATCGCCTGCATCGCCCAGTCCGGGGACGATGTATCCTTTTGCGGTGAGTTCCTCGTCGATATCACCGGCCCAGACATACGCCTGTGGGATGTGCCGGCGCAGATGATCGATCCCTACCGTACAAGCAATGGCTGCCACCACATGAATCTGGGCCGGCTGGCCGCATTCCAGCAACAACTCAATAGATTTTACCAGCGATGCACCGGTGGCCAGCATCGGATCGCAGATAATGAGATAACGCCCTTCCAGAGGTGGACAGGAAAGATATTCCAGGTTGATGTGAAACGATCCGTCTTCGTGATGCTTGCGATAGGCGGAGATAAAGGCATTATCGGCTTTATCAAAATAATTCAACAAACCCTGATGCATGGGTAACCCGGCACGCAAGATGGTAGCCACTACCGGCTGTTGTTCCAGCACATGGCAGGTGGCACGGCCCAGGGGCGTGATGCAGGTTTTTTTCACATATGGCAGATGCTTGCTGATTTCAAAAGCTGCTATTTCGGCTATGCGTTCCAGATTTCTGCGAAAACGCATCCGATCGGTCTGTATATCCACCGAACGGATTTCATACATCCATTCGTTCAGGATAGAATGTTGTTTGCTCAGATTGATGATGGTGGGCTGTCCGGCAATCATGGCAGCAAAATACAAATTCCTTTATTTACAAACTGTTTCTTAGCAAAAGCTCCATAATCCGGTATTTTTGCCGGAAAAGCAGGATGCATGATTTATAAGGCTATTGGTGTCATGTCTGGAAGTTCGGGTGATGGGTTGGATGTAGTATATGCCCAGTTTCACGAAAGAGGAGGTAAATGGGAATACTATCTGGAAGCTGCTGAATGTTTCCCTTACCCCGAGCCGATGCTTTCCCGGCTTCATCAGATCCCGCAGCTGGATGCACTCTCCTACAAACGGCTGGATATAGCGTTGGGAAGATTTATCGGCGAGAAAATTCTTGCATTCATCGAGAAACATGGCTTGCAGTACCGGGTTGATTTGATTGGTTCCCATGGGCATACGGGTTTTCACCGACCGGAAGAAGGGTTTAGTGATCAGCTGGGTAACGGGGCGGTGATTGCTGCCATGACCGGACTCCCGGTGGTAACGGAGTTGCGCATGCTCGATGTGGCCTTAGGTGGCCAGGGGGCGCCCATTGTGCCGGTGGGCGAAAAATGCCTGTTTCCCGATTATCCCTGGCTTTTGAATATCGGTGGCATTGCCAACCTGAGTTTTCATGGTGAAACACTTTCAGTGGCTTTTGATGTATGCCCCGCCAATCAGATCCTGAATCGGCTGGCCATGCTCAGGAATCAGCCTTTCGATCGGGATGGCGAACTGGCGGCAAGCGGTCATGTGCAGGAAGTGTTGTTGCATCAACTGCATGCATTGCCGTATTATGACAGGCCCTTCCCCAAATCTATATCCAATGAGTGGATTGCAGAGGCAGTGTGGCCTTTGCTTGAACAATATGATGCAACCGTGGAAGATAAGCTGGCCACTTTTTGTGAACATATCTCCGTACAATTGGCCCGTGCTATAGCGCAGGTGCGGGAGCGATTTCCTGAAGCCAGGCAGGCCAATTCCCTTCTGGCAACGGGTGGGGGTGTTTTTCACAGGCACCTGCTTTCCCGTATCCGTGCTGCGTTACAGCCCATGGATGTGGAAGTGATTGTGCCTGATGCTGAAACGGTAAAATTCAAAGAAGCCTTGATCATGGCTTTTCTGGCTATCCGCCGCTGGCGGGAAGAAAGTACCACTCTGGCTTCGGTTACGGGAGCCAGGTATGATGGCATAGGAGGAGCTCTGTGGATTGGCCATCAGCCCTGAGAGAAAAACTTCCAGCGCCCATGGCTGTACACTTCCCGCGGAATTTGATTAAATTTGTTCACATTCTTTGCATCATGCTGACTCCACAGGAAGAAGATTTTCTGTTGTACTGGGAAAAAATGCGTACCCTCATTCCGAAATGGCGATATCGGTTAGGACCCAACCTGATGATAGGTCTGATGTTTGGCCTGTTGATGATTACCTATTTTTTGGTAGATGGCTGGAGAGATCGGGGGATGGTTACGCATGGGGATCTGGTACTGATTATTGCAGGAGCGCTGATGATTGCAGTTTTTGTGGCTATCCTGCGAAGTGTGATGCAATGGGAAAAAAATGAGCAACGATATACCATTTTGCAATTAAAAAAGAAAATGCGGGCTTCTTCCTGAACAGCACAGCAAGCCATTTGGGATGCGGGTAACCTATTGTAACGAGGCATGTGAGTGAGAGATGTAATTTTTAGCCTGAAAGGGAACAGATTTGTTCCTCATAAGTTTTTTTGACTTGCATGCACCGGCTTGTGATTATTCACCATACAATCTCGTAAAGCATGTCTGATTTACATTCCGATACCGGAGCGCAGGCAGGTCAGCCCAAGAGTCAATCTATTCCTGTAGCTACCAGCTTTGAAGGACTCAAGGATGTACAGGGTAAATTACTGGCTGCCCCCCGCAGTGGTCTTTCCAAAAGAGTTATTTATTTGACTTTGCAGGCCATATTCAATGCGGTTTTGATTGGTTTTATGGCCAAAGTAATGATCTGGCTCATTAACTTTTTCACGAATCTGTGTTTTTATGGGCGTATTTCCATTGCACCGGCCTCTCCTACAAATACGGTTATGGGGTGGTTGACGGTTTTGATGCCGATAGCGGGCGGATTGTTGGTGGGTCTGATGGCCAGATATGGTTCGCCGGGTATTCGTGGGCATGGCATTCCTGAGGCCATGGAACGGATTCTTACTGGTCGCAGCAAGGTGCCGCCCATCATTACTTTTTTAAAGCCTGTATCAGCAGCCATATCTATTGGTAGTGGCGGGCCTTTTGGCGCAGAAGGTCCTATCATTTCCACGGGCGGTGCGTTGGGCTCACTGGCTGGGCAGATCATGCGCATCACAGACAATGAACGCAAAATCATGTTAGCTGCTGGTGCTGCTGCAGGCATGACGGCAATATTTGGTAGCCCTCTGTCTTCGGTGCTGCTGGCTGTTGAACTATTGTTGTTTGAATTTTCTCCACGCTCACTTATTCCGGTGACTCTTAGCTGTGCTACTGCCGATGTGATGCATTTTATTTTGTTTGAGAAGACCCCCATTTTTGCCATGCCCGCTATTCCGGAATCCAACGGATTGGCATTGACAGTTTACTTGCTCATGGGGCTGGTAGTAGGAGTTATTTCGGCTTTCGTATCCAAAAGCGTGTATTGGGTGGAAGATTGGTTTGGTAAAACACAAATTCACTGGATGTGGTGGCCAGCCATAGGGGCTGTTGTGGTAGGTGTTGTGGGTTATTTTGCGCCGGTAACCATGGGCGTAGGATATGATAACATCCGCCTCCTTTTGTCGGGGCATGTGGGTATTTCCATGATGCTCACTTTGTTTTTGTTGAAATATATATCCTGGTTTATTTCGCTGGGGACAGGCACTTCCGGTGGCACGCTTGCACCCTTGTTTACTATCGGAGGCGGATTAGGAGCGCTATTGGGGTTTTTATTGTTACATCTGTTTCCTTCTTTACCTGTTATAATGCCTGTGTGTGCGTTGGTTGGAATGGCGGCCATGTTTGCCGGGGCCACCCGGGCACTGTTGACTTCCATTGTGTTTGTGGTGGAAACTACTGGTCAGTTGCATGGTTTGCTGCCCGTGCTGGGGGCTTGTACTGCCGCTTACACCATTTCATTCTTTCTGATGAAGGGCACTATTCTTACCGAGAAAATTGAACGCAGGGGTATCCATTCACCCGACACGTATGAACCAGATATTTTGCAGCAAATACTGGTGAAAGACGTGATTGGTGAAGCCGTAAACGTATTGAGCGCATACAATACCGTCCGCGATGCAAAAGAATGGATCAAAAGCAACGAATTTGCATCGCGCATGAGTTGTTTTGTGGTAGTGGATCCTCAGGAAAGGCTGGTGGGGATTGTGCGCAGAAAAGATATTTTCAGTCACCATCAAGCTGAGGATACGCTTATCGCAGATATGGTACAAAAACAAATTTGTGCTGTATCGCCTTACGATCAGCTTAGTGCGGCCGTTGATGCTATGGATGAATGCCAGACCGATGTGATACCTGTTGTGGATCCCATCACCAAGGAAGTGATTGGTTTAATCACTTATCAAAACATTGTTGCTGCTTATCATAAGCGAAAGGAAGAAGAAAGTCTTTTCAAGCGTTCAATCTGGTTGAAACGGAAAGGGATTCAGATTGTGCTAAAAGGTCGGGAATTGCTGGGATGGGAGAGGGAACGCATGAAGAAAACCTCTTCTCGTACGAATGCTTGATCAGATAAATAAATGGGTAAACCCAAATTGTTCAACATCGAACAGGCCCTGGTCGCTCAGTTTGAGACGGGGAATCACCAGCAAAGCCATAAAGGAAAGTGTCATGAAAGGAGCGCGCAATTTTGAACCCAGGGCTTTGGCTTCTGCATCGAGTTGTTCATATTTTCGGGCAACAGCATAGCCATCTTCTGCACTCATCAGCCCGGCCACAGGCAGGGGAAGCACCAGTTGTTTGTGTTCATGCACCACACTCAGGCCGCCGCCATGCGGCACAATTGCCTGTATGGCTTTCAGAATCATCTCGTCGTTTACCCCCACGGCTATCAGGTTGTGGCTGTCATGCGCTACCGATGAAGCAATGGCTCCGCGTTTCAACCCGAATCCGCGAATGAAAGCAATGGCTGGCCGGGCAGCTTTGTATCGGTTGATGACCACAAGTTTCAGGATATCCTGCTGGGTATCGCTGACAATTTTTCCATCATGAATCCGGGCTAAGGCTTGAGCCGCACCGGTAACGATTTGGCCGTCAATAGCTTCAATGATGCGGATGAAGCAGGGAGAGCCTGTCGGTGCCTTTACCTCCAAATCTTCCTGTTTGAGTTTGGGGGAATGAAAATGATTGGGAGTCGGGCTGGATACGGACGGAATGAGTGATTTGCCTTCCCGGGCAACAAGTTTGCCTTCTACATAGGTGGCCAGGATATGCAGCCGTTCGAAATTATCGACTACGATGAAATCGGCCGGATCGCCGATTTGCAGCCTGCCCACGGGAAGATGGTAATGCTGAATGGGATTCAGGCATGCAGCACCAAGGACGTCGAACAGGGCTTGTCCTTTTGTCAATGCTCTTTTTACCAGTTCGTTGATATGTCCGGCTACCAGGCTATCGGGATGTTTGTCGTCACTGCAGAACATGATGCGTTCGGGAAATGTTTTCAGCAGGGGGATGAGTGCATCAAAATTGCGGGCTGCGCTCCCTTCCCGGATGAGGATGTGCATCCCGGCGTGGAGCTTGTCCTGTGCTTCTTCGAGGGTTGTGCATTCATGATCGGTGCTGATGCCAGCTTCGGCATATCGGCGAGCCTGTTCGCCTCTCAGGCCAGGTGCATGTCCATCCACGGGCTTGCCGTATTGCCTGGCCAGGGCAATTTTTCCCATTACATCCGGATCTTGTTGCAATACGCCCGGGAAGTTCATCATTTCACTGAGATACCAAATATCTTTTCTTTGCAGCAGTTGCTCAACCGCCTGGACATCGAGCACAGCGCCTGCTGTTTCAAAACGGGTGGCAGGCACACAACTGGGAGCACCAAAAAAGAATTTAAAAGGCACTTGCCTGGCATTCTCAAGCATAAACTCCACGCCCGCAATGCCCAGCACATTGGCAATTTCGTGGGGATCAGATATGGTAGCCACGGTGCCATGTACAACAGCCAACTTGGCAAATTCGGCAGGAGTAAGCAAAGAGCTTTCCACATGCACGTGGGCATCAATGAATCCCGGACAAATAAATTGCCCGTAAATGGTGTTATCTTCCTGAATATGAACAATGCGCCCTCGTTCAATATGCAGTGTTCCGGCAAATATGCGCCGGTTCAATACATCCACAATATTTCCGCTTACAGAGAAAACGTCTTCCATCGGTCCTACATTGAATATCCGACAATCCTTAGCGCGCAAATGGTTTGAAGCATAACCAAAAAATAACCAATTATTTGTCGCAACAAGTGAAACAGAATTTTTACATTAGCTGTAAATTCTGTACAAATGAAAAATCGGCATCAACTCCTGGCTTTGCTTGCTGTTGCTTTGATTCTTTGTTTAGGCATGGCTTTCACGCGCCCCCCGCAGCAACCTCAACCCCCTCATCCGCAGAATCTGAAAATTCTACCTAAAGATATTGATCATGCTTCGCTTATCAAAATCATGCATGATTTCAGTGAATCATTGGGTTTTCGGTGTGTCAATTGCCATGTCACGAAACCGAATGGCGATATGGATTTTGCATCGGATGCCAAACCTGAGAAACGTGAAGCCCGGGAGATGATGCGGATGATGAAAAAAATCAACCGCAAGTATTTTGGTGTGAAAGGCAATTTTGTGGATGTATATATGAATGCCAAAATCACCTGCTATAGCTGTCATCACGGCCAGGCCCATCCTGCTGTGGCTCTCAGCCATCCGGAAGGGCAGCAGCAATTGCCCCCGCCTCCGCCTCCGGGTTCCAGACCGTGAATAGCTTGGCTGCTCAGCTTTTATTCAAAACTGATGAACGAAGGCTCGTGCAGGGCATAAATACTAAACCGGATATCGGCAAGGGTGGTAATCTGCACCATCCAGTTTTTGACACCTGCCGGGGCCGCTGGATAATAACTGGCACTGATTTTAAGTGTGTTAATCGGCAGGTTTTCATTGCGGATCAGGCTTCCCACTGAAATAGCATTGTAAAACCGATTTCCCTGCAATTGTTGCCGACCAAGTGTAGCTCCCTGCCATTGAGCATAGAAGGTAAAACCAAACCCGTAAATCCGAACAGGTGCATAATAGCGCCATTCCAGATAAGTGTTTAGCCGATGATAGCCGGTGAGCAAGGTGTTTTTATAACCCTCAAAGCCATGTGGGTAATTGATATTCAACGGCTTATTGAAATAAGGATTGGGCGATTCCAGAAGATCTGCTCCGGAAAATATGCGCCATCCGCCTCTGCCCAGAGATACATACGGACTGTAGTATTCGCCTGCAAGATGAATGACGGCATCCTGTGATCCCTGATGCCAGAAGCTGCTGAGTTCCAGCAAACCATGCCAGAGCCCGTGCAGCCGGGTTTCCTGAAAGTTTTCAAGTTGAAGACCGGTATATTGGCGGCGGAGCCCCACATAGGTTTCGATGGCTGTGCTTAACCCCACCTGCCAGCCGATGGGTATGTCTTCTGTACGGCCAAAGCCAAACAAATAGTGGGTAACCTCATAACGCTGGCGATAAAGTACCAGCTGCCCCAGCAGATATCTTCGGTTATGATAAAACGGATCGGAAGCAAATTGAGGCTGACTGGGATTTCGGGTAAAAATAATATTGTACTGGCGCAATAGGGCAGCCAGATGCCATTGGCTGTGCATGAGCGGATGAATGAGATTGTACCCAACCCATACATCTGTTGTGCCATACTGGTAATTTCTGAACAGGCTATCAGGCCACTGATGGATGTTGAGGCTGCGATGGTAGGATAATGACATCCCGCCGGTAAAACGTGTAAACAAGCTGTACAAAGGCCGGTTTACCTGCATAAACCAGGCATCTTCATATACGCCGGTATCAATGGTGGGCTGGTGGTTCAGCTGGGAATAGCCAGCTGTTAAGGTAGCAAAACTATGTCCCAGGTTCCAGTTTGCATAACTCCATTCGCCGTACCAGTGAGGCAAGTAATCGGTATGCCAGGCCAATCCGGCCTCCAGCCCCTGTCCGCTGCCGAACAGATTTTTATCAAACACGTTCCCTTCAAACTGCGTAGGATCCAGCCGGCTCAGGTTACCCCCATATTCAAACACGTCTTTTGTGCGGATTTCTACATCAACAGTATCCCTGCTAACTGGGATCAGGGTAATCTGCGCATCTTCAATCGGGGGGCTGTTTCTCAGGTAACGTTCATTATCGGCCAGCAGCTGTGCATTTACCCGATCACCGGCTTTAAAAAACAGAGATCGCCGGATGAATGAAATACGGGTAGGTGTATGCAGCCTGTTGGCAATCCGGATGAGTCTGATGTGCTGGTAGGAGTTTGTGTCGTTCAGCGAGCGGGGGCCAAATACCGGAATTTCCACAAATTCAATATTCCGGATTATGCGGCCCTGGTAGGGCAAAAACACCTGCTGGCGGTTGGCAAACTGCAGATTGTGCTGGGGCGGTGGCATATGGGCGTGGGTAATCCGGTTGAGCAGGGAATCACGGTAACTCCGGCTCAGCAAGGAATCCACCTGTGTGCCGATTTTTTGCAACCAGGAATGATTTTGCGGAATGCTATCGCGCAGATTTGCTTGTTTGTTGGACTGGATTTGCATAGTGAAATGGATATCTCCCCAGGCACGGGATCTGCCCGGAGACAATACCATACCTGTAACCAGGATTACAATCCACAAACGCAGGTGCATGGAACAAGGCTCACCGAGAGTAAAGATAACCCATGCTTTGTTTGGAACAATCAGTGCAAGAGAGGAAAGGAGGGAATTGGTGGAGGTTACCGGACTCGAACCGGTGACCTTTTGCATGCCATGCAAACGCTCTAGCCAGCTGAGCTAAACCCCCAGGCAGGCTGCAAAGATAAGGTTTTCCGAAAATTTATATGGCGTTAAGCAGTTTTATTCACTGTGTGGGTTGTGGCGTATCTTTGGGTAAATTCTTTCTATCCGATCATGAAAAGCATCTGGCAGCAGATCCTCCGGTATCTTTACCTGCGCAAACGGGATCCTAACGCTCCTCATAATACCAATATTTTTTTGATGCACAGCATGAACCGCATCTCTATCCTGCTGTTTCTGGTGGCCTTGATTGTGCTGTTAGTCCGGCTGGTGAAGCATTTTTTATGAACTGAAAAATCGCCTCAGCTGCTTTTCTGGCCGCATTACCGGTATCTAATTTTTTCCAGAGTTCAGCATAATCCGCTTTTATTCGGGTGATACAGGTTTCATCGTGCAGAAGCTTATCGAGCAGGCGGGTCAGGTTTTGCTCATTTACCTGTTGCTGGATGCATTCCTCCACCACTTTTTTCCCCATAATCAAGTTCACCAGTGAAATGTAGGGAACCCGGATAAAATGCCGGGCCAGCCAGTAGGAGATCCAGGTGCTTTTATAGCATACCACTTGTGGCACGCCGAACAAGGCCGTTTCCAGTGTGGCTGTGCCCGATGTAACCAGGGCTGCCGATGCCTGGGCAAGCAAATCGTAGGTCACGCCTTTGGCCAGCATGACATTCGGATACCTGTTGGGATGGTACCACGGGCTAAGATCGGGTATGGAAGGCGCCTGGGCAACCACAAACTGAGATTGCGGAAAGTGGCGGGTAACTTTCAGCATTTCGGGTAGCAGCCGTTTCACTTCCTGGAGGCGGCTGCCGGGCAAAAGTGCTATCACCGGCCGTGAGGTATCAAATATCGGGCGGGCCAGCGGGCGAGCTTCCCGCACAATCTGCACCAGCGGATGTCCTACATATTCCACCTCATAGCCATATTGCCGGTAAAACGCTGCCTCAAACGGCAAAATGACCAGCATGCGATCCACATATTTTCGAATCGTTTCCACGCGCTTTTGTTTCCACGCCCATACCTGTGGAGAGATATAGTACACTGTGCGGAAGCCTTTCTGGTGCGCCCATTGAGCCATCCGCAGGTTAAATCCCGGATAATCGATAAAAATCACCGCATCGGGGTGGAACTTTCGGATATCGCGTTTGGCAAAACGAAAATGAGCCAGGATTTTTCCCAGATGGCGGATTACTTCAGCAAAACCCATGAATGCCAGATCGCGATAATGGCGCACCAGTTCTCCGCCGGCTTCAGCCATCAGGTCGCCACCCCAGCATCGGATCTGAGCTGCCGGATCCAGTTGCCTGAGTTCGCGGATCAGGCGGCTGCCATGCAAATCACCGGAAGGTTCCCCCGCTATGATGTAGTATTTCACGCCTGCATTCAGGTTTTAAGTTGCACGTGCCAGTGCTGGTGAAGAAAATCTTTCAGGGCATAATTCGTAAGATCAAAATGAGTGGGCACTACAGATACATAGCCGTTCTCCAGTGCCCATACATCCGTATCTGTGCCTTCATCCAGGTTCTGGAAGCGGCCGGTGAGCCAGTAGTATTTTTCGCCCCGGGGGTCCCGACGTTCGTCGAATTCTTCTACCCATTTAGCGTAGGCCTGCCGGCATATTCTGATGCCTTTCAGCTGGGAGAGTGGGAGGGCAGGGATATTGACGTTCAGCAGGGAGCCTTTGGGTAGATCGGGGGTATCCAACATCTGTCGGGTGAGCTGATAGGCTACCTGACGGGCAGCGGTAAAATCGGCATCGAAACGATAATCCAGCAGCGAAAATCCGATGGAAGGAATGCCTTCAATAGCGGCTTCCATAGCAGCACTCATGGTGCCGGAATAAATCACATTGATGGAATGGTTGGCGCCGTGATTGATACCGCTCAGGCAAATATCGGGTGCCCGGTGCAGGATTTTGTCCTTGGCCAGTTTCACGCAATCCACCGGCGTACCTGAACTCTGATAGGCTTCGATGCCTTCAAATAGGTTTACGGCATACAGGCGCAGAGGCACACCGATGGTGATGGCGTGTCCCATGCCCGACTGGGGGCTATCAGGTGCTACCACTACTACTTTGCCCAATGATTTTACTGCTTCTACCAGATGACGCAATCCAGGAGCCGTGATTCCGTCGTCATTGGTTACGAGAATAATTTTTTCCTCAACAGATGTCTGAGCCATGATCATTCAGGATCGAACTGCGAAGATAGGTAACCTTGTGATGGACGATTTAATTTCTTACCGGGCGACCTTGTTTCAATACACTTTGCAGGCGTTCCAGCGTTTTAGGCTCCCCGCAAAGAGAAAGGAAGGCTTCCCTTTCCAAATCGAGCAAATAGGATTCATTGACTTCCGTAGCTTCACTCAGGTCGCCGCCGCTCATCACATAGGCCAGTTTTTGAGCCACTTTTGCATCGTGTTCGCTGATGTAGCGTGCTTCCTGCATGGCGTAGATGCCAGTGAGGAAAAGTCCCAGGGCTTCGCGTCCCAGCACTTTGATGCGGGGAGGTGAAGGCGGTACATAGCCGCTGCGGGCCATTTCCAGTACCCGTTGTTTGGCATCGGCCAGCAGGCGATTGGCATTCATGGTAACACGATCGTATCCCGGGCGCAGCAACTGCAGATCAAATGCTTCCTGTGCAGAGGTCGATACTTTGGCCATGGCAATCGTCAGGAAACGCTCCTGCAGCTTGGGCAGGTCTATTTCACCCTGGTGGTAAGCCTCACTGGCTCTTTGTGTCATTTCCTTGGATCCACCGCCAGCCGGTATCAGCCCAACGCCCACTTCTACCAGGCCCATATAGGTTTCAGAGTGGGCCTGTACTGCATCGGCATGCAGGCAGAATTCGCAGCCACCACCCAGGGTAAGCCCGCGGGCTGCTACAACCACCGGCACCCGTGCATAGCGGATCCTGAGGCTGGTTTGCTGAAAAGCCTGTACAGCCATGGATAGCTCATCCCATTCCTGCTCTAAGGCCAGGGTAAGAATCAAAGCCACATTGGCACCGGCCGAAAAATTAGGCGATTCCTGGCCGATGACCAGCCCTTCGTAATTTGCTTCGGCGAATTCGATGGCTTTTTGAATACCCTGAATCACCTCGCTGCCAATGGTATTCATCTTGGTGTGGATAGCCAGGTTCAAGACCCCGTCTCCCACGTGGTAAAGCGTAGTTCCGGCATTTTCCCAGATTTTTTGCTGGCTGTAGTTGCGCAGTACAATGATTTCATGGCTTCCCGGAACAGGGCGATATTCCTTTTGTTGTGGATCGTAGCAGGACACCCGGTCGGCTTCGCGGAGGTAAAAAGTGGTATTTCCTTTCTGAAGCATTTCTTTCACCCAATGAGCCGGCGCATATCCCGCTTTTTCCATCTGTTCAGTTGTTTCGGCTACCCCCAGTGCTTCCCAGATTTCAAATGGCCCCATTTCCCAGCCAAAGCCTGCCCGCATGGCATCGTCCACCTTGTACAACTCATCGGCAATTTCGGGGATGCGATGCGATACATAAGCCAGCAGGGCATAGGTAAAATGCCGGAAAAATTCACCGACTCGATCTTTCAGCCCATGCAGGAATCTGAGGCGTTCACCCAGATCGCTGATATTGCGCGCCTGTTCAATAGCAGGGCTGCTGAATTTCTGGCGCGGTTCATATTGCTGCGTATCCAGGCGCAAAACCCGGATTTCGGATTGACCATCGGTTGATTTTATTTTTTTGTAGAAACCTTCTCCGGTTTTATCGCCCAGGCGTTGCGTATTGACCATTTGCTGCAGGAAAGCAGGAATCTGAAACAGATCCCGCTGCTCGTCCTGTGTGCAATTTTCATACAGGCCCCGGGCCACATGTACCATCGTATCGATGCCCACCACATCGGCCGTGCGGAAGGTGGCCGATTTGGGATGACCAATCAGCGGCCCTGTGAGTGCATCGATTTCCTCGATTTTCCAGCCCTGTCGTTCCATTAACCGAAATACCAGCATCATGGAGTATACGCCAATGCGGTTGGCAATGAATGCGGGTGTATCCTTGCAGATCACGGTGGTTTTGCCCAATACCCGATCACCCAGCTGACTCAGGGTGTCCACTACTTCCGGCAGGGTTTCAGGTCCGGGGATTATTTCCAGCAAAGGAAGGTAGCGGGGAGGATTGAAGAAATGCGTACCGCAAAAATGCCGGCGGAAATCGGGCGAACGGCCTTCAGCCAGTAGATGGATAGGTATACCCGAGGTGTTGGTGGAAATGTAGGTGCCTGGTTTGCGGTGTTGTTCGACTTTTTCAAAGAGGGATTGCTTAATGAGCAATTGTTCCACTACGGCTTCGATAATCCAGTCGCAGGTTGCAATCCGATGCAGGTCATCTTCAAAATTGCCGGTGCGTATGCGCTGCAGCACACTGTTGTGAAAGATGGGAGAGGGTTTTGATTTCACAGCAGCCTGCAGCGCATCGTTCACAATGCGGTTGCGAAAAGCCGGGTTTTCTTCTGTTAGACCTTGTTGCTTTTCCTTTTCATTGAGAGCAGGGGGTACCATATCCAGCAGCAGCACCTGCAGACCAGCATTGGCCAGATGACAGGCAATGCGGCTACCCATGACACCCGCTCCCAATACAACAACCTGGTGAATACGTTTTCTCATAATGAAAGTGGATTTGCAGGATTGTTCGCTCAAATTAGGACATTTTCAGCAATGTTTGAGGTTGCACATTCCACAATACGCAGCAAAATAGATAACCTGAGAGCTGAAGGGATTATTGGTTGATTTTTTCAAAAAATTGCTGCATCGCATGCAACAACCTCCAATTATTTAGAAGCCAAGCATGAAAAGGTTTATTTGCTGTGTTTGATCAGAAATCGTATTCGCAGGTCATGGAAAAATAGGCGCTGATGGTATGCGTTGCGGAACTACTCACAGGTATGAAAAACTGTACATCACTTCGGAGTGTCCAGGAAAACCAGGATAGACTTAATTCGGCTCCAGTAGCGATGTTGTTGAACTGCATACGATTGAGGCCTGATGAAACCTGTGTAACCGATGTGGTATCTGGATTGGAATTGATATTCATATTCACAATATGCCTTCCTGCTTGCACAGCTCCTCTTGAACCAGCATAATGAGGATTTTTCAGATACTTGATAAATCCTTTGCTGTGGCTGATATAAGGTGCAATGCGGGATAGAAAAAAGTATGAATCTGTGCCTATATTCCCTAACAAGGAAGGTGTTACAGAAAGTGCTGCCTGATGAAAGTCCCATTGAAATGCATACTCTATTCCTGCAGCGAAATTCAGGTCATAACTCATTTTTCCCATTGCGGAACTATCCCGTCCCCAGCCAATATCGGCTTCCACGACAGGACGTAAAGAAATTTTCTTGTATTTGAATAATGCATATCCTTCATTGTTTAACGGAATATAAGGAAGAGGAGAATTGGAAGTGAAAAAATCATGCGCATAATCCATGACCCATGTATAATTAGGTCTGTCATACTGTTCGAGTCCTATGGTGAATCGTTGTACATACAGTTGAAGTTTGGATGAACTGAGTACAAATCCTGGTGCATAACTGATGCCCCAGCCGCTGCGATGTTTGAGGGTGAATATGCTTGTTAATGAAAGGCTGTTGTGATAACTGGTATCCGTTTTATTTGAAACAGCCAAAGTGGGAACAGGCTCAGCATCCAGGCTTATAGAGGGCTGCCATGTGTTTGTGGTGTCTTGTGCATGAGCCCAGGAGCTTGCGATGCAGCATAGCAAACATGTATGTATGAATTTCATAGTGAAATGGTTAAGCTTCATGTTTTCATTTGCACAAGAAATTTATAATCCTGAAAAAAAGCCTGCAAGGAATGTGTTGTTAAGCATGTGTTATTCTCAGGCAAAGCTGATGAGAATAGCCTACCTTCCATACAATCCGATGGTATGGAATGCTGAAAATAAAATGCTTTTGGGTATATGCGGATATAATATTGCTCAGCTCACTTTCCCGCCTGGTGAAATGATGTTGGACGGAGCAATGAAATGCAGCTTACCCTGCTGATCTTCTGCCATGAGGATCATTCCCTGTGATGTGATACCCTTTAATTTGCGCGGAGCCAGGTTAGCCACTACCACCACCTGCTGGCCGATAATTTGTTCAGGCGCATAATGTTGGGCGATGCCTGATACAATGGTGCGTTGTTCGTTACCCAGATCTACGGTAAGCTGGAGGAGTTTATCGGCCTTTTGTACTTTTTCAGCTGCTATGATGGTGCCCACACGCAAGTCGATCTTATCAAAATCTTCGAAATTAATGGTGGGTTTGGCAGATGAAGAAGCTTCTTTTTGAGGCTGGGAGGAGACGGAAATCTTTGGTTGTAGCTGTTGCCCGCCGGACTGAAGTTTTTGGATTTGTTTTTCGATTTCTGCATCTTCAATTTTGCGGAACAGCAACTCAGGAGCACGCAAACTGTAACCTACGCTCAGCAGTTTCAGGCTTCCAGCATTTTCCCATTCCAGCATGCGATCCACTACTTTCAGCAAATAACAGATCTTTCGGGCTGTGGCCGGGAGAAAAGGATTCAGGAAAATAGCCAGATTAGCCGTTAATTGCAGGCACATGAAAATGGTGTTGTCAATGAGTTGCTGATTGGCTTGTTGTGCGGCTTCGTCTCTGGCAAGCAGCCAAGGCGCTTTGTCCTGCAGGTATTTGTTTCCTTCGCGTGCCACATTCATTACTTCCATGAGTGCATCACGGAAATGAAATTGTTCAAGATTTTGTTCAATTTTTTGTTTAGCCTGCTGCAGGTGTACATACAGTTGTTCATCTCTTTCATCTTTCAGCTGTTCATGAAAGGGGGGCACTTTGCCTTTGCACAATTTGTGCATCAGCACCAGGGTGCGGTTTACGAAATTGCCCAGAATCGCCACCAGTTCATTGTTATTGCGATCCTGAAAATCCTTCCAGGTAAAATCATTGTCTTTGGTTTCAGGCATATTGGCACACAACACGTAACGCAACACATCCTGTCCGCGCTGTTCTATCGGGAAATCGCGGATGTATTCGTGCACCCAGATGGCCCAGTTGCGGCTGGTGGAAACTTTTTGTCCTTCGATATTCAAAAACTCGTTAGCCGGAACATTATCGGGCAGTATGTAACCGCCATGAGCTTTTAGCATAGCCGGGAAGATGATGCAATGAAAAACGATATTATCTTTTCCGATGAAATGAATAAGCCTTGTATCTTCCTGTTGCCACCATTGCTGCCAGCTATCGGGTAATAGTTCTCTGGTTGCGGAAATATAGCCGATAGGTGCGTCGAACCACACATACAACACCTTTCCTTCCGCATTGGGCAACGGCACTTTCACACCCCAATGGCTGTCGCGTGTCATGGCACGTGACTGCAAACCATGGTCCAGCCAGCTTTTGCATTGACCGTATACATTGGCTTTCCACTCCCGATGCTGTTCCAGAATCCATTGGCGCAGCCAGGGCTCAAAGCGCTGCAAAGGCATGTACCAATGTTTCGTTTTCCGTTTTACCGGAATGGTGTCGCTCAGTGCCGAACGGGGATTAATGAGCTCATCTGGACTCAGCGAGGAGCCACATTTTTCACACTGATCGCCATAAGCCTTTTCATATCCGCATACCGGGCAGGTGCCTACAATGTAGCGATCGGCCAGGAAAATCTGTTTCTCCTCATCGTAAAATTGTTCGGTTTCTTTCTCTTCAAAATAGCCTTCGTCGTATAGTTTTTTGAAAAATGCAGCAGCCGTTTCGTGGTGAATGGGTTTGGATGTACGTGAAAAAATATCAAACGAAATATCCATGGCGGCAAAGCTATCCCGTATCAGCTGATGATAGCGATCCACAATGGCTTGCGGAGATGTATTTTCCTGCAGGGCTTTAATGGTAATCGGCACACCGTGTTCGTCGGTGCCGCAGATAAACTGCACAGGAATTTTTCTGGCACGCAGATAACGCACGTAAATATCGGCCGGCAAATAACATCCGGCTAAATGACCAATGTGAACGGGACCGTTGGCATAAGGCAGGGCTGCCGTAACCAGATATCGCTTGAATTCGGGCATAGTGGCACAAAATTACAGGAATCGGGTTGGTTGTGCGTGCGGCCGAAAGAATAAAAACTTGCATACTCCGGGCAGACTTGTGATATTGCATCTGGTAAAGCCTGACTGCATGTTGATACCACCTTATTTAAATCCGGGCGATCGCGTGGGAATCACCTGTCCGGCAAGCAAAATCACGCCCGAGGCTGCAAGGTTTGCCGCTGATGTGATACGCAGCTGGGGATACGACGTGGTGCTTGGTGAAACGGTAGGCACGGCCTATCATAATTTTTCCGCACCGGATGAAGTGCGCCTTCGCGATCTGCAGATGATGCTCGACGATTCATCCATCAAAGCCATCTTGTTCGGCCGCGGAGGTTATGGTATGATTCGGATTCTGGATCAATTACAGTTTGACAAATTTCTGCAATCGCCCAAATGGATTTGTGGGTACAGCGATATTACGGCTCTGCACATACATGTACATACACGTTATCAGGTAGTTACTTTGCATTCAATGATGTGTAGCGGGATCACACAGGAAACATTTGAAGATCGGTATGTGCAAAGTCTTAAACAAGCCTGGACGGGCATTTCCGGGTCTTATAATTTTGATGCGCATCCATTAAACAAAACCGGATATGCAGAAGGTGTATTGATTGGAGGCAATCTTTCCTTGCTGGCCAATCTCTCCGGCACACATTCCCAGCCCAACACCCAGGGCAAGATATTGTTTATCGAAGATGTGGGTGAATACAAATATCACATTGATCGCATGATGTATCAATTACGAAGAGCAGGATGGCTAAACGGGCTGGCAGCTTTGCTGGTAGGAGCTTTTACTGATATCAAAGACACTGCTACGCCTTTTGGTATGTCCGTATATGAAATCATTTATCAGCATGTAAAAAATGAAACATTTCCGGTAGCATTTGGCTTTCCGGTAGGTCATCAAAAAGAAAATTATGCATTGAAAATCGGGTGTCAATATGCATTAACCGTCGAAGAAAATGGTTGCGCTTTGCAGGAGGTTATTACAGCCGCATAGTTCACTCCTGTGTGTGCAATGAACACAAAATATCGAACCGGCTTCCTTTTCCGGGTGCACTTTCTACCTTGATTTTCCATCCATGTGCATCCACAATGGATTTCACGTAAGATAATCCCAGTCCGAATCCTTTTACGTTGTGTATATTGCCGGAATGAGCACGATAGAATTTTTCAAAAATATGCCGTTGTGTTTGTTTGTTCATGCCCACGCCTTTATCACTCACGCTAATAATGATTTGATTTTTTGATGTATTTCTGGTTTGTATGGTGATGACGGGTATTTCTTTGGAGTATTTCAATGCATTATCAATCAAATTTGATAGCATGTGGATAAAATGATTTTCATCTGCCAAAATGGTTGTACGCGTAGCTTGAAGATAGGTATGTACTTCAGCTTTGCGGCTTTGAAACTGAAGTGCGAAGCCGTTCAGGGTTTTTTGAATCAATGCATGCGCATCGTGTGGCTGTAGATTCAGCTTCAGTTCGTGACGGTCCAGTGCAGAAGATTCCAGTACCGATTCAATATGTTGTTCCATTCTCCGGCTTTCTTCCAGGATCACATTGGCAATAGGTTTGATTTTTTCGGGATCGGCCAATACCTTTTCATTGCAGATGGTGGCCATGGCAAGATTAATATTGGTCAGTGGAGTTTTTAATTCATGCGAGATATTGTTGATTAAATCGGATTTAATTTCGGATATCTTTTTTTGACGCAATAAAGCATATACGGTGAGTGCAAAGGCAGCGATGATGATAAAGGTAAACAAAACGGCTCCTGCAATCATCCATCCCATAGAACGCACGATGCTGACCTGGGTAACGGGTACTGTAATTACCAATGTTTCGCCCGTAGGCAAAAAGCCCGGAGCATCCGAGAGCTGAATCAGGCACTGAATGTTGTTGAGTGTATCCTGAATGGTTTGCAGAATATGAGGTGAACGGATCAGATAGGAAGGAAACATGCCGAGGTTAGAGATTACGGCAAATTCATAAGGTGTATGCAATCCTTTTTGTTCAAACACCTGGTGGATGACGGCACTGATTTCATCGGCCGTAAATTTTTCGCTCACAGGTATCTGGCTGTTAAAACGGTTAGCCAACATTTGCCAGGGTGAACTATCTTCATCGTGATGGGCTGATAAAACGGTAAGTCCGCTGCCACTGCTATGTACCAGCTGGTTCCGGATCGCATCGGTGGCTTCCACCAGCTTTTGTCGCATCTCTTCCTTTTTGATTAAAGCCGCATTTTTTATCCAGCTGGTTTGAATATAAATGATGCCAAGCAGGGAAATGGTAATCAGTATGACAATGATGGGAAACAGCCGCTTCATCCTTACAAATTTAACAGCTTCTCTTGCTTTGTGCAGGAGGCTTTGCCGAAGGTCATTTTGATTTAACTAAGCTTTAACTGGTAAATAGCATGGTCTTTGCACCATTATAGGTAGCGTTATCATACAGCTGGATTTTGGTTGACACAGGAGGCTTTCGGGCCTCCTTTTCTGTTGCTTACAGGTTTTCACATGCACATGTTTTCTGATTGTTTTTTGGTAAATTTGGTTAACCCTAAATGTGTGTAATATGGCTCCGGCAAGTGGTACTTTTCTGATTGCGGATCCGTTTTTAAAAGACCCCCATTTTGCCCGCACAGTCGTATTGTTGTGCGAGCATCAGGCTGAGGGCAGCTTTGGCTTTGTCATCAACCGCCCATTTCAAGAAAGCCTGAATGAATTGTTGCCTGATGCGGCAGATATGCAATCTATTCCTTTGTATTTTGGTGGGCCTGTACAGCCGGATACCGTACATTTTATTCATCAGTATCCGGAATTAATTGAAAACAGTTACGAAGTAGGTGAAGGCATTTACTGGGGTGGCAATTTTGAACAGACGTTAGAATTGATTCAGATGGGGTTGATTGATTTACGGAAGATTAAGTTTTTTATTGGTTACTCGGGTTGGGGTGAAGGGCAGCTGGAGGCTGAGCTTGAGGAACATTCCTGGATTGTATCCCCGGCTCATCCCGAGCTGGTCTTTCACAGACAGGAGGAAAGGATCTGGCAACAGTCATTGCGTGAGCTGGGTGATGAATACGCGTTGATGGCCAATTTTCCGATTGATCCTTCGTTGAATTAATTATTCGGAATGTGCTTGAGGCTCCGCCACGGCTGATTCAGCGAGAATAGTGGCCTGGTTGTGTAGCACCTCCACAAATCCTCCACTGATTTGATAAAAGCATACTTCGCGTTGATCGGCATGCTGCAGGATTTTCACACGACCTTTTGCCAGTGCCGCAATCAGGGGAGCATGTCCGTTCAGCACTTCAAAAAGCCCGTCCAGTCCGGGCATTTGCACACCATATACTTCACCTTCGAAGACTTTCCGTTCGGGGGTATAGATTTCCAGCAGCATGGACATTAGTTTTTAGCCGCTTCTTCCAGCAGGCGTTTGCCTTTTTCAATTGCATCGTCAATGGTACCTACCAGGTTAAAGGCAGCTTCGGGATATTCATCTACCTCGCCGTCCATGATCATGTTGAAGCCGCGGATGGTTTCTTCGATGGGTACCAGTACACCCTTCAAGCCGGTAAACTGTTCGGCCACGTGGAAGGGCTGCGAAAGGAAGCGCTGTACTTTACGGGCGCGGGCTACAATCAGTTTATCTTCATCACTGAGTTCGTCCATTCCCAGAATAGCAATGATGTCTTGTAGCTCTTTATAGCGCTGCAGAATGGCTTTTACGCGGTTTGCGCACTGGTAATGAGCTTCGCCCACAATGGCGGGAGTGAGAATACGCGACGAGGATGCCAGGGGATCCACGGCCGGATAGATGCCCTGGTCGGCAATTTTACGGTCGAGAACCGTGGTGGCGTCCAGGTGCGAGAAGGTGGTAGCCGGAGCCGGGTCGGTGAGATCGTCGGCCGGCACATACACAGCCTGTACGGAAGTAATGGATCCGTTTTTGGTGGAGGTAATCCGTTCCTGCATGATGCCCATTTCGGTGGCCAGTGTGGGCTGATATCCAACGGCTGAAGGCATGCGTCCCAGCAGGGCCGATACTTCAGAGCCAGCTTGCGTGAAACGGAAGATATTGTCCACGAAGAACAAAATATCGCGTCCGCCGGTAGCTGAGCCATCGCCATCGCGGAAATACTCGGCAATGGTCAGTCCGCTCAGCGCCACGCGGGCACGAGCGCCAGGGGGTTCATTCATCTGTCCAAACACGAAGGTGGCTTTTGATTCCATGAGTTCTTCCAGATCGACGGCTGAAAGGTCCCAGCCACCTTTTTCCATGCTGTGGCGGAATTTCTCGCCGTAGCGCATAATGCCAGCTTCAATCATTTCGCGCAGCAGGTCATTCCCTTCACGCGTACGTTCACCCACGCCGGCAAACACAGATAAACCGCCGTATCCTTTGGCAATATTGTTGATAAGCTCCTGAATCAGCACTGTTTTACCTACACCCGCGCCGCCGAAGAGTCCGATTTTTCCACCCTTTGCATAGGGTTCGATCAGGTCAATCACCTTGATACCGGTATAGAGCACTTCGGTGGTGGTACTCAGTTGTTCAAATGCAGGTGGTTTGGCATGGATAGGCCGGCCATTGTCTTTAGGCAGGGCAGGAAGACCATCGATGGGATCACCGGTTACGTTGAACAGGCGGCCTTTGATGCGTTCACCAATGGGCATTTTGATGGGTGATCCGGTATCTCGTACGGGCATACCGCGCATCAGGCCGTCGGTGGAATCCATGGCGATGCAGCGCACGCTGTCTTCTCCGAGGTGTTGCTGCGCTTCCAGTACCAGGATCTGGCCATTTTCACGTTCAATTTCCAATGCATTGTAAATCTCCGGCAATTGATTTTCGCCTTCAAACTGTACGTCCACCACGGGACCGATGATCTGCTTGATTTTTCCTACGCCTGGCATATGTGATGATGAATTGGATATCTATGAAATCAATAATATGTGGTCAAAAAATTTGTGCAAAGGTAGGGCGAAAGAGGGGAAAAACAAAGTTTCTCAAAAATCCTTTGCCGGGGTTTGAGGGTTTATTTGTCATCGTCTTTTTCGGGTGTGGAGGTGAGCACGAAGGCACTGTGCCTGGGGGCTGGCATTTCACTGTCTATGCCTTTTACAGCTTTCCAGATCACTTCATTGAAAGGAATATCGGGTGCCGCATCTTCAACGGCCAGATTAAATTTTGCAGATTCGCGGGCTAGTGCGTTATCGGCCGTGTTGCGGGCATTGATATCCACATTTGCTGGCTTGGCCGTGTAAGGCGTAAAATCAGGTGTGGAGGTAAAGGCTCGCCACATGGGTGTGGCAGCGGCATCATACTGGCTCATAGGAGGCAGCCCCAGGATCAGCTCTATGGTGCGCAGCATACCCGAAGTAGAATACATCGTATGGTCCACAAAATGGCGCTTCACATAGGGGCTGATGACAAAAGCGATGGAACGATGGGCATCTACATGATCGGGTCCGTTCTGGGCATCGTCTTCCAGCACAAAAACAGCGCATTCCTTCCAGATGGGGCTATGGGAAAGATGTTCAATAAAGCGGCCCAGTGCCAGGTCGTTGTCGGCCAATGCAGCAAAAGGTGTATAGGCGCCGCGGCGCATGCCGCTGGTGTGGTCGTCGGGGAATCGCAAGGTACAGAACCGGGGTAGGGCATTTGCGGCTACCAGCGAATCGAAATCGTGTTCCCACACTTTCTCCCGGTAAACATCCTGTATGCTCAGATCGAAATCCGGGAAAACCGCACAGTAATGCCCGCGGATGGCAGGTAGGATATTGCCCTTACCGTTGTGTACAAACTCGCCGTAATTCCGGTAGCTGATGCCTGCCCGCTGGCAATAGTCCCAGATAAATCCATTTTTGGGGAAAGCCACCTGGCGAGTCCCTTCATAATCATAGTTACCGCCCCGACCGCTGTAGTTGGTGGGCCAGGTTTTTTCCACATAATCGGTTGCGTAGGCTGCCGTGCTCCAGTTGTGGCCGTCGGCGCTTACTTCGGCATCCACGTAAAAATTGTCGAATAACACAAATTCACGAGCCAGGGCATGATGATTGGGGGTGATGCTGTCGGGAAACAAGCAGAGAGAAGGATCTCCGTTGCCTTCCGGCATATCGCCCAGCACCTGGTCGTAAGTACGGTTTTCCTTGATGATGTAAAACACATATTTGATGGGCGTGGAATCGCCGGGTTTCATGGGAATGGGATTGCCCGGCACGCCGGGTGCTTCTGCTTCCTTGTAGGGATTAAAAGGTGTGTTGGCATACACCTGTTGGGAATACTGTGCCAGCTGCTTTGTGTCGGGCGCGGGGATCACCGACAGGCTGCCTTTGAACAGGCTGCCAATGTATTGCACGGGCTGGGAGCTGGTTACATTTTTCTGATAAGGGCTTTGTACACGTCGATTGGTAGGCTGCGGGCCATAAGGGTTGGCCATCGAGGTGAATCCTTTGCCATTGACTACCCAAATCTGATTTTTCAGCGCCCGCACGCAGGTGGGATACCAGCCGGTGGGAATGAAGCCCAGGGAGCGAGAAGCTCCGGGCATAGATACATCAAACACGGCCAGGCAGTTGTTGTCTGCATTGGCCGCATAGAGCCTGTGTCCATCCGGCGAGAGGGCCACGGCATTGGTGGTAGAGCCTGTGAGCGAATCGGCCGGAAACAGGCTGCAGTTAAGTGTTTCAATTACTTTCTGGTTGTGCGTGTCGATGACTGATACGCTGTTGCTGTTGGCATTGGCTACAAACAGGTAGCGCCCATTGCGGCTAAGCACCATGTCGTTGGGATGACTTTCCACCAGGATCCGATTTTCGATACGATGAGCGCGGGTATCGTACACAGCCACGGCGTTGCCCCCCCAGAGCGAGATATACAGTTTCTGTCGCGCTGCATCGTACACACATGTATATGCTTCTGCCCCCAGCGGAATAGGCTTTTCTGCCCGCCGGCTGTCAGTATGCACCACATACAGAGAATTATTTTCCTTGGTCACCGCATACAGTATGTGGTGAGCTTCATCCAAAGCCAGTCCGGTAATACCTATTTTATGGGGCCAGGGCGCGCCCAGGATCAGGGAATCGGCAATTACCAGGCTGTCGTGTACAGGCCGCATCACCAGGATGCAATTATCATCACCCCCCGATACGTAGAGCGTTTTTCCGTCGCTGCTCATCGCCAGCCCCAGCCAGGCAGCATGCACCGGGGTAAAGGACAACACCTTTTGTTTTTGCAGATCCACCCATTCAATACCCTGTTGTCCATCGCCGTTTTCCGAAATGGCCGCATAATGTCCGTCGGGCGTAATTACCATGTTGAGGGGTAAATCGCTGGTCAGCATCAATCCTTTACCGGCCGGACTCAGCTTCCAGCCATTGGGAAGCATCACGGCTTGCTGGCCATTGGTGGCTGAAGGCATCAGCAGGACAACCCAGCAAAGCCAGCAAAACAAACCTGTGTGGATGATGGATCGCATAGGAAAGCATGATTGGCGACACCAAAGATAACTTGCTTTTTGAAGCCTGTGTATAAAGAAATCATGAATCTCTCAGGGCAATGGTTTGAGAGTTAAACTTTTTTCATTTAGGCAGGTCATACTTGCATCAGATCCATGATATATGGCCATGCATTCTGCTACTGAACCATTGTGGAAATACCAGCACCTGGCCTGGAGGGCGGGCTTTGGCATAGACAGACAAACCCTCCTGCAGTGGCAATCCATGTCGCTGAAGCATGTGGTCAAAACACTGCTTCGCCAGCATCAATCCATGCCCACGATATTGCAAACCGAAGAGGGCAGACAGTTACGCGAACAATTGCCATCCCTGAGCAGGCGATTTTTGCAATTGACCGCAGATGAAAAAAAACAACTGCAAAAGCTACAACGCGAAGGAGTCAAAAACCTGAATCTTGCCTGGTTGCAGGAAATGAGCACAACACCCGATTTCTTACGGGAAAAGATGGCGCTGTTCTGGCATGGACATTTTGCCTGTCGTGTACCCAATGTGTTGCACAACGAACAGATGTTGCAGGTGATCCGGGAGAATGCACTGGGCAACTTCGGAACCCTGCTGGTAGCTGTTTCCAAAAGTCCGGCCATGCTGCAGTTTCTCAATAATCAGCAAAACCGCAAGCAGCATCCCAACGAAAATTTTGCCCGCGAAGTGATGGAATTGTTTACCATGGGGCGGGGAAATTACACTGAACAAGATGTAAAAGAAGGAGCCCGGGCCTTTACCGGATGGGGATTCAATGCTGCAGGTGAATTTGTTTTTCGTAAAAATTTGCATGACGATGGTGTGAAACATTTCTTGGGGAGAACCGGCCGTTTTACCGGCGATGATATCCTGCAGATTTTACTGGAACAGCGGGCCACAGTCTATCATGTCACGGAAAAATTGTATCGCTTTTTGGTAAACGACGAACCCGATACAGAGCAGGTGCAGCTGCTGGCCAATCATTTCTACGAGAGCGGATATGATAGTGCCGCCCTGCTGGAAAGGATATTCACCAGTGAACATTTCTATGCACCTCAGAACATAGGTGCCCATATTAAATCGCCTGTGGAATTGATAGTGGGCATGCAGCGCCTGATTCCGGTAACCTATCCGAATCCAAATATCTGGTTGCTATTTCAACGCAGCCTGGAGCAGGTGTTGTTTTATCCGCCAAATGTCGGAGGCTGGCCGGGTGGCAAAAGCTGGATTGACAGCAGCAGCCTGATGTTGCGTTTGCGCCTGCCCCAGGTATTGTACGCGGGTTCCGTATGGAATATCCGCCCAAAGGCCATGCCCGACGAAATCATGGATGAAGATTTGCAGATGCAGCCTGCGACAACTTCTGCTGAAGAACAGCAACATATACGCGACTACATCATGCACGCCATAGGTTCGCGCATGCAGGGTACTGTACAATGGGACGGCTATCTGCAGCAGTTTCATGAGGTAGCGGAAGCCCAACTTGGTGAGGAAATAGCTCAGCTGTTGTTCGTGAATACACCTCAGCACGTGGATATGAACAGGCTTTCAAAATATGTGGATCACAGCAGCCGTGAGCGTTTGATTCAAAGCCTTACCATCCAGTTGATGTCTACACCTGAATATCAGGTTTGTTAATCATGCAAAACATTTCATTATGTTGATTTTACATCGTCGTGAATTTCTGAAAATAGGTTCCCTGGCTACGGCAGCCATGCTGGTACCCCGTTTTCTCAAAGCATTTGAACAACCCGGCCTTTCGGAAGGACAAAAAGTGCTGGTCATCA
This sequence comes from Thermoflavifilum thermophilum, assembly GCF_900116565.1. Lineage (GTDB taxonomy): Bacteria > Bacteroidota > Bacteroidia > Chitinophagales > Chitinophagaceae > Thermoflavifilum > Thermoflavifilum thermophilum. Next base: position 768,713 of record NZ_FPCJ01000001.1, on the reverse strand, counting down.
TTCAGCTTTCCGGTGGCAATGACGGATTGAATACCGTGATTCCGTACCGAAACGATATGTACTACGAAAGCCGACCCCAACTGGCCATCCCGAAATCGCAGGTCGTAGGCCTTACCGATGAACAGGGCCTGCATCCAGCATTGGAAGGACTAAAGGAATTGTATGAGAATGGCGAACTGGCTATTCTCAACAGCGTGGGTTACCCGAATCCCGATCGCTCCCATTTCCGCTCTATGGATATCTGGCAAACGGCCAGCGATAGCCAGCAGGTGCTCACCACGGGCTGGGTGGGCCGTTATCTGGATGCCCAGTGCAGCGGATGTCCGCATCCGTCTGTGCAGGCTATAGAAGTAGATGATACCCTTAGCAAAGCCATGAAAGGTGCACAATATACCGGTCTGGCTGTTCATGATCCCGCTCAGCTCCACCGGGCCAGCGATGATCCCTTCTTCCGTGAAATCCTGAAAAAACCCGTAGTGGATGATGATCACCTGCAGGTGGATTATCTCTATAAAGTAATGGCCGAAACCCTTTCTTCAGCCGATTATTTGTATGATCAGGCAGGATTGTATCACGAAGATGGACAATATCCGGATACCCAGATCGGGAAAGATATGAAGACAGTAGCTTCCTTGATACTGGCCGGATTGCCCACCCGCGTGTATTATCTTTCCCTGGGCAGTTTTGATACCCATGTAAATCAGCAACCTCAGCAGCAGCGATTGTTCAAACAGCTGAACGACGCTATCCTGGCTTTTCGCAACGACCTGAAAAAGCACAATCGTTTTCAGGATGTGATAATCATGACCTTTTCCGAATTTGGCCGCAGGGTAAGTCAGAACGCCAGTGCGGGCACCGATCATGGCACAGCCAATTGTATGTTTCTGATTTCAGGTGGATTGAAACGGCAAGGTGTGTTGAATGCACCTCCTGATCTGCAGAATCTTGATCAAGGCGATTTGCGCTATGAAATTGATTTCAAGCAGGTCTATGCCACCATCCTCCATAAATGGCTTGAAGCCAACGATCAGCTTATTCTTGGCAAAAATTATCCTTACCTGGATTTCATTTAATTTTCTTTACCAGCCTTGATCGCACATGAAGGGATTTATGTAAGTTCGCAGCCACAATAAGCCATTGTGCATGCGCATTCAGGAAGTCAATGATCGGCGCACAGAAAAAGATTTTCTACGACTGCCGAAATGGATTTATCGCCATGATCCCAACTGGGTAAGCCCTTTGGAAAATGATATTCGCGACATTTTTGATCCGCAACGCAACAGTTATTTTTCACACGGGGTGTGTACGCGCTGGGTTTTGTATGATGCGCAAGGAAAGCCCGTTGGACGTATTGCTGCGTTTGTGGACGAACATCGGGCGTATAAGTTTCCAAGCCCCACAGGAGGGGTGGGCTTTTTTGAATGTATTGACGATCAGCAAGCCGCCAATATTTTGTTTGATACCGCAAAAGCCTGGTTGCAGCAGCAAGGCATGCAGGCTATGGAAGGCCCGGTGAACTTTGGTGAAAACGATCGGTACTGGGGCTTGCTGGTAGAAGGTTTTAAGCCACCCAGCTTTGGCATGAATTACAATCCGCCTTACTATCAGCAGTTGTTTGAAAACTATGGCTTCGTGAAGGCATACGACCAGTACACCAATTTTTTAGATGCCACCGTGCCCATGCCTGAACGATTTACTCGCATTTCTGATTGGGTGATGAAAAAACCGGGTTATCATTTTGAACATTTCCGGTTAAAAGATCAGGAAAAATTCTTTCGCGATTTTCAGGAAATCTACAACGATGCCTGGAGCGATTTTCCCAATTTCACGCCGATGAGCCTGGACACCATCCGCGATGTGTTTCGCCAGATGCGCCCCATTCTCGATGAAAAAATCATCTGGTTTGCTTACTATGAACAGGAGCCAGTGGCTTTTATTGTGTGTCTTCCCGATGCCAATCAGATTTTAAAACATGTACATGGAAAGTTAAATCTTTGGGGTAAACTGAAATTTTTGTGGTATAAATACACGCATACCATTGATCGGCTGCGGATTATTGTCATGGGCTGCAAAAAACGTTTTCAGAATCATGGTATGGAATCGGCACTGGTGCGTTGCTTGCAAGAAGAAGTATTGCCCCGCAAAACCATCAAAGGTGTAGAACTCGCATGGGTAGGCGATTTCAATGAAAAGATGATGGCCCTGCACCGGGCCACCGGCGCCCAAACAGATAAAATACATCGTACGTATCTATATGTATTTGCATAAAAAACCCCGGCTGTTAACCGGGGTTTTGATTTATTTTTTTGCCTGATTACATGGTTTCCTCAAAAATGTTTTCCGGCATACGGTTTTGTTTGAGCAATTCATAATGCTTTTTGAGTGAATACCATAATGGATAGCTTCTGTAGGGCAGATGATGCTTTTGGGCTTCTTCTCGTAAAATAGCCGTTACTTCCGGATAGTACACGTGGTTGATATTGGGAAACAGATGATGAGCCACATGATAGTTGAAACATCCCATGAAAAAGCGCGTAAACCAGTTATCGTGCGTAACATCGTTGGTATTCTTGAGCTGATGCATGAACCAGGGATGATGAATCTGGTTGTGTTCATCGGGCAATGGAAATTCATTTTCCGTATTGGCATGCGGGGAAAGCAGCACAATCAGTGAAAAAATGCTGGCTGTAAAAATGAAAATCAAAAATGCAGCAATAGCCTGTCCCCAGCTGATACCCAATACCAGTTTGGGAATCACAATCGTGTAAAACAGAAAGAAAGCCTTAAAGAAAAAAAGTTTATAATATTCTTTTCTGGGGATTTGGGTAACTTTCCATACGGGTTTTTTCTTATTGAAGAAATCTTTGAAATCGCGTACCAGCAGCCAGTTCAGCAGATAAAAAGGATAAATCAAGGGCAGATAAATGTGCTGGTATTTATGGATTTTGCTGTATGGGCCATAGGGAAATACACGAGCCAGATCACTTTGTTCAATATCACTATCCCATCCCATGATGTTGGGATAGTTGTGATGCAGGCGGGTATGACGTATGCGCCACACAAAGCTGTTGGCACCCATCAGATCAAAAAAATGAATGTACAATTCATTCAGCCATTTCTTTTTCCATAACACGCCATGCACGGCATCATGAATCTGATTCAGGAAAATGATGACCAGCAGCAGTCCCATCACGAAATAGCAACCATACAATATGCGTGTGTTTTCTCCCCAAATCAGCGCTGAAGCATAGGCTGCAACAAATAGAGCTGGAAACAAAATGGCCTTGAAACGAATCTGCCAGCTGCGCAAAGGCTCCAATTGCCGCACCACTTCATGTGCCTTTCGTTTGATTTCACGAAACAGTTCTTCATCGGCCGACTTTAGAAACACGGGTTTCGTAGTTTCCATGGTCTTCTGATTTTGATAGCTCAAAATTAACAAACTTTGCCGCGCATCGGGCCGGCACATGTCAATTCATCGTCAGGAAGTATATGAATTTTGCTTATGGCTCGTTTGATGGTGTCAATACGCACCTGTTTTTTCATAGACAACTTTAGCTACCCACCGGCTCAGCAGCAACATAATGAAACCTGCTGCAGCGGCTGCAATGACCAGGATCAAGAAATAATATTTTTTGTCAATGAAGCTATCCCAGAAAGTGGCCATCAACCCGGCCAGCTTGCCAGCGATGGAATTCACGAGGAACCAGCCACCCATCATCAACGCTGTAAGCCGAGTGGGGGAAAGCTTGGAAACCATCGATAGGCCGATGGGGCTCACCAGCAACTCGCCGATGGTAAATACGGCATAGGTAGCAATCACCCACAGCATACTGGCCTTGTCCACATAAATATCGCGGGTACTGATGGCAATCACCATTAGCAGCGAAGAAAGGCCGGCAACCCAGATGCCCAGCGTAACCTTGATGGGCGTGGTGGGTTCCTTGCCTTTGCCGCGCAGCCAGCTGAACAGCCCCACCAGCAAAGGTGTAAATACAATGATGAAAAACGGATTCACGGATTGAAAAATTTCCGTGGAAAGCAAATGTAGCTGCCCGCTGGAAGGCCATTGGCTCCTGGGCAGATTCTGGAAATAAGGATCAATGCCTTTTACCATCACCGTTGTACCCTGTGCATTGGTTTGTGCCCGGAAATAACGATCCATTTTCACCACCATCTGCGAATCAGTAGTCACTGTTTGCAGCATCCCAAAAGGTTTTACAATTTTTTCGAGAGCCGGCGGCATCTGCCGGTTGGTGTACTGATCAGCCCAGATGGTAAGACCCGTGCTGTTCTGGTTGTAAATAACCCAAAACACCGTGGACACCAAAAAGAATGCAAACAAGGCACCCAGGCCTCGCTTATCTTCCCGGTTAGCACGGAAATACAGGCTGCCGTAGAAAATGACGATGGGCACACAGGCAAACATAAAAGCATCATTCGACCGGGTACCAAACAGGGTATGACCCGTGAAGCTGCTGAACAAATATCCAATAGCAGCGGCTATTATAGCCGGCAAAAACACATAACCGAAAATTTTGCTCAGAGGCATATCTTCCTTTTGTACGGGCTTTTTCACATCACCCTCCTTAATGTAGCGCATACCGGAAATAAACCAGATCAACCCGATGGTCATGCCCACACCTGCTGCAGCAAAAGCATATCCCCAGCCAAAATGGTTACGCATATAAGCCGCCACGAAGTTGCACACGAAGGCTCCCAGGTTAATGCCCATGTAAAAAATATTGTAAGCCACATCTTTTTTGGGTCGCAAATCTTCGCGGTTATACAGATTGCCCAAGATGGTGCTGATATTGGGTTTGAAAAAACCGTTCCCCAAAATAATAAGCAGCAGAGAAACATACATGGCTGTATTTCCCGGAAGGGCAAGTCCGTAATATCCGCAAGCCAGCAGAATGCCTCCCAGAATAACTGCACGCCGATAGCCCAGATACCGGTCGGCCAGCAATCCGCCGATAAAAGGAGTAAGATATACCAGTGCAATATAAGAGCCTACCAGATCGGCAGCTCTTCGGGTATCAAATCCTTTTCCACCATGACTGATAGGGTCAATGAGATACAACAGGAAAATACCTACCATCAAATAATATCCGAATCTTTCCCACATTTCCGTGAAAAACAACACATACAATCCCGGATGGTGGCCATTTTTGCGGCCTGGTGAAGGGGTTTTTGCAGACGAGTTACCTTCCATAAACAAAGCGATTTTGTGTGATGAAATGTGTAAAACCTTGTTTTAAAGCCCGTGTAACGGCATTTTAAAACGGAAAAATACTATAAAAATCATTTTAGGTTCTGGTCATACGCATGAAACCTTTTTCTTTGCAGGAAAAAAATGCGTATCCTCATTCTGGGTGGTGGTGGGCGGGAGCACGCCCTGGCATGGAAACTCAGTCAAAGTAAGTACTGTGATGGGCTGTATGTAGCCCCTGGCAATGCCGGCACGGCACAAGTTGCCGAAAATGTGTCACTTTCTCCTCTGGCGTTTGCAGAGATAGAGAACTTTTGCCGTGAGCAGGATATTGATGTGGTGGTGCCCGGCTCAGAAGATGCGCTGGTGGCAGGTATTGCCGATGTGCTTCCACGCGCTGCAGGATTGCAGTCTGTACGCGTAGTAGGCCCTTCACAGGCTGCAGCCAGGCTGGAAGGCAGCAAGGCTTTTGCCAAAGCATTTATGCAACGATATGGTATTCCTACTGCTTCATACCGGGTTTTTCGGCAGGATGAACTTGAAGCCGGCAAAGCTTATCTGCGGCAGCATCCCATGCCTGTGGTACTGAAAGCCGATGGCCTGGCAGCCGGGAAAGGCGTGCTTATCTGCAACGATACCGATGAGGCCATTGTGCAACTGGAAGAAATGCTCGCGCATGAAAAGTTCGGAGAGGCCAGCCGGCAGGTAGTGGTGGAGCAGTATCTGTCCGGTGTGGAAGTCTCCGTGTTTCTGTTCACCGACGGTCAACATTATGTGCTATTGCCTGAAGCAAAAGACTACAAGCGGGTTGGTGAGGGCGATACGGGTTTGAATACTGGCGGGATGGGTGCTGTTTCACCTGTGCCTTTTGCCGATGCAGCTTTTTTGCAAAAGGTAGAAACCCGCATTATCAAACCTACACTGGTGGGGATGCAACAGGAAGGGTGTCCGTATCGGGGTTTTCTGTTTTTAGGGTTAATGTCCGTCAGCGGCGATCCGTATGTCATCGAATACAACTGCAGGTTGGGCGACCCTGAAACGGAAGCCATCCTGCCCCGCATCCGGAATGACCTGATGGAGGTGATCTTGCAGGCACAGCAGGGCAGGCTGGCACAGGTGCAGCTTGAGGTAAGAGGAGAGTGCGCGCTCACGCTCGTTTTGGCATCAGGCGGCTATCCGGGCAGCTATCGCAAAGGCTTGCCCGTGCATTTGCCCGGTGATATACCCGAAGGAAGCTTTCTGTTTCATGCGGGCACGAGCCGACAGGAGGGCCGGATTGTGACTTCCGGCGGGCGGGTATTGGCTATCACCTCACTGGGAAAGGATTTGCATACAGCCAGGGAAAAATCCCTGAAACTGGCTGAAGCAGTAAACTTCGAAGGGAAATATTTCAGACGCGATATCGGGTGGGAATTTTTATAGGTTTTGCATCATAGAAATAAAAACCCGAAACTACATTTTCGTAAAAAAATTATCCCAATTTTGCAACACAATTTTCATTTCTTTACGTTTTCAATACTACGTTGCTTTTTCCTATGGGATTCCTGAATTTCATGACGCAAGATCTGGCAATTGACTTAGGTACGGCCAATACCTTGATTATCCATAATGACCAGGTGGTGGTGGATGAGCCCTCCATTGTGGCCGTTGAACGGGCTACCGGTAAAATCATTGCAGTAGGGAAAAAGGCCATGATGATGCATGAAAAAACCCACGAATACATTCGCACCATCAGGCCTTTGAAAGATGGTGTCATCGCCGATTTCAATGCTGCGGAGGGCATGCTGCGGGAGATGATCAAAATGGTCAATCCCAAGAAACCATTTTTCACGCCCAGCTGGCGAATGGTGATTTGCATCCCTTCCAGCATCACGGAGGTGGAAAAGCGCGCCGTACGCGACTCGGCCGAGCAGGCAGGAGCGAAGGAGGTGTATTTGATTCACGAGCCCATGGCAGCAGCACTGGGCATTGGCATTGACGTGGAAGAGCCGGTGGGCAACATGATTATTGATATTGGCGGTGGTACCACAGGTATTTCGGTGATTGCGCTGGCCGGCATTGTCTGTGATCAATCCATCCGCATTGCGGGTGATGAATTTACGGCCGATATCATGGAGGCTTTGCGGCGCTATCATAGCTTGCTGATTGGTGAACGTACAGCCGAACAGATCAAAGTACAAATAGGATCGGCTTTGAAAGAGCTTGACAATCCGCCGGATGATATGCCGGTGAATGGGCGTGATTTGGTGACGGGCATTCCGAAACAAATCATGGTCTCCTATCAGGAAATTGCCGAGGCGCTGGATAAGTCCATTTTCAAAATTGAAGAAGCCATATTGAAAGCGCTGGAAACCACGCCGCCCGAGCTGGCTGCTGATATTTACCGCAGAGGTTTGTATTTAACTGGTGGAGGGGCCTTGCTGCGTGGGCTTGACAAGAGGCTGGCGCAGAAAATCAAGCTCCCCGTGCATGTGGCCGATGATCCGCTGCGGGCTGTGGTGAGGGGCACCGGCATTGCATTGAAACACATTGGCAAATATCCGTTTTTGATGCAGTAACCTGATGAAACTATTGCTTCATCATCCATATTCTGCATAAACCAAGGCCGTGCGCAATCTGATTCTGTTCATCCGGCGTTATTTTAATCTGCTCTTGTTTATTGCCATTGAGGCGATATGTTTGAACAGGGTGTTCAGCCAGAATCCCTTTCAGCAAGCGTGGTTTCTGCAGTTTTCTGAGGAATGGATGGGCAGGCTATATCAGCATTATGCGGATGTGATGCAGTATTTCCATCTCAAGCAGGTCAACGAAAGCCTGCTTGCGGAAAATGCCCGCCTGCGAAATCAGCTGCTGCAGGACTTCAGCTTTCCCGATACTTCCCGCCAGCTTATCCGCGATACCGCCCATCACCGGCAATATGCTTATTTACCTGCAGAAGTGGTAAACAACAGCATTGTCCATGCCAGCAATTACATCACCATTCATCGGGGCAAGCTGGAAGGTGTGCATGCCCATATGGGTGTGGTAAGCAGCCAGGGTGTAGCCGGTGTGGTGGTTCGAGCCAGTGATCATTATGCCCTTGTGATGTCGTTATTGCATAAGGATTTCAGGCTCAGTGTACGGCTCAAACGCACAGGCGATATCGGTTATGTGCGGTGGGATGGTGAAGATCCCACTACGGCTTTGTTTTCTGACATACCCCGAAGTGTAGCTTTGTATAAAAATGATACCGTGGTGACCAGCGGCTTTTCTGTGATGTTTCCGCCTGGTATTGTCGTGGGTTATGTGGAAAAAGTGGCGCATCAGCCGGCCAGCAATTTTCAGGTAGCCCGTATTCGATTGGCTACGCCATTCAGCAGACTTAGATATGTGTATGTGATTGAAAACCTGCAGGCGCCTGAGCAGTTGCAGGTTGAATCCAATGTGGTTTCACCATGAGTGAGTTGTTCAAAAATATCATTCGTTTTGTGTTGTTGATTTTTGTTCAGGTGTTTATCCTGAACAATATCATGCTGAATGGATGGGTGCAGCCTTATCTGTATCTGCTTTTAATTTTGCTTTTGCCTTTTCAGACACCCCGTTGGTTATTGTTGATGATCGGCACAGCCACCGGTTGGATTATAGATAATTTCATGCATACACCCGGATTACATGCTGCAGCCTGTGCGGCTATTGCCTATCTCCGTCCTTTCCTCATCGGGATGCTTGCTCCTCAAGGTGGTTTTGAAGATACTACCCGGTCTCCCTCGCCCGCTACCATGGGTACGGGTAAATTCGTTTTTTATGCAGGCATGTTGGTATTGATTCACCACGTGATTTATTTTACTCTGGAAGTATTCAACTTTCAGGCAACCCCTTACCTGGCGATGAAGATTGTGTTTTCCACCCTTGTTACCCTGCTATTGATTTTTGTGTATGGATTATTGTTTTTTGAAAAACGCCCGAGGAGAAGATAATTATCAAGGTTTTACAGGCAGGTTTTCATTAGGTTTGCAGGCAGTCTGAAGTCCCGTATTTCGCTAAAGCCGTAGTTTTTAAGCATATGGCTGAATTTCACCAATCCAGAAAAAATATCATCCGGCTGATATTCATCGGTGTATTTGCTGTCATAGCAATGCGGTTGTTTTATTTGCAGGTGATCGAAACAAAATATCGCCAGCTGGCCAATGCACAGGCCATTGTACGCAAACTCATATATCCTACCCGGGGCATTATCTATGATCGCCATGGACGTGTAGTAGTGAATAACACGGCCCTTTACGATCTGATGGTAACACCTTCGGAAGTCAAGCACCTGGATACGGCTTTTTTATGTGAGCTGCTGGGTATTGATACAGCCACTTTCCGGGAGAGGATGGAAAAAATTATCATACGGAATTCCCGTTATCGCCAGTCTGTTTTTGCAGAATTACTGCCTCCTGACGTGTATGGCCGCATTGAAGAAAACCTGTATCAGTTCCCTGGCTTTGAACTGGTGGAAAGGCCTGTGCGTAATTACCCCTATCATGCAGGGGCTCATATTTTCGGATATATAGGCGAGGTGGATTCTGCTACTATCCGGCGTTCCGATGGATTTTACCAGGCCGGCGATTTTATAGGCAAAACGGGTTTGGAGCGCAGTTATGAGGATGTGTTACGCGGGCAGCGTGGGGTGACATATCTGGTGCGGGATTCCCGGAACAGGATTCAGGGCTCGTATGCCGGAGGCATGTATGATACACCAGCTGTAGCCGGTAAAAACCTGTATCTCTCGCTGGATATAGAATTGCAACAATTGGGTGAACAACTGCTTCAAAACAAAATTGGAAGCATAGTAGCCATAGATCCCAATACGGGCGGCATTCTGGCGATGGTTAGCAGTCCTACCTATGATCCGAATGAACTGAGTGGTTCAGAGCGTAACAAAAAATTTTCCCGCTTGTTTACAAACCCCGAACTTCCTTTGTTTAATCGTCCCATTCAGGCTACTTACCCGCCTGGTTCTACCTTCAAGCCTGTAGATGCATTGATAGCCCTGCACGAAGGTGTCATTACTCCCCAATACGGATATGATTGCCGGGGTGTGTATCTGGGATGCGGAAGGCCAATCAAATGCACAGAAAGTTTTCCTGGACACGCTTCCAATCTGTACAATGCCATCGCCTATTCGTGCAACTCCTATTTTTCGCAGGTGTTTCGCTTTATTGTGGACAGAGAGCGCAGGCCTGCATTGGGGTTGGCAGAGTGGTACCGATACGTGAGTGATTTTGGACTGGGTAAAAAACTCGGAATTGATTTGCCTGGTGAATACAGCGGATATATTCCGGATACAGCTCATTACAACAAAATATTTGGCAAAGGACATTGGAATTCCTGTACCATCGTATCACTGGGCATTGGCCAGGGAGAAATCACCGAAACTCCTCTGCAGCTGGCCAATGTGATGTGTATCATTGCCAACCACGGATATTATTACACGCCTCATGTAGTGGATAGTGTGGAAGGCGATCCGGATTTTTATCGCACACACCTGGTGTTGCATCGGATCACTGCCAATGTATCGGACACGGATTACGATATTGTTACCCGTGCCATGGCAGCAGTGGTTGAACGGGGAACCGCTACCATTGCTGCTATTCCGGGCATCACGATTTGCGGGAAAACAGGTACGGCTCAAAATTTTACGATTATCAACGGGAAACGGGTGGAGTTGAAAGATCATTCATTATTTGCAGCTTTCGCACCGCGTGAACATCCCAAAATCGCCATTGCCGTGGTGGTGGAAAATGCCGGCTTTGGGGCCAGCTGGGCAGCACCGATAGCCAGCCTGATGATTGAAAAATATTTGCGTGACAGCATTGCTACGGATCGTTTGCCGTTGTTAAAGCGGATTTCGGAAGCTAATCTGATACCAGAATATATTTTGGAAAAGAAACGCAGAATTGATTCGCTGAATCAGGTTCGTGATAAATTGGAGGCCAGGCGCATAGTCGCGCGTTAAACATATTGACCTGTGGACACGCATGTACGCACATCAACAGACTTGATTAAGCCGGGAATAGACCGGGTGCTGATGGCATTGTATTTTATCCTGGTGCTTATAGGTTTGTTTTCCATCTTTGCCGTGGAGCACCGGCCGGGGGAAGATGTATGGTACAACGTCTTGCATCTGAGCAAAAACTATAGCAGGCAGTTGATGTGGGTGTGCATTTCGCTGGTACTGGCTCTCGGCATTCTGTTGGTTGACAGCAAACTATTTCCTGCATTAGCCAATCTCATGTATGTATTTGGCATTTTGTTGTTGCTGCTGGTGCTGGTAGCCGGCAAAGACATCAAAGGTTCTCACTCCTGGCTTGTGATTGGTGGTTTTCAGTTTCAGCCGGCAGAATTTACAAAGCTTACGACCAACCTGGCACTCGCCAAATATTTATCGCGCCTGGATGTGGATTTTTCCACATTACGTGCGCGGCTGATTGCCATTGGCTTGATTCTTTTACCTGCAGCCATCATTGTGATGCAATCTGAAACAGGGTTGGCATTGGTTTACTTATCATTTTTTCTGGTATTGTATCGGGAAGGATTACCGGGCATTATTCTTATTGTTGGATTTTCTGTGATTGTGTTAGTGCTTTCTGCTTTGCTGGTAGAGAAACATATATTGCTGATGATATTCAGCGTGGCCGCTGCGTTCGTGATTTATTTCATGCGGCGCAGCTTCCGGCGTCATCCCGAACGATTGTTTCTGATCCTGTTGATCTGGGGTTTCTGCAGTGTATTTGTGATGCAGGTTGTGCCTTATATATTCACACATGTACTGAAACCTTATCAGGTAAGTCGAATCAATGTGATGCTGGGCAAAGAAGTAAGTCCGAAGTCAAGTTACAATGTGCTGCAATCCAAAATAGCCATTGGTTCAGGAGGGCTGTTTGGGAAAGGCTATTTGAAAGGAACCCAAACCCGCTACGAATTTGTACCGGAACAGAGTACAGATTTTATTTTCTGTACCATCGGAGAAGATTTTGGTTTTATAGGAAGCATTGGATTATTGGGTTTGTATCTGATATTGTTGTTTCGCATCATTCAGGTAGCTGAACGCCAGCGATCCACATTCAGCAGGGTATATGCTTATGGATTGGCGAGTATATTGTTTTTTCATGTGGCCATCAATATTGGAATGACCACAGGATTGGCTCCGGTCATTGGCATACCTTTGCCGTGGATGAGCTACGGTGGATCATCAATGATTACCTTTACGATGATGCTTTTTATATTGATACGCTTGGATGCAGACAGGCAGAAGATTTTAAGATAATATCCATCAAAAATATGGTGAATGATGGCACAAATTATTCCGCTTGCAGAAGGAACATTTACCGTGGATAGAAGTAAAAAATTTATCCCCTTTGATCCTCAGCATGATCGTTTGCAGGATAGGCCGAAAGGTTCATTGCTGATTGAGATTCAACCATTTCTTGTAATTGCAGGATCACATTATATTTTGCTGGATACCGGATTAAATCTGTCTAACAATCAGGAATTCCTTTTGTATCAGATCCTGAAAGAAAAAGGAATTGATCCTTCACAAATTACGCATGTGTTGCTTAGTCATTTGCATAAAGATCATGCAGGTGGCATTTGCAGCCTCCATCCCGATGGAAGTTACAGGCTGAATTTTCCTCAGGCCATCTATTATGTGCATGAAGATGAATTAAAATATGCTCTTTCACATGCCCAGCAAAATGAAGGTGAAACAGGAGGGGATATAGCTTCTTCGTATGCAGCAGAAGAGTTTGAATTATTGTTTCAATCTGATCAGGTAATGCTTTTGCATGATGAAGGATATATTGATACACATATTCGGTATCAGCTCAGTGGTGGGCATTGTCCCTATCACGTTGTGTTCTGGATACAAGATCAGGATGAAATTATTTTTTATGGTGGCGATGTAGCACCTCAATATTTGCAGATGAAAACACGCTATGTGGCCAAATATGACTACGATGGCCGTAAAAGCATGGAACTGAGGCAGCAATTTGCTGAGCAGGGCAAACGTGAAGGATGGACTTTTTTATTTTATCACGATGTACAAAGGCCCGTGATGAAACTGATTTGATTCATCAGGGCTTCTCATTTTCCAGTTCAATCTGTGCAGGAGAAGTTATAATCATTTCGGGTTCGTCATGGAACAATGTAATTTTCCCTTTCACACAAATCTGTTTGTTTTTCAGATAGGTTTCAGGTTTGTAAGGAAAATTTTTCCGGTCATCTCCCCAGATCACTACGGTAAAGGTTTCATCGGGATGTGGATAGCGGAAATTTAGAAAAGTAGGTTTGCGTTTGGAAGTGGAGTCGTAATAGGTACTCGCAATTTTTCCGCAAACAGTTACCTGCTGATTCACATAACGCGCAACATATTCGTCGGATATTTTGGCTTGTGCGTATGCGGCCTGTACGGCAAGCAAGCTTATGGTCAGACCTGTAATCCATGTTTTCATAGCAACAGGATTTATTTCAAATGATAGGGGATTCATTTTCAAAGATAGGATGACATGAATTGAAAAAATTCACTTTTACAATCATTAAAACAAACTTAACTGTTTTCCGGGTCTGCAAAAATGCGAGCTATCGAGTTCCCATCGTTCATCGTTCAGGCCATATCGCTTGTTGCATTTGATGAATTGCTGACGAACCAGCTCAGCGATAGGGCCTTCGCCGCGCATGCGCACGCCCCATCGGCTGTCATTGACTTTACCACCATGTGATTGTTCAATGAGATGCCAGACTTTATCGGCCCGGTCGGGGAAATTTTTATACAGCCAATCATGAAAAATCAGTTTGATGGCACCATTGAGGCGGATAAATGTATAGGCTGAAAATGTGGCGCCGGCTTCTGCGGCAGCTTTCATGATAGCAGGCATTTCGTGTTCATTCAATCCAGGAATCATGGGTCCCAGCATCACACCGGTGCGCACGCCCAGCTGGCTTAGCTCCCGGATCACGCGCAGTCTTTGCTGAGCGGTTGTGGTTCTCGGTTCCATCAGGCGCCGCAGTTCTTCGTGAAAGGAAGTAATGGACACCAGCACGCTCACCAACCTGTAACGCGCCATGGCCTGCAATATATCCTTATCGTGCAGGATAAAGGCATTTTTGGTAATGATGCCTACTGGTTGTTTGAAAGCATAACAGATTTCCAGCAACCGACGGGTGATGCGGTATTTTTGTTCGGCCGGCTGATAGCAATCGGTGTTGCCGCTCAGCGAAATGGGCCACCCTTCCCAGGAGGGCTGCATCAGAAACTGTTCCAGCAGTTGAGGAGCATTTATTTTCACAATGATGTTGCGTTCAAAATCCAATCCGGCGCTGTATCCCCAGTATTCATGCGCATTTCGTGCGTAGCAATAAATGCAACCATGCTCACATCCCTGATAGGGATTCATGCTGTACATCATACCCACATCGGGGCTTTCTACCTTGTGTACCAGGCTTTTGGTCTGTTGCTCAATATAATGTGTAGGCTCATCGCCTTGTTCCCAATCATCAATAGCTGTTGGTTCATCGCGGCTGAACCTTGTTTTTTCAAAACGATTGTGCGGATTCAGCTGTGCACCGCGACCTTTGATATATGTCATGATACAAGTTTTTAATCAAACAAACTGTATTGAATCTGTCCACCTGCTGCCCCTTCTGGTGAAGAGGCCTTTTGCAGCGGAAAGCGTGCTATTTGCTGGAAAGCTTTCTGATGATCATCTTTTTTCCACAATGTTAATTCCTGCACTACACATCGGCCGGCGAATGATTTTTGCTGGTATTCGGGTACGCTTTTTTCATATTGCCAGGGCTTAAGCCTGGATGCAAACAACAAATACGGTTCTGTGATGAAATGCGGTTTGCTGGCTAAACTCTTTAGCATGCGCTGCATAGGACGGAACGATTTCACCAGAGCGGCAACAGCTGATGCATTGCGGATTTTCAGGATGATACTGTGGCTGGGCATAAATCCAAAACCGTCAATTTCCAGCAGCAGAGGGGGTTGCGGGGCAGCAAGCATGCTAAAATAGGCTATCAACTTCTTTTCCTGCGTTTCCCATTGCCAGAAATGAATGAGCCAAATCTGGGCATCTGTAGCCAGCCGGGGGTGCCGGTAATTCCGGCTAAAAGCATCTCTTTCCTCACCGATACGCTCAGCCAGCGGTCCTTGCACCGGCGCTGTCAACACATATTCTTGGGTTTGCCAGATTTGACCTTCATATTCCAGGTTATGAGCATCTGCCGGCCAAATCTGATTGGAAAGGGCATTCTTTTTCATGCAGCTAATGTACTAAAAAATTTAGTAAAAAGCATTTTCATTTTCCCAAAAGAGAAAAACTGTTCTAAGGGTATTCAATCAGAAAGATTCATATTTAGTTATCATTTGGTTAACAATTGGTTAATCATCAGCAGGAAATTTTGCAGTGTTCGAAAACATAAGAGGGATGAGATTATTACTACTCTTTTGCATGGTTGGCATTTCTTTTTTGTCACAGGCTCAGGTGTATGGTATCATTTCAGGTAAAACATATGCACAGGAAGGAGAAAATGCATTGGCCGGAGTAACTGTTATTCTGCAAGGCTCTTCGCAGGGAGCGATTTCCGATGTGGATGGTCAGTATTTGCTTCGGCAGGTTCCCGCCGGTGAATATACTTTGCTGTTCAGATATCTTGGATATCAGACAAAAATCATTACAGGTGTAAAGGTAGAACCTGGTACTATCACTACCTTGAATGTAGGGCTGGAGCGGGCAGCCTCTGCACGTTTATCTGAGATTGTGGTAACGGCTTCTTTCCAGCAGAATTCCATACAAGCCTTGTATGCGGATCGAAAAAAACAGCCCGTGATCAGTGATGGGATATCGGCCGACATGATTGCCCGCTCGCCGGATAAACACATGGGTGATGTGCTTCAGCGCATCAGCGGTGTGCGTGTAGAAGATGGAAAATTTGCGGTGGTACGGGGCCTTGCCGCACGATACAACGAAACCTTGTTAAACCATGCCCCCGCCCCCTCCACCGAGCCCGATGCAAAGGCTTTTTCCTTTGATATCATTCCGTCGGAAATGGTGGATCAGGTTGTGGTTTATAAAAC
The DNA here is from genome assembly GCF_900116565.1 of Thermoflavifilum thermophilum. Classification (GTDB taxonomy): domain Bacteria; phylum Bacteroidota; class Bacteroidia; order Chitinophagales; family Chitinophagaceae; genus Thermoflavifilum; species Thermoflavifilum thermophilum. Next base: position 752,400 of record NZ_FPCJ01000001.1, on the reverse strand, counting down.
CTTGACTCCCGATTTGCCAGGTGATGCAGCTGGCGGGGCTATTCAGGTGCGGACCCGGGATTTTCCTGCATTGCCTTATTTTTCTGTATCTCTTGGCACCGGCTACAACAGCCAAACTACATTCAGGCATTTTTATACAGGCAGGTCGAAAGGCAATCTGGATTTTCTGGGATGGGTCGGTCAATCGCGCAACTTGCCATCGGCCTTTCAGCTGGTGCGCCAGCAATATGCCACCCTCAGTCCTGATCAGAAAATATCCATTACCCGGCAGTTCCCCAATACCTTCGGCGCTGTTTCCCAGCCTTCCAGTTTTCTCCCTTTCAGCTTGCAACTGGCAGGAGGTAACACCCTTACCTTTCATTCTGGAAAGAAAATCGGCTATATGGCTGCTGTTTCATACAACAATAGCCATCAGGTATTGGATCAGGATCAGGCGCAATATCTGCTCAACAAGGAAGAGATTTATGACCTTCAAAGCGATATATTTCAGAAAAAAGTACGCACTGGAGCATTGTTCAATATAGCGTATTCTTCCGCTCACAGCAAACTGACATGGATAACATTTGCAAGCAATGAATTCCATAATGATTTTTATATAAGGACAGGAAAAATTTTTGTGGGTTCTGATCAGGTTAATCCTATATATAGCCAGAATCAACACATCACCCAGCAGGGTTTATACCTGACGCAACTCTTAGGTTCGCATCAGATGGGAAATAATCATCTTCGCATAGGCTGGACAGCTTCTTACGGAAGATCATATCGTTTAGAACCTGATCAACGCATCCTTACGCTTGAAAAGAAAAACAGCAACTATGCGTTGTATCTGTCCAATGAAAACAGTCCGGCTGTCAATACAGCAGCCCGTATTTATTCGAGACTGCATGAAGATATTTACAACGCGCAGATTAGCCTGAGTGTTCCTATCAAGTGGCATGCGCAAACCCAGTTGCTGAAAGCAGGCATATCTGAAACATACCGGCAAAGATTGTTCAGCATTCTTGCATTGGGCTATGCCAGCGATCTGGATCCTTATGGTCGGGGAGCAGTTATTGATATCAGCAAAGATGTAACCATCGAAAATTTATTTTCTGATACCAACATCAATCATTACCGAATTTTATTAGCCAATATTCCTCAAAACACAAAAGACTATACCGGTAAAGCTCATCTTGCCGCTGCTTATGTGATGATGGAAAATCATTTTTTTAGAAATCTTCTTCAGCTCACATGGGGACTTAGGACTGAATATAATTTTCAGCAGTTGATTTCGCTGAATCAGCCTACACAGAAATATGAAAATCTGGATTTACTGCCTTCCCTAAACGTTACCTATTATGTGCAGCCCCAGGTGGATATCAGACTGGGATATTATCGTTCAGTAAACCGGCCTGAATTCCGCGAGTTGGCTCCTTATCGGTATTATGATTACAAAAGAAATTTTATTATTTCCGGTAATTCTGAATTGAAACGTTCTTTACAGGATAATCTGGATTTGCGTGTAGAATATTATCCTGCAGCAGATGAAATCTTTTCATTTTCCTTGTTTTACAAGCATTTTCAGCAGCCTGTCGAACAGGTAAATCTGGGCAATGATGTACTTTCTTATGATAATGCTGATCATGCTTACGATTATGGTTTTGAACTGGAAATGAACAAAAAGCTAAATTTCCTCATTCACTCCTCTTTCTGGAATCATATTTTCCTGTATGGTAATTTTTCATACCTGGATGGTGGGGTGAATTTTCAGGGTCAGCATCAGCGTCGCCCGTTACAGGGATTATCAAAATATATGATCAATGCAGGGATCACTTATGCATCTGATCGAGGTGATTTTTCACTCTCGGTGTTGTTTAATCGAAATGGCGAGAGTATGATGTTCAGAGGAGAAAATGATGGGCTGGATACGTATGAACGTCCCAGAAACATGCTTGATTTTCAGGTAAGCAAAAAATTTTCCCACCAGCGTTTTCAATGTCGGCTCACCTTATCTAATCTTTTGATGCAGCATACACAACTTTATTACAAATATGGCAATACATCGCATATACGGTTTGACCCGAATCAGGACCGAATCATATCTGATATACAAGAAGGTTTAACAGCCAGCATTTCCCTGCGTTATCTGATTTCACGGTGATTTGATTATTATGGATAAGCATGTAGTTGCAAAAATTTCATATTGATTTCATGACTTATTAACAAGCAATTTACAATTTCATTTCACATTTGTTTAAAATCAAAATTATGAGTATGAAACAGACATTTTTATTCTGCTTGATTGCTGTATCAGCTATCATGGGCGCTTGTTCTAAAAACAGTGACAATCCAACTCCTCAACCTCCGGTAACAACCTCTCCTGATACTATTAACATAAGAGGAATTATCACTAGCAATACTACCTGGAGTAGCAATAAGGTGTACAGGCTTCGAGGATATGTGTATGTGGATTCACCGGCGATATTAACTATTGAAGCAGGAACTAAAATCATCAGCAATAAGGATTCAGCAGGTGTGCTGGTTATTTACAAAGGAGCAAAAATTATAGCACAAGGCACAAAGGATAAACCCATTGTTTTTACCTCTGCAGAGCCTAATCCCAAGCCAGGTGATTTAGGAGGCGTGGTATTGGTAGGCAAGGCTACAGGCAATGGGAATCATGCCGTGCTGGAAGGTGGCGTGGATGATAAACATAAATTATTTGGTGGAAACGATGATCATGACAATTCTGGTGTGTTGAGATATGTACGCATTGAATATGCTGGGAAGGCCGTGAATCCAGATGATGAAATCAATGGCCTCTCACTGTATGCCGTGGGGGATGGAACCACAGTTGAATATATACAAGTGATACGCGGTTTGGATGATGCTTTTGAATTTTTTGGAGGATCTGTTAACTGCAGGTATTTGATTGCTTACAATTGTGCAGATGATGATTATGATATGGACGATGGTTTTCATGGGAAGATTCAGTTTGCCATTTCTATTAAAGATCCAGGTTTTACCGATAAAAAATCGGGCGGTGATTTATCTAACAATTTTGAAGTGGACAATACCAATGGTTCATCCAAGCCTTTCACGGCTACACCTGTTACTCACCCATTGCTTTCCAATTTTACAGCTATTGGACCCAATAATGCATCCAATACCAGTGCGGATTATGGATATGGCATGCGTTGGAGAAGAGGAGCACAGTTTGAGATGGTGAATTCCATTGTAATAGGTGGTCAGAAAGCGGGGCTGGATATTGACAACGATCCCACTGCACAGTATTACAAAGATGGAATAAGCGGTTTCCGTAATTCTTTCTTGCATGCTGTAAACAATGTAACCCAGGTAGATAAACTAAATGACACAACCATCTTATCTGCTGCTGCCTTAAAAACTCTGGTAACAGGCCGTGATAGCAGTACAATATTTACCAACCCAGCAGATATTCAGCTTACAGATCCATTTAACAATGCTCAGCCTAATGTAAAACCCAAAACAGGTTCTCTTGCGTTGAGCGGAGCAAAATTTGATGGAAAATTTAATGATAGTTTCTTCCAGAAAGTAAATTTTATTGGTGCTATCGGAACAGATGACTGGACGCAGGGATGGACGGTATGGAATAAATAAGCTGTATTTCTTCAGGCTGCTTTTCATCTATATACAAGCAGTGATGGTGTAGGGTATCGTCTCGCACAATGCGAGGCGATACCTGTTTTATTCCCGGAATAATTCGAGAGTGAATCCAAAAGTAGAACCGATATCAGGCTTGCTGCGTACGTGAATGGTTTGTCCGTGTGCTTCGATGATATGTTTTACAATAGCCAGACCAAGACCGGTACCACCTGCGTCCCTGCTGCGTGCCTTATCAGTCCGGTAAAAACGTTCAAAAACCCTGGTTAAATGTTCTTCTGCGATGCCGATTCCGTCATCAGAAATTTCAATCAGTACATGTTGTTCATCCGTGTTGTACACGCTTGCAAAAGTATGTCCGTCCCGCTTTCCGTATTTGATGGAATTATCAATCAGGTTAATCAGTACCTCACGTATCCTTTCTTTATCAGCATACACAGTAACCGGAGTTTCACATCCTTTCTTCAGGTAAAACTGAATATTTTTCTGAGCGGCCTTCAGGGACAGCAAATCAAATACATCCTTAATTAAATCCTGGATTACAAAAGCTTCTTTATTCAACTGAATTTCGCCGCTTTCCAGGCGGGAGATTTCATCTACATCATCAATCAGTCTGCATAAACGGTCAATATTTTTGGCTGCATTCTTCAGAAAAGTGCGGTTCACTTCTGCATCTTCAATGGCGCCATCAAGCAAGGTGTGAATATATCCCTGAATGGCAAAAATGGGTGTTTTCAGTTCATGAGAAAGATTCATCAGAAATTCCTTTCTGAATTTTTCGTTTTTGCGTAATACTTCCAGCTCATTGCGTTGCTGGGATGCCCATAATTCCACATCGTGTTGCACCTCTTCCAGCGTGGGTTTGGGAAGCACGTGACTCTGAAAGAACTCTTCTTGCGGTGTAGCTTTGGTTTGGTAAATGAGTTTATAGATTAGTTTGATTTTTCGGTACAGGAATTTTTCCATCACATAGCGGATGATAGCAAATGCTGCAGCCCATGTGACAAGGCTTAGCCACAAAAGCTGAAGTATATGCAGGTGCATCAGGGCGCCTACCAGCATCGCAACTATACCGATGATGATGGCACTGAGAAAGGATAATTTACCCGTTGAAAGGTTTTTGTCATTAAATAACATAGCAACAGGCTATTGTTTCAAATATAGCAAGAATACACGTACAAAAAAGAAAAGCCTGCGGGAAGAAAAAAGATGGCGTTTAACCTTCGAATTTATAGCCCACGCCTTTTACGGTAGAGATCAGGTCTGCACCTAATTTTTGCCTGATTTTGCGGATATGCACATCTATAGTTCGGTCGCCCACGATCACGTCTGTTCCCCACACCTGATTGAGGATTTCATTGCGCATGAATACCCTGCCTGGCCGCGATGCCAGAAGTTTGAGCAGTTCAAACTCTTTTTTGGCCAGTATCACGGGTTTTCCCTGGTAAACGACATGAAATTTTTCGGAATCAATAATCAGATCCCCTATTTGCATCACAGGTGCATCCTGCTTTTTCAAGCGCCTGAACAGGGCATTTACCCGGCTGATCAGCAGATTAGGTTTAATGGGTTTTGTTACATAATCATCTGCACCCAGATTTAAGCCTTCCATTTCATGTGCATCATCATTCAAAGCTGTGAGAAACAAAATCATGGTATCCTGAAACACAGGCTGGGCTTTCAGTTCCCGGCACACTTCCAATCCGTTTTTTCCGGGCATCATGATATCCAGGATAATCAGGTGTGGCTGATGTGCCCTGGCTTTTTCGATGGCTTCCTGACCATCCGTAGCAACAAAAGTTTCGTAGCCGGCATTTTTCAGATTATAGCTAATAATAGCCAGGATATCGGGTTCATCATCAACTATCAGGATCCTGCCAGCAGAAGGTGTTTGCATGATCAATACTCAATCCTTTGACAAGCAAATTTAATTGGGTTCATATTTTTTTTACTTAAAATTAACATTATGAAATTGTTAATTCAAGCCAAATTCTTTCTGTTTTGCAGACGATTAATAAGGTAAGGCTTGAAAAAAATGGCGGTAAATTTGCAAGCTGCTTAAAAAAAGATGATGCATTATTTACTGATTTGGATGCTGGGATGGAATTTGTTAGGCACGGGAAAACCGGACACCATCGGGATTTCCGTGCCCATTAGCAGGCAGCTAATTCATGAACAGATCAATCATGCACAGGCCGAAGCCTTACATGCACTTTATTCCACGTTAGATACATCTACGGCCAGGGATGATGCCCACCCGACAGATATGCAGGCCCGCGAAGCCCGGGCACGTGAAGCTCTCACGAAGGAAGTAAATGATATACAGCTGTTTGTTGAAAGCAGTGCCTACGAACATCGAATCAAGTATTACTACCTTTATGGCCTTTATCATGTGTTGAGCCTGTATGCCTATCAGGTGCAACATGGTGAGCTGGATGCCCTGCTGGCGCCTGTACTTATTAAGCAATTTCGTGAGATGATGCAGGCCGATATGCAGGGTAAAAGTATCGCAGGCTGTCTGGATGATGTGCCCTATCAAGTAGGTTTTATCAACATTGAAGCTTTTCCCAATAATTTTGGTTATCGGGTTGCCAAAACCATTTTATTCCGCGCATTTGCGGCTGCACATCCTGAGCAGGTGCTTAGTTCATTGCAAGGACCGTATGCTGAGTTTTTGAATGAACCTTTTACAGATAGCATCATTGCAAGGGTAGCCCGCTTGTATCCGCAGCGGGTGTATGATTATGCCACATCCTATACGGCAGTAGGGAACGCCATTCGGCGCAATCCTGACTCACTGGTGCAAACCATTGTGCGCATCGGACAGGCTCCTTACGCAATTCAGATTTTGCCTTTTCTGGATGGATTGGTGCATAAACAATATACGATTCAGCAACTTGAAAAAATCATTCCGGATAAGGATGCATATTACCGTTTATGTGTGCAGACAGTGATTGACATGCGCAGGAAATGGTTAAATGATACGCCCGTGCTCAATCTGAAAGGGATGGAACAAAATGTGAAACGGGCAGCATTGCATTATATCCGTACTATCAATGATTTGCATGATACGCTGGATGCTGTACGATTTGCCTGTGTGGATGCCTTTACCCCGCAGGAAATATATTATTTGTTAATCAATGGAGAAGAAGAACTTTACACGTCGAGTTACGTGGGTTTGTTCAAACGCATGATGCAACGCATGCAGCCACCGCGTGGTGATTGGTTGCTGATGTCAGTGTATTTTGATCGTTTTAAAAAATTTATCACCATGGCTGCAGCCTATAATACGCTGAACGATTTTCTGCAGTCTATGCCTGAAGCCAATTCTACGGCTTTAATGCAACAGTTTGTGAGCGGGCTGGAAAAAACCGAAACGCTGGAAGATGCCGTAGATGTAGCCGATGCATTTGGAAGCATTCGGGATCCCAGGTTGCTGGAGTTCTTGCGAAGGGAGGTTGATAAGAATTTCCTGGCTATGCAAAAGCAACAGGACAAACGCGGACAGGTTATTTATGCTTTGCTTGCTAGCTTATTTTCCAGTCGCGTGCATGATCAGCAGGATTCAGTGTGGTCGCGGGATATCAGCCGGAAATTTCATTTGCCACCTATTGATAAAGTGCCTTTTTCCAACCTCGTTGGTGATGATGGAAGAGTATATGAAGAGGTGTTGTTTTATGGCGACAAAGACGGTTTTCAGTCGTTTAATAGTTTTATGAGCAGCTTTCGTGGCAGTGAATGGAAGATTACCAAAAACACCTATTGGCTCACCATCGAATCGCAGCGGGGCAAGCCCATTACCATTTTCGTGAAATTACCTTTTGCCGATGCTGATCAGGATGAACTGGCCATGAGCAAGCTCAGTGCTTATTTGAATGCCCAGCAAATTCATCCCACCATTTACATTCATCGTGGTCATAGCTATCATGTAAATGCTACTATCGCTCAGCTGCAGAGTTCGGCCCGGATTGTTATTCTTGGTTCGTGTGGAGGTTATAACAGCCTGGCATCTGTACTACAAATTTCCCCTCAGGCACAGATTATTTCTTCCAAACAAACGGGTACTTTGTTTGTCAATGAACCCATCATCCGAGCCCTTGAAGATCAGATCCTGGCGGGAAAAGACATTGTGTGGGAAAAATTATGGAATCAACTATCAGTTGAACTCCGGAAAACACCGCATTACGATCAGTTTGAAGATTATATTCCGCCCCATAAAAACATGGGCGCTATTTTTATCAAGGCTTATCATCAGTTGATGCAGGACAATGCCGATAGGCCCGCAGCCGATGATGAACCCTGACGGGTTTGCCACATGCCTGCGATGGAATCCGTAAATTTGCAGACTTAAGTGGTAGCTTTTGTCCCAGAAGAAAATATTTGATGTGGGGTTAATGCGCCGGCTGTTGCGGTATGCCCGGCCTTATCGCCGCCTGTTTTACACCAGTGTGGTGCTGGCCGTGTTGCTGGCTGCCATTGCGCCGGTGAGGCCCTACCTGATTCAGATGACGGTTGACCGGTATATTGCCAACAACCTGTTGAAGATGGTCATCTGGATTACTGTGATTCAGGTAGGCATTCTGTTGGTGGAAACCCTCATGCGTTTTGCTTTTTCCTATCTTACAAGCGTACTGGGACAATCTGTTATCCGCGATATGCGGATGGAAGTTTACCGTAAAATCATCAGCCTGAATCTGCGCTATTTTGATCGCACGCCGGTTGGCACGCTTACTACTCGTACCATCAACGATATTGAAGCCATCAACGAAATCTTTTCCGAAGGCCTGATTTCCATTGTAGCCGATTTGCTCACCATTGTTTCCATTATGGCCATCATGCTGGCAACGGATTGGCGGCTGACGCTTATTACCCTCTCGGCATTCCCCATTTTGCTGGTGGCTACCTATTTGTTCAAGGAAAGCGTGAATAAATCCTTCTTTCGGGTGCGCAATGCCGTGGCAGCGCTGAATGCCTTTGTGCAGGAACATCTTTCGGGTATGGTGGTGGTACAGGCATTTGCCACTGAACCTCAGGAATTCGAAAAGTTTAAAAAAATCAATCGTGAACATCGCAAAGCCAATATTGATGCCATTTTTGCTTATTCCGTATTTTTCCCGGTAGTGGAAATCATTTCCGCTCTTTGTATAGGTCTGCTGGTATGGTACGGGGCTTATGAAGAAATTCATCAGATCAGTTCAGCCGGTATCATCATCAGCTTTGTGTTGTACATCAACCTGTTGTTTCGTCCGCTGCGTACGCTGGCCGATAAGTTTAATACATTGCAGATGGGAATGGTTGCCTGTGAGCGCATTTTCAAGGTGCTGGATCATGATGCCACCATTCCCGATACAGGTACTTATGCCCCTACCCAGGTAAAAGGTGAGATTCAGTTTGACCATGTGTGGTTTTCCTATGATGGAGAGGAATATGTGTTGAAAGACATTAGTTTTCGGGTAAATCCCGGAGAAACCCTGGCCATTGTAGGCCATACGGGTTCGGGAAAAACCAGCCTGATCAGTGTGTTGAACCGGTTGTATGATATTCAGCGGGGCCGCATTCTGATTGACGGGGTGGATATCCGGTCCTACCAGCTCAAGGCGCTTCGCAGCCGCATCGGTGTGGTGTTGCAGGATGTTTTTCTGTTTTCCGGGTCAATTTACGACAATATCACGCTGCATAACAAGCAGATTCCCCTGGAACGGGTGGAACAGGCTGCCCGGCTCATTGGCATGCACGATTTCATTATGCGTTTACCGGGCGGATATCATTACCGGGTGATGGAACGAGGCACCACGCTTTCTCTGGGGCAGAGGCAGCTCATTGCTTTTATCCGTGCCATTCTGTTTGACCCCGCGATCCTGGTACTTGATGAAGCAACCTCCTCGGTTGATACAGAGTCGGAAATGCTGATTCAGCGGGCAATTGATACCCTGATCAAGGGACGCACCTCCATCGTCATTGCGCACCGGCTTTCTACCATCCGGAAAGCACATCAGATTCTGGTGATGGATAAGGGAGAAATCCGGGAAATGGGCACACACGAAGAGCTGCTGCAACGCAAAGGATATTATTTCCGGCTGCATAGCATGCAATTTCAACAGGCCGAAGCCGAGAGTTAAAAAATTTTCAAAAACAGATGCAGGAGTTGCGCGATTAATCTTTACCTTTGCGCAAATTTTTTGGCCGGATGACGGGAAATTCCATAAAAATAGCTGCAGTAGCTCGTTTCGCTGTTTCATGCCTGCTTTTTGTTGGTTTCGTTTTTCCGGTACGGGCTGAAGAAGCTGGGTTCCGGCCCGATAAGGTGATCCTGGAGCATATCAGCGATGCGCATGACTGGCATTTTTTCACGGTTAACAACCATCCCGTTGTCTGGCATTTGCCGGTGATTTTGTACGTGCCCAAGCAGGGATTCACGGTTTTTTCTTCTGCAAAATTTGAAGAAGGCCGCGTGCCATATGATGGATTTCAGCTGCTTACGGAGGAATATATTCAGAAATATCATCTCGACCCCCAGAAGTTTCTGGAAGGACATATCATTGCTGTACATCCGGATGGCTCGCCCAATCTGGATAAGCCCGTGTATGATCTTTCGTTGACCCGCAATGTGATTCAGATGATGGTGGCGGCGTTGCTGATGATTTTGTTGTTTACCAAAGTGGCCCGTCGCTACCAGGAAGCACCTCATCGTGCACCGCACGGCTGGCAAAACGCCATTGAGCCCATTGTATTGTTTATTCGCGATGATGTGGCTCGAGCTTTTCTGGGTGAGAAAGCCGACAAATACCTGCCTTATTTGCTGACGGTATTCTTTTTTATCTGGATCAATGCATTGCTGGGGCTGATTCCGGGATCGGCCAATGTGCCGGGCAACATTGCATTTACCGGTGTACTGGCCCTGATTACCTTGTTTTTCATTGTCATCAGCTCCACCCGTCAGTATTGGGGGCATATCCTCTGGCCGCCGGATGTGCCTATTTTAGTGAAGATTATTTTGATTCCGGTAGAAATCCTGAGTTTTTTCACCAAGCCCTTTGCTCTGATGATCCGGTTGTTTGCCAACATGCTGGCCGGCCACCTGATCATCATCAGCATTCTGTCGCTTATTTTCATATTTGGCGGATTGGCTGTTGCTGCAGGCTGGGGTTTTTCAATCGTATCCGTGGCTTTTACGGTGTTCATGTATTTCGTGGAGTTGCTGGTAGGTTTTATTCAGGCCTATATTTTCACGAGTCTTTCGGCTCTGTTTATTTCACAGGCTTTTGAAACGGGCCACCATCACGGATCGGAAGAAGAAGCTGTCATTTAGTTTTTATTCACCTATAAAAGTTCAATCAGTATGGTTTCATTAGGGATTTTACTGGCAGCCGACGGACTGGCAAAAATGGGTGCCGCTATCGGAGCTGGTTTTGCCGCTATTGGTGCAGGCATCGGTATTGGCCAGATCGGCCGCAATGCCATGGATGCCATTGCCCGTCAGCCCGAAGTGGTGGGCGAAATTCGCTCCAACATGATTATCATGGCCGCACTGGTAGAAGGGGTTGCCCTCTTCGCAGTGGTTGTGGCTGTGCTGGCGCTGTTCGTTGGCTAACATTTTCATTACTGCATCCGGCGCAAAGGGCAAAGGATGCAGTAATTTTGTTTGTATGTGATTTACAATTTCTGAAATATGAGCTTACTTCATCCTGATTTCGGATTGATTTTCTGGACACTGGTCGTGTTTCTCATCACGCTGTTCATCTTGCGGAAATATGCCTGGAAGCCTATTCTGAACATGCTCGACCAGCGTGAGAAAATGATTGCCGATTCAATTGCTGCGGCTGAAAAGGTAAAAGCTGAAATGTCGCAGATGAAGCTGGAACATGAGCAAATACTGGCTGAAGCCAAGGCCGAACGGAGCCGTATCCTTCGCGAAGCCAAGGAAATGAAAGAGCAAATCATTGAACAGGCAAGAGAACAAGCCAAGGAAGAGGCACGGAAAATCATGGAAGAAACCCGCGAAGCCATCGAACGCCAGAAAATGGCTGCCATTACCGATATCAAAAATCAAATCGGACTGATGGCCGTCGAGCTTTCTGAACGCATCCTGCGCCGGGCATTGTCAGATCCGGAAAAACAGGAAGCTTATATTAAACAGCTGGTGGAAGAAGTAAAACTCAATTGATACTTAATATCCAAATTCAGGACAGGTGAAAAATCCGCTCATTGCTTCACGATATGCCAAATCACTGATTGAACTGGCCCAGAGCATGGGGCAGCTGGAAGCCGTATATCAGGATGCCAGGCTCCTGAACCAGATGTGCAAAGAAAGCCGGCAATGGGTGAGTTTCCTGAAAAGCCCCGTCATCAAACCCGATAAAAAAGAAAAGGTTGCGGCGCAAATATTGAAAGAAAGGGTGCAACCACTCACCTATCAGTTCATCCGGCTGCTCATCAGAAAGGGGCGCGAAGCCTATTTGCCCGAGATCGCCAGCGCAATTATTGATCAGTACTTTGCTCTGAAGGAAATTCATCGGGTAAGTATTACCACTGCTGTGCCGGTAAGCCAGCAAACTTGTGAGCTTATTGTCCAAAAATTGCAGGATTCACTGGGCTGGAAGCAGGTTGAACTGCAAACACGGGTTGACCCGCGGCTGATTGGCGGATTTGTGTTGCAGACGGGCGACCGCCTGCTGGATGCCAGTATTTATCATCAGCTCCAGAAAGTCAAAAAACAATTTCTCGATACCAGTTACGTGTACAATATTCGATAACCAAAAGCATTGCAAATTCTGATAACCTATGGCAGAGATCAAACCAGATGAAATATCCGCTATTCTCCGGGAACAGCTTGCTCACCTGGATACCGAAGTATGCCTTGAAGAGGTGGGTACTGTGCTGGAAGTGGGCGATGGTATCGCCCGTATCTATGGCCTGGAACATGTGCGATCCGGTGAATTGGTTGAATTTGAAAATGGGGTAAAAGCCATTGCGTTGAACCTGGAAGAAGACAACGTGGGTGTGGTGCTGATGGGCGATTACACCGGTATTCGCGAAGGCGATCATGTACGCCGGACCGGCAAAATTGCTTCCATAAAAGTTGGGGAGGCATTGATTGGCCGGGTCATCAATACCTTAGGTGAACCCATTGATGGCAAAGGTCCCATCACAGGGGAACTCTATGAAATGCCTCTCGAGCGCAAGGCTCCGGGCGTTATTTACCGGGAACCCGTAAAACAGCCCCTGCAAACCGGTATCAAGGCTATTGATGCCATGATTCCTATTGGCCGTGGCCAGCGCGAATTGATCATTGGCGACCGGCAAACCGGAAAAACAGCCATCGCGATTGATACGATCATCAACCAGCGCGAGTTTTATGAAGCCGGTCAGCCGGTGTATTGCATTTACGTGGCTATTGGCCAGAAGGCTTCGACGGTGGCCGGTGTGATGAAAACATTGAGCGACTACGGGGCTATGGATTATACCGTGATTGTATCGGCTACAGCGGCCGACCCCGCTCCGCTTCAGTTTTATGCGCCCTTTGCTGGCGCCGCCATTGGCGAGTATTTCCGCGATACGGGCCGCCCGGCGCTGATTGTCTATGACGACCTGAGTAAACAGGCCGTGGCCTATCGCGAAGTATCGCTCCTGTTGCGCCGTCCGCCGGGCCGCGAGGCTTATCCGGGCGATGTGTTTTACCTCCATTCCCGCCTGCTGGAAAGAGCGGCCAAAATCATTGACGATGACGATGTGGCCCGCCAGATGAACGACCTGCCCGACAGCATCCGGCATCTGGTGAAAGGCGGCGGATCTCTGACGGCTTTGCCCATTATTGAAACCCAGGCAGGCGACGTTTCAGCTTATATCCCCACCAATGTAATTTCCATCACCGATGGGCAAATCTTCCTGGAATCCAACCTGTTCAATGCCGGTATTCGCCCAGCTATCAACGTGGGTATTTCGGTAAGCCGGGTAGGAGGAAATGCACAAATCAAATCCATGAAAAAAGTAGCCGGTACCCTGAAGCTCGACCAGGCCCTGTATCGGGATATGGAAGCTTTTGCCAAATTCGGGGGTGACCTGGATGCCGCTACCCGTGCCGTGCTCGATAAAGGAGCCCGTAACGTGGAAATTCTTAAACAGCCTCAATATTCACCATACCCGGTTGAAAAGCAGATTGCCATCATTTACCTGGGAACTAACAATTTGTTGAGTGAAATTCCTGTGCAAAAAGTCAGGGACTTTGAAGCGGCCTTCCTGCACGAAATGGAGCTGCGCTTGCCCGATGTGCTCGCCGAATTCAAAAAAGGTAATCTCCCGGAAGATGGAATCCGCAGAATGGTGGAATTGGCCAAGGAATTGACGCCTCGCTTCAAGTAAAAGCTGCTCAGATCCTGGCAAAAAAATCCCGGGTGATCCATCAACTCGGGATTTTTTTATTCAGGCTGAAGTTCTGATTTTTTCAATGGATTTCGCGTGCTCTCATCGTAGGCCACGCGATTGCGCAGCATATCAATGCAGGCAAAAACAGCCTGGCGGAATGAAGAAGGATCGGCCTGATTTTTCCCGGCAATGTCGAAAGCCGTACCATGATCAGGAGAAGTGCGTACAATGGGCAATCCGGCTGTAAAATTTACACCGGGCTCCTGTGTTAATGATTTAAAGGGAATCAGTCCCTGATCGTGATACATGGCCAGCACAGCATGAAAATGACGGTATTGGGCTCTGGCAAAAAATGCATCCGCACTGTAGGGCCCAAACACCATCCTGCCTTGCTGGCGCAAGGATTGGATGAGAGGGGCTATCATTGTTTTTTCCTCTGTGCCGATATGGCCGTCATCGCCGGCATGGGGGTTTAACCCCAGCACAGCTATCCGTGGCATTTCAATGGCAAAGTCACGGATAAGGCTTTTGCGCAGGAGTTCAATTTTACTTGCAATGATCTCTTCCTTGATAGCTGCTGCTACCTCGGAAATCGGAATATGCTCCGTGACTACTCCGATTTTCAGGTCATCGGCAATCATCAGCATCAGCACATCCGGAACCTCAAAAGCATCACGCAGGAAACCGGTATGACCGGCATAGGGAAAATCAGCCGAATGAGTATTGGCTTTGTGTATCGGAGCAGTTACCAATCCCTGAATCCAACCTTTACGGGCATGATCCACAGCTGTTTTCAGCGCGCGAATGGCAAATTGTCCACCAGCCTCTGTGAGCTGGCCCGGGGTAATATTCACCTCTTCTTCCCAGCAGTTATACACATATACGTGTTTGGACTGAAGACGTTGAAAATCGCGAAGGATCTGAAAATTCAACGGATATTCGTTCAATTGTTTTCTGTAAAAGTTGATGGTTCGGGAAGAAGCATAGATGACGGGTATGCATTGATCAAGCATGCGCTGATCACTGAAGGTTTTGATGATCAGTTCAATGCCAATTCCGTTCAGATCGCCACAGGTGATGCCGATAACAGGTTTGGAAGATATATTGCTCATGGGGCACAAAGATAGCATTTCCGCGGCTTTGGCCGCGAAGCAACAGATCTGTTTAACAGAGAAGGTTTTATTTTTGCTGGCACATGTATCAGATTCATAAATCATTAGGTCAGCATTTTCTCCAGGATGAAAATATTTCCCGAAAAATCATTCAGGCATTGATGTTTCAACCCGGCGAAGCTGTGCTGGAAGTGGGACCTGGCCTGGGTGCATTGACAAAATATCTGATCGCGCTGCCGGAGATTGAATATCGGGCTATAGAGATAGACAAAGAAAAAATCCTGTATTTGCTGAGACGATATCCAGAACTGGAAGGAAGCCTGTTGCAGGGCGATGTGTTGGAGATGGCATTGCCCTTTAGCAGACCGTTTAAATTAATCGGCAATTTCCCTTATCAGATCACTTCTGGCATCATGTTTCGGATCATGGAATGGAAAGCACATATGCAGCTGGCGGTTGGCATGGTGCAGAAAGAGGTAGCCCAGCGCATTTGCAGCTCACCCGGACAAAAAACATACGGGTTATTGAGTGTGCTGTTGCAAACCTGGTTTCAGATTGAATATTTGTTCGAGGTATCGCCCAACTGTTTTTTCCCTCCGCCCCGCGTGCAATCGGCCGTCATCAGGCTGATGCCGAAACCCGAACATCCGTTGATCACAGATGAAAAGCAATACATACAACTGGTGAAAACGGCTTTTCAGCAACGCCGGAAAATGCTGCGCAATGCGTTAAAAGAATTCTTTCCGCCGGAACAGCTGCAGCATCCCGTCTTTAATCAACGGGCCGAGCAACTGGGTTGGGCAGATTATCTGCAATTGTATGAATGGTATAGGCATGTAAACCCATAAATCTAAAACATTTACTTTCGCAGCTATGAGCAAAGTTTTGATTACAGCAAAAACACATCCTTACCTAATTGATCATCTAAAGGAAAAGGGTTATCAGGTATTGTATCATCCGGCTATTAGCTATGAAGAGGCTTATCAGCTCATTCACGAATGTGCGGGCTTGGTTGTTACCACGCGTATTCCTGTGGATCGCCGGCTGATTGACCGGGGCATTCATCTGCAATGGATTGCCCGTTTGGGTTCGGGTATGGAGTTGATTGATGTAGCCTATGCTACTTCGAAAGGAATCCGCTGCGTAAGCAGTCCGGAAGGCAATGCCGATGCCGTTGGCGAACATGCCGTGGGCATGCTGGTGGCTCTTTTGCGCCATTTCAGGGTAAGCTATGATCAGCTAAAAGAAGGAATTTGGGAACGGGAAAAAAACAGGGGATACGAGATTGGCGGAAAAGTAGTGGGCATTATCGGATACGGCCACACCGGCTCAGCGTTTGCCCGCAAACTCAGCGGTTTTGGAGCTACTATACTGGCTTATGACAAGTACAAAACCGGCTTTGGCAATGAATATGTCCAGGAAGTAAGTCTGGAAACCATTTTCCGGCAGGCAGATATTGTGAGCCTGCATGTGC
This sequence comes from Thermoflavifilum thermophilum, assembly GCF_900116565.1. GTDB lineage: Bacteria > Bacteroidota > Bacteroidia > Chitinophagales > Chitinophagaceae > Thermoflavifilum > Thermoflavifilum thermophilum. The sequence goes on along the minus strand of NZ_FPCJ01000001.1, from coordinate 735,831 downwards.
CGTTGACGGAAGAAACCCATCATATGGTGAATCGCAGGTTTATCCATTCATTTACTACGCCGGTATATCTGATCAATACATCGAGGGGAGCCGTGGTAGATACCCATGATCTGGTAGAAGCCCTGAAGGAAGAACGCATAGCAGGCGCCTGCCTGGACGTTTTGGAAAATGAACGTATTGATCAGCTTACCGATGCCGAGCGGGAAGATTTTCAATATCTATTGCATCATCCGCGAGTCATCATCACACCGCATATTGCCGGATATACCCACGAAGCCAGCCTTAAAATGGCTCAGGTGGTATTGCATAAGCTGGGCATCTGATCCGGAAAGGGTGTTATGTTTTAAAAAAAATGTATATTTGCATATAACGCTTCTGTTCCCGGACAGAGGCGTTGATTTTTTTACGCACCTAAAAAATTAACTACCCAACAATTTTATCGAACAGCCAAAACTCTTTTCCTATGAGTGGTGTGCACTATGTGACCAGAGAAACGCTGGAACAGATGAAAGAAGAATTAAATTACTTACGCACAAAGGGCCGCGCTGAAATAGCTCGCGCCATTGCGGAAGCCCGTGAAAAAGGTGATTTGCGGGAAAACGCAGAATATGATGCTGCCAAAGAAGCTCAGGGGCATCATGAAGCCCGTATTGCACAGCTGGAAGAAGCCATTGCCAATGCCCGTGTCGTGGATGAAAAAGATATTGACACTTCAAAAGTGTCTATCCTCTCCGTGGTAAAAATTACCAATCTATCCACCCAGAAAACGATGGTATATCGGCTCGTTTCCGAGCAGGAGGCCGATTTGAAAGCTGGCAAGATTTCCGTGGCTTCACCTATCGGAAAGGGATTGCTGGGTAAAAAAGTGGGTGAAATAGCCGAAATTCAAGTGCCTTCCGGCATCATGAAGTTGCGGGTGGACGAAATTTCAGTATAACTCTTATCCGCCAGGGATGAGCATCTCTGGCGGTATTCTTTTATCTTTCGTGTTATGACTATTTTCTCAAGGATTATCAAAGGAGAAATTCCGTGTTACAAGATTGCGGAAAACGATTTGTTTTTTGCTTTTCTGGATATTCATCCGCTCGTTAAAGGCCATACGTTGGTCATTCCCAAGCGGGAGGTTGACTATTTTCTGGATATGAATGATGAAGAGCTGAGCCAGATATTATTGTTTGCCAGGCCCATTGCCAGGGCCATCCGGCAGGTGATTCCCTGTGAAAGAATCGGGATGAGTGTGGTGGGTCTGGAAGTGCCTCATGCCCACCTGCATCTGGTGCCCATTCGTACGATTGATGACCTGAATTTTACACGCCCCAAACTGCAGCTGAGTGAGGAAGAAATGAAACAGGTTCAGCAACAGATCATTGCCCATCTTTCTTTTTAACCGTAGCTGGCTTTGCTTCAATGCCCGAAGTTTCGGGAGGCATGAATTTAAAACCTACGCCGTGAATGGTTTCCAATCGGATGCGGGGATCATGCCTGAAATGCTTGCGAAGTTTTGTGATAAATACATCCATGCTTCTTCCCAGAAAATAATCATCTTTTCCCCACACATGCAGCAGAATTTCTTCTCTTTTCAGGGTTTTGTAGGGGTTTTCGCAGAGAAATTTCAACAGATCTGCTTCTTTCTGGGTTAAGGTTTGAAAATAATTGTCAGGCCCGCTGATATACAACTCTGGATAGTTGAACAATAGATTGCCGATCTGATATTGTTTATTTTTATCCGCATTCAGTGCCTGCGTGCGGCGTAGGAACACTTCAATACGCAACAGGAGCTCCTGCATGCTGAAGGGCTTGGTTACATAGTCATCGGCTCCCAGTTTAAATCCCGTGATTTTATCTTCTTCCAGAGTTCGGGCAGTAAGGAAAAGCAACGGCACTTTTTCGTTTTTACTGCGGATCAGCCGGGCTAAAGAAAATCCATCTTTTTTGGGCATCATGATATCCAGCAAGATCAAATCAAAATTTTTCTTCTGAAAATATTGCCATCCACTTTCACCATCGGTGCAATGGACGACATCGTAGCCTGCTTCGGTGAGATTATCCTTGATTACGAAACCAAGGTTTACATCATCTTCTATCAGCAGAATGCGTGCCTTGTTTTCCATATTTCTCAGGATGTTTTGCAAATGGGAAATGATAAGGTAAAATTACTTCCTTTTCCGGGCTCACTTTCCACAGAAACCCGTCCTTTAAAAGCTCGCGTGTATAATTTAACATAGTTTAATCCCAGTCCAAAGCCCTTTACTTCGTGAACATTACCGGTGGGTACCCGGAAAAACTGGGAAAACAGCAATTTATGATATTGACGGGGAATACCGATTCCGTTGTCCTGTACAGAAATGTAAATTTTTTGTGAATCATTCCATGTGTGCAGGGTGACAACCGGCGAAGGGGAATATTTAATTGCATTGTCAATCAGGTTGAACAGGATATTGGTAAAATGTACCGCATCAGCCTCCACGCAGGTTTGGTTGGCCTGCAAATCCAGAACAAACCGACCCGATTTTTGTTGAATCTTATATTCGAAATCCATTACACATCTTTGTATGATAGCATGTACATCCAGTTTTTCGATATGCAGCAGGGGATTAGCACGTTCAATTTGGGCGATTTGCAAAACCCGTTCCACCTGTTGTTCCAGATGAGAGGATTCGTGTTCAATGATGCGGGCATAGTTCATTAAACGGGGATTCTGTTTCACTGGTGTAGCTTGTTTTAGCACTTCGGCTGAAAGCTGGATGGTAGAAATAGGTGTGCGGAATTCATGGGTCATATTGTTGATAAAATCCTTTTGAATCTCGGAAAGCAGCTTCTGGCGCAGCAAAATGAGTAAAGTGATGGCAAATGCAATAATAACTATGATTAAGGCAAGTGTGGAAAAAATCCAGAAGTTCATTTCACTGATGATATATTTTCTTCTGTTGGTAAACATCACGGCGAGATAATCTTCGTTTTTATTCACAGGTGGAAAGGGCTGGATACGGGGATTGTCTTCCGGATTGAAAGATTCGGTTTCCACATGCTCAAACTTTCGGGTAGTGGCATTATAAATACCAAACTGATAGCTGGTAAACAAATCGTTTTCTTCCAGCGCTCTTTTCAGGTAATTTTCAATGCTGTCTCCGTTGATGCGATATTTGATATCAGCAATATAAAAGTTGGGTACCGGTTGTTCGACGGCTTCTATGAAAGGAGTGGAATCGCGTTGCGAAAGCCTGATACGCTGCACTACTTCATTGAGGGCACTGTGTACCTTGACATTGAATTCTTTTTCTTCAAGAGCATAGGTTTTCTGCAGCCAGTATACCTGGGCGGCAAGTACGCAGGTCATCAGCAGTGCTCCTACGACTACCAGTTTGCGTAATGTGGAAGATTTCATGTGTATAAAAGATGAAACAGCAGCGGAAAATGCTGATGCAAACATAGGCAGAGAGTGTAATTGTTTGTAAGGGATAATGTTTGTAAGGGATAATGTTTTAATATCCGTTGTCTTTCTTATTCAGGGGATGATCCGATCCGGATGCTGTGCCAGAAACTCTTTCCAGGCCTTTTTCCCTGATGTGGATGCCAAAACCGGCTGCTGTATGGCATAATAGTGGCACAGCGCCACAGCCAGGGCATCGGTTGCATCGTAATATTCTGGTTCATGGGGCAATTGCAGCTGGTGGCGGAGCATCAGCCATACCTGTTGCTTGCCTGCATTTCCATTGCCGGTAACAGCTTGTTTTACCTTTTTAGGCGAATATTCGGTTACCCGCAATCCTGCACGCCTGGCACACACAATAGCCACGCCCTGTGCTCTTCCCAGCTTGAGCATACTCTGGATATTTTTTCCCTGAAACGGCGACTCGATAGCCAGAGCACCCGGGGAGAAAGTTTTAATTAGCTGTGTAACCTTTTCATCAATCAGCTGCAGCCGTTCATAATGATCTTTTTGTCGCGACAATTTCAGCACGCCCATGTCAAGCACCTGTACCCGGGTTGAATGACACCAGATCACACTGTAGCCCATGATCACCGTGCCTGGGTCAATGCCTAATATGGTAAGCTGTTTATGCATGGATGGGTGGATGTGGTATATGGATTTATGATAGCATGATTGCTGCAAAATCCGGAGAATAAGCTATGTTCGCCATGCTGAAACCTATATGTCAAACAAAAGTACCAAAATAATTCTCAATACGTTTATCAGTGTAGGGCTTTTTGCAGGGCTTTCCTTTCTGATTTATCGCCAGCTGCAGCACCAGCAAAACTTGTCGCTTGCCCTGGAGCAGATCAGGCAGGTAGGTTCAGGCCACAGGTTGGTTATATTGATAGCTTTGCTGCTGATGGTTGTACCCAACTGGCTGATAGAGGCACGGAAATGGCAACTGTTGCTGCATCAGTTTCAGCCCGTTTCACTTTTCAGTGCTCTGCAGTCGGTGCTGATAGGGGTGTCGTTGGGCATCAACACTCCCAACCGGATTGGGGAATATGCAGGCCGGATCATGCTGGTAAAACCTGAGCATCGGCTGGAAGCTGCGAGTGTGATGGTGTTGAGCAGCCTGAGTCAGTTAATGATCACCATTGGTTTTGGCATCCTGGGATTGGGTTATGAAGTTTGGGTGGGTAGTTTGCATACTGTGACTCATAATCGCTGGCTGGAAAGCCTGTGGGTGCTCTTATGTGGCGTGTGCCTCGTGGTGGGTATCCTTTATTTCAGAAAAGATCTGATGGTTGCTTTTTTTGCCTATTTCAGGCGGTTTCGCTTTCTGATGAAGGCGGCACAAGCCATTCGCAAGGTTCCGGGTAACATTTTGTTGCGACTGGTAGTGCTTTCAGCAATCCGTTATTTGATTTTCAGCATACAGTTTCTTGCTCTGCTGCGGCTGTTGGGCGCATCTGTTCCATGGGTTGCTGGTTTCTTCAGCATCAGTCTGATTTATGTAATCATGGCTTTTCTACCTACGGTGGCGCTTGCTGAAATCGGCATCAGAGGTGAATTAAACATCTATTTTTTAAGTCCCTATACTTTGAATACCCTGGCAATTGTGAGTGCAGCGGTTGTGATCTGGCTGATTAATCTGATATTGCCTGCTATTGTAGGCAGCATGTTGTGGTTAAAAGTGAAAATGATTCGCAGAAAAACATAAAACTGCGTTAAGAGAACGTGAAATTTGGGTGAAGATTGTGGCATATTCTCAAAAACAAACAATTGTGCATTTAAATTGTAATGGCTTAATTGTCATATTTATGTGTAAAGGAAATCAGTAGGAATGAACGGAAAAGCATTAAACATGAATTTATGTATGGATCAGGTTTACGTTTTTTGATACGCAATTTTTGCATCAGCAGTACATGCCTGATGTTTCAGCTCTCTGCATTTGCACAAGGCTTTTGCAATATTGATAATACCAGCTTTATGGCAGGCGAGAAAATTACCTATGAAGTGTTCTACACGCTTGCGGGAATCTATGTGGGAGCAGGAGAGGTTAGTTTTACCGTATCGCTGGAAAAACTCAAAGGCAGGCCAGTGTTTCATGTTGTAGGTGATGGCAAAACTTATCGATCTTACGATTGGTTTTACAAGGTAAGAGATCGGTATGAAAGTTATATTGACACGGCTACCTTATTGCCTTTGAAATTTATCAGAAACATTCATGAAGGAGGCTATCGGAAATACGAACTGGTGAATTTTGATCAACAGGAACATACAGCTACTACCCTGAAGGGTGTGTATAGTGTGCCCAACTGCATACAGGACGTATTGAGCGCCGTATATTTTGCACGCAATCTGAACTATGATCAGTATCATCCCGGAGACAGAATTTATTTTGACATGTTTCTGGATAATAAAGTTTACAACATCTACATTCGCTATTTAGGAAAAGAAAAAGTGCAAACGCGTTTTGGTGAGTTTAACGCAATTAAAATCAAACCTTTGCTGATAGAAGGTACCATTTTCAAGGGGGGTGAAGGCATGGTGGTGTGGGTAAGCGATGATCCCAATCATATTCCGGTACGCATTGAAAGTCCGATTATTGTTGGAAGCATCAAAGCTGATATGATTGAATACCGGGGTATTCGTTATCCTTTTAGTTCACTGATTAAAGCCAATTGAAGATTTCATTAAAAAGTTTGTAAATTGGTAAAAAACTCAAAACCTGCAGATATGGAAGAACGTAAACCCAAAATCCTCCTGGCCGAGGATGATTCCAATCTGGGCATGTTGTTGAAGAATTATCTGGAATTAAATGAATTTCAGGTAGAGCTTGCGCGGGATGGCATCCTGGCATTGGCGGCATTCAGGCGCGAAAAATTTGATCTGTGTCTAATCGACATTATGATGCCGAACATGGATGGATTTACCCTTGCCGAAGAAATACGGGATGTGGATCCGGATATTCCGCTTTTTTTCATCTCGGCCAAAAACATGAAGGAAGATATCATCAAAGGCTATAAGCTCGGCGCCGATGATTACATCACCAAGCCTTTTGATAGTGAAGTATTGTTGATGAAAATCCGCGCTATACTGAAGCGAAACCAGGAGCTGAACAATAAGGAGAGTGAGCCCGTTGAATTTGATATTGGCAGTTTTCATTTCAATGCCAGGCTGCGTACCCTGGAGCGTGGGGAACAATCGCATACCCTTTCTCCCAAGGAAAATGAGCTGCTGAAAATGTTGTGTGAGCACATGAATGATTTGTTGCCCCGTGAGATTGCGTTGAAAAAAATCTGGGGCAGTGATACCTATTTCAATGGGCGCAGCATGGATGTGTACATTGCTAAGCTCCGGAAATACCTGCGTGAAGACCCCAATGTGGAGATTGTGAATATCCACGGCAATGGCTTCAGGCTGGTGGTACGCACGCCCAAAAATGTATCTTAGTTCGGATCGTCGAGGGGGATGCTCAGCTGGAGCGAGTTTCCGTTGTCCATTCGTTTTCTGCCCAGGTGGCGGTAAGCTTTGTCGGTTGCCTCGCGTCCGCGAGGGGTACGATGTATAAATCCTTCCTGGATTAAAAAGGGTTCATACACTTCTTCGATGGTACCAGGTTCCTCGCCTACGGCGGTAGCGATGGTGTTGATACCTACAGGGCCGCCTTTGAACTTATCTATGATGGTGGTAAGGATGCGGTTATCCATTTCATCGAGCCCGTATTCATCCACTTGCAGGGCTTCCAGGCCTTTGCGTACGATGGCTTCGTCAATACATCCGTTGCCGATGACCTGGGCGAAATCACGCATGCGGCGCAGCAGGGCATTGGCAATACGCGGTGTGCCGCGACTGCGGCGAGCCAGTTCCATGGCAGCTTCGGGTGTGATGGGTACCTGCAAAAGTTTTGCAGAACGGATGATAATTTGTTGCAAAACATCTGATGTGTAGTAGGAAAGCCGGAAACGCATGCCAAAGCGAGACAGTAGGGGGGCTGTAAGCAATCCGGAGCGGGTAGTGGCTCCGATCAGGGTAAAGGGTTGCAGGCTGAGCTGAATAGATCGGGCATGCGGGCCGGAATCAATCAGGATATCAATGCGGTAGTCTTCCATGGCAGAATACAAATACTCTTCCACCACATTGCTCAGCCGGTGAATTTCATCAATAAATAGAATATCGCCCGCTTCCAGGCTGGTCAGCAATCCGGCCAGATCAGCCGGTTTTTCAATAACCGGGCCTGAGGTCTCCCGGATTTTCACTCCCATCTCCCGGGCTACGATGCGGGAAAGCGTGGTTTTGCCCAAGCCGGGCGGGCCATGAAACAAAATATGATCCAGTGCTTCGCCCCGCATTTTGGCTGCCTGAATGAAAATACGCAGGTTATCTGCAATGGCAGGCTGCCCCAGAAATTCATCCATCGCCTGTGGCCTGACGTGATTTTCAAATTCACGATCAGCCGTGTTAAGCAAGCGGAAATCGGTTCCGGGCGGGAATGCATCCATATCACAAAAATACAGATTCTGAATGGCCTTGCAGATCAGGCTACCACATTTATCATTCGGCCTTTTACCACGATTACTTTTTTCACGGCTTTCCCTTCAATCCATTTCTGCACAACGGGGTGCTGCAATACCTCCTGACGGATGACATCTTCCGATGCATCAGCCGGAAATTGAAGCTGGGTACGGGTTTTCCCGTTGATGGCTATCGGATAGTTGAGCATTGTGTCGACGAGGAATTTTTCTTCGTAAGCCGGTAGCGGTGCAGCTGTAACGGAATCGCCATGTCCCAGCTGATGCCAGAGTTCTTCGCTGATATGCGGGGCATAGGGGCACAGCAAAATCAGCAGGGGTTCCAGTATAGCGCGTGCATGACAATTGAGATCGGTGAGCGTATTCACACAAATCATGAACTGGCTGACAGCCGTATTGAAAGAAAAACGCTCCGTATCTTCTGTAACTTTTTTGATGGTCCTGTGCAGTACACGCAGTTCTTCAGCAGTGGGTTGCCGGTCTTCAATCAGCCAGTTGCCTTTTTCATCAAAAAACAGTCGCCAGAGTTTTTTCAGAAACCGATGCACGCCTTCAATGCCCTGGGTATCCCAGGGTTTGCTTTGCTCGATGGGGCCGAGAAACATTTCATACATCCGGAATGTATCGGCACCGTATTGTTCTACCACTTCATCCGGATTAACCGTGTTGTATTTGGATTTAGACATTTTTTCCACTTCCGATCCGCAGGTATAGTTCTGGGCCCGGAATGCTTCGGATTCAGGTATGTTAAGCCCATCTTCGCATAGCAGGATGGCTTTTGCATATTCGGGTTTCCAGCGGCGGAAACCGTCAATCTGCAAGGTTACACCATTGACCAGATGGATATCCACATGCAGAGGCGATAGTTTAAACGATTCAGGAATGCTGATATGGGGCAAGGCAGGCTGCAAGGCCTGGATGAGTGCGTGTGCGGGAAGATTGCCCTGTTGCCATTTTTCATAATAGCTCAGGGAAAGAAAAATGGGTTGCGATAAATGATTTTCCGTATCCAGGCGATACACAAAGCGAGAACTGCCCTGGATCATGCCCTGGTTGATAAGCTTTTTGTACGGTTCGTCGAAGGGTATATAGCCCCGATCGTATAGGAATTTCGTCCACATGCGGGAATAAAGCAGGTGTCCCACGGCATGTTCGGTACCTCCTACATACACATCCACCTGTCCCCAGTATTGGCTGGCTTCGCGGCTGCAGAATTCTTGTTCATTGTGCGGGTCCATGTACCGCAGGAAATACCAGGATGAGCCGGCATAGCCGGGCATGGTGTTGGTTTCCAGTCCGCGAGATGTCCATTCAGGCAAATTGGCGAGGGGGCCCTGGCCTTCGGGGCCCGGGCGGTAGTTTTCCACATAGGGCAGTTCCAGGGGCAATGCAGATTCTGGCAACGGGCGGGCAATACCATTATCCCATACGATGGGGAAGGGCTCGCCCCAGTAGCGCTGGCGGCTGAATGCTGCATCGCGCATCTTGTAGTTCACCTTTCGTTTACCCAATCCTTCTTCTTCCAGTTTCTGTATCACCACTTCAATAGCATCGCGCATGCGCATGCCATTCAGGAAATCACTGTTTTCCAGGATGGCATCTTTGGTGGGGTTAGCCTGCTTTCCGTCGTAAGCAGTGCCCAGAATGTTGGTGATAGGCAACTGAAAATGTTTAGCAAAGCGATGGTCTCTTTCATCGCCGCAGGGAACGGCCATGATAGCTCCTGTGCCATAGCCGGCCAGTACATATTCCGATATCCAGATGGGTAAAGGTTTACGGGAAAACGGATGCAGGGCATAGCTACCGGTAAAGCAGCCGGTGATGCGCTTTTCGGCCATGCGCTCGCGTTCGTTGCGGCTGCGGGTATATTCCAGATAAGCCTGTACTTCAGCCTGATGTTCGGCAGTGGTAAGTGTTTCAACCAGCGGATGCTCGGGTGCCAGCACTAAGAAATCCACTCCAAAAATGGTATCCGGGCGGGTTGTAAACACTTCTATCTGAATATCTTTTCCCTGTACGGGAAACAGGATGTTAGCTCCGTAGCTTTTGCCGATCCAGTTGGTTTGCATTTCTTTCATGGCCTCGCTGAACCCGATATGCTGAAGGCCTTCCAGCAGCCGGTCGGCATATTCCGTGATGCGGAGATACCATTGCCGCAACCTTTTTTTGACAACCGGATAGCCTCCACGCTCGCTGACGCCGTTCACAACCTCATCATTGGCCAACACAGTACCCAAAGCTTCGCACCAGTTTACTTCACCCCAGCCGCAATAAGCCAGCCGATAATGCATCAGGATATCTTCTTTTTCCTTTTCAGAAAACTGTTTCCATGCATCGGCTGTAAAATGAATGGAGGGATCACCCGGGCATTCGTGGTGCTGATTTCCTTCCCGTTCAAAAATGGCTATCAGGTTTTCAATGGGCTCAGCCTTTTGGGTTTGGCGGTTAAACCAGCTTTTGAACAGTTGCAGAAAGATCCACTGGGTCCAACGGTAATATTTCGGATCAGAAGTATTGATTTCCCGATTCCAGTCGTAACAAAAGCCAATTTGTTTAAGCTGGCGTTTGAAGGTTTCGATATTTTTCCGGGTTGTGATGGCAGGATGCTGGCCGGTTTCAATAGCATATTGTTCGGCCGGCAAACCAAAGGCATCCCAGCCCATGGGATGGAGTACGTTATAGCCCTGGAGGCGTTTGAAACGTGCGTAAATATCAGAAGCAATATAACCCAGGGGATGACCCACATGCAAGCCGGCTCCGCTGGGATAAGGAAACATATCCAGCACATAGTACTTGGGCCTACGGATATCGTTTTCTACCCGATACGTTTGATGCGTTTCCCAATAGGTCTGCCATTTTTTTTCAATATCCCTGAATGCGTACTCCATAATAAACTGCGACTATGATATGATTGATTTGTTTGTGATGTTTTTTAAAAAAACGACTGTCCATGTTTGGCGGGGGAAATAAATCACATGCCTCTCATCCGCAAATTGTGATGATAACGGGCAAAGATAAGCCAAACCCTGAATTTTTGTTATTTTCGCCGGCAAACCATTCGAAGCATGCTGGTAGCAAAAGCTGGGACAAGACGGGCGCGGCCTTCGTATCTGATGTCAATCATAGGTGTAGCACTGGTCTTGTTTTTTCTGGGCATTGTGGGTTTATTGTTCATCAATACGCGACAACTCACCAGCTATTTCAAGGAAAACATTGAAGTGCAGGTAATTCTTCGTGATGATGTGCAGCAAGCAACGGCACAGGCGTTGAGAGATAGTCTTGCACAATTGCCTTTTGTGAAGAGCATTGAATATGTCAGCAAAGAAGAAGCATATCGGCGATATGTACAGGAAACGCATGACTCTGCACAGGCTTTGCTGGGGTATAATCCGCTTTATGCCAGCATTAATTTCAAGGCGCGTGCCGCGTATGTAAATGCGGACAGTCTGCAACAAATTTCCCGTCAGTTGCAGCAACTACCCGAGGTAAGAGAAGTATTTTATCAGCAGGGACTGGTTGACCAGCTAAACGAAAATATGCAACGCATCGGGTTGGTATTTCTGGCCCTCAGTATTTTGCTGGCTTTGGTCGTGATTGTGTTGATTGATAATACCATTCGGCTGGCTATGTTCAGCAACCGGTTTCTGATCAAGACCATGCAAATGGTAGGTGCTACGCGATGGTTTATTGCCAAACCGTTTGACAAGAAAAGCATCTGGAATGGCTTTATCAGCGCTTTGATAGCCATTTTGGGAATTTGCATCGTGATATATGCAGCCGAACAAATTTTACCTGAACTTCGGGCATTGCAGAATAATTTGCAGCTGGCGATATTGTTTGCAGGCCTGATTGCAGTGGGTATTCTGATTTCTCTGATCAGCACCCATCGAGCTGTCATGAAATACCTGCGTACCCGTGTGGATGATTTGTATTAATGGAATCTATTCTTATCTTGCATGCAAACTTGATTTATTATGGCTAAACAGCCCGTTTCTCACAAGACTACCCAGAAAAATCTGCGTAATCAGCGCCCTTTTTTATTCGATAAAACCAATTACATAATCATGCTAACAGGTCTGGCCATCTTCATCATTGGTTTATTGCTGATGGTAGGTGGCGGGAGCAAGGATCCGAATCAATTTCATCCTGAAGAGATTTATAGTTTCCGTCGGATAACGTTGGCTCCGATAGTGGTGATCCTGGGGCTGGTAATTGAAGTATTTGCCATTATGAAAAAGCCTACACATAAACCATCTGCTGACTCACAACAAACTTCTGCTTCATCTCGCTGAACTTGCTTGGCATGAATCTCTGGCAGGCCATTGTATTAGGCATTATTGAAGGAATCACGGAATTTTTGCCGGTATCATCCACCGGTCATATGATTATTGCCAGTTCGTTGATGGGCATTGATGCGCAGGACTTCACCAAACTGTTTGAGGTTGTCATTCAGCTGGGAGCCATTCTTTCGGTAGTGGTGTTGTATTGGCGAAAGTTTTTTGATCGCGGACGACTGGCATTTTACAAGAAAATTATTTTAGGTACAGTGCCTGCATTGATTATTGGTTATTTGTTTGCCAATGAAATTGATCAGTTGCTTGATAGTCCGCTTACAGTGGGCATTATGCTGCTGCTCGGAGGTGTGATATTTATTTGGGTAGATCAATGGTTTAAAGTCCCGGAAGTGCTGGAGGAAGAGAAGATGACGGTGTGGCAGGCAATTCGCATTGGTTTCTGGCAATGCCTGGCTATGATACCGGGTGTAAGCCGCAGTGCAGCGGCCATTATTGGCGGTCTTCAGCAAAAGCTGATCAGGGAACTGGCAGCTGAATTTTCATTTTTTCTGGCAGTGCCCACCATGGCCGCTGCTACAGGGTATAAATTGCTGCAGGCATTCAGGCATCAACCACAATTCATCACTGAAAAACATTATCTTCTGTTACTGTTGGTGGGCTGCTGTGTGGCTTTTCTGGTAGCCATGCTGGCCATTCGTTCATTTATCCGATATCTACAGCATCATGGTTTTCGTGCGTTCGGCTATTACCGCATCCTGATAGGCATAGTGGTGTTGGTGCTGGTATGGAAAGGTGTTCTGAAATAGTCCATCATCCTTTAACAGCAAGCAACAATTCCAGATCCGTATATTTTAACTTAAACCGTTCACTCAGGTGAAAATTGGTGAGTGCGCCCTTGTACACATAAATGCCATTTCGCACGCCGCGCTTGATCCATACCAGATTATCAAAACCGCCTTCATCGGCAGCACTGAGCAGTAATGGCATGATCACATTGCTGATAGCCTGAGAGGCCGTGCGGGAAAAAGCAGAGGGGATGTTGGGTACGCAATAATGGATGACGTCATATTTTTTGAACACCGGATTTTCGAGAGAAGTTACTTCAGATGTTTCAAAGCAGCCACCTCGATCGATGCTAACATCCACGATTACCGAGCCGGCTTTCATGTTTTTAACCATTTCTTCTGTGACCACGATAGGCGTACGTCCGCTCTGTGAAGAAAGCGCTCCTACTGCTACATCGGCGGTTTTGAGTTGTTCAGACAGGGTTTTGGGCTCAATCACGGAAGTATATACACGCACCCCAATATTGGTTTGCAATCTTTTGAGTTTGTAAATGTTGTTGTCGAAAACCTTTACAGATGCACCCAACGCGAGGGCGGTGCGGGCTGCATATTCGGCCACCACACCAGCACCTATGATCACCACTTCGGTTGAAGGCACACCGGAAATACCTCCCAACAATACGCCCTTTCCCTTTTCTGTATTGCCCAGATAATGGGCTGCAATCAGCATCACGGCACTGCCTGCAATTTCACTCATGGAGCGTACAATGGGAAATGTACCGGCATCGTCTTTCAGATTTTCAAAGCTTAATGCGGTGATGCGTTTCTGCATCATTTTTTGCAGATGCTCGGCTTTCAGCATGGGCAGATGAATGGGCGAAATCACTATCTGCCCGGGATGCAGCAACTCCAGCTCTTCTTCACTCAAGGGAGCCGATTTTACAATGATTCCGGCCTGGTAAACATCTTTTTTATTGTACAATATTTCGGCACCAGCTTCTGCATAATCGGTATCATAGAAGTGTGAACGCTCACCAGCTGCATGCTCTACCACTACCCGATGTCCGTTGTTTACCAGTACGGCCACAGCATCGGGTACCAGGCTGATGCGATTTTCATGAAAAGCATCTTCACGGGGAATACCAATATGCAGCTGAGCTGTATTATATTTTACAGCAAGAATTTCTTCTTGGGGAGTAATACCTGGGAATACATGTCCTCCATGTGCAACTGTGCGTGATTCCATGTTTTCAATTCAATCATCAAAATAAATGATGCTTCCACGCAGGGAAGCGAGTTACCAGTTGTATTCCAAAGATAAGAAAACCTATGGTGCAGGAGTTATCCGCAGCCTTCTTTTTTTCTCTCCAAGTATATCGATATACACATGAATGGTATCATCCGGCAGCAGGGATGTTATCAGTTCGGGCCATTCAATCAGGCATATACCCGGAGCATCCAGACAATCTTCCACACCGACCCTGATAGCTTCGTCCACACTGCGCAGGCGGTAAAGGTCAATGTGATAAATTGTGTGTATCTGTTGGGTATCGTCCAGAAAAGTATATTCATTGATGAGTGAAAATGTGGGGCTGCTTACGTTTTCCCGTACATGTTTCTGCCGGCACATGGTCTGAATAAGGGTTGTTTTCCCGGATCCCATTTCACCGTGAAAAGCCATCACATGCCCCTGCTGCAGTTTTTCCCAACAAATACGGGCAGCCTGTTCTATTTGCTCAAGCGAATATTCGAATTGCTCCATATGCAAATTTTACAACCCAATCTGCAAAGATGATAATTGTCAGCCTTTTGTTGCAACCTAATTTTGTATAAGCTTGAAATATTTACCGCAATGAAAACCGTAAAATGCAAAGTGGAGGGCATGTCGTGCAGTGGATGTGTAAACAATATCACCCGGTATCTGGAAAAATCGGGCATGAAGCAGGTGTCGGTAAGCCTGGCTACAGGAGATGTGCAGTTTGAAGCTGATGAAGCAGTTGTTCTTGATCCTGTTTGGAATGGCATTGAACAAATGGGTTATCATGTGGTCAGGGAGGAAGGATTGGGGCGAAAACGATCTGCAAACTTCCCTTTGCTGGTGAGGTGGATAGTCTGTTTATTGTTTACCCTGCCGCTGTTGCTGCACATGTGGGTGTCATGGGCGTGGTTGCATCTGGCCTGGGTACAGGCTTTGCTTGCCACACCGGTTGTGGTTATTGGGCTAACCCATTTTGGTAAAAGTGCCTGGCATGCGGTGCGCAATGGGGCTGCCAATATGGATGTATTGATTACCATAAGTGTGGTGGCGGGATATGTGTACAGCATGCTGGCCTGGTTGTTTCCCGGTTTGTTTGGGACAGCCCATCCTCCTGTATATTTTGAAGCTCCGGCGGCTATTGTAAGCTTTGTGCTGTTGGGCAACTGGCTGGAACAAAAGGCGGTCAGGCGCACGGCTTCTGCCGTGGAGGAGTTATTACGGCTGCAGGTGACGCGGGCCCATCGGATAGATCCCGTTTCGGGCCAGATGGAAGAGGTAGATAGTCGCCTGTTGCAGGTGCACGATGCGGTATTGATCCGGGAGGGTGAACAAGTGCCGGCCGATGGGGAAATTGTATGGGGAGAAGCCTGGGTGAATGAAGCTCTTTTTACAGGGGAGAGTGCTCCGGTAGAACGGCGGCAGGGCGATCAGCTCATTGGGGGAACCATTTTGCAACAGGGTACGGTGCGTATGCAGGTGCAGGCCGTGGGTCAGCAAACGGTGCTGGGCAGGATGATTGCCCTTGTACAGCAGGCTCAATCGCGCAAGCCTTCTGTGCAACGCCTGGCAGATCGCATCAGTGCCGTGTTTGTGCCAGTTGTGGTTGCTATTGCTGTCCTGACGGTCATCATAAGCACAGGTATTTTTCATCTCCCTATATCAGCAGCTCTGCTGAGGGCAATGGCCGTATTGGTCATCGCCTGTCCCTGTGCGATGGGATTGGCTACCCCAGCTGCTATCATGGTAGGGCTGGGGCGGGCAGGTAAGATGGGAATCCTCATCAAGGATCCTGAAATACTGGAAAAAATCCGCAAACTGTACACCCTGGTATTCGATAAAACGGGGACCCTTACCCGGGGACAACTAGCAATAACCCGCAGTGTTTGTTTTCAGATGCCCGAACAAAGTTTTCGTGCCATAGTAGCGGCCTTGGAACAGCATTCTACACATCCTGTTGCCCGAGCTATAGTAAGAGACTGGGGAGGGTATGCGGCTTTTGAATTTGTTCGAGTTGAAGAAAAAAAGGGGTGGGGAGTAGAAGGGATAGACAGTAAGGGAAATATTTATCGGCTTGGCAATGAGCGTTGGTTTGCCCGGGATTTGGAACTGCCACTGGGACACCAGCTTTACCTGGTACGCAGGTCTACAGCTGGTAGCCAGGCTGAATTGCTGGGCTGGATAGATCTGGCTGATGAGCTAAGACCTGAAGCCAGGGAAGTGCTTGGTATATTGAAGCAGCAGGGATATCGTATGGTGCTGTTGAGCGGCGATCGCCGGGAAACCTGCGAAGCCGTGGCCAGAGAACTGGGAATAGAGGAAATATATGCTGAGCAAACGCCGGAAGGCAAGCAGCAGGTGCTGCATCGTTTGATGGAACAAGGTGTGGTGGCTATGGTGGGAGATGGCATCAATGATGCTCCGGCACTTGCCCAGGCCGACATCAGCATTGCAGTAGCCGAAGCTTCTACCATAACCATGCAATCGGCCAGTATGGTGCTGCTGGGCAACAGCCTTCAGCAGCTTCCCCTTGCCCTGCAACTATCCCGGCATACTTATCGCACCATTCAGGAAAACCTGCTCTGGGCACTGGCATACAATCTGGTGGCTATACCATTGGCTGCTCTGGGAGCGTTAAGCCCTGTGATTGCTGCCTTTTCGATGGGATTTAGCGATCTGGTATTGGTAGTGAATTCACTGCGGCTTTATACCCGGAAAATAAAACCTGCATAGGATTAAATTTCGGAAAATCTGCTTTCTTTTGGATGAGATATGGATAATCTGCCCCTTTTTCGTAAAGAAGCATATCGTCTGCTGAAGCAATATTGGGGATACGAAGACTTTCGTCCCCGGCAGTTATCTATTATGGAAGCTGTGGTGGAGGGGAAAGACGTGATAGCCGTTTTGCCTACGGGTGGCGGTAAATCTCTTTGCTACCAGCTTCCTGCCTTGTATCTGCCTGGTGGCGCCCTGGTTATATCTCCTCTGATTGCCCTGATGAACGACCAGGTAGCATGGGCAAGAAAAAGGGGAATACCAGCTGTAGCGCTTCATTCGGGAATGGATGCTTCCATACTTGAGCAAGCGCTTGAACGCATGTCTGCAGGCATGTACAAGCTGGTATATGTATCTCCCGAACGCCTCCGCAGCACGCGTTTTCTGGAGGCACTGGCCGGTTGGAAATTTAGCTTTCTGGCTGTAGATGAAGCCCATTGTATTTCACAATGGGGGCATGAGTTCAGGCCGGCCTATCTGGAAATCGTGCATATACGCCAGGCTTATTCCCGGGTGCCTGTCATGGCTGTAACGGCTACAGCTACCCGTCAGGTTCGGGAAGATATCATCAGGCTGTTGGATTTACATCATCCTTTTGAGGTTATAGGTTCTTTTTCCCGTGCCAATATTCATTATGCGGTAGTTCGTACGGAAGATAAGTTGCATGCGCTGCTACAGATAATAAAAGCCAAACCAGGTAGCAAACTGGTATATTGCCGGGATCGGAGAACCACTGTTCAGGTAGCACGGTGGCTTTCAGAGCAAGGAATCCCGGCAGCAGCTTACCATGCAGGACTTAGCTATGAGGAGCGGGAGCAACGTCAGCAAGCCTGGTTGACCGGCAATGCGGACAATATGGTTTGCACCAATGCCTTTGGGATGGGGATTCATAAGGATGACGTGCGGGTGGTAGTACACTACCACATGCCAGAAAGCCTGGAGGCCTATTTCCAGGAAACGGGGAGGGCCGGCAGGGATGGCCTGCCGGCTCAGGCAACCGTGTTGGTAGGACTTCACGACCTGGATCAACTCCAAACATGGGTGATGAGTCGCTACCCCGATCTGGAAACGGTGCGTCAGGTATTTGCTTCGCTGATGAATTACCTGCAAATACCAGCCGGTACGGGAGGCGGACGTGCATTTGATTTTTACCTGCCAGATTTCTGCCAGCGTTTCGGTTACAGACCCGTAGTGGTACAGGCCGTGCTCCGCATACTGGAATGGGAGGGTTGGTTGTATCGCACCGATGCCGTGGTACATCCTTCGGTTGCAAGGTTTCAGATTTCCCGCAGTGATTTGTTAGCACTGCAGCAGATCTATCCGCTTGAGGCTTTAGTTGCAGAAATTTTGTTGCGGCTTTATCCGGGTATTGCCGACGTTCCGGTGGCTATCGATGAAGGCGAAATAGCCAGGCACGCGGGAGCTTCCCGCATGCAGGTGTCAGATGTGCTGATGCATATGCATCAGATGGGATGGATCGTGTACAAAGCATCGTATGAAAGTCCGCAGCTGTTGTTGCTGGCAGACAGGCCACCCGCAGCGGCATTATTTCTGAAAGCTGAACACATATATTTTCTGAAAGAAAGAGCGCTGGAACGACTCAAGCAAGTACGTCAATATCTGGATGCAACCTCTTGCAGGATGCAGATAGCTGCGGATTATTTTGGCGAACAGGCCCATGATCCATGCAATCACTGCGATCTGTGCGAGCAAAGTATATCTGCCCATTCAGGCTCTGCCCGGCTCGAAAACATCATGTTGCGCATCCTGGAACTGTTGCATAAACCCTGTACTTCCGATGAAATTTACCGCGCGCTGCCGGATATCGATAGAAAAAGAGTCAGGCAGGTTATTGATCATCTATTGGCAGAAGCCTATATTAGCATGGATCCATCAGGTCGCCTCTGGGTTTATAATTCTTCTTCCCGTTCCAACATGAGGATGGCCGATTGAGGCACGATAAAATATTTTTCACCCTCATACATCACTTCCGTGGATGCGCTGGCCAAGAATATAGCCAAATCTCCTTCCTTGGCCTGCAGAGGGATGTATTTAACCCGATCTTCATCGGGTTTCCAGTCTTCGTCATCCACCGGAACAGGAATGGCATAACCAGGTCCTGTTTTAATGACATATCCCTGTTGTACCTTTTCTTTTTCCTGCACGCCTGGAGGCAGGTACAGACCACTGGCTGTCATTTCACTGGGCTTCAAAGGCTTTATTAATACCCGGTCGCCCACCACAATCAGCTTTTTCAATTTATTATCAGCGGTTAAATGAACAGACATATACAAATTTGATGCTTTTAGGTTTGCATTTACGTTCAAATTTCATGCAATGAGAAAAAACGATCGGCACGAATTCCTTTTTCTGTCATTTTTACAGTACAACATTCAATTTGTGGATCGTGTTCGAAAAATAAAATGTATTCCTTTTCAAGAGCTTCCTGGAGAAAAGATTTTTTTTCTTCCAGGGTAGTAAGCGGGAAAACGTCGTAAGCCATGATGTAAGGCAATGGAATATGCGCTACAGAGGGCAGCAGATCAGCACAAAACACCAGGGTTTTTCCTTTATACTCGATGAAAGGGATCATCATAGCACGAGTATGCCCGTGGGCAAAACGCACGCGGACGTGGGCAGAGAAAGGGTAGTCTTTTTCTTCAGGTACCATTTTCAGCTGACCGCTTTCCTGAATAGGCAGGATATTTTCTTTCAGAAATGAAGCTTTTTCCCGTTCATTGGGCTGTGTGGCCCATGTCCAGTGGGCTTCAGTACTCCAGTAGGTAGCGCTGGGGAATGCAGGCACGAGCCTATCGCCTTGCCTGATAATGCTGCCACCGCAATGATCAAAATGCAGATGGGTAAGGAATACGTCCGTAATATCATTCCAATGGAAACCATGTTGTTGCAGAGAGCTTTCCAGCGAATGTTCCCCATGCGGTTCATAATGGCTGAAAAATTTTGCATCCTGTTTGTTGCCCATGCCATTGTCAATCAAAATCAGGCGATCTCCATCTTCCACCAACAGGCAGCGCATAGCCCATGTACATCGGTTGTTGGCGTCGGCAGGATTCAAGCTATTCCACAGCACTTTGGGTACCACACCAAACATGGCACCCCCATCCAACTTGAAATTCCCGGTATGAATCGTAAACAATCTCATTGGAAATCAGGCTTTCAGGCAAAGATCGAAAAATACCGTTAGTTTGGTGCATATCCAGCCTCATTCACCATTCCAATCGGCATGAGTAGGGGCTGACGGCTTGAAAGCTTCGATTGACAATATCTTCGTACATATATCATATTCTTCCGGGCGATTGGATGCGATAACAAGAATACGGTTCTCGGTAAAACGTTCAACCAGGCGATGATACATCTGTACCCCCTGCTTGTCGAGATTCGTACAGGGCTCATCGAGCAGCAAAACAGAAGATTGCACAAAAAATGCGTGAGCCAGCTTTACTCGTTGTTGCATGCCTGATGAAAGGTAGCGTATAGGCTTCCGACTGGCTGTGGGTGGCAGCTCCACCCATTCCATCATCTCTGCAAGAGAGGTATTGGGCCATAATTTTCGGAATCTGCTGATGAACTTCAGCGATTCAAGGGGGGTAAACTCATCTGGCAAGTCCAGATAAGGAGCCGTAAAACTTATGTGTCGATAAAAATCTTCAGGATAAACGGGGTGGTTCTCTGCGTCCAGATAGCTCAGTTTGCCTTCTGTTGGCAACATGCTGCCTGAAAGAATTTGCAACAGGGTTGATTTGCCGGACCCATTGGCTCCTACAACAGCTGCAGGTGTTGCAGTTTCAAACACGCAGCAAAGGTGTCGAAACACCCATTCGTAATTGTATCTTTTGCCGATATGGTCAAGCGATATCGTCATGGGTAGGCCGTACGCGGGAATAGCCTTTCATGATACCCCGGTTTGACTCTCTGACGAAGGTAACGATTTCATCGCGTTCGTCGCTGGCAGGCAGTTCTGTTTCAATGATATGCAATGCCTTGGTTACGTTGTAACCCCTGACAAATAAAATTCGGTAGATGTCGAGGATGTGGTTAATTTTTTCCAGCGAATAACCTCTGCGTTTAAGGCCGATGGAGTTTACGCCCACATAGGAGAGTGGGTAGCGGGCGGCTTTTACATAGGGAGGAACGTCTTTGCCCACCAGCGAGCCCCCTGCAATAAAGGCATGAGCGCCGATGTTGCAAAACTGGTGAATAGCCGTCATGCCGCCAATGCGTGCATAATCACCGATGGTAATATGTCCGCCCAGGGTGGTGTTATTGGCCAGCACGCAGTAGTTGCCCACAATGCAGTCGTGCGCAATATGGCAATAAGCCATGATCAGGCAATCATGGCCTACGACGGTTTTCCAGCGATCCCGTGTGCCGCGGTGGATGGTCACACATTCCCGAATGGTAGTGTTGTCGCCAATTTCCACAGTTGTTTCTTCACCAGCAAATTTCAGGTCCTGGGGAATAGCCGAGATAACAGCTCCCGGGAAGATACGGCAGTTTTTACCGATCCGGGCGCCTTCCATAATGGTGACATTGGAAGCAATCCAGGTGCCCTCGCCAATTTCCACGTTTTTATGTATAACGGTAAAAGGTTCAATCTTCACGTTGGGTCCGATCTTGGCGTCGGGATGTATGTAAGTGAGTGGATGAATCATGATCTTGCAGAATCTTTTCTCACGATTTGAGCCATTAAATCTGCTTCTGTAGCAATTTTGTTGCCAACAAATACGGTGCCGCGCATTTCGCAGATGCCCCTGCGGATAGGCCGCAGCAGCTCGAGTTTCAGGATCATGGTATCGCCCGGCAGCACTTTATGCTTGAATTTGCAATTATCGATTTTCAGGAAATAAGTATCGTAATTTTCCGGGTCCTGGTAAGTGTTCAATGCCAGGATTCCGCCGGCCTGAGCCAGGGCTTCAATCTGCAAAACACCCGGCATCACCGGATTTCCAGGGAAATGACCCTGAAAGAAATATTCGTTGAATGTTACGTTTTTCACACCCACCACATGGGTATCCGAAAGTTCAATGATTTTATCCACTAACAGAAAAGGATAGCGATGGGGCAGGGTCTTTTCAATCCGGCGGATATCCAGCACTGCGGGCTGGTTAGGATCATATACCGGCACGCCCGCTGCGTGGCGGTTTTTCTTGATGTATTCCTTGATTTTTTTTGCAAAGGCGATGTTGGATGAATGTCCGGGCCGGCTGGCAATAATATGAGCCTTGATAGCATATCCAATCAGGGCTAAATCGCCCACCACATCGAGCAGTTTGTGACGGGCAGCTTCATTCGGGAAGCGGAGTTGGATGTTGTTCAGGATGCCTTCACTTTTCACCGAAATTTTTTCCCGCTTGAAGGCTACTGCCAGCTTGGCCAGCTCTTCTTCACTCACCACTTTGTCGACCACCACGATAGCATTGTTCAGATCTCCGCCTTTGATGAGGTTATTTTCCAGCAGGAATTCCAGTTCGTGGAGAAAGCAAAAGGTGCGGCAGGGAGCAATCTCGTCCCTGAATTCGCTGATATGCTTCATGGCAGCATGCTGGGTGCCCAGCACCGGAGAATTAAAGTCGATAAGCGTGGTGATTTTATATTCCAGTGAAGGCAGTGCCAGCAGCTCTACCTTTTTCTCCTCATCGGTAAACTGAATATTGGTATCAATGGAATAGTAAATCTTTTTTGCATCCTGTTCTTGCACACCGCCTTTTTCAATTGCTTCTACAAACGGCAGGGCGCTGCCATCCATGATGGGCACTTCCGGTGCATCCAGCTCAATGTGGGCATTATCAACACCCATACCCACCAGTGCAGCCATCAAATGCTCAACGGTGCTTATTCTTACACCGTCGAGCCCCAGCGTGGTGCCGCGTGAGGTATCTACAACATAATCTACATCGGCTTTGATAATAGGCTGGT
This sequence comes from Thermoflavifilum thermophilum, assembly GCF_900116565.1. Classification (GTDB taxonomy): domain Bacteria; phylum Bacteroidota; class Bacteroidia; order Chitinophagales; family Chitinophagaceae; genus Thermoflavifilum; species Thermoflavifilum thermophilum. The sequence continues at coordinate 712,831 of NZ_FPCJ01000001.1, read as the reverse complement.
CGGGCAAATCAACCCGCTGGAACTTGATGCCATAGCCCGGCGTAGCCGGTTTAATGGTCATATTTACTTCAAGGCCCGTGTGGAGTCCAACTCCTGAAATCTGAATAGGCTCTCTGAGGGTGTGCTGATATTGCGTGTTAAATGGTTTCATCGATACTGCGACAATTTTTTCGCGTTAGCTCTTGCAAATAAAAAAGAAGCTTACAGTCAATTTCATGAAACGCGTTCTTTTTCTGCAAGCAGCTGGCGAACAGTTTCTTCCAGCTCCCTGACGCGTTTTTCTAAATTCGGCAAATTTCGAAAAATTGCCTGACTTTTCAGTGCACTTTTATAATCAAAAGCAGGAGTTCCAGTGATAGCGGCGCCGGGATATTGGATAGATTTTGTAACACCACTCTGGGCATTGATTCGCGTGTGATCCGCTATTTGAATGTGCCCCACCAGGCCAGCCTGCCCCCCGATGACACAATACTTGCCAATTTTGGTGCTGCCCGAAATTCCGGCCTGTGCAGCAATTGCTGTGTGGGAGCCAATTTCAACATTATGGGCAATCTGGATGAGATTGTCAAGTTTTACACCCCGATGAATAATGGTGGCACCCATCGTTGCCCGATCGATGGTGGTATTGGCTCCAATTTCCACATCATCTTCCACAATTACCTTACCCATCTGCGGGATTTTTTTATACTGCCCGTCGTCTTGCGGAGCAAATCCAAATCCATCGCTTCCAATCACGGTGCCCGAATGAATGATCACCCGTTCTCCGATTTCACAATCATGATATACCACCACGCCTGCATACAGCAATGACGAAGCGCCAATGCGGGCACGATCTCCAATGTAACACAGCGGATAGATCTGTGCCCCGCGTCCGATATGTGCATGGGCTCCGATATAGCTGAACGCGCCTATGTAGGCACCTTCTTCGATTACTGCATCGGGATGGATAAAACAAGGTTGTTCAATCCCTTCCCGCTTTTGATTGGATTGAGCAGCATACAGCTCAAGCAGATAGGCAAAAGCTGAATAAGCATCTTTTACCCGGATGAGCGTGCTCTGCACCGGCCGCTGCAATTCCAGCGTTTCATTTACAATCAGAATAGATGCTTGCGTGGTGTAAAGATATTCTTCATATTTGGGATTGGCTACAAAACTCAAACATCCTTCGGTCGCTTCCTCAATCTTGGCAATCCGGTGGGCTGTGGCATTCGGATTACCTTCGATACGACCGTTCAGAAGCTGGGCAAGCTGGTGTGCAGTGATGGAAGTCATACATGATGCCTTGTAATGAAATCAATGAAATTTTACCCGCATAAAAATCAGGCTCACTTCTGCAGCCAAAACGCTAAAGTGGCTCATAGAATTGCCCGGTTAGGGATTTTGGGTAACAAATGTAAAATTTTTTTATGGGGATGGACACGGTATGGTTGATTAAGCTGTTTTCCACTTCCGAAATATCCCTTATCCGATGCTGGCCGGAAATGATACGAATGTTTTCATCGGCCGGATTGTATGCATAGCTGGATGCTGTACCTGTGTACACAAAATAATGCAGGGTATGCGCCTGCAGAAACGGAAATTGCCTGAGGCATTCTTGCTGCAGCCCGGAAATGATGGATTGATCGAATGGAAGCGAACTTAATTTCAACCGGAAAAGTTGCCTGTTCAGCAGGGCCTGGCTTAGCCAGGAAAGCACGGGATCTGGGTGAGCACACCATGTTTTAATAGCCATCAGCACATCCACATCGTCGAGCTGGCAAAACAGGGGAAGCCATTCTGATGGGGGGCAATCGGCTGGATTTTGCAGGGTTAAGAAAAACTGCAAGGCAGGCGATGCAGGAACGGAAATGCCCTGTAGGGCAAGCTCGCGGGCGCGCTGTATGATTTTCTGCAACATCGTCTCCGCACTCAGCACCGTTTTATGCAGATATACCTGCCAGTACATCAACCGGCGGGCAATAATGAATTTTTCAACGGAATAAATGGCCTTTTCTTCTACCATCAGCTCATCATTCGCCACTGTCAGCATTTTCAGGATGCGGTCGTAGCCGATAATTCCTTCAGCCACACCCGTATAAAAACTATCGCGCATCAGATAATCCATGCGATCCACATCCAGCTGGCTGGAGACCAGCTGATAGAGGAAGGGACGAGGATAGGTATGATCAAAAATCGACAGAGCCAATTCCAGTGGGCCATGGGCATCCATAATCAGCTGTTTCATCAGCAACCGTGAAATCTGTTCATGTGGCATGCCGGCCACAATCTGTCCTTCCAGGGCATGGGAAAAAGGGCCATGGCCGGCGTCGTGCAGCAGTATGGCCAGCTTCACGGCGGTTTCTTCTTCGGCGCTGATGGATATTCCCTTGTTTTTCAACTCCTGCAAGGCAAGCGATAACAGGTGATAAGCTCCCAATGAATGCTGGAAGCGCGTGTGCACAGCCCCCGGAAATACCAAATGCGCAAGTGCCATTTGCTGTATCCGTCGCAACCGTTGATAACATGGATGTTCAATGACCCCAAACACTACCGGATCATCAATCCGGATAAAACCATATACCGGGTCGTTGATGATTTTTTGTTTTTGGAATAAGGATTGGCTCATGCAGGCGTCTAAGAAAAAGTTAAAAACAAGCTGGATATTACAGGCAAAGCTACAATGCCTGAGAAGAAAAAGTATTTTTGAAAAAATCACGTGGATGCATGTCCCAGGCAAATATCTTATGGATTGATGATGAAATCGAATCCCTCCGGTCGCAAATCCTTTTTTTGGAGAACAAAGGCTATGCCGTACAATCGGTTACCAATGGATTTGATGCACTGGAGTTTCTGAAGGATCATCCGATAGATGTGATTCTGCTGGATGAAACCATGCCGGGCATGACCGGGCTGGAAACCCTTTCCCGGTTGAAAGAAACTTACCCACACATCCCGGTGGTGATGGTAACCAAAAACGAGGCTGAACACCTGATGGATGAGGCTATTGGCGCCCAAATCAGCGATTATCTCATTAAGCCTGTCAACCCTAACCAGGTTCTGCTGGCCCTGAAGAAAATCATTGATAACAAACGGCTGGTGGCCGAAAAAACCACTTTTGCCTACCAGCAGGCTTTCCGGGAATTATTCCTTGCTCTCAATAGCCAGCCTGATCATCATGAGTGGATGGAGCTGTATAAAAAGCTGGTGTATTGGGAAATGGAAATGGGCAAAGCCGATAGTCCCGAGATGCAGGATGTGTTTATCACCCAGAAAGCTGAAGCCAATACTGAATTTGCCAAATTTATTGCCCGGCATTATGCGGAATGGGTAGGTCCAAAGGCAAAAAATGCGCCGGTAATGTCGCATACCGTTTTTCAGAAAAAAATCCTGCCGGCTCTTTCCAAAGATGTGCCTAACTTCTGGGTGCTGATTGATAATTTGCGATTCGATCAATGGCGGGCTATTCAGCCCATTTTTGCCGAAACATTCCGCATACTCGAAGAAGATAGTTTTTACAGCATCCTACCTACATCTACCCAATACAGCCGCAATGCTGTGTTTGCCGGCTTGTTGCCTGCTGATATTGAAGCTCATTTTCCGGAAGAATGGAAAAACGACGATGAACAAGGCGGCAAAAACCTGTATGAAGAGTTATTTTTCTCCCATCAGTTGAAACGGCTCAAAGTGGATATCCGGTTTACCTATACCAAAATTACCAGTCATCACGACGGGCAGCAGCTGGTCAATCACATTCATAATTTGTTAAACTATCCCTTAAACATCATTGTGTACAATTTTGTGGATATGCTATCGCATGCCCGAACGGAGATGGAAGTGCTAAAAGAGCTGGCCAGCGATGAAGTGTCTTACCGTAGCATTACGCGCAGCTGGTTTTTGCATTCGCCCCTGCATCAGGCCCTGAAAAAAATTGCTGACCGGCCTGTACGTATCATCCTGAGTACGGATCATGGAAGCGTGCGTGTGAAAACCCCATGCAAAGTGATTGGCGACCGGCAAACCACAACCAATCTTCGATACAAGCATGGCAGAAACCTGAATTTTGATCCGAAGGAAGTCATTGCATTCCGCGATCCCCGTGAAGCCGGGCTGCCCAGGCCCAATGTAAACTCATCGTATATCTTTGCCAAAGAAGATGGATTTCTCTGTTATCCCAACAACTACAATTATTTTGCGAATTATTACAAAAACACTTTCCAGCACGGTGGTGTATCGCTCGAGGAAATGATAGTTCCTGTTGTGATTATGGAACCCAAATAAGCAATCGGATATCTTCCGCTGTTCATCTGGCAGGGAAAAAGATTTTTTATCTTCGCTGTATGGGTTTTAAATACAATTCACATACTTTATCTGCCATCGAAAAACTGTTGCAAGAAGCGGGATACCAGGTCCGGTATGAAAAAGGAAATTTTCAATCCGGTTATTGTGTCATTGAAGAAAGAAAGGTGGTTGTGATGAATAAATTTCTGAACACCGAATCCAGAATCAATGTGTTCATAGACATTCTGCAAGGTTTAACAATCGTTGAAACTGACCTTAGTCCTGCATCGCAGAAATATTATCGGTTGATTCAGGCAGCTGTTTCAACGCCATCTGGACATTCATCAGAAACAAAGGTTGAATCGTGAGAATCACCTTTTTAGGTACAGGCACTTCACAAGGTGTGCCCATGATTGCCTGTACATGCCGGGTTTGCAGCTCTGCTGACCCGCGTGATAAGCGGTTAAGAAGCAGTGTGTTGCTGGAGGTTGATGGTAAAAATATTGTGATTGATACCACGCCTGACTTTCGCATGCAGATGCTGCAGGCGCATGTGCGGCATCTGGACGCGGTGCTCATTACCCATTCGCACAAAGATCACATAGCTGGCATGGACGATGTGCGGGCATTTAATTATTTTCAGCAATCACCTATTGATATTTATGCCACCCATGCTGCACAGGAAGTCATTACCCGCGAATTCGCCTACGCTTTCGCAGAAGTTAAATATCCCGGCGTACCTGATATTCGTCTTAATACAGTAGATGAACAACCTTTTGATGTAAAGGGTGTGGAGGTAATCCCCATTCGGGTTTGGCATTACAAAATGCCGGTATTAGGCTTTCGCATTGGTGATTTTACTTACATCACCGATGCCAATCGCATTCAGGATGAAGAAAAAGCCAAAATCAAAGGTTCAGCGGTATTGGTACTGAATGCGCTGCGCAAGGAACCCCATATCTCGCATTTCAGCCTGGATGAAGCGTTGGCACTTGCAGATGAATTATCTGTTCCTCAGGTTTATTTCACCCATATCAGCCATCAGATGGGATTGCATGCAGAAGTCAATCAGCAGCTAAAACCCGGCAGAGCATTGGCTTATGATGGACTTGTGCTGGAACTATAGTTGTTTGTCATTTTGATCTTTCAATTTAACCCGGGTCAGAAAACTATCCGAAGAATTTCGGTAATAAACATAAGTTGGTGCATCTATTTTTACGACAGTAAAACGAGCTGCTGCTCTTTCCAGAAAATCGGCATCGGGAAATAATACCGGCCTGTATCCGCCCAGTGTTTCCCAAACTTTGCGCTTCATGAAAAAGGTAGCTCCGATGGCACAATCCTTTAGATGAATATTTCGGGAAGGGTCATGCCGGTCAGGCACCCAGAAATCTTCTTCCCGACCGATCAACATTGCCGTAGAGTGTAGCAGATCCGTTTCGGGATGTGCTTGTATGTAATGCACACGAATTTGCAAATGATCCGGCTGGTAAGCATCATCTGAATCCAGAAAGGTAATCCATGTGCCCTGAGCTGCACGGATACCCGTGTTCCAGGTATCAGCAATGCCGGTATGAGTTTTTTGAATCAGTTGTACATGGTGAAATGACGAAGCATATTTTTGGGCGATTTTAAATGAACCATCTGTACTTCCATCATCCACAGCAATCCATTCGAAGTCCTGAAATTGTTGCTGGAGTAGGGATTCAATAGCTCTGGACAAAGTATTGCTTCGGTTATAAACGGCCGTAACCACGCTTACAAGGGGTATTTGCATCTTCGCTTGTTTGATGCTAAATTTAAACTGTTTTGCTTAAAACCCTATTCAGATGTCATTCCCAGACCGGATGCGGACATGGCTAACCTTCAGCCGGAATCAGCGCAAAGCTATACTGGCCATGTTTCTGCTCATAGGTATAAGCATGTTGTTCCCTTTGCTCATAACCAGGTTTTATCCCGAACAGCCACTAAAAATTGAAATAATAACTGGCGATTCACTTCAGGCACGAACAGGTGGTTTATCCCAGGCATCAGCACAACAGCAATCGTCACATTCCTTGCCTAATCAATTGTTTTATTTTGATCCGAATACAGCCACACTTGAAGATTGGCTGAGATTGGGAATATCCAAACACACCGCAGTTATCATCTTGCATTATCGGGAAAAGGGCGGACGTTTTCGGAAGAAAGAGGACCTGATGAAAATTTACGGATTTCAGCAGGCCGATTATCAACGCCTGGCTCCTTATGTGCGAATGGGCGATAAAACGAATGATTCCGCAAAGCATGTCCGGCTGCCAGCTGTAAGCGCATCTGGAACATACATTCATCAGAAACAAACTTCATTACAGCAAAAGATTGAATTGAACAGTGCGGATACCCTGCTGCTGATGCAATTACCGGGTATCGGATCAGCGTATGCCAGGCACATCATTCGTTACAGGGAGCGATTGGGAGGATTTTATACGGCAGATCAGCTAAAGGAAATATCTCATATCCCTGATTCCATCATCCAGCGCGTACTTCCATGGGTTAGCATTGATACGGGTTTGATTCGTCCGATGGATCTAAACACGGTTCAGCTGGGAGAGTTAGCTATTCATCCCTACATTGGCTATGCACTTGCCAGCTTGATCATTGCTTATCGTGAACAACATGGCCCATACCGGGAAGTAGCTGACTTGCAGAAACTGGTGTTGGTCAACGAACAGATTTATCGTAAACTTGTTCATTATTTAGTGGTCAATCCTATTCAACATGCATCTCGATCTCAGTGAATTTCAGCTTCAGATAGCTGAAACCTTCCGTGAATTTGCCCAAAAGCGAATACAGCCTCATGTCATGGAATGGGATGAAGCACAGCATTTCCCACGCGATTTATTTCGGGAGCTTGGAGCTATGGGTGCCATGGGTGTGTTGGTGCCTGCACAGTATGGAGGCAGTGGGCTGGGCTATGTGGAATATGTACTCATTGTACGTGAGCTGGCCAAAGTATGCGGAGCGGTAGCGCTGAGTGTAGCAGCCCATAACTCGCTGTGCACAGGGCATATTCTGCAGTTTGGCAATGAGTTCCAGAAACAGAAATATTTGCCCAAGCTGGCGAGTGGTGAATGGTTGGGTGCCTGGGGGCTTACGGAAGCCAATACCGGTTCGGATGCTCTGCACATGAAGACTACGGCTCGCCTGGATGGAAATGACTGGCTACTGGACGGCACGAAATCCTGGATTACTCATGGGCAGTCAGCAGATGTGGCCGTGGTGATGGCCCGTACTGGAGAACCCGGAAACAGCCACGGGATTAGTGCTTTTATCGTCGAACGGGGTACGCTGGGTTTCCGGGGAGGAAAAAAAGAAAATAAGCTGGGCATGCGTGCATCTGAAACTGCAGAAATGATTTTTGAGCAATGCCGGGTGCCCTCCGAAAATCTGCTGGGTCAGCTGCATGAAGGCTTCATTCAAGCACTTCAGGTACTGGATGGAGGTCGCATATCCATTGCAGCACTTTCACTGGGTATTGCTGAAGGAGCTTATGAAGCAGCCAAGCACTATGCACAGGTGAGGCATCAATTTAATCAGCCTATTGCCCATTTTCAGGGTATTGCTTTTAAATTGGCCGATATGGCCACACAGATTCAGGCAGCCGAATTGCTGGTGTTAGAAGCCGCAGCTCGCAAGGATGCAGGCGAAAAAATCACCCAGCTTGCAGCCATGGCCAAATATTATGCTTCCGAACTGGCCGTGCAGGTGGCTACAGATGCGGTTCAGATTTTTGGAGCCTATGGATATACCAAAGACTATCCTGCCGAAAAATTTTATCGCGATGCCAAACTCTGCACCATAGGGGAAGGTACGTCTGAAATCCAAAAAATTGTGATTGCCAGAGAAGCCCTGAAAGCTATAGATAGCATAGCCAGTTAGAAAGCTTCTTCATCAGATTCGGAAGTATGATTTTCCTTGCTTTGCATCATACCCATCATTTTTTTTACCTGTCCCTGAAAGAAAGGCGGAACCCGATCACTTACATAATTCCATAGCACTTCCAGTGTTTTGCGTGCTTGTTCTTCGGTGAGGCCTGCTTCCTGTTTGAGTTTTTCAATTAATTCTTCCACAGCAAATGAATTAAGATGTGAAAAATAAATAGCGGCACCAAACTTAAGCTAATTTTCTATGTTTTTGCTGAACGGCTGCAACGATTAAAAAAAATGCCTGGCGCAAGGCCAGGCATGATATGGATTAGCAAAAAGCCTCTACCTTATTTTGACCTCCGGAGATTGGGATGAGGAGGCGGAGTCATATTCGGACCGTTATCGGCCGGGGTAGCAGCTCTCAGATCAACTGCATTCAGATCACCCGGAACACCGCTGTACTGGAAGATAAAGCGGTCGGGGCTGATGCCTAATTTTTGGGTCATGTAGGTGATAACTGCATTCACCCGATCCCATGCCAGTTGTTCGCTGGCCTTGGAAGCCTGAGCGTGACCAGTTACTACAACTTTGCAATCCGGATTTTGCCGCATCTGATTGGCTACGTTGTCGAGCAGGTATTGTTGATCACGGCTGATGGTTACCGAATTGCCACGGAACACGATGCTGGGCAATGAAGTCAGGTTACAGGTGGGTTTCACATATCCAGCAAAGCAGGTGGAGTCGGGGCATGGGCATTTGCCTACACCATCAGCATCCACGGGCTGGCAGTAGGTGGGTGTGATAAGCTGCTTGTCTTTATAGTCAGGAACGCCATCACCATCGGTATCAAGCGGGCAGCCATGCACATCTACAGCCACGCCAGCAGGTGTATTGGGACATTTATCGAACTGATCGGTTACCCCATCACCATCAGCATCTGGCAATACAGGCGTGGGGATTTTCATGTGGCGGGGCGAATTGAGCTCGCTGTAAGCATAGTTAAGCGGATTCATCCACCAGAGCGGTTCTACACGGCGAGAAGGATTACCCAGTGCGATACTCAGGTTTACCGAAGTATAGGAAACCAAATCTTTATCGGGCGTGAGCACTCCTCCAGACCCCAAATATTTTCCATCCAAGTAGTCATCAAAGGGTAAGGTAAACTTCTGTTCCAGTGCAAGAGAAACCCGTTTGCTGAGCTTGAAATCCACACCAGCCCCTAAATCCAGGCTATGACGCCATTGACGGTGACCAGGGGTATTGTTATTGAAATTCTGTTGGCGGGATTGGGTTGTGGCATCCGTTTCATAACTGCCATCCAGGTAATTCTTCAATGCTTTCCGAATATCTTTTTTCGATGCAGTGAAGTTGATGGAAGCATAATTGTAAGGATTGCCATTTGCATCCAGTGCATCTACCTTGGTTTGATATGAGAAAATTGAATACCCCGCTAAAGCGTAAAAGTCAACTTTGTTTTGTGGTTTGTGAAATGCGATGTTGTTTAAAGAAGCAATCAGGTCTAAAGATCCCTGATAGGCGGTAGATTTGAAATTGGCTACATAGGTAGTAAGTCCGGCTGCAGCATATTTTGCAGCTACGGCTGCCGGCAAGTTCTGGATGGGGGTTCCATTCCGATAGTCAAGACCCTTTGCCTGGCCATAGTTCAGACCTGCACGCAACGAAAAGGTATAACCCAGCGATTTGCGCAATGATGCACCAAATCCATATCCTAACTGGAAAGGCACGTCACTGAAGTAATTAAACTCCCCTGCATTAATGCCTAATACCCACATGTCGCGTGGTTTAGCAGGATAAATGGATTCATTGTTCAGAAAACTGCGCTGTTGTGCCTGCCTGGATGGCGGAATAAAGGCTGTATCCAGGTAATTGTAACCTCCTGTCATCGTGCCGGAGGATGTAGCAGGGGCATTTTGCGCCCATACTGCTGAAGCGCCTAACAGACTGAATAAGCCGGTTAGAACGAGGTACTTTTTGCTTGCCATAGGTAAGTGTTTTAATGAACAGATTATGAAAAAAAATTTTATTTAACAATCTAATATGGGCAAAGATAGATATTAGGCTATGAAAGTACAAAATTTTCTTATGTCTGATAACAATTTTTTGTCTTTTCCCAAACACAAAGCTCGCTTCATCATTTGTTCATGATGTTTTAAAGACAAACAAAAATAGTTCCAATTTTGTGAATACTTTTGTTTTTCCAGCTGTTAACGATTTACTCATGAACAACATGCAGGCTATCCGGCGGGTGATTGAAAAGGAATTGCAGGAGTTTGAATTGTGTTTTACGCAGGCTGTACGAAGTCAGGTGCCGCTTCTCGATCGTATCATGCAATATATTGTGAAGCATAAAGGCAAGCAGATACGCCCCATGTTTGTGATTTTTTCAGCCAGGCTTGCAGGACCGGTTAATATGGCCACATACCGGGCTGCAGCGCTTGTGGAACTGTTGCATACTGCCACACTTGTACACGATGATGTGGTGGATGACGCAAATGAAAGAAGAGGTATATTTTCCATTAATGCTTTATGGAAGAATAAAATTGCCGTGCTGGTTGGGGATTATTTGCTTTCCAAAGGCTTGTTACTTTCCCTCGATCATGGTGATTATGGAGTGCTGCAAATCCTTTCAGAAGCCGTGAAGCGAATGAGTGAAAGCGAATTGTTGCAAATGGAAAAAACCCGTCATCTGGATATGGAAGAGAATGTGTACTTTGATATCATTCGTGGTAAAACGGCTTCTCTGCTTTCAGCAGCCTGCAGTGTGGGTATTTATTCCGTAAGCCATGATCCACAGCTCACGCAGCAGATGAAGGTTTTTGGCGAAAAGGTGGGTATGGCTTTTCAGATTAAAGATGATTTATTTGATTATGGACAGGCTTCTGTGGGTAAGCCTATTGGTCATGATCTGCGCGATAAAAAAATTACCTTGCCACTGATATATGCCCTTCGAAAAGCCTCTCCGGCACAAAAACGCAGAATGATCCATCTGATCAAACATGAATACCGGAATAGAAAAAAAATTCAGGAGGTCATTCAATTTGTTTTGGATATGGGCGGTATTGAATATGCCAAGCAGCAGATGTTTGCCTTTCGCGATGAAGCTTTTCAAATTCTTCATACCTTCCCGGATGAGCCCATTCGCAGGGGTCTGGAAGCCCTTGTGAGGTTTACTACGGATCGCGAATATTGATGAATTTGTAACATCTGTTTTTCCATGACAGGAAATGCTTTACCGAAACGATGGATACTAAGAGCCATTGATGCACAACATCCTTCATGGCCTGCTGTTGTTGCTTTGCAGCAGCAGTTGGGGGTAAAGCTTTTATGGTGCCAATTGCTTGTGCAACGGGGCATTACAAGCTATGAACAAGCCTATCGTTTTTTCAGACCTTCATTTGAGCATATACATGATCCCTTTCTTATGCCTGATATGCATCGTGTTTGCAATCGTATTCGTCAGGCTATTGAAGACAGGGAACCTATTCTTGTTTTTGGTGATTATGATGTGGATGGTACTACATCAGTAGCTATTCTGTGTGATTATCTGCAACGATGCGGTGCAAAACTGAATTTTGATATCCCGGACAGGCTGAAGGAAGGATATGGTCTTTCAAAAGCAGCAGTGGATCGAGCTATACAATCGCATACCCGACTGTTGATTACGCTTGATTGTGGGATGAAAGATTTATCCTCTATTGATTATGCGAATGAGGCAGGGATAGATGTGATCGTGTGTGATCATCATTTGCAGGGCACATCCTTACCAAATGCTTATGGTATTTTAAATCCATTATTGAATCACCATTCCGGTCAGGTATATCCTTATTCCGATTTATCAGCCTGCGGAATTACGTTTAAGTTAATACAGGCTTTGCAGGCTGAAATGAAAATCAATATCCATATTGAGGATTATCTGGATCGCGTGGCGCTCAGCATAGCCGCAGATATTGTGCCGCTGACAGGTGAAAATCGAACTTTGTTGGCTTTGGGTTTGAAGCAAATCAATACAAATCCTTCCACGGGTTTGCAGGCTTTGATAGAAATGAGCGGGCTGTCGCGTCAGGCTCAGCGGTCAATCGGCATGCGTGAATTGGGATTTATATTGGCGCCCCGTGTGAATGCAGCCGGGCGGATGAAAGATGCCCATACAGCTGTGCAATTGTTTATGGAAAAAAATATCCAAAGAGCCAGGGAGCTGGCTGCTGAGCTGCATGAGCGAAACCAGCAGCGCATGGAAAATGACCGATCCATAGCACAGGAAGCAAGGGATTGGATAGAAAGCCATCCGGAAGAAAAAAATCGGAAAACAATTGTCGTTTATCAGCCGCACTGGCATAAAGGTGTAATTGGTATTGTTGCATCCAGATTGGTGGATTGGTATTTTAAACCTACTGTTGTGCTTACAACTGCTGATGATCAACAGTTGGCCGGATCAGCGCGTTCCGTACCGGGTTATAATCTGTATCAGGCAATTGATGCCTGCGGACATTTGCTGGAAAGATACGGAGGTCATGATTATGCAGCAGGATTGGTGATGGAAGCCCGTCAACTGAAGGCTTTCAGAGAAACATTTGAAGAAGTGGTTTCATCCACAATTCAGGAAGAACAGCTTATGCCGGCATTGTATATTGATGCTATCGTGTGTCCCGATGATATTACGGAATCCTTTATCAGGATGTTGAAGCAATTCGAACCATTTGGCATGGACAATGAGCCTCCTGTATTTCTCATGCGCAACATCACATCTGTCACCAATATTCAGCCGGTAAAAAATGAGCATCTGAAATTTCAAATTCCGCGAAAGGCTGGTACACCGCTGGAAGCAGTGGGCTTTCAGATGGCCGACTATTTCGATTTATTCAGGCAGCAGAAGCCGATAGATATTTGTTTTACGATTGAAGAAAATTTCTGGAACGGACAAGCTTCCATTCAGCTGAAATTGCTGGATATGCGCATCAGCCGTGAGTCAGCCCGGTAAATTGTGATCTCTCAGGGGCAAATGTGGAGTTTCATGCGGATCATAATGCACAAAGAAACTTAAATACAAAACTCTTGATAAGCGCATCAGATAAGGCATGGCAACCAACACAATAGCGGCATTGGTCAGTAACCAGTACAAGATGCTGTTATCTTTCCAGCTGATGCCAAAAAAAATCCAATACCAGGCGAGATTAAATGCAGATAAAGCTACACTTAAAGCATAACTTACATAACCTGTTCCGTACCAGAAGCCGGTTTCTAATTCGGTTTTCTGTCCGCACACCGGGCAATGTTCATGCATATCCAGGGTGTGTTTCAGGTTGTATGGATTGGAAGTGCGAAATAAAAATCCCTTTCTGCACCTCGGGCATTTCAGGTGAAGGATGGCATACAAGTAGCTGGAATGGTGTGCTGACATAGAACGTGAACCATTTGTTTCTGCAAACAAGATATGCAGTTGCAAAGGTATTTATAATCTCCGGTTTTATAATCCCCAGTTTTCTCGATCCAGGCTTCGATATTGAATAGCTTCTGCTACATGCTGGATCTGGATATTTTCAGATTCCTCCAGATCGGCAATGGTACGGGCCACTTTCAGGATGCGATCATAAGCTCTCGCTGAGAGATGAAGCCTTTCCATGGCTGTTTTCAGCAACTGCATGCCGGCCTGCGGAATAGTACAATATTTTTTCAGCAAGCTGCTGTTGATCTGAGCATTGCAGTAAATGCCCGGATAGTCTTGATATCGTTGTTGCTGAATTTGCCTGGCTCGGATCACTCTTTCGCGGATGGATGAGCTTTTTTCGGTTTCCTGAGAGGAAGAAAGCTGAAGGAAAGGTACGGGAGTCACCTCCACGTGCAGATCTATTCTGTCGAGCAGGGGGCCTGAAATGCGGCTCAGGTATTTTTGTACGGCACCAGGCGGGCAGGTACATGCTTTTTCAGGATGATTGAAATAACCACAGGGACAGGGATTCATCGAAGCCACGAGCATGAAACTGGCTGGAAATTCAATGGCTACTTTTGCACGCGAAATGGTAACTTTTCGTTCCTCCAGGGGCTGTCTCAATACTTCCAGCACAGATCGTTTGAATTCAGGCAATTCATCCAGAAACAATACGCCGTTATGTGCCAGTGAAATCTCGCCCGGCTGGGGAATGCTGCCGCCGCCTACCAACGCGGTATCGCTAATGGTGTGGTGGGGCGCCCGAAAAGGCCGATGAGCAATGAGGGTGGCATCAGCAGGTAGTTTGCCAGCAACCGAATGAATTTTGGTTGTTTCCAGAGCTTCATGCAGGGTAAGGGGCGGTAGAATGCTGGGCAATCGTTTGGCCAGCATGGTTTTTCCGGCTCCGGGTGGGCCTATCAGAATGACGTTATGCCCGCCGGCGGCCGCAATTTCCATCGCTCTTTTGATATGTTCCTGCCCTTTTACATCACTAAAATCTTCTGCGAATGTTTGCTGGGCATGAAAAAATTCTTCTCTTGTGTCAATTTTTAGTGGTTCAGGATGAATTTTTCCTTCCAGAAAATCGACTACTTCTTTGATATGCGACATGCCATACACTTCCAAACGATTTACCATGGCGGCTTCCCGGGCGTTCTGGCGGGGCAGGATAAAGCCTTTGAATTGTTCCTTTCGCGCTTGAATGGCAATGGGAAGTGCGCCCCGAATGGGCTGCAAAGATCCGTCGAGCGAAAGTTCACCCATGATGATGTATTGGGAAAGTTTGCTTTGGCCACCTTCCGGCTCATGGGCCAGCATTTGTCCGGATGATGCCAGAATACCTATAGCAATTGGTAAATCGTATGCCGAGCCAGCTTTTTTGATATCAGCCGGAGCCATGTTTACCACCACGCGCATGCGGGGCATCCTGAATCCACTGTTTTTCAGTGCGGCTTCAATGCGTTGCTGGCTTTCTTTTACTGCATTATCGGGTAAGCCAACCATGAAGTATTTCATGCCTTGGGTAACATCAACTTCGATGGTAATGGTGATAGCGTCAATACCATGTACCGCACTGCCAAAGGTTTTTACCAGCATGTGATAGGGTTTGTCAGGTTGAAATTACACATTCATCATTATATCTGCAAACGGGCAGAACCTTCATCAGGTTTGTGTATGTTGTTGCAGATGGTTGAGCATATCAAGTACTTTTTCCTGTTTTAATATCAGATATCCAAGCCTGTCGTGCGATATGCCTTCTCTTAAATGATAGTTGAACTGAAATTTACCTTCTTCCATCTGTACTTCAAAGTAGCGAAACTGAATATTGCTGCAGGATTTTAATTGTTCGGCAATTTCATACAAATGTGTGGACAAAATAAACAAGCTATCGCGCACCGAAGCGAGTCCTCGTATAACAGCTACTGAACAATTTCTGGCATCATCCACATTGGTGCCTTTAAACAGCTCATCAATAAGCACCAGCCAGTATTTCCCATGCTGAATTTTTTCAATGGTGTTTTTGATGCGATGCACTTCATTGTAAAAATAACTTTTGCCATGAATGATATCATCATCCACATGAATATTCGTCAGCATCCCGTCAAACAAACTCAGTTCCATTTCATAGGCAGGAACACCCATCCCAATATGAGCCAGAAAAACAGCAATACCTACCGCCTTAATAAGTGTACTTTTACCGGCCATATTGGCACCGGTTAGAAAAAGAAAATTTTGCTCGCGACTCAATTGCAAATCATTTCTCACCGGTTGTTTCAGCAATGGATGGAATATACCCTTTACTTTCAGAAACGGCGGTTGCGCAGATGTAAATACAGGTATCACCAAATCATAAGTTTTCATGGCTTTTGCCATGGCATACCATGCATCCAGGTGTGCGTATAAACGCATTAGTTCCTGCAGGCGGGGCCTAAAAAAGCGCCTTGCTGTTTCATGTGCTTTTAATACCACCCTTACCGGTGTGCGGCCATGAAAAGGATGATCGAATGCTGAAGTTTCTGGGAGCGAAAGCACCTGCTTCATGGATTGCAGCACGTTGGCAAGCTGGCGGGGGGTGGATGGTTTCAGCAGAAGCTGCACCAGATACTCACATCCTTTGATCAGATCAGCTACATGAGAAAGAGCAAAACATAAATAAGAATAATCGCTTTTTCTCAATGTATGGAACCACAGATGCTGGAAAAATCCGGTTAATGGATTATTTCCGGGTTTATCGGTATCAACGCGTGCATTCAGATATTCTTCAATCATTACAATGGTGCCATTTGTTACCGAATGTTCCCATTGATTTATGTGTTGAAAAATAAATTGTACAATTTGCTGAACAGCATGAATTTCTTCTATGTTTTTCAATGGATGCAGAAATATACGTCTCAGCTCAGCTTGTCCAACACTGGTGCGCGTAAAATCCAAATGATGAAAAAGTGAAGATTCTTCATCTGCAAAAAATATGGACAGATCCTGATATGTGGTTTTATCAATTTCCATGCAAATGATACAGTATCATCAACGGTTAAACAAAAGTCTTTGTCCCATACGAGTTTCGTTGAATTTGCCATCGGCATAAGCCAGGTGACCACTTACAAAAGTATGTGTAATGGATGCCGGGAATACGTGTGATTCAAAAGGGCTCCACTTGCATTTGTATAACAGTTGATCTTTATTGACCGGTGTGCTGGTTTTCATATCCACGATAACTGCATCTGCAAAATAGCCTTCCCGTACAAATCCTCTTTCGCGCACCTGAAAACAAATGGCCGGATGGTGACACATTTTTTCCACAATCTTTTCCAGCGATATGGTACCCTGCTGATAATATTCCAGCATCAGCAGCAAGCCATGTTGCACCAATGGCAATCCGGCAGGAGCCTGCAAGTAGGGTTGTTGTTTTTCTTCCCATGTATGAGGTGCATGATCGGTTGCAATTACATCAATGCGTCCTTCCAGCAAAGCCTGCCACAGTGCATCCCGGTGATGGGCTGCTTTAATAGCCGGATTGCATTTGATGAGATTACCCAACCTGGGATATGCATCGGCTGTGAAATGCAGATGGTGTACGCAAACCTCGGCCGTAATTTGTTTTTCGGCCAGAGGGATATCGGCTGTAAACAATTGCATTTCCTCTGCTGTGGTGAGATGCAAGATATGCAGGCGCGTACCATATCGTTTTGCCAGAGAAACGGCAAAGGATGATGAGCGCAGGCATACTTCTTCGTTGCGGATCCACGGATGATCGGCTGCGGTTAAAGCCTCACCTTTCTGTGTTTTAGCCATTTGCAGCCGCTGCCTGATTAGTGATTCATCTTCGCAATGAGTGGCAATGGGCAACTCGCAGCTGGCAAATATTTGTTCAAGTGTAGGAATATCATCCACAAGCAATTCACCGGTGGATGAGCCCATGAAGATTTTCAAACCACATATTTCCTGGCGATGGGCATTAAGTCGTACTATCTCTTCCAGATGATGATTGGCGGCTCCCAGGTAAAAGGAATAATTGGCCAGCGAATGCCTGGCTGCGATCTCATATTTCTGCTGCAGCAGTTCCAGCGTAACGGCAGGTGGATAGGTGTTGGGCATTTCCATATAACTGGTTACTCCACCCGCAACAGCTGCGCGCGATTCGGTGTAGATAGTAGCTTTGTGGGTATATCCGGGCTCACGGAAATGCACCTGGTCATCAATCACACCGGGCAGCATATATTTGCCTGCGCCATTGATTTCGGTTACCGGGTTTTTGACCTGAATGTGAGGAGCAATTTTTTCAAAACGTTCTCCTTCAATCAGTACATCGGTTGGAATGATTTTCCCTTCATTAACAAGTAAAATGTCCTTGATCAGATATCTTTGCATGTGATAAAAATAAAGAAACATTCACATTCCTCAATCTGTCGTTACGCTATGCAGTATCCTTCGCGCATTCTTTCCCGACCTGCAGCCTGTTTGCTTTTCCTGGTAGCCCTGATATTATGCAATAACAGGATTCATGCCCAATCTACCGAAATTCCTCTGCATCAGCCGGCCTATCATGTAGCAGATCGTCTGGAAATATTGTCGGGCAGACTCCCGGGCACGTACTCCAGTTTTGTGAAGCCTTATGAAGCATCAGCCCTGATACCTTTTATACAACAGGTTGATTCGCAATTGAACCACAAACTTTCTTCTGCGGATCGTTATACCATCAGTGAGCTGTACACAGATTTTCCTGAATGGCTGAATGATTCCACTTTAGCAGAAAAAAGCCGGCAACCTGTATGGAAGCATTTCTATACATCGCCTGCTTATCTGTTTCAATATAATAGTCCCGACCTGTATTTTACCATCAATCCCGTATTGCTGCTACAGGCAGGTAAAGAAGCGCATAATGGAGATTTCCTTTTTATCAATACCCGTGGCCTGGAGTTAAAAGGTCGGCTGGCAAATAAAATCGGATTTTATTCTTTTTTATCGGATAACCAGGAAAGGCCTCCGTTGTTTGTGCAGCAATGGATTCAGGATTATAAAGCCGTACCTGGTATGGGGTTTTACAAATCATACAAGGGTAATGGTGTGGATTATATTCATGCAACGGGATATATTTCATTTAACGTCACAAAGTTTATTGATGTGGATTTCGGATATGGTAAAAACTTTCTGGGTGAAGGTTTCCGCAGTTTATTCCTGAGTGATTTTTCCAGTGATTATCTGTATCTGAAATTGAATACCAATGTATGGCGATTGCATTATTACAATTTGTTTGCTGAATTAACCTCACAGTTTAATCCGGACAGTGATTATCTGCGACCCAAAAAATACATGGCGTTGCACGACCTTAGCATGGATGTAACACGATGGTTAAATGTAGGTGTATTTGAAAGCGTGATTTTTTCCCGACCCGATCATTTTGATTTTCAGTACCTGAATCCGGTTATTTTTTATCGATCGGTAGAACAGCAGCTGGGCAGTCCGGATAAGGCACATGTGGGTTTTCATGCAAAGGCCGATGTGGCGCATCATTGGCAGTTTTACGGGCAATTTCTGTTTGATGAGTTGCGTATCAGCGAGTTTCTCAGCCATGATGGCTGGTGGGGCAATAAGTGGGCTGCACAGCTGGGAGGGAAATATATAAATGCTTTCGGAATAAACAATCTGGATTTACAAGGTGAAATGAATATTGTGCGGCCTTATACCTATACGCATAGTGACACCATTACCAATTACACGAATTACAATCAGCCGCTGGCCGACCCGATGGGAGCCAATTTCAAAGAATTTATCGGCATTGCCCGTTATCAGCCCTTTCCCAGATGGGTATTGCAGGGTCAGCTTTTATTTGTGCAACAGGGGCGCGACAGTGGGAATGTAAACTGGGGGAGTGATATTTTCAAAAGTTATGATACCCGTCAACAAGATTACAATAACCGCATCGGGCAAGGGTTAGATGCAAAAATTGCCAGCCTGAATCTGACCCTTTCCTACGAACTTAAATACCATCTTTATTTGGATCTTTCGTATCTGTACCGGAAAACAGGCGGTGCATATTTCAGTTACGATCCGCAGGCCAATACCAGCTTTGTAAGCCTTGCTCTGCGATGGAATATTGCGCGAAGGACCTATGATTTTTAGACATGAAAAAAGCTGCATACGAAATATGCAGCTTGGAGTTGAAAACCTGCCTGTCCGGCAGGCAGGTTTTCATAGCTTTATTTATTCGGCTACCACTTCAAATTGTACATCTACTTCATTGCCTTTGCCAAAATCAATGCGGGCGGTATATACACCCAGTTCCTTTACTTCTTCCAGCAGGTGAATGCGCCGGCGATCAATTTCATATCCTTTCTGGGATTTGATAGCCTGTGCAATTTGTACGGGCGTGACGGAACCAAATATTTTGCCACTGGTACCCACCTTGGCTCCGATGCGCAATGGGGAGGCCTGAAGTGCTTCTTTTACCTGGGCTATGGTGGCCAGCAAGGCTTCTTCTTTGCGGCGTTCGGCTTTTTTGCGCTGCTCCAGCTGCTTCAGGTTCGAAGGATTAGCTTCTACAGCGAGTTTGCGGGGAATGAGATAATTGCGGCCATATCCGTCTTTTACGGTCACCAGATCGTTTTGATGTCCCAGGTTTTCAACGTCTTGCAACAAGATCACTTGCATAGGAAATGCACTTTTTTAGAAGAGAATTATTTCAGCATATCAGTTACATAGGGAAGCAATGCCATCTGGCGGGCTTTTTTTACGGCTGTAGCCAGTTTTCGCTGATATTTCAGGGAATTACCGGTAATGCGGCGGGGAAGCAGCTTCCCTTGTTCGTTCAGAAATTTTTTCAGAAATTCTGCGTCTTTGTAATCAATATATTTGATACCCAGCTTTTTGAAACGGCAATATTTTTTTTGCTTTTTTTCAATGCGGGTAGCCGTTAGATATTTGATCTCAGGTTGTTTGGTCGCCATAGTTATGAATAATTAGGCATTCAGGTTATCAAATTCTTTTTGAATGGCATTTTGCTGAATTCCAGCTCTGCGCTTGGCGTTGTATTCTACCGCATATTTATCCAGGCGGGTAATCATGTGTCGCATGACCTGTTCATCGCGGTTCAGCTGAACGGTAAGCCTGGCATTGAGGTCGGATGGCGCCTGATATTCCAGCACCCAGTAAAGACCGGTAGTCTTTTTCTGGATGGGGTACGCCAGTGATCTGAGTCCCCAGGGTTCCTGATGGACGATAACGCCGCCATTTTCCTGGATAAAATCCACATACTTCTTCTGCATGGCGGCATATTCTTCCTCAGAAAGAATCGGGGTGAAGATCACCATCAATTCATAGTTGTTCATCATACCAGTGTTTAATGAATTTGGGAGTGCAAAGATAGGAGAATTTATGAAACCATACCAAGACAATCTGTCAGCAGTTGGGGGTGGCACAGGGTTTGAAAAGCGGCAAATCGTAGTTTTGCCTGCTAAACCCAGATTGTTATGCAAAAAGGTCAGATACGCGTCCACACAGAGAATATTTTCCCCATCATCAAAAAATTTCTCTACTCCGAACATGAAATTTTTCTCCGGGAGCTGATCAGCAATGCAGTGGATGCTACCCAGAAACTGAAAATGCTGGCCAATAGCGGCGAATTTAAGGGAGAGCTTGGAACGCTTGACATAGAAGTGAAGCTCGATGCGGCTAAGCGCACGATTACCATTTCAGACCGGGGCATCGGGATGACAGCTGAGGAAGTAGACCGGTACATTAATCAGGTGGCTTTTTCCAGTGCAGAAGAATTTCTCAGTAAATACAAGGGAGATGGGGCATCCATCATCGGCCATTTCGGGCTGGGTTTTTATTCGGCTTTTATGGTAAGTGAGCGGGTAGAAATTGTGACCCGTTCCTATCGGGAAGGAGCGCAGGCTGTGCGCTGGGTTTGCGATGGAAGTCCCGAATTTACCCTGGAGGAAGCTGAAAGACCCTGGCGGGGTACTGATGTCATTTTGCATCTATATGAAGACAGTCTTGAATTTCTGGAGCCCGAACGCATCCGGGCTATTTTGCTGAAATATTGCCGTTTCCTGCCGGTTCCGATTTATTTTGAAGGAAAGCAAATCAACAATACCGAACCCATCTGGATCAAAAGGCCTTCAGAGCTCACGTCGCAGGATTACCAGAAATTCTACAAGGAGCTATATCCTCACTATGATCCTCCGTTATTCTGGATTCATTTGCATGTGGATTATCCGTTTCATCTGAACGGGGTATTGTATTTTCCCAAAATCAGCCGCAACTTCGATATTCAGAAAGACCGCATCAGCCTGTATTGCAATCAGGTGTTTGTGACGGATGAGGTCAAGGATATTGTGCCCGAATTTTTAATGCTATTGCATGGGGTGATTGATTCTCCCGATATTCCGCTAAATGTAAGCCGCAGCTATTTGCAGGGCGATCCCAATGTGCGCAAAATCAACAGCCATATCACCAAAAAAGTAGCCGATAAGCTGGAAGAAATCTTCAAGCAGGATCGCAAAGAGCTGGAAGAAAAGTGGGAATATATCGGGTTGTTTGTGAAATATGGCATGATGACCGATGATAAGTTCCGGGAAAGGGCACAGGCTTTTCTGCTTATGCAGGATGCCTTTTCAACGTCCACCTGGTATACTTTGGCTGAGTACCGGGAAAAAGCTGCGCCGCTGCAGACCAATCAGGATCAAAAATTGGTAATCCTCTACACGACCGATGTGGATCAACAATACAGCTATCTGCAAGCTGCACGTGACAGGGGATATGTGGTGGTAAAACTCGATTCCATCATTGATGCGGCCTTTATCCAGTCGATGGAAGAAAAATGGGAGGATGTGGTATTTACGCGTGTAGATGCCGATATACCGGAACGCCTTGTGAAGCGCGATGAAAGTTCACACAGTGTACTTACTGCCCAGCAAGAAGCCAGGCTGAAAGAGCTGTTTGCCAAAGAAGTACCGAATCCGGCTTATCGGGTGGAGCTGAAGGGTCTTTCTCCGGAAACTCAGCCTGTGGTGGCCACCCGGCCTGAGATGAATCGCCGGTTAAAAGAAATGGCTTCCATGAGTGGGCAGGCTGCCAGCTGGTATGGACGCATTCCCGATGAGCTGGTGCTTACCGTGAATACCAACCACCCCATTTACCAGCAGATTTTACAGGAACAAAATGAAGAGCAACAGCGGAAAATGATTCGCAACCTGGCTGATTTGGCCCTTTTGTCGCAACAAATGCTCAGTGGGGAAGCTTTAAATCAATTCATTCAACGCAGTATCGAGTTGATGAGTGGCATAAAAAAATCATCCATCATTTTGCCTTCCTGAGCAGGATTGATATTTATTCATAACGCAGGGCCACAATGGGATCCAGGCGGGCTGCCTTCATAGCCGGATAAACACCAGCTACCAGGCCCACTGCTGCGCATAAGGCTATGGCTCCACCAATCCAGAGCCATGGCACGATGAAGCCAGCGTGCAACAACAACGATACCAGGTTGCCAATGGCAATACCTAATACAATGCCGAGCCCGCCTCCTAAAAGACTGATGAGAATCGATTCGTACAAAAATTGATTGCGAACCGTAATCGCTGTAGCCCCAATGGCTTTATTTACACCGATCTCCCGTGTACGTTCGGCTACGGCCACCAGCATGATATTCATCAGTCCAATGATGGAGCCCAGCAACGTAATCAATCCTACGCCGAATGTGAGAAAACGCACTTTTTTCAAACTGCCAAACAGCATATCGGCAAGTGTATCGCTGCGCGTGATATAGAAATTATCAGCTTCATTCAAAGCCAGATGCCTGACGAGGCGGAAGGTACCCGTAGCTTCATCAATAGCTGTATTCAGCAGGGCAATTTGCGGCACCATCACGCCAATCTGAAAAGAACTGTTGCTGCTGATTGGGTACACGCGGCGCACATTGTTGAGCGGAAGAATTACCAGATTGTCTGCACTGAAAATACCTGTATTCCCTACTGATTTCATGACGCCCACGACCCGATATTTTACCATGCCGATGCGGATATCTTTTCCGATCGCTTCCGAAGGTCTTGTGCCAAATAATTTCTGAGCGATATCATGCCCGATGATCGCCACATTTGAGCCGCTCTGCAATTCATCGGGATTCAGATTCCGGCCTGCATCAAAATCAAATCCGTTGATCTTGACATAATTTTCATCGGCACCCATGACCGTTACGTTGGGATTGGTTTTTTTATCTTCAAAATATACCGTAGCGGTGCCTGATGCCCGGTAGGAAATGCTTACAACAGCCGGAAAGCGAAAACGTTGCTTAAAAGCCATAGCCTGTTCGTAGGTGATGGGTTGGTTGCGGTTGGATGTTTTTACTTTTTGCTTGGTAGAGCCTTTCTGGACCTGCTGGCTTCCCCCGAAAAAAATGCGCATTTCCCAGCTGCGAATTACAAAGCCGTTGGCACCCATCCTTGCAAAATTGTTGTAAATGGATGTGCGGATACTTTCAATGGCTGTGATAATGCCCACTAAGGCAGTTATACCCAGGGCAATGATGGCAATGGTAAGTCCGGTACGCAGCCGGTTGCCTTTTACAGAACGAAACGCTAAGAACAGGTTATCTGAAAATTGCATAGGCTATGCGGCATTCACGTGAATAAAGTTAGGCAAAAATGCTTGAGTTAAAGACTGAAAAGATTTGAATGGTCAAACGCCTTGCTCAACGGCAATTCAGGCTGATGAATAAAAACAAACCCCTTCTTCGTAGCGAAGAAGGGGTTTGAATCTATATCGTGAGAATCAACCTGCTATCCGCCGCTTTGTTTTTTCTTTTTCTCGTATTCCCGCATTTTGGCATTGTATTCATCCAGCTGTTTGTAATAATCCAAAATTTGCTGGGAGGTGGAATCACCAGGGTTAATTTTCAGGGCTTTTTGGGCAAAGCTGGTAGCGCCTTCGCGGTTTTTGGCGTGGAGATAATTAACCGCAATCTGGGTATAAATCTGAGAAGCCAGCTGAGGATTGTAAGTAGCCAGTTTATCGGCATACGAACTGGCTTTATCGTAATCGTTTTTGGTGAGGTAGGAAGCAGCCAGATAGTAGTATACGCGTGTAACCTGGCTCTGATTTTCTGCATTCACAGTATCAACCAGGCTCAGGTATTTTTGCAAAGGCTCAATGGCCAGTCCCACAGGTCCGGTTGAAGCCGTATCTTTCATCATCAGGGCTTGCCCCCAGTAATAATAAGCGGTACGTTGATTCGGCTTTTCGGGGAATTTTTTCGCCATTTCCTGGAACACGGCCACTGCGCTGTCAGGCTCATCGCTGTACATGAGGGAAAATCCATACCAGAAATAATCCGCAACCTGTGCCTGACCGTCGGCAAGATTCAGAATTTTTTTGTAGTACAAGGCTGCTCCCCGGAAATTATCCTGTTTACGCAGGTCTTCTGCTATACCCCGCAGGGCATTCAGGTCGCGTGTGGTATCAGCGTCAATGGCTTTGGCAAAATACACATTGGCGAGTGAATCCTGATTGAGTTTCATCAGGATCTGGCCATAAGTCTGATAGTCAAATTTGGCATACCTGGGGTCTGGATGCCGGGAAAAATAGATATCCATATTCTTTTTGGCATCCAGGGAATCACCCAGCGCCAGGTCGCTGACGGCAATGAGTTTGTACAGACGGGTTTGGGTGACATCATTCACCTGATTCATGATTTCATTTGCCTTTTCGATAGCCTGGCGGTATTTGGATGTATCGTGCTGCAGCAGACCCTGGGTATAGAGCAGATCCACAAGGTTTACTTGTGCATTTACTTTATCATCGGCCAACCCCATGTATTGGTTCAGATATTGTTCGGCTGAATCCAGGTTGCGCAGCCGGTAGTATTCATACAGATGCAGATAGGCAGGGGGGTAGTTAGGATTGGCTTCAATAGCCTTATGATAATATTCAAGGGCATTGTCAAAGGCACGGGCGCTCATCAGCACTTCGGCATATTTATCGTAGGCCTGTGCGTCTTTGGGATCGGCATAGAATGCGTTCTGATAATTGGTTGCTGCATCGCCTGCACCGCCTGGCAGTTGCAGCTGGGCATCGGCCAGCGCAATGTAATCATCGGCCGTGAAATTGTACTTTTTGTTTTTGCGATCGTTTTTCATTTGCAGCAGCAGGTCAATCGCATAGCGGTTATCGGCATTGGGAGATAGAGCCGTAGCTTCCAGGATGGCCCGCATCACTTCAAAATCACGTCCTTTGGAGGCATCATAAGCCTGCTGGATTTTTGCTTTGGCGTCATCGTATTTACCGTTGAGAATATCGAGGCGAGCCATGCCCACCGTATTCAGGGGTGAATTAGGATCGACCTGCAGCCCCTGCTGAAAGTCCATTCGGGCAGAGTCGGCCAGATCCAGCCCCAGATCGGCAAGGCCCAGGTAATAATAAGCCCGGTCATCTTTGGGATGAGTGGATAGGTATTGTTGCAAGATCTGCTTGGCTGTCCGGAATTTCTGATACTTCAGATTCTGAATGGCATCATCTACACTTTGTGCATGAACAGCCGCACCTGTGGCCAGACAGGCCAGCACCATGACAAACTTCTTGATAAAGCGCATCTTCATTGTGTATTCATTTTTTAATGGACAATAATATACAATTTATTGAATGGTAGCATCCCGGAATACAATATTCATCAAAGCCGGAAACAGGCGGTATTTTGCAATAATCAGCTGTCCCTTATCACTGGCCAGAAAATTGACAAAACCCGTACCTAATCCGTAATAGGGTTCCCGCAAAATAAAATAAAATGCACGAGTCAATGGATAACTTTTTAAGGCAATGTAGTATTGATAGGGCTTAAAGTATCGGGTTTCGCTTGCAGTCTTTAATCCAACCACGCGCACCTTTTTCAGAAATGATAGCGCCAGGGTATCATACGGATCTGATACCCAGCTTACACCTATCAATCCAATAGCATTGGGTGTGGAAGCTACATAATCAACCACCTGAGAAGGCCCATTGGCTGCCATTGCGTAGCTGGGTAAGGGTTTCCCGTGATTGATGGAATCAATGATGAATCGCACCGTGCTGGAGTTTTCCTCATCAAAGACCAGTTGCACAGGCTTGCCGTGATACTCGCCGGTGGTAATCTTTGCCAGCTCATCTACCGTCATGTTGGTATCCGGATTGGAAGGATTCACAATCACGGCAATGGCATCCCAGGCCAGGATTTTGCTTACTATGGGTTCTTTGATGCTTTTGAAATAAGCCTGTTCTTGTTCATTCAAATCACGGGTAACGATAATCAGGCGGGCACTGTCGTTGAGCAAATCTTTAAAACAATCGGCTTCCGGCTTGTAGGAAGCAATGATATGTGCCTGCGGATGCTGGGTTTCAAAAACCTTGATTTCCGAATCCATCAGAGGCTCATAGGAAATATCCACGCTGATATGAATAGTGCCAGATGTGGTGGTATCTGTGGGATGTTTTGCCTGCTGATTGCAGGAAGTCCAGGAAAAACATGCCAGCCAGAGGCCCAAAAATCCGGTTATGAGTCTTTGTGTTTTCATCCCAAAATAATTAACAGTATCTTAACGGTCCTGACCTGAATAAGAAAAATATGATTTCCAGCTTTTGATGACTCTGTACATTCCGTAAATCAGCAAAATGGCACCGAACACGTAAGTAAAGGTGTTGTCCAGCGAAAACTGCAAATGCAATTGCTTATGGAAAAACAGCACCAGTCCCACACACACATAGCATACTCCTATCAATCCGCTGACCATGGCGCTTAACTTTTTGCTTTTTTGTCGATATGGTTCCATACAGAAGCTGGCAATTATACAAAAAGATTTTCACTCATCTGCCTGGCCTCTCGTTGAAAAGATGAGCAGGCAATATTTTTTCCACAGCCTGTTTTTCAAGCCTTATGACGGGAAAGAATGTAATTTTGCCGCCTGGAATGCATTTTTAGCGTGAGAAGATAAGTATCTGCAAATTTTTAACAAACTGTTGCATGCATAGGTTGCCTACGCGGGTGTTGATGGTCTGTTTGGGAAATATCTGCCGTTCGCCGATGGCAGAAGGTATTTTCCGGAAATTGGCTGAAGATTATGGTTTGGCTGTTGAGGTAGACTCAGCGGGAACCAGCGATTGGCATGCCGGTGAAAAACCTGATCGCAGGGCCATTGCTACGGCAAAGCGCCACGGAATTGACATCAGCCAGCATCGCGCAAGGCCATTTGGCAGGGCAGACTTTGACAGGTTTGATTATATTTTTGTGATGGATAGAGATAACCTGCATCAGGTGATGCAGCAGGCGCGCCATGAGGATGACCGCAAAAAAGTGTTTATGCTGACGGAAGCCCTTTCACCGCAGCATCCGGTATCTGTTCCCGATCCCTGGTTTGATGATGCGTTGTTTGAACCTGTCTTTCAGCAGATAAAAGCTGCCAGTGAAGCCTGGCTGACGAAATGGATTGCTCATCCTGAAATGAAGAATACGAATCGCTATCAACATGATTAAACCTGCTTTACCCAAAGGCACGCGCGATTTTGCTCCTGATGCGGTGCGCAAAAGGCAATATTTGTTTCAAACCATCCGGACCTGTTTTGAATTATTTGGCTTTGAGCCTATTGAAACGCCGGCCATGGAAAACCTCAGCACCTTGCTGGGCAAATATGGCGAAGAGGGCGATAAACTCATATTTCGCATTCTGAATAATGGCAATATTCTTCCTCTTGCGCAGCAGGCAAAGGATAATCGGGAGCTGGCCAATTTGCTTTGCGAAAAAGCGCTTCGCTATGATCTCACCATTCCTTTCGCCCGCTATGTGGTGATGAATCAGCATCAGGTGGTGTTTCCCTTTCGGCGGTATCAGATACAACCCGTCTGGCGGGCCGACAGGCCGCAAAAAGGGCGCTATCGGGAATTTTTTCAGTGTGATGCAGATATTGTTGGCAGTCATTCCCTGCTGAATGAGGTTGAACTCATCAGGCTTTACCAGCTTGTATTTTCCCGCCTATCACTTCGGGTAAGCATTCGCATCAATCACCGTAAGTTTTTGCAGGCTCTGGCCGAATGTTGTGGGAATCCATCCTGGATGCCTGTGATTACCACAGCCCTTGATAAGCTGGACAAAACTTCCATGCAACAGGTGGAAGCCGAATTGCAGGAGAAAGGCCTGCCGGAACATGCGTTGCATCTGATCCGGGAGTACATGGACCTTTCCACTCAACCGGCGGATAACCGGCTTCAGTCCGTGCTGGAGTTGCTGAAACATCATCCGGCTGCCGCGGAGGCGGTGAAGGATGTATCATTTGTCATCGAACAACTAAAAAATACACCTTCGGCCTGGGCATCCGTGGACGTGGATTTTACCCTTGCCCGGGGGCTGGATTATTACACAGGCCTGATTCTGGAAGTAAAATCGCTGGAAGCAGAGATGGGTAGCCTGGGTGGTGGAGGGCGGTATGATAACCTTACGGGGTTGTTTGGCCTGCCCGGTGTCCCCGGAGTGGGCATTTCCTTTGGTGTGGAGCGCATTTACGATGTGATGGAAAGCCTGCAGCGTTTCCCTGCATCAACGGGTATGGCAACCCAGGTGCTCTGGCTCCGGATGGATGATGCCCTGCTAACTCAGGTGCTGCAATACGCTATGGAATTGAGGCAGGAAGGTATTGCCACAGAAGTATATCCCGATGCGGTGAAAATGGATAAACAGCTGAAATATGCCGACAAAAAGGGTATTCCGCTGGTGCTGATGTTGGGCTCAAGAGAATATGCCCGGCAAATGGTTGCCATGAAAGACCTTCGCAGTGGTGTGCAAACAGAAGTGCCTCTGGATCGGCTGAAAGAGACTATCCAGCTTCAGCTTGCGGTGCGCTGATGAAACTTATCCAATGCTTTTTGAAGGAATTGCAAAAAATGGGCTGGATCCGGATCGTAGCCATAGCCCTGATCCGAAAGTAGATTGCCCTGAGGATCCAGGATCACATAATAAGGCTGGGCATTTCTGTTAAATCTGGCTGCTTCAAAATCTGCATTTTTCTGCCCCAGGGTTTTAATCTTAGTACCATCCACCCGAGAAATATATTGCAGGCTATCGGGCAGCGGCGTACGATCGTCCACGTACAGGGAAAGCAAAATAAAATGCTGGTTAATCATCTGCCGTACAGCAGGATCTGTCCACACGGCATTTTCCATTTTCCGGCAGTTGACACACGACCAGCCGGTGAAATCTACCATCACGGGTTTGTGTTGTTCCCGGGCCACCTGCAAGGCTTCGTCGTAATCGTAATATGCTGTATATCCCGGCGGCGTTGATTTGGCAAAGATGTCTGCATATTTTCTGGGTTGGGCAGAAGCAAGCGAAGGGCCTGTGGCTACATATTGTGCCTGCGAGGGGAAATACATCCCCGAGTAATTGGGTAGAAATCCGCTTACGATGCCACGAAGCTCGGCACCAAACAATCCTGGAATCAGGTAAATGGTAAAGGCCAGAAACATCATGGCAAAAAACAATCTTGGGATGGAAAGGGCCTGAGGCGGGGCATCACCAGCCAGGCGGAGCTTTCCCAGCAAGTACAGTCCCGTTAGCCCGAAGATGACAATCCAGATAGCCAGGAAAACTTCTTTATTCAGAATGTTCCAATGATAGGCCATATCCACGTTGGAAAGAAATTTGAAGGCCAATGCCAGCTCCACAAAGCCCAGTGTAACTTTCACGGCATTGAGCCAGCCGCCGGGCCGAGCTACTTTCTGCAGCCATTGCGGAAAAATGGCAAACACGGAGAACGGAATGGCCAGTGCCAATGAAAATCCGAACATGCCTACCAGCGGGCCACTCACGCCTCCATGCACGGCCAGCACCAACAGATTGCCAATGATGGGAGCCGTACAGGAAAAGGAAACAATAGCCAGCGTAAGCGCCATGAAAAAAATTCCCGCCAGATTCCCTATTCCTGCCCTTGCATCTGTTTGGGTAGCCAGAGCGCCAGGTAATCGGATTTCAAAGGCACCCAAAAAAGATAGAGCAAACAAAACAAACAACACGAAGAAAATCAGATTCACCCAGATGTTGCTGGCCAGGGTGTTTAAAGCTCCTACACCCAGCAGACGCGTGATGATAAATCCCAGCCCGGTATAAATCACGATGATGGAAAGGGAATACACAGCTGCATGCCGGATGGCTTTGCTTCGGGATGCACTTCGTTTGATAAAAAAGCTTACGGTAAGGGGTATCATGGAAAATACACAGGGGGTTATCAACGCCAGAAAACCTCCGCCCAGGCTGGCCCAGAATATCCACCAGAGCGATTTACCGGGAGCTTCATCTGATTGACTTACAGCAACCACGGGGTTTGGTTCCTGATTATCGGTTTTTGAAACCTGGTGTGCATCAGCCTGGCCAGACGGCAGATTCATCAAACCAGAATCCGCACCAGCAGGGGAAGCTATTTGCCGGGATGCATGGCCTATGAGCTGAAATGAAAAAGGGACTTCTTTGGGAGGCAGGCAATTTTTATCATTGCAAACCATGTATTCCAGGCTACCTTCAATTTTTCCGCTTCCAGGTCCAGCCTGTTTAACCGTTTGCACAAAATCAACCTCACGTTCAAAATATTTCAGCACGGTACCAAAGGCTCCGTCGAAATGGGAGATTTTTTTACCATGTTCCTGCACAGGTCCGACCAATCTCCAGCCCTGTAGCTGCTGAAAGTGAAAGGATGTGGGAATAGGCCCTTCACCGGCATCCTGCGCATAAATGTGCCATCCGGGGTCAATGCTTGCCCGGAAATGCAGCTCATAGGTCGAATCGTTGATTTTTTGGGTAGAAAAATTCCAGCGAACCGGGTTTAACAATTGAGCATGGACACCCGTAAAACACAATAAAAACGCGAGTATCCATCCGTACGAAGCATTCATTTTCTTGTGCATCATGATCTGTTCGAATCTAAAAGTTTACGCAAAAATGCGGATCAGGCAACGTGATAGCTGAAACCAAGGCAACAAAAACCACGAATTTAACACTCCATTAGTCTTTCGTCATGCGGATTCCTGACAGTTTATGACACAGCCGAATGAAGCTGGTGGGAAGAGGAGTAGGAAAGGATGGATTCGAAGATCGGCCGTCCATCTGTATTTCCCAGTTCAGCCAGCACAGCTCGTTCCGGATGAGGCATCATGCCAAATACGTTTTTTTCCCGATTGCAGATTCCTGCAATATGATGCAGGGAACCATTGGGATTGCTGGTTGCAGATACTTCCCCGTGCTCATTACAATACTGAAATATGACCTGGCCGTTGGCAAACAGGTTTTCGATGGTATCTTCATCTGCATAGTATCTGCCTTCTGCATGGGCAATGGGCACCAGCAGCGGGCGATGAGCTGCCTTGCGTGTGAGCAGGGTGTGTGGCTGCCTGCTGATGATATAGGTGTTTCGACAGATGAAATTACGCCCGGCATTGGGCAGCAAAACCCCCGGCAGCAAATGGGCTTCACAAAGAATTTGAAATCCGTTGCACACACCCAGCACTTTTCCACCCTGGCGAGCAAAAGCAATAATCGAAGACATGATAGGGCTGAAGCGAGCCAGGGCACCGCAACGCAGGTAATCCCCGTATGAAAATCCACCCGGGAGGATAATCATATCGTCAGTGGAAAAAGCCGAAAGATCTGTGTCTTTATGCCATAAACGGATGACCTGTTGCCCCATGGCATGCAGGGCATCTATCATGTCCTGATCGCAATTGGAACCGGGAAATGTGACAACGCCAAATTTCATGCTGTCTGGCATTTTATCGGAATAAGCGCACAAAGCTTATGTGCAAACATCTACAAAGGTACTATTCCTGTTGAAAATGCCATTAGAAATGCCTGTTCCAGGGGAAAAGGTTGATCTGGGGTTGATGAACAGGTAGGTAAATAACAGCCCATGCAAGCAAAATCAGGAAAACATGCAGCAGATTGATGCTCCATTTCAGGCGATGTACAGGCACATACCACCACAGATTGCTGGAAAACGCTGAAATGACGATTACCAGCGGAAGCCAATAAGCCATGGAAGAAAACCCATCCCACAACACAAGAGCAGTTGCAAGGATTCCAAAACAAAGCAACAAGATCCAGCTTTTCCGCACCTGAATCGTCATTCCTGACATATGATGCCAAACCAATCCCAATCCGATTACAAACATCAATCCTAACACAACCAAACTCACCGTTACCCATTGATTGAGCCAATCCGTATGCCATTGCCAGTTTATGGTAAACTTCCAGATTTGCCAGGAGAAATGATTAAGCAAAAAACTGCCTACTGCATAAAAATAAATCGGAGTAAGCCATCCCATCATTACCAGTAACCATTCGGCTATCCGAAAAGGTCTATTGACCATCATTACCAAACACAGCAATATCAAAAAGATGCTGAAAGAAACAGATATCAAACTGGCTATACCAAGCATAAGCCCTGCATTGTAAATCTGTGCACGCCCGATGGATGGCTGATCGGGATGAAAAACAATACCAAGCGACGGTAGCAAAAAGCAACAGGCCACCAAAGAAGCAGACATTTGATTCCATGCCGGATGAAAAGTGCTGAGCAACAAAAAACTCATGGCAGGATAGTAATTTCTTCCCGGCAGAAGATGATAGCGAATCAACAGCTGATTGAGCTCCAATGCCAGAATAAAAAGCAACAATATTGCAATCCATTGGAAATGTCCATTTCCCCACTGCAAATCATGATGCAAAGCCGAGACCAGATAATTGTATAGAAAGCCCGCATGTGGATCGGGCATAACCGGTAAAGGGTGAATCAGAAAAATAATTTTCACTCCCAATGCATACAGCATCAGCCATATCAGTGTGGATGGATTGCCCGACCGAAACAAATGCGTCACGTCAGAATTGAATTTTTGCAAAGCAAACGAAATTCCGGTATATGCAGGGAATCACGGTTTCATTTGCACTGATTTGTTTCCCATAACGAGGCATAAACACATATCCCCGGTCAAGGCTGCGCATGGTGGGTTGCATGTTTAATTTCCCGTCAGGCGTAATGGTTACATCCCGAAGAATATAGGAACGTCTGTAAGGCTCATTATACAGAAAATGCAACGCCAGCCCGGTGTTCATCAACTGATAGGAAAGAAAGTCATCGGTTTGGTCATCATACTGATCTTTTCTTACAAAATTGCTCCACTCCAGCTTGCCTGTTCCGTCATATGATAGGACTGCAATATCGTTGTAATGAAATCGGCTGTAGCCCATGCTCCGGTAAAAAGGACTGTAAAACCACGGCGAAAAGGGCGTGTAATAAAAATCATAATATGGATACAATGTGTAAGGGCCATAGAGATAATCCCATCGATTCCATGGATTATAGCCTGAGCTTGAATAAAATGATTCAGCAGTGATTAGAAATCCTCCATCACTTTTCAGTATCAATTGCCGTAAAAAATATTCATCAAATGCATCATCGCGGGCAGCACCATTGCGTGCAGCTGCTTTCAGATTATCATCAAACGGTATAAACCGCACAATGTCCACGCTATCATCCAGATAACGATAACGCACATAACAAAGTCCAGTTACATCATTTTTTCGGCCATCATAATAAAATGAAACAGCGTAACCCAGGTGATGATCGTTATCCAGTTTCAGTTTAAACTCATCAACATATCGGCGGTTTAAAGAAATGGGTGCAGTGTAAAACGTATCCTCATACGCCGGCTTGCACACCATCCATGCATCTGACGCGAGGTCTTTGTTATTGGCTTTGCCTACCTTTACAAATACAAAATTGCCTTCATTATCCAGGTTAAAGCCGGTTAAATAATCTTTTCTGTTTTCCATAGGAAGCGAAACACGGCTGTTGTTGAGCAACTGCAGCTGATCGTTTAGTAAAAAGGTATAAAAAATATTGGTGAGCTCCTTGTTTTGATTGATTTTGTAAACCAGGATGCGTTGTTTATCATCACTGTATGTAACGGAATATAATTTATGTTTCAAGTTGCCAAAACCTACGTCTGTAGAATCAATCAGTACGGGCTGACCCTTGATGCTGGCATTTTCATCCATGATCATACCATAACAATACACATAACGGCGATATTGATATTGGTAGATGAGTATGAATTGGTTCGGATAATTGATAAAATCAACATTCAGCAGGTTATACCTGAACCTTAACGGAACCCGGTTTACAGGATTCATTTCATCATCATAAATGGAGATAGCTTCATCACCATTATTGTCTTTGTAAACCAGAATGTGCTGGCCTACTTTCCCGATAATTTCAAATGCGGTGTTGCGGGAATCATCCCGTTCAGGCTGGGAGTAAAATATTTTTTGTGCATAGCTGTTGATATGCAGCAGCAATATTGCGGCCAGACAGCCCTTCAGCAGGATATTGATACCATTGAATCTGCCAGACATATGCGTTTTATTTTTACAGATTATGTGTGGAATTGGGTAAACAAACATAATTCATCTGGTAGATTTTCCTTGCAAAAATTAAACTGATTTTTATGGTTGAGGAAATTTTTTTCCGGATTTTAAATCTCTCTTAACGATGCAGGTGATGCACGGGTTGTCTGTTGCGTTGTTAAACGTTTGTTTCGGTTTTTGCGTATAAATCCTAATTTGGTGGTATGCCAACTGTTTTAATGACCGGTGGTACCGGATTAATTGGGCAATCGCTGGTGAACATCCTGCAGCAGAGGGGATATCATATCAAGTTGCTCACCCGCAGCATGCGCGGGGATAAGCCCGGTGTCCAATACCTGTTGTGGAATCCTCAGCGTGGAGAGTTGCCGGTGAATGATTTGCTGGATGCGGATTACCTGATTCATCTGGCCGGGGCGAATGTTGCAGAAAAAAGATGGACGGCCGCACGCAAGCAGGAATTGCTGCTCAGCCGCACGCATACACTTGATTTGCTGTTTGATGTTTTTTCACATCATCCACACCGGCTGAAAGCCCTGATCAGTGCGTCTGCCATTGGATATTATAATGCTTCGCAGGATCGCTGGTTTGAGGAAACAGATGCACCGGGGCATGATTTTCTGGCAAAGACTTGCATGGAATGGGAAGCACATGCACAAAGATTTGAAAGCCTTTCTGTTCGGGTAGTCATGTTGCGCACGGGAATCGTCTTAAGCAGGCAGGGAGGCTTTCTTGCACCTTTTTTAAAGGCACTTCGCTGGGGAGTGGCTCCTATTTTAGGCAGTGGTACACAATGGATTAGCTGGATTCATATTCATGATCTTTGCCGGCTCTACGCCAATGCATTGATTACTGAACAGATGAAAGGTCCGTACAATGCCGTAGCCCCCGAGCCGGTGATGCAAAAAGACCTGATGCTCACTTTGGCCCGTATGCTTAAAAAACAATATTTCGTGCCCTTTCACGTGCCGGCCTTTATGCTTCGTTTGCTGCTGGGCGAGATGAGTACGGAAGTGTTGAAGAGCGTGCGGGTATCCGCACAGAAGCTGCAGCGCGAAGGTTTTCAGTATTCTTTTCCCGATATCTATACTGCGTTATCAGAGCTATTGCATACCTAACGTTCCGGAATAGGGCACAATCTGTATTTTTACAAGCCTATGTCAGTAAGGATTCGCAAGGCCGTAAAGGCCGATTGTCCGCAGATGATAGCTCTTGTAAAGGAATTAGCCGCTTTTGAGCGAGCACCTCATGAAGTTACCATCACCCTGGAGCATTTCACGGAAAGCGGATTTGGAGCAAATCCCGTTTGGTGGGCCTTTGTAGCAGAAGATGATTCAGGCCGGATCGTGGGAATGGCGCTTTATTACATTCGGTTTTCCACCTGGAAAGGGCAGCGCCTGTATCTGGAAGATATTATTGTTACGCAAGATATGCGGGGCAAGGGCATTGGGAAACAATTGTTTGAACGGTGTATTCAGGAAGCCAAAGCCAGGGGGTTGAGCGGCATGACCTGGCAGGTGCTCGACTGGAATGAGCCGGCTATCCGTTTCTACGAAAAATATGGCGCCCGCATCAGCAGCGAATGGCTTACCTGCCAGCTCGATTGGTAATGTTTATTCCTGGACCTGATGGGTCTGTACAGAGGAGTCAATTTTTTGAATTAACCCCGATAACACCTTTCCGGGTCCAACCTCTGTGAAGTCGCGTGCACCGTCGGCAATCATCATGCGGATGGTTTGGGTCCATTTCACCGGGCTGGTAAGTTGGGCAATAAGTTGTTCGCGGATCAAGGCGGGATCGGTGGTTGCGGATGCATTCACGTTTTGATAGATAGGGCAGGAGGGCGTATGAAATTCCACGGCTGCAATAGCTTTCTGCAATTTTTCGCGGGCAGGCTCCATCAACGGAGAATGAAAAGCTCCGCTTACCGGCAAAGGCAGGGCCCGGCGGGCACCGGCAGCTTTCAGCTTTTCACAGGCCATGGCAATACCCTGTTGGGTACCGGAGATTACCAGCTGTCCGGGGCAATTGTAATTTGCTGCCACTACGGTTTCTCCTTCAATGGATGCACAAATTCGTTCCACCTGTTCGTCGTCCATGCCCAGCACGGCTGCCATGCCCGAGGGCTGGAGGCTGCAGGCTTCCTGCATGGCCTGAGCCCGGGCTGCCACGAGCTGCAATCCATCTTCAAAACTCAATACACCGGCAGCCACCAGGGCTGTGAATTCGCCCAGTGAATGGCCAGCTACCATATCCATCTTTATTTCCGGATGCATCAGAAAGGCCACAATGGAATGCAGAAATATGGCAGGCTGAGTCACACGGGTTTGCTTCAATTCTTCCTCACTGCCTTCAAACATCAGATCAGATATCCTGAAACCCAATATCTCATTGGCATTTTCAAACAAATCCCTTGCGGCAGCATAGCGTTCATACAATGCTTTACCCATTCCCCTGAACTGGGATCCCTGTCCCGGAAAAACAACAGCATGCTTCATGTGTACAGATCATTGTGTGGCAAAAATGAACAGAATTTTTGCCACGCAAAAATCAGATGAAATCACGCAACATCCAAATGTATTTTATCGGTGCATCAGATCGGCACTGATCAGCCTGATGAATTCTGAGCGGGTGCGTTCATCCTCAAACTGTCCGGAAAAAGCAGAAGTGGTGGTTACCGAGTTTTGCTTCTGCACACCCCGCATCATCATGCAAAGATGCTGGGCTTCAATGACAACTGCCACCCCCAGAGGATGAAGCACATCCTGAATGGCATCCAGAATCTGATGGGTAAGTCTTTCCTGTACCTGCAGCCTTCTGGAAAAACAATCAACCACCCTTGCAATTTTACTCAGGCCAACGATATATCCATTTGGAATGTAGGCTACGTGAGCTTTCCCAAAGAAAGGCAACAAATGATGTTCACACAAGGAATACAATTCAATATCTTTCACCAGCACCATTTCACTGAACGACTCCTTAAATTTTGCGGATTCCAGAATCGCTTTTGGATCCATGTGATATCCCTGTGTAAGATATTGCATGGCTTTAGCTACACGATGCGGTGTTTTTTTTAATCCTTCCCGATCGGGATTTTCACCCAGCAGTGTCAGGGTTTCCCTGTAATTTTCTACCAGATGAGAGGTAATTTTTTCTTCGTACTGTTCGATTTTTTTGTATGACATGTGATGCAATTAAGAACATGAACAAATGCAGTTAATCGCCAAAATATTCTACATAAATATTTTCCGTTTCATAGAGCTTCACACAATGCAGTTTGCCTTGCCTGATTTCCGGTGCCAGTTGTTCCCAGATGGCTTTTGCAAAATTTTCCGTTGAACAGATTTTACCTTTCATAAAGGGCACATCCAGATTTAAATTCCTGTGATCGACCTGATCTAATATTTTTCGTTGGATGAGTTCATGTAATGCTTTGGCATCTGTCACATAACCTGTTTCAGGATCTATTTCACCTTTTACGGTTACATACAATACGTAATTATGTCCATGCCAGTTTTCATTTGCACATTTTCCAAACACTTCTTCATTCTTTTCCTTACTCCATGCAGGGTTATAAAGCTTGTGTGCTGCATTGAAATGTACTCTTCTGGTAATATACATCATGATACATACCTTTGTTCAAAATTAGGCAAACTTCATTGCTGAAAAAAGCATCGATTGATTAACAAAGGTTCAATCAAATTGTTCAAACAACTAAGAGTATATCATGCACATCTGGGTTACAGCACCAACGGCAATGGAAATACAACCTTTGATTTCCTGGCTCGAGTCGGATTCACAACAGACAGGCCAACAAAAATATAGGTTTCGGGGTCATGATATTGTAATAAAAATCACCGGAGTAGGCGCAGTGGCTACTGTTTTTCATCTTACGCGGGAGCTGGAGAAAGAAAAGCCTGATTGGATTTTACAGATCGGGCTGGCGGGTAGTTATGATGTGAAGCTGGCGCCGGGTTCTGTAGTGGCGGTGGAACGTGAGCGGCTGGCTGATCTGGGAGCTGAAGATCACGATTGTTTTTTGGATATTTTTTCACTGGGTCTGGAGTCACCGGATGCATTTCCCTTTGAGCAGGGATGGCTGGTAAACCCTTATCTGAAAAGGTTCCGGAATCTGGCGGTTCCTGTCGTCAAAGGTGTTACCGTACAGACCGTATCCGGATCGGCTGCAACCATTGCCAGGCGGGTGGCTTTGTATCAACCCCAGATTGAAACCATGGAAGGCGCTGCTTTTCATTATGTATGCCTGCACATGCAGGTGCCATTTATGCAGCTACGGGCGATTTCCAATTACGTGGAGCCCCGTGATAAAAGCAAATGGAAGATAGCAGAAGCCCTGGCCAGTTTGCATCAGACGTTGCAGCACTGGCTGCTCGCCTGGCCGGAACAACTGCAAATGCTTTAATTTTGGTTTGGATATAAAACCAGCATAAGATGAAACTAAGTCTTGGCTTTTCTCCCTGTCCGAATGATACATTCATTTTTGATGCATTGGTTAATCACAAAATCGATACAGGAAATGTGGAGTTTGAAGTATATCTGGAGGATGTGGAAACGTTGAATCAATGGGCGAAACAGGGCAAACTTGATATTACGAAACTCAGTTGCCTGGCCTATCTGCAGGTAGCTGACCAATATGTGATGCTGGATGCAGGAAGTGCGCTGGGCAAGGGCTGTGGTCCTTTGCTCATAGCTGCTCGGCAACTGCCGTTGGAGCAAATACCATTGTTGCGGATTGCTATTCCAGGCGTGCATACCACAGCCAATATGTTGTTGCATTTTGCTTTTCCGAATGTAGCTCAGCTCCGGCCTATGTTGTTTTCCGAAATTGAAGATGCTATTCTGCGGGGCGATGTGGATGCGGGTGTTATTATTCATGAAAATCGTTTTACCTATCAGCAGAAAGGGCTTGTGAAGCTGCTGGATCTGGGCGATTATTGGGAACAACATACGGGTGCACCGATTCCACTGGGTTGCATTGCTATGAAACGCAGTTTTCCGCCTGCGCTGATGCACGAAGTGAATGGATGGATACGCAAGAGCCTGGAGCATGCGTATGCTCAATATCCGCAGGTTTCTGCATTTGTCAGGCAACATGCCCAGGCTATGGACGAACAGGTCATGCGCCAGCATATTGATTTATATGTGAATGAATACAGCCTTTCTCTGCAGGATGAAGGTAAAAAAGCTATAGCAGCATTGCAACGCGAAGCCATCCGCAATGGCATGCTGGCAGCAGCGCCATCGCTTTCCTTATTTGCAGCCTGATTCAGTGTGCGGGTTTCATCTTATCCTGCAAAGCCCGAGCGTAAGCATCCAGGCAGCGCTTGCGGGCTTCCTGATGGGAAATTAGCGGAGCCGGATATTCCGGTGATCCGTATTCCGGCACCCATTGTTTGATGAACTGATAATCCGGGTCAAAACGTTGCGCCTGAAGGTCGGGATTAAACAGCCGGAAATAAGGAGCCGCATCACATCCACAGCCGGCCGACCATTGCCAGCCTCCATTATTGGAAGCCAGATCGTAATCCAGCAGTTGTTTGGCAAAATACGCCTCGCCCCATCGCCAGTCAATCAGCAGGTTTTTCGTCAGATAGCTTGCAGTGATCATGCGCAGGCGGTTGTGCATGTAACCAGTAGCATTCAGTTGTCGCATGCCGGCATCTACCATCGGGCAACCTGTGCGTCCTTCGCACCAGCGCCGAAAAGCTTCTTCATCATTCAGCCATTCTATCCGATCGTATTCCGGCTTGAAGCATTGATGTACGACGTGTGGGAAATGCCAGAGGATCATCTGGTAGAACTCGCGCCAGATGAGTTCATTAAGATATTTTTCATTTAATGCCCGTGCTTTTCTCACCAGCTCACGAATGCTTATGGTTCCAAACCGCAGATGTACACTCATTTTTGTGGTACCATTCATAGCTGGATAGTCGCGCCATTCATGATAATGCCTGATGATGTTTTCATCTGGTTCCTCAGGCGGAAATGCTATTTGCAGGCGCTGAAATCCCATGCTTTCCAAAGGCGGCAAAGGCTGAGCCGGCATCTGAAATAAATTTCCCAGATATTGTTCAACAGGATATGATTGTAAATAAAACGTATTCAGTTTTTGCTTCCATTGTTTGCTATAAGGCGTGTACACCGTATAGGGCGTGCCATCGGATTTCAGGATTTCATCCCGGTCAAAAATCACCTGATCTTTGAAATCGTAAAATGCCATTCCTTTTTCCTGCAAAAAAGTTGCAATCTGTTCATCACGTTTGCGTGCATAAGGTTCATAATCCCGGTTAGTATAAACTTCCTGCACATGAAATTGCTGAATCAGTTTCTGGAAAGCATCCAGCGGCGTGTCGTAAAAAGTTATCAAGCTGGATCCTAAGGCTATGAGTTGCTGATTGATTTTTTCCAGTTGTGTGTAAATGAATGTCATTCTCCGGTCTTGCGGATCATCGAGCTCGTCCAGGATGTGTCGGTCGAAGATAAAAATCACGATGACGGGTATGCCTTTGCGCAGGGCATGGTAAAGTGCAGCCTGATCGTGCAGACGCAAATCCCGGCGTAGCCAGCATATATTTACTCGAGGCCTCATACATTTTCATAACAAATTAAAGTTCGGCAGGTTCATTTTCCTGGGTGCTGAGCCATTCGGCCAGGGCAGCAGCTATGCGAGGCGGGCCGTAGATATGGTCATTGATTTTTTTAAAATATTGAATACCCTGAATGGTGTTTGTACAAAATACTTCATCTGCATTCCATAATTGTTTCGGGTCAATAGGCTGTTCATAGATAGGCCATGGCAATGCAGTACAGATCAATACTTTGCGAATGATACCATCTACGCATCCTTCGGAAAGAGGCGGAGTAAATATCTGCTGATGATGTACACAAAAGATATTGGCAATATGAGTTTCCGCAATTCTTCCGGCGGTATTTTGCAAAATTGCCTGGTGCCATCCCTGCTGGCGGGCTTCCATGCCGGCCAGGATATAAGGCAGGCATTGCAGGGATTTCAACGAAGCAAGTGAAGATAAAGGTTTTTCTACTTGTGCGATTCCCCCGATAATACCTGTTGCCAAGAATGTGTGTGAAACAAGCGGTTCAGCTTCTATCAAAACATGCAATTGGTTAGATTCGGGCGTGTATTTACCTCCATCATGACGAAAAAAACTCATGCGCACGCGTGCAGCATCCTGGCAATGATTGATCTCACAAAGCCGTAGCACATCATTTTTCAACTTTGCATATGCTGCAGTGGACAGGGTTTGCATCTGCAGCACTTGCAGGCTTTTCTGTATGCGTAATTCGTGATATTTCCACCATAAGATTTTTCCCTTCACGCATTTGATGGTTTCAAAAAAACCATCGCCATAACGAAATGCTCTGTTCCGGAAAGTGAATAAATAACTATCCGTGGAGAAAATATTTCCGTCGAGCATCAGTTTCGGCATGGACTATTTTTCAATCGGATGCTGAAAACGT
Organism: Thermoflavifilum thermophilum; assembly: GCF_900116565.1. Classification (GTDB taxonomy): domain Bacteria; phylum Bacteroidota; class Bacteroidia; order Chitinophagales; family Chitinophagaceae; genus Thermoflavifilum; species Thermoflavifilum thermophilum. The sequence continues at coordinate 670,298 of NZ_FPCJ01000001.1, read as the reverse complement.
TTTTTTATCAGTAAGGAATCCACTATAACCTGCCTTCTTTTCACATCGGCCAGCAAGCTATCGTACACCATTTTCATGATTACCGGATGCATCACATAATATTCGTAGCTTCTCATGAACTGCTGATGATTCAGGTGATACAATTCCAGAATTTGCTGGTAATAGTATTTTAGTTTTTCTTGACGCGGATGCAGGGAATCATAAGGCATGTTATCCACATAAGCTTGTGCAGCTTGCATATCGAGCAATATATTTTTCATTTCTTCAGGCTGAATGTATGATTTGGGAACCCGCTCATGATGTTTGCATCCCGCAATCATGATCAGACATGCAACTGCATAAATCCAATGCATGATTCGTTGTCGGATCCTATTTTTCATATTCACTGCAGCTTCTGGGTGTACAAGGAGGTGTGTTCCGGATCAAGCTGGGTAAGGATTTGAAGAGCCCGTTGTTTATCATTCAACGGGGCATCGGAAAACAGATTAGCCAGCTCATCGGCTTTTGCCAGCATAAACAACTGAAGAATCATGGTATTGGGATTGTCTTGATTCATGGTATAAAGTGAAGATAGCGATGTAAGGATACTCATGCGCGCATTGACAGGATCATCATACATCCTGTCGAGCCCCAGCCGGTAATATTGATACATCACGCTATGAAAAATCTGCAGCCGGTTATTGAGCAGGTTATCTACCAGCCAGTATCGGTTCCGATTGCCTTCAAAAGGTTTCCATCCGCTGATGTAGCGACTGTCTTCCGGTGCATTGTTTACGATATACTGTGCTTTCTGGAAATAAGGTACGCCCCCGCGCGGGGAGAATGAATCGGCATCAAGGCCCAGGATAATGTACACATAATAAGCCAATACGGCCGTAAGATTGGCCTGAAGTGCATCATTCCCAGAAATGCGGTTTTCATTGAATTCAAGAGGTTGATTGATGATATACCGGAAGCTTACATTCTGATCGAGATAATTGAACACAGGCGATTGATAGTTGGTATTGTAAATAGGGCGAGATGATTGAACGGTTAGCTGAACAGAAAAAATATTATCCCCGGCATATTGTGTGAAATTGAAAACAAAATTGCATTGGATTCGTTCATAAGGCAGGTAATTATCACTTGTCCATTTGCGATCATTCAGGAAGCTTGATACATCAGCCTGAAAGCGCTGAAAAGTAGCATCGTCCACGCCTTTGATGCGGTCGTGGATAACACGCACCTGAGCCTGTAATTCCTGTGCTTTTAATGAATGAAATGCAACAACGGGAAATAAAATGCCAAACAGCAAGCAAAGGAGTCTCCGGCAGAAGAGCTGCTTATGCCGGATGCATGATGCTGAGCAGAGCCTGTATGATATCGTGGGCGACACCATGCTTGTGTTTTAACGGGTAATGCATTTCATGGCCAAAGCGATCAAAAATACTGATTTTATTGGTGTCGCCGCTAAAGCCAGCACCGGCATCATCGAGGCTGTTCAGTACGATCATGTCAAGATTTTTCTGTTGCATTTTTTCCCGGGCCAGCGATGCATCATGGCGGCTTTCCAGTGCAAAGCCCACCAGCCACTGATGAGGCTGTTTGCGTTTTCCCAGTTCTGCAAGGATATCGGTGGTTTTTTCCAGCTGCAGCTCCAGATGGGAATCCTGTTTTTTTATTTTTTGCGAAGCTATTTGTTGGGGACGATAATCGGCTACGGCAGCAGCCATTACGGTGATATCCATCTCCGGGAAAATGGCTTCACACGCTTGCTGAAGTTGTGCTGCGGTTTCGATGCGAGTAAGCCGGATGCGAGGATGCTGAGGCGGTGGTACAGGTGTAGGGCCTGCAATCAGATGTACTTGGGCTCCCATCCAGGCAAAAACCTTAGCCAGAGCAAATCCCATTTTGCCGGAAGAATGATTGCTGATATAACGTACCGGATCGATGGGTTCACGGGTCGGTCCTGCCGTAACCAGTACTTTTTTATTTTTCAGTAGTTGGGTGGGTTTTATCCATCGTTCCAGAATGGATTGAACGATTTGCTGGGGTTCCAGCATGCGTCCCCATCCCTGCAGGCCGCTGGCCAGATCGCCATGATCCACTTCCAGCACATCCACCCCGAAACTTTGTAATTTATTTAGGGCATCGCGGGTAGCCGGATGCCACCACATATCTTCATCCATAGCGGGTGCTGCCATTACTGGACAAGTAGCGGATAAATAAGTGGCCAGCAGCAGATTATCGCATAAGCCGGTAGCCATTTTGGCAAGGGTATGAGCTGTTGCCGGCGCAATCAATAGCAAATCGGCTTCCCTCCCCAGCATCACATGGTTATGCCATTCATCATCGGTAGCCACTTCAGTATAAACCGGGTGACGGGAAAGCGTGGACAAGGTGAGTGGAGTAATAAACTGTCGGGCCTCGGGTGTCATGACCACCTTTACACGCGCACCTTCCTTAACCAGCAATCGCACCAGCTCAGCAGATTTATAAGCTGCAATACTGCCGGTTACGCCGAGTACGATGGTCTGACCCTCCAGCATGAAGATAAAACATCAACTCATTAACTGAATAAATCCTGATCTTCTTCTTTGCGATAATAAATCTTGTCTTCCAAAAATTCCTGAGTAGCCTGAAGAGCCGGATTGGGCAACCTTTCGTAATATCTGGAAATCTCAATTTGTTCCTTGTTTTCATGCACTTCCTCCAGGCTGTCGCTGTGACTGGCAAACTCTTCCAGCTTGGCATGCAGCTCTTCCTTCAGAGCTACATTTATCTGATTGGCCCTTTTGGCAATAATGGCAATGGATTCATAGATATTGCCGGTTTTTTCTTTGATCTGATTCACATTCCTGGTTTCAATTGAAGGGCTGATGTGGTGAACCAGGCTTTTTTTACTCTTACTCATGGGAAAGTGATTTTAAGTTTTGTTGAGCTAAATGATAATAGGTTGCAGCTTCCTTGGCATATTTGCTGTTAGCGTAATATTGCATGAAATCCAGGTAATCGGTTATCACCTGGTTAAAGCGTTCTTCCTGCTTGGATGGCACACTGTTCAAGGCATACATGTATTCTGATTTGATTGCCAGATATTTATACTCATCACTTCTGGATGAAGTGGGATAATCAAGCAATACATTGTTGAAGGTAATGGCGGCTGCCTGGTAATACCCTAAGTTGTAATATAGCATGGCGGCGCGATATTCTTTTTCTTCCAATTTTGCCCTGCAAGCATCAATGATTTTATTGGCCTCTTCTACCTTGTCAGACTCAGGATAGGTGTCAATAAACTGTTGCATTAGTCCAATGGCTTTCTCCGTATTGCTTTGATCAAGCTCCACCCGGGGAGATAGCTTGTAAAAACAGTAAGCTTGCATGAAAGCCATTTCGGCAGCATGTGGGCTGTTGGGAAAATAATCCACAAAATTTTTGAAATGAAAGGCGGCCTGTATGTAATCTTTCATGTAGTAGGTGGAATAGGCATAACGGTAATAGAGATTCTCGAACTGGGTGGTACCCTTGTAAACCGTTAACAGGGATTCATACAAATCATGAGCCTGGGTATATTTTTTCCGGGCATACAATTCATTGGCATAAGCGAGCTTTTTCTGATAGTCCCCGCTTTTTTCAATTTTAGCCAGGGGGGAGCAACCGACTATCAGCGTAGCTGCTATCAGCATGCTTATAGCTGTACGTATGATCATGCGATGCTTCATGAAGCCTGCAAATATACAGATTCCCTGCAATCGGTGCGGAATCCCACAATTAATCCATTGAGCTAAGGAAAAACCTTGATTTTACCGTACTTTTATAGTTATTCACCTTTCATGCACTTCAATTCACAGCTTATGCACGGGCTATTCTGAACATTTTTCGCCAAGATTTATCAAATCCTCACCAGATAAGGATCTTCCGGGACATTACATTGTGGAAAAATTCATTGAACAAATTTTTGGAAAAAAAGTGGGAAAAAGTGTTATTTTGTGGGTAAAATTTAAAATTAGCATTGACAGGCTTTTTGGGAGAATATGAGGCCACGCTCGATGCAAAGGGGCGTTTTCTGCTGCCTACCGGTTTTCGCAAGCAACTGGGGGAGGCGGATAGCCACCAGTTTGTGCTGAACCGGGGTTTTGAAAAATGCCTGTCGCTATACCCTATGTCGGAATGGATGCCGCTGTTTGAGCAGCTGAAGAAGCTGAATGATTTTGATCCGCAGGTGCGGGCTTTTAAACGGTATTTCCTGGCCGGGGCAACTCTGGTAGAGCTCGACAGTGCTTCGCGGATTTTATTGCCCAAACACCTGATGGAATATGCGGGTTTGTCGCGGGATATTGTCCTGGCAGCCAATACCAACAAAATTGAGATCTGGGATAAACAAAAATACCAAGCGCTCTTTGATAATTTCTCAGCCGAAGCTTTTAGCCAGCTGGCCAGCAAGGTGATGGGGGGAGATCAGCCATGAACACTGAAAAAGCTCATCACGAGCCGGTGATGGTACAGGAAGTACTGGAAGGATTGAATATCCGGGAAGATGGCATTTATGTGGATGCAACTTATGGAGGCGGAGGCCATACCCGTGCCATTTTAAGCAAACTGGGAAAAGGCGGAAGGTTGATTGCTTTTGATCAGGATGAATCCGTCCGTGCCCATGTGTTGCAGGATCAGAGGCTTGTATTCGTGCCGGAAAGTTTTATTTACCTCAAGCAGTTTTTGCGATACTATCACGCTGTTCCGGTAGATGGCATTCTGGCTGATCTGGGGGTATCGTCGTTTCAGCTTGATACGCCAGAACGCGGGTTTTCCCTGCGGTATGATGCGCCTCTGGATATGCGCATGGACAGGCGCATGGAACAGACAGCGGCTGATTTGTTGCGTGAGGTTTCAGAAGCCGAACTGCATCGCATCCTGGAGATGTATGGCGAAGTAAGAAATGCACGCACGGTAGCCCGCGTCATTGTGCAGGCGCGTGCTCAGAAGCCCATACAGACCACAGGAGAACTGGTGCAGCTGCTGGAGCCACTGGTGCGGGGCCACAGGCATCAATATCTGGCAAGGGTATTTCAGGCTTTGCGTATCGCCGTCAACGATGAACTCCATGCGCTTGAAAGCTTTCTGCAACAAGCTGCAGAAGTGCTTCGACCGGGTGGAAGGTTGGTAGTCATCAGTTTTCATTCTCTGGAAGACCGCATCGTGAAGCAGTTTATGAAAGGGGAGTTACTTGGACAAGAATCTGTGATGACTGAACGCCAAACGATGTTTCGCCTGATTACCCGAAAGCCCTTGCAGCCCACACCGGCTGAAGTGGAACGCAATCCCAGATCATCGAGTGCCCGATTGCGCGTGGCAGAAAAATTACCCCTACCATCCTGAATGACAAACCCTTTGGCTTGAACATAAATCTTTTTTCATAAATGTTTTCCTGATGGCAAACAGGCAACAGCAATCACAATCTGTTACAAACACAGCGGGCTCCGGGAATCAACCGAAAAGAAATGTGCCGGCTTACCGGCGAATATTGTTCCGGCACGAATGGATTATCCAGCATCTGCCTTATGTGTTTTACCTGTCGTGCCTGGCATTGATTTATATCGCCAACGGCCATCAGGCAGAAAAGAAAATCAGAACCCTGAACCAATTGCAAAAGGAAGTGAAAGCCCTGCATTGGAAATACCTGGAAGCCAAAAGCGATGTGATGTTTCAAAGCAAATACAGCGAAGTGGCCCGCCAGGTAGCTCCCTGGGGCTGGAGTGCATCACTGCAACCTCCATTTGTGCTGGTAGTAGATACAACAAACTGAAACATGGATATCAAACAGGATATTCTATGGCGGGTTTATTTGAGCTTCCTGGGAATGGTGGTTTTGGGTGTAATCATTTTGGGAAAAATATTCATTATCCAACATATTCAAGGCAATTATTGGAGAAGTATGGCCGATAGCTTGCAGGAACGATATGTGACGATGGATGCCGAACGGGGCACCATTTATTCAGATGATGGAGAAATGCTTTCCACATCAGTCCCGTTTTTTGATATTCATCTCGACATGATGGCCGATGGGTTGCGGGCTGATCAGGGAAAGTTATTTCGGGAAAATGTTGATTCGCTGTCTATCGGTTTGGCTGAATTGTTCCGCGATCATTCAGCTTCCTGGTACCGGGCATTTTTATGGAAAGCCTACCGAAGCCGAGAAAGATATCTTTTGTTTAAAAAAGATGTGGATCTGAAAACCTATCAGCAATTGCAGCAGCTTCCTCTTTTCCGGATGGGCCGTTATCGCAGTGGCATGATTGCCGAAATGCATGAAAAACGCATCAACCCTTATGGTCTACTGGCCAATCGTACCATTGGGCTGTGGCGGCCCAATGCACCCAATGTGGGCCTGGAAGCTACCTACGATAGCGTGTTGCGTGGCAAGGATGGACGGCAATTGGTTCGGAAAGTGGCCGCAGGCACGTATGCACCTGTGGATGGTTATACGCTGGAACCTGAAAACGGAAAAGATATTGTGACCACCATCGATGTATATATCCAGGATATTGCCGAACAGGCTTTGTATCAAATGCTGGATTCGGTGCAGGGGCAATACGGTACCTGTGTGGTGATGGAAGTCAAAACCGGGCAAATCAAAGCCATAGCCAATCTGGGGCGTCAACCCGATGGCTCTTACTGGGAAGATTACAATTACGCATTGATGAATACAGAACCCGGTTCCATCTTTAAACTGGCTACTTTAATTTCTGTGCTTGAAGACCATCTTGTCACACCGCAGACCCGGGTCAACCTATATCGTGGCGAATTGAAATTCGGAAACCGTACGGTCTATGATGCGGAAAAACATAACGAAACCTGGGTTACCATTACCAGAGCTTTGGATCTGAGTTCCAACGTGGGATTCTCCCAGCTGGCCTACCTCTATAAAGATCATCCCATGAAGTTTATCCGGCATCTGCAGGCATTGCGGCTCGATCGCCAAACCGGAATTGATTTGATAGGTGAACAGCAACCCCTGATCAAAACACCACAATCGCGTACCTGGAGTGCCACCACATTACCCTGGATGGGTTTTGGATATGAAGTACTTGTAAGTCCCCTGCAAATGCTCACCTTGTATAATGCCGTAGCCAATGATGGCTGGATGATGAAGCCTTATCTGGTAAAATCCATCGAGGAATATGGCACACCCGTGCAAACCTTTGCACCGGAAAAAGTAGAAAAAATTTGTTCCGATACCGTTCTGCATCAGGTACAACAGATGTTGCGAACCGTAGTTACAGATGGTACGGCCCGGAAGCCGTTTCAGGGAGCACCTTATCCTGTTGCAGGGAAAACGGGTACGGCTTTGGTTGCCGATGGCCGCGCCGGATACAGCAATAAGGTATATCAATCCAGTTTTGTAGGTTATTTCCCGGCGGATGATCCGCAGTATTCCTGTATTGTAGTGGTTCGTAGCCAACCGCATCCGCGAATTTATTATGGTGCTGATGTGGCTGCGCCGGTATTCCGCAAGATTGCCGATCAGCTGTATGCGCTGCACCAGGAGCCCAACGCCACACCCCGCATGCCTGAGCCCCGGGTTGACAGCATTCGTTGGGGCGTACGCACGCTTTCCACGCGTGCCCGGCTGCTGACGGCCAACTGGCCAGCAGTTCCGGTTTATGTGCTCGACAAGCAAACTACCACATCTGGAGGCGACAAACCGGCCGATGACCAGATGCCTGATCTTACTGGCGTTGGCCTCAGGGATGCTGTGCGGTTGCTGGAAAATAAAGGATTGAAAGTCTATTTCACGGGCACAGGACGGGTGGTGAAACAATCGCTGCCTGCCGGTACACCCATACGCCCCGGGCAGCAAATTCAACTGATATTGAACTGAACATGGTGTTATTGCGCGACATACTAACAGACGTGCCTCTGGTCAGGCTTAGCGGAACAGCCGATGTGCCGGTTGAAGAAATCACGGCTGATTCGCGGCAGGTGAAGCCGGGCACGCTGTTCTTTGCCATTCGCGGCTTGCATGCCGATGGGCATCAATTCATCAGCCAGGCGGTTGAAAGTGGCGCCGTGGCCGTTGTATGCGAAGATATGCCCCTGCAGCCTTCCCCTCATATTACCTATGTGCAGGTGAGCGATAGTGCCCTGGCATGCGGCCTGATGGCATCACATTTTTATGGCGATCCGTCAAAACACATGCAGGTAGTAGGCGTAACCGGCACCAATGGTAAAACCACCGTGGTTACCTTGCTTTATCAGTTGTTTTCCCGCCTGGGTTTCCGTGCAGGCCTGATTTCTACCGTGCAAAACATGATTGTAGATAAAACGGAACCTGCAACCCATACCACGCCCGATGCCATTCTACTTCATCGGTTGCTGGCGCGCATGCATCAGCAAGGATGTACGCATGTGTTTATGGAAGCCAGTTCACATGCCATTCATCAAAAGCGCATTGCAGGCGTGCATTATACGGGTGGTATTTTTACCAACATCACCCATGATCATCTCGATTATCATAAAACTTTTGAGAATTATTTAAAAGCTAAAAAATCTTTCTTTGATCAACTTCCCGCATCCGCATTTGCATTGACCAATATTGATGATCGCAATGGCAAGGTGATGGTACAAAATACACGCGCCAAAATCGTAACCTATGCATTGCGGAAGAAAGCCGACTTCAAGGCCAGGATCATTGAAAACCATCTCACCGGCTTGCAGCTCGAAATTGATCAACAGCTTGTACATACCCGGCTCATCGGTGCATTCAATGCATACAACCTGCTTGCTGCATATGCGGCTGCGAGATTGCTGGGGCAGGAAAAACAGGAAGTCCTGCGAATTTTAAGTGATCTGAAAGGAGCCGAAGGTAGATTTGATTACCTGATTTCGCCCAACCAGCACATCATAGCCATTGTGGATTATGCGCATACGCCCGACGCGTTGAAGAATGTACTGCAAACTATTCTCGGCTTCAAACAATCATCGCAGCGGATCATCACGGTTATAGGTTGCGGCGGTGATCGAGACCGCTCAAAACGCCCAGAAATGGCACTCATCGCCACTCATTTCAGCGATCAGGTGATTTTTACTTCTGATAATCCCCGAAGCGAAGATCCGCAGGCAATTATTGAAGAAATGAAAAATGGATTATCAGCATCCATGCTGGCCAAAACCCTATCCATCGTAGATCGTAAAGAAGCTATCCGTACGGCATGTATGCTGGCACAGTCCAACGATATTGTGCTGATTGCAGGTAAAGGACATGAAAAATATCAGGAAATCAAAGGTGTGAAATATCCTTTTGATGACAAAGAAGTGGTCAAAGAAATGTTTGCACTATTGGGTAAATGAAAAAGCATGTTGTACTATTTGTTCACATACCTGAAAACACATTTTGATCTACCCGGAGCTGGTGTATTTCAGTACATCACATTTCGGGCTACCATGGCCATTTTGCTTTCGCTGGTTATCTCCCTGTTTGCCGGCAAACGCATATTGCTTTTTCTGCAACGTAAACAAATTGGTGAAACTGTTCGCCAGCTGGGACTTTCGGGTGAGAATCAAAAAGCCGGTACGCCTACGATGGGCGGACTGATCATTCTATCATCCATTATCATACCCACTTTATTATTCGCCCGGCTTGAAAACGTGTATATCATCCTTATGCTGATATGCACATTGTGGCTTGGCTTCATTGGTTTTTTGGATGATTATATCAAAGTATTTAAGAAAAATAAAGAAGGCCTTGCAGGTAAATTTAAAATTTTAGGTCAGGTGGGTCTGGGGCTCATTGTAGGATGTACGCTTTATTTCAATGATCAAGTGGTTATTATGCGTGAAATCATCGGCAAACCCAGGGTTGCACAATATGAAAAAGTGGTGGGCGATACAACTGCCATAAAAGAAGGCAAGCGCCAACGTTTTGTAGAAGTAAAAACACCTATTACCACCATTCCGTTCGTAAAAAGCCATGAATTTAATTATGCCCGTTTGATTTCATGGATAGGGAAAAATGCTGAACAATACACATTTATTGTTTACATTCTTATTGTAGTATTTATCATCACAGCCGTATCAAATGGTGCAAACATTACCGACGGGCTTGATGGGCTGGCTACAGGTGTTTCAGCCATTATTGGTGCTTGTCTGGGCATATTTGCGTATGTATCAGGCAATATCAATTTTGCTTCCTATCTCAATATCATGTACATTCCCAATCTGGGTGAACTTTCCATTTTCATTGGCACTTTCGTAGGAGCTTGCATTGGTTTTCTGTGGTACAATGCTTATCCCGCACAAGTATTTATGGGTGATACCGGAAGCCTGGCTCTGGGCGGTATTATTGCTTCATTGGCTTTCATTGTTCGGAAAGAATTGCTGATTCCGATTTTCTGCGGAATCTTTCTGGTTGAAAATATTTCTGTTTTGATTCAGGTGGCATATTTCAAATACACCAAACGAAAATATGGCGAGGGCAGGAGGATATTCAAAATGGCTCCCCTGCATCATCATTATCAGAAGCTGGGATATCATGAAAGCAAGATTGTGGTGCGTTTCTGGATAGTAGCCATTTTTTGTGCGGTGTTTTCCATTGCCACATTAAAACTCAGATAAGCAACACATGGCAGAAAAAGTGGTCATATTAGGTGCAGGCGAAAGCGGTGTAGGTGCAGCTCTTCTGGCTGTGAAGCAAGGCTATGAGGTATGGGTATCAGATGCCGGAGCCATTGCTGATCATTACAGGCAAGAGCTGCAAGCAGCACATATCCCATTTGAAGAACATAAGCACAGCTATGATAAAATATTTGAAGCAGATTGGATTATCAAAAGTCCAGGCATTGCAGAAGCCGCACCGGTAATGCAAGCCGTAAGATCAAAATCGAAACGTGTGATTAGTGAAATAGAGTGGGCTTATCGTTTCTGCAATCAGGCAACCATTATTGCCATAACAGGTACCAATGGTAAGACCACTACAACCGCATTGATCCATTATCTTTTGAAAAACTCCGGCATACAGGCAGCCTGCGTTGGCAACATAGGTAATAGTTTTGCCAGGCAGGTTGCTACCTCACCGGAACCTTGTTATGTGGTGGAGGTAAGTAGTTTTCAGCTGGATGATATTGAAACCTTCCATCCGCATGTAGCCGTGTTGCTAAATATTACAGAAGATCATCTCGATCGCTATGGCAGCATGGAAGCGTATGCAGCTGCTAAGTTCCGCATCACGGAAAACCAGACAGCAGAAGATTATTTTATTTATTGCCTGGATGATCCTTACACAAGGAAATTCTTTAAAAAAAATATTCATTCACAACTTTTACCTTTTAGCATTATGGAACAGGTTAAACAAGGAGCTTACATGCAAGACCAGCAAATTCACATTCGCATCCATGATGATGAATGCATTTTATCGGCTGACGAATTATCACTCAGGGGCAAACACAACATCTACAACTCTATGGCTGCAGGAATTGCGGGTAAAACCATGAACATCCGGAATGAAAAGATCAGAGAAAGCCTGGCAACTTTCAAAGGCATTGAGCACAGGCTGGAATACGTAGCTACCGTGCGTGGAGTGGAGTTTATCAATGACAGCAAAGCCACCAATGTAAACTCTGTATGGTATGCACTGGAATGCATGAAAAAACCCGTTATCCTCATCATGGGTGGTATTGATAAGGGTAATGATTATGAAATTATCCGCGGGCTGGTAAAAGAAAAGGTAAAAGCTATCGTGTGTCTGGGAAAAGATAACCGGAAAATTAATGAGGCATTTAAGGATGATGTGCAACTGATGGTCAATACAACATCCATGAAAGAAGCGGTAGAAGCGGCATTCCACTTTGCCAGCCCGGGTGATGTGGTATTGCTTTCACCCGGATGTGCAAGTTTTGATTTGTTTAAGAATTATGAAGATAGAGGAAGGCAGTTCAAGCAGGCGGTGAAGGACTTATAAACAAAAAGCATTTGCTTATGAAGCAGCTGATGCAGCAGATAAGGGGTGATAAGGTAATATGGGGTGTGGTGATCATGCTTTCGTTGATCAGTATGCTGGCCGTGTATAGTTCCACGGGCATGCTGGCATATCGCATGCAGCATGGCCATAATGAATATTATTTGTTTAAGCAAGTATCGGTGTTATTGTTTGGATTATTGATTATTTATCTTTCTCATCGCGTACATTATATGATATATGCTAGGGTGGCAAAAATCGGAGTGATCATTGCTGTTCCGCTGCTTATTTATACTTTGTTGTTTGGTTCACACGTCAATGATGCCAGTAGATGGATACGCTTGCCGGTGATTAATCTGACTTTTCAGACATCTGATTTTGCAAGGCTGGCACTTTTCATGTACGTATCTCTTCAACTGGCAAGACATCAGGAAGAAATAAAAGATTTTCATAAAGGATACAAACCGGTGCTGGTAGCGATGCTGGTAATATGCGGATTGATTGCTCCGGCTAATTTATCTACTGCTTTGCTGCTGGGTGCAAGTTGTTTCTTGCTGTGCTTTATTGGAAGAGTTGCTTTGAAACATCTGATGATTACCTTGCTGGTTGTAGCTCTACCTTTGCTGATACTGATGGGTATAGCAGCATTGACTTATCATCCGGATGATCAGCTGCATACATTCGATAGGCGTCAAAGGGCTTGGTATGAAAGAGTGATTGAACGCGTGGAAGGCAAAGGTCGTATAGCCACCTGGATTCATCGTGTTCAGGATTTCATGTTTGCTTCACATGAAGATGTACCTTATCAGGTAGAACAGGCCAAGATTGCCATTGCAAGGGGAGGCCTGCTGGGCAAAGGCCCGGGCAACAGCATCCAGCGTAATTTTTTACCGTATCCGTATTCAGATTTCATTTTTGCTATCATTATTGAAGAGTATGGACTTGTGGGTGCGGCTTTGTTGATAATGTTGTATCTCATTCTGTTGTTCAGATGCATTCGTTTGTTCAGGCGATGTCCGTATGCTTTTGGTTCATTTTTATGTATTGGATTGAGTTTTACATTGGTTATTCAGGCTTTTGCCAATATGGGTGTGGCAGTGAATTTACTTCCTGTAACGGGAGTTACCCTTCCCCTGGTAAGTATGGGTGGATCTTCCATTTGGTTCACCAGTCTTTCCATCGGCATCATTTTAAGTGTTGCACGTTATATGGAAAAGGAAGAATTGGAAAAACAACAACTGTCTGAAGTTGAAGAAAGCTGGATGGATTCATTGGAATCTGGCAATGTCGCAAGTATGGATGATAGTAAAATCGCAAAACCATTGGCGTATGAAAGTTAATCATTCGTTGATGAGGAGTTATTAATGCTTCAAGCCATGGGTGAGCAACAGCAGTCATATACGCAAACACCACAAGCAGGTCGCATCATCATCAGCGGCGGCGGCACGGGAGGGCATATTTTCCCGGCCATTGCCATAGCTCGTGCATTGCAGCAACTGCAACCCGATATACAAATTTTGTTTGTGGGTGCAAAAGGTAAAATGGAAATGGAAAAAGTGCCGCAGGCTGGATATCCGATTCGCTCCCTGGATATCAAAGGCATGGATCGCAGCAATTGGTGGAAAAATATCACCCTGCCTTATTTTATTCTGAAAAGCATTTTACAAGCCCGTCATATTTTACATGATTTCAAACCTCATGCCGTGGTGGGTGTGGGAGGTTATGCCAGTTTCCCAATGTTGTTTGCTGCCCAGCAGGTAGGCATAGATACCTATATTCAGGAGCAGAATTCATTTGCAGGCAAAGCAAATCAATGGCTCGCAAAAAAAGCTACACGCATTTTTGTAGCGTTTGATGGAATGGAAAAATTCTTCCCGAAAGAAAAAATGATGGTTACAGGCAACCCGGTCAGGCAGGATATTTTAGCTGAAAATATTTCCAAGGCTGAGGCATGTCGTTTTTTTGAACTGGATCCGCAACGCCCTGTGGTATTGGTTGTGGGTGGCAGCCAGGGTGCGCGTTCCATCAACCGGGCTGTGCAGCAAAATATAGAATTTTTGATTTCGCATCAGATTCAGTTGATCTGGCAAACGGGCAAGCTGGATTATGAAAACATACAGCAATTTATTGACTCGAAAGCTGAACAAATCCAATATCGTGCTCAGATTAAGGTAATGCCTTTTATCCAGGATATGGCAAGGGCTTATGCAGCTGCTGATGTGGTGGTATCAAGAGCAGGAGCTATTGCCATCGCTGAATTGTGTGTGATGCAAAAGCCGGCTATTCTGGTGCCTTTCCCATTTGCTGCAGAAGACCATCAAACACATAATGCACGCATGCTGGCTGAAAAACAGGCAGCCTGGATGATTGCAGATGCAGAAGTACAGGAAAAACTGGTTCATGCCATTATTGATTTGTGTACAGATGAAGAAAAAAGAAAAAATTTAAGTGAACATATTGGAAAGCTGGCCATAAGAAATGCGGATAAACGGATTGCAGAAACAATTCTGCAGGATTTAAAACGAAGATATCATGAGCTATCATGCTCAGTAAGCACAAACGTAAATCATCATTCATGAAAATCAACAGCGCAGATATTAAGCGAGTGTATTTCATTGGTATTGGTGGCATTGGCATGAGTGCCCTGGCTCGTTATTTTCATGAACAGGGTGTTGTGGTGAGTGGATATGATCGCACACCATCCACACTATGCCGACAGCTGGAACAGGAAGGCATATCCATTCATTATGATGAAGATATTGATGCCATCGATCGGGAAGCTGATGTAGTGGTATATACACCTGCTGTTCCGCCTGATCATGCCGAATTGCTGTATTACAGAAATCATGGTTATCCATTATTCAAACGCAGTGAAATGCTGGGCATGATCTGTAAAAACATGACTGCCATCGCTATTGCCGGTACACACGGGAAAACCACTACCACTACATTGATTGCACATATACTCAGGCATTGCGGGCGTACGTCTTATACTTTTTTGGGCGGTATTTCTGTCAATTATCAAACCAATTACTGGAAAGGAACAGAGCCTTTGGTAGTGGTAGAAGCTGATGAATACGACCGATCCTTTTTGCATTTGCATCCTTATATAGCTGTAGTAACGTCCATGGATCCGGATCATCTGGATATTTATGGTACGAAAGAAGCTATGCAGGATGCATATTTTCAGTTTGCCCAACAGCTGAAGCCGGGCGGATGTCTGATTTATCATAAGGGTATTGCACGTGAAGAGGAATGGCAAAAGATAGCTACGTATAGTTATCATCTCCATGATCCGAAAGCTGATTTTTATGCAACAAATGTTCGCATTCAGGATGGTCATTATCGTTTTGATGTGCAGGCTCAGCATATGGTGATTGAAGATTTATGTATGCAGACAGGCGGGCTTTACAATGTGGAGAATGCAGTAGCAGCCATTGCTGTAGTCAGGCAGCTGGGTTTGGATTCCAAACAAATCAAAGATGCAATTCAGCATTTCAAGGGCGTAAAACGTCGCTTTGAATATATCTTAAAGCGAGCCGATATTGTTTTTATAGATGATTATGCACATCATCCGCAGGAATTAAAAGCCTTGCTCAGCAGTGCTAAGGAGTTTTATCCTGATCAGCGTTTGCATGTTGTTTTTCAACCTCATTTGTATTCGCGCACACGTGATCTGGCCAGGGAGTTTGCTGCCAGTCTGGATCTGGCCGATCGGGTATGGCTTTTGCCCATTTATCCCGCAAGGGAATTACCTATACCGGGTGTAAGCAGTGAACTGATTCGTGATTTCATGAAAAAAGCAGAAGTGAGTTGTGTGGATAAAAAGGAGTTGATTGTAGAGCTTTCTGAAAAAAAACCAAAGCTATTAATTACCGCTGGTGCGGGTGATATTGATCAACTTATTCCGGAGATTGTGCAGATTTATCAATCTACCTCCTATGCGGCATAACGGGGTTTCATATCGGATGCAAATCGGTTGGCTGATCGCAAGCATATTGTTGTCAGCTGCGCTGATCGTGTTGTTTGTGTTTGCCGCACATCAGAATCAGCAACTCGTCTGCAAAGGAATTGTGGTAGAGCATGCACGTACAGATGCATATCCGAAATTTATTTCTGTGAATGATATACTGAAAATCATTCGCACATTTCATCCGGAAGGGAAACCGCTGCATCAAATTGATCTCCATGCAATAGAGCAGGCGTTACAGCAGAATCCGTGGATGCAGCATGTGACATTGTTTTTCGATACCCACGGTAAACTGCATGTACGCTATGCACAAAAAACACCTATGCTATTGGTGTACACAAAAAATGGAGCATCTTTTTACCTCGATACACAAGGACATAAGATTCCTGTTTCAGACAGGTATCAACCTGATGTGCCTGTTGTAACCGGTTGGTTTTCGTTGGATCATCAGCACGACAGTGTGTTGAATAAAAGGCTTATGCAAATAGGACTTTTGCTGATGAATGATAGTTTCTGGAATGCGCAGGTACAGCAGATTGACATTCAGCCTGATGGCAGGATGCTGATGATCCCCACTGTTGGTCCCGTCATTCAACTCGGGAATGCTGAACGATTTGATTTGCAGTGCAGGGTTTTGCAGGCATTTTATCAACAGGTATTGTTGAAAGGATATATGCAGGTATATGATACCGTCGATGTATCTGTGCCTTCGCAGATTATGGCCATCCGGAAATCCACACCTGCAGATGCTCACGTGCGTCTTATGCAATTCGCTGATCAGGTTACAGACAGCCAGCAGTTACAGGTAGCTATGATGCCTGAAAAAGAACAGAAAGCTGTATTTATTCATCATATTCAAAAACCTTTTGAACCATGAGCAAACCATCGCCTATCATTGTTGGACTTGATATAGGCACTACAAAAATTGCAGTGATTGCCGGCAGAAAAAATGAATTCGGAAAACTGGAAATCCTCGGATTTGGAAGAGCCGATTCCTTTGGTGTGCAACACGGTATGGTGCTCAATATTGAACAAACCATACGGGCTATTCAGGAAGCCCTTCAGCGTTGCTATGCTTCCAATCCGGATCTGATCATTGAAGAAGTATATGTGGGCATTGCGGGTCAGCATATCCAAAGTCTGCAGACACGCGGAGAAATGATTCGAACCGATATTGAATCTGAAATTTCCAAACAGGAAATTGAACAACTCATCAATGACCAGTATAAAACCTATATTCCCACGGGAGATCAGATTATTGACGTAATTCCGCAAGAATTCTCGGTTGATCAGTTTCAGAATATTACCAATCCCGTAGGTTATTCAGGTATCAAAATCGGAGCAAGTTTTCACATCATTACCGGAAACAAGCTTGCTATCCGCAACATTTACAGAAGTGTGGAAAAGGCTGGCCTGCACGTAAAAGATCTGGTACTGCAGCCACTTGCTTCTGCAGCAGCTGTCATGTGTGATCAGGATCTGGAAGCAGGCGTGGCTATTGTGGATATTGGTGGGGGCACTACGGATATGGCTGTGTTTTATGAAGGGGTGTTGCGGCAAACGGTGGTGATTCCTTACGGGGGTGAGAACATTACCAATGATATCAAAAATGGGTTGGGGGTATTGCGTACACAGGCTGAGCAGATGAAGGTGCAATTTGGTTCTGCGCTTGCTGATGAAGCCAAAAGCAATGCCTATATTACCATTCCTGGTTTGCGCGGACAACAGCCGAGGGAAATTTCTGTTAAAAACCTGGCGCACATCATCCAGGCACGCATGCAGGAAATCCTGGATTTCGTCATGTATCATTTGCGGCAGATCGGACTGGACAGCAAATATTTAAACGGCGGCATCATCCTCACGGGTGGCGGATCGCAGCTCAAGCATCTTATTCAGCTTACCGAATACGTAACCGGCCTCAGCGCCAGAATTGGGTATCCAAATGAACATCTGGCAAGTGGCCATCCTGAAGAACTGGCGCGACCCATGTATGCAACCTGCATCGGTCTTATCCTGAAAGGATTGAATGACTATGAAAATCATCCGGAAGCCTTTGAAGCCCATTTCAAGCGCATCAATGGAATGAATGAAGAACAATCTGTGCAAGCCTCATCCGAAAAGGCTCAGCCAACCGATCAGCAAGAAAGGCAGGCCTCTGTCCGGAACAATCGCCTGCGAGCATTTCTGGATAACATTAAATCAGGTATCATCGAATTGTTCCGGGATGAAGAAGATAAAACAATATAAACCTACGCATATAAACGCACCATGATTACATTCAATAGCGCAAACCTTAAAAAAAGAAATAGTATGATCTACTTTGATCTTCCCAAGGAAAAGTCCTCCATCATTAAAGTGATAGGTATCGGCGGAGGGGGTAGTAATGCCGTGAATTATATGTACAGCCTGGGTATTGAAGGAGTTGATTTTATTGTATGCAATACAGACGCACAGGCATTGGCCAACAGCCCGGTTCCCAACAAGGTACAACTGGGCCCTTCTTTGACACAGGGTCTGGGTGCAGGGGCCAATCCTGAAATCGGCAAACAGGCTACAGAAGAATCGCTCGAAGAAATCCGGCGTATCCTTGAAGTGAATACCAAAATGGTGTTTATTACCGCAGGTATGGGCGGAGGTACCGGTACAGGTGGAGCCCCCATTGTGGCCAGAATCTGCCGGGAACTGGGCATCCTCACGGTGGGCATAGTTACCACGCCTTTCTCCTATGAAGGTCGCCGGCGCATGCAGCAGGCTGAAATGGGCATTCAAAACCTGAAGGAATATACAGATACCCTGTTGATTATTTCAAACGACAAGCTGCGTCACCAATTCGGAAATCTGCCATTTAAGGCCGCTTTTGCCAAAGCCGATAATATCCTGGCTATTGCAGCCAAATGTATCACCGATGTCATTAACCAGCATGGCCATATCAATGTTGACTTTGCAGATGTTTGCACAGCCATGCGAAACGGCGGTGTTGCCATTCTGGGATCGGCCACAGCGGGCGGTGAAAACCGTGCCCAGAAAGCCATTGAAATGGCGCTTAGTTCACCGTTGTTGAATGATAATGACATACACGGTGCAAAATGGGTATTGCTCAACATCACTTCATCAGAAGGGCAGTATGAGCATACCATCGATGAAATGGATATTATTCAATCCTACATTCAGGCACAGGCCGGTGATGCATGCGATGTGATTCTGGGTGTGGGCTATGATCAGTCGTTGGGCGAACAGATTGGAGTAACCATCATCGCTACAGGATTTGAACAAAAACCCCTCCGTCAGCTCCGGGAAAAAGAGCATACCAAAGCACCTGAGGAAAAAATTACAGTGGTACTGGGAAAGGAAAACGAAGAAAAAAAACTTTGGAAAACGCAGTCATCTGAGAAGCCGGAGACCGAGGATAAGCCCGAAACAGATGCACTTGCACCCAAACTGGTTGATCCCGAAGAACAGCCTGTGCCCCGCAAATCCTCTTCAGCCGGCATGCTTAGCCTTTTCAACGAACCGGCCGAACAAAAAAGCCAGGATTACTCAAGGTCGGTTACCGATCAAGCAGGCCATTCGCGTATTTATGCACAAGCACCTGCAGCGAAATCCAGACCGGCATCTCCTCCCCAGCAGCTATCCGAGGATCAGCCGGGTGAGATGAAGCTGATATATAAAGATGAACCACCATCGGCTCCTGCAGCCTCAAACACAAAACCACAGGAAAGTCTGGAGGATCCCGACATCCGTTCCAAACATATAGAACGCATCACCAAACTAAAACAGCTGAGTATTCCGCTTTCTCCCTCTGAAGAAATGGAGGAAATTCCAGCTTTTATTCGTCAGGGATTGTCTATCAGCCAGGATTTGCCGCCTGCTGATCCGCATCAGCTGTCCGGAATTCGTGTGCAACCCGATCCCCAGGGGCAGGGCAAATCGTCTATCAGCACATTGAATACTTTTTTAAATGGGAAAAAGCCCGACTGAACAATGGCAAGCAGGTCTTTTCCGCCTCCATCCCGGGATTACCCCGGGATTTTCTTTTATTCCATATCCATCACCTAATTTTGCGTATGGTTTCATAAAACTCGGGATTTACTGCACGTGAGCAAACCAACTTCTCATCTTCAGAAAGCCACTTGGGGTGGCTTGCTTGTTGCGCTTGGCATTGTATACGGAGACATTGGCACATCTCCCCTGTACACTTTCGCAGCCATTGTAAGAGGTCAGCCTATACAGGAATTGCTGGTGGTTGGAGGGGCTTCTCTTATCATCTGGACATTAACCATGCAAACCACCATCAAGTATGTGATTCTCACGCTTCGGGCTGATAACAAGGGCGAAGGTGGTATATTTTCACTCTATGCCCTCATCAGGCGGCATGCCAAATGGGCGGTGATTTTTGCCATGATTGGTGGGGCGGGATTGCTGGCCGATGGATTAATTACACCTCCTATTTCTGTCACTTCTGCTATTGAAGGACTTGGCCTGCCACAGGACGATACAGTAAAAATTGTATTGTTTATCCTCACCCTTTTGTTTTTAGTGCAGCAATTTGGCACCGAATGGATTGGCCGTTTTTTTGGCCCGATTATGCTTGTGTGGTTTTTGATGATGGCCGTGGTGGGTTTACCTCATTTGCTGCAGAACCCGTCGGTATTAAAGGCATTTAATCCTTATTACGGATTGAAATTATTGTATGAATATCCCAAAGGATTTTTAATACTGGGCGCCGTGTTTTTGTGTACAACCGGTGCTGAAGCTCTCTATTCAGACCTGGGTCATTGTGGAAGAAACAATATTCGCTTTAGCTGGATATATGTGAAAACCTGTCTTATCCTGAGTTATTTAGGACAAAGTGCATGGTTACTGTCGCATAAAGGTGAAGTCATTTCTGAAAATATCAGTCCATTTTACGCCATCATGCCAGCCTGGTTTTTGCCTTTTGGAATTGTGATTGCAACGGCGGCAACCATCATTGCCAGCCAGGCCTTGATTTCGGGTTCTTATACATTGGTAAGTGAGGCCATGCGTTTAAATCTGTGGCCAAAACTTAAAATCAATTATCCCACAGAAGAAAAAGGGCAGCTGTACGTACCTGGTATCAACCTGTTGTTATTTATCGGTTGCATATCTGCCGTATTGTTGTTTCAGCGCTCATCGGCCATGGAAGCGGCTTACGGCATTACCATTACGGTATGTATGCTTATGACTTCCTTTCTTTTCGCTGTATATTTATATACCCATCGTGTAAAATCTGTGTGGATTGTAGCTTATCTGGTGGTTTATCTGACCATAGAATTTTCTTTTCTGTTTTCCAACCTGGTGAAATTTGTACATGGCGGTTATTTCTCCATTTTCGTAGGCGGGCTGCTGTTTATGGTCATGTATGTGTGGTATAAATCCCGGAAAATCCGCAATCGATACGTGGAATTTGTCAGG
Organism: Thermoflavifilum thermophilum; assembly: GCF_900116565.1. Classification (GTDB taxonomy): domain Bacteria; phylum Bacteroidota; class Bacteroidia; order Chitinophagales; family Chitinophagaceae; genus Thermoflavifilum; species Thermoflavifilum thermophilum. The sequence goes on along the minus strand of NZ_FPCJ01000001.1, from coordinate 648,966 downwards.
CTGGAAGATTATTTGCCTCTGCTGCAGGAATTGAGCAATGACCAAAGCATTCCCAAATATGCTACGCATCTGGTGTACCTGACCAGCGCCAATCATCCGCGCGAAATTGAACATAAAATCATCTATTCCATCTTCAACAAAAAACCCAAGCGTGCCGATATTTACTGGTTTGTGCATGTGGACGTACTGGATGATCCTTATACTTGTGAGTATGTAGTGGATACAATTATTCCCAATGAAGTCATCCGCATTGAATTCAGGCTTGGCTTCAGGGTTGAGCAACGCATCAATCTTATGTTCCGCAAGGTAGTGGAAGACATGGTGCAAAACAGAGAAGTAAACATTACCAGTCGTTACGAATCTCTTAGCAAAAACAATGTAGTAGGGGATTTTCGCTTTATTGTGATTGAAAAATTTCTTTCTCATGAAAATGATTTGCCCATTTATGAGCGTTTGATGATGCGTGGTTATTTCCTGTTGAAAAAAATCAGTCTCTCTGAGGAACGTGGATTTGGGTTGGACCCCAGTTATGTGACAGTAGAAAAATTTCCGTTGGTGATTGCTCCTGTAACCAATCTCAGGTTAAAGCGAGTGTATGAGACGGAAAAGGGTTCTTGAAAGTTTTTAATCCATTTCAATTAATTAAATCCGGATATCTGCGAGCTGTCTGGTTTTTATGAGGCATTCTTCCCATTCATCTTCTGGATTGCAATAACAGGTAATACCTGATCCTGCATGGTAATATACCCGTTGGGCCTCCGGGGTATAGAGCAATGATCGGATCATGACATTCATTTCCATATCGCCTTCAGGCGTGATATAGCCAGCAGCACCGGAATATATGCCTCTGGGCCAGGATTCGTAATGATCGATTAGTTCCAGTACTTTTTTCTTGGGTGCACCGGTCATAGAACCCATGGGAAATGTAGTTGCCAGCAAGTCGCCGATCTGATAAGGCGTATCCATTTCGCTGCAAATAGTTGAAATCATTTGATGCACGGTGGGATAGGAATAAATTTTCAGCCATTCGGTTACCTTCACTGAGCCGGGCACGGCTGTGCGGGAAAGATCATTTCGTATCAGATCTACCACAATGGTGTTTTCAGCCCGTTCTTTTGGCGATTGCTGCAGGAAAAGCCGCAATTGAGCATCTTCCTGTGTATTGCTGCCTCTTCGGATGGTGCCTTTCATAGGTTGCATGAGGATTTGCCGGTCGCGTTTCAGCAAATACCGTTCGGGACTGGCACACAGCAAATAGGCATCGTGCAGCCGATAACACAGGGAAAACGGGGCGGGAGGAAGCTGCATGAAGGTTTCAACGGGCGAAATCTTTACCGGATCGCTGGTAAACAACTGGCAGAAATTCAGCTCATAGCAATCACCTCGTTGAATATGATGCAGGATGGCATGAACGGTATCCAGATATTGTTTCCGCGTTAAGACCGGGTGAATGGATAGCGGATGGCGAAGCTGAGGGAGATCGACTCTGCTTTTGCTGATTTCTTCAAAGATCCGCCTGGCTTCTGTTTCGGAACCATGGATGCCTATCTGTACCTGATCGGGATATACCCACACCAGGATTTCGGGTATAAAAAAATAAATGTCCGGAAATCCGCAAAGACAAGGCTTTGCAGAAATGCCGGGCCACACGTAGGCTGTCATGGGATAGGCTACATGCCCCACCATCCAATCGCGATGGGTGGCATGGAAAGGTGCCAGCTGCTCCAGGGCTCTTTCGGGCTGAGGTTTCCATTCATAGCGAACTCCTGCAGCCAGCATCCACGGGGCTTGCTGCCATCCATGTGGATAAGGATGATTTTTGAAATACATAAACACCCGGAACATCCTGCTCCAGGTGAGCAGCTGCGTGGCAAAGGAAAACGAATCTGGAGGACGGAAAGTATAAAATAAACGCGCTATGGCAGAAGTTTAAAGATTAAAAATCATCCTCTTCGTCCTCGTCAAAACCAGGCTCGGTAAAGAATCCAAGATCTTTGAAGTCTTCATCATACAATTCATCATCGTCTTTGCTTCTCCGGCCTGGCTTTTTTGAACGGGAAGGAGGTAGGTCAAACTCTTCGAAGTCGGGATCATAATCATCCTCATCCACATCTTCCCATTCGTCGTCAAGCCGTTCATCCCATTCATCTTCCTCTTCTTCCACGCTGGCCTTTCGGGACTTTTTACCCTGAGGGTTGCCCGATTTCTTTCGGGCAGACTTGCCCCGGGAGCTTACAACCTCATCTTCCTCTTCTTCATTCAGTTCTTCCTCTTCCTGTTTGGATTTGGAAGAAGCTTTCCGGGTGCTGGTCTTTGGCTTTGACTGACGCTTTTCGGATTTCTGTTTCTTTTCCTTGTCAGACCTGGCTTTCATGTGTATGAAATTTTAGGTTCATAACTAATGTATAACAGGCTGCTATATGAGTTGTTCAGTTATTTCTGCCATCCTATGGTTATGCTATAAGGTTTCTGGGTTCAGGTTTTTCATCCTGTGATGTTTCAAGGGTAAAATTATGGGAATTTCTTTTATGCCATATATGTTGAAAGTAAAGCGCAATCAGGATATCGGGCATTCATTTGTAAAGTTTTGACTTGTTTTTTAAACGACCAAATTTTTTTTCAAAAATTTCAGTCGCTCAAAGTCTTTTCTTCCCTTTTCAGGAGCTGATTTCGTTCAGGCCCATTTGATAGGCTGGTGATGGGTATTTGCAGGTAGTTTTCAATAAAATTCAGGTAATTTTTCAATTCAGGCGGAAGCTCATGGTATTGCTGTACTTCAGCCACCGGACGCTGCCATCCTGAGAAGCTCTGGTAAACAGGGGTGATGGTTTCATCAAGATAAAATGGCATTTCGCGGATTTCCTGTCCGTTCATGCGGTAAGCTATGGCTGCCTGAATAGTAGTGAAATGGTCCAGCACATCGGTTTTGGTCATGACCAGTTGGGTAACGCCGTTGAGCATGCAGGTATACCGCAGGGCCACCAAGTCAATCCATCCGCAACGGCGGGGGCGGCCGGTGGTAGCACCGTATTCATGTCCGGCCTGGCGCAGTTGTTCTCCCGTTTCGTTGAGCAGTTCGGTTGGGAAGGGGCCGCCACCCACGCGTGTACAATAAGCTTTGGTAACGCCAATGACTTCTCCGATTTGCCTGGGTGAAAGGCCCAGGCCCGTGCAGACACCTGCAGCAAGGGTGGTGGAAGAAGTTACATAGGGATAGGTACCAAAGTCAATATCGAGCATGCTTCCCTGAGCTCCTTCGGCCAGGATGCGTTTGCCTTGCTGGTACCAATCCTGCAGCCGGTATTCTGCCCGGATGATTTGCAATTGACGCAGGTAAGCTATGGCATCCATAAATGCAGCTTCCTCCTCGCCGATATTTTCTTCAAAAGCATAATGGCTGAGCAGTTCCAGATGTTTTTTTCGCAATGCCTGGTAAGCCTTGTCGAAGTGCGCAAGTTGTACATCGCCCACCCGCAGGCCATTGCGGCCTGTTTTATCCATATAGGCAGGTCCAATACCCCGCAATGTGGATCCGATGCGAGCCTTGCCCTTGGCTTGTTCTGAAGCTTTATCGAGTGCCCGGTGTGTGGGCAATATGAGATGGGCTTTTTGGGAGATAAAAAGACGCGACTTTACATCCACTCCCCGTGCTTCGAGAGACTGGATTTCGTTTTTCAGGATAACCGGGTCAATCACCACACCATTGCCAATCAGATTGAGGGTGTGCGGATGGCAGATGCCCGAGGGAATGGTGTGCAGCACAATTTTTTCCCCATTGATGTAAAGAGTATGACCGGCATTGGGGCCGCCTTGAAACCGCGCTACCACATCATAATGATGGGCAAAATAGTCAACAATCTTGCCTTTGCCTTCATCGCCCCATTGCAAACCCAGGATAACATCTACCATCTGGAAAAGTTTTTGAAAAGCGGGAGCAAAAATAGGAGTTGCTTTTCAGGCATACAAAAGAAAATCATCAGGGTGTCTCCAGGCGTGTGACGGATTCAATTCCGTCGAGTTTTTTGAGTCGCTCCACCAACTCGTCCAGCTCCTCTTTGTCGTGTACAAACACTTTGATGATGCCTTCGAAAACTCCGCCCTGCGATTCAATGGTGAGAGCCGAAATATTGATTTTCATTTCACCGGAAATCACGTTGGTGATTTTATGGATGACACCCACATCGTCCATACCCACAATGCGCAGGCCGGTGAGGAAAGAAATCTCTTTGTTCTTTGCCCATTTGGTTTTGACGATGCGATGGGCGTAATTGGCCAGCAATTGTGGGGCATTGGGACAGTTAGTGCGGTGTATTTTTAAGCCCTCTGTAGCAGTGATAATCCCAAACACGTCATCACCCGGAATGGGTTTGCAGCAGTTGGCCAGTTTGTAAGCGATTTTATCGGAGCTTTCACCGAAGATGATCAGCTCGGCTTCATTTTTCCGGGGCAGATGTTTGGAAATATCGCCGTGCGATTCCTTTTCCTGGATTTCAGGAGCGGGCGGTCTGGGCAATTCCAGGCGCTCGCCATTTACCGTAAAATGTTTCAGTTCTTTCAGGTCAATGGCTTTGATAGCGATCTGGTAATAGAAATCCAGCAAAGCCGTCTGGTGGAAATACTGCATCAATTCGTTGAGGTTTTCCTGGGAGGCAGGAACACCCATGGCGGCCAGCTTTTTTTCCAGCATAGCCTTTCCATCCATGGCCACCTTGCGTTTTTCTTCCTTAAGGGCGTCCTTGATGGCCGATTTGGCTTTTGCCGTAACCACAAAGTTCAGCCAGTCTTCGGTAGGCTTTTGTTTCTGAGAGGTGATAATTTCCACCTGATCGCCGCTGCGCAGCTTATGGCTGATGGGCACCAGTTTGTAGTTCACTTTGGCACCAATACATCGGTTCCCGATATCGGTGTGGATGGTGTAGGCAAAATCCAGAGCTGTGGCGCCTGCGGGTAGCACCTTCACATCCCCCTTGGGGGTATAGACATAAATTTCTTCGGAGAACAGGTTCAGCTTGAAATCCTGCAGGAAGTCGAGTGTATTGCTATTCGTTTGGTTCAGCAGCTCGCGGATTTGCCGCAGCCATTCATCGAAGCGGCTTTCGGAAGAGGTTCCTTCCTTGTATTTCCAGTGAGCGGCGAGTCCTTTTTCTGCGATTTCATTCATGCGACGGGAGCGGATCTGCACTTCCACCCAGCGGCCACCCGGCCCCATCACGGTGATATGCAGGGCTTCATAGCCGTTGGATTTAGGATTGCTGATCCAGTCGCGCAGCCGTTCGGTATTGGGCATGTAAAAATCGGTGATGATGGAATATACCCGCCAGCAGTCAGCTTTTTCCCGTTCCGGTGGTGAATTCAGGATAATGCGGATGGCAAACAGATCATACACTTCCTCAAAAGACACGTTTTTTTTGCGCATCTTTTGCCAGATGGAGTGGATGGTTTTGGGCCGACCAAAGATTTCAAAATCGAATCCTTCCTGTTGCAGTTTCTCCCGGATGGGTTTGATAAATTCGTTGATATAACGGGTACGTTCGCGGCGGGTTTCCTGGAGTTTTTGAGCAATAGAAAAATAAGCCTCCGGCTCGGTGTACTTCATGGCCAGGTCTTCCATTTCCAGCTTGATGTTGTACAAACCCAGTCGGTGGGCCAGTGGAGCATAGATGAATGTGGTTTCGGAGGCGATTTTTAATTGCTTTTCCCGACTCATGCTGTCGAGTGTCCGCATGTTATGCAGCCGGTCGGCCAGTTTAATGAGAATCACGCGGGGATCCTCAGCCAGGGTGAGCAGAATTTTGCGAAAGTTTTCGGCTTGTTTGGTGGTATTGCCTGATTCCTCAATATTGCTCAATTTGGTGAGCCCATCGATGATACGTGCGCATTGGCTGCCAAATTCTCGTTCGATATCCTGCAGGGTGATTTCAGTATCTTCAACCGTATCGTGAAGCAATGCGCAGATAGCAGACGTCACGCCCAGTCCGATCTCCTCCACGGTAATGAGCGCCACGGCAAGGGGATGCAGGATATAGGGTTCACCCGATTTGCGGCGCATATCGCGATGGGCTTCGGCTGCCATCTCAAAGGCTCTCCGCACCAGTTCCTTATCGCCCTTTTTTAACTTTGTTTTCAAAGCCCTTAGCAGGGCGCGGTATTGGCGGACAATTTCTTTTTTCTCCTTCTCCTCGTCCGGCACATAAGGCCTTTTGGTCATCATCATGTCCATATCTCAAATTTACGAAGCTTTCGGCTGCTATTCACCGTCCCACCCACAGCTTTTCCATTCTCCCCAAAATGCAATACCTTTGCCAGCTCCGGAGGTGAAAAAGCGCGGACGTGGTGGAACTGGCAGACACACCAGACTTAGGATCTGGAGCCGAAAGGCGTGGGGGTTCGAATCCCCCCGTCCGCACGTCAACCGCAGACCGCCAAATTTACCGGAGATGCTGACGTTGCGGCAGCAACTCACATGCAGGAATCATTCTTGTTTATAAACTGTATTTTTAAAACTTTATGGCAACCATTCAACGTGAAACACTGGCCCCTCTGCATGAAAAAATCGTCGTGCAGGTTGAAGAGCAGGATTATATGCCGGCTTTCGAAAAGACACTGAAAGAGTACCGGAAAAAAGCCCAGATTCCGGGCTTCAGAAAGGGCATGGTACCGGCCAGCCTGATTCGAAAAATGTATGGGCAGGCTCTTTTTACGGAAGAGGTGATTCGTACGGCCGAACAACAGCTGAATCGCTACCTGGAAGAAGAAAAGCTGGATATTTTTTCCCAGCCTTTATGGTTGGAAAATGAGGCTCCCCAGCTGGATCTGAATGCGCCCGGCAACTATGCTTTTGCATTTGAAATTGGCCTCAGACCGCAATTTGAGCTTAAGCTGCTGCAACCCACAACCGAATTGCAGCAATACGTGGTGCAGGTAACGGATCAGATGGTGGATGATGAAATGGAATACTTGCTCCGCCGGTACGCTACTCGCGAGAAAATTGAGAAATTTGAACAGGAAGATGATTTTGTACAGGCCAGTTTTGAGCAGGTGGACGATGAGGGTGAAGTGATGCCGGATGGGCGCAAACAACAGCTGAGCTTTTTATTCAGGGAAATTGATCAAGCACACAGAGCTGCTTGGGCTGGCAAGCAGGAAAAAGAATCCGTAACTGCTGCGCTCCATGAAATATTCTCCGGTGATAGCCTGTCCTACATGATGAATCGCTTGGGACTGGATAAAAATGATCCGTCGGCGGCATCAACCCGTTTCCGTATCACCATCGAAGAGATCGGACGGCTCAAAAAACCAGCACTGGAGCCCGAATTCTTCAACCGCGTATTCCCGGAAGAAAATATCCAGACAGCTGAGCAATTCCGCCAGCGCGTGCGGGAAGAAGTAGAATATTACTATCAGGAAATTGCCCGGGAAAGATTGCGGAATGAATGGATGGAAAAGCTGATTCATGAAACGGAGATCCCCCTGCCTGAAGCATTTCTGCGTCATTTGATTGCCCGCAATCAATCCCAGCCGGCCGAATCGGTAGATGACCAGACCCTACATGCTTTTCTGCATCAGCTCAGGTGGACGCTGATTGCGCAGAAGCTGGAGCAGCAGTCGGGCCTGGAACTTACGCAGGAAGATATCTTGCAGAAAGCAAAAGCTGATTTTATTCAGTATTTTGATGTATATAGCCAGAAACATACCCCGGAATATATCAATCGTTTTACCCTGCAGCTTTTGCAAAACGAAAAGACATTCGATAAATATGCAACGGAAGCAAAAAACCAGAAATTGCTTGACTGGGCTCTTCAGCAGATAACCGTAAAGGAAGTTCCTGTTAGCCTGGATGAATTCAAGGCAATGCTGGAAAAAACATCTTCTCATCATACCCATCAACACAGCCATGAACATGAGCACGAACATGCATGATGAATTTCGCAGATACGCGGTGCATCACCGGCGTATCAACAGCCTGGCATTGGATCAGTACACCAGGCATACCATAAAAGCGCTTACGCCTTACATCATTGAAGAGCGGCCATTGAATGTGGCTTCCATGGACGTATTTTCCCGGTTGATGATGGATCGGATCATATTTTTAGGTGAGCCTATTGACGATTATGTAGCCAATATTGTCACAGCACAGCTGCTTTTCCTGGAATCTACTGACAGGGGCCGCGATATTCAGATGTATATCAACAGTCCTGGCGGTAGTGCCTATGCCGGTTTGGGCATTTATGATACCATGCAGGTGATTCAGCCCGATGTGGCTACTATCTGCACCGGCATAGCAGCATCTATGGCGGCCGTGCTGATGTGTGCGGGGGTAAAGGGCAAACGTACGGCGCTTAAACATTCACGTATTCTGATTCATCAGCCCAGTGGCGGTATTTCCGGGCAGGCATCGGATGTGGAAATTACGGCACGCGAAATTTCCAGAGTGAAACGGGAACTGTATGAAATCATCGCCTATCATTCGGGACAAAGTGTAGAAAAGATTGAACGTGATGGCGACCGAGATTTCTGGATGTCGGCCGAAGAAGCGGTTGCCTACGGGCTGATAGATGAAGTATTGCAAACACATCCGCGCAAAAAACCAACTGAAATTTCTTCCAATTCGAAATCAAACGGACAGGAAACACAGGATAAAAAGAACAAATCCTAAACCTTAATACACATGGCCAATATACATCCATCCTCATACATGCAATTGCTTGCTTTTCAGCAGGAACCTGATACAGAAGCACCTCCCAAACTGGAAGAACTTATCAGCAGCCGGGAATTTGATAAAACGTTTTTGGAGCAACGACGCGTGTTTCTGTGGGGCGTGGTAGATGATCATTCAGCCCGGGAAGTAGTGAATCGCCTGTTATACCTGGAAGCCAAGGCACCAGGCAAGGAAATTACCTTATTCATCAACAGCCCGGGCGGCATCGTATCATCGGGTATGGTAATTCACGACACCATGCAACTCATTAGTTCGCCTGTAGCTACCGTGTGCATGGGCCTGGCGGCTTCCATGGGCTCCATCATCCTTTCAGCCGGTAAAAAAGGCAGGCGCTTTATTTTTCCGCATGGAGAAGTGATGATCCATCAGCCCAGCATTGGCGGCTATCAGGGCACATCGGCCGATCTGGAAATTCAGGCCCGGCAGATCCGCAAAACCAAGGAATTAGGTGCCCGTATCCTCGCTGAAAACTGCGGACAACCTATTGAAAAAATTCTGAAGGATTTTGACCGGGACTATTGGATGGATGCGCAGGAGGCTGTTGAGTACGGTATTGTGGATAAGGTTATTGAAAAACTTTGAGCAGTATGAAAGAGCAGGATGGTAATCATCATACGCAAGGTTCGAGAAATCGCCCGCGTTGTTCGTTTTGCGGACGTTCGCAGGATGAAGTGCGCATTCTGATTTCCTCTGAAAAAGCCAATATCTGTGATATTTGTGTAGCACAGGCGCAGGAGCTGATAGCCGAAGAGTTTGGTACAGGCTCCCGCCCTTCCCAGCCCTTTTCCCTGAAGATTGCCAAGCCCGTTGAGATCAAAAAATTCCTCGATGAATATGTCATAGGCCAGGACGAAGCTAAGAAAGTATTGGCTGTGGCTGTGTATAATCATTATAAACGTTTGAAATATCAATCCCGCCAGGAAGATGTGGAGATTGAAAAATCAAACATCATCATGGTGGGTGAAACCGGTACCGGAAAAACATTGCTGGCTCGTTCCATTGCCAGGCTTTTGCGTGTACCTTTTACCATTGTAGATGCCACGGTATTTACCGAAGCCGGCTATGTGGGCGAAGATGTGGAAAGCATTCTCACCCGGTTGCTGCAGGTATGTGATTATGATGTATCAGCAGCTGAAAAAGGCATCGTGTATATTGATGAGATTGATAAGATTGCACGCAAGGGTGATAATCCTTCCATTACGCGTGATGTGAGCGGAGAAGGGGTGCAACAGGCGCTGCTGAAATTGCTGGAAGGTACCGAAGTGCTGGTACCGCCGCAGGGAGGTCGTAAGCATCCCGAACAAAAAATGATCAAGGTGAATACCCAAAATATTCTGTTCATCTGTGGAGGTGCTTTTGAAGGAATAGATAAAATTATCGCCCGCCGTATCCAGACTCATACCATAGGTTTCAAAACCGAGCACGAAAACAGGTTTGAACGGGATCAGATTTTGCGACATGTAAATGCGCAGGATTTGCGTGCATTTGGGCTCATTCCCGAACTGATTGGCCGTCTGCCGGTCATCACTTATCTCAATACACTCGACCGGAAAGCTTTACGCGCTATTCTCACCGAACCCAAAAATGCTTTGATCAAACAGTATCAAAAATTATTTGCATTGGAAGGCATTGAATTGCATGTGGATGATGAAGTGCTCGATTTTATTGTGGACAAGGCATTGGAATTCAGGCTGGGCGCGCGTGGATTGCGTTCTATTTGCGAGATTATCATGACGGATGCCATGTTTGAATTGCCTTCTACCAACCAGAAAGAGTTTCATCTTACCCTGGAATATGCCCGTCAGAAGCTAAATGCAGATGCTGCTTCACGCTTGAAAGTAGCATAAATTATCTTCTACATGAAATAATACATAACGATCATTGTGGATGATAAAAAGATGCATGCCTGAATGAAACGATTGGTGGCATGCATTTATACATCTGCAGAAATTGTTTCTCAGATTCAGGATAATGCCTGATCCAGATCTGCCAGCAGATCTTCTATGTTTTCAATTCCCACGCTCATGCGGATAAGCCCATCCGTAATCCCACTTTTTTCACGTTGTTCGCGTGGTATTCCGTAATGCGTCATCGAAGCCGGATGGCTCACCAAAGTATCACAAGTACCCAGCGATACAGCCCGTATACATAATTGCAAACGATCAATAAATTTTTTTCCGGCAGATAATCCCTCTTTCAATTCAAAACTTAAAATAGCTCCCGGATGTTTCATTTGTTTTTGCGCAATGGCATAATCAGGATGGGAGGTCAGACCGGGATAATTGACTTTAGATACTGCCTGATGATTGTCCAGAAAGTTGGCTATCTGTACGGCGTTTTCACAATGCCGCTGCATGCGAAGCTCAAGTGTTTTCATGCCTAAAGTGAGCAGGTATGCATCAAATGCATTGCTATTACCACCTAACAAACGCGCAACTTTGGTTACATGCTGTTCCATTTTTTCTACATCTCTTCCCACCAGTACGCCACCTACGGCCGTTCCATGTCCGTTCAGAAATTTGGTAGTGGAATGAAACACATAATCGGCACCATACCGGAAGGGTTGTTGCAAATAAGGTGATGCAAAGGTGTTATCGACAGCCGTAACCAGATGATACTGCTGAGCCAGCCGGATGCAGGCTTCCAGATCCACACAGCGCAATGTAGGATTGGCAGGCGTTTCAAGATACATCATGCGGATATGTTTTTCTTTTTTCAACACATCTTCCACCCGTTGCAGATCGTGCATATCCATGATGATGGGTTCAACGCCCAGGCCCGGAAGAATTTTCTGCAGCAATTCATCCGTTCCACCGTAAAGCGATAAATGGGTGATGATTTTATCACCTGCATGCAATTCACTGAGAAATAAAGTGGTGAGCGCTGCCATGCCCGAAGCATGCAGAATAGCTTTTGCCTGCAAAGGATTTCCCTGGCTGTCGTGCAACTGATGGGTTTCCAGGGCTGCAATTTTTTGTTCAGCTTCGGTGAAATTGGGATTTCCCCAGCGTGTATAGATATAACCTTTTTCCTTACCGGTAAAGCGATTCATGCCTTGCTCAGCCGTATCAAACACGAAAGTGGAACTGGCATATATGGGTGTCAGATGCGCATAATTGGGATCAGGAACATGACCGGCATGTACACAATATGTTCCAAATCCCTGATGGGATTGTTTTTTCATAATCATACCATGAAGTAAATACCAGGATAATGAGGATCAAAATTACGCAACTTATGGTATGACTGATCATTGTGCAACGTATAAACTGAGTTATTACCTTGATTTTGACAAACTTTGGATATGCGATGATATTGCAAATGTTTAAACCTGAAGAGAGCAGATAATAATTTCGTTTTATCTTGCTGATAAATCGAATATATCATGATGCGCCATATTTCAACCACATGGAAAACAATGATGATTTTGCTTGCGGTATTGTTTACATTGAGTAGTTCGGCGCAAACATCATTTCAGCCTGCAGAATATTTGATTTTATTGGGTATTTATCATCAGCAAAGTCTTGCCGCATATCCTGCAGCAGATCATCGTGCTGCCAACCAGGCTGATCGCAGAGCTACCATTGCCGATAGTGTGTGGCTGCATCCGGATTTGCGATTGATATATCGTTCACCCGATGTCGGATTAAGCAACAGTTGGGATTTATGGATACAGGGCGATAGCCTGGCAATTGTGAGTGTGCGGGGAACGGTCAACCGTCCCGATTCCTGGCTGGAAAATTTCTGGGCGGCCATGGTACCCGCCCAGGGCGAATGGCAAATCAACGACAGCACGCGATTTGTTTACCGGCTGGCCGATGATCCCCGTGCAGCCGTGCATGCAGGTTGGCTGTTGGGAGTGGCTTCTATGGCGCCGGATGTAGTGAGGCATTTGCATCAGGTATATCAGCAGGGCATCAGGCAGGTCATCATCACAGGGCACAGCCAGGGTGGGGTGATCAGTTATCTACTGGCAGCTTATTTGCATTACCTGCCGGACCCGGTTGTGGCTGACAGCCTGCAGTATCAAGTTTATGCCAGTGCAGCGCCCCGCCCCGGCAATCTGTATTTTGCTTATGATTTTGATGAAGCTTTCCGGGGCAGAGCGTTTCATATTGTCAATCCGGAAGATTGGGTGCCGCAAACACCCCTAACGGTGCAAACCCTGCATGATATGGCAGCGGTTAATCCGTTTGCGGATGTGAGCAGCCTGTTTCAGGGCAGCAATTGGCTGGTCAGGTGGTATCTGCGCAGCCAGTTCAATAAGTTGAAACGTCGTACTGACAAAGCCACCCGGGTGATGACCCGCTTGTTTGGAAGCAAAATGCAGCAAGCTGTCAGACATTATTTGCCTCAGATGCATTTTCCTGTGTATGCACGTTCTGTGGAATATACAGCAGCCGGCATGCCGGTGGTATTGAAGCCCGATAGTGCGTATTTTCAAAAAGCCGTATTCAACGGGAAAAATTATTTTGTGCATCATGCCCTCAGTGCTTATGCCTATCTGGTGAAAACGAATTTTCATATTCATTAACCAGCTAATTATTCTGACATGCTTCCTCAAATCGTTGAAGCCATTGGGTTAGTGGCAGCTTTTTGCACTACGGTTTCCTTTATTCCGCAGGCAGTAAAAACCATTCGTACACGCAACACATCAGGCATTTCGCTGGGGATGTATGTGTTATTCACTACCGGCACCCTGTGCTGGTTCATTTACGGATTGCTCAGCCACAGCTTGCCGGTTACATTTGCCAATGGTGTGACATTGATTTTTGCAGGCATTGTTTTGTTTTACAAAATCAGATATCATTGAATGGTGAAATCGGCTTACATTTGCTTGCAATTATTTGAAAAAATAATTGCATATGCCTGCCTCACATTCCCGGATCTGGAAAGAAGGCCTCACCTTCGATGATGTTTTGCTGGTTCCAGCTTATTCTGAAGTATTGCCCAGAGAGGTTGATATCACGACCCGGCTTACCCGGAGCATTCCCCTGAATATTCCTATGGTTTCTGCGGCCATGGATACGGTCACCGAAGCTGAGCTGGCCATAGCACTGGCCCGACAGGGAGGGATTGGGATTTTGCATAAAAATATGACCATTGAGCGGCAGGCCGAGCAGGTGCGCCGGGTGAAACGCAGTGAAAGCGGAATGATTATCGATCCGATTACCCTGCCGGAAACGGCTACCATTGCCGAAGCACTGCGTATCATGAAGGAAAATAAAATCGGAGGCATTCCGATTGTGGATCAACGGAAAAAACTGGTTGGAATCCTAACCAATCGGGATCTGCGGTTTGAAAAGAATGGCAAACGCCTGGTGAGTGAAGTGATGACAAAAGAAAATCTGATTACAGCTCCCGAGGGCACAGACCTGAAGAAGGCCGAGCGCATTTTGCAGCAGCATAAAATTGAAAAACTGCCGGTGGTCAATAAAAAAGGTGAGCTGGTGGGATTAATCACCTATCGGGATATTCTGCAGTTGCAGAGCTATCCGCATGCAGTAAAGGATCATTTAGGTCGTCTGCTGGTAGGTGCGGCAGTGGGTATAACGGCCGATATGCTGGATCGGGTGTATGCACTGGTGCAGGTGGGTGTGGACGTGGTAACGCTGGATAGTGCACATGGCCATTCCAAAGGAGTCATAGAAGCATTGAAAAAAATCAAGAAGAATTTCCCCAAACTGCAGGTCATTGCAGGCAATGTGGCTACGGGAGAGGGTGCAAAGGCACTGGCAGAAGCCGGTGCAGATGCCGTAAAAGTGGGTGTAGGACCGGGTTCCATTTGTACGACCCGGGTGGTAACCGGAGCCGGCATGCCCCAGCTGACAGCCATCATGGAAGCCGCTGCAGCATTGGAAGGTACAGATATTCCTTTGATTGCCGATGGCGGTATCCGTTATACCGGAGATATGGTAAAAGCATTGGCTGCAGGTGCCTCAAGCATCATGGCCGGATCCATTTTTGCCGGGACAGAAGAAAGCCCCGGCGAGACGATCATTTTCGAAGGCCGAAAATTTAAATCCTATCGTGGCATGGGTTCTTTGGAAGCCATGGCCGAAGGCAGCAAGGATCGCTATTTTCAGGATGTGGAAGATGATATCAAAAAGCTGGTACCAGAGGGTATTGCGGGCAGGGTACCTTACAAAGGTATGGTGCATGAGGTGGTGCAGCAGTTTGTAGGAGGATTGCGAGCCGGCATGGGGTACTGCGGATGCCGCAATATTCAGGAGCTCCAAAAGGCTAAAATGGTGAAAATCACGCCAGCCACCGTGGTTGAAAATCATCCACACGATATCGTGATTACCAATGAGGCCCCAAATTACTGGCGCCGGTAGCAGCCAAAACCAATAGCTATATTGATGCAGGCAGGCTTTAGATCGGGCATTGTATTCAGTCTGTTGTTCAGCATTGTGGGGCTGGGTACGCATGCTGCGTCTGGCAATATTCCGCTTTCTCTGTCATCCACAAATTCTTTTTCTGATGGATTACGCATCAGCGTGTTGACCTGCGGTACCGGTAGCGAATTGTATACACTTTTCGGACACAGTGCTATCCGGGTAGTGGACAGCAGCCGGGGGCTTGATCTGGTGTTTAATTATGGCACCTTCGATTTCAGCGATCCGCATTTTTACTGGAAATTCCTGCGCGGCAAACTGCTCTATTTTCTTTCTGTGGAAGATTTTCCATCCTTTTACCAGGAATACGCATGGGATCAGCGCTCGGTAAGAGAGCAGGTACTGGATTTGCCTCCGTCCGTAAAACAAAGGATCGAGGAAGCGCTTTTTATCAATGCCCAGCCTGAGAATCGGTTTTATCGCTATGATTTTATTTTTGATAATTGCACCACACGCGTACGGGATTTACTGAAACGCGCTATTGATGACCATTTCCAGTGGCATTTGCGTGCGCATGAATCCATTAGTTTCCGGCAGGCCCTGCATCCCTATTTGAAAAGAGTTCCCTGGGTGGAATTGGGCATCAACCTGTTATTGGGTTCCCGGGCCGACCGGTTGATAAGCGGTGAAGAAATCATGTTTTTGCCTGATTCACTGGAATGGGCCATTTCGCAGGCCAGCTTTAGCGGACATCCGCTGGTGCAACAACAGGTAGTTATTTATCAACCCCCCCGGCAAGCCAACGATGATGCGCTGGTAAAACCCTGGATGGTGATGATGTTGATTGGTTTGTGGCTCGTATTTTATACCTGGCGAGCGAACCTCTTTAAACCTTCCGTCGTTATATGGATGGATCAGGTTTGTTTTTTTCTGATCGGATGTGTGGGTATATTCCTGGCTTTTATGTGGTGGGGTACCAATCATAGCATGACGAAAGATAATGCTCAGCTCATCTGGGCATCACCATTGTATGTGCCTTTTGCGTTATGGCTGAATAGGCACAAGCGATGGGTAAAAATCTTTGCCGGAATCATGGCTTTGCTTACGGCAGCATATTTGGGTGCGGGCTGGTTGTTTGCACAAAAACCCATACTTGCCCTGATCCCGTTTTTAATTGGTATCTTTATCAGGTTGATGGCCATTTATCGCGAACAGGCACCTTATCGCATCATTCATCCTTAAGCTGTTGCACATGCAGAAATTGTTGATGCATCCACGCTTTGGGCAGATCAGCTACGAAGATGCCGGTACAGGTCCTGCAGTTGTATTGCTTCATGGTTTCCCTTTCAGCAGCGGCATTTTTCAGGGACTCCTGGAGCGTTTATCCGATAAGTACCGCATGATTGCGCCCGATTTTCCCGGAGCAGGGAGTACCTCTGCTTTGTTACATCCGGAAGATGCCAGCATGGAATTACTGGCAGAGCTGGTAAAGGTTATCCTGGATCAGGAAAATGTGGAACAATGCGTGCTCGTAGGACATTCTATGGGTGGTTATGTAGCCATGGCTTTTGCTGATGCCTACGCCGATCAAATGAAGGGTTTATGTCTGCTCCATTCCACCGCTTATGATGACACCGAAGAGAAACGCCAGGCCCGTGTGCGCTCCATTCAATTCATCCAGACGCATGGCAGTGAATTGTTTTTAAAACAGATGATACCCGGATTGTTTGCTTCACATTATGTGCATGCCCATTTGGATGAAGTGAACCAGATCGTGAAGCAAAGCCAGCGTATTCCGGCAGAAATGCTGATAGCGTATTACAGAGCTATGATGAAAAGACCTGACCGGAGCTATTTGTTGCGTACGCTTAAGATTCCCATTGCGTTTGTATTTGGAAAAGAAGATACCAGCTTGTTACTCGATCAGGCACTCGCACAAATCAGCTTCCCTGCCGATAGCCGGGTCCATATCCTGGACCAAACGGGTCATATGAGCATGCTGGAACAACCAATGAAACTTTCTATGTACCTGCAACAATTCATGGATTATTGTCAAGCAATAAGCTGATCCCATGGGCCTGAGATGGATATGGGTTGTTGGGCTGATGATGCTGATACGGCCTGCTATTGCCCATCACATCATCGGGGGAGTCCTATATTATGATAATGCAGGAACTGATGCAAACGGCAATCATCGCTATATCATCCATCTGCGATTATACAGGGGTTGTGAGCCAGTAGATAATAATCATGCAGACCTGGACAGTTTTGCTCATTTAACCATATATGATAACGATAATCCGGGCAAATATTACATGTTACTAGACGTGCCCATGAATAAACGGGATTTTCGCAATGATCAACATGTAGATCCCTGCATTGTCAATCCACCCACACCCTGTTATCAAATCGGATATTATGATGCGGTGGTTTCCCTGCCGGTAAACGACAAAGGATATACAGTGGTATATCAACGCTGTTGTCGGAATGATTTGATTGTGAATGCCTATTTGCCGCGCAACGGTGCTACTTATTTTGTGCAGCTGCCGGGCCGTGAAACGGGGGCGATTGGCGACAACAGTCCGCGCTTCGACCGGGAAGAAGCCATCCTGATATGTGCCAACGGCAAGTTCAGCTACGATTATTCGGCCGTGGATCCGGATGGTGATTCGCTTTCTTACAGTTTTGCACCTGCTTATGATGAAACCTCTACGGGGGATGTTGCTCCGGTAGTGGCTTCTCCACCGCCATACACGATGCTTCCCTATGTGGCACCTTACAGCCCTGCGTTTCCTATGGGTTCTCAGGTAACCATTGATCCCAAAACGGGCATCATCTCAGGGATTGCTCCTCCTGCGGGTACTTATGTGATTGCTGTGCAGGTCAATGAATATCGCAATGGGAAATTGATTGGATTTATCTTTAAAGATTTTCATCTGGATGTGACCAATTGCCATCGCATTGTAACAGCCAGTATTCCCACTGCATTTAACAAGTGCGAAAGTTTCACCATTCCTTTTACCAACAACAGCACGCCCGGGCGTACGTATCTCTGGGATTTTGGGGATGGGAGCACTTCAACGGCCTATATACCCACCCATACCTATGCGGATACCGGTACTTATGTCGTGAAATTAAAAGTCGATCCCGGTTCGGCTTGCGGAGACAGCGCCAGCAGTGTAGCCAGGGTGTATCCTGTGCTGAAACCCCGGTTCAGTTTCTCCGGGCAATGCACCTCGGCGCCCACACAATTTACCGATCTATCTACCTCTACTTCCGGGGCTATTAATTACTGGCGGTGGGATTTTGGAACGGGCGATACGTCGGCGCTGGCCAATCCGCAGTATCAGTTTAAGCAAGCCAACACCTATCCCGTTGTGCTGACGGTTGGGAACGATAAGGGTTGCATGAATGCTGATACCCAGCAGGTGCTGATCTATCAGGCCCCTCCCATCAGCCTCACGCCCGACACCGATCTTTGCTATCGCGATACCATTGCTCTTCCGGCCAGCACGCTCACGCCCGGCAGCTTCAGCTGGACTCCTGTGTATAATTTATTGAATCCCCTTTCATCTGCCCCGCTGAGCTATGCCCGGAAAGACACTACCTATTATGTGCGCTTTACGGATGCCAATGGCTGCTGGAATGTAGATTCCATCCGGGTTCGGGTAAGAGATTCCATCCAGGTAATGGCTGCTCCGGATACCACTATTTGCACGGGTGATCCAGTAAACCTGTCGGCCGTAAGCGACGGACGGTATGTGTTTACCTGGGAAATTCCTCCCGGCCAGATCATTGCCCATCAGCAAGATACCAGCTATGTGCCGGCAGCATCATCTCCATTTGTGATTCACGCCCGGCTGCAAAGCTGTACGGCTCAGGATACCATGCAGGTGCGGCTGGTCAATTATCCCGTGCATGCACCATTCCGCGAATTCAGCATTTGTTCCGGCGATTCGGCTACCTTAACCGCGGCCAATGGCGTGTATTATGCCTGGAATCCAGCCAGCAATGTAGATCAGCCCAATCAGCCCGTTACCACGGCACACCCGGCAGATACTACGTTGTATGTGGTGAGCAAGATCGATACCCTGGGTTGTCCGAAGCCTACGTTCGACAGCATCCAGGTGGATGTGATTCCTCCGGTGAAAGTATTTGCCGGCAACGATACCCTGATCACACTTGGAGAAAGCTTCATGCTGCATGGCACCAGCAATGTGCCCGGCACCTACACCTGGTCGCCAGCCGACGGATTGAGTGATGTACACGTGCCTAACCCCATCGCCTCCGGCACACGCGATATCACCTATACCCTCAAAGTATCTACGCCTGTTGGTTGCTATGGAGTTGACAGCATTCGCGTGCGCTATCTGAAAGGCCCAGCCATTTATGTGCCTACAGCCTTTACACCCAATGGAGACGGACATAATGATGTGTTGCGACCCTTTCCGGTGGGCATCGTGAAACTCGATTATTTCCGGGTGTACAACCGCTGGGGTGAGCTGGTATTTGAGACTTCGCAATATTTACAGGGTTGGGATGGCTATTACAAGGGCAAGCCTGCCGATCCTGGCGGATATGTATGGGTGGTGAAAGGCGAAGATGAACGGGGCCGAACAGTTTTAAAAAAAGGTGTAGCCGTTCTGATCCGATAAATATTGGTTCCCGGATGTGTCTTCACTGATACCCATGCGATGTGCCAGCGCAATGAGTTGCGAGGTATGATGCAGCTGAAATTTTTCTTTGATATGTGCCACATGTGTACGAATGGTGTGCAAACTCCGATGCAGCTGATGAGCAATTTCCACATGCGTCATGCCTTTGGCCAGCAAACAAAGAACCAGCAATTCAGTCCGCGTGAGCCGATGTATTTCAGGAACAGGATGGCTTCCCTTTATGTGATGAATCCATGTTTGCAACTGCTCGGGCGTGTTCACAATCAAACACGATTCAAACAATCGAATAAACAAGTATGAATCAGTCAGATCGGCTACATGATAAAATAACCCACACACCCAATGTTCATGCAAACCAGTGCAACGTAACCTGAAGACCCCTGCACACATATCACGACCATTTCTGATGCATTTGCAGATATGCAAAATAAGCGGCCAGTCATCTGCATGTATCCTGTGTCTCCAGAAATACAGACTTGTTTTTGTCTTTTGTGGCTCTGCATATCCCATGCTGTGCTTGAAAGCATCGTTGCACCATACCATGTCTTTTGTGTTCAGATCAAATAAGCAGGCCATGACATGAGTGGAGGCGAAATAGCCGGAAAATAGGGCAGGAACAGGGATTTTCATATTCATTGTTTTCATAAAAACAAGGAAAACGAATATAATCAAAAAATCATCAGATGTGAGTATTTTTTTTTAGTTGCGTGGTGCTAAAATTGGGTTCGTATCCGTAAATCTTATTGTTATCGAACATGAAAAAAAGTGTACTGTTCTTTTTGTGTATCCTGGGTTTTGGTTTCGGCACAGTTGCTCAGACAAAGCTTTATGGCATTGTGGTTGATTCTGCAAACCAGCATCCGCTTGCTTATGCTTCTGTGGCTGTACATGCTTTGTATCCGGTTGACCATCTGCTGGCCTCTGTTACGACAGATAGTTCGGGATATTTCCGTTTGCAGGTAGATACGGGCACGTATCGTTTGGAAGTGTCTTTTGTGGGTTATCGTCCTCAACAACATCGGCTGATTGTTTTACCCGGCCAGCACAACCTGGATCTGCATGTGATCTCGCTTGTTCCTGCACCTGCTCAGCTGCCATCCCTGCAGGTCGAAGCCAGCCGGCCTGTGCTACAGTTTGCACCCGGTGCAATTTTATATGAAGTACAGCGTGACCCACGCACCATCGGGCGAAATGGACTGGAAATTCTCAGCATGGCTCCGCTGGTAAGCGTAAGCGGAGGGAATGGCATTCAGCTCAAAGGAAGTTCTAATTTTTTGCTGCAGATCAATGGCAAAGATGCCAAAGCCATGGCCGGCAATATTACCCAGTATCTGGAAAGCCTCAGGCAGGATCAGATTGAACGCATTGAAATCATCACCAATCCCTCTGCGCGCTATTCAGCAGAAGGCACTGCAGGTATTATCAACATTGTACTGAAAAAGCCCCGGCAAGGCAGTTTTGGCACGGCTTCAACCGGAGTAGATACGTATGCTACTTCTTACTATAGCCTGAATTTGAATGGAAAAATCGGAAAGATCGGTTATGCGGTAAACGGAATAGAAAATTTCTGGCGTAATGGCACGTATGACGACTATCTGCAGCAAACTATCCAGCATCGTGCTACTGTAATTTCCGGACACACCACGCCCAAACGAAACAATTTTTATGGTACCGCTATGTTGAGCGATGAGCTCACGCAAAAAGATATCCTGAATCTGAATGTGCAGACTTTCTTAGGCAACGGAAATATTCAACATGCCTTCTATACACAAACCGACACGATGGAAACCAGCGATGCTATTTTATATCACACGTTAACCCTATCGGCCGACTGGCAACATCAGATGGATTCCCTCCATTCATGGGTGTTTTCCTATCAATGGGATCAGTTGCAGGACAATAATGATATTCTGCAAAACTTCATTTCTTCTTTCAGCAAAGGCCATTCAGATGAACATGCATTTCAACTTGATTTGAAGGGCAAACGTTTTGAATATGGTATAAAAGTAGATCTCAGAAAACTTCATACGCATTTTTATTCTTTAAGTCTAACGGATCAGCAAATTGTATTTACACAAAATATTTATGCTGCTTATGTTTCCTATCAGCAAACATTTGGTGCTTATCATCTGCAGGCAGGCCTTCGCGAAGAATATGCTTACAATAAAGGTTTGCAGCAACAGCACGATATCTTGTTTTCCCAACATCAGCCTGATTTATTCCCGTCTGTATCGATTGACAGAAGCTGGCAGCAAGAAAAATATAATCTTTCATTCGGATACAACAGGCGCATTGATCGCCCGCAATTGTATTATCTCAATCCGTTTGTGAATACATCCAATCCTTATCAGCTCAGCAGCGGCAATGCTTCGTTGCTGCCCGAACTCACCGATAATGCAGAATTGCGTTTGACCCTTCAGGATCAGAAAGGCCATTATCAGATTTTTTCTTTTAGCTATGCGCGCACCCGTCACAGCATTGAAAATGTATATTATCCGCTCAATGATTCGGTGTTGCGCAGCGTATATCTTAATGTGGATGTGGCAAACCTTTGGGGCTTATCGTGGTATGCCAGCCTCACGCTTTTTAAGCATATCCAGAGCACCGTATCGGCCAATTTCTATTATCTGGACTATCCGTCGTCTGATGTACAGGCCGATGCTACGGTGATACCTTTGAACCAGCAGGGATATTTCGGCTCCGTGCGGCTTGACCTGCGCGGGATGTGGCTGAAAAAATACAGATGGTCGGTTTCTACTACCTACAATTTGCCAGATGTTTATGTGCAGGGAAAAGGTTCCGGGTTTTTCTATGCCGACGGGATGTTGATTTTTCCATTCCTGAAAAATAAGTTTATGGCTTTCCTGGCTGTCAGGCAGCCATTCTTTCATGCATATACCGCAAGCACACATTTAAAAACCACAAACCTGTTCGACGAAACAACCCGCCTCACCACGCCGCAACGCAGGTTGTTTTTGGGATTGCAATATAGTTTTGGCAAGCCATATCAAACCCGTCGGGAAACCCGCGAAAAAATGCAGCTGGAGGATAAGAAAACCAAATCGCTGCAGGAAATCATTCATTGATTGGCGAATGATTTTTTTCAAAAAGCAGGCTAAGGATTCGGGGTAGAGTTGTGCGATCTGCATCATCGAACCACTCTCGAAGGTCCACCGTTTGCCATCCGTTTTGGTGTGCGGCGGTGATGAAATCGGACACGTGATGCGTGAAAGCAGGAACTTCATAACTGCCTTGGGGTGTATCAAATTGCGCTTTCCCACCCAGATATTGCCTGAACGGATGGAGCTCACCCACATAAAGCCGGGCATGTGGAGCCGCTACGGCAGCTGCTTTGCGGAAAATGTCTGTCACATCTTCCACGTGCTCAAGCACCAGGCTGAAGCTAATCCAATCGTAGGGCTCACGCGCAAATGTCCATTCCTGCAGGATATCTGCCTGAACAAATTCTACATGCGGAACCTGAATTTTGGCCCGGGCAGCCTGAAGCATGTGATCCGAAAAATCTACAGCTGTTACGTGCTGTGCCAGCTTAAGCAAATGCAGGGTGTTTTTGCCGGTTCCGCAGCCCATTTCCAGGGCACGGGCTATTTTTTTGTTGCCAGCCATTGCCCGGAATGCTACGGCCTCCAGGTCTCTGGTTTCATTGATCTGGGTATCGTATTGCGTTGCCCAGAGATTGTAAGCCTGTTTTACATTCAACTCCATGAGATCAAATATGAATGTTTTTGCAAAGTAGTGGATTTCAGAAGAAAAATAACCGGGTAAATTGCGAAAAATTTAATCTGGTTTATTATGTCACGAATCGTTTGCATTACTGGGGCCACGTCGGGCATCGGGAAGGCCTGTGCAGCGCGTTATGCACAGGCAGGGGATGATCTGATCATTACGGGTCGCCGGGCAGATAGGTTGCAGCAGTTGCAACAGCAGCTTCAGGATCAGCATGGTGTGCGGGTATATGTGCTTCATCTGGATGTGCGCGATCGTACCTCGGTGGAAAAAGCTGTTCAGGCCTTGCCAGCCGAATGGCAGGCTGTGGATGTGCTAATCAACAATGCCGGGCTCGCCCTGGGCTTACAGTCGTTGCATGAAGGCAATCCGGCCGACTGGGATGTGATGATCGACACCAATATCAAAGGCCTGCTGTATGTAACCCGCGCGATAGCTCCCGGCATGATTGCCCGACGCCAGGGGCATATCGTGAATATCGGGTCCACGGCAGCCAAAGATACCTACCCGAATGGCAATGTGTACTGTGCTACCAAACGAGCCGTGGAAGCGCTTTCTGAAGCCATGCGCATCGATTTTCTGCCTTATGGCATCAAAGTCACGGCCGTGCATCCCGGAGCCGTGGAAACCGAGTTTTCTGTGGTGCGGTTTAAAGGCGATACCCAGCGTGCTGCTCAGGTGTATCAGGGCTTTCAGCCGCTCACTGCTGCCGATGTGGCCGACGTGATTTTCTATTGCACCAGCCTGCCGCCCCATGTATGCATCAACGACCTGGTGATTACGCCCACGGCCCAGGCCAATGCGCATTTTATCCATAAAAACGGTTGAGCTTATTGCAGGATAAAACGCAGGGTGAGTCCGGCCTGGGTGTTAGTGATGGGATAGGCAGTGGAAATCACCGGAATGGTTTGCTGGCGGTCGTAGAAGAAATGCAGGTTGAGCCGATTGTTCACCACATAGTCGATAGATGGTGAAATGCGTACCACTTTTTGTCCACTGGTGGGAATGACCTGATTGGCATCGAGCAGGTTATTGGCTGTTTTATCGTTTCGGAAAGCCAGGTCAATCCGGAAGTTCAGGTCGTTGGTAATCTTTTCTCCGTTTTTATCTACCAGCCCGGGAATAGAAAATTTGCGGATGCGGAAGCTGCTGCTGAAATCTACTTCGCTTGACCGCATTTCGGTAAGCTGGTAGTCAATCAGGCTCAGGCTCAGGGTGCGGCTTTTTTTCCATTGGACATTCACATTGACCCCATTGGTGAAAGTCATATCCACACCAATCAATGGAGATAACTGTTCTTGTATCGTGATGTTAGGTACGGCAAAATAGGGAATATAATTGCCGGAAACTGTATCAATAAAGCCTGGATAGCCGATGTGTAGCGGGTCTTCGTAAAACAGGTTAGAAGTAAAGCTGTTCATGCTCAACAGGCCGGAATAGGCGTGGGTGATGATCACATTGCTGAAGATGTCTTTCAGGAAAGGCAGACGGCTCAAACCCGTATAGCTCACCTGCCAATTGGGTTTCGGGAAGTAGCGGCTGAAGGGGTTAGACCGGATGCTGGCATTGCCGGTTTTAAGCAGACCAATGCTGTTGGGGTCTTTGCCGGTATAAGCAGCCAGGAAAGCCGGGATTAGCACGTCCTGGGCATAGCGGCCATATCCAAGCGTATAACCCGGATCCTGGGGGTTGATTTGCCCGTTGGTGTAAGGATTGAGCTTGCCGAGTCGCTGGGAGATGATGGAGCGGTATTGCTCAAATTTCAGGAAGGTTTGGCTGATACCGGTAACATTGTTGATAGGAGCAAACAGGGTTTTCAAAGCAACGAAACTAATCTGAAAACCACCGGCATCGTAGGGATTCAGGTGTACAAACGGGGTGTTGGATGTGGTGTCTTTAAACAGTTCTGTATGGGTTTTGGAAAAGGATTGGGTCATGCTCAGGTCAATGCGCAGGTCGCGATAGGGTTCCAGAGAAGCCTGTACGTTGAGTTGCTGGGTAAAGTTTTGCTGGTACTGGATGTTGAAAGTGGTATCGCGGCTCAGCAAGCCTCGGGCTGCAAAGCGGTTGAGCCAGTTGGAATCGGGCTGATAGCCAAAGGCGAAGGGCAAGCCGGGCACAAGCGGATTCAGATTCTGGCCTAAAATCTTAGTACTATCCAAGTATCCGGGCAGGCTGGTGGCACCCGTCTCGTTATAGTTGATGGCGATGCGTTTCACCATCATCAAAGGTTTGAGCAGGGCTTTGATGAAGGGCGAAAGAGCTGGGCTTTCGTTGCTGTCGCGTGCAGGCGGTGGGGGTTGATTGATGTTGCGCAGGAATTTCCATTTGTTGTACAGCCGGTTGAAATCCATTTCCATATTGAGTTGTCGCTGCATGCTGTTGCTGATGTTGTTGCCGTAGCTCATAGCCAGGCGCGAAGCGGCCACCCATTGGTAAGAAGCCGAGTAGCCCGCCCGGGCATTGATCCAGTCGAGGATGGGGAATTTGCTGAAGGGCAGGGTATAGCTCAGGGTGGCAGTATGCACATATTGGGTGGTGCGGCCCAGGCGAAGGAAGTTTTGCCATACGGTATCTTGCTTGGCTTTGGTGTCGAGAGCGCCGGCCGGCTCATCGATGCGGGCGTTGTTGACGGCATTGAAATTCAGGTTCAGCGAATGCGTCAGGTCCCATTGCAGGTTGTAATAGCGGTCGAACGTGAAATATTTGTTGTAAATCGGCGGGATGCCATACGGGTCGCCGCCGATATTGCGAATGCGAATTACCTCGTATTGGCGGTTGATGTCGGCCCTGAAACCTATCAATGCCGGAATCGGGTTGAAGTTCAGGTCGCGCAGCCAGCTCAGGTAGCGCGATTTGCCATGCAGCAAGTTATGGAATGGGGTGAAAAAGCGTTCCTGGCCATTGTAGGTATATCCCAGGCCGAAGCGGTGGCGGTTGAGCAGGTCGCCCTGAATGAGGGGGCTGTGGTTGAGGGTTTGGTTGAATGAATAGCTCACATCGAAGTTCTGGATATCCCAGGGGAAGCGCACCTGATGCCCCTGTCGCTGGATGCGGACATTGGTAAAGTTGATGGTTTTGATGGAAGTAAACGTCTGCGCCTGGGCCAGGATAGAATCGCGGGCAGCCCGGGTGGGTGCGGTTTTGAGTTTGTCTTTTAGTTTGATATCCAGATCATACGGATCGTACTCTGGATTGCTTACTTCCTGGGAATAGCCGGCGTACACGGGCAGAACCAGTCCCCAGTGCTGGGGCAGTAGCTTGCCCAATTGCAGGGAGGTGGCGGCATTGAACTGGTGATAATTGTCAATAAACCGTTCATTCACGCTCTGATCCACGCTTCCAAAGCCTGCGGTATGCATGCTGCCTGAAACCGACAATGTGCCCAGGTCGGCCAGCTGAAGGTCAACCCGGCCTACGGCAGCATATCCACCGTGCTCGTCCAGATCGCTCAGGCGCATTTCATCACACCACACTTCCACGCTTTTCGGGAGTCCATCATCGTTGCTGTTCAGGGAGTCTTTTTTCGGATTCAGGATGCCGATCATAGCCTCGGTAACCTGGCCCAGATTGGGGTTTCCCACCACGGCCATCACGCGGCCATAGCTGTCGGTAGCAGTAAAAGGCACATTCACGGGTGCACCCGTTTGGTTGCGCTGCTGCTTCAATCGGGTAAGGCTGGCCAGGTCGAGGGCCACGTCGTTGGAATCGGGCCAGATGGTGAGCGGGGATGTAGAGCCCCAGGGGGTGATTTGCAGCGGGATGCGGTACTCATAATAATTGCTCACAAAATCGCTGCCCAGCCGGATGATGAGCTGCACATCGCCGTTGTGCAGGCCGTTGGGATTGTCGGCCGCTTCGGCATGGACGAACATGCGCAGGGTTTTGTACCGGCGCATATCCATTCCACCCAAATCTTTAAACACTGCACGGGCATCGCCATCCTGCAAGTTCATGACTTTCAGGGAAAGCGATTGTTCGTTGCTCAGCAGGTTTACGTTGTTGGTACTGATGAGCTGCTGGCGTTGTACGCCGGGAGGCGATACATAGGGGATGGGATAGCGGCTGGCGTTTTCTTCAATGTTGACGGCGGAAATGGTGAACTGAGTAGCACTGTTGAGGGTATCAATCGGCACATTGGGATATTGCAGGGAATAATTGTATTGCCGCCACTGGTCGCGCACCAGCTGCAGGGTAGCAAAACGAAGCACCACACTATCGGTAAATCCGGTTAAAAACATGCGCATGAAGCGGATGGAGCGGAAATCCGAAATATTACCTACCTTATGATCATACTGGCGGATGGGAATGCGGAATTCATACCAGGTTTCAGTGGCCTGTTTACCGTTGTACAGTTGCACCGTACTCACCTGTTTGTCCACAATAAAGTTCTGCCCCACCTGCATATTAGGTTTCAGGTGGATGCGATACTGGTAGTACTGCTCAGTCTCATTCAAGGTATTATCGTGGTTCAGGTCTTCTGTTTCCGGGTAGTTGGTAGCCGCCGTGCTATAGGGGTTGTTCCCAGAGGAAATGGGTGAGTTGCCGTCAGGATTATTGAAGTCTTTGTACCGATCAATCACGCTAAGTTTTTCTGCATCATAGTCAGCCCCCCTGTAGTAATGATAGTCGTCATTGGACGGATCTTTTAGGGCGTGTTGATAAACGGCAGAGTTGGGTCCGAAATTGGCCAGCAACTGATTCAGGTAAGCCTGGTAATATCTTCTTTCATCATTATCGGAAAGTCCGTCGTAACCCACATCCTGGTAGGGGCGCGAGGCCGGATCGTTGTCAAACGCATTGGTGATTTGCACCGGGTAACGTGGCACGTAACCCCAGACGGAAGAATCCACCTTCGATAGGTCAGGCGGGTAAGGCAATCCATTTTCGAAAAACAGTTTTCCGTCTTTTTGGATATCTTCCGACACATCGCCCAGATCAATATACAGGTCGCCGCCATTGCTTGCAGGATTATTTAGGAAAGGATCGAGCACCCAGAACTCGATATAGGCGATATTGGCGGCTTCGAAGTCGGTGATATCCAGTGCGCGCATGATGCCGCCCCAGCGGCTGGCCGGATTCAGCAGATGGCCATCGGGGGTCAACTGCGAGGGGCTGGTCACATAGTTGTAAGGGCCCCGTTCAGTAGGGAAATAAGCCAGGTCGAACGTGTTGATATAGCTCTGGCCGAAGTCGGTAGTTCGGTTGGGAAATACTTCTTTTTGAAACACGGGCCGGATGTAGAGATCCGAAAGCAGGTCTTTGTTTTCCTTCAGATAGGCAGGCGTGCCGGTGCCTCCGTCCACAAGCGATTGTTCGATGGTGTACCAGGCCAGCTTGGCGCGGTTGTAACCATAAGGCAGTGAATCGGTGAGGGTAGCTTCCGGGAAAAGTATCCGCCCGCTGGAGTCGGTGGCATCTACAGGGGTCGAAGCCAGTGCCCAGCTGTTGTAAGGGAATTTGAGATCATAGCCCGATACGGCTCCTTCGAAGTCATCGATAAATACGGTGCCCTGGCCGTTGTAATTGATCAGTTTGGAATGGCCCGGAAAAAGGCGGGCTACCTCGCCGGTGGCATTGATATAAGACGGCGTGGTGGTGGCATAGTTGGGTAGGCGGTCAAGCCAGTGGGTGAGGCCGGGTAGATCTGATCGGTAGTTGGCATCCAGGCCCACGATGGTGTTGCTGATGGGGTCTTCGCCATAGCTTACGTTGGTGAAATAAGGTCTTTCGCCCATGTGCACAATGGTCGAGCCCAGCGTGAGCTTATCGTTCACATAATAATCGAATCGAGCGCCCACGTAATTGCGCGATTGTTGGCCGTAGAGCGTATTGTTTTCAAATTGCACGTTGATGGGCACTCCCGAATTCAGGATAGCCTGGTTGATGATTTTCAGGCGGCCGAGCGAATAATCAATCGTGTAATCTACATTCTCCGTGAGGATTTGTCCACCCGCAGTAACCGTGACTGATCCCGGGGGGATATTGAAAGCTCCCAGGAAAATATCAGACGAAGAATTGCTCTGGTAGGTGCCCCGCATGATGTAGCGGTTGTATTGCGGAAATTGCTCGGCAATGGTTTTGGTGGAATCATAGAGCTGTTGATAGAGGTATTTTGAGGCAACGGATGGATCATTGGGAAAAGCTTTGAGCAAGTCCTTCCCGAAGGGTTCCAGCTCGGGGAAAATGATCCAGCCTTTTTGCGGATCGATGGTATAGCCGGGCAGGAAGTCGAATTGACCGTCGGGCTGGGGGTCGTTCTGGTTATTCAGCCTGTCCAGATTCAAGATGCTCAGCAGGGGAGCGCCTTGATAGGCACCCTGGGCGTCGGGCAGGTAGCGTTTTTCGCCACCTCCCGGATCCTGATAATAAATGTTCAGCACAAAATTGTCCTTGCTGATCTGATAATCACCAATCGAGTAAATGTTTTTCATCATCAGCTGCCAGATGGGCAGGCGGGGTTGAGCAGAAGTGGCTTTGAGCAGTTTCAGAAACAGTACTTTGGGATTGGTGGTGTTCGGATCGGGCGGCACATCCTGCGAGAATTCGCCTACCTGATACACTTTGCCGTTGTAGGTGTATTGATAAGCTACGGCCAGCACTTCATCGGGTTGGAGGGGGCGGTTCAGGGAAATATAGCCAAGCTGGCGATTCACGGTGTATTCGGTGGAATCGAGTTTGCGGGCATAGGTTTTTTCAAAATCCTGCACAGGCTGCAGCCCCAGCGCCTGCAGGGTTGAAACCACCGTGGTGGAATTGCGGGCAGCAGGATTATTCGCCAGATTGGCATATTCGTCGTTGGCGTCATTCTGAGGCAGGGGCAGGCTTGTGAGTGCGTGCACATTGGGATTGTAAGGCTGGTATTCACCCAGATCCATCAGTCCCACCACTTCGCGGGCATTGGTGGTAGCGCCCGATTTGTTGGTCACCCACACTTCGATGCGAGTAATATAGATCTGCGATTTCACCACAGGCAGGTCGGCCATGCCTTCGGCAAAATGATCATGGAAATATTGCGCCAGCAGAAAATGCTGATTTTCCAGATATTGATCGGCCTGAATGGCAAAGGTGCGGGTCTGGGAACCATTCTGGATGGTAATGCTTTGTTTTTGGGACCGTTGGTTGGACAGGATGGTGGTGACAGACAATCGGCCGAACTGCAGTTGTGTTTTCACTCCAAACAACGATTGAACGCCGGTAATCAGTGAACTGCGAAGGGGAAAACTCACATTGCCTGCTTCAATTTTGCGGATGATTTGATCTTCATCGCCCGTATATTCCAGCCTTACTTGCTTTTCAAAATCATAGACTGACTGTGTGTTGTAGTTGGTGGTAATCTTGAGTTTGCTGCCAATTTGCCCCACCACATTCATATTGATGTTCATGTTAAAATCAAATCCACCGGTTTTTCTTGCCCTTTCCGGGAGCGTGAGGTTCTGATAATTTTGTCCCTGATAGCCAAAGGTGAGGTCAATATTCCCCTGCGGGCGGATGTTGGCCTGGGTACCGCCGAATATGCGGTTAAACAGCTTGGCTCCGTGGTACAGGGAGGGCAGGCTATCACTTCTATTCAGCTGATCCAGCAGCAGGGAATGCTGCAGCCAGTAATGGTTTTCCTGATTCTGGCCTTCCAGTTGGTAAAACTGATCAAAACTCAGGGTGGTAGGGAAGCGATAATACTGATCACCGATTTTTTCGATCAATACATATTGTTGGGTAAGAGGATCATATTCCACAACCTTCTGGATGTTGGACGGATCCCTTAGGTCCAGCGTAGGCTGGCTGGCATCGGGCAAACCGGCCATCCGGCTATCCTGCAGCCGGCTCCAGGGTGGCAGGGAATCTGCAGGCAAGCTATCAGCCTGCGCAAAAGGCCTGTTAAGTGCTGGGAGTTGGATAGCAGTGTGGTTCCGGGCAACGGGGAAAGCATGGCTTATAGGGCCGGCAAGAAGTTGAAGAACCGTCCAGCAAGCAAAAAAAACTATGGGGTTACGGATCTTCATGTTAAGGATTGCATAAACATCATGTCACAATACTGGCTATACGGCGTCCATGAAGATTGGAATATCTGCTGGATGGACAGACATACCTGCCTGTCGGCAGACAGGAATGCGTCATTGCTTTCGAAAAAAATCTGGGGTGGATTCACAATCATTTTTCATCCGGAATCAGGCATATTTCAGCGAACGCTTAATCAAATCTTCCAGGCTTTGAGGTGTAGCTTCCTTCAAGGCTTTGCTTACTGCAGCTTCGGCCGTTTGTTTAGCTATACCCAGAGCTATCAATGCATTTAACGCATCCCGTGCAAAGCTATTGTGTGAAGGAATGGCAAACGCGTCAGCCGGGCTGGTGGGTGCATCAGTTGGGGTGGTTATTCTGGATGATGTGAGCTGCAGCATTTTGTCTTTCAGCTCCAATATCAGGCGTTTAGCTGTTTTCGGGCCTATCCCTTTCACGCTCGACAACATCTGTTCATCTTCCGACAGAATAGCCCGGTGAACCTCTTCCGGAGTGAGGCGGGAAAGAATCATCCGCGCAGTAGCAGCACCTATACCCGAGACGCCTATAAGTAAACAAAATATTTCTTTTTCTTCCGGATGATAAAATCCATACAAGGTATGTGCATCTTCCTGTACATGCAGATAGGTATAAAGCCGGCATTCTTCCAGACCTGCAATTTGGGAAAACGTATTGAGGCTGATTTGGATTTCATAACCCACACCTTGCACATCGAGGTGAATCACGGCTGGTGAACGATAGGTGATTTTGCCGGTAAGGTATGCGAACATGCGGAAGGATTTAATTCTGAAATAGCAAAATACAGAGGTTTATGCATTTGTGGATCGAAAGGTGAAAAATACTTGAACAGATAAATAGGGCTGCAATCCGATCAATGTTTCCTGCTTTGCGGATTCGCGATTATTCAATTAACTTTGCCGACATTCAAAAAACTTCATTCCGCCGTCGCACATGCAATCTGTAAAAGCTGCTATTACCGCTGTTGGAGGTTATGTCCCCGACTATGTACTTACCAATCAGGAGCTTGAACAAATCGTTGATACCACGGATGAATGGATTACTACCCGCACGGGCATCAAGGAAAGGCGTATTTTGAAAGAACCTGGTAAGGCCACTTCTGATATGGGTGCGGAAGCAGTGAAGCGCCTGTGTGCCAGGCAAGGCATTTCGCCGGAAGAAATTGAACTGCTTATTTGTTGTACAACCACACCCGATATGGTTTTTCCGGCCACAGCCAACCTGATTTGCCATAAAGTGGGGGCTTCCCGTGCATGGGGATTTGATCTGGCTGCAGCCTGTTCCGGGTTTTTATACGGGCTGGCTACGGGCGCTCAGTTTATTGAGTCGGGGCGTTACAAAAAGGTGGTGGTGGTAGGTGCGGATAAAATGAGCAGCATAGTGGATTATCAGGACCGAACCACCTGTATCCTGTTTGGCGATGGGGCTGGTGCGGTGCTGCTGGAGCCAGCGGAAGAAGGCTATGGGGTGATTGATTTTTTACTGAAAAGCGATGGCAAAGGATGCCAGTATCTGCATATGAAAGCAGGAGGTTCTTTGAGGCCGGCAAGCATGGAAACCGTGATGAACCGTGAGCATTTCGTATATCAGGAAGGGAAGGCGGTGTTTAAGTTTGCCGTGGTGGATATGGCCGAAGTAGCTTACGAAGTAATGCAACGGAATCAGCTGAAGGGCGAAGATATTGCCTGGCTGGTGCCGCATCAGGCCAATAAACGCATTATTGATGCCACAGCGCATCGCATGAACTTGCCCGAAGAAAAAGTAATGCTCAATATTCAGCGTTATGGTAACACCACCGCAGCCACCATTCCGCTTTGCCTCTGGGATTATGAATCCCAATTGAAAAAAGGTGATAACCTGATTCTGGCTGCTTTTGGAGGAGGGTTTACCTGGGGTGCTCTGTACTTAAAATGGGCTTACGATTCCCGCTAAATGTGTTTGATTCAGCCTATCCACTCATACATTTTGCCCGGTATGCTTCGCAAGTAGCCTTGCAATTCGAGCTGCAGCAGCACAGAAGCCGCTTCCGTACTGCTCAGGCCGCTATAAAGATAAATTTCTTCCACGTGGCGTGGGTTTTTTTCTGCAAACAAATCCACAATAGCTTGTTCCGCTGGGCTCCATGCATGAAACAGCGAAGGTGGTTTTACAGGGGCAGGTTTAGGCGCTTGTTTCCAACCCAATTCCTCTGCAATATCTTCGGCTGTTGTGATGGGCACGGCTACCTGATTTCGAATCAGCGATAGACAGCCAGCTGACCGCACATCCGTTACTCGACCTGGCAATGCCATGACTACACGCTGGTAGCTCGCCGCGAGATGCGCGGTAATCATGGATCCTCCGCTGATGCCTGTTTCCACGATCAGCGTGCCTGCGCTTATGCCCGCAATGATGCGGTTACGCTGGGGAAAATGTTCCTTTTCTGGCTGGGTGCCAGGAGCAAATTCGCTGATCCATCCGCCATGTTCCAGCATTTGCCGGGCAATAGCCTGATGTTGGGGAGGGTAAATCCGGTCCAGGCCGTGAGCCAAAACTGCCAGGGTTGTCAGCCCGTTTTCCAGAGCTGCCCGGTGTGCGGTAATGTCAATACCCAGAGCCAATCCGCTCACAATAATCGGATCATAACTTTTCAGATTTTGTATCAATTGGGTACAAAGCTCGCGGCCATACGGTGTTTGATGGCGAGTGCCCACGATGCTGAGTACTTTTTTGTTGTTGCAATCAATCTGTCCGCGATAATACAGCAGCACAGGTGCATCCGGACAATCCCTGAGCAGGGGTGGGTATAGGGCATCTGTGATGAAGCAGGTTTGGATATGATATTTTTCCAATAAACGAATTTCTTTTTCCACACCTTGGAAATCACGGAATTCCCGAATAGCCTTCGCCCGCAAAGGGCCAATACCCGGAATGCGTTCCAGATCCATTTGCCGGGCCCTAAAAATAGCTTCCGGATTTCCGTCAAAATGTTTCAGCAATTCCCGCGCTAATCCATAGCCGATCATCGGGATGCGGGTAAGTGCGATTTGATATACCAGGGTAGATTCCATGAAATACAATAGACAAGGGTTTGAATCCATTCAGGCCATCCCAAAAATAATTGATCGGGTCAATACCTGCAATGCAATTCAAATTATTCTTCTCGATATTCTTTCCGGATCATTGAGCAATTCCGGGGGTTTGTTAATTTTGCCGCTCACTGCTTCCTTCCATGCAACCCAACGTAAAAATTTTTTCAGGCACACGCTCCCGTTACCTGGCGGAAAAAATTGCTGCTCATTACGGAAATGGCCTGGGCAAAATCAAAATTGAGCAATTCAGTGACGGAGAAATCCAGCCTGTTTTTCTCGAAAGCATACGGGGCGATTATGTGTTTCTGGTGCAAAGCACCTGTGCGCCTGCCGATAATCTGATGGAATTGCTGCTGATGATTGATGCCGCTCGCAGGGCTTCCGCCGGGTATATCACGGCTGTCATCCCATATTTTGGCTATGCCCGCCAGGATCGGAAAGATAAGCCCAGGGTGGCCATAGGTTCCAAGCTGGTAGCCAACATGCTGGTGGCTGCAGGGGCTAACCGCATCATCACGATGGATCTACATGCGCCCCAGATTCAGGGATTCTTCGATATTCCGGTTGACCATCTGGATAGCTCCGCTATTTTCATCCCGTACATTGAAAGCCTTAATCTGGAAAATCTTACCTTTGCATCCCCCGATGTGGGAAGTACCAACCGGGTTCGGGAAGTAGCTTCCTATTTCAATGCTGAAATGGTGATTTGCGACAAACATCGCAAACGCGCCAATGAGATTGCCAGCATGGTGGTGATTGGGGATGTGAAAGATCGGGACATTGTGATCATTGACGATATTGTGGATACAGCCGGTACGCTCTGCAAGTCGGCAGCCTTGCTGAAAGAAAAAGGAGCTCGTTCCGTTCGGGCTTTTTGTACGCATCCGGTGCTAAGCGGCAATGCGTATGAAAACCTTGAAAACTCAGCATTGGAACAACTGGTGGTATGCGATACCATTCCGTTGAAGAAACAATGTTCCAAGATTGAAGTGGTAAGCGTGTCAGAGCTGTTTGCAGTAGCCATCCGCAATGCTTATGAAAACAAATCGATTACCAGCCTGTTTATCCACAGCCAGCGCAGAAATCTGTAAGTGCTATAAAATAAAAACAACCATATGAAAACAATTGTCATTGAAGGTCAGCTCAGGGCTCAGGAAACGTTGGGTAGCAAAAGTGCCCTGCATCAGCTGCGGAAGTCGGGGCAGGTGCCGGGAGTAATATATGGAGGTGCTGAAAATATTCATTTCCATGCGCCAGCCAAGGCTTTCAAACCCTTGATTCACACTGCTGAATTTCAACTTGCCGAATTGCAGATCAATGGGAAATCATACCGTTGTGTATTGAAAGATCGCCAGTTTGATCCTCTTACCGACGAACTGATACATGTGGATTTTCTGGAGCTGGTGGAAGATCGGAAAGTGACGGTTACCCTGCCGATTCTGTTTACCGGAACCCCGGAAGGAGTAAAACAGGGCGGTAAACTGGTAGTGAAGATGAAATCCCTGAAAGTACGCACCTATCCACGTTATCTGAAAGAACATATTGAAGTAAATCTGGATCATCTGGGCATCAACCAGAATATCCGGGTGGAGGATGTGCATGTGGAGAATTTTGAAATTCTACATGCTCCGCGCATTCCACTGGCTTCTGTGGTGGCTACAAGAGCTCTTCGTCAGGAAGAAGCCGCAGCAGCCCAGAAATCCTGAAGTTATTTGGTAAAAAGCAGAGGGCTGATGAATGTTGCATTTTCATCAGCCTTTATTTTTTGATCTTAATGGCATGTCTCAGCCCCACCCATCATCTGTTTCATCCGCATCCCACCAGCCATCTTCTTCCTCGTCTCCCGGGCTGCACCGGGCGGTAACCCTCTGGCAGGCTACCAGCATCAATATGATTGAGATGATAGGCATAGGTCCTTTCATCGTGATTCCATTGATTATGCAACAGCTGGGCCCGGGATGGTTCCTGATTCCCTGGCTGGCAGGAGCATTGATTGCCGCCCTTGATGGTTTGATCTGGTCAGAATTGGGTGCGGCTTTTCCTTTAGCCGGTGGCAGTTATCAGTTTTTAAAAGCAGCCTATGGTACATATTCCTGGGGCAGGCTTATGCCTTTCCTGTTTGTTTGGCAAACCATGGTGCAGGCTCCGCTGGTAGCCGCTTCGGCGTCTATTGGCTTTGCTCAGTATGCTCGCTATCTCTTCCCGCTGGGCTTTTGGGGGCAAAAACTGCTTTCAGCCAGCATCATTGTTTGTATCACCATACTTTTATTTCGTCGCATAGAAACAATCGGGAAAATATCCGTCTGGCTGTGGGCTGGCGTCATGCTCACCATGATCTGGATAATTGCCGGTGGAGCCTGGAGCATACACATCCACCATTCAGTACAGGGGCTGCATTTCAGGAATAACTTCTGGCAGGCCAGCATCATGGCGGTAATGGGGCATGCTACCGTGCAGGCCATGTATTCCTATCTGGGGTATTACAATGTTTGCCATCTGGGGGCAGAAATCAAAAATCCTGCGCGCAATATTCCCCGCAGCATGCAATTCTCCATAGCCGGCGTTGCATTGCTTTACCTGTTGATGAACATCAGCCTGGCGCAGGGGATACAACCGGGAGCTCAGCACAATGGCCTGGCGGTGAGTATATTTATCGAACAATTATTTGGCACATCATGGGCCAAAGTGGCCACCCTGCTGATTCTGTGGATTGCCTTTTCCTCTTTGTTTTCGCTGATGCTGGGCTATTCGCGGGTGCCCTATGCAGCCGCATCGGATGGATATTTTTTCCCCATATTTTCCAAAACACATCCTACCCGGCATTTTCCGCATATTTCTCTGCTTGCTTTAAGTGCCCTGGCTTTTATTTTCAGTCTGTTGTTCAGGATAGAGCAGGTGATTAGCGCTATTCTGGCCATGCGCATCCTGGTGCAGTTTATCGGGCAGGCAGTGGGGCTTTGGCTCCTGCATCGCCGGCTCGATCGCAGCCATTTTCCGTTTCGCATGATTGCATATCCCATTCCGCTTTTCCTGTCAATCCTGGCCTGGCTGGCCATATTCATTTCAACGGGATGGAAATTTGTGCTATCAGGTTTGATTATGATCGGAGCAGGCGTAGGGGTGTTTTATCTCATTACACCCTGGCGAAACAAATGGCTAAAACCACAAGAAACCGCATGAACGCAGATGCTCGAATAAAAGAAAAGAAAGTCACAGCTGCATAGGCAGCAATTGGCAAATCGAAATCTGGATTTTTTATTTTTGTTAGCTCATTATCAGGATGAAAGAAAGAATGGAGCAGGCTGCAGGGGATTCAAAATTCAGCATGCATGAAATATTTACTCGTGGGTATTGGAAATGTGGGTGAAGCATACGTGCATACGCGGCATAACATAGGCTTTGATGTGCTGGATGCATTTGCTGCCCGACATGATATGGTGTTTCAACCCGACCGCTATGCCCATCGGGCTGAGGGTCGCTGGAAAGGGAAACAGCTGATTTTAATTAAACCTACCACCTATGTAAATTTGAGTGGCAAGGCTGTCAAGTACTGGATGGATAAAGAAAAAATTCCCCTGGAGCAGCTGTTGGTCGTGGTAGATGATATAGCGCTTCCGCTGGATACGGTGCGATTGAGGCCTGGTGGTAGCGATGGGGGGCACAACGGATTGAAGCATATTGAAGAAATGCTGGGCACCCGGCAGTTTGCCCGTTTGCGGTTTGGTATCGGACAGCATTTTCCAAAGGGACAACAAGTGGAATATGTGCTGGGGAAATGGAAGCCTGAAGAGTGGGAAATGGTTCAAAAAAAAATTTCGCTTTGTGTAGAAATCCTGGAAAGTTTCATCAGCAGAGGAATTGAGGCTACCATGAATGAGTTCAATGCCCGTAAAATCAAACTGGAAAATGGATCAACTTCCTGAACAAAATATCATGTTTATTTGGATAACCCTAAATTTCAAAAAGTATGAAGATCATCTGCGTAGGGCGTAATTATGCTGAGCATGCCCAAGAACTAAAACATGAAGTACCCAAAGAGCCCATCATCTTTTTGAAACCCAAAACAGCCTTGCTCCAGAACAACCAGCCTTTTTATTATCCCGATTTTACGGAAGAATTGCATTACGAATGCGAGCTGGTGCTGCGGGTTTCAAAAAACGGCAAACACATCCAGGAAAAATTTGCCAACCGGTATTATGATCGCATTACAGTGGGCATTGACTTTACGGCTCGCGATCTGCAACGCAAACTCATGGAAAAAGGCCTGCCCTGGGAAATTTCCAAGGCTTTTGATAATTCAACGGTTGTGGGCGATTTTATTCCCATCACTCCGCAAATGGATCTGCAGAACCTGAGTTTTCGCCTGCTGAAAAACGAACAGGTAGTGCAGGAAGGAAACACCCGCGATATGCTGTTCAGCTTTGATAAAATCATCAGTTACGCATCGCGGTTTTTTACTTTGAACATTGGCGACCTCATTTTCACCGGTACGCCTGCCGGCGTAGGTCCCGTGGAAGTGGGCGATTATCTGGAAGCTTACCTGGGCGACCAGAATCTGCTTTCTTTTCAGGTGCTGTGAAGTTTGGACTCAACCCGGAAAACATGTAGCTTTGCAGCCGATTCTTTGGCGAGGTAGCTCAGTTGGTAAGAGCGCAGGATTCATAACCCTGAGGTCATGGGTTCAACTCCCATCCTCGCTACCGGGAAGGCAATTGCGATGATGAAATCGTGATTGCCTTTTTCTTTGCATCCCCATTCCTCACACGCCCGTACATCATCATCCCTTGGCGTCCTCATAGTTTGTCGTTTTTCACTTGCTAAAGAGAATCAGAACAACTTTTTTGTTTCCTGAAATAAAAATGTTATTTTGACACTCCATTTGGTATGAACTTATAGAATCAAGTATCTATGCATGCACGTGGTAACTCCTTCTTCAGGTTATTTGCCTTGATGGGGATATACTTGTTTTTCACAAATCTTCTTCCAGCCCAGCAAAAAATCATGGTTAATCCTAACCAGGCAAGGGTGCGCTTATTGTTTGATGAGGGATGGAAATTTCATCGGGGCGGTGCACAGGGAGCGCAGGAACCCGATTTTGATGATCACAACTGGCGCACAGTAGATTTACCACACGATTGGAGCATAGAAGATTTGCCAGGTACACGTTCTCCTTTCGACAGCAATGCCAACACACAAGCCAGTGGAGGATTTACAACAGGAGGCACAGGTTGGTACCGGAAGACTTTCCGTTTGCCCGAGAATACAAAAGGCAAGCAGGTGTGGATATTGTTTGAAGGTGTGTACATGAATGCTGATGTGTGGATCAACGGCCATCACCTGGGCAATCATCCCTATGGATATACCAGCTTCTGGTATGATATCAGTCCTTATCTGCAATGGAACCAAAACAATGTATTGGCTGTGGAAGTGAAAAATGAAGGATGGAACAGTCGCTGGTATGCAGGGTCAGGTATTTATCGGCATGTATGGCTCATGCTTGTGGATTCGCTTCACATCAATCTTTGGGGAGTGCATGTCAACACCACAAATGTGGCACATCATCAAGCCACGATATCTGTTCGCACACAAATTACCAATACCCATTCCGATGTGGCTAA
Organism: Thermoflavifilum thermophilum; assembly: GCF_900116565.1. GTDB lineage: Bacteria > Bacteroidota > Bacteroidia > Chitinophagales > Chitinophagaceae > Thermoflavifilum > Thermoflavifilum thermophilum. Next base: position 608,760 of record NZ_FPCJ01000001.1, on the reverse strand, counting down.
TGTCAGGCTCATTACCCATATTTTAAACCCTCTCCATCAGGAAGTGGCGCGAATAGATACGTTGTGTACCTTGCCGGCCCATCAGGCTGCCGCCATATCGCAGCAAGTTTCCGTTCCAGATCCAGCCCTTTGGTCGTTAGATACCCCTCAGCTTTATAAAGCCAGGATTGAAATCTATCAAAACAACCAACTTGCCGATGAAGAAGCAGTTAAGTTTGGAATCCGAACCATTTCATTTGATCCCGAACATGGATTTCAGCTCAACGGGAAACCTTTAAAGTTACACGGCGGTTGCGTGCATCATGATAACGGTCCGCTTGGGGCGCGTGCCTATGACCGAGCAGAAGAAAGAAGGGTGGCCATTTTAAAAGCCAATGGATTCAACGCCATCCGATGTGCACATAATCCGCCATCGCCCTCATTTCTAAATGCCTGCGATAGCCTGGGCATGCTGGTGATTGACGAAGCCTTCGATATGTGGGAAGATCCCAAAACGCCGTTTGATTATCATCTGTATTTCGATCGCTGGTGGAAGAAAGATTTGCAGAGCACGATTGATCGCGACTATAATCATCCTTCCGTGATCATCTGGAGCATTGGCAATGAAATTCCCAATATGGACAGCCCGCGTGTAGCAGCCATGGCCCATCGGCTGGCCGCTGAAGTGCATCAGCTCGATTCAACAAGGCCGGTAACCGCAGCAGTAAACAATGTGAATGAAAGAAAAGATTCGTTTTTTTCGGCGCTGGATATATGCGGATACAATTACGCTTTTGATCATTATGATATCGATCATCAGCGCCACCCCAATCGCATCATGATGGCTACGGAATCTTTCCCGCTGATGGCATTTGATTTTTGGAATGCAGCCGTACATCGCCCCTGGGTGATTGGCGATTTTGTGTGGACAGCCTGGGATTATATAGGCGAAGCCAGCATTGGCTGGCTGGAATATCCTCAATCCCAGCAATTCTATCCCTGGACGCTGGCTTATTGTGGAGATATCGATATATGCGGCTGGAAGCGCCCCCAGTCTTATTATCGGGATGTGTTGTGGAAGAAAAACCAGATCAGTGTATTTGTGAAACCGCCTCATTCTTCTTTTCCCGGCCATCCCAAATACCAAACCATGAGCTATTGGGGTTGGGAAGATGTGGTGGCCGATTGGACCTGGCCGGGTGAGGAGGGTAGGTCACTGGAAGTGCATGTATATTCATCTTGTGATTCGGTGGAATTGTTGTTGAATGGAAAATCATTGGGCAAAAAGAAAACCGATAGCAGCAATCGCTATATTGCCGTCTGGCAGGTGCCCTATCAAGCCGGGCGGTTGGAAGCTGTGGGTTATACACAAGGTCAGCGCGTGCATGAGGCCGTGTTGCAGACAGCACAGGCCCCTGCGCGCATCAGGCTGATTCCCGACCGGAATATAATCCATGCCGATGGAGAGGATTTATGTTATGTGACGGTGGAAATCGTGGATCGTAATGGGGTGCGCAATCCCAAGGCTACCAATGAAGTCCATTTTCAGATTAAAGGTCCGGGTGAGATTGTAGGTGTAGGAAATGCCAATCCCATGAGCACGGAAAGCTACCAGCAGCCCTATCGCAAAGCCTGGCATGGCCGATGCCTGGTGGTGATTCGATCCGTAAGGCAACCCGGAACTATTGTGTTGACCGCTACGGCAGCGGGTTTACCTACATCGGAAGTGGCGGTGAGGGTGGAGTGAAAAAATTTTTTCGATAAGTGTTGCTTTTACGTTTTTTTTCTTATATTTGTTTTGAAATTTTGTTGGGTAAAGGTTATTCATCCGAAAGGCAATTAGTCAGATAGGAAAGTGGTCGCTGTAAGAAGCGACTTTTTCTGTGGGTTGCTTTATAAATGTATAAAATACAATTAAAAACATATTGATGAATTGATTATTCACGATTAAAACCAGATATCATGAAGCGAAACTCCACCCACTGCCAGAGCGGTCGAATTTTATCTGTTGCCTTTTCTGCTCTGTTGCTTTTCTTTGGCGGGCCGGTATTAGCCCAGCAATCGCATCTCATTCGCGGACAAGTTTTTGAATCCAATGGTCGCACACCGCTTCTTTAAAATGTAGCCCGCACTTTCTTTTATGAAATACTACTAATAGTTAAATTTCCTAGATAAAGTCTGAAACTGTAGTAATTTGATGAAAATCAATGTATTAATTGTATAAATAACATATGTCAAAATTGTACAAAATTTCATCAAAATTCTTAAAAAGTTTTTCGACTATCTGATTTAGATTTGTTTAAGTAATTTTATTATTAAAGCAATAAATTACCATTTAGAAGCAATTGATACATAAACTGGTTGAAGTCGTAACAAGTTGTAAAGTATTGATTAAACGCCTTTGGCGTTTTTTATATAAATAGTTAAATAAATGTACTAAATACAATTTATTTATTAACACTTAAAATTTTTAACTTATGGGCTCCTTTGTTACCCTTGGAAAGAAATGCTCTTCTTTGTTCTTCGTTCTGTTGCTACTTTTACTTGCACATTTAAATGTTTATTCTCAAAATAGAGTGCAAGGGAGAGTGGTTGCATCGGATACGCATAACCCATTGAGTGGAGTTACAGTATTAATTGCAGGAAAGAATATCGGAACTATAACCGATGCAAATGGTAGGTATGCTATTAATGCACAGCCGGGTGATAGTTTGATTTTTAGATTTGTGGGATATGCGGAACAAAGAATTTCTGTAGGTAACAGGTCAACAATAAATATAGAATTGACTCCTTCTTCTAGTGTACTAAATGAGTTAGTTGTTATTGGATATGGTACGCAGAGGAGGGAAGATGTAACCGGGGCAGTAGGAAGTGTAAAGTCTAAAGACTTTCTAAAAGGATCCGTTCGGGATATAGGTCAGTTAATTACAGGGAAAGTAGCCGGATTGACAGTTGAAGAGCCAAGTGGAGATCCAACTGCAAGTTCAGTAATCAGCCTGAGAGGAATTTCTACTTTGATGTCTTCGACTGCTCCGTTAGTGTTAATTGATGGAATACCTGGTGATCTAAATACGGTGGCTCCGGAAGATGTTGCTTCAATAGACGTATTAAAGGATGGATCTGCAGCAGCAATTTATGGAACAAGGGCAACAAATGGTGTGATTTTAATTACCACTAAGCAAGGACAGGGGGTAAAAGAACCAACATTAGAATATGATGGTTATGTAAGTCTTCAAACAATTGCCAGGAGGCCTCAATTTTTGACTGCAGATGATTACCGAAGATTAATAAAAGAGGGTATTCCCTTTCAGGATTATGGTACCTCTACTGATTGGTTTAAGGCGATATCAAGAAATCCAATTAGCCACACTCATAATTTTTTGTTTCAGGGAGGAGATCATCAAACTAACTATACCATTGATATTAATTATAGAAATTGGGAAGGTTTGTTAAAAAGATCTAATGATCATCAATTAAGAGGAAATATTGATTTGAATCAGAATATGTTGAATAACAAGCTGCAATTTCATTTTAATGGAATATTTACTAAGCGCGAATATTGGACGGGAGGTGATGGATATAGTTTTGATACTTATATATACAGGCAAGCATTGATCCGAAATCCGACAGATAGTATTTACCATGCAGATGGTACATATGTGACACGGGATGGATATTTTTATGATAACCCTGTTGCATTACTGTGGGGAGTTGATGGAATGAATAAAGAAAGGGAGATAAGACTTAACGGAACAGTTTTATATAAACCAATAAATGGGCTTAATTTGAAATTACTATTATCCGACAATAACTGGACGCAAGTAAGAGGTTATGCTACTAACAAAAATTATCCAGCAAATGCACGAAATGGATGGGGTAATTCTTATGCATCTCGTGGTACATCAGCAACAGAAGATAGATTGTTGGAATTTACGACTGATTATACACACCAGTTTGGCAAACATAATTTCACTTTGCTTGGAGGGTATAGCTACCAAGATGCTACAGATGAGGGATACTGGATGCAAAACTGGTATTTTCCAACTGATATATATGGATACAATAACATGGGTGCCGGATCAGCTCTTACGCAAGGAAGTGCAGTAATGAGTAGTGGGAAAAGTGCATGGAAACTTATAGGATTTTTTGGGAGATTAAATTATAGTTACGCAGATAAATATCTTTTAATGGCAAGTTTACGCAGGGAAGGATCTTCTAAATTTGGATCTAATTATCGTTGGGGGATGTTTCCTGGAATTTCTGTGGGATGGCGGATCAGCCAGGAACCTTTTCTTCAATCTAATCACGTAATAAGTGATTTAAAGATTCGTGCAGGATATGGAATTACAGGAACTGCACCATCAGATGATTATGATGCATTAACTACCATAAATTATGGTGACTGGTTTTTATATAATGGGCAGTGGATACAAGGACTTTCTCCAACAAGAAATCCTAATCCTAACCTAAGGTGGGAACAAAAAGAAGAATACAATATAGGACTTGACTTTGGATTATTTCACGAGCGTATTAACGGAAGTATAGATGTATATCGGCGTGATACTAAGGATATGCTTTATAATTATCCAGTTCCAGTACCGCCGTACTTGTATGGTTCAATTCTTGCAAATGTGGGTAGAATGAGAAACGAGGGAATAGAACTTTTAGTAAATTTTACACCTGTACATAATCAGATTTTGCAATGGAATTCTAGTTTAACGTTTTCAACTAATAGAAATAAACTGGTATCCATAAATAACAGTCAATTTAAATTAAATCAGGATTATTTTAATACTGGCTATACGGGAGAACCTATTCAAACTTATACACATAGGGTAGAGGTAGGGAAGCCCATTGGTGAGTTTTATGGATGGGAGTCTGTTGATATAGATAGTACGGGTGCGTGGATAATACTTAGCAAGGATAATAAAAGGATTTCAATTCGAAATGCTTCTGAAGATGATAAGAGATATTTAGGAAATGGTATTCCAAAATATCATTTATCATGGAATAACAGTTTTCAGTACAAAAATTTTGATTTAAGCATAAACATGCATGGCGCTTTTGGATTTCAGATTTTAGACTTTATTCGCATGTTTTATGAGGACCCGAGGAATACTCAGTATAACATGTTGAAGTCAGCTTTTGATAAGGTATACGGAAAATATAGACTTAATTATGACCTGGCGTATGTGAGCTATTATCTGGAGAATGGTAACTTTTGGAAGATCGATAATGTTACTCTAGGATATAGTTTCCAAATTCATAATCATAATAATTTAAAATCTGCAAGAATTTATGTATCGACTTTAAATCTTTGGACTATAACCAGATATAAAGGAATTGATCCTGAAGTATATTGGGGTGGTCTCGCACCAGGTGACGATAATAGGGATAAATACCCAACAACTCGGACTTTTACCTTAGGCTTAAACCTTAATTTTTAATATTTAAAATTTTTGACTATGAAACGGATAAAATTATATTTCCTTTTTATATCACTATTTATCCTTTTCTGTATTGGCGCATGTACCAATCTAAATGTTCCTGATTATTCCGAAATTGTAACAGATAATTTTCATCCTACTGAAGATGATATTGCTTCGTTAATTGCACCGGTATATACAGTCATGAGGCCCATGTGGGCTGGTTGGGATGGAAACTTTGATTTGCAAGAAGAAAGTTCAGACGAAATAACAACACCCGTGCGTCCGAATGGGTGGTATGATGGAGGTACATACATTCGTATGCATAAACATTTATGGACCCCGAATGAATGGCAACCAGAAAATCTTTGGCTGAACTGTTATTCAGGAATTAATGCAGCAAATAGAGTTCTATACCAGATTCAGTCTGGTGCTGTTCCGATGTCAGATTCCAATCAAAAAAGAGCATTAATTGCAGAACTGAAAGTTGCCAGAGCATTTTATTATTATGAGTTATTAGATAACTTTGGAAATGTTCCCATTTCTACTGATTATACTGCTACTGAGCCTCCCAAGCAAAGTACACGTCAGGAAGTTTATAATTTTGTTGTTAATGAATTATTGGAGAACATTCCTTACTTGAGTGAAGATGTAAGTCCTAAAACTTATGGCCGTTTTAATAAATGGGCCGCTGAAACCTTGTTAGCTAAAGTATATTTAAATGCACAAGTATATACAGGTACTCCAGAATGGGATAAATGCATTCAAGTTTGTGATGATATAATAAATAGTGGTAAATACATTCTGGAGCCAAATTATAGAAATAATTTTGTAACAAATAATGAGAATTCCAGGGAGAATATTTTTGTTGTTCCGTATGACGAAACACTTGCGCCAGGGTTCATTATCCACATGAAAACATTGAGACCAGTAATGCAAAAGGTATTTAATTTACAGGCCCAACCTTGGGGTGGTAGCTGTGCTACTCCACAATTTATTAAAACCTATGATCCAGACGATGAGCGTTTAAAGGATACCTGGCTAATGGGCCCACAAGTTTCTCCCCAAGGGGATACTGTTATCACATTATTGGATACTTTAATTAACATAGATCAGCCGAACGGCAATCCATTTAGCTATGGGTATTGTATTGGAAAGTATGAAATCAAAATGGGTGCTAAGAGCAATTTAAGTAATGATTTTGTAATCTTTCGTTATGCTGATGTTCTTATGATGAAAGCTGAATGCTTGTTACGTACAGGACAGGCTGATGAAGCGGCTGCTATTGTGACTCAAGTAAGAGAAAGAGCATTTAAATCTAATCCATCAAAAGCAGTTGTTACTGGCGCAGAACTAATGCAGGGGAGTAGTTATCCTTATGGTTACGTTGAAAATGGAAGTATAGTACATTATGAAGGAGGATCGGATGTACAATATGGTAGATTTTTAGATGAATTAGGATGGGAATTTGCTGCTGAGGCTCATCGTAGACAGGATATGATACGATTTGGAGTTTATTCTACCAAAGAATGGTTTCAGCATGAACCCGTAGGAAACTATGACCAATTGTTCCCTATAGCAGAAGATGTATTGAACTCAAATCCTAATTTGAAACAAAACCCAGGTTATTAGTAGTGAAAAGATTTTTGAATTAGTTTCAATCTAAGTTCAATGATGATTTTGCATGTCTTAATGATCGAATTATGATAAGAATAATTCTTTGTATCTTTATTTTAGTCATAGGAACATCTTATTATTCATCCTATAATGTTGCACGTTCGCATTCTTCTGCTTCTTCTATCGATTCCCTCCCGCATGATTATCCGATTCATCCGGTGCTTTTCTCGGATGTGCGGCTTACGGATCGGTTCTGGAAACCCAGAATTGACCGGATGTACACGGTTACTTTGCCGCATGAATTAGATGAATTGCGGGTTACGGGCAGAGATCGCAATTTTCAGCTGGCAGCGCTTGCCCTGGAAACGCATGTCGATACCGCTCATTTCTGTACGCAATATCCTTTTGATGATACCGATTTGTATAAAGTCATAGAAGGCATCAGTTATGCCTTGATGATGCATCCCGATCCGCTCTTGAAAAAGCGTATGGATAGCCTGATTAACCTGATTGCGGCTGCTCAGGAACCCGATGGCTATTTGTACACGGCGCGCACCATCAATCCTCTGCATCCGCATCCGTGGTCGGGCTTGCAGCGCTGGGAGAATGTAGAAAAGCTCAGTCATGAGCTCTATAATTCCGGTCATTTGTTTCAGGCAGCAGCGGCTAACTTTATAGCTACGGGTGATAGTACGTTGCTGAAAGTAGCAATTAAAAATGCCGATTTACTCTGCCGCACTTTTGGCTGGGGTAAACTGGAAAAATACCCCGGTCATCCGGAAGTGGAACTTGGATTGGTGAGTTTATACCGGGTTACCCATAATCCGAAATATTTGCAACTGGCAAAATTCTTTCTGGATGTGCGGGGCCCCGGTGGCAGTACATACGAACAAGCGCAGCAAAAGGTAGTGGATCAGCGCAAGGCCGTAGGCCATGCCGTGCGGGCGGGTTATCTCTACTCCGCTATGGCCGATGTGAGTGCGCTTACCGGTGATACGGCTTATGTACATGCTGATCGCTACATCTGGCAAGATATTGTTTCAACCCAACTGTATGTAACCGGAGGGGTAGGTGCCACCAGCAATGGCGAAGCTTTTGGTCAACCTTATGAATTGCCCAACCTCACGGCTTACAATGAAACCTGTGCGTCGATTGCCAATGTGTATTTCAACCAGCGCATGTTTCTTACCACAGGCGATGCCGCATATTATGATGTGCTGGAACGAACGCTGTACAATGCCTTGCTCGATGGCTTATCGTTGAGAGGAGACGCATTTTTTTATCCCAATCCATTGGCTTCAATGGGAGGATACACGCGGAGTCCCTGGTTTGGCTGTTCGTGTTGCCCCACCAATCTGGCTCGTTTCATCCCGATTGTAAGTGGTTATTTTTATGCGACCCGCGGAAACGAGATTTACGTGAATCTGTATGGTGCCAATCAGGCTAAGATTCAATTACCCAAACAAATTGTTTATCTGAACGAACAAACCGATTATCCCTGGTCGGGAACTATTCGCATAGATATACAACCCGAACAGACAGGTGTCTTTACACTCAAACTGCGCATACCGGGATGGGCGCGAAACAAGCCTGTGCCCAGTGATTTGTACAAGTTTGTCAATACTTCATCAGCATCATATACAATTCAGTTAAATGGCCAAACCCTTCATCCTGCGCTGGAAAATGGCTATGCGGTGATTACCCGAACCTGGAAGAAAGGCGATGAGATTGTGTTGCATTTGCCCATGGATGTACATGTAATGGAAGCCAATCCACAAGTGAAAGCAGATGTGGGAAAGATTGCTTTGCAGCGTGGGCCACTGGTGTATTGTCTGGAATGGCCGGATAACCCCGATCATCATGTGTTGAACCTGATTGTCAATCCGCATCAAACCTTTACAACTGCATTCAAGCCTAACCTGTTAGATGGGGTAGAAGTGATTCAGGGCAATGCATTAGCGGCCAGGCGTACGTTAAGCGGGCGTATAGAAACCACGCCTGTGCATTTTACCGCCATTCCGTATTATGCTTGGGCCAATCGCGGGCCGGGTGAGATGACGGTGTGGATGGCCACCGACGAAAAATCGGTGCAGCCTTTGCCGGCTCCCACTCTTGCCTACACCAGCACCATTCGTGCATCCCGTCCATCCAGAAGTTTGATGGCCATTCATGATCAAATCCTGCCCGATAGTTCCAACGATCATTCGGTGCTGTATTTTCACTGGTGGCCTGAAAAAGATACAACGGTTTGGGTAGAATATGATTTCAAGCAACCCGCCACTATTTCATCGAGCAGCGTGTACTGGTATGATGATCATCTCACCGGTGGCGGATGCAGCGTGCCCATTAGCTGGCAACTGTTGTATCCACACAATGGCCAATGGATACCTGTAGAAAATATCACGCCCTATACCACTGATAAAGATCGGATGAACATCGTGAAATTCAAACCTGTTCATACATCAGCTTTGCGCATGATCATTCGGTTAAGCCCAGATTATTCTACCGGTATCTACGAATGGGAAGTAGAATAATCATGGCAAAAGGATTAATTTAGTAGAGCTGCATCCTATCATCACAGGTTTATTGCTTTTTTATTTCATGTAAATGTTTGAATTATGCCTGCTTTTTTCAAACACTTCTTCATTCTTTTTGTAAGTCTTTATTTATCGCATATACCGCAAGTTTTTGCACAATCATGCAACACTGATTTCAGTGAAATGGCAGGTGATATTGTGCGCTTCGAAGCCGGTTGGCGCGACCTGAACCGATCTTTGCAGGATATCCCGCCTGATTGGATATATGCCAGAGATACATACTTACATGAGTGGGAAGATAGCCTGGAGTCTGTTCATTTTGATCGGCTAAGTCAGGAAGGCAAGGCAGATTACATTTTGCTGAAATATGCCGTTCAACACTATATGGATGAAAACAATCAACAACAACAGGTGTGGGCAGTGGTACGCAAGCTAATTCCTTTAACCGACAGCATTTTTGAACTATCGCGCAAACGACATGTGGGGGATCGCCTGCAAGCGCAACATGTGGCAGCCATCGTTGATGAACTGGGCAAAACCCTGCAACAACAAGCCAGGCACATAGATCTGACCGGATTATCTGATATGCGACTGGCCTTTCAGGTATTGCAAGCGGTTCATCATCTGCAGGATATCCTGAAAGGCATGTATGATTTCTACATGGGCTATGATCCAGCATTTACCTGGTGGATGCAAACAACTTATCATTTTACGGATTCTGTATTTTCTGTTTATACCGATAGTTTACGTGCAGTTGTTTTGCGAAAGGAAAATAGGCATGATCAGAGTGGTATTCATGGTGTACCGATTGGCAGGGAAGAGCTGATGAAATTGCTGCATGATGAAATGATTCCCTACACGCCTGAAGAATTGATTGATATTGCCAACCGGGAATACAACTGGTGTTTACAACAAATCAAAAAAGCATCTGCAGCCATGGGTTATGGAGAGGATTGGAAAAAAGCGTTGGAAAAAGTAAAAGAAAGCTATGTGCCACCGGGTGAGCAACCTCAGTTGATTCGTAAGCTGGAAGATGAAGCCATTCGTTTCGTGCAAGCGCATCATTTGGTCACGATTCCGCAGCTGGCCATGCAAACATGGACTATGGAAATGATGTCGCCCCAGCGGCAGCTGGTGAATCCGTTTTTTACCGGAGGAGATGTATTGAGTATTTCTTATCCTACCAACACCATGTCGTATGCAGATAAGATGATGAGCATGCGGGGCAACAATCCGTATTTTTCACGTGCCACGGTGTTTCATGAAATCATTCCCGGTCATTATTTGCAGGAATATATGAACGAACGCTATCGGAGTTATCGTTGGCCTTTTCATACGGCATTCTGGACGGAAGGCTGGGCTTTTTACTGGGAAATGTTGATGTGGGACAAAGGATATGATCAAACACCGGAACAACAAATTGGGGCATTATTCTGGCGCATGCATCGTTGTGCGCGTATTGTGTTTTCCATCAATTTTCATTTGGGAAAATGGACACCCGAACAATGTGTGGAATATTTAATTGATAAGGTAGGTCATGAACGAGCCAATGCAGAAGGCGAAGTACGTCGTTCATTTGAAGGCGGATATGGGCCACTTTATCAACTGGCATACATGATAGGTGCCCTGCAATTTTATGCCCTCCATCATGAGCTGGTTGATTCCGGAAAAATGACCGATCAGGCTTTTCATGATGCAATTTTAAAAGAAGGCAATATGCCCATTGAAATGGTGCGTGCGATATTGGAGCACACACCGCTGAAAAAAGATTATCAGCCGCAATGGCGATTTTATCAGGAAATAAGCAAATAGTCGAACACTTAAAATTTTTTTTCACGATGCGTAATCCATCTCCTTTAAAAGTAATCGTCGTGTGTGTGATATGGCTGTCGAACATGCCTTTTCTGAAAAATGCAGCAGCTCAATCTTTTTATCCCGAACAGAATGAATCGGGTGTGATGGTTGTGAAGCCAGCCATTTCCATTCAGGCGTATCCGTTTGATTTGGCGGATGTCAGATTATTGAATAGTCCGTTTAAAGAAGCCATGGAAGCTGATTTGAGATATCTGCTGGAATTGAGTCCCGATCGGTTGCTGGCGCATTTTCGCACGCATGCAGGCTTGCCGGCTAAAGATTCTGTGTATGGAGGATGGGAGTCGGAAGGCCTGGCTGGACATAGTTTGGGTCATTATCTCTCGGCTTGTTCTATGGCTTATGCAGCTACTGGCGATACGGCATTTTTGCATCGGGTACAGTACATCGTGCGTGAATTAGCCCTCTGTCAGGAAAAGCGTGGAACTGGATATGTGGGGGCTATACCCAATGAAGATAGCATATTCGGGAAAGTATCCCGGGGCATCATTGAATCCAAAGGATTTGATTTAAACGGCGGCTGGTCGCCCTGGTACACGGTACATAAAATCATGGCCGGATTGCTCGATGCTTACATGTATTGCCATGATCAGCAGGCACTGGAGGTGGAAAAGGGCATGGCCGACTGGACAGCCCGAACAGTAAAGAATCTGAGTGAAGCACAAATGCAGCAAATGTTGATTTGCGAATATGGTGGCATGAATGAAGTATTGGCCAATACCTATGCAGTAACGGGCGATCCGAAATATCTGCAGCTGGCTTATCGGTTTTATGATCATCGGATTCTCGATTCGCTGGCCATGCAAAAAGATATTCTGCCTGGCAAGCATTCCAATACCCAGATTCCGAAAATCATTGGCTGTGCCCGCATCTATGAACTCACAGGCGACCAGCACATGGATTCCATTGCTGAATTCTTCTGGAAAGATGTGGTGTATCATCACACTTATGCTCCTGGCGGAAACGGCAACTATGAATACTTTGGCATGCCCGACACGTTTCCTCTTTCAGATAATACCATGGAAACCTGTCCTACCTACAACATGCTGAAGCTGACCACACATCTTTTCTCCTGGCATCCGTCTGCCAGGCTGATGGATTATTATGAACGGGCGTTGTATAACCATATGCTGGCAACGCAAAATCATCAAACAGGCATGATGTGTTATTTCACGCCATTGCGCATGGGAAGCCGAAAAACCTATAGCACCCCATTCAACTCATTCTGGTGTTGCGTGGGAACGGGTATGGAAAATCATGTCAAATACGGCCAGGATATTTATGATCGCGGAGCCGATGGCAGTCTATATGTGAATTTGTTTATTCCTTCGGTGCTTCACTGGAAGCAGCGGCAGATCATCGTGAAGCAGGAAACCGGTTTGCCGCAAACCGATACCGTTCATATTTCCTTGCAGATGCAGCACCCACAAACGTTTTCCATTCGCATACGCAAGCCGTCATGGGCTCATCAGGGCGTGATGATATATGTGAACGGAGTGAAAGAAGCCACACACGTGGATCAGGATGGATACATAGTGATACACAGAACATGGCACAATGGTGATCGTATTGATTATGTGTTGCGTGAGGATATATATGCTGTAGCGATGCCACACGATTCCAGCCGAATAGCCATTTTTTATGGGCCTATTTTGCTGGCTGGCGATTTTGGCCATCAGGAACCCGATCCGGTGCAGGGAGTTCCGGTATTTGTAACTTCCGATCCGCATGTAGCGCATGGGATCAGGCGCGATGGCGATAGCCTGGTTTTTCATTCCGTGCATCTGGGCCAGCCCGTGGATGTGAAGCTTATTCCATTTTATGAAACCAACGATTTGTTTTATTCGGTTTACTGGGATGTGTTTACACCCGCGCAATGGGCCGTCAAACAAAAAGAATATGAAGCAGCAAAAAGAGCTCAGCAAGAATTGGAAAAACGAACAGTAGATGTATTACGCATGGGTGAAATGCAGCCAGAACGCGATCATCAGTTCAGGGGAGAAAAAACCTTCACCTGGGAGGCTCATCGCCGCAGCTGGCGTGCAGCCGATCAGGAGGGTTATTTCAGCTTTGTGATGAAAGTAGATGCGACCCATCCCAATCAACTGATCTGTACATATTGGGGTGGGGACAACAGGGGCAGGAAGTTTGATATTCTGGTAGATGGAAAGAAAATTGCTGCAGAAGATTTGAATCGGTATCGCGAATCGAAGTTTTATTCCATTCCGTATTCGATTCCGGAAGCACTTACGCAAAATAAAAAGCAGGTTACTATTACTTTTCAACCCGAGCCCGGACAAATGGCCGGACCGGTATGTGAGGTGCGGGTAGTGAGAGTGGAATAAAGAATAAAATATTTCTGAGCCTTAAATGATATGTAAATTACCATGAATATATCTCACTCTTTCTCACGAATGTACTGGTATAGTATGCTAGTGATGTGTGGGATGACTGCTATAAACTTTTCTTGTACATCTACGCGATACTTAAGTAAGTCCACTTATCAACGTGCAGAACAATTTGAACGAGATAGCATAGCCAGGAAGGTTTATCATTTGCAAGTGGTCCCCCATTGGTATCAGCATGATAGTGCTTTCTGGTTTGTTACAAATACACGGAGCGGGGAAAGATTTTTTAAAGTACTCATAAAAGATACATCGGTTAGTCCATTGTTTGATCAATCAAGATTATCTGATTCGTTATCGAGTGTACTGCATAAACATGTTGATTCTGCGCATTTACCTATCCAGATTGTGCAAATAACATCGGATCATGGGGTGTTTTTTCGGATGGATAGCTCTTTGTTTCACCTGAACCTGTCTGACTATTCGTTGAGCAAGGTTTTGACAAGAAATCATTCTGATCCATACATTGCTTATTCACCAGATAGTAACTGGATTGCTTTTCATAAAGAAGGAAATCTTTTCTTGGTGAGTACTGTAACACACGATACCATTCAATTGAGTTTTGATGGAAACGATCAATATACATATGCCAGTTATTATGGATGGAGCGATATTATGTATGGTGAAAATGGTAAACGTCCCGATCATTTTACTGTGAAATGGTCTCCTGATTCAAGATATTTATTTACACAGATTTGTGATACTCGATCGGCTAAAAAAATGTATTTATTAAACTGGTCAGTTGATAGTTTGTATCGTGCACAGTTGATGTCGTATTACAGAGGATCTCCCGGAGATACGGATGTGGTAAAATATATTCCCGTGATTTTTGATATTGATCATCGAAAATTGATTCACGTAAAATTACCTCCAATACCTCATTTCATTGGTATTGACCTTACATGGACAAGAAATGGGGATCATTTATATGGAACATATTATCATAGGGGCTATAAAAAGCTTGATTTCATTGATGTGAATGCTTCCACAGGAGATGTTAGAGTAGTATGCTCGGATAGCAGCGATACGTATGTTGAGAATAATTTTATATTTCGCTACTTAGAAAACAAACAAATTGCTTTTTTTAGTTCAGAAAGAACAGGATGGAAGCAACTATATGAGGTTCAGTGGAATACAGGAAAAATTATCCCAGTTACTCGAGGAAATTTTGTGGTAAAAGAATTATTAAGGATTGATACTGTACATGAGATATTATATTTCACAGCATCGGGAAGGGAAAAGGGGGTAAATCCTTATGATGATTTTCTGTACAGTATACATTTTGATGGAACACAGATGAAATGTTTGACACCGGAGTCAGCACATCATGAGATATATATTCCATCAAGGGGAGATTATTTTGTAGACAATTATTCCACGCCCACGCAGCCTACTATTTCGGTATTACGGCGATTGGAAGATGGGGCAATTATTATGCCGCTGGGCAAGGCGGATATCAGTGATTTGCTGGCTATGGGTTGGCATTTCCCGCAAATTTTCACGACAATAGCCAGGGATGGTAAAACCATTTTGTATGGAGCGCTATGGAAGCCTACCCATTTCAATCCACATCACAAATATCCGATAATTGACGATAGCTATACTGGTCCACAGACTTTTGTTTTTCCACGGTCTTTTACTCAAGCCATTTTTAATCCCGATCAATCACTGGCAGAATGCGGATTTATCGTCATGAAAGTAGATGGTCTGGGAACAGCAGGCCGATCAAAAGCTTTTCACAATTGGTCATATCGCCATATGGGAGATAATTTGCTTGATCATGTTTTATCTATTCGTCAGCTTGCCGATCGTTATCATTGGATTGATACAACTCGCATTGGGATTTTTGGTCATTCTGCCGGAGGTTATGATGCTGCGCATGCTTTGATGCGCTTTCCTGGTTTTTACAAAGTTGCAGTGGCGGAATCTGGCGACCATGATTGGAGGATGGAAAAAGCCTGGTGGCCGGAGATGTATGTAGGCTGGCCCGTAGATTCAATTTATGCACAACAATCTAATATTACACTCGCTTCACATATGGAGGGTAAATTGTTATTGATCCATGGCGGTATTGATGAGAATGTAAATCCTGCGTCTACATTCAAACTGGCTCATGCTTTAATCAAAGCGGGAAAGTATTTTGATATGTTGATTATTCCGGATGTTCGACATGGTTATCCTCCTCCGTTTTATCAATATGTTGAGAAGAAAATGTGGAACTACTTTATTGAAAATTTACTTAAGAGAGAGCCTCTTGAATAGCTTCGAACTGGTTTTTAATGTGATTTCTTCCTAAACCGCATCGGATCAAAAGCGTGTATATCAATATCCGGCTTGTCGCCGCTTATCAGTTGTGTGATCAAATAACCCGTAGCAGGCGCCAGGCTTAGGCCCAGCATACCATGTCCGGTGGCCACATAAAGGTTATGAAAAGGTTGAACCCGGCCAATAAAAGGCAATCCATCCGGCGAACAGGGCCTGGCTCCTGTCCAGATTTGTGGCTGAAATAGGGTTTCAGCTTTTAAATCAGGATAAAAGGCATGTAAAGTCTTTAGCATTCCCCTGATTTTGGCCTGATTGATTGTATGTAGGTTTGCACCGATTTCCATTGTCCCACTTATCCGCAACAAATTTCCCCAGGGACTAACCGCAACACGCCCTTCCATGAGCAAGGCCGGAATATGGATAAGTCTTTTGTTCAGCTGCAGGTCGAAGCTATATCCCTTTCCTGGTTGCAAAGGAATGTGGATATCCATCTTTTTTAACAGTAATGCGGTTTTCACACCGGCTGCCACAACGATGTGATCAAAATATAATGTTTCCTGATTCGTAATGATGTGATGTATTTTATGTTGTTGTATTTGCAGATCGATGATGGCATGGTGCGGATAAAATTTTACGCCGGCTTGCTTCAACTGTTGGGTCAACCATTGCATCCATTTTCTCGGATGGATATGGGCATCGCCCGGATAATAAATGCCACCAAGTGTACGCACACGCGTATCAGGTTCCATAAGCTGAATTTCCTGATCGCTGAGTATTTCCGCAGGAATACCATTTGCTTGGGCCAGCTCTGCAGCTTTGATTTCTTCTTCTTGTAATTTCTTTGTTTGAAACAACATCAATATACCCTTCGTTTCGAAGGATAATTCATTCTTTTGCGGTAAAGCAAGATGTTCATACAATCTTCTGCTCAGCAGGCTGATATCGCGAAGATGAGGAATGGCATAGTGTACATGTTGCGCGTTGCTATGTTGATGAAATAATTTCACCCATTGCCACAAGGATTTGTTGAATGAAACATGAAAAGCAAAAGGACTTTCTGCCCGAAACATCCATTTCAATCCCTGCCAGACAACACCTGGTGCGGCCAGAGGAATCACATGACTGGGCACAATCATGCCTGCATTTCCCCATGAACAACTGTTGTCGAATGCATATTCATCCAAGATATGCACTTCATATCCCTTTTGATGAAGGTAATAAGCTGTACATAAACCCACGATGCCGCCACCAATAATGCCCACGGTTTCTGCCATATCCTGAACTTTGTATAGCGCTTTTACATTACCTGAAATCCGAAAGCAAAGGGATCATCTTCATCTACCGTGATGATGTTATAACCATATACTTTTGCCCATCCTTCAATGGATGGGATGATAGCTGGTTTGTTGCCCACTGTGGTTTCATCTTCAATCATGCCCGTGAAGGTGGATCCAATAATACTTTCGTGAATAAAAGGTTCGGATTTTTTCAATTTTCCTTTGGCATACCATTGCGCCATGCGGGCAGATGTACCAGTGCCGCATGGGGAACGATCGATGGCTTTATCCCCGTAAAACACGGCGTTGCGAGCTGTAGCATGCGCACCAGAAGGTTTGCCGGTCCACATCACGTGCGTTAAGCCGCGGATACGCTCATTTTCCGGATGCACGCAGCTGATTTGCTGGTTGAGCCGTTCCCGAATTACCCGACTCCAGCCAATAAGCTGTTCTGCACGAAAATATTCCATTCCCGGAAAGTTGGGCTGAGGATCAATGATGGCATAGAAATTTCCGCCATAGGCAATATCGCAGGTCAACACGCCCAGATCCGGACAATCCACCTGGATGTTTTCGGCATACAAAAAGGAAGGAATATTGATCAGTTTTACTGATTTTACTTTTTTGCCTTCCTGCTGATAATAGGCTTTTACCAGGCCGGCTGGGGTATCGAGCAGCAGCAAGCCTGGTTGATGGGGGTTGATGAGCTGTTGCTCAATGGCCACTGTCACTGTGCCAATGGTGCCATGTCCGCACATGGGCAGGCAGCCGCTGGTTTCAATGAACAGAATCGAGGCATCATGATCCGGATGATCGGGCGGATAAATCATGCTGCCACTCATCATGTCGTGCCCGCGGGGTTCAAACATCAGTGCCCTGCGTATCCAGTCGAATTCCTGCATGAAATACAATCGTTTTTCCATGATGTTATTGCCGCGGAGCATGGGCTGGCCGCCGGCTACCACCCGCACAGGATTTCCACAGGTATGGGCATCAATGCAAAAAAAGGTTTTATGCGTCATGAGGGTTGAACATTTATACAATTTTGGATGAACTCAGCCGCTGATTGATGATTCGCCCAATCAGCAACGGATTTTCATTTTGCAATTCCGGTGGAAGAAAAGCATCCGGAAAATTTTGAAAGCATATAGGTCGAACAAACCGTTTGATAGCATCGGCACCTACGGAAGTAAACCGGCTATCGGTGGTAGCCGGAAAAGGACCTCCATGGTGCATGGCCATGCATACCCGCACGCCGGTAGGGACGCCGTTAAAGATCATTCTTCCACATTTCAGGATCAATACATCCAGCAAGGCAGCATGCTTTTGCAAATCCTGTTCGGTAGCCATAAGCGTGCAGGTTAACTGTCCTTCCAGCTGTCCGGCCACTTCCAACATTTCTTCAAAATTTTTGCAGCCAATGATCAGGGCATAAGGCCCAAATATTTCTTCATGCAAAACAGCATTGGCCATGAAGGCCGATGCCGATGTGATAGATAAAACAGGCTTAGCTTCGAGTGGATGGGTGGATGATGAAAAGGGTATCAATTCCCGGATCTGTTGCTGATGCCGGGCTAACTGTACTTTTTCCCGGAATGCATGGGCAATGCCTTCGTGCAGCATATCCTGGGCTTGTGTGTGTTTTAGTTTTTCTGTGAGCAATGTGGTAAAACGTTCCAGTGCTTCACTTTGGATGCCAAATATCAATCCGGGCTTTGTACAAAATTGACCTGCACTGAGGGTAATGGATCCGGCAAGCATATCGGCCACTGTTGCGGTGTCGCGTGATAATTTTTCCGGTAATAAAAACACCGGATTCACGCTGCCCATTTCGGCAAATACAGGAATAGGTTCTTTTCTTTGTCGGGCAATATCAAACAAAGCCTTTCCGGCTGCATAGGAGCCCGTGAAGCCAACGGCTTTGATACAGGGATGTTTCACCAACATTTCGCTCACAGTGGGAGACGCGCCATGGATGTGTTGAAAAATGGCGTCTGGTAAATTGCATTGTCGAACGGCTTGCTGGATGAGGGCCGCCACCATTTCGGAAGTATGCGGATGGGCTGGATGGGCTTTTACAATCACTGTGCAGCCGGCAGCCAGGGCACTGGCCGTATCGCCGCCCGCTGTGGAAAAAGCAAAGGGAAAGTTGCTCGCTCCAAATACGGCTACAGGTCCCAATGGCACATACGTCTTGCGTACATCGGCCTGGGGTGAGACCGGGTCTGGCACGGCGGTGTCGATGCTAAAGCTGCCCCAGATGCCGGTTTCCAATGCATGTCCATATTGTTGAAGCTGAAAAAGAGTTCGGGCAAATTCATTTTTCAGGCGGGCCTCCGGCAAATGGGTTTCAGACATGGCCAAAGCAATCAATTCCGTTTCCCGGGCACGTAAAGCCTCGGCTATCTGGCTAAGCAAGCCAGCTCTTTGTTTCCAGGAAGTTTTTCGGTAAACAACAAATGCTTCCCATGCACGTTGGGCTGTTTGTTCAATTTCTGCTGGAGTAGCATCCGGGAACGACATGTTCATTGGTTTTTAAACTGGCTTAATTGTAAGACAGGCAAGTCTTTAACAACAGAATGATAAATCAAATCCATGAATCACTCCGATCAGGAATGAAGAGCAGCGGCTGTTTCCTGCAACACCTGCAGATCGCGCATCCATGCAGGTTCCGCGGTCATAGCTTTTTGTATGAGCGAAAGGATCTGTTGCCTTTCTTCGCCCACGAGCGGCAAGCGAGGAGGCCGCACATACTCTGCCCCAATACCCGTGATACTGGCTGCCAACTTGATGTATTGTACCAGTTTAGGACTCAAATCCAGCTCCAGCAGGGGCAGAAACCACCGATGTACTTGCAGGGCCTTATCAATCTGTCGGGATTGCACCAGGTGGTATAGCAGCACGGTTTCTCTGGGAAAAGCATTGACCAGTCCGCCCACCCAGCCACTGGCGCCCATCAGCAGGCTTTCCATAGCAATGGGATCCACACCACAGAGAATGCGATACCGGTTACCAAAGCGGTTGATCATGCGCGTTACATTCGACACATCGCGGGTGGAATCTTTTACTGCCTGGATGTTTGCACAATCTGTAAGCTGAGCAAACATGTCTGGCGTAACCATAATCCGGTAATCCACCGGGTTGTTGTAAATCAGGATAGGCAGGCTTACTGAGCGGGCCACTGTGCTGAAGAACTGAACCGTTTCCCGGTCATCGGCTTTGTAGCGCATCGGTGGCAGCAACATCAATCCATCCACTCCCAGTTGTTCGGCCCATTGCGCTTCATTCACAGCGGCTTTTGTGGCTCCTTCCGCAATATTGAGGATCACGGGGATCCGACCTGCTACTTTTTCTTTTGTAAAGCGAATCAGGATTTCTTTTTCTTCCCG
Organism: Thermoflavifilum thermophilum; assembly: GCF_900116565.1. Taxonomy (GTDB): domain Bacteria; phylum Bacteroidota; class Bacteroidia; order Chitinophagales; family Chitinophagaceae; genus Thermoflavifilum; species Thermoflavifilum thermophilum. The sequence goes on along the minus strand of NZ_FPCJ01000001.1, from coordinate 587,993 downwards.
GGTCAGCGTGCTCGACTCACCCAGTGTGCCGCCCAGTATCACGCCGTGAATGCCGGCTTCAAGCTGAGCATACAAGTTTTTCTCAAACATTTGCAGGTCGAGTTGGTCATCGGCCGTAAACTGAGTGGTAATGGCCGGAAATACACCTTTCCATTCAAATTGCATGATCGTGAAATGATTTAACCGTTGAAACAAAATTAGCAAGCTGTAAGGTGCAAACTTTTCAGAAAATTGACCATCTTTTGTACAATATTGATATTGCCTGTTTTTACTCATGCCCGCTGATTAACTTTGTATATCTCCGGTAAAAATGTTGGCATGCGTATGAGCATCATCCCTTTCAAGATTCCCAAAACCCGTACGGAGTTTTATCATTATCAGATTGATCGGTTGAATCATTTTTATGATAAACTGCATCAGCATCCGGAAATACAGATTACTTATATCGAAAAAGGCCATGGTAATCTCATTGTAGGTGATTATACGGGTTGTTTTTCACCGGGTGATGTGTACATCATTGGCTCCTCGTTGCCTCATGTATTCAAAAGTGATGCAGTGTATTATCAGCAAAAAAAGAAAAGGTCGGTAGGTTATTCGCTATACATTGATATGAAGGCATGGGAGCAGGAATTCTGGAAATGCAATGATACCCTTTCGGTTGCACGATTTTATCATCAGTGTTATCAGGCTTACCAGCTGCAGGGTGCACTGGCAAAAGAAGTGGCCACACGCTTGCTGCGGTTGCGCAGGTTGACTGGTTTCCGAAGGGTACTGTGGGTGTTGGATTTATTGTATCTGATTTATGAACGCAGGCAGGAGTTGCTGTTGGTTGCCGATGGAGGATGGCTGAAGATGATTGGTGAAACAGGAGATGTGCGGATGAGCCATATCATTCGTTTTACACTGGAAGAATATCATCGTCCGATATCGCTGCAGGAAGTGGCAGGTCTGGCAAACCTTTCGGTGGAAGCCTTTTGCAGGTATTTCAAAAATCGCACCCGCAAAACGTACATCAGTTTTTTGAATGAGGTCAGAATTCATCATGCCTGTCGCCTGCTGGCCGAAAAAGAATTCAGCTTCAGTGAAATTGCCTATCAGGTGGGCTTCAGCAATCTTTCTTACTTCAACCGCATATTCAAACGCATCACGCAGAAGTCACCCGGCGAATATGTGATGATGCTGAAGAAAAAATAAAATCAGTGAATCAATTTATCGGGGTTGGGTACGAAGCGCAGGAAGGCCTGGAAGTTGGCCCGGTATTTTTTGCGATCCAGCTTGTAGTAAAAGGCTCCTTTTTTTGAGTTGGATTTATCCTTGTCGGGTTGTTTAATAAGCAGGCCGGTGGAGAGCACTTTGCGGCTGAAGTTGCGCTTGTCGAATGTGGTATCGTAAATGCCTTCGTATAGGTTTTGGAGCTGGGGAATGGTGAATTTAGGGGGAAGCAATTCAAATAAGATGGGGTGCAGGGAAGCTTTGTAGCGCAGCTGGCGGCGGGCCAGTTTCACCATTTCCATGTGGTCGAAGATGAGTTCAGGAATATGGTTCAGCGGAAACCATTCGGCATGATATTCTTCGCTGATTTGCTTTTGGTATTTATGGATATCAATCAAGGCAAAATAGGCGATGCTGATGGTGCGCTCCACCGGGTCGCGGTGTGGATCACCAAAGGCATGCAATTGCTCCAGGTACACACCTTCCAGTCCGGTGAGTTTTTTGAGGATGCGGTTGGCTGCTTCATCCAGGCTTTCTTCAGGTTTTACGAAACCACCCATCAGGCTCCATTTGCCTCTTTCCGGTTCAAAGCCGCGCTGGATGAGCAGAATTTTCAATGTTTCGCCGTCGAAGCCAAAGATGATGCAATCTACAGCTACCAGGTAGTGGGTTTCGCCTTTGTACCGATGAATCATAGCCGCCCGTTTTTTGGCGGATAAAGTTAAAAAGGATTATGACAGATATGCTGTTTTCTTTAAGAAGCAGCCGCATCGAACAGGGGGCTGGACAGGTAGCGATCGCCCCGATCACAGGCAATAAACACAATGAGGCCCCGATTTATTTCCTGTGCCACGCGCAAGGCAGCTGCAGCGGCTCCGCCCGTGCTCATGCCAGCAAAGAGGCCTTCTTCGGCAGCCAGGCGACGAGCCATACGGGTAGCTTCAGCTTCAGAAATTTCAATTAATCGGTCAACCCTTGTAGGGTCATAGATTTTGGGCAAATAAGCTTCGGGCCACTTGCGGATGCCCGGAATGCAGGATCCTTCGGCGGGCTGGCAGCCAATGATTTGGATAGCTGGATTTTGTTGTTTCAGAAACCTGGAGCAACCCATGATGGTGCCGGTTGTGCCCATGGCGCTTACGAAATGTGTGATTTGATGCTGGGTATCGCGCCAGATTTCCGGGCCGGTGGTTTCATAATGGGCAAGTGCATTGTCGGGATTGGCGAATTGGTTCAGCTGGAAATATTGACCGGTAGCGGCTTTCTCAGCTGCATAGTCGCGGGCGGCTTCCATGCTTTCTACCAATGTTACTTTTGCTCCAAACGCTTGCATGGTCAGCACCCGCTCACGGGTGGAGCTGGCCGGCATCACCAGTTCAATTTGCAGGTCGAACAGGCGGGCAATCATAGCCAGGGCAATGCCGGTATTGCCGCTGGTGGCCTCGATGAGCGACATGCCAGGTCGGATATCCCCGCGGGCCAGCGCATTTTTGATCATATAAAAGGCAGGCCTGTCTTTCACGCTGCCGCCCGGATTATGGCCTTCCAGCTTCGCATAGATGCGCACTTCGGGTCGGGGAGAAAGATGTCGGAGCTCAACCAGGGGTGTATTTCCGATCGTATCCAGTAAAGTTGCCATGATCAATGCTTCCGGATCTCAGGAATTTAGAGTTGAATGGTACCTTCTTCTACCGTGATTTCGGGTGTATGATATACAATGGAGCCCGGAGGCACGCTGCGGGTAAGCCACACATTGCCACCGATGATGCTGTGATGGCCAATTACGGTTTCGCCACCTAAAATCGTAGCACCGGAATAAATCACGACATGATCTTCCACCGTGGGATGACGCTTCATGGAAGCCATGCTTTTATCTACACTAAGGGCTCCCAATGTGGCACCCTGGTAAAGTTTCACATATTTGCCGATGCGGGCCGTTTCGCCGATCACGATACCGGTGCCGTGGTCAATGAAAAAGTATTCATCAATTTCAGCACCGGGATGAATATCAATGCCTGTTTGCGAATGAGCATGTTCTGTGAGGATGCGGGGTATAAGCGGCACATCAAGTTTCAACAAAGCATGCGCAATCCGATAAAAGGCAATAGCCTGAAAGCCGGGATAGGCACGAATCACCTCGAAATGACTTTTAGCTGCCGGGTCGCCCATCACAATCGCTTCCACATCCGTATTCAGGGTTTCGTACAGGGCTGGCACCTGCGCAAAGAATGCCTCGGCAATATCCAGGTTATCCTTTTTGTGACAAGCCTGGGTGGCGTTTAAAATATGGATGAGCCGGTCTTTCAGCCGGTAAAAATTTTCTTCGATTTCCTGCAGGGAGCGAAACAGGCAGCGCGAATGTTCCGGGTACAGCAAGCAGATGAGATCATTGGCCCAGCCAGCAATTTCTTCATTGGGTGGCACAATGTCCATTCGCTGCTGTTTTTCCCATATTTTTTGAAAAAATGCTTTTTCCATCGGAATCATTTAAATAAAATGCACTCAAACAGTCAACTCATCAAATATGTTGCAAGTTTAGCGAAAAATGAGCAGCTCATCTGTCATAGAAATGACATCTGATGATCGGGTCTCAATATCCCCATTGTTTCATTACCGCATAATCGGCAGCTGCACAGCTAAGCGGGGTTTGACCCTGGTAGGATTCCTGTTCCACGATGAAATAGCGGGTACCGCCTATGGTGCGGCCTTCATCCACGATTTGATGTACCGGAATGACTCCTTTTCCCAGGATGCAACTTTCATAACCCTCGCCCATTTCTCCCTGTTTGCTTGAGCGTATTTCATCTTTGACGTGCATCAGCAGAAAGCGCCCGGGGTATTCTTTCAAGATTTGCTGGGCGCGTCCGCCGGCACCATACATGTTGCCGATATCAATCTGTTGCACCACCAGTTTGGGATCGGTGTGCTGCAGGATTAGGTCATACATGCGTTTGCCCTGCAGGGTGGTGTTGAATTCAAAATCATGATTATGATAGCCAAACTGCAGATGATACGTATGGCATAATTCTCCGCAGCGGTTCATGATATCGAGGAAATGCATAAATCGGTCGTAGTCTGTCCGCAGGCTTTCGTCCATCCAGGGGCTGATGACGAATTGCTGACCCACGGCGGCTGCATCTTCAAGGGTGTATTTCCAGTTATCCGTAAAATCTTTTCGAGCTTCATCCCAGTCGGTCGGTTTCAATACCACATGGCCGCTGGGCATGTGCAGGCCCAATTGATGAAGCAGGTTTTTAAAGTCCTGAGCCGTGTAACCATAAAATTTGCGATTGGCATATCCGGCATGTTCTACATATCGGTAGCCAATTCTGGCCAGTTGTTGCAGAGTGGCAGCAGGATCTTTCTGCATATCATCCCGTACGGAATACAGCTGGATGCCTAAAATGCAGCCGGGGAATGAGTTTGGAGATAAGGCTTCAGGCCATAAGGCCATGCTGGCCAACCCTAAGGAGCTGGTTTTCAGAAAATCACGTCGGTTCATAAAGGGCAGGTTTTAGGAGGTAAGATACGGATTTCTTATTTTGGGAGCATGCCTTTTCACACTCATCTCCTGCACAATCTCATGGGCAGAATGCTGTTTCTGGGCGCGCAATTGCTTTTCAATATTTTGTTTATTCGGCTGCTTGGGCCGCATGGCAATGGCCAGTTAGCCCTGCTTACTACTAATGCGGCCTTGCTGGTGCTGATTGTAGGGCAGGGAATGGATGCTGCTCTGGTATATGATATTGCCAGGCAACGACAAACCAGGGCATCGCGTATGCGTTATCTGTATAGCTTGTTTTGGATGCAGGCGCTGATCATCTGTGTGTTTAGCTTGCTGTTTCAATACTTCACCGGATATTCCTATTTCGGATTTACCAATTCATGGGGCTTGGTGTATGCTGTTACCTTGCTGTTGAATAATTATGGCGTGGCATTGTGGAATGGGGAAAAACGCTTTCGGGTGGTGTATGAGGTGTTGATTCTGATTTATGTATGTGCCTTTTTGCTGTTAGGTGTGATGTATCTGTTGGGAAAACATCTTTCAGAAACTGCGTTACTGAAATTTTATGTGGGAATGAGTATCAGCAGTGGTGTAGGGCTTGTGGGCAAATATCTGTATTCCTATCGCACGGATCTGCATTTTACTCTGATACCTGTTTCTGTGTTTCAAAAAGAATGGCTTCGATTTGGTCAGCTTGTATTCTGGGCCAATTTGTTTCAATATCTGGCTTATCGGATGGATATCTGGATGGTTGCAGCATTTCTCGATAAAAATCAGTTGGGTGTGTATGCACTTGCAGAAAAAATCATCCAGACCCTATGGATGGTTCCTTCCTCCCTGGCAACAGTGGTATTTGCTTATGCTGACAGGACAGAGGATCCATCCTGGTTAGCGCAATTTCAAACACTGCTTCGGATTGTAATAGGATGTTTTGTGGTTGCAGATGGCTTGCTGTTTTTATCAGGCCATTATCTGATTACGAGGTTTTGGGGTAAAGCCTTTCAGGATTCCGTGATACCATTATGGATTTTGTTGCCGGGTGCGAGTTTGTTTGTGTTGAATATCTTGCTGGCTGCCTACTTTGCTGCGCGCAATAAATTGCAATTCAATCTTGTTAATGCTGCTTTATGCTGTATTGTTATTCTGTTGTGTGATTTATGGTGGATTCCGAAAAATGGTATCACGGGTGCAGCCTGGGCCTCATCATTGGGATATGGTATCAGCGGTGTGTGTGCTTGCATGTTATTTTTGAGGATGCATCACTTGTCATGGCGAACCTTGTTTAGGGGACATCCCGGCGAAGTAAGGCGGTTGTTTCAATATTTACTGCGTTAAACATGCCCGATCGCAAGCATATACTTTGGCTGGTAAGTTGGTATCCTGACCGCATACAGCACACAAATGGTGATTTTATTGAACGGCATGCACGTGCTGCCAGTGAGGTTGCCAATATCATTGTGTTGCATCTGGCATGGGATCCTCGGGCTACTCAGGCTTGCTTGGAAAAAGATGAAAGACATGCGCCTCATCTTGTGGTATATCGCTGGTATGATGTGCCATCTGCATGCCGCATTGGCTGGCTGAGAAAATTGTTTCATTTCTGGAAATATGTACAGGCCTTTATTCATTCTTATCGAAAGATTCAGGCAATGCATGGCCCTTTTGATTTCATACATGTACATGTGTGCTGGAAAGCAGGACTTATGGCCTTATGCTTGAAATGGTTATCCGGGCAGGAATATTTTTTATCCGAACATGCCAGTTATTTTCAGCCTGCATCGCCCCGATCATACTGGAAAGATCATTTATGGAAACGTGTGCTGGTTAAACTCATTTTGCGTGGCGCCAAGCTATGGTTGCCTGTTTCAGAAGATCTGGGCCGGAAGCTTCAGTCTGTTGCCGGCAGCAAACCCATCTATGTGTTGCCAAATGCAGTCGATACCTCGTTGTTTAGCTATCAGCGCAAAATGACGCCCGATGCACACCCATCTGCTATGTCGATGCGCAAATTCATCCATGTATCTGATTTGCGGCCACACAAGCGTCCTGAAGCCATTATAGCTGCTTTTGAACAGATAGCCCAACAGTTGCCGGGATGGCAGTTGTATTTGGTGGGACCTATCAGGGATGATGTCAAAAAAAGAATGCTCACAAGTGTCTTTTCTGATCGCATTTACATGACCGGCTGGCTGACGTCTTCAGAAGTGGCTGTGCATCTGCAGCAGGCCGATGTGTTTGTCTTGTATAGCAGTTATGAAAATCAACCCTGTGTTATTCTTGAAGCTTTATGTTGCGGTCTGCCGGTAATTGCTCCCCGGGTAGGTGGTATTCCCGAACTGATCAATAACCGGAACGGATGGCTGATAGCACCTGAAGATACGCAGGCCTTATCCCGGGCTATGCTGGAGATAGCCAACAGGTTGGAAGATTTTAATCGGGAAACCATATCCTATGAAGCGAGCCTGCATTATGGATTCCCTGCTATTGTGGAGCATTTCAGGCACATATATGCCTGTTATGAATAAGCTTGTTTTTTCCGATAAAAAAATTATACCTTTACTGTGATAAGTTAACCATAAAGCTGTTTCCTATGGAACCAAACAAGCCACAGGTGGGTCAGTCACGCCCCTTAGATTTGTTGGGTAAACGTGCCTTGATTGCCGAACAACAGAAGTTAGCCTCAGAAATCAGCCGATTGAAATTAGTCCTTCAAGCCCATGCCCACGACCCGCTCCGCGATTATATTTTAACAGAATTGTGCGTGCTGGAAGAAGAACTGGTACAGATTGAATATGCCTTGCAGCAGGGAGATCCCAGCTAATCCCATTTTGCTAAGAAAAATCTAGCTTGGATTGATTTCCCGCGATCAGATAGGGCTGTAGTCTATTCCGAAGGGTTGATGGCACAGCCTGCACTTTACGCCTTGCATAATCAAAACACACCAGTCCTGTGATGGCTTCTGCAAGCGGTACATGATTCCCGGAGCGGGTCACAGAAACCGCATAGCATAATTCTACAGTTGATCGCTGTATTTCGCTGACGCCTATGCCGATTCGCAACTGATCACCGTAATGTCCTTCCTGCAGATACACCACAGACAGATATCCCATAATCAATCCAGTGCCACAAGCATCCAATTCGCTGCAATCTAATTTTTGAAGGAAATGAAGTCGAGCTTCCTGTAAAATGCTTACCAATGCATCATGCCCCAGATGGCCGCCGTAATTGATATCCTCGATGCGTACCGGAATTTGTGTGTAGAATGGCAAATCTGCCGGGATATGTAGTTTAACTCTGCTCATTTTGTATTGGATTCAGCAGCAAGCTGGTGAACAAGATCACAAAAAGCACGGATGGCTTTTGCCCGATGGCTGTATTGATTTTTTTCTTCAAGACTCATCTCTGCAAAAGTTTTCTGGCTGCCTTCCGGAATAAACACCGGATCATAACCAAAACCATTTTTACCTCGGGGAGTAGTGACAATGGTCCCTTCGCAGGTTCCTGCCACCTGATGGAGTTTTCCCTTCCAGATCAGGGTAATCACGGTGCGAAATCGTGCTTTCCGTCGGCTGGTTCCTTCCATACGGGAAAGAAGCAAAGTTATGTTTTCGGCATCAGTAGCATGTTCGCCTGCAAATCTGGATGATCGGGCACCAGGTGCGCCATTCAACGCTTCTACCTCCAGTCCGCTGTCTTCGGCAAAGCAATCGTGTTGCAAGGCTTCGTAGATGGTGATGGCCTTTATCCTGGAATTTTCTTCCAGGCTATCGTAGGGCTCAGGTATGGCTTGCTTGTAACCTACATCTTGTAAACTCAGCAGCCGGATGGATGCCGGCAACAGGGATTGAACTTCCTGCAATTTATGTGGGTTGTGCGTAGCAAATATCAGCACAGGCATATTGTTTCATGGGTTGTTTTGGAAGAAAATGTGCTTAAGCGCCTGCCAGAGCAATTTTTTACGCGACTTATCTTCATGCAGCAAAGCAAGAGTATCGGCATGCAGCAAAGGTGTTTGATCGAATATGATGGGATGGTATAGTGGCAAATCAGCTTGTGGTATATCGGCGAATATGACCCCAAATGACAGCACCACAGCAGGATTCCACTCTTGTTGGATGCGTTTCCAACTGGGAGTTATTCCGGAATCTTGTGCCAGTACAATAGCATCCTGACTGGGATCAAGTTTACATGATTGAAGGATATCGTGCAACAATTTTTGCAGCGGAGGAATTTGTTCGATGGCTTGTATGAGCACCACTGTTTTCCCGGAACGCATATCCGTAACCACCGAAGATTCCGGATCTGCGATAAATAATGGATGTGGAAAAAGCTGAGCCAGAAAATATGCATCCATAGGATAAGACATCAACCCCTTTCATTCGGTTCGGTGAAAAAATCCTAAATTGCAAAGGTCATAAAAAACAATCTACAATTAAATCAAAATTTAACATGGAATCAACTTCAATACTGCATGAAATCAAAGTGACGCCTGTAACGAGGAGCCGTGTGAAGGAAGTGGATTTTACCAAACTTGGATTCGGTAAGGTTTTCTCGGACCATATGCTGGTTGCAGATTATGTGAACGGCCAATGGCAGCAGCCTGAAATCATTCCTTTTCAGCCGATATCCATCAGCCCATCCAATTCCACACTGCATTATGGACAGGCCATTTTTGAAGGGCTGAAAGCTTATCGCACTCAACAGGGAGATGTGGTTATTTTCAGGCCCTATGACAATTTCAAACGTTTCAATCTTTCGGCCGATCGGATGGATATGCCTGCCGTGCCGGAGGAAATTTTTATTGAAGGGATGAAAAAGCTGGTGGATCTGGATCGGGCGTGGGTTCCCGGGCAGCCCGATAGTTCCTTGTACATTCGTCCCTTTATGATTGCCATGGATGAATATATTGGTGTGCGTTCTTCCCTTCGGTATCGTTTCATGATTATTACTTCGCCTGCAGGTGCTTATTACAACAAGCCCGTGAAGTTGTATGTGCAGGATAAGTATGTACGGGCTTTTCCAGGTGGTACCGGTTTTGCCAAGACAGCCGGTAATTACGCAGCATCCCTGAAGCCCACACGGGAAGTGCAGGAAATGGGCTATGATCAGATTCTATGGACAGATGGCATTCATCACCGCTATTTGCAGGAATGCGGTACCATGAATGTATTTGTGGTGATTGGCGATACGGCCATTACACCTGATCTGACGGAAGGCACCATTCTGGCGGGCGTTACCCGCAGCAGCGTGATTACCCTGCTGCATGACGAAGGTATTCAGGTAGAGGAACGACCCATCAGCATTGATGAAGTGATTCGCGCTCACCAGGAAGGCCAGCTGAAAGAAATATTCGGCACCGGTACGGCTGCCAGCATCAGCTATGTGAGCGAGCTTACCTACCGCGATCATCATATTGTGTTTGATATTTCCCAATGGAAAATTTCACCTGCTATTCTGCAGAAACTCAACGACATTAAAGTGGGTAAATTACCCGACCGCTACGGCTGGAATGTGAGGGTCTGAATGCCGGATTGAACGGATTTCCTTTCGTATTCCTCCCGTTCCGAATGGTAAATATCTTCACGTGGGCAGCCCGGCTGCATCCGGGTTTTGTTTATTTTGGAAGATAATCATACCTTTGCCATCCCAAAAAATATTTCAGACGAAGCAACCTTAAACTCTGAACATGCCAACGATACAGCAACTTGTAAGAAAAGGCAGGGAAATTGTTCGTGCCAAATCCAAATCCAGAGCGCTGGATGGTTGTCCGCAACGCAGGGGCGTATGTACCCGTGTATACACGACCACACCCAAAAAGCCGAACTCTGCTCTGCGCAAGGTAGCAAAAGTGAGGCTCACCAATAAGGTAGAAGTCATTGCCTATATCCCTGGTGAAGGGCACAATTTGCAGGAGCACTCCATCGTGCTGGTGAGAGGAGGACGTGTGAAGGATCTTCCTGGTGTGCGTTATCATATCGTACGGGGAGCCCTGGATACGGCCGGCGTGAAAGACCGGAAGAAAGGCCGTTCGAAATATGGTACCAAAAAGGAAAAGGCTAAAAAATAATTCAAATTTAACATCATAGAAACTTCAATCCATGAGAAAGCAAGCTGCTAAAAAGCGTCCCTTGCAGCCTGATCCCCGGTTTCAGGACGAAATGGTTACCCGGTTTATCAACAATATTCTGCGCCGGGGCAAGAAAAGCCTGGCTTCCAAAATCTTTTACCAGGCTATTGACCTGGTTACCCAGCAAACCGGAGAAGATGGGTACGAAGTATGGAAACGCGCCCTGAGCAATGTGATGCCAGCCATCGAGGTGAGAAGCCGCAGGATTGGGGGGGCTACTTTCCAGATTCCTACGGAAGTCAGGCCCGATCGCAAGATTTCGCTGAGCATGAAATGGCTCATCAGCTATGCGAAGGAGCGCCACGGGAAAAGCATGGCTGAAAAACTTGCTGCCGAAATCATAGCAGCCAGCAAGGGCGAAGGAGGGGCTTTCAAGAAAAAGGAAGATACCCATCGCATGGCAGAAGCCAATAAAGCCTTCTCCCATTTCCGAATTTAAAAAGTGTAGGCGTGTATTTAACAGCTTCAGCTATCATTTATCATATTTTATAGTTCATCACTTATGGCAGATTTAGCTTTTCAACGAAACTTCGGAATTGCTGCCCACATTGATGCCGGCAAAACAACTACCACAGAACGCATACTTTATTATACCGGCATGACCCACAAAATTGGTGAAGTGCATGAAGGGGCAGCCATTACCGACTGGATGGAACAGGAAAAAGAGCGGGGCATTACCATTACTTCCGCATCGGTAACCTGTTACTGGAAATTTCCTACCGTTCAGGGTCAGGCCATTCCGGAAACCAAGCAATACAAATTCAATATCATTGATACTCCTGGTCACGTGGACTTTACCGTGGAGGTTGAGCGTTCCATGCGGGTACTCGATGGGCTGGTGGCTTTGTTTTCGGCTGTTGATGGTGTGGAACCGCAAAGTGAAACCGTGTGGCGCCAGGCTAACCGCTATCATGTGCCCCGTATTGGTTTTGTAAATAAAATGGATCGCGCAGGGGCCGATTTTCTGAATGTGGTACGTCAGGTACGTGAAATGCTGGGCGCCAAGTCTGTCCCCCTGCAATTGCCTATCGGCGCCGAGGATCATTTCAAGGGCGTTGTGGATCTGGTGGAAATGAAGGGTATCATCTGGGATGAGGCCACGCTGGGCATGACCTATCAGGAAGTGCCCATTCCGGATGATATGAAAGAGGAAGTCGAGGAATGGCGCAATCATCTTATCGAAACAGTGGCTGAATATGATGAAAAACTGATGGAAAAGTATTTTGAAGATCCGCATTCCATCACCAACGATGAAATCTATGCGGTGCTTCGCAAAGCCACCATTGATATGAGCATTGTGCCCATGCTTTGCGGTAGCGCATTCAAAAACAAAGGTGTGCAGACCCTGTTGGACGCAGTGGTGAGATATTTGCCCAGTCCTATTGACATTGCAGCTGTAAAAGGCGTGGATCCAAGAACCGGTGAAGAGGTAACTCGCAAAACGGATCCTAAAGAGCCCTTTGCTGCACTGGCTTTCAAAATCATGACCGATCCTTTTGTAGGTCGCCTGGCTTATTTCCGTTGCTATTCCGGTCATCTGGATGCCGGCTCTTATGTGCTGAACAATCGTACCGGCCGCAATGAACGCATCAGCCGCATCCTGCAGATGTTTGCCAATAAACAAAATCCCATCGATTTTATTGAAGCTGGCGATATCGGCGCAGCTGTGGGCTTCAAGGATATCAAAACAGGCGATACGCTGAGCGATCCTAACCATCCCATTGTGCTGGAAAGCATGTTTATCCCCGAACCTGTGATTGCTGTGGCTATCGAGCCCAAGGCACAGGCCGATGTGGATAAAATGAGTATGGCCCTTGCCAAACTCATGGAAGAAGATCCTACCCTGCGTGTCAAAACCGATGAAGAAACCGGTCAAACCATTCTCCAGGGTATGGGTGAATTGCATCTGGAAATTATCCTGGATCGCATGCGCCGGGAATTTAAGGTTGAGGTCAACCAGGGTGCACCACAGGTGGCTTACAAGGAAGCATTTACAACCACTGTGCAGCACCGAGAAATTCTGAAGAAACAAACCGGTGGACGCGGAAAATATGCAGATATCGTTTTTGAACTGGGTCCTGCTGATGAAGAATGGCTGAAAAACAATCCCGGCCAGCATTTCCAGTTTGTCAATGATATCTTTGGTGGTGCTATTCCGAAAGAATACATCCCGGCTATTCAAAAAGGATTTGAATCGGCCATGGAAACCGGTGTACTGGCAGGTTATCCGGTAGATAACATGAAAGTAAGGGTATATGATGGTAGCTACCACGAAGTGGACTCTGACTCCATGTCGTTTGAACTCTGCGCCCGCAGCGGTTTCCGTGAAGCCGGCAAAAAAGCCAAGCCTATTCTGCTGGAGCCTATTATGAAAGTGGAAGTGATCACACCCGATCAATACATGGGTGATGTAACAGGCGATCTAAACCGGCGCAGAGGTATTCTCGAAGGCATGGATAGCCGCAACAATGCCCAGGTTATTAAGGCTAAAGTTCCTCTCAGTGAAATGTTTGGCTATGTTACCCAGCTTCGTTCACTTACTTCAGGCCGCGCAACTTCCACCATGGAATTCAGCCATTATGCACCGGCACCCGCAAACATAGCTGAAGAAGTGATTGCCAAAGCCAAGGGTAAGGTAAGCGTGGAATAGTAACTCAATTTTAAAAATATGCATGAACCCGCCTGATTCAGGCGGGTTTTTTATTTCCCGGAGGTGATGAAAATCATCATATCCTGATGACATATGTCATCAATCACAGCCATCACGACATATATTTTTGTGATGTTCAGTAAAATCAAAAATAATTTGTCATGAAAAAAAGATTAAATACTCTCTTATTCCTGATTGCCGGTTTGTGGGTTGTGGGTTGTCATTCTTCAACCTCAAACAGCCAGCAGGCAAGCGAAAATGCGGCTGCTCCTGCTGCGTCGGCATCCACTGCAAATCCCCTGGATGACAAAGGCATCGGACCTATCAAATCCGTTCAGCTCGGACCTATCCAGCCCGAACTTGCAAAAAAGGGCGAAACCATTTTCAATGAAAAATGTACGGCCTGTCACCGGATTGATAGCCGTTACATCGGTCCTGCTTTGAAAGGAGTTACCAGGCGACAGGCTCCTGAATGGATCATGAACATGATTCTCAATCCGGATGTGATGATTCAGCAGGATCCCATAGCCAAACAACTCGTAGGTGAAAGTAACGGCGCCGTTATGGCCAATCTTCATCTTAGTGAAGATGAAGCACGGGCCTTACTCGAATATTTGCGTTCGGTTGATGATAGTTCTTCATCCAAATAAAATGCATGTATCATGAAAACAAAAATTTTTCTCAAACAAAAGCAGCTGATTCCCATTGTTGCCGGAATCATTGCAGTTGCAGGTTTGCTGCTTGCCTCATGCAACAATCATTCATCAGTTGGTCAGGGTGCCATCAGTGCCCAGGATGCTGCACAACGGGTGTATGTAGCTCCGGGTCAATACGATGAATTTTATGCTTTCATGTCTGGTGGATACAACGGACAGGTCAGTGTATATGGATTGCCATCCGGGCGATTGTTTAAAATCATTCCGGTGTTTTCACAAAATCCTGAAAATGGCTATGGATACAGCGAAGAAACCAAACCTTTGTTGATGACTTCTTATGGATTTATTCCCTGGGACGATGCACATCATCCGGAATTGTCGCAAACTAATGGTGTGCCTGATGGGCGGTGGTTATTTATCAATGCCAACAATACTCCACGCGTGGCCAGAATTGATTTAAAAACTTTTGAAACCGTTGAAACCATCGAAATTCCCAATTCAGCTGGTAATCACAGTTCACCCTTTGTGACGGAAAATACGGAGTATGTAGTGGCAGGTACGCGTTTTGGTGTGCCTATTCCACAAAAAGATGTACCGATTGCATCTTATAAACAAAATTTTGGAGGCGTGCTTTCATTCATCAAGGTTGCTCCTTCCGGTGATATGGATCTTGCTTTCCAGTTGATGATGCCGGGATTTGATTATGACCTGGCACATGCAGGCAAAGGCAAATCAAAGGATTGGGTATTTTTCACCTGTTACAATTCAGAAGAAGCTCATACCTTGCTGGAAGTAAATGCTTCACAAAAGGATAAAGATTTTGTGGCTGCTATCAACTGGAAGAAAGCTGAGGAATATGTACAGCAGGGCAAATATCATGAATTTCCAGGTACATATTATGATAACCGGTTTGATACCAGCACACAAACTGCGCATTCGTATGTACATCAAGGTGTAAAGGTGTTGATTCCTTCCGAATGTCCCGGACTGGTTTATTTTATTCCTGCACCCAAATCACCTCATGGTGTGGATGTAGATCCGTCAGGAAATTACATTGTAGCCAATGGCAAGTTGAGTGCAGATCTGTCTGTATTTAGTTTTGATAAAATACAACAGGCCATTCAGCAAAAACAATTTGATGGAGAGGTAAATGGAATTCCGGTGTTGAAATTTGATGCTGTGCTGGCTGGTGTTGTGAAAAGCGGGGGTTTGGGACCATTGCACACAGAATTTGATGATAAGGGAAATGCATATACTACATTCTTTATTTCATCCGAAGTAGTGAAATGGAAACTTGGTACTTGGCAAGTGGAAGACCGGCAGCCTACATTTTATTCTCCCGGCCATCTGATGATACCCGGTGGTGATTCACGCAAGCCATGGGGTAAATACCTCGTTGCATTGAATAAAATTACAAAAGATAGATATCTGCCCACGGGACCTGAATTATCCCAGTCAGCTCAGTTGTTTGATATTTCGGGTGATAAAATGAAATTATTGCTCGATTTTCCGACAGTAGGTGAGCCGCATTATGCACAGGCCATTCCTGCCAGCATTCTGATGCCACGGTCTGATAAAATTTATCAATTGGCCAGCAATCATCATCCTTATCTGACCAGGACAGAGAAAGATGCAAAAGTAGTAAGAAAAGGCAATCGCGTAGATGTATATATGACAGAAATCCGCAGTCATTTTGTTCCGGATAATATTGAAGGGATTTATCTGGGAGATACGGTTTATTTCCATGTTACCAATCTGGAACAGGACTGGGATGCAGCACATGGTTTTGCTGTGGAAGGAAATCGTGATAATGCTGAATTGCTGTTGATGCCCGGTCAAACCAAAACATTGAAGTGGGTTCCCGAGAGAGTAGGTGTGTTTCCGTTTTATTGTACAGATTTCTGTTCGGCATTGCATCAGGAAATGCAGGGATATGTACGAGTGTCTTCCCCAAATGATCATGTAGCACTGACTTGGTCAACGGGCAAAGAATAAAATCATGAGTTAAAAATATTCAGCCATGAAAACAAAATCCAATCGCACAGCTTCCTGGCTTATGCTGGGAGCTGTGCTATCATCAGTATTGATTTATTTTTTTCCGCTTTGGCAAATCATACTTTATGCCCCCCAATATCCACAAGGCATCCGCATGTATATTTGGATCAACAGAATCACAGGTGATGATGCCTATGCACTACAAAATATCAATATCCTGAATCATTACGTAGGTATGAAAGATATTGACCCACATGCAGTGCCCGAATTATATTATTTTCCTTATGTACTGGCAGGGATCATTATTCTGGGTGTAACAGCATGGCTCATAAAAAAGAGATGGGCTTATTTATCATGGGCAGTTTTATATACCGTATTGGGTGCAATCGCAATCTATGATTTTTATTTATGGGAATATGATTACGGGCATCATCTTGATCCTAAGGCTCCCATCAAAGTGCCGGGTATGACCTATCAACCTCCTTTGATTGGTATGAAACATTTACTCAACTTCACAGCCATTTCTTTACCCGAATGGGCGACGGTATTTATGTTGATCTCAATTATATTGGGATTCACAGCTTATTTCTGTTGCAGAAGATCATCTGATAAGAAGCTGGTACAAAACCATCCGAATACGCTTACATCTTCGTCTCGATTAAGGGTTTTGATTCATCATTAAAAAACAATGATATGAAAAAATACATATTTCCCGTGTGTATCATGTGGCTGATGATAGCGTGTAAGCCCAAACCGGAACCAATTAAATATGGATATGACAGTTGTGATTTTTGCAGGATGACTATTGTAGATAAAAGATTTGGCGGAGAACTGATTACTTCCAAAGGCAAGGTGTATAAATTTGATTCCATTGATTGTCTTGACAGCTTTTATCATAGTGCGCATGAATCTTTCGCTTATGTGTTGTTTGTAGATTATAACCAACCGGGCACACTCATACCTGCAAAGGATGCGTATCTGCTCTACAGCCCGCAATTGCACAGCCCGATGGGTGAAGGTGTGGCTGCATTCACCGATAAACAGCAGGCAGAAGAAATGCAAAAGAAATATGGTGGTGAAATCAAAAGGTGCCCTTTGTCATTCAATAATCAGCCATGAAAAAAATTTTCCTTTTCTGCTTTCTGGCAATACTAACAATAAAATCCCGGGCAGGAAAAATTCAGGTATGTGCCTCCTGTGAAGTGCAAACCATTGAAAAAGCCTTGCAGCAGGCCAAACCTTATGATACAATCTTGCTGAGAGGAACCTTTCGGCTCGATAGTGCATATACCATTACAATGCCTTTGTCTATCATTGGCCAACAGGCGGTTTTGGACGGGCAGGGAAAAACAGGCATGTGGGTAATCCACGCCAATCATGTATTGATCAGAGATTTGATTCTGCAGCATACGGGCATGAGTTATGTGGAAGACAGGGCTGCAATCTCGATCTCAAAATCCAATCATATTAGCATCATAGATGTAAAAATCATTCAGTCTTTTTTCGGGATTTATGCCTATCAAAGCAAGCATATTCTTATTGAAAGAAACTTCTTTGATGGATCAGGAAGCAGTGAATTTAATGCAGCAAATGGCATTCACTTATGGTATTGTGATAGTGTAAATCTGATTGACAACATTGTTCAGCATCACCGAGATGGCATTTATCTTGAATTCACCCATAACAGTGAAATCAGAAATAATATCAGCTCGAACAATATTCGTTATGGCATGCATTTTATGTTTTCCAATAATGATGCCTACATTGGGAATACGTTTCAATCTAATGGTGCCGGAGTGGCTGTGATGTATTCACACCACATTCAGATGAAAAAAAATACGTTTTCACGTAATCACGGTCCAAATGCCTACGGTTTGTTGCTAAAAGAAATTCATGATTCAGAGATCAAGCAGAATTATTTTGTAGAAAATACAGTTGGAATATTTATGGAAGAATGCACCCGACTGAATATTATCGGAAATAATATTCAATCGAACGGATGGGCCATGCGGATAACGGGAAGTTCATCGAACAACGAGATTACCCAAAATAATTTTCTACAAAATTCATTTGATGTGGCCTCGTTAACGGCAAATGTTCAGGATAATCGTTTTTATGAAAACTACTGGAGTGATTACAGGGGCTATGACCTGAACGGGGATAACATAGGTGATGTGCCCTTTCACCCGATGCGGATGTTTGCTTATGTGGTGATGAGATATGATATTTCCGTGATTCTGCTGCGGAGTTTGCTTGAAAGTTTGCTCAACATCGCAGAATCTGTTATTCCCATTGTCACTCCATCCAAACTTGTTGATCTGGCACCATTAATGAAACCCATTCAGCATGATTGAGATTAAAAATTTATCGAAAGCATATAAGAAGCGTAAGGTATTGCATCATATTGATGCAACTATCAGCAACCCGGGTATATATGCCGTTTTAGGACCGAATGGATCAGGGAAAACGACTTTGATGAAAATTTGCATGGGCCTTGTACTTCCAGATGAAGGAGATGTCTATATCTATCGGGAATCTGTGCGCGCAAGTATCCAATACCGTCGGATGGTGAGTTATCTTCCGCAGATTGCACGTTTTCCAGACAACTTGAAGGTAAAGGAACTATTGCAATTAACCGAACATCTTCGTGGTAAGGCACAACGCAAGGAAATGCTGATGGAATTGTTGGATCTTGATCCATATATGGATCAGTTGTTTCGCAATCTTTCCGGGGGAACCCAGCAAAAAGTAAATCTGGTAACCTGCTTGATGTATGATGTCCCTTTGTATTTACTGGATGAGCCTACAGCAGCACTAGATCCGGTTACCCAGATCAGATTGAAAGAATTTATTCAGCACGAAAGAGAAAGGGGGAAAATGGTAGTGCTCACCACGCATGTTCCTCATCTGGTTCAGGCGATAGCCGATGAAATATTCTTTTTGCTGTATGGTGATATTTATTTTCATGGATCTGTTGAACAATTGATTGGTGCTTATCAGGCAAATGATGTGGAAGAAGCCATTGCCCGGTTGCTTATGTATGAACAGGAAAAAGTAAAAATATGAGGAAGATACTGCAATATGGTTTTATTGACCTGTTGAGGAGCAAATGGATGATGGGTTATGGCATCGTATTTTTTTGTCTTACTTCTACCATTTTGTATCTGATTGGTGATTTCAAGCAGGTTATTATAAGTATGATGTATCTGGTGTTGTATCTGATACCTTTGTTATCTGTGATACTGGGTATCATGTATGGCTATCAGATCAGGGAATATATCGCGTGGGTTTTATCACATCCTGTTTCAAGGAAAAATGTGTTTATGGGATATTATTTGAGTCTTTCTCTGGTGTTGATTATTTATTTTCTTATCGGAATGGGTATTCCGTTTTTAATTGCAGGAGTTTTGCATAGTACTTCTGCAGATGCATTTGCATTTTTATTGATAGCAGGAATTGTGCTTTGTTTTATCTTTTCAGGTATAGCATTATGGGTAGTATTTGGTTTTGATCATAAGCTCCTGGGTTTGGGTATGGGATTGTTGATATGGCTGGGAATGGCGGTTTTGTATGATGTTTTCTTTCTGATTGCAGTGATTGCGTATCAAGATTATCCGCTTGAAATATTTGCCATTGTGGCAAGCATGCTGAATCCAGTGGATTTAAGCCGTATTTTGCTGATAGCTCATCTCGACCTTTCTGCCCTGCTTGGATACACTGGCGCCGTTATCAAATCATTTTTTGGTACGAACGGAGGACTCATATGGATATGTGCCGGATACCTGATCTGGCTGATAATTCCTGTTTGGCGGTATATGCATATTACCTCAAAAAAAGATTTTTGATGCTTGTGATATGAAGAATAGCATAGCATCGGTAAATGGGCATGCACGTGTAGCTGCCTGGTGGTGGATAATGTCTATTGTGTTTCTTTTTTGTGGAGCTGTTATCGGATTAGGGCTCAGGTTTTATTTTGTGAAACCTTTGCCTGTGCGGTTTCAATATTGGCTTCACGCTCATTCACATGTGATGCTGCTGGGGTGGGTGTTCAACGCTTTGTTTTTATTGGTTTATCAGCAATTTTTTATCGTTTTTTCACGGATCGAACAGATTTGCATTGGATTGCTGCAGGTTGGGGTGTTGGGCATGCTGATTAGTTTTCCTTTTCAAGGATATGGGCCGGTGGCAATTGCTTTTTCTGCCGTGCATCTTACAGTAGCAGATGTGCTGGCAGTACTGCTTTGGATTCGAACAAAATCACCTGCTTTTTTCGCGGCCGGCTCGGAACACACCAGGCGTTTTCTCAGGATTGGCGCATTTTTCCAGCTTCTGTCTTCGCTGGGCCCGTTTATGCTTGCTTACCTGATGGCCGGTTCAAATCGTGCGTCTGGCATTGAACACACCGCTTTGTATCAATTATCCATATTTTTTTACCTGCATTTTTTATACAATGGTTTGTTTTTCTATCTGGTACTTGCTTTATGGCTGTCCTCGGGTATCGTTACACGTTCTTCTCAGTACCTGATGGTGTTGGGAACGATTTTAATCTTTGCCCATGCCATTCTGTACGTAGATGAACGATGGTTGTGGTCGTGGGTGGCTGCCATCGGTTCCATCCTGCAGTTATCGGTATGGCTAACATGGATGCATCAAAATTTTGATGTACTCAAGCGAAAGACTGGCATGATACTCCTGGCAGCTATGACTGTAAAACTGATTGTGCAGGTAGGCGGAAGTTTCCCTCCGTTGAGCCATCTGGTGGTTACACAAAGATTTTGGCTGATGGCCTATCTGCATTTTTTGTTTTTGGGTATTTATACACCATTTACATGGGCCATGAAAGGCCTTTCCAGAAGGTTTTTACCTTACGGATTGTACTGGCTGATGCTGCTGGGTACAGAAGGATTGCTGCTCTCTCCCTATCTGTTCAGAAAAACAAACTTCAATGCTGAAGCATGGTATGCCTGTATATTGGCTGTGTATGCCGGGCTTGTGGTATTGCTGCTGGGCATCACCTGCAGACTTTCTCCCTACCGATGACACGCATAATGTGAATCCTTTTTGTCATTTTCAAAAAATCCTATTACCTTTGCCGTCCCAAATTACATCGGGAAAATTGTTTAATCATGGCACAGCGGATTCGCATTAAATTGAAATCTTACGATCACAATCTGGTGGATAAATCGGCCGAAAAAATTGTAAAAACGGTCAGAAGCACGGGTGCTGTGGTAACGGGTCCTATTCCCCTGCCCACGGAAAAGAAAATTTTCACCGTGCTGCGTTCTCCCCATGTGAACAAGAAATCGCGCGAGCAGTTTCAGCTGTGCACACACAAGCGTTTGTTGGATATTTACACGTCCTCGTCCCGCACGGTAGATGCGCTTTCCAAGCTGGATTTACCTTCGGGTGTGGATGTTGAAATAAAAGCTTAGTATTCTGTTTATTGGTCTCAACTCCGTTTGGGGCAGCTTCCAGGAAGCCGTCCTATCCTTCGGTTAAGCCGGGGGCGGAGCGCTGAAAAACAAATATCATGAAAGGAATTCTTGGCAGAAAATTGGGTATGACCAGCATTTTCGAAGCTGATGGGCGGCAGACAGCCTGCACCATCATTGAAGCTGGTCCCTGTGTAGTAACTCAGGTCAAAACCCCCGAAAACGACGGTTATCATGCTCTTCAGATTGCCTTCGGGGAAAGAAAGGAAAAAAATACGCCTCGCCCGCTCAGGCAACACTTCGCAAAAGCCAATACTTCACCCAAAAGATATGTCAGGGAAATCCGCGATCCGGAAATCCAGAAGCAGGTGGGTGAACTGATTACCTGCGATATCTTTCAGGAAGGAGAAATTGTCAATGTAATCGGCACGTCCAAGGGTAAGGGATTCCAGGGCGTGGTGAAACGTCATCATTTCCGCGGTGTGGGTGAATCCACGCACGGCCAGCATGATCGCAGCCGGGCACCTGGTTCCATTGGTGCTTCCTCCTTTCCTTCGAGGGTATTAAAAGGGATGCGCATGGCCGGCCGGATGGGTAATGAACGGGTGAAGGTAAAGGGTTTGCGCATACTCAAAATATTTCCCGAACAGCATTATATCCTGGTAAGCGGATCCGTTCCGGGTCATAATGGTTCCATAGTTTTAATTGAAAAATGATATGCAGCTCGAGGTATTCAATATAGCAGGTGAAAAAACCGGGAGAACCGTTGAACTTCCCGACCAGATATTTCAGGCAAAGCCGCACCAGCACGTACTTTATCTGGCTGTGAAGCAATATCTGGCTGCTCAACGACAGGGTACACATAAAACCAAAACCCGGAATGAGGTAAAGGGTTCTACCCGTAAACTGCACCGGCAGAAGGGTACAGGAGGATCCCGCAAGGGCAGCATCCGCAATCCGCTGTTCCGTGGCGGAGGAACTGTATTTGGCCCCCAACCGCGTGATTATTCCATTAAACTCAACAAAAAAGAAAAAGACCTGGCAAGGGTTTCAGCCCTTTCTGTCAAAGCCTCCGAACAGGCTATCCGGATCGTGGAAGATTTTTCCATTCAGCCCCCGAAAACCAAACAGTTTGTAAGTGTGTTGAAGGCTTTGGGTATCGATCCGGAATGGAAGAAGGTGTTGTTTGTTACTCCGGAATATCAGGAATCCATTTTCCTCTCATTCCGGAATGTACCTACAGTTAACGGTCTGGCATTTAAGGACCTGAATGCCTATGATATTTTAAATGCCAATTATCTGGTATTTACCGAGCAGGCGGCCAGGCTGTTTCAGGAAGCAGCTGAACCTGTACCGGCTCAATAATTGAAGCTTAAAAAACAGAACAATGAAAGCCACCGATATTCTGATTAAGCCGATGGTTACCGAAAAATCGAATCAGCAGTCTGAAAAGCTGAACAGGTACACTTTTCAGGTGAACCGGAAGGCCAATAAACTGCAGATCAAAAAAGCTGTAGAAGAATTTTACGGCGTTACGGTAACAGATGTGAATACCAGCATTGTTCCCGGAAAACGCAGAAATCGATATACATATTCAGGCGTAATCAGCGGAAAAAAATCGGCCTATAAAAAAGCCGTGGTTACCCTGGCTGAAGGGGAATCGATTGATTTGTATGCCAATGTATAATGCAGGTCGCACATTGATAGTGTTTTAAACGAATGAGATTCCATGGCACTGAAGAAATTTAAACCGGTTACACCAGGCACCCGATGGAGAATCGGAAATGCTTTTGCGGAAATCACTACCGATGAACCCGAAAAAAGTCTGCTGGAGCCTATTTCCAAGACCGGCGGGCGTAACGCACAGGGGCATCGGACTATGCGCTATATCGGTGGCGGACATAAAAAACGCTATCGCATTATTGATTTTAAGCGGGACAAGAGAAATATTCCCGCCACAGTCAAAAGCATTGAATATGATCCCAATCGCAGTGCATTCATAGCCTTGGTGGTTTATGCAGATGGTGAAAAACGCTATATCCTGGCCCCCCAGGGTTTGCAAGTGGGTGCCACTGTGATGAGCGGTGAAGATGTGAGCCCTGAGGTTGGAAATGCCATGCCATTGAAAAATATGCCGCTGGGTACCATTGTGCACAACATTGAATTGCATCCCGGCCAGGGGGGTGCCATTGCCCGGAGCGCCGGCACCTATGCCCAGCTCACAGCGAAAGAAGAAAAATATGTGGTGTTGAAAATGCCTTCCGGAGAAATCCGTCGGGTACTCGGCCAATGTTATGCCACCGTGGGCAGTGTATCGAACTCCGATCATGCTCTTGAACAAATGGGTAAAGCCGGACGTAATCGCTGGCGTGGCATCAGGCCCAGAACCAGAGGAGTGGCTATGAATCCGGTTGATCATCCAATGGGAGGCGGAGAAGGAAAAGCATCGGGAGGTCATCCCCGTTCCAGAAAAGGCCTGTACGCCAAAGGATTGAAGACCCGCTCCAGAAAGAAAGCTTCCAACAAGCTTATTCTGCAGCGGAGAAATGGCCAGAAACTCAGCAGCTAATATTTGACAAGCATAAACCAATATTTTAAACGATATGGCTCGTTCTATCAAAAAAGGACCTTACGTAGATCATAAACTGGAAAAGAAAGTGCAGTTGATGAATGAAGGGACCATCAAGAAGGCCGTCATCAAGACCTGGAGCCGGCGTTCTACCATTACGCCCGATTTTGTGGGACATACATTTGCCGTGCACAACGGCAACAAGTTTATTCCGGTGTATGTGACGGAATTCATGGTAGGTCATAAGCTGGGAGAATTCGCTCCTACACGGAATTTTAAGGGACATTCCAATAAGAAACAACAATAATTTGTATACCTAATTTTTCGGTCATGGAAGCTGTAGCTCGTTTGAGAAATTATCCCAGTTCACCCCGTAAAATGCGTTTGCTGGCCGATCTGATTCGGGGCAAGGATGTAGATGTGGCTTTGAATATTTTAAAATTTCACCCGAAACATCCCAGCAAACCACTGGAAAAGCTTTTGCTGTCGGCCATTGCCAACTGGCGGGAAAAGAATCAGGGTGAACGGGTGGAAGATGCCAGGCTGTATGTCAAAACCATTTTCGTGGATGGCGGTCGTACCCTGAAAAGGCTCAGACCAGCCCCACAAGGCAGGGCCTATCGGATCCGCAAGCGCAGCAACCATGTAACCATTATTGTGGATTCTGCGCTGGCAGCCCAGGCAAAAGATTCGGCGCAAACCACGGCTTCCGCTACCGAAACAACATCCGAAGAAACTGCATCTTAAACTAAAATTTTAGAAAGTGGGTCAAAAAACAAATCCAATCGGCAACAGATTAGGCATTATCAGAGGCTGGGACTCAAATTGGTACGGCAACAAACGTGATTTTGCCCCTAAATTGGTGGAAGATCATAAGATCCGTACCTATCTGGATGCCCGAATCAGCCGGGGAGGTATCTCACGAGTGGTTATTGAGCGTACGCTCAACAAACTCATTATCACCATTCACACCTCCAAGCCCGGGATTATCATTGGAAAAGGAGGCGGGGAAGTGGATCGGATTAAGGAAGAATTGAAAAAACTCACAGGAAAAGAAGATGTGCAAATCAATATTCTGGAGATCCGTCGTCCTGAAACCGATGCACGCATTGTAGCCGAAACGATAGCCCGGCAGATTGAAAGCCGCGTGAACTATAAAAGAGCCATTAAGATGGCCATTGCCACCACCATGCGCATGGGCGCAGAGGGGATTAAGGTGAAGGTGAGTGGCCGCCTGGGTGGAGCAGAAATCGCTCGCTCCGAAGAAATCAAGCAGGGGCGCGTACCCTTGCATACATTCCGGATGGATATTGATTATGCATGCCTGTTTGCCCAAACTGTGTACGGGAAGATTGGCGTGAAGGTATGGATATGCAAAGGTGAAGTGCTGGGCAAGCGGGATCTGGATCCCAACTTTGTGGGAGGACGTGATCACGGAAGAGAACGCAGGGGCAGAGAACGCGATCGGAGAAAATAAATCAGTTGAATCCACTAATGTATTTGAATCATGTTACAGCCTAAACGTACCAAGCACAGAAAAATGCAGAAGGGCCGGATCAAAGGGGTGGCCCAGCGGGGAAATACCCTTGCCTTTGGTTCATTTGGCCTGAAGGCACTGGAACCACACTGGATCACCGACCGGCAGATAGAGGCAGCCCGGGTAGCCCTTACCCGGCACATGAAAAGGGAAGGGAATATCTGGATTCGCATTTTTCCCGATAAGCCCATCACCAAGAAACCACTGGAGGTGAGGATGGGAAAAGGGAAAGGCTCCCCCGACCATTGGGCAGCCGTGGTACAACCCGGTCGCATTCTGTTTGAAGCTGATGGGGTACCTATGGATGTAGCTAAGGAAGCTCTGCGCCTGGCAGCCCAGAAACTGCCTATTAAAACCAAATTCGTGGTGAGACCTGATTTTGAAGCTCAATAATAAATGGATCCATGGCAAAGACAAAAATTGATCTGAAAGCACTTAGCGATCAGGACCTGGAACAAAAAATCGCCGAAGAAACCTTGCATCTGAAGCGGCTGAAATTCAGCCATGCCATTTCCCCGCTGGAAAATCCGATGAGTATTCGGCAAACCCGCAGGGAAATTGCCAGGCTGAAGACAGAACTTCGGCGCCGGCAGCTTCAGGCCCGACAGGATGCAGCCATTCAATCTGAAAATAATAAACAATAACATACATCATGGCAGAACGAAGCTTAAGAAAAACCAGGGTGGGTGTGGTCACCAGCAATAAAATGCAGAAAACCATTACGGTGAGTGTGGAACGTCGCGTGAAGCACCCGATCTATGGAAAGTTCATCAAAAAAACCACCAAGTTTCTGGCACACGATGAAAACAACAGCTGCCAGATAGGTGATGTGGTGCGCATCATGGAAACCCGCCCCCTGAGCAAAAGAAAATGCTGGCGTTTGGTGGAAATTATTCAACGCGCCCAATAATATTGCCCGGCTATTTTGATTATGCTTTAAAAACCTTTTTACCATGATACAGCAGGAATCCAGATTGAAAGTAGCGGATAACAGCGGAGCTAAAGAAGTACTCTGCATCCGGGTGCTGGGCAACTCCGGTCAGACCTATGCAGGCATTGGAGATAAAATTGTAGTGACAGTTAAAGATGCAATCCCGTCGGGAGGCATTAAAAAAGGCACTGTTTCCAAAGCCGTCATTGTGCGCACCAAGAGCAAGCTCCGCAGAAAAGACGGATCCTATATCCGTTTTGACGACAATGCCGTGGTGCTGCTCAACAATATGGATGAACCCAGAGGCACCCGTATCTTCGGACCGGTAGCCCGGGAATTGCGTGACAAAGGATACATGAAAATCATTTCCCTTGCACCGGAAGTGCTATAAAATTGTATCTTTGCGCCCCTAAAAACCGTATACGTTTTTATTTATCCGCAAATGCTTGTTCATGAAAAAGAGATTTAAACCCAAGTTTCATATCAAAAAAGGCGACCAGGTAGTGGTCATTGCCGGTGAAGATAAAGACAGAACCCGCCCCAGACGGGTGCTGGCTGTGTATCCCGACAAGCAGCGGGTATTGGTCGAAGGCGTAAATATTGTTACCAAACACACCAAACCCAGTGCCCAGAATCCGCGCGGAGGTATTGTGAAAATGGAAGCCCCCATTCATATTTCCAATGTGATGCTATGGGATAGCAAAGCCGGGGCTCCCACCCGCATCAGCCGTTCGCGCGATGAAAACGGTAAACCCGTAAGAATATCCAAAAAATCTGGTGAAATCATCAAATAACAAGCATGAGTACAACGAATTATATTCCCAGGCTTCAGAAAAAATATCGCGAGGAAGTAGTACCTGCCCTGATGGAAAAATTTCACTACACCAGTGTGATGCAGGTACCCAGGTTGCTGAAAATATGCCTCAACCAGGGCGTGAATGGAGCCGTAAATGATAAGAAACTCGTGGATGTTGCCGTGGAAGAAATGACCCGCATAGCCGGGCAGCGAGCTGTACCTACTTTGGCCAAAAAAGATATTTCCAATTTTAAACTTCGTCGCAATATGCCCATCGGGGTGCGGGTAACCCTGCGGGGCGTGCGGATGTATGAATTCATGGATCGGCTCATATCCATTGCCCTGCCCCGTGTGCGCGACTTCAGAGGGGTGAATGAAAAATCATTTGATGGCCGGGGCAATTATACTTTGGGCATTACCGAGCAAATTATCTTCCCCGAAATCGATATTGATAAGGTGAGCAAAATCAACGGCATGGATATCACCTTTGTGACATCCGCCGAAACCGACGAAGAAGCCTATGAATTGCTAAGATTAATGGGAATGCCATTCCGAAATATCAATCCAAAAGCCTGATTCACTATGTCAAAACAATCCATCATTGCCAGAGAAAGAAAACGTGAACGGCTGGTCGCCAAATACGCCGAAAAACGGGCAGCCCTGAAAGCCGCAGGCGACTACAAGGCACTGGACGCACTTCCCAAAAATTCGTCGCCCGTGCGCCTGCGTAACCGCTGCCAGCTTACCGGCCGTCCCAGAGGATATATCCGCTATTTCGGAATTTCCCGTATTAAATTCCGGGAGATGGCACTGGAAGGAAAGATTCCCGGTGTAAGAAAAGCTTCATGGTAACATTAAAATTTGCAAACAGATTATGGTGACAGATCCCATAGCAGATTACCTGACCCGCATCCGCAATGCCCAGATGGCCGGTCATCGGATTGTCGAAATACCGGCTTCCAATCTGAAAAAACGGATGACGGAAATTCTGTATGAAAAGGGTTATATCCTGAAATATAAGTTTGAAGATGATAACAAACAGGGGATTATCAAAATTGCCCTGAAATATGATCCTCAAACCCGGCAGCCAGCCATCCGTATGCTGGAAAGAGTGAGCCGTCCGGGACTTCGCAGGTATGCCAAACCTCAAGACCTGCCTCGGGTGAAGAATGGCCTTGGTATTGCCATCGTTTCCACCTCCCGTGGGGTGATGACCGATAAAGAAGCCAGGGCTCAGCACATCGGAGGTGAGGTGTTGTGTGTGGTGTATTGATACAAAGCTGATTTGTTTCAAAGCTGAAGAAGATTTTGATTATGTCTCGCATAGCAAAAATACCGGTAAAAATTCCAGCAGGCGTTACGGTACAGGTTTCGCCGGCTAATGAAGTGACCGTAAAAGGTCCCAAAGGGGAACTCTCCCTTGCGGTAGATCGGGATATCCAGGTGATTGTTCAGTCAGGAGAAATTGTGGTAAAACGCCCCACCGATCAAATCCGGCACAAAGAGCTTCACGGTACCTACAGAGCTTTGCTGGCTAATATGGTAAAAGGCGTTTCGGAAGGATTTCGCAAGGAACTGGAATTGGTGGGGGTTGGCTACAGAGCTAATGCCCAGGGGCAGCTGCTGGATATTACCGTAGGGTATTCCCATAACATCCTGATGGAAGTACCTAAAGAGGTGAAAGTGAAAACCGAAGCCGAAAAGGGGCAAAACCCCAAAATCATACTGGAAAGTGCAGATAAGCAATTGCTTGGTGCAGTTGCCGCCAAAATCAGAAGTCTGCGCAAGCCTGAGCCCTACAAAGGCAAGGGTATCCGCTATGCCGATGAGGTAGTACGCCGCAAGGCAGGTAAAAGTGCCGGTAAATAAATAATGCATTCCCTGGTTCCGCGCTTCCGACCAAGACCGGAAGCCATTAAAACAGGAAATTTGATATGAAAAAACAATTATCCAGACGAGAAAAAATTCATCTCCGCATCCGCAAGCGGATCTCGGGTACACCAACCCGTCCCAGGCTCTCCGTATTCCGGAGCAACACATCTATCTATGCCCAGCTGATTGATGATACCAAAGGGCATACTTTAGCAGCTGCATCATCCCGCGATAAGGATATTGCCGCTAAAAAAGGTACCAAAACCGAGAAATCCTATTGGGTAGGAGAGGCATTAGCTAAAAAAGCATTGGCACTAGGTATTACCCAATGCGTGTTTGACCGGAGTGGCTACCTATACCATGGCCGGGTAAAAGCGCTGGCAGAAGGAGCACGTGCAGCAGGTTTACAATTTTAACTTGATTTATTAAACAGCATATGGCTAAACAACACATTCAACGGGTAAAAGCTGGCGATCTGGAGTTAAAGGAAAAAGTGGTCGCCATCAATCGTGTGACCAAGACTACGAAAGGTGGAAGAAACTTTAGCTTTTCAGCACTGGTAGTGGTTGGAAATGGCAAAGGTGTGGTAGGTCACGGACTGGGTAAAGCTAAGGAAGTTCAGGAAGCCATCAACAAAGGCATTGACGATGCGAAAAAAAACCTGATTCGTGTGCCTATTATTCACGGCACCATTCCGCATGAGCAATTTGCCAAGGAAGGAGCTGCCAAGGTACTGATCAAGCCCGCAGCTCACGGAACGGGAGTAATTGCTGGTGGTTCCATGCGTGCTGTGCTCGAAAGTGCTGGGATTACCGATGTGCTTACCAAGTCCCTGGGCTCAACCAACCCGCATAACGTGGTAAAAGCAACCTTCAAGGCTCTTGCCATGTTGCGTGAGCCTATACAAGTAGCGCGAGATCGCCACGTTTCATTGAAAAAAGTGTTCAACGGATAAAACCGGTGCATGGACAATTGCTTACCCATGCAAGAAACCATTAATTTTTTTACCATGGGAAAAATCAGAATCACACAGATAAGAAGTGCAATAGACCGGCCTGAACGCCAGAAAAAGACACTTCAGGCGCTTGGCCTGAAAAAGCTGCACGCCACCGTGGAACACGAGGCTACTCCCCAGATTCTGGGTATGGTGCGGAAAGTGCAGCATCTGGTAAGCGTACAACCCATCAACGAAGAAAAATAAAACTTAACTTTGTTAAACGAACTTGTTTATGCAATTACATACGCTCAAACCGGCTGCCGGATCAGTAAAAAAAGCCAAACGACTGGGAAGAGGAGAAGCTTCCGGCAAGGGTGGAACATCAACCAGAGGTACCAAAGGTCACCAATCACGCTCAGGATATAAAATCAAAAAAGGACATGAAGGAGGCCAGATGCCCCTGCATCGCCGCGTGCCCAAAAGAGGATTCAGTCATCCCGATAAACAATTGTTCAAAATTGTAAACCTGAGCCAGGTAGATGCCTGGGTACAAAAATACGGATTACGAGAAATTTCGCCTGAAGTATTGCAACAAACAGGTTTAATGAAAAATACCGAACGGTTGAAGATTCTGGCAAAAGGTAGTTTTACCGCCAAAGGGGTGCGTTTTGTTGCCCATGCGGCCAGTGCTCAAGCCCGAAAAGCCATCGAAGCAGCAGGATGTGAATTGCAGCTGATTTCATAATTATCAGCCAAATAAAACTCACCCGCCGTGAAAAGAATGATTGAAACGATACGAAATATCTGGAGCATCGAGGATTTGCGCAAACGCATTCTCTATACATTCGGGCTAATTTTTGTGTATCGTATTGGTTCATTTATCATTCTGCCGGGCATCAATCCGGCCTTACTCACCCTTCAGAATGCGCAGAAGGGGTTGCTGGGCTTGTTTGATATGTTTGCCGGAGGATCGTTCAGCCGGGCATCCATTTTTGCCCTGGGTATCATGCCCTATATCTCTGCTTCCATTGCCATGCAATTGCTTACCATTGCCGTACCCTCCTTTGCCAAATTGCAAAAAGAAGGTGAGAGCGGGCAGAAGCGCATCAATCAGTACACCCGCTGGCTTACTGTGATAGTCACGGCTTTTCAGGCTCTGGCATATGTAACTTATTTGAGGCAGCAATCGGGTGCAGCTATTCTTCCACAATTCAGTCCGTTCTTTTTTGCTTTTTCAACCATCGTGGTTCTTACGGCAGGTACTTTGTTTGTCATGTGGTTGGGTGAAAAAATTACCGACAAAGGCATTGGCAATGGTGCGTCTATCATCATTGAAATTGGTATTCTTGCCCGTTTGCCGCACGCCCTTGTGGCTGAGTTTAATGCAAAAAATACTTCCGGCGGAGGTGGATTGCTGATTTTCCTGATTGAAATTGCTTTTCTGGTGCTGGTGGTAATGGGGTTGGTGGTACTTGTGCAGGGTACCCGGAAAGTGCCGGTCAATTATGCAAAACGCATGGTAGGCACCCGGCAGATCGGGGGTGTACGTCAGTTTCTCCCGCTGAAAGTAAATGCAGCCGGTGTGATGCCCATCATCTTTGCACAGGCTATCATGTTTATACCCATGACTGTGGTAGGCTTTACCAATCCGGAAAGCCAAACCGGAGGTTTTATCCGCGCCTTAAGTGATTATACTTCTTTCTGGTATAACCTCATTTACGGCTTCATGGTCATTATCTTCACCTATTTCTATACTGCACTTATTTTCAACCCCACCCAGATTGCTGATGAAATGAAACGCAACAATGGCTTTATTCCCGGAGTGAAGCCCGGCAAGCCTACGGCTGAATTTATTGGCAGCATTATGGATCGCATTACCTTACCCGGAGCCTTTTTCCTGGCCATTGTCGGTATCCTGCCTGGTTTTGCGCATGCTCTGGGTGTCAATACCGTATTTGCCAGTTTCTTTGGGGGTACATCCCTGCTTATTATTGTGGGTGTAATTTTAGATACCTTGCAGCAGATTGAAAGCCAGCTTTTGATGCGTCATTACGACGGATTGATGAAATCCGGAAGGATTGCCGGACGTGCGGCTCAAATGACTACCACCTAAAGTGCTTCAGCCAGCAGCTAAAAAATATGATCATTTATAAATCAGAAGAAGACATCAATCGAATCCGAAAAAGTGCCAGACTGGTTTCTCAAACACTTGCAGAGATTGCCCGTCATTTGAAACCTGGCATAACCACTCGCGAAATAGATTCGCTTGTAGAAACTTATATCCGCGAACATGGCGCCATCCCTTCGTTTAAAAACTATCAGGGATATCCGGCCAGCTGTTGTGTGTCTGTGAATGATCGGGTAGTGCATGGCATACCCGATGGATACGAGCTACAGGAAGGTGATATTGTATCGGTAGACTGTGGTGTATTGCTCGACGGTTTTCATGGCGACAGTGCCTATACTTTTGCAATCGGACAGGTAGAGGAAGAAGTGCTTGCCCTTATGGCTGCCACCAAAACCGCCCTCTACAAAGGCATTGAACAGGCTGTTGCAGGTAACCGAATCGGGGATATTGCCTTTGCTATCCAGCAATATACCGAACGCGAGAGAGGTTATGGGGTGGTGAGAGAACTGGTAGGCCATGGATTGGGCAGGGAATTGCACGAAGATCCGCAGGTACCCAACTACGGGAAACGCGGAACGGGCATTCTCCTCCGGGAAGGCCTGGTCATTGCCATTGAGCCCATGATCAACCTGGGAACCCGAAAAATCCGCTATCTGGAAGATGGATGGACAGTTGTCACACAGGACCATAAACCCTCGGCTCATTATGAACATACCCTTGTGGTGCGACAGAAAAAAGCTGAAATTCTTTCCGATTTCAGGATAGTGGAAGAAGCCGAGCAGAGCAATCCGTACTTAAATACCAGTTATTATCGCTGGGTAGGTGTACATGAACCGGTGGAACATTGATTTTTGCCTGTTTTCAAATAATTATGCTATCTTTGCAGTCCTTAAAAATTTATGGCCAAACAAGCACTCATCAAACAAGACGGAGTTATCGTGGAAGCTTTATCCAATGCCATGTTCAGGGTGAGGCTTGAAAATGGGCATGAAATTATTGCCACTATTTCCGGGAAGATGCGTATGCACTACATAAAGATTTTGCCCGGTGATAAGGTGGGTGTGGAAATGAGTCCGTATGACCTGACCAGGGGAAGAATCATATTTCGGTACAAATAGTTTAAATCATTGCAGATATGAAAGTCAGAGCTTCAATCAAGAAAAGGAGTGCCGATTGCAAAATTGTGCGTCGGAAAGGGAAACTATACGTAATTAACAAAAAGAACCCCCGGTTTAAGCAAAGACAAGGATAATTCCAATCAAAAAAGAACAATCCAGCATATATGGCACGTATTGCAGGTATAGACTTACCCAGGAACAAAAGTGGCGAAATCGGATTAACCTATATCTATGGCATTGGTCGTTCCACCGCCCGTTACATTCTGGATAAAGCGGGCATTGATCCCCAAAAAAAGGTGAAAGACTGGAACGACGAAGAGCTCACCCAGATCCGGTCTATCATCAACAATGAAATCAAGGTTGAGGGCGCCTTGCGTTCGGAAGTGCAGCTTAACATCAAACGGCTGCTCGATATCGGATGCTATCGGGGATTGCGGCACAGGAAGGGTTTGCCTGTAAGAGGCCAGCGCACACGTACCAACGCCCGTACCCGCAAGGGTAGAAGAAAAACGGTGGCTGGAAAGAAGAAAGCGCCGAAGAAATAAAGCCTGAACGCATTGCTGCGTAAACAATTGCATGTTTTTATCGCATATCTGAAATACATCGATAGCTATGGCCAAGTCAACAATGAGCAGTGCAAAAGCCGCCCGCAAAAGGGTAGTGAAAGTAGATCCCTATGGGGATGTGCATATTTTAGCCAGTTTCAACAACATTATCATCAGCATCACCAACAAGCAAGGCCAGGTAATTTCCTGGTCTTCGGCCGGTAAGATGGGGTTTCGTGGATCGAAAAAAAATACCCCGTATGCCGCACAGCTGGCAGCTCAGGATGCTGCAAAAGCAGCAGTGGATGCCGGATTGAAAAAGGCGGATGTGTACGTAAAAGGGCCTGGGGCCGGCCGTGAAAGTGCTATACGTGCCATAGCCAATGCAGGTATTGAAATCAACACCATTAAAGATGTAACTCCGCTGCCTCATAATGGTTGCAGGCCACCCAAAAAGAGAAGGGTATAAACTTTTTCGACTTGACATAAAGCCTAACGATATTAAACAGTACTTTCCATGGCAAGATATACGGGTCCAAAGACAAGAATTTGCAGAATATTCGGAGAGCCCATTCTGGGAAACGGTAAATATTTGACGAAGAATAGCCTCCCGCCCGGTCAGCATGGTGCTGCCCGGAAACGCAAACAGCTGGGAGAATATGCGCTTCAGCTTCGTGAAAAACAAAAGGCAAAATATACCTATGGCGTGCTGGAAAGGCAATTTAAAAAACTGTTTTATGAAGCCAGCCGGCAGAAAGGGGTTACCGGTGAAACCCTCATGAAGTTGCTGGAGGCTCGTCTGGACAATACCGTATATCGCCTCGGTTTGGCTCCTTCCCGGCCTGCAGCCCGTCAGCTGGTATCGCATAAACACATCACCGTGAACGGACATATTGTGAATATTCCTTCCTATCAGCTGAAGCCGGGTGATATCATTGGCCTGAAACCCAAATCGGCCTCAAACTCAGCCATCACCAGCAATTTCAGGGGGAAAAACCCCAAGTTCACGTGGCTGGATTGGAATGAAAAAGAAATGAAAGGCACCTTCTTGGCTTATCCGGAACGGGATATGATTCCGGAAAATATTAAGGAGCAACTGATCGTAGAATTGTATTCAAAATAAACTTCTCAATATTCTTTATTTAAAAAGTTGTTTGGATTATGGCAATCCTAAATTTTCAGAAACCAGATAAAATCGTGCTTCAGAAATCAAGCGATTTTGAAGCACAATTCGAGTTTCGCCCGCTGGAACCCGGCTATGGCGTAACCATTGGAAATGCCCTTCGCAGGGTGCTGCTTTCCTCCCTGGAAGGTTATGCCATTTCAGGTGTGAAAATTGAAGGTGTGGATCATGAATTTACCACCATCAAAGGGGTAACAGAGGATGTAACGGAAATTATTTTAAACCTGAAGCAGGTAAGGCTGAAAAAAATTGCAGAAGGCGAAATCACCAGCGAAAAAGTACATATTTCCCTGAAGAATCAGCAGGAATTCAGGGCAGGTATGATTGGCAAGGCCACCAATACCTTCCAGGTGATGAATCCGGATCTGCTGATTTGTACCATGGACCCCTCAGCCAAACTGGAGATGGAACTGACTATCATTAAAGGCCGGGGATATGTTCCTGCTGAAGAAAATAAACCCAAGGATGCTCCATTTGGGTATATCCCTATGGATGCCATTTTTACACCCATTAAAAATGTGCGTTACACGGTTGAAAATACCCGTGTGGAGCAAAAAACTGATTATGAAAAGCTCATCATGGAAGTGGTTACCGATGGCACGATTCATCCCGAAGAGGCTGTCAAGGAAGCTTCCCGTATACTGATTCAGCATTTGATGATCATTACCGACGAAAACATCAGTTTCGATACAAAAGACACCGAAAAAGAACAAACCGTAGATGAAAAAACCCTGCAG
Source organism: Thermoflavifilum thermophilum (assembly GCF_900116565.1). Classification (GTDB taxonomy): domain Bacteria; phylum Bacteroidota; class Bacteroidia; order Chitinophagales; family Chitinophagaceae; genus Thermoflavifilum; species Thermoflavifilum thermophilum. Next base: position 552,063 of record NZ_FPCJ01000001.1, on the reverse strand, counting down.
CTGAAGAAAATCTTGAAAACACCATTGGAAGATCTTGATCTTTCGGTGCGTGCTTTCAACTGCCTGAAAGCTGCCAAAATCAACTCGCTCAGCGAACTGGTGCAATACGACCAGGAAGAACTGATGAAGTTCCGCAACTTTGGTCAGAAATCACTGAGTGAAATTGAACAGGTGTTGGCCGAGCGTGGATTGCATTTCGGTATGGACCTTTCCAAGCTAAACCTGGACGACGATTAAAATTTATTTATTGTTTACTTTCTCCCTGCCATCGGGGTGAAATTCAAATCCATTTGTTATGCGACACGGAGTGAAGATCAATCATCTGGGAAGAACCAAAGAACATCGCGGGGCCCTGCTCAGAAACCTAGCCTGCCAGCTCATTCAGCATAAGCGTATCATCACCACACTGGCCAAAGCACGCGCCCTTCGGCAGTTTGTAGAGCCTTTGCTGACACGTGCTAAAACAGACAATATGCATAATCGCTGGCTGGTATTCAGTTATCTGCAACACAAAACAGCCGTTAAGGAATTATTTGACGTCATTGGTGAAAAAATCGCACAACGCCCCGGTGGCTATACCCGTATCATTAAACTGGGTACACGCCCCGGAGATGCAGCAGAGCAAGCGCTTATCGAGCTGGTAGATTTTAACGAGACCTACAAAAAATCTGCTACCACACAGAAAGCAGCCACCCGTAAAACAAGGCGGGGAGGAAGAAAAAAGAGCAGTACAGGCCAGACAGCTGAAGCGGAAGCTGCATCAACAACAGAAAACCCATCATCCGAAGCTGCACAATGACCCCCATCTTCATACCGAACTTTTCTCGCAAAGACAAAGCTTTCCGCTTTGTCTTTTTTATTTTTGTAAAAATTGTTTCAAACCTTTCAACCAGATTTTGCAATGGCTTCAACAATTGCACCCCGTGCCGTTTTGCTGCTTGAAGACGGCACCTGTTATTACGGGAAAGCTTTTGGTAAAATAGGCACTACTTCCGGTGAAATATGTTTCAATACCGGCATGACTGGTTATCAGGAAGTATTCACAGATCCTTCCTACACCGGGCAGTTGCTGGTAATGAACAACTGCTATATCGGTAACTATGGCGTAAAAGCCGACGAGGTGGAATCTGATTCTATTAAAATCAAGGGGTTGATTTGCAAGAATATCTCTCATTTCTATTCCAGGACACTGGCCACATCATCTCTTGAACAATATTTGCTCGAAAACGGACTGGTAGCCATTCATCAGGTTGACACCCGTGCGCTGGTGATTCACATCCGCAATAAAGGCGCTATGAATGCTGTTATATCGTCTGAAACGGATGATTTGTCCTACTTGCAAAAAGTTTTGGAACAAACACCCCGTATGGAAGGGCTGGATCTGGCATCAGAAGCTTCAACGGATCATGCTTATACACTTGGCGATCCCCGGTCCGGTGTGCGAATTGCTGTTATTGATTACGGGGTCAAACGCCATATCCTGCAGTGCCTGGTTGATCGGGGCGCATATTTGAAAGTTTTCCCGGCATGTGTTACCCTACAAGAATGTGAAGACTTTCAGCCTGATGGTTATTTTGTTTCCAACGGCCCGGGAGATCCGGCAGCCATGCCGCATGTCGTGCAATTGGTTAAGCAAATCCTGAGCACGAAAAAACCGTTTTTTGGCATCTGCCTGGGGCATCAGCTTCTGGCTCTTGCCAATGGCATCCCAACCTATAAAATGCACCATGGTCACCGGGGCTTGAATCACCCGGTTAAGAATCTGATTAGCAATCGCAGTGAAATCACCACCCAGAACCATGGATTTGCCGTAGATCCGGATGCCCTGCGCCTTTCAAAGCACATGGAAATTACCCACATCAACCTCAACGATGGATCTATTGAAGGTATGCGCATGAAATATCAACCCGCTTTTTCAGTGCAATATCATCCTGAATCTACACCAGGGCCGCATGATTCCAGATACTTGTTTGATGATTTCATCAGGCAGGTAAAAATGTATCAGAACGCTCCTGTAAACGCCTAAAAAAAATTTGTGATTAAGGCTTTGTTAAATTCGGGAAATTTCCTATACTTGCGAATACAAAAAAGAAATGTCCCCTAGACAGGGGACATCTGATGCACAGTTAGGTAACTCCTTATTACCCACTACCATTTTCAAGCACCATATGAACAAGTATGGTGCCAATTTTTTATAAAGAAGTTTTATTTCTCAAGAACTATTTGTAAGTCTTTCTCTTTCACTCTTTCTGTATCACGCTGCAAATTTAGCTTATTCCGGGTTTTGTTTCGTATCATACCCCCAAGTTTTACATACAATTAATAATTCTTTTCACATAAATAGATATTATATTAAACTATATCCATAATTCAAATGCAATTTACTTAAAAAAATGATTATAAAAAATATTTTCTGTTATTGTTTATGACAAAATTACTCTATTTTACATTATTTTGAAAATAAAAAATGAAAATTTAATTTTTATTAATATGATTTAATTTTTCGATTTGGTTTGCCAATCTTTCCAGGGCTGTTGCTTCTTCATGGATTTGCTGCTGAGCTTCCTGCCAATTGTCTTGTTCAATGGCTTCACGGGCGCCAGGAAGCGTTTTCACACCGTAGCCTGTGTATAGGCCGGGTGCATAAATCGTGTGTTGATACCATGGGCGATGCGGAAGTCCATTCAGATCCAGCAGGCACTGTTCGCTGTGTGGCAGCATTTCATTCAGCTGTCGGAGCACCTGGGGCGGGATTTTCTCTATTTCCCGGGAATAGGATGCATATGCCCGGCTTAAGGTGTCCAGGCGACTCAGGGCATTTAACAGCGGACTAAAATCCAGATAGGGAACGGGTTTTTTGGGAGTCGGGGGACTGAAATGTTGCTGTGGATCGCTGGAAAGTACATATACCCTGTTTTCAATCCACTGATTGACAGTGGCAGCGGTGTCTCTTTTTTGCTGTTCCAATCTTTGCAGTTGATGGACATAGGATTTTACTGTTTCCGTGAAATGAGTGAAATCAAACGGCAGCAGATCACAATTGGCGAGCCTGAGCAAGCATCTGCCCATGGTCTTGCTGAGGGTAATGCCATAGCTGAAGGCGGAATCCTTAAACCGGATGTAATTGAGATAGGTGTCATACAGTGTATGGTATTCCCCGCCTTCATCCTCGCCGCCATATCCTACATTCAGGGAAGCAATGCCTGCATGTTGCAGGAAAGGCGAATAGTCCGATCCGGAGCCTAATGCGCTGATATGCACAAACCGTTCACCGTCCAGTGCAGGAGCATTTGCGCCGTCGTGGCTGATGATCCGCGCTCTCAGTCGTGCCAGCACATTGGTATCGGTTTCAGGGTCGGGGACGCTGAGGGCTACTTCGTTAAAAAACTTCTCCAGAGTATGGGATCCTCCCACGCCCAGAAATCCTCTGCCATTGCCATCGCTGTTCAGGTAAACGACTGCTTTTTGCTGCAGTTCGCTCAAATGATCTTCCACCCATTCGGTGGATCCCAGCAAACCTTGTTCTTCGCCGTCCCAGGCGCAGAAAACCAGGGTGCGTTGTGGTTGCCAACCCTGTTTATGCAATTCGGCAATTGCCTTTGCTTCGGCCAGCATGGCTACCTGTCCGCTGATGGGATCTGCAGCTCCGTGAACCCAGGCATCGTAATGATTGCCGCGGATGATCCATTGATCCGGATATAATTTTCCGGGCATCATGGCTATCACATCATAGCAGGGAACCAGATCCCATTTGAATTTCAGCTTCAGATGTACAACGGCAGGCCCTGCCCCCAGATGATAGGTGATGGGTAAGGCTCCCCGCCAGGATGGAGGCGCTACAGGTCCGGAAAGAGCTTCCAGCAGTGGTTGTGCATCATGATAGGAAATGGGCAACACAGGAATTTTGGTAAATACCTGCACCTGATCCAGGCTCAGCCGTTTGGCTTGAGGGGTAGCTGCAACGCCGGGTGTGAGCGGATCTCCGGAATAAACCGGCATATCCATAACCGATCCGCGTTGTACTCCCCATGGATTCTTGAACGGACCTGTAGGGTAAGTATCACCCTGAAAATAACCATCGTCGGCAGGATCAGAATAGATGATACAACCAATAGCTCCGTGCTCTGCAGCTACTTTGGGCTTGATACCTCGCCAGGAATGGCCATATCGTGCAATCACGATTTTACCTTTCACATCAATTCCGTATCGGGCAAGCGTTTCATAATCTTCTGGCAGACCATAATTCACATATACGAGCTCTCCTGTCACATCTCCATCTGCTGAATATGCATTAAAGGGAGGAAGTGCCTGTTGAATCTGCTGGGTATAAGGGTCGTTTGCTACTGGTTTTTCCATTAAAGAGGCAGTGAAATGATGCGGGGCTGATAATTCCAGAATGCGTATCTCGGGAGTAGGGAAAAGCACTTTGTAGCTATCGATCCGGGTTTGATAGCCCCAGGCACGAAACAAAGAATCCAGGAAGAGGGTATTTTGATGATCATAGGTTGAACCCAGGTGATGGGGCTGAGCAGCCAGGCGTTTCATCCAGTTACCCAGATCACGGGCCTGAAGCAAATGATCAAACTGTTGTTCCAGTTGCGTTTCGGCGGATGCGTGCGCTGTTGTAAAACCTATTATCCCGGCGGGTGCTGATGAAGACTGACCAAAACCTTGATAGGCATGCAGAAATACCAATAATAACCCCATTTCAGGGATGCGCAGGCGTAAGGTATGCATAGTGCTTAGATTTTGTGATACGAAAATATCGTGCACATGCAGGAAATGCAAGCTAAATTTTCATGACTGGGCGGAACATACAAAATGTGGTTAAGGCATGCAGCGGTCAGGATATTGTTCCAGCGCAATTTTCAGGCAATGCATGGCCCGGATCAGGGCGGTTTCTTCAAGCACATAGGCGATGCGTACTTCCTGCAGGCCCAGACCGGGTGTGGCATAAAATCCGGCTCCGGGCGCCATCATCACGGTTTCTCCTTCATAGGAAAAACTTTCCAGCATCCACTGGCAGAAACTGTCGGCATCTTTTACCGGAAGACGGGCCATGGCGTAAAATGCTCCTTGCGGCATCGGACAAAACACACCCGGTATTTCATTCAGCAATTTTACCAGGGTATCTCTGCGTTGTTTGTACTCCTGGCGTGTGGCTTGGAAATAATCCGGTGGAAGATCCAGAGCCGCAGCTGCACCGATTTGTTCGAGGGTTGGGGGCGAAAGCCGTGCCTGTGCGTATTTTAAAGCGGAGGCGACAACCTCGGGATGATGTGAAATCAATGCGCCGATGCGGGCTCCACAGGCACTGTAGCGCTTGGAAATGGTATCAAGCAAAACAACTTGATCACGGATCGATGACAGGCTAAGAGCTGAATAATGGGTACCTTCATAACAAAATTCCCGGTAGGCCTCATCGGAAAACAAAAATAGCTGGTGTTTACGGCAAAAATCTTCCAGCACCCGCAGCTCCTCAAGGGTATATACATGTCCGGTAGGGTTGTTGGGATTGCATATCAGCACGGCCCGCGTACGAGGCCCGATGGCTTGTTCAAAAGCTTCCCGATCCGGCAGGGCAAAACCGCTTTCAATGTCAGATGGTATGGACTTTACCTGAATACCCGTTTCGGCAGCAAAGCCCAGATAATTTGCATAACAAGGCTCCGGAATCAATACCTCATCGCCAGCATCCAGGCAGGTCATCATAGCAAACAAAATAGCCTCTGAACCACCTGTGGTAACGATGATTTCATCAGGAGATACTTTGAGACCCAGGCGTTGATAATATTGGGCCAATTTCTCCCTGAAAGGATAATTCCCGGCACTATGGCTATAGGCCAGTACATCAAGTTGTGCATTTTTGATCGCTTGCAGAAAGGCCGGTGGTGTTTTAATATCAGGTTGGCCGATATTCAAATAATGGATGTGAATACCTTTCCGGGCGGCCTGTTCAGCAAACGGTACCAGTTTGCGGATAGGCGAAGCAGGCATTTGTAGTGCACGCTGACTGACTGATAACATGTGGCAAACTTAAGATATTTCAGTTGCATAATGCATGCTATGTAGAATGAAAGCAAACCCAGCTGATGAAAAATAGCTGAAGGAATGGATTATTGGATATAAAAAGAAAAGCCGCTGTTGAAGCGGCTTTTCAAACATTTAACTACACAAGCAAAATCATTGTACTACTTTACCTGTAAAATGCAAATCCAGTTCCTGATCAATGCCTTTAAATTTCACCGAAACTGTTTTGCTGGCTTCTCCCAACACGGCCGCATTGTAGGTAGCAACTATTTTTCCTTCCTTACCGGGCAGCACGGGTTCCTGCGTGTAGCTGGGCGTGGTGCAGCCGCAAGATGGCCGAACATTTTCAATAATCAAAGGTGTATTACCCACATTTTTGAATACGAAAGTAACGGAAACCGGATGGTTTAGTTTCGTTGTTCCGAAATCAATTGTTTCCTGATTAAACTTCACCTTACCGGCAAAAGGATCGGATGATTGTGCGGATGAAGCTGTTTGCGCCATGGCCGGCAGCAGGGCACCTAACAGCATGGACAAGCTCAATATCAGTTTTTTCATGGGAAAAATGTTTTAAATGAAAAATTTTGTTCTGTTCAAAGCTCATCAAATTTACTACCAAAATATAAACAATAGCAGATAAATGATTCAAAATTCTACAAAATTTTTTCTTCCTTCGTGAGAAATTATACACGGGATAGCGGGGTTTGTCCTTCAGAAAAAAGGTAAATTTGTTAACATCGCACCTTCAATGTAAAGCTAAATAACCATACGCATGATGATTTCTGCTGAAACCCATTCCGAGCAGCTTTCCTTTGAAGAATTTCGCCGCCAGGTATTGCGCGATTACAGGATTGCCTGCGAAAGCCGGGAGGCCAGCGTGTTGGGCAGAAAAGAAGTATTAAATGGCAGGGCCAAGTTTGGCATTTTTGGCGATGGCAAGGAAGTACCGCAGGTGGCATTGGCACGTTTTTTCCGACCGGGTGATATTCGTTCGGGATATTATCGGGATCAAACGCTGGCTTTTGCTACGGGTATGGCCACAATAGAGCAGTTTTTCTCCCAGCTGTATGCGGATATTGACCCAGCACACGATCCCTTTTCATCAGGCCGGCAGATGAACAGCCATTTTGCTACGCCTTTTGTGGATGAAAACGGTCAATGGCTGGATCTGGTAAACCGATACAATTCCGCTGCCGATCTGGCTCCTACGGCTGCACAGATGCCGCGTTCACTGGGACTGGCTTTTGCTTCCAAATTGTTCAGGCATTTACCTTCCTTGCAATCACTCACCCACCTGTCACATCACGGTGATGAAGTATGTTTTGTGACGATTGGCGATGCCAGTACTTCAGAAGGATTGTTTTGGGAAACCATCAATGCCGCGGGTGTATTGCAGGTGCCCATGGCTGTGTTTGTGTGGGATGATGGCTATGGCATTTCCGTCCCCCGTAAGTTGCAAACTACCAAGAATTCCATTTCTGCCGTGATGGAAGGGTTTCGTCGCTCTGGCAAATCCAATGGCTGGGATATTTATCGGGTAAAAGGATGGGATTATGCAGAAATGTGTGAAGTATTTGAAGCCGGTATTCAGCGGGTTCGCGAGCATCATATCCCCGCCTTATTTCATGTGGAAGAGCTTACACAACCGCTGGGACATTCTACTTCGGGTTCACACGAGCGATACAAAAGCAAGGAGCGTTTGGAATGGGAAAAAGAATGGGACTGCAATCGCAAAATGCGGGAATGGATTTTGGATAATCAGCTGGCTACAGAAGAAGACCTGAACGCGCTGGAGCAAGAGGCCCGTCAATCTGTGCAGCAGGCCAGGCAACGAGCATGGGAAAAATATATGCAGCCCATTCGTGAGCAAGTAAAGCAGGTGATTTCATTGGGTAAAAAGTTGATGCAACATCCACAGGCTCACAAACCAATCATCAGCAAACTTTTGCAAGAACTCGCAGCTGAACAGGCTCCCTTTCATAAAGATGTATTGAAAACCGCTTCCCGCATTGCGCAAATGCATCATCATCTGCCCGATCCTGCCAAAGAAGAATTATTGAAATTCTGTGAAGAAAGAAGAGCATTTTACAAAAAAGCCTACAACACCCATTTATATGCAGATGGACCGATTTCAGCATTATCAGTTCCGGAAGTAAAACCTGTATACGACGAAAATGCTCCTTTGATTAACGGATATGAAGTGTTAAATCGTTATTTCGATGATTTGTTTTCTTATCATCCCACTGTATTTGCATTCGGCGAGGATGTAGGTAAAATCGGTGATGTAAACCAGGCATTTGCAGGCTTGCAGCAGAAGTATGGTGCTGATCGCATTTTCGATACAGGCATTCGTGAAGCTACCATCATTGGTCAGGGAATTGGTATGGCCATGCGAGGTTTGCGCCCTATTGCTGAAATTCAGTATCTGGATTATCTGCTTTTTGCTTTGCAAACACTTAGTGATGATGTAGCAACCCTGCATTATCGTACCAACGGGATACAGATTTGTCCGATTATTGTGCGTACCCGCGGGCATCGGCTGGAAGGCATCTGGCATTCCGGCTCGCCCATGCAATTGCTGCTCGGTGCTTTGCGGGGCATGTACATTTGTGTGCCCCGGAATATGGTTAAAGCTGCAGGTATGTATAATACGCTGTTGCGTGCTGCTGAACCCGCATTAGTAATTGAATGTTTAAATGGTTACCGCTTAAAAGAAAGAATGCCTTCCAATATTCGTGAATATACTGTACCAATGGGTGTTCCGGAAGTGATGAGGGAAGGAACAGATATTACCATAGTTTCCTATGGTTCTATTTTGCGTATAGCATCTGAGGCGGCCGATCGGTTGCAGCATGATTTTGGTATTTCCTGTGAATTGATTGATGTGCAGACTTTATTGCCTTTTGATATTCATCATCGCATTGTAGAATCATTGAAAAAAACCAATCGGATTTTGTTCCTCGATGAAGATGTACCGGGAGGCGCAACGGCTTATATGATGCAGGAAGTAATTGAGAAACAGGGTGGATATCGCTGGCTGGATGTAGCTCCCCGCACATTAAGTGCACAGGCTCATCGTCCTGCTTATGGTACAGATGGAGATTATTTTTCCAAACCCAATGCAGAAGATATCATTGATAATGTACTCGAAATGATGCGGGAATAGGAAAACAAGTTTCCCGCATCATTTCATATTGCATTTGGTAAACATTATCTTGAATGCAGAATTACGTTTGACTTTTGCCGATGGAGATATCTGATTACTTGCACCTTGTCTCTGTATCCGTTAATAAATCTTAAATCGGTACTTAATATTATCCGTTGAGTTTTTCAGCTCATCAATGTTGATAGATGCTTTCATATCATTTATTGCTTCTTGTTCAAGCTGGGCAAATTCCTGCTGTTTCTGTTTAATCAGGTTTTTATCAGCCAATCCATTGTCGGCGGCAATCTGAAGGGCATTGTTCACCTGCGCATAATAATTATCCAGCAAAGTGAAATACTCGTTGTAAATATTTTCAAAACGTTTGGTTAACAATACCAGGTCCTCCAGTTGATTATTTACTTCCTTCAGATTTCCGTTTTCCCGCAGTAATCTTTCATAATCAATTTTTCCGGTCTTTGGATTTGTATATTGTTTTTCCAGCTGATTGAAATATTGTTCTACTCTTTCCCGTGTGAAGGTGAGAAAGAATTGATTCATGGCTTCTGCAAGTGATTTGTTTTTCCGATCGGGCAAATTAAATTTCATAGCAGAAGCCGTGAACAGCAGATGATTATATAAATCCTCATGCAGGCTGTTTAGCTGATCCCTGTTAAAGTTCAAACCATATTTAAATTTCTGGTTACCTTCATTTAATGAGGTGTAAAACATCACGTACTTGTTCAGCTCATTTTCAAACGCTTTCAGATTTTTTTGGTTGATTGACTTATCTGTAATGCTGATGCTTTGGAAGAAAGTCATAATTGCATTGGCTATACCCAAGGGAGGTGAAAGAGCGGTAAAGCTTTTGAATATCGGGCTGTTGATAATGGAATTGGTTGATTCTACAATTTTTTGATTTCGTTTGTTTGCATCGGCCTTGCCTTCCAGTACAATTTTTTTAACCAGCTCAATTACGCGTTCGTTAAAGGAAAACCCCAGTTCTTTGCTTTCAGGATTATTAATGGAAGCGATAAATACATCCAGGTTGTTTGTACTGGCACGGCTTTTCAGGTCAATGATTTTTTTGTTTAGCAGGTAATAAGTTTGGGTAGCATTGATAATATTGTTTTTCATCAACTGGTATTTGGTCATATTATCCACTTCGCGGCCCTGGAGCAGGCCCTGGATGGCTATGGCATTCTGGCGGTCACTTTCCGATAGTTTTTTAATTTGCTGATACAGGCTTTGCAGGATGCTGTCTGTGGTCTGGATACGCATATGTTCCAGCCCCATGCTTACCGTATCTGTAACAGGAGTAAGTGTATCCGGAATCACCACACTCGCTGTGTCCTGTGCATAGGCAGATATATGGATGATGAGCAAGATGAGCCACCACAAATTTGCATACAAAGATTTGGGCATGGCCGTGGACAACTGGTTTATTCTTTTGAGGAAAAAGGTTATGGCGTTTGTGATCATGTATGAATATTTAAGCATAATCTTGTATGTTGATGTGTACAAATTTAATTGACTCAACTCATTTATCAGAGATTGATCGGTAATTTTGCCTGTTCTCTTTAAAATGTTTTAACAATCATGCCAAAAATTAAACATGATGCCGGTGAATGTGGAATTTAAAGCCCGGGTGGCCGGACTTGCTGATGCGCGTCATTGGTTGCAGAGCCAGCATGCCAGATTTATAGGCACTGACGAACAGGTGGATGTGTATTTCCGGGTGCCGGAGGGCAGGTTAAAATTGCGGATAGGCAATATTGAACGGGCTTTGATTTACTACCGGAGGGAAGAAAATGCTGCTATCAGGCAATCAGATGTATGGCTCTATCCCCTACAGGATGCACAAAACTTAAAACAGCTGCTGGCGGCTTGTTTGGGTATATTGGGTGAGGTTCATAAAAAACGAGAGATTTATTTCATCGGGCAAACCAAATTTCATCTCGATGAAGTGAGTGGTTTGGGATTTTTTGTGGAAGCAGAAGTTATTGAGGATTCTGCAACTGTGGATAAACAGCAAATGGAACAACTGGCAGCGTATTATCGTGATTCGCTGCACATCGCTGCCGATCAGCTTGTGCAGGCATCTTATCTGGATTTGATATTGGCTGCTAATGATAAATAACCGTGCCTGTAGCTTCGGCGAGCTGTTTTTCGAGGGCTTTAAGTTGTTGATGCAATTCGATGCAATGCAGCATTTCTTCTTCGGTTTGTGCTTGCTGGAGTTCACGAAGGTTATCGGCTATCATTTTTTTCAGTTTGTGCATTTTCAAATGGTGGACGGTCTGAATAGCTTGCTCAATGGGTATATCATGTTCGCGTTGTATCTGGAGTTGAAAGCGTTGTTCCCAGTTTTCGCTCAGGGGTTCATCCGATTGCAGATTCAGCACTTCGGCTACAAACTTTCCGATTTCCGGATTTTCGTGATACAGGAAATAACGCAGATCAATGGTTTGCTGTTTTTCATACAGTTGCTGGTATTCCAGCATAATCATCTTGGCTATGGGATGTTCCATTAATTCCAGTTGTACGCCCTGGTTAAAAATGAAATCAGCAATGGTGTAATTTTCTTTCAGAGGCAGCTGTCCGTATTTTAGTAAAATCTTGATCAACCCTTTTTCCTGCTGCTCATCCTGCTGAAGCAGTTGCAGGGTATCTGCCTTGTTTGCATCTTCAGCGGTTTGCGCAAGCAACTGGCCTTCAGCTTGTGTGGAAGCCGGAATGGATTTGCGCTGCAGTTGTTCCCGGATGAATTTATTGACAAGCGAAGTGAGCCCCTGTTCATCGATATGCAGCATCTGGCTGCAACGGCGAATATAATCCTGCCTGCGCAGAAAATCTGTGCTATCGTGCAAATGAGCCAGGGTAGCGGCTATTTGATTGATTAAGGCTGATTTTTTTTCAATATCATCCGATGCGCCTGCTGCGGCTGTTTCCAGCTGAAAGAGGATGATATCTTTTTTATGGGTTGCGATAAATTCTTTGAGAGCCTGGGCTCCATGCTTGTAAACAAAGCTGTCCGGATCTTCGCCATCGGGCAAAAGTACCAGCCGCACATCCAGCCCCTGTTCCAGAGCCAGATCCATCCCGCGCTGGGCAGCTTTGATGCCGGCAGCATCGCCATCGTAGACAATGGTTAGCCTGCGGGTAAGCTTTCGGATCAGCTGCAATTGATCGGTCGTGAGCGAAGTGCCGCTGGAAGCTACTGTGTTTTCAATTCCAGCCTGATGCATGGCCAGCACGTCCATATAGCCTTCCACCAGCAGGCATTCATCTTCTTTTCCGATAGCCTGCCGGGCCTGGTAAAGGCCGTACAGGATTTTGCTTTTAACGTAAATCTCATTTTCCGGCGTGTTGATGTATTTGGGTGTATGCGGATCGTTGCGCAGGCTGCGAGCGCCGAAGCCAGCTATCTTGCCGCTGAGGTTGTGAACGGGGAAAATGATGCGGCCCGCATAAGGATCGCGATAGGGAAATTCGCTTCCCTGTGCGCCTGCTCGCCTGGCAATGAGTCCGGTCTTCAGGAGATATTCTGCGTGATAACCTTTATCCAGCGCTGCCCGGGCAAATGCATCTCCATTCTCCGGATTGTATCCCAGCTGAAATTTTTGGATGATATGTTCCCGCAGGCCTCTTTCCTGCAGGTAACTCAGCCCGATATGCCGCCCTTCATCGGTTTCCAGTAAGGCGTGGGTGAAAAACTCCTGTGCAAAATGGTTGATGATAAAAAGGCTGTCGGCCAGCATTTGCTGTTCCTTCCACTCGGGTGAAACAGCCGTTTCCTGCAGCTCTACATGATAACGCTGAGCGAGCCAGCGGATAGCTTCCACATAGCTCAGCTTTTCGTGTTCCATCAGGAAGCCAATGACATTGCCACTGCGGCCGCAGCCAAAACATTTATAAATTTCTTTGCTTGGCGAGACCGTAAAAGAGGGTGTTTTTTCATGGTGAAACGGACAAAGCCCCAGATAGTTGGCTCCCCGCTTTTTCAGACGTACAAAACTGCCAATGACATCCACAATGTCAACCCGCTGCAGCACTTCTGAAATACTCTCCCTGGAAATCACGACCGGTATTTTTAGACAAATTAGGAAAATTCAGTAAAACCCACTGATCCTAAGCGTATCTGCTTTTTTTGCTTTTTCAGCCGGAAATACGCTTCCAGCCTAAGTTTCTATCCTTTGATTGACTGTGACAAACAATCCCATGCGATGTTTATACAAAGTATAAAGGGTTTGCATTAACACCGAAAGAAAAATGCAGGCAAAGCCCACATAAAAGCTCATATCCAGCATGCGGTTTTCATGAAACAAGGCAAAGGCGATGAGGATGCCGTAAACAGGTTCTAGGTTGTAGGATAGGTTGATGGTAAAAGGTGAGATATGCTTCAGGGCGCTGAGAGAAAGGGTAAATGCAAAAACGGTGCAAAGCCAGGAAAGAATCAACAAATACATCCAATCCATAGGAGCAGGCCAATGGATGCTGTGATGACGAAGATACCAGGGGCTTGCCAGGCTGAGGATAAGCCAGGCAAACAGCAGTTCGTACATGCTCAGCGTGCGAGCCGGAATCTGTTGGGCGGGCTTCTCGTTTAGCAGGGTAAACAATGCCGAAAGCACCGCAGCCAGCAACCCAAACATAATACCCAGCCGATATTGGGTGTTGAACTGAAAAATCACCACAATGCCGGCCAGTGCTAATAAGCTCAGGCCCACCTGTCGCCATCGCAGGCCATTGCGGTTGACCACCGGGTCGAGCAAGGCGGTGAATAAACTGCTGGTGGCGAAACAAACGAGAGCCACAGATACATTGGCATATTTTACACTGGAAAAAAAGCAAATCCAGTGAAATCCAATCAGGGCTCCGTTCGTGGCCAGCATAATCCACTGCCGTTGCGTAAAACGCGGCACCAGCCTGTCTGCTGCAGGAGCAAGTTTTTGATACCAGAGGGAAAGAACCACAAACAGCGGCATACTCAATCCCAGCCGGTACCAGACCAGCTCCTCGGCAGGCAACGTAATTAATCGTCCCAGCGGGCCGGTGATGCCGGCCAGCAATATGGCCACATGCAGTTCGACAAGGGCTTTGGACAATCCGGATTGAGGTGCCTTCATCGGAAGATGCTGAAGCGGCAAAGTTAAGATGATGCAGATAACCTGTAAGCCCCGGAGTTATTCATTGTGGTTGATGGGGTGTATGTGCCGGATTGTGAGGTACGCGCCTGAGTCGGCGGGTGTAATGCTTAAACAGGCTTTGCCATTGGATTTTCAATACCCCCAGGATGCCTTCCTTGATAATGCCTCTGTTCATTTTGGAGGTACCTTGCTTGCGATCCACAAAAGTGATGGGTACTTCAACCAGGCGGAAACCCAGTTTCCATGCGGTAAATTTCATTTCAATCTGAAAAGCATATCCCCAGAACTGAATTTCATCCAGGTTAATTTGTTCCAATACCTGCCGGCGATAACACACAAAGCCGGCCGTACTATCTTTAACGGGCATCCAGGTGATGAGACGAACATACAATGAAGCACCATAGGAAAGTATGCTGCGATCCAGCGGCCAGTTTTCGGTTTTGCCACCTTTTACATACCTGGATCCGATGGCTATGTCGGCTTCGTTGCGGGCACAGGGTTCATAAAGCCGGATCAGATCTCCGGGATTATGGGAAAAATCGGCATCCATTTCAAAAATAAAATCATACCCATTTTGCAGAGCCCACTTGAAACCATGGATGTAGGCTGTGCCCAGCCCCATTTTGCCGGGACGTTGTTCCAGAAACAACCGGTCAGGATATACACTTTGCATGGCCGCAACGATACCGGCCGTGCCATCGGGTGAATTGTCGTCAATGACCAGCACATCAAAAGCCAGCGGAAGAGAAAATATTTCCGTGAGAATACGGCCGATATTTTCTTTTTCGTTGTAGGTCGGTATGATTACTAAGCGATTCGTCAAGGCTAACAGCTTGAAATGGTTAAATATTCAACGTATAAGATGCGTATCGGGTTGCTAAAGCACCGATTCAGCACAAATTACAGAGAGTTCAGATCGTCACGTTGGGGTTAGCAGTTACAACAGATGAATGTGTGTGCATTTTTTTGGAACAGCTCAGGCCTTACGCGCCTGTTTTAAATTTTCCATTTGCAAGCTATTCCAGATTTCGGTTAACTTTTCCTTGGTATCCAGTAAAAATTCGCCGTTCATGATCCAGTCATAGTAATGAGGTTCTTCGGTCAATACCTGTCGGACCGGTTTGCCCTTGTGTTTGCCGAAATTAAACAGTACTTCTCCGTTTTGCCGGATCATGCGGCGGCCCACATCCACATAATCGCCATCGGATGTGAATTTAGCCAGGCTTTCCAAATCATCGCATGCCTGCAGTTCGGCATATTTTTTCAGCTGTGCCTGCAGTACTTCGTAGGTAGCCATGGCATCGGCTTCGGCGCTGTGGGCATTTTGAATTTCCTTGCCACAGTAAAATCGGTAAGCTGCGCTGAGATCTCTGGGCTCCATCCGAAAAAAAATTTTCTGCACATCTACTATATGCCGGTCTTTCAAGTTAAATGATTGCCCTATCCTTAAAAATTCTTCCACGAGCATGGGAATATCGAAGCGGTGCAAATTATACCCGGCCAGATCACAGTGATTCAGGAATTGTTTGATTTCGTTGGCTACCTGTTTAAAGCTGGGGCAGTCAGCCACATCTTCATCGCTGATACCATGTACGGCTGTAGCTTCGGCCGGAATGGGTATGCCGGGATTGATGCGTTTTACTTTGGTTTGTTGGGAACCATCCGGAAAAACCTTTACCATCGCGATTTCCACGATCCGGTCAATAGCCACATTCGTACCTGTGGTTTCCAGATCGAGGAAAACAAGTGGACGTTTCAGGTGCAATGACATAAAGGAATGAAATCTGCTTCAAAGTTAGTTTTTCTGAATGTTATTTGTGGATGCCCTGCTCATTTTTGCATCATGTTTACTTTTTTCCAAATTTCAGCGGGTGGATGCAGGAGAGGAGGAGGGTCGAACGGGTAAGTTGCGGATGTATTCGATATCCATTCCATCAAAATTTCCGGAGCTCATGAGCAGCAGGTTGGTTTCCCGGTAATCCTGTTGTTCGAGAAAGCTAAGCAGGTTGTCCAGGTTTTGAAACACATGCAGGTCGTCGCGACGAAAGCCCTGTTTGATAGTATCCGGTGTAAGTTCGGGCAGGCGTTTCAGTGCCAGGGCATGTGGGCTGTAAAATACTACCGCAACAGCAGCTTCATCCATGCATCCTGCATATTGGGTTTGAAAAGATGCTGACAGGCTGCTGTAGGTGTGCAATTCCAGCACAGCAATCAGCCGGCGGTTGGGAAATTGTTTTCTGAGTGCCTGAATCGTGGCCTTTACTTTGGAAGGGGCATGAGCAAAATCGCGGTACACGGCTGCATGCGGATACGATGCAATGAGCTCAAGTCGCCGGCTGGCACCGGTGAAGCTGGCAATGGCCTGAAAGAAGTCTGCACCGGAAATACCCAATAAAGCACAGGCTTGCCGTGCTGCCTGCAGGTTGAGCAGGTTGTGTTCTCCAAATATTTGCAAAGCAACCGGACGTTGCTGATCGTCATATACGAAAGTGATGCCTTTTTCCACTGTATATCTGGGCAGGCTGTAACCGATTAGCTGGAGGTCGGTGCGAGAACTTTGCTGTACCAGCTTTCTCACCGTGGCATCATCCTGGTTGTAAATCAATGTGCCATGAGGTTCGATGGCTTCGATAAATCCAGCAAATTGCTGCAAGTATTGTTCCCAGGTAGGGAAAACGTTGATATGATCCCATGATATGCCGCTGATAACGGCTATATGAGGTTTTAGCAGATGAAATTTAGGCCTTGGATCCAGGGCTGAGGCAGGATATTCATCGCCCTCGCAGATGATAGCCGGCGCATCGGTAAGTTGCACAGCCTGAGAAAAGCCAGGGATCGCGGCTCCAACGAGATAGTCGAACGTCCGTCCGCAGGCTTTCAACACATGCATAATCATGCCGGTAATGGTGGTTTTCCCATGGCTGCCGCCTACAACCACCCGGGTTTTATGGCAACTTTCGTGAGCCATGAATTCCGGGAAAGAGTAAATCTTCAGATTCAGGGCTTTTGCCTTTTGTAATTCAGGGTTATCGTTGCGGGCGTGCATGCCTACCACCACAGCATCCAATTGAGGAGAAATTTTTTCCGGAAACCAGCCGGGTTGGGCAGGCAGAATACCAGCTGCGAGCAGGTTGCTGCGTGCAGGATCAAAAATTTCATCGTCACTACCCGAAACTTCATATCCCTTTTGTTTCAGGGCAATGGCCAGCTGATGCATGACGCTGCCACCAATGGCGATGAAATGAATTTTCACGATTTAAAAATTACAAAATTTTTGTTGCTACATACAAAAATGATGTTCCCGGACGTTATGCATCGTAACCGGGAGTGAATTGACAGATTCCGGTTTTACAAAAATATCATAAAACCTGCTTACACCTAAATGAAAGCACTATGAAAAAGTATGTACCACTTGCTCTGATGTTATTGCTGATGGGGATCATGCTGATGAGTGCCTGCAGCTCATCGCGGATGATTGGATGTCCTTCACGGATTACTACGCTGCATCCGGTTTCTGCGCCCCAGTCTTAAGATTTGTTACCTGAAAGGTGTTTATCGGACTGCCATTTGTGGGGATGGGGCATTGCGCCGGTTGTGAAGCCTTTTTGCTCGCCATTTTTTCATTTTACTGCAGCCACGCAATGGGCTGGCAATTTTTTCTTCACAATCCACGGCAAACTGATTAGGTTTGTGCATATGTTTGTGATATGGCGGGTCAAGTTCCCCTGAAATTGGTCGTGGCTGTTACGGGTGCCAGCGGTGCGTTGTATACGCGTATTTTGCTGGAAAAATGCATGGTTTTATCTGCGCAATTGCAACAGGTGGATCTTGTCTGGAGTAAAAATGCCTTCACCGTCTGGCAGGCTGAGCTGGGCAACGACGATTACCGCCGGTTTCCCTTTCCGGTGTATGATGTGCAGGATTTTCAGGCGCCCTTTGCTTCGGGTTCAGCGCGATATGATGCCATGGTTATTTGTCCCTGCTCCATGGGCACGCTGGGGCGCATAGCAAATGGCATTTCGGGTGATTTGATTACGCGTGCGGCAGATGTGATGTTGAAGGAACGGAGAAAACTCATCTGTGTGATTCGGGATATGCCGTATAACCTGATTCACATAGAAAATATGAAACGCGTGACGGAAGCTGGAGGCATTATTTGCCCGGCCAGTCCGTCGTTTTACAGCAGGCCAGCTACCATTGAACAACTGGCTGCTACTGTTGTAGACCGGGTACTGGATTTGCTGGGTCTTGAACACCACACATTCCGCTGGGGAAGTCAGCATTGATTGAAATATTCAGTCTTTATTCCATGTTACGCATCACCATCATCAACGGTCCCAATTTGAATCTGCTCGGGAAAAGAGAGCCGGAGATTTATGGCCGTAGTAGCTTTGAGGCCTATCTGGATCAGCTCAGAAAGCGTTTTCCCGGCGTGGATATCCAGTATTTTCAGAGCAATGAAGAAGGTGCATTGATAAATGCATTGCACGAAGCAGGTTTCAGCCGTGATGGTATCCTGCTGAATGCAGGCGGGTACAGCCACACATCGGTGGCTTTACGGGATGCAGTAGCCGCCATTCCGGCTCCTGTGGTGGAGGTTCACATCAGCAATATTTTTGCGCGGGAATCGTTCCGGCACCATTCTCTGCTCAGCGCGGTATGCAGGGGCTGCATTTGCGGACTCGGTTTGGAAGGCTATGCCCTGGGCGTGCAATATTTTCTCGCAGAGCTATCCCGGTAAATTTTATTTCGGGTTTTGCTGCATCCAGGCCAGGCCTTTTTCGACCGTACGATCGGAGTTGAAAACGCGGACAGCATAATATCCTTCGCTGCCCCAGACGATGCGGGCCAGCTCTGCTTTAAGTCGGGTGAGGATATAGGCTTGTTCATCCGTGCTGAGCCGAATGGGTGGGTGAAGGCCTTGCTGCTTGCAAAAGGATAAAAATTCAGCAAGATCTCCGGATTGCCAGGAGAAGCCCGATGCAAAGTCTTTCCACGTGCGAAATTTTTGCTGGATTGATGGATGAGTCAAGTAATATTGAAGTGCAAAATACTGAAACAGTCCCAGTGCCCAGCTATGGGCAATAAAAGAATGGATAGCAGCAGAATCCAACGGTACCAGGATATCCGGGGTAATTCCGCTTTCGGCATAAACCACTCTTTTGCGGATGCGGGTATAGTAAGGGGTGGTATCACGGAAATGAATACTGTCGAGGCCAGACTCGTCTGTAGCTGGATAGCTGCTGAGGGTGTCATTATACGCAAAAAAGTCGGGATCCTGAGTATAGGGTTTCTGGATACACCTGCCGGAGGGCAGGTAATAACGGGCTACCGTCAGGCGGATGGCCCCTCCATTGGATAAATCATACTGTTCCTGCACCAGGCCTTTGCCGAAAGTCGGCCGGCCGATGATAACAGCCCGGTCCCAATCCTGCAGGATGCCGGCCAGAATTTCGCTGGCAGATGCGGAGTTTTCATTTACCAGCACAGCCAGTTTGCCGTTTTCAAAAATTCCATTGTCACTGCTGTAATAATCCTCCCGCGGATAATGGACTCCCTGGGTGTAGAGCAAAAGTTTTCTGCCAGGAATACATTCGTCGGCAATGCGTAAGGCAGCATCCATATAGCCTCCCGGATTATCGCGCAGGTCCAGGATCAACTGGCGCATACCCTGCTGCTTTAGCCCGGTCACGGCTTTTTTCCATTCCTGGTAAGTATCAGAGCCAAAAACATTCAGCCGGATATAGCCTGTTTCAGGATTCAGCATCACAGCAGCATCTATGCTTGAATTGGGAATTTCATCCCGTTTCAGGGTAAGTTGAAAAGGCCGTACCTGACGGGACCTTTTCACCTGGAGGGTAAGGGAAGTACCCACGGGTCCGCGAAGCAGATTCCGGATCTGATCAGCGGTGAGTGAGTGACCTGAAAGAGGAGCCTCATTGGCAGAAAGAAGCACATCACCCGGTTGTAATCCGGCCTTTGCAGCGGGTGTGCCGGGAATCACATGAAGCACGATGAGGCTGTCGTGCCAGAGCATGTATTCCACGCCAATGCCTCCGAACTCAGAGGATAGTTCCTCATTTACTTCGGCTACATCCTGGGGAGGAATGTACACCGAATGCGGGTCAAGATGATGCAGAATGGCATCAATGGCTGCATTCCGCAACAGGCTGTCATTCACGGAGTCCACATATTTGTTGTGGATTAGCATCAAAATCTGATCAATGGTGCCGGGATGGCCTACAAACAATTGCACCCCCCGGTGGGGTAGCTTGTAACTATCGCGCAGCTTAAATCCCAGAAACATGCCTAAGGTCAGCACCAGGGACAAAATCAGAGGTAGAAAAACCTGTAGTTTTTTGGATGGTTTCATCTGAACTGAAATAAATTATCTTGCATGCAGAATTTTGTGAATCAGGTCGTAAGATGCATTTTTGAATTATCTTGGAACAAAATTAGGGGATTCGAGCCTCTGCTTGTTTCAAAACTTTCCGTATGGAAGACACGCAAACCATCCTGATTGCCGATAGCGGATCCACAAAAGCAGATTGGTGTTTGCTGCATATGGGCCTTCCGCATTACTATCGCACATCAGGTATCAGTCCTTATTTGCTTAGCGAAAACCGCATCCGTGAAATATTACAGACCGAACTGGTGGCACATTTACCCAGAGGTATGCACGTTTCACACATTTATTTTTATGGAACCGGTTGTGCAGCCAATCACCATCAGCAGCTGATGCACAAGCTTTTATCGGAGTTTTTCCCTGCAGCACAAACAGAAGTGCATACGGATCTGGTGGGGGCGGCACGTGCGGCCTGTGGGCAATCTGCCGGAGTAGTAGCTATTCTCGGCACAGGTTCGGGGCTATGCTATTATGAACAGGGCCAAATTGTAAAATACAGGCCAGGATTGGGTTATATCTTGGGAGATGAAGGCAGCGGCACTTATCTGGGTAAAAAAGTGTTGCAATATTATCTCTACGAAATTTTTGATGAAGAACTCCGCGAAGCATTCTATGAAAAATATCATGAAACACGCGATGCCATTTTGGATAAAGTTTACCGGCAGCTTACGCCCAATACTTATCTCGCATCATTTTCCCGGTTTTTAAGTGAACATCGCGGGCATTACATGGTGGAAAATATTCTGGAAGACGGATTGAATGATTTCTTTTTTTATCACGTATTCAAATACAAGGAAAGCTGGACCTGTCCGGTACATTTTGTAGGAGGTGTGGCCTGGGCCTATCAGGATGTGCTGCAGGAGATTTGCATTTTGAATGAACTGCAGATAGGCCGTATCCTGCACAAGCCCATTGAAGGGTTGGTTGCCTATCATCAGGCTGGCATACTTCAATCCTGAGCTCATGCGTTGTATAAAATATATTTCTTTCTTGTTCGATTGCCCAAATGATCAGATTGGCATATTTTGCCAGCTACAGATAAACTCCGCCGGTGAATCGGACAGGTTGCAAGCATCGATTTATGATTAATTATGGCAGCATTTATCAAGATTACTGAACAACCATCTCCCCATCGTCATCTGGAACAGCTTAGCATTCGGGAGTTGCTCATCCGCATCAACGAAGAAGACAAGAAGGTGCCTTATGCGGTGGAAAAAGCCATTCCCGCCATAGAAGCACTGGTGAGTGCGATTACCGACAAGATGCTGGCAGGAGGCAGGCTGTTTTACCTGGGGGCAGGCACCAGTGGGCGTTTGGGAATTGTAGATGCTTCGGAATGTCCGCCTACATTTGGGGTGCCGCATGGCCTGGTGGTGGGGCTGATTGCTGGTGGTGATCAGGCCATTCGCAAGGCTGTGGAATATGCCGAAGATGATCCAGACCAGGGGTGGCGCGATCTGCAGGCGCATCAGGTATCCACTAAAGATGTGGTGGTGGGCATTGCTGCCAGCGGCACTACGCCCTATGTGGTAGGGGGACTGAAACACTGCCAGGAGGCGGGCATTGTAACCGGATGCATTACCTGCAACCCCGGTGCACCCATCACGGAAGTGGCCGACTATCCAGTGGTGGTGGTCGTAGGGCCGGAATTTATCACCGGGAGTACCCGCATGAAAAGCGGCACCGCCCAGAAATTGGTACTGAATATGATTTCCACCACAGTGATGATTCAACTGGGAAGAGTGGAAGACAACAAGATGGTGAACATGCAACTGAGCAATGAAAAGCTCATTGATCGTGGTGTGCGAATGGTTATGGAAAAAACCGGATGGCAGGATTATGAACAAGTAAAATCTGTATTGCTTGCACAGGGTAGTGTGAAAAAAGCCATCGAAGCGATTCTTCAGCAAATGCCCTCTCCCCGTTAAACGTGCAGGCCCACCAGCTTGCATGCATATTTCGTAACCTGCATTTTATTAACTTGCAATTAAACCCCTGCCGGCACATGCTACCGGCACGGTTATCCGGAGAAAGGAGGGGAATGATCATGTATGACATTGAGCCATTTTACAACTGGAGGCATCTGTATGCAGCTGAAGAGGATGAATTTTCCATATTTTACGGCCGGCAACATGATGAATTTCATTTTACCCAAACCGTATATAACTACTACATTCATCCTCAATGGGATTCCTTTGGTGCCGCCAATCTTTATCTAAAGGTCTTGTTTGCTGATTATGATTACAACTATGCCATCATTGAAATGATGGGCGAGTGGAATGACTGCATTGAAAATGATATCATGACGCTGAAGCGGAAGGTGATTGATCACATGATTGCCAGAGGTATCTATAAGTTCATCTTGATTACCGAAAATATTTTCAATTTTCATGCTTCTGATGATTGCTACTATCAGGAGTGGTGGGAGGATGTCCAGGAAAAGGGCGGATGGATTGCTGTACTGAACATGCCTGAATATGTGGCTCAGGAATTCAATCGCATTCATTTATACCAATATATCCACTTGCTGGAACAAAATAACTGGCGAACATTTCAGCCGCAACACCTGTTTCATTTTGTGGACAATCAGATGATCAAAATGCTTTCCCGTTAAACCTTCCCGGCCTGTTGGCTGTTATGTTGCATAAAATTTCTTTTCATTTTCAGCCATCGTGCTGTAATTTTGAACGCCTTTTATGGAGCAAATCTTTCTCATTCGGATAATATCTTAATATCCTACAGACTATGAAGTGGCGACAATTATTCATTTCACCGGTAGGCAGAAAAATTGTGATGGGCTTCACGGGACTTTTTCTGATCCTGTTTCTCATAGTGCATGTGACGATCAATGCCTGCATTTTTCTGAATGATCATGGCCAAACGTTCAATGCTGTAGCCCATTTCATGGGTACCAACATCCTGGTTCACTTTCTGGAATTGGGGCTTTTTGTGGGATTGATTTTGCACATTGTGCAGGGCTGGATTATTTGGTCGTCCAACAGCAAAAAGAGACCCGTGAAATACGCGGTGTGGGGCGCAAAGGCCAACAGCCACTGGTATTCGCGTTCCATGGGCCTGCTGGGCACGCTTATCTTCATTTTTCTGGTCATTCATTTAGCCAATTTCTGGGCGCCCAACCGATACCATTATGTGGTGCATGGTGAGGAGCTGAATTTATTTGAAAGGATGAAAGCCGTGTTCAGCCATCCAGGAGTGGTGCTGATTTATTTAGGCGGACTGGTATCGTTGTCTTATCATCTCATGCACGGGTTTCAGAGTGCTTTTCGCACATTCGGGATGAATTCCCGGCGCTATATTCCCATTGTCAAGGGCATAGGTGTAGCATTTGCCATTATTGTGCCGGTGCTGTTTGCCCTGATGCCGATTCTGTTGTATTTCAAAGTGATTTCCTGATAAAAACGTAAAGTATGGAACTGGATGCCAAGATTCCCAAAGGAGCGTTGGAAGATAAGTGGAAACATTATAAAGACACGGTGAGACTGGTGAGTCCGGCCAACAAACGGCGGTTGGAAGTTGTGATTGTGGGCACGGGACTGGCGGGTGCTTCTGCTGCAGCTTCGCTGGCCGAGCTGGGCTATCATGTGAAAGTATTTTGCTTTCAGGACAGCCCCCGGCGGGCACATAGTATAGCTGCCCAGGGAGGCATCAATGCGGCCAAGAATTATCAAAATGATGGTGATTCCGTATTTCGCTTGTTTTATGATACCATCAAGGGTGGCGACTACCGTTCCCGCGAAGCCAATGTGTATCGCCTGGCCGAGGTAAGCGCTGACATTATTGACCATTGTGTGGCCCTGGGAGTGCCTTTTGCACGGGAATATGGTGGATTGCTGGCCAACCGTTCATTTGGTGGCGTGCAGGTACAGCGTACATTTTATGCGGCCGGACAAACGGGGCAACAGTTGCTGCTGGGTGCTTACTCTGCCATGCAACGCCAGGTGGCCCTGGGCAACGTAGAAGTGTTTGCCCGGCATGAAATGCTGGATCTGGTATTGATTGATGGCAAGGCACGTGGTATCATTGCCCGCAACCTGGTTACCGGCGAGCTTGAGCGGCATGCAGGCCACGCTGTGTTACTTGCCTCGGGCGGTTATGGCAATGTATTTTATCTTTCAACCAATGCCATGGGCAGCAATGTAACAGCGTCGTGGAAAGCGCATAAACGCGGCGCTTATTTCGCCAATCCCTGTTTTACGCAAATTCATCCCACCTGTATTCCGGTAAGCGGAGACTATCAGTCCAAACTCACGTTGATGTCAGAATCTCTGCGCAATGATGGCCGGGTGTGGGTGCCCAAGAAAAAAGATGATCCACGTAAGCCCACCGAAATTCCGGAAGAAGAAAGAGATTATTTTCTGGAACGACGTTATCCTGCATTTGGCAATCTGGTGCCGCGCGATGTGGCATCACGGGCAGCCAAAGAACGTTGTGATGCCGGTTATGGTGTGGGCCCCTCCAAAATGGCTGTGTACCTGGACTTTCGCTCGGCTATGCATCGGTATGGCCAGGCCGAGGCTCATCGCCTGGGCATTGCCCATCCGACCGAAGACCAGATTCTGAACTTGGGTAAGCAAATCATCCGGGAAAAATACGGCAATCTCTTTGAGATGTACGAACGCATCACCGGCGAAAATCCATACGAAACGCCTATGCGCATCTATCCGGCTGTCCATTACACCATGGGCGGGCTTTGGGTAGATTACGAGCTCATGACCACCATTCCGGGTCTGTATGCCTTAGGCGAGTGCAATTTTTCCGATCATGGCGCCAACCGTTTAGGCGCATCAGCTCTGATGCAGGGCCTGGCCGATGGATTTTTCATTATCCCTTACACCATTGGCAATTATCTGGCCGATGAAATCCGCACACCCAAAATATCTACGGATCATCCGGCCTTTGCACAGGCGGAACGGGAAGTGAAAGACCGGATAGACCGTCTCATGAGCGTGCAAGGCAAAGAAACGGTGGATTATTATCACCGTCATCTGGGGAAAATTATGTGGGACAAATGTGGTATGGCCCGCAATGCACGGGGACTGCAGGAAGCCATCAGTGAAATTCAGGCCCTGCGGGAGGAATTCTGGAAAAATGTTCGGGTGCCCGGCGACGCTAACTCCCTGAATCCGGAGCTGGAAAAAGCCGGACGGGTGGCTGATTTTCTGGAACTGGCCGAGCTCATCTGCATTGATGCCCTGCATCGCAATGAAAGTTGTGGAGGCCATTTCCGGGAAGAATACCAGACGCCCGACGGAGAGGCTTTGCGGGATGATGAGCATTTTGCTTATGTGGCTGCATGGGAATATCAGGACGGTAAAAATTATACCCTGCACAAAGAACCTTTGCAGTTTGAAGTCGTACATCCCACCCAGCGCAGTTATAAATAAACCTAAAATTTGACGATCATGCATATCACACTGAAAGTATGGCGGCAGAAGAATCAGCAGGATCCTGGGCATTTCGAGACCTATCAGCTCGACAATGTGAATGAAGACATGTCGTTCCTCGAAATGTTTGATGTGCTCAACGATAAGCTGATTCGCGAAGGGAAAGACCCGGTTGCTTTTGACCATGATTGCCGGGAAGGGATTTGTGGCATGTGCTCCATGTATATCAATGGCCGTCCGCACGGTCCCCTGAAGGGAACGACCACCTGTCAGCTGCATATGCGCCATTTTAAGGATGGTGATACCATTGTGGTGGAACCCTGGCGGGCAGCAGCCTTTCCGGTTATCAAGGACCTGGTTGTGGACCGCAGTGCGTTTGATCGCATCATGCAGGCGGGAGGATTTATTTCGGTTAACACGGGCAGTGCGCCCGATGCCAATACCATTCCGGTCGAGAAAGACAAGGCTGATGCGGCTTTTGCAGCTGCAGCTTGCATTGGTTGTGGAGCCTGTGTGGCAGCCTGCAAGAACAGCTCGGCCATGTTGTTTGTATCTGCCAAAATAGCTCAGCTGGCTTTGCTGCCGCAGGGACAGCCTGAACGCAAAACGCGTGTCCTGAACATGATTGCCCAGATGCAGAAGGAAGGGTTTGGCAGTTGCAGCAATATCGGCTCCTGTGAAGCTGAATGCCCCAAAGAAATCCCTATCACTTTCATTGCAAAAGCCAATAGCGAATACCTGAAAGCCATGCTGGCGGCAGATCTGCCGGAATAATTCCTGATTTATGCGTCAATCTGTTATCACATCTCGCTTTATTGCCCTGATGGTATGCGTGAGTTTGTTTTCACTTTCCTGGGGCATCTGGGGGCATCAGCATATCAATCGGGCAGCCGTGTTTGCCTTGCCCGACAGCATGCGTGTGTTCTTCTTCAATCATATTGACTATCTCACAGAAGAAGCTGCAGTGCCCGATTTGCGGAAATATGTCATCGGTGATCAATCTGAGCCTGACCGGCACTATATTGATCTTGAGAAATTTGGTGACCATCCTTTTGATTCCCTTCCCGAAACTTGGGATGCAGCCGTCCGGAAATATGGTGAGAAAAAACTGCATGAAGCCGGTATTTTGCCCTGGTATATTCAGCAAATGGAACAAAAACTGGAGCAGGCTTTTCGTAACCGCCGTACCGATGAAATCCTGTTTATTGCAGCTGATCTGGGTCATTACATTGCCGATGCCCATGTACCGCTTCACACCACTATCAATCACGACGGGCAGCTAACGGGGCAACGGGGTATTCATGCCTTCTGGGAATCACAATTACCGGAATTGTTTGGCAATCAATATAATTTTCACGTAGCTCCTGCACGCTATATTCCCGATATTCAGGCAGAAGTCTGGAAAATCATCCGTCATAGCCATCAGCTGTCAGACACGGTTTTGTTGGTGGAAAAACAACTGTTGGCCCGTTTCCCCAAAAATGAATTATACCGAAAAGACGCAGATGGAAATATCATGAAAAACAAATATGGACAGCTCATATTTTCTTATGCTTTTGCAAAAGCATATCACGAGGCACTTCATGGGATGGTGGAAGATCAGATGCGCAGGGCTATCCAGGAACTGGCCGATTTTTGGTATACGGCCTGGGTGAATGCAGGACGCCCGAATTTAACTGAGCTGGATGATGCATCGCTTACGGAAGCCAATAAGAAAATCTTCAAAAAAGCCTACCGGTTGTGGCAGCAGGGCAAACTTTGGGGCATACATTCCGGAAGTGAATATTGATTAGGGTTTGGTTTTAGGATGTACCAATGTATCGTCAATGGCATGCAAAAACAGGCTATCGTGCAACGGTGCATAAGTGGGTAAGATAGCCTTAAATTGGCGAGCAGCCTTTAAAATATCGGCATACAAATCGTAATCGCTTGCAAAGCGTACCCACTCATAATCGGGATGATAGTAATTTTCCAGAAACAGCTTCAGGGTATCGCCATGCAGCCCTGTCAGCTGCTCCACCAGGCTCACTTTGATGCGCGAGGCAATATATTGTTGTTGTTCAAATTGCTGTTCAATTTTCTGAAAATGCCAGATTTGCTTCTGGCGCTTACTCAAAGCATCGAATAAACCGGATATGGGATGAGCTACGGCACCCAGGCCATGGGTTTTTTCCTGTCCCAATGCAAAACCATATAATTCCCTTCGTTCCATGGAATCACGGTAGTAGTCTATTCTTCGGCTTTGTACCCGGATTTCATTGAGCAGATAGCCTGTGGGGCGCAAAAATACATTTACAATGGCTCCGTTTTTCCCGATGATGCGAATCTGGATGCTGTCGGGTGCATAACCGATGTAGGAAAATACAATCCAATCATGTAGCCGTGCATGGATGCGATACATCCCTGCGGTATCTGTGAGTGTGCCTTCTCCTGTGGATCGGTTTATCACTGTAGCCCCTGCCAGTGGCAAGCGGGTTGTATTGTCCATTACTTTCCCAAATACTACATCCTGGGCGTGGAGTTTTGCGGGAAACAATCCAGCCAGCAGCAGAAAAGATAGCAGCCAAAAAGGCCCTGGTTCATATTTCCGGAACAAACGATAACTCACTGCAGCATGTTTCTGACCCTTAATGGGAACTTGCAAAATACATTTTTCTGCACTGGCATGATGAGATGGGTAATCATAGGGTGTGTTTTCTCATTTTGTCATGAATAAAATCACGGGAAAAAACGTAGATTACCCGAAATGAAAACCGTATGAGCAGCAGCATAGCAGGGAAATGGTATCTGATATTGGGTATGCAAATGATGTGGCATGTTTCGTTGCTGTATGCACAATCAGCTTTTACAGGCACGGTCAAAGATGCTCAAACCCATCTTGCATTGTACCCGGCTACGGTGCAGAATCGTACGGCCGGTGTGTATGCGCTTACCAATCCGGATGGCAGCTTTGCTGTAGTTGCCCGCCCGGGAGATACCATCTGGATTGCCTTTCTGGGCTATGAAACCGATACGCTGGTGATGACGCAAAACATAGCTCATCATCCAGTGGAGATTGATCTTAAACCCATGACGCATAGTTTGCAGCCGGTGGTTGTGCATGGCGGATTGAATCCCTATCAGATGGATTCGATCCAACGCATGCAGCTATTCGGAGCCTATTTATCACGTGCCCGTCAGCCATTGGCGGGAACCTACACGCCTTCCGGCTTTGGCATTGTATTGAGTCCCTTTACCTATTTTTCCCATAAGCAACGCAACCTGCGTAAATTCAGGCGCATGTTTGAGGCTTATGAGCGGGCTGAGCGCGAAAAGTACTATCAAAATCTGAAGTTACAGCTCCTTGCTGACAAATACAATCCTCAGCGCATCATGGAAATTACCGGGCTGAGGGGCGATTCCCTGCAGGCATTTCTGCATACCATGCAACCTGATACCAGTTTCTTGCTTCAAGCGCCTCAGGATGCTGTGGATATGTACATTCGCCAGCAATATCAGAAATTTTTGCATCAGAAAAAGAGTAACAGATGAACTTTCACATGAGATGCAGAAAATATGATAATTTCGGAGGTATATGTCTCTGCAACCCAAACAGCCATATTTGAGTTTGTACGAACTTTCGCTCTGGATTAAAAACACGATACAACAGGCATTTCCAGAGCGGATATGGATTAAAGCGGAAATCCACAAACTCAACTATTATCCTCACTCAGGGCATTGTTATCCTGATCTTGTCGAAAAACGCGAGGATAAGATTGTAGCGGAAATGCGGGGATTGTTATGGAGCAGTCATTATCGCAGAATCAATGCAGCCTTTCAGCGCCTTACTGGAGAACCCTTGCGCGATGGATTAAAAGTGTTGTGTTTAGTAGAAATTACATTTGATACCCGAAGAGGCATAGCGTTAATGATTCATGATATCGATCCCAGTTTTACCCTGGGTGATCTGGAGAAAGAAAAGCAACAAACCATACAGCGGTTAAAACAGGAAGGATATTTTGATTGCAACCGTCAGCTTCCGATTCCACTTTTACCCAAGCGCATAGCTGTTATATCTGCTCTTACCAGTCGCGGATATGCGGATTTTATGAATGTGCTTCAACAACGAAGCGACCAATATAAGATCATCTGCAAATTGTTTCCGGCATGGCTGCAGGGCGACAAAGCCGTTGCATCAATTATTGCCCAGCTCAATCATATCAGGCGATATAAAGATGTTTTTGATGTAGTGGCTATCATTCGCGGCGGTGGCGGAGAAACGGGTCTTGCGGCTTTTAATGATTATTTGCTTGCAAAAGAAGTAGCCACATTTCCTTTGCCTGTATTGACAGGTATTGGTCATGCTACCAATCAGACGGTCACGGAAATGGTGGCCTGTGTGAATTGCATCACGCCTACCAAACTTGCTGAGTTTCTGATAGAACGTTTTGATGCATTTGCCGACACTTTGCACAAAGCCGAAGATAGCCTTATTCGTTCTACACGCATGCAAATGCATGCTCATAAAGAGCAATTGTTGCTTACAGGCCGGCAGCTGGAAGTGCATGTCTCCCATGATCTCATGCAGCATCGTCAACAAATCGTATATGAACAAAAATCTTTGAATAAAGGTTGTATTCGTGTTTTGCAGGAACATCAAACGGAAATCCGTATGCTGGCTCGCATGATAGGAAAAGAAAGCAGGCATTTGTTGCAGCAAAACCGACATGTTATCCTGCAATGGGTTACTGCATTTGAAAAAAATATCAGGCAGCTTATTTCACAATTTCATCAGCAAATGAATATCCGGGAAAAACAAATTCATTGGTATGATCCAATTCATACCATGAAAAGAGGATTTACCATTACATTGCATAACGGTAAAATGGTAAGCAGTGTTACCCAGCTTCGGCCCGATGATCGGATTACCACGCGCTTTGCTGATGGGGAGGTAGATAGCCATATCGAACGGATCCGGGATAATGAATTTCATGATCATTAATCATCCATATTATGTCAGAAGAAATCACCTATACACAGGCATTTGAAGAACTTCAGCAGATTGTAGGTTTGATAGAGCGCGGAGAAATCACTATTGACGAACTCTCTGCAAAGGTGAAGCGTGCTGCTTTCCTGATCAGGATATGCAGACAAAAATTAGCAGAAACTGAACAGGATATAGAAGAAGTTTTGAAAAGTATCGATGAGGATAAAAAACTTTCTTCTGCTGATGATCAGATACAAACAGAGAATGAGGATCTGCCATTTTAGATTTTCTTCTTTTTCATCCATGTTTGTTTAATCAACCCTGATTATGATAGCGGCCAGCCGGAAGATCATGATCATTATCAATGATGATCAATTTTTTTGTTCTCATTTTCTTCCATTGTTTTCGCGTGTATTTCATGGGCAATCTTCTTGTGTGTATGTGGTGAGTCGTGACAATGGTTATCGTACAACCATTGAGCAGGCAGGATTTACCTTTATTTCGGCTGCTGTGCGTCGCGGAAAAGGAGATGCGTGGCATAATGCTTTGTTTTTTCTGCAATTAATTCGTTTATATGTAGTGTATAAACCCGATGTGGTTTTGCTCATTTCATTGAAGATTATTGTATTCGGTTCACTGGCTGCATTTTTTGTACCTTCTTTGCGAGTATTGAATTATTTCAGCGGACTGGGCCATGTGTTTTTGTTACCTGAGAATCATTGGATGCGGAGGGCTATACAATGGTTACTTCGGTTCGCAGGCAAAAGAAAAAACAATTGGTATTTGTTTGAAACAAAAGATGATCAACAACTGATACATCACATCATCCAATCATCGTATGATCATTATCTGGTGATGCACGGCCTGGGTGTGCCCTTGCAGGAATTTAAGTTTACGGAATTACCGAATCAGCATCCGATGGTTGTTTTGTTTCCCGCACGCATCATCAGTACAAAGGGATTGTTTGAATTGCATCTGTTGGTGAAAAATTATCGGCAGGAATGGCAGGGCAGAATTAAATTTTTGCTTGCTGGTAAAATAGATCCTTACAATCCGGCTTATATTGATCCTCAAAAACTTCATGAATTATTGATTCCCGGATATCTGGAATGGTTGGGTTATGTGCAGGATATGGCTCCCTGTTACGCCAAAGCCGATGTCGTAATATTGCTTTCTTACCGGGAAGGCGTTCCCCGTGTGCTGATGGAAGCCTGTGCTGCCGGCCGCCCCATCGTTACTTTTGATGTTCCGGGATGCCGGGAATGTGTGCGGGAAGGGAAAAACGGCTTTCTGATTCCCTTTGGGGATATGGCTGCTTTGCATGATAAAATTAACCTGCTTGCTTCTGATCCACAATTGAGAAAAGCCATGGGAGCTTGTTCCAGGCAAATAGCAAAAGAAAATTTTGATATCGAAGATGCGGCAAAACGCTGGAAAGCCTTATTGGGTAAATACCTCCCTGATGGTACCTGAAGGCTGCCATAACGCAAATAAATATTAACTTACTGCATAAACGTTCAGCACAATGGCAGAAGGGGAAATTCTCTGGCAGCCTGCGGATGCAATCTGGCAGGCGAGTCATCTGGCGCATTATGTGCAATGGCTGTCGCGTGAAAAACGATTATCTTTTCACGATTACACTACATTGTGGCAATGGTCGGTACGCGATATTCCCGCATTCTGGCAGTCAGTCTGGGAATATTTTAAGCTTCCCCGGCTCGATGAACATGTAAAGGTCATGAGCGGCGACCCCATGCCCTACACCCGTTGGTTTGCAGGTGCGCGGTTGAATTATGCGGCTCATGTATTCAAACACGCAACCGATCAACGACCGGCGTTATGGTTTGCTGCGGAAGACAAGCCTTTGCGGCCCGTATCCTGGCAAACCTTGCTGCAGCATGTGGCCGGCTTGCAATATTTTTTTCAGCAGGTGGGTTTGCAAAAAGGTGATCGGGTAGCTGCTTATTTGCCTAACGCGCCGGAAGCAACCATAGGCTGGCTGGCAACAGTTGCTTTGGGAGCGGTGTGGAGCAGTTGTTCGCCGGATTTCGGTGTACAGGGCGTGTTGGATCGTTTCCGGCAGATTCAGCCTAAAATCTTGATTGCTGCCGATGGATATGTGTATCAGGGCAAGCGATATGACCGGCAGCAACAGCTGAAATCCATCTGCGAAGCCCTGCCCTCGCTGGCATGTGTGATACTGGTTCCCCGGATACACGACGAAGCTACTTGGCAGGATATTCACCCCAAGCAGGTCAGCTGGGAAGATGCGGTTGCCGGGGGAAGCCGTCGGGCGCCGATAAGCGCCGATGTACAGGTGGTGGAAGTGGATTTTTCCCATCCGCTGTGGATTTTATACTCTTCCGGTACAACGGGCATACCTAAAGCCATCACCCATTCGCATGGCGGAATGTTGCTGGAACATCTGAAATACCTGGCCTTTCACAATGATGTGCATGCAGGTGAGAATTTTTTCTGGTACACGACTACTGGATGGATGATGTGGAATTTTCTGCAGGCCTCTCTCCTGATGGGGGCAACAGCTGTATTATATGACGGGCATCCCGCTTATCCGGATATGGGTGTGCTGTGGCGACTGGCAGCCCAGTTGCCCATTCATCATTTTGGCACCAGTGCACCGTTTCTGATGAGTTGCAAAAAAAACGGATATCGGGCCGATGATTTGGATCTGGCAAGTCTTCGCAGCATTGGCTCTACGGGTTCGCCTCTGCCTGCAGAAGGTTTTGAATATGTATACCAGTCTATCAAATCAGATGTGTGGCTCTGCTCCATGAGCGGTGGCACCGATATCTGTACAGCCTGGGTGGGAGGTTGTTTGTGGCGGCCGGTAAGATCCGGGGAAATCCAATGCCGGTGCCTGGGATGTAGCATGTATGCCTATGATGAAAACGGAAAGGCATTGGATCATGAAATCGGTGAAATGGTGGTAACGGCGCCTATGCCCTGTATGCCCGTGTATTTCTGGAATGATCCGGATTTCACCCGTTACAGGGAAAGCTATTTTGAGATGTACCCGGGCGTTTGGCGACATGGCGACTGGATCCGGATTACCGAGCACGACGGAGTAATCATTTACGGGCGATCAGATGCTACATTAAACCGGCAGGGCGTACGCATAGGAACAGCCGAAATTTATCGGGTACTGGACCGCTTGCCAGAAATCAAGGATAGCCTGATTGTAAATATTGAATTGCCCAATGGGAAAAGTTACATGCCTTTGTTCGTGGTGTTGTTACCGGAAATAGAATTAAGCATAGGGCTGAAACAAAAAATCCAGGAGGCGTTGCGCAACAGCTGCTCTCCCCGTCATGTACCAGATGAGATTATAGCGGTAGATGATATTCCGTATACCATCAGCGGAAAGAAGCTGGAAATGCCGGTGAAAAAATTATTCCTGGGCATGCCACTCGAAAAGGTAGTGCAGCCCGGTGTGCTGCGCAATCCAGACGCGTTGCAGGCATTTGAAACCCTTGCACAAAGCTGGCGTAGCAGATTTTCCTAAAATTAAGGTTATTCCATCCATTGTTTTGGGCAATTCGGTTTCTGTCCTGTATTTTTGAAATATGATCCTTTCTGATATCCGCTCATTTCGGCATTGCCATGTTTTGCTGATAGGGTTGATGTGGTTGGCTTGTTTGCCTCGTGATGTACAGGCTCAGCGGCCGGCTGAATGGAATGCAGCCCAGATCCGCTTGCATCTGTTGAAACTGGGAGTACTTGGTAAAGTGCTCTATATAGCTGCTCATCCCGACGATGAAAACACGCAGCTGTTAGCTTATCTGGCGAATGGAAAATTATATGAAACAGCCTATTTGTCGTGTACGCGGGGAGATGGTGGGCAAAACCTGATTGGTGATGAGCAGGGCGAAGAAATGGGTTTGATCCGCACGCAGGAATTGCTGGCTGCCCGGCGTATAGACGGCGCTCGGCAGTTTTTTACCCGGGCCAATGATTTTGGCTTTTCCAAATCGGCTGATGAATCCCTTCGTTTTTGGGGGCATGAGCGGATTCTGGGTGACATAGTATGGATTATCCGGAAATTTCAACCGGATGTTATCATCTGCCGTTTTCCGGAAGACAGCCGTGCGGGACATGGGCAGCATTGGGCTTCGGCCGTTTTGGCCCATGAAGCTTTTCTGGCAGCTGCTGATCCCCATCAATTTCCCGAACAACTGCGTTATGTAAAGCCCTGGCAAGCCAGGCGATTGCTGTGGAATACCTATCGCTTTGGCAACGTAAACACCACGAATGCAAATCAATTTCACATTGACGATGGGGGATTCAATACCTTGTTGGGAGAAAGTTATGGCGAAATTGCTGCCGACAGCCGATCGATGCATAAAAGCCAGGGCTTTGGGGTGCCACGCAACAGAGGTAGCCATGAAGAATATTTCGTAACCATTGCCGGCGATCCTCCGGTACATGATCTTATGGATGGAATCGCGACCAGTTGGACAGCCCTGCCAGGAGGTGAACACATCCAGCAGATGATCGACAGCATCCAGCAACATTTCCAGGTTGATTCTCCCGAACTTTCCGTACCTGGGCTGATCAGTTTATACCGGGCTATTGAGCAGATGCCCGAAAACCGCTGGAAAAATCAAAAGCTTCAGGAAATAGATGCACTCATTCAGCAATGTAGCGGATTGTACATCGAGGCCACTACTGACCAGCCGGCGGTAGCTCCAGGCCAGCATTTTCAACTACGTGCCGAAATCATCAACCGTTCCCATTTGCCTGTCACGTTAACCGGCATTGCCTACCCCGGAGATACTTTGTCTATGCGTCAGCCTTTGGCAAGGGATGAAGATCAGTCATTCTCCCGGGAAGTGGTTGTACCGCATACGATGCCCATCTCGCAACCCTACTGGCTGCAACAGCCCCATCCGGTGGGCTATTATAAGGTGCAGAACCAGCAGATGATTGGCCTGCCTGAAAACCCACCTGCTTTTTCCATCACTTGTATGCTGGATATTGCTGGCGAGCCTTTCCGTTATACGCTACCGGTGGTATTCAAACACACAGATCCTGTGAAGGGTGAGCTCTATGAACCTTTTGTAGTGGCTCCGGCTGTGACGGTGAATCCGGAAAACAAAGTATACGTGTTTACCCAAACAGCTCCTGTGCAGGTACGGGTATTGGTAAAGGCCTTTCAGGATTCCTGTGTGGGATATGTACAGCTCAAATTACCTAAAGGATTCCAAGCAGAGCCCGAGCAACAAACCTATCGGCTTATGCACCGGGGTGATGAAACCTGGCTTGATTTTAAGGTTTATGCCTCTTCTATTCCATCTCAGTCGCGCACCGGAATAATACAGGCTGTTGCCTATCAGCAGGGAAAAACGTATGACAAGGGCTATCGGCTGATCAGTTATCCCCATATTCCGGATATCACCTGGTTTCCTCCTGCCGAAGCCCGTGCCGTGCTGTTGCCTCTGCAGATCCGTGGTTCGCGTATCGGGTACATCATGGGGGCTGGCGACCAGGTGCCCGAAGCCCTTCGTCAGTGCGGATTTCAGGTAACCCTCTTGCAGGAGCAGGATGTCATGCATGGGAATCTGGCTCAGTATGATGCCATTGTGACGGGTGTGAGAGCCTACAATACCGTACCTTGGCTGGCTTATGCCCAGCCCATCTTGCTTCAATATGTGTACAACGGAGGCACACTGGTGGTGCAGTACAACAACAATTTCAATCTGGT
The DNA here is from genome assembly GCF_900116565.1 of Thermoflavifilum thermophilum. Classification (GTDB taxonomy): domain Bacteria; phylum Bacteroidota; class Bacteroidia; order Chitinophagales; family Chitinophagaceae; genus Thermoflavifilum; species Thermoflavifilum thermophilum. The sequence continues at coordinate 515,242 of NZ_FPCJ01000001.1, read as the reverse complement.
TACCCCGCAACTGGGTCCCTATCCTTTTACCCTTTCACGTGATCGGGTAACAGAAGAAGATGCACCGGTAAAGTTTCTGCTGCCTGAAGATCCGTTGCTGCACGATCCCAATGAAATCACCGAAGCCGATTTTGATGGATGGATCCAGGAGCGCGGATTGTATTTCGTATCTCAGGCTGATGCCCGTTACCGGAAGCCATTCAGCATGCATGATACAGGCGATAAGCCGTTGGATGGATCTACTCTTGTGGCAGACTATGGCAAAGGGAAATATGTTTACACCTGTCTGGATTTTTTCCGGGAGCTTCCGGCAGGCGTTCCGGGTGCATTCCGGTTGTTTGTAAATATGCTGGCTGGACGTAAGCGAGATTTGGGTTCTTCAACTGCATCTCATGGAAAACACGACTCGCGATAAAAAGCGCTTGCAGGTGAGCATCTGGTTCAGCTTGCTGCTGGGCGGGCTGCTGGGTTTGTTGTTTGAAAATGTGCGGATAGGATTGATTATAGGTTTGCTTATTGGCTTGCTGAGCATCAGTCTGGTGAAAAAACAATAAAACCTTTCATCTATGACTTCCCGTAAGCAACTGGCACCTGAAGAAAAACCACCCCTGTTATCCTCTTGGTGGATGTGGTATCTGCTGGTGGTGCTGTGGCTGTTGTTGCTGATAGGTCTGTTCTGGTGGTTTACGCTTGCATTTTCCTGATCCAATCTTAGCTCTGATTTGCATAACAACACAACGAAGACTGAAATTAAAAGCATATAGATTTTGCAGGCATTAGACTGGTTGGTATTAACGGTTACGCTGGTGCTGATCATTGGCTATGGAGTCTGGAAAAGCCGCAGGCGCGATAATCTCAGCGGCTATTTTCTGGATCATCAGTCCATGCCCTGGTATCTGATCCTGCTTTCCGTGATGGGCACGCAGGCCAGTGCCATTACTTTTTTATCGGCACCCGGACAAGCTTATACTGACGGGATGCGCTTTGTGCAATATTATTTTGGCCTGCCACTTGCCATGGTGGTGCTTTGCATCAGTTTTGTTCCTGCTTTCCGGCGTCTGCAGGTTTTCACCGCCTATGAATTTCTGGAAAAACGATTTGATCTGAAAACCCGGGCCCTTACGTCATTTCTTTTTTTATTGCAGCGTGGGTTATCTACGGGCATCAGCATTTATGCGCCGGCCATTATTCTATCTTCCTTGCTCGGATGGAATATTTATTGGACCAATATTTTCATTGGAGGGCTGCTGATTATTTACACAGTGAGTGGAGGAGCCAGATCGGTAGCACACACCCAAAAGCTGCAGCTGGTAATCATTTTTGCCGGTATGTTGATGGCTGCCTGGTTGCTGGTAAAGCGGTTGCCCGATCATGTTCGCTTCAGTGATGCCTTGCATCTGGCCGGGAAATTAGGCAAACTCAATGCCGTCGTGCCCCGTACGGATTGGCGGGATGCCGATTTCTGGCAGGATAAATACAACCTGCTAAGCGGAATCATAGGTGGTTTCTTCCTGGCACTCTCTTATTTTGGAACGGATCAGAGCCAGGTAGGCCGTTATCTCACGGCGCGTTCTGTAAAGGAAAGCAGGTTGGGTTTGTTGATGAATGGCATGGTAAAAGTTCCCATGCAATTCGGGATCTTGCTGATTGGTACATTGGTGCTGGCGTTTTATCAGTTTTATGAACCTCCGCTATTCTTCAATCCTACTGTCGTTCGGGAAATTAATACTTCGGTGTATCAACCCGAATTTGCTGCTTTGCAAAGGCAGTACGACACCATTTTCGTTCAAAAGAAAACGGCTGCCTGGGAGTTGATTCAACAATGGCATTACCATCGAAAAGAGACGGATGCGCACACATTTATTCAGCTGCATCAACAAGCAGAACATGTCAGGCAACAGGCTATGGATCTTATTCACCAGGCTGTGCCTCATGCCGATCATAACGATACCAACTACATTTTCCTGTACTTCATTCTCGATGAGTTGCCCGCCGGTGTTGTGGGTTTGTTGATTGCGGTTATTTTTCTGGCTGCCTGGGGTTCTATTGCAGCGGCACTCAATGCCTTGGCTTCGGCTACCCTGGTGGATGTGTACAAACGGGCAGTTTACACACGGGGCAGTGAGCAGCATTATGTGCGCATGTCAAAATGGTTTACCCTGGGTTGGGGTGTTTTCTGCATTCTGGTTGCCCAGTTTGCCAACAGGCTGGGAAGCCTGATTGAAGCGGTAAATGTGCTGGGTTCATTGTTTTATGGCACCATCCTGGGTATTTTTCTATGTGCTTTTTATCTGAAGCAGGTAAAAGGTACGGCAGTGTTCTGGTCGGCTATTTTGGCTGAACTGGTGGTGCTGGGGCTATACCAGATACATACTGTTTCGTTTTTATGGCTTAATGTGGTAGGTTGTTTGCTGGTGATGGGATGTGCGTTGTTGGTGAATGCATTATTTTCGGGTAAGAACTGATACCATGGATATTTCGACGGATCATATACCAGTGGCGTCTGTCGTACGTGAATATGCTTTTGTGTTGTCGGGTGGTGGAGCCAGAGGCTATGCACATATTGGCGTATTACAGGCTTTTGCCGAACAGGGCATTTTGCCCAGGGCAATTTCCGGAACCAGTGCCGGCGCTATTGCGGGCGTGCTGATTTGCGATGGATATACTCCGCAGGAAGCTGCTGAGATTTTCAGGAATTATAAGCTTACACCCCGCTTCAGGCTCACCCGCCACAGCCTGGGACTTTCGCTCCATTTTCTGGAAGCTTTTCTGCATCGATACCTGAGGCATACCCATTTTGAAGAGTTGCGTATTCCGTTATTTGTTTCGGCAACGGATTTTACGAATGGTCAGCTCCGGGTATTTGACAAAGGGCCGATCATTCCGGCGGTGCTGGCCGCCAGCGCCATCCCGATTATCTTTCCGCCTGTGTATATTGATGGGAAACCTTATGTGGATGGTGGATTGAGCAGCAACCTTCCCGTAGAGCCGTTTCTGAATCGGTTTGCACCTATCGTAGGTGTACACGTCAATCCGCTGCCGGAATATGACCCGGCAAAACGCAGCTTTATCCGCAATCTGGAACGTACACTTCATTTTGCCATCCGGGGGGTGGTGCATCGGAATATGATGCATTGCCAGTGGTTTATTGAACCACCGGGCCTGAGTCAGTTTGGGTTGTTTGACACGCATAAGTTTGATGAAATCTATCAGATCGGCCTGAGCTATGCCAGGGCATACATTGCGGAACACAAATTGGTACTTACTTCATAAAAAATCCCCGACCCGGGATGGCGGATCGGGGATTATCCGGAGGTAAACATTTTTCCCGTCAGAAATGCCTTCGTTCATTTCCGTTCTGAAACCTGCGATCGTTCTGTTGCCGAGGATTTATGGGTGATCTGTCAAAGGTACGGGCAGGTGCCTGATGCATGATCGGATGGCTGAATGCATCCGGCCGATAACGATTTTGTGGCTGAGCCGATGAAGGGCCCATCGCATCAGGGTTGGATGATCTGAACACGCGTGCCGGGGCCGTATTGCGGCCAGCTGAGGGCCCGTTAGCTTGTTCTGGATTGACCGGAGGCTGATATATGCGGCTTTCCGAGGCAGCAGGTGCAGGTGTGCGATCAACAGGCGTAGGGGTAAACCTACGCACACGCATGCTTGCGTTGTTGTCAGGATTTGCTGGAACCCCATCTGCCGCTGGAGCATTGACATGAGCCTCGCCAGAAGCTTGCGTGCGGTAAACAGAAGGATTGCCGGCTGGCCCAAAGGTTCTGGGTATATCAGGCGTTTGTCCGGAAGCACCAGCTCGGTTGTTCTGGAAAGGCGACATAAACCGCACATGATCGTTGGCTGCCATGCGGGATTCCTGCGTGGTATTGTTTACAAATACCCTTGGTGAGGCATTGGGAACCTGTTGTACGGCTGGGCGGAAGATCCGCACGGCATTTCCTTCCACTCGTGTTTCTTCAGGTCTGCTGGCATCCACAACCGGCATGGGTCGCAAAGGCCGGCCTACATAGCGTTGCACGACATCGGGTCTTGGCCCGTAGAAATACCGGGGGCCTCTGTCTTGCATATACACCTGATTGATGATCGTGATATGCTGGATAATGGTTACATGATTCCGCGGATACACATAATATCTGTAGGGCGCAGGTGAGCAGAGATAAGCACCCGGAATAAAGACCCATCGTGAGTAAGGGATATACTCACCAATGGAAATATGTACGCTGATATCCACACCGGGTGGTAGAGGTGCCCAGCCATAATAATCACCACTCTGTGCCCATACTACCCATGCGGGAGCCCATTCCGTGCCCGGAATCCAAATCCAACCATAATAATCATCATACACCCAACGTCCATAATGAAAAGGTGCCCAGCCCCAGGGATAATCAGATACCCAGGTCCACCCCAGCGAAGTAAACACCCAATGACCCGCAGTGGCATAAGGAATAAACCCCACTTCCACAGAGGGGATCCAGGCATAGCCATAGCTGCCATAGGTAATCCACCGACCATAAGGGCTTAAGGCATCGAAGAAGACCTGTATTGAAATATGAGGTGTTGCGGCCGAAGCCCTGTTTATTGCAGGACCGGTTGAAAGTCCCCCCATCAGGAGCAGTACCATCAACCCTTTAACTATCCGTTTCATAACCCATGTTTTTTGAATTGTCTGGCTTGCCTTATGTATTTTGAAGCAAGCTTTCATCTATTTCATATGCAAATAGTTTGCCCGAAATTTGTTTTGCTGATGATTGGGTTAATCAGGTCTAAAGTTGGTTTAAATTATTAAAAAAATGCTATTTGAACCTGGTGATCAGGTTTGGTTGGTTCATTCCGGCGAACGGGCTACTGTGGTGAATATCCTCAGCGAGGATATGCTGGAGGTAGATGTGGAAGGGATTCGTTTTCCCGTTTATGCCGACCAGGTGGAGTTTCCCTATTTCAGGGATTTTACCAGCCAGCCGAAAAGCATCAGAAAACCTATTCCGGGTGATGTATTGCCTGCAGAAAAACCTCAACAGGTAACCCGGGTGGAGACTGGGTTGTGGTTGCAGTTTTTCCCGGTATACCGGACATCCTCGGAAGATGAAATTGAACGGATTAAAATTTTTCTGGCCAATGAAACATCGCTTGGATATCAGATGATTTACCGGCTGATGAAGCAGGGGATAACTGAATTTGCGTTTAGCCAGGAAATAAGACCATTTTCCCATCTATACCTGCATGATGTGCTCTTTGAGGATTTCAATGATAAACCGGTATTTTATTTTCAGGTTCGCCTGTCTCAGCCGGATGCAACGAAGCAGGAAAGCTATGAAAAGCGAATCAGCATCAGGGCACGCGAGTTGTTTTTGCTTGTAGAGCAAATGCATCGGCAGCAGCAGGCCAGTTTTTCAAAACTCATTTTTCAATCCTATCCAAATGCAGTTCAGGCGGAGCAGATGCCGGTATTCTCTCCCCGCCGGCTGGTGTCAGAAAATTGGACAGGTGTAAGGTCACAGCCAGCTTATGAGGTAGATTTGCATGCCGATAAACTGGGGGTGAATACGGCAGGCATGAGTGCGGGGGAATTGCTGGAGCTTCAGGTGCAGATTTTTAGCCGGCATTTTGAACGGGCCATTGCCAGCAGGCAGCCTCATTTAAAGGTGATTCATGGCATTGGGAAAGGGGTGTTGCGGGATCGTATTCATGAGATTCTTCGCCAAACGCCTGAAGTCAGCTATTTCACCAATGATGTCAACCCTGGCGTAACGCAGATTTATTTAACTTATTTGCGTTAGCTTTTATTGTTTTTTGCAAGTTTTTGGCAGTTGCAGGCCGCGCTATCGTGGTTCCGGCCTTGCCGGAGCCAAGGAAAGTCCGGACAGCACAGAGCAGCGCACCACCTAACGGGTGGGTCTTCCGGAAACACCGGAAGAACAGAGAGTGCCACAGAAAATAACCGCCCCTCCAGTCTCAATGCGGCTGGCGGAGCAAGGGTGAAAACGGGAGGTAAGAGCTCCCGGGGTCAGCCTGCAAAGGCTGGCTCGGGCAAACCTTGCGCGCTGAAATGCCAAATAGGCCCTGCTATCTGTTCCTCAGGAACAGTCATGGGCTGCTCGTTCATGGCCCGGTACGTTCCGGCTTATGCGGAGCCATCCGGGCGGCAGGGCGGGTAGGCAGATAGATCCCGGCAGCGATGCCGGGACCAGATAAATGATAGCGATCCGCCACCGGCGGATACAGAATCCGGCTTACAGGCCTGCAGCTGCTTTTTTATTTTTACCTTCTGTCAGCCTGTTTTATCCTTTTATCCATTGCGGCTTGTTTGCAGCGCACTTAGCCCTTATCTTTCCAGAAAATTTTCTTATGGATGCCAGACAAATCCACACACGCGCAGCCATTGTGCATCTGGGCGGCCTTATTGGCTGGGTGATTCCGTTCAGCTTTGCCAATCTCATCGGTGTACTGGTATTGTGGTTGCTCCTTCGGAAGGATGATTCATTTATCGATGACCAGGGCAAGGAAGCGGTGAATTTTCAGATTTTGGTGAGCCTGATCTTTCTGGTTTTGGGAATCCTGGGTGGTGCATTGATAATGCGGCATTTGATAGATTTCACCTGGAGAGATGGTTTTTTACCGGGCAGGTGGTACTGGTGGAGAGTGGCTGATGTAGGCATCTGGGGCATCTTGTGGAAATTGGCCAACTTGTTTAACTTCATTTTTTGTGTGATGGCAGCCATCCGTGCCGGACAGGGTATTGCTTACCGATATCCGCTTTCTGTGCGGATTGTGAGATGATTGCTGAAATCAGAAATATTGTAAATTGCAGCCTGGTTTGAAGATTGCCCGATCGTATAATGGTAGTACGACAGATTCTGGCTCTGTTTGTCCGGGTTCGAATCCTGGTCGGGCAACACAAAAAATCCCGCTGTTCAACAGCGGGATTTTTTTATTCTTCCATTTCCTCTGCAAAGGGGGATAAAAGATCCCGGGCGGATATCTGTTTTGTTTCACGCAGGTAACGTGCCAGCGTATGGGCATAGCCATGGGTAACCCACACCTCTTCGGCTCCGGTGGCTTCTATGGCAGCCAGCAGGCCGGGCCAGTCGGCATGATCAGACAGAGCAAAAGCTGCATCGGCACCTCGTTGGCGGGCATGGCCGCGGATTTGCATCCACCCGCTACAATAAGCAATGCTGCAGGGTTCCAGGCGATGCAACCATTGAGACTCCCGCGCAGCCGGCGGAATCAGTAGCACCCCATGCTGCAATTCCTGTCGGCGGCCGGGTGGCTGAAAAAGATGTACCGGCGGGAATTTTTGAGATAATTCAGGACGATGGGTGATCAAGGTTTCATGTATGGCGTAAATGGAAGGGTGCAGCCAGCAATGTAAACCTGTTTCTTTCAGCAGGTACAAAAGCCGCTGGGCTTTGCCCAGGCTATAGCCAATCAGTATCGGAATTTGCTCTTGCTGGTGCACTTCCTGTATCCATGTAAGCATGCGTTGCTGCAATATTGCCTGGGGTGCCCAGCGATAAACAGGCAATCCAAACGTAGATTCCGTCACAAACACATGACAGCGAACGGGTTCGAAGGCAGGCGTTAACCCATCATCCACCACCTTGTAATCGCCGGAAACCACCCACACCTGCCCCCTGAAACTTAATCTCACCTGAGCTGAGCCAATTACATGTCCGGCCGGATGCAAGCTGATCTGCACGCCCCCTATGGAAACAGTTTCACCATACTGAAGGGTTTCCACCTGAATATGCTCTCCAAGCCTCTGCTTCAGCAGGGGAGCTGTATCGGTATGGCACAAATATGACCTGTGGCCAGCCCGCGCATGATCACTGTGGGCATGTGTGATGATGGCTTTATCCACTTTACCCCAGGGATCAATGAAAAAATCACCTATGGGACAATATAATCCTTGTGCTGTGAGTGCCAGTAAAGGTTCCATATGCTTAGTCAGCAGCATTGATGCTTCCGGCTGGATAGGTCCTTCCGCCATAGATTTTCATGAAGAAAATCTTTCTGTTTTCAAAATAATCAGGTATGCTATCCGTAACCTTTTTATAAACCGGTTCAAACTGATAAGGAATCAGCATATTGGCTCTTGGATCGTTGATGCGGGCGTTGAAATAAATGCCGTATTGAAGCATCAACCACACAAAACGGTAACCGATATCAAACCCTTTCCATGCGTAGGGCGAAGGGTCGCGGGTCTGATAGAGCTGCATGAACTTTTGCTGCAGATAGCGTGCAGCTGGTGATTGGGGTGAAGTGACGAAAGGAGAAGAGTAGAACACTGGTAGCCCATACAGGGAAGAATCGGTAAACCACGTGTGAATTTGATCCCAGGTGGGCATGCCTATCATGTTGATCTGATAGCGGTCGGTGAGGGATGCCATTTTGTATGCCATATTCAGTGCAACTGCAGGGTCAAGCGTGGTGAAAATGCATACATTGTTCTGGTTGACATCGAGCTGACTGGCAATCCGGGAGATTGACCAGCTGGTGTCGTACACAACCTGCTGCATTGGCATTACCGTGTATTGCGGATGCTGGCGGTGTACATCCAGGAACAACTGAGCAATGGTATTATCGTCGCTACTCGGCTGGCTCCACAATGTCAGGTGTACATTATTGAAATTGGTCAGCACATACTGCAGGATGGCATGGGCGTGTGCAGCAAGCGTACTGTTTACGATGATTAGAAAGGGATTTCCGGTAATGCCTGCATCATTGGGCAAGGTTGCCGAGACCAGATTGACTTGATGTTGCCGACTGAAAGCGCCCAGGGTCTGCAGTTCCTGGTAGCTCAGCATGCCCAGGATGAGATCAGCCTTTTGCAGAAAACTGTCTTCAACAGCTTTTGTTATGGGTAACGAGGCCGAATGCGTATCATATACCTTTATTACCAGGCGCGCACCCATACTGCGCAGGCTATCCATAGCCACCTTCACACCTTCATAAAACTCCAATCCGGGAACAAAATAGTCCGGAAAACGGGTAAGCCAGGCATTGGTGCTGGATTCATTTTGCATTGAATCCAGATAAAGTGGACAAAACAAGGCAATATGGTAAACGGGCTTGCGAATGAGTTTGGCGAAAGCTGCTACATGAAAAGGAGCAGCAGCAGGTATGTTTTTTTCTGCCGTATCCACAGCCTGAACTGCAGGTCTGGGTGGAGGTGCTGGAGCAGGCGGTGCCTGCGGCACCTGGGAAGTGCGGGTTGAAGACTTAAACAAAAAACATCCGGAGCAAAGCCCCAGCCACATCCATAGCATCAGGCGGGTGATCCGGATATGTGGTGATGTCCTTCGCATGTTATTCCCATTCAATGGTGGCCGGGGGTTTGGAGCTGATGTCATATACCACCCGGTTAATGCCTTTTACCCGGTTAATGATAGCATTCGACACTTCGGCAAGGAAGCTGTCGGGCAGCCGGGCCCAATCGGCTGTCATGCCATCCCGGGAGGTTACTGCCCGCAGGGCAACCACATACTCATATGTCCGTTCGTCGCCCATCACGCCCACGCTTTGCACAGGCAGCAGGATAGCGCCTGCCTGCCAGACCTCATCGTAAAGTCCTTTTTCCCGAAGCTGTTCAATAAAAATAGCATCCGCTTGCTGAAGCAGGGCTACTTTTTCCGGTGTTACTTCTCCCAAAATCCGGATTGCCAGGCCGGGACCCGGGAAGGGATGCCGGTGTAAAATATCGGGATGTACGCCCAAGGTTTCACCCACGCGGCGTACTTCGTCTTTAAACAGCATGCGCAGCGGCTCTACCAGCTGCAGGTGCATTTTTTCGGGCAATCCTCCCACATTGTGATGCGATTTGATGGTTACCGATGGGCCATTTACCGAGACCGACTCGATCACATCCGGATAGATGGTGCCCTGCCCCAGGAAATGGGCCTGTGGGAAAGCCTTGGCTTCGTGCTGAAATACATCAATAAAGGTTTTGCCGATCCGTTTGCGTTTTTCCTCGGGGTCGGTGATGCCTTTCAGCTGGCGATAAAATATTTCGCTGGCATCCACACCTTTCACATCCAGCCCCATAGCCCGATAAGCCTCCATCACCTGTTCAAACTCGTGGAGGCGGAGCAGGCCGTGGTTCACAAAGATGCCGTGCAGCCTGTGGCCGATGGCTCGGTGGATGAGCACAGCAGCCACGGTGGAATCAACCCCGCCACTCAAGGCCATGATCACCTCGTCTTCGCCCACCTGATGTTGAATGCGCTGGACGGTTTCCTCAATAAACGACTCGGGTGTCCACAGCCCCTGGCAGCCGCATATCTGAAACAAAAAATTCCAGATCACCGTTTTCCCTTCCACCGAGTGGATCACTTCTGGGTGGAATTGCAGCCCATACAATGGGTGAGGGCCTTGCTGAGCGCGAAAAGCGGCTACGGGTATCTGTTCGGTGGTGGCGATTGACTCAAATCCTTCGGGTAGCTGCACGATGGTATCAGCATGGCTCATCCACACCTGTGAAGCAGGACTCATGCCCTGCCAGAGCGGGTCCTGAGCCGTTACCTGCAACATGGCCCGGCCATATTCTCGGTGCTGGCTGCGCGCCACGGTTCCGCCCCATAGCTGAGCTATTAGTTGCGCCCCATAGCAGATGCCTAAAACGGGGCGCTGCCTTGCCCAGGCTTGAACCGGAGGGTGTGGGCTGCCCGGATCATTTACCGAAAACGGACTTCCGGAAAGGATGATGCCTTTGACGGAAGAATCGATGTCAAAAGAGCGGTTGCAGGGCACAATTTCCGCATATACCTGGCATTCGCGCACCGTGCGGGCAATCAACTGGGTGTATTGGCTGCCGAAATCAACAATGAGTATTTTCTCCTGCATTTGGCTGCAAACCTAAGAGAAATTTGGAGAAGAAGAGGGATAAAGAAAGCTTGGTATCCATATGTTTCTTTGTGCTTTTTCTACTTCCATGCCCAGTGTATTCCTGCGTAGTAGTTTCTGGCAGGGGCAGGGTTGTAATAGCGGCCGCCGGCAGCGTTCACGTCATCGCCCAGGCTGTAGAGCTGGTTGAGCAGGTTGTTTACCCCGGCATAGAGCTCAATATGCTGTTGATGAAACACTTGACGGGTGTAATGCACCGACATGTCAACCAGGTTATAGGTGCGGCTGTAGGCGGTGTTGGCATCGTTGAGGGGTATGGCCTGGGTGTGGTTCCAGAGGATGGAGGCGCTGAATCCGCCAAGCCATTGGCACTGCAGCCCGCTTACCCAGGTGAATGGCGGCACACCCGGAATATGTTTGCCGCTGTAATCATGGCCCAGCGGAGCATAGCCCTGATAGGTGTAATCGGTAAGAGTGAGACTGGAGAATACGGAAGTTTGTGGCAGCATGCCGGAAGAATGGGTAAGTAGCTGGTAGCTCACCAGCATTTCCATGCCTGGTTGGCGCGTACGGCCGGCATTCACAAAATAATCGGCTCCGCTGCTATCGCGCTGCTGGCTGATGCTTTGTTGCAGGTCAAACAGGTAGGCATTCCATTCCCAGCGCAGGCGTTGTTGCAGGGCATAGCCCTTCCAGCCCAGTTCATAATTGTAACCCGATTCAGGTTTGAGTGTGGTATTCAAGATATTGGTGGAAGGCAGCAGTTCAGACAGGGTAGGAGGTGAAAATCCCCGGCTGATGTTGACATACACGGCCATCTGCTCGTGAAATAAGGTTTTGAGGATGGCCAGGCGGGGCGACCAGTTGTTTTGAAAATCCAGGTTCCAGACTGTGTACGGCCTTGGGTCATACCGGTAAAAGCTCAGCGCATTCCGTTGCAGGCTGACGCCGGCTGTTGCGCTCCATCCGTGTGGAAAGTCCACATCAGCTTGAGCGAAAAGGATGCCCCGGAGCAGGGTCTCGCGATAACGCGTTTGCAAGGTATCGGGTTTGCCATTGTTGTTTCCGTAATCCACAATGCTGAAAAAACCCTGCTGCCATTCCGTACCAGCGGTGGCTGTGAGCTTGCTGTTGGATAGGTTGTGCACATATTGCATCACCGTTCGTACGCCCATGTGAGGTTCCTTGCGGTATTCCACATTCCGGAAGGTGGGATTGGAAAGATCGGTATAGGCAAAGTACACAGCAGATCGGTTTTGCAGGCTGGGCGACAGCTGGTTTGACAGGCTGAAGCCGGCTATAAAATTCTGCTGATCAATTGCTGCATGGGCACTATCGGCTGATGGATAGGGACCGCTGGCCGGGCGTGCCAGGCGGGGATTTAAGAGCATCTCGTTCAGCGTAAGTCCACCCGGTGTCTGATAATACAGGTGGTTGTAATGGATCCACAGATCGGCCTGGCGATGGGTGTTGGGCTTCCAGAGCGATTCATAGCTTGCACTGTGCTGCCAGGATGCGGTGTGATGCCGGTATCCGTCGGAGCGGGAAAAATGATAATGCGCATATTGCAAATGGGTGGCTGATCCCCAACTGCCCTGGGCGATCACGTGGTGAGCTTGGTAGCTGCCAGCTTCATATTGAAGCTGTAGGTTTTGCAGTCCCTTCTGCTCTGCAGCTGGATTGCCAATAGCATTTGCTGCCAAAGGACTTTGAATCAGCATGACTCCTCCGATGCCGCTGCCATATACACTGGCTGCGGGGCCTTTGATCACCTGTATCTGACCAAAATCGGCCATGTCGAGCTGGTTCAGGTAAGTATCACCGCCGGGACTGGTGAGGGGAACGTCATTGTAATAAATGTTCACTTCCCTGACTCCAAAAGGAGCCCGGATGGAACTGCCGCGGATATTTAGCCGGTAGCTTGATGGCGAACGCTGTTCCATGCGAATGCCGGCAACCGTGTTCATGGCGGGTAAAATACTGGCTTGGGAATACCGGGTGAGTTGTGCTGCATTCAGGATGGCTACCGGGGCAGCTTCCTGCATCCAGGGCTTTTGTGTTTCATAGGCACTTATCACTACTTCCTGCAGCGAATGAATGGTGTCACCGGGGGTGGCTGTATGCGATGGCAAGGGAATGGTATCGTAGATGCCGGCTGGAGGAACTGAATAGTCAGGATTGGGAAAAGATACGAGGGCACTCCACATCAGCAAAAGCGTAAAACAGGCATGCATCTCCTGAAGTTTGTGCAAGTTTAGCTTTCTTTCCTGAAAAAGCGGACGGATCAATGCTGGAAGCTCCAGTTCCAGAAGGCCTGGCGATGGATGGATGCTTCCGGCCATTTTCCCCATCGCAGATTATCCTGATCAGGGCTCCATGTGTTAGCAAGCTGCAGGGCCGTTTGGGCAATAGCATCGCATAGCCAGTCTTTCATCGGGTCGGGCAGGGTGCTAAGCAGGCCTTCGTGAAAAGGTTGTGCCAGCCTGACGGCATAAAGCTGATTGTTTGCAACAGCCCATTCGCTTACCTGAAAATCGTACCCGCAGAATGATTGCAGCTTCCGTGCTTTGGATGTGATTTCTTCGATGTGGGCTGCGGTGAGGGGGAAGCCGGCTTGGTAGCGCTGATGGGCTGAACGATGGGGATCATAAGGTACAAGCTGCATCTGATCACCAATCGCAAAGCAGCGGAAATAGGCTTCCCAGGGCAGGCTTTGCTGCAGCATCATCACCTGGGTGCCGGTAAGCGGGTGCAGGCGATAAAAGGCTTTTTCATCCGGCAGGAAATGGATATTGCTTTCGTCGGGCATCTGGTGGGCGGGCATCATCACCGCCGGAAAACCAATGTACTCGAAAATATTCTCCCAGTCGAGCGGGAAAGCCAGGTTGCCAAAGGCGCGCTCAGAAACAGCCGGTGGCTTTTCCCAGGAAGGCAGGATGGCTGTGCGCGGTGTGTCGATGTGAAGCTTGCGGGCCATCAGCAGGGCGGTCCATTCATTCAACCCGTCCCACAGAAAAGGATTGTTGCATACGGCTACTCCCTGCAAGGCAGCCTGTTTCAGATACCAGCGGTAAAATGGTATTTTCGGAGAAATCAGATCAATGATCACCTGGTAATCCATGATATCCTGATCCAGCAAGTGGGAGATGAGGATATTTTGCACGGAAACATTTCCCATGGCTTGTTGCAGCTGGTGCAGCAGCTGTTCAGCAAAATCGGTGTGCTCACCCGACAACAATCCGATTTTTTTCATGTTTCCTGTTTGAATGTGGTACTACCGAATATACGGATAATTTCCAATTTTGGCTTGTTGGCAAAGGCTCAACCAATCGAATTTTGCTGATTTGTGCTGAGCATGGCCTCATGCACAGCAGCCTGAGGAAATGTTAAATTTTAGGCTGAACAAAAGAGATGCGATTTATTCCACGCTTACCCAATCCTGCCATATACCTTTACCTTGGCGAACAAGCCGGGGCACTTCATCCGTGCAGTCAATCACCGTTGATAGCTCAATGCCTCCTACGCCCCCATCCACAACTATATCCACCACCTTTTTGAATTTTTCATGAATCCATTCCGGATCGGTATAGTATTCCACGTATTCATCGGTGAGCGAGGTACTCAGTATCGGGTGGCCAAGCTCTTTTACAATGGTACGGGCAATCAGGTTATCGGGTACACGAATGCCTACGGTATCTTTTTTAGTTTTCAGCATTTTGGGCACCTGCTTGCTGGCGGGCAGAATAAAGGTATAAGGGCCAGGTAAAGAATTTTTGAGCAGGCGAAAAATGGGCGTATCAATCTGTCGCACATAATCGCTCAGGTGGCTCAGGTCGTGACAAATAAAGGAGAACTGAGCCTTTTCTATCGGGATATGCTTAATCTGGCAGATGCGTTCCACCGCCTGGTGATTGAAAATATCGCATCCAAGGCCATACACGGTATCAGTAGGATAAATGATAACGCCTCCGTTTTGCAGGCATTCCACAATCTGACGAATGTGTCGGGGCGAAGGGTTTTGGTGATGAACTTTCAATAGCATGGTTTCAAAAGGGATTTGGTGTTGAACAAACCTAATAAAAAACAAGCAAAAAGCCGCCAACTGGAATGACCAATTTTTCAAAACCTCGGGTATCTCATCGTGCGTACATTTTTTTGAAACTTTGCATTTGAACAAGCACACAAATGCCTGCCAGTACACGTCGTTCACTGTTACATCGTGTGGGGCGTTATGTCAAACGTCTCTTGATTGTTTTGTTTGCAGCTCAGCTGGTATATATCGTGATATTGAAATGGGTGCCGCCGCCAACCACGCTAACCATGTTGCAGAACCGATTTTCGGCCTGGCGGGATGGGCAGCCATTCCGTTATCACTGGGTGAGTTATGATCGCATTTCGCCTTACGCCAAGCTGGCCGTGATGGCTGGTGAAGATCAGTTGTTTCCGGATCACAATGGGTTTGATTTCAAATCCATTGAAAAAGCATGGAAACATAACCAGCGCAGCCGGCATATTCGCGGTGCCAGCACCATCAGCCAGCAGGTAGCGCGCAATGTGTTTTTGTGGCAGGGGCGCAACTGGTTGCGAAAGGGACTGGAAGTGTATTTTACTTTTATGATTGAACAGATCTGGGGCAAAAAACGCATCCTGGAAATGTATTTGAATGTAGCACAGATGGGGCCACATATCTTTGGGGTGGAAGCTGCGGCCGAAGCCTATTTTCACAAACAGGCCTCTCAGCTGAACCGGGAAGAAGCCGCCATGATTGCTGCCGTATTGCCCAATCCCAATATCTATCGGGTGGTACCCCCTTCTCGTTTTACACGCTGGCGCCAGCAATATCTCTTGCAGCAGATGCGCAACCTGGAAGGCGATGCGGATATTGAAAAACTTATGTTTCAGAAATAAGCAAGTGATCAATAGCGTTTAAAGCAATTTGCAATCTTTCAGTTGGATTTCCCTTTACCAGTATCCATGGAACTTGACTATTGATCACAATGTCCAGATAAACCCTGAAGAAGTATTCCCGCATTTCGGGTTGAGGATGCTCGCGTTGCGGATCATAGGTCCAGGGAATGTCAATATAGGTGAGGATATACAGATCATAATGGCGTCGGGCAATTTGATGGAGAATCCAGGGATGGCAATTGCCATATTTATGTTCGCTCCACACCTTGATGACGTACAAATCGGTATCGCAGATCAGGAAACGGTTGGCCTGATGAAAAAGGCGGTCTTCGGTTTCGATTTGTCCGCGTGCAATAGCCAGCAGGTCGGCTTCTTCATAGGGCCGATTGAGTTGATTCAGGTATTCACGGGCATATTCGGGTACCCAGACGGTGTGCAGGTGAGCAGCTAACTGTTCACTTAATGTGCTTTTTCCGGTTGACTCCGGACCGATGACCACAATTTTTTTCATGCAGTCTGCCGATGATAGATGAGCTTGAGCCAGCTGGGCAATACCATCAGCAGCAAAGGTAAGGCCATGATGAATCCGCCAATCACGGCAATGGCCAATGGCTGGTGCAGTTGAGCTCCCACGCCAATGCCCAGAGCCAGGGGCATCAGAGCAATGATGGCGCCGAGGGCTGTCATCAGCTTGGGACGAAGCCGGGTGGAAATCGCATACACCAGGGCCTCATCTACATCGTGGGTTTCGGTGAACCGTTGATGAAACTGCTGGAAAGTAAAAATGGCGTTTTCTCCAATAATGCCCACAATCATGATGATGCCGGTATAACTGCCTACATTTAGGGGCGTACCTGTAATCCAGAGAGCCAGGATGCAGCCGGCTGTACCTAAGGCCGCAATCAGCAGGATAGACAGCGACACCCACAGGTTTCGGGTCATGAAGGCGGTTACGCAGCACACCAGCAGTCCGGCTGTGATGAGGATGAGCAGCAGTTCATGGAAGGAGCGTTGTTGCTGGGCATAGCTGCCGCCGTATTCGATGTGGTAGCCCTGGGGCAGTACCACATGCTGGCTAATACGAGCCTGGATATCGCGCATCACACTGCCTAAGTCGCGCTGGTTGAGCCGCGCGGTGACGATATCCACGGTTTGCAGGTTTTCGCGTTGAATCTCAGCCGATCCGGGCTGGAGTGAAACGGAGGCAAAACTGCTGATGGGTTTTAGGGTGCCATCGGGTAAAAAGATTTCCGTGTGGCGAATATCGGCTACACTCCGCTGCATGGGATGCGGATAAATCATGCGCACATCGGTCATTTGTTCTTGATCCAGTACCTGTCCCACCACGGTGCCCTGCATCTGGGTTTGCAGCTGAAACTGCAGGTCGGCCGGTGTGAGGCCATATTGAGCCAGCACATCGGCCCGGGGCCGTACATCCACCGAGGGCCCGGCAATAACGATGCCGTCGAACACGTCAGCCGTGCCGGGTACGGTGGAAGTCCAATAAGCTACGGAGTCGGCTATCTGATGCAACACGGCGGGGTCGTTGCCGAAGACCTTGATCTCGATGGGTTGGGTTGATTCGGTAAGGTCGCCTAACATATCGGTGATCACCTGACCAAAATCTACCCGCAGGGCGGGCAGAGACGCTTCAATCCGCTTGCGGATATCATCAATGACCTGCTCAGTGGTGCGTTTCCGGTTTTTTTTCAGGCTGATGAGATAATCGCCCGTATTGGGTTCGGTGATGAAAAAGCCCATCTGGGTACCCGTTCTGCGGGAATAGCTTTCCACTTCGGGCGTACTCATGATGATTTTTTCCACCTGGCGGCACATCCGATCGGTTTCATCGAGCGAAGTACCGGGAGGGGAGGTGTAATCCAGCACGATAGAGCCCTCGTCCATATCGGGTAGAAATCCTGTGCCCAGCCTGGGCAGGACCCAGAAGATCAGGGCGGCGAGCAAGAGGCAAAAGCCTACGCTAACCCACACGTGTTTCAGAAAAAACTGCACCCAGCGCTGCGTTTTCACTACTTTTTGTGCGGGTACCTGTTTGCGTTTTTTTCGTGAAAACAACAAATAAATCACGGGTAGGCCCATCCAGGTAACCAGAAAGGAACACACGAGGGTGATGATCATGGTATTGGCCAGCACCTGAAAGTAAGCCCCGGCCACACCGCTCATGAAGCCAAAGGGGATGAAGATGACGATGGTGCTGAGCGATGAGGCCACCATGGCCGGGAACAGGTATTGGATGGCTTTTTTAACCAGGGTGGGATAATCTACATCGGGATGCTCCTCGCCCGTTCGGTGGATTTGTTCGGTGACCACAATGGCATCATCGATGATAAGGCCGATGGCTGCAGCCATCGCACCCAGGGTCATGATATTGAAGGTGTAACCCACGGCATAAAGCACCATCAACGTCAGGGCCAGGGTAATGGGCACGGTTACCAGCAGGGTGGCGCTGGCCTTGCCGGATCGTAGAAAAAGGATCGCTACAATGATTGCCAGCAGGATGCCAATCCACAGGGCGTCGGTCACGCTATGGATGGCGTCGTGTACAAAATCGGCCTGGATATAATAAGGCACCATTTTTACGCCCGGAGGCAACAGTTGTTGCAGGCTTTTTACACGCGCTTCCACCTGATTCGACACATCAATCAAGTTGGCATTGGGTTGCTTGATCACGCCAATCAGCACGGCACTATGTCCGTTGGCATTGATGCGGGTATATTCGATGGCTTCATGCACGCTCACGTCGGCAATATCCTGCAGGTAAACTACCCGTTTGCCGCTGTTGGCTATCACGATGTGTTGTAGCTGGGTGAGGTTGACCAGGTTGTCGTTTGTCACCGAAAGGTAGAGCCGATGATAGTCGGCCACATAGCCGTTGGCCAGCACAAAATTGGTTTTGCTGATGGTCTGGGCCACCGCAGCCGGCGTAAGATGAAGTGCAGTCATTCTTTCCGGATGCAGGGTTACCCAATATTCTTTTGTCCGGCCGCCCATGATTTGAATTTGGCTTACACCGGGTACCTGGGCCAGATAAGGACGGATGGTGTAGAGCGCCAGCAGCTTCAGCTCAATAGGCGTAAGGGTGTTGCTTTCCAGCGCATAGCCCATCACGGGGAGAATGGATGGGTTCATTTTTTCCACGGTGATCTGCACGTCGGGGGGCAGGCTGCTGCGGATTTCGGCAATGCGCTCATTGATTTGCTGCATGCCCAGATCAATATTGGCTCCCCAATTCAAAAAGGCAGAAATCTCGCAGCTTCCGCGGCTGGTGGTGCTGCGAATCATCTGCAGGTTCTGGATTTTTTTAATGGCCAGTTCCAGGGGTTTCGTGACCGTGACCATCATTTTATCCACGGGCTGCAAACCATTATCGGCGATTACTTTGATTTTGGGAAAGGTGATTTCCGGGAAAAGGGAGGTTTGCATGCGGGTGTACACCAGCAATCCCCCCATCAGGATGAATGCCAGGATTAAAGCCAGCGGCCGGCGATAGGTAGCAAAGAAATTTTTCATGGCAAGGATTGATTTGAATTCCGGATGACCATTGATAAAAATGGATCAGGATGGAAAGCTGTAAGGGCCTCAGCCTGTTTTTTCTGTTGTTTGTGTAGCCACCATTGTTGCAGCCGAAATCCTGCCCAGGCTGAGCCGGCACCCACCATCATACCCGCCAGCACATCGCTGGGGTAGTGCATGCCCAGGTCGAGTCGGGAATAAGCCACGGCAGCAGCCCAGGTCCAGGCTGGTATTTGCACGTACCAGCGGGCGTGTTGTAAGGCCAGTGAGGTGGCCGTGCAGAAGGCCAGCGAGGTGTGGCCGGAGGGAAACGAGCCGTCGCTATCGTTTTGCAGGTGCTCGATATCCGGATAGGTCATGTAGGGTCGGGGACGATGGATGGCCCGTTTCAGTCCTTCGGTGACGACCGCCGTGCAAGCCAGTGCGAGTCCCATGCGTAGGCCGCGTGCCAGAGCCAGGCTATCGTGCTCCAGCCATCCAACGCCGGTATAGCCGATGGGCAGTGCGAGGCTTACCGGAATGGTCGAGTGGGTGATATCCAGGAAAGCTTGATCGAGCGAACGTGGCCGATGCAGGTTGATATCGCGCAGCAGCCGGATATCGAGGTTTTGGGCATGAATGGGAGAGAACAACGACAGAGAAAAGAGCATTCCCACACCTATCAGGCCTATTCCAATCCAGGTGCGACGAAAATAAAGATTCAAACCATGTCGGGATAGAAAGCCATTCATGCTGCACAGGTTTTAGGGAATGATCCGGATATGGGCCGTATCGGGCAAACCGTAATTTCCTTCCGTTACTACCCGATCAGAAGTCTGGAAAGAAGGAGAAAGGATTTGCACGGTTGTATCGTTCACTATACCCAATTGCACGGGTGTTTTTACGGCCAGGCTGTCGTTTACCACCCGCATCACCCAAAAATGATTTTGCTCTTCATTGGTCAGGATTGCTGATTTGGGAACCAGCTGGGCATGAGGGAAAGTACGAATGGTGAGAATTGCACGGGCAATCAGGTTTTCCGGCAGCCATTTTGGGCTTGCCAGATGCAGCACATATTGTTGGGTTTGGGCTGCAGGATCTACCAGGGGCATTTGATAGGCAATACGTGCCTGGATATGGCTGCTATCGGGCAGGATTAAAGTACAGGTTTGTCCGGTATGAATTTTATCTACCCATTCAAATGGTACTTGCAAAAGAAAAGCAAAGCTATTCTGGTCGCTGATTTCACATAAGGGTTCGCCATCGGTAACATAATCTCCGGTTTGGTGAAATAACTGGCTCACAAAACCGTTTTGGCTGGCGCGGATTACTACATTCTTGCGATAGGGCAACAAATGCGGTGGCAGCGAATCGGCCAGTGCATCCACAGCACGGGCTTCTTTGGTTTGAATAATAAAAAGTGGCTGACCGGCTTTAACCGGTAATCCCAGTGCAGCCTGAACTCCTATCAGATAGCCATTTACATTGGCTTTTAGATTGTTTTTTTTCAGGTAAGTTGCTACAGCGTTCAATGTAATTTCATCAGCAATGGCTCCTGCTCGCACAGGTGTAACTTTTACCGGACTCACCACATTGGGGATGTTATCTTGCGTATCTTCATCTGTCTGGGGAGTATGGCAAGCACACAATCCCATGCAAATCAGCAAGCACATGCATTTTTGAAATTTTTGAATATGCACATTCCACATAAGCAGTGCAGATTTATTTTTAATGCAACCAATAATTCAATTCAGTTATCACTTGCCATCGACGAATCCGGGCCTGATCCAGACTGGTTTGCACCATCAAATGTTGTTGAATAGCCATCAAATAATCGGTAATGCGAATGTTACCGGTTTGCACCAGTTGCCGGTCAACGGTCAGGAGTTCTTCGCTGGTAGCCAGTTTTTGGGTGATGGACAGGATTTGTTGCGATGTTTCTCGTAATTGTTGATACAGTCCTGATATTTGTTGATGATATTGTGTGGTGAAAAATTGTTGGTATTGTTGTCGGGTACGTTCCTGCAAGTCCAGTTTTTCATTTTGCAGCCGGCGTTGATGTCCGTCGTAAATGGGAATATTAAGGCTGATGCCAAAGCTGGTTCCGAAGTTTTTATATGCAGTAGATAGCTGTGAAGCATTGAATCCTGCATCAGCAAACCAATTAATAGTGGGCAAATAATGGGTAGCAAAAAGTTGTCGCTGGTTAACAATCGATAAGCTATCAAGTTGATAACGCCGCAAAAAAACCGACAGATTGGTGGGAGGTTCATGAAGGGTGATATCGGGTTCTTGAAGATAAACGATGCCGGTATCGGCTATACCGCACAAATACCGCAGTGCAGACAAATCTTGCAGGTATTGGGTACGCAGCTGATCCAGTGTAATTTCCTGATTTTGCAGAGCCACTGTAATATTCAAATAATCAGCATATTGATAAACACCTTGTTGCACCAACCGTTGTACAATCATTTGCTGTTGTTGCAGGAGTGAATCAATGCGGCGATTCTGCTCCAGCAGCAGCTGATCGGCATAAGCAACCAGATATTGCAAAGCCACGGCATGCTCGAGATCATATGTACTGATATGTGCATTATTGGTGATCTGCTGGCGTTGAATGTCAAGCTGTGCAAATTGCGGTTGCAATATTTTCCGGGTAAACAACGGTTGCGATACGCTGGCTAAGGCAGTGTATTGCCCGCCGTTGGTGATAGCCATATCATAACCATAACCATGGAATGTAGGTGCAGCCATCAGCATGCCACTGGCAAAAACTTGAGGCTTGTGTGCAGCCCGTATCAGCAGGCTGTCCAGTTGCGCGGCTGCCAGCTGATTGGCATAATCCTTCAGCAAAGGACTGCGTTGGCGGGCAAAGGAAAGATACTCACTTAAGCTTTGTTGAGCTCGAATTGTTATGGGTAATCCCTGCATACAACCATACAAACAGCCTACCAATAAGAGGATGTGTAACTTCTGGTAAATGTATCGAAAAAGGTATTTTTCAGGTTTACCCATATAATCTTAATCAAGTTTTTCATCAGGAATTTTAATCTGCCTTCTGTGTTTTGATCCATTTCCCCTGCACGTCAAAGATATAAGCCATGCCCTTTGCATCATCCAGCTCATAAGTTTTGCGATGTTGTGCATCTTCATTTATCGAAGCCTCTTTGATATCCAGATGATGCTTGGCTGCATAGTCTCTGATTTGCGGTGGGATTTGACTCAGAGGTACATCTATTTCAGATCCGGCAAAAACACCCGTAGCCGAAAAAGCCACACTGTGATCTAAGCCATTTTCTTTCCAGTTGGCTTCAAAGTTCTGATGTTCTTTTTCCCAAAAATAATTTTTTACCTGCGGATACAGTTTATGAAAAGCCTGTACACAGGAAGCCGGCACTTTGCTTTCCGGGATGCGCTGCGCAAAGGATGTGTGTACAAAAAGGCTGAGGCTAATCAGTAATAAGAATGACTGTTTCATATGAAAATGTTTTTATGCGGACAAATTAAAACCCCGTTTTTGAAAAGAATCTGAAAAACAAAGACCTGGAAAACTTAAATGACTTATTAGATGCAGGTGAGAAGATTTGATTGCCCCAACTTATGAAATTATTGTGTAGAAATATACGCTTGTAAAATACTTATTTTGAGAATAAATAATCATTAGCCCAATTGCTTTGATATATCCATATATCCTCGGAAGTTAAGTGTGCAAAAATCAGATCAAACAAAACATGTCTTATCTCTTAGGGAATGCAATCATCATGTACAGATGGGTGTTGCCTGTAAGAATTTTTATTTGATTTATTTTTCATTCCATGATAAAATAAAAAACTTGCACAATCATGTTATAAATCATGTGATGCAAAAAGAATACAACATGCAAAATGAATGAAAAATTTTTAAAGCTGTAACAAAAACATGATTTTTTTATGGAAAACATCATACAATGCATTGCATTATGGCGATGAAGCTCACAGGGAATAAGCATCTACGCTGTTGCCCATGAAAGTAGGCACCAGCAGCAAATGCATGGAAGGAATAAAACTGATATCGGCTGTGTTTTTATGTTCGGCCTGCGTGTTCAATAACTCTACGGCTTTTCCGTTGGCATAGACATAGTACACATGCCCTGTCCATTGCGAAACAATCAAGTCGCGATCATTTACATTCCAGATGCCATCGCCATCTTTCACGGCATCGGAAAACAATTTCAGGTTTTTGCCGGTAGCATCGCAGGTGAAAATACCATGATGGGTGAGTATCCAGAGTTGATTTTTCCAGAAGAACAATCCGTTTGCTCCCTGCATATTTTCTCCTTCAAGCAACACCGATACTTTTCCGTTGGCATAGCGGAATACTTTTGCTTGCCGCGTATCGGAAACATACACGTTGCCGTGGTCATCAACCGTCACATCATTCAAGAAAGATGAACCGGGTACAGGAACCTTTTGCTTGATGGCACCGGTGTTGCGATTGATGATGACGAGCTGATCAATATCTGCCACATATACTTCGTTACCATAAAAAGCCAGTCCTTTCGGGGCATTCAATCCATCGGTCCAGTGCAGTTGCTTCACATGGCCATTGATGTCGAGCAGGCTGATGAAGCCATTGCCGTCTTTGGCGGTGGCATCGCCGTTGATATTTGACACGTATATCACCTGGTGCTGGGGGTCATACAAGGCCGATTCAGGTGTACGGATACCATCAGCGGCCGACCACTTAAACGTAAGCTTCATGGAGCTATGCTGGGCATAGGCAGTGAAAAAGCCCATCAGGCTTAACAGCAGGGAACAAAAGAAGGAGCGCATATCTTAAAGAATTTAATTGCAAATACAGGGCAAAAGTTACAGATTCTTTTTATGATTTAAAAGATGCAATCGTTCCCGGTAACGTTTGCGTAAAAAAATATCTGCAATTCGTTGTCTATTCCGGGTGAACACAGTAGACTTGCTTCATGCTTTGCAATATGGCACAGTACGGTTTTCAGACAGGAATATTGAAAAGGAAAGCCATGTTATTTCGGTTGTGGCTGATAGGTTTATTCGTCTTCATGGGATGGATGACCTGCGCATCTGCCCAGGGGCTTTCCTGGCCTAAAGATCTGTCGGCCTATCAGCCGGCTGTTCCCCGGTTTCGGTCTGATACATTTGATATTCGCCGCTATGGAGCCGTGGCCGATGGCCGCACCCTGAATACGCAGGCCATTCAGTCGGCCATTGATGCCTGCAGTGCTGCCGGTGGTGGTGTGGTGCTCATTCCCGATGGTTTCTGGCTTACCGGTCCCCTTGTGTTGAAATCGGGGGTGGATTTGCATCTTCAAAGTGGAGCTTTGCTGCAATTCACCCGCGATCGGGATCAATATCCCTTGGTAAAAACCAGCTATGAAGGGTTGGTGGCTGTGCGCTGCCAGTCGCCCATTTCGGCCGAAGGTGCAGAAAACATAGGAATTACGGGTCATGGCATTATCGATGGCGGTGGCGATGCCTGGCGCATGGTGAAGAAAAGCAAACTGCCGCCCGATGCATGGAAGCAGCTGGTAGCAAGCGGGGGGCTGCTGAGTGCTGATGGCAATACCTGGTATCCATCTAAAAAATCGCTCCTCGGATCTCAAACACCCGATGCCGGGGTGTGGAAGCCGGGCATGCAGATCAGCGACTTTGAGCAAATCAAAGATTTTTTACGGCCCAATTTGCTGAAATTCACTTCCTGCAAAAAAATTCTGTTACAAGGTGTTACCTTCCGCAATTCCCCTGCCTGGTGCTTGCATCCGTTGATGTGCGAGGATCTTACCGTGTCGGGCATTACGGTATATAATCCGGAGTATGCCCAAAACGGAGATGGCATTGATGTGGAGTCGTGCACAAGGGTGTTGATTGAAAACAGCCAGTTTGCTACCGGTGATGATGGGATTTGCCTGAAATCGGGCCGGGATGAGGAGGGCCGGAAACGAGGTATGCCTACGCAGTATGTACAGGTGCGCAATTGTGTGGTGTATCATGCCCATGGCGGATTTGTGATTGGCAGCGAAATGTCGGGCGGCGTGCATGATGTGGTGGTGCAGCATTGCACCTTCATAGGCTCCGATAATGGATTGCGATTCAAGACCACACGGGGTCGCGGCGGTGTGGTAGAAAACATTTTTGTGGATGGTGTGGTGATGGAAAATATCGTGCATGATGCCATTTTGTTTGACATGTATTACATGGCTACCAATGCAGCCGAGCCGATTGGCGAAGTCAAGGCCCAGCCTGTAACGGAAGCTACGCCCATTTTTCGCCGGTTTCTGATTCGGAATGTGGTATGCAGAGGAGCACAGCGGGGCATTTACATCCGTGGACTACCTGAAATGCCCGTCCAGCAAATAGAGCTGGAACATATTACGCTGGCCGATACCCGGCAGGGGCTGATCTGCAGTTATGCCCGGCAGCTTAAGTTTGAAGACCTGCAATTGTTTCCGATACAATCTGATCCTGTGATAGACATGGCTCAGGTGCAGGATGTTCAGTTTAATACCCTGCATTATGCCCCTGATGCCCGGCTTCTGTTGCACCTGCAGGGTGCGGAAAGCGGGGATATCCGATTCAATCACCTGTTTCCGGCTCCATCGGATCGGATGATTCGCTATGCGGGCGGAGCTTCCCGGGCAATGGTGGAAATTGCAGGAAAATGAATAATGAGATGAAAGGAAATACACCCTATCAGTTTGCCAACAGGATATGGGAATCGATCTTGGTTTATGGGTTTATGGGAATCGGCCTCTGTCTTGCCCCGGCCTTTGTGCCGGGGCTGGCAGCAGGTCGGGCTCAAACTCACACATCTGCATCCACGCTGGCCGATTCAGCCCTCACAGAAGCCGAACAATTTGCGAAACATATCTTACAGCAACCTGTCCCGTCTGGCAAATGGGCTTATGAAACCGGTGTGGTGTGGCAAGGCATGGCAGCACTCTGGCATTTCACGGCCAATGGCAGCTATTTTCAATATATCCGGCAGGCAGTAGATAGTTTTGTGGATCAACAGGGTGAAATCCGCACCTATCGGCCGCAGGAATACAAGCTGGATGATATCAACAATGGCCGTGCGTTATTGCTTCTGGCCACCGTTACAGGAGAGCCCAAATATCGTCTGGCAGCTGCCAGGTTATGGGATCAGCTCCAGCACCAGCCCAGAAATGCGGCAGGCGGCTTCTGGCATAAACAGATTTATCCCAACCAGATGTGGGTGGATGGCCTGTATATGGCCGAGCCTTTTTATCTGGCTTATGTATTGAAGCTGCGCGATTCCGCTCATTTGTCGGCCCAGCTGCAGGACATTGCTCATCAGTTCTTTTTAATACGGGACCATCTGCGCGATTCGGCTACAGGATTGTATTTTCATGGCTGGGATGCCTCGCACCAGGAGCGTTGGGCTGACCCGCAAACCGGCCGCTCTCCCAATATCTGGGGAAGAGGTGATGGCTGGCTGGCCATGGCATTGGTGGATGTGCTGGAATATTATCCTTCAAATGTACCGGCTTATGACTCCCTGCGCAGCATGTTTAAAGATTTTGCGGCTGCCATACTTCGGGCTCAGGATCCGGCTACGGGATGCTGGTATCAGCTCATGGTGAAACCCCATCTTTCGGGCAATTATCTGGAATCTTCGGCGACCTGCATGTTTATTTATGCATTGGCTAAAGGGGTGCGGCTGGGCTTATTGCCAGAGCAGCCTTACAGAGCAGCTGTAGAAAAAGCCTACCGCGGGCTGCTAAGCCGGTTTGTACAACAAACACCCCATGGACCTGTGCTTACCGGTGCCTGCAGTGTAGCCGGTCTGGGAGGTAAGCCTTACCGTGATGGCAGCGATGCCTATTACCTGAGTGAGAACATTGTAAATAATGATCCCAAGGCTGTGGGTGCTTTTCTGATGGCCAGTGTGGAAATGGCCCGTTTGCCGCTGATGCAGGTGGGCAAAGGTGTTACGGTTTGTCTGGATCATTGGTTTAACCGGGAATGGCGTCCGGATCCGTTCGGGCCACCGGGTCGGGTGGAGCCCTTTCACTATCTCTGGAGCGATGAGGAGAATAGCGGTTTTTCTTTCTGGGGGCGCATCTTTCGCGACCGGGGAGCCACCTGCACCAGCCTTGAGCAAGCGCCTACGGAAAAAGCCTTGCGACATGTGCAGGTATATATCATCGTAGATCCCGATACCCGGGCTGAAACCCCCGATCCACATTTTATAGATGCCGCATCTATTGCGGTATTGCAACGCTGGGTAAAAGCCGGTGGTATTCTTTTGCTGATGGCCAATGATTCCGGCAATTGTGAATTCTACCATCTCAATCAGCTGGCAGCGGCCTTCGGTATGCATTTTCTGGAAAACAGTTTGAATCATGTTCCGGATCATGCTTATGAGGATGGGGCGTTTGAAACGCCGGTAAATGATATTTTCCCGGTGTCCAGGCACATTTTTATGAAAGAAATCAGTAGTTTGAGCATACGGCCGCCCGCCCGGCCTGTGCTGGTAAAAGAAGGAAATGTAATTATTGCCCGTGCAAAATATGGCAAAGGCTGGGTGCTGGCAGTGGGCGATCCCTGGTTGTACAATGAATATACAGATGGCCGCAAGCTGCCTGCGCGCTTTCAGAATGCACAGGCAGGTGCCGATCTGGCCAATTGGTTGCTGACACAAGCTCAAAAGCAAAAATTTCAATCATATTGAACGAACAGACTTTTTATCATGGAATCGTTGAACCGAAAATCCCTGCGGCACATTCAACCTCAACCCAACCTGGAAATACCTGATCCTGCCCTGCTGGATCTGCCTGAAAAAGTATTGCAGTTTGGTACGGGCGTTCTGCTCCGCGGGCTTCCGGATTATTTCATTGATCGGGCTAACAAGTCCGGGCTGTTCGACGGGCGGATATTGGTGGTGAAATCCACTTCCCGTGGTGAAACCGATGCATTTGACCAGCAAGATGGACTTTATACCCTTTGTGTAAAAGGATTGGAAAATGGCAGTCCTGTTCAGAAATACCTGATTGAAGCGGCCATCAGCCGCGTGCTTTCGGCACAGCATGCATGGGATAGTATTCTGGATGCCGTGAAACAGCAGGACATAAGGCTGATTATTTCCAACACTACGGAAGTGGGCATCCGGCTGGATGCAGCCGACAATCCTTTTGCCCATCCACCGCGGAGCTTTCCGGGTAAGCTATTGGCTGTGCTGTATGCCAGATATCAGGCCGACCCTGAAAAAGGATTTGTGATCATCCCCACGGAACTTATTCCCGACAATGGAGATCGTTTACAGGCTATTGTCAGGGAAATGGCACAGCGGCACCAGTTGCCCGCCGCCTTTTTGCAATGGATGGATGCAGCCTGTGTATTCTGCAATTCATTGGTTGACCGGATAGTACCGGGTAAACTACCGGCAGACGAACAGGAAAAGCTGGAGCAACAGTTGGGATACCGGGATGAATTGATGATTCAGGCCGAGCCTTATCGACTCTGGGCTATTGAGGCCCGCGATCCGCGGGTAGAGGCCTGGTTGCCCTGGGCAAAGGCCGATAGCGGCGTGGTATTGGCGCCCGATATTACCCGATACCGTGAGCTGAAACTGCGCCTGTTGAATGGCACCCATACCTTCAGCTGCGGATTGGCACACCTGATGGGTTTTGATACAGTATTCCAGGCCACGCAGCATCAGGCAATGATGGCATTTCTGCACCAGCTCATGTGGGATGAAATCGTGCCCGTAGTGACAGGTCAGGACATCAGCCGGGAGATGGCAGAAACATTTGCCCATCAGGTACTGGAAAGATTTGCCAACCCGTTTTTAAAGCATCATTGGATAGATATTTCGGTGGAGTATACTGAAAAGATGCGCATGCGCAACGTACCTTTGATAAAAGGTTATTATCAGCGGTTTGTTACGGTACCGGCGGCTATGGCACTGGGATTTGCAG
The DNA here is from genome assembly GCF_900116565.1 of Thermoflavifilum thermophilum. Lineage (GTDB taxonomy): Bacteria > Bacteroidota > Bacteroidia > Chitinophagales > Chitinophagaceae > Thermoflavifilum > Thermoflavifilum thermophilum. The sequence goes on along the minus strand of NZ_FPCJ01000001.1, from coordinate 486,012 downwards.
CTTACTTGCTCTTTATGAAGGGCGAAGCCAACGGTCAGCATTATACGGGCAACTGGGCTGGTCAAACCTATCCGATTCGCGATAGCCGGGCGGGATATTTTACTGAGTTGTGGAAACGATCCGAGGGTGAACAACTCGTCCGGGAAGTGCTGGGCAATACCGATTTATGGCAGGAGGATCTGAACACCCTTCCTGGTTTTGCGGAGGCAGTTCACGCCAATCTGGAAAGGCTGATGCAAGGTGAGGTGGAAAAGGTGCTGCGTTCCACAATTTTCGTATAACACAGAATGCAATATGCTATGGACAGGGAACTGAAAACCGTGTTGCAGGTACATCCTAATGATAATGTGCTGGTGGCTTTGCGCGACTTGCAGGCAGGTGAGCACGTGCGATGGGATGGAAAAGAATGGATATTGCCCGAACCTGTTCCTGCCAAACATAAATTCAACATGTTTCCCCTGCGGGCAGGAGATGCTGTGATTATGTATGGCGTGAAAGTAGGCAGGGCTAAAACAGATTTACCGGCCGGCACGCGCCTATCCCCGCAGAATGTGAGCCATGCTACCAGTGAAGTGGAGTTGAGAGCTGGCATACGTGCCCACCAGTGGCAGGCTCCTGACATATCACGCTGGAAGGACAAGGTATTCTACGGATATCATCGCAGCGACGGGCGGGTGGGTACGGCCAATCACTGGATTGTGGTGCCGATGGTGTTTTGCGAAAACCGCAACCTGGCTGTGCTCAAGGATGCCATGTGGGAAGCCTGGGGATATCAGAAACCAAAAGTTTATACCCGTTTTGCCCAGCAGCTGGCAGAATTATACCAAACAGGGCATGCCATCAGCGACATTCTTTCGGCTTCCTTTGATGCCAACGCTGCCTATGATCCGGAAAAACGCCTGTTCCCGCATGTGGATGGCATTCAGTTTCTGCAGCATACTGGCGGCTGCGGGGGTACCCGCGATGATGCCCGTGCACTCTGCGGTTTGCTGGCAGGCTATATTACCCATCCCAACGTAGCAGGAGCCACGGTGCTCAGCCTGGGTTGCCAGAATGCCCAGATCACCATGCTGCAGGAAGAAATCCAACGGCGGGACCCACATTTCAATAAACCCCTGATCATCCTGGAACAGCAGAAGATGGGGCTGGAGCAAACCATGCTTGCAGATGCCATTCGGCAAACCTTTGCGGGACTTATGAAAGCCAATGAAGCCCGGCGTGAACCAGCACCTTTAAGCAAACTTTGTATCGGCCTGGAGTGTGGCGGTTCGGATGGATTTTCGGGTATTTCGGCCAACCCGGCCATTGGTTATACCTCCGACCTGCTGGTGGCTTTGGGCGGAAGTGTGATCCTGTCTGAATTTCCGGAACTCTGCGGCGTGGAACAGGAACTTTGTGATCGCTGTGTGGATGAGTCCATTGCCCGTCGTTTTCTGGAGCTGATGCGAGCTTACCAGAAGCGCGCCGAAGCCGTGGGCTCAGGCTTCGACATGAATCCTTCACCGGGCAACATCCGCGATGGATTGATTACCGATGCCATGAAATCGGCCGGAGCAGCCAAAAAAGGAGGCACCTCGCCGGTTACCGATGTGATCGATTATCCGGAATGGGTAAGAAAACCAGGGTTGAATTTGCTTTGTACACCGGGCAATGATGTGGAATCCACCACCGCCGAGGTGGCTGCCGGAGCCAATATCGTCTTGTTTACCACCGGCTTGGGCACGCCCACAGGTAACCCCATTGCACCGGTGATCAAGATTTCGAGCAATACCGCATTGTTTGAGAAAATGCCCGATATCATTGACCTGAATGCGGGTACCATTATTGATGGCGAGGAAACCATTGAACAGGCTGGTGCCCGTATCCTGGACTATGTGATCGCAGTGGCCAGCGGAGAAAAACTACCTGCTGCTGTGCGCAATGGCCAGGAAGATTTTATTCCCTGGAAAAGAGGAGTTTCGTTGTAACCATACCACTAACCGGATGGTTGCTATTATCGTTGCAATGACCCAAAAACAGTTTGGAGGATTTTTAAACAGCAATTAAACATTTACAACAGATGAAACGATTTCTAGATGAAGATTTTCTGTTGCACACCGAAACGGCCCGGTATCTCTATCACGAAGTAGCCAGGCGCATGCCCATCATTGATTATCACTGCCATTTACCCGTGCAGCAAATTGCGGAAGATCATCAGTTCGACAATCTCACCCAGATCTGGCTTTACGGGGACCATTACAAATGGCGAGCTATGCGCACCCATGGGGTGGATGAAAGTTATTGCACGGGCAACCAGCCCGACGAAGCCAAATTTATGAAATGGGCAGAGACCGTACCTTATACCTTGCGAAATCCGCTTTATCACTGGACGCATCTGGAACTCAAACGTTATTTTGGCATCGATGAATTGCTGAATCCATCCACGGCTCAACGCATTTATGAGATCTGCAGCAATTTGTTGCGCACACCGGAATACCGGGTCCGCAGTCTTCTCCGGAAAATGAATGTAGCCCTGATTTGCACCACCGATGATCCGGTGGATGATCTTCGCTATCACCGGCAGCTGAAGGATGAATTTGAAATTCCCGTATTGCCCGCTTTTCGTGCGGATAAAGCCATGCAGGTAGCCGACCCGGTTGCTTTCAATGCTTATGTGGACCGGCTGGAAGCTGCTGCCGATCAGCATATTGCAAGCTGGAATGATTTCCTATTTGCCCTGCATCAGCGGCACGATTATTTTGCACAGCATGGCTGTAATGTGTCGGATCATGGGCTGGAATACATTGAAGTGGAAGAGGGATTCACACCGGGACAATTGCAGCAGATATTCAACAAAATTCGCTCGGGTTATCACCTGAGTGCAGCTGAGCAGCGGGTATTCCGGGCAGCTCTGTTGATTGAACTGGCTCAATGGGATCATGAAAAAGGCTGGATTCAACAATTTCACCTGGGGGCCCTGCGCAATACCAACAGCCGGCTGATGAAAAAACTGGGCCCCGATACGGGTTGGGACTCGATCGGAGATTTTCCGCAGGCACAGGCGCTGGCTCAATTTCTGGATAAACTCGACCAGCAAAACCGATTAGCCAAAACCATCCTGTATAATTTGAATCCGGCCGACAACGAATTGTTTGCCACAATGGCCGGCAATTTCAATGATGGTTCTTTCCCGGGTAAAATCCAGTATGGTGCGGCCTGGTGGTTTCTGGATCAGCTCGATGGCATGACGCGACAGCTGAATGCTTTGTCGAATATGGGCCTGATCAGCCATTTTGTGGGCATGGTTACAGACTCCCGAAGCTTTCTTTCCTATCCTCGGCATGAATATTTCCGCCGGTTGTTGTGCGATATTTTCGGAAGGGAGGTGGAAAACGGCGAATTGCCCGATGACCTGGAATGGATAGGCAAGATCATCCGGGATATCTGTTATTTCAATGCCCGGAATTATTTCAATTGGCAGCAACTCACGCCGGCATTGAATGCTGAACAGGCTGTAAGCCGTTAAAAACAGAAATAAAGGTAAATTCAAACATAAATTCGTACTTTTCGCAATCGGTTGCAGTTACATCATTCATCATTACATAATCATCACACGATGCATCCATCTGTAACGGCTTTATTTGATTTAACAGGGAAAACCGCACTGGTTACAGGGTGCAACAAGGGCATAGGCCGGGCTATGGCGCTGGCACTGGCAGGTGCCGGGGCGGATATTATCGGGGTTTCGGCATCCATGCCGCAGTATGAAGACGAACTCCGCACGGCAATAGGCCGGCTGGGCAGGCAGTTTACCGCTTATCAGGCCGATTTTTCCGATCGGCAACAGGTGTATGCTTTTCTGGAAAGAATCAGCCATCAACACGACCGCATTGATATTCTGGTAAATAATGCGGGTACCATCAGGCGGAGTCCCGCTGCCCAGCATCCGGATGCAGACTGGGACCTGGTGATGGCCATTAATCTGGATGCCCCTTTTATCCTGGCGCGGGAGATAGGCAAGAAAATGATTGAAAGGGGGGCTGGGAAAATTATTTTTACTTGTTCTCTGCTGAGTTTTCAAGGGGGCATTCTGGTACCCGGATATGCAGCCAGCAAAGCCGGAATTGCCAGCCTGCTGAAAGCCCTGGCCAATGAATGGGCTTCCAAAGGCGTCCAGGTCAATGGCATCGCACCCGGCTATATCGCTACCGATAATACCGCTCCGCTTCGGCAGGATCCCGTGCGCAGCCAGGCTATTCTGGATCGCATTCCTGCCGGGCGCTGGGGCGTGCCCGAAGATCTGGCAGGAGCCACCATCTTCCTCGCCTCCCGGGCATCCGATTACGTGAATGGCACCATCGTGGTCGTAGATGGCGGATGGTTAGCCAGATAAATGATATCAAAATTTTACGATTATGGAAATCAGATTCTCGCATAGCCCGGAAGAAACCATGCACATGTCAACCCAGGAATTGCGCAGGCATTTTCTGGTTCAGCATCTGATGCAGGATGATGTGGTACGATTGGTGTATGCGCATGATGATCGCCTGATCATCGGAGGTGCGCGTCCGCTTACCAATCCGCTTGATCTGCCCAATCACCCCGAACTGAAAGCCAACTATTTTCTGGAGCGCCGGGAGCTGGGAGTCATCAATGTGGGTGGCCGGGGAACGGTTCAAGCCGATGGGCAGACGTTTGAGCTGGAAAAATTGGATGCCGTGTATCTGGGAAAAGGTACCCGCGAAGTGAGCTTTGCTGCTGTTTCACCACATGATCCGCCTGTGTTTTTCCTGCTGTCGGCTCCGGCGCATGCTTCCTATCCCAATCAGGTGATGAAAAAGCAGGATGCGGCGCCCATGCAGGCGGGGGATGAGAAAAACGCGAATAAAAGAACGATTTACAAATACATTCACCTGGAGGGAATCCGCAGCTGCCAGCTTGTGATGGGACTCACGATGCTGGAACCCGGCAGCGTGTGGAATTCCGTGCCACCCCATACCCATACACGCCGCACAGAAGTATATTTTTACTTTGATGTGCCAGCAGCCCAGCGTGTATTCCATTTCATGGGGCAACCTCAGGAAACCCGGCATCTGGTCATGGCCAACTATGAAGCCGTTATCTCGCCTCCCTGGTCGGTTCATTTCGGATGCGGTACCAGTAACTACGGGTTTATCTGGGGGATGGCAGGTGAAAACCAGGTGTACAACGATATGGATGTGGTGGAAGTAAAATCTGTTTTGTAGATCAAATCATCAAACGCGTATTAGATTTTAAAAACGAAGTTATATGTCAAAAAAAGTTGTCACGTTTGGAGAAATCATGTTGCGGCTTTCCACGCCCGGCTACCAGCGTTTTGTGCAGGCCGAACGGTTTGACGTTACCTATGGCGGGGGCGAAGCCAATGTAGCTGTAGCGCTTTGCAATTATGGTTTGCAGGGAACCTTTGTGACCAAGGTGCCCAACAATCCCATTGGACAGGCAGCTATCAACCACTTGCGGCGTTATGGGGTGGATACCCAATACATAGCGCGCGGTGGAGAAAGGCTGGGCATTTATTTTCTGGAGACAGGAGCTTCCATGCGTGCCTCGCAGGTGATCTACGATCGAGCCCATGCGGCCATTGCCGAAGCCGGACCGGAAGATTTCGATTTCGACCGGATTCTGGATGGGGCCGTTTGGTTTCACACCACAGGCATTACGCCGGCATTGAGCGACAAGGCTGCTGCGTTAACCGAACAAGCGCTGAAAACCGCCCGGGCCAAGGGTATCACCACCAGCATTGACTTGAATTACAGGAAAAAACTCTGGAGCAAAGAAAAAGCCCGTGAGGTGATGACCCGCTTGTGCCAGTATGTAGATGTGTGCATTGGCAATGAAGAAGATGCAGAGGCTACGCTGGGTTTCAAGGCAAAAGGAACCGATGTTACCAAAGGCGAGCTAAATCTGGAAGGATATCAGGATGTATTTCGCCAGATGCGGGAAAAGTTTGGTTTCAAATACATTGCTACCTCCTTGCGGGAAAGCTATAGCGCCAGCGATAATGGCTGGAGCGCCCTGGTATATGATGGGAATGAATTTTACCATACCCGAAAATATGAAGTACGCATTGTGGACCGTGTGGGCAGTGGCGATAGCTTTGCCAGCGGATTTATTTACGGATTGATTACCGGCATGGATATGCGGCAGGCGGCTGAATTTGGTGTAGCAGCATCAGCATTGAAACATACCATTCCGGGCGATATGAATCATGCTACGCTGGAAGAAGTTTTGCAGCTTATGAAAGGCGATGCCAGCGGAAGAGTTCAGCGATGATGGTTTCAAAAGTTTAAAATCACATTGGGAAAATGGCCAACAGACAACAGATCACAGAGCATATTCTTCGGCAGGGTATTTTACCCCTGTATTTTCATGCAGACGAGGCTGTCAGCACGGAGGTACTTCGGGCTATCTACCGGGCCGGCATCCGGGCGGTGGAATATACCAACCGCGGAGAGACCGCTTTCCGGAACTTTCGTACACTGATCACCATTCGCAACCAGGAAATGCCCGATATGTGGTTGGGCGTGGGTACCATTAAACAGCTGAAAGAAGCCGAGCAATATGTGGCAGCAGGGGCCGATTTTTTGGTGAGCCCTGGTTATCTGCCTGAGGTGGCTGGTTTTGCTATCGGGCATGATTTGCTTTATGCGCCCGGATGCATGACACCTACAGAAATCATGGCTGCTGAAAACCAGGGATTGCAGCTGATTAAGCTGTTTCCCGGCAGTCTGTTGGGTCCGGAATTCGTCAGCAGCATCCGCGATATTTTCCCGAAGCTGTGGTTTATGCCTACCGGTGGCGTGGATACCACCAAGGAAAATCTGGAACGCTGGTTCAAGGCAGGGGTCTGTGCTGTGGGCATGGGCAGTAAACTCATCAGCAAAAAACTGATGGAACAGCGCGATTACGCTACCATCGAAAAGCTTACCCGGGAAGTATTACAAACCATTCACGATATCAAAAACCAACAATCATGAGTCTGGAACCACGGGTGGCCGATACGCTTGCGGAGAAAGTACGTCCTTTTCGCTGGCGTATCCTGGCCCTGCTCTTTATTGCCACTACCATCAACTACATGGACCGCAGCATCATCGGTGTATTGGGGCCTACTTTGCGCGATTATATTTTTCACTGGAGCAATACGCAGTACAGTTACATCAATATCTCTTTCATGATTGCCTATGCTGTAGGTATGCTGATCATGGGAGGCATTATTGATCGGGTAGGCACAAGGGCTGGATATGCTATATCTATTGGCATCTGGAGCTTTTTTAGCCTGATGCATGCCTTTGTCAACCGCACCATGGGCTGGATTGGCTTTGCTGTGGCGCGTTTTGGACTGGGTATTGGCGAGTCGGGTAATTTTCCGGCCTGTATCAAAACTGTAGCTGAATGGTTTCCAAAAAAGGAGCGGGCATTGGCCACAGGCATTTTCAATGCAGGCAGCAATGTGGGGGCGGTACTGGCTCCATTGGTCATTCCCCTGATCGTAAGCAACACGGGCAGGCACTGGCAATATGCCTTTTGTGTGACTTTCGTTTTCAGTATGATTTGGGTTATCATTTGGCTTACCACCTATCGCAAACCTGAAAAGCACCGCAAGGTATCCAAACAGGAGTTGTCCTACATTTTAAGCGATTCGGAGGCGGAAAGTGACGAGCGTATTTCCTGGTGGCGGGTATTGCCGCTCAGGGAAACCTGGGCATTTGCCGTAGCCAAGCTGCCTGATGCCGTTTGGTGGTTTTATCTGTTCTGGGGAGGTTTTTTCTTGAATCACCAGTTTGGATTGGAACTCAAAGGATTGGCTTTGCCACTGATCATCATTTACCTGATGGCCGATTTGGGAAGCATTTTCGGAGGATGGCTTTCTTCCTTTTTTATCAAGAAAAAGCACTGGCCCATCAATCGTGCACGCAAAACTGCCATGCTTATCTGCGGGATTATTATCCTGCCGGTGGTGTTTGCCACCCAAACGCACAACGAATGGATAGCTGTATTCCTGATTGGACTCGCCGCTGGTGGGCATCAGGCATGGTCGGCCAATGCGTTTACACTGGCATCGGATGTATTTCCCAAGAAAGCAACGGCTTCTGTGGTGGGTATTGGTGGCATGATAGGTGCGCTGGCCAGTGTGGCGGCCAATTTCGGATTGGGACATGTGCTGGATCAGAGTGAAAAAAGCGGGTATTTTGTGGCCTTCCTAGTTGCCGGCAGTTTATATCTGGTGGCCTTGTTCTTCATTCATCTCATCATGCCTCATATGACACCTCGCGATGAGCAGCTGCAATATGTTTCATCGGCCAAAACCGAAAAGACTGATTCGTAGGTTATTTTCCGAAAACGGCGTCCTTCAGCTGATTTTTTCTACCCGGCCTTCCTGCAGCCTGTAGCGGATTCCGCTTTCCGGGCAAACGGCCCATCCTTTTGCATCAAACTGAAGGCGATGACCATAGGAGCTTACCCAGCCTGCCTGCCGCGCCGGACAGCCCACCATCAGTGCATAGGCCGGCACGTTGTGCGTTACGACAGCTCCGGCACTAATAAATGCATAGCTCCCAATTTCAAGGCCGCAAATAATAGTTGCATTCGCCCCGATGGTAGCCCCTTTTCGTACGATGGTGGTCTGATATTGATCCCTGCGGCTGATTTCGCTGCGAGGATTGCGTACATTGGTGAATACACACGAAGGCCCGAGAAACACATCATCTTCAATGATCACACCGGTGTAAAGCGATACATTGTTCTGGATTTTTACCCCATTACCCACAATCACACCCGAAGCAATAAAAACGTTCTGGCCAATATGGCATGAACTGCCGATGCGGGCACCCGCCATAAGATGCGAAAAATGCCAGATTCTGGTGCCTTCACCAATGACGCAGCCCTCATCCACAACAGCGGTTGGGTGGATCATGATATCAAGAGAATCATGCATAACAGGTTCTATCTCTGATGCAAAAATCTATCAAAACCAACGGAAAAACCACTGCAAAACAGGTGCAAATCCCCGGAAAATGGATTCTGATTTGCTTTGAGTGATGCAGATCATTACCTTTGCTACCCGATGTCTCTCTCGGTCAAACACCTGCTGGGCATTCGCGATCTTACTGCTGAAGATATTGAAATTATTTTTCAAACTGCCGATCAGTTTAAAGAAGTATTGAACCGGCCTATCAAAAAAGTGCCCACCCTGCGCGATACTACGGTGGTGAATTTATTTTTTGAGAATTCAACCCGCACACGGATTTCCTTTGAGCTGGCCGAAAAAAGGCTTTCTGCCGATGTGGTGAATTTTTCGGCAGGTGTATCTTCGGTAAAAAAGGGGGAAACGCTGATTGATACCGTGCACAATATTCTGGCCATGAAGGTTGATATGGTCGTGATGCGGCATTCGGCCAGTGGTGCGCCCCACTTTCTGGCACGACATATCCCGGCCAGCGTGATCAATGCCGGCGATGGCATCAATGAACATCCCACGCAGGCCTTGCTCGATGCCTATTCCATCCGCGAAAGGTTGGGGCAGGTGAAAGGCGTGCGGGTGGCTATCATCGGTGATATCATGCACTCGCGGGTAGCCTTGTCCAACATCTACTGCCTGAAAAAATTAGGTGCAGAAGTAATGGTGGCCGGCCCGCCCACGCTGATTCCGAAATACATAGAGGAAGCTCTGGACGTAAGGGTTTGTTATCATGTTAAAGATGCATTGGCCTGGTGTGATGTAGCCAATGTGCTGCGGATACAGCTGGAACGGCAAAATCGCCCGCTTTTTTCCTCGCTGCGCGAATACAATTTGTATTATGGCATTAAACGCAGCTGGATCGATGCGCTTCAGAAACCCATCGTAATCATGCATCCCGGGCCTATCAACCGGGGAGTAGAACTGGATTCGGAAGTGGCAGACTCACCTCAATCCATCATCCTGCAGCAGGTTGAAAACGGCGTGGCTATCCGGATGGCCGTCTTGTATTTATTGGCCGGCAAAAAGGAAAGTTTCAGTTAGTTTATTTCATAGGAGGACATGGAATTCCGCTTCCGCCGATTTCTTCCCGCATGTTTCGCATGTTTTTGAATTTTCGGGGCAGTGTGATGCTGAGGGTGATAGCAGAATAGTAATACCAGTCCTTATATCTGCTGCTGCCGCGAATGGTGCCATCCGGGGGATAGGGATCGGATTGATGGCCGGGAAGCCGGTTGGTGCGGAAAGCCATCCTGACGGCCAACGGACCCTTCGCATTTTGCAGAGTGGTTTCATCCACATAGGTTTTGCTGACATCATCCAGGTAATCGGTAAACGTTTTCCGAAGGCCCACTTCCAAGCCCAGCCTTACCCGTGGCGAAATTGCCCAAAGCAGCCCTCCACCAAACGGAATGGCCGGTTGGATAAGTGAATAAGGCTTGCGATCAGGGTAGGCAGCAAGCCCTTCTCCTTCGGTACTCAAAGGACGCAATGCCACGCGCTGACCATTGGTATCGAGTGCCGTGGGATTAAAATGAAACAGTGCAAGACCTACAAATACATAAGGCGTAAAGGCTTTTTCATGCAGATCCCATAATTGATAACGAATGTTGGCCTGCAGTTCCAGGATATGCGATTGAAAGCTGAGGTTTCGGAGGATAGTCGTGCTATCTTTTCCATACCGATCGTCGCCAGAAATCGTAGCATAGGAAAACATACCCCGCATGGCAAGATGGGAGCCAAGTTCCTGATCGTAAAAAATACCGATGGCTGGATGAGACTCCCGGAATGTGTATCGCCGGTATTGCAGATCTCCGGTATAATTGCTGGCTCCCGCCAATATCCCTATACTTCTATCCTGTGCAAATGCAGGAATGTGTTGGATGATGCACCAGCATATGCCAAAAAAGGATAGCTGCCAAAACTTGCCGGAAAACATAAGCAAGAGGTTTCTGGATATAAACGTCATTTTATTGTTATTTCTTATTTTATGCAATCAAAAATTTTGTATGCATAACAGCCACTGATCAAGAATTTTTGATCATCCATTTTCAACAGCCTAAATTTGCAGATCGTTTTTGACTGCTCCTTTCGGTTCATGGGCAATTCCCTTTGTGCCGTGCAATGAGCCGGATCAGCAGCCTGTGAACAGTTCAGATATATGCTGTTCCAGGCATTACCAAATGAACATGACAAGTTTTTCCGCAACCAGGCACTCCGATGTTGTTAAAAAGCATACGCATGAAAGGAATTACGCTGTTTTTGAGTTTTGCATTTGTTTCCGGCATATTCACTCCAAAGGCTTACACCCAGTCGCTTAGTTCTATTCAAACCCTGGAGGATTGTGTGGCTTATGCATTATCCCACAGCCCTGATCTTCAACAATCATACCTGAATCGCGACATTACGCTGCATACCATCCGCAGCAAGCTAGCCGACTGGTATCCGCAGATCGGGTTAAGTTTTGACCTCCAGCATTATCTGGAGCTGCCTACGTCTGTTTTCCCGGATTTTACCAATCCCAATGGGCCCAAACGGGAAGTGAAAGTGGGTGTTACCAATTCTTCCACGCTCACGTTTTCCGTGAATCAAACTTTATTCAACCGGGATGTATTGCTGGCTGTCCGTTCAGCAGGTGATGTAAAGCAGCAGACGGCGCAATCCATTGTCGAGGATGAGATCAATACCATTGTCAATGTTAGCAAGGCCTATTACAATGTGCTCATTACCCAGCGCCAGCTTGATATTGCCGAAGAAGATATCGTGCGCCTGCGCAAAAGCATGGAAGATGCGTATGCACAATATCAGTCGGGCCTGGTAGATAAAACTGATTATGAAAGAGCAAAAATTGCCCTGAATAATGCCATTGCCAATCGACAGGCGATTGCTCAGCAGGTAAAGGTAGCTTATGTGTATCTGAAGCAACTGATGGGATTCCCAGCTGATAGCAGTTTTCAGCTGGCTTATGATACCAGCCAGATGGATCAGAACGTATGGTTTGATACCACACAAGTCCTGCAATACAGCAACCGCATCGAATATCAGTTGCTGCAAACCAACCGCCGCCTGTTGGTAGATGAGTGGCAGTATAACAAATGGAGTTTCCTGCCTTCGGTATCTGCTTTTTACAATTACAATCTGGCTTATCTGAACGACGAATTTTCGAAGGTATACAGCCGTAGTTTCCCCAATTCACTCATCGGCATTCAGCTGTCGTTGCCCATTTTTCAGGGCACCAAACGCATCCAGAACATTGCTATATCCAAGCTGGAAATTCAGCAGACGGATCTGGCCATCCAGGCCTTGCAGCATCAGATTCGTACAGAATATGAACAGGCATTGGCCAATTACAAAAGCAATCTGTATAACTGGCAAACCCTGAAAGAAAATCTGGAGATGGCTCGCGATGTATATGAAACCCTGTCATTGCAATATCAGGCCGGTGTAAAAACCTATCTGGATGTCATTACGGCGGAAACCGATCTGCGCACGGCTGAATTCAATTATTTAAATGCATTGCTGCAGGTGCTGTCCAGCAAGCTGGACGTGGAAAAAGCCATGGGTCTGATTCATGTTGCCGGCTATCCCTCATCTGCGCAAACATCTGTCAAACCATAAAAAGAACGAAATAGACCATGAATCAAATGCGATATGTTGCTATGAAAATGATCTCCACCCTGGCAGTGGGTTCTGGTATGGCTTTGCTCTTCGCAGGCTGCCATCGCGCCTCCCAGGCTCCACAAATGCCGCAGGCAATACCGGTAAGTGCTATAGAAGTACATACCCAGCCTGCTACCTATTACCAGTTTTATCCTGGAACCATCAGAGCACTGAATGTGGTACAGCTGCACGGCGATGTGAGTGGCTATATCACGGGAATATTTTTCAAAGATGGTCAATTTGTGGAGAAAGGACAGAAATTATATGAAATTGACCGTCAGCAATACGAAGCCGCTTACCAGCAGGCACTTGCTAATTTGCAGGTTGCCCAGGCTAACCTGGAAAGAGCTAAGCAGGATGCAGAACGCTATCAGGAGCTGGCCCAGAAAAATGCGATAGCCAAACAGACACTCGATCATGCGCTATCTGATCTGAGAAGTGCCGAAGCCCAGGTGGCTGCCGCCAAGGCCAATGTGAATCAGGTGGCCACGAATCTGAAATATTCCCGCATTGTAGCTCCTTTCAGCGGTATCATTGGTATTTCGCAGGTGAAGCTGGGCTCGCTGGTTACACCCGGGCAAACCTTGCTGAATACCATTTCATCGTACGACCCAATGGCAGTGGATTTCCAGGTTGATCAGAAAGAAATTCCCCATTTTTCTGACCTGCTGGCTCACGCAGCGGCGCATCGGGCTGATTCCACGTTTATGATTCAGCTTGCTGATGGTACCTTGTATCCCGAACCAGCCACCATTTCAGTCATCGACCGGGCTGTAGATCCGCAAACCGGCACCATTACCGTGCGCCTGCTGGTACCTAACAGGCATAATTTGCTGCGCGATGGCATGAATTGCAATGTGCGGGTGGCTAATTATTTGCCGGCCAGTACCATCCTGATCCCGCAGGTAGCTGTCACGGAGCAACTGGGTGAATATTTTGTATACGTGGTGCAGGGTGACAGCGTCGTGCAGCGGAAAATTGCACTGGGTTATCCGATTGGCGGCCAGTATGTGGTGCAGGATGGATTAAAGCCAGGTGAAAAAGTGGTTACCCAGGGCATCCAGCGGCTGCGGCAGGGAGCTCATGTGATTGTGTCAACCAGTGCGGCCGCTGAGCGCTCCAGCACCGCACCGGCTTCATCTCATTAATATTCAGGCAAGGAGTTTCACAGCATTGAATTCAGGCGACTATGATTGCAAATGTATTTATCAGGAGACCCATCACGGCTATCGTGATAGCTATTATCATTACCCTCCTGGGGGTTTTATCCATCTTGAATCTTCCCATTTCCCAGTATCCCGACATTACACCACCGGTAGTCACGGTGTCGGCCAACTACACGGGTGCCGATGCCCAGACAGTAGAACAAACGGTTACCACACCTATTGAAACCCAGGTAAACGGTACGCCTGGAATGGAGTATATGCAAAGTACCAGCACCAGCAGCGGTACCAGCAGTATCAATGTAACCTTTAACCTGGGGACCAACGTGGATATTGCAGCACTTGACGTGCAAAACAGGGTGAGTGTGGCAGCGCCGCAGCTACCCTCGGAAGTGCAACGTTTGGGCGTGACTGTGCGGAAAAGAAATCCCAGCATTCTGATGCTGGTGGCACTGTATTCACCGCATGGCACCCATAGCGCCGAATTTTTAAGCAACTATGCGAATATTTATGTAAAAGACGCCTTGCTTCGGGTAAATGGAGTGGGCGATGTATTTACCCGCGGGGCGGATTTCAGCATGCGGGTTTGGTTAAAACCCGATAAGCTGGCAGCTCTGGGACTTACGCCCGGTGATGTGGTTGCTGCTCTGCAATCCCAGAATCTGCAGGTGGCCGCTGGATCTATTGGGATGCCCCCACAGGATACGGCTCAGGCTTTCCAGTATACTGTGTTTACCAACAGCCGACTCAGCAAGCCGGAAGATTTTGCCAATGTGGTAATTCGTTCTGACCCGCAGACAGGTGCTTTGGTGCATCTGAAAGACGTGGCCCGGGTGGAACTGGGTAAATTTAGCTACGATGACTATTCCTACGTGGATGGCAAACGCGCTACCTTCCTGCTCATCTTTCAAACCCCCAACAGCAATGCCCTGGAAACCTATCAGGGCGTGGTGGAAGCCATGAAGCAACTGAAAAAGACATTTCCCAGCGACGTAGATTACATGATTCCTTTTGAAGCAGTATCGGTCATTCAGGTTTCGATTCACGAGGTAGTGATTACCCTGCTGGAGGCGTTGATACTGGTGATTCTGGTAGTGTTCCTGTTTTTGCAGAACTGGCGGGCTACCTTGATCCCGGTGCTGGTCATCCCAGTTTCTATCATTGGCACTTTTACCTTTTTCACCCTGCTTGGTTTTACCATCAATAAGCTTACGCTCTTTGGCTTTGTGCTGGCCATCGGGATTGTAGTAGACGACGCTATTGTGGTTACAGAAGCGGTGGAGCATTACATGAGCAGTCGAAATATTCCGGCTAAAGAGGCGACTATATTGGCCATGAAAGACATTTCCGGGCCGGTCATTGCTATTGCACTGATTCTGGCTTCGGTGTTTATTCCAGTAGGGTTTATTCCGGGTATTGTGGGAAAACTTTATCAGCAGTTTGCCATTACCATAGCCATTTCAGTATTGATATCGGCCTTCCTGGCGCTTTCGTTGACGCCTGCCTTGTGTACCTTGTTGCTTAAGCCGATGGAATTTGATGAACATTCCCGCGGATTGAACCGGTTCTTTTATCTGTTTAACAGATGGTTCAGAAAAACCACTTTAAACTATACGGTGGCCGTTCGCAAAGCCATAGCGGCATCCAAATACATCATCATTTTGCTCGTATGCATAATTGTGGCGGCTATTTTACTTTTCAAACACAAGCCTACCGGTTTTATTCCCACAGAAGATGAAGGTCGGCTTTACATCACCTTTGAACTACCTGAGGCAGCTTCTACCACCCGGACTGTGCAGGTACTCGATTCTATTATGCACATCCTGCAGCAGACGCCGGGTGTGGGCCATTTTGCTGGGCTGGCTAGCCTGAATGTGGTTACTTTTTCCACCAAATCAAACAGCGGTACAATCTTTTGCCAGCTGAAACCCTGGGATGAGAGAAAGTCCAAATCTGAACAGCTGTTTGCCATCATTGGTCAGCTGCAAAGGCGATTTGCCGCTATCAAAGACGCCAATATTGTGGTGATTCCCCCGCCCGCTATTCCGGGGCTGGGCGCAACAGGCGGATTTACCTTTGAAATAGAGGATAGAGCCGGTACGGACGATCTGCAGACTTTTGAATCGGTGATCAGGCGATTTGTGGCCGCAGCCAACCAGCGCCCGGAAATCAGCAATGCTTTTACCTTTTTCACAGCTCATACTCCTTCCTATCGGGTGGATGTAGATCGGGACCAGTGTGAAAAAATGGGCGTAAACATTGCCGATGTGTACAGCACTTTACAAACCTATTTAGGAAGTTCGTACGTAAACGATTTCACCATTTATGGCCGCAACTTTCGAGTGGTAGCCCAGGCCGATACGCAATACCGCAGTACCATTCATGATTTATCGGATTACTATGTGCGGAACAACCAGGGGCAGATGATTCCCTTGAGCAATCTGGTTACTTATCGGACCATTGAGACGGCTCCGCTGATTTCGCATTACAACCTGTTTCGCTCGGCAGAAGTGAATGGCAATGCAGCTCCTGGTTACAGCAGCGGCGACGCCATCAAAGCCCTGCAGGAGGTGGCGGCTCAGGTATTGCCCAATGGTTACGGATACGAGTTTTCCGGTTTAAGCCGCGAAGAAATCCAGGCTGGTTCTAAGACCGTCTATATTTTCATGCTTTCCGTGATTTTCGTGTTTCTGTTGCTGGCAGCGTTGTATGAAAGCTGGTCGGTACCTTTTGCCGTATTGCTGGCGGTGCCGCTGGCAGCCTTTGGAGCTATTTTAACCCTGACTTTCACGCCCAGCCTGTCGAACAGCGTCTATGCGCAAATTGGATTGGTAACGCTGATTGGGTTGGCGGCCAAGAATGCCATCCTGATTGTAGAGTTTGCCAAAGAACGTGTGGATCGAGGTATGCAGGAGGTAAATGCTACCCTGGAAGCATCCCAGCTCAGGCTGAGACCCATTTTGATGACTTCGCTGGCGTTTATTTTTGGGGTGGCTCCACTGGCATTGGCTACGGGTGCGGGTGCTGTATCCCGACAAACCATTGGATTCACCGTTCTGGGAGGCATGCTGGCAGCTACGCTGCTGGGGATCTTCACCGTGCCGGTGTTGTTTGTATCTATCATCCGGCTGGCTTATGGAAAAGAAAAATTGCGGGAATTGCAATCCAGAGCTGCAGCCGAAGAGATGCCACACGAACCCATTTAAAGAACTGAACTTTTCGCTTGCGCGTAATCCGGTATTTTTGCTTTTTCCGGAAATTCAAAAGCGTCAGCATTTTTCAGAATTAGATGCCTTGAAATGATGACAGGAGCGTACCAGTTGGTTTCTGAAAACAATTGTGTCATGCGCAAGGAGCGGGTAGTATCATTTTATCGGTATGTACCAATCATGAATCCGGCTGATTTTCGGGAAGAGTTGCTCAGCCAGTTTTCAAAATGGCAGATTTTGGGTCGAGTGTACATTGCCACCGAGGGAATCAATGCCCAGATCAGCGTGCCGGAATCATATGTAGAAGATTTTGTTGCTTTCGTACGCCATCATCCTATATTGGGAGAGGATGTGTTACTGAACTGGGCTGTGGATCAGCAAGGCTTGTCTTTTCAGAAGCTGAAAATCAAAATCAGGCCAAAGATTGTCGCGGATGGCATTGATGACCCGAAGTTTCTGATTTCGCAAAAAGGTGTTTATCTCGATGCCCAACAATTCAATGAACTGACCGACAGTCCCGAGACGCTGGTGGTAGATATGCGCAATCATTATGAGTATGAAGTAGGACATTTTGAACGGGCCATTGAGATACCAGCCGATACATTTCGGGAGCAGCTTCCACTGGCTGTGGAGATGCTTAAAGGCCAGGAACACCGTCCGATTGTGATGTACTGTACCGGTGGGATTCGTTGCGAAAAGGCCAGCGCCTGGTTGTTACACCATGGATTCCGCGAAGTCTATCATTTGCGCGGGGGCATTATTGAATATGTTCGTCAGGTCAGGGAGAAAGGCTTGCCCAACAAGTTTCATGGGAAAAATTTTGTGTTTGATGCGCGCATGGGTGAACGGATAACCGACGAAATCGTTGGGCGATGCTACCTGTGCGGTCGGCCCAGCGACAGGCAGGTGAACTGTCGGAACGATGCCTGCCATATGCTCATCATTCAATGCGAAGATTGTGCCCGTGCATATGAAGGTTGCTGCAGCAAAGACTGTCAGGAGGTAATTCACCTGCCAGCCGATCAGCAAAAACTGATTCGCCGGCTGGCAGCCCGGTTGCAACCGGGTTTTTGCAATGCCCGCATCCGTCGTCAGCAGCCCCTGATGGCCAGCCTGAAAGAGCTGGTTCAGCAGGGGCGGTGGACGGTTTATTTATCCCACCAGAGGTGATCGCTGAGTTGTACGGATGGGACATGCTGCCCGTTGCGCGTGGTTTCTACGCTGGGATAATCTACCCGCCTGATAAATGTGGATAAAGCTGCATTGACGGGCAGTTGGAAATTTTTATAGGCATAATCCATTCTCCGCATATCATCCCAGGTAACCGGATTCAGAAAACAAGCCACATATTTTTCTTTCATAATCAGGGCAAGGGTCAGGTTGCTGGCTCCCACGGCTACTCTGGGGTCATTTAGATAACGTTGCTGAGCTGTATCGGGCACCTGCATTTTTTCCATGTTCACCCGGATGCCCGTCAGATAAGCCTGATAAGCCCGGTTCTGATCGCCGGAACGAAAGGCGGCTTCCGCTTCGATGAATTTACATTCGGCATAAGTAATCATTTCCAGGGGACCATTATCGGCCGAATAGTATTTACCTTCAATCAAATAGCATTCTTCGTGGCCTGTGCCTGAGCTTTGCCGTCCAGCACCATTGGGCGTCCCCCGGTAATCCCCATATACCGTAGTATCGGTAATCAGGGGTAAGCGTGGATCAAACACACCATAGGTTTTGCCATCGAGTGCATCAATAAAATAGGAAGAAAGCCAGCCATCGAGTAGCAAACCAGCATTATTCAGGGCTACCTGTGCCCAGGGATTACGCACTGCAAATTCGCTAATTTGGGCATCATCGGCACTGGTATCATAGGCTTGAGCCAGTGCACTCAGCACGGCCGAAGGATTGTAGGCCGAAGTTTTACTCACCAGATTCAGCATGCGCGCTTTCAGGGCATAGGCGGTTTTGATCCAGGCCTGAACATCGCCGTGGTGGATGAAATCGCTGGCGGCATCCAATTCACCACTGGCATCGGGCTGCTGTAAATATTGAATGCCGCGGTCAATCAAAGCCAGGCAGGTATCGTACAATCCCTGTTGCGCGTCAAAATGAGGGGTTAGATTCACTACACCTTGAAAGGCTTCGCTATAGGGCATATCACCCCAGATGTTGGTACCCAGGCTGAGATTATAAGCCGTCAGGATATCGGCCACACCTATGTATGCATTCAATCCACGCGTTGCGGCCAGATTACGCATATCATACAAATCGGTTAACGTGTTGTAGAGTTGGCTCCAGTCAGTTGAGGGGTCGATGGGTTGATAGGTATCCACATCGCTACCCGGATTGGGAGAGGCCAGGTATTGTACGTAATAGGAAGTGGCATCGTGGCTGATGTAGTAGGTGTTGTATGCACTGGTATAGGTTACATTGGCCAGCAAGCCGGCGATAGGAGCTTCTTGAGCCGCATTGGGATTTTGGTTGATATCGAGATATTTCTGGCAGCTGTTTAGGCCTGAGATAAGTACACAAGCTATGAAAAAGGTGAATATCGATTTCATGGTTTTTGTTTTTGAATCATTTAAAATGAAGCATGCAGATGCACCATAAAATTGCGGAGTGCAGGATAGGTGAAGCCGGCAAATCCATTGGCGTTGCTTCCTGCAGGAGCCGAACTCGATTCCGGATCAAACCCAATGTAATGGGTATGCAGCCAGAGGTTGTTGCCCGTAAATCCAATATTCAACCCCTTGATAAACGTGCCTTTCAACCAGCGGGCCGGCAGCTGATAGCTTAGGCTCAGGGTACGCAGCCGGATCCAGGAAGCATCTTCCACAAAATTTTCACTCACCCCGCGATAATAATTCCGGTAATAACCCGCTCCATAATTTTTCCCATCAGGACCAGTGCCCTGTCCCAGCCACACGGGTGTAGTGTTGGGCGTGCCATCGGCGTGAACCCCAGGGAAGATGATGGTTTCATTCCGGTTGAGTGTGTAAGCTGCAATACCAAAAGCAGCCATGAAATTATTCAGCTGGTCATATTTCTGTACATTCAGATGGGCGTCGAACAGGAAAGAAAGCGTCCAGTTACCATAAGTCAGGGTATGGTTCCAGCTCACCAGCCATTTGGGATAGGAATTGCCTAAGATTTGCTGGTCGGATGCCCGAACCGGAAAGCCATTGCTGTCGATAACCAGGGGAGCTTTTTTATCTACATGAGTGGGTGGTTGCTTGCCATCGGGATAATACCTGAGCCAGTGGGAACCATAGATATCACCTGCCGAGCCTCCCGGTACGTAATACATTGTCACTGTGGCTCCTGCATAACCAAACTGGCTGCCCACTTCGATGCGTTGGAGGCCTGGATAGATGCTTAGAATTTTGTTTTCGTTATGCGACACATTGATATCAGTCTCCCAGGAAAATGATTTACTGGTGATGGGTGTGGCCTGTAGGGTCAATTCAATACCCTGGTTGCGGATTTTTCCGGCATTCAGGGTGATGCTGGTAAAGCCCGTACTGGGAGCAGTAGCTACGGGGATAATCTGGTCCTGGCTGATGGAATGATACCAGGTAAAATTCAGGGTAATCCGGTTATTCAGGAAAGAAAGATCGGTTCCGATTTCAAAAGAAGTAGTTTTTTCGGGTTTCAGACTTTGCAATCCGGCTGCATTGCTCCTTGTCCACAGGTTTACGCCATTGACTGGGGTACCGGTGGGAATGTACACGATGCTCGTGCTGTAGGGATCTGCGTCTTTTCCGATTTGGGCCAGCGATGCGCGAATCTTTCCGTAAGAAAGCCAGGAAGGCAGTTGGTGCATTGTTTCTGAAAAAATATAACTCAGGTTAGCCGAGGGATAGAAGAAGGATCGGTTGCCTTTTTCGAGGGTAGAGGTCCAGTCGTTCCTTCCGGTAAGGGTGAGGTAAAGTGCCTGGTCATAACTCAGTTCCAGT
The DNA here is from genome assembly GCF_900116565.1 of Thermoflavifilum thermophilum. Classification (GTDB taxonomy): domain Bacteria; phylum Bacteroidota; class Bacteroidia; order Chitinophagales; family Chitinophagaceae; genus Thermoflavifilum; species Thermoflavifilum thermophilum. The sequence goes on along the minus strand of NZ_FPCJ01000001.1, from coordinate 465,050 downwards.
TCACCATAAGCACCGATGATATGATACTGGCTGCGGTATTCGCTGGCGTGGATGATTTTGGCATTCGATAAGGTAAATAAATTATAGATATCCAGTTCGTCGCCTTCGGTGGCCACCTCATCCACTGCCCGGTCGAGCAAGTCATGACCCAGCCTGAGGGAAGTGCCGAACCTACCCCAGTTATGCTGGAGGGTTAGCAAGAGGTTGGAATTGAGCTGGCGATAGTTGATGCCATACTTATGCACGAATCCCTGGCCATTATCATCGTCAACATATTCGCCGGGAATGCCTTTAGGGCCGGGGGCTGTAGCCGTTCTGTTGTCCTGGTAGGCATCCACGCCGAAACGGTAGGTCAGGTTCATCCAGTTGAACGGTTGATAGGAGAAATATGAACTGGCGATGACATGATTGACATAAGATTTGAATTTATTGGTAGCGGCTTTGTACCAGGCATTACCGTTACCGTAAGTTTTTTCTGTGCCCTCCGGGGTAAGATAGTCTCTCACATCCCAGCGAGGGGCCCAGTAAGTCATTTCTTCATTGAAGCGGTCGGCATCATAAAAATTGCCTCCGGTATTGGCATAGAGGATGGTGGTCCCGGTTTCTACTTTTTTGCTGAGTACCAGTTTTCCGCTCAGCCGGGTGCTGATATCCTGGTAATAGGTAAATGGCAATACGCCGTTCTGATGAAAATAGGAAACAGATGAAGACACGGAAGCCTTATCTGTTCCGCCCGACAGGCTAAGGGTATGGCGGATCTGGTTGCCGGAGGTATAGGCATGTTTGTAATGGTCAAATAATTTGGCCGGATGTGTGGGATCAATTTTTCTTGCATCTGCTACGGTAGGTCCCCAGTTCGGCCAGAAGCTCGTGGAGTCGTATACCCCATTGTATCCTTGGGTATATAGGCTCTGCACCTTGGGAGTTTTGTCAATCACATCGTAGCTGTAGTTCATATCGTAGCTCACACGAAACTGCCCTGCTTTTGCCGATTTGGTGGTAATGACGATTACGCCGTTGGCTCCACGCAGGCCATACAAGGCGGTGGCGGCTCCGCCCCTCAGCACGGTAATACTTTCGATATCATCGGGGTTGATATCAGCAATGCGGTTGGTCATTTGCACGCCTCGCCCACCCGTGGTGCCTAATGTAGAGGTTGTATTATCTACCGGAATACCATCTACTACAAACAATGGTTGATTGTTTTTACCTGGATCGAGAGAGTTCACGCCCCGGATCAGGATGCTGGCGCCTTGTCCGGGGCCACCACCTGTACTGCCTATCATCACACCGGCCACCCGGCCTTGCAAAGCATTCACCAGATTGGGCTGATGGGAAACGGTGAGCTCCTGTGCGTTGACTTCCTGAGAGGCATACCCCAGCGAGCGCACATCTCTGCGTATCCCCAGGGCGGTAACAACAACCTGATTCAACGACTGTGTGGTTGCATGCAGAGTAATGGTATAGGATGTTTCGGCCGTCACCGGGATAGTAACAGCTTCGTACCCAACAGAGCGTACCTGTAAATGGGTGGCTGACTCCGGTATACTCAAACTGAATTCTCCGTTATTGTTGCTTGTGGTACCAAGCTGGGTACCCTGAACCAGAATGGTAGCTCCAATCACCGGGAGCCCGGATTCATCTACCACCTTGCCATGAATAGATCTCTGGGCAAAAGAGAGCATACAAGCCAATAGAAAGGTCAATGTGAGGAGAAGTGGTTTCATGAGCTCGGATTTTGTGTGAACCAAATTTTTTGATGTTAGGCTTTCGTAAATATATCATAGGTACTCGTGATAAGCAAATTTTCGCGTAAAAAAAACTTGTTTTTTCGCATATTTCCTCACAACAAAATACGTGGGTGCCTGAAAAAATTAGTTCGATGGGCACATGCGAATGCATAATGGTTTAACTTTTTGAAAATACCCTGCATTGCTGCAATTTTGATAGCTTTGCCGGAAAGCAATGGAATAAGCTGATATGGCTCAATCAGGTATTCATCCTTCGGTAAAGATCCTGTGGAAGGTATTTTTCATTGGATTGGGCCTGTTTGTGCTCATCCTGCTGTTGATCAACTGGGGTGTGTTTGGTTATATGCCTTCTTTGAAAGATTTGGAGAATCCGCAGGCAGCGTTAGCTTCGGAGGTTTTTGCCGCCGATGGCACGCCCATGGGGAAATATTATCTGCAAAATGAGGATCGCACGTATTGTGAATTCAAAGACATCTCGCCCAATGTCATTCATGCCTTGATAGCCACTGAAGATGTACGTTTTTATCAACACAGTGGCATTGATCCGAAAGGAACGATTGCCATTCCTTTTTATTTGCTGATGGGCAAAAAGCGCGGATCCAGCACTATTACTCAGCAGCTAGCGTTTAATTTGTTCAATGGACATAGAGCAAGTAATCCCGTTGTTCGTGCCTTTCAGAAGCTGAAAGAATGGATATTGGCGGTGAAACTGGAACGCTATTTTACCAAAGATGAAATCCTGGCTTTGTATCTGAATACGGTTCCTTTCAGTGAAAATGTATATGGCATTAAAAATGCCGCGCGTACGTTTTTCAATAAAAATCCCGACGCACTGGATGTGGATGAAGCGGCTACTTTGATTGGCATGTTGAAAGGAACCACTTTATACAATCCGCGTCGCAATCCTGTAGCCGCCCTGAACCGGCGCAATACAGTCATTGAGCGCATGGCCGACGCAGGTTTTCTGACCCGTGCACAGGCCGCGGCTTATGAAGCCCAACCCATTCGCCTGCAGTATAATAAGTTAGATCATAACGACGGAATTGCTCCCTATTTTCGGGAATATATCAAAGAAGCCATTCTGAAGCCCTGGTGTGCCACACATAAAAAAGCAGATGGTTCATCGTATGATTTATATCGCGATGGCTTGCGGATCTATACCACGATCAATCCACGCATGCAGCAATACGCAGAAGAAGCCGTCGCCAGGCATCTTTCTTACCTGCAGAAGGTTTTCAATGCACAAGCCTACATCAAGAACGGTTCCGTGTGGAAGAATTATCAGAATGTGCTGATCGATGCGATGAAATCATCAGATCGCTGGCAGGCGATGAAGGATGCAGGTATGAGCGATGCAGAAATTGAACAATTTTTCTATCATCAGCGAGTACCCATGAAGGTATTTGCGTGGAATCGTTCGGTAAACGGCATTCGCAATACCATCGATACGCTGATGACGCCTATGGATTCCATCAAATACATGCAGCAGTTTTTGCAATGCGGCATGCTGGTCATGGATCCGGAAAGCGGGGAAGTGAAAGCCTGGGTAGGTGGTGATGATTTTCGTTACTTTAAGTATGATCATGTCAACATCAATACGAAACGGCAGGTAGGTTCTACCATCAAACCCTTTTTATATTATCTGGCAATAGCCAATGGATTCACACCCGCTACCATTGTACCCAATCTGCCAGTCGTATTTCCTGATTTTCATAATTACAGTCCGCATAACGCAGAAAATGATACAGCCACGTATGTAACGCTTGCCGATGCCTTGGCCGAATCATTGAACAATGTGGCTGCCTATCTGATTAAGATTATTGGTCCGGCCACTTTTGCGGATTTTCTGAAAAACAAAATCGGCATTCAGAGCCCGGTTCCGCCTTATCCGTCGATTGCTTTGGGATCGCCCGATATTTCGGTTTATGAAATGGTGCGCGGTTATACGATTTTTCCGGATAAGGGCATTTTGACCGAGCCTTTGATGATTACCCGCATCGAAGATCGCAATGGAAATATTTTGCAATCCTTCGCTCCGCAAAAGCGCGATGTGATCAATGAACGCGATGCTTATACCATGGTGCAGATGATGGAAGGTGTGATAAATCATGGGACGGGTGTGCGGTTGCGCTATCAGTTTGGATTCACAGGCGAAATGGCCGGGAAAACAGGTACGACGAACGATTATACGGATGGCTGGTTTATTGGTTTTACCCCGCAGCTGCTGGCCGGGGTTTGGGTGGGATGCGATCATAATTTTCTGCATTTTACCACACTGGCTAATGGACAGGGTGCCAATACGGGTTTGCCGGTGTGGGGTTATTTCTTCCAGAAGGTATTTGCCGATCCTACGCTGGGCATCAGCCAAACTGCTACGTTTGAACCACCGGCTTCCTATCAGAGCCAGCCTATGACGGGTCAGCCTTACGGTCAACCGGGCATGAATGCAGCCGAGCCCACCGTCCCGGAAGCCCAGAATCTGGGTAGTGGTACGGCAAGCGATTACCTGCATCCCGAACCCAACGCAAACCGCGCAGCCGAGCAGAAGGATCCGCAGAAACCAAAAGCTTTGATGCCACCCCCGCCGCAGGGAGGGCATCATCCCTGAAAAAACTTTTGAAAATACGGCCGACCTGCAGGTTTATTTTGTTTGAGGTTTTAATCAAATCGCCATGTTACCAAAAATCAATCCCACTGAAACACAAGCCTGGAAAGCGCTTCAGCAACACTTTCAGCAAATGCGCAAAGTGCATATGCGCGATTTATTTGCCCGCGATCCTGAACGTTTCGAAAAATTTTCTCTCCGTTTCGGTGATATTTTGTTTGATTATTCCAAAAATATCATCACGGAAGAAACCATGAGTCTGTTGCTCGAGCTGGCTCATGCATGCAAAGTGAAAGAAGCTATTGAAGCCATGTTCAGTGGTGAGAAAATTAATGAAACAGAAAATCGCGCTGTGTTGCACGTGGCCCTGCGCAACCGATCCGATGAACCTATCTATTTAGATGGTCAGAATGTAATGCCTCAGGTCAATGCCGTACTGGAAAAAATGCAGCGTTTTTGTGAACAAATACACAGCAAACGCTGGACAGGCTTCACCGGTAAACCCATCCGATACATTGTAAATATTGGTATTGGCGGATCCGATCTGGGGCCGGTAATGGTAACAGAAGCCCTGAAACCTTACTGGCTGCCGGATATAGAAGCGCATTTTGTATCGAATATTGATGGAACGCATATCGTGGAGACATTCAAAAAAATCAAACCGGATGAAACTTTATTTCTGATTGCATCCAAAACCTTTACCACGCTGGAAACCATGACCAATGCCCATACAGCCCGAAAATGGCTGCTGGAGCAAGGTGCAAGGGAAGAAGATATCAAAAAACATTTTGTGGCGCTTTCTACCAACAGGCAGGCCGTGGAGCAGTTTGGCATTGATCCGGAAAATATGTTTGAATTCTGGGACTGGGTAGGAGGAAGATATTCGCTGTGGTCAGCCATCGGCTTATCCATTGCGCTCACCATCGGATTTGATCGCTTTTTGGAATTGTTAGATGGTGCGCATGTGGTGGACCGGTACTTCCGTTCAGAGCCGCTGGAGCGCAATATCCCCGTAATCATGGCGCTCATTGGCATCTGGTATGGAAATTTTTTTGGCTCCGAAACGGAGGCCATTTTACCTTATGATCAATATCTGCATCGTTTTGCAGCCTATTTTCAACAAGGCAATATGGAAAGCAATGGCAAATCTGTGGATCGTACGGGCAGGCGGGTTACCTATCCTACCGGGCCTATTGTGTGGGGCGAGCCCGGCACCAATGGGCAGCATGCTTTCTATCAGCTGATTCATCAGGGTACCCGATTGATACCCTGTGATTTCATTGCCCCGGCCATCAGCCACAATCCGGTGGGAGATCATCATCCGAAACTGCTGGCCAATTTCTTTGCCCAGACCGAAGCCCTGATGAAAGGCAAAACCCGGCAGGAAGTGGAAGCTGAGCTGCGCAAACAGGGGCTGGATGAACAAACTATTCAGCGGTTGACACCTTTCCGGGTATTTGAAGGGAACCGGCCTACCAATTCGTTTTTAATCCGTCAGATTACCCCGCATACCCTGGGTTCACTGATTGCTTTGTACGAGCATAAGATCTTTGTGCAAGGTGTGATCTGGAATATTTTCAGTTTTGATCAGTGGGGCGTGGAGCTGGGTAAACAACTGGCACAAACCATTTTACCTGAACTGGAAGGCGATGAACCCGTACAATCGCACGATAGCTCAACCAATGGATTGATTAACAGCTATAAATCCATGCGCCAACACTAAACAAAAAGCCTTCCGTTTCAGGAAGGCTTTCGGCATTCATTGGAAGCAAGCATTTTACCAGCTATCAACATCTTCAGAAGAGTGATCGGTAGCTGTATCATCTGCCTGATCACTAGTTTCGGCTTCGGCAGGATGATTATTTTTTTCCCGTGGCTGATCATGATTGTATGCATCAAAATCAAAATCAGGCATCAGTTCTGTTTTCACATAGTTGATAGCTTCTGTAAGGGCAGTTAAAAATTTATTGAAATCTTCCTTGTACAGAAAAATCTTGTGCCGATCATACCCATCTTCATTGTTGCGTTTTTTGCTCTCCGTAATGGTGATGAAATAATCATTGCCACGAGTGGTTTTCACATCAAAAAAATAAGTTCTGCGTTTGCCAGCTTTTAAACGTTTGGAATAAACACCATCCATGTTTCTTTCAGGTTGTTGATTGTTTTCGTACGCCACAGCGAATAAGTTTTTGGTTAACAATAAGCCATAGATCGGGAAACAAATTTACTATTGTTTGTTAAATATCAAAATTTTCTGACTTACGAAAATTTATTTGTGATCACAAGTATATTTTATGCTTTTCCCGGGAGTATGTCCGCAGTCTGATCCTGGGTGCTTTGTTGTCGAGCATAGAGGGCAGCATAGTAGCCGCCTTTGGCAAGCAGGCTTTCATGGGTACCCTGTTCAATAATCTTGCCCTGATCCATGACCACGACCTGATCGAAGTCGAACAAGGCAAAGATGCGATGGGTGATGATGATGGCTGTTTTATCTCTGAGGAACTGATAAAGATTATCCAGGATTTCTTTTTCGGTACGGGCATCAACGGCCGAAAGACAGTCATCAAAAATCAGGATGTTGGGATTTTTCAACAGAGCGCGGGCTATGGAGATGCGTTGTTTTTGGCCACCCGATAGAGTAACACCCCGCTCTCCTACCAATGTATCATATTGTTGAGGAAATTCCATGATTTCACGGTCAATGCTGGCAGCACGTGCAGCGGCGCGTACTTCTTCCAGGCTGGCATCGGGCCGGGCATAGCGGATATTGTTGGCAATGGTATCGGAAAACAGAAATACATCCTGCGGTACATAGCTGATTTGCTGTCTGAGCCAGCTCAGCTCAATCTGTTGAATGGGAATGCCATCGTAAAGAATTTCGCCCTGCTGGGGATCGTACATGCGAATCAGCAAATGGGTGAGGGTGGTTTTGCCACAGCCAATACGGCCCACAATGGCCACTTTTTCACCCGGGCGAATGTGCAGGGTAAAATCTTTCAATGCCGTACGGCCTGTATTGGGATAGGTAAATGTCAGATGACGGATATCGATATCACCTTTCAATACAGGTTTTACAGCATGGGGATGATTGCGTACCAGCGGCTGCATTTGCATGAATTCGTTGATGCGTTTCTGTGAAGCCGATGCCCGTTGTATCATGGATGCTACAGACCCTATCGAAGCTACAGGCCAGGTAAGCATATTTACATACACCACAAATTCAGCAATGCTACCAATGGTTACCGTTCCATGAATGGCCTGAATGCCACCGATGAGAATGGTGATGAGTGTGCTCAATCCGATCAGCAACAACATGGATGGGAAATAGATGGCTTCTGTGCGGGCCAGATACAGTGCACTGATCTTGTATCGTTCGCAGGCTTCCCGGAAATGCTCTGCCGTAGCCTCTTCTTGCGTGTAGGATTTAATGACCCGAATGCCGGAGTAATTTTCCTGTGCGATTGTAGTAAGATTGGAAAGCTCAGCCTGGATACGTTCGCTGCGTTTATGAATAATCCGATTCACATAATAAATCGTCAATGCCAGAAAAGGCAAGGGTGCCAGTGTGAAAAGCGTGAGCTTCACATTTACCTGCCACATCACATATACCGTCATCACGATGGTGAAAAAGAGATTCACACTATACATCAGGGCCGGCCCTACATACATGCGTACGCGCGACACATCTTCGGTAATGCGATTCATTAGGTCGCCAATGTTGTGTGTTTTGTAAAACATCAAATCCAGCTCCTGATAATGCTGATAGATTTCATTTTTCAAATCATATTCAATGTATCTTGACATGACGATGAGCGTCTGCCGCATGAAAAACATGAACAGTCCACGCAGCAAAGCCAGCAGCAGCATCACCACACCGAAATAAGCGATTACGGAAGTAAGAAATTTCAGATATACCGGCTGCAGCATGCTTCCGTTCAGGATGCGATAGAAACCAATGTTTTCTTCCGTGAGATCAATCACATACCGAATCACCTGTGGTTGAACCACCGCGGGAATATTGGAGAGGATTACAAAAGCAATCCCTAACAGCAGGCGCCATTTGTACCGAACAAAATACTTATTGAGCGATTTTAAATGTGACATGATATGAAAGCCTCGCGGGCAAACAGCCCGAAAATGAATCATCAAAATTACGAAAACTCTTTCAGGTGCTTATGCCCAGTTTACGTAAGGCTTCGGTAACGGCTTCGTAAACTTCTTGAGGGCTGAAGCTTTGGGGTTGAAAGGGCTGGCCGGTAAGCTGTTCATACAGTTCAATGTATCGCTGGCTGAAGTGTTGCACATGCTTGTCGGTCATTTCCGGAATTTGTTCACCGGGGCGGCCCTGAAAACCGTTTTCCATCAGCCATTCCCTTACAAATTCCTTGCTGAGCTGCTTCTGGGGCAGGTGATTGCGGAAATTTTCCTCATAGGCATCGGCGTAGAAGTAGCGGGAAGAGTCAGGGGTATGCACTTCATCGATGAGATAAATCTGATTGTCTTTTTTGCCGAATTCGTATTTGGTATCAACCAAAATCAGGCCTCGGGTATGTGCCAGGCGCTGTCCTTCGCGAAATAATTGCAGCGCGTAGGTTTCCATTTGCGAGTAGTCGGCTTCGGATATCCATCCTTGCTGCAGAATTTGTGTACGGCTTACATCTTCATCATGTCCACTGTGAGCTTTGGTGGTAGGTGTGATGACAGGCTCGGGTAGCGGTGCATTTTCGCGAAGTCCTTCCGGGAGTTTCACTCCGCAGAGTTCTCTCTTTCCGCTTTTGTAAACCCGCCAGGCATGTCCGGCCAGATAGCCTCTCACCACCATTTCCACCGGAAACGGGTCGCATTTGTATCCAATGCTCACGTGCGGCAGGGGCGTATCAATCAGCCAGTTGGGTACGATGTGAGATGTTGCCCGCAGCATGAAAGCCGCAATCTGATTCAGTACCTGGCCCTTGTACGGAATGGGACGGGGAAGAATCACGTCAAAAGCTGAAATCCGGTCGCTGACAATCATCACCAGGTAGCGATGATCAATTTCATACACATCGCGAACTTTTCCCCGATAAAAACCGGTTTGTTTGGGAAAATGAAATGTTTCTGCAGACATGTGGTTGATTCTGTAGCGCAAAAATAATGAAGTTGTATGCGAAAAGCATTATCTTTTCCGAAAAAAATGATGGATTTCGCTTCTAATGTTCGTTTCAGCCTATGTTTATGTTTTGCAACTTTCCTGATTCCCCGCGCTTATGCTCAGGATAGCCTCTGGCAGCATCAACGGCTTATAGGAGCCAGCCTGCATTATGATATTCAGGCCATGGGGCAGCACATGCCTTTTACATTCAGGATTCTGCAGATCGGATCGCCCACGGTGCTTCAGTGGACAGATCCACAGGGCAATTCCGGATGGTTGAGCATGGATAGTGCTGCCTTGCAGGCGGGCACATATTCGTTTGCCCAGCAGCCATATCCCAACGATACCACGCCCACTGCGGCAGAACAAACGGTACTTTGCATTTCCCGTCAGGCATTTGAACAATTCAAACAACAAGGGAAAACTACTTACGACGGGATTACCTACCAGCGAAAAGAGGATAGTACGTTTACCGTTTCTGCTTTTCGCATTCCGGTTTTGCATGGCGTGTCATCCGAAACGGGGGCAGAGATCTGGATTCTCGATGATCCGTTGTTTCCCTTGCTGGTGGCCAGTGCCAACAATCCCTCCGGAGTAGATGCTACCTGGGTAGGGATAGACCCCTGAATCAGCCTGCACTTTTGCGCAAAGCCTGTTCAATATCGGCGTAAATATCATCCACATGCTCCAGGCCAACGGAGATGCGGATCAGCCCCGGCGTGATACCTACAGCCAACCGTTCTTCTTCGGTGAGTTTGGCGTGGGTAGTAGAAGCCGGATGGGAGGCGATGGAACGGGTATCACCTAAATTGGCCGTCAGGCTAAGCATCTGAAGTTCATTCAGAAAACGTTGTCCCTGCTCAAGGCCGCCCGGCAGTTCAAAGCATACAATGCCTCCACCGGCACGCATTTGTTTTCGGGCAATTGCATATTGTGGATGGGTTTCCAGAAAAGGATATTTTACCTTTTCCGGCTGGTTACGGAAAACCGGGTGTTGCTGCAGCCTGCGGGCCAGCTCCAGGGCATTGGCGCTATGCTGCATCATGCGCAGGTGCAGGGTTTCCAGGCTCCGGCTCAGCATCCAGGCATTAAACGGAGAAAGGGATGGTCCCATGGTGCGACAAAGCAGGTATACCTCCTGGATGAGTTCTTTTTTACCCAGCACAATACCCCCCAGCACACGTCCCTGGCCGTCAATCCATTTGGTGGCTGAATGCACCACCAAATCGGCACCGAGTAAAAGTGGTTTCTGCAATACGGGTGTGGCAAAGCAATTATCTACATTCAGCAGCAAGCCATGTGCATGGGCAATCTCGGCGACCTGTTTAATATCAATAATGTCCAATCCCGGATTGGAAGGCGTTTCCAGAAAAATCATCCTGGTTTCAGGCCGGATGAGTTTTTCCAGCTGTTCGGGATGGCGCATATCAAATTCATCGTAGCTGATGCCCCATTTAGGGAGGTATTTTGAAAAAAGGGTATGCGTGGAACCAAAGATAGCTGCAGAACTCAGCAGATGATCGCCTTGTTTCAGAAAAGCCATGATGCTGGCAAACACCGCACTCATGCCCGATGCTGTGGCAAAACCATCTTCAGCTTCTTCCAGTGCACACATGCGTTGTACGAATTCATCCACGTTAGGGTTGCTAAAGCGGCTGTAGATATAGGCTTCCTGTTCATCTGCAAATACAGCCCGCATGGTTTCGGCATCCGGATAACAAAAACTGGATGTCAGAAACAGCGGCACGCTGTGTTCACGTGCATCTGTAGTCGGATGTTGGATGCGAATGGCGCGTGTTTGTGGATGCCAATGTTGCTGATCACTCATGAATAGCAGATTAGAATTACAAAAATAGAGGAAAAGCCCTTGTGATGATGGGCCTGGCTTAAACGGAGTAGCTGACCGGAATTTTTCCGATTTATGCCGGATTCACCAATACTTCCCAGCTGATTTGTGTTCCGGAGCGACGAAGGGTTTCAGCTACGGAGCAATATTTCAGCATTGACAATTCCACGGCACGTTCAGCTTTGCCCGGTTCAATCTGCCCTTTCAGCAAAAAACGGATATGTGCTTTTTCCCACAAGGCCGGTTCTTTATCTTTTTCGCGTTCTGCATCAATCTCAATGCGGAAATCCTGAATTTCCTGCCGTTGTTTCTTCAGAATCATAATCACGTCAATAGCTGTACAGCCACCCAGACCCATTATCAACATATGCATGGGACGTACACCATTGCCACGACCTCCTGTTTCGGGTGAAGCATCCATGTATACCACATGTCCCTGTTCATCGGTGGCTTCCATGCGGAAACCATCATCTACTCTTTGTAACGATATTTTCATGCATGAAGATTTGTTTCGTTGATATAAAGCAGCCTCTCGTGCAAAGAAGAATGCTTTGTGCAAAGTTAATCAATGCCCTACTTTTGCATGCAACATTTTATACCTGAAAAACAACACCTTGCCTTGATTCAATATTATCATCATGCAGCACCTTTAAAGCTGGAGTCGGGACAGATATTGCCTGAAGTGCAGATTGCCTATCACACATACGGCAGGTTAAATGCTGCCGGTGATAATGTGATCTGGATATGCCATGCGCTGACGGCTAATTCCGATGTAGCCGAATGGTGGCCAGGTATGGTAGGGCAGGGAAAAGTCATCAATCCGGAACGATATTTTATTGTTTGCGCCAATATTCTGGGTTCCTGTTATGGCTCTTCAGGGCCGCTCACAGCAAATCCAATTACAGGAAAGCCTTACTACAGCTCATTTCCGATGGTTACCATTCGCGATATGGTGCAGGCACATATACTGCTGGCCAGACATCTGGGCATCAAACAAATTTATTTGTTGGTGGGTGGCTCCATGGGCGGCTATCAGGCCATGGAGTGGGCACTGATGGAGCCTGAATTTGTGCAACGCTTGTTCCTATTAGCTACAGGTGCTGCTGAAAGTGCCTGGGGAATTGCCATTCATACGGCACAACGGCTGGCTATCGAGGCAGATAGTACCTGGAAAGATGACCGTCCGGATGCAGGAGCAAAAGGCCTAAAAGCCGCCCGTGCCATTGGCATGCTCACATATCGCAATTATCAGACTTTTGTGCGCACGCAAACAGATCTGGATTTCAGCAAAATTGATCATTTCAAAGCTTCTTCCTACATTTTGTATCAGGGCGATAAACTGGTGAAACGGTTCAATGCACAATCATACTGGCTGCTAACAAAAGCCATGGACAGCCATAACATTGCACGTGGCCGTGCTGAACGCCTGGAAGATGTACTGGCAACCATTCAGCAAAAAGCATTGATTTTAGGTATCACCAGCGATATTCTTTGTCCACCTGAGGAACAACGCTTCTTAGCCAAACACATGCCCTATTCTGCCTATTATGAAATTGATTCTCCGTATGGCCATGATGGATTTTTGATTGAATTTGATGTCATCGGTCAAGTACTGCGCGATTGGCTGGAAGGACGTTTACCGTAATGATTGCAGCACGTGGGGCAATGCGGACCCTTTCCAGTAAATAGCCCCACCATCAAATGTTTTCCACAGATGCACATCCGGCATTTTTTCCAGATCTGTTTTTTCCAGTAAATCCGGATCATCTGCATCATCAAACCAGAAAATCAAAGCCTGCGGCGTATCTTCAAACAAATGTCTTTCACACGGATTTTCTTTATGAGGCAATTCATAAGCCTGTTTTCGGGTGAAAAAATAAATTGCATCATCGGCATTGCTATACCAGATCGGGATTTGCGCAAGCCTGCCAACATGTTGCATTAAGTATAGTATGGCGGGCGATTGTTGCCAGCCGTCTTCTGTGTATCCAGGAATACCGGCATCCTTGATCCCATCATAATTTTCTGCATTTTGTATCCAGTTGTTTGCCTGAAAAGCAATCCAGCATGCAAAACCTGCAAGTACAAACCATCTCAATCGTTTTGTATGATGATGAACAAACCTGGCAGCGCCAGCTTGCAAACCACCCGCAAAACCTGCCAGCAACGGTATATAAGCGGGAGATAACAATCGGCTATCGAGGGTCTGAAAACGACTAATGCTGGCGATGATGGTAATGAAAAACAAATAAATCATTGCCAAGCTCATCATGCCCAGTTCAGCTGTATAATTTTTTTGTTTTTTTAAATATAAGCAACACAAAACACCACATAACAATACAGCCGATATCAAAATCAAATTTATCTGATGATTGAAAACTGGCCACCAATCTGCTATTACATCACCTGCCTGGCGAAGGTTTTCTGCAAATGAGGTGAAACTTTTTTCACGTGCACCTGCGGCAAATCCTCCCGCTATTCGGTTTCGGTAAAGATTCACAACCATTATGCTTGTGCTAATGCATCCGAAAACAAAAGCATACAACAAGCGTTTAGGGAAAGTATATTTTCGTTCAGCTGAAGCAAATACAATTAAAAAAATACCTGTCAACACCATTGCAATGCCTGCATAACGAGTCATCCAGGCCATTGCACACCACAATGCAGCGATGCACAGTTCCATCCATGAACCTTGTTTAAGATATTTCAATATCCACAGCAAACTCAGTATGCACAGAGGCAAGAACAGAGTTTCAGACCATGCATAACTGTAAATTTCGAGCAGGCATGGACTGGTTACAAATATGCTAAGCAGCAAGAGGCGATGTTTTTCTTTCAAATAGATGAATTGCTGCAGCAATGCATCAGATACAAAAATCAATATCAAAAAAAGTATGATGTTGCTCACAACTGCCAGGTGCATCAGGGATGCAAGCGATATATGCATTATGCCTAAACCGGCTGCCAGCTTCATCCAGCATGCCATCCATAACGGATATCCAATCGGGAAATCAACCAGAGGCTGGTGATGATAATTATCGAAACGACCGGTGCGCAGCCATTCTTCAGCTGTAGATAAATAATTGACAGCATCAGGTGAAATACCTATACCACTATGATGAAAATAAGCCAGCAAAATACATACGCCCAGCAGCGCAACCAGCAAGGTTTTCCACCAGGATGCAAAATGAAATCTGAAGAAACTTGATGCCATGCCGGTGCCGAAGTTAGGCATTTACCAGGCATTTTGCATGATTCTTTAAGCCGGGCAGATTGTTATCTTTGCGCTCAAAAAATGAGGTTATGACACAGGAACAATTAAAAGATATGAGGGACCGGCTGGCTGTCCTGAGGAGGTTTCTTTGACATCGACAACCGAAAAGCACAAGTATCCGAAAAAGAGCAATTGACAACGGCTCCGGGATTCTGGGATGATCCGCGGCGGGCGGCTTCTATATTAAAAGAAATCAATACCCACAAATACTGGATTGACCGTTTTGAGAAAGTACAGACCGCAATTGAAGATGCAGCCGTGTTAGATGAGTTTTTTCGTGCCGGGGAAGCCAGTGAAGAAGAAGTGAACGAAGCTTATCAACAGGCATTGAAACAGCTGGCTGATCTGGAATTTACTTCAACACTCAACGATCCTGAAGATGCGCTGCCTGCTGTGCTGGAAATTAATGCAGGTGCAGGCGGCACGGAAAGCCAGGATTGGGCCGAGATGCTGTTGCGTATGTATCGCATGTACGGCGAGCGGCAGGGATGGAAAGTTACCGAGCTGGATGTACAGGAAGGAGAGGGTGCTGGTATCAAATCAGCATCGCTGGAAATGAACGGTCCCTTTGCTTATGGCTTGCTGAAAGGTGAAAGTGGCGTACACCGGCTGGTGCGTATATCGCCGTTTGATGCCAATGCGCGCAGGCACACTTCGTTTGCATCCGTATTTGTATATCCGCTGGTAGATGAAACCATCGATATTCAAATCAATCCTGCTGATCTGGAATGGGAGTTTTATCGCAGTGGAGGAAAAGGCGGGCAGAATGTGAATAAAGTAGAAACAGCCGTTCGCCTGCGGCATATTCCTTCAGGCATTGTGGTGGAATGCCAGCAGGCCCGTACGCAGGGCGAGAATCGCGAAAAAGCCCTCACCATGCTTAAGTCGCGCCTGTATGAAATGGAATTGCGCAAACGACAGCAAGCCAAGGAAGCTGCGCATGCCAGCAAACGAAAAATTGAATGGGGATCACAAATCCGCTCTTATGTTTTCCATCCTTACAAAATGATTAAGGATCATCGCACCGATTATGAAGTGGGTAACGTGCAACCTGTGATGGACGGTGAACTCGACGGATTCATCCAGGCTTATTTGATGTGGAATAAAGAAACAGATGAGTCAAACTGATGATTGCATATCCCGTTTGTTTGTGCAACTGATAAATTGATATCTTCATTCCACCATCTACGGAAGTTGCTTTTCACACGAGTTTAGCGCTTGTTGATAGGTATGTACGGTCTTGGCTCCGGTCCTACATAATTTGCGCTGGGACGAATGATTTTTCCATCCTGGCGTTGTTCTATTACATGGGCACACCATCCCGTTATTCTTGACATCACAAACAAAGGTGTGAAGAAATCTGTTGGAATGCCCATGCAATGATAGGCTACAGCTGAAAACCAGTCGAGATTGGCAAACATATTTTTCTGTTCCTTCATTACTTTTTCAATGCGCTCGGCTATCTGAAAGAGTGGCTCATGGCCGGTTTCCTGTGCCAGCTGAAATGCTGTTTGTTTGATGATTTCGTTGCGTGGATCGCTGATGGTGTAAACCGGGTGTCCGAAACCGATAATCACTTCCTTGCGTTGCAGGCGTTGCAGGATATCTTGTTCAGCTTCTTCAGGCGATGCATAGTTGCTCTGGATGCGAAATGCCACTTCATTGGCTCCACCATGTTTAGGGCCGCGCAATGCCCCAATAGCGCCGGTAATGGCGGCATACAGATCTGATCCGGTTCCGGCAATCACTCGGGCGGTGAAGGTTGATGCGTTGAACTCATGCTCGGCATAGAGAATCAGGGAAACGTGCATGGCTCGCACCCAGCTGTCGGGGGCAGACTTGCCGTGCAGCATGTGCAGGAAATAGCCGCCCGTGGAATCATCCGTATATTGCCGCAAATCAAGCCGATAACCATGGTGGCTGTAATGATACCAGTACAGCAGGGCACCAGGCAGCGAGGCCAGTAACCTGTCGGCAATATCACGGGCTTCCTGTACTGGCTGGGTAGGGTTTTCAGGAAGAACAGCACCCAAAGCAGAGGTATAGGTGCGCAGTACATCCATCGGATGGGTATGCGCAGGTAGTTTTTCCAGGATCTTCAATACAGCTTGTGGTATCAACCGGTTTTGCTGCAGTTTTTGCTGATATTGCTGCAACTGCTTTTCATTGGGCAGGGTGCCATGTATCAGCAAGTAAGCCACTTCTTCAAACAACGCTTCCTTTGCCAGGTCGTGAATATCATAGCCCCGGTAATGGAGGTCGTTGCCACTGCGGCCCACAGTGCAAAGAGCGGTATTGCCGGCAGGCACGCCGGACAAAGCAACGGATTTTTTGGGTTTGAAGGTGCCGGTCGTGGATTCTGTATTCATAAGCTGGATTTTTTAGTGTGAAACAAAGCATCTAATTTTTGTTCGTAAGCATAGTAGCCAATGGTGCGATACAATTCCTCGCGGGTTTGCATGCGTGAAAGCATATCCCTTTGCGTGCCCTGTTTGCGGATATGCTGGTATACTTCCAGAGCGGCTTTGTTGGCGGCCCGGAAGGCGGAAAGGGGATAGAGAATCATGCGAACACCGACATTGGCCAACTCCTCGCGGGTAAACATGGGTGTTACGCCGAATTCAGTGATATTGGCCAGCACGGGAATATGCAGCGCCTGCACAAATTGGTGATATATTTCCAGATTGGTTACACCTTCCGCAAACAAAAAATCGGCACCCGCTTGCTGGTATTGCAAAGCTCGATTGATAGCACCTTCCGGACCTTCGCTTGCCAGTGCGTCTGTTCGGGCTCCAATCACAAAATGAGAATCTGTGCGGGCATCCACAGCAGCCTTGATGCGGTCTATCATTTCTTCGGGTGAAACCAGTTCTTTCCCGGGCCGATGGCCACAGCGTTTGGAGCCTGTCTGGTCTTCAATGTGGAGTCCTGCTGCACCTGCGCGGATCAGGGATTTTACCGTGCGGGCAATATTGAAAGCTGATGGCCCCAGTCCGGTATCCACATCTACCAGCAAGGGAGTGTCAGTGACATAGGTGATGCGTTCTACTTCGGTCAGTACATCCTGCAGAGTAATGAGACCCAGGTCGGGCAGGCCCAGCGTGCCAGCCGAAAGGCCGCCCCCGGAAAGGTAAATAGCCCGGAATCCGGCTTCGGTTGCCAGGAGTGCATGCAAGGCATTGAGGGTACCTACTATTTGGAGGGGATTCTCGGCTTCCATAGCCTGGCGCAGCCGCATACCGGCGGAAGTTGACGTACTCATGGGTCAAAATGCTTGTGTACAAGCGAAGGTACGGAATCCTGCAAGCGATCCCAAGCCGTGGCGCAAACGAAAAAAGCCGCTCAGCAAGAGCGGCTTTGAGTAAAAGCATGTGGGGGAATATTATTTCACTTCTTCGTATTCCGCATCCGTCACATTCCCGTCACCGGATTGTGCAGATCCCTGGGTTTGGCTGGCGCCATTGGTGGCATTTGTGGTTTGCTGAGCAGAAGCCTTGTACAGCTCTTCAGAAGCTGCAGCCCATGCGCGGTTGAGTTCGTTCAAAGCCGAATCTACTGCTGTGAGATCTTCGGCCTTATGCGCATCTTTTAGTTTTTTCACAGCTTCTTCAATGGCGCTGCGCTTATCGGCTGGAATTTTATCGCCATATTCCCGCAGCTGTTTTTCGGTATTGAAGATCATCGCATCGGCCTGGTTCAGTTTTTCTACCTTTTCCCGTAGCCGGCGATCTTCTTCTTCATGTGCTTTGGCTTCCTGCTTCATCCGTTCGATTTCTTCCTTGGTCAAACCACTACCGGCTTCGATGCGGATATTCTGTGATTTACCCGTAGCCTTGTCTTTAGCGGTCACATGCAGGATGCCATTGGCGTCGATATCGAAAGTTACCTCGATCTGGGGCACGCCGCGCGGAGCGGGTGGTATACCATCGAGTGTGAAAATACCCAGGCTTTTGTTGTCTTTGGCCATGGGGCGTTCACCCTGCAAGACGTGGATCTGCACGCTGGTTTGGTTATCGCTGGCTGTAGAGAAGATTTCCGATTTGCGTGTCGGGATCGTGGTATTGGCTGGTATGAGCACGGTCATCACGCCACCCAGGGTTTCGATACCCAGGCTCAGCGGGGTAACGTCCAGCAGCAACACATCTTTCACTTCGCCGGTCAGCACAGCACCCTGGATAGCGGCACCGATAGCTACCACTTCATCGGGGTTTACGCTCTTATTGGGCTTTTTGCCAAAGAATTTTTCCACGATTTCCTGCACCTTGGGAATACGTGTGGAGCCGCCCACCAGGATCACTTCATCAATATCTTTTACGGTATAACCGGCATCTTTCAAGGCCTGTTCACAGGGTTTCAAGCAACGTTCAAACAAGCTGTCGCATAGCTGTTCAAATTTTGCTCTGGTGAGCTTTTTCACGAGGTGCTTGGGAATGCCGTCCACCGCAGTAATATAAGGCAGGTTGATTTCGGTTTCCTGGGAAGACGACAATTCAATTTTGGCCTTTTCGGCAGCATCTTTCAGGCGCTGCAAAGCCATCGGGTCTTTACGCAGGTCCACACCTTCTTCCTTCTGGAATTCATCGGCCAGCCAGTCCATGATGGCTTTATCGAAATCGTCGCCACCCAAGTGGGTGTCTCCATTCGTTGATTTTACTTCAAACACACCATCGCCCAGTTCGAGGATAGAAATATCAAACGTACCCCCACCCAGGTCGAAGACAGCGATTTTCTGATCTTTACCTTTTTTATCCAGACCATAGGCAAGAGCTGCTGCTGTAGGTTCGTTGATGATGCGGCGCACGTTCAGCCCGGCAATTTCGCCAGCTTCCTTGGTGGCCTGGCGCTGGGCATCGTTAAAATAGGCAGGTACGGTAATCACAGCTTCCGTGACAGGCTGACCCAAATAATCTTCTGCAATTTTTTTCATTTTCTGCAGAATCATCGCTGAAATTTCCTGAGGTGTGTACAGGCGCCCATCAATGTCGATACGCACGGTGTTGTTGTCACCTCTCACCACTTTATAGCTCCAATGCTTGATTTCTTCCGTCACTTCGTCATAGCGGCGACCCATAAAGCGTTTTACCGACATGATGGTGTTCTGCGGGTTGGTGATAGCCTGCCGTTTTGCGGGAGCACCTACTTTCCGTTCTCCGTTTTTCATAAAAGCTACCACGGAAGGAGTTGTCCGACTGCCTTCGTCATTGGGGATGACCACCGGTTCATTACCTTCCATCACGGCCACACACGAGTTGGTCGTACCCAAATCGATTCCTATAATCTTTGCCATAAGCTAAGTTTTCTTTTTAGTGAACAAATAAAAATTTCTTTTTCTGTTGGTCAATCATTATGCCAATGACAGCTGTTATGCAATAATGGCAGTTGATTCCAGGCTTTTGTTTTAGGTCTTGATGCAGCATTGGCTTATTTTTGCGACAAACTGAAATGTTATTGCATGAGTTTGCAGACGGAAATCAAGCATTTGGTAGCACAGGCCGTTGAAGAACTGTATGATCGTACCATTGGTGAAGAAGATGTAACTGTCAATCAAACCAAGCCTGAGTTTCGGGGTGATTATACAGTGGTTGTTTTCCAGCTTACGCGCTACAGCAAACTTTCTCCTGAGGCCACAGCCCGGCAGATTGGTGAATATTTGCTTGAAAATGATGAAGATACTTTCGAACGCTTTGAGGTAATAAAGGGTTTTCTGAATCTGTTTATCCGCGAAAGCTACTGGCTGGAATTCCTGCAGGAATACTATGATGACAGTACTTTCGGAAGGCACATGACCAGTAGGGAAAAAGTGATGGTGGAATATTCCTCTCCCAATACCAATAAACCCTTGCACCTGGGGCATCTGCGGAACAATTTTCTGGGTTGGAGTGTGGCTGAAATTCTCAAAGCCAGTGGCTACCGGGTTGTCAAAACCTGTGTGGTCAACGACCGGGGCATTCACATCTGCAAATCCATGCTTGCGTGGATGAAATATGCCCAGGGAGCCACTCCTGAGACCGAAGGTATGAAGGGCGATCATTTCGTAGGCAAATGGTACGTGAAGTTTAATGAGGTTTATGCGCAGCAGGTGAAAGAACTCATGGCTGCCGGCAAAACACAGGAAGAAGCTGAAGAGCAGGCACCTATCTTGCAGGAAGCACGCGAACTGCTGAAACGCTGGGAAGCACGCGATCCAGAAGTGTGGGAAGTATGGGAAATGATGAATAACTGGGTATACGCCGGTTTTGAAGAAACATACCGGCGCATTGGATCTGATTTTGATAAAATCTATTACGAAAGCGAAACTTATCTGCTTGGCAAAAAGCTGGTGGAAAAAGGCTTGCGTAAAAAAATATTTTTCAAAAAACCGGATGGCAGCATCTGGGTTAATCTGACAGCCGAAGGGCTGGATGAAAAATTATTGCTGCGCAGCGATGGCACTTCTGTGTATATCACACAGGATTTGGGTCTGGCTCAGTTAAAATACGACGATTTTGGGGCGGAACGCAGCATCTATGTCATTGGTGATGAACAGAATTATCACATGCAGGTGTTGAAGCTGGTATGTAAGAAGCTGGGCATTCCGCAGGCCGATGGTATTTATCATCTTTCATACGGGATGGTTGATTTGCCCTCAGGAAAAATGAAAAGTCGGGAAGGTACCGTGGTAGATGCAGATGATTTGCTGGATGAAATGAAAGCTACTGCTGAAAAATATACCCGGGAACTCGGTAAAATAGAGGGTTTTCAGGAACAGGAACTCGATGCCCTGTTTGAAATGATAGGTCAGGCTGCATTGAAGTATTATTTGCTGCGAGTAAGTCCGCAAAAACGCATTGTATTTCATCCGGGCGAATCCATTGACTTCCAGGGACACACTGGGCCATTTATCCAATACACCTATGCCCGCATCCGTTCCGTTTTCCGAAAGGCCCGCATCCGCACGGCTGCTGATCTGCCATTTTTGAATAAATGTAAAGAAGCCTTGCTGGATGAAGAAAAATCATTAATCCGATTGCTGGAACAATATCCGGATCAGATTCAGCAGGCTGCTGATGAACTGGATCCCTCAGTGCTTGCTCATTACTTATTTGAAGTTGCCCGCATGTACAATAGCTTTTACGCTGAACTGCCTGTTGCAAAAGCCGATTCCGAAGAGAAAAAAATCCTCAGGCTTATGATCTCCTGGCTTACGGCACATGTGATTCAATCCGGCATGCATTTGTTGGGTATGCAGGTCCCGGAAAAAATGTAATATTCCGATATTTCATTCAGTATTTTTTGACATTATCTTAACGCAACTAAATCAAACTTTGCGAGAAAAGAATCAAGCATAATTTCCATGATTTTATTTTCATACTCAAGCCGTTTGAGATCATTTGCTTTCAGATGCATAACTATGTTATGCTTCGTTACAGGCCTGCTTTTTTTGCATCTTCATGCGGGTTATGCACAATCATGGACTCGTTTGCCTATCATCGAAATTCCCGCTCAACAGGGCAGTCAGCCGGGTGACCAGGCAGCCGATGCACAAAATAAGCCCATGGCTTTGCTGATCACCGGCGATGGCGGATGGAAAACAACTGACAAACAATTGTGTGATGAATTGGCACAACAAGGTATTCCAGTGGTAGCACTGAATGCCCTGAAATATTTCTGGTCAAAAAAAACACCAGAGCAAACCACATCAGTAGTTGAACAGCTGATGAAACATTACATGGAACAATGGCATAAAAACAAGGTGATACTGATGGGTTTCTCATTCGGTGCAGATGTGTTGCCATTTGTTGTAAACCGTTTGGATAGCAGCCTGTATCATCGGTTGATCATGATTGTCATGCTTTCACCAGGTACAAGCACGGATTTTGAAATACATGTTTCCCAAATGCTGAACAGCAACAGGCAATGGAAATACAACGTGGTAGAAGAAATCAGGCGTATGCCTGCACATGCGCCGGTGTTATGCTTTTTCGGAGATGAGGAACACATCTTTCCGGTAAGCCAGCTTCCCTCATCCGTTCAGGTCATTTATTTGAAAGGAGGACATCATTATGAAGAAAACAAAATAAACCTTGCAAAGGAAATATTGATGCGGTTACCTACATATACGCAACGTGTTTCTTTTGTTCAGCATGATGTGAATGAGTCTTTGAAAATATTTTGATGCATAAAATGTTGTTCAGCATTCAAACAGCGATGAATATGCTTGCACGTAAAGTGATTTTATGTGGGGGATTGATGTTGATATCAAAACTTATCATAGCTCAGGTCATTGTTTTACCAGATTTTCGTGTACAGGCAGTGAAACAAGGTGTACAGTTGCAATGGACTATCCCTGCAGGATTTCCCCATTTTGTGCGTATGGGTGTACAGCGTTCTTCAGATAGTTTGTATAATTTTTCTACAATCGGATATGCTACGCCGGCGAATGCACATCATGTACAGTTTACGGATAACCATCCGCTTTCTGACAGTAGTTATTACAAATTGATTTTTGTAAAACCAGATGGCAGTTATTTTTTCAGCCAGACGCTATTGTTCAACGGGCAAACTGCATCCGTCATTTCACAGCAGGAGAAACCAGCCTTATCTGCATTGCCCCAGAGCAAGCCTGCCGTAAAAGATTCAGCCTCCAGCCATCGTCCTCCGGCTTATCATCCATCGGTTTACGTTTTTACCAATTCCTCGGGCAATATTACCTTATCGCTACCCGATGCGGCCCAACATGCATATCATCTGGTTTTTTTTGATACTACCGGCACGCGTGTGCTGGAAATACCCCGCATCAGCCAGTCACAGCTTACCCTTGATAAATCGAATTTTCTGCATGCCGGTTGGTTTCAGTATGAATTATTTGATGGGAATACACTCATGGAAAAATGGAAATTGTATGTACCGGATGATGTGCGAGTGGATAGCGTCAATGATGCATCTCCTGTGCGGCAGATAAAGACACGGCCCAAACATCGTCGTCGATAGCCTCACTGAGTCGTTTGCAGAAGTGCTTTAACCATTTGCTTTTGATTTCCGCAAGAGGAATTGCTTTACCCGTTTCCCGTTGCATGGATGTTACTTGCTTTCCCTGAATACCACAGGGAATGATGTAATCGAAATAATGCAGATCCGTATTCACGTTCAATGCCAGTCCATGCATGGTAATCCATCGGCTGCAACGCACGCCCATGGCGCAAATTTTGCGGGCACGATGGGGAATATCGGGATTCAGCCATACTCCGGTTTCACCGGGTGAACGGGTAGCCGAGATGCCATATTCCAGTAAAAGATCAATTACAGATTGTTCAAGCAGGCGCATGTATTTGCCAATATCCGTAAAACATTTTTCCAGATCCAGAATCGGATATGCTACCAGTTGACCGGGCCCGTGGAATGTAATATCACCGCCCCGGTTGGTGTGAATATATTCAATTCCCATTTGGCGTAGATATTCCGGATGGGCGAGCAAATGTGATTCCTTGCCGTTTTTACCCAGTGTAATGACGGGTGGATGCTCGCATAGCAACACATAATGCCGGGTATTGGCCTGCAAGGGTGAAGCGGTTGATTTGCCCTGAGCCAGCAGTTGTTTCTGGCTGGCATAGAATGCCATTTTGGCCTGCAGGTTCTCATGCAGCAATTGTTCCTGATAAGCCCATGCGTCGGTATAGGGAATCAACCCCAGATCCTGTACATAAATTGTTTGAGCCATCATACAAAGTTACGTCAATTAGCAACCATCGTGGGCTTAGAGGAAATAGTGAACACGGATCACAATGGTAGTATCGTGATGGAGATAAAATGAAGATGATTGAAAGTTGGGTTTTCCCCATAACATTTTTTTGCTGGTTGATACACCCACGCCTTCGGTTGGAATACCCAGCCAGTTTACCCGGAAGCGGCTATCAGCATCTTCATCGTGCAATAATGCAATGGCATAAAGGCCTGCAGGCAGGTTTTGCCAAGTGCCTTCCGGTTGCTGCGAAGCATGCAAAGCGATCTTCATCTGGCGGAAGCTTTTTGCAGGTTGATCGGGGAATCCATCAGCCTGGTTGAAAAGCGACAACAGCAATTGTCCTTTGTGATTGCGCAGTCCCTCTACTTGAATACGCAACTGAAACTGGGCGTGGACGTGCAAATGAAGGCATAATCCTGAAAACAGCAACAGGCTTAGCTTTCTATATTTCGCTTGTACAGGCAGCATGACAGGGAAGCATTAAGCCACAAGCAAATTACAGCCTCGCCATTCACTTGCATCCAGCCTGCCCAGCACTTCAAAGCTCCCGTCAGCATATACTCTGCCCACATCATCTGTAGCAAGGAATGCACAGGAATGCACATTGGCCAGATCAATGATATTCAAAACTCCTTGTCCTTCGGGTCTGACATCCAGCGGATCGTAGGTATCGCGCACCAGCATGCGCATCCAGGGTGGACCGGCAAATCGTCCTTTGCAGCGGGCATAGGCCTGCGACAGTAATTCAGCCATGCCATATTCAGCATGGATACAATCCACCCGAAACGCCTTTTGCAGCATTTCATGCACTTCTTCCCGGATCATTTCCCTGCGTCGCCCTTTCATGCCACCTGTTTCCATGACAATGGTATGCTGCAAGGGCATGGGATATTGCGCAGCAAAGTCGAGTAAGGCATAGGTTACACCTAACAAGATTGTGGGTTGATGCCTGGCTTCCAAATCCTGAAGCTTATGGTACAAGGCTTCCCTGTCGGTTAGATAAAATCCGTTTTCCGGATGCCGGCTTACCTTCATCCATTCCTGCACCATAAAAATCAGCGAAGAATGGGGTCGCTCCAAATAATGGGGCAGAAGGCCCAGAATTGCATACTGGTCAAGCGGGCCGTAAAATTGCTGGAAACCTTTCACCAGGCTTTTCCGATATAATTCCGGATCTCGTATGTAATGCCGGCTGGGAGTAAGTCCGGTGGTGGTGCTGCTTTCAAAGTAACAAGCCGGCAGTGGATTGGTTTCATCCGTAACGGCGTGGTATTTGAATGAAGCTACCGGCAAAAAAGGAATATCGGTTAGTTGCTTTACTTCTTGGGGATGGATATGCAGATGATCCACAAAAGTTCGATAGACGTTGATAGCATGATATTGGTAGTGAAACAGTTCTATAGCTTTTTCCTCAAATGTTTCCGACGATACGGAAAAAAGTTGCGCTTTAAAATCTTTTATGGAAAACATCGTTTAAATAGCTGGACGTTTTAAATTTGTTATATGATGATTCGTTTCCTTGTGATTTTGGTACTGGCAGGTTTGCTGTTTACGGCTTGCAGTAAAAATCATGGTTTTCCCTCGACTCCGCAAATTACATTAGAATCCGTGAATCCGCTGGAGTTAGGCAGCGGGGAGACGTTGCAGATTGTGCTGAATTTTAAGGATGCCGAAGGCGATATCCAGGATTCCGTATTCGTGCGGGAAGATGTGGGGTACAATTATTATGACATTTTTTACCCCATGCCGGGAGATATTCCCAAACAAAGGAATCTACAGGGACAGATTATTTTAACCTTGCCTTATGGTTCGGGGGCTGGGGGATTTGCGGTAGCAGCGCCGCAGCGGCCTAATTTGCCGGATACAGCCATCTTTTATATTTACATCAAAGACCTGCAGGGACATATCAGCGATACAGTGAAAACGCCTCCGGTGATCGTACAACCCTGATGCAGTATTTGCCTGAAGTTAATTTCCCATCATGCGCTGAATGCCCATTTCCAGGCCACGCAATTCAGCCAATCCTCTTAATCTTCCGATTGCAGAATAGCCCGGATAAGTTTTTTTATGCAGGTCATCCAGCATCTGATGGCCATGGTCGGGGCGCATGGGTATGGCACATTGGCGTTGCTGCATAAGCTTCACCACTTCATGCATGATGGCAAACATATCGGTATCTCCATCGAGATGATCGGCCTCATAAAAGTTTCCAGGACTTTGGCGTTTCACGTTGCGCAAATGAAGAAAATGAATGGATGATCCGAATTCCTTCACCATGGCAGGTAAATCGTTATCAGCCCTTGCTCCCAAAGAACCCGTGCAAAAGCAAAGGCCATTAGAGGGAGAAGGGGCGGCTTGCAGCAGAGCCCGAAGATGATCGGCCGTGCTTACAATGCGGGGCAAGCCCAGCAGTGGCCAGGGTGGATCGTCAGGATGAATGGCCAGGCGAATGTGCAGTTCTTCGGCAACCGGCACAATTTCCCGGAGAAAATCAAACAGATGCTGTTGCAGCTCGCTTTCTTTCATACCTGCATAAGCTTCCAACGCCTGCAGGATTTCGTCGCGGGTAAAATGCCCCTCGCTTCCGGGAAGCCCCAGCAGGGCATTGTGGTATAACGTCTCTTTTTCCTTATCGCTCATCTGTTGGAACCGCAGTTCGGCCTGTGCAATTTCATCGGGTGTATAGTCTGATTCCGCATGTGGACGCTTGAGTAAAAACAAATCAAACGCAATGAAGGCCAATCGTTCGAACCTCAGAGCCAGGCTGCGATCCGGCATCGGATAAGCGATATCGGTACGCATCCAGTCGAGTACCGGCATAAAATTGTAAGTCACGACACGAACACCACAGGCAGCCAGGTTGCGCAGGCTGTCTTTATAACGGGCAATATAGTAGCGGTAATTACCTGTTTGCCTTTTGATATCTTCGTGTACCGGCAAGCTTTCCACCACTTCCCAATTCATGCCGGCGGCAGCAATTTCCTGCTGTCGCTTTTGAATTTCTTCCACCGGCCATACTTCTCCAACCGAGATATGATGAAGTGCAGTGACCACGCCGCTGCAGCCGGCCTGGCGGATATCCCATAGGCTGACGGGATCGTTGGGCCCATACCAGCGCATGCATTGAATCAGATGATAAGCCATGGCAACAAGACGTTTGAGACCTGCAAAATACACATCAAAGCCGAATTCCGAGTTCCGGAGTTCAGCAAAATTGTGTAGTTTGCAGCGTCATTTCAATCATAATCAAGTAGGAAACCCTGCTGATTGAAATAAGTTTTCAGGTAGCATGTAGGCATGAGCAAGGATGTAGGACGTCGTTTGGGGGAGCACAATCGGGGTCAGACTCGGTCGACGCGGGCATATAGGCCGTGGGAGTTGATTTGGGTGGAGGGGTATGATACGCGGTCGGCAGCCCGTGAGCGGGAAAAGTTTTTGAAGAGTGGAGTGGGTAAGGAATGGATAAAACGGAAATGGTCCGGTAGCTCAGCTGGATACCTGCCTGCCGGCAGGCAGGGAGCAACAGCCTTTTAAGCTGTAGGTTATGGAAAGAGAAGAGAGAAGCCGATATCAGGTATATGTACTCAGGAGCAGGAAGGATGGTCGGTTTTATGTAGGCATGAGCAAGGATGTAGGACGTCGTTTGGGGGAGCATAATCGGGGTCAGACTCGGTCGACGCGGGCGTATAGGCCGTGGGAGTTAATTTGGGTGGAGGGGTATGATACGCGGTCGGCAGCCCGTGAGCGGGAAAAGTTTTTGAAGAGTGGAGTGGGTAAGGAATGGATAAAACGGAAATGGTCCGGTAGCTCAGCTGGATAGAGCAACAGCCTTCTAAGCTGTGGGTCATGCGTTCGAATCGCATCCGGATCACAGTTTTTTACTCCGATGATGGAGTTTGTTTTTGGGTGTACTCTTTCAGCAACGTTTTCATTCGTTTGATTTCTTCGCCATTGATCAAGATATCCGATAATGCAAAGGGCGCAGATTCGGGAAACGCTGTTGGCATGGGAACAGAGGCTCCGCTATGGAAGTAGCGTAGATGGGTACGGGTAAGCAACTCCTGCAATTGAGGATAACGGATGCCTCCGGCTGCAATGAGTTGTATTCTTCCACGAGCCATTTCGTCCAGTTGTGCCAACAAATCTATTCCATCAACAGCCTTAACCTGCTGTCCGGATGTAAGTATGTATTGGAATCCAGCATCGATGAGTTCTTCAACTGCCCGGTGGGGATCCGGGCACAGGTCAAATACTCTGTGAAAGGTTGTTTCCATGGGCCAGGCCAGTTCCACCAACTTCCTGCATCTGTCAATATCGATTTCACCATTTTGTTTTAATATTCCAAAGACCACGCCCTCACAACCTAAGTTTTTACAGAGTTTAATATCTGTTTGCATAATGGCAAACTCTTCTTCAGTATAGCAAAAATCTCCGCCGCGAGGCCGTATCATCACATACATGGGAATCTGAAGATGTGCTTTCACTTGTTTGATTGTGCCGGCCGAAGGAGTAGTGCCACCGGCATGCAGGTTTTCGCAAAGTTCAATTCGGTCTGCTCCGGCCTGCTCAGCTATCCGGGCGGCATTAAAACAATTCACGCATGCTTCCAGTTGAAAAGAGAGATTTTCCATGATCAGAACGAGTGCAAATGAGGATCTAATGCTTATTAGATAAAACGAAATTACGGGAAACCATCCAGGTGATGTAATTTTATCGGATCGCTAAACATGCGCATCATCAGATTTTTCAATCACAATATATAGTTGCATGGCAAGTTTATTGATTACCGGTGCTTCTGGCGGATTGGGACCTGCTGTGGTTGCCCGGCTTCTCAGGGATGGCTGGTCACTGAGTGTGGCTGTACACAATGCCCATTCTGTGGAAAAATTGCAAAGCCAATTCTCAGGTTCAGCCCTGCAGATTCATCAGGTGGATATTACCCGGCGTGATCAGGTAAGAAGATGGGTACAATCATCCCATGAAATTTATGGCCTGGTTCATCTGGCTGGGGGATTTCGGGGCGCTTCCCAGCTTTCCGATGCGCAAGAGGCAGATTTTGAGTTTTTGTTTGGCTTACATGCCAGGGCTACTTATTATTTATTGGCCGAGGTTTTACCCATACTGAAACAAAAAGGTGAAGGAGCCATTGTTACTATATCCGCCCGGACAGCCATCAGGCCGGGCAAAGAGGCTGCTTTGTATGCTGCCAGCAAGGCTGCCGAGCTTACGCTCACACTGGCTGCGGCAGAAGAAGGCAGGCCCTTTCAGGTGCGGGCCAATTGCATTGTACCTGCCGTTATTCGTACACCTGCCAACATGCAGGGCGCTTCTGAAAAAGAAATTGCCAAATGGACGGATCCGCAAGATATAGCCGAGCTGATTGCCTTCCTGGTTTCTGATCGCGCCAAATCCATTACAGGCACAATATTCCCTATGTACGGAGGCCTATCAGCCTGAAACAAGCTTACGAATTTGTATGATTATTTTGCCGTAGCTTTCCGCGATGCATAGGCAGGCGCTTTCACACCGGCTGATTCGCGCGTTTGCAGGCGATTCTTCCTATCAAAATCTACCAGTACCGGTGAGGCAATGAAAATGGAAGAATAAGTCCCCGTAATAATACCTACCAGCATCGCAAATGAGAATCCACGGATGGATTCACCTCCAAACAGGAATAGAATCAGAATCGTCACAAATACCGTTAGAGATGTCATAATGGTTCTTGTCAGCGTGTCGTTGATAGCTTTATCAATAACGGTTACCTTATCAGCTCCTTTCATTTCCCGGAAATATTCCCGCACCCGGTCAAATACAATAATGGTGTCGTTCATGGAATATCCGATGACGGTAAGAATAGCTGCAATGAATTGCTGATTGATTTCCAGTTCCGGAATCCATTTGCGCAGATAGGAAAACACAAACAAGATCACCAATACATCGTGTACCAAAGAAAGGATCGTACCCAATGAATATTGCCATCTGCGGAAGCGAATCAGGATGTACAGGAAAATGATGATGACCGCAAAAATGGTAGCCTTTACCGCACCACGTTTCAGATCTTCGGAAATCGTGGGTAATACGGTTTGGGAACCAATGATATATTTCGAACGGAAAGTCTGGAAATCGGTGCCCTTTGGCAAATAGGGCTGCAAGCCCACAAACAGCGTATGCTGCACGGTGGAATCAATTTTTGCGCCACTCTGATCAATCAGATATGAGGTGGTGATGTTCATCACATGATGGGTGCCCAGGGTTTTTACTACCGGAAACTCACCCAGCAAAGGTTGTAGAGACTTGGCGATTTCTTCTGTGGTATAGGCCTGGGTAAATTGAATATCATAGCTACGACCTCCTTTAAATTCCACCCCTTCGTTAAAGCCGTGAAAATAAGAAGTGAGGCCTAAAATCATCAGAATACCGGAAAGGATGTAGGCATATTTGCGGTTTTCGATGAATTTGAAATGGGCTTTACGGAAGATAGCGCGTGAAAGCCTGGTAAAATATTCAAAATGCCTTTTCTTGTTTGTCCAGAAATCTTCAACCAGTCGGGATACCAGAATGCCGGTAAACAAGGACAGCAGGATACCCAAAATTTGGGTGGTTGCAAAACCCCGCACCGGGCCGAGTCCGAAATAATACAGGATGATGGCCGTGAGCAGCATCGTCACGTGGGCATCCAGTACAGGAGCATAGGAATGGCGGTATCCGTCAGCAATGGCTTGTAGATAGCCTTTGCCCTGGTAAAGTTCTTCCTTGATGCGTTCGAAGATGATTACATTGGTATCAACAGCCATCCCAATAGTGAGGACGAGGCCAGCAATGCCCGGCATTGTGAGGGTAGCGCCCAGAGCGGCCAATACACCAACTGTAAACAGCAAGTTCAGAATCAGCGCAATGTTGGCCACCATACCTCCGTTGTTGAAATAAATCAACATGAGGACGAAAATGATGACAAACGATAGTACAAATGACTTGATGCCGGCCTGGATGGATTCTTTACCCAGGGTGGGGCCTACCACTTGTTCTTGTACGATGTGAGCCGGCACAGGCAGTTTACCGGTTTGCAGGATATTGGCAAGATCCTGGGCTTCCTGTGCCGTGAAATTGCCCGTGATGGAAGAGACTCCGCCGGAAATTTCTGATTGCACTACAGGAGCTGATACCACTTCATCATCCAGCACAATGGCAATGCATTTACCAATATTATCGCCGGTTAATTTTTTCCAAATACGCGCACCGGTGTTGTCCATGCGCATTTCAACCTCATATCCTCCACCGGTAGGACTCACGTCGGCCCGCGCATCTACAACATGGGAGCCATCGAGCGGCGGCTGATCCGAGCCGGGAATGGTTTTGATAGCATATACATTGATGAAATCGCTTTTCTTGTTGCGGTTGCCGGTCTCAGATCCGTATAAAAATTTCAAATCCCGTGGCAGTACATTTTTCACGGCATCCAGGGAAAGATAGTAATTGAACAGAGGGGTATCGGCCAGCCGGATTGTCCCGATAACCGGGCGACCGGTAGATTGATGCAGGATGGCAAACAAGGGGTTTTGCTTTTGCTGGGCTAAGAGTTCATTACTGGTGGTATCGGACTGGGTACGGGCAGCTTGTGCATGAATAAAGGAGCGCAGGCTGTTTCCTGAGGTGTCGGATTGTCCGTTTGCAGAAGCTGTTTTTGATTCGGTAGCTGAATGGCTGGTGTCGGCACTTGTGTTTTCACTGGCCAGATATTGCGCGATGGCATTGTTCATGGGCACCAGCACATTGTTGTAAAAATTCTGATCCAGTTCGTAGGTTTCCCAGAATTCCAGTTTGGCAGTTGCCTGCAGGTATTTCCGTACCCGATCGGGGTTGTGCACGCCTGGCAACTCTACCGTGATGATGCCTCTGTTCAGATCCAGATTGATGTTGGGTTGAGCCACACCGAATTTGTCAATACGTTGCAACAGAACGTTATAGGTACGTTTGATGGCATCATTGGCTTCATTGCGGATAACATTGATTACCTGATCATCCGAGGAATTGTAGTTGAGTTTATTCTGAAAGGCACTCACAAACAAAGGAGCCAGCCGTTCATTGGCAGGTTTTACTTCTTTCCATGCCTCATAGAAAAGGGTTACAAAATCTTTTCCGCTGCTACCTCTGCGTTGGCTGGCCAGTTCCAGTGCCCGGTTGAATGCAGGATCTTTTGAATTGTTGGCCATGGAACGAATCAGGTCCTCAACTGATACTTCCAGCACTACGTTCATACCTCCCTGCAGATCAAGGCCCAGATTGAGTTCCTGTTCCTTGGCCTGTTCGTAGGTGTATTTATTGATCAATGTATTGTAGATCACTTCATCGCGGGTGCTGTCTTCAATATGCTGCATGCGGTCTTCAATCAGCTGTTCCAGCGTATCTGCATAGGCTTTCTGAAGCGCTGCATCCTGGGGATACTTCTCAGAGGGAGAAGGATAATGTTTGTTTACAAATGCTTGAGCTTCTTTTCTGATTTTGGATTCATACCGCTTCACCACCCATGTGAAGGAGAGCTGATAGAGGGAAATAAGGATCAGCACCACGGTGAAAAATTTCACTAAACCCTTGATCTGCATAGGTTATAATTATTTTTTATGATACATGCCAAGACGCGCAAAGATAGTATTTAGTTCTGTTTTCAGGGAAATGAACAAGTAGGCATTTGAGCGGGGTTTGTTCAACAGAATGGAAATAAGTTTTTTCAATATTTGATTCATTTCAGTTCAATGATAACGATTGCCTGGAGCGATGGCTTTCCATAGCCAGTTCAATCAGTTGAATGGTATGATAGCCATCCATAGCCGTTACCGGCGTTTTTTGCTGATGCCGGATAGCCTGGTAGAGTTGCCGGTAAAACAATCCATAGTCGCCCCGCAACGAAGGGAAAGCCTCTGCTGATGTGGGATCTTTGTACAACATGCCCCACGCTTCGGCTGGCTCGGTGCCCCAGTTCGGATTGTCAGGCAAATGGCCTTGCCGGAGGAGGGCTTCCTGCGGATCCTCGCTGTATTTTACAAACGCTCCGCCGGTGCCTCTGAGCAAGTAGCGGGGCGTTGGGTCGCACACCAGCATGCCGGCATGGAGCTTTACCATCAACTTTTCATAGGCGAGCCAGATTTCAAACATATCTTCCACCTGTACCCCGGGGCGTTGCCGACCCAGGTATGCCGTCACGGCCTGGGGTTTCCCAAACAAACAGAGCGCCTGGTCTATCAGATGAGGTCCCAGATCGTAGAGAATGCCGCTACCGGGTAGTGCCTGTTCCCGCCAATGCACACGTGGCTGTGGCCGCCAGCGATCAAACTGAAGCCAGGCCTCCACGATTTCACCTAATGAACCTGATTGCACAATTTGCTGAACAGTTCTGAATCCGCTGTCAAACCGCCGGTTGTGAAAAGGCACCAGCAGCTGGTTATGTTTTTCTGCGCACGCCATCAGTTCAGCCATCTCGTGGGTCGAAAGGGTTATGGGTTTTTCCACTACCACATGTTTGCCAGCTTTCAGCGCTTGCATGGCCAGTTGAAAATGCGTATCGTTGGGTGTGGTAATAATCACCAGTTCTGCATTTGCCTGGCGGAGAAGTGCATGGGAATCCCGGAATAATGCTGCCTGCGGAAACATCGCCCGGCTATCTTCGCCGTGGCGCTGCATAATGGCTGTTACCTGATAGCAGGGATTTACTTTCAGAAAAGGAGCATGAAAATATTTCCCGGAAAGTCCAAACCCGATCAAAGCCACCGAAATGGGAGCAGAAACAGCAGATTGGCTAGTCATGGCAAATGGCGTTCAGGTCTCATTTTCATCCAGCAGAAGTACTTCATCACGGCCGTGTACTTCTTTCCAGCAAACTTTCACTTTCTGGGATACAATGGAATCAATACGTTTTCCCACATAATCAGCCTGTATGGGCAACTGGCGGCTGAACTTGCGGTCAATCAAAACCAGCAACTCCACAGTTGCAGGTCTGCCGAAATCCAGCATGGCATCCAGTGCTGAACGGATGGTGCGGCCGGTGTAAAGCACATCATCAATTAAAATCACCCGCAGGCCTTCCACTACAAAATCAATGTCGGTAGTATTGGGTACCAGGCTGGCGGAACGTTGTTTGAAATCATCCCTGTAAAATGTGATGTCGAGCTTGCCGTACCGAAGATTCAACCGAGGCTGAATATGCAACAGCCGGTGATAAATTCGGTCTGAAAGCATTACCCCTCGTGGCTGCAGGCCAATAATGGCCGACTGCTGGAAATCACCATGCCTTTCCAGGAGTTCAAAACATAGCCGGTCAATGGTAAGCTCAAGCTGATGTGCACTGGCAATGCGTTTCACCCTTTATCGTTTGATGTTCCAAAAATACGGATTCTGCCTTTAGTCCGCAGATAGAAAAAATCTTGCTTATGTAAGCAAATTCACTTAACTTATTATCCTTGTAGCTTATCACCTTGCTCGTTTATGAAACTAACGCCTTTTGTAATTGCATTTCTTTATCTTCTGGTAGGCGTGTGTTGGATTGTGTTCAGTGATAGCTTGTTGGCTTCGCTGGCACGGCAAACGGGATGGGCTTTTGTGGAGCATCTGCAAACGGTCAAAGGAATTGTTTATGTGCTTATAACTGCCATATTGCTGTATGTCTTTATCCGAAAGTTACACAAACAACTTTTGCGGGCGCAGGAAGATTACAAGCGGTTGTTTCTGGAAAATCCCCAAACCCTGTATGTGTTTGATGTAGCAAATTTTCGTTTTCTGGAAGTCAACAAAGCTACCGAAATCCAATACGGTTATACGCGTGATGAGTTTTTAAAGATGACTTTGCTCGATATTCGTCCGCCAGAAGAAAGAAGCCGTTTTCTGGCCTTGAATCATTCCATTGCCGATACAGCCATTCATTACTGGGGCAGATGGAAACATTTGCGGAAAGACGGACAGATTTTAATTGTAGAAATCTACACACATCCGGTCAATTTTCAGGGCCGGGATGCCCGCCTCACCTATGTGCGCGATGTAACAGCCATGGTGCAGGCACAGGAAGAGCTTGCAGATCTGGAAAACAAGCTGCAGGCCATTATCAATAGCACCGACGATGCGATCTGGGCTATTGATATGCATTACAAGCTGGTGGTATTCAATCAGGCATTTGCTAACATCATGCAGCTCAAAACCGGCAAAACCATACAGGCTGGGCAAACGTTGTGGATGCCTGATTACGCCAACGTCGAACAGGCTAATCGTTGGATGGATGCCTACAGCAAAGCCATGGCAGGAGAAAAGGTGGAATTTGAAGAAACTGATGTATTGGGAGAAAGCGAAAAGCCGCGCCATGCCCATGTATCCATGAACCCCATACTGAATGATCAGCAGAAGGTTATAGGTGTAGCCTGCATTTTGCATGATATCACTTCAATCAAAGAACAGGAACTCCGGCTGAAAGAAGCGCTTGAGCGGTACGATCTGGTTACAAAAGCCACCAATGATGCAATCTGGGATTGGGATATTCCAAACAACCGGGTGGTGTTCAACGAGCAGTTCTGGCAGATGTTTGGTTATGAACCCACGGAGCAGGGTGGCCAGCTTTGGGAAGAAAATCTGCATCCGGATGATAAACAACGTGTGCTGCAGGGCATCCAGCAAGCATTGAATGAAAAACAAACCATCTGGGCCGATGAATACCGGTTGCGCTGTGGCGATGGGAAATACAAATATGTGCTGGATAGAGCCTATATCCTGTATAATGAAGATCAGCAGCCGATACGCATGATCGGTGCCACACAGGATATACAACTTAAAAAAGAATATGAACAAGCCATTCTGCGCCAAAATGAACAATTGCGCGAAATTGCCTATGTGAGTGCACATGAAGTGCGCGGGCCTGCATCGGCGTTGATGGGGCTGTTTACTTTGCTGGAAGAATATCATGCAACCCAAAAAGACCATGACTACCGGGAGCTGATGCCACTTATCCAGCAATCACTCGAACAACTTGATTCCGTGATTCATAAGATTGTGAATAAAACCAGCCAGCTCATGCAATAAAACAATCTTCCGCAATTACTTTTTGGTGAACAGATTTGTCGTAATTTTGAGAGGAATTGTAAGGTGAACATGGAAAATACATACGTGCCGGTGATGGCGTTTCTTTCCGACGAAGAGCTCGAACGGTATATCCGGTATCCCGAAAAATACGTCCCCGATGCTATTGAAGCTGCTGTAGCCGAATTGAAAAAGAGAGGCCGCAATTTCACAGCTGAAGAAGAAACACATATCCGCCAAATTATTCAGCAAAGAAGAGAAGCGTGGAGACATTATGATATACAGGAGCCGGTGCATACATCGGTACCTGATTTTCCCGTATCCCGTTCTTCTTCAGCGATGGATACGCCTTCGCTTTATCCCGAATCGGCCTTGTATATCATTTCCCTGTTGTTTAATCCCTTTTTTGCATCCATTTTGCTGGCTTTGAATTGTCAGCGTACGGGCAAGCGGGAAGGCGTGCTGGTAGCTTTAGGATTTGGATTTCTGTATATGGTGATGACATTGCTTATCATCAGTCTGCTCAAATTGAATATTTACATCACCCTGATCTTCAATGTCGTAGGGGCTTTGCTGCTGCATCAATGGCTGTGGAAAAAATACCTGGGGCAGTACCAGGCCTATCAGCCCAAACCGATCTGGGGGCCTATGCTTATCTTTTTGTTGATTACGGTACCGCTTTTGCTGATAGCCTATTTGCATGGGGGCTGGAAGCTGCCTTCCTGAGCCTTTAGCTGATTAGCCTGAAGATCATTTCCTGCAACAGGGAAGATTCATCATACGTTACCTGGTCTATGCCTATGCTCTTCAGATTATAGCTATGTAACAACAGAATATTTCTTTCCACAATTTGCTTGGGGTACTGCCGGGCAGCAGCAAGATATTGTTTGAGAAAAAAAGGATGAATACCCAGTTGATCGGCCATGGCCTTGTCGGTTAGATTGCGCATGCTGTGCAATTGCCAGAGTTTTACAAAGTATTGATACAGGGAAGCAATTACCAGCTGCAAGGGTGCTGAACGGGGGTTGAGGCTGAAATAATGCAGGATATGGAGGATGCGGGTTATGTCTTTTTTGCCTATGGCATCCTGCAATTGAAAAACATTGTATTCACGGCTGATGCCCACATATTGTTCAACCAGATGTTCATCGATCACCTGCTGATCTTTCAGGTTAAGCCTGATTTTTTCCAGCTCCATGCTGATGCGGGTAAGATCATTACCAATATGTTCGGCCAGCATGTGAATGGCCTGTGGCGTGGCTTTCAATCCTATTTCCTGCAAATGCTGTTCAATCCATTGCGGTATCTGTTCTTCATAAATGGGCTGTGATACAAAATACACCGCTTTTTCATGAATCAGCTTGCCAAAAGCAGTACGACCATCTATTTTTCCATGTTTATACGCAACTACAAATACAGTTGAAGGTAAAGGATGAGTGATGTAAGTTTCCAGTTTTTGAAGCTGTGACAAAGGCATTTGCTGTGCTTCCCTGAGTATCACCACCTGTTGATGTGCAAATACCGGATATTGCCGGCATGCATTAACCACATCGCGCCAATCGGCCTCCTCACCATAAAACACGTGCAGATTAAAATCCTTTTCCTGTTCGCTGAGCAAATGGTTTTCAAACACATCCAGTAGCTGATCAATATAATATTCTTCTTCGCCTTCCAGCCAATATACGGGCGACAGCTGTTTTTTGCGAAGTTGCTGCATCAAAGCTGTGTAACTGACAGAAGCGGTTTTCATCCTTGCATTTTTCGCATGTACATGTTAATGACTCGTTGCTTTTCAGGCATGCTCATGTTCTGCAGGCAAATATCCCACAAAAGCCTGTAAAGCAAACAAATCCTCACAAAATGAAAAGCCATTAGGTTCACCGATGGTATTGGAGCATCCACTGATATACATTCAACCCGTTTTCTTGATAATTCGGATCATAGGCTTTTGTCCAGGCATCATGGCCTGAAACGGGAAATAGAGTCAGCCGCGGAGTCGGTGTACAACGGGCATTGTTGAGGTAATTGACGAAGTCAATGGAATAATACGAGGGAACGGTGGGATCATTTTGATTGTGCAGGGCCCATACGGGCAGATGGGCTTTGGCCATGGTATCGGCTTTCTGCTGGCTGGGCCAGGCGGCTCCGGCAATGGGTAAAATAGCAGCCAGCTGTAGGGCGTAGGCTGTACTGGCTGAGGCATAGTCCCACGTAATGCCGCCGCCCATGCTTAATCCTGTCAGGTATATCCGGGTAGTATCAATCCGGTAATGGCTTTTTGCAAAATGGATAATGGCCTGGATATCGCCTGGTGAAGGCCATTGTTTGAATTGGGGTGATAAAACAATAAAAGCAAAATGTTGCCCACCCACTTCAAAATCGGGCGGGAATTTTTTCTGGCTGATCAGCTTGGGAGGGCCATTGCGCAATACAATCGGCAGGTTTTGGGGTGAGCCATCGCCCAGTTCTCCGATTCCGTGGCAGAATATCAACAAGGGATACCGGTATGGAGTGGAATCATACCGGGCCGGCAGGGCCAGGTAAAATCCGCCAATATTGGCGTTGATTGACTCATACACGGCCGTCTGTACGGGAGGTTGTGTTTCCGGGATATACAACCCGGATGTAGCCTGAGTAAGCGGCTGTATGGGAGCTTTCCGGCAGCCCATGATCCAAACCATTCCCCAGGCACACAATCCATAACTAAGCAGGCGAACCCGATAGCGAACATCGGCAATGCTTATCACGAAAGCAGTTTTAATCAAATTTGGAAAAATGATCCAGTTTGTTTCTCAGATAAACGCCAATTTGGTTCAAATATGATGCCATTCAGGCTGTGATCAGTTGTTGCAAAGCTTGTAAAGCTTCACCAGCCACAAACACGCTACCGCATATCAGTACCATATCTTCGGAATTTGCCTGCTGCAGGGCTGCCGTACAGGCTTCACTTACGGT
Organism: Thermoflavifilum thermophilum; assembly: GCF_900116565.1. Taxonomy (GTDB): domain Bacteria; phylum Bacteroidota; class Bacteroidia; order Chitinophagales; family Chitinophagaceae; genus Thermoflavifilum; species Thermoflavifilum thermophilum. Next base: position 425,716 of record NZ_FPCJ01000001.1, on the reverse strand, counting down.
TGCGTACACATTTCCCTGCAGATCATAGTTTTGGGCAAGCTGAGCCAGGGCTCCGACCTCCAGTGCGCGGGGCAGCTGCGCCTGGGTAAAGTAGTAGCGGGCATGCGAAGGAAATTGCTTTAATGCAGCGGCCACATCTTTATCTTTTACGAATCCGGTGATAATATGCAGCTGGCGGAAATGCTGCATGGCTGTTTGTTGCATGACTTCGACTATGCCTGCTTCATTATGGGCTACATCCACAACCACAAGCGGTTGTGTTTTTACCACATCCCATCGCCCTCTTAATCCTGTCAATTGCTTTACCTGCGAAAGAGCGGTGAGAATATGGTCTGATGTAATCGGCCGGTAACGCCCGGCTGTATGTGCGAGAAACACGTCAATTGCGGTGAGTACAGTAGCAATATTTTTTTGTTGGTAAATGCCGGTTAAATCCGGATGGCTATACCATTCCCGGTTATCGGTCAATGATTTCAACGTCCAGGGATGATGAGCATTTCCCGCCTTAATCTGCCAGTGTGCAGATGCCAGATACAGGGAGCTGTTGCAGGCACGGGCTTTTTCCGTAAACACAGGAAAAGTTTCCGGGTGATATTCGCCAATGACCACCGGAACGGATGGTTTGATGATGCCAGCTTTTTCGCCTGCTATAGCCGGTAGGGTATTCCCCAATAAATGCTGATGATCAAAACTGATATTGGTGATAACACTCAGTTCAGGCATGAGAATATTGGTGCTATCCAATCGCCCGCCCAGTCCAGTTTCCACGATGGCTATGTCCACCCGTTGGCTGGCAAAATACTCGAACGCCATGGCTACCGTAAGTTCAAAAAACGAGGGGCCAATGGCTTCGGTAAGCGATTGGGTTTTTCGGACAAACTCCAAAACTGCTTCTTCGGGAATCATTGCTCCGTTGATACGGATGCGTTCCCTGAAATCAATCAGGTGAGGCGATGTGTATAATCCGGTTTTATAGCCGGCCTGCTGAAAAATGGCTGCCAGCATGTGGCTCACGGAACCTTTGCCATTGGTTCCGGCAATATGAATGGATGGAAATTGTTTTTCCGGATGCTGCAAAGCTTCACAAAGCTTACGGATATTGGTTAGGTCTTTTTTGTAGGCAGCTTCGCCGATGCGGGAGAACATGGGCAATTTCTCCATCAGGAAATCCAGGGCCTCGGCATAGGTTTGCATCGCGGGATGGTTTGGGATCAGATGCAAAGTTAGGAAGGGGGAGATGTTTAGTTATTGCTGAAGTTTGAATACAAATGTGATTTCTCCGAATTGGGTTACCGGGGCATTCGGATCGGGATTGAAACGGATTTGTTTGATTTTGCGTTCGGCCAGCTGGGCGAGAGTTGTATTGTCGGCACTCAAAATGCGATAGCTGGTAATGTTGCCTTGCTGATCCACGGCTATTTGCATCCGTACTTTTCCGGGCTCATTGAATTGGGCTTCGCGCGATGGATATTGGGTAATGCTGCGTCCGCGCAGGTTATAGCTGATGCCACTTCCTCCCAGGCCAGATACCAGTCCGCTATGGTTGCTGGCATTGGGATTGCCGTTGATGGCGCCCTCATCGCCGGGGTTGCCGGTGAGTCCTTCGTTGGTCGCTGCGTTGGCTACATCAGACTGGTTACCGCTTGATGTATTGTGTGTAGTACCACCGCTGTAAACAGCTTTGGGGCGGGGAGGAGCTTGATGGGCAACTACAGGCGTTTGTTGAGGTTTGGCTTGGTGACGGGCGGATTTCTCATTCAGATCAGGATGAAAAGTTGATTGCCTGGTTGTTTGGGTGTGGGGAATGGCTGGTGCTGACTCCTCATCGCTGGTAAGCAGGTCATGGGGAGCTGTACCTGCAGCTTTTGCCGCCGGCGCAGAAGACGTCTGGGCTGCCGGTGAGGCACTAACCTGCGGAGGATTGGGATGCAAAGGTTGTTCATCGCCCATGCCTTCCTGGCTGTTACCAAGGTTTACTTCCATCCCCAAATCCTGGTTGGGAAGCGGTGCGGGAACAGAAAAACCAATCAAAACACAACACAGCAATACCGCTGCGTGTATGAGTATGGTGCCAATGAATGCTTTTAGATTTTTATGTTTTTCAAAATGATCCACCATCCAGTTTTGATCTTTTCAAATTTATGTATTTCAGCTGATTTACTGCAAAATCCGGGATTTTTTAAGAATATCAGTTTGGGTAAAGAAATGCATTTTAAAACTGATACAAACAAAAAGACAAAGCCACAGTTGAATGATCATGCATGAGCAAAATCTGTCTCAAAATTTCCTTTGATGCGTTCCATTGGTGGATTGTAATATCCAAATTTTAAATCGGGAAAATGAGCATGTACTTTTTTGAGAAGCTTTTTCATGCCCATAGCCGATGTGGTGTCATTGACACCAATTTCTTTCAGATACCAGTCTGGATCTATATTAAAATTGCGCCATTGAATCATATCCAATTTCGTTGTTTCAATGAGCTTACACAGGGCTTCAAATTCTTCGGGCTGATCGGTCATGCCCGGGAAAACAAAATAGTTGATGGAAGCCCAGCCACCGGCTTCTTTCACGGTAATCAGGCTTTTGACCACATCCTCGAATGAATAGTTCCGTGGCCGATAGTAGGCATGATAAATATCCTTACGCGCTGAGTTCATGCTTATCCGAATGCTATCCAGGCCGGCCTCGCAGAGGGCTTTCACGGCTTCAGGCTTGCTGCCGTTGGTATTCAGGTTGATGCAGCCCCGGTCGGTTTGGTTTCGGATGAGCCGGATGGCATCGCGAATGGTACGCCACATCAGCAAAGGTTCGCCCTCACAGCCCTGTCCGAAGCTGACAATGGGATAGGGCGCTTCTTTCAGGTGCGCTACGGTGTACTCTGCAATTTCTTCGGGTGTGGGTTTAAAGGTAAGGCGGTCTTGTGTGGAGGGAATAGATACTTCTTCGGGTTGAAAGGAAATACAACCGATACAATTGGCATTGCAGGCCGGCGACACGGGTATCGGGCATTCCCAGCGCCCGAGAAAATAATTGCGGGCGGCCGGACAGAAATAAGTAAGCGCACAGTTTTCGGCCAGATGCTTCACCAGCCGGTTATGGGGGTACATCTTCAATTTCTCGCGTACGCCGGCTTTTACCTTGCGGTGATCAAAACCACGGCACTCCTGGCGAATATCCTGTTCGATACGCACGGCGGGTACATAAAATTTATTTTTCCACCACCCAACAGCTGTATAGCAAAATAGCGGCAGGAGGGGCGCCTGAGGTTCAGTTTCATAAGCAGCCAGGTAAAACCCTGTATGGGCAGGAGGCAGAAAAGCAGCTACAGCCCATCCTTTCATGCATAATCGCATTTCACCGGTGTGCACGTCTATGCCTATGGCGCGCCTGCCCGGAAGATGGTATAAACTTCCTCCATCAGGCAGTTCAATCCATTCATCATGCGGAACAGGCAAGGCTTCCCAGCCACTGCGCCCTACCGCATAAAGACTGGTATCTTCAAAAACATTTCCTTGTTCGTCAGCATATAGCAAGTAAGGACTGTGGTGTAGCATGGCTGTCTTTTCCTCCCGGAAATCCGTTCACACAAAGTTCGGAAAGCATCATCATTTTTAATGATTTGGATTTAGGATTTTGAAAAGGAAGTATGGTTATCTGGAGTTTTAGGGAGATGAGCACGCAACACCTGCATCAGTTCTGCTATAGCCGCATCCTGGCCAGGCCCGATTTCCCATTGCCACCACCTCTCATCCGTCAGCTGCAGGGTCAGGACATCATCTTTTACAACGGCGGATGCAATTTTTTCCCATGGGATCTTGATTGATTTCCATTGATCGGGAATTTGGATTGTTTCATCGGTAAATATCAATTCATCCTGATGAAGCGCCTTCCATTCCAGCCAGCCGTTTGCTATTGCAATGATGGCTGAAAACAAATGAATCCAGCCTATCAACGCATAAGGCGTGTAAAATTTCCATACAAAAAATAAAACAATCAATGCAAATGCTGACAAAATACTCGTGAATCGGTACCTGGCAAAAGGAAACAACTGTTTGTTTCTCCATTGGTTGTAAATACGACCCGCTGTGTAAAAATGCAGCATCATCAATGGTAAGGCAAGTATTATCCAACCCGAAAGATGCAGGGGTTTGAATAGCAAAAAAGCCAGCACATCAAAGAAAAAATAACATCCCCAGATCAAATGATGCATGAGGATGCGGTTGATTAGCCGTGGCAGCCAGGGAGGATGGATACGCAATCGTAGCATAACGATCAGGTGGATGGGTAGAGATTGGAAAGAAGTAAATTACATAATCGGAACAAAATATGGGCACCGGCACGCGCATCCCATTCTTCCTGTCCGTAGCCGATTTCAGTCAGGTCGAAACCAATCAACTGTCGTCCCGATTGGATAAGTTTTTTCAGGAGGAAAAATACCTGTTCAGCCTGAAGGCCGCCCGGCACGGGCCGTGCTGTGTGTGGACAGACACTGGGGTCGAGTCCGTCAATATCGAAGCTGAGATACACTTTTTCAGGCAACGGCGCAATGATCTGTTCGCAAATGCTTTCCCAGGTTTGACCCCGGTATTGCATCTCCATCAGCTGTTTGTTAAAGAAAGTGGTGATACGCCGCGGTTGTTCGCATAGAAACAGCCATTCCTCTTCAATAAAATCACGCGCGCCCACCTGAACCAGCCGTGTCACATTGGGCACATGGTCAAGCACCTTCCGCATCACACTGCCGTGTGAATGCGTAAAGCCCACGTAGGTTTCCCGCAGGTCACAATGGGCATCTATCTGCAAAATACCGAACGGTCCCTGTTGTTCGCTCAAAGCCTTGATGTATCCCCAGGCTGTGCTGTGGTCACCGCCCAGCAACACCACGTTTTTGCCTTTTTGCAGAAGGCTTTGGGTTTGGTCATAAACCCAGGTATTCATTTCTTCACATCCTTTGTTTACATCCTGCAGGGTTTTTTGCATAAAGCTGTTTTCTGCCAGGTTGCCGCCGTCCATGAGGAAATTGAGGTAGAGCTCAGCCTCCTTGCGAAGGTAATCGCTGCGCATCAGCAAATGTTTATCTATGGCCTGCATGGCAATGCCACGTTTCCAGCCTTCATATTCATCAATCAGGTTTACGTGCACACGCTTGCTGGCTTTCAGGATGTGTTCAGGGCTGCGCGCTGTACCCGGATGATGTGGCAGCGTGACTTCCCAGGGTACAGGCAAAATAATCAGCTGGGCTGATTGTTCGTCGAAAGGAAGTCCAAAAATATTGTCCTTGCTAAATGACGCTTGGGATGGAGCAGTTGCATCTGTCATAAGCCGATACGGAAGTTTCAATGGATAAAATTAGGGAGCCTGCATGAATTGATGAGAAACTTGGCTTCTGGGACATAAATAAAAAATTTTAGAATTTTTTTCTTGTTTTTAAAATATTTTATTAAGTTTACGTCAAAAAAATTTTAATAAGAACAAATCTTTATAATCTTTAATAAAGTGGAAACAGCTTTTTCAAAAGAAACCCATCGAGTGCGCAGCGGAATAGAAAAGCAAGTGATACAATATTTATATACCGACCGGGAATTATCATGTTCAGCCTTAAGTGAACGCATCGAAAAAAGTGTACCCATGGTCATGCATGCCCTGAATCAGTTGATGAAGCGCGGCTGGGTTTGCAGTACAGGTTATGCCCCGTCGACAGGCGGAAGAAAACCTTTGCTGTACAGCCTGGTTCCGGAAGCACAATATATTGTGGCCGTGGCCATGGATCAGTTGTTTACAAGGATTCAGGTATTGGACTGGCTACACCGGCCCATCACGCAGCTCGAAACCCTTGCTTTGCCCCTGCACGACAATGAACAGGCCACTGATATCCTCGTCCAGGCTATTCATAAGCATCTGCATGCTTCAAGTGTGAATGTTTCCAAAATTCTGGGTGTAGGTATTGGCATGCCCGGATTCGTGCATATTCAAAAAGGGGTGAATTATACGTTTCTACCCACACCCAATGGCGAAAGCTTAAGGGCATATCTGCAAAAGCAACTGCAGTTGCCAGTGCTGATTGATAACGATTCCAGTCTGATTGCCCTTGCCGAATTGCGCTTTGGGATGGCCAAAAACCGCAAGCACGTTATGGTAATCAATATTGGCTGGGGAACGGGGCTTGGTATGATTGTAAACGGTACCTTGTTTCGCGGACACACGGGGTATGCGGGTGAATTCAGCCATATACCTATATCGGAAAACAAAATATTGTGTGAATGTGGCAAACGGGGTTGTCTCGAAACAGAGACTTCTTTGCTGCTGCTGGCTGAAAAAGCCAAAGAAGAAATCCGGCAGGGAAAAGTTTCTCAGCTTTCCACGTTGTTCAAGGCCAATATGCACGCCGTTGATGCTGTGCTGGAAGCCGCAAACAACGGAGATGAATATGCGATAGAATTATTGTCGGACGTCGGCTATAAGTTGGGCAAGGGCATAGCCATTCTCATTCATATCATGAATCCGGAATTGATAGTTCTCAGCGGTCGGGGAGCCAAGGCAGGTAAAATTTTGCTGGCACCTGTTCAACATGCACTGAATAAATATTGTATTCCCCGATTGCTGGAAAACACAGAGATAGCTGTTTCAAAGTTAGGTTTTGAAGCCTCATTGATTGGCGCGGCTAACCTGGTGATGGAAAATCTGTTTGAATGGAACTGATCTAAAATTTATGTAAAAGTTTATATCCATTTTTCACCATTTTAAAAGGATGATTATGCAAACAAAAGCATGTTTACTCTTGATGGTATGCATCGCTGGCTTACACCTTGCAACCTTTGCGCAGCAACAGGTAAGCGGGGTTGTAATCGGTGAAAACAATAACCCTGTACCGTATGCCAGTGTGCGCATTTCAGGAACCAACCGCGGCACTACTACCGATGAAAACGGAAACTTTATTCTGAACGTAAAACCAGGCGATACGCTCCTGATTACCAGTTTGGGATATCAGCAGCAGAAGTTGCCCGTGCAGGATAATACCCGAAATATTCGCGTGGTTTTATCAACTACTGCAAGAGGCTTGAATGAGGTAGTAGTAACCGGTTTGGGTGTGAAAAGGGAAGAAAAGAAGCTGGGTTATGCAGTGACCCAGGTCTCAGGAGAAGATGTGCGGCGGGCTAATGTGGTAGATCCAACAACGGCTCTGCAGGGGAAGGTGGCAGGTGTATTCATCAATACCGGAACAGGCGGGCCCACATCTAGCAACCGCATCATTATCCGCGGCAATACTTCATTGGATCCCAATAACCAGCCCTTGGTCGTGGTGGATGGGGTAATTGTGGATGATCAACCTACCGGCGCAGGCCAATGGGGAAGTTCACAGGATTTTGGTAATCAGTTGAAAGACATTAATCCCGATGATATTGCATCCATCAGCATCTTGAAAGGAGCGGCCGCTTCAGCCCAATGGGGATCGAGAGCTACCCATGGCGTTATTCTCATTACTACCAAAAAGGGCAGATCAGATAAAAAGATTGGCGTAACTGTTTCGCATACCGAACAATGGAGCCAGGTATTTAAGTTCCCGGATTATCAGAATGAATTTGGTGGAGGATGGACTTTCGGATTGGATTCATTTGTCACAGATCCCAACACCAACCGCCCGCAAATCGATCCCAGCTGGGGTTACTGGAGTTTCGGTCCGAAAATGAACGGACAAACCGTAGAAGATATGGATGGCCATCTCCAGAAGTTTTCACCGAATAACCCTAAAGATGCTTATCAGACTGGCCGATTCGTGAATACCAATGTTGCCATTGATGGTGGAAACGAGCAAACTACTTTTCGGTTGTCTTTTTCCAATCAGCATAATCAAGGCATTGCTTACGGAAATACATTCACACGCAACAATATCAATTTGAATGCAACCCAGAAGTTAGGTAAAATTGTAGATATCAATGCCAATGTGAACTTCGTGCGAAGTGATGCATTGAATCCTGCACGTGATGGCGGAAATGATAATCTTCTGTTTATGTTGTCATATGCTGTTCCCCGCACCTATGATATCAATTATTACAAAACCCATTTCATAGATTCTGTCAATGGTGGCAGAAATAAAGTGGATGATAATTATTACGGCCTGACAGGATATTGGTTTAATCTGTACAAAAACAATGCAGAACAGAAAGAAGATAATCTTCGTTCATCACTGGAAATGACTGTGCATGCCACTCCCTGGCTCGACTTTCATCTGAATGGATACGCGAATAACTTCTATACTACTTATACCAATAAACAACTCGGACAGGATGCCAATTTCTCGGGCGGATATTATGAAATCAGCAAGGGCACACATGATAATTATCGCCTGGTAGCACAGGCTGAATTGCACCGGGCTTTCAAAGACTGGGATGCTGATCTGATTTTGGGTACAGAAACTTATAGCGATAAATCGCAGGCACTCGATTCCAGAACAGATGGAGGTTTGATTATCCCGGGTAAATTTACCCTTTCCAATTCGGTAAACAGACCTCAATCTTCTGAAGCTTATTCCAACTATAAATTAAATTCTGCTTATGCTTTCCTAACCCTGGGCTGGAAATCACAATTGTATATTGATCTAACAGCGCGCAACGATTGGTCGTCTGCATTAACCTATCCCGACGGGCATGGCAATAACAGTTATCTGTACCCGTCTGTCAGCGGATCATGGATTTTTTCACAAACCTTCCATTTGCCGCAATATATCACGTTCGGGAAGCTAAGAGCATCGTATGCCCAGGTGGGGCGAGATATTGATCCTTACTTTAGTTCAACCGGACTTACTTATCATTTTTCACAAAACTATCAGGATTATCAAGGAAATAATATTCCCATCTACGAATTTAACGGCAATAACCTGGGCAACCTGAATATCAAACCCGAAATCATGACCGCTGTTGAAGTAGGTCTGAATATGCAATTCCTGCAGAACAGACTGGGTTTTGATGTGAGTTATTACAAAGACAATACAAGAAATCAGGTGCTGTCACTTCAGGTGGCTCAGGAAACCGGTGTATCCAATCGTACTATCAATGCCGGCAACATTCAGAATGCAGGAGTGGAATTGTTGATCACCGCAAGACCTGTTGAAACCAGAAACTTCTCCTGGAGCTTGAGTGTGAATTATACCCACAATGAGAACAAAATCATTTCTCTTGCTCCAGGTGTCAATTTGTATGTACTTGAATATGGGCAGGGTGTGGATGTGGAGTCTGTAGCTATTCCCGGACAGGAGTATGGTACAATTTATACCAAATATGATTATGCCAAATATCAGGCTCTCGATGATAAAGGAAATCCTGTTGCAGATCCGAATAATGGCAAAAAGGTATTGTATCCCACAAACGATTATTTAGGAAATCCGGCCGCACGCTTCAGAAGAACAAACGATTATCAGGGACAGGGTTATGTGAAAATTGGTACATCACAACCCAAGTTTTATTATGGATTTATGAATGATTTCACGTATAAAAACTTCAACCTACACATTGCGCTGGATGGACGTGTGGGTGGAAATATTGTTTCTGCTACGTATGATTACGGATATGCTTTTGGTAACTGGAAGACCACACTCTTTGGAAGGGACAAAGCACATGGAGGTTTAGAAAGAAAAACTTTTGATGCTGCTGGAAATGTAACAGGTATTTACTACGATGGAATTATCCCCGATGGTGTCTTCCAACAGGGTAGTAAAGTTACCGATCCGCAAGGCAATCAACATGATGTTACCGGCATGAGCTATCAGGAGGTGGTAGATAAAGGATGGATTCAGCCAATCAGTGCGTTGTATTATTACTATAGCCTGGGCAGCTGGGCTGCCGGTATTCGTACCACCGGCCTCGCTAAAAACGATTGGCTGGCTTTGCGCGAAATATCCATTGGTTATCAACTTCCTTCCTACATAACCAATAAACTCAAGCTGAATAGCCTCCGGGTGATGCTGGTGGGTCGCAATCTGGGATATCTGATCAACAAATTGCCTGCTCATATTAACCCGGAAGGAATGTATAACAGCAATGCCGGCAACGCGTTTGAATATGGCGGACTTCCTTTTGTTCGAAACTTTGGCTTTACCATTCAAGCAGGCCTTTGATGAAACAATGTTTAAACATGATTAAATCCTAATTAAAAATATTTGGTATGAAATCGCTAAACAATTCTTCTTATTTCATGCTTGGTTTGCTTTGTGCTGGATTGATTTTTTCATCATGCACAAAGAATTTTAACAGCATCAATACCAATCCCGAAGATGTAGTATCAGTATCCACAGAATCCTTATTTGCCCGTGCATGCCTGGGCGCTACCAATGGCCCTGGGGCTGATTTCCAGCAATATTATGATGTGTATAGGGATGTAAACCCATGGATGGAATTATGGGTAAACAATGGCGGAAATCCAGCAGCTTTCAATGAAGTGGGAGCCAACTTTAATTATCGTTATGGGATATACTATGGAAGTGTCGGAAATTATCTTGCCGATATCATCCATAAAATCAATACCATGTCAGATGCCGACAAGGCAAAATATCAGAATGAGCTGGCCATCGCACAGATTCTGAATGTGTATTATGCCTGGTATGTTTCAGATATCAACGGCGATATCCCATATACAGAAGCATTTCAGTTGCGTTACGGTGGTACGGATCAACCGAAATACGATTATCAGGATTCGCTCTTTGGTATATGGGATAGTGAGTTAAAGCAGGCGGTAAGTATGCTGAAATCCGGAAGCAGCGCCCAACAAGCAACCTATGGTAATTATGATTTGTTTTATTATGGTGATGTAAACAAATGGATAAAAGCCGGAACAAGTTTACGATTAAAAATTGCTATGCGCCTCATGAAACGCGATCCAAACAAGCTGGCTTCCATAGCAAATGAAGTAATTGCAAGTGGTGATTTGATGAGCAGCAACGATGATAACTGGATATTTTACGCCAGAAACGGATCTACAGGACCTGGCGGAAATTGGGATCCAACCGGCTTTGTAGCACCCAAGCCTATGGTTGATTTTATGTGGAATACATCTGATCCAAGAATAGGTTTATTCTTCCAGAAAAACGATTATGATTCACTCACTTTTGTTGCTTTGCAACAGCAGGGGAAAATCAGTCCTGACTCCAGCTGGAATCCTCGCCAGTATGTAGGTATGTTTTGCAGCCCTGATGCTGTTAAAACTCCGCTGGGCAGGCGACTGATTTTCCGGGATACTCTCAAACAGGGTGGCAACAATGTTTTGCTGGATACTCTTTCGCTGATTCAATACCGGTTATTCCAGGCTGAATATCCTGATCAGAATGGCAATGTGGGCCAGGGCAATACGCCTTTTGTAATTCTCACCTATCCGGATGTTTGCCTGATGAGAGCCGAATTGGCAGCACGAGGCCTGACTACAGAAGATCCTGCACAATGGTATTATGAAGGCATTAAGGCTTCTATCGAAATGTACGACCATCTGGCATCTATGGCTAAGATTTTCAACTACAACAGTGTTGCTGTAACCCAGCAGGCTATTAATAATTATTTAAGTAATCCCACCATTCAATATAATCCTGCAAAAGGCATTAAACAAATTTGTGTACAGGAATTCATCAATTATTTCAAACAATTTAATGAAGCCTGGGCACTCTGGAAAAGAACGGGTTATCCGGATACAACAACAGATCTTGTCCGCGAACCCCTGTTAAGTGGTGGACAATATCTTGAGATTCCCAGAAGAGCTGTGTTTAATAATGTGATTTCGGGCGCACCCAATTATGATAATGTCCAGGCTGCTTTGCAACACATGTCATCTGATCCGGACTGGGGCAGTGGTCCCGCTGATGTGTATGGCCGGGTGTGGTGGGATAAAAAATAATACCTCGCAGATTGGTTTATGGGTAATAAAAATAAGCCCGGGTTTAAATAATCCCGGGCTTTATCATGGGTAAAGATTTGAAGAAACAATATCATTTTTCATTTATCGCAAATACAAAGTTGTTCATCATGGGGCTTGTAATCCACATACAATAAGATCAGAGTCAGCATTTCATCGGTTGTTTTCATGAGCTCATTATTGTCACCAAAGATCATCTGAGGAGGATGAAAAGGATTGCGTGGATTCTGATCTGTATTGTCGTATATACCCATCACATGCACCGTACTTCCTTTGGGTAAATAAACCAGATGTGTAAACCGATACAGGTCCTGCCAGCTAAAATCCCAGTGTGGAATATAAATCAAGGGAATGGTGTCCTGTGCAGGTGTAACAGCAAACGCTTTAAATGATTTTCCAAGCAGATGCATGTGTGGCCATACATACAAGAGAGAAATATCTTTAGTGGTTTGTGCAGTAACCTCAAACGTATCTATCTGATTCGGCAAAATCAACAACGGGGGCATAATATTTCCGATACCACCGGATCCGATACTGATGGTCTCAATTTTTCTTTGTACAGGTGTTTTTTTGAAAAAGAAGTGCAGAGATGCAGTTAGTATTGTATCCACCGGGCTGGGACCAAAATGAAAGGTAAGAATCACTACACCTTTTCTGGGCATTACAAATCCGATATCCCGCGGGAAATAAGTGTATGTGGTTCCGGGTATCCATCCGCCATAATAAATCATTTGTGTATTTCCTTTCAAATAAGGCTCAAATTGCTGAAATGCCTGCGGTCCGTCTTCATCCAGTGTAGCAAGTTCACCACCTTCATGAATGTCAACTCCTTCCACAGCAGGATATATCGCATAATTCACATGATGAATATATCTGAGGTTATTGGCTGTAAATTCAATAGCTTCCACATTACCGGGTGTATCTGTTTCAAAAGGAATTTTTACAAATACAAAACGTTCTTTATTGTCGCCTTTTATCTCATACGGGTGCATCATGTGTATTGTCAGATCAGGTGGGCGATCATACATCGTGTGATTGATAAACTTCTTTAATTGCTGTTTTTCAATCATGGAATCGTTTTCCCCGGCTGGTTTTCCTGCATCGATCCATTCTCTGATTAACTGAATCTCCCAGACTGTGAGTACCCGTTCATGGCAAAAATGTTGGTAAGATGTATCGGCTTTCCATGGGGGCATATACCGGCTGTTCACCACCTGCCAGATGAAATCAGCTCGTTTTGCAATATCGGCATAACTGATAAGTGAAAAAGGTGTATTCTCTCCCGGATGATGACATGAAGTGCAATGGGTGTAAACAATAGGCGCTATATCCTTGTAAAATGTAATGTTTTGCGCGTGTATATCTGCTTCTACAAACAAAATAAAAAGAATAAAGAGCGAATATCTTTTCATGTCTATTGATTAGAAATCGTTGATATAGCATCCAACTGGTTGGGTATGCGTGATGGTTAACGGAAGCCCTCTAAGGCAGCTGCTTAGTGCATCTTGCAAGTAATGGGCAGTAATAATTGTACGTTGCTGCCCAAGGCTCACGGCCCAGTTATCAATAGCACCGCTGTATAGTTGCTCACCCTTTCGGTTTAACAAAATCACCTGTGGCGTGATGGTTGCTCCCAGCAAATGTGTCAGTTGCATATCGGAATCTACATACACCGGAAAGCGAATATGAAAACGTCCCACGAAATCTATCATCTGTTGCCTGCTGAATCCTTTGCCGGGTATGATGCCTACCCAAGCGATTGGATTACCCTGAAACCGGATATACAAATTGTTTAAAGTGAGGGTATAGTTCTGGCATAAAGGACATTCGGGAGAAAGAAAAATAAACAAGTCAAATTTATCATCTTTCAGAATCTGGTTTATGGAAATTTGCTCTCCGGATAAAGTATGCAAAATCAAATGATCTGGAATAAAAATTCTTTCAGATTGCTGCTGTCCTCTTGCCTGCAGGCAAAAAACAAACGGAAGCAGAAGCACGAGCAGGAATCCCGGAAGTTTCATGGCTTTTGTGATAAAGTTACAAAATATACAGAAGTTTTGTGTAAACAGTTTCATAACAGAAAATCATCTAACTTTATTCGGATTTCATCACGTGCACTTTTGAAATATGCAGTACAGGTTTTATTGTATTTTCATTTTCTTATCATCTATTCTTTCTTCATGCAGCCACCCGTCAAAAAAAGCTTTATTTAAATTGCTTCCGGCTTCTTTAACAGGCGTAGATTTCCGAAATGATCTGCATGAAGATAGCTTGCATAATATTCTGGAATATGAATACTTTTATAATGGCGGAGGGGTGGCGATAGGTGACCTGAACAATGACGGCCTTCCGGATATTTATTTCACTTCCAACAGAGGTCTCGATAAATTGTACCTGAATCAAGGGCATATGCATTTCAGGGATATTACAAGGGAAGCAGGCGTAGAAGGAAGAACGGGTGGCTGGAAGACGGGTGTAACAATGGTGGATGTAAACGGAGATGGGTTGCTGGATATGTATGTCTGTTATTCAGGAAATCTGGATGGAAGGATGCGTGAGAACCAGTTGTTCATTAATCTGGGTCCTGATAAAAACGGAGTACCTCATTTCAGGGAAGAAGCCAGTCAATATGGTTTGGCTGATTCAGGATATAGTACACAGGCTATATTTTTTGATATGGATTATGACGGAGATCTGGATTGTCTGGTGCTGAATCACAATATCAAAACCTTTACGATTCAGCAGTTATTACAGGCAAGAAATCAAGTAGATCCCAATGCAGGCAATCATTTATACGAAAATATAAATGGCCATTTTGTGGATGTTACGGCCAAAGAGGGTATTGTGAGCAATCCTATTGGTTTTGGCCTGGGGGTGGCTGTATCTGATGTAAATGGCGACGGTTGGGATGATATCTATGTTTCAAATGATTACAACGAAAAGGATTATCTCTACATAAATGATGGTACAGGCAAACATTTTCATGATGAGATTCTGTCCAGGCTCGCGCATATGTCGTATTATTCCATGGGATGTGATATAGCAGATGTAAACAATGATGGTTTTCCGGATATCCTTACGCTGGATATGCTGCCACCGGACAATAAACGGCAAAAACTTTTGTATAGCCCTGATGACAGGGCCTTACATGCATGGATGGTGCAAAACGGGTTCGGCGAACAGATGATGCGTAATATGCTACAGCTCAACAATGGCGATGGTACATTCGTTGAAATAGGACAACTGGCAGGCATCAGCAATACGGATTGGAGCTGGAGCCCGCTGATTGCTGATTTTGATAATGATGGCTGGAAAGATATTTTTATCACCAACGGATATAAAAGAGATAATACCAACATGGATTATCAGGTTTTCAGAAATGATTATATCCTGGGTCAGCTACTCAACAGAAAAAGAATTAATAACTTGGACTTGTTGCAAAAAATGCCTTCCACGCCTTTGCATAATTACATTTTCAGAAATAATCATGATTTACAGTTTGTGGATGAGTCATCTTCGTGGGGATTCATGCAGTATGGCTTTTCAAATGGGGCGGCTTATGCTGATCTGGATAATGATGGTGATCTTGATCTGGTGGTCAACAACGTAGATACCACCGCTTTTATTTATCAAAATATGGCCACAGAATATTTACATCGGCATTTTCTGGCTGTTCGCCTCGATGGCTATCCCTCAAACCGGTTTGGTATAGGTACAAAAATATTGGCCTATGCAGGCGGGCAAATGCAATATTTCGAACAAATGCCCACGAGAGGCTTTCAGTCTTCTGTTACGGAAGTAATCCACATTGGACTCGGTAAGCATAAAAAAATTGACAGCTTGCGAGTTATCTGGCCGGGAGGTACTACAGAGGTGCTCTACAACCTGGCTGCTGATCAAACCATCGTTTTACATCAGAAAGATGCAAAAGAAAAATACATAGCTTCAGTACCTGCCGAAAATCCTGTTTTCAGTCCATTGATGCTGCCTGTGATATTTGCCGATGTTGCAAAATCTTTTGATGATTTTGGCAGGCAACCGCTTTTGTTTCACGCGCTATCTGATTGTACGCCTGCAATGGCTATTGCCGATGTGAATAAAGATGGATTGCCTGATTTATTTTTAGGAGGTGCAGATGGCCGATCTGCTATAATTAACCTGCAACAGCCTGATGGCAGTTTTATACCCGCAGATCAATCTGCATTTGCAAAAAATATACATTCAACTGATGTGGCAGCTGCTTTCTTTGATGCAAATGGAGATGGATTTCCTGATCTGTATGTGGCCAGTGGTGGATATGGAGATTATGCAGCACATGACGCAGCATTGCAAGATAAATTTTATTTCAATGACGGGCATGGGCATTTCATATACGATAGCCTGGCACTTCCAGTTATGCGTGATAGCAAATCATGCGTTGCTGTTGCCGACATCAATCATGATGGACATCCCGATTTGTTTGTGGGAGGCCGTTTGGTGCCTGGCTCTTATCCGATGATCCCAAAGAGTTATGTATTGATAAACGATGGCAGGGGGCATTTTCAGGATGCAACCAGTCGTGTGTCGCCCGGCTTGCAACATATAGGCATGGTCACAGATGCGGCATGGGTGGATCTGAATCAAGACGGATGGCCAGATCTGGTAGTAGTAGGCGAATGGATGCCGATTTCTGTTTTTATCAATCATCATGGAAAGTTGGTCAATGAAACAAACAGGTATTTTCCGCATGCTTATACAGGCTTATGGAATGGTTTGTATGTAGGGGATATCAATCACGACGGCAGGCCGGATATTGTTGCAGGTAATCTGGGTTTGAATACCCAGTTACACGCCAGTGATGCAAATCCGTTACTAATGGTATATGCTGATTTCGATCACAACGGTACGATTGATCCCATTCTCTGCAATCCGGTTCAGCATGTGAGCTATCCTTTCCCCACGCGCGATGAATTGCTGCTGCAAATACCTTCATTGAGAAAAAAGTTTCCAGATTATACCTCCTATGCAAATGCTACATTATCTGATATTTTTACATCCACACAACTAAAAGAAGCCGATACATTATCGGCCAACACGCTCGCAACCATGTGTTTTTTGAATGATGGAGAAAAATTTATTCCCGTTGATCTTCCCATTCAGGCGCAGTTCTCGCCTGTTTACAAAATTGTTCCGGTAACAGATCGTAAAACAGGCAATACCGATTTGTTATTACTCGGTAATCAGACGGAGATGGCTATGAGGCTGGGCCGCTGCGATGCTAATGAGGGAGTATTTTTGAAAAACGACGGCAACGGTCATTTTACTTATGTTCCACCTTGTCAGTCCGGACTGCATGTGCATGGCAATATCCGGGCGGCAGGGTGGATAAAAATAGGTCAGCAACAAGTTTTGTTGATTGGTGCCAACCGCATGCCCCTGCAAGCCTATCAGTTGAATGAATCATTGTAGCCCTTTCTCTTTTCTGATTTTAAGCAGGTATGTTTCCAATTCATCCCGGCTGAAACTGCTGAGATTCTGTGCAGCTGTAAGTCCACCTTTCTGAGCAGCCAGCACTCCGTAGCGGATATCGTTAAATCCATCCATAGCATGTGCATCAGGATCAATGGATAACATTATACCGGCATCTACGGCTTGTGGTATCCATCGCCAATCAATATCTAACCGACGGGGATGAGCATTTAATTCAATAATCACCTTATGAGCATTGCAGGCCTCGATGATAGCAGCATGATCAACCGGATATCCGTTGCGTGTTAAAAGCAGCCGGCCGGTCATGTGTCCAAGAATGGTTGTAAAAGGGTTGGCAATGGCTTTCAGCAAGCGTTGCATGGCTTTCTCCTGAGGCATCTGCAGCGATGAATGTACCGAAGCAATTACCACATCGAACCAGGCTAAAACTTCATCCGGATAATCCAGTCTTCCATCAGCAAGAATATCAACTTCAATACCCTTAAAAATTTTAAACGGATGCAATCGTGCATTCAGTTCATCTATTTCCTGATGCTGCGCCTGCACACGTTCAGGCGTTAGCCCGTTGGCATAAAAGGCCGATTGAGAATGATCACAAATCACCAGGTATTCAAATCCTTGCTGCTTGCAAGCTGTAGCCATTTCTTCGAGTGAATGCATGCCGTCACTCCACTGGCTATGTGCATGAATGATGCCTTTGATATCTTTTACTTGAATCAACTGAGGCAGTTGATGCAATCGGGCTTTTTCTATCCAGCGGACATCATCACGCAGGCAGGGAGGAATTACGTCTAAACCTGCATCGAAAAACAGTTTTTCTTCTTCGGAATAATGACGCGTTACAATCTCCGGAAATTGTTTTTCCATGTGCTTCACAAAATCCGTGGACCCTGTCCTGCTAAACAAATCTGTTCCCCATTTTTCAGAAGAACTCAAAAATATGTATAAAGGCGGATGTTGGGAGCGAATTAGTTGCAGGGTGTTTGAATCCTGAAAAGTTGCTTCGGGAAATAGCTTTTGTATTTGTTCGGGCAAGGCATCTGTCAGGATTTCAAGCCGGTCAATAATTTCCATTTGTCTGCGGAAAGATCCTGTATAGGTAAAATGTGCTTTAGGCAGATGTTTTTCCCATTGCTGCCTGATCTCTGCTGCCAGTTGTACTGCTTCTGCATATAGCAATTTTCCTTTCTGGGATAAATAAAAAAGAATTTCATTTCTGATGCTTTCTTGTGATTTGGGGCCGAAACCTTTATGATGCAACAGGCGATTTTCATGGCAGGCATATAGCAATTCACCGATGGACTCAATGCCCATTTCTTTCCAGATAACCCGTATCTTTTTCGGGCCGAGTCCCTTGATCTGAAGCATTTCAATCACACCAGGCGGAGTGTTGTCGATGTATTTTTGTAGCAAAGGAAATTGTGCATCTCGGATGATTTGCTGAATTTTTTTGCCAATGGCTTCGCCAATGCCTTTTATCTGTTGAATTTCTTCTGCGGTTAAAGTTTCAATGGGGCGATTTAGTTTTTCAATTTCATAAGCAGCCAGTGCGTAAGAACGGGCTTTAAATGGGTTTTCCCCGTGGATTTCCATGAGTTTGGAAAGTAGAATCAGTTGATCCGCTATGGTTTGATTGTCGATCATGGCATAAAAATAAAAAAGACTTCAACAGAGTTGAAGTCTTTTAGAATGCATATAAAATGGTACGAGTCAGGGCATCAGGGGGGGTGTACTATTCATCCCTTCGGCTGGCCCTGTGGCAGTTCCGGTAGTTCCGTTACCGGCATTTTTGGGCATAGCCCGTTTTTTCCGTACTGCTGCTTTCTTTTTGCGGGTTGCAGCTTTTTTACGCGTTGCTGCTTTTTTCTTTGCTGCAGCTTTTTTTCTTCCAGCAGCTTTTTTGCGGGTTGCAGCTTTTTTACGCGTAGCTCTTTTTTTTCTGGTTGCTGCCTTTTTTCTGGAAGCGGCTTTTTTCTTTCCCCGTGCAGCTTTTTTCCTTACTGCAGCCTTTTTACGGGTTGCTCTTTTTTTACGGGTAGCTGCTTTTTTCTTACTGGCGGCCTTTCTGGTCGCTCTTTTTTTTGGTCTTGCCATAACTGTGAATTTTGGGTTAGTAATAAAAAATAAAAGACTTTATGGCAAACACCACCGTTCAGGCCTAAGCCTCAGCAGGAGTGTTCACAGGGATTACCGAGACAATTGTCTTGTCATTTTTTCCTTTTTTGAATTCAACCACACCATCAATCAATGCAAAAAGGGTAAAATCTCTTCCCAGTCCCACATTTTTACCCGGATGATAAACGGTACCTCTTTGCCGCACGATAATATTGCCGCTTTTCACAGTTTGTCCACCAAACACTTTTACGCCAAGGCGTTTACTCTGCGAATCGCGACCATTTTTTACACTGCCTTCACCTTTTTTATGTGCCATTTGAATATCAATTTAAAGTTAAGTAAAAACAACAGGATATCAAACAAATATTTTTTAACTGATGTCTTCAATTTTGATGCATGTTAAAGCTGCACGGAACCCTTTTTTCTTTCGGAATCCTTTTCTGCGCTTCATTTTAAAAGCAATTACTTTTTTGCCCAATGTATGATATTGAATACTGGCTTTTACTTTTTTCCCAGTATTTCCGCTTTGCAATGTTTGATCATCAACCACAAGTGGTACATCTTCGAATACCACAGTATCTCCAACTTCACCCTGCAGGCGGTTCACCAACAATGATTGTCCGGGTGTAACTTTGAATTGCTTTCCGGCTATCTGTACAATCGCAAACATAGTCCAGCTAAATTTTTGCAAAGTTATTATTCATTTTTAATATGACAAAGTTTTTCCGCTTATACGTATGCCTGATGGAATTGGGCCTGGGCGGTGGCAATCCATGAACGGGCTATCTGGAATTTTATACATTTGTGGCATGGCAAATTCCGCTTGGGAATGAAAAGCGTTAAATCTCTTCTGGCTGTTCCTTTGGCAGCGTATGTGCGAAATCGGATCAAAAAGCAAATGCTTACCGCAGCAGAGGATCAGCTGCATTTGCTTGAGCAGTTGTTGCGGGATGCCCAGCATACCCTGTTTGGGAAAGCACATCATTTTCAGGAAATCAAAGATTACAAAAGTTATCGGGAAGCCGTTCCCATCCGGGATTATGAAGGATTTAAACCCTACATTGAAAAAATCAAATCAGGTACACAAAATGTGCTGTGGAAAGGACAGCCTTTGTATTTTGCCAAAACCTCAGGCACTACCAGCGGAGTAAAATACATTCCTATCAGCAAGGATTCTATCCATAATCATATTGATACAGCCCGGAATGCTTTGCTCTGCTACATTGCAGAGACAGGCAATCACAATCTTACAGACGGGAAAATGATTTTTCTTTCTGGCTCTCCTGTGCTGGAACGCGTAGGCGGTATTCCCACCGGCCGGCTGAGTGGTATTGTCAATCATCATGTGCCCCGTTATCTGCGCACCAATCAGTTGCCCAGTTTTGAAACCAATTGCATTGAAGACTGGGAAACAAAGTTGGATAAAATCGTGGAGGAAACCATTCATCAGCCCATGACGCTGATCAGTGGAATTCCTCCCTGGATGCAGATGTACTTTGATCGTTTGCAGGCTGCCAGCGGAAAGAAAATCAAAGAACTATTCCCTCAGCTTACGCTGATCGTACATGGAGGCGTAAACTTTGAACCCTACCGGGCCAGGCTGATGGAAAGCCTGGGCGAGCCGGTGGATACGCTGGAAACCTATCCTGCATCGGAAGGTTTTTTGGCTTTTCAGGATCAGCCTGATGCAGCAGGTTTGTTGTTGAACACACACAGTGGTATTTTCTTTGAGTTTGTTCCTGCGGATGAAATTTTTCAGCCACAACCCACACGTTTGTCGCTGGGCGAAGTGCAAACAGGTGTAAATTATGCGGTTTTAATTACCAGCAATGCCGGATTGTGGGCGTATAATCTGGGTGATACCGTGCGTTTTGTTTCGCTGAATCCCTATCGAATTGTGGTAACGGGGCGGATATCGCATTTTATTTCTGCATTTGGTGAGCATGTGATTGCAGAGGAAGTAGAGCAAAGCCTGCAGGCCGTGGCCAGCAGCCATCAGGTGAAAGTTACTGAATTCACGGTTGCGCCGCGGGTACAGGTAAGCGAGGGGCGGCCCTATCACGAATGGTATATTGAATTTGAACAGGCACCCGCCGATCTGGAACGCTTTGCAGAAGAGCTGGATCAGCAAATGCGCAAAAGAAACATTTATTACAACGATCTGATTACCGGACATATCCTGGAGCGTCTGCAGATTAGATTGATACGCAAAAATGGATTTATTGATTACATGCGTGCCGCAGGCAAACTGGGCGGCCAGAATAAATTGCCCCGATTGAGCAATGATCGCTATATTGCAGATGCCCTGCAGGCTTATGTTATTTCCTGAGTTAAAAGTTTACATGCATGCCAGCATTAGCCCGACACATTGCATTGTTATGCGGAGGATATTCCGGTGAATACGAAATTTCCCTTCAGAGCGCAGAAACTGTGGAAAAACATTTGCGTGCAAGCGGATATGAAGTGTACAAAATTCTGATTACACGCAGCGGATGGAATTATATGCATCCATCCGGACAATACATCGCCATCGATAAAAATGATTTTTCCATCCCGCTGGATGGAGACAAAATTGTTTTTGATGCCGTGTTCAATATTATTCATGGCACACCCGGCGAAGATGGCCGGCTGCAGGGCTATCTGGACATGCTGGGTATTCCCTACACAGGTTGCAATGCCATTACATCGGCAATCACATTCAACAAGGCTTTCTGCAATAAAGTGGTAGCCTCATATGGGGTTGTGAAAGTAGCCAGAGGTCTGCATTTAATAAAAGGTCAGCCGGTGGACATGCAAAAACTGGCAGAACATCTTTCCTATCCCTGTTTCGTAAAACCTGCTGAAGGCGGTTCGAGTGTAGGCATTTCAAAAGTAAAAGCCAAAGAAGAGTTGAGAGATGCTGTGGATAAGGCATTTGCGGAAGATCAACAGATATTGATTGAAACCTGCATCAGAGGACGTGAATTCACCTGTGGGTTATTTGACCAAATAAATGGAGAAATTACGGTATTGCCCATCACGGAAATTGTTACCCAGCGGGAGTTTTTTGATTATGTTGCCAAATACACACCGGGTGCATCTGACGAAATTACTCCGGCCGATATACCGGTGCATGTGGCCAATCGGATCCGGGATGCAGCCAAAACAATTTATCTGAAACTCAATTGCAAAGGACTGGTACGAATTGATTTTATCCTGGAGGACGGTACGGAAGACTTGTATTTTCTGGAGGTCAACACCGTACCTGGCCAGTCGGCCAACAGCATTGTGCCTAAACAAATACGTGCTGCTGGTATGCAGCTGAGCGATGTGTACCGGCAATTGGTTGAAGATTGTCTGTTGCGGGCTGGCGTGGTTACCGGGAATCAGGTAAAAGATTGAAATGAATTGTATGCCTATGAATCCGGTGAGATGGTTATTGCAAAAGCCCTTCTGGGTAAATCTGCTGGCAGTATGCATGCTCGTGGTGCTGCTGGGTGTGTTGTTTTTTGCCTCTTTGCGATGGATTACCCGTCACGGCGAAACTGCTACTGTACCCGATATCATGGGCAAGCCTTATGATGAGGCCGTCCGCTTGCTGGAGCAGGCACATTTCCGGGTAGTGGTGCAGGACTCCGGATATACCGATACGCTGCCACCACTTACGGTGTTGCGCCAGGAGCCCGAAGCCCATGCAGTAGTGAAGGTGTACCGTACCGTATATCTGACCTTAAACAAGATTGTGCCCCCCATGGCAGTGATGCCCAATCTGGTAAACATGTCGTATCGCAGTGCAGTATTGACTTTGCAGACTTTGAAACTCAATGTGGGGGATACCGTTTACAAACCGGATATTGCTCGAAATGCCGTGCTGGCGCAATTGTACAACGGGCAGCCCATCAAGCCAGGGATTTTGATTCCCGAAGGCAGCCGGATTACGCTTGTGCTGGGCGATGGCATTGGCAACCAGGCCAACCCCGTACCCAACCTCATC
Organism: Thermoflavifilum thermophilum; assembly: GCF_900116565.1. Lineage (GTDB taxonomy): Bacteria > Bacteroidota > Bacteroidia > Chitinophagales > Chitinophagaceae > Thermoflavifilum > Thermoflavifilum thermophilum. Next base: position 402,267 of record NZ_FPCJ01000001.1, on the reverse strand, counting down.
GGACTTACCTTTATGCAGGCCCGGGAGCTGCTCAGTGCAAGCAATCTTTCGGTAGGGGTGGTTTTGTTTGATGGGCCGATTACGGATACCGCATCCGCTTACGTGTATAAACAGATTCCGGCTCCTCTGAATGCCAATGGCCAGCCTAACCTCATCTATGCAGGACAAAGCATAGACTTATGGGTTTCCCAAACACCACGCGACAGCACAGGGCAGCCCTTGCCACAGCCAAATTTCTGATGATTGCCCTGTGCTATTGAATCACGGCCAACTGCAAAATCAGTCTCAACGATTGTTTTAGGGGGGCTGTTTCATACAATCTGCAAGGGGTTGCCTGCGGCGTAATCGTAATTTCTGGAAACGCAGGTAAATTTGTATAAACCTTAAATGCTTTTGGATATGGATAAGATTACGGTTGAAGAACTCAAACAGCGGATGGACGCGGGAGAAGAGCTGTATATACTGGACGTCAGAGAACCGCACGAACATGAAGAATTCAACATCGGCGGTAAGCTGCTGCCATTGGGCGATATTCGTGCCATGATGATAGATGAAATTGAAGACTGGAAAGATAAAGAAGTAATTGTGTATTGCCGCAGCGGAAATCGCAGTGGGCAGGCCTGCCAGTTGTTGGAAGCCTATGGCTTTGTGCGGCCACGCAACCTGGAGGGAGGTATTTTACGATGGAAAGAAAAATTCGGAGGCTAAGGGCCAACGCTCAGCACCGTATCCAGCCTGCCTATTCTTCCTCTGTCGTCCATGCCTTCAATTACTACATGATAACGACGGGTAAAGTCATTGTTGTAAAACCGGATTTTAGCTGGTCCACCAAGGCTGTCTGATTGCAAATCGGGATTCCAGTACAGGGTAATGCGTTGATCCGGCAAATCATTATTGGGATTGGTTACGCCATAGTCGGGCGAATAAAATTGTTTCACCAACGTGTAACCCACCTTTTTATCCCGGGCCAAACCGCCGGTTGTGCTGCTACCTCCGCCTTTTTTCGTATAGACGGCAATAGCTCCGTTAGCCCCGTTAAATCCGCCCATAAATGGCGGCCTGAACACTTTCACCAGGGCAATATCATTGACATTGATACTGCTTAAGGTCTGCGCATCCACGGGCATTTCATCCAGATAAAGGGCCGGCCGTCCTCCCCGCCAGGTAATAACCGGATCGTTTAAATCACCCGTAATGCTAAGCCCGGCTACACGTCCCTGCAGATATTGAAAAATATTCAGGTAAGCAGCATGTTCCTGGGTAAGATCGAAACTCACTGCATCACCTCCCCGAAACATGCCACTGGTGTATTCTTCATCCAATTTCTGTGCTGCTGTTTTCTTTTCTCCGGTAATGGTAACAGATTGCAGTAAAATGCTGCGGCTGATCATCATCCGGTTGATGCGGTTTCGTTCATTGGCAGCTGTCAGAAACTGAATCAGCTGCTGCTTGTCACGAATTACAGGTGGATACAGGGGGCTTTCCAGTGGTATTTGTGCCAGGTTATCAGTAAAGGATCCGCTCAGGTGGATGTTTGCGCTGGAATATTGATCTTTACCCGTTTGTCCTTGAAAAAATACCTGTGCTGTATCGTGAAATTTCAATCCTGTCACCATAAACTCACCCAGATTATTCACCGGTGCACTCACAAAAAAAGTTTGGGTGTCGGCTGGCACACGGATGATCATGTTCACCGAGCCTCCGTTCATGGCATAAGCCTGTCCTTTAATCACCAGGTTGGCATTTTCTGCCGGGTAACGGATGGCAGGGAACTGATTTTGCAGGATTTTTTCCCATGCAAATCTGCGCCAGCCATGGGTGAGCATCACCAGGTCAAGTGCCTTCAGGGTAGCGGTATCGGTATTGCGGAAATACCATCCCGGATGGTAGATATAGCCTTTGATATCAGAGTTCAGCAAGGTGTACGACAAAATATTGTTTTCGTCCGGAAATGATAGCAGGGCATCCGCATCGGTAATGGAAATGGAAAAATGCCCATTCACGGCGTCTGGGGCACTTAGTTGCCAAAGGTTGAGCGAACGCGGATTATTGTGCAGCTCATCTGTTGTGAGTTTTAAATGAAGTTCGTCGGGTTGACTGACGAATACCAGGCGTTCGGCCAGAGGCGTGGCGGTGGTGTCAAATACGGTAATGTGGAGCACGCCTGAAGGCAGTCTATCAGTAGGAATCATGCCGCCCGAAAGCCCTTCATCAAAATTGATATCGGCCATGAATACGGGCACCTCTTCCATTTGAGCCACAATCTTCAGATGATTGTACCGCTCCTTGTGCTGTTCGCTGCGCATCACATTGAAAAATATCCTCGAAGGAACCGTGTAAGAGTTTAGCACATGCAGCACAATACCTTCAGGCCGGGCTCTGGGCAAATCAAAAGATTGCACTGCACCATTGCTTTGTGTAAAAACGGCCCGGTACAGGCGACCCGGCTGAGGTGTAAGCGTAAAGCTGCCCATGCCGTCATGCAGTGAATGAAGGGTAGCCACCTGATGTCCCTGATCATCCATCACCTTGCCATCCACGTTGATCGGCAGCCCGTTTTCATCGACTGCTGCAAAAGCTACTACAGAAGGCACACCTACAACCAGATCACCTCCTTCAGGCAGAAACTTCACGCTGTAATGCAGCTGGGTGGTAGCATGCACGCTGGCAGCCTGTTGTACCAGCGAGTCGGGAATAGATTGCCCACGCGCCAGGGCCGGGAAAATGCGGATATCTTTATGAAACAGAAAAGCATGATCAAAATTCAGCATCCATGCGGTATAGGCGCGGATCCGATATGCCCCCGGTGGTGTTTGGTCGGATAATTCAAAATCACCGGCAGCACCGCCATGCTCAATGGGCAGGATATCGCGCTTCACAATCTCACCCCGGGCGTTGATCAGTTCTACGTACAGATTGGTGCTTAGCGGGGTGGGTGTGCGGTTTAATGTAACATAGGCTTTAAACCAGATGGTCTCACCCGCTGCATAATAATCCTTGTCTAACTGCACATATACTTTCTCTTGCGGGTATTGCTGGTGAAACTGATGCAGGGCCTGCAAAATGCGCTCGCCCAGCGGATCCTCAGCCACAAAAGATAAAGCTCCCAGCAAAAGAATGACCCATAGACCAAACACCAATCTATTTTTCATGAGCTCCGTAAGTTTAAAGTCAGGCAGTAGCTATCCATATACAAGCGGATAAAATTAAGAGATTTACAGGGAAAGATAGTGCACGCCAGGCTCATACTCGTAATCCAGTGCGTGTACAATTTGCTCGAATTGTTCTGGTTCATGTTCAAAATCGGCATCCGATACATCAATCATCAGGGTAGGCAGTGATTGCTGGCGAATGAATTGTACATACATCTCCTGAATTTTAAACAGGTACTCATCGGGAATATGCTGCTCATAACTGCGATTTCGTTTTTTGATATTTTGTTGCAAACGAGCCACAGGCGCATAAAGAAATATCAGCAAATCAGGCTGGGGGACCTGCGGATGAATGATATCGAACAAGCGATGAAAAAGATGATATTCATCATCCAACAGATTAATGCGGGCAAACAACAGCGATTTCATCAGCAAATAATCACTGACCAGCACTTCGGCAAACAAATCGGGCTTGGCAAACATGTTTTTCAACTGCTGGTAGCGTTCAGCCAGAAAAAACAATTCCAGCGGAAACGCATATTGCCTGGGATTTTCATAAAACTTCGGAAGGAAAGGATTATCGGCAAATTGTTCCAGCATCAATCTGGCCTTCAACCGATCGCCCAGCATTTTTGCCAGGGTGGTTTTCCCCGCACCGATGTTGCCTTCGATAGTGATGAAACGATATATCATAACCAATAATCAAAGCGGGTTGCAAGTTCAGGATAATGCTGAAAGAAAGCAATAAGCAAGGGTCAGGATGCTGAAACCAATGAAGGGTTCCTGAACGGTGTAGGCTGAGGATGTGGTTTCCAGTATTTTACGGCAGATGGATCCGGGCACAGGCTTAATAATTCGGCGATGGATTTATGGTAAACCGGATGGATATAGCCGGGGATGAGTTCAGCCAGAGGTATCAATACAAATTTCCTGACTGCTATGCGTGGATGGGGTAATATCAGCCGTTCGGAATGATAGATGAGCCTGTCATAGAAAATCAGATCGATATCCATCACCCGGGGCTCCCACATGCGGGTCCGTACCCGACCCAGCTCGGCTTCAATCTTTAATGCCACATCCAGCACCTGTTCGGGCAATAAAGCAGTTTGTACCCGCAATGCCTGATTGAGGTAATCGGGCTGTTGATCGCCGCCCCAGCAGGCCGTTTCATAGATGGCGGAAGCTTCCATCAGCTCCCCAATCCGAGTTTGAATGGCTGCCGTGGCCTTTTGCAGATAGGCATATCGGTCGCCCAGATTACCGCCCAACAATAAAATAATATCACTCATGGATAAGCTGCTGATCAAAAGTAAGAATAAACCTTATTTTTGAAACGTTTTTCCATCCTTCGGTTTCCCGGGGAGGAAGCTGTTATACAACAGATGGATATTTCGGGAAAATATCTCAACATTCATTTGCAAAACACGTAAACCGCATGAAACGTTTTCTGAGCAGTTTTCTGGCTTCTTTACTTGCCCTGATTGTGTTTTTTCTGATATGCTTTTTTTTGCTTTTGGGCATTGTGGGCGGACTCACCATGACTACCAAAAAAGTTTCGGTTGAATCCGGTTCCTGGCTGGTCATGGATCTGAGCAAGCCATTGCTGGAGCAGGAATTGCAAAACCCCCTTCTAGTTATTGCAGGCAAGGGGCAAACAACTATCATGGGTTTGCATGATGTGGTAAGGGCTATTCACCAGGCAGCACACGACCAGCGCATTGCAGGGATTTATCTGAAATTGGGAGAAACACCCAACGGATTCGCTACTGCTGAAGAAATTCGCAATGCCCTGGAGGATTTTAAACACCAAAGCCATAAACCTATATATGCTTACGGTGATATAGCCTCGCAGCGGGCCTATTACATGGCTTCCGTGGCCGACAGTATATTCCTCAATCCACAGGGTGTCTTCGAATTCAGAGGTTTTGCCGTACGCCTGGCTTTTCTCAAAGGCCTGCTCGACAAATTGGAAATCAAACCTCAGATTTTTTACCAGGGAAAATACAAGAGTGCGACGGAACCTTTTCGCCTTACCCGGATGAGTGAAGCCAACCGGATTCAGACAACTGCTTTTCTGCAGGATTTTTACCGGCATTTCCTCAATGGCATTGCCCTGGCCAGGAATCTGGATACTGCTGCACTTGCCCGATATGCGGCGCAGGGTGTAATTCAGCAGCCCGTAGATGCCGTAAAGCTCCACCTGATTGATGGTGTGAAGTATGATGATCAGATGCAGGAAACGTTGAAACGCGCAGTGCAGCTTGGCGAAGACGAAAGGTTGCATACCATCACCATCAGCAATTACTGGAAAGCTATTGCCGACAGTGTGCATGGACAGGGAGCCGGCCAGCCTGCCATAGCTCTGATTTATGCGCAGGGCGAGATCATTGATGGCAGTGCAGAAAACCAGCCCGGAGATCAGGTCATTGCTGCCGATGACTACATCAAATGGATTCGGGAAGTGCGCAGGGATGATCGTGTAAAAGCCATTGTTTTCCGTGTAAACTCACCCGGAGGAAGTGCACTGGCGGCCGATAAAATCTGGCGGGAGCTCTATCTGGCTCGCAAACAAAAACCCGTAGTGGTGTCAATGGGCGACTACGCGGCATCTGGCGGGTATTATATTTCGTGTATGGCCGATAGCATTTTCATTCAACCCAATACACTTACCGGTTCTATCGGCGTTTTTACCATTATCCCCAATCTGCAAGATTTCTTTCAGCATAAACTGGGGGTAAGTTTTGATGGCGTAAAAACGGCTCCTCTGGCAGATATGGGGACTATTGATCAACCCCTGACAGATGTAGAAAAAAAATGGATCCAGAATCAGATTGATACGGTGTATGCAACTTTTTGTCAGCGGGTGGCTCAGGGCCGACATATGCCAGTAGCATTGGTTGACAGCCTGGCGCAAGGCCGGGTGTGGAGTGGGCTGGCGGCAGTTCAGAATGGATTGGCTGACCGGATTGGCGGACTCGATGATGCCTTGCAATGTGCAGCCAGCATGTCGCATCTCAAAACCTACCGGCTCGAGGAGTATCCACCCGTGAAAAATCCTATCCAGAAAATCATTGAAAGTTTCAATGAAGAACTGACCACCAGTAGGCTTAAAGCCACATTGGGTAACTATTATCCGCTGCTTCAGCAATGGTCGGAATTGAAATCAGCCATGGGTACACCTCAGGCCAGGCTTCCTTTCTGGATCTTTTTGCCCTGATTTAACGGAACAGATTCCCCAATGTCGGGAAGCGTTTCTTAAGTTTGCATCGGTTTTTTGCAACATGGAATATTCGTACAGTCAATTTAGGGCTATGATGGCCGTGGCGAGGGCCAGTTTCATTGCCATCCTCAAAAGCCCGTCTGCCGTGGTGTTTAGCATAGCATTTCCGCTGGCTTTTATTCTGGTGTTTGGCTTTATTGGCCAGAATCAGGTTTTGCTGAAAGTGGGCTTTGCGCCACAAACGGATGTGCATAGCCCTATTTATCGGGCATTGGTGCAGATTCCTGCTTTGAAGATTGTCCGGGAGCCACAACAGCAGCTGCTGGCCGATTTGCAGAAAGGGCGGATTGATGGTATTCTGGAGATTGACAGTATGAGTACCCATCCTGCAGATCCAGTTCCGCCGTATCATGTCAGTGTGCTATTGTCAACCGCCAATGCCGGTACAGCACCTGTTTTGGAAGGGGTGGTAAGCAATACCATTTACCGGATTGATTCCACGCTATTTCCCAATCGACAATCCGTAGCGAAACTGGAAGTGAAACAGATTCCCGGCCGCAGATATAAACCTATTGACTTCATTTTGCCTGGCATGCTGGGCTTTGCCCTCCTCAGTGCTGGCATTTTCGGTACTGCATTCGTATTTTTTAACCTCAGACAAACACTTGTACTGAAACGCTTTTTTGCTACGCCTATCAAAAAAGGTTACATTGTGTTGGGTGAAGCCATTGCTCGGGTTGTGTTTCAGATGCTCAATGCGATCATAATCATTGCTCTGGGTTATTTTGTGTTTGGATTTACCCTGTATCATGGGTGGATAACAGTTTTGGAAATGCTGTTGTTGTCGTTTGTTGCGCTGACCGTGTTTATGGGTTTTGGTTTTATCATCAGCAGCATTGCCCGCAATGAAAGCAGCATTCCGCCGCTTGCCAATATTGTAACGTTGCCACAGTTTTTGCTGGCGGGTACCTTTTTTCCGATTGATGTATTGCCTGGATGGTTGCAACCCATTTGCCGGATCATGCCATTGAGTTATTTAAACACGGCCCTGCGTTCTGTAGCATTTGAAGGTGCGTCCTTTCAACAGATTGCAGGCCCTTTGCTGGGAATCTTGGTCTGGGGAATAGTGATTTATGCAGTTACTTTCCGGGTCTTTCGATGGGATTGAATGTTTTTGATATATGATGCGCTGGCTCAGGTTTTTTATCATTATCTTAATCGGCTTTCTTGTCTTTGTATTTTTATTTTCCCTGTTTTTGCCTTCTGTGGGGCATACGGAAAGAGCCGGGATGATTGACGCTCCTTTGGATACTGTGATGATAAGGCTTACGGATGTACATCATCTGGCCCGCTGGTTGCAGGGATGGTCAACGGATTCTGTGGACGCAGCCTTGCAGTTTCAGTTTCCGCAAACAGGCCGGGATGAGCAACCCTGTTTTAGCTGGGCCTATCATCCCACTGAAAATCGTGACGGAGGAAGTTTTTGCATAACCCATGTAGACCTGAAGAAGCATCAGGTGGATTATCGGATGGATATGAAAAGTCTGCCGCCGATTACCGGACATTTTGTGCTGGCTCCGGCACTGGATGGAGAACACACCTGGATCAAATGGACGATGGATTTGCAGCTGGGTTGGTGGCCCTGGTGGAAATATTATGGTGTGATGCTCGATAGGTTGGTAGGGCCCGGTATGGAGCATGCTTTGGGAAGTTTAAAAGCTGATTGTGAACGAGCCGACACGCTGGGCTATCAAATTCATCGCATACCACTGCCTTTTCATACCATCCTTGTATATGCCGATACGATTCCGGTTTCATTTAAATACCAGGCACTTCAATATGCTTATCGTGTATTGCAAAATCGTATCCGGCAGCTGGGCATCTCTCAACAAGCCCCTGTGATTGCACAATATTTGCCCATGCGAGATTCACTTTGTGAAATTCATGTGGGTATTCCTGTTCAACTACCCCGGAATATGACTGCCAATCAGCTGCAAAGTCGGCTACGGGCAGCTATGCATGTGCTAACCATGCCTGAAGGTGGTTTTGTATTGGTGGCCAACATGAAAGGACAAGCTCGCCAGATTCCGGCTGCGTATCAGGCTCTGCAACGATACCTGTATAAACAGCATCTGCAATCGCCTGCAGGTCCATGGGAACAATATCCGGAAAGGCTACCAGACAACGACACCAGCCAGATACTGGTAAAGGTATATTGGCCGGTGTTCTAAACCATTATGCTTTCTGTAACAGTTTATCACCCAGCGCATAGGTGGCTTCGTACACCCGCTGCAATTGTGCATCCGTAATGCAGTAGGGTGGCATGATGTAAAGGGTATTACCCAGCGGACGCATCAACACACCCCGTTCCAAATAAAACAGATACAATTCATCGCGAAGCGGGCTGGTATAATTCGATTCGCTGAGCACTTCAAAAGCTGCAATGGTGCCTAAACAGCGAGCGTTACGAAAACAAGAGTAGGCCTGCAGCTTCTGCAAAAATTCCTGATGCCTGGTCATAATCCGCCGGATTTGATGTTGCGTGGAAGTGGTTTGCAAAATATCCAGGCTTGTCAGGGCAGCTACACAGGCAATGGGATTGGCTGTATAGGAATGCCCGTGGAAAAAGGTTTTGCGTTTATCGCGGGAAAGAAAGGCTTCGTAAATTTTTTCCGTGCAGGCCGTAACGCCCAGGGGCAGTGTGCCGCCGGTTAATCCCTTTGATAGACAAATGATATCTGGTTTGCACTGCAGGTAATCGCATGCAAACATTTTACCGGTCCGATAAAATCCTGTCATCACTTCATCGGCAATCAGCAGCACATCGTGTTTCCGGCAAGTCTGCAGCCAGGCATCGAGCGCTGCTGCATCGTACATACGCATGCCTCCGGCTCCCTGAATCAGGGGCTCGAAAATGAATGCCGCATATTGTTGCAGGCTCGCTTCATCCAGCGGAAAGGGTTTTTCAGCTTCAGGTAGCGGAAGATAGGTTACTTCAAAAAGATAAGGTTCAAAAGGTGCTGTAAACACGCTTTTGGCGCCCACGCTCATGGAGCCGAAAGTATCGCCGTGGTAGCCACCTTCCAGTGCCAGAATTTTGGTGCGTGGTATGCCCTGGTTATGCCAGTATTGAATGGCCATTTTCAGCGCTACTTCCACACTGGTGGAACCATCATCGGAATAAAAAATACGGCTGCATGTGCCGGGCAGCACTTGCAACAGCCGCTCTGCCAGCTGAACTGCTGGCTCATGTGTCAGGCATGCAAAAATGCAATGCTCAAGCTGGCGGGCCTGTGCTGCGATTTTTTCAGCTACAAGTGGATGGCCATGGCCAATGGTATTTACCCACCAGCTGGCATTTGCGTCAATATAGGTTTGTCCTTGTTCGTCTATGAGCAGAGCGCCTTCGCCCCGTACGACGGGGATTGGCGCGGGCTCGGTAAGCATTTGTGTATCAGGATGCCAGATGACTTTTGCATCTCTTTCCACCAGGCTTTGTGCAGGCATAGCTGTGTTTTATGCCTGCAAAGCTAAGCCCATTCAAAATAATAAAAGATTCTGGTGCATGTTTTTTTGTCCGCAATATTTTCAGGACAGTATTTTTTCTTTCAGATAATTAATCAAACGGGTTCGCATATCCTGCAGCAACTGTTCAATTTCAGCTTCCTGTTTTCCTTTGATATGAGCAATTTCAGCAACGGCGTAGCGTTCCAGATAATGCATCTCAAATACAGATAATGCATAACTATCTTGCTCCCGCAGCCATTGTTTCATGGTTTGCTCAGCTTCTTCGGTTTCAAATTGTTCGATTTCCTCATCTGATAAGCCTGCATCCATCAGAATCTCATCCCAGGCATATTGTTTCATGTGATAGGAAACATCATCCAGATCTTCCACCAGTTCGGGCATTTCTTCAGCATTAGCTGTGAGTTCTTCACTTTCGGCTGTTTCTGCTGCTGGCATCCAATCACGTTCCACACCAAATTCTTGTTTGTATCGTTCGCTGATTTCCTGCAGTTTTCGATCTGCGATTTCATAAACCCACAAATTCAGTTTTTCAGGAGCTTCTTTTAGTTGTCCGTATGCATCGTAAATGCTGATATACAGATCGTTCAGGATATCATTTATTTTGAGTTTATTTTCTTTGATCAACATCCTCAAGAGAGGTTTACGAAATGCTTCGCGCATGACATGTTGCCTTAGATCAGGTAAAATTTGATCCAGATAATGGATGAAGTTTTCCGCATCGCTTTCCTGGTGAAGCTGACTAAGAATCTGTCTGCCTTGCTGGGTACGTTGTTCGAGTTGTTGTTTCCTTTTGAATAAATAATCTTTTCGCTCCACCCGCTTTTGTTCACGCACGGCTTTGCGTAGCGTATCCAAAGCATTGTTCACAGTCAAGACAGCCGATGTACCACGGTCCTTTACCAGCAATACTTTGGAAAGCATGGGTAAAGTAAGTGTAATCACATATTCAGCACCTTCCTTTTTGATATGCACAGCAAGCGTTGGAAGTTTAGGATATTCTTTTAAGATCCGTTCAATGCGTTTGAGCTTTTTCTGGATTTCTTCTTCAAAAAATGTTTGCTGTTGAGGTGGTTGCACCAGATGTAGATTTTGAATATGATATTTCATAGTCATTCCTGTTTTTATATTAAGATTTAAGATGAAACCTGTGATAAGCTCAGCAATTGATTCAGCAGTGTTTGCCGGTCAATCATGCCGGTATGACGCCATTTGATTTGTCCCTTCTGAAAAATAATGAATGTAGGGATAGCCTGAATTTGATATTGCATAGCTGTTTGCTGATTTTTATCTACATTAATTTTAATCACCCGTGCTTTGCCCTGCACTTGACGAGCCACATCCTGAATAATCGGATGCATGGCCTTGCAGGGACCGCACCAGTCGGCATAAAAATCAACCAGCACAGGTTGTTCGGATTGAATCAGTTGATGAAACGGTTCCATAATTTTCAGTTTTTTTAATTGTGATCAAATTGTTTTAATGATGTTGTATGGTTGCGGGAGTTGCCGATAAGATGGCTACGATTTCATCGCGATTCAACACTTCTTTTTCGAGTAAAGCCTGTGCCAGTTGATCGAGCAGCTCCCTTTTTTCGGTTAATAATTGTTTGGTTTCTGCATAACATTGTGCTATGATCTGATAAGTTTCTTCATCAATTTGTTGTTCCAATTTTTCGGATCGCCTGTCGGTGTAGAGTTCATTTTTCAGGAATCCCGGTCCGCTTTGTGTTACCAGCGATAGGTTAGGCAGTTTATCACTCATGCCATACACGGTGATCATGCTGCGGGCCAGTTGCATGATGCGTTCCAAATCGTTGGAAGCGCCGGTGGAAATTTCGTTGAAAACAATTTCTTCGGCAGCCCGACCGCCCAGCAGGCCTTTGATTTTGCCCAGCAGTTCCGATTTGGTCATCAGGTAACGGTCTTCCAGGGGCATTTGCAGGGTATAGCCCAAGGCGCCGATGCCGCGCGGCACGATGGAAACTTTTTGTACTTGATCAGCTCCCGGTGTAAAATATCCTACGATGGCATGGCCTGCTTCATGATAGGCCACGATTTGTTTTTCTTTGGGACTGATGATACGGCTTTTGCGTTCCAGCCCGGCAATCACGCGCTCAATAGCGGCTTCAAAATCGCTTTGCATCACGGCTTCATGGCCATTGCGCACGGCAATGATGGCGGCTTCATTGCACACATTGGCAATTTCGGCGCCGGCAAATCCGGGTGTTTGGGCCGCCAGCTGTTTCAGGTTTACGGAAGGATGCAGTTTTAATTTTCGGGTGTGCACAGCGAAAATGGCCTCTCTGCCTTTCATATCCGGTCTGTCGACCACTATTTGCCGATCAAAACGGCCGGGCCTGAGCAGGGCTGGATCGAGCACCTGCGGCCGGTTGGTAGCGCCGAAGATGATCAATCCGCTGGTGGGGTCAAAGCCATCCATTTCCACCAGCAATTGGTTCAGCGTATTTTCCCGTTCATCGTAGCCACCCATGAAGGCGGCATTGCCAGAGCGGCTTTTGCCAATAGCATCCAGCTCATCGATGAAGATGATGCAGGGAGCTTTTTCTTTGGCCTGGCGAAACAGGTCGCGCACCCGTGCAGCGCCTACGCCCACAAACATTTCCACGAAATCTGATCCGCTGATGTTGAAGAATGGCACCCCGGCTTCGCCTGCCACGGCACGTGCCAGCAAAGTTTTCCCGGTGCCGGGCGGGCCCACCAGCAGCACGCCTTTGGGCAGCTTACCCCCCAGGCGGGTATATTTCTGTGGATTCCTCAGAAAATCCACCACCTCCTTGACTTCTTCCACGGCTTCGTCAATACCGGCCACATCACTGAAACGCACGGGATTTTGCTGGTTTTCATCATGGATCTTCAACTTCCCATCGCCCACCTGCAGGAAATTATTTTTGGGAAACATGCGGCGGAATAAAAATCCATACAACGCCACAAAAAAGATGATGGGCAAAATCCAGTTCAGGAAAAAGTTGCGCAGGGTGTGATCCTCAATTTTACCTGAATAATCTACGCCATGATCATCCAACATTTGCAGCAAGGAACGATCATCCACATTCGGAATACGACTCACCACAAACTGACGATTGACTTCATTTTCCACTTCCTGCAGCCGGATGCGCCAGGGCGTAGAGGGACTGGTTTCTATTTTACCGTTATGATGAGTAGAATCGGTATTTTTCAGCAGGCCTACTATCTTGTCGGGAAAAATCACCACACGTTCTACCAGCCCGGAATCTACTTTATGCTTGAATTGTGTATAGCTCAATTCATGCGTGGCATACTGGGGCGGAAAGAAAAGCCACTGCAGCAACAGGATGCCCGCCATGAGACTAAGAAAATACCAGAGCGTAAATTTTTGATTCTTTTCCATGATGTTGTTTTTTATAGGTGATGACGAATCCAGTAGAGCAGAAAACGCGCTGTGCGCGTATCTTTCACGGGCAGGTGATGGATGAGCAGTTGGAAGGCTTCACTCGACATCATCCAGCTGCGCATCAAACGACCTTGTTCATCTACAAACACTGCATGAATATGATCATCAGGATATTCACCAGCCAGCAGTAAAATGCGTTTGGTTTGATCAATCAGCGATTCTATCTCATCTTGCATGCATAGCTCCATCCGTTGCAGCCAGTATGCCAGATACATGCGTCGTTTCCATAATTGCATTTCGATTTCATTTTCGATCAGGCGGTGCAAGATATCCTGATAATCGTATGCTACCGGGCTTAAGGTATTCATAAGTTTACACTTTTGCATGTTCAAATGTTTGTTTCATTTGCTCCACGGCTCTGCGTTGTTCTTCGGTGAGCCGGGTGGGCATCCACAGATGCACTTCCACCAGCATATCGCCAAACTGGCCGGGCTGGTTATACACGGGCATGCCTTTGCCACGGATGCGCAGGATTGATCCATGGGTCGTGCCCGGGGGTATGGTCAGTAAAATTTTACCGGAAGGCGTAGCCACTTCTTTCTTGGCACCCAGCAAAGCATCCCAGAAGGGAATGGTGATGGTTTGTTTCAGGTCGTTGCCGTCCCGGATGAACTGATGATGCGGCAACACATGCAGGGTGATGTACAAATCTCCAGCAGGTCCCCCGCCTACGCCAGGCTGGCCTTTACCTGTGATGCGGATTTGCATCCCGTCGTACACGCCTGGCTTCAGCTTGATGCGCATCTTTTGGCCATTCACTTCAATGAGACGTTCCGTGCCATGATAAGCTTCGTCGAAGCTCAAGGTCATGCTGGCCTGCAAATCGGCTCCCCTGGCTGATCCTGCGCGTGTACGGGTACGGGATCCAGCTCCTCTTCTATGTCCGAACAGATGTTCAAATATGCCGCCCAGTCCGGCATCACCAAACAGATCCTCGATATCGCCTTCATAGTAAAAGGTTTGTCCACTTCCCGGGCTACCCCAGCTATAAGTTTTCCCTTGCTGGCCAGCAAATTGATCGGCATATTGCCATTGATCGCCAAACTGGTCATATTTTTTTCGCTTCTCCGGATCGCTCAGCACTTCATACGCTTCGTTGATTTCTTTGAATTTTTCCTCAGCTTCCTTATTGCCCGGATTTTTATCCGGATGATATTTGATGGCCAGCTTGCGATAAGCCTTTTTGATTTCATCCTCAGTTGCCGATCGCGATACACCCAAAATCGAGTAATAATCTTTTTTAGCCACGGTACGATTTTTTTCAGATGGAAAAATAAAGGGGCAGAACCCTTCTGCCCCCTTATGACGCCCTTACTGGTTGAATGCATTATTCAACCGAAATTTCTTTGGGGGCTTGCTTTACGGCGATTTCCTTTTTCGGGAGTTCCAGCTTCAGCACCCCATCTTCATACGATGCCTTGATTTTGTCGGCATCCACGCTATCCGGCAGTGTAAACGAGCGGCTGAAAGAAGTGAAGTTGAATTCCCGCCGGGTTACTTTTCTATGCTTTTCTTCTTTTTCTTCTTTTTTCTCTGCGGAAATGGTCAGCACATCGCCATCTACACTGATTTTGAAATCGGATTTCTTCAATCCCGGCGCAGCCAGTTCCAGTTCATAGCTGGTGTTGGTTTCATGAATGTTTACTGCGGGAACGCGTGTACCGGTTTGCACACCCCGAAACCAGTCATCGCCGAAGAATTCATCGAGCAATTGAGAAAAGCTCGGAAATACATCGGATTCATTCCATTTAATCAGTGACATAGCCTTTTGTTTTTTAGGTTTTTCAATTTTGTTTTCATCTGTTATTGATGAAAAACTGTGCCGCATACTTGAAACTGAAAATTTGTATGCAGAATGATTAATTGTCTGACAATTAGTCGGTTTTATATAAATAAAAACGTCGTAATGGCATATGTTTTATGTGGCCATTTGGAATAGCAAAGGATAAAAAAACAGATTGAAGATGAAATATTAACTTTGCGGCTTTTGCAAATGCAAATAAAGCATGTCGGATTTATTAACTGAAATTCAGCGTCGGCGCACATTTGCCATTATTTCACACCCCGATGCCGGGAAAACTACACTCACCGAAAAGTTGCTGTTGTTTGGGGGTGCTATTCAAACGGCTGGTGCGGTAAAATCGAATAAAATTAAAAAACATGCTACTTCCGATTTTATGGAAATTGAGCGCCAGCGCGGCATTTCAGTGGCCACATCGGTGATGACGTTTGCTTACAAAGGCAAGCTCATCAATTTGCTGGATACACCCGGGCATAAAGATTTTGCAGAAGATACGTATCGTACTCTTACAGCTGTAGATAGTGTCATACTGGTGATTGATAGTGTCAAAGGAGTAGAGGAGCAAACCAAACGCTTGATGGAAGTATGTCGCATGCGCAACACACCGGTTATTGTTTTTATCAACAAACTGGATCGGGAAGGACGACCCCCATTTGATTTGCTGGATGAACTGGAATCTTTGCTTGCAATTCGAGTAAGACCGTTGAGTTGGCCTATCAATATGGGACGCGAGTTTAAAGGCGTTTATCACATCTTCGATCATAGCGTTTTATTATTTCACCCACATGAAAAAGCAAGTGATGATGATCGTATTTATGTACAAGATGTAAATGATTCGAGGCTTGAAGCTTTGTTGCCCGAATCAGATTTGCGCCAATTGCGTGAAGATGTTGCTTTGATAGAAGGCGTGTATGATCCGTTTTCAAAAGAAGCATATCTGAAAGGTCAGTTGGCTCCCGTGTTTTTTGGCAGTGCATTGAATAATTTTGGTGTCAAGGAATTGCTCGATACTTTTATTGAAATTGCTCCGCCTCCGCAGCCACGCATGACCAGCGAACGCGTGGTACAACCTGAAGAAGAAAAGATGACGGGATTTGTGTTTAAGATTCATGCAAATCTGGATCCTAAACATCGGGATCGGATTGCATTTTTACGGATTTGTTCCGGAAAATTTGAACGCAATAAGTTTTATCATCATGTGCGCTTGCAGCGCAATTTGCGCTTCAGCAATCCTTACAGTTTTCTGGCTCAGGAAAAAAATGTGGTGGAAGATGCTTATCCGGGCGATGTGGTGGGTTTGTTTGATACGGGCAATTTTAAAATTGGCGATACCCTTACAGAAGGTGAGGATTTTTATTTTACCGGTATCCCCAGTTTTTCTCCTGAAATATTCAAAGAGTTGGTGAACAAAGATCCCATGAAAACCAAACAGCTGGAAAAAGGTATTCGCCAGCTTACAGATGAAGGTGTGGCACAGCTTTTTATTCAGCCACAAGGCAATCGCAAGATCATTGGTTGTGTGGGAGAGTTGCAGTTTGAAGTGATTCAATATCGTTTGTTGCATGAATATGGTGCATCCTGTGCATTTGTGCCGCTTCCTTTTTACAAAGCCTGTTGGTTGCGGGGTGATGAAAAAGATATTGAGGCTTTCATTCGTTTCAAGCAAAATCAGGTAGCGAAAGACAAGGATGGCCGATGGGTTTACATGGCTCAGTCAGAATGGTTTTTGCAAACTGAAATGCAAAATCATCCCGAGATTCAGTTTGATTTTTATGCCGAGATTCACCATACCTCCGAGCCTGTTTCCTGAGTTGTAAGATGCAGGATTCAGTTTGGGATGCATTTACCCGAAAACCTTATCTTTTTCTTTCCCAGACCTGAAAGCTCATGGCATAAGGGTTTTTTTCATCCGCTTCGTGATATTGTTCACGGATCAGCTGCCATTCATGGGGATCAATATGTGGGAAATAACGGTTGCCTTCAATATCCGCATGGATACGGGTCAGGTAAATCCGTTGGAGGTAGGCCCAGGCCTGTTGGAAGATATCGGCTCCACCCGTTACAAACACTTCGCTGGTTTGGTATTTAGCAGCTGCACGGAAAGCATCGGATAGATTGTGTACGACTTCTACATCGGGAGCCGACCACTGCATTTGTCGGGTAATGACGATATGCGGTCGGCCGGGCAAGGCTTTTCCGCCCATGGATTCGAATGTTTTCCGGCCCATGATCAGCGGTTTTCCCCAGGTTGTTTGCTTGAAATATTTGAGATCAGCAGGCAGATGCCAGGGCATCACATTGTCTTTGCCAATCACATTGCCACGTGTAGCAGCTACAATAGCAGAAATGCGAAAGGGAAATAAATGGGCGGCATCTTGATTCATACGGCAACAGGTGCTTTAATGGCCGGATGGCACTGATAATGCAGCAATTGAAAATCTTCATACCGGAAGGAAAAAATATCTTTTACTTCCGGATTGAGCTGCATGATAGGCGGATCAAAAGGCTGGCGGGAAAGTTGCTCCCTGGCTTGTTCCACATGATTGTTGTATAAATGCACATCGCCAAAAGTGTGAATGAATTCACCCGGAATCATATCACATACTTGAGCCATCATCATCGTCAACAGTGCATACGATGCTATGTTGAAAGGCACACCCAGAAACACATCGCCACTGCGCTGATAGAGCTGGCAGCTCAATATTCTTTTTCCTGATTTTTCATCCCATCGTGTATAAAACTGAAACAGGCAATGACAGGGACTCAGGGCCATCTTCGGCAGATCGGCCACATTCCAGGCACTCACTATGATGCGGCGCGAATCGGGATCCTGTTTCAATAATTTTACTGCCTGGGCAATCTGATCAACACTACTTCCATCGGCTGCAGGCCAACTGCGCCATTGTTTGCCATACACCGGTCCCAGCTCTCCGTTTTCATCAGCCCATTCATCCCAGATGGTAACCCCATGTTCGTGCAGATAATGAATATTGGTGTCGCCTCGCAAAAACCACAGCAGCTCGTAAATGATAGACTTTAGATGCATTTTTTTGGTGGTCAGCAAAGGGAAGCCTTTTTGCAGATCAAACCGCATCTGATAGCCGAATATGCTGCGTGTTCCCACACCTGTACGATCATTTTTGGGTACACCCTGGTCTAAAATATAACGCAGCAAATCGAGGTAAGCTTGTTCCATACCTGCAAGGTAAGTTAGTTTGATTACTTATGCATGAAACCGGTGAAGATTGTGAGATGGATGTGAATATTGTTTATGCAGGCTGATCTTCGGCATACCAGCTGGCATAGGAAGAGGGCGTTTCGTACAGGGTAAGATGATGCAGCTGCACGTGAGCCGGAAGCACCGACTGGATTCGCCGGGCGAAGTCAATCACCAGATTTTCACAGGTTGGTGTATAATCAAGCCACACAATCCTATCGGTATGCTGTTGCAGGGCATCGGCCAGCTCAATGAAAGGAGTATGCTTGCATAGCAGCAGGGCATGGTCAAACTGTTCAATGATATGCTGCTGGATGCATTGCTTGATATCGCCAAAATCCATCACCATGCCTTGCTTGGGATGCGACGGATCCTGCAGGGGCTCTCCCATAAGCGTCACATGCAGTTCATATCCATGCCCGTGAATATGCCTGCATTTGCCGTCATATCCATACAATGCATGAGCAGCTTCAAAATGAAAAACACGCGTAACCCTCACCCTGTTCATGTGCAAATATTGACCTGCAAAGTTAGGATGTTCAGGTGGAAACCTATCCGGCGACGATCGGAAACGTTTGCGGAGATTTTCCTTTCAGTCAGGAAGAAAAAAGCCTAAGTTTGACCAGGTAAAAACTGCAAAGCGCGATGAAAGCAAAAATATTTCATTGGTTGTTTGTTTCGGTTGGCTTGTGCATGGCTGTTTTACCGGCAAGGGCACAGACCGATACACTGCTGGCTCCGTTGATTACGGATGTTCCTTACAGACATACGATCACACTCAATGGATCCTGGCATTACATCGTGGATCCGTATCAGACGGGATATATTGATTACCGGTACAGACAGACTACCAGGGGATATTTTCTGAATCAACATGCGGAACACCCCGACCAACTGGTGGAATACAATTTTGAAACATCGCCGGCCCTGCAGGTCCCGGGCGATTGGAATACACAGGATGCGAAGCTGTTTTATTACGAAGGCACGGTGTGGTATGAACGCGATTTTGTCTATCATCCCCAATCCGGCAGGCGGGTATTTCTGTATTTCGGCGCGGCCAATTATCATGCCGTGGTGGCTTTGAATGGCAAAATCATTGGCGAACATGTAGGTGGTTTCACGCCGTTCAATATGGAAGTAACCGGCCAACTGCGCAACGGAAATAACTTTATTGTAGTGATGGTTGATAATACCCGCCATAAGGAAGGCGTGCCCACCAATAATTTTGACTGGTGGAATTACGGTGGGCTCACGCGCGATGTATGTTTAATTGAAACGCCGGAAACGTTTATCCAGGATTATTTCATCCATCTGGATGATCTCCGCAGCCGGCAGATCAGCGGATGGGTACAGCTCAATGGTCCGCAGGCAGCCCGGGCATCTGTGCAGTTGCAAATTCCCGAATGGCGCTTCAGCCGCAGTTTTACGACCGATGTACAAGGGCGTGCCTATTTTTCTTTTCAGGCACCGGCCAATATGGAGCTTTGGTCGCCTGAGCATCCGCGTTTGTACAGGCTTGTATGGACCGCCGGCAACGACACCCTGGGCGATGAGGTGGGCTTCCGTACCATTGAAGTGAAGGGGAACGATATTCTGTTGAACGGGAAATCCGTATTCCTGAGGGGAGTCAGTATTCATGAGGAAGCTCCATTTGGAGGCGGGCGGGCCTACAGTGCAGCACAGGACCATATTTTACTGCAATGGGCAAAGGAGTTGGGTTGTAACTATGTACGGCTGGCTCATTATCCGCACAATGAAGCTATGATCAGAGAAGCGGAAAAAATGGGTCTCTTGGTATGGTCAGAAATACCCGTTTACTGGACAATTGACTGGACCAATCCCGGCACATTGGCCAATGCAAAGCAGCAACTCACCGAAGAGATTACCCGGGATAAAAACCGCGCCAATATTATCATCTGGTCTGTGGGTAATGAAACGCCCCGCACAGCTGAGCGGCTGAAATTTATGAAAGCGCTGGTAGAGCAGGCCAGGGCCCTGGATAGCACGAGGTTGATTTCGGCGGCTCTGCAAATCAGCCATGTCCGCAACGATACATCCTGGCTTGATGATCCCCTGGGGCAATATCTGGATGTATTGGGATGCAATATTTATCCCGGCTGGTATGGCCCTTCGGCTGATGCAGGTGCCCGTTTTGCCAGCATTTACCAGAAACCGCTCATCATGAGTGAATTTGGTGCCGGAGCCCTTCAGGGATATCATGGCGACAGCACCCAACGCTGGACGGAAGAATTTCAATATCGGGTGTTGGATGAAGATATTCGTTTGCTGAAAACCATCCCCTTCCTGCGGGGCACTACACCCTGGATACTAAAAGATTTCCGGTCGCCCAAACGCCTGTTGCCTTTTTACCAGGATGGCTGGAACCGAAAAGGGTTGGTGAGTGACCGGGGTGTGAAAAAGGAAGCATTTTATCTGATGCAGCAGTTTTACACTGATATTGCTTCCGGTAAAATCAGTTTTGGAGGTGAACGTTTCGGACCCTGATCAAGCCACAAACAAATCTACCCATTCATGTACCGGCATGTGGATGAGCCGTTCGTAATCCAAAGAATGGGCAAGGATTTGCTGTTGTTGTTTTTCTGCAAAACGATGGCTTACATGCCGCTTAAATTTTTCAACCAGCAAAGGAATGCCTTCCTCCCGTCTTCGTCTGTGCCCGATGGGATATTCTATAACTACTTCTGGCAGAGTAGTGCCGTCGTGCAGGGTGATGGTGAGTGCATTGGCAATGGCTCTTTTGTCGGGATCATAATAATCACTTGTGAATCCCGGATCCTCTTCGGTTTCCATTTTGGCACGTAATGCATCAATGCGGGGATCGCGGGCTGTTTCATCTTCATAATCTTCTGCATTGAGGCGACCAAACAGCAATGGAATTGCAATCATGTATTGCAGGCAGTGATCGCGGTCGGCCGGATTGTGCAGAGGGCCTTTTTTATCGATAATACGGATAGCTGCCCGATGTGTACGGATGCGGATATGGGCAATGTCGTCAGCTGATTTACCCATTTGCTGAAGTTGCCGGTGCAGCTGCATGGCGGCTTCCACGGCGGTCTGGGCGTGGAATTCGGCCGGATAGGATATTTTGAACAACACATTTTCCATCACATAACTACCGAAGGGGCGAGCCAGCTTTAGGGGTTGGCCGCGCATCACGGCATCCTGAAAACCCCATTGGGGCGTGGTGATGGCCCCAGGGTAGCCCATTTCGCCAGTACGGGCAATCAATGCCAGGCGTACGCCGCGGGCAGTGGCATCGCCGGCAGCCCAGGATTTGCGGCTTCCGGTGTTGGGCGCATGGCGGTAGGTGCGCAGCGGATGTCCGTCAACAAATACATGGGAAACAGCATTCATCAGTTCTTCCTCGCTCAGTCCGAGCAATTTTCCGGTTACGGCTGTGGTGGCCAGTTTTACCAGGATTACATGATCAAGCCCCACCTGGTTGAAGGCATTTTCCAGCGCCAGGACGCCCTGGATTTCATGGGCGCGGATCATGGCATCCAGCACGTCTTTTATCAGCAGGGGTGTTTTATGTTGAGCCAAGGCTGTGCGCGACAGCCAGTCGGCCACAGCCAGGATGCCACCCAGATTATCGGATGGATGACCCCACTCGGCAGCCAGCCAGGTATCGTTGAAGTCGAGCCAGCGGATCATGGACCCAAGCGTAAAGGCAGCCTGCACGGGATCCAGCTGATATGAAGTACCGGGTACACGTGCGCCATGAGGCACGATGGTTCCAGGTACAATGGGTCCCAGCAGTTTGGTACAGGCGGGGTAGTTAAGTGCTTCCAGTGCGCATCCGATGCTATCCAGTAAACAATAATGGGCTGTGTGCCACGCCAAATCGCTGCTGATTTCGGTATGGAGCACATAATGAACAATCTCTGCTATCAATGCATCGGGTTGGGGACGTTCGTTGGAGGAACTTGCCATACAAGTTAGGTTTGAGCTCAAAAATACAGGAAAAATGAGGCATCACAGGCACTTCTGGCTGCTCATTATCCGCAAAATCCTGCCGGATCGATAAAATAGGCCGAATGATGAAATTATCCTTCTTCCGTGGCTGGCTTGGGTTGTGCCGGAAGGGTAAAATAAAAAGTAGTGCCTTTATTTTCTTCACTCTCAAACCAGATTGAGCCACCATGGCTTTCTACCATTTCTTTGCATAAGACAAGTCCCAGCCCTGTACCAATTTCATTGGCCGTACCACGGGATGAAAAGTTTTCCATGCCAAATACCTTGGGCCGATCAGCAGGCTTGATGCCCACGCCGTCGTCTTTGATCCAGATTTTCACCATCCCATTCAGCTTTTCCGCACCAATGAAAATATGTCCGTTTTCGTGGGTAAATTTGATGGCATTGGTAGTGATATTGCGCAGGATGATGCGCAGCATTTCCCGGTCGGCATAAACCTGCAGCCTTTCAGGCACATCATATCGGATCTGGATTTTTTTCTTCTCGGCTTGCCACTGGCAGAAGCGTATGTTTTCCAGTACAATATCTTTCACTTTTATCAGGGTGGGTTTTGGTTGAATCCCATGCATTTGGCTCTTGGACCATTCCAGGATGTTGGTCAGAAAATTATTGGTTTCAGCCAGGCTTTCCGAAAGGCTGGAAGTCACATTGGCAATTTCTTCCAATGACAGGCTGCCGGTTTTCATCAGTTCCAGCATCATTTCCATGCTGGCAAGCGGATTCCGGATATCATGGGAAATAACCGACAGGATGCGGTCTTTGATTTTGTTGAGCTTTTCCAGCTCTTTGTTTTTTTGTTCGAGTTCGTTGCGGGTGGTTTCGATGCTTTGATTTTTTTGCTGAAGTTCTTCGAAATGTTTTTTGCGAAGCTGATTGTCTCGCCATAGCAAAACGGCAATAATGGCTATCAGCAGCAGGATGCAGCCAATGGTAATCACCCAATAGAGCTGGCGGCGGATGATGTGTTGCTGTACTTGTTGTTGCTCACGCAGGCTAACGATGAGACTTTCATTTTTCTGGCTTCTGTACTGACCCAATAATTCTGCAATGGTTTTGCTTTGTTGCAGGCTGTTGAGGCTATCGCGCAGTTGTTCATAGCGGTTTTGGTAAAATATGGCTTCATCGGGCATGTTTTTGATAGCTTTCACCAGGGCCAGTTTCAGGCAACTGTTCATGAGCAGAAAGGGATCGTGCTGTTCGGAAGCCATTTGATAGGCATTTTGCAGCTGTTTTTCAGCATCATCATATTTTCCCTGTGCCAGCAACAAAGCGCCTATTTCGTAGGAGAGACGGGCTATGCGTTGGGGTAAATGCAGGCGCTGGAATATATCGAAAGCCGTTGAGAAATTCCATGTGGCTTTGTCGTATTGTCCCTGCATCAGGTAGATATAACCCATGTTGTCCAACGCATCGGCAATGCCTGTAGAATCATTTTTGGCAGAAGCCAGTATAAATTCCTGGTTGAAGAGTTCGAATACCTGGGAGAAATCGCGCAGGGAAGGGGGCTTTTGCGCCAGTTGTCGGATGCGGATATTACCCAGAGCGCCTGACAGATGTATAAGGCTTGCGGTATCGCGCAGGCGTTGCTGCAGGGAGTAGGCACGTTGATAAGCGTTTAAAGCCAGCGAATCAATGCCCAGTCGGGCGTAAAGATCGCCCAGTTGCTCCTGGATGCGGGCAGCATGAAAGTTATCCTGATTGTTTTCAGCAACAGCCAGCGTGTTAAGATAAAGTGCCAATGCCTGCTCATACTGTTGGCGTTGCATGAACAGAAAAGCGCGGATCATCTGCGCTTCTGTGAGTCCCGGCATGTAGGCAAGTGTCTGGGAAAGTTCAGCCGCACTGGAAGCGAAATATTCGGCTAACCCGGGATCGCTGGTCAGATAAGCCCGGGCTACCTGCAGTTGAAGATTCACACGCAGGCTATCTTGCTGGGGATGGGCAGAAAGCAGCCTGAGCAATGAATCCACTTTTACCTGGCCGCTCAGGGAAAAGGCACCCCATAGAATGCAGGTAGTAAAAAGAAAAAAAGTAAATACGCTGCGCAATAACTTCATACATTTTGAACGTGACCACCCCTACCGGCTTGTTCATGGATATGATCGTGCAGATGCGATAAACAAGAGCAGAAGCCTGCTTCAAGCCCCTAAAATACTATAAAAAACCAGAGTTGGGCTGCCTTTAACAGGGTTTTTATCCCCACGTGGTTAATTTTTCAGGAATCGTAGCCAACCGTTCGGTTAACGTCAGGGAATGAACCCTTACAATCATGTGAAAAAATTCTTTAAACCGGATGCTTGATTTTTTCATTTATGTACTTTTGCAACCTGTTATTTGAAAATTTGCCCGGAACGCATTGCATTCGATCTTGTTAACCAAACTTCATATGTATTTGGGATTTTATTTGTTCACTTCAATTACCTTTTGGGTTAAATGAACAACACATACACCGACCTCGTCCGGCAAACATTTGAATTTCCGCAGGAAGGATTTGAAATCAAAGACAATTATTTGTACTTCAACGGGGTGAACCTGAAAGCCTTGATCGACAAGTATGGAACGCCCATGAAAATCACCTTCCTGCCCAAGATCGGCATGCAAATCCAGAAAGCCAAGCGCATGTTCAGGGAAGCCATGAAAAGGCACCGCTACCAGGGCAACTATTACTATTGCTATTGCACAAAGAGCTCACATTTCTCTTTTATTGTGGAGGAAACGCTTAAGCATGGAGTGCATCTGGAAACATCTTATACCTATGACCTGGAGATTATCCGCAAGCTGTACGAGCGAAAGAAAATCACCAAAGATACCATCATCATCTGCAATGGATATAAGACAAAGTCCTATACCCGCGCCATTGCCCGACTCATCAACAATGGTTTCAAAAATGTCATTCCGGTGCTGGACAATAAAGCGGAACTGGATGATTACCGCAAGCTGGTGCGCACCCGTGAACCGGTGAAAATAGGTATTCGCATAGCAGCAGAAGAAGAGCCAACGTTTGATTTCTATACCTCTCGCCTGGGCATTCGTTCCAAAGATGTGCTGGAATTTTATGTGGATAAAATCAAGGGCAATCCGAAATTTCAGCTCAAGATGATACATTTTTTCCTGAACAAGGGTATCAAGGACGATATTTATTACTGGAGTGAGCTGAACAAAGTGCTGAACATTTATTGCCAGCTGAAGAAGATTTGTCCCGAACTGGATTCGCTTAATATCGGCGGAGGCTTTCCCATCAAGCATTCCCTGGCATTTGAATATGATTATGAGTACATGGTGAACCAGATTGTGATGAATATCAAAAAAGCTTGCAAGCGCAGCCGCGTGCCTACACCCGATATTTACACCGAATTTGGTTCCTACACGGTTGGTGAAAGCGGTGCCATGATTTACAGTGTGCTGGGCGAGAAGCTGCAGAATGATCGTGAAATCTGGTACATGATTGATAGTTCGTTTATTACCACATTGCCTGATACCTGGGGTATTGGAGAAAAGTTTCTGATGCTGCCCATCAACAAATGGGATTCGGAATATCAACAGGTGAATTTAGGGGGACTGACCTGCGACAGCCATGATTT
This sequence comes from Thermoflavifilum thermophilum, assembly GCF_900116565.1. Lineage (GTDB taxonomy): Bacteria > Bacteroidota > Bacteroidia > Chitinophagales > Chitinophagaceae > Thermoflavifilum > Thermoflavifilum thermophilum. The sequence goes on along the minus strand of NZ_FPCJ01000001.1, from coordinate 376,322 downwards.
TTATACTTCCGAAGAACACATTAATCAAGTGTTTCTTCCCAAGCTCGATAATCATGAACCGCTTTATGTAGGCTTCTTTCATACCGGAGCCTATCAGGATCAGCTTAGCGGATATGGAGGTATCAAACATTGCCTGATTCCTTCTCCCAAACATGTGGTCATTGAATATGACCGCAATGGCAAGCTGGTGGACTGGCTATATGCCAAGGAGCAAAGCTCCAAGAGCATGCTGAAGATTCTCGGATACTGAATGCCTGACGGCTTACCGGGCTTGCCTGACGGATGAATTTCGTACAATGAGTTCCACGGGAATGGTGATGGTGATGGGCGAAGGTGCTCGTTTTCTGTCGCGATGCTTGATGAGGTCCAGCATGGTTTGCAGGGCAGTGCGTCCCAGCAGGTATCCTTTTTGGTCGATGGTAGAAAGGGAAGGGCTGATAAGCTCTCCGGCCGGGTCGTTGGAATAACCCACAATGCCAATCTCGTCTGGAATTCGAATGCCACGGGCCTGTAAGAGTTTGATGCTATGCAGCGCGCTGGTATCATTGGCGATGAAAATAGCATCGGGCTGAGGGTCCAGCCGTAAAAATTTTTCAATAGCCTGAGGGGTGGATTCGGCTGTTAGTTCATGTTCTATAACCCAGCGTTTGTGAAAAGGCAGGCCAAACTGTTGAAGAGCAGCCCGATAGCCTGCCAGCCGCTGTTGATAGATGCTGGCACTCAGCTTTCCGCAAAAATGCGCAATGCGCCGGTAACCTTGCTCAATGAGATGTTGAGTGGCTAACCATCCACCCTGAAAATCATCACCCACCACGCGATGATGATGTCCATGCTGAGGTGTGCGATCAAAAAACAACAGCGGAATGTGATGCGCTTTGCATTGGGCAAAAGCCGAGAAATTGGTCGTGTACATGGTGGGTGATACCATGATACCATCCACGCGGCTTGAAATCATGGCATTGAGTTGCATGTGTTCTCGTTCAATCCGTTCATTGGTCTGGCCGATCAGGATGGTGTAGCCATGCTCCTGCGCTTCATCCTGCATGCCGCTGATTACAGTGGCGAAAAAATGGCGATTAATGCGGGGCACAATGATGCCAATGCAATGCGTCCGGTTCATCCGCAAGCTGGCCGCAATGGTGTTTTGCCGGTATTTCAGCTTTTTTGCCAATGCCTGCACCTGCTTTCGGACTTCTGCACTGATCACCGGATTGTCGTGCAAGGCTCGGGAAACAGTAGATGGCGATATGCCCAGTTCGCGGGCAAGATCGTAAATCGTGACAGGATTTTTTTTCGGCATGGTGATGATGTAGCTTTGGTTTCAGCGGGTTAACGAATAAAAATACTTAACCAGGCCAGCTCTCAGCAGGTCTGCCTCTCGGAATTCGAAAGATAATGATGATTTTTCTTTCCTTCATCTATTTACTCATTTTCTGTGCGGGTCTATTTTTGAACGACAACGTAGGGGAAATATTTTTCTTATACCATCCATCCACTGCAGCGTCCGTTGATCGACTGTTTGTACTTTTTATGAAAAATATCCATGCATGGTTACGATTCCGCTTAAATTTGTGATATGCGCCAAAGCTTGCAGATTTTTGCTAACAGCCTGTGGATGACCATTGAAGAATTAAAGGTCAACAGGTTGCGCACTTTTCTTTCCCTGCTGGGTGTTACGGTAGGTATTTTTTGTATCATCGCCGTTCTTACCATTACGGGCAGCCTGGAATACAACATTCGTCAGGAAGTGCAATCACTGGGTAGCAATGTGATATACATCCAGAAATGGCCCTGGGGCGGGGGTGGGGAATATCCCTGGTGGAAATATGTGAATTGGCCTGAGCCTACTTTTCAGGAGTACAAGGAATTAGAAAAACGTGTGAATGGTGCATCGGCGATGTGTTATGCTTTCAGTGCCGGTGATCAGGAAGTAGATTACGGTGATAGCTACATGAGTGGTGTCACGCTGCAGGGCGTTACGCAACAGTTTAATCAGATTATTGATCTGAATTTTGAGCAGGGCCGGTATTTCACTCCTTATGAAGGCACAGGCGCTTCGCCAGTGGTGATTCTGGGAGCCAACATATGGGAAGGATTATTCAGCAATGCCAGTGATGCAATAGGCAAATATGTGCGCATCAAAAACAAGGAATTGCGTGTTATTGGTGTGTTACAAAAATATGGCAGCAGTTTTATCAATGCATTTGACTTTGATAATTCTGTGTTTATTCCCTATTTCACGGCGCGCACCATTGTTAAGGATCAGGATCCTGTGTTTATGGTAGAAGCCGCTCCCGGCGTGGCTTTGGATGCGCTGAAGGAAGAGTTGCGGGGTGATATGCGGGCTGTTCGCAGGCTGCGCCCAACAGATGAGGACAATTTTTCCTTGAATGAAATCAGCGCCGTGAGTGGCACACTCAATCAGTTGTTTGGGAGCATCAATACCGGCGGTTGGTTTATCGGTATTTTTGCCCTGATAGTAGGTGCATTTGGAATTGCCAATATAATGTTTGTATCCGTAAAGGAACGCACCAATATCATTGGAATCAAGAAAGCTATTGGCGCACGTCGGGGCACCATCCTGGGTGAGTTTTTGATGGAATCGGTTATCCTTTGTCTGATCGGAGGGTTGATGGGAATTTTTCTGGTGTATATAGGTACCAGGCTTGCCTCGGGTTTTTTCAGCTATACGGTGTTTTTATCTGCAGGCAATTTCTTCACGGGTATAATTGTTTCCGTTTTAACGGGTATCATAGCCGGTTACATTCCGGCGTACCATGCTGCCCGGCTGGATCCGGTAGTGGCTATTCGCAGCTGATTAATTTTTTTGTTTGCTTTCCTTGAAGGGCATCACATAATCCATCACGTGCTGTGCCGTAATGGTTTTATCGGAGAAGATAATCAATCTTTCTATCACATTGCGAAGCTCGCGGATATTGCCTGTCCATTCCATTTCCTGCAGCAGCTGAATCGCTTTGGGTTCTATCTTTTTTTTGAAGATGCCATAATCCTTGCAAATCTCTTCCAGGAAATAATCGGCCAGCAGTGGAATATCTTCCTTGCGTTCATTGAGTGAAGGTACATGTATGATCACTACGCTCAGGCGATGATAGAGGTCGAGCCGAAATCTTTTGGCTTCCACCTCCTGAAGCAGGTTTTTATTGGTAGCTGCAATCACCCGTACATCCACCTGAATATCCTTATCGCCACCCACGCGTGTGATTTTTCCTTCCTGCAAGGCACGGAGCACCTTGGCCTGTGCGTCGAGGCTCATATCTCCAATTTCATCCAGAAACAATGTACCTCCATGAGCCTGTTCAAATTTACCAATGCGTTGTTTGATAGCCGATGTAAAGGAACCCTTTTCGTGTCCGAACAATTCACTTTCAATGAGTTCAGAAGGAATAGCGGCACAATTCACCTCCACCATGGGACCTTTGGCCCGATGGCTTTTTTCGTGAATCCAGCGAGCGACCAGCTCTTTGCCTACACCATTTTCACCGGTAATCAGCACCCGTGCCTCTGTGGGCGCGACTTTATCAATCGTTTCCTTGATTTTCTGCATAGCCGCCGATTCACCAATCATTTCCTGCAGATTGTAAACTTTCTTGCGCAAAACACGTGTTTCGGCCACCAGCGAGGTTTTATCGAGTGCATTGCGCAGGGTAATCAGCAGCCGGTTTAAATCAGGGGGTTTGGCAATATAGTCAAAAGCGCCTTTTTTAACGGCATCCACGGCAGTTTCAATGTTGCCATGTCCGGAAATCATGATGATGGGTACATCGGGATTGATTTCTCTTGCCTTGCTTAGCCACTCTATGCCATCTATTTTCGGCATTTTGATATCGCACAACACCGCGTCGTAGGTTTTGTTTTTAAACATGGTTAAACCCTGTTCGCCATCTGCGGCTTCTTCTACCTGATATCCCTCGTAACTGAGAATATCATGCAAGGTTTTGCGAATAGCTTTTTCATCGTCTATCACCAGAATGGTGGGCATAGTACCAGACATTATTTACTTACTGCAAAGATGTGGAATATTTCAGTTGAAAAAAAGATGAGAAAGTTTAAGTACGTACCCGATGGATCACTTTTCAATCGCTTCTACGCTTATAGCTATCCAGCTCCATTTGTTTTTGTGTTGTTGATAAAAGAGAATGGCCCGGCCCGTTAGTTTTTGTTTGTTTGATAGATGAGATTTCAAAAGAGAAGCATCGATGTAAACATCATTCACAAAGCCATAACGGCCAGATGCATGCAGGTGCAAATTGCCTGTAAAAGACTTGCAAAAGCTATCGGGGTAATCATGACCGGGTGCCGGAAATAAGGATACCCATTGATAAAATGATTGCTTGGCTTGTTCATGAAATCGGACACGCAGGGCATCGCCCAGGTGAAACTCTCGCGCCTTTGCTTCGCCAACATAAAAAAATCCGTGGCACGACTTGTCGCGAATAAATCCGATTACTCCTTTTTCTGGATTCAAATGATTGACATACACAATTTGCTCTGGTAAATCGAAATAGAGCACTTCATCGGCTTTTGGTGCATATTGCCTGTAAAGCTGTTCAGGATGCACTTCTGGGTAGCTTCGTTGAAACCATTCTTGTTTGGTATGATTTTGTATTTGTTGAGGTATCTTCCAGTTTTGTTGCTCATACGTACGTACAAGCTTTTCAATTTCTTTTTTCGCTTCCGCAAACATACCCCTGGCTATTAACCTTTCTACAAATGCCGTTCGTACACGTACCAGATAATCGTCTCTTGTTCCCAGCGATAAAGCTTTGCAATAACAAGCAAACTGTATATCATCATCTTGACTAAGCTCGGCCAGGAGCTGCCATACCCAGAAATCTTTCTTTTTCTTTCTGGCAAAGGGTATGAAGGTATCCCATGCCTGTTGCATATTTCCCTGAAACAAAAGAAACCGGGTTTTGTAATAATACAGAAAATCGTAATTCGGATATTGCTGTAGTAGCTGATCGAGCCTGGATTGAAATTCATGTATGCGAAAGTCATCGCGTCGCACCGTTCCACTCATGTGCAACTCCTGAAGCAGGAGCTTGCTATAACGCATATAAGCCCGGTAGGCGAGAGGTTGAATCGTGTATTGAGGAAGAACAACCGGTTGATAATCTTCTGGCAGGAAATAATCTAATCCCCACCAATCGGCAAATTCCAAATAAAATGGAGTATCTTTTATAATGTTAAAGAAGCTCTTAAACAGGAAAGAGTAGCTCGCAGATGGTTTTGGGAAAGGTATATTTCGTATACACTCAAAAAAAGGATACACCCAAGCGGAGGTTTCCACGTTTTGTTTGGTGAGTGTATAAACCAGTTTACCAACCGACCAGGCGCAGGCTTCGTAAAACTGAGTTTCGGTGGCTGGGATTTGCAGCAATTGAATTTTGCCAAGTATGTCTTTAAAGGATTCTACATCGCCTTGTTCAGATTTTTGTTTCAAGATTTTATAGTGTTCCCATGCATCGGATAGGGCGTTGGGCTGATGCATATCCAACCTGATTTTTTCGATAATATACAAATTTTACAATTTAATTTCCTCTTCATCAATGCAGTGAAGGATAATTTCTTCTTCTGTATGACTTTTTCGCAAAAGCTGGATGATTTGGCTAATAAGCTTTTCAGGAAGGTTCAGTTTTTCCTGATGATATACCTTGCCTTTATTGTCGATGATGGAGAAAGTGCAATCGAGGTACCTGATATCCACAATACCCCGATAATCTTCTATCACCACCTGCAGGTAAACACTCAATTCATGACTCATACGAATCTGAACTTTTGTTTCCTGAACCAGCTTTTGGGTAGATGTAATTTTTAATGTCCTGTACATAATGAAATTGGTTTTTATCGATAATCATTAAGTTCTGTTGAAATATAAAAGATGCAAAAGTTTTTAAACGATTCAAATAGTTCAGCTTTTGCCTGATAAATGTGGGTAAGGTCTGCCAATACAGGCATATCTCTGACTTGATTTATGAAACCTTCTGAAAAAAATGACACACGCTTACCATAAAGCGTATCATAACGTAAACTCACGTGTTCGATGCTTCGAAATAGCCAGTCTTTTTCGTGTTTAATATGATGTTTTTTCGCCCTTTTCTTATTAATTTCATCCTGAGACAGCATAAGCTCATAAGATACCTTGTAATAAAGGACTGTGAAGCTGAACAGATCCTCTATTCTCATATTCTTCTCAATGTCAAAGATGAACCATTTGTCGTAGTTTTCATAGTGAACAAGCATGGCTCTATTTTTTATAGGATAAAATCAAATTGTTTGCAAACATATTCACATTGTGTGTATTGTATCTGCACGGCATAAATTTTTAAGCCCGATGGATATGTGGTGAGGCTAACAATAGATTTTCCTGTGGATAAGCATGGAACAGGCTTTTGAGGACTAAAGGCCTGCATTCAGTTTCGTGGTGGCATGGACAAATCCTGTTTCTGACATGTAATGCGCGTATTCATAAGATCGATTGGGAACCCGGTATTTTCAGCAGCGGGAAAAACCTCATTGTAGCCTTTCTTCACGCATGGCTGCATGAATCATGCATTTCCTGATTGCAGGTTGCGGTTGTATGGGTGCATAATTTCCGGCTTACATTTGTTTTGCTTTTGTTGCAATTGCACTGCTGCCAATGAATTGTTGTCGGGGAATGCTCAGTTTGGGATAAGCTGAAGGAGGCATAACAGGGATCTCCAACTCATCATTAAATGTGCAGGTTAAACTTGCCGGATGGGTTTGCACATGTCCTATGGCCCATACTTCAGCTTTTCCATGCCAGGACTGATCCTTTGAATCAAATTGTAAGCTTATTGTATGTTCACCAGGCTGTGAAATGATATCTGACAGCGCCATCCATTGACCGGGAGATTGTTGAACAATAGGTTTCACTGGTTTGCCATCTACCTGCATGATGCAATCGGGCAAAGGCTTTCCTGCATCCAGGCTATCAGGATACAGAAATACAACACACCGGAACGATTGAGTGGTTTGCGGAGCAGCTAATTGTATGTACAAACCTGTGTGGATGTTTTGCAGATTGGCTGAGCTCAGCAGTTGCGGTGCTGTAAATTGGGTTTGCATTTGAAAGAGCTGTGAAGGCTGGCCTTGTATCTGTACGTTTGTGATGGCAGATGGGTTGAGCCATTTGATTGGACCTGTAGTGTCGAGCACATGGATAGACATGGTTTTGGAATCAATGGCTTTCATGTCAAATACAGCATTGCTTAGCAATGGCCGATGTGCATCCCGCAAAGGATACACTTCATAAACTGCTGTTTCAAAACCCTGCAATGAAAAAGATAAAGTACCGCCTGCGCTATACATATCGGGTGCTATCCAGTGGGTAGGATACACTTTTTCTACAACCAGGTTTTTGGCTCCGGCATTTATTCCCTGTTTGGGATCCAGTTTAATCTGAATGTTTTGTACATGCATTTGTGGATTACGTACCACAATAATTCCGCTGTCACCCTGGAAGTGTACATAACCGTAAGGCTCGCCCAGAGCAGGATTTCCACCTACCATATAGGTGTGTCGCAAAACAGAATAACGTGATTTTGCCCATTTCAGACCTTCACTCAATATTCGCCATTCATCTGCTGTAAAAATATCCGGTGAAATATACAATTCATACATACTCACACCACGGCCGAAATACAACATCACATCATGGGCAAAACTTTCAAGAGGATCATCATCTTTTCCCACGGAAGCCAGCCTGGCCTTGATGATGCCATGGGTCATCACATGATTCATAGGGAACCATACTTCATGCATGCGGTAATCGTCGTACAATACCATGTCTTTATACGTCATGGCTGCATCCCGGCTTAAGATAGATGGAGTAGTGGAAAAACCATAGTCAGCTCCCTGCATCCAGATCTGATCAGCCATGGTTAGCCACCACGGGCTCATCCAGGTCCCCGATGTAATGTTGATATACATGTTTGGATTGAGCTTGCGTACAGTATCGGCCATAGCTGCAATGTGTTGGAGGGCAATACGTTCGGAAAAATAACCTACGGCAGAGCGGCCTGGCTCAGATGAGGAAAATTGAATGCCATCCCATTTAAAATAACCAACACCTTGTTTGGTAAAATCAACAGCCCGGGATCTTAGCAGGTTAAAATATTTGGGACCCGTGATATCGAGCATGATGTGATTCGGACCATTTCCAACGGTTTCATATCCATGTGCTTTCATCCAGTTGATGCGTTGCATCCGGAATGAATAGCCACCCGTGGGTCCTATCCAGATGCCCAGCGAAGTATGCAGTGGTTTCAATGCATTTATAATTGGTTGCAGGCCGTGCGGAAAGGTTGATTTTCTGAGTTGCCATGGGCTTGCATATTCATCCCATCCATCATCCAGCACAAAAGCATCCAGATGAATATCGTAAGGCTGAATCATATTTTGCTGAAACTGACGAATAAGCCTGAGTACGTTTGATTCATTCATGATATGCTCGGCTGCTACATCCTTGAATGCAGGCGAGCGCAGGTCATACCAGCTGTTGTACAGCACATAAGGCCGGTCTGGCCTCACTTGTATGTCGGTAAGATACTGGTAAAAGTCTTGCTGAAGATGATGTTCGGGTGAAAGCCCTTCTACTACCCAATCGCTGCATAACCATTGCGAGTCAATGATATTGCCCATCCATTCCTGGCAGGTAAGAATAAGTTTTTGATTATTGTCGACAGCAAGGCGATTCACGGCTGCGGGATATTCGGTACCCCAGAACACGCCGGTATGCTGAAAATCCACGGCAACAGGCTGTCCGAAATCACCCTTTTTAACTATTACAAACGGGGAATGCTGTTCATCCGATTTCATTTCCTGTTGCAGGATATGCATACTGGTTTCTTCGTGCATGCCATAACGCAACGATATGGAATGCTGTATTTCAGCTATTTCACCTCTTCTGGGATAAACAGCAGCCAGCCAATGATCCTGCCCTGTTGAATCGGCCAGTGCAACCTGCCTACGTACATAGGTTTTGCCCGGCAGCATTTCATAACTGAGTCTGCACCATAACGGATTTTCCGGATCAATGGCTTTGAAATACAAATGCAGAATCCGGGCACCATTGGGTTGGTCATGCGTTTTTGCATAGCGAAATATGAAATCATGCTGTGTAAGCTCCACATGCAGATCGCCATTAAAATATTTTCCCGGCGCATTCCAGCCGGTCCACATCAAATCAAATGCATATCCACCATCATCAAAAATACCCGTAGGTGTTGGTTTGGTTACATCGAGCAATTGCTCTTCCTGCAGCATGCCGTGTTGCAAAACAATCCGTTGTGAAATATATTCATTGCTAAGGGTAAAGATTTGTTCGGATTCATGTTGTTGCATCGTCATTTGCACCTGTTGGGCATGTGAAAACAAATACGTCAACAAGCATGCAAATATCAGCGTGTGTATCCGAAGTATATGGTGGATGTGAAACATAGGAATAAAATTTAGATAAATAAAATGGCCCTATAGCAAAACTATGGGGTTATTCAGAAAAACATTTCCTCAATCGTTTGCTATTCAAGCACGAGACTGCCAGGCCTTTTTGCGCATTATCTGATAATGCTTTAATTTAGCCGAAAATTTGCATCATGAATCTGCATGAATATCAGGCAAAAGAGTTATTGAAGAAGTTTCAGGTAGCCGTGCAAGAGGGCATTCCCGTGGATACACCGGAAGCAGCAGCTGAAGCTTATAAACATTTGAAGATTCAATATGGCAGTGAATATGCTGTGGTGAAGGCGCAGATTCATGCAGGAGGCAGGGGGAAAGGTAAAATTAAAGGTACCGAACAGCGTGGGGTAGCTGTAGGCAAAAACGCCGAAGAAATCAAAACCATTGCGGGCAACATTCTGGGTGGCATACTGGTTACGGCGCAAACCGGCCCGGCAGGTAAAAAGGTGAATAAAGTATTGGTTGCACAGGACGTTTATTATCCGGGGCCTCAGCCTACCAAAGAATTGTATTTATCCATTCTTCCGGATCGCACAAGGGGTGAAAATGTGATTATTTATTCTACGGAAGGAGGTGTAGATATTGAAGAAGTGGCACACAAATCACCGGAAAAAATTTTCCGCGAATGGGTACATCCTGCTGGAGAACTGCAGCCTTTCCAGGCCAGAAAAATTGCATTTAATCTGGGTTTGAAGGGAGAGGCATTTAAAAACATGGTGCGTTTTGTAACGCAGCTTTATCATGCTTTTGTTTCTCTGGACTGCAGCCTGCTTGAAATCAATCCCCTGTTTAAAACCAGCGATGATAAAATCATTGCGGTAGATTGCAAAATGAATCTGGATGACAATGCCTTGATTCGTCACCCCGATTTAGAGGCATTGCGGGATATCAATGAAGAAGATCCTACAGAAGTAGAAGCGTCTAAGTACAATCTCAACTTTGTGAAGCTGGATGGCAATGTGGGATGCATGGTTAATGGTGCCGGGTTGGCCATGGCCACGATGGACATGATTAAATTGAGTGGTGGCGAACCAGCTAATTTCCTGGATGTGGGAGGCACTGCTAATGCGCAGACTGTAGAAGCCGGTTTCCGCATTATTCTGAAGGATCCAAAGGTAAAAGCCATTCTCATCAATATTTTCGGTGGCATTGTGCGGTGCGATCGGGTAGCACAAGGTATTATTGATGCCTATCGCTCTATTGGTGATATTCGCGTACCTATCATTGTGCGTTTGCAAGGTACCAATGCCGAAGAGGCCAAACGCCTGATAGAAAATTCAGGATTAAAGGTTCAATCGGCTATTTTGCTGAGTGAAGCCGCAGAGCTTGTCAACAAAGCCGTGGCTCAGGCCAGCTGAGCTGGAGAGCAAATGTGCAAACATTTCCTTCGTTTTCGTTAGTTTCATCATCACTTTTATTGTCTTTCAGCATGTAATGCTGCGGTTTTGTACAATTGAACATCGGTTCAACGTTTAATTATTGGTTCTCTTTTTTTGTTTTCATCAGAGAATTGCTTTCCTGCAAACAATTCGGGACTTGCTTTGTTTTTATCATAAAAAATATGGAAAGTCTTTCCCGCAAACACATTTTGATATTTGGCGCAACGGGTGGCATTGGAACAGCATTATGCAGTTTGCTGGCAGCCAGTGGGGCTTATATTTGGATCAGTGGAAGAAACAAAGAAAAACTGCAGTCTGTACAAAAACAATTCCCCACCCCAATATCAGGCATTCTCCCCTGTGATATCCGTGATGAATCAGCTGTTGAGGCACTTGCAGGAAAAATTCAGTCAGAAATTGGCCATTTGGATGTGCTGATTAACCTGAGTGGCATTGGCATACTGAAGCCATTGGAGCAGCTATCAGTGGCTGAATTTGAGGAAGTAATGCGTGTCAATGTGTTTGGAGCTTTTTACATTATGAAACATTTTATGCCTCTGTTCAAAGCTCGCCAGCAAGGCCTGATTGTGCATGTTCCGGGTATTCTTGGCAAAGTTCCGATGTCCGGAGCTGCTGCCTACTGTGCCTCGAAATATGCTCTGGTAGGCATGATGCAATCTATACGTGAAGAAATTAAGCGTACCCGTATCCGGATCACACTGCTTTATTTCGGAGGCGTGGATACACCGTTTTGGGATCAGATGGATGGAAGATTTCAACGCGAACGGATGATTCGGGCCGATGAAGCCGCACGTGCTATTTGGTACATTTGTCAGCAGCCTGACTCGGGTGTGTTAAACGAGATGGTGCTGCAACCCTTTTCGCATCAGGTATTGTGAAATAGGCATCAACAGGTTATTTCTGCATATACATCACTTCCTTCACCAGTTTCACGGTGCGTTCAATGCTGGGCAGATACGCTTTTACGAGGGTTGGAGCGTAATGCATCGGTGTATCGGCCGAAGCCAGGCGCCGAACGGGAGCATCCAGATAATCGAAATATTCTTTCTGGATGCGATAGGCAATTTCAGCCCCTACAGAGGCAAAAGGCCATTGTTCTTCCACAATCACGAGGCGATTGGTTTTCTTCACAGAATCACCTATTGTTTGCCAGTCGAGCGGACGAATCGTGCGCAGGTCAATCACTTCCGCCTCAATCCCTTCCTTGGCGAGCTCTTCAGCTGCTCCCAGAGCCACTTTCATGGTTTTGTTGTATGAAACGATGGTCACATCCTTACCTGCACGTTTTACATCAGCCTTCCCGATGGGGATCAGGTATTCTTCTTCCGGTACTTCGCCCACGTCGCCATACATGATTTCGCTTTCCATGAAGATAACCGGATCATCATCCCGGATAGCTGATTTGAGCAGGCCTTTGGCGTCATAAGGCGTGGAAACGGAAATTACTTTCAGCCCGGGCATATGGGCATACATGGCTTCAAAAGCTTGTGAATGCTGGGCTGCCAGCTGACCGGCAGAGCCGTTAGGCCCGCGGAATACGATGGGACAGCCGATCTGGCCACCGCTCATGGCAAGCATCTTGGCTGCATTGTTTAAAATCTGATCCAGCGCCAGCAGGGCAAAGTTCCAGGTCATGAATTCAATGATGGGGCGAAGGCCGTTTTGTGCGGCACCTACCCCAATAGCAGCAAACCCAAGTTCAGAAATAGGCGTATCGATAACCCGTTTGGGGCCAAACTCCTCCAGCATACCCTGGCTCACTTTGTATGCACCGTTGTATTCTGCAACCTCTTCACCCATTAAAAAGATGGTTTCATCACGGCGCATTTCTTCTACCATAGCTTCACGCAACGCCTGTCGGAATTGTATCTGTCTCATATAATCGTTGATCTATCGGAAAAAAGCGGGACAAATTTAGGCCAAGCCCGGCAGATAAAAAAATCGCGCTGGTTTATCTGTTTTCCCGGATGGTGCTTGTTTTTGCACGTGGCATGCGCTTCGTTAGAAAGATTTCTGCAGGACTCGATTCATTCAATCCCTGTGGATGGGTGCCTCGAAGTTTATGCAAAGCTTGCAGGTCGGCCTGTGCGTCCAGTTCTATCAGGCTGTATTGATCCAGGATAATCAGCTTACCTATAGCCGATTTGGGCAGGCGTGTATAATCCAGCAACCATTGCAGCAGGGAAGCTTTGTAAAGACCATGAGCGCGTCCTGCGTTCAGCCTGAAAGTAATCCAGTTACCCTCTGCTGGGCGTTCAGCCTGGAAAGCGGCATTTCTGTTATTGTTTCGGTTGGCAAGCCGGGCTTCAGGCAAAGGCACATTCAGGTCTTTGGCCTGGGCATAATGTTTTAACAGATGTTGAAATTCAAATGCAGCCATTCTTTCAATCAGATCCTCCCTACTTAGTTCATCAAGAGATGATTTTATGGCCTGCAAATAAATCCGGATGTCGGTTTGAGAGGGGTCTGTTTGTTTGAGTTGTTCGAAATAATGATATAGTTGTTTTTCACATATTTGTTGGCCGGAGGGAATGGAACGGCGGATAAACCGGATGTGGAGCATTTTTTCCAGCCTTCTGAGTTTTTCCATTTCATGCAGATGGATGATGGAAATGGAAATGCCGGTACGTCCGGCTCGGGCGGTACGGCCACTGCGATGGGTATAGGATTCCAGGTCGTCGGGCAATCCGAAATGAATCACATGGGTAATATTTTCCACGTCAATGCCGCGGGCAGCCACATCTGTAGCGAGCAATATATGTATGGCTTTGGCCCGGAAACGTTCCATCACCTTGTCGCGCTGGGCTTGTGACAGATCACCATGCAAGGCTTCAGCTTCATATCCCATCCTGATGAGTCGGTCGGAAATTTCCTGGGCTTCAGCTTTGGTGCGGGTGAACACAATGCCGTAAAGCTCCGGATAAAAATCAATTAACCTGCGCAGGGTTTCCAGTTTATGTTGTGCGTGAGTTACATAGTATTCATGGCTGATTCCGGATGCTACTGTGTTTTTGCTTCCCACAACGATTTCAGCGGGTTCGTGCATAAACTGTCGAATGATTTGCCGGATTTCTGCTGGCATGGTAGCGGAAAACAGCCAGCAGCATTGCCTTTGGGATGCATGTTGCAAAATGAAATGGATATCATCCCGAAAGCCCATGTTGAGCATTTCATCTGCTTCATCCAGGATCACCCATTGCACCGTTTGCAATTGCAGGGCCTGCCTTTGCATGAGATCCATGAGCCTGCCCGGTGTTGCCACCACAATCTGGGCACCTTGTTTGAGCTGGCGGATCTGTTGCTGAATGGAACTGCCACCATATACAGTTACGATATGCAGCCCCGGCAAATATTTACCCATATCCCGAAGGTCCTGTGTGATCTGCAGGGCCAGCTCGCGGGTGGGACTCAGTATCAAAGCCTGTATATGCCGTGCAGCGGTGTTGATATGTTGCAGCAAAGGCAAACCAAATGCGGCAGTCTTGCCCGTGCCGGTTTGTGCCAGTACAATGCTGTCGGTTGGTTGTGCTATAAGTTTGGGAATAGCCAGCTGTTGAACGGGAGTGGGATGTTCAAATCCCATGTCACGAATGCCTGCCAATAAGGGTTCACTGATTCCTAATGACTGAAATGAAAGTTCTGTTTGCATATGCATGTATATAAAATAAGCGGCAAAGGTACGCATTCCTTTTTGTTTCCCCTGATTTATTTGACGGAATGCATGATGCGTGTCAATTACACGCACCCATCATCAGTTCAGTTTTTTCAGCAAATGAAATGGCATTTCATCTAAAATACATGCATCTACTGGTATTATGCTTTGTGGAGTTTTGTTTCTGAAAGTTTTTCCTCTTCTGTAATTTTTTTCAACAGTTGCAACAAGTAATCAATATGGTTGCGATGTGTACGGAAAGAAAGCACAGCCAGCCGAAGCCAGTATTCGCCATTCAGGGATGTACTGGAAATAAATACTTTGCCATCAGCATTTACTTTTTTCAGAATTCGTGCATTTAATTCGTTGATTGCAGCAGTATTTCCTTTCAGGTGTTCCGGCACATACCGGTAAATCATCACAGATAATTCCGGGAAAGGCCCGGTTTCAAAACCTAATTTTTTCACTTCATGATAGAAGTACTGGGTAAGCAACATTTTCTCTTCGAGTGCAGCGCGGAAAGGTTTTAGACCATGCAACTGCAGCGGCAGCCAGACTCTCAATCCACGAAAGTGACGCGATAATTCGGGAGAAATATCGGCCGGAGAGATTTCATCATGATAAGGAATAGCATCCTGCATGTAATTAGCATCGAAATGATTGGATCGCCATAAAGTTTGCACGTCTTTCACAATCACAGCGCCGGTTCCGTAAGGCATAAACAATCCCTTGTGCGGATCCATTACCACTGAATCAGCGCGGTGAATGCCTTTCATTTTTTTTCTTCCGGTTTCAGTAAGCAAAAAGAATCCGCCGTAAGCCGCATCCACGTGGAACCACAAGCCGTATTTTTCTGCGATATCGGCAATATCGTTGAGCGGATCGATGGCACTCACATCAGTTGATCCGGCTGAAGCCACTACCAGCCAGGGATAGAGCTGATTCCGCAGATCCTCTTCTATCATTTCCTGCAAGGCTTCAGCACGCATTTCATAGGCATCGGTCATGGGCACCTCACGAATGACGCATTCAGCCAATCCGGCTACGCGCAAATCTTTTAACACGCAATGATGAACCTGATGCGTGAAATATACCACGCTGCGGGGCACGCGTTCGGCTTTGACCTGTTTGGCGTCGCGAGCGGCCACGATGGCCGAAAGATTGGCCAGGCTACCCCCGGATGTCAGATAACCGCCGCTTTTATCGGCCGGATATCCTACCAGTTCGCACATCCAACGGATGAGCAGGTTTTCCATTTTCACAGCAGCCGGTGAAATGTAAAACACCGTAGAATATTTGTTGGTCACGGCAGCCAGATAGTCACCTAAAGAGGCATAATACAAGCCACCTCCGGGAATGTAAGCCAGATGCCCGCCTGAAGCGGCATTTAAAGAAACATTATCAAAAACTTTGCGCAATACGGAAAATACTTCATCGGCCGGACGGGGTTCATCCTGTACCGGGTATTGCTGCAGCAGTTTGGGAGTGGTTACATCTTCTACAAAAGCTTTTTGGTCGGGCAAGGTTGATAAGAATTCCCGGGCATACGAAAAAGCTGCTTCAGCAGTTGGTTCTGAACCATGCGTACGAAAAGCTTCATCTGGTTGTTCAAGCTTGCGGGAAATGAATTCAAGTTCCTGCAGGCGATTTTGTAGTGATGAGAGTGTGTCCATAGTGATTTGAAATTTTTGTATCAAGGGTAAAATTATTGAAAATCCTGTTTTGTATAATGGAAAGCTGCTATCAACTTATAATACCATCACATCCATAGATGGTGCGATGCTTATTTTTTTTTACAGATCATGATCTGTAGCGGATATAACATCTGCCTCAATCATTTTTTTGCAAAATTGAAGCATGTCATCAATCATGCAAATTTTGAAAACATATATTGATGAAAAGAAGCAAGTAGCGGTATGGGATCATCAAACTATGGATTTTTTATTGATCAATCTATTCACATCACATACCAGAAATTTGTGAAAAAATTTCCCTGGCTGAATAGCTATTGGTATATCTTTCATCACATCAAACACAAGCCATGTGGGTATGAGAAAGATTATTTTATGATTTGCATACGGAAAATTTTCTCATTACATTTGGCTGTTCATTCTCTCATGGTGTTAAAACGCATCCAAAATGAAATGGCAAATTTTTTTGTGTGCATCAGCCTTGGCTACAATGGCTGTTATGCGCTTTGCGGTTGCACAGCAGCAATTCCTTACTTCTCCACCACCGGAAAACAAACACATGAAGCCTGAAGAAACAGAATTTTATTCGCCTGTACCGCCGGTGGTTACGCCCGGAAATGCGTGTGGAGAAGCCCCATCTGATGCAATCATTCTTTTTGATGGGAAAGATCTAAGCAATTGGGTGAGTGCCAACGATACGACAAAACCAGCTGAATGGACGGTTCAGGATGGTATAATGACCGTAAAACCCGGCACGGGTAACATCCAGACGCGCCAGCGATTCATGGATTACCAATTGCATCTGGAATGGCGTGAGCCAGTGGAAACCGCTGACCATACGGGACAGGACAGGGGTAACAGCGGCCTTTTCCTGGCTTCCGTAGGCCCCGGTGATGATGGATATGAATTGCAGATCCTGGATTCGTATCATAACAAAACTTATGTGAATGGCCAATGTGGTAGCATATACAAGCAATATCCGCCACTGGTAAATGCCTGCCGTCCGCCCGGTGAATGGCAAACCTATGATGTGGTATGGATTGCTCCCCGTTTTAATACGGACGGTACGTTGAAAAGCCCAGCACGGGTAACCGTTTTCCAGAATGGTATTTTAATTCAAAACGATGTGGTGTTAAAAGGCAGAACGTTGTATATCGGCCATCCTTATTATTCGCCGCATGGTCCTTCGCCTATCAAATTGCAGGATCATCATCATCTCGTCAGCTTCCGCAACATCTGGGTGTGTCCTCTGCATTTTTCTGAATAATATTTTTAAGCCCTCTGTTGCATGAGCCATATCACACGATATGGCTCTTTTTTTGAATCATGATTTCAGAAAATATTCTTTCTGCAAAAAGATATGTTACCCAAACATTTCATACCAACACGTAGAAATCAGTATAGATGAATATTTTGTTTGTTTTTTGTTTGAATGTACCAACGGCGTTACAACTCTGGTATAAACTTGTTAACAAATCATTTCATTTTGTAAATTCATTGCCAAAATAAAAAGATGCCTGAAATTATTGCTTGCTTCATGGGGTATATTTTATCCTTGGGCTTACATGTACAGTCAAATAATCATTCATCCAGAATGAAGATAGTCAACCCCGTGCCAGATGAAGTGATTCGTTACAATCAGCTGGGGTATCTGATACACAGTCCTAAAGTGGCGATATGGGCTTCATATGTGAAGCCTGTTCCTGATTCTTTTTCCCTCTGCAGGGCTGATGACGGGCAATGTGTCTGGAAAAGCGCATGTAGCCGCGATTTTGGGGTATATGGTCCTTTCTCTCATACAGCCAGATTGGATTTTACGGATTTTCATATCCCCGGCACCTATGTGCTGAAAGCTGGGAATGCGACTACTGCTGCATTTTCCATTGGTGATGAAGTATATCGGGGTATAGCAGATTTTTGTTTGCAATACCTGCGGGCGCAGCAATGTGGATTGAATCCCGTTTTGCGTGATTCTTGCCATACCCATGATGGATATACACTCTATGGTCCGATGCCCGACTACACCCATGTGGACGTGGTGGGCGGCTGGCACGATGCGAGTGATTATCTGCGCTATGTAACTACTTCGGCCACCACTACTTATTATTTGCTGGCTGCCTATCGCAACTTCCCGGAGGTATTTACAGATAGCTGTCAGGCCAATGGTTTGCCGGGTAAAAATGGCATTGCTGATGTGCTGGATGAGGCCCGATGGGGATTGAACTGGCTGTTGAAAATGCATCCGCGTCCAGATTGGATGTTTCATCAGGTGGCCGATGACCGCGATCATGCCGGGTTCAGGCTTCCCAATCAGGACTCGGTTTCGTATGGCTTTGGGCTGGAAAGGCCTGTGTATTTCTGTACCGGTGCGCCTCAGGGGCTTAGCAGGTATCAAAACCATAGCACAGGCGTGGCTTCTGTGGCCGGGAAAATGGCAGCCTGCTTTGCATTAGGAGCTATATTGTGGAAAGATAAGGACAGCGTTTTTGCAAATCTTCTGCGCCAGAAAGCTTTTTCGGCATATCACTTCGGTGAGGAAAAACCCGGTTATTGCCAGACGGCTCCCAATCTGGCACCCTATTACTATACCGAACAGGATTGGCAGGATGATATGGAGTTGGGCGCAGCTTTGCTCTGGCAGATGAGCAGGCAGCCAAAATTTTTGCGCGATGCCTTGCGTGATGCCGATGCAGATCCGCTGAAACCCTGGATGGGCGCCGATACGGCCTTGCATTATCAATGGTATCCGTTTTTTAATGCAGCACATGCCGAGTTGATCGTTCATTTAAAACAAGATAAACTGAGAAAAAAACTGCTTGGCTATTATCGCAAAGGAATAGAAGCTGTATGGCAAAAAGCCAAGCAGAACGCATTTTACAGAGGTATTCCATTTATATGGTGTTCCAATAATTTAACAGCAGCCTTTGCTATGCAATGCTGGTTGTATCGGCATTTGTCCGGTGATCATACTTATCAGCCGCTGGAACAGGCTTGTATCGACTGGCTGTTAGGATGTAATCCCTGGGGAAGTTCATTTATCATTGGACTGCCGGGAAGTGGCATCTGTCCGCACGATCCACATGCAGCTTTTTCACACCTGGCACATATACCCATCCATGGCGGATTGGTGGATGGTCCTGTTTATGGCAGTATTTTTCATGGATTGATTGGCGTGCATTTGTCAAAGCCTGATTCCTTCGCAGCATTTCAATCAGATCTGGCCGTGTACCATGATGATTGGGTCGATTATGCAACCAACGAACCCACCCTCGATGGAACCGCAACGGCATTGTATTTGTTTGCTGCGATGGAAGCGGAAGGGAGAGGAATAAATAAATGAAGAATGATTGATAAAATATTCTAAACCTGGGTACGTTCAGTTAACATAAGTGAATTCGATTTTGTTTATCTCATAAAATTTATCTTATGAAAAAGTTCTGGAAATATTTGCTTATTGCATTTGCTATCCTGCTATTGGTGGTTATACTTACACCTTTCCTGTTTAAAAAACAAATTGTAAACCAAATTAGGTTGATGGCCAACAAACAATTAAATGCCACATTGGATTTTGATCCTGACATTTCACTGAATCTGCTTTCACATTTCCCAAATTTGAGTGTTGGCATTCATGATCTGTCTGTTACAGGTAGAAATGAATTTGAAGGCGATACACTTCTTTACGTAAAACGTTTACAAGTGGTAATTAACCTAAAATCTTTATTTGGTGATAAACCTTATGAAATCCGCTATGTGGAGTTGCAACAACCTGATGTGCGGCTGATTGTCAATCGTGCCGGTGTTGCCAACTGGGATATTACAAAGAGCAGTCCTTCTACGGAAGCAACCCAGTCTGCATCTACCTTCCATGCAGCTTTGCAACAATACGTAATTCAGGATGGCAGTCTGCAATATGCAGATAGTACGATGGATTTATATTTATCCATGCAACATTTTGATCATACAGGAAAAGGTGATTTTACGCAGGATGTGTTCAATCTACAGACCCAGTCTGTATTGCCATCGTTTACCTTGATATACGATCATATTCCTTATTTGAATAAAGTGCATGCAGATGTGCAGGTGAATATACAGGTAGATGTACCCCATCAAACCTATCGTTTTAAACAGGGTATAGCCAAACTGAATGGATTGACCTTGCTTGCCGATGGAGAAATAAGTTTGCCCGATACCAATCAGGTATCGATGGATATTCAATTTCAGACAAAAGAAACTGATTTCAAACAATTGCTTTCGCTGATACCTGCCATCTATTCAAAAAACTTTGACCAATTAAAAGCATCCGGTACGGCAACTATCGCAGGAAATATTAAAGGATCCTATCAGGATGATCGGATTCCAACATTTCATATCCAATTACTGGTGCAGAACGGCATGTTTCAATATCCTTCATTGCCTGATGCAGTTCAGCATGTCAACCTGCTGGCCGAAGTAACCAACGAAGATGGGGTAACAGATCATACCGTCATCAACCTTAAGCAATTGCATCTGGAAATGAATCAACAGCCTGTGGATGCACATTTATTGATTAGTTATCCGCAAACCCGAATGCTGATTGATGGAGCCGTGCATGGAAAACTTGATCTGGCAGCTATTTCCAGAATTTATCCACTTGATAGCCAAACAAAGTTGAATGGTTCACTGGTTGCAGATGTACAATTGAAAGGTTCATTGGAATCCCTTCAGCGTAAACAATACGATCAGTTTCAGGCAAAAGGATATATACTTGCCAACAACATTCATTATCAATCCATTGATTTTCCACAAGGTGTTGCTGTTTCAACTGGTAAGCTCACGTTTTCGCCCCGTGAGGTCATGCTTTCCGGGCTGCAGGCTCAAATAGGAAAATCAGATATCCAGGCTGAAGGCAGTTTGAATCAGTTTTACAGTTACTTGTTTGGTACCCGATTACCCGATGGTCAAAAAAGCCAACTGCAGGGCAATCTTCGTCTTCAATCCAAACTTATCGATTTGAATGAATGGATGGTTGGCTCTTCGCAATCGCAGCCAGACACTATGTCGACAGTGAAAGCCATTGTAATACCACGCCATATAGATTTTACTATTGTAGCCGATGTGGATCGTTTCATCTATAGCAATTATGATCTGCGGCAGGTTCAGGGCCATGTGGTGATTGCCGATGGGAAAGTGCAACTGAATCAGGTGAAAGCAAATATGCTGGGAGGAGAAGTGGCATTGTCCGGAACATATAATACACAGCGTCCTGAAAATCCGGAAACTTACATGGAGATTTCGGCCCAGCACCTGGCAATCCCGCAATTGCTGCAGACAGTGACGATTGCACAATCATTTTTGCCTTTACAAAAAATTGTATTGGGACAATTTTCTGGTAAAATATTGCTTAGTACTTCACTTACCGACAAGCTGATGCCTGTACTTACTACTGTGAACAGCACGGGTACGCTGCAGGCAGAAGATCTGAACCTGTTGAACTTCGTGCCTTTGCAGAAAATTTCGGCAACCCTTGGTCTGGAACAACTTATCAAATCCACATGGCCTGTTGTGAAATTTGGTTTTCATATTGACAGTGGTTATTTGTTTGTGCACCCGTTTCAGTTGAATGTGGATAGTGTGCAAATGACCATTGCCGGGAAAAATGGGCTTAACAAGCAAATTGATTATACGATACAGATGATGGTGCCCCGTTCAAAGCTGGGAAAAGCCAATGCCACTTTTCAGCAGCTTCTATCCAACGCCAATGCAGCGGCAGGCACCCACCTGGAAGCCAACGAAAAAATTCCGATCCATATTCATCTCACCGGCTCTTTGCTAAACCCTCAGTTGCAGGTAGATTTCACACCCGTAACATCGAGTGTGAAACAATCTCTGACTACGGCTGCCCAGCAAAAATTGGAGGAAGAAAAACAAAAACTCATGCAAAACCTGATGCAAAAAGTCAATCATCAGTCCGATAGTGCACAAACAGGCGTAGCTTCATCAGATACCACATCGGTGAAAAAACAGTTACAGCAAACCGTTGAAAAAACTATTCAAAAAAATATTCAGAAAGGCTTGAATCAGCTGTTCAAAAAGAAAAGCGATACTACGAAATAATGACCCGGGAGATCTGGTAGAAAGCTTACAGGAAACATGCTTGCTGGAGGTCCCGAGCGGATTCGAACCGCTGTATAAGGTTTTGCAGACCTCTGCCTAGCCACTCGGCCACGGGACCGTCTGCGGGTGCAAACATAGTGAAAAATCGGGAACTTACTTTTTTAATGAGGTAACTTGTCCCGAATAGCTGCATAGACCCAGGTGCCAGCAATCGCACTCAACATGGTGATGATGACAACGGTGAAGCCCGCTCCCACCTGTGCATACAAAGGACCCGGGCATGCGCCTGTCAACGCCCAGCCCAGGCCAAAAATAAATCCGCCCAGCACATAGCCCTTGTGAAATCGCTTTTTGGGAATTTCGATGGGCTCGCCATTCCAGGCCTTAATACCTAATTTGCGAACCAGCCAGATGCCAATAGCGCCTGTAACCACGGCCGACATAAAAATGCCGTACATGTGAAAGCTCCGGAAATAAAACATTTCTTCAATCCGGTACCATGAAATAGCTTCGCCTTTGGTAAGCACCCATCCAAAATAAATGCCCGGAAAAATGAATACCCAATCGGGCAGTCCTTTTCGCCGGGACGTGCCTGATTGTATGTGTGTGGTTGAAGTCATAACAGATTCAGCCATAGGAAATTGTTTTAGGAAATTATTGGAACAGTAAGGGTAAAATCAGGTGTGCACTTACAATGCCCCCTGCAAAAAAAGCCATCAGAGCAACAAGTGAAGGCCATTGCAAGGTTGATAAACCAAATATCCCGTGGCCGGATGTGCAACCATCGGCATACCGGGTGCCGAAGCCTACCAGGAATCCACCTACTACAGTCAGCATCAACCCCTGCCAGCTTAGCAGCTGATGCCAGTTGAACCACTGCTCCGGCAAAAGTCCGGCTCCTTGTTGGATATGCCATTGTTGCAACATGGCCTGCGTATGTTGCGAAACCGCCACCGGATGCGGATTGGCAAATACATACCCCGCCAGAAAGCCCCCGATTAATATGCCCAGGACGAAATACAGGTTCCAGCGTTGTTGTTTCCAATTATATTGCAAAAATGGAATTTTGCCGGGCATGCAAGCCGCACAAATATGGCGCAGCGAAGATGAAATACCAAGTCGCTTATTGCCCATTACCAGCAAGAGGGGCACGCTCAAACCGATGAGCGGACCGGCCACATACCAGGGCCAGGGTTGTTGCAGCCAGTGTATCATAGTCAATGTGTTTGTGTACAAAAATACTCTATCTTTTCGGTGGAGTTAATTTTTTCTTTTTCATAAATAGAAATAATTTTTAACAACAGGGTGACGAACTTTTTCGGGTAATAAAACGTAAATTGATGAGTACATTGAAAAGCATGGCATGAAAAGCTGTTTTAAACCTGTTCATCTGCTTTGGATCGTATTTTTCAGTCTGCACAGCTTGGTTTCATGCGGACAAAACGATGCGCGGCAGCCAAACACGAAAAAAATCTATTCTATGGCAGCATCATCACACAAACAACTCGACACGGCCACCTTTGCAGAAGGCTGCTTCTGGTGCACAGAAGCTTTTTTTCAACAACTGGAAGGAGTAGTGGAAGTCATTCCGGGTTACACGGGTGGTCATGTACCCAATCCTACTTATGAAATGGTATGCAGTGGTACTACTGGCCATGCCGAAGCGTGCAACATCATTTACGATCCGGAAAAAATCAGTTATGAGGAATTACTGAAAGCTTTCTGGTACAGCCATGATCCTACTCAGCTCAACCGACAAGGCAATGATATTGGTACGCAATATCGTTCGGCTATTTTTTATCACAATGAAACTCAGCGCAGGTTGGCAGAAGAATACAAAAAACGCCTGGATGCCTCCGGTGCCTGGGATAAACCCATTGTCACCACCATTGAACCCTTTACTGTTTTTTATCCGGCCGAAGATTATCATCGGGATTATTACAATCGTCATCCCGATCAGCCTTATTGCCAGTTTGTGATCAGGCCCAAGCTGGAAAAATTTGAAAAAGTTTTTAAGGATAAGCTCAAAACGCATTCCTGATCGCTTTGCCAGGATTTAATTCCTGTTTTCAGGCGGAACGGTTGCCCTGAAAATCATAGCCGGCTTCTCACCCTGAGCGATGCATTCAATTTGTTCACCGTAAAACAACACCACACTTTGGCCGGCTGTCAGCAGCAGCTCGTCTGAATTCTGGACGATCAGGTGGCCGTCGAGCAGCAACAGAATTTCGGTCGTACGGGCGGTGACTGAAAAATGCTGTCCGGGAGGTAAACTAATGTGGCTGAGCTGGAAATCAGGGACAGGAGTGTGATATACTGCTTCCGCTGCAGCATGTGGAATATGTGTGGGTTGGATGATGTGGGGGTGAACAGGTGCAGCCAGCACATGACGCAGCAGTTCTGCCACATCCACATGTTTATGGGTAAGGCCACCCCGAAGCACATTATCGGAGTTGGCCATGATTTCTACATTCTGTCCGCGCAGATACGCATGTAACACGCCCGGCCCTTGAAAGATAGCTTCACCGGGACGCAGATGTACGATGTTCATCAGGTAAAATGAAAATAAACCCTTGTCCAGATGTTTACCTGGCGGATGTTGCCTTACAGCCTGGGCAACCCAGTATGCCGGATCACTCACCGCGTCAGGCCATTGATCTGATTCCAGCCTGCGGGTAGCTTCTTTCACTATCGGCCACAGCATGGCATCAGCACGGGCAGCCTCCATCAGCATCACTTCTTCGTAGAGGCCCTGATATCCTGCCTGTTGAAACCGTTTGACCAATGGAAGCAATTCCGGTACCCGCTCCAGTGTAGCCAGCAAATCGGCTTCAGGTCTGAAACCGTGCAATAGCCAGAAATCGCTGAGTGCTACCATCAATTCGGGTTTGTGGTTGCGGTCTTTAAAATTACGGTGAGGGGCATGCAAAGGAATGCCTTGTTGTTCTTCTTTTTCAAAACCGGCTATGGCAGCCTCTTTGGTAGGATGCACCTGTATTGATAACATATGCCGTACATCCAGGACTTTCAGCAAATAAGGCAACTGTCCAAATGTCTCATACACGGTTGGTCCAAGCGTATCAAAGGGATATTTTTGGATGTATGCATGAAGTGAATACTGTTTATCCTGATCCAGTATTTCGGCTGAAGCTGCGGGGTGAGCCCCCAGCCAGTATTCCGCATAGGGCTTATGCTGGGGATTTTCAATCTGCAGCAGCCTTGGAATGAATTCATATCCACCCCAGTCGTAATGCTGGATTTTTCCGGTTAACAGGTATAACTTTTTATTCATGATCTAACAGATGCGTTCAAAAATAAAGTTATTATTGCGATAGCCTGAAATTTATTAAACGATTCCTTTGGCTGTACATCATCAAACCGGCAAAGAAGGGGAAATGCTGGCCCGGCAATACCTGGAAAAGCTGGGTTTTGAAATTTTGCATCAAAATTGGCGGGATGAGCATCGGGAAATTGATATCATTGCCCGCAAAGATAAATTGCTGGTATTTGTGGAAGTTAAAACCCGCAGGGGATATCGGGGCGGATGGCCGGAATACGCCATCCATGCGAAAAAGGAGGCCGATTTATTAACGGCGGCCCAGCATTATCTTGAAGAAAATCCGTTTGAAGGGGAAGTGCGTTTTGATGTGATTGCCATTGTATTCGATGCCAGGCAACAGCCGCATGTACATCATATTCCCGATGCTTTGCAGTGAAGCATGTTCATTTTATGATACCCACGTAATTCCAGGGTGTGATTTGTTTCATCTGGTTTTTCAATGATGCGGGAATCTGCAGCTGATCAATGAATTGATGGATGGCTTGTTGATTGAGCTTTTGTCCGCGCGTGAGAGCTTTGAGCTGTTCATAGGGTTCCGGATATCCGGCCTTGCGCAGCAGCGTCTGGATGGCTTCGGCCACCACTACCCAGTTATTTTCCAGATCCTCGTGGATTTTTTCGGCATGCAGTTGCAGGCGGGCCCATCCTTTTTGTAAGGAAGAAAAGGCCAGCAGGGTATGTGCGAAGGGCACGCCTAAGTTGCGCAACACGGTAGAGTCGGTCAGGTCGCGCTGCAGGCGGGAGATGGGCAGCTTGTTGGCCAGATGATCCCAGCCGGCATTGGCCCAGCCCAGGTTGCCTTCGGCATTTTCAAAGTCAATAGGATTCACTTTGTGGGGCATAGCGGAAGAGCCCACTTCTCCGGCGTTTACCTGTTGATGGAAATAATCGAACGCGATGTAGAGCCAGATGTCGCGACAAAAATCAACCAGGATGTTGTTGATGCGGCGCAGGGCGTCGCATTGGGCTGCCAGGTGGTCGTAAGGCTCGATTTGGGTGGTATAGCGGATGCGGGTCAGCCCCAGGGTGTCGTCCACGAAGCGATCGGCGAAGTCTTCCCAGTTGATATCGGGAAAAGCCACATGATGAGCGTTGAAATTGCCGGTGGCGCCGCCGAATTTGGCCGTGAAGGGAATGGCCTGCAGTAAATGCATCTGTCCGCGCAATCGTTCGATGAAAACCCGAATTTCCTTACCCAGGCGGGTGGGCGATGCGGGCTGTCCGTGTGTACGGGCCAGCATCGGTACATCGGCCCACTGTTCGGCTCGTTGTTCCAGTGCATCCACCAGCTCATGCAAGGCAGGCCAGTATTGCTCTTCGATAGCTTTTTTCCAGAGCAACGGTATAGCCGTATTGTTGATATCCTGTGAGGTCAGGGCAAAATGTACCCATTCGCGGTAGGCCGAGAGCCCCAGCCTGTCAAGTCGTTGTTTGACAAAATATTCTACGGCTTTTACATCGTGCCGGGTGGTTTGTTCGATGAGTTTCACCTCTTGGGCATCGGCTTCACCAAACTGTTCAAACAAGGCTAATAAAGCAGGCCTGGCCGTTTCCGGAAGATCGAATATGCCCGCATCGGCCAGAGCCAGAAAATACAGTACTTCTACCTGAACCCGGTAGCGTATCAAGGCGTATTCTGAAAAATATTCACCCAGGATGCGAACTTCCCGGTAATATCGGCCGTCGATGGGTGAGATGGCCGTAAGCGGTGAAAGCATTTCCTCCATGGCGGCCAAAATTACGCGCGATTCATCAAATATTTCTGTAAATCCCCTAATTTTCCTTTCATTTGTAGGATATGCTTCGACCCAGCTTATTAAGCAAGCTCATCCGCCCTATTAATTTGCGACTGGAAATTGAAAAACGTAAACAGCCCTGCACAGACAATGCTATTGCGTGGCATATGCTATGCGAAACCTGAGCCTATGGCGATACCTATCCACATAAACGGGTTCATGCAATGCATGAGGTTCAGCACATGCATCCGGTAAAACAATTCACAGCACTATCATCTTGAAGTTATTTATCAGTTTTCCGTCAAAAAGCATATACCCGGAAAAGAACAGGCCGGGTAAGGCGCAGTTGGCTAAATTTGCAGGCGCGGAATGAATGTTTAGCTATGGAGCAATCAAAAACACAGATCGATAGGGCCGAAGATGGCAACCATATTTGGCGTGTGGCCGGAGTGAGTTATTTGAATACACGTCCGCTGGTGTATGGATTTCGTTCTCATCCCGTACGCAAGCAAATGGTGCTCATCGAAGATTATCCTGCCCGAATTGCACAACAATTGATTCACGATGAAATTGATATAGGCCTCATTCCTGTGGCCATTATTCCAGAATTACCCAATGCTTATGTGATTTCCAACTATTGCATAGGTGCAGAAGGGCCGGTGGCCTCTGTATGCATTTTTTCAGATGTACCGATTACGGAAGTCAGGCAGCTTTATTTGGATTATCAAAGCCGAAGTTCGGTGAGGCTTGCAAGGCTGTTGCTGGAGCGATACTGGCATTTGAATCCTGCGTTGATTCCAGCAGAGCCGGGCTTTGAAGACCAGATTCAGGGCCAAACGGCTGCCGTTGTGATAGGCGATCGGGCATTGAAACTGCGGCATCGTCATGCCTACATATACGATCTGGCTCAGGTCTGGATTGAATATTCCGGTCTGCCCTTTGTATTTGCAGCCTGGGTTGCCAACAAGCCTCTTCCCGAAGCATTCATTCGGGCATTTGATGAGGCCACCTCTCTGGGCCTGCAACCTGGCCATCTGGATGCAGTGATAGCTGCACATTCATTTCCTGATTTTGATGTAAAAACCTATTTCACGCAGCACATCAGCTATTCCCTTACGGATGAAAAGCGAAAAGGCATGCTTCGTTTTCTGCATGAAATTCATTCAACCACACCGGTACATTTTCTTATCGGTACTGTTTCTGTGTGATTGATTTTTGTTTTGCTTTTGAACACAAGGGTAGGTTACGTGAATCAGACTATCTTTACCAAAATCTTTTCATCTTCCGGCATATGGAAAATGCGCATTTACCTAAATTATCCATCATTACAGTATGTTATCAGGCCGGTAAATCTATTGAACGCACCATTCAAAGTGTAATCACACAAACTTATCCCCATATTGAATACATTATTGTGGATGGCGGCTCAACCGATGAAACTATTTCTATTATTCACAAATATGCTGATCGGATTTCCAGATGGATTTCTGAAACAGACAAAGGTTTGTATGATGCCATGAACAAAGGCCTGCGGCTCGCTACGGGCGATTATGTAATGTTTCTGAATGCAGATGATTATTTGTATGCAAACAACACGATTGAACAAGTCTTTACATTTTGCAGCCAGGCAGATGCCTATTATGGCGAAACCATGTTTGTAGATGTCATGGGCAATCCGGTAGGTTTGCGTTCAGCTGTTACACCTCACCGGCTGCCGGAGAAGCTTAACTGGAAAAGTTTAAAATATGGCATGACGGTGTCGCACCAGTCCTTTATTGTGCGTCGTGAACTGGCGCCATATTTTGATATCAGGTATCATGTGTGTGCAGATATTGATTGGATGATTGTTTGCTTAAAGCGATGTCAGACGGTTTGTCATACCCGTATCGTCATCAGCTGTTTTCGTACAGGTGGCTTATCCAAGCAACGCCAGCGCAAAGCCTGGAAAGAACGATATCTGATTTTGCAGAAACATTATGGTGTATTACCCAATTTTTTTCATCATCTGCTGATCGTCCTGCGTTATTTGTTTTCAGGCAGAAGATATTAACCAGCTTTTATCTTCCGGCCATATCCTGTGCATTGGTTTCTTTGATTCGGCCACCTGCAGCATAATGTTGTTTCCAGTAAGGTTCATCGAGATTGCTGATGATCACACCATTGCTGGTGGAAGCCTGTACGAAATACCGGTTTTGCAGATACACACCCACATGATTAATGTGTTTGCCATGTCCGGTATGAAAAAACACCAGATCCCCTTCGCGCAGATCAGCCTGATTCCGGATTAAATCCATGATGCGATAAAGGCCGAGAGCCGTTCGATCAAGGTGAATATGATAGACCTCATCATAAAGCCTTTGCACGAACGCTGAACAATCGATGCCCTGCTCATCATCACCGCCATATTTGTAGGGTGTACCCAGCCAAGTGTCAATGAACCGATAAAGCGCAATGTTGCTAATCATGGCAGGTGTCACATGCAGGATTCGTGCAAATTTTTCTTGTAATCCGGCTGTTGTAACAGAAGATGAATAGCTTTGCATACCATATTCGCCCACCTGATGCGAAGCTGAAGAGGCTGTTGAACGGCTTTGCTCCGGATACACATGGATATCATCAATAAATTGCAAGGAGGCCGTGGATGAGCTCTGTTTGCGGATAGGTGTATGTTTTGCAGCATAATGCGTAGAAGAACAGCTCATCACAAAACAGGCCATGGCAGCCAGATAAAGCACATGTAAATGTTTTATGCAGCTCATTTTATTCTCTGAAACGGTTTACGACACAAATATAAACAACATTGATTTGTGAATCATTGAATTTCAGGTCAAAACATAAACGTGTTTGGGTTTTTGATTATTGCGGATGAAATAGGATTTTTGCAAAATAGAATCCGTATTTCTTCACACAAATAAAGTATTTCAGCCATGCCCCGGTTTTCACATTTGCATGTACATACCCAATATTCATTGCTCGACGGCGCATCGGCTATTCCCCAGCTTTACCAGAAAGCGATTGCTGATCAGATGCCGGCACTGGCTATCACCGATCACGGTAATATGTTTGGTGTGTTTCAGTTTGTGGCAGAAGCCTATCAACATAAACTGCATCCCGATGATCCGCAGGATCAGAGGCTTAAAGTTAAACCTATCGTGGGCTGTGAGTTTTATGTTGTGGAAAATCGCTTTAAGCGTCAATTCACCCGGGAAGAAAGAGATCAGCGTTTTCATCAGGTGTTATTGGCAAAAAACGAACAAGGCTATCGCAATCTGGTGAAATTATGTTCACTGGGCTACATTGAAGGTTTGTACGGGAAATATCCACGTATTGATAAATCATTGATAGAACAATATCACGAAGGATTGATTGCAACCACTTGTTGTCTGGCAGCTTCTGTGCCTCGGGCTATTGTGAAGAAAGGAGAAGAGGAAGCAGAACAGGAATTTCGCTGGTGGCTGAATATTTTTGGTGATGATTATTACATTGAACTGCAGCGTCATGGTATTCCGGAGCAGGATCGCGTGAATGCAGTACTGCTGAAATGGGCGAAAAAATATCAGGTAAAAACCATAGCCACCAACGATGCGCATTATGTGGATCAGGACGATTACAATGCACATGATATTTTGCTGTGCATCAACACCGGAGAAAAGAAAAGCACACCAGCCATCAAGGAATTTACCGATGATGATGTAGTGGTTCGCAACAAGCGTTTTGCATTTTACAATGATCAATTTTATCTGAAGACGACTGAAGAAATGAATCGGCTTTTTGCCGATGTGCCGGAAGCCATTGATAATACCAATGAGATCGTAGATAAAGTTGAGTTGCTGGATTTAAAACGACAAATCTTATTGCCTCATTTCCCGCTTCCGCAGGGCTTCCTGTCGCAGGATCAATATCTTCGTCATCTCACTTATGAAGGCGCAAGAAAACGATATGCAGAGGTTACGCCTGAAATTGAACAGCGCATCAACTTTGAGCTGGAGACGATTGAGAAGATGGGCTTTGCTGGTTATTTTCTGATTGTGGCAGATTTTATTAAAGCTGCGCGTGACCTGGGCGTGTTTGTGGGTCCGGGGCGCGGATCTGCAGCAGGCTCTGTGGTGGCTTACTGTATAGGTATTACCAATATTGATCCCATCAAATACAATTTGCTGTTTGAGCGATTCCTGAATCCCGATCGCAAGAGCATGCCTGATATCGATACCGACTTTGATGATGAAGGCCGGCAAAAAGTAATTGATTATGTAGTGAAAAAATACGGTCGCAACCAGGTTGCGCAGATCATTACGTATGGTACGATGGCCGCGCGGATGAGTATTAAAGATGTAGCTCGGGTACTGGATTTGCCGTTGCCCGAAGCCAATGCATTGGCTCGGTTGGTGCCCGAGCGGCCGGGCATCAGCCTCAAGCGCTTGCTGCAGGCCCCACTGGAAGGAGCCGGTGGATTGATGGAGAAAGAAGGGCTGCGGCCTCAGGAAATAGAAGCAGTAAAACAACTGCGCGAAATAGCTGCAGGCAACGACTTGCGAGCATCCGTGCTTAAAGAAGCAGCCATCCTGGAAGGCTCGGTACGCAACACGGGCATCCATGCGGCTGGCATCATCATCGCTCCTACTGATCTGACGGAGTTGATACCGGTTTGCACTTCCAAAGAAACGGATTTGCTTATTACCCAATATGAAGGAAGTATCATTGAAAATGCCGGCGTAATTAAAATGGATTTTCTGGGATTGAAAACCCTGAGCATCATTAAACAAGCGCTGGAAATGATCAAGAAAAATCATAATCAGGATATTGATATTGATCAGATCCCACTGGATGATCCCAAAACCTATGAATTGTATCAACGTGGCGAAACCAACGGCACTTTTCAGTTTGAAAGCCCGGGCATGCAGAAATATCTCAGGGAACTGAAGCCGGATAAGTTTGACGATTTAATAGCCATGAATGCCCTGTATCGGCCAGGTCCGCTGGAATATATCCCGGATTTCATTCGCCGCAAGCTGGGATTGGAACCGGTTACCTACGATCTTCCTGAAATGGAAGAATATCTAAAAGAGACTTATGGCATTACGGTGTATCAGGAACAGGTGATGTTGCTTTCCCAGAAGCTGGCCGGCTTTTCCAAAGGTGATGCCGACACGTTGCGCAAGGCCATGGGTAAGAAACAAAAGGCCGTGCTCGACAAAATGAAAACCAAATTTATAGAAGGTTGTCAGCGCAACGGCCATGATCTCAAAATTTGTGAAAAAATCTGGAGCGACTGGGAAGCATTCGCATCTTATGCTTTCAATAAATCACATGCCACCTGTTATGCTTTTGTAGCCTTTCAGACGGCTTATCTGAAAGCCCATTATCCGGCTGAATATATGGCAGCCGTGCTGAATCATGCCAGCAGCATCGAGAAGATTACCTTTTTCATGGAAGAATGCAAACGGATGGGATTAAAGGTGCTGGGTCCCGATATCAATGAATCCGATAAAGGCTTTGCCGTGAATACAAACGGAGAAATCCGCTTTGGGCTGGCCGGCATCAAAGGGGTGGGGGAGGCTGTGGTAGAAGCGATTTTGCAGGAGCGGCACGCTCATGGTCCTTTTCATTCAGTGTTTGATCTGGTCAGGCGAGTTGGTACGCGGCACGTAAACCGCAAGGCACTGGAATGCCTGGCTATGTCTGGCGCCTTCGATTGTTTTAAAGATGTGCACCGGGCACAGTATTTCTACAAATCTGATCGAGACCAAACCACCGGCCTGGAAAAAATTATCCGCTATGCATCCCAGCAACAGGTAACTACCATTCAGCAATCCGCATCCTTGTTTGGTGAACAGGTAATCGTGGAATCAACCGCTCCGCAACTGCCGGATTGCCAGCCCTGGTCGTTGATTGAACAGCTGGGAAAAGAAAAGGAAGTAATCGGGATTTATATTTCAGGTCATCCGCTCGATCATTATCGTTTTGAACTCAGGCATTATCCCATCACCCCACTAGAAGAATTAAACCAGTTTATACAACAACTCAACGAGCAACCCAATGGAAACGGCAGGGAAACAAATTTCCGGATAGCTGGCTTTATTGCGGAAGCAGCACACCGAACGAGTAAGAAAGGAAATAAATTTGGTTCTTTGGTACTGGAAGATTATACAGCCAAAACGGAAATCGTTTTATTGGGCGATGATTACCTGAAATTCAAAGCCTTTCTTGAACCCGGACTTTGCGTGTATATCCAGGGAGTAGTGAAATCGCGTTACAATGGCAATTATGAATTTTTTGTACAGCAGATCTGCTTGCTGGATGAAATCAAACACAAACTCACCAAAAGCCTTACGCTTTATCTCACACCTGCAGAGATTAATGAGCAGATGATTGAATTTTTCAGTCGCCATGTGCGTACCTATCCGGGAAAGACACCTTTGCTTATACAGATTGATGACAAATTGCATACAATGAAAGTAAAACTGCATGCCAACAGGCTTGTGGAGATGAATGATGAATTGATTCAGTTTCTGGAACAGGCAAAAATTGACGTTCAGGTCACAATTCAGAACGGATAAGGACGGCAGAAATTCGTAAATTGCACAATCTTAAAAACATAGAATTATGGCTTTAGAACTCACAGATGCCAATTTCAAAGAAGAAGTGCTGCAGTCCGATCAGCTCCATGTCATTGATTTCTGGGCAGAATGGTGTGGACCTTGCCGGGCAATTAGTCCTATCATTGAAGAGCTGGCGCGTGATTATGAAGGAAAGGTAAAAATCGGCAAAGTAAATGTGGATCATAATCCCCAGCTATCGTTGGAATATAATATCACCAGCATCCCGGCTATTCTGTTTATCAAAAACGGAAAAGTAGTTGATCGGCAAATCGGAGCTGTACCCCGGTCGGTGCTTGAAAAGAAAATTCAGGCTCACCTGTAAGGTGTTTTTCTATACAAGGCCACTTCCATACAAAAAGTGGCCTTGTGTTTTTTAAGAACATATTTTCTTTTGCAAAAGCTATAAGAGCCTGTTTCCCGAAAGCCTTTGCGGGCGCAGGTGTCCAGCTTTTAAAATATCGGTTGATGGTTGCTTTTGCTTGTATGCATGATGAAGGGAAGAGCCGCTCAATGCGTCCTGTCAATCAGAAAAATCAAGACTGGCCGGGGTCTTAAGTTTAGAATTTATTTTTCCACATCATGCTTTCCACGGGCTTATAGGTGCGTTGGTTATACTTTGCATCGGGTTTGCGGTTGTAAGTATTGATCACTTCTCCATCAACCGGGAAATAGATGAGCTGACCGATGGGCATGCCTGCATAAACACGCACAGGTTGTACAACAGATATTTCCAGCGTCCAGGTGTTACAAAATCCCACATCGCCTTTACCTGCTGTTGCATGGATATGAATGCCCAGCCTGCCGGTGGATGATTTCCCTTCCAGAAAAGGCACGAATGCATGTGTTTCCGTGTATTCCTGGGTTACGCCGAGGTACAGAATGCCCGGTTGCAATACATAACCTTCCTCAGGTATTTCAATTTCCTCAATCTGATTGTGTTTTTTTGCATCCAGTTCATGATCCCGATACACGGCCAGGTATTTGCCCAGATGTACATCATAGGAATTGCTGCCCAGATATTCCCGATGAAAAGGCTCGATAACAATGTTGCCTTTTTCAATTTCTTCCAGAATGCGTTTGTCGGAAAGAATCATATACGTTTGGGATGTATTTCCGCTATCAACAGGATATCTCGCAAAAATATTATAATTGTGGGATTGTTATGCCGCTGATTGAAAACATTCGGCTGGAAGGGCATGCACGCTTGGGTATCTGGCATATCACCGAGGATGAGCAATTTTTTCTTCCACATGTATCGCTAAGCCGAGAGATTACCCATCCCCACAAACGCCTGCAGCATATTGCCGGGCGTTATTTGCTTACCCGGCTATGCCCATCTTTCCCTCTGGAGCAGATTGCCATTTTACCTTCGCGGAAGCCGGTAGTTCCGGGGCATCAATATTTTTTTTCCATTGCCCATAGCCGGGATTATGTAGCAGCCCTGATCAGTGATCGCGTGCCTGTTGGGGTAGATATTGAACATAAAAATCCGGTGGTGGAGCGCATTGCACCCAAATTTCTTTCTCCGGAAGAACTAAGCTGGCTGGAAAAACGTCGGCGGTTGCTGCAGCTAACGATATGCTGGGCGGCCAAGGAAGCCGTGTACAAATGGTACGGACTGGGAGGCATCGATTTCAGGCGTGATATCAGGCTGCTGCCGTTTCATGTGGGTCCTCCCGGTGAAATGATGGCTCGATTGGTACCTTTGCAGGTGGAATTGATAGTCAGATATCAAATCCAGCGTTCCTACTGTGTGGCTTGGACTTTGGGGTCAGGGAAGAAGCTTTAAAATACCTGAGGCATATGGCTAAGATACATGTCGTTCAAGGCGATATCACCCGCTTGCAGGTCGATGCGATTGTGAATGCGGCCAACAGCAGTTTGTTAGGTGGTGGTGGGGTGGATGGTGCCATTCATCGGGCAGCGGGTCCCGAACTGCTGGAAGCCTGCAGGAAAATAGGAGGATGTCCTACGGGTGAGGCTCGCATCACGCCTGGTTTTCGGTTACCTGCCCGGTATGTGATCCATGCTGTGGGGCCGGTGTGGCGGGGTGGGAAACATGGGGAAGCGGAGTTACTGGCTTCCTGCTATCGGCACAGCCTGCAATTGGCTGCTGATCATGGTTTGAAGCAGATTGCCTTTCCGGCTATCAGCACGGGTGCCTACGGTTATCCGTTTGAAGAAGCCAGCAGAATAGCCATCCGGACGGTAAAGGAATGGTTGCAAACCCACGACAAGATTGAAGAAGTGTATTTTGTGCTGTTTTCAAATCATCATTACCAAACCTTTTTGCAGTTGTTTCAGGAAGAAGAAGCTTCGGGC
The DNA here is from genome assembly GCF_900116565.1 of Thermoflavifilum thermophilum. Lineage (GTDB taxonomy): Bacteria > Bacteroidota > Bacteroidia > Chitinophagales > Chitinophagaceae > Thermoflavifilum > Thermoflavifilum thermophilum. The sequence continues at coordinate 339,988 of NZ_FPCJ01000001.1, read as the reverse complement.
AGCTGATCTTTCAGTGGCTTGATATATGTTTCCCATTCCTGAATCGTGCGAGCCTGTTCGACCCGATAAGGGCCAATAGCCAGCCTGCGCAGGGCAAACAAATAGGCGCCGCAGCCAAGCCTGTTTCCAAAATCCCTTGCCAGGGCACGAATGTAAGTGCCGCTGCTGCACTGGACTTCCACCTGCACGAAAGGCAGGGAAACAGACACAATATCAAAGCGCATAATCTGGATGGTACGGGGCTCAATGTCAACTTGCACTCCCTGCCGGGCATAGCGGTAAAGCGGCATACCTTGTTTCTTCACAGCTGAATATAAGGGAGGGACTTGTTTTTGAATACCCAGAAATTCACCGGCGATCTGATGCAACAGCGCATCATGGATAAATTCGTAGGGTCTGTGATCTTCGGGTTCGGTTTCCAGGTCGTCGCTCGGGGTAATGGCACCCAGCCGGAAAATGCCGGCATAAGTTTTAGGAAGTTTTTGCAAAGAAGCAAGCTCGCGGGTTTTCTTACCAGTGCAGCAAATCAGCAGGCCTGTAGCCAGCGGATCGAGCGTACCACTATGGCCGACCTTGGTATGCAGGAGTTTTTTCAACTTATTCACCACGTCAAATGAAGTCCATCCCAGCGGTTTGTCGACCAGCAGCAGAGCTCCGGCTGCAAAATCCTGTGGATGCGAAACCAAACGCTCTTCCATCAAAATTGTTTTCAGCAAAAATAGACTATCCCGGAATCAGTATCTTAGCGGTTTCGGATAATTATGGCATTTGCACATCACAGGGATGAAAATCTGCGTTTTGAGCAGCAGGTGCTGAATGCAGAAAAATATGTGTTGCCCTTTTTGCAGCCAGATTTTGAACCGGCAACAAACCAGCATGTGCTGGAAATAGGTTGTGGAGAAGGAGGCGTACTAAAGCCCTTTTTGCAGCGCGGTTGCCGGGCAGTAGGCGTGGAACTGGTGGAATATCGGTTGCAGCTGGCAAAAAGCTTTCTGAAACCCTATCTGGATGCCGGACAGTTGAGTCTGCATTGTGCGGATATTTATCATATTCAACCTGAAAACATCAGTGATAGTGGCTTTGATCTGATATTGCTCAAGGATGTGATAGAACATATTCCTGATCAGGAACGCCTGTTAGGCCAGTTAAAACAGTTTCTTCGTCCCCAGGGACTGCTGTTCATAGGCTTTCCTCCCTGGTATATGCCTCATGGTGGCCATCAGCAAATTTGCGAACACAAATGGCTGAGTTTGTTTCCATACCTGCATTTGCTTCCCGGGAAACTGTATCCCAACGTATTGCGCTGGTGCGGCGAACGGGAAAGTACGATTCAAGAACTGCTGCAGGTTAAATCCACAGGGATTTCCATTGAACGCCTGGAAAGTATTATCAAAAAACAAGGCTATCGCATCGTACGCAAACAGTTGTATTTAATCAATCCAATTTATGAGTTTAAGTTTGGTATAAAACCTGTCCGACAATTGCCTGTGATTCGGTCTATTCCCTATTTGCGGGATTTTGTGAGCACCTGTGCTTATTATTTGCTGCAGCCAATGTAAAGTAGCAATCTGATGCGGGTCCGATCAGGTTTCAATCTTCTGGTGTATAGAGCCATTCAATGCCTTTGCGTTTTATTTTTCTGGCCACTATTTTATCAATGGGCAGGCTTACGCTATCCTCTGAAAATGCGTTCCAGGGGATCCAGCGGGGAGCCGTCACATCGTTGGCTCCTTCTGGAATGGGGAAGTCGAAAGGCTTTTCAATGGTCTTTGCCACAAAAGGTGATTTTGCCCTGACCACATAATAGATGGACAGGATTTGTGAATGATTGTCGAATGCAGAAATCTGGAAGAAATCGGTTGTATAAAGATGCCTAACGATTTCGATTTCCTGCTGGAGCTCTTCCTGCCATTCCCGGCGCAGGCAATCGAGCGTACCTTCACCAAACTCCAATCCACCGCCAGGGAATTTGGTGAAATAATTTCCGCGGATAAATTCATCGCTCACCAGCACCTGTTGTTGTTCATTCACCAGTACACCGTAAATCCGCACGTTCAAAAAGCTCATGGGATCTGTTAATTAAAGGGTTTGCAGGAATTCCTGAAAAGCTGTGGATGTGAGATCAATGGAACCCGTAAATACGGGAGTGGCCGGGCCACACAGCCAGATATCGGTAAAGTGCTGATCATCAATTTTTTTAAAACGCACTTCCAGCCGGCCGCCACGGGCTTGTACGGGAATGCGGTAAGAGCGTGCTTCATGACCGGCTGCCAGCAGGGCTGCAGCAGTAATGCCAGTGCCACAGGCCAGGGTTTCATCTTCCACACCACGCTCGTAGGTACGGATCAGCAGCGCATCCTGGCCATATTCAATAAAATTGACATTGATACCTTCGCTGGCAAACCGCTCGCTGTAGCGAATTTTACGCCCTTCTGTCTTTACATCAACCTGATCCAGGTGATCGGTATATTTGACCAGATGGGGAGAACCTGTATTCAAAACAGCTGTGTCATAACTTCGTTCGATAGATGCTACATCTTTCATGTGCAGGGCAATCCATCCGTTTTCCATGCGATACGCCTCGTGGGGCCCATCGATGGCAAGAAAGCTGCAACGATCTTTCCAGAGTCCGAGCCGGGCAGCAAAATCGGCCAGGCAGCGGCCACCATTGCCGCACATGGTGCTCTCCCGCCCATCAGAATTAAAATATTGCATGGCAAAGTCATATCCTTCGGCGCTGAGCAACAGGATAAATCCATCAGCACCTATGCCGAAATGCCGATCGCACAACCATTGGATTTGTTCGGTGTGAAGCTGAATTTCGCCCTGGCGATTATCAACCAGAATAAAATCGTTGCCAGCACCTTCGTATTTCCAGAATGAGATTTGCATAAAATACAAATTTAACAAGCTTTTTGTTGGTTATGAAACCATGTCGCCGACATGCATCAGCCAGGCTTTTCCCGATATGTCTGCACCTTTTCGCAGATTATGATTCCCTGCTTAGCCAGCAATCCAGAAATCGGGTAATCATCCGTTCAATTGCTTTTTGCGAATCCGAACTAAAGGTACCGGCTGCCCGGTTGGCTACAATGGTGCTAATGGACAGGCAACGATGACCTAACAATCGTGCCAGTCCATACAGAGCCGAGGTTTCCATCTCGAAGTTGGTGATGCGATGATGTTGAAAGCGAAAGCTGGAAAGTTGATCAACCAGTTGGGGATAGGCCAGCGGAGCTCTTAGCTGCCGGCCTTGGGGCCCGTAAAAGCCCGGGCAACTGGCGGTGATGCCGTAGTAAGGTGAGAGCTGATGAGGCTCTGAAGTAAAGCTTTTCAGTAGATCGGGATCAGCGGCCACCAGATAGGGCTTCAAGGGTGTCTGATCCCAACCTGCGTGCGATATGAATGCCCGAATTAGCTCCTGTTCTTCGTCAGAATAGTCCGCGGCATAATAATGCATGAGGTTATCGAGTCCTAATCCATGGGTGGAGATCACCAGTGCATCGGTGGGCACATCGGCCTGCAGGCCACCGCAGGTGCCCAACCTGAACAGCTGAAGAGAAGTGTGAGTGGGCTTGGGAATGCGTTGTTTTAAATCAATGTTCACCAGCGCATCCAGTTCATTCAGCACGATGTCAATGTTATCCGTTCCAATTCCTGATGAAATCACCGTCAGTCGCTTGTTTCCAATGGTTCCGGTATGGGTTACAAATTCGCGATGGCTGCGCTGAACTTCTATCCGATCAAAATGACGGGAAACTACCGGTACTCGGCCCGGATCGCCCACGGTGATGATAGTATGTGCAATCTCTTCTGGCCTGAGATCCAGATGATATACGGCTCCGCGCTCATTAAGGATTAATTCGGATGATGCAATCATGGCTTGAATGGAATAAAAAACAAATATAAAGGTTTATCGAAATCAGTTCTTTGTATGTTGTTGTCAAAACTCTGTCAGGACGTTGCAGGCAAAGTTTTTCTGCTTATCTTTGCTGTAACATAAATGATTTTATCTGCCATACAAACTGCTATTCTATGTGAACATTCAGGTGCCAGGATGAGGCTCTGGAATGTTCATCAGCAATTTCCTGGATTACATGAGATAGAAAAATTTTTGGTTGGATTGACAATCCAGCCGAGGATGTATATATTTACTGAACGATGATGACACCTAAAGATGATTTTTTTGGAGAATCAGAGGAATTAAAAGAAATCCTTCATCAGTTTGATCGGTTGAGGAAAGGCCAGTCACATGCATTTTTAGATGAAGAAGATTTCGAACAGATTATTGACTATTTTGATGACCGGGACGATCTTAAGCAGGCCATTCAGGCTGCTGATTTAGGCATTGAACGTTTTCCTTATTCTTCAACCCTCATGTTGAAGAAAGCAGATTTGCTTATTGCTACCAAACATTACCGGCAGGCATTGCAAGTATTGGAGCAGGCAGAAATTTATGATCAAAGCCAGATTCATTTGTATTTGCTAAAAACAGAAGCATATCTTGCCCTTGGCGAGTATGATAAAGCTGTGGCCATGCTGGAAAACCGTATTGAGCATTTCGATGGGGAGGAGCAAATGGAATTATTGCTGGAACTGGCCGATGTTTATGACGATTGGGATCAGTTCAATCAGGTTTTTGATTGTTTGGTCAGGATACTAAAGATTGATCCCAATCACGAAGAAGCACTGCATAAGATTTGTTTCTGGACGGAATTCAGCGGGAGATATGAGGAAAGCATCAAACTGCATCAATGGATTATTGATGAGAATCCTTACAATGAGCTGGCGTGGTTTAATCTGGGTGCAGCTTATCAGGGGTTGAAGCTATATGAAAAAGCCATTGATGCCTATGCCTATGCCTTGGCGATAGATGAAAAATTTGATTATGCCTATCGCAATATGGCCGATGCTTACATGAAGCTGAGGAAATACGATGCGGCCATTGACGTGTTGCAACAGCAGCTGCAGGTAGCCAATCCGGAGGATGTGATTTATGAAGCCATTGGGTTGTGTTATGAAAAGCTGAAAAAATATGCCCAGGCCAGGCATTATTATCGCAAAGCCTATCGTTTAAGTCCACATGATGAAAAGCTACAGTTACGGATTGGTTTAACGTATATGCAGGAACGCAACTGGATGAATGCGGCAGATGCTTTGCAGGTGGCTCTTGTGCTGAATCCGCAAATGGTAAAATGCTGGGAAGCGCTTGGTGAGTGCATGTTACAGCTTCACAATGAAGAGGAAGCCATTCGTTGTTTTGTGAAAGCCACCCATCTGCGGCCTTCGAGTGTGCAGGCCTGGCAGTTGCTCATCCGCGCCCTGTATCTGGCTGGAGATTATGAAGAAGCTTATCGTCAGTCTTATATGGCTGAAACACATACCGGAGCCAAAGCCATTTACCATTATTACCGTACCGCCATTCTGCTGGCCATGGGAAAAAACAAAGAAGCCCTCATTCAGCTGGAAACAGGCTTGCAGCTTGCTCCCCGGCAGGTAAAAAAACTTATTGACCTATGTCCGGCCGTGCTGCAGCGATCAGCGGTCAACGATCTCATCAGCCGCTATCGGAAAAAGAAGGATTCATAGCTATTTAAAACCCTCTGATCAATCATTGCCAGCAGGTTGTTATCTTTGCGACAACAGCATTAAACCTGACAATGTATGAATTTTAACCTCACCCAGATCCCAACCCGTACCCAGAAGCCCCGTACCTATGGACTGACCATGGTCATGGATAAAGGCATGAGTGTGTATGAAGCCCGTAATTTCTGTTCCGTGGCTGCACCTCATGTAGATCTGGTAAAACTGGGCTTTGGTACCTCATTCGTTACTCCTAACCTGAAAGAAAAAATCGCCGTCTATAAAGAATATGGCATACCCGTATATTTTGGGGGCACCTTGTTTGAAGCTTTTATTATTCGCAACCAGTTTGAAGATTATATCCAATTGCTGCAGGAATATGAGATAGATTACATTGAAGTTTCAGATGGGTCAATTACCATTCCACATAGCGAAAAATGCGGCTACATCGAAAAACTTACCAAATATGGCACTGTATTGAGTGAAGTGGGTTCCAAAGATGAAACCAATATTTTCCCGCCTTACAAGTGGATTGAGCTGATGCGTGCTGAGCTCAATGCCGGAGCTTCTTACGTCATTGCCGAAGCCCGTGAATCCGGAAATGTGGGTTTGTACAGGAGCTCAGGTGAAGTGCGGCAGGGACTTGTACAGGAAATTTTGACCCAGATTCCCGATGAAAAAATCATCTGGGAAGCCCCGCAAAAAAGCCAGCAGCTATATTTCCTGGAGCTTCTGGGATGCAATGCCAACCTGGGCAATCTGGCGCCTTCTGAAGTCATTCCCCTGGAAGCTATGCGTGTAGGCTTGCGTGGCGATACTTTCCATCTTTACCTGAATGGTTATTCCCGATTCAAACGTCCTCCCAAAAACAATCCGGCTTCTTGATCATTATACCATGGCACATCGTTTTGGCATCATCGGTTATCCGCTCGATCATTCTTTTTCACCCATTTATTTCAATAACAAATTTCAGCAGGAAGGCAGGAGCGACTACTTGTATGTGAAATGTCCATTGTCGCGCATCGAAGAATTTCCGGACTTGCTGAAACAATATGATGACTGGGAAGGATTTAATGTTACCATTCCGTATAAGGAAAAAATCATCCCTTATTTGAACCGGTTGAGTGAACAGGCTGCAGCTATTGGAGCCGTTAACTGTATTCGCGTGCGGGCAGGTGAAACTATAGGTTTCAATACCGATGCCATTGGTTTTCAGCATTCGTTAAAACCTTTGCTTAGACCTATTCATAAACATGCCCTCATATTGGGTACAGGTGGTGCTTCCCGCGCAGTGGCCTACGTGTTGCGCAAAGAAAGAATATCATATCAGCTGGTGAGTCGTCGCAAACAACCGGGCATGTTAACTTACGATGAATTGAATGCAGATATTATTTCATCACATTTACTCATAGTGAATACTACGCCTGCAGGCATGTATCCGCATGTGGATGAAGCACCGCCGTTGCCCTATGATTTTATCGGAAAAGATCATCTCTTATTTGACCTGATTTACAATCCATCACTTACAAAGTTTCTGCAACTGGGACAGCAACAAGGTGCCCGTATTCAAAATGGTTATGAAATGCTGATCCGGCAGGCAGAGGCATCCTGGGAAATCTGGAATAGCTGAACAAAAAGTTGTTTCTGATTTATTGGATATCAGCTGGCATTTGTTCAATTTGCTGCATGAGTATTTTATTCATCGGATCAAGCAGAATCCGGATCGGCTGGAAAGAACAAGGAATGATGAAGCTTTGCTGTTTTTCTACCAGATGAGCAGAAAACAAATGTGATTTGCCATGCCGATCTATCGCCTGAATTTCCAATGGCAAGTCAAATGCTTCACCATGTTGCAGTTGTTTTATGTGCAATTCAATGGCATGTTTTAATGTATCATACTTTCCATACCAACCGATAACCGGATCTTCAGGGCGATATAACCATTGTTTGAAAAACGTTTGCAACGATTGATGTGAAACCCGTTCCATGACTTGTATAAAATCTTCTGTGCTTGCGTTGCGGTGACGATACTGTTGAACGTACAATCGCATGCCTTTCCAGAAAATAGAATCTCCGATCAGTTGCCTGAGCATTTGCAGCACGTAGCCTCCCTTCTGATAACTATCAGGGTTCAGCAACTGTTCAGGATGCTGAAATTGATTGTTGATAACCGGTGTTTGATGCAATGAATCATAATGCAATATCAGCTGGCGATCATGTGCAAGTATCTTTTGCAGGCTATCTTTTCCGAAAGCATGTTCTGCATACATTTCACTCATGAAAGTTGCAAAGCCTTCGCTGAGCCAGATATGGGGCCAGTCGGCTTCCGTCACACAATCACCAAACCATTGATGGCCGATTTCATGTGCAAGTATAAGCGTCATGCGTTGTTTGCCGGTAATCAAATGTTCATCATAAAAAATGCAACTGGCATTTTCCATACCGCCATAGCGGGTCGTAGATTGTACATTGGCTAATTTCTCGTAAGGGAAAGGTCCCAAGAGTGATTCAAAATAAGCTACAATAGCGGGTGCTACTTGAAAATCCGTAAATCCTTCTGTTTTATTTTCCGGATATACCCAGCTTTGTATGGGAATATCATTTCCCTGATGAAGATATTCTACAGCAAAAGGTGCCACACCTATCACCATCACTTTGGTGGGAATGGGATGCGTTTCCTGCCAGTGCGTCAACACATATCCGTTCTTCAAATCGGTTCGCTCCATCAGTTGTCCGTTGGCAATTACTTGATCATGACAGGGCGCCTGCACGAAAAAATCAACGGTGGCTTTATCGGAAGGATGATCATTAACGGGTAACCAATCGTGTGCACGAGCAGGCCAGTTATCACCAAAATACGTGCGATCACCAAACAGGTTTTTTCCGATTATCAATCCATCTGCCGGTTGGCCATGGTAGCGGATTGTTACTTCAATCGTATCACCTGCAGCAAGCATTTTGGGGAAATGCAGTTCTATTTGTTCATCACTGGCCGAATAATAAATGCGTTGCTGTTGATAGCGTACTTCATCCACCTTCATGCCGATAGAATCGGTTGTAGCAGCTATATCAAAATCGAGTTTGCATGATTGGAGGGACTGGCGGACTACAAAGCGAATGCGGGCTTCAGCCTTTATTTCAGATGAAGTATCATGTAATTCGATGTCAAAACGATAGTGCAGTACATCTATCAATGTATCTCGTGCAAAACCTGCAGCAAGCAGCTTTTTGGATTTGCCGCACCAAACGAGCGTCGTTAACAGGAACCACAAACCAAAGTATGGTAAGCGGATGTGATACATGATAACTGTTGTTTATCGGTCAATGATGGATTACATGCAACCGGATGGATGCATTTACTCCAGATTTAATTTTTCTTCAATGAGATATTGATTGCGTTCGGGGGCGTTGCGTGTGATCAGCTCACCCAAAAAGCCCGCAAGAAAAAGTTGTGAACCGATAATCATGGCCAGCAAAGCCAGGTAAAAAATAGGTCGTTCGGTCATGCGATATTGCAGGAAGATGAATTTTGCAATTGTTAAATACACGGCAATTGCAAAACCAAACAGAAAAGCTATGGTGCCCATGGTGCCAAAGAAATGCATCGGACGTTTGCCAAAACGACCCACAAATACGATGGATAGCAAATCCAAAAATCCATTGATAAATCTTTCCCAACCAAATTTGGAACGACCATATTTTCGTGGACGATGTGTCACCACTTTTTCACCAATTCGGGTAAATCCAGCCCATTTGGCGATGACCGGAATATACCGATGCATTTCGCCATACACTTCAATGCTTTTCACTACTTTTTTACGATAGGCCTTCAATCCACAATTAAAATCATGCAATGGAATATGTGAAATACGACGCGTTACCCAGTTAAAAAAACGAGATGGAATGTTTTTCGTAAACAAGTTATCGTGTCGTTTCTTTTTCCAGCCACTTACCAGATCGTATCCTTGCTTGGTAATCATTTCATAGAGAGCAGGAATCTCATCCGGGCTGTCCTGCAGATCAGCGTCCATGGTAATAACCACTTCACCACTTGCATAGCGGAAGCCTTCGTTCAGTGCAGCTGATTTTCCATAATTGCGCTGGAATCGAATGCCTTTCAAGTCCGGGTATTGATGTGAAAGTTGCTGAATCACCTCCCATGATCCATCGGTAGATCCATCATCCACCAGAATCATTTCATAACTCCATCCGTTTTCCTTCATTACCCGATGAATCCATGCACAAAGTTCAGGTAATGATTCAGCTTCATCTTTCAGCGGAATAACAACAGAAATATCCATGGCATGGTCAACTTGCAGGTGGGGCAGATTTGCCTTCCTTGCGGGCAATGGCTGCACCTATTAATGAAGCAATAGCTCCAGCAATCAGGGTTCCGAAGATAGTTCCGGCGAGCATAAATACCGTAAAATATTTAGCAGTAAAGCTCATAGCCATATTGATCTGATCTTCAGTCATATTGCCTTTTTTCTCCATGGCTTCGCGCGCCATATTCAGTGATTGTTCTTTAAACCCGGGCACAAAAATCAGGAATAAAATCAAAAACAGTACATACAGGCTGGTTGTAACTGCTGTGGTTTTAAATCCATTGGCAAACAATTCACCATAGGTTACGCGATGTGCCATGGCTTTTCCGTAAGCTTGTTGTGCAAGGATAATCAGCACCACAAAGAGCAGAGTGGGAATCCATCGTGCAAAACCTTGCTGGGGGACGGCAAAAACATAATACACAACAAATAATACTATCATGATCACGGCGATCAATATGCCCCATTGCAGATGTGTTTTAGGCGTTGCAGGTACTTGAGGTGACTGTTCCATAATTGAATGGTTTATTGAGGTGAGGAATGATGCAAAATAAGTTGGTTTTTAGTCAATATACCATAAACAAACCCTCTTAACTGTTGGCCGATAAAAGGCGTATGGTGTGATTTGGAGCGAATAAGTTTTTCTTCAAAAATCCATTCTTTATCTGGATCAAAGATAGTGAGATTTGCTTCTTTTCCAACTGATATTTCTACGGCCGGCAAACCCAGCAGGGATCTGGGTTTGGTAGTGAGCATCGCAATTTTTTGTGTCAGCTCAACCGCAGCTAATTCCCGGTTTATGATACCAAAACAAGTTTCCAGTCCGATTATTCCTGGTGCTGCATATTCAAATTCTACCTGTTTGCTTTCCATATCCTGCGGGCGATGGTGAGTGGCAAACGCATCGATCAAACCTTGCTGAATAGCTTGTTTCAGGGCATCCACATCTTCCTGGGATCGTAGGGGGGGCATCACTTTCAGGTTGGTATCGTAGCTTTCCAGGCAGGCATCGGTAAGCGCCAGGTGATAGGGCGTTACGGAGCAGCTTACCTGCAAGCCTTCTTCTTTGGCCCGGGCAATAACCTGCAGGGCTTCGCGTGTTGATATGCCGGTGAAATGAATACGGGATGCGGCATAGCGGGCCAGTTCGGTATCGCGTTGCACCTGGATGAGTTCGCTGATTGCCGGTATGCCGGGCATGCCCAGCCGTACGGAATGGATGCCTTCGTGCATAAGCCCGTGAGCGGATAAGGATTGATGATCGGGTAGTTGCATGATTAGTCCATCGAAAGCCCGCACATATTCCAGGGCTTTGAGCAACAATCCGGCCGATTGTACCGGCTGCCAGCCATCGCTGAAAGCTACGGCTCCATGGACATGCAGATCGTATAATTCAGCAAGCGCTTTGCCTTCCAGATCTTTGCTAATGGCGCCCAGCGGCCGGATGGTAACCGGCAGGTGCCGCGATTTATGCAACAGATAATCCAGCTCGGCTTTTGATTGCACCACAGGAGCTGTATTGGGCACCAGGCACACTTCGGTAAATCCTCCCGCAGCCGCAGCCGCGCAACCGCTTGTCAGGTCTTCTTTCCGTTCAAAGCCGGGATCTCCAAAATCAGCAAACAAATCCACCCAGCCGGGTGATACATGTGCATTGGGAATGCTAACCTTTTCTGCTGTTTCATCATCTATACGGTCGGCTATCCGTTCGATATATCCGTTGACAATCAAGATATCGCAGGGTGCAGAAACCGTGAGGTGTTGGGGATCCACAATCCGTACCTGTGAGAGCAATACACGCATGGGAAACAACATAGTGTAAACGGCTGTAAAAATACAGATATCCGGTTATCTGCGTCATGTTTTCAAATTAATGCTTAGCTTTGCAACCCTGATCAGGTTCGGGGAGTAGCTCAGCCCGGTTAGAGTACACGTCTGGGGGGCGTGTGGTCGCTGGTTCGAATCCAGTCTCCCCGACCACAAAAGCCGGGGTGTTAAAACCCGGCTTTTGTATTTACAAAAATCATCATAGGCTTTTGCGTTTCCCGCCGTAATTTCGTGAACCCATGAACAAGCTCTGGCAAAAAAATATTCCGGTTCATGAAGCCGTAGAACGTTTTACAACTGCCAGTGACAGGCAGTTTGATCCTTTGCTTGCGCCTTTTGATATTCTGGGTTCGCTGGCCCATATCCGCATGCTGGCAGCTGTTGGCCTGCTGGCCGAAACAGAACAAAAGCAACTGGCCACGGCTTTGCGTGAAATTTATCAACGTATTGCGGAAAAAGGATTTGCACTGGAACCGGGCGTGGAAGACGTCCATTCACAGATTGAGCTTTGGCTCACCCAAAAGCTCGGTGATATTGGCAAAAAAATCCACAGTGGCCGATCCCGCAATGATCAGGTGCTGGTGGACATCAAACTGTTTCTGCGTGCGGAAATTGAATCATTGGTGCAAGCACTGCATCGTTTTTTTCAAAAACTGATGCAACTGAGTGAGCAACACCGCAATGATCTGATGCCTGGATATACGCATCTGCAGCTGGCCATGCCCTCATCTTTTGGCTTATGGTTTGGCGCGTATGCCGAAAGCCTGGTGGATGATATGCGCATACTGCGTGCAGCATTTGACGTAGTCAACAAAAATCCATTGGGCTCTGCAGCAGGCTATGGTTCATCATTTCCGCTGAACAGGAAAATGACTACCACCTTGCTGGGTTTCGATGATTTGCATTACAATGTGGTGTATGCCCAGATGAGCCGTGGTAAAACAGAAAAAATCGTAGCGCAAGCGTTATCCAATATCGCTGCTACCTTGGGCCGAATGGCTATGGATGTGTGCCTGTACATGAATCCGCATTTTAATTTCATTCGCTTGCCCGATGAGTTTACAACCGGATCATCCATCATGCCGCACAAAAAAAATCCGGATGTGTTTGAATTGATACGTGCCCGATGCAATCAGCTGCAGGCATTGCCTTATGAAATTACCCTGATGACAACCAATTTGCCTTCAGGCTATCATCGCGATTTGCAGCTGATAAAAGAACATTTGTTCCCTGCTTTTCAGTTGTTGAAAGATTGCATTCAGATGAGTGACCTGATGTTTAGCCATCTGGAGGTCAGGAAAAATATTCTGGATGATCCTCAATACAAGTATCTGTTCAGCGTGGAAGAAGTCAACCGCCGGGTGTTGCAAGGCATTCCTTTCCGCGATGCATACCGGCAGGTGGCAAAGGAAATTGAAGAAGGCCGTTTTCAATACAGCGGTGAACTGCATCATACGCATGAAGGAAGCATTGGCAACCTGTGCCTGGACGATATCAACCGCATGATGGAAACACAGGTAAACAGCTTCCCTTTCGAAAAAATTCATCGGGCATTGGATCAATTGCTCGCAGAAGCATAAGATTTGTTTTCACGCGCTGGTGGTGAATATTCGCCAGCCCCAAAAGGGCTCGGGAGCCTTTTACCTGGCTCCCGGCGGACAGTTGGTTTCCAGAAATTGAGTGAGCAAGGTGTACAGATGCTGGGTAGTGCCCTTGCCTTCGCTGATGCCATGTGTACGATTGGGATATTCCATCATGGCAAATTGTTTTCCATGTGCAACCAATGCATTGATCAGTCGTTCCTGATTCTGATAATGCACATTGTCATCGCCGCTGCCATGCACAATCAGCAGATGTCCCCGCAAGCCTTCTACATGGTTGATGGATGAACCAGCTTCGTAATATGCACTGTCTTCGGGCATCAGGCCCATATAGCGTTCTTCATAAATGTTGTCGTAACAGGGCAGATAGGATATGCCTGCTACGGCCATGCCGGTTTTGTAGATATCCGGGTATTGAAACATCAAGTTTTGGGTGGATGATCCGCCGCCACTCCAGCCCCATACCGCAATACGGCTGGTATCAACCCAGGGCCATTCCAAAATTTTTCTGGCTGCCATGGCCTGATCATGGATATTCAGCACGCCAATACCGCGGTAAATCGCATGTCGCCAGGCTGCTCCCTTGGGAGCAGGGGTACCGCGGTTATCAACTGAAATAATCACATATCCTGCATCGGCAAGCTGCTGATACCAGGCATTTGGTGCAAATACATCACGCACGGTTGTGGAGGCCGGCTCACCATATACGTAAAACAACACGGGATATTTTTTGGTGGAATCAAAATTTGCGGGTTTAATCATCCAGCCATCCATGGTAATTCCATCGTCAGTCGTAATGCGGAAAAAGGTTTGCGGATTGCGTGTCAGAAAATGAACCTGTTCGGCTGATAAGGGATATTGAGGCAAACTTTTCAATACCGAGCCTGATGGAAATGCAACCATTTCGGCTATTGGTGGTGTGGTGTGATTGGAAAAAATATGCAGGGCAAACAGGCCATCCGGTGAAAACTGATATTGATGTGTGCCTGTTTCATCGGCCGGAGAAATTTTTTCGGGAGTGGTGCTGCTGCCATCGAGTCGCACCCGATACAAATATTGCTGGGTGGCATTTTCGGGCGATGCAGTGAAATACAACCATCCGTTTTGTTCATCGATTCCCACGATGTCAATTACATCATAATTTCCACGGGTTAGCAGGGGTTCACCCGTACCATCGCGATGCATCCGGTAAACATGTTTCCATCCGTCTTTTTCCGTTGTCCAAAGAAAATCCTGATCATTCGCAATCCAGTCCCATCCCGGCCGGTCATATTGCCAGAAATAATTCAGGTCAATCCATGTGGTATCGCCCTCGGCATAAATGCGTTTTACGGTATGATTTTTCACGTTGGCCATGTAAAGCACGCTGCTATCCTGCCGTCTGTTCAGTTGCTGAATCATGAGTTCATTTGCATTGCCGGCCCATTCCATTCGTGGCAGATAATGCTGATAGGGATCGCCGGGAATTTTGATCCATGAAGTAACCCCGCTGCTGATATCCACTACACCAATGCGTGCGGATGAGGGGTTGTAGCCCACTTTGGGATATTGTACCGGAACGGTGAAAGAGTAAATGGAATCTGTTGTATTCAGCATCAGATAATCCCGCACGTTGCTGGCGTTGATTTGCCAGTAGGCAATGGACTTGCTGTCGGGGCTCCAGCGGAAGCCATCGCGGCAAAAAAGCTCTTCTTCATAAGCCCAGTCGAACGTGCCGTTGATGATTTTTTCTGTTCCATCGTGTGTGAGTTGTTTCCTTTTGCCTGTGGTTAAGTCTTCCACGTAGATATTATGTTCACTCACGTAGGCAGCCATTTTACCGTCGGGCGAAATTTTGGCAAACTGGAGCGATGAAGGCGGAAGCCCTTTTCCTAACTGATGAAGCCGGTGGGTTTGCAGATTATAAATCCAGAAATCGCCTCGTGTATGCGCACGCCAAACGCGTTTGGAATGGGTGAAGATGAGCAACAGATGATGCGTGCGATCGTAACTGTAAGACTCCACATGCAAAGCTTGCTGGCTGCCCGGAGGAGTCAGCTCGCTGGAATTAACCAGTACTTGCGATGAAAAACCGGAACCAGGATCGTATTCTACAATTTGCTGGTTTCCGTCATCGGCAGTGATCAATTGGGTAAACAAGTGTCCTGATTTTTCCCATTGGATTCGTTCAAAGTTCTCGATGTCGGGTAAGGGACGGGGTTCATCGTCGTTCCATACAAGGCTATTGGGCGACCAGGCATGAGCAAGGGGTTGAGCAAAAGATGCATGAATTCCGAAGTAAAGGCTGCATAAGCCAAGCATCAACCAAAGTTTGCAATATTTCATAACAGGCATGTTTTGTTGACAAAACGAAAGTAGAAAAATTGTGCTGGACTGCAACGGAATTTTGATGAATGCATAGGCCATTATGAATGGTTATTTTTACAGAAAATTAGCATGCGTGTGAAAATTCCCGGAGATGATGCTGAATGGTATCAAAGCGATGAATTTGAACGGTTGCTGATCACGGTAGATGGCCGACAGGAGCCGGTTCGGGTTGATAAATATTTAACCCGGCGCATTGCAGGTATTTCGCGTAATCGCATCCAGCAGGCCATTGAAGCAGGTTTGGTGAAATGGCTTGACCCGGACGGGCAGCAACAACCACGTCCTGTAAAAGCCAACTACAAGGTGAAACCTGGCGACCGGTTTGAAGTATGGCTTTTTGTACAGCCCGATACAGAAGAAATTATCCCTGAACCCGTTCCGCTGAATATTGTATTTGAAGATGAGCATGTAATGGTAATCAACAAGCCGGCCGGCCTGGTCGTACATCCCGGCAATGGCAATTATTCCGGCACACTGGTCAATGGATTGGCTTATCATTTGCAACATGTGGCTTCGCAAGAGCTTCCCCGATGGGGGTTGGTGCATCGGATTGATAAAAATACCAGCGGATTGCTGGTGGTAGCCAAATCTGATCTGGCTCTCCGACATCTTGCCCGTCAGTTTTATGAACATACCACAGAAAGAAAATATCTGGCATTGGTGTGGGGCGATTTGCCGCAGGATAGCGGTACTATTCGCGCCCATATCGGCAGGCATCAACGTTACCGCCAGCTGATGGATGCCTATCCCGATGGAGAATATGGGAAGGAGGCTGTTACCCACTATCGGGTGCTGGAAAGATTTTATTATGTGACTTTGGTGGAATGTCAACTGGAAACAGGCCGCACCCATCAGATTCGTGTACACATGCAACACATCGGTCATCCATTGTTCAATGATGAAACCTATGGTGGCAACCGAATTGTAAAAGGCACAATATACAGGCAATACAAGGATTTTGTGAATCATTGCTTTGAAATCATGCCCCGCCAGGCTCTTCATGCCCAGACGCTGGGCTTTACCCATCCTGTCACCGGCAAGCGCATGTACTTTGAAGCTCCCTTGCCAGATGATTTTCGCTCCGTGCTGGAAGCCTGGAGAGAGTATGTATCGGCTTTACAGCGTTAGAGTGGAGAGATAAAATTTTTTGAAACTCCACAATCTTGCTATTTTTCAGCGGTAAAAAATTTTTATTGATATTCATAACAAATCAGAAATCCAGACTGAATGGTTGGTTTCGGCTAAAGGCTATAGTCGTTGATAAAATTGCAAACAAATAACCTATGGCATATTTACTGGGGTTTGACGTGGGATCATCATCGGTAAAAGCATCTTTGGTTGATGCAGAAACCGGAAGATGCGTAGCCAGCGCTTTTTCTCCATCCACGGAAATGCCCATGCAGGCACCGCAGCCGGGCTGGGCAGAGCAGGATCCGGAGCGCTGGTGGCAGGAGCTTGTAAACGCTACTCATCAATTGCAGGCAAAGGCAAATCTGCAGGAGGTAAGGGCTATTGGTATTTCTTATCAGATGCACGGGCTGGTGTGTGTAGATCGCCACCAGCGTGTGTTACGACCGGCTATTATCTGGTGCGATAGCCGGGCAGTAGATATCGGCCGCCAGGCCTTTGAACAGCTGGGCGAATCATTTTGCCTGCAGCACCTGCTTAATTCGCCCGGCAATTTCACGGCATCTAAACTGCGTTGGGTAAAACTCCATGAACCTCATATATACGAGCAAATTCAGTATATCCTGTTGCCCGGTGATTACATTGCTATGCGGCTCACAGGTGAGCCTGCAACCACTCTCACGGGGCTTTCCGAAGGTATCTGGTGGGATTATGCCACTCAACAGGTAAGCGAACAACTGCTTCGCTATTATGAAATTGATAAACAGCTTTTGCCCCCGCTGGTGCCTGTTTTTGGTGAACAGGGCCGCGTAACAAAGCAGGCAGCTGAACAATTGCATATACCGGCGGGCATACCCGTTAGCTATCGGGCGGGTGATCAGCCCAATAATGCCTTTTCACTGAAGGTACTGCATCCGGGCGAGGCTGCGGCTACGGCAGGTACCAGTGCGGTTATTTATAGCGTTACAGATCGGGCAGCTGCTGATCAACGTTCGCGTATCAACACGTTTATTCATGTTACCCATCAGCCGGGGCAACCTCGTTATGGGCTGCTGCTTTGCATCAACGGCGCCGGGATTCTGAATAGCTGGCTTCGCAAATATTTCAACAATGGGGGTTATGAAGATATGAACCTTCAGGCAGCACAAATAGAGCCAGGAGCGGATGGATTGCTTTTTTTCCCGTTTGGAAATGGTGCGGAACGCGTACTCGAAAACCGTTTGTTGCAGGCCCATCTGATGGAGCTGGATCTCAACAGGCATAGCAGTGCACATGTATTCCGTGCCGCGCAGGAGGGCGTGGTTTTCGCCCTGAAATATGGCCATGATATTCTGCAACAAACCGGATCGGCTGTGCAGGTCATCCGGGCAGGTATGGCCAACATGTTTTTGAGTCCTGTATTCCGGGAAATTTTTACCCATACAACCGGAGCCGTACTGGAACTATATGAAACAGATGGAGCCCAGGGTGCAGCGAGGGCGGCGGGCATAGGTGCAGGCTTGTATGCCTCATGGCAAGAATGTTTTACGGGTATGCACAAAGTCATGGAACTGCATCCAGAAAACTCCTATCAACAGCGCTATGCTGCTATATACGAAAAATGGAAAAATAGATTGCAGCAGATCGTGGATCTGAAGGCTCACTGACTATAAGAACACCCTGCAAGCAGCATTTCTTGTTCACACCACGAAATTAATTCTTAACTTGCAGCCCCAATGACTCTGTAGCTCAGTTGGTAGAGCAGCTGACTCTTAATCAGCGGGCCCAGGGTTCGAGTCCCTGCAGGGTCACTTAGCTAAATTCTAAAGTTGTTTTGTTGTTCTTTGGGTTAATGACCACTTTTTAGGTATTCCCTCAAAATTGTTGTTTGCGGGTGTTCAAAAATTTCTTGCGGAGTTCCCTGTTCAATCACTTCTCCCAGGTACATAAAAATCACATGATCCGCAAGCCTTTTTGCTTGGCGTAAAATATGCGTTACCAGAACCAATGTGTAATCGGATTTTAATTCCAGAAATTTTTCTTCAATCTTTTTGCTGGAAATAGGATCCAGTGCGGAAGTTGGTTCATCAGCTAAAATAATTTCAGGTTGTACCGCCAGCCCTCTTGCCAGGCAAAGTCTTTGCTGCTGGCCAATAGATAGCTTTGAAGCCGGGCTGTGAAGACGATCTTTCACTTCTTTCCACAACCCTACTTCTTCCAGGTAATGTTGAACACGTTCCCGGATTGTATGCTTGTCTGCAATACCCTGCATTTTCAATCCATATGCAACATTCTGGTAAATCGACATAGGCAGCGGATAAGGCCTTTGGGAAAGCAACCCCATTTTCTTACGAACAGCTATTACATCCACATTAGGTTGAAAAATATCTTCATCATCAATCCACACTTTACCACTAACCTGCAATTGGGGATGCAAATCAGTTAATCTGTTTAAACATTTCAGTAATGTGGTTTTCCCGCACCCCGATGGCCCCAGTATTACCGTAATTCGATTTCTTGGAATCTTAAGGTTTATATCTTTGAGTATAACCTGTGTGGCAGTTGTTACATGCAAATTTTCAATCCTGATGATATCGTTGTTGTACATGAATAAACCCCTTTAAATTTGATACTTAGATAATCTGGATGTGCATAATCTGATGAGTAAGCTAATGGCGAGAATAATCAAGGTTAATATAAATGCAGCAGCATAAGCTCTTTCGCGTACTTCAGGAATAGGAGAGCTCAATTGAAAAAATATTGCCAATGGCAAAGAAGCTGTTGGATCATCCAAACTGGTAGGTATATGATCAGTATAGCCTGTTGTAAACAATACAGATGCAGCATCACCAATGGCTCTTCCAAATCCTATTAGCGTTGCGGTTATCAATCCCGGCATGGCCTGCCGGACAAAAATATGAAAAGCAATTTGGTTACGTGTAAGTCCCATTGCGTACGATGCTTCGAGCAGCCCTTCAGGAATGCCTTGCAGAGCTTCATCAAAAGCCCGGATAATGATAGGAGTTATCAACAGAGCCAGTGTAATAATGCCAGCAAGCAATGATGCCTGAAGATGAAAAACAATCATTAAAATAAATCCAAAAGCTCCATATAGAATGGATGGTATGCCCCACAAAATATCAAGCAAATATCGAATTCCACCCTTGATACGATTATGATGCAACAAATGAATATTCAAGTACAATGCAATTGGTATTGATATCAACAAGGACAAAAACGTTGCGCCAACTGATAAATATATTGATCCAATAATGGCATTCAAAATGCCCCCTTCTTTCCCGAAATAAAATCCACCGCTTGGAATTTCACTGATCATTTCCCATGATAATGCAGGTATTCCTTTCCAGGAAATGACAAGTATTAAATAAATAAACACCAGGATAATGCTGTAAGTGGTGATTGCCATAATACTTTTCATGATATTCTCTTCCAGAATTTTTCTTTTTCTGGATCGTAAAAGATGTGGGATATATTTCATATTCTATTTATTTTATAAATAATCCAGTGTGAAACACTGTTGAATAAACAAATAATCAGAAATAAAATCAAACTTGCAAACATTAAGGCCGAAAGGTAGTGCGGAACAGACATCATTTCACCATAGTTGTTGGCTATAAGCGCGGGAAGCGGGTAACCTGCCTGAAATATGTTTTCAGGAATTTGAGGCACATTCCCAACTACCATCAGCACTGCAATGGTTTCTCCCAATGCTTTTGATATTCCTAATCCAACTGATGCTATGATGCCTCTCCTTGCCTGCCTCAGCAAAACATGTTTTATTGTTTCCCAGTATGTGGCTCCCAGCGATAATGACACTTCCTTCAGTTCAATTGGAATGGTTCGGAAGATTTCAATCTGCAAATGAAGAATATACGGAATGCTCATTACAGCAAGTACCAATCCTCCAGAAAGTATACAATATCCCGATGAGCTGTAGCCAAATGTGGGAGCCAGTTTCTGGCTTATCCAGGGTACGATCACCAGCACGCCCCATACGCCATATACTACAGAAGGAATGCCTGCAAGAATATCCATCACTATATGAATTGTGCGCATCAGCCAGGGTTTTGCATATTGTGTAACATAAATAGATACCAGTAATGACACTGGGGCAGCCATGCACAAGCTTAATCCTGTTACCCACAATGTGCCTACTATAAAACTTATCATTCCGAATTTTCCTTCTGCTGGCGACCAAGCCGAGTTGCGTATCAAACTTCCCAGGCGATATTGCTGAAGCAAGGGCATCGATTCAATCAGTAATCCAATCCCCATAGATAGGGGCAGCATGCACATCAGCAAGGTTGCCAAAAGCATCCATTTTTCAGACAGGATCTCAATCCATTTTTCCCGATTCATGTTACTGTTGTTTGAATTCCTGCAATGAGGATTGAATCGATTGTTCCGGCAATGGCACATAACCCGCCGACTTTACATATGATTGTCCATATGTAAGTACCCATTTCAGGAATTCCAGAATATCCCGATTATCAGGTTTGCCTTTTGTAATGAAATATAGCGGCCTGGCAGGAGGAGATGGATATTTGCCTTCCGAGATAGCCTGAAGTACATGATCAAAACTATCATAAAAGTTTTCATCAGCATCAATTCTGCCATTATTGTTTATATCAATGGGAATCACTTCCAGCCCTTCTCGTTTTTTGTCGGTCGTCAGGTCATAAATGTAGATAGCATTGTTGAACCCAACGCCATACACGTCTTTTAAGACGGCATCTGCTAATCCTGGATCCCCGTAAATACCTGTGCCTTTTAGATTTTCTTGTTTCACGCCCAGATATTTTGCCCACGTTTCAGCAGCACCAGAAGCATCGGAACGGGTATATACATGAAGCGGAACTGAAACGGGTGTATCCATTACAGATTGCCAGGTAAGAGTACCACTGTTTAGGAAAATGCGTTGAAATTGTGCTTTTGTTAGCCCTTTTTGTAGAATATAATGCAACAACGGATTTTTGGCATTTATCGTTGGCAGCACAGCATCTTTTGCGATGGCCACTTTCCAGATTCCTTTTCCAGATTCCTCGGGTGTAAGTTCGCGGGAAAACATGCCTATATCAACGGCACCCGTAAGTACGTCTGTTAGCCCTTTTCCGGCTCCTCCTGCAGAAATATCGAACTGGATATCTGGATGTGTTTTTTTATACTCTTCAGCCCATTTGACAACGAGTGGATACAAGGCAAAAGCACCCGATATGCGAATATGATGAGTGTGGCTTTGCCGGCATCCTGATTGCAGAATGGAAAATACAAACATTGTGGCGATGATTGGAACAGCCTTGTACATATGATAGATTTTTGAGTTAATAAATCTTTTTCAGAATTTCAATCGATGATAAAAAGTAAGTCTGATATTATCTCGATTATAGTATTGATTGCCTGAACTCCTTTGCTGAAACCAGTTCAGATATCCCAGTTCCAACTGGACATTAGGAGAAATGCCATAATTCAGACCTGCATAAATACGATTCTGATCAAATGCATTATACACAATCTGACGACCGAAATTGAGCAAGATTTCATCCGCTAATTTGGCTGTTAATCTGCCTGCAGGTTTTGATTTGTTGATAATAGGATAGGAGAGTTGTAATTGGTACCGAAAACGGAAATTAAAACTGTAGCCAGGTGTAAGCTTACTTCCAGCATAATGATGAATCCATCGCTCTTCGAGTCGATATCTGTGATCAATGGTTAATGTGCTAATATTTTGTCTGTAATCTAATTCCTGATGAGGCCTGAGCTCGGGTACTGTAACAGATGCGGATTTTTCCGGATCGGCCGGATTGGTTGTCAGATAATAAGTAAATCCCGCAGCTGCTTGCCAGCCCGATCCAAGATTATATAACACATTTATTCTGGGCAATACCCAGTATAGTTGCCTATTATGTTGGAAGTATCGCCTGTCTTCTACTTCAAGAGTAGCCGTCCAGTTGGGTGATAATACATATTGTCCATAATATCGAATCCAGTATAATTGTTGATGGGTAATTTGCTTTTGTGCATATCCTATGCTGCTTATGAAAATCTGTACGGAAAGAATGTAATAAATTCTGCTTTTCATATTTAAATAGTTTATTTATTCTATAAACTTAGTAGATTATTATATAAAAAAATAAAATTTTCTGACAATTATTATTCACAAATAACACTTTGGAAATTAAGTTGTCCCCTAGACAGGGGACAACGATGCACAGTTGGGTACTCCTTTAACCCACTACCAGAAAGCTTGATAGTATTGACTTTTATTATTCTACTTTTTATTTGACGAAAATAGGAAAACATCCAAACCTCATTTTTTATGTTGTTGTAAAATAATTAATCAAGGTTATTTTCTAATTCTATGCAAATATAATAGACTTTATAGAATTCAAAAAAAAATTTTTTGATTTTTTTCTGTTTGATCTAAAAAGAATTCATCCAAAGAGTTTGATGGGGGCGAATTTCTGGCGGTTCTTTGGAATGATTTATTTTACAGGAGGTTTTGTGGGTCTGATCTCTATCTTACTGGGCAAGGCACGTGGATGCATTTGTAGCAAATCATAAATCAGTTCGCCGATATCTTCCGGCTGTATTTTCCAGCTATCGGCTTCAGAAGGTACGTGGTTATTGAAATAACTGGCTACAGAGCCAGGC
This sequence comes from Thermoflavifilum thermophilum, assembly GCF_900116565.1. GTDB lineage: Bacteria > Bacteroidota > Bacteroidia > Chitinophagales > Chitinophagaceae > Thermoflavifilum > Thermoflavifilum thermophilum. The sequence goes on along the minus strand of NZ_FPCJ01000001.1, from coordinate 316,506 downwards.
ATAATGGTAGTAACGCGTACGTCGTATTGCCTGAGATCCAGCATCAGCGCCTGAGTAAAGCCCACTACGGCAAATTTGCTGGCATTGTAGGCCGTGCCCTGGGGCATAAAATTGGTCCCTGCCAGGCTTGCGATGGTGAAGATATAGCCCTTACTTTTTTTGATTGCTTCCAGGGATGCACGAACACTGTTGTACACACCATTTAGGTTGGTATCAATGGTTTCGTGCCAGCGTTCGGGCGTCATTTCTTCGAAGGGTGCGAAATGTCCTACTCCCGCATTGGCTACCAGCACGTCGAGCCTGCCCCATTGGTTCAGAATTGTCTGTACAGCCTGCTGTTCGTCACCCAAATTTCGCACATCCGATTGCAGTGGGAGCACCCGATCTGTATTTCCCAGTTCACGGGCAGCCTGTTGGGCCGATTCCAGCTTACGGCTGCTGATGGCTACCCGATATCCTTTTTGAAGCAGATAAGCAGCTACTCCTTTTCCGATTCCTTTGCTGCCGCCGGTAATGTAAACGACCTGATTCATATGCCTTGATTTTGTTCAAAGTTCTGATTTTCCAAAGCTTATTCCATCAGGAAACTGTAAAGCTTGCCTCTGCATCCTCCAAAATTTTTTACAATCGGTTGCTGAATAGTTTTGTAACTTTCTGATCTTTTTCTAATTTTCCACGCCGTTTTTCAAAAGATTTGTTTATTTGTTAAATCATTTCAATCATGCTGCCTGTTAAGAAATTTGTTTTTTCAACAATTATTCTTTCCTTCTCCCTGTTTTGTGTGAATACATCTTTTGCTCAATCGGCACGTTTGAAAGAGAATTTTGATGCCCAGTGGCGTTTTCATTTGGGTGATCCGGTAGGCGCCGAGCAGCCCGGATATGATGATCACAGCTGGCGCTTATTGAATTTGCCGCACGACTGGAGTATTGAAGGTACATTTAGCCGGGATAATCCGGCTACTCCCGGTGGTGGCGCCTTACCTGGCGGGGTGGGCTGGTACCGGAAAACCTTTACGGTGTCGGAAGCCGATCGGGGCAAGCTGTTTTTTATTGATTTCGACGGGGTGTATATGGACAGCCGGATGTGGATCAACGGGCATTACCTGGGTGAAAGGCCTTACGGGTACAGCTCATTTGAATATGAATTGACGCCTTATTTGCATATTGGGGGAAAGAATGTGATTGCCGTACGGGTGGACAATTCCCATCAACCCAATTCACGCTGGTATTCCGGCTCCGGAATTTACCGAAATGTGTGGCTGATCAAGACCCATCCCTGTTATATTGATCACTGGGGTGTTTATGTAACTACACCACACATTACGAACAATGAAGCTGTTGTGCGGGTGCAAACCACGATTCGCAATCGGTTGGGAAGTACCCGCAACCTGCAGCTGCAAACCCGGATTGAAGATGCCACGGGGAAAACAGTTGCTGAAAACAGCGTGCCTCTGGATGCAAAGGCTGATTCTTTAACTGTTGCTCAGCAGTTGCAGGTTTCCGATCCTCACCTTTGGTCCACCGATGATCCTTATTTGTATCGGGTGGTGAGTCGCATTGTGGCCAACGGCCAGACGATCGATGATGTGATTACGCCGCTGGGTATCCGGTATTTTCATTTTGATCCGCGTACCGGATTTTCTTTGAATGGGAAACCCATGAAAATCTGGGGAGTTTGCGACCATCACGATCTGGGATGTCTGGGTGCAGCCATCCACGAGCGGGCTCTGGAGCGGCAGTTGCAGATGCTGAAAAAAATGGGAGTTAATGGTTTTCGTACTTCCCACAACCCACCTGCGCCTGAACTGCTGGATTTATGCGACAAATTGGGCATACTGGTGATGGATGAGGCTTTCGATTGCTGGAAGCGAGGCAAAAACCCATATGATTATCATATCTACTGGGATCAATGGCATCGGCGGGATCTGGAAGATATGATCAGGCGCGACCGCAATCATCCCAGCGTGATTATCTGGAGCATTGGCAATGAAATTCCTGATCAGTGGGATTCTGCCGGGGCCGACATTGCCCGTGAACTGGTGGGCATTGTCAAAAGCCTGGATACAACCCGGCCCATTACTTCTGCCCTGAATGATCCGGAATCTCCCAGAAACAGCATTGCCCACAGCGGAGCACTGGATCTGATCGGCTACAATTATGATGTGGGAGCCTATGACCATTTTCCCGAAAACTTCCCCGGCATGCCTTTCATTGCCACGGAAACCACTTCTGCTCTGGAAACGCGTGGGCATTATGATATGCCATCTGATAGCATTCGGGTATGGCCGCCCCGTGGCAACAGCCATGAAAAAATGAATTCGGACTACACGTGCTCGGCTTACGATAATTGCTGCGTGCCCTGGGGCAATCTGCACGAAGACGCTTTGCGCGCTATTATGGATCATCCGTTTGCTTCAGGTATGTTCATCTGGACAGGCTGGGATTATCTTGGAGAGCCTACACCTTATCCATGGCCAGCCAGGAGTTCGTATTTCGGAATTATTGATCTGGCGGGCTTTCCCAAAGATATTTATTACATGTATCAAAGTGTGTGGACGCAAGACACCGTATTGCATATTTTTCCGCATTGGAACTGGAAGCCGGGCGATTCAGTCGATGTATGGGCCTTTTACAACCATGCCGATGAAGTGGAGCTTTTCCTGAATGGCAAATCGTTGGGGAAAAGACATAAGGAACCCGGCCAATTTCATGTGATGTGGCGCGTGGCTTATGAACCAGGTGAACTGAAAGCGGTTTCTTATCATAATGGGCAGCTTGTCAAAACGGCTGTGGTACGCACGGCTGGCGCTCCTTACCGGATTGAACTCATCCCTGATCGTAGCGAAATTCATGCTGATGGGCGCGATCTGTCGTTTGTAACTGTAAAGGTGGTAGATCAGCATGGGACGCTGGTGCCCGATGCTGATCAGCTGATTCACTTTGATGTGCAGGGCGCCGGATTCATTGCCGGAACAGATAATGGAAATGAAATCGATCATACTTCCTTCCCATCGCACGATCGGCATGCTTTCAACGGGCTGGCTCTGGTAGTAGTGCAATCAGATGGGAAAAAAGGAACTATTCAAGTGAAAGCAACTGCAGAGGGCTTGCAGCCAGCATTCATCAACCTGAGCGCACAGTAAAAGGAAAAATCATGTGTAACCGTAACCATCGCATATTTTTTTAATTATCCACTACTAAATGTGTACGTTTATGATTCAGCTTTGTTCATGTGTTCCCGCAGTTTTGCTTGCCTCTTCCAGTATCATCAGTCTGGGTTGGGCCGATGTGCTCATTATTGTGATTTATTTTGCCATGGTGCTGGGCATTGGTTATTATCTGTCGCGTTTCACCAAAACAGGAGACGATTTTTTTCTGGCGGGGCGGAAGATGACCATGTGGATTGCCGGGTTGGCATTCATTTCAGCTAATCTGGGTTCATTAGAGCTCATGGGGTGGGCGGCTTCAGCCTATCAATATGGTATTCTGGCTGCTCATTGGTACTGGATCGGAGCTATTCCGGCCATGTTATTTCTGGCCATTGTGATGATGCCATTTTATTACATTTCCCGAACTCACTCAGTTCCCGGATATCTGAAACTGCGATTTGGTGAGAGTTCCCGTATGCTGGCGGCTATTTCATTTGCCTTCATGACCATTCTGATGAGTGGAGTGAACATGTTTTCCATGGCATTGGTGATGAAGGTGATCATTGGCTGGGATATCAATTTCAGCATCTGGGTATCTTCCATCACGGTATTGATTTATGTGGCGTTGGGTGGCTTGCTCTCGGCTATGTTTAATGAAGTGGTACAGTTTGTCCTGATCTGGGCCGGGGCATTGCTCATTCCCATTATTGGTTTGGTGGAAGTAGGCGGATGGAAAGGCATGATTGCCAGAATCCATGAGAATTTTCCGCATGGCGATTATACCCATTTGTGGAGCACACTCGGGCATTTCCGGGATAATCCGATGGGCATCAACTGGGTAGGCATTGTATTCGGATTGGGTTTTATTATTTCATTTGGCTACTGGACGACCGATTTTCTGGTGGTACAGCGGGTCCTTTCTGCAAAAGATTTGCGTTCGGCCAAGATGTCGCCCATCATTGGAGCCGCTTTCAAAATGCTGGTTCCCTTTATCGTGATATTGCCGGGATTGATTGGGTTGGCTGTGATGCCAGGTCTGGTGGGGCAGGATCAGGCAGCTGCATCGGGAGCAGCCAGCTACAACGAAATTTTGCCATTGATGATGGCCCGTTACTTGGGTCCAGGATTGCTGGGATTAGGCATTACGGCACTGATAGCCGGCTTCATGTCGGGCATGGCAGGCAATATCACAGCATTTTCCACGGTTTGGACTTATGACATTTACAAGCCTATTCATCTGGCCCTGACCGGAAAGGAGGTGGATGATAAGCATTATGTGAGCATGGGACGCTGGGCTACCATTGTGGGCATATTCGTAAGCATTGGTACGGCTTACCTGGTAGAGCATGCCGCCAGTATCATGGATTATGTACAGGCGCTTTTCAGCTTCTTCATTGCACCGTTGTATGGCACGGTTATCCTGGGGATGTTGTGGAAACGCGCTACTCCTGCGGGTGGTTTCTGGGGCCTGCTGGCGGGTACCCTCTCTTCTATTGGCATGTGGGCCTGGGTGCGGCTGGATCCGCGTGCATTGAGCATCATTGCTGGATCGCCCGATGCCAAGGCTATGGCTGAAGATATGTACCGCGCCCTGTGGTCGTGGTTAATCTGCGTAGCCGTGACTGTAATTGTTAGCCTGGCTACCCGCCCCAAGCCCGAAGCTGAATTGGTGGGGCTTGTAAGAGGATGTACAGAAATTCCGTCGGAAGGGCATCTGCCCCTGGTAAAGCGACCTATCTTCTGGGCTGGAGTTGTATTTGCTGCCTTTATAGTGCTCCAAATTATTTTCTGGTAAACAAAAACTTTTCATCATGCACGAAGAACATGGTATTTCCATCTGGTTTTTCATTGGTTCATTGTTGACCATCTATGGGTTGATAATTGTTATTGCCAGTTTACCTGCTTTGTTTTCGGCGATAAATCAGCCTCATGTGGTATTGGCAGATTTACATGCAGGATTGTGGTGGGGAGCCATTCTGCTGTTACTGGGAATTTTTTATGTGATTACCTATTGGCCGGCTAAAAAAGATCAGCCGCACTCCGAATCTTGAGCAAGCCATCTTTTGGGCTCTGGAATCCTGACAGAGGGGATAATAAGCGCATGGTAAACTATATTTGCCCGATAAATCATTTCCATGCGCACTGTTATCTTGCTTATTTGTTCCAACACATTCATGACCATAGCCTGGTACTGGCATATTGGCTCCCATAAGCTTGAGCAAATTCCCCTCTGGAAGGTGATCCTGATCAGCTGGTCGATAGCTTTTTTTGAATATTGTTTTCAGGTGCCGGCCAACCGGATCGGTGCTATTGAAGGATGGACTGGCTACCAGCTCAAGATAGTGCAGGAAGTCATTACATTGGCTGTCTTTGCCACGTTTGCCACCTTTTACCTGAAAGAACCCTTGCGCTGGAACTACCTGATTTCCTTTGTATGCATGATAGCTGCCGTGTACTTTGTTTTCAAGCGATGAGTTTTGGAAAATGAAAATTTCCCATTAATTTACTTGCTGGTAACTCCTTATTCCCACCTATGAAGGTAGATGAACAGCAGTGCAGGCAGTGGTTACCGGCTATAGCAGCTGGCAGTGAAGAAGCTTACCGGGCTTTGTTTCTTCATGTGTATACCCCCTTGTACCGGTTTGCATTATCCATCATCAAGTCCCACGAAGCAGCAGAAGAGATTGTTTCGGATGTTTTGCTCAAAGTATGGCAGCAACGTGAACGACTGGCTCGAATTGAACAAATTCGGTTATATCTCTATGTTGCTATTAAGAATACTGCGTTGAATTATCAGGCCAGGGCCAGTAAAAACCTCCTCGAGCGGCTGGAAGATCATCCTGTGGAATGGATTTCAACATCTGCCGGTCCAGAAGAATTGTTTTTAACGGCAGAGATGCAGCGTCGTATCCAGCTGGCTGTTCAACAATTACCTCCTCGCTGTAGGGTAATTTATCAGTTGATTCGAGAATATGGTTTAAAACACAAGGAAGTAGCAGAATTGTTGGGAATTTCCCAGAAAACCGTGGAAGCTCAGATGGGTATCGCCCTGAGAAAAATTGCGGAAGCCCTTGCCCCACAAATGGATAAGCCTGTGAAACCTGAGGCTAAACAAAAGACGCCGGGAGAGTAAATGGGCGGATCATCCACATACGTCACGAAAAATCTAAACCTATTGCAATGAAACCCGACACAGAAATTTCTTCATCCATTCATTCCTGGTTACAAGTACTCAATAGGATCCCGGCGCTTGTATATATTTCCCATAACCTTCTTAAAACAATCTGCTGGTGTAATGCCTTTATGGAAAGGCAGACGGGCTATACACTTTCAGAGATCAGCAAAATGGGTCCTGATTTTTTCAGGTGTGTGATGCATCCGGATGATTTTCACTTAGCCTATGAAGCGCAACGTTATTTTGAAAGAGGCGGGAGGATGTTCACCGGTTGTTGCCGGATTAGATTTAAAAATGTTAAACAATGGGAATGGTTTTACGGAACAGCATTGCCATTTCCCGGTAATAAAAAAAGCCATCTTATTCTTTGTGTATTTGTGCAGATTCCACATCAAACCCATACGCTTCATCAGCTTATACAAATGTTTAAAGATATACTTCAATATAACCATCGCTCATTGTTGGGTGTATTGACAAACAGGGAGCACGATCAACTTGATCTGGACTCTTTAATCAGTTTGTTATATTTATGTTGCTGATGCGTTCTTAAATAAGGTGAGGCTGTTATTTTGCATGAGATCTAAAAAGAGTTATGGAATACTATTACCTTATTATGAATCTTATGTAAAATAAAATTTTTTTATGATGAAATCTTTTTTCACTCTGGTATTAACATTTTATGTATTTATTTTCAAGTTTGCACATGCCCAGCAGGCTTCATCTTCATCCTCCGGTTTGGGCCTGGCACTTTCGGTGGGTGTGGAGGTTGCTCAGTTTGATGTATCGCCCATCAATACCATTTTGCAACAACATGGACTGCCTGAAGTTCCCGGAGCAGTTGTTTATCCCGTGGGTACCATTGCCCTGGAACCCGTTACATCGAGGTTTTGGGGGGATGCACATGCAGGCTCATTTGCTGTGCAGCGAAGCAATAACCAGTATGAAACCCATTATTCGGGTAACCTATTTAACACAAGTCTTTTCGGGTTGATTCTGCACAAGCATCATTTCAGGCTCTGTCCCGGCCTGGGATTTGGCATCCTAGATGCGCATTTGTTGTTGCGAAGTAAGACCGACAATCCGGTAACTATTGATGATGCGGTTACCAACCTGAGTGGTAGTCGTGAATTGGCCGTAAAGAACATGGACTACCTGAATCCTCAAATTTTTACATCCTTAGGCCTGGATCGGAATGAGCATTATTTACTGGGTCTGCGGGCTGGTTATCGCATCGGCTTAAATCGTCCACACTGGCAATTGGAAAACGGAACTTCACTTGGCAATGCACCCACTGCATCAGCCAAAGGTTTGTATGCAGAGTTAGAGTTCATTATACAATAAACAGGAATGAGGGCTTTGTTTACATAAAACCCAATTCCAGTTTTGCTTCATCGCTCATCATACCCATATTCCAGGGAGGATCGAAGGTGAGCTCTACGTGCACATCTTTCACCCCTTCAATTTGACGAACTTTTTCATCAATTTCGCTCACGATGTCGGCACCTACCGGACATCCTGGAGCGGTGAGGGTAACCAGTATGAACACTTCCCCTTCCTGATTGATGTGCAATTCATACACCAGTCCCAGGTCGTATATATTCACCGGAATTTCCGGGTCATAAACGGTTTTCAGTACGGCAATAATTTGATCCTGAAGACCCGCCTGATCGTCAATTACCATAGCTCATGCATGTTTAAGTTGTGATTGGAAAGCAATGGCATACAATTTCATTTGCTTGATCATGGATACCAGCCCGTTGGATCGGGTAGGGGATAGATGTTCTTTTAATCCGATTCGGTCAATGCAATACAGATCGGCTTTTGCAATTTCTTCCGGCGTATGTCCCGACAGAATGCGGATGACCAGGCTTACCAGTCCCTTGGAAATGATAGCGTCACTATCGGCAGTGAAATAAATTTTTCCGTCTTGTTTCAGTTCGGCATGCAGCCAAACTTTCGACTGGCAACCCTTAATCAGATGATCATCTGTCTTGTATTGAGGATCAATAGGAGGCAAGTCTTTCCCTAATTGAATCAGGTATTCATATTTATCTACCCAATCCGTAAGCATGCTGAATTCGGCAATCAACTCATCCTGAATTTCATTGATCGACATGGTTGTGTTTTTCTCCAAGTTACCAAATTATTTTAACATGCTCAGGGCCTTATCCAGGCAGCTTGTGAGCCGATCTATTTCTGCGGGTGTGTTGTACACAGCCAGTGAAACACGTACGGTTCCTGGAATACCAAAGAAGTCCATCACCGGCTGGGTGCAATGGTGGCCGGTGCGCACAGCAATGCCCATTTTATCAAGCAATACACCTACATCGTAGGGATGGGTGCCTTCTATGATAAAGGAAAGAATACTTGCTTTTTCGGCTGCCTGTCCGATAATGCGCAGGCCGGGGATCTGGCTCACCTGTCGGGTTGCATATTCCAAAAGCTGTTGTTCATAGGCAAATGCATCAGCCAGGGGGAGGCTTTCCAGAAAATCAAGTGCAGCCTGCAAACACACGGTGCCTTCGATATGCGGTGTACCTGCCTCAAATTTAAAAGGGAGGTCGTTGTATTCTGTTTTTTCGAATCGTACCGATTTAATCATTTCTCCACCGCCCTGATAAGGAGGCATGCGGTCCAGCCATTCCTCCTTGCCATACAGCACGCCGATGCCTGTAGGTCCGTACATTTTATGGCCAGAAAATGCCAGAAAATCACAATCGATGGCCTGTACATCTATCGGCATATGCGGCGCGGCCTGTGCAGCATCAATCAATACCGGTATGTTGAGCTGATGGGCTTTTTCAATGATTTCCCGAACGGGATTTACGGTGCCCAATGAGTTGGAAATCCAGGTAATAGCCAGCATTCTAGTATGTTCATCCACCAGATGGTCCAGTTCATCCAGCAGCAATTCACCCCGTTCATTCATCGGAATAACCCGCAGGGTGGCGCCATGATCTTCACATGCAATTTGCCAGGGAACGATATTGGAATGATGTTCCATAGCCGAAATCACGACGTTGTCGCCCGGCTTTAAAAAAGCTTTGCTGTAGGAATAGGCCACCAGGTTAATGCTTTCCGTGGTGCCGCGGGTAAAGATGATTTCGTGAGCATAACGGGCATGGATAAACCGGGCTACACGCCGGCGGGTTTCCTCGCTGGCTTCGGTAGCCAGCTGGCTCAGGTAATGAACGCCCCGGTGCACATTGCTGTTGATGGTGGAATAATATCGGGCAATAGCATCAATGACAGTTTGCGGTTTTTGTGTAGTGGCTGCATTATCAAAATAAATCAAAGGCTGCCCGTACACTTTTTGCTGCAATGCCGGGAAATAATCAGCTATCCGTTTATGCTGATAGGTAAATGCTGATATGGTTGAAAGTGTATTCACAATTTTTATTGTTTCAGTTAAGCGCCTGCTGGCAATGCTGATTCCACATGCAGATGCTGCCTTAGCAGTTGCATCACATGATGAGCAACTGCATCGTTTTGTACTTTCGATAAAATATCATAGGCAAAAGCCTCAATCAAAAGTTGCCGGGCTGTGAGTTCACTCAATCCACGTGTTCTCAGGTAAAACAAAGCATCTTCATTCATTTGTCCGACCGTAGAACCATGCGAACATTTTACATCATCGGCAAAAATCTCAAGCTGTGGTTTGGCATGTACAGTAGCTTCCCGGCTGAGCAGAATGGCGTTGTTTTTTTGAAAGGCATTGGTTTTTTGGGCACCTTTTTCCACAAAAATTTTTCCATTGAACACGCCTGTGCTTTTATCCTGCAGAATGCCTTTGTACCATTCGTTGCTGTTGCACGATGCTACCTGATGATCAACGATGGTATGATTATCAACCAGCTGTTGACCACCGCTCAAGTATAATCCCCAAAGATTGGCTTCAGAAGAAGATCCCTGCATACGTGCGTTGATATTGTTGCGGATAAAGCCTGCACCCGGGAATGAAAAATTCACATGGTGATAAGTACTCTGGCTATGCAGATAGGTTTCACTATGATGAAATACCACAGCTGATGATGGCAGCTGGTTGATTAAAAATATATCCATCGCCACATGCTCCTTCAAAAATTGCTCTGCGACATAATTGATGAAAACAGGAGCAGATGTAAGCTGATGAAAAGTGTCTATCCACTGTGTCTGCACGCTTTCTTCTGCAACCAATAGCAATCGTTCAGGTAAAAAAGCTGGTTCATTGGCTGCATAGAAATGCATAATATGCAGCGGACGATCTGTTGATTTCTGAATATGCAATAAGTTAAATGCAGGGATAAAGGCTGTATTCATTGCTACCAACGATACGCCTGTAGGATCGGCCAGGCTTGCAAAATATTCTTCTGCATAGTAATGATGCAATGCATCTTTTCCATCCAGAAAATGCACACCATCTGGCAAGGGATCCGAAAGCTCCCGTTGCCATTTTCCGTTTAGCAGCACGATATGATAAGCATGAGCATCTTTGATGGATGCATTGGCAATGGCTGTTTTCAAATCTGCAACTGTATCGTTTGCCGGAATATGAAACACTTGTTGCAATGGCCCTGCGAGATTGGTATATTTCCAGTCTTCCTGTTTGGTAGATGGAAATCCATGTGTTTTGAAAAACTCAAATGCCTTTTGCTTGTGTTCCAGCAAAGCTTTAGGCCAGGTAACATCGTTACGCTGATTATCTTCAGGCAAACGATAGTTCTCGATTAAATACTGGTAAAACGAATTAAATATAGACTTGCTCATGTGTGACAAATGAATTTATACATCCTTTTAAAAAGGACGAAATATTCATGAATACTCAACTCAAGGAAGCCTGCACGCTTTCCTTGATCCAGTCATAGCCTTTTTCTTCCAGCTCATAGGCCAATTCTTTGGTTCCCGATTTGATGATACGTCCATCGTAAAGTACATGAACATAATCGGGAATAATATATTGCAAAAGACGCTGATAGTGGGTGATGATAATAAAGGCATTGTCTTTAGAGCGGAGTTTGTTTACGCCATTGGCCACGATGCGAAGTGCATCAATATCCAGACCCGAATCGGTTTCATCGAGGATAGCCAGCTTGGGCTCCAGCATGGCCAATTGCAGGATTTCATTGCGCTTCTTTTCACCACCGGAAAAACCTTCATTCAGCGAACGATTCACCAGGGATGCATTGAATTCCACCAGTTCTTGTTTTTCCTTAAGCCTTTGCATGAATTCCTTGGCGCTGAGCGGTGGTAATCCTCTGTGTTCCCTGATTTCGGCCAGAGCGGTTTTCAAGAAGTTGATATTGGAAACACCCGGAATTTCAACAGGATATTGAAAAGCCATGAACAATCCTTCGCGGGCACGGATTTCCGGTGCCATTTCCAGCAAATTTTTGCCTTCAAACCATACTTCACCGCCCGTTACTTCATACAGTTCATTTCCAGCCAACACAGAGGCCAGTGTACTTTTTCCGGATCCGTTAGGTCCCATGATTGCATGAATTTCACCGGCTTTTACTTCAAGGTCAACGCCTTTCAGGATAGGTTCTCCGTTTACACTTGCCTGTAAGTTTTTAATCTGAAGCATATAATTTTCCATGGTTAAAGAAATAGTATAAAATCAAAGTAAAAAATCCTGTATGACAAAGTCTTATCCGACACTGCCATCGAGTGAAATGGCCAACAGCTTTTGTGCTTCCACGGCAAATTCCATGGGCAAATTATTCAGCACTTCACGGGCGTAGCCATTCACGATGAGTGCCACAGCTTTTTCGGTGTCCAGTCCGCGCTGGTTGAGATAAAAAATCTGGTCTTCTGCAATTTTTGAGGTAGTGGCTTCGTGTTCCAGAATAGCGGTTGGATTCTGGCAATCGATATATGGGAAAGTATGAGCTCCGCATTTATCGCCCAGCAGCAGGGAATCGCACTGGGTGAAGTTACGGGCGTAATCGGCTCTGGGGCCTACCCGCACCTGACCCCGATAGCTGTTCTGGCTATAGCCGGCCGAGATCCCTTTGGAGATGATGCGGCTGCGGGTATGTTTGCCCAGGTGAATCATTTTGGTACCGGTATCGGCAATCTGGTGATTGCGGGTCATGGCCACTGAGTAAAATTCGCCCACTGAATAGTCGCCCTGCAGAATTACGCTGGGATATTTCCAGGTGATGGCCGAGCCTGTTTCTACCTGTGTCCAGGAGATCTTGGAGTGGGGGCCTTTGCAGATTCCCCGCTTGGTAACGAAGTTAAACACGCCGCCATTGCCGTTCTTATCGCCGGGGAACCAGTTTTGCACAGTCGAATACTTGATTTCGGCATGGTCCAGGGCAATGAGTTCTACCACAGCTGCATGCAGTTGGTTTTCATCGCGTTTGGGAGCTGTGCAGCCTTCCAGGTAGCTCACATAGGCGCCTTCTTCGGCAATGATCAGAGTGCGTTCAAATTGCCCTGTATTGGAGGCATTAATCCGGAAATAGGTAGATAGCTCCATGGGGCAACGCACGCCTTTGGGCACATAGCAAAAAGAGCCGTCAGAAAAAACAGCTGCATTCAGTGCGGCAAACACATTATCGGAATAAGGCACTACCGAACCCAGGTATTTTTTTACGAGGTCAGGATGATTTTTTATAGCTTCCCCCATGGAGCAAAAGATGATTCCCTTTTCGCGAAGCTTTTCCTGGAAGGTGGTTTTTACCGATACGCTATCCATAACGGCATCCACGGCAACACCTGCCAGCACTTTCTGTTCTTCGAGTGGAATGCCCAGCTTTTCAAACGTAGCGAGGATTTCCGGATCCACTTCATCCAGGCTGTTAAGCTTGCGTTTTTTGGGAGCAGCGTAGTAGGAAATGGCCTGAAAATCGATATGAGGCAGTTTGAAATTTTGCCATTCCGGCATTTCCTGGCTGAGCCTGCGGAAATGCTCCAATCCTTTCAGTCGCCATTGCAGGAGCCATTCGGGCTCTTCTTTTTTTGCAGAAATAAAACGAACGGTTTCTTCGTTTAATCCCGGTGGAAGAATTTCCATTTCCACGCGGGTTTCAAACCCAAATTCGTATTCCTGATCTGAGTATTTCTGGAGAATATCCTGATCTGTTGTGGGCATGGTGCAATGGTTTTAAATGATTCAAAAAACTTTCATTCAGACAGCAAAACTTTCGCCACAGCTGCAGGTCTTTGTGGCATTGGGATTTTTGAAAACCAAACCTTTCCCATTCAGGCCGCCCGAATAATCCAGCTCTGTACCATACAGATATAGGAGGCTCCGGAAGTCGGTCACAATTTTGAGTCCTTTATCTTCAAACACTTGATCTCCTTCCTGGAGCTGGGTATCAAATTTCAGCACATATTCCAGACCTGCGCATCCACCCCCTTTGACACTTACCCTTACAAAGGTACCTTCGGGATGACCTTCTTCTTGCAGCAATTGCTGGATATAAGTCTTTGCTTGTTCTGATACGGTAATCATGGTCTTTCCGTGCTAAATAGTTGACAATTTTTAATCATACAAAGTTCCGAAATAGTTTGTTCTTGATCAAATCTGATTCTGCAGCAAGGCGTTAAAACTTACCCTGATGTGACAGGGTGCAGATGGATTGGCTGTTGTGCTTATCTCAGGCGCTGGCTGATATCCACAACCGGGCAAACTGCAGATGGGTCGCCTGGAAGGTGCCGGTTAGTGATTCCAGTCGCTGTCAGTAAGTGAGTAGGTGTTGGTTTGAGCGTTTTTCTGGCCGATGTTTTGCCACGTTTGCTCCTGATGTCTGTTTGGCTGAAGGGCAGCTGCAGGAGCTGATGCAGCTGGCTGGCTGTACAGGTTTGCCAGCGTAGGTGCGATGACCAGTGAAACAATACTGGTGAGCTTGATCAGGATGTTCATGGACGGTCCGGATGTATCCTTGAAAGGATCGCCAACGGTATCGCCGGTGACGGACGACTTGTGAGGTTCAGAGCCCTTGTAATGGGTGATACCGTCGATGTCAACACCTTTTTCGAATGATTTTTTGGCATTATCCCAGGCGCCACCGGCATTGCTTTGGAATATACCCATCAGTACACCGCACACGGTTACTCCGGCCAGGAATCCTCCCAATACTTCGGGTCCGAAAGCAAAGCCCACAATCAAAGGCACAATGATAGCCAGCGAGCCTGGCAGCAGCATTTCCTTGATGGAAGCGTTGGTAGAAATCGCTACACAGCGGTCATATTGGGGTTTGCCTTTCCCTTCCATGATGCCGGGGATTTCACGAAACTGCCGCCGCACTTCCTGTACCATCGACATGGCCGCACGTCCTACGGCTGCAATAGCCAGCGAAGAAAAGAGGAAAGGAATCATGGCGCCAACAAACAAGCCAGCCAGCACCTTAGCCTGGTAAATATCAATATGTTGGTCAGCAGGATTGGGCATGGCAATGCCTACGAAGGCTGCAAACAGGGCCAATGAAGTAAGTGCTGCAGAGGCAATGGCAAATCCTTTCCCGGTAGCGGCTGTGGTGTTGCCCACAGCATCCAGGATATCGGTACGTGCTCTTACTTCTTTGGGCAGTTCACTCATTTCGGCAATTCCGCCGGCATTATCGGCAATAGGTCCAAAGGCATCAATCGAAAGTTGCATAGCCGTGGTGGCCATCATGCCCGATGCGGCAATTGCAACGCCATACAAGCCAGCCAATGCATAGGAACCATAGATGCCGGAGGCCAGCACAATGATAGGCAATGCGGTGGACTCCATACCTACGGAAAGCCCACCGATGATGTTGGTAGCGTGTCCGGTTGAAGATTGTTTTACGATGCGGAACACCGGCCGGCGCCCCATGGATGTGTAATATTCGGTAATCATACTCATCAGCGTACCCACAATTAAGCCTACTACAATAGAGCTGAATACGCCGGTAGAGGTAAACACATGGCCTCGCAGGGTGAGCTGTGCTGGCAGCATGTGAATGGTGATGAAATAAGATGCAATTGCCGTGAGCAGGATAGCCAGCCAGTTGCCCCTGTTTAAGGCTTTTTGCACATCCCCATTTTCCTTGATGCGCACTACGTAAGTGCTGAGTACGGAAAACAAGGTTCCCACACCGGCAATGACCATCGGCAACAGCACGGGAGAAAGGCCGCCATAAGCATCCTGCGTATCGGGATTTTTGCTGATTTCTCCGCCCAGGACTACGGTACCAATGATGGTTGACACAAAGGAGCCAAATAGATCGGCACCCATACCTGCCACATCACCCACATTATCGCCTACATTATCGGCAATGGTAGCCGGGTTGCGTGGATCATCTTCCGGAATGCCGGCCTCTACTTTTCCTACCAGATCGGCTCCCACATCGGCAGCTTTGGTATAAATACCCCCGCCCACACGGGCAAATAAGGCGATGCTTTCAGCTCCAAGCGAAAAACCCGTGAGTACCTCAAGAGCTTTCTGTAAATCGCCTGTTCGGGCATCCAGCACGCCAAATGTGTGAAGCACTATAATCAAAAGTGCACCCAAGCCGAGCACGGCCAATCCGGTTACTCCCAGGCCCATCACCGATCCTCCGGTAAAAGAAACCCGAAGGGCTCGTGCCAGACTGGTCCGGGCTGCTTCAGCGGTTCGCACATTGGCTTTGGTAGCAATCCGCATCCCGTTGAACCCGGCAAACGCCGACAGCACAGCACCCACAATAAAAGCCAAGGCGATAGTCCAACTGGAATGTGGATTTGCGTAGCCCATATATCCCAGCAGAATAGCCGCTATGATTACAAAATAAGCCAGCGTCTTGTATTCAGTTTTCAAAAATGCCATAGCCCCTTCGGCAATATGCTTGGCGATTTCGGTCATCTTTTCGTTTCCGGAACTTTGGCGGGAAACCCAGTTGATTTTAAACAGCATGAAAATCAGCGCCAGCAAACCCATTGCAGGGATGACATATAAAAAACCATGATGCATAAACTTTTCACATTTTTTTGTAGGACGGCAAAAATAGCTTTTATCCCTAAAAAATAAAACATGGCAGTCCGCATAATTTGCTTGCACTGCTCTCGTCCCGGGGGCATGGTGTGCTTGAAACTTGATGGGCGGCCGTTTTCGCCCTAATCGGAACCACACACTGGAATCCAGATTATAGGTAATAGCGTTTTTGTGGTGGCAGGGATTGATAAATTTTTTGGAAGGCTTTTCCGATATGCGTTATGATATCACCGGCCAGCAGGGCTTCTTCTGAATGAGCAGCTGCTGCCAGGTCACCTGCAAGACCATGCAGATACACGCCCAGCAAAGCTGCCTGCCAGGGTTCATAGCCCTGGGCCAGCAAGCCCGTGAGGAGTCCGGTAAGCACATCTCCGCTTCCACCTGTAGCCATGCCGGGATTACCGGTGGTATTGAAATAACAGGTGCCATCGGGAAGGGCGATACAAGTATGATGATCCTTCAGGATGAGGATGAGTTGCAGTTCTCTGGCTTTCGTGCGCAGCAGGTTGAGCCTTTCCAGGTCATCAGATTTTGCGGAGCTAAACAGTCTTTCAAACTCTTTGGGATGGGGGGTAAGCAGGCTATGAGGAGGAATGCGGGTGAGTAGTTCGGGATGTTGGGCTATGAGGTTTAATGCATCGGCATCGAGTACCATGGGATTGCGATACCAGTCGAGCGCCTGATGCAGGTGATGCAATGCCAGGCTGGAAGTGCCCAATCCAGGCCCAATGCCCAGCCCTCTGTAGCGACTGGCCGGGCCCAGTACATCTTCGAGGTGGCAAACAGGGTCAAGAATCGTGCACAAAGCTTCGGGATGAGTGGTTTGCAGGATGGCATAGCCCTCGGGAGGTACACCAATGGTTGTCAATCCTGCTCCCGAGCGCAGGCAGGCACCGGTAGCCAATACCGCTGCCCCCATTTTCCCTTTACTCCCGCAAATCAATACGGCGTGCCCATAACTGCCTTTGTGGGTAAAAGGCTGCCGCGGCCGATAAATCTGCTGAATCAACGCTTCATCAATGGTATGATAGGGCGTATCGGCAGCTTCCCAGAAAGAGCGATTCAAACCAATGGGCAACACATGTACTCTACCCGCATATTTACCTGTGTGGGGCAACAAAAGGTTTAATTTATAATTTTCAAACGTCAGGGTGATGTGTGCCTCCACAGTTAGAAATCCTGCCGCCGGGCCATCGGCTGGCAAGCCACTGGGCAGATCAATGGCAATGCGGATATTGGGTAGTTGATTGATCCAGGCAATATAAGCCGCCACCAGCCCATCTGCCGGGCGATGAGTCCCGGTACCGAGTACGGCATCGATAGCTACCTCATCTGGCGAAGGCGTTTGAAAATCGTTTGGCTCCCGGATCGTCTGCACATCAGCCCCCATGCTTTGCAGGCGCGTGAAATTGGTTTCACAATCCGGTGAAAAAGCATCGCGATAAGCGATCAGGTGGCATTTGACCCGATAGCCCCGTTGCAATAGCAATCTTGCAATGGCAAGACCGTCACCTCCATTGTTACCCATGCCGCAGTAGATCTGAAATCCGATGTTTGCAGCGAAATGTGTAGTTAGCCATTGCACACAGGCGGTAGCAGCTCTTTCCATTAAGTCAATACTGGCGATGGGTTCATGGGCGATGGTGTAGGCATCAGCAGCGCGTATCTGTTCAGTGAGCAGAATTTTCATACAACCGGAAAATAACAGAATCAGAAAGGGATTGGCTTATTTTTTACCAAAATTACATATTCCCGCCTGTGCTTCTCGTGTACAGGAAATCGCATCCGGCTATTTGTGTTTCCGGTTGGGAAAGAACGCGCGGTGTGTAATGTATCTTACCGGTTGGTGATGCTGTTGAGCACCGTAGCACCTACCAGTTCATCGGCCCGGCCTCCGATGGGGCGGTAATAAACCAGAATGGTATAGGTATTTTCTGTTTCCCACCAGTTGCCCTCTGTGGGCTCCGTGTTTAGCTGATGACTGCCCGGTGTTACCAGTCCATAAATGTAATCATAGTATCCTTCTTTCAGGAACAAGCTGCCTTCGTAGGCTCTTGTGGCGGGATTGTAGTGCAGTTCATTGGAGGGGTTGCATTCGTAGTTGGTTAATTCCCCGAAAATATACAGATGGGCATTTGCAAAGGGTTCCGGAGTTACGTAACTGAAATGAACCGTGGCATAATCGCCGTCAACATCGGGATTGTAGCCGCTTTCAAGCATTTCGGTTGTATATCTGCCATCAATATCCCGGCGTTGCTGATAACGTTGGTTAGCCCGACTGGCATCGGGTCGGGCATATACCACAATCTGGTTGTTGTTTTCATCAATGCGTTCAACCCTTTCTGTTTCCAGCCGAAAGCTTCGCAGATCAATCCATCGCCATTCTTTCATGGCCGGAAATTCACAATCGTTTTCTGCATTGTATTCCAACACGCTGCCTCTTACGAAGGTGGGGCGGATATCATGAATGGCATTATCCCACCGGTAGTTTTGCAAGATCCAAACCTTGATCTGGTCAAAAGGATTGTTCACATTCAGCCCGCGGGTATCAACCTGAAAGTTTACTTTCTGATAAGTCTGGAAGATTTTGGGATTGATGGGTTGTTCAATTTTTCCGGCAATCTGGGCTGCCTGGTTGACCACCAGAAAGCGGCGGGTTAATACCGGTTGCGATGGATCGTCATTCAGATACACTTTGAGGATATAATTTCCAGGCCTTGCAGGTGCGCAATTTGAGTTAGGGAGCGTGAGGGTATAATGGGTATAATGTTGCAGCGGGAAGGTAGAAAAGTGATATTGGGTGATGCGGTTTTCAGAAAACCCTTTGATATATTCAAACGGGTTTAGGTTTGCAGGCTTCCAATCGGCATTGCACAGTACAATAGTGTAGTAATAATCCTTCACTCCGCCTTCCAGATCATCAAAGCCTAGGGTTAGTGTTTGCCCGCTGTTCAAGGTAATGAGCGGATAGTTCAAAGGCATGTCGGACGGATACAGATGTACGGTTTTGATATAAGGTGCGTACACATGATCTGGCGTAATCCAGTTGATGCTGCTATCAGTTGTGGGTACGGGATTGGCGAGCTGCCGGGCATGAACAGGAGGTTTGGCGTTCAGCAAGAAAATGCAGATTGTAAGCAGGAATACCCATAGCCATACCTTCAGCCAAACGTGTTTCAGTGCTGTAGTGCGGGTTGCCACGCCGGATAATTTCAGGCAAGATAAGTATTTCATCGGCTAAAATGATCAATTCACATCTGTAAGCCGTAGGGAAATAAATTTGCTATTTTGCGAGCACATTACATGCCGCTATACTGCTTTGAAAATTATTTACATTGGCATTCTCCCTTGCAGCCTATATTGCCCGTCGCATAGCCCTTAACCGGGAAAAGACTTTTTCCCGCTTTATCATTCGTATAGCCATTGTAGCTACCACTTTAAGTGTGGCGGTGATGATTCTGGCCACGGCATTGGTAAATGGTTTTCAGCAGGCTGTAAGCCAAAAGATATTCAGTTTCTGGGGGCATTTGCATGTGGAGGTGTATCAGCCGGATTATGCGCCTCTTTCCGCTCCACCACCTTTTCCGGAAAATGATAGCCTGTTGAGGGTGATTCGCGATTTGCCACAGGTGGCCTCGGTGCAGCCCTATGCTACGCAGGCAGTTATCATCAAAAGCACAGATGATCTGGATGGCGTGATTTTTAAAGGAGTGAAGCGTGATTACGACTGGCACCAGCTGCAATCCTATCTCATAGCTGGCCATTTACCAGTATTTCCGGATAGCGGCTATGCTGATGAAATTCTGATTTCGGCCGATATGGCACAAAAGCTTAACCTGCGTACGGGCGACAAAGTGGTGGTATATTTTGTGCCGGGCTCAGGCCAGGCGCCGCGTCCGCGCGTATTGAAGATATCTGGCATTTACCGAACCGGCGTACAGGAATATGACCATACCTACATCATAGGCGATCTCAGGTTGATTGCCCTGATGAATGGCTGGCAACCCGATGAGATTGGCGGATTTGAAATTTTTCTCCGGCATGTGAACGACATGGATACAGTCAATCAATTGCTTGACAAACAAATTCTTCCCCAGAACCTGATGAGTGTTACCATCCGGCAGATCTATCCAAACATCTTTGACTGGCTGCGGCTGCAAACCACCAATGAATGGATTATTCTGGTGATCATGGTTATTGTAGCTGTTATCAACATGACCACCGCCATCCTGATCCTGATTCTTGAAAGAACACACATGGTAGCTATTCTGAAAGCCATGGGGATGCAAAACAGACAGATACAGATGATATTTGTATGGCATGCCACATTGATTTTCTGCACGGGCATTTTGTTGGGAAACATAGTCGGTCTGGGGTTAGCATGGCTGCAGGATACCACGCATTTTTTCAGGTTGCCTGAAGATGTGTATTACATTGCCTATGCCCCCATTGCTATACGGTTCTGGCAGGTGATTGCCATTGATGCAGGTACTTTGCTGGTGGGTGTGGGGTTGCTGAGAATCCCCGCCCTGATTATCCGGCGTATTTATCCGGTGCAGGCTTTGCGTTTTCAGTAAGACAAAGAAATCCGCAAAGGATGCCGGTCGCAATGGCTGCATTCAGCGATTCAGCATTTCCCAAGCGGGGGATGGTAATACATTCACTGACCAGGGGCAACAATTGGCGTGAAATTCCATGGGCTTCATTGCCAATGAGCAAGAATGCCGGCCGTGATAGGTCGATTTCCCTGCAGAATTGCTGGATGGCTTTGCCGGTGAGCGTAGCGGCATAAACCGGGATATCCCGATGCTGCTGAAACAGGCTGATAAGCTCCTGTTCCACCACGTGTACATGCGCCAGGCTACCCATGCTGGCCTGTACTACTTTCGGGTGGAAAGCATCGGCACAGTCGGGCGAGCAACAGATATACGGAATCCCAAACCAGTCGGCAATCCGGATAATGGTACCCAGGTTGCCCGGATCCCGGATAGCATCCAGAGCAAGTGTTAGCCCTGTAAACTTCGATGGTAAAGCATCTTGTTGGGGCAGGCGAATGAGCGCCAGCACCTGCTGGGGCGACTGCAGGCGTGAGATCTGGGCTAAAATATCGGGTTTGATGATTTCCACCGGAACCTCCCGATGCGATTGCAAAAAAGCCTCGCGCGCCTCCACCCATGCGGGCAGGGCATATATCTGCAATACCTGATACCATGGGCTTTCCAGAAAGCTGCATACCGTTTTGTCGCCTTCCGCTACAAAACAACCATATCGCTGCCGGTGCTTTTTTAAATGGAGTAACCGAATCTCTTTAATTTGCGCTTTTGAAATCAAGAGGTATTGTTTTTGTGATGCAGTAAAATTAAACAGTTATTAGGATGCAGGCTCAGGCATTTGGGTGATGCTATCCTTCCACGTACAGTAAATGATTTGAATGGATCCATAGCATAGATTCACAGGCATGAAAGATAAACTAAACTTCTTCCGTTTGAATTCGATATGGCCTGGTCTGTGGTTCGTGTGTGCCTGCATCATCATGTTTATGACTTCATGTTCCAACACCAAATACCTTGCACAAAATCAGGCATTGCTGGTTAAAAATACCATCCGATTAAAAGGTGAATATCTGACTAAAACCGAAAAAGAAAATATCCGGAACGATCTGAATTCCTCTTCCATCTTGTTGCAAACACCGAATTACAAAACTTTGGGTATTGCACGGGTTGGTTTGTGGTTATATAATCACTACGACTCCAGCAAGGAAAGTAGCCGGTTGCTGGGATGGCTTATTAACAAGAACTGGTTGAAGCCCCCGGTAATTTACGATTCCGGCCTGGCTCGCCAAACAGCCCAAAACATGGAAGATTATCTTATCAATCAGGGATATTTCAGGGCTTCGGCTCATTATGAAGCACATATCAAGAAGCAAAAAGCAAGTGTAACCTACCTCGTAAATACCGGTAAGAATTTTTTAATCAACCAGATCAGGTATGATATTCAGGACAGCTTGATTCGCAGCATTGTGGTGGCTGATACATCCCAATCTTTATTGCATAAAGGCATACCCTACAAAACGGATTTGCTGGTCAATGAGAGAGAGCGTATTACACGGCTTTTGAATGATCATGGTTATTACCAATTTAGTACGGATGATATCGTGTTTGTGGTGGATACCGTGAATACAGCATTATTAAAAACTACAACCAATCCATTTGAAAGCATATTAAATGTATTTTCTGCTGCCAAAAGCCGCGAAAAACCTACGTTGAACATAGATGTTGTTATCAGACAGCCGGAAGATTCCACCGATTATCGAAGGTATTTTATCCGGCAGATTCATATATTTCCGGATTTACCTCTGAATGCCACAAATATTGATACTACACAGTTTTACCGCATGCCATATCGTTATTTTACGATTTATACCAGGCATAACCTGTTTCGTCCGAATGTATTCTATCGTGCTTTGTATTTTCATCCCGGTGAATTGTATTCCCGTACTGCCTATGAGCAAACGCTAAGTCAGCTTAACAGCCTGAATCAGTGGAAATTTGTGAATGTGCGTTTCAGGGTTGTGCCCGATTCCTTGCTCCATGGCAGCAGGGATACCAGCTGGCTGGATGCCAATCTATACCTCATTCCCGAAAAGCGCCAGGAGGTGGGTGTTTCACTGGAAGGCACAACAGGATCCGATTATGAACTGGGTTCTTCTATCGGACTCAGTTACATGAATCGCAATGTAAATCGTGCTGCCAATATCCTCACCGTTTCCCTGAAAGGCGGCATTGAACTGGATTCTGCGCTGAATATTTATGCTCAGGAAATGAGCGGGCAAATCAACCTGAATTTTCCCCGGTTTATCGTACCGTTTGGGCTTCGCCGCATCAGCCGTTTTGCCAATGCCAAAACCAATCTGAACATGGGTTTTGATTACATGAACCGCATTGATTTTTACAAGTTTCAGAATTATTATGCCTCATTCGGATATACCTGGAATGAAACGGCTACCAAATCCTGGATCGTGAAACCCTTTGTGCTGGCCTATAACAAGTATTCCAATTTTAGTCCGGCTTTTCAACAAGAACTGGACTCCAATCAATTCCTGCGCAACAGTTTTCAGTCGGTTTTTCTGGAAGGTGAAAATATTTCTTTCATATACAATAATCAGCTTTCTGCGAGTCAACGCAGGTTTAATTATTTGCGGCTCGATCTGGATGAATCGGGTTTATTGTTAGAAGCTGTTGATGGCATTTTAAAATCAGCAAGCGGAAACAAGACGGATTTCACCAAACTTACCACGCTGAATTATTCGCAGTATGTGAAACTCACAGCCGAGTATAAACATTACTACAACTGGACACATGCCACGCTGGTGAGTCGCATCATGGCAGGCGTAGCGGTGCCTTATAGCGGATCGCAGGCTGTGCCGTATATCAAACAATTTTTCGCCGGAGGCCCCAACAGCATGCGTGCCTGGCACTTGCGCACACTGGGGCCGGGATCGTACAAATACAACGCTTCTAACCTGGTTTTTGTGGATCAAACGGGGGAAATGAAGATAGAAGGTAATCTTGAATACAGGTTTGATATTCTGCAGTTGTTTGGAGGCGTTACTTTCCTGAAAGGAGCCTTGTTTACCGATGTGGGCAACATCTGGAATTTACGCACCGATCCATCCAAGCCGGGTGCTGCTTTCCATCTAAATCAATTTTATCGGCAACTGGCTGTGGGCAGCGGATTTGGCTTGCGGCTCGACTTCAATTATTTTTTGCTGAGGCTTGATATGGCCACACCACTTAAGGATCCTGCTGTGTCTGCGCACGATGGCTGGTTCCCCAATGGCTTCCGCCCGCTGAATCTGAAATGGCTTGGCAAAAATCTGGTATTTAGCTTTGCTGTGGGTTATCCGTTCTGATGCTTTCGATGATCGGCCTGTGGAAAGCCTTTCAGATCCTGAGGCGTAAAGGAAAAAGGCAAAAGCAGCCGTGCAGCTGGAATGATGATGATTTCGCCCATCATGCCACCCAGGATGATGCGAATGGGCTGCTGCTGGCGAATTTCATATTCCAGCAACGTTTGTCGGCATATCCCACAGGGACTGATAGGATGATCGGAATTTCCGCCGGCAGGCTGATAACTGATAGCTATGGCTTGGATGATGGCATCAGGAAATTGTGAAGTGACGGCAGACAGGGCTACCCGCTCAGCACACAACCCGGCCGGAAAAGAAGCATTCTCCTGATTGGCACCGGTAATCACCTGTCCGTTTTCAAGCAGGATGGCCGCTCCTACCCGAAAGTTAGAGTAAGGTGCGTAGGCTATTCCGGTAGCTTCACGGGCTTTCTGCAAAAGCATCAACGCATCAGCAGGCAAGCCGGCATCTTCAGCAAAATGTTCATATTGCAATTGCAAATGCTGTACAGGCATCGATTGTGCGTTTAATGAATGGCTTTAAACAATCTCCTCCAGCGGATTCCATGCGCATCATAACTGAACCAGATGAACCACGCCTTTCCTACAATATGATCTTCCGGCACAAAGCCCCAGTAACGCGAATCCAATGAATTATCGCGATTGTCGCCCATCATCCAGTAATAATTCATATCAAAGGTATAATGATCCGCAGGCTTGCCATCAATGAATATTTTACCATCCTTTACTTCCAGCTTATGATGTTCATAGGTAGTAATCAGGCGTTTGTAGAGTGCCAGATTGCTGGTATCAAGTTTTACCGTTGCACCTTTTTTGGGAATATAAATAGGCCCGTAATTGTCGCGCGACCATTTAAAATGTGTGGTATCAAACGGAAAGGCGTCCGGATCTACTGTGGTATCAATTTGCGGACGAATGGAAATGACATTGGAGAAAGCTTTTAATGCATCAGCCTCGTCTTTGGTCAGATCAAAATAATAGATCAGCCGATCACCGGCCTGCTGAATATCAAGCGGCATATCAATGCCCAGATCATTCAGCCGGTTCGTATTGAAAGGAGTGGAATTGGTAACCACCTGATAAAATTTTTCCATTTCAGGTGGGTCGGGCTGAAGCTGCCCATTCACATACACTTTTCCCTGAATCAGTTGTAAAGTATCGCCTGCAATGGCCACGCAACGTTTGATGTAATTTTCCATCCGGTCAACCGGACGGGTAACAATGGTAAAGTTAGGGTTGTTCCACACGTTGGCACGGCCATAATGCCGCACAAGCCGGTAATAGCTGTCTGTTTCCTGTGTTTGCAACACCACGGTATCACCTTCGGGATAGTTGAAAACCACCACATCATTGCGTTTCACGTGGGTGAATCCGGGCAACCGATGGTAGCCAAAATGCGGCCAGTCTGAATAACTTTTGAAATGAAAGATCGGAAAAGTATTTAAGGTAAATGGAATAGCCAGCGGCGTCATAGGCAGGCGCGGGCCGTAGCTGATTTTATTGACAAACAAAAAATCATTCACTAACAGGGTTTTTTCCATGGATGGAGTTGGAATTGTATAAGCTTCAAAGAAAAATGTGCGGATAATGGTTGCAGCAATGATGGCAAAAATCAAGGCTTCCGCCCACTCCCGTAAGGCAGACTTTTTCTTTTTAACCCGCTTATCCGAATGTTTGGAGTGGGGAACTGATGAACTTGTTTTCATTTAAACTATATTAGGTTTACAAAAATACCATTCCTTGTTTCTTTCAGAAAACGATTCTGTAAAAGTTTTCTTAAACCCATGGCTATGATGAAGCCGGGACAAAGGATAGAATTTTCAAAAATATGTAATTTTGGTGATCAGAATGTGTCTGATAACATTATGAATACCAGGCTTCGGTTCATGCAGCGACTTAAAGATTTTATGGAATGGCAGGCCTTTGGCGTTTGTTCTGCGATTGGTGATAGGCTGGGCATTGCCAGTTCGCGCATCCGCATGTGGTTCATTTATATCTCTTTCCTTACCGTTGGCTCACCATTGATTATTTACATGATTCTGGCTTTCTGGTTAAACATGAAAAAATATATTTGGTATGCTCGCCGAAATCCGCTGTGGTATTGGTAATCAAACATGAATCAGAAAACAATAACCTGAAAAAATTTTGTCATTCATTCTATTTTCGCTTATCTTCCTTTTCATAATTTCATTCAATTGTACACTTACACATGCGTAACTTGTTGTCCATCCATGCCGGAAATCTCTTTTTATGCACACTTTTGATTATCGCTGCCTGCCATTCATCTCATCAACCGGCTGCACCTGATCGCCATGCCGCCCGTTTTGCAGATTTGCTGGCATTGTTTCCGCAAAGGCAATTGCCTTATCAGGTCAATCAGGATAGTTTGCACAAACCTTTATCTGATTCCGTGCAGTTATTGCCAGATGTAGTAAAACGTTTCTTCCCGGACAGCATTTGGAAAAATACTTTCCCGAAATCATCTGTACAGGTATTTCCGCTGGCTGCAATGGCCTATGATCGCGGACATTTTCTCGTTATCCGGGTACAGCAGGGGAGCCGCATAGCTGCTTATCTGTGTTATTTTGATCGGAAAGATCAGTTTCATCAGGCCCTTCGTTTATGCTACACATCTCCTGATGCGCAGGCCGATCAATATGAAGGCAGGATTGATAGAAAAGCTGTGATTACCATTGATCATCATATCCATACACCTGATCAGCGCAGCATTTTACGCGAAAATGTATATGCACTCAATCCGGAAGGGAAATTTATCCTGGTCCTTACCAACGCCAACGGAGCGCTGAGCCTGGAAGACGTTTACAATCCCATTGATACTTTACCGACACGTCATGCTTTTTCCGGAGATTATGTGAAAGGAGATATGAGCATTGTTTCTATCCGGGATGGAAAAAATAAACAAACCTTTCGCTTCTTTATTCATTTTTATGATCCTGCAACTCGCTGCGGTGGTGAGCTGGAAGGTACGGGGCGCTTTTTAAACCGCAGTACCGGGACTTTTAAGGATGATAACGGCCCCTGTGCCATAGATTTTCATTTCAGTGCCGGCCGTGTGAGAATTGAAGAAGTAGGTGGATGCGGTGCATACCGGGGCATTCAATGTTTTTTCAATGGCACTTATACCAAAAAGAAATTGCACACCCATCAAGCGCAGATCCACAAATGACGCCAGAACGGATTGCACGAATCAAATCGGTCATCAGCCACAGGCAGTTTGATCTGACAGTGGTGATGGAAAATGTATTTGATCCGCACAATATTTCTGCTGTAATGCGTAGCTGCGATGCAGTAGGCGTGCAGGAACTGTATGTGTTGAATACGCGGATTCCGCCACATAAAAAATGGGGTGCCAAAAGCTCGGCAAGTGCTGCACAGTGGCTTACCATACATACCTTTACTGATGTGCAAACCTGCTTTGCTGCTTTGCGTAAAAAATATCAGAAAATTTATACTACCCATCTTTCATCTACATCTGTTTCGCTGTATGATCTGGATCTTACACAATCCGTGGCGCTTGTTTTTGGAAATGAAGCTGAAGGTGTGAGTGAAGAAGTATGCCGATATGCCGACGGAAATTTTTTGATTCCACAGGTGGGCATGGTAAAATCATTAAATATTTCTGTAGCATGCGCTGTAACTTTGTATGAAGCCTTTCGTCAACGCTGGCAAGCGGGGTTTTATCAGCAGTCAGATCGGTTTCAGCCACAAAAAACAGCATTGGAAAAATTATGGCTGCAGCAAAATGAAAATTCTTAACTTCATAAATCATTTCTGCATGATGAAAAATTGGTTTCTATTCCTGATTGTCATTTGCCTGGGTAAATGGGCAACCGCACAGCAAATCCCGCAGCTCACCAGTGCTCAATTGAAATCTTATACCGAAAAAAAAGATGGTATTTATGTCATCAATTTATGGGCTACCTGGTGCAGGCCTTGTGTGGAAGAATTGCCGGATATCGAAAAAATAGCTGCATCATTACGCGATAAGCCTGTGCATGTCATGCTGGTGAGCCTGGATTATGCAGAGGCCTATCCCAGAACCATTCAGCGTTTTGTAACGCAACATCATTTGCAATCACCTGTTTACTGGCTGAATGAAACAAATCCGAATACAATAAACGAAATTTTAGGTGGACAATGGATGGGTGTGGTGCCAACTACTTTGGTTGTAAACGCCAAAACCGGCTACCGTCGCCTATTTCAGGGGAAAATAACTTCTGACGAATTAACGCGAGCCATTTATCAGGCTATGAAATGAACTTATGTTTTTTCATCTTCTTTTTTCTCTTTTTTATCAAACAATCCCGCCAATCGGATACTCGTATTTAACTCAAAACCCAGTAACAAAATAATGGAATTTAAATATACCCAGATCATCAATACCAGCACGGTACCGATAGAACCATAAATGCGGTTGTAATTATTGAAATGATTGACATAATAAGAAAAGCCCAATGTGGTAACAATCGTTAAAACAGTACTCAGCCAGGAGCCAGGTGTGATAAATTTCCATCGTTGTTCTGTATAAGGACCATATTTGTATATCAAGGAATAAATTGTAAAAAACAAAGCAATAATCAGCAACCATCGCATCACGTTTATGGCCAACCGTACGATTTGGCTATGAATACCGATTATTTCAAAAATATAATTAAGCACGGTCCGTTGTGCAAGAATCAGAATCAGGCATATTAATACCATCAGGATCAGGAGCATTGTAATTTTAATTGCCGTAATCCTGCTTTGCAGAAAACTTCTTTTTTTAAATCCCGGATATGCTTTGTCGAACGACCGCATGATACTCAACACGCCTGTGGAAGAGCTGATAACGCTAAACAGGAAGGAAAAAGAAAGCAATCCTGTTCGCGGTGTGTGCAGAAAATCGTAAATCACGTTTTTTACCAGATGAAAAACCCGTTGATTGGGTGCTATATCCCGCAATAGGTTGTAGATGGTATTTTCAAGTCCCTGTAGTGGGATGTAAGGAAGCAAAGTACAAAGAAAAATAAATGCCGGCGGAATGGCCAGAATAAAGAAAAAGGCTACGGCTGCTGCCCGGTCAAATAATTTGTCACGTATGATTTCGCGAAAGAGAAATTTTAAAACAACATACAAGGAAGTATGGTGTTCATCTGCGAAATAAATTTTTTTTGTCAGACGAACAGCAAGAGGAATTCCGGATGCTTCTGCGATGTGTTGCAGCCAGCTTTTATTTTTCATACACAGAATTTAATATCATGGGCCTTTCACAATGAGGATTGAATTTAGGTATAACCAGTTTATAACCTTACTGGATATGCAAACTATCGAGAGCCTCCTGATATTTTCGGGCATTTTTCAGATGTTCTGCATAGGTACTTGCAAATACATGCGATCCGGAAAAATCGGCTTTGGCGCAAAAATACAGGTAATCTGTTTGTGGTGCATTCAACACAGCATCGATGGTTGCGGGCGAGGGCGTGCAGATGGGGCCTGGGGGCAGCCCTTTGTTTAGATAGGTGTTATATGGAGACCTGACAAGGGTGTATTTGCTATAGATACGTCGGATGGAAAAATCACCCAGTGCAAATTTCACAGTTGGATCGGCCGCCAGTCGCATGCCTTTGCGGAGTCGGTTGATATACACACTGGCGATCAGCGGTTTTTCGGGATTGTGATTGGTTTCTTCTTCTACAATGGAAGCCAGAATGATAACCTCTTGAGGCGTGAGCCCAAGTTTTTGCGCTTCCTGGAGCCGGGTACTATCCCAGAACCGGTTGTATTCCTGCATCATGCGTTTGAAAAATCCTTCTGCCGATGTATTCCAGAAGAAAAAATAAGTGTTGGGGATGATGGCACATAAGGCGGTATTGGTATCCAGTCCGTATTGCCGGAGATATACTTCATCGTCAAGCAGGGTAGTCATGCTCAGGGAGTCGGCTTCCAGGTGATGGCTCACGAGCCGTATCAGATCGGCTTTGGTGCGCAGCTTGGTGATTACCAGCCGCACGGGCGCTTGTTTGCCGGAATATAATACATGTACCAGCTGCAGATTGCTCATGCCAGGCTTTATGGCATAACGACCGGGATGCACATGGTGGGGATAATCCAATTTTCTCGCCAGCCAGTCAAAGTCCTTTACAT
Source organism: Thermoflavifilum thermophilum (assembly GCF_900116565.1). Taxonomy (GTDB): domain Bacteria; phylum Bacteroidota; class Bacteroidia; order Chitinophagales; family Chitinophagaceae; genus Thermoflavifilum; species Thermoflavifilum thermophilum. The sequence continues at coordinate 286,182 of NZ_FPCJ01000001.1, read as the reverse complement.
TGCGCACAATATGCTGCTGCTTTAATTCTTTCAGCACATCGGCATAGGTTGATCCTGTTGGTATGTAGAAATAGGTTTTTTCCCGAAAAGGATAGGTGTTGGGCCGGAATATCCGATAGGCAAAATACATCACAAACAGCAGTGCTGCTCCTGTGAGCCACGGCCATATACGGATGGTGCCGTGTTTATTATTTTTTCTCCGGTTGCCTGAGGAGCGTCGGGGACGTGCCATCGAAATGGTTTAAGCCGAACAGGCTATCTGCAAGCTATGCACATTTATTTACCTCCGGGCGTGTTGCCGGATGGGGTGGTGGGTGCAGGAGCTGGTGCAGATGTGGGAGCTGAAGGCGTTACCGGCATGGTCTGGATAGCTTTTTCTACAGCAGAAGGTTGCTGATTGCCGGTAGCCGACGGACGGGGGATGAAAAAGGCCGAGAACAGGCAAAGCAAACCAATGAGAATAGCCAGCGTCCAGGTTGTTTTTTCCATCACATCCGTTGTACGGCCTGCACCAATCACCTGTGTACCGAATCCACCAAAGGTTCCGGATAATCCTCCGCCTTTTGGGTTTTGAATCAAAACCACCAGTCCCAGCAACACACTGATGATCAGGATGAGAACGGTTAAAAAGATAATCATGAAAAATTCAGATTTGGTTTCGAATTGATGCAATACGTTGTGCAAAATAATCGCTTTTTTCGGGATTGAGCAAGCGCAATTGTTCCAGGATTTCAATTGCTTTTTGCGGTTGGCCTTGCTGCAGCCAGATGTTGGCCATGGATTCGGTAATCACCCGAAAAGAAGGTTCCGTATGGCTTTCAGATGCATCATCATCTTCGCTGGCATCAGGATCGGTGCTATGCAGCGGGCGGCGTGTGCTTCGCAGCCATTCGGTAAAACTTTTCATCTGAGCTGAGGTGGGCTTGTGCAGATCGGCTTCTTCCTCTGCCAAACTAATGCCGGCATAGGCAAAGTAATCACGCGTATAGAGAGGAGCGACCCAGGGGGAACTCAGGCCCTCCTCGGCAGGTTCTTGTCCAGAGTCGGCCTTTGAAGGTGCTGCAGGGACTTCGGCAGATTGCAGGGAGATTGGCGTTTCAGACGCCTCCTGGGCCTCTGGGGCAAGACTCTGTGAAGAAGGTTCGATATTGGCAATGAAAGCCTCAGCTGCAGTTGATTCGGATAATTCAGATGAAGCTGATGAGGAAGCTGCCTGTGCTTCAATGGCCGGTGCCTCCCGAATATCGGCCTCCTGCCTGACATCGTCAAAGGGGGTGTGCAGGTATTGCAAAAACAGGAAAGGATTATCGGCAAACAAGCGGGCACGAGGTAGGGTGGATGCATCTGGACGCGATTGATCCTGCCAAAGCTCTTTTTTAGCCAGCCAGTATCTGGGCAAGGCAAAATAAGGATAGCGTGTAATGGTTTCTTCAATCCGATAGATTTCCACATCGGAAAGAGAATTGGCAGCGAACAGATGCGCAATAATTTTTTCTTCGGTCATATCTGATTGTGAAATTAAAGAATCGGGCTACCAGTTTGAAAAAGCTTTGTTGAAAATATCATCGGTGAGCTGATCATTGATTTTCTGGATCAGCTGATCGGCCACCTGGTCAATCGATTGATTGGCATTGAAATCAGCAAAACGGGAAAAGCTCTGGGTAAAGCTTTTTTTGGGATTCAGGTTATCTTTAAACACCACATTTACCGTGATGGTAAGCCGGTCGGTAGCACTTTGCTCCACATTGGTTACGCCGGAAGTGCTGATGGTGTATCCTGTGATGGCTCCGCTGATATCGTAATCCACGCTATCGGAATTCACCTGGGTAAGATGGGTCTGATTCAGGATTTTATTACGAAGCGCTTCGGTAAACTTCTGGGCTAGTGTGGGATTGACAATGGGTGCACGGTTTTCAAAAAAATGCACGTTAATGGTATGGGCATTGGGATCCACACTGGCGCCAGTAAAGCTGTAGATGCCACATCCGCAGAGTGCGGCAGCCATGCACAAGCCAATGGCGTACAGCAATGTTTTATTCATTGATGTGATATTCTTTCAGTTTACGGTATAAGGTGCGTTCTGATATACCCAGGTCCATGGCAGCATCTTTGCGCTTGCCCCGATGTTTCCGCAGCGCCTTGATGATCAGCTCTTTTTCCTTTTCTGTGATGGAAAGGGATTCTTCCACCTCTTCATGTTCATGGAAGCCACCCTGGCCAGTGGGCAGGTGTGTTTGTTCTGCATGTCGGATGATGATGGGTGAAGTATTCAAAGGAGCAGTACTTGGGGTAATCATGCCGGGCTGAGCATGATGATCAGGACCTACGGGCGAGGCTGCCATTGCATAGCCAGCCCGTTGAAACAGGGTTTCCGGATGCTGAAGCAAATCAAAGAACATTTTCTTCAGATCGTTGACATCCTTTTTCAGGTCAAAAAACAATTTGTAAAGAATATCCCGCTCCGAGGAAAAGTCTTCTGTTTTTTCATGGGTATGTGCCAAAACGGGTAGGTTCATGATTTGCTGGTCTGACAGATATTTGCGCAATTCATCGGCGTTTACTATCCGCTCCTGGCTCAGCACGGAGATTTGTTCGGCTACATTTTTTAATTCGCGCACATTGCCTCGCCAGGGATAGTTGATGAGCAGTTCAACAGCATCGTCGGTAAGTTGTACAGGCGTGGTCCGATATCTTTCGGCGAAGTCAACGGCAAACTTTCGGAACAGCAAGGGTATATCTTCCTTGCGTTCGCGCAACGGGGGCACGCGAATGGGCACAGTGTTGAGCCGGTAGTACAGGTCTTCCCGGAACTTATGCAATTGGGTGAGTTCCAGCAAATCCTTATTGGTAGCGGCTATTACACGTACATCCGTTTTCTGTACGCGTGAAGAGCCCACGCGGATAAATTCACCGGTTTCCAGCACACGCAGCAATCGCGCTTGTGTGCCCAGGGGCATTTCACCGATTTCATCCAGGAAAATGGTACCGCCGTTTACGGTTTCGAAATATCCTTTCCGGGAGTCCACCGCGCCCGTGAAGGATCCTTTTTCATGCCCAAACAATTCGGAATCGATGGTGCCTTCGGGAATGGCTCCACAGTTAACGGCAATAAAGGGATTATGTTTGCGTGCGCTAAGACTGTGAATGATCTGGGAAAATACTTCCTTACCCACACCACTTTCGCCCATGATCAGCACGGTGAGATCGGTGGGAGCCACCTGCATGGCTACCCGCAGGGCATAGTTCAGCGCAGGTGAATTGCCAATAATACCAAACCGGTTTTTAATGCTTTGCAATTCCACGTCGATGCCGGGCATAGGCAAATTGTTTTTAAGTGATTCATATTAACCCATCCGTACATAGAGGGCTTATGCAGGAGGGTTGGGATAATTCATGCGACCATTTCGGGTATGGTTTCTTCCACTACTTCGCCCAACAAGGTGGCAGCGGTACAGCCGGTGATCCGCACGTTTACATACTGCCCTTTTCGATAATGCTTTTTCGGGAAAACAACCATTTTATTTTGATCGGTACGACCACAGAAATCCTGATCACTTCGCTTTGATGGCCCTTCAATAAGTACCGTACGCACTTTTCCTACTTCTTTCTGCATATTTTTAAGAGCCAGTGTGCGTTCCTTTTCCACAATTTCCTGGAGCCTTCTTTTCTTCACTTCCAGAGGCACATCGTCTGTATAGCGCCGGGCAGCCAGGGTGCCGGGGCGTTCGGAATACATAAACATGTAAGCCATGTCGTATTCGCAAATATCCATCAGGCTCAGGGTTTCCTGGTGATCGGCTTCGGTTTCGGTACAGAAGCCGGCAATAATATCGGTGGAAAGGCCGCAGTCGGGAAGGATTTCGCGAATACGTTCCACTTTTTTCAGATAGCCTTCACGGGTGTAGGTTCGGTTCATGAGCTGCAGGATGCGGGTACTTCCGCTTTGCACAGGCAGGTGAATATACTTGCAGATGTTTGGATAACGGGCCATGGTGTACAACACTTCATCGGTGATATCTTTGGGATGGGAAGTGCTGAAGCGCACCCGCAGCCACGGATTGATCTGTGCTACCATTTCGAGCAACTGGGCAAAAGTTGTTGCCTGCTGGGTTTGGGGATCAATCCAGTAATATGAATCCACATTTTGTCCCAAAAGGGTTACTTCCCGATATCCCTGTTCAAACAATTCCTCACATTCCCGAAGGATGGATTGCGGTGAACGGCTGCGCTCACGTCCCCGTGTGAAGGGTACTACGCAAAAGGTGCACATATTGTTGCAGCCGCGCATGATCGACACAAAAGCAGTAACGCCGTTGCTGTTGAGGCGAACAGGGCTGATGTCGGCATAGGTTTCTTCCCGGCTAAGCAATACATTCACCGCTTTTTGTCCGCTCTCAGCTTCTGCAATCAGTGCTGGCAGACTTCGATAAGCATCGGGGCCTACTACCAAATCCACGAGTTTTTCTTCTTCCAGCAGGCGATGCCTGAGCCGTTCGGCCATGCATCCCAAAACGCCCACCAGCATGTCAGCTTTGTTTTGTTTGAGGCTTTTGAATTCCTGAAGTCGTTTTCTTACGGTCTGTTCAGCTTTTTCACGAATTGCACAGGTATTGATGAGCACCAGATCGGCCTGTGCCACATCTGTAGTCAGTCCGTATCCCTGTTCTTTCAAAATGGCCGCCACAATTTCACTGTCGTTAAAATTCATCTGGCAGCCATAACTTTCGATATAACATTTCCGGGAAGATGTGGCAGATGGTTCTTCCGGTTGCAGGGCTGTTCCCTGCCGACTCTCGTCTATCCATTTCGTTGCACCCAACTGATTCATGCGGGACTGTGTTGAACATAGCAAAAATAGCAAATCGCCGGCATGCGACATGCCTTTTCCCGGAAAATGCCGTTATAACTCTTTTCCTGAATCCGCATATGGTGTCCAGGAAAAGAATTTGTATCTTTCCTTTAGAACAGTTAACTATGGGCAGGATTTTTTGGGGGATTTTGTGTGTGATGTTTTTTGTGCCGGGATATGGTCAGCGGGTGCTTTCGCTTACCCTGGACGGAGCCATCAATCCAGCCACAGCACAGTATGTGCACCGGGGTATTGAAAAGGCGGTGCAGATGCGTGCAGAAGCCGTGTTGATTCACCTCAATACTCCTGGTGGATTGCTGGAGTCAACCCGTCAGATTGTGGGAGATATGCTGGACGCATCCGTGCCGGTGATAGTGTATGTAGCTCCGGCCGGAGCGCATGCCGGGTCGGCTGGTGTATTTGTAACCTTGGCAGGCCATGTCGCGGCTATGGCTCCGGGAACCAATCTGGGGGCAGCCCATCCCGTGAGCATGGGCGAGCAGGTGGATAGTGTGATGAATGAAAAAATGACCAACGACGCAGCAGCTTTTATCCGCACCATTGCTGAAAAGCGCCACCGCAACTTCACCTGGGCTGAACAGGCTGTTCGGAACAGTGTATCCATCACAGAAACAGAAGCCTTGCGGGAGCATGTCATCGATCTGATAGCCGATCGCGATGCAGATTTATTGCAACAAGCCGACGGGAGGCGGGTGGCTCTTGCAGCCGGCGATACCGTAACCCTGCACACAGCGCATGCAACGCTGGATCCTTTGCCTATGACCACAACCGAAAAAATCCTGGCCCTGATCAGCGATCCTAACGTGGCTTACGTGTTGCTTTTGTTAGGCATGTTCGGAATTTTGTTTGAACTGTACAATCCCGGTGGGGTGTTGCCGGGTATCATCGGCGTCATCTGCCTTATTGTGGCGTTTTATGCCATGAATGCTTTGCCGGTCAATTATGCAGGTGTGGGGCTCATCATTTTTTCGGTCATTCTTTTTTTACTGGAAATCAAAATTGCCAGTCACGGAGCGCTGGCGCTTGGAGGCATGATCTCCCTGCTGCTGGGTTCCATGATGCTGATTAAGCCCGATTCTTCCTTTGATGTAATCCGGTTGTCTGGATCAGTGATTTTATTTTCCGTGCTGCTTACGGCGTTGTTTTTCTTTGTAGTCATCGGCATTGGCCTGAAGGCACAGCAGTTTAAGCCAGTTACGGGCATTCAGGGCATGGTGGGAGAAAAAGGCATAGCCCTTACTTCATTGAATCCTGAGGGCCAGGTCAGGGTGCATGGTGAACGCTGGAATGCCATTGCAGTGGGAGGTTCAATTGCCGCTGGAGAAATGATTGAAGTCGTGCGGGTAGATAATCTTACTTTGCATGTAAAATCTGTAACCTCGTCATCTTAAATCATACGTATATGCAATCGTTATCTGTATTCACGTTTGTTATCATCCTGTTTATTATCCTGATTTTATTCAATGCCATCAAGATATTGAGAGAATATGAGCGCGCCGTTATCTTCCGTTTAGGCCGGTTGCTTCCCGGCGGAGCCAAAGGACCCGGTATCATTTTTTTGATTCCGGTCATTGATAAAATGGTACGTGTGAGTTTGCGAACCGTTGTGATGGATGTGCCCACACAGGACGTGATCACACAGGACAATGTGTCCATAAAGGTAAATGCAGTTGTGTATTTCCGCGTCATTGAACCAGAAAAAGCAATTGTGGAAGTGGAAAATTATTTGTTTGCCACTTCTCAGCTTTCGCAAACTACACTTCGCAGCGTGATGGGACAGTCAGAACTGGATGAAATTCTTTCCCAGCGGGAAAAAATCAATCAGAAACTGCAGCAGATTATTGATGCGCATACGGCACCCTGGGGTATTAAAGTATCAAATGTGGAAGTAAAGCAAATTGATCTACCCCAGGAAATGCAACGTGCCATGGCCCGCCAGGCCGAAGCTGAGCGCGAACGCCGTTCAAAGGTGATTGCAGCTGAAGGCGAGTATCAGGCTTCGCAACGACTGGCCGATGCGGCAAAAATTCTCAATGAACAACCCAGCGCACTTACGCTGCGTTATCTGCAAACCCTTCGCGAAATTGCTACGGAAAACAATTCAACCACTATATTTCCCGTGCCGATTGATTTGCTGAAACCTTTTATTGAAAAATACCATGAAGGGAAATAATCTGTGTGATTACACAAAGGGCAGAAGAAGCATCACTGTACGGTTCTTCTGCCCTTTGCATTTGCATTAAATCAGAAATCAGGTTATCGCAAACTTGCAAATAAGCCTATTCTTCCAAACCAGTTGCTTACGTTATTAATCCCATTTCGGTTGTAGGGACTATATGCATATCCTGCCTGTATATTCAGCCCCACCGATTGTGATTTGGTGAAAGGTACCTCCAAACCAACTGCAGGCGATACAGCGAATTTCCATCGGTTATCACTTTGCTCATATTCGCCCCACCATTGCTGATAATTAATATTGTTCACACCTACTCCGAGAGACACATATGGATGCAGGGAATGATCAGTTGAAAAGCTGTATTGACCGGTAGCCATGATGGGTATGGATTCAATTACATGTGTTTGCACAGCTGAAATATCACTGCCGGGTTGATGATATACCTGTCTCGGAATTTTCTGATAATAATCCTGGTAACCTCCACTCAAGCCCACGGCCCAGTTGGCATTGATAGGGTATAGTAGGGATGCATACCAACCTCGCGGGCTTACGTTGCCAACAAAATCATGTGCACTGCCAAGTGTGCCTGCCACGTTGTAATTCAAGCTAAACAAAAGCGGATGGCTGTTTGATGTATTCCGATAAGCATATTGATCATTATCATGATAGGGATGATAAGCATGATAATCTCTTGGCGGATAGGGTGGATAAGGTGGATAAAAAACTTGTGCAAATGAACTGATATTGATGACCGCCATCAACAATATGAATCCTATGAATCGTATGTTTTTCATGGTTATTTCTTTTTTCATGGGTTAAACAATAAGTTTAGCTTGCTTTTAAATAGGGTGACTGATCAAAAACAGCCTGTATCTCAGTATCCACTGCCGAAGGATCATCCACGGCTTCACCTCTGATCTGTGCATTCCAGATTACTTTGATCTGATTATTATTATTCGCCGCGTTTTTCAGATCCAGCATATCAATGGTGTAATAGGTCTGGCTAACCTGATAAAAGGTGTAAGTGGGCGGGAAATAATAACTGTATCCATAATAACCCCAGTAAAATGGATCCCAATAACCATACAAAGGATTATCCCAATAACCGGGATAAACAGAAACACCTGTGTATAAATTGCTGACTTTGGTTACGTTGATAGCCAGATCAGGATTCTGGCTTTTATCTACCAGCGTATATCCCCTTGCCTCCATCAGTGAAATGATTTTTTGAATCAGTTCCTGATCGGCAGGCGTAAGTTCCCGGTTATAGCCCTGCGTATTGCTTACCAATGCAACTGAATCAACTATGCTAAATGTTTTGTAGGATGAAAACTGAGCTGTGGTATCATAGTTGGTGATATACAGCCGGGTTTCGTCAATCGAAAGATTATTCATCGGGTCTTTCTGACATCCTGTCCAAATGCCCGTCAGGCTTGCAAAAGCCAGTACGATTAAACCAGGCATTTTCAATCTTTGGCGTATCATATGCATTTGATTTTAGGTGAAAAAAATTCATATTAGCCTTATCAAATTTTATACTTGTGTATGAGCCGTTTTCAATTTATTAAATCAAAATTGTGTTAAATATATATTTGCTCTTTGCATATTTTTATTACATTTCTTTTTTCATTAAAAGTCAGTCCATGTGTAGATTTGTGCGCCCGTTATCAGACGTTCAGAGAAGCATAAATGTTGCAAATGATTTAAAATATTTATAAACATTTATGAAAAACAATCCTTACATCGGTATATTTTTTTCCTTGCTGGTCATTATCTCTGTATTCATGCCATGGGTGTATGTAGCTTCTGCAGGAGGGATGCTGACAGCGATGGACACCGGCACAAGTAATTTGGGCAAGCCAGGAATCTTGTTTCTCTTTTTTGCTTTGTGGATCATCATCAATATGGTTATTAACCGGTTATGGAGCAAACGTGTGAACCTGGTGCTGGGTGCTTTGCTTATAGCATGGATGGTGAGGAATTATATTTTATTCACCCATTGCGAAGATGGCATTTGTCCGGATAAGCGATGGGGGCTTTATCTGAATATAGTGGCCTGCATAGGCTGCTTTTTGTCAATTTTATTTCCGCCTGAAGATTCGCATGTGGCCAGGGGGCATTGACTATTCAAACTACGCTGTGAAAGATATGGCCTGCCAGTGAAGCAGCACCCGATACGAAAAGCAACAGCAGGCTCCATCTCAGTACAAGATCGGTAGATGCACGCATTTGCAGGATGAAACATAGCAAAAAAGATAAGGTTACTGACAACCAGGCAGCATGGGAGGGTGGGGCAATCCAGTAACAACCGACAACCAGTGCACTTCCCGCCAGGCACGCACATAGGGTATAAAGGGCTTCTTTAAGCGCAAGTTGGTGCAATAGCTTGTTGTCAAATATGGCAGGTGCATGTTGAAAAAATTCTTTTTCTTCTTCCCATTGTTGTTTCACCATATCCTGGCTGAGACGTTCGGGCAAGCCCAGATCTGTCAGATATTGGATGGCCTGCTGTAATTCTGATTCGTTGAGCGGAGGCTGAGGACGATACCATTGGACAAAACTGCTGTAACTGCTGATAGCCATCAAAACGGCAAAACACACACCTTCTGTCAGGCCGGCTATCCGGATTCTAAATGAAGGTTGTTGAGCAGCCGCCAGTAAAATCAGAAAAGCAACTGTCAGGCACATGGCTTCAAAAAAAGCCATCTTCGCATGTGAGTGAGAAAAATCTCCCTGCAAATGGGCTGACACCAATCGGGCTGACAACCGTTTCATTTGCATGGAAATCTAATTCAAAGAAATCTGTTCAAATGCTTTCAGGCTGTCTTCCATGATAGCCAGGCATTCGTCTATTTGTTCCCGGGTGATTACAAGCGGAGGTGCCAGTCTGATGCGGTCGCCATGGGTGGGTTTGGCCAACAGGCCGCGGTCGCGCATGAGCAGGCACAATTGCCAGGCTGCATCCGGATGGGGATGCTGGATTACAATGGCATTTAGAAGGCCTTTGCCCCGGATGGTTTGAATGTGCGGAGAGGAAAAAGCCTGCAATCTATCCCGAAAGTAGGCGCCTAATTCAGCAGCCCGTTGGGGAAGATTTTCATCCAGGATAATTTGGATGGCTTCCCTGGCAATGCGGCTGGCCAATGGATTTCCTCCGAATGTGGACCCATGTTCCCCGGGACGGATGGTGAGCATCACCTCGTCGTCGGCCAGCACGGCAGAGATGGGCATCATACCACCCGACAAGGCTTTGCCCAGAATCAATATATCAGGCTTTACCTGTTCGTAATCGCAACACAACAGCTTCCCGGTACGGCCGAGACCCGTTTGTATTTCATCGGCAATGAACAATACCTGATGGGCTTCGCAAAGGGCTTTTGTCCCGGATAAATAACCCGGATCGGGCACAATCACGCCGGCCTCACCCTGGATAGGCTCCACCAGAAAAGCTGCTACATGCGGATCTTCGAGTGCTTTTTCGAGAGCGGCCAGATCGTTGTAGGGAATTATCACATAACCGGGTATGTAGGGGCCAAATCCGTGTTTGGCCTGGGGATCGGTGCTGAATGAAATCACATTTAGGGTGCGACCGTGAAAATTATTTTCACACACCACGATTTTGGCTTTGCCATCGGGGATGCCTTTCACTTCATAGGCCCATCTGCGCGCCAGCTTCAAAGCTGTTTCTACGGCTTCCACCCCTGTATTCATCGGCAATACCTTATCATAGCCAAAAAGCTGTGACAGGAACTGCTCAAATACGCCAAGCTGATCATTGTAAAATGCTCTGGATGTAAGGGTGAGTTTCTGAGCCTGATCTATGAGTACATTTACCAAGCGTGGATGGCAATGACCCTGATTCAGGGCGGAATAGCCGGAGAGAAAATCATAGTATCTTTTGCCATCCACATCCCACACATACACGCCCTGACCGCGCGCGAGCACTACAGGCAACGGATGATAATTATGTGCCCCGTATTGTTCTTCCAGTTCAATGAAATAATCTGCCAGCTGGCTGGTGGAATGAACATCAATCATAATCAACAAAAATACGGATTTTCTGCGGTGCCTGTATGAAGAAGCCTATCCCCATCTACAAAAAAGCCCTGCATGTAGCTGCAGGGCTTGCGCATCACCATGCTGAAATTGTTTTATTTTTATTTGGCCTTTGAAGCGGGTTTTACCTTCAACAGATCGATATCAAAGGATAGGATTTCATTGGGCTCGATTACCGGGGGTTGCCCTGTGGGTCCGTATGCAAGTCCGGAAGGAATGTAAATCGTGGCTTTGGTGCCTTCTTTCATTTGCATGATGGCTTCATCCATGCCCTTTAGCACCTGTCCCTGTCCGATGGTGAAGATAAAAGGTTCCAGCGGATGATGGACAATCTGGAAGGAAGTATCCACATTGGAGTCAAAGGGTTTGCCGTCCAGGCTACGGCCTGTGTAGTTGATTTGCACCTGGTCGCCGGCCTGCGGGACTGGCCCCTTGCCTTCCTGATGCACCACAATATACACACCACCTGGAGTCTTGGAAGCCGTGAGATGATTTTTATTCAGATAATCTTCGATGATTTTTTCATCTTTTTCCAGCTGAGCGGCATGTTCTTTCTGCAGATCTTCCTGCATTTGCTGGAAGTTTTGCACTGCCAGCAGCTTCACGGCTATCTTCAGGTTATCACCTTTTTTGATGTAGGGAAAACGGCTGATGTCGGGTATTACTGAGTCGGCAGGAATTAAAAATATAGCGCTGTCGCCCGCAGAAAGCAGGGCCAGGGCTTCCATGATATCAAAATGTCCTTGTGGTTTTTGCAGCTGAACGCGTGTAGGTCCACCCATCTTGTGCGTATCCATCAGCACGGTATCGCCAACGGAGGTGGTGATCTGCAGTTTCAGATAATCGCCCACCTGCGGTTTCGGACCGTTGTGTTTTTCAATGATCTTATAGGAAATACCACCGGGTGTTTTTTGATAGCCGGCCGATTGGCAGGCGGCAAGGCCTGTTCCGAGCACCAGGCAAACAATACCTATCCGCATGGATGGCAACAATGGCAAATGTGTGAATTTGTGCATTTTATTGTTTAGCATAAACATAAATATTTCTGTATATCAGGTATTTGAATGCTGCCACATCTGCAAATATCCGGCATTGCACATGCGGCCTTACAGAGGTGGTTTTAAAATGAAGCGTGCAAGTTAGAGGTTTTTTTGAGGTTTCAAAACAATCACGGATTTTTTAACGGTTTTTCCAGTAGGGCCTTGTTTTCCTCCAATGCTTTTTTAAATCGCGCAACCGTGGCTTCGAGGCTATCTGTGGAGCGGCCTCCGGCTGCATTCAGATGCCCGCCCCCATTGAAATATTTTCTGGCAAATTCGTTTACATCAAAATCACCTTTGGAACGCAGAGATATCCGGATTTCCTGATGATTTTCCACCATCAGTGCCGAAAGTTTGATGCCCTGGATGGATAATGGATAATTGACCAGCCCTTCCGTATCACCGCTACTCAGGTTGAACTTACGCACATCACTTGCTGGCACAGCGATCAAAGCCGCATTGTACTCGTAAAATATTTCCATGCGGTTTGAAAGCACATATCCCAGAAAACGCAGCCGGTTTTCCAGAAAATTATCATAGATCGCCTGGTGAATGGGTTCATGCCTCAAACCCTGGTCCATGAGATCGGCCACCATCCGGTGCACCCGGGCAGAAGTGGCTGCAAACCGGAATGATCCGGTATCGGTCATCGTACCGGCATAAATGCATTGGGCAATTTCATTATTAATTAACGACTTGTCGCCCCAGCCAATGATCACTTCATAGACCAGCTCTGCTGTTGAACTGGCCTGCACATCACTGAGTCCGTATTCAAATACGGGTTCGGGTTGCAGATGATGATCAATCATTACCTTGATGCCGGCAGATTGGGCCAATGCTTCGTCAGCCGGCCTTGCCCGATGAAAGGCATTGAAATCCATGCAAAAAATGATTTCCGCATTTTGCAGGGCTTGTGTAGCCTTTTCGGGATGCGATTCATAAACGATCACTTCTTTGGCTCCCGGCATCCATTTCAGGAAATCAGGATACGATGTGGGGGAAACCACGGCTACCTGATGATGTTTGAGCTGAAAATAATGAAACAATGCCAGCGAGGATCCCATGGCGTCTGCATCAGGTTTCTGATGCATGATAATTGCAATTTGTCGTGGCCGGGAGAGTAGCGGCAATAATTCCAGAATCGGTTTCATCTTCGTTCCAGGCAAGGTGCGAAGTTCACCATAAATTACGGAAAAGCAAAATTTCTGCTAAGCCAAAAACTGCCTTAGCTTTGCGCTCCAAAACGAAGATATGGGCAAGCAGACATTTACCATGATTAAACCCGATGCTTTTGCAAAAGGCTATACGGGGGCTATTCTGGCAAAGATTCAGGAAGCAGGATTCCGGATTGTGGCATTAAAGCTTACCCGCCTGACGGCTGAAAAAGCGGCTGCATTCTATGCTGTTCATCGGGAACGTCCGTTTTATCAGAGCCTGGTTGAGTTTATGAGCAGCGGGCCGGTTGTAGCTGCTATTCTGGAAAAAGACAATGCAGTAGAGGATTTTCGCAAGCTTATCGGTGCCACAGATCCTGCCAAAGCAGAAGAAGGCACTATCCGAAAACTATATGCCGAATCGGTGGAACGCAATGCCATTCATGGTTCCGACTCCGATGAAAATGCCCGCATCGAAAGTGATTTCTTTTTTTCTGCCCTGGAAAGAGTGTAAATAAAAGACGGAAGATAAACGGAAATCAAAGCCCGGCTCTACTTTCCAGATATTTCTCATCAATCAGCAGCTTGGTTTTCCATCTGGCATCAGGTAGCTGGCAGGTGTTGTATTGGCCAAACCACCTGTATCTGTGTCGGCTGATGAAGCGGTATATGGCATCACGTATCCGGCGGGGAATCAGAAATGCGATGCTAAGCAATGGCCAACCCTTGCAAAGATGCCTGCAGATATGCAGAATAGCCGAACTATACACATACCATTTGCCTGCGGCCCAGAGCAGAATGGAGGGCTCTGTATCATCGGGTAGCGGATGCAAAGCAATAAAACGTGCAGCAAATGCCGATTGCAGCGGGCTGATCCGAAACCTGTCCCTGCAATCGGCTTTCAGTACTATTTGTATGGCATGCGAACAAAGCACACATATGCCGTCATAAAAAATAATAAAGTGGCCTGTAGGAGGCGGTGATTTCATTGTTCATTGCTTTTCCACAATTTTCAGATAGAGTTGTTCGCGCAGCTCTTCGAGGGTTACATTCTGATACAGTTTACCTGCTTTTGCATAGGAAATTGTTCCGCGTTCTTCTGATACCACAATGGCCAGTGCATCGCTGTGTTCTGTAGCACCTACAGCCGAACGGTGGCGCAGCCCGATGCGTGGAGGCAAGTCAGGATTTTCGGATACAGGCAATACTACTTTTGCTGCTACAATGCGATTATTGGCAATGATTACAGCTCCATCGTGCAACGGACTGCCTTTTTTGAAAATGCTTTCCAGCAAGCGTGCCGACACATGTCCATCAATAGGCACGCCGGTAGTAGTATCAAAACGCAGTTTGTACGTATTGGTAATCACAATCAAAGCTCCCGTATAGGAATGGGCCATGTTTTCTACAGCCGTGAGAATGTATTGAATGACATGTTCTTCTTCATCCGTTTCTTTTAATCTTCTAAAAAATTGCCAGGGGAATTTCTTTAAAAATCCATCCTGTGCAAAAGGCGTGTTTTTGCCAATCATCAGCAAAAACCGTCTGATTTCAGGTTGGAAAATGATGATCAATGCAATCACACCCACACTCAACAAGCTCTGGAAAATATCGGTGAGCAAGGGCATCTGGAGATATCTTACCAGAAGGAAGGAGAGATAAACTACGATCAGTCCCAACAAAATATAGAATGCGAGACTGCCCCTGAGCAAGCGATACAATTCATACACGAGAAAAATCACAATGAGTACGTCCAGGATGTTTAGAATCCTTAGTTGTTCTCCAAACAGGTGGATAGACCAGTTCATCAACCCCTTTATTTGCGAATGTAGGAAATTCTGCTCAGCATTCGTGATAATAGCTCCAGAGGCGGATAACCTCATTGGCTTCGCGCACATCGTGTACTCGCAATATGTGAGCACCCTGTTCCAAAGCCAGCATGTGCAAAGCCGTTGTGCCATTCAGGGCCTGTTCGGATGTGGTTCCCAGCAACCGGTAAATCATCGATTTTCTGGAAATACCTACCAGCAGGGGCAGGTCCATCACATGAAACACATGCAAATGGCGCAGCAGGGTATAATTATGCTGCAGATTCTTTCCAAAACCAAAACCCGGATCAACAATGAGATCGTGAATACCCACCTGTCGGCAAATAGCCACTTTTTCAATAAAAAATGCCGTGATTTCTTTCACCACGTCCTCATAATGGGGGTTTAATTGCATCGTAGCCGGTGTGCCCTGCATGTGCATGATCACATAGGGTACTCTCAGTGTAGCAACAGTTGCAATCATATCTTGATCCATGTTGCCTGCACTGATATCGTTTATGATTTCTGCGCCGGCATCAACGGCTCTGCGCGCTACAGATGCATAATAGGTGTCCACAGAAAGATAAGCCTCCGGAAAATGTTTTTTCAAGGCAGCGATGGCGGGTTGCAGGCGTTGCCATTCTTCATCGGCTGATATGGGTTGTGCACCCGGGCGGGTGCTTTGCGCGCCCAGGTCAAGAATAGCAGCGCCTTGCTGAAGCATGGTTTCAGCGGTACGCAGTATATCATCTGTTTGCATATGGCGGCTTCCGGCATAAAATGAATCCTCCGTGATATTGATGATACCCATTATCAATGGCTGATCGATAACCAATAGTCTTCCCGCGCAGTTTAACGTCCATATATTTCGGAAAGCTTTATTTTTGGGCATATAAGTGTGTGGCTAATTTTGCGCAAGTTTAACTTTTTCATTCGTTATTGAATTGTCATGTTTGAACAAATGCATACGTCCAGGCAATATGATCAGGTTATTGCCGAATGCCGAAAGGTGTATCTTGATAAAATCCAGCAGTATGGAACTTCCTGGCGTGTATTGCGTACCATTTCCATTGCCGATCAGATTTACATCAAAGCTTATCGCATTCGCACCATTCAGGAAAAACAGCAGCAACTGATACCAGAGAGTCTTCTGCAAGAGTGGATAGCAATGGTTAATTATGGCATTATAGCCTTGATTCAGTTTAAACTGAAAAACGATGAACGCATAGACCTTTCAACAGAAGAAGCATTGGCATACTACGATGCTGCAGTAAGTGAAACAAAAGATTTGATGTTGAAAAAAAACCATGATTACGGTGAAGCCTGGCGGGAAATGAGCCTAGAAGCACTGGTGGACTTGATTCTTACCAAATTGCTGCGCATCAGGCAGATGGTCAGAAGCCAGCAATCGGATGCAGAACCAGAAATCTATTCTAATTTTCAGGACATCATTAATTACGCCGTATTTGCTTTGATTAAACAAAGGGAAGAACATGAAACATAAACTTTTGTGGATAGCCCGTTTTTTGGTGGGTATCACTTTTATATTTTCCGGGTTGGTAAAGGCCAATGACCCGCTGGGCTTATCTTACAAGATGCAGGAGTTTTTCGTGGCTTTGCATATGCCCTTTCTGAATCCCCTGGCTACAGGGTTGAGCATCCTGTTGATTCTGGTGGAAACGGTTTCGGGTGTGGCCATTTTATTGGGGTATCAGGCGCGTATTTTTGCACTTATATTGTTGCTGTTTATTGTATTGTTTACGTTCTTAACAGGATTTGCCTGGTTTACCGGTAAGGTGCAGGAGTGCGGATGTTTTGGCGATTGCATTCCCATCAGCGATGCAGCCACATTCTGGAAAGATGTGGTATTGTTGGGCCTCATTGTTTTTTTGTACCTCCATCGCAAAGAAATCCATCCTCTTTGGAAGCAGGTAAGCGGGCCGTTGACGTGGTTTGCCGCATTGTCGGTGATTGCCTTGCAGGCTTATGTGTTGCGGCATTTGCCGATAGTGGATTGTTTGCCTTATGCCGTAGGGAAAAATATCTGGCAGGAAATGCAACCACCGCCGGGATCTGTGCCCGATCAATATGAGACTACCTTGGTTTATGAAAAAAATGGGGTGGAGAAAAAATTTACCGAGAACGATTTTCCCTGGCAAGATACCAGCTGGCATTTTGTGCGTAGAGAAACGCGCCTGGTGAAAAAAGGCAATGCTATTCCCTTGATTCAGGATTTTTCTTTAAAAACTTTGCAAGGTGAAGATGTTACGCAACAGGTTTTACGGGATTCTACTCCTGTGTTTTTGTTTGTCGTCAATCATCCATCAAAAGCACACACCGGATGGGATTCGGCTATTCACAACCTGCAAACATTTACTCAGCATCATCGGGTTTTGTTATTCGGAGTAACCTCCTCTTCACATATCAACGATTTTCTAAGCCAGCATCACTTAAATTTTCCTTTTTTGATAGCCGATGTGACGGTGCTAAAGACCATGGCTCGTACTGATCCCTGTCTGGTTTTGCTCAAACAGGGCTTGGTGATGGGAAAGTGGTCATATCTGGATATTCCTGACACGGCAGTTGTATCCCGGACGCTTAGTGAATAATAACTTCTTCAATAAGGGGTTCCTGAAGAGCTTCATTGAATAACTGTTTGATGCGATCACGTGCGTAGATAAGTTCCTGTTTCAACGGAGCTACGTGTGTGGTGATGATCAGTTTGCCCTGTCTCCACTCCACTCGTTCGGTGTATTTTGAAACTGTTTTTCCCATCAGCTCTTCCCAGAGTTGTTGGATGCACATTTCGTGGAGGCGATGCTTCATGGGACTTTTGTCCAGAAAGGCTTTCAGGGCTTCGGCCAGGGAAACTTCATTCTGATGCATATCTCGAAAATACGGATTCTTTTCGGTAGTCTTGTTGTTTAATTCGGACAAATAGGGTTTTCATAAGCGAGCAAAGAATGACAAGTGCAACCTAAAACCTCACCAGCAAGCCTCCTCCCCAGAGATAATCGGAGTTATATCCGGCAGTTACAGAAACATACTGATTGAGCATGCCTTCCAGATGCACGTCCCATTCTTTATCGGTATTCACACTATAATTCAGCCATAATCTGGGGAACAGCCAGGTTTCTCCGCTCAGGGTGAATCTGGCATGAGCCCGGGTATCTATTCGCAGGTCGGCATTCAGAAAGAGGGGCAGCAGGTAACGGACTCCCACGATGCCACGAGTGTCCTGAATAGGTTCGGGTTTGTTATGGTCTTTGAAGTAATTCAAATATTCTTCTTTATTGCTGCTTACTATGCCTACATAAGGGCGCAAATAGCGGGTAACAAAACGTTCGTATGTTCCCTGCCATTCGTATAGTTGATGATTCCATCCATAATCGCCATTTACTTGTATCCAGTTTTTGCGATTGGAATAGGATAGATAGCCTTCTCCAAAATTTGAGGCGAGCAAAGCATCACCCCAGAAGAACCAGTGATTATCGTCGTGAAGCAAATGTTTGATGGGAAAATATTGCATTGTATCTGGCTGCAAGTAATCTGTATATTGAAATGTGCGTGCCATGCCTGCCATCATGTGGTAAAGAATGTGGCAATGAAAAAACCAATCACCGGGTTCATTGGCTGCAAATTCAATGGTTATGCTTCGCATGGGTGGAACGATAACGGTGTGCTTTAAAGGTGAAAGAGTGCCATTGGCATTTACCACGCGGAAGAAATGTCCATGCAAATGCATGGGATGATACATCATGGTTTGATTGTTCAGGGTGATACGCAAGATTTCTCCTTGTTTTACCTGGATTGAATCATCTTCAGATAACGTTTTCCCGTTGATGCTCCAGATATAGCGCCACATGCTGCCGGTAAGATTAAAGGTCAGGTGACGAACCGGATGTTGCAGGGTATCAAATGCTGTGGAATGCAAAGCCTGTAGCAAATCATAGTTGAAAATAATCGAATCGGATGATGTGGGTGAATGAGATGCAGAAGCAACTATATTTTGCTGATTGCTATCAGACATCTGCATGTGATCCATGTGCATATGATGCATCATAGAAGCAGGAGGCATGGTGTCGGCATGTTCATGTGCCGGCATAGATAAACTGTCTGTTTCCCGGCTGTGTGTCATTCCAGCAGCATCCATATCCATATCATGCATGTTCATATCATGCATATTCATGTTGTGCATGTTCATGTTGTGCATATCTGAATCATGCATATCCATGTCGTGCATATTCATATCATGCATGTTCATGTCGTGCATATCCATGCCAGGCATTTGCATAGAAAGAGAGCCACCGATTTGCAAATCTTCCCGATCCAGGTAGGCTTTTTGAATATAAGGCATTTCACGATCCATGGTTTTCTGGCTCACATACATGTTCATGTGATCCATTTTCATTTTCATGCCGGCCATGCCTTCCATCATCAGGCCTTCCATATGAAAAATATCGGGTTTGGGTAGGGTAGGTGCGGGATGCAGCGTGCCTTTTCCAAAATACAACGATGTATATCCCGATCCGTCTTGAGCTGTAGCGCGAAGTTCATACATGCCGCTGTCGGGAATGGTGATGATAACATCGTAGGTTTCTGCTATGCCTATTAACATGCGGGTTACTTCCACAGGCTTCACATCCTGTCCGTCGGCGGCGATAATTTGCATATTCCCGCCGGAGTATTGCAAATGGAAGAAAGTAGATGACGAGCCGTCAATAATGCGCAAACGGATGCGTTCGCCGGGATATACATCCGGGAAATGGATGGATTTTTGTCCATTGGCCAGGAAAGCATCGTAATACACATCCGACACGTCCATGGGAGGCATCCGTTGCCAGGCCATTTGAATACGTTCGGCCAACCCATGATGCGCTATCACGCGATTCAGGCTTTGAGCCTGTCCTTTTTGAATTGCATACCATTCCATGCCTCTTTTCAAGTTGTTCATGATATGATGTGGATTTTCATTCGTCCAGTCGGACAATACAATGGTTTTTTCCGCATCATATTTTCGGGTTTCTTTTCGGGGATAAATGACAAAGGCACCGTAGAGGCCCCTTTGTTCCTGCATCATGCTATGGGAATGATACCAATAGGTTCCGTTCTGGCGGATGACGAATCGAACGGTAAATGTTTTGCCGGGGCCAATGGGAGGAGTACTTAGATAGGGTACGCCATCATAATAATTGGGAATCAGGATACCATGCCAGTGTATGGATGAGGCTTGATCCATTGCATTGTGAATATGAATCACAGCGGAATCGCCCTCGGTAAAATACAAGGTAGGTGCAGGAATGGAATCATTTACCGTAATGGCTTTCACCCATTTGCCTGATTTATTTACTTTTTCTTCACGAATGGTTAGCCAATATTCTTTCACAGGATGCGATTGCGAAAATCCCTGCAAGGAAAGGCTGATGGTCAGGATAGTTAGCATCCCTAAGCATTTGATTTTTTCTTTCATATGAATTCATTTTATTTGAATAAATTTTGGTTTTGAAATACTCATCACATCATGATTGATCTTCAGAAGGTAACATGCGTCCCTGAACGCCTATGGCATCAATATGTACCAGCCGGGCGCCCGTGTTATGTATGGCCGGATAATGGCTGGAAATGGTAGTGCTTAGGCTATCGCCATCCCCATGAGCAAAAGCCGGCATGACCGGAAGCAGACACAAGGCCATCATTGCTGGCAACTTGAGTTTAAACAATATTTGCATGATTATTCAGGTTTATTCATGAAAGGATAATGGGCAATTGATTTATATGCATGCAAGTTTGCCCGGATGTGCATGCCAGGTAAAGAGAGCTTACATTGACCTGGTTCAAATCAGGAAAACTCCGTAAGCGGATAACCGGTCGTCTATTCGTTTTCGATAAAGATGTGGAGGATAATTGTTGTATGATGCCAAGCGATTAGAAACATTCCCGAAGTAAGCATGGAAAAGGGATCCAGAAATCCATGGCTGTTCCGGAAGATAAATTTTCAGCGTCCAAAGACCAGTTGCATATTGATCTGTACTTAATTTCAACTGAATAACAGGATGCTTGCAACAATCCTGGTTATGATGGGTAGATGCATGTTTATGAAGCAGGACTTGGCAATCCACATCGGTCATCCACTTGCCTTCGCAGAAATGCAAACGGAGTGTGGTAGCGGCTGTCGCCGTTATGTAAAGAAAAAGCCCTATAATTGCCCACCTCCTTTTCAGCATTCTGCATGCATTGAATCTGAAACCATAGCTGATGTACGCAAAATTAAATCTTGCTTTTGTTTCATGCTTTACAAAATTTTCAGATTCGATTACAGAGTTTTATGCTTGTGGTTTATCTACAGGATCAATCAGTTCAATCCAGTTTGGTGAATATGGATAGCCGGGCAGATGTGCCTTGAGGCGGTCGGGGTCGGCATCGGTAATCAATACCTGGCCGAAGGAATCCATGCTGATAATCGATAGCAGCAACTGAATCCGGCGGGGATCTAATTTTTCAAATATGTCGTCGAGCATTAGTATCGGTGTAAGGGCTTTTTGTTTGCTTATCAATTGATACTGCGCCAATTTCAATGCCAGCAGAAAGCTCTTGCGCTGTCCCTGTGAACCGTGTATTTTCACCGGATAGCCATTCAGCAAAAATTGTAAATCATCTTTATGAATGCCCGCCGTTGAACGCCTGGCCTGAAGATCTTCTTTTCTGACATCTTTCAACCAGGTGGTCATGGATTTTTCATGCAATTGCGACTGATATTGCAATTGAATATGTTCTCTATGGCCCGATAAAAAGGTGTAGAATTGCGAGGTCAGGGGTATCAGTTGCGCACAAATTTGTGTTCTGTATTCAAAAATGGCTTCTGCATGAGGCGTCCATTGCTGATCATACGCATCGAGGAGGTCATGTATCGCAGGTGATGGCTGTTCAGCCCACTGGCGCAGAAGCTGATTGCGTTGAGAGAGAATTTTCTGATAGGCCAGCAAATGCATCAGATAATCGCTCGATAGTTGGCTGATCAGGGCGTCCAACCATTTTCTTCTTTCCTCGCTTCCACCTGTAATCATTTGAATATCATCGGGAGCGATCATAACCACGGGGAAACGCCCAATATGCTCGGCCAGACGAGTATAAGAAATATCGTTCACACGAAATTCTTTTTTGGCTCCCTCTTTTGTTACACAAGTCAGGTGATATTCGGTATCATGCAAGAGCCATTTTCCTTCCAGCCTGAAACCATTCTTGCCATATTGGGTCAGGGGTTGATCTGCAGCGTGGAAATAACTTTTGGTCATCGACAGGTAATGCACGGCATCCAGCAGGGTGGTTTTACCACAGCCATTGGGTCCGGTAATGAAATTCATTTCCGGGGAAAACGAAAAGTTTGCATGTGAGAAATTTTTAAACTGAGTCAGTTCAACTGTCGCAACATAAGATGTGGTGTGCATAGGTGCGGTAAAGATACGATCTGTAAAGCATGACAACAGCCTGGCAGGTATTTCCTTCGGGTTTGTTGGTCTATTGGGCAAAAACTTGTAGGTTTGCAGGCAAATTTGGTTTACACGTGCAAACGAAAGAAAGCAAGCCTCAGGTGAAGTCGGCGAAATCCAATCACCAGCGTTTTGGCAAAGAAACCTATCTGTACTGGTATGAGCTGATGCTGCTGATTCGCCGTTTTGAAGAAAAGGCGGGTCAGCTATATGGCATGCAGAAGATCAGAGGGTTCTGCCATCTGTATCTCGGTCAGGAAGCTGTAGCTGCCGGAGCCATGACGGCAACCCGCCCTGATGATAAATTTATTACCGCCTATCGCGACCATGGTTTGGCAATTGCCAAAGGCATTTCTCCCAAAGCCTGCATGGCTGAGCTCTACGGCAAGATCACCGGATGTTCGAAAGGCAAGGGTGGCAGCATGCATTTTTTCTCGCGTGAACATAATTTTTTTGGTGGACATGGTATTGTGGGCGGACAGATTGGCGTAGGGGCTGGAATTGCCTTTGCTGAAAAATACAAGGGTACGGATCATGTTGTGCTTTGCTTTTTTGGTGATGGCGCAGCCCGTCAGGGCATATTGCATGAAACCCTGAATCTGGCTGCATTGTGGGATTTACCCGTGGTGTTTATTTGCGAAAACAACCAATATGCCATGGGTACTTCTGTACAACGCAGTTCCAAGACATTGGATATTTACAAATATGCCGATTCGTATGCCATTCCGGGTGAAGCCGTAGATGGAATGAATCCGGAAACAGTGCATCTGGGTATAGAAAAAGCCGTTCAGCGGGCTCGTGAAGGGAAAGGGCCTACTTTACTGGAAATCAAAACCTATCGCTACCGCGGTCATTCCATGAGTGATCCGGCCAAATATCGCAGCAAGGAAGAAGTGGAAGAATACAAAAAGCGTGATCCCATCACACAGGTACTCCAGGTGATTCAGCAAAACAAATGGGCTACTGAAGAAGAGATCGAAGCGATTGAAGAAAAAGTGAAACACGAAATTGAAGAAGCTGTACAATTTGCTGAAGAATCGCCCTGGCCCGATGAAAGCGAATTGTACCGCGATGTATATGTGCAACCCGATTATCCTTTTATTGTTGATTGACTTGCAGATTTAACCTATGGCAGATAAATCCAGAACATCATTTACGTCTTCTTCACAGCATGCTCATCATACTCCGCAGTCTTTTTTCGAGCGATTGGAAATATTTTATCTGCAGCAAGCAAGAATCATAAATATTGTGGGCGTTGTCATTATCTTGCTGATAGGAGGCTATTTCGGCTATAAATATTTGTACCTGGCTCCCCGTAACAAGCGTGCTGCCAGCATGATTTTTAAAGCCCAGCAATATTTTGGGATGGATTCCCTGCAAAAAGCCCTGAATGGCGACGGCAACAACTATGGATTTCTGCAGGTAATCAAACGGTACGGAGATACGAAAGTTGGCCATCTGGCCAAATATTATGCAGGTGTCTGTTACTTGCGAATGGGTAAGTATCAGGAAGCTATTCCCTATCTGAAAAGTTTTCATCCAAAAGACAAGGTAGTTCAGGCTGAAGATTATGGCTTGCTTGGCGATGCATACATGGAATTAGGCAAAACGGACGAGGGTATTGCTTACTATAAAAAAGCAGCTTATTATAATCCCAATGATCTCTTTACCCCCTTTTATTTGAAACGCGCTGCACTGGCCTGTGAAAAAGCAGGTCGTGTACAGGAAGCCATTTCTCTGTATCAGGAAATCAAAACCAAATATCCGCTCAGTGCAGAAGGCAGGGATATTGACAAATATCTCGCGCGTTTGGGTGTGGTGCAGGATTGAAAAACGGCTAAAAGTCTGGTTCAGGAATCTGTGGTCAGAGCAATGCGGCGAATGAATCATGAAATTTGCATTAGAAATTGGCTTCTATATTCTGAATCTTTGCAAAGCTAATTGCCTGGCATGTCGGCACACAATGAACGTTTTCTGGATCCCGCTTCCATTCCTATTATCGAAAATGGTACCGTAGCTATTGTGCATACCGAGTGGAATGCATTTATTGTAGATGAACTGGTAAAAGGCTGCGAGCGCGTGCTGATACAACACGGCGTTATCGACATTGAAAAGCTGGTGGTGCCCGGAGCTTTTGAAATTCCCTTTGGATGCCGGCAGGTGTTTGACCGATATCAGCCCGAAGCCATCATTGCATTGGGTTGCGTGATCAGGGGAGAAACACCTCATTTTGATTATGTTTGCCAGGCTGTTACCCAGGGCATCGGAGCCTTGAACATTGTGCTGCCATCGCCGGTGATTTTTGGGGTGCTTACGGTGAATAATGTCGAACAAGCCTATGAACGCGCTGGTGGGAAACATGGACACAAGGGAGAAGAAGCCGCTATTGCCGCCCTGAAACTGATGCATCAGAAAAGGCTCTGGCAGCAGGGATAATTTATTTTTGGACTAATGCATATCAGGTAAAAGCATGACCAGGGTTCATCTGTTTATTCCATGTTTCGTTGATCAACTATATCCCGAAACGGGATTCAACATGGTTAAAGTCCTCGAAAAAGCCGGTTGTGAAGTACATTATAATCCTGAGCAAACCTGTTGCGGACAACCTGCATTCAACGCTGGGTATTGGGATGAAGCCAGAGCAGTAGCGCATAAATTTATTCGAGATTTTCGTACAACCGACTATATCGTGGCTCCCAGTGCCTCTTGCACGGGCTTTGTGCGGAATTATTATCCTAAAATGTTCGACAATTCAGCTCAGCATAACGATGTAAAACTGCTTCGCAGAAACCTGTTTGAGTTTACCGAATTCTTAACCGATGTATTGCGTGTAACCGATTTTGGCGCGGAACTACAGGGGATAGCCACCTATCATGATTCCTGCGCAGCTTTGCGGGAATGTCATATCAAAGAAGCACCCCGCAAGTTGTTAGCAAATGTTAGGGGGCTAAAGCTCATTGAAATGGAAGACAATGAAACCTGCTGTGGTTTTGGTGGCACGTTTGCCGTGAAATTTGCACCCATTTCTGTGGGCATGGGTGAACAAAAAATTGATCATGCAGTGGCTACCGGAGCACAATATTTGATATCAACGGATTTGTCGTGCTTGATGCATCTGGATGGCATAATCCGGCACAAACAGCTTCCTTTGCAGGTGATGCATATTGCCGATGTATTGGCTTCAGGCTGGTAAATGCATAATCATGATGCGCAAATGATTGGTAAAATCGGAACCTTTTGTTTATTCCTGGGATCAGTTTGTAAAAGATGGAAAGACATGCTGGGATGGTGTGCGCAATTATCAAGCACGCAACTATCTGCAGGCCATGCGGAAGGGCGACGAAGTGTTTTTTTACCACAGCAACGAGGGATTGGCAATCGTTGGCATTGCCCGGGTGGTTCGCGAAGCCTATCCGGATCCTACAACCGATGATCCTCGCTGGGTGGCAGTGGATCTGGCTCCTGTGCAGGCATTGCCAAAGCCTGTGACCCTTGCTCAGATGAAGGCCGATCCGCGTTTGAAAGACATGGCATTGATTCGTCAGAGCAGACTTTCCGTAAGCCCGGTACAGGAAGCAGAGTGGAAGGCAATTCTGGAACTGGCTGGAATAACAAAGACGCATTAAAGCAGATTTCTGTTTTTGCTTGCGTTTCTAAAATCAACCCAGATTTATGCAAAAAGTACTGGTAGTGTTAACAGGTGCAGGCATCAGTGCTGAAAGCGGACTGAAAACTTTTCGTGATGCAGGCGGGTTGTGGGAAGGTTATCGGATTGATGAAGTAGCTACTCCGGAGGCATGGCAGCGGAATCCACAGCTGGTGCTGGATTTCTACAACATGCGCCGCCGGGAAGTGAAAAAGGCTCAACCCAACGCCGCTCATCTCAAACTGGCTGAGCTTGAACAGTATGTTGACGTGCGCATCATTACCCAAAATATTGATGATCTTCATGAAAGAGCTGGATCATCAAAAGTTTTGCATCTGCATGGCGAAATATTCAAAATGCGCAGCAGCTTGCATCCGGAAATGATTTATCCGATTGAAGGAGATATCCATCCGGGCGATTGTGCGGAAGATGGTGCTCAGCTTCGGCCGCACGTAGTGTGGTTTGGGGAGCCTGTACCGGCTATGGCAGATGCCATGAAGTGGGTTGAAGAAGCGGATGTATTTGCCGTCATTGGTACTTCGCTGCAGGTTTATCCGGCAGCGGGATTATTGTTTCATCTCGTGCAATTCAGGCCTGAGGTACCGGTTTATATCATCGACCAAAAAATTCCCGATGTGCCGCTTCAGCCCGGCTGGCATTTGATTGAACAACCAGCCACCAGGGGAGTGGCTGTGATGGCCGATCAGCTCCTTGCTTCCCTTCAATCGTAAGTCTCTTCGAACCGGATTCCGTATTCTTCCAGTTCTTTCAACACAGGTTGGTAGATTTCCGGTAGAATCGGAATGTGCAATCCCTTCAGGTTTATCTTACCATTCAAAATCAACCTTGTAGCAATACCCAGAGGCAGGCCCACTGTTTTTGCCATGGCTGTATGCATGGCATCCTCTCCTTCCAGCACCATAAAGCTTTTTATCCGGGTTTTAAGATGTTTTCGTTCAAAGATTACATCGTGCATCATCACCACCAGATCCTTATCGGTCTGTTTTAATGCCAGTTTTTCTTCCAGCATGGCCTGAAGCAATTGCACAGGTGTAAGATGGCCTTTGTTGATAGGGATATCATCAAACCACCCCAGATAGCGTAATTGCCGCATCACACGGGAATGAGGTCGCACACCTAACCGCTCGGCCAATTTTTCTTCAAGGGATGCATCGGATGGTATTCCCAGATAGCGGGATAACCATTGGCGATAGGTGATCCCATCAGTCGAGGTGAAGGGTGATTCAGCTGTGAGACCTAATTTTACCAATGCATGCCAGCCCTCACAAAAAGCCGGATGGCGGAGTGTAGCCCGTTTGAAATCCGGCGTATCCTGCAGTCCGTACAACGTTAGATAGCGCAATGAATCACGGTTGGGATAAAATGCCAGTTTACCTACTCCTGGCACATATACCTCATGCCGGCTGCACCAGTCAAACAGCTCTTCGTAGGCCATTTCCCTGACCTGGCCGTTTTCCTTGAATGCAGCCCCTTCTTTTCCTGCCCGAACGATATTGCCCGGGTTCCAGGAAATTTTGTAAGACCAGGGGTTATCGTCGCTGGCAGGGGATACCAGCCCACCACAATAAGAGCAAAACTGCAGGATGTCGCCACCCTTTCTTTGAATGGAATGAATGAGCTTCATAGCCGTCATGTGATCAATACCGGGATCCAGCCCCATCTCATAGAGAAACAACACGCCTGCGCGTTCAATTGCGGGTGCCAGTTGTTTTACCTGGGGATCCACATACGAGGCGGTGAGCAGATTTTTTTTGAAACGCACACATTGTTCTGCAATAATTTGGTGCAACGCAGGAGGCAACAATGAAATCACCAGGTCTGCCTTGCTCAGATACATTTCCAGCGCATCAGTAGCTACTTTTACATCAAACGCATCGGCAGTTGCATAAAACGAGCGGCCGATTTTCTCACGTGCAGCCATGATATCATAATCCACTACGGTCAAATGCCATTTTTCTTTAGGTGCATGGTTGAGCAGATATTCGATTAAATAAGTAGATGATTTACCTGCACCAAATAGCAAGATTTGCTTGGTTGTGGATGCTACGGGCATAGTTTACATGATTTAGGTTTAAAATACATATCATCCTGGTCGGGGTTGTTAGCTTTTTCCCAGCCCCCGTTTTACGACTTCGAAAAATGGCGGTGGGACTTTGTAGGTGGAATTACGTAGCTGTTATCGGCAGGGCCCGGCTGATGATTTGCAAATTTCAGCATTTACTGGCAGTTTTTATATGCCTATTCTCAGTTTTGAATGATTCGTCACACTCAATGAAGTTAAAAATCATACCTGTATCTATCGTAAACAAGAATCATGCAAAACAAATCCTATGCAAACAATTTTTTATATGCAATAATTACGTAATACCAGTTTCAATGGATTTTCAGTTGCATTTTTCCTTTTTCCGGGCGGGTGAGAAACGCTAAATTTGCGTGTTTTCAATACAAAATCTATCAAACATGGCAGAAGAGACGGAAGGCCAGCAAGGCCGGATTATTCGGGTAAATATTGAAGAACAGATGAAAACGGCTTACATCGACTATTCGATGTCGGTCATTGTAAGCCGCGCCCTTCCCGATGCCCGTGATGGATTGAAACCCGTGCAACGCCGGATTCTGTATGGGATGAATGAACTGGGCAATAACAGCAACCGCCCCTATAAAAAGTCAGCCCGTATTGTAGGTGAGGTGATGGGTAAATATCATCCGCATGGTGATAGTGCGATTTATGATGCTATTGTGCGGATGGCGCAAGACTGGACCATGCGTTATCCCCTGATTGACGGGCATGGTAATTTTGGTTCACTGGATGGGGATGCACCGGCAGCCATGCGCTACACTGAAATCCGGCTCCAGCGCATTGCCGAAGCGATGCTGGAAGACATCGAGAAAGAAACCGTTGATTTTACCAACAATTTTGATGATACCCTCAAAGAGCCCACTGTATTGCCCACGCGCATTCCGCAACTACTCATGAACGGAGCCTCGGGAATAGCAGTAGGTATGGCTACCAATATTCTGCCGCATAATCTCAGCGAAATTGTGGATGCCTGCTTAGCTTACATTGATGATCCCCAGATCACCATCGATGGCCTGATGCAATACATCAAAGCACCTGATTTCCCCACGGGTGGCATTATTTACGGGTATGAGGGTGTAAAGCAGGCATTTCATACTGGTCGTGGCAAAATAGTTGTCAGAGGTAAGGTGCGGGTGGAAACAAGCCATAGTGGAAAAGATCAGATTATCATTTACGAATTGCCCTATCAGGTCAACAAAGCTGCGCTGCATGAAAAAATTGCCCAGCTGGTGAACAACAAGGTCATCGAAGGCATCAGTGATGTACGCGATGAATCCGGCAGGGAAGGGGTAAGGCTGGTTATTGACCTGAAGCGCGATGCCATTCCACAGGTTATCATCAATCAGCTATACAAGCATACCGAACTGCAAACTTCCTACGGAGTCAACAATGTAGCACTGATTCACGGCCGTCCGCAGCTGATGAACATCAAAGAGCTGATAGCAGCTTTTGTGGATTTTCGTCATGAGATCGTGGTGCGCCGCAGCCAGTTTGATTTGCGAGAAGCTGAAAAAAGAGCCCATATCCTGGAAGGATATCTGATAGCACTCGATCATCTGGATGCAGTCATCGCCTTAATTCGATCATCAGCCGATCCGGAATCAGCCAGAACAGGCCTCATGAATACATTCAACCTTACCGAAATACAGGCTAAAGCTATCCTGGATCTGCGCCTGCAACGACTCACGGGTCTGGAACGGGATAAAATCAGGCAGGAACATGAAGAAGTTTCGAAACAAATTGCTTATCTGAAAGAAGTTCTTGCCAATCAATCCTTGCGCATGAACATCATTAAGGACGAGCTTAAAGATGTGAAAGAACGTTTTGGTGATGCACGCAAAACAGAAATCCAGCACACGACTACGGAAATCCGCGCAGAAGATGTGATTGCCAATGAGGCCATGGCCATTACCATTTCACATTTGGGATATATCAAACGCACATCCCTTTCCGATTATCGCCAGCAACGAAGAGGTGGAAAGGGCATTACCGGAGGCAAAACACGTGAGGAGGATTTTATTGAACATCTGTTTATTGCCTCCAATCACGATACCATGCTGTTTTTCACTGAAAAAGGAAAATGTTACTGGTTAAAAGTATTCGAAATTCCAGAAGGAGAACGGCATGCCAAAGGCAGAGCCATACAGAATCTCATCAGCCTTTCAGGTGATGATCGGGTAAGAGCTGTAATAGCCGTGAAGGATCTGGAGGACGAGGCATACGTGCAAAAACATTATATCCTGTTCTGCACCCGTAGGGGCATGATTAAAAAATCGCCATTGGCCGATTTTTCCAGAGTCAGACAAAATGGTATCATCGCTATTACCATTACGGAAGGTGATCAGCTGCTCGATGCCAGGCTTACCGATGGTAATTGTGATGTAATGATGGCTGTAAAAAGCGGGCGGGCGATTCGTTTCCCGGAATCGGCCGTGCGGGAAACGGGGCGCGGAGCCATTGGTGTGCGGGGCATCACACTGGATCATGATCAGGATGAAGTTATTGGCATGGTCTGTGTGCATAAAGATGATCCAGACAAAACCATTCTGGTAGTTTCTGAAAAGGGATTCGGCAAACGAACCACTATCAGCGAATACCGGATTACCAACAGGGGTGGTAAAGGTGTGAAAACCATTCAGATCACTCCCAAAACAGGTGCATTGGTAGGCATTCTGGATGTGTCTAAGAAAGATGATCTGATGATTATCTGCAAATCGGGCCTTACCATACGCACACCTGTTGCAGATATTCGGGAAGCAGGCAGAGCTACGCAGGGTGTAAGACTCATTCGCCTGGAAGAACAGGATGAAATTGCATCTATTGCCCGGGTAGAGGAAAATCATACAAACAACATGGAAGAGGAAGAAGATCAGGCATAATTCGGTCCCATTGCATTTTTGTAAATCATCTTGTATTTTGCAAAAGAATTGTTCAACCTAAAATACATCTGTTATCATGAAAAAAACCTTGCTTATTGTGTTTCTGGCTGGCCTCTGCAGCTGGTCTTACGCCCAGAATAAAATGGTCAGAAAAGCTGAGGATGCACTGAAAAACAAAAACTATGATGAAGCCTTGGCAGATATTCAACAAGCGCTGCAAGACGATAAGACTGGCAAAGAAGGGAAAACCTGGTATCTGAGCGGAGAAATTCATGGAGCCATTGCTACTGAGAAAAAAGATCCCCAGGAAGCATGGAAAGCTTTTCAGGATTATCAGAAAGCGGTGGAATTAAGTCCAAAAGATCCGGAAATTTTACTCACGCTTTCTAAAAACCTCAGCGATATTTATGTGGTGATGGGAAATGCTGCTTACGGCGATCTGAATCAACAGAAATTTGATTCTGCATACGATAAATTTATGCGCACCTATGCTATTGCCCGTTTTTTGAATGACAAAGGTGTAGGCTCATTCCCCACAGATACTTCCATGATTTTCTATACAGGTTATGTAGCTCACCAAAGTCACCATGAGGATACGGCATTTGCCTATTTTCAGAAGGCATCCGAACTTGGTTTTGATAAGGAACCCTATCTGTATTTTACACTGGCTAATATGTACATGGACAGGAATCAGTTTGACAGTGCAATAGCAACCGTGGAAAAAGGTAAAAAATTATTTCCGACCAACGATAATTTCAACAATCTGGAAATTCAACTTTATGAAAAAGCAGGAAAAACAGATGAGCTGATCAGCAAACTTGAAAATGAAGTAAATCAACATCCTGACAATTATAATCTTATTCTAAACCTGGCCATCTTGTATGATAACCTGGCCCATCCTACCGATGAACAGGGCAATGATACCACAGCCCCAGCAAATGCCCAGCAACTGGAGCAAAAAGCAATAGATATGTACAAAAAAGCTATTGCCCTGAAACCGGATGATTACCCGGCAAACTTCAATCTGGGTTTATTGTATTACAATAAGGCAGCCAAATATGGACGTGAACTGGGTCAGCTGGGATCTTCAGCTCAGGAACAGCAACGTGCACAACAAATAGCACACCTGCAGGACAGCCTGCTTAACCTGGCTCTTCCTTATCTGGATAAAACCTATCATTTGCTTGATGCCAAAAGTAAACTCGATTCCAATGAATTATTGGCTTATAAAAATGCCTTGTCTGGATTGAAAGCCATATATGCTCGTAAAAACGAAACCGATAAATACAACGAAGTAAAACAGAAATACGACCAGGCCGATAGCAAGGCTCAGTAATGTGTATTCAAAAGTAATTATCACACCCGGGTCCTCACATTTGTGAGGACCTTTTTATTTTCATGTCCGACTTTAAACTGATTCTCCAAACACCATCGGTAATCCGAAAGCTTGTGTTATGATATGTGCTTGCATTTGTTTTCCGGAAAAGTTTTTTCTATTTTGTCACTTCAACCAGGTGATATGAAGAAAATATTTACTCCCCTGATTGGTATTGGGCTGATATGGATATTGCCTTTATCGGGTATGGCTCAGACAAGCAGCATAGGCCAATTCAGCGATCAGGCCGATGTGGGCACAGTGGCCATTGCAGGCGAAGCAGCGTATAATCCAGTATCACAAACATACTGGATAAGAGGTTCAGGCAGCAATATCTGGGATCGTACGGATGCCTTTCACTATCTCTACACGCGGCTGTCGGGCGATTTCATTTTGCAAGCTGAGTTATATTGGCCGGAAAAAAGTATAGAACCACATCGCAAGGCAGGCTGGATGATACGTAGCAGCCTGGATGCCCATGCCATGCATGTAAGTGCAGTAGCGCATGGCAACGGATTGATTTCCCTGCAATACCGTGCTCATGCCAATGGCATAACAGAGGAAAAACAATTGCCTGTGGATAGTGCATGGGTACTACAACTGGAAAGACAGGGGAACCGGTATATTGTTTCAGCTGCCCGCTTTGGTGATACCTTGCAACAAGTGGAAGTGGATACCGTTGATTTGCCGGATACGATTTATGCAGGATTATTTGTATGCGCACATCAGCCAGATCGTTCAGAAACTGTGATTTTCCGCAATGTTCGCATCATTCGTCCGGCTCCGCCTTCTTTGGTACCTTACCGTGATTATCTGGGAAGCCATATTGAAATACTGGATGTACACAATGGACATCGGTGGATGATTTATACAGATAAAGGTTCTGTTCAGGCACCCAACTGGACGCGTGATGGTCAATCACTCATCTTTAATAAAGATGGCAAGCTTTATCGCTTTTCTCTTATTACACATCAGATATCCCTGATTCCAACCGAACATGCTACACAAAACAACAATGATCATGTGATTTCATTTGATGGCAAATGGCTGGGCATCAGCAATACACCGGACAGCAGCACATCTTCACATGTGTATATTGTTCCCATACAGGGCGGTGAACCCAGGTTAATTACGCCAATAGGTCCTTCCTATTTGCATGGCTGGTCGCCTGATGGCCGCTATCTGGTATTTACTGCACAACGAAACGGCGAGTTTGATATTTATCGGATTTCTGTGCAGGGTGGCGAAGAACAAAGACTTACTTTTTCTCCGGGATTGGATGATGGTCCGGAATATAGTCCGGATGGCAAATTTATTTATTTCAATTCTGTGCGTTCTGGACATATGCAGGTCTGGCGCATGAAGCCCGATGGTTCATCAGCAGAACAACTTACGCATGATGATTTTCAGAACTGGTTTCCGCATATTTCACCTGATGGAAAATGGATGGTATTTCTTTCTTATCTGCCGGATGTGCGGCCCGACGATCATCCGTTCTATAAAAAAGTGTATATCCGCACGATGCCCGCTGATGGCGGCCAACCCAAAGTATTGGCTTATGTGTATGGCGGACAGGGAACTATCAATACACCGTCCTGGTCGCCCGACAGCCGTTTTATAGCTTTTGTAAGCAATTCGGGTATGTGGTAAAAACACAAAATCAAATACTGAAGATGCAAAAGCTAAACGAAGTATGTTTCATTTTGAAAGCATGATGGATTTTCATAATCACATTGGTTTTTTTGCTGATTAAAAACATGAACAAATGAAAAAAATCATTCGAAACAAGATATTCGTAGGCATGAACACATCGAAAGGGATTTATGTACTCCTTTTTTTATTCTTTTTCTGCGCTTCAAATGCACAAACACGGTTTTATGCAGGAGATGATTCACGCATCTTGTATGTAGGTCGCATTGATTATTCACAACCCCATCAGCCCCGTCTGTGGTTACCAGGAAGCTATTTTTATTTTCATACCCACGACCATCAGATACAACTGATTGTAGAAGATGAACAACTGTATGGTCAGCATCAGAATTATATCGAAATTGTAATTGATGATACATGTTTACAAAGAATTCATCTCACCAGGAAGATTGATACTATTCTCATTCAGATGCCAGCAAGTCATGATGCATCTGTTCATCGCATATTGGTATGTAAA
Source organism: Thermoflavifilum thermophilum (assembly GCF_900116565.1). Taxonomy (GTDB): domain Bacteria; phylum Bacteroidota; class Bacteroidia; order Chitinophagales; family Chitinophagaceae; genus Thermoflavifilum; species Thermoflavifilum thermophilum. The sequence goes on along the minus strand of NZ_FPCJ01000001.1, from coordinate 251,423 downwards.
GACACAGAATCTGGCAATGGATATATTGCGTGCAGGGGTATCATTTGTCAGACATTATTACCTCCGGATCCACTACCTACCAGAAAAATTGAATGTTTTGGAAATTCAATCACATGCGGTTTTGGTGCAGATACATCGCAAATTCCATGTGGAAAAGGAGCCTGGTATGATCAACACAATGCGTATATGAGTTATGGTGCCGTAGCAGCACGTTTGCTGCATGCACAATGGCATCTCAGTGCGGTTTCAGGTATCGGATTAATTCACAGTTGTTGTCAGATGCGGATTACCATGCCGCAGGTTTATGATAAAATAAATATGCGTGAAGATGGCCTGCTATGGAATTTTACGGATTATCAACCTGATGTTGTTACTATTTGTTTGGGACAGAATGATGGCATTCAGGATTCAGCTGCATTTTGCAATGCTTATGTGCAATTTATCCACACTTTACGCAGGGTTTATCCGAAAGCTTATTTCATCTGTTTAAACAGTCCGATGGCCGATGAAAAGTTGAACGCAGTGTTAAAGAAATATATACAATCGGTTTGTGACGCCATAAAGAAAGAAGGAGATCCACAAATCAGTTATTTTTTCTTTACCCAACGCTATCACCAGGGTTGTGGAGAGCATCCTGATGTACAGGAACAACAGGAGATGGGTAGATTACTTGCAGCTTATATCCGTACACGCATGCATTGGTAATTTTTCACTGTCAATAAATTGTCAATTTACCCGGATATATAAAATCTATTTTACATCATCATTCTTGTTTACGTATAACATCACGCTATTTCACATAGATGATGTTAATGTTTTTTATGATACATCGGTAATTCGGATTTGTTTTCTTATACGTAGAATTTATTATCTTTGTGCCTGAAAAATAACAAATATGTATCCAGCTGAACTGGTATTGCCGATGAAGGCTGAACTCACGGAAAATGGTTTCGAAGAATTGCTTACCCGTGAAGAAGTAGAGCAAGCACTTGCACGCAAAGGTACCACGCTTGTGGTCATCAATTCGGTATGTGGTTGTTCCGCTGGTACAGCGCGGCCTGGAGTATTGATGGCTTTAGCCCGTGCCAACAAAAAACCCGATTACTTAGTTACAAGTTTTGCAGGCTTTGATTTCGAGGCAGTAGAACAGATTCGTAAACATTTGCTTCCTTATCCGCCTTCATCTCCATCCATTGCATTGTTTAAGGATGGCAAATTAGTACTGATGATAGAAAGGCATATGATTGAAGGAAGACCTGCGCAGGTAATTGCCCAAAGCCTGATCGCTGCATTTGATCAGTATTGTTAGGGAAAAATAAAAATTTCAAACTGCAATGGATGCTGTTGGCAGTTTGGAATTTAACTTATAATTTGGTGGTTTGAGGCACTGTGAAATTCGGCTTTGTTCATAGTGTGCTTTCAGATCACCAAATTTTTTTTGCATGTATCCTTCGTTATCTGATTTGCTCCAGGATGTTTTTGGTATTCATGTTCGCCTTCCCATTCAGACATTTGGTTTTTTTGTAGCCATTGCTTTTCTGGCAGCAGCCTATGTATTAACCCTTGAATTGAAGCGAAGGGAAAGATTGGGATGGATAAAAGGTACGCAAGAAAAATACTGGGTGGGCAAGCCGCCCTCTTTTTCAGATATTGTATTTCATGCATTGATAGGTTTTCTGCTGGGGTTTAAGTTAGTGGGTGCTTTGCTTCAATGGGATGCATTTGTAGATCAGCCTCAGGCCTATATCCTTTCCGGTGCAGGAAACCTGCCTGCAGGCATTGTCCTGGCACTGGTGATGGCATATCAACGCTATCGCAGTCGTAAAAAGCAACAACTGGCAAAGCCGGTCTTACGCGAAGAATTAGTCATGCCTCATCAGCGGGTTGGCGATTTTACCATCATAGCAGCTGTTGGTGGGCTGATAGGAGCGAAAATTTTTGATAGCCTTGAAAACTGGCACAGCTATATGCAGGACCCGCTGCACAGCTTTTTGTCGTTCAGTGGACTTACTTTTTATGGAGGGTTGATTGTAGCTGGCGTGGGAATTGCCTGGTATGCTCGCAAAAAAAACATTGATTTATGGCATCTGGCCGATGCTTTTGCACCCGCTATGATGTTGGCTTATGGATTGGGCAGGATCGGCTGCCACATGGCCGGAGATGGCGACTGGGGCATTTACAACAGTGCGTATTTGAATGACGGTCATGGAGGGGTTGTACCTGCTCCTCCGGGGGGATTTCAGCAGGCCCTGCATCAGTATCAAGATTTCTTTCTTGCGACTTATGGCAGTTTTTCACATGTGCCGCATGCTTATTTTCTAAAGCCTCACTGGTTATCGTTTTTGCCTGACTGGTTGTTTGCATTTACCTATCCGCACAACATCAACAATGAAGGCGTACCCATACCCGGATGTGCAGGCCTGCATTGTGCCATGCTTCCTGTGCCAGTATTTCCCACACCTCTGTATGAAATCACAACCTGCCTGCTGTTGTTTGCAGCTCTGTGGTATCTCAGGAAACGCATCTTCAGGCCGGGTTTGCTAACGGCTATCTATCTCATCATGAATGGGACCGAGCGCTTCCTGGTTGAACTCATCCGTGTAAATACGAAATATAATATTTTCGGTATTCATCCCACACAGGCTGAATTGATTTCCATGTTGCTAATCATGGTAGGCGTGGTTTTGATTGTTTATGTGCACCGCAAACACCCTCTTTTGCAACCCCTACGGCCTGTAACAAGGTCTTAATTGTCCGGAGTTGATTTTGTTTATCATCCAGGCTGCAAACTTGCTTCCGGCAAGCCAGCTATATTTCCCGATAGTGCTTTGTAGAAATGCTTCCCAGCCGGGAGCTCTGGCGATTCTATTTAAAGGGAAGATGTAACCTTTTTTCAGCCCCTTCGTTTTACAGGTGATAGTTGTTGCCATTCATCCTGACATAAAACCGTTTATGTATTATTATGTACTATGTTTAGCATAGTACATACTTTTGTAAAGTATCTATAATTGATAACTACTAAAAATAACCAAATGAAAAATTTTCACCACGTTATTCTTGCTGGGATGATCCTCTTCATCGGATCAGGAATGCCTGTATTTGCCCAATCGGTTTATCAGGTAAAGGGAAGGGTCATGGAAGACAGTGCCCTGGCTGCGGGTTTTGCCACAGTTCGTGTATTTCATTTACCCGATTCTGCTTTAGCTGGTGGAGCCATCACAGACTCTGCCGGAAGGTTTCATCTGCAACTTCCGGCAGCAGGTACGTATCTGCTAAAGGTAAGTTTGCTTGGCAGGCAATCGGTTACGCTACCATTCGAGCTGAAGCATGGCCAATATCAGGTACAATTGCCTTCGGTTCAGCTGCAAACGGGAAGTCATGCATTGCAGGCCGTTCAGATTGTAGCTACGAGACCATTCATTGAACAGCAGCCAGGTAAGACAGTTCTTCATGTGGAAGGCAGTCCGACAGCCGCCGGCAGTGATGTATTGGATATTTTACAAAAAGCACCGGGTGTAACGGTAGATCAGGATGGAAACATTACCCTGAAAGGAAAATCGGGCGTAATCGTGATGATTGATGGCAGGCCCACGTATTTATCCCAACAGCAGCTTACCAATTTTTTGAAAACCATCCGATCGGAATCGGTAGCTTCTATTGATGTGATCACCAATCCCTCTGCCAAATATGATGCTGCAGGCAGTGCAGGTATTATTGATATTCATCTGAAGAAAAATAATCAGGAAGGTTATAATGGTTCTGTGCAAGCACAATTTCAGCAGGGTCGCTATCCAGCCACCAGCGGCAGCTGGGAGTTGCATTATGCCCATCGTGCTATTCATGCTTATGTAAACGGAGGATTTTATACAGGACAATCATTTAACGATTTGCATCTTATCAGAAATTTTTATACACCTGATAAATCCTTGCAGGCAACCATGATACAAACCTCCCACATGCGGTTTCCGGAAACCAATTACCAACTTAGAGTAGGAGCTGATTTCGATATTAGTGCTCGTCAAAGTATTGGTTTCTTTGTAGATGCCAATCATAGCCAGGAACATGATAAAAGCCAGGGACCTATATCATTTTATGATTCTGCCTACCAACTTGATTCAACCGCATCACCCAGTAGCAAGAATGATGGACAATGGAGAAACACAACTTATAATCTGCATTATCATCTGCAGCTGGATACAGCAGGGCAGGAGCTGAGTGCAGAACTCAACGCAGCACCCTTTAAAAGCAATGCAAACAGTGATGATGTCACCCAATATTTCCTGGCTGATGGCAATCCACTCCGCGATCCATCTCACAAACAAGGTGAGCTGAGTTCCGATATTCAGATTCTATCCGGTAAAATGGATTATTCTCTTCCTCTGAAGAACAAGCGAAAACTGGAAGCAGGTATAAAAGCCAGCCATGTAAAAACTGACAATCAGGTGCAGTATCAAAACTGGGATCAGGGCAAACAAATCTGGATACTGGATACGGGTTTAACCAATCATTTTATTTATCAGGAAGATATTTATGCTGCTTATGCCAGTATGAATCAGGATTTTGAGAAGGGATGGCATATACAGGTGGGATTGCGTGGCGAACAAACTGTAACCCGCGCTCATCAGCTGGTTCATGACTCCTTGGTAAGACGTTCATATCTGAATTTGTTTCCCAATCTCATGATCAAAAAAGATTTCTCACAGAATCACAGTGTAAGCTTTGCATTCAACAGACGTATCGACCGGCCTAGTTATCAGGATCTGAATCCATTCAGGTATTATATTGATCAATATACCTATCAGGTGGGTAATCCTTTTCTGCAACCCCAACTTACTTATGCAACAGAGTTTAGTTACACTTACATGAATCAATATACACTCACATTGGATTATAGTTATACCACCAATGTGATTACCGAATATGTACGCCAGGATGAAATAACCCGTATCGGATATCAGACCAATGAAAATCTGAGTTCTTTCACCAATCTGGGCGCAACATGGAGCATTCCCGTTAAGCTTGCACATTGGTGGAATACACAAAATTTTCTCAGCATATTCTACAATGATTACAAAGGGAATATAGATCAGATTCAACTCATGAATCAACATGTAGCATGGCGATTTAATTCGATACAGGAATTTCAGTTACCTGCACATATCAAAGCTGAGCTTTCCGGTTTCTATCGCTCATCCATGCCATACGGTGCCTTTGCTTTAAAATCCATGTACAGGATTGATATAGGCTTGCAGAAATCTCTTTTTCATGATAAAGGCACACTTAAGTTGTTTGCAAATGATATATTCGGAACACAACAAGGCCGGGTGAGCCTGCATTATTTAAATACAGATCTGCAGATTCAGAATACATGGAATAGCAGGAAAGTGGGCATCAGTTTCACATATCGTTTCGGAAATCAGCAATTGAAAGTGAGAACCATAAATCAGTCAGGCATTGAGGAAGAGCAAAGTCGTATTAAAAAATGAAATTAAAACATGTTTACAGTGGTTTAATTTTGGTTGACACGGAAGAGGAGTCCTCCTCTTCCTTTTTTTGATGCTTTGTTATTGATTAATGTTAAAATAAGTTTTAACTTTCCGGACTAAAGCCAATTATTCACCCTTAAAATACATTTCATATGCACACAACCATCTTTTCTTGCCTGCACAAGCCATCCCTTACTTTGATGATGCTTATCCTAACATCCTGTACAGGATTCTCACAAAACATCCGGGGTAACGGAAATATTACAACCACCTCACGTGAGGTAAACTCATTTCATGAGATCCGTGTAAGCGGTGCTGTTCATTTGTTTATTAAACAGGATTCTCCTATCAGCGTAAAGGTGCAGACCGATGAGAATATCCAATCCTATGTGATAACGGAAAACAGAGGCGATGCACTGGTAATCCGGGAAAAGGAACACTTTAATATTAACCCTACGGACCATATTCAGGTTTATGTTTCCGTGCCTGATTTACGAAGCATTAAGATCAGCGGTGCATGCGTGCTGACCAGTGAAAACAATTTGCAGGTGCCTTCTTTTAAACTGGAAGCAAGTGGAGCTTCGAAGTTAAATTTAATACTCACGACCGATGCGTTTTATGCAGCATGTTCAGGTGCAATCGAAGGCATGATACAAGGAAGCGCCAAGACTGCAGAAATCGAAATATCGGGTGCGGGTAATCTTCAGGCGAGAAATTTTCATGTGGAGCAACTTAAACTGGATGTTTCCGGAGCAGCAAAAGCAGAGGTATATGCCGAAAAGTTACTGGATGTGGATGTATCCGGTGCAGGAATAGTAACTTATAGTGGACATCCACAGGTGAATGAATCTGTTTCAGGCGCAGGAAAAATAAAGAGTGTGAATCCCTGAAGGCAGATTTAAATGATTTTTAACCTGCTCATTCACTCAGCGCTTGGGTGATGCTATGGCCAGATATTTCTGATATCTGGCCATAATTTTAACTAATTTCTAACAACATGAACTTTTTCCGCTTTATATGTTTGTAGTCAGTTCATCGTAAACTCTCTGCTCGTTTGTAATGTGTTGAGATAAACCTGTACAAATGAACATGAGATGAAAAACTCTACTTACCGGCAGCTCCATATCCACTATCTGTTTGTCTGTTTTTCTTTCATATTATTTCTCCTTCTGAAGGATATCTTATTCTCTCTCTCCATATCTGCATACGGAAATGCAGGGTACATTGATTTACAATTTGCGTTGTTGCTTGCAGGTATTTGTTTGCTGGATGCATTTTCGTATCACCTTATTTGTTTGAATGCAGAAAATATTCATCAACACTTAAATTGATTTCGCATGCTGGCTTATGTATTTTACCCCATCGGTATTTTATGGATGATGATGAGTGGTTTAAAGGCCGATACAGTTGCTAAAGCTACGGATACGATTCATACAAGGGCCACCATCAGGTTATATACTCCCTACACAAAAATCAGTGTTCATCCCGGGCAAAGCATCACTTATAATGTGGATGTTACGAACAACAGCAAGGTTACGCAGAATGTGGATTTATGGGTAACCGGATTATCTCCTGCATGGAATTACAGCCTGAAATCGGGAAGCTGGGATATCAGGCAGATAGCTGTGCTGCCCGGGCAAAAAGAATCTGTTACCTTGCAGGTTACAGTGCCACTCAGGATTAATAAAGGTGCATATCGTTTTTATTTGCATGCAGGCAATGGTACAACCCTTCCGCTTACGGTAATTGTAGCTGAACGTGGAATTTATAAAACAGCTTTTACAACTGATCAGCCGAATCTGGAAGGAGCAGCCAACTCCACCTTTACATTTAATACTACGCTGCAAAATGCAACAGCTGATACTCAGCTTTATGCACTCAATGCAGAAGTCCCACCCGGATGGGATCTCGCATTCAAGGCAAATGGATATAAACAGGTAGCATCCATTCTGGTAAATCCGAATTCAACACAAAATCTCACAATTGAAGTACATCCACCTGATCAGGTACCGGCAGGTAAATACAGAATTCCAGTGATAGCCTCATCGGGAAGTACGGGAGCTGAACTTGACCTGGAAGTGGTGATCACCGGCAATTATGGCATGAGTCTGAGTACGCCCAGTGGCTTGCTGAGTACAGATGTAACTGCGGGGAGTGAAAAATCATTGAAGCTTACTGTGACCAATACCGGGTCAGCCAGTTTGAAAAAAATTCAATTCAGTGCAACAACTCCTACCAACTGGGATGTAACTTTTGATCCTAAAACCATTGATGAATTACCTGCAGGGAAAACAGCAGAAGTAAAAGCACTTATCAAATCCGATAAACACGCTATTGCGGGTGATTATTTGGTTACAATCCGTGCAAATACTACAGAAACATCCGCCAAAGCTGATTTCCGGGTCACGGTTAAAACACCCGTGCTGTGGGGATGGTTGGGTATTCTTATCATTTTGGTTGCGCTTGGTAGTATCTATTATTTGTTCCGTAAATATGGAAGAAGGTGAATGAACCCATTATCATATTAGATGGTCTCACCAAACAATATGATCAGCTTGTTGCAGTTGATCATTTGCATTTAACTATTTATCGCGGTGAAATATTTGGATTGTTAGGGCCCAATGGTGCCGGTAAATCTACTACAATATTGATGTTGCTGGGGCTTACTGAACCCACGTCGGGCAAGGTGCGCGTTTGTGGCATTGATCCGGTCACCCATCCCGTGGAAGTAAAACGAAAAGTGGGTTATTTACCGGATAATGTGCGGTTTTATGATGATTTAACTGGATTGGAAAATTTAATTTATACCGGCCAGCTGAACCGGATGACGAAAAAACAAGCCCGTGAAAAGGCTTTGGGTTTGCTTTCCCGTGTAGGTTTGTCGGGTGCAGCACATCAAAAGGCTGGTACCTATTCACGCGGTATGATTCAACGACTGGGACTGGCTGATGTACTGATGAAAGATCCTGAGGTGATAATCATGGATGAACCCACAGTTGGCGTTGATCCAAAGGGGGCAAAAGAGTTTCTGGAATTGATTCTGAAATTAAGCAAGGAAGATTCCATTACCGTTTTGCTTTCTTCCCATTATCTGCTTCAGGTACAGGAAATATGCGATCGGATCGGATTATTTGTAAGAGGCAAATTAATAGCTGTGGGAGATATTTCTTCTTTGTCCCGTGAATTATTTGCTAATGAACCTTTTATTATTGAAGCAACTGTACAACATCCTTTATCTGCATATTCAGATTCCAATCGAATAGTTGATTTGCAGCAATTGCTTGCAAAGATTGAAGGTGTAAAACAGGTTGTGGTGGAGCATGAACGAGTAAAGATTTTTGCTGCCAAAGATATTGCACCGCAGGTGGCACGTACTATTGTGCATGCCGGATTGGATCTGATATCACTTTCCAGACGTGAGCATGGTTTGGAAGATATTTATCAGCGATATTTTGAAAAGGAAACGGAGATTGCAGTATAAATATTTGCATGATTTCATGAATGAAAATAAGGTGTAAATAAAATGATGCATGAAAATCATTGTATGAATTTAAATATGCTTTTCTCATGAGCGCTTTAGGTGAAAAGATCAACCAATGGTGGCAGCTGCTGGTTGCATTCAGGGAAAAACAAATCAGGAAACGGGAAGAGCAGATTTATCATCCTTTTTGGGTAATGGTATATAAAGAGATTGCAGACCATGTGCGGAGTTGGCGGTTTCTGATTATGGGCGCATTGATTTTGCTGACCTGCATGGGATCGTTGTATACAGCTGTGCAGGCTATGACCAGTCAGTCTGATCAGGCCGCTTCAGCCACTTCACCGGGGTTTTTCTTTCTGCAATTGTTTACTTCATCTAACGGAACGCTTCCACCCTTTCATGCTTTTGTAGCTTTCCTGGGTCCTTTGCTGGGAATCAGCCTGGGTTTTGATGCTATCAATTCTGAGCAACATGGCCGTACATTAGCCCGGCTCATGGCACAACCCATTCACCGGGATGATATAATCAATGCCAAATTTGTGGCTGCTTTGGTAGTAATCAGTGTGATGTTTTTTGCGTTGACTTTTCTGGTGATGGGAACAGGTTTGCTAGTCATTGGCATTCCGCCCACGCCGGGTGAATTTCTCCGGGTTATGTGTTATTTTCTTATCACGGTTATTTATGTGGCATTCTGGCTAAATCTGTCCATTTTATTTTCTGTTTTGTTCAGGCAGGCTGCTACTTCAGCGCTGACGAGCATTGCCGTATGGTTATTTTTCACCGTGTTTTTTCAGATCATCCTTAACCTTATTTCCAGCGCCATTGTACCTTCTCCGGATATGGCACCTGCTGATCAGGTCATCCGCGCTCAGCATCTGGTCATGAATCTTTCGAGATTATCACCCGGACAATTGTTTTCTGATATCACCACAGTTCTCCTGCGCCCCACCATTCGTACGTTTAGACCGCTTACTCTTTCTCAGGTAGTGGGAGCCATTCCCAATCCCTTGCCCCTTGGCCAAAGCCTGCTGATTGTATGGCCGCAGATTACAGGACTGGTTGCAGTAACTACGGTATGCTTTGCGCTATCGTATGTTTCGTTTATGCGCAGGGAAATTCGCTGAATGCTGAAGATTTTTTTCACCCCACTTGCATAGTTTCTTTTTTTTTCGTTTTATTGCGCAAGCATTTCTTTTTGATATGAAAGCATTTATCCTTGCGCTGGATCAGGGAACAACCAGTTCGCGCGCAATTTTATTTGATCAGTCCGGACAAATCCGGGCTGTTGCACAAAAGGAGTTTACCCAGCATTATCCTCAGCCAGGATGGGTAGAACATGATCCGATGGAAATCTGGTCAACCCAGGCCGGGGTGGCTGCTGAGGTGCTTTCCCGGGCCGGCATCAGCAGCCAGCAGATAGCAGCCATCGGAATCACTAACCAGCGGGAAACCACCATTGTCTGGGAGCGTAATACCGGTAAGCCTATCTATCCAGCCATCGTGTGGCAGGACAGGCGAACGGCTGATTGGTGTGATCAGTTGCGCGTAGAAGCGGGAGAACTGATTCGGCAAAAAACGGGTTTGCTGCCCGATGCCTATTTTTCAGCCACCAAAATCCGCTGGATATTGGATCATGTGCCCGATGCCCGGAAAAAAGCTGAAAATGGCGAACTGGCCTTTGGTACCATCGATAGCTGGCTGATCTGGAATTTTACCCGGGGACGGGTTCATGCCACAGATGTGACCAACGCTTCCCGCACCATGCTGTTCAATATCCATACCGGGCAATGGGATCCAGAATTACTTGCTTTGCTCGACATACCCCAAAGCCTCCTGCCTGAAGTAGTTGCTTCCAGCGGGGTAGTGGCTGAAACGTCTGGTGATGTACTTACCTACCCCATTCCCATTGCAGGCATAGCTGGCGATCAGCAGGCAGCTCTGTTTGGACAGATGTGTACCGAACCAGGTATGGTGAAAAACACTTATGGCACGGGTTGCTTTGTGGTGATGCAAACGGGCTCCAAACCCGTACAATCGCAAAACCGGCTGCTCACCACCATCGCCTGGGAAATCAATGGGCAGCTGAACTATGCTTTGGAAGGAAGTATTTTCATCGGAGGAGCGGTTGTGCAGTGGTTACGTGATGGGCTGCAGATGATTCGTTCTTCATCGGAAATTGAAACACTTGCCCGCCAGGTACCAGATACCGGGGGCGTATATGTAGTGCCCGCTTTTACGGGGTTGGGTGCCCCACACTGGAATCAGCAGGCCAGGGGAATGATTGTTGGCCTTACTCGTGGTTCCACCCACGCGCATATTGCCAGAGCAGCCCTGGAAAGCATAGCTTACCAGACCTACGATGTAGTCAGGGCTATGGAAGCCGACACCGGCTTGTCCATTTCGGAAATGCGGGTGGATGGCGGCGCTGCCGTCAACGACCTGCTTATGCAATTTCAGGCCAATATCCTGAATACCCAGGTCGTAAGGCCAGCCATTGTGGAAACCACTGCACAGGGGGCTGCTTATCTGGCAGGATTGGCTGTAGGCTTTTGGAAAGATATCGAAACCATTCGTGCACAATGGAAAGAGTCAAAACGTTTTATCCCACAAATGTCAGAACCAGTCAGAACAACCAATTTGCAGGGATGGGCACGGGCTTTAAAAGCCGTGCGCTGCTGGGCTGAATAGGCCGTATATGCGATCTCCGAAAAAATAAACCTGCGAAACTTTTAAACATTCATTCCTATGCATCCTTTTCTGGCAGAATTACTTGGAACCGCTCTTCTGATTTTACTGGGTGATGGCGTCGTTGCCAATGTATTACTCAGGCATACCAAAGGCCACCAGAGCGGGTGGATAGTCATAACCTTTGGATGGGCTATGGCCGTGTATGTAGCAGTTTTTTGTGTATCTTTTTACAGCGGTGCACATATCAATCCGGCCGTAACCCTGGCATTGGCTCTTGTCGGTAAGTTTTCCTGGAGCCTGGTTATCCCTTACGTGATTGCGCAGCTTATAGGCGCTATGTTGGGTGCCGTTTTGGTATGGCTTACCTATAAAAAACATTATGATGAACAAAATAGTCCCGACCTGATACTGATGACATTCTGTACGCAGCCTGCCATCAGGCATAGGTTTTTTAACTTACTAACAGAAACCATTGCCAGTTGGGTACTCATTTTAGGTGTGCTGTATATGGCCAAACCCGATATAGGTTTAGGGGCTATTGATGCATTGCCCATTTCCTTGCTGGTACTGGCAATAGGCCTATCACTTGGCGGGCACACCGGCTACGCTATTAATCCCGCTCGTGACCTGGGGCCTCGCATCATCCATGCTTTGCTGCCTATTCCCAACAAGCGGGATAGCGACTGGAGCTACGCCTGGGTGCCTATCATCGGCCCTATGCTTGGGGCGGTGCTGGCTGCGGCTACATTTGTCCTGGTTGGACATTAGGCTAAGCTTTTACCACTTCCACCCCCTTTTCATCGAGCGCCTTCAACATGGCATCCGACACTTCCCGGTCGGTGATGATTTGATCTATTTCATCGATATCGCAAATTTTCCCAAAACCTCGTTTCCCGAATTTGGTAGAATCGGCCAATACAATAGTTTTTTGAGCAGCAGCCATCATGTAGCGGTTCAAAGAAGCTTCCAGCATACTGGTTGTCGTGCAGCCAAACTCCGGATCAATGCCATCGACGCCCAAAAACAACTTGCTACAGGAAAACTGTTTGAGCATCTGTTCCGCAAAAGGGCCAATCACGGAGGAAGAGGTTTTGCGCAGTTGGCCGGGTAATTGGATGACTTCGGTTTCCGGATAGCGGTTCAGCTCGAGTGCTACAGCCAGTGAGGCGGTGATCACGGTAAGGTGATGACGGGGGCGGATGCTCCGGGCAAAAGCCAGCACGGTGGTACCGGAGGCAATGATGATGGCATCATCCGGTTCAATGAGTCGTGCAGCGGCCTCGCCAATCCGCATTTTTTCTTCCATCCGGATTTTCTCTTTTTCATTGACCGGAAGCTCATTGATATACGGATTATGCAACGAGGCTCCACCGTGGGAGCGGAAAAGCAGACCTTTTTGCTCCAGTAGCTTAAGATCCTTTCGAATGGTTACGGCTGAAACCTGCAACTGCCGGCATAAATCGGTTACATTCACATAACCCTTTTCCTGAAGCTGCTCCAGAATTTTCTGATGCCTGTGGGTGAGTGGAGCCATACATACTCATTGATTAACAAAAACCAACACTGCCTGTACTTTTCTTTGCCTTTTCTGGCTTTGTCAAAAGTAAAAAAATCTGTTTTTTCAGAACAACCAATCCCAAAGAAAAAGGTTGGAAAAAATTTTGTTTTTTATTTCGAATTATTATTTTTGTATTCGAATCTGCAAATAAAATTTAAGATTCGAAATCATTAGAAATCAGATGAATTGATTTTTTGATGAATCGGAATCAGGCATTGGCACAAATCAGAACAGAAAAATGCTGGGACTTTGTGGTGATTGGCGGTGGGGCAACTGGCCTGGGAGTAGCGGTGGATGCGGCTTCGAGGGGGTATAAAGTATTGCTCGTGGAGCAGGCCGATTTTGCGAAGGGTACATCAAGCAGAAGTACCAAGTTGATTCATGGGGGTGTGAGGTACCTGGCGCAGGGTCACGTAGGACTGGTGCGGGAGGGACTGAGGGAAAGGGGGTTTTTGCTGCAAAACGCACCTCATCTGGTGAAACCCTTACCTTTTGTGATTCCAATTTATTCCTGGAAAGATGCGGCTATGCTGTGGTCGGGCATGAAAATATATGATATGCTGGCTGGCCAATGGCGAATTGGACAATCGGCCTGGCTAAGCCGGGCAAAAGTGTTGGAAATGATGCCAGGCGTGCAGCCATCCGGGCTAAAAGGAGGAGTCTTGTATTACGACGCGCAGTTTGATGATGCCAGGCTGGCTGTTCATCTGGCGCAGACCTGTGTGGATCAGGGTGGGGTGGTGGTCAACTACATGCAGGCAGAGCGTTTTCGGGCTGGTTCGGCTGATCATACACATCTCGTGAGCCTCAGGGATCAAGAAACCAATGAGCTCTTTGAAGTTTCGGCCAGAGTGGTGATTAATGCAACCGGGGTATTTGTGGATGAACTGATTCAGCTACTGACAGGCGATGCAAGTCGAAGACCCACGGTCAGGCCCAGTCAGGGGGTGCATGTGGTATTGCCTATTCATTTTACCGGATCTGCCCGTCAGGCCATGCTGATTCCCCGTACTGCCGACGGCAGGGTTATTTTCCTGGTACCCTGGCATAACCGGCTTCTGGCTGGCACCACTGATACAGCCGTAGATGCTCCCACACTGGATCCCCGGCCATTTCCGGAAGAGGTGGATTTTATCTTGCAACAGGCAGCAGCTTATCTTTCGCATCCTCCTCACCGAAAGGATGTGCTCAGCGTCTTTGCCGGACTCAGGCCATTGGCTTTGCCTTCCCATGGAGGAAGAGCCACAAAGGATATTTCTCGCAAGCATCATCTGCGGGTCGATGCACCCGGTCTGATTACCATTACGGGTGGCAAATGGACGACTTATCGCAAAATGGCCGAAGATACGGTGAATCTGGCTACCCGCGTTGCCGGCTTGCCGCCAAGAAAATGTGTAACCCAATCCCTTCGGATTCATGGCTGGATGCAGGTTGAACATACTTCCCCAGATGAATATGGAAGCGATCGTACTCGTATTCAGGAAATGATCCGGCAACATCCTGAAACCGGTCAATGCTTGGATCAAGAATGGCCTTATACCGTAGCAGAAGTTATCTGGGCTGTGCAGGCAGAAATGGCCAGGACCGTTGAGGATATACTGGCCAGAAGATTTCGGGTATTATTCCTCGATGCACATGCCGCCATTCGCATGGCACCGAAGGTGGCCCAAATCATGCGTGATATCCTGCAGGAAACAAAAGAATGGGAATTATCTCAAACTCAAAGCTTTATTGGACTTGCGGAAAAATACCTGATAACCAATGGTGAAAAGAGAATGTCCTTTAAAAAAGTGAATTCAACATGAGATGAGAAAAAGATAATGGTTAATTAACATACAATTTATGATATCAAATTTTTTTCGCTCCTTATTAAATGCTACCATTATGAAATTGAAATTTAAAAATTATTATAAAGAAAATTTATGCCTGTTGTATTTTATTATCATATTAACTCTTTTATTAGGGTTTAAATCTCTTTATTTTCAGAAAATAAAGTTTTACAAAGTTGGTCATAGGGGAGCTAGAGGATTGATTCCAGAAAATACAATTCCGTCCTTTAAAAAAGCTATTGAGGTTGGCGCGAATACAATTGAATTTGATGTTCATATTACAAAAGATGGGAAGGTGATTATTTATCATGATGCTTCATTTAACCCTGATTATACTTTAAAACCAGATAGCACTGAAATAAAACAAGATGAAAGAAAAACATATACATTTTATCAAATGAATTATAATGAAATAAGAAGATTTATTATAGGAGTTAAGAAGTATAAGGATTTTCCATATCAAGAATTAACAAAAACATATGTCCCTTTGCTCACCGAGATGATTGATTCAATTGAGATTTTTACTAAAAAATATAAATATCCGAAGGTAACATATTTGCTTGAGATCAAGTCTGATGCTAATACAGATGGATTTGAGCAACCCCCGCCAGAAAGGTATGTAGAAATTCTTATGAGTCAATTAAGACCTTATTTAACAAAATTAAAAGATAGATTATTTATTCAATCATTTGACATTAGACCTTTAAAAATTTTGCATAAAAGGTTTCCTGATATTCGGATTGGATATTTAACTAGTGACAAATTAAAAAAATTTGATCAAAATATTTCTGAGCTTGGTTTTAAGCCTGATTTGTATAATCCGAATTTTCGATTAGTAAATATGGAATTAGTCGAAAAGTGTCACAGTAATAATATAAAAATATTTCCCTGGACCGTAAATGATTCTTTTGAAATAAATAGGTTAATAAACATGCATGTAGATGGAATTATTACGGACTATCCGAATTTTTTTAATGATAAAAAGTAATTTTATTAATATCTAAATTTTGATTTTATGAAAAAGAAAATAAATTTATTATTCGTGAAGCTTTGTCTCTTATTTTTTTGTTTTTCTATTGTTACAATTGTTTTTCCTGCTTTCAGCCAGCAAATATCTATATCAGGAAAAGTGATTTCCTCACAGGAAAATAC
The DNA here is from genome assembly GCF_900116565.1 of Thermoflavifilum thermophilum. Taxonomy (GTDB): domain Bacteria; phylum Bacteroidota; class Bacteroidia; order Chitinophagales; family Chitinophagaceae; genus Thermoflavifilum; species Thermoflavifilum thermophilum. Next base: position 235,229 of record NZ_FPCJ01000001.1, on the reverse strand, counting down.
CCCATTACCTGGAGTAAGTGTACGTATTGAAGGGGCTCAGATTGGAACAATCACAGATCAAAATGGAGAATTTAATCTTCATGCAAATGTAGGAAGTATATTGATTATCTCCTATTTAGGTTACATCCCCCAGAAAGTTAAAATTACATCAGATCAGCAACAGCATCTATTAATACAACTGAATCAGGATATTACTAGCTTAAATCCTGTTGTTGTGGTTGGGTATTCTACAGAGAAAAAAGAGAATCTTACTGGATCGGTTTCAGTTCTTGATATGTCTACTAAAGAGAATCAACCTATCACAAATGTAAGTAATGCGCTACACGGTATGCCAGGTTTGTTCGTTAATCTTAGCAATAGCATGCCTGGTGTTGATAGAGCCACCATTAGGATAAGGGGCATTGGTACACTAAACGACAATGATCCACTTGTTCTTGTTGATGGCATAGAATATTCTATGGATGAATTGAATCCAAATGATATTGAATCAATTACTGTCTTAAAGGATGCTTCGGCTGCAATTTATGGCTCAAGAGCTGCCAATGGTGTTATCCTTGTCACCACAAAATCGGGTCGGGGGAAATCTCATGTAAATTATAATTATTACTATGGAATTCAAAAGCCCACATACCTTCCTGATGCCATATGGGACCCAATTGAATATATGAAACTTATGAATCAGGCGGCAATTAATGAAGGGAAAGGGACACCATATTTTACTGACGAAGAAATTCAACAGTATCTACAGGGCATGAAAACTGATCCTTTTGATTATCCTGCTAATAATTGGTTTGATATTGCTCTTAGAAATGGAATTATTAGAAAACATGATCTTAGTTTCTCTGCTAATTCTGATAAATTTCAATATAGATTGTCTTTGGGATATTTAAACAGACATGGAATTATTTTTGGCCCATGTAATGATGAAAGAAAATACTCACTTGGGTTAAACTCCTCAGTTCATATAACCCCCAGGCTTGAGGTAGGTTTAACTCTTGATGGATACTATAGATATTATACTGAACCTTCATATACTACTGATAATTTTTGGAATTACCTTATGAGAACATTACCTATTATGCCTGATACTTTAAAAGATGGAAGTTATGGTTATCCATGGTTAAGAGTACCTGGTAGAAATAACTGGGAACATCCGAGAATGATTGCTTATGAAGGTTATTATCGTAAATATGTTCAACGTTTCTTATCTACTTTTTTTTCAAATTATCAATTACCATGGAATATTACCTATCATTTAAAATTTGGTATTGATAAATACGATGGTCTTTTAAAGATTTTCATTCCTCAAATGATAAAGAAGCAGGCTTTAACAGGTGTGGTCATGAATTGGAATAGCCCATCTACTGCTCCCAGGTCTGAAAATGATGACTATAATACCTTGAATGTTCATTTTTATAATACACTTGATTGGCAACACACATTTGGAAATCATTATTTGAGTGCCTTGTTAGGATCTAGTTTTGATAGTTATGATGATGAATCATTCATGGCTCAGATGACAGGCTATTTGGATAATACGCTTGATGCCTTAATTGCTGGTACTACTTTTTTGAATATTTCTGGTGATAAGACCCGTGATGTATTGGCATCCTATTTTGGAAGAGTAAATTATAACTATAGTGGGAAATATTTATTTGAAGTTATATTTAGATATGACGGATCATCGAGGTTTGCTCCCGGACATAGATGGGGTTTTTTCCCTGGTATTTCTGCTGGTTGGAGAATTGATAAAGAAAATTTCTTCTCATCACTCTCCCAAACCATAAACTTACTGAAAATTCGTTCTTCATTTGGCGTACTAGGCAACCAAGCTGTTCCTCTTTACAGCTATTTAAATACTGTCACTCTAGGACACGACTATAGTTTCGGTGGCCCAAATGGTGTACTTGCTTCTGGGGCTGCAGTAACCACATATTCTGATCCAAATATTTCTTGGGAAACAACAAGGGATTATGATTTTGGAGTTGATATAGATTTATTACAGAATAGAATTGGTTTCACAATTGATTTTTATAAAAAACGTACGACTGGAATTCTCAGGCAAGTTATTTTACCCGATCAAGTAGGGAATCTAACTGGTCCGCAAGAGAATATTGGATCAATGGATAACACAGGCTATGAAATTACGGCAATTCACAGAAACAATTTTGGGGGCTTTCATTATGAATTAAATGGAAATATCTCTTATAATAAGAATAAGGTAATTGATTTAAATGGTCAAATTCTTTATAATTATAACACTAATCTATCAACAATTACTATGGCAGGGCATCCTATTGATGCTTTTTATCTTTTAGATGCAATTGGTATTTTCCAATCAGACGATGAAGTTTCCAAGAGTGCATATCAGAGTGCCGATACTAAGGCAGGCTATATAAAATATAGAGATGTAAATGGTGATGGAATTATTAATGGAGATGATAGAATTATAATCGATGAATCTTCCGTTATTCCAAAATATACTTATGCTTTTGGCTTTAATTTAGGATATAATGGATTTGAACTTAGCGCATATTTTCAAGGAGTTGCTGGAATTAAGGTATATCCCACTGCAAATTTAGCTTTCCCACTAAATAATGGTGCAAATGCTACCTGGGAATGGGTTACTGATTCATGGTCACCCGATCGTCCTAATGCCAAATTGCCTATAATAACAGAATCTAATTACGGAAGCAAAATAAATTTCCAACCATCTACATTTTGGTTAAGGGATGGATCATATCTTAGACTAAAAAATATTCAATTGAGTTATGCCCTGCCATCAAAACTAATTTCTCGCATAAATATCAGTAAATTTATTTTATTCTTAAATGCTGAGAATTGGTTTACAATTTCCCGATTTAAGGAATTTGATCCGGAGACAACCGTAAATGTTAGTACCTTATATCATTATCCTATGTTAAAAACTTTTACAGGTGGTTTTAATATTACTTTTTAATTTTTTAATTCTTAAAAACATTTTTGTTATGCTCAGACGTTATATTTTTCTAGTTATTTCATTTTTCTCGTTACTATTATATGGGTGTGATAACAGTCTTTTAAATGTTAATCCCCACGATAGATATACGCAAAATAATTTTTGGAATTCGGCACAAGCAGCCAATTCAGCTTTGACTGGCTGTTATGCTGTTTTACGATATGCTGGTGTATATGGTGGTACTGCCACTCCTTTGTGGGAAGAAACTGCATCCCCCAATGCGTATAGTTATAATAATAGCGATGGATGGAATTCTATTGCTGAGGGTTTACAATCAGCAACTACAGGAGGTATTATCTCTTCTAGATGGGCTGACTGTTATAGCGGTATAGGAAGATGTAATTACTTTCTTTCAAATATTGATAGGGTATCCGATCTGGATAGTGCTACTAGAATAAGAATGAAAGGTGAAGCACATTTTCTCAGAGCGCTATATTATTTTATTCTTGAGAATTATTGGGGAAGTGTTCCGTTGATATTGGATCCCCCTGATCCTAATTCCCAGGCGAATCTTCCTCGTACTCCGAGAGAACAGGTGGTGCAACAGATTTTACAAGATTTAGATTCTGCTGCATTAGTTTTACCATTAAAATACGGATCTGCTGACTTAGGTAGGGCAACAAGAGGAGCTGCATTAGCATTAAAGGCGAAAGTACTTTTATTTGAAGCAAGTCCTTTATTTAATATAAATAATGATAAAAATAAATGGAAACTGGCTGCAGATGCAGCAAAACTTGTTATGGATATTGCTCCTTCTGCTGGATATGGACTTTATCCTGATTATAGATCTCTTTTTTTGCCTGAAAATGAAAATAATAAGGAGGTTATTTTCGACGTCCAATTTATTTATCCTCAGGAAGGAAATTCGTTTGATTTAATATGTGGGCAGTATAATTCTAATGCCCCCTTACAGGATCTTATTGATGCTTACGAAATGAAGAATGGATTACCTATTACCAATCCTTTGTCGGGGTATAGACCAGATTCACCTTACATAAATAGAGATCCAAGATTTTATGCAACAATTGTATATCCAGGTGAAGTGTGGATGAATGGATCAACAAAGGTAACTGTGACTTCCAGCTGGTTCCCCATTACAGGTTATGCTATGCAAAAACTTAGTGTATATAATTCCGCAACTAAACCACCCGTAAGGTCATCGGATATCAAAGACGGGCAATCTTACATAAACTACATTGTAATTAGATATGCTGATATATTATTAATGTATGCCGAGGCACAGAATGAATTTTCTGGACCAGATGCTTCCGTTTATTCAGCAATCAATCAGGTTAGGGCTAGAGTAGGTATGCCAAACATACCACTTGGATTATCTCAGGATTCTATGCGAACAATTATTCGTCATGAAAGACGTGTCGAATTTGCGGGTGAAGGTTTATATTATAATGATATCAGAAGATGGAAAATTGCTGATCAGGTTATGAATGCTCCAATTTATACTTGGAAACACACTTTAATTGAAACTCGCAGATTCAACCCAAACAGGGATTATTGGTGGCCAATTCCCCAAACCCAACTTGATCTTAATAGTAATCTTCAACAAAATCCTGGCTACTAATATTTCTTTAAATTTTAATGACTTTATTCAATTAATTAAAGATCTGAATATAAATATTGATTAAATAAATTTTTTATCTATGTTTACTTAATATTTATAAGTTTTTTAAATTGCCGGCAAAGTTAAATTACCATTTATGTCAAGTAGAAGTATCTATTTTATAATTTTTTTTTGCTTATTTTACCCCGTTTATTTTTTATCATATTGCCAACCCACCTCCCTTTCCCGCCCCAAGCTGGTTGTAGGTATTGTGGTGGATCAAATGAGATGGGATTATTTGTATCGTTATTATAATCGTTATGGCAATGATGGTTTCAAACGGTTGCTAAACGAAGGTTTTTCCTGTGAAAACACGTTCATCAACTATATCCCATCTTATACGGCTGTGGGACATTCGACCATCTTCACCGGCTCGGTGCCTGCCATCCACGGTATTGTGGGTAATGAATGGATAGATCAGACAACTGGCAAAAGCTGGTATTGTACACAGGATGATAGTGTGAACACAGTGGGTGCACCGGGTGATGCCGGAAAAATGTCGCCGCACTGGTTGCTTGCCACCACCATCACCGATGAGTTGCGCCTGGCCACTCAGTTTCAATCGCGCGTGGTGGGTGTATCCCTGAAAGATCGGGCAGCCATACTTCCTGCGGGGCATACGCCAACGGCTGCTTTCTGGCTGGATGATGCTTCGGGGCATTTCATTACCAGTACTTATTACATGCAGGATTTGCCGGAATGGGTAAAACGATTCAATGCAAAAAACGAACCCCAGCACTTGATGAGCAAACCCTGGACAACACTTTATCCTATCCAATCCTACACTGCCAGTACGGCCGACAATGAGCCGTGGGAAGGGAAGTTCCCTGGTGAACAAACTCCCACTTTTCCACACCCTATGCCGGCGATTTATGCAAAAGATCGGGAAGCCCTGCGTTATACGCCCTTTGGCAATACCCTTACCCTCGACTTTGCCCGGGCGGCTGTTGAAGGATATCGGTTAGGACGCGGGACGGCTACGGATTTTCTGACCATCAACTGTGCTTCGACTGATTATGTAGGGCATATGTATGGTCCTAATTCGATAGAAATCGAGGATACCTATTTGCGGCTGGATCGCGATCTGGCTGATTTTTTCCATTTCCTGGATCAATACGTGGGTAAAGGGAATTATCTGGTATTTCTCACGGCCGATCATGGTGCTGCACATGCCATCGGCTTCATGCAAGCGCACCACCTACCGGCGGGTTTTCTGCAGGCGGGGAAAATTACACAAGCCCTGAATGCCTATCTGGAGCAACAATTTGGTGTGCCGAAGCTGGTGATTTCTTTGATGAATGAACATGTCAACTTCAACGACAAATTGATAGCTGAACATCAGCTCAATGAAGATTCATTAATTCAGGCAACCATTCGTTTTCTGCGCAAGCAGCCGGGTATTGAAATGGCGGTGGACATTCGTCATATTGGGGATGCACCCATACCTCAGCCGGCGAAGGATATGATCATCAACGGATATTATGCACCAAGAACAGGGCCTATTGCCATTATACCGGACCCCAACTGGTTCAACGGCCATCCCGGCGGAACGGGCACCACGCATGGTTTATGGAATCCGTACGATACCCATATCCCGCTCCTCTTTATGGGTTGGCATATCCCGCATGGTGTCACCCATCAGGTGGTGTATATGACCGATATTGCCCCCACCCTTGCAGCCCTGTTGCATATTCAGATGCCCAACGGATGTGGAGGCAAGCCCATCATCCCTGTGTTAGGTCAATAGCGCATTCAGGCCATATATACGGTTTTGATGTTCACAAATTCCCGAATGCCAAACAATCCCAATTCGCGTCCGTAGCCTGAAGATTTGATTCCGCCGAAGGGCAGCCGGGGATCGGATTTTACCAGGGCATTGACAAAGCAATTACCGGCTTCTAACTGATGGGCAGCAATTTGTTCGCCTTTTTGCAGGTCGCGGGTAAACACTGCTGCCCCCAATCCAAATGTGGTTTGATTGGCCAGTTGAATGGCTTCCTGTTCATCTTTTGCCGCGATGATAGCGGCCACCGGCCCAAACAATTCTTCATCGAAGGCCGGCATACCTTTTTTTACGTGGGTCAACACGGTGGGAGGGTAAAATGCACCTTTCTGTTTGGGAATTTTTCCACCGATAATGCACCGGGCACCGGCCTGAATGGAGCGTTGTACCTGGCGATGCAACTGATTGCGCAGATCTGTTCTTGCCAGCGGTCCGATATCTACATGTTCCTGCATGGGATCGCCCATGGTTTTTTCTTGCATCAGAGCCACAAATCGTTCAGTAAAGGCATTGAGGATATCTTTGACCACAATAAACCGCTTGGCGGCTATGCAACTCTGGCCGCTATTGATCAGCCGGCTGTTGACACAAATCTCTGCTGCCCGATCCAGATCGGCGTCGGCTAAAATCACATACGGATCGCTGCCACCCAGTTCCAGCACGGTTTTTTTCAGGTAAGCTCCTGCCTGCCTGGCAACGGCTTTTCCTGCTTCTGTGCTGCCCGTGAGCGTTACGGCCTGAATGGATGGATGGGCAATCAAATCCTTTACAGCTGCCGAACTAACCATCAGCGTTTGGAATACCCCATCCGGAAGCCCGGCCTGTTGCATCATTTCCTGAATAGCCAGCGCACAACCCGGTACATTCGAAGCATGCTTCAACACTGCCGTATTGCCGGCCATCAGATTGGGCGCCAGAAAACGAAACACTTGCCAGAACGGGAAATTCCAGGGCATAATTGCCAGCACAAGTCCCAGCGGTTCAAACGTCACATAGCTGCGCGACGCATCTGTGGGCACTTCCATAGGTTTTAACATTGCTTCGGCTTCCTGCGCATAGTATTCACAGGCCCAGGCACATTTCTCTGCTTCTGATATGCCCTGTGCTACAGGTTTTCCCATTTCTGTTGCCATCAGCTCAGCCCATTCCTGCTTGCGGTTTCTGAGTATTTCTGCAGCTTTGCGCAGGATACGTGCCCGCTCTTCAAATGAAGTTTGTTTCCATGAAGCAAAAGCCTGCAATCCCGCTTTAAGTTTTTTTTGCACGGTAGCAGCAGCATCCGGGCGGTATTTTTTGATTACTTGTTCCGTAGCAGGATTCATGGCGGTGAACCATTCCATAGGTCAAAGATTTTGCTGTGAATAATAGTTTAAAATTAAGCTTTTTGACTTGAAGAGAGCCGCCCGAGCAATGGATTTAAAATTTCTGTTACATTTGGTCACCAAATCATGGTGAAATGAAAAATATTTTTTCAGCTTGTTTAGTTGGCTTGTTGGTGATTGGTGTTGGAATGGCACATGCCCAGCAAAAAACATTTACTCATCAAGACACGCTGCGCGGCTCCAATACACCACAGCGTGCCTGGTGGGATGTGGTGTATTATGATTTGCATGTAGCATTTCTCATCGATCAAAAAGAAATCAAAGGTTACAATGCCATCACTTATCGTGTAATTGGCAATTCCCAGGATATGCAAATTGATTTGATGGAACCATTGGTAATCGATAGTGTGATGCAAAATCAACATGCTCTTTCGTTTTATAAAGACGGAAATGCATATTTTGTTCGACTAAACCCATCACAAAAATTAAATAGTTTACAAACCATCACTGTATATTATCATGGTGCGCCCCATCAAGCCACCAATCCACCCTGGCAGGGAGGCGTAACCTGGACACGGGATAGCCTGGGGAATCCCTGGGTGGTTACCAGTTGCCAGGGATTTGGAGCCAGCAGCTGGTGGCCGTGCAAAGATTATCTGGGCGATGAGCCCGATAGCCAGCAAATCGCTATCACCGTGCCCGATACTTTGATGGATGTATCCAACGGCCGCCTGCGTCGGGTAATTGCTCATCCCAATCATACCAAAACCTTTGTATGGTTTGTAGATGATCCAATTAATAATTATGATGTGGCTGTAAATATTGGCAAATATGCACATTGGCAAGATGTGTATCAGGGTCTAAAGGGTAGATTAACCCTCAACTACTGGGTGATGCCCTATCATCTCAAACAATCGCATATTCAGTTTCAGCAGGTAAAATCCATGCTGAAATGTTTTGAATACTGGTTTGGTCCTTATCCCTGGTATCGTGATGGATATCAACTGGTGGAAACACCCTACCTGGGTATGGAACATCAAAGCTGTGTTGCTTATGGAAATCATTATGAAAACGGTTATTTAGGTCGCGATTTGTCGGGTACAGGATGGGGATTGAAATGGGATTTTATTATCGTGCATGAAAGTGCGCATGAATGGTTTGGCAATAATATTACGGATGAAGACATAGCCGATATGTGGATACATGAATCATTTGCCAATTATGCAGAGGCACTCTATGTGGAATGTCGGTATGGTAAAAAAGCTGGAGAAGAATATGTGATCGGTTGTCGGAAAAATATCCGGAATGACAGGCCCATCATCGGATATTATGGTGTGAATGATGAGGGATCGGAAGATATGTATTACAAAGGGGGAAACATGCTCAATATGATCCGGCAAATCATCCATCATGATTCTTTATGGCGGCAAATCTTGCGTGGACTGAATCATACTTTCTGGCATCAAACCGTTACTTCCAGGCAAATCGAACAATACATCATCCAGCAAAGCCATATTGATTTGCAACCTGTTTTTGATCAATATTTGCGTACCACGAAGATTCCTGTGTTGGAATATGCCTACAAGGGTGGAAGGTTATATTATCGTTGGCAGAATACGATTCCTGATTTCCATATGCCAGTAGATGTGAGGATCGATAACCATGCTTATCGGTTGCAGGTTCATACACAGTGGCAGGAGATGAGCATACCTGCAGGAAATCAACACAGTTTTGAGGTAAATCAGAATTACTATATTACGGTTCGTGAAGTAACAGCACCGGAGTAAATGCTCTGGGAAACATTCGCATATCAGCAGACAACTATTCTATCTTTTTTATTTTGAAAGAACCGCTTATTTTGTACAGGTGTCCAGCCTTAGGAAGTATGTTATCGGTAAGAGTTGTGGTGAATGTACCGGTTAAGAAGTCTCCAACAGAAGTAGGATAGTGCGTAACGATTACTTGTCCCCCACTTGTTTTCTCTTCGTCGTACATTAGGCCAAGATCTCCATTGATGGTAATAGACAAATTTGCTTTTTGAGGAGGATTGTCACCAATTTTTCTTGGAAAAATAAAAGTCCCTTCGCCTGAAGGGGCGATTCGAATGGTGCCGGTGATATCGGTTGTTTTATTATTTTTTTCAAAACTTCCAGTGAAAGTAATATCCGTGTAATCTCCATCACTGACTTTTTCGAAACTGATAGGAGAACCATTGTCCATGGTGAAAACATAATTCCCTTCTATTGCTCCAGCATCAGGGAAATTCACCGGTTGAATGGATAAAACTACTTTCCCCATATCGAGTGATGGCTGAGCGTTGGCAAAAGAGAACAACATGAAATGGCAAACAGCCCATGCAATGATTTTTTTCATAGTAATATAAATTGTATTGATGAGTGATTATTTTCCTATCATGGAATGAATTGTATTCCAATCCAGCGTTTGAATGATGTTTTTCACTTTATCTTCTCTGCCTTCAATGTGAATAGCAAGATTTTGCAGTACATCACACTTTATAGCCTTTTCCGAATTCAACGTGGCTGCTGAAGAAGTAAATGGCTTTTCAAACACAGGCCGCCAATTATTAAAAGCATTTTTGGGTTGAAAATTACCAAATAGAATCGTGGCCACAGCAGCCGGGCTGTTAAAAAAATAGCCTTTGTAAGTAAGTTCATAAGCATTAATGTCGGGTGGGTTTTTATTTATAAGAAGGCCGGCATAAAATGCTCCTGGAACTTTCAATGCATATTGCGGGATTAATGAATGCTGCCCTTCATCTTGCATGCCTGTTGTCACATTGTAAGGATTGATACCAAAGTGAATCAGCACAATAGAACCTTCCGTAAAAGTGGCTGTATTTTTTGTCTGTTCATTTTGCATGGCATCAAAGGATTGAACATTTACATTCTTTTCTAAATTCTGTTGAAATTCTTCCATCCATTTTCTCCATTGCGTCAGTGAGTCTTTGTTCACCACAAGTATGAAAGCAAGATCATCCCAAACTGGTGGTCTTTTTTCATAAGGAGTAGCTTCCCAGTTGGCAAAGCTGATAAATTGAAAAGGCGGGCCATCAAAATATTCATCTGTTAGCTGATACACTTGCCAGCCGTTTTGTTTGGCTGCTTTTTGTAAAACTTCGGTAAGCTGGTTGCGTATTTTTCTTTGAAAAGCCAACCCCTGGTCTATGGCGCCATTCCCTTTCCGTACCGACCAATCATCAGCCTGTGAAATGGCTGTTGTATTGGGACAAGGTGCGGGCCAGTAGGTACAGGGATATTGCTGGCTTTTTGCACTATGTATAATACAAATAAAAACGAATAAAAGATAAGTTGACAAGAAATCTTTCATACAAGTATCATTGAATGGTATTTTCAGATATATATTCTGCATTTATGATTTTGATAGCTGTACTTTTTTATTTTAATTTTTCCACTTTAATTGTGATACTTCCCTGTAAAGCACCATTAATAGCATTTTCCTGAAGGATATTAAGTGGAGTTGCCGATTGATTGTTGAAAGTTCCTTTGAACTGCAAAAAATTTCCCATGATAGAGGGTGTTTCCTTCATGGGTGGAATACCGTATGCGGATGGATTAAATTGCGTTCCTTTCATGCCTTCCACAAAAGCACTATCTGCTTTTGGGTGTTCTCCTGATGATTGATTCATTGTTTGGAAAAGATTTCCTCTGCCCCGTTCTTCCATTATTTTTTGCAATTTCAAGAGATCTGCCTTGCCCTGCGGAGTGTGCCAGTAATTGGCATCTTTGGCATGTGCCTGAATTTGTTTTACCTCATCCAATTCCGCATATTCTTTTGCTTTACTTTGTTGGGCAACATTGGCTTCAATATCATAAAAAAGATTCTGGACAAGATGGGATGTCATTCCCGGTAGATCAATAATGTGATCCTGTGTTTGATACGGTTCGCTGCTATTCTTGCCGTTCTCAGAAGGAGAAAAAGTATCAAAAGAAATTACAGCCTGTACGGGGCCGGGTTTGCGAATGTTGCCTATGTTAAGAGTGAATGGAATAGGATAATCGTATTGACCAACAAGCTTCATATGTTTAGTAGAAGCCGATAAGACATGCAGGTGCATATCTCTTGTGCCATCGACAGGTTTCAACTGACTTGTTCCGTCGGCAAAGGAAATCAGGTTTGCATAACTTAGTCCTGTTAATTCCCAATGCAGATTGTCGGCACCTGTTATATTCACATGCATGGTTACCTTGTAGACTGCTTCCACTATTTTTATATTGCATACAAGAGTGAGAAGGGTTTTTGAGTTCTCGTCCGAATGAAAGCTTACAGCTATTGCAACCGGATTTTTGACAGGTACTTTAGCAGGTGCTGTGTACGTAGCCTTTAGAAATGTAAGGTCTGGTTGTAAAGTCCCTTCACTTCCAGTTAAATTATTGGAATTCCCATTGATCATCCACACTGGGGATGCAGCGTCACCAATGCCTATGTTTTTTGCGGACTGAGTGGGAAGGTAAGTGCTGGTGTCTATTCTTTTAATTGCCAGTGTTATAGACTCTCCGCAGTTTAATGTTGCTGATGCAGGTACCAAAGCATATTCATCTGTCGTTTGTGCAGATAAATACATTGCATTGAATACGCCAATGCAAATAATTATGATTTTTAAGCAAGGGGTAAGTTTCATACAAGCATATATTAACCTGCCCCAATTACATTTTTACAAACTCCACCCTTCTGTTATTGGCTTTTCCTTCTGGTGTATCATTTGTATCTATCGGCTTGGTATCGCCAAAACCTTTGGTGGTAAGGCGAGATGCATCAATACCCATTTTTACCAACTGTTCTTTTACGGCATCTGCCCTTTGTTGTGAAAGGGTAAGATTATGGGCTGCGTTGCCGGTATTATCCGTGTGCCCGTCAATTTCAAATTTCAGGGAGGGGTCTTTTTGCATCAGATTAAATATCTGGTTGATGGAGCCCATGGACTCGGGCTTTAGCGTGGCTTTATCTACATCAAACAAAATTCCGTGCATAATAATTCTGCTCTCGGTAGTAATTTTTTTGTAAATATCTATACCTCCTGCTGCTACTCGGATGTTTTTAATGTAACTATCTTCATAGCCACTGACGTTAAAGGTAACGTTGTTGGGTTTGCCGGTCAGATTATTGACATTCAGTACCCGGTATTGATCAATATATACTTTGCCCTGAGTTTTGTTGATGGCTATTGCCACATGATGCCACTTCATAGGAGCACCATTGGTCAATTTATCAAGAGGTTCCGGATAAGTTCCTGTTATATTAATATCAGACCATGTCACATCATGTATCCCAAATCTGATACCGGGTAAAATGCCTTCGCCTCCGCTATAATAAACCCTATGACCAAAGTCGATATTGAAATGATTCAGTCCCCATTGTTGATTCATGATATCAAATTCAACGGTAAACTGGTCGGGCATATAACTGGTAGTAGTCATTCTGGGTGTGAAAGTAATAGTGCCACCTTGTACGGTTCGAATCACATTTTCACCGTTAATATTTTGCACATCCATTTGCCCTTCCAGCAAAGTGAACTGTGAGGGAATTTCTCCGCTTTGTTCATCAGCAAGATTGGATTCAAAAATGATACTATCGCCGGGCACAAAATCGTAATTAGTAAATGTGGCAAGCGTTGGTTCTCCCTCAGCAGCAGAAGCGCTGCTTTCAGGTGATAGTGTGGAAGTATTTGCAGAAGTGTTATTATTTTCAGAATTGTTTGCACTGTTATTATTATTGCTCTTATTTTTCTTTATATCTTTTATAGCATTTTCCCCTTTAGAGATTGCCTTATCCGTTGTATTACCGGCATCGTTTACTGCATGATTGGTAGCAGCCTGTTCTACACCCTGCTGCGCGGCTTCTTTTACCTGATTTCCCAGCTTTTTAAGAAACTGAGCTTGAGCAGGTGTATTTCCGATGATAATGACTACAATAGCGCCAATAAGTGTATTAAAGAAATATGATTTTCTCATAGTCCATTATTTTAAATGTGAATATTATTGTTTTTAATAATTTTGGGCTTGAAATCCCGTTCCGGTGTTGTAATTAAATAATAAATTAATACTAGGACCATCTTGGCTTAAGGTTACATTTCCCCAACTAACTGGATAATTTATAGTACTTCCATCAGGAGAGGTGAAAATAAGCGTTAACGTAATTTTTGCCATCTCCACATTATCATGTCCATTCGGGTAGATAGTCATTCGGAAGGTGGGTGTTCCATTGTAAAAATCACTCAGCTTTGGTGAACCCATAATCGCAAGATGATCTCCACTTTGGTTCATGGAATTATCAGCCCATGCTGTGTTGTTATTATTATTGCGGAAAGAACCTACCAACTGTCCTGCTGAATTATACAGATCATACTCATAATGTGTATCATGATCCTTGCAATCACCTCCACAGTCAACTCTTACGGTAGCTTGTGTAAGTACAGGTGTATTGGCATTGGGATCAGGTGTGCAATTTTGTTCTATGAACTGATCTGTACTACTGCTGGAGCCGATGACATCTCCTGCCATATCGTATAATTGATAGTCAATGGGCTGAGCATTCTGATAAGTAGCTCCAGCCAATATAGAATTAATGCTATTAATTAAATTATTTGGATCAAGCTGAATGGGACCTACATTAGGACCGCCAATTTCGTAAGCATTTACGCTGGTAATATTACTCGCATTCTTTTGAACAAAATTAAGTGCCATATTAGCATTGTATATACCCGAGTTGTAAGTGGCATCAAAAGATGCACCCATACTGTCTGATGAAATATTTATGGTAAGATTTGCCAATATCCTTATGCCGTATGATACTGTACCTATAACCATTAAATTGGGGGTGCTTTCTACAGAAGGATCTTTATAATACCCATTTTGCGGAGGTATAGCATTTAACGTAAACAATATTTTTTTTGCATCAATAGTCAGGTAACGCTGATGTGAATTTTTTGTTGACCCAAAACTTCCTTTAAAACTAAAACCATATGCACTTCCACCTGCGGTTATCTTAATGGCCATATCGGCGCTATTATCCGATTCATATACGCTGTAATCTGTAGCCGCATTGATGCTGTAGTTCGTAGGAAAACGACTTGATAACTGACTAATGGCATTATAAATACTTTGCTCATCAGGATTATCTACCAAAACATAATCATCTCCCTGAATATTTCTGTCAGTTGTAAAAATCTTCAATGGATTGCGGGCTGCGGCCGGTGTAACAAATGAACCATTGGCGTAATTTTCAAATGAATAAACAGCACCGGGGTAAATGTGCCGAGCCTGCAGGATATAATCTGCTACATTAAAATTGGTAGAATTTGCACTTATGGTCACATAGTTGGTTGTACATCTCCACCCAGATTGTCCCGAACTTGTGCTTCCTTGTCCCGAACTTGTGCTTCCATGAACCGGCACACCGGATGTACTATTGGTTATTATCTTGGTCCCCATACCCCCAAAGGATGGGTTCTTAATAAAATTGATGGTGAGTTTGGTACCATCATCCATAGTGTAAACATGTGATGGATTCTGGAAGGCATTGGCGAAAGTTGCCTGTCTCTGTTGATACAATGGAGTTGATCTAAATTCTTCCCAGGCTGTTGAAGGAAACAAAACATTTTTTGTGATAACTGCTCTTACTGGGGAATTTGAGACCGTAGCAGCTGTTTTCCCCTGCGATGCGGCAGGCTTGTACTGATAAACAGGAGTATTACTCGTTTTGGCATTGCTGGTAGATGGTCTGTATATATACTGACCCTGTACTATACCGAAAGAGAGCAAAATCCCGGAGAAACTGCAGCAAAAAATAACTTTTTTCATGATTTTGATTTTATTTTTCACAAAGCTATCATTGTCCATAAGAATGCACAATCGGATGAAAATATGATTTAGGGTTTTAGCTTGCGTATCGCTTCAATTTTTGAATTTACCTGCAACTTTTCATAGATGTGCATGATGTGGGTGCGTACAGTACTGATGCTGATGTATAGTTTATCTGCGATATCTTGATAGGTTTCACCCATAGCAAGCCATTCAAGTATTTCTTTTTCGCGGGCAGTTAAACCCCAATTTGATAGTGCGGGTTGATTTTTTTCCCTGAAAATTTCAAGCACACGATTGGCTATGGAAGGGGTTATGGGTGCACCGCCTTCATAGAGCATGATAAGTGATTGGGTAATTTCTTCAGGTGGCGTATGCTTGAGCAAATAACCCGATGCCCCGGCACAGATGGAATCGAATATTTTTTGATCATCCGCAAATACAGTGTACATCATGATGCGTATCTCAGGGAAATAATGATGAATCACACGCACACAGTCGATGCCCGACTCATTGTTCTTCAATCCGATATCCACCAGAGCCACATCTGGCAAGGTTTTCCTGTATTCCGGCACAATCAGATGACTGCTATCGAGTATGGAAACGACTTTCAATCTTCCGGAATCATTCAGAACATCCTTTAAGGAGTTTCTCAGAACGGGATTGTCCTCTATAATAGCAACTTTAATTAAGGCATTCTCTGGCTTCATTTTAAAAAAATGCGGATAAAGCTATAATAACAAATGCAATTCATGTATCGGATATTCATTTGATTTTATACAGAAATTTGCAGATTTATCCGAGTTCCTTTATGCAAAGCAGAACATATTTCCAGTACTCCCCCACACTCTTCAGCCCTGGATTTCATATTGTTCAGCCCATTTCCCTGGTGGATATCGTCTTTTTCAAATCCTTTTCCATTATCCTGAATAGTCATGTAAAGAAGCTGATTTTGGATATAAAATTGAATTTCAATGCAAGTAGCCTGGGCATATTTTAAGCTATTTGTGAATCCTTCCTTGAAAATCAGGTATATATTTTTTCTTTTTTTCATATCCAACTTTAATTGTTTGATCTCTTCCTGAAAACTTATCTTTAGCTCTATATTTTTTGAATGAGCTAATGGCAAAGCATAATATTGTATCCGTTGAATGATTCGTTCCATGCTGTCCTGCATGGGTTGTATGGCCCATACAATATCGCTCATGTCATCTATCATTTGTCGGGCTATCTGGCTAATCTTCTGAAGGGTATTCTTCATCTCCTCAATTGTATTCGATTGTTTATTCATGCTGGCATTGCTGTATAATAATATGGAGCTCAAAGTTGCACCTATGTCGTCATGAAGATCTTGTGCAATTTTATTTCTTATACTTTCCATGTTTTTTCGGAGTGTCTCATTTTCTTGCAGCTGTTGAATGAATTTTTCCTGAGCTTTTAATTTTTCTTTTTCCATTCTTCGGGTTTTCACACCCAGGGAAGTTGTAAAAATGATGGTTTCGATAACCACCCCTATCTGACCGGTAATAAGGCTGTTGAAGTTTGTTTGCATTACGTTTGAATTTACTTGCAGAAGGGAAATGAGTATGCCTATCAAACTGCCAAATCCTGCTATCAGGCTACCGGTTAAAATCAGCATGATGAGCGGATCATGATATTTGATTAATATAGAAATAAAATACAAACAGCAACTAAATACAATGATGATGCTCACCATAAGCAAATCATTAACCCATTCTGTATCTGGAAATAATATCCGCAATATCATGTCGCCTGCTACATATATCAGAATCATTTTTTCCAGAAGTCGAATATTGCTTTCAATTCTTTGATTCAGACTTTTGATTTCCAGAAAGTTTCGGATAAACTTGAGGTAAAAGAAATAAGGTAGCATCAGGAAAATAGATTTCAAATAAAATCTGATTTCCGGATGATAAGCAAATGGCCAGTAGATGCTCATTTGCATGTAATATTTATGCACATAGTACAGTGTGACCAGTGATAAGTAAATAAAGTAATACGGATATTCTTTTCTTTTTACAATCATCCATTGAAAGATTACATACAAGATTTGAGAGCACATGAAGCCCAGAAAAAGCAATTGCAGAAATCGAATACGTCGATCTTCATAATATTGCTGCAGAAAAGATTGTGATAGGAATGCATTGTCGGAAATTTGCAACTGATCGAATCCTACATCATCATCCGATGAAGAGGAAAGCTGCAGGAGATAGGTTGTTTGTTGGTGTCCCGGGATTTTAAATTGGAGTGCTTGCAGCTGATGAGGAGGCGTGGAGATTGATTTAGCTATTCCCGGCCCGCCGGCATACCGAATGGTATCAT
Organism: Thermoflavifilum thermophilum; assembly: GCF_900116565.1. GTDB lineage: Bacteria > Bacteroidota > Bacteroidia > Chitinophagales > Chitinophagaceae > Thermoflavifilum > Thermoflavifilum thermophilum. The sequence continues at coordinate 217,327 of NZ_FPCJ01000001.1, read as the reverse complement.
GCGGAAGAAGCTCATAGAGTACCATTTTTCCAAAATGATCCATCAACAAATAAGCCTCAACATCCCGGGAATCTGTATTTTCCAGCCTGAAGCGAATCCAGTAACAAACATGATGGCCGTATTTTTTTACCCATGTATTTACTGTTTGCTGGTTTGTGGTGAATGGTTGTTCAAGGATAAAAGCAGGAGGAACCGCAAAACGGCTGCAAACCTGAAAATCAATGGGACCTATGGCATGAATGGTGGGGAGATGATAAATAGCCACTTGCAAAGAATCGGCTATGCAGGATGGGTGCAGCGCACATATCACTCCACATGTAAAGAAGAATTTTCGGTTGAATTGTATTACGTTCAAGCATCATCATTTGCAGGAAAGTTAATAAAAAAATACCTCCCTGAGAACAGGGAGGTCTTAACCCTTTGAAAAATTACTACTCTCTGCTATTGTGCAGTTGTCTTCCAAAAGACAGCTGCACAGATGGCTCTAAAAATCTGTGTGAAATTACATTTGTGCCTGCAAGTATCTGGTTAATAATTTGTTATAGCAGGTTAAAGTATTGTTATTCAGTACGAACACGATATTTGGCCAGCCAACATGAATTAGCAAAGGCCGCAAAAAAATAAAAAAGCGCAGGACAAAACCTGCGCTAAAGATTCTAACCGAGGTATTGGATTATTTACCCCCGTTAGAAGTACTGTCTTTCCCACCCTTTTTGACAGGATGACTGCCTTTTTTCTTCATCACATGTTCCTTGTGGTAAGATTTTTTGGCAGCCGTGGTATCTTTTTTTACATGCTGCGCAAAGGCAGTACCCGATACGAAGGCCAGCAGGGCCATTGACATCAGTAACTTTTTCATATGCTTACATTTTAAAGTGAATGATGCAAGATAGATTTCAAACCCTATACCACAGCATGCAAATACAATTTTAAAAATAGTTAAGGGATGGTTAATCAGCTCCATATTTACGGGCTATGTAAAGCAATGAGCTGGATTGCATAGGGTGGTGCTGTGAAAGCAGCCAGCTGATAAAACCCGTCATCATACCGTAGGCAAATGGCAGTCGCTGACGTGCATACTGGGAACTCAGCCATGCAATGTAAAATGCATCCATACGCATGGGTAGAATCTTCACCAATTCAAACCGATGGGATACAAGCAGCAATTGCATGGTTTGGGGTGCAAAATGATACAAATGCCGGGGCACATCATAAGCTGCCCAGTAATTTCCAAAAAAACGTTCGTCGAACGAAGTATAATTGGGTACAGCAATGAAAACCAGACCATATGGATGCAGCAGCCGATAAATGGTTGACAGATTTTCATGCAATGCATGAATATGTTCCAGCACATGCCAGAGGGTAATCAATGTAAAATGCTGATCAGGGAAGGTATTCAACTGTATGGGATCCTGCACATCAAGCTGATATTTTTTCTTTGCTATGTTTCGTGCTGTTTCACTGGGCTCAATACCTGTAACCTGCCAACCATGCCTTTGCATCATATGCAGAAAACTACCCGTACCACATCCTATATCCAGTACACTTGGCTGAGTTTGCAAGGCATGCATCTCCCATGTTGGAACATAAGTATGAAAGGCTTTACGGATGAGCAAGTATTTCCGGCGTAAAGCCAGCCAGCGGGCTGCATGATATGCCTTAAACAGTAGTCCTTTCCGGGTGTCTGTATGTGAAATATAGTTCTCGGAATGATAATAGGCAGCTATTGTGGATGGATCGGGTATGTCCTGTGTAAAAAGAGCCTTGCAATCTGCACATGACCATAGTTCAAACCATTCTTTTGTAACGGCATGATCCTGCACCCGTGTGCAGAATTGAATGGCAGCAGAAAAGCAAACAGGACAGGTTGAATGATGAATGTGTGGCATATCAGCTAAAAAAGCAATTCACGAAACATCAATGGCACGATCCAGATGGGTATATCCTCCATCAACCACCATGATTTGTCCGGTGGTATGGGACGAACGATCAGAAAGCAAAAATGCAACCATATCGGCAATTTCTTCTGGTTTGGTCATGCGTTTACCCAGCGGAATATGTCGGGTTATCGAAGCCAGTTTTGTTTCCGGATCAGGAAAGGTTTGGATCCAGGAAGCGTACAGGGGCGTCCACACTTCTGCCGGTATCACGGTATTGACGCGTATGTCATAGGGTAACAATTCCACAGCCCATTCCCGCGTAAGAGCATTGATGGCACCTTTGGCCGCTGCATAACCCGATGTATGACCCTGACCTGTTAAGGATACTTTTGAGCCGATGTTTACAATAGCTCCGCGGGATTGTTTCAGGGCTGGCAGTGCCAAATGAGCCATGACGTAGTAATGCAGCAGATTTTTTTGCAGGGATTGCATAAACCGCTCCGGATCGCCGTTTTCCAGACCCACGCCGTCATTGACTCCTGCATTGTTTACCAATCCGTCAATACGCTGGCAAGTTTGCCAGGTGAAATCCACCACTTTTTTGCAATCATCAACCCGGGTAAGTTCAGCTTCCACAGCCCAGGCCGTATATCCTTTTTCTTTTAAGGTGCTTAACTGATGAGCATTATCGGCTGCATTTCTTCCGGCGATCACTACGGCAGCCCCCTCTGCACACAATACTTCGGAGATAGCAGCACCTATGCCTTTAGCGCCTCCCGTGACAATGAATACTTTTCCGTTCAGATGCAAGTCCATAAATAATTGCTGATTTCAGGCGGATAAAGATAAATACATCGTACGAGATTGGCATACGATGCCATCATGTAGGCTGTACCAATCTTGATAAATATTTCAGCTTTTCAGAACACAATATCGGTGCGAGGGAGTGCCCATTCGAAATTAATTGTACACTTTCACCATCATCACATAATCCTTCAGCCGCTTAAGCATGGCAACGCGGTTATTGTACGAATCAGCACGGGCAATATTCCTTGACCCGCGTGAATGAAGAATGGCTCGTTTGTTAAAATCGGCAGGCAGGCTGTCGAGAATGGCTTTCAGGTAGGTAGCTTTTATGGCAAATGCAATCTGATTTGATTCACCTTCTTTGCCACTGATGATGCCGATGATTCTGCCTTTGCTGTCGAATAAAGGTCCGCCGCTATTACCGGGATTTACGGGGATGGAAAGCTGATAAGCCGTACTGTCGTCCCGATAACCCGTTTCTGAACTGATATAGCCCTCACCATAAACGATTTCATCTTTAGGATAACCCAGGGTAAATACCGGCTCACCCAGCGGAGCTTCTGCCGCGGAAAGGACATACGGAAGTGCCCCATTCATACAAAAACTGGTATCGGTGATTTTCAAAACCGCAAGATCCGCATGCGGATTCTGAAATACCATTATAGCCTTGTAGGTATTGCCCTTGTTATCCTGCACATAAATGGAATCTGCATTGCGGACGACATGATAATTGGTGACCAGGTAGCCATTGTCTGAAATGAGAAATCCGCTGCCGCCATAGGTGCCTGGATTGGCAGGAGTTTTACCATTATGATGCATATCGTTCATCAAGGCATATTGTGAGCGTTGGATATTATCAATGGCGCGGCGCAGATCTACATATCCTATTTTATTCGGACGGATGTAAAATTGATTAAATGACCAGAAAGCGACCAATGATACCAGCAAAGCCACGGTTGCAGCCACTGCAACATGTGCAAGCCATTCCTTGCCGGTTTTGATGAGCCTGACACCCGGATAGGTATGATGCCGGATGGGCGACTGAGAGGCAAACGTCTGTTTAATCCATTGTCGATGTAAACCGGTTTTTAGGACATGAATAAACTGGCGTTCCTCTTCCACCCAACGACGCAACTGGGGATCCTGTTCCTGCAAATTCAGGAATTCAGCTTCTTCAGCTGTATCCATTTCGCCCTGAAGATAACGATGTATGCGATCCATCCATTCACTTCTCATTTCCATACCCGATAAAGTTAAGGTTCAGAAAATGGCTTACCAGATTTATTTGTTTGATAAGCAAAGAATATCTTTTTCAAACGCATCAAACATTTATATTTTTGAGTTTTGGCATTATCTGCATTTGTATAGCCAAATATTTCAGCAATTTCTGCCATGCTTTTGTTCATAATATAATAATGTTCAAGCAGGCTTCTGCAGGGTTCTCCGAGTTGATTCAAGGCTGCTTCCATATTCCGGAATGCCTGATCTCGTTCTTCATGTTGCGCAATATCATCTGTGACGGGAATCCAGTCAGCAAGTCCATCGGCCAGGGGCAGCTGGCGTTGGGTTGATTCCAGGCGTTTCAGCCACAGATGCTTGCTTACAGCATAAATGTATGTTTTCAGCCTGCAAGTCAGGGTAAAGTCGGGCGACTGCGCGCGTTCCAGCAAAATGATCAGGGTTTCCTGGAAAATATCTTCCGCATCTTCTTCCAACCCATTGTTCTTTTTTACCAGTGCTTTGATCATCGGGAAGCAGCTCTCATAAATTTGCTGCAACGCTTCCCGGTCATGGCAGAGCAGCCGGTCGAGCAAGGCTGCATCCTTGGCTTTTTTTGAAACAGATAAACTACTCACTGATTAATCCCGGATTTGGTTTGCAGGTAACCCAAAATAACCAAAAAATTTTTTATCAGAGATGGGTTACCTTTTTTCAAAAATCGGATAAATGGAAAATTCATTCACCATTTAAAATTTCATTGCAATGAAAAACGTGTTAAAACTTGGAATGCTGGCCCTGTTAGTGGGCATGCTGGCAACTGCTTGTGGTAGTGGCTCCAACAAGAGCGCTCAGGACACTACTTCTGTACAACCAACAGAACAAGCTGCTCCTGCAGCTCCTGCTGCTACCGACACCACCCAGCACGCCGATACCAGCCATGCTGATACCAGCCACATGCAAATGTAATCGGCCAGCGTGGTCAGGATCTTACACAAAGGCTGCTCCGGCAGCCTTTATTTTTTTCTAAAAATTTTTGGAGCTTTTCAAAATCCTTTTTTATCTTTGTCCAAGCATTGAAAATTATTTATGAGTTCCGCATTAGAAATAGTAAATATTAAACAAGCCACGGTGGCACATTCGCCGTTTTACTATTTCTTTTTTTATTTCTCCTTCCCTGAAGGAGGCGGGACTCGCTTGAAGCAGCCATAGTGCAAAGGAAAAACGATCCATATTCAATCCCGCCTCCCAAAAAGGCGGGATTTTTTTTAAATGCTGATGTATGCGCATTGCTATTCAGGGATTTGAAGGAAGTTTTCATCAGATTGCAGCTCAGGAATATTTTCATTCCCGCCAGCTCGAAATATTACCCTGCAGCACCTTTTCAGATGTAGTCAGAAAAGTTCATCGCCGGGAAGTAGATCGGGGTGTGATGGCCATTGAAAATTCCTTGGCTGGTAGCATTCTACCCAATTATCATTTGTTGCAGCGTTATGAGTTGACTATTATTGGTGAAATTTACCTGAACATCAGGCAACATCTGATGATGCTCCCTGAATATGATCTGGATGATATCCGGGAAGTACATTCGCATCCCATGGCATTGCTGCAATGTGCTGAGTTTTTGGAAAAACATCCGGAATGGAAGCTGGTTGAAACAGAAGATACGGCATTGAGTGCCCGTCATCTGCGCCAGTACAGGGCCCGGCATGTTGCTGCTATTGCCAGTAAGCTTGCTGCTGAAATCTATCAGCTGAAAATTGTGGCTCCCAACATCCACACCATGAAAAAAAATTATACCCGTTTTCTGATTTTAAGTCGCGATAAACAAACCGCTTTTCCGGATGGCGTGAATAAATCTTCCATTTGTTTTCAAACCGATCATACGCGGGGAAGCCTGGCTCGGGTGCTGGTAAAGATTGCCGATGGCGGTATCAATCTTTCCAAGTTACAATCCCATCCTATACCGGGCTCTGAGTGGAAATATTATTTCTACGTGGATATGGAATTTGACCATTTTTCCCAGTTTGAAACGGTTATCCGGGACATTCAACCCCTGACACGTGATTTGAAGATTTTAGGTGTTTATCAAAAAGGACAAACCATATGAATAAGCTTTCGCTGGCCAACAGATTACAAGGCACTGACGAATATTATTTTTCAAAAAAGCTTCGGGAGATCGAAGTTTTGAATCAATCCGGTGCACAGGTCATCAATCTGGGCATTGGCAGCCCAGATCTGCCGCCGCATCCGGATGTAATCACCACGCTGGCTGAACAAGCCTCCAGAGCTGATGTGCATGGTTATCAGTCATATCGCGGAGCCAAAGCATTGCGGGAAGCTATGGCGGCATTTTATGAAAAATGGTACCAGGTGCACCTCGATCCCGAATCGGAGATCCTCCCCCTTATGGGATCAAAGGAAGGGATAATGCATATTAGCATGACCTATTTGAATGAAGGTGATGAAGTTCTGGTGCCTGATCCGGGCTATCCTACCTATCGGGCGGCATCACAGCTGGCAGGGGCCGTTTGCCGCACATACGCCCTGCGGGAAGATCGAGGCTGGCTGCCCGACTTTGAGGCTCTGTCCCAAGAGGATTTGCGAAAGGTTAAAATCATGTGGTTGAATTATCCTCACATGCCAACCGGAACCTTGCCTACGCGTGCGTTTTTTGAACAATGTGTGGATTTTGCATCCCGGCATGGCATTTTGCTTTGCCATGATAATCCCTACAGTTTTATTCTGAACGACGAACCCATGAGCATTTTGGCTGTGTCTGGAGCCAAAGAGGTAGTCTTGGAGCTGAATTCACTCAGCAAATCGGCCAACATGGCCGGATGGCGGGTGGGGATGCTTTGCGGACAGGCCGGTCGCATCAGCGAAGTACTGCGGTTTAAAAGCAACATGGATTCGGGTATGTTTCTGCCTGTGCAGCTGGCAGCGGCCAAGGCTTTGTCATTACCTGCCTCCTGGTATCAAAGCCTGAATGAAACCTATGCACGCCGGCGGGAAAAGATATGGGCATTGCTCAGGCAATTGGGTTGCACGTGGAATCCCCGGCAGGCAGGATTGTTTGTTTGGGCACGTATTCCCTCCGGCTGGCCGGATGGCTTTGCTTTCAGCGATGCGGTGCTCCATCAGGCACATGTGTTTATTACGCCGGGCGGCATTTTCGGGCAACAAGGGGAACAATATGTACGATTGAGCCTTTGCCAGCCCGAATCTGTGCTGGAAGAAGCTCTCCATCGAATTCAACATACATATTTGCAAATTCCTGAAACTACACGCGTATGAAAATAGCTATTGTGGGAATCGGATTGATAGGGGGATCACTGGCACTGGAGCTGCGAAGAACAGGGATCGCCACCAGGCTTATGGGGGTAGAGGCTAATTCCCGGCATGCATCCCAGGCATTGGAAAGAAAGTTGGTAGATGAAATTTGTGAACTCCCCGATGCCATTCGCAAAGCCGATTTGGTGGTGCTGGCCGTACCGGTAAATGCCCTGCTGCATTTGCTCCCTGCCGTACTGGATGAGGCTGACAGGCAGATTGTGGTGGAAGTGGGTTCAACCAAGGAAAAAATTCTGCAGGCAGTAGCCAACCATCCGCGCAGGGGCCGGCTGGTGGCATCGCACCCTATGGCAGGGACAGAATATTCAGGCCCAGAGGCTGCTGTTGAAAAATTGTTTTGTGGGAAAAACGTAGTGCTTTGCAATATCGATGAAAGTGATCCTGACGCCGTAGAGCAGGTGAAAAAAATGTATGAAACATTGGGTTGCCGGCTTATCTACATGGATGCGGCTTCCCATGATCTGCATGCAGCTTATGTTTCCCATATTTCCCATATCACCTCGTTTGCGTTGGCCCTTACGGTGTTGGAAAAGGAAAAAGAAGAAAAAGCCATTTTCGATTTGGCAAGCGGAGGTTTTGCTTCAACCGTACGTCTGGCCAAAAGCTCGCCCGACACCTGGATTCCGATCTTTCAGCAAAACCGGCATAATGTGCTGGATGTGTTGTATGAGCATATCCATCAGCTAAAACGCATCAAGCAAATGTTGGTGGATGAGGATTATGAAGGTTTCTACAAACTCATCCAGGAAGCTAATGCCATCCGGAAAATTATTCATTGATCAATAAACAATTTGACAAACCTTTAATTTGCATTCATATGGAAAAAGTTGCAACTGCCCAGTCCATCTGGCAGAAACTTCAGCAGAAACAACCGGTAATCATTTCCGGTCCGTGCAGCGCCGAGACAGAATTTCAGGTGCTGGAAACAGCTATCAGGCTCGCCAAAACCGGCAGGGTCGATGCTTTCAGGGCAGGCGTATGGAAACCACGTACCAAGCCCGGCATGTTTGAAGGTGTGGGTACCGAAGCCCTGCAATGGTTAAAAAAAGCAAGAGAAATTACCGGACTGCCGCTGATTGTGGAAGTGGCTACGGCCCGTCATGTGGAAGAGTGCCTGAAAGAAGGCATTGATATGGTGTGGATTGGAGCTCGTACAACCGTGAATCCGTTTTCCGTGCAGGAACTGGCCGATGCGCTGCAGGGAACGACCATTCCGGTTTTCATTAAAAACCCGCTCAATCCGGATCTGGAACTCTGGCAGGGAAGCATAGAGCGGCTGAAAAAAGCCAATATCGCGCATGTTGGTGTTATTCACCGGGGTTTTTCCAACTACGGCAATACGGAATACCGCAATGCACCCATGTGGCATATTCCCATTGAGCTGAAGCGCCGCATGCCGGAACTGCCCATGTTGTGCGATCCCAGCCATATCTGCGGGCGTCGGGATCTGCTGTTTGAAGTGGCCCAGAAAGCCATTAACCTGGATTATGACGGGCTGATGATTGAAACCCATATTGATCCGGACAACGCCTGGAGCGATGCCAAACAGCAAATCACACCCGAACGGCTTGCAGAGCTGCTCCAGCAAATAGAATGGAGGCAAGAAACCACCGAAAAAGAAGCCTTTCTGAATGCCCTGGCCAAATTCCGCGAACAAATCAATCACATTGACGATGAAATCCTGACGTTGTTGGGCAATCGCATGAAAATAGCCGAGAAAATCGGGATTTACAAAAAGGAAAACAATATTACCATTCTGCAAACCAATCGCTGGAATGAGATTCTGGAGAGAGCACTGAAAAAAGGAGAAAAACTGGGTTTAAGCAAGGATTTTATCCTGAAATTTTATGATGCCGTGCACCTGGAATCCATCAACCGGCAGCATAAAGTAATGATGGATTACGATCATCCGCAGCAAACATCCTGATTATGTCATTTACCAAACTTATTCACCATACCATCGGCCAGGAGGTTACCGATTATTATGTGGGATATTCCTGGGAACAGCTGCGTGAATTGGTTCCGGTTGATCGTACGGTCTTGTTGGTAGATGAACAGGTTGCCCGATATCATCCTCCGCTGTTGGATGGCTGGCAAACATGCATTGTCCCGGCTGGAGAAGCCAGCAAAAGTTGGGATATGATGCACAGCCTGATTGATATTTTGTGCCAAATGCAAGTCGATCGCAGCTGGCATCTGGTGGGTGTAGGAGGTGGCGTGGTTACGGATCTGGTGGGTTTTCTGGCGGCTGTGTATATGCGGGGCCTGCCCTTTGGCTTTGTGCCTACCACGCTGCTGGCACAGGTGGATGCCAGCATAGGAGGCAAAAATGGAATTGATTTCGGAAAATATAAGAATCTGGTAGGTACTATTCGCCAGCCCAGGTTTGTGCTCATGGATCCAGCATTGTTGCAAAGCCTTCCCCGGCAGGAATGGCAAAATGGGTTTGCTGAAATCATCAAATATGCCTGTATTGCTGATCATGATTTGTTCGAATTTCTGGAACATCATCGCCAGCAAGCCCTGCAAGGCGATGCAGAAACCGTGTTTCATCTTATCCTAACATCTCTTGAACATAAATTGCGTATCGTAACGGAAGATCCTTTTGAAAAAGGAATCCGTCGGTTTTTGAATTTCGGGCATACCCTGGGACATGCCATCGAAAAGGTGATTGAAATCCCGCACGGACAGGCGATTAGCGTAGGTATGCGGGTAGCCTGCCAGCTTTCTGAGCAATTATCAGGATTGAAACCAGTCGAAACGCAGCGCATCAGCAATCTGTTGCAGGCTTATGGATTGCCAACCACTTTGCCAGACCTGGACTGGAATGAGGTGTGGGATTGTCTGCGTCATGATAAAAAGCGGGAGAAGGATGTCCTGCATTTTATTTTGCTGGAAACCATCGGTCAGGCTCGTATTGTGCCCATTCCTTTGCAGGAGCTGGAGCGCATGCTGCCTGTGTATTGGTAAATGATGAGAATTGAAAATAAGCGATGACATTGTTTTTATCCAAATATAGTTTTGCAGATTGAAATGGAAATAGTTGTCAGCAGTTCGATAATCGATGGCGATATCAAAGCCAATCCTTCCAAAAGTGCCATGCAAAGAGCGTTGGCAGCGGCCTTATTGGCCGAAGGGAAAACTGTCATCCGCAATGCAGGATTCAGCGATGATTGCCGGGCGGCAATGGGGGTGGTGCAGGCACTGGGAGCAGATGTCCTTGTGCACGACCAGTTGGTGGAAGTCACAAGCCGGGGTATTCATCCCCGCTCTGCTGTGATTCATTGTGGAGAAGCAGGTTTATGCATGCGCATGTTTACGCCTGTGGCTGCTTTATATGAGGGTGAGTTAACCATCACCGGGGAAGGAAGCCTGCTAAAACGGCCTATGCATTTTTTTGAAGAGGTGTTGCCCCGGCTGGGAGTATCCTGTGAAACAAATCAAGGGCTTCCGCCCCTTCGGATTCGCGGGCCACTGCAGCCCGCTTCCATTACCGTGGATGGTTCGTTGAGTTCCCAGTTTCTGACCGGACTGTTGATGGCTTTTGGTGCAAAAGCCAGCGATGCAGAGATCCGGGTGCAGGACCTGAAAAGCCGGGAATACGTGGATCTGACCCTGCAGATCATGGATATTTTTGGGGTGAAGGTTGGGCGCGAGGGATATCAGAAATTTTCATTTGCCAGAAAACAAACCTATCGGCCCACCACCTACACGGTGGAGGGAGATTGGAGTGGTGCAGCTTTTCTGCTGGTAGCTGCAGCTATCGCGGGTAAAGTTACCCTGCGACATCTTTCGAGACAATCAGCTCAGCCCGACAGAGCCATCACGCAGGCTTTGTACGACGCGGGTGCCTTCTTAATCTGGGATGATGACCGGCTTACCGTACAGCGCCATGAACTTCGCGGATTTGATTTCGATGCCACGGATTGCCCAGATCTTTTTCCACCTTTGGTAGCGCTGGCGGCTCATTGTCGGGGTATAACGAGGCTGAAGGGAGTCAACCGCCTCCTCCATAAGGAAAGCAACAGGGGCAAAACTTTGCAGGAAGAATTTAGGAAAATGGGGATTGATATTCAGATTTCCGGTGATGAAATGCTCATTAAGGGAGGCAAAATTAAGTCGGCGTCTGTATTTTCCCATCACGACCATCGCATTGCCATGGCCACAGCTGTGGCTGCACTGGCCGGTACGGGCGAGATTACCGTGCAGCATGCAGAAGCTGTAAACAAGTCCTATCCGGAATTCTGGCAGCACCTCAGTCAGATTGGGGGGAAAATAAGACCCGTTCAGGCTCCCAGCATTTTGTCCTGAGAGCAGCATTCTCAATTTTAACCTTGATGGAGGAAATATGAATAGCTTCGGAAGGATATTTCGGATTTCCATATTTGGTGAATCGCATGGGCCCGGAGTAGGGATTGTGGTGGATGGCTGTCCAGCGGGTATTCCCTTGTGTGTGGATGATTTCATGCCGGATATTGCCCGCCGCAAGGCCGGCGCCAAAGGTACCACGCCCCGGCAGGAGGCGGATCTGCCCATTCTTCAATCAGGTGTTTTTCAGGCGCATACCACCGGATCACCTATCATGATCTGGTTTGAAAATCAGAATACCCGATCGGCTGATTACGAAAAACAGCGGGATGTTCCTCGCCCGGGGCATGCCGATTTTGTAGCAAGGATCAAATACGGCGGATACGAAGATTACCGAGGAGGCGGGCATTTCAGCGGTCGCCTGACATTACCTCTGGTGGCTGCCGGTGTGATTGCCAAAAAGATTCTCCAACAGGGCACTCCACCCGTGGACGTGCAGGCGCGTATTCTGGAAATTGGTGGCGAGGTTGATCCGGAAAAAGGATTGGAAAAAGCCATAGCAGCCAAGGATTCGATTGGCGGCATTGTGGAATGTGTGGCCACGGGCCTTCCTATAGGATTGGGCGAACCTTTTTTTGATTCGGTAGAGTCATTGCTTGCCCATGCGGTATTTTCCATTCCGGCTATTAAAGGTATTGAATTTGGTGCCGGATTTCGGGCAGCGCGGATGTTCGGCAGTGAACACAATGATGCCATTCTCGATGCCAGTGGTAAAACTGCTACCAATCATGCAGGTGGGGTGGTGGGCGGACTCACCAATGGCAATCCGCTTGTTTTTCGCGTGGTGGTAAAACCCACATCTTCCACACCCATGACCCAGCATACGTTGAATCTGCGTTCCGGACAAGTAGAACCTTTCAGTGTAAAAGGCCGGCATGATCTCTGCATTGCATTGCGTGTGCCTGTTGTATTGGAAGCTGTAACAGCCATTGTGCTGGCCGATCTGATGTTGATAGCACAGCAGCGGCCTATGTGCTTGCCGCACGAATAGCCATTTCTCATCATGTTACTAAGAATGGTTTTCTGATTCGTTTCCCTTTCATTTAATGTATGTCCTTTGATTTATCCTGCCTGATAAATATTTCCTCCTGATTCCATTCTGGCATGGTTGTTGGTTTTTAATTGTTAGTTTTCATTTTGTTTCTTCATTATTTCACCTAAAAACCTATGTACTATGAAAAGGAATTTGCAAATGCTGGCTTTTCTGATGATGGGTTGCGCGATGGCTACCTTGAGTTATGCTCAGGTGAATGTAGGTGTACAAACAGCTACTCAGGCTGCCGCTCATGCAGCTATGCCGGCAACCCAGTCAATTACGCATGAGGCTACTCAGGCTGCTACGCAAACAGCTCATGCTGCAGCGCAAACTGCACAAAGTACTACCACAGCTTTAAACGGGAATGCTGCAACAGCTATATCAGCTTCCGGTGGCATGGCTGCTAATGGCCTTAACACGGCTGCACAAGCCGAAGCCAAACAAAGCACGCAGGTAAATGCCTCCTCGCATGCGCTGGTCAAACATGAAAGGAAAATGGCTCGTAGAGCTGCACAAGAAGCCCGTAAGCAAGCAAAGAAAGCCCAAAAAGCTGCCAACAGCACCCAGATATCGGCTTCCGGCTCTGTGCAGGGCGAAACCCATGCAAATGCATCATCTATCCAAACTCAACAGCAGGGTAAAACCCAGGTACAGGCCAAAGCTGGCAACAATGAGGTGAAAGTATCCGGTGAGACCCAGGCCAAGGGAAATATCCATCAGTAATTTTTAACCACAGGATCGGGACCTGCCTGCCAGTAGGCAAGTCACTTCCCGATCCTTTTTTACTTCACTCCTGCCTGCCGGCAGGCAGGTTCAAAATCTTATTCCATGTGGAGAAGGATATCCGGTATTCTGTTCATTTCCTTTATGCTTTGCCGGCCAGCCTCGGCACAAACCACTGATTCAACTTCTGCATTGAAACTGCATGCAGGTATTACCTATCTTTCCCAATTCACTTATGGTGGTCGGCGTGATTCCACCTCCATGGCTTATTGGATGCCTTCCCTTACACTTACTTCAAAACCCGGATTTTTCCTGAGTATGCTCAGCTATCTGCACGCTGGCCAGCAAGGAAAAACCTGGGAAGGAATCAGTCTCACACCCGGCTATGTATGGCATGCAAGCAAAAGAATCTCCGTTATTTTTTCATACAGCCAGTACTGGATGGACACAGCACAGGCCGATCTGCTTTCGTCACTCAAAGGAATTGGTGATATCAATCTCATGTATACTTCTCCACATATTGAAACATCATTGGAAACGAGTTATGTAATAAGCACAGATTCGCATGACTGGCTCAATCAGCTCCAAATAGGCATTCCCCTCACATTGTTGCATAAGCCAGTGTTTATATGTAAACCTGTTGTAGCTTTGGATGCAGGCACACAAACTTTTTATAAAACATATTACACCAAAACCCTTCGGCAATCCTCTTTGGTACCCGATTTACCACTGCAGGAAATCACTGAGCAGCAACAAAAAGCCGTGAAACAATACCAGTTGTTATCCCTGGAACTTCATCTACCGTTATCCGTGAAACTTTCTCAGTGGGAAGCTTCCTTTACACCCTACTGGATATTTCCAACCCATACTCCCGGTTTTACTCATCAGGAATCAGAATCTTTCTTCTTTTTCACAGCTCAGCTCATGTATCATTTTCGGTAAGATATTTTGATGTAAATAAAAAAATGTGCATGGCAATTTTGCCATGCACAGGTAGCTGCTCAAATACCAGGTGGTGTGGTACTACCAGTGTCCACCTGGATGGCGGGAGTATCCGTTTTTTCACCCGCAGTATCAGTTCCTGAGGTAGAATCAGCATGAGCAGGAACCGTATCCACTACGGCTGAGGCGGATAATGATTGCGATGAACCCGTGGTGGGCGAGGGGCGGAAGGCCATCAGCATGAGGCCTGCAGCGGCAAATAGCATCGCTGCCATCATCATCTTTCTCATAGCATATGTTTTTAAGTGAAACCATTGACAATTTGATAACAAACATCATGCTCGAATTTGCCATATACTTTTAGCATTTAAAATTTATCATCTGTTTGAAATATTGCTTGTTCCATAGACATGTCAAATGAATGTTAAATCATATTATAGACAAAAAACTCTTTTATTTATTATTTTTAATTTTATAACTTTGCTACAAATCAAATCACATGATTTTTTCCAAAAGCTGTGAATATGCAATTCGGGCAGTTATTTTTATTGCTCATCAAAGCAGGAATGGAAAAAAGGTAAGCATACGAGAAGTTGCCAAAGGAATTGATTCGCCTGTGCATTTTATCGCTAAGATTCTGCAGTTTCTTAGCAAGCGGAATATCATTCAGTCTGCCAAAGGACCTAATGGTGGCTTTTATTTAGATAAAAGAGCTATGAAACAAACTTTGGAGGAAGTGGTAGTAGCTATGGACGGACCGGATGTATTTGAAGGCTGTGCGTTAGGTCTTCGTTATTGTTCGGATGCGCGTCCATGTCCGTTGCACGATGATTTCAAGCAAATCAGGGATGAAATCAGAAATTCCTTGCGATCTATGACCATTGCCCAGTTTGCTGAGGAGGATGCTGAAAAACCTGTATTGAAAAGATAAAAAATTTACTCATAAAAAAGATAAAAAGGTATTTTTATTTTTTATGTATGGAACAGATTGCAAAAACTATACAGCCGGTTTCAGCAAACAATCACAAACAATCTTTTATAACTGATGGTTTGGTAGTATTGATCAGCTTTGTATGGCTGGGTTTTTTCTCGGCCATTAGTTTTATGGAGGCACCTGTCAAGTTTCAGGCTCCTCATCTGAGTTTGTCAATAGGTGTTGAAGTGGGGAGAGTTGTTTTCCAAACATCACAAATGGTTCAGTGGATGTTTTTTCTGTTATTGTTGCTCAGCCTGTTGCGTGCAGGCAAGTTATTCAGCACATTGTGGATAGGATGGGTTGGTTTGATGCTCATCATGCTTGCAGAATCGTGCTGGCTTTTTCCGGTGCTCGACAGGCAGGCGCAGCAAGTTATTCAGGGGCATGTGTTACCCATGACAACCATTCATTGGGTATTTGTTGGGACTGAGTTGCTGAAAATTCCTTGTTTGCTTTTTCTCGGATGGAAAACCATGAAAATTTTTTCTGTTTCATCAAAATATATGGTTTCACATTAAACATTGATCATTATGGCACACACGCACCAATTGGATGTTACCCAGATTCCGCCCAAGTTGAAGCATCCAACTATTTTCCAGCATTTCGATGAGCTGAAAGAAGGAGATAGTTTCAGCATTCTGAATGACCATGATCCCAAACCGCTGTATTATCAATTGCTGGCAGAACGCGGCGATACATTTACGTGGGAATACAAGCAACAGGGTCCGCAGTGGTGGGAAGTAGAAATTGGTAAAAAAAAACTTCATGAGCCACAGACGGTAGGAGCCATTGCAGCAAGTGATCAGCGCAAGGCAAATGTGTTCTTGAAATTAGGTATTGATTTCTGCTGTCATGGCAGCAAAACTCTGGATGAAGCCTGTCGGGATGCAGGTTTGCAGATTGAGGAAGTGAGCAAGGCTTTGGCGGAGGCAGAACGTTTACCGGAAGACAGGCTTCATCATTTTGATGAATGGGAGCTGGATTTTTTGTGTGATTATATTGTAAATGTACATCACAAATATGTGAGCAACACTGCTCCCATGTTGCGCGAATTAAGTGAAAAAGTTGCGCAACGGCATGGCGCCAGTCATCCGGAACTTTTACCCATAGCTCAGCATGTGGCTGCATTGACATCAGAAATGCTTTCGCATCAGATCAAGGAAGAACGGATTTTATTCCCGTTTATCAAAGAGATGGTAAAATGTGCTCGTGAAAACAGATCTTTTCAGCATCCACCTTTCGGTACTATTGAAAATCCGGTGAATATGATGATGATGGATCATGATGAAGCGGCGAAGCTCATGAAAGCCATTCATGACACTTCCGGCGGATATCAGGTTCCGGAAGATGGCTGTGAAAGCTATCGGTTGTTATATCAGAAACTCGATGAATTTGAAAAGGATTTATATCAGCATATTCATCTGGAAAACAATATTTTATTTCCCAAAGCCATAGAAATGGAAAAACAGAAGAATGTTGTGGCAGGATGAAGGGCAGATTTCGGGATTGCTCAGAATGAATTAACTTAGAGGAACATTGCCTCTAAACCGTTGCATATGAAAAAGAAAGTTATGGTGCATCGCGATGGTACGATGGCTTCCCTGGGCAGGGATCATCATTATGACCTGATGTTTTGCTGGCGATTGAAACAGGGAATTAAAAAAAATGTGGATCTTCATCGCTTATGGCAATATGTCCGTTATTTCTGGTTCAATCATTTACGCGAGCATCTGAGTGAAGAAGAGAATTTGTTGTTTGGCAGAATACACGATGAATTATCCACAAGAGGTTATCAGGAACATAATCAGATTCGCCGGCAGATCAGAAAGATTTTTTATCAGCAGCAGCGGGAAAAGGAAGCATATCTGAAGCTGATTGATTTGCTGATGGCACATATTCATTATGAAGAAGATGTTTTGTTCCCGCATCTGGAGAATATATTGCCCGCTCAGTTTCTTGCCGAGGTTAGCCATCCCATTGCAGATCTTCACCAGCAATCCGTGCATGATGATTATGCTGATGTATTCTGGTAATGCAGTGTAAGAACTGTGAAAACTTAAAACCATGGTTGTACATGCAAGAACCCGCATTGCTTCTATTATTCGAGAGAAGCCTGAAGCGATTAATGTAATAGCGGGATTGGCAAAACCCCTTGAGAAATTAAAAAATCCCTTGTTGAGAAAACTGTTTGCTTCCCGCGTAACTGTAGCCGATGCAGCTGCCATGGGAGGCTGTTCGGTTGAAGCCTTTCGTGAGGCATTGGAAAAAATGGGTTTTCAATGGGTGGATGATCAGGAGATCAGAATAGAGCCATCGTTGCATGATATACCGCCTTGGCTTAAACAGATACAGGAACAGCAGGTTGTGCACATGGATGTGCGTGAAACACTGCAACAGGGAAAAGATCCTTTGCAGGATATTTTAAAAGCATATGAAAAAATACAACCAGGCGGCATCTTATGCATCATCAACACTTTTGAGCCTGTGCCTCTCATCCAGCTTTTAGGCAAGAAAGGAGCAGAGTCACACACCATTGCCAAATCGCAGGATTTGTTTTACACCTATTTTCTGAAACCCGCATCAGCATCTGTTGATCTGTTGCAAACGGATGATGACACACCGGCTGTAATCTACTGCAATCAACAGAAATGGGAAGAATTATTGCAGCAATATCCGGAACATAAACGTCGGTTTCTTGACGTGCGCGCACTGGAGATGCCACAACCGATGCAAACAATTCTGGCTGCATTACCTGACCTGAAGCCCGGGGATGCCTTGCTGGTACAGCACAAGCGGGTACCGGTGTATTTGCTGGAAGAATTGCATGATGCACATTATCGTACGTACATTTATAAAATTTCTGAAACGGAAGTGTGGTTGCTGATTGTGCAAATAGCTAAAAATGGCTGATATCAACATAGGAAAAGCACCCAGGAATTATGCCGTATTGCCTTTTTATGCAGGTGGTGCTTTCTTTTTGCTGTGCATCGCTTTGGCTTTATTATGGGTAGTGCCTGAATTAAACGGACATTATGCTGCACCACATATCGTGGCATTGGTACACATGTTTACCGTGGGATGGGCAAGCATGATTATGATGGGCGCCACTTATCAGCTGTTGCCGGTAATATGTGAACATGATTTGTTCAGCAGTCGTTTATCGCTGTTCAGTTTCTGTTGTGTATTTGCCGGTGCTTTGTTGCTGATTAGTTCTTTCTGGTGGTTTCATCCCGGTTGGTGGATGCTTTCCGGAGGAAGTTTGATATGGATAGCAAGTGTTATGTATCTGATTAATGTATGGGCTACTGGTGGGCATTGTGACAGGCATCATATTCGCAAATGTTTTATGATTTCTGCAGCATGTTGGTTTGTATTCACCACTACATTGGGATGGTGGACAGCCTTACAGTTTGTGCATCCCGTGTCGCGCGTTCCCATACCAACCTGGTTGAAGATTCACGCTCATGTAGGCATGGCTGGATGGTTTTTGCAGCTGATTACGGGTGTGAGTACCCAGTTGATTCCCATGTTTTTGTTAGGCAAATCAAAAAAATCCTATTTGCTTAACCGGGCATTTGTGTTGCAGAATATCGGTTTGTTGTCATTTGTGGTGCTATCCTGGCTGACAGGCATTCATGCATGGATCTGGATCAGTGTAGCACTGGTGGTTGCAGGCATTGTTTTTCATCTGGCTTATTTGTATGATGCTTATCAGCATCGGGTCAGAAAACCACTTGATTTGCAAATGAAACATAGTGTATTGTCATTTTTATTTTTGGTATTTGCCATAACTTCTATTCCTGTTGTGTATGATCGTGATCATCAATGGAGCATGATATATGGCATGCTGTTGCTGATGGGTTGGGTAAGCAGTTTAATTTTAGGTCAAACATTCAAAACCTTGCCCTTTATTGTGTGGAATGACCGATACAAACAATGGAACGGTAAGTTTAAAGTGCCCCTGCCCAGGCAGCTGTATGCAGAATGGCGACTGCAATGGCAGTTTAGATTATACCTTGCATCATTGCTGTTGTTGTTTGCAGGTGTATTGTTGCAGAATCGTGTGCTGGATTATGCAGGTAGTTTGTGTTGGCTGGGTATGAGTTTATGCTATGGGTGGAATGTAATACAGATTTTGTTTCATCGCGTACAAATTCCCGAACATGCTGGAATTGTCCATACAAGATCCCCACTTCAACGAGAAAATGTTGGCCATTGATGCCCTGCATCAGGTCATAGATCCGGAGTTGTTTGTGAATATTATTGATTTGGGTTTGGTGTATGATCTTGATTTTTCACAGTCCGATCGGCTGGTGATTACGATGACTTTCTCCACACCTCATTGCCCCCTGGGCGAAGCTATTGAAGCGGGTATTCATCATGTACTGGCACCTCTTTTTCCGGATAGAAAAATTGAAGTCAATATTGTTTGGGAGCCTCCGTGGGATTTCAGTATGATGACCGATGAAGGCAGGAGGCAATTGGGTATCGAAGAATAATCAGAAAGTAAAAACTAATATCTGGGAATCCGTTTGATGAATTTTTCACGAATGATATCCTGCACGGTTTGCCCGGTGATTTTACTCTCCAGCCAGGAAATAATATCCAGATAAAGAAACGAACGTTTCTCATACGGATTTTTAGAGATGGCAAGCAAACGATCTTTTAGCTCTGCAAAAGCCTGCTTGAGTTCCCTGGGATGGGCATATACATTTTTACGCAGGAAACGAATAATTTCCTGCATCACTTCGCTCAGGTCTTTGTTTTTGGCAATGAAATGATATACAGATTTCACAAGATATTCCACCAATGTATAATTCTCCAGTTCATAATGCGCAATCAGATGCAGAATGCGTGCAAAGCACTGCAAATCAGCATGCAAATCGCCCACTTTCAGGTGAATAATTTTATTGAGATATACTATTGTATTTTCATTGTCACCACTTCCAAAATACAGGCAGGCAATTTTGTAATAAAACACCATGATGCGATGCTGATCCAGCCTGTCGTGATATTGTTCAATGCCCTGAATGATTTCAGGAACCCATTTAAGACCTTCGGTAAAAGTGCCCTCCAGAAAATGTTTGTTGATGCGAGCAGTATATAAATAGGCAAAAGCAGAAGTAAGCGTATTATCATCAAATTGGGATTGATATGTTGTAATCACTTGTTCCAGCTTTTCGAGATCCGTTACATATCGTTCATAATAGTTGTTGTAAAAATGAGCATTCAGCAAATTGTTCATCCCTTTCAGATATAGTCCCATATCGGTTTCCAGCAGGGCGGGATGTTGATGGAAGATGTCCACCCACTTTTGTGCATATCTGAAATAATGAATAAAATCTTGCAGCGTATAATAATACCAGCTATAGGCCTGATAATAATACAGTTGTTCATACAGGCTCAGCCGGGATGGATCGATATGGCGAGTAGCAGCCTGAAAAAAATCGCTCAATGTACGGGCATCATGTTCATTACGGGCATGGCCAATCCGCAAATAAAGTCCATAAATCTGCAAAGCCAGGTTCGACAGATAACTGAGGTTGGCAATCTGCTTGCTGAGCTGATTAGACTCATCGCGCAGGCGTGCAGCCCGATGTTCAATATCATGCATGATATGCCTGGATTCAATAACTTTTTCAAATTCCAGCACTTCCTGCCAGAGCAGCAATTCATGGCGCTTGCGGGCTTGCTCTTTTACCTTGTTCAGCATTTTTAAGCTTTGCTGGTACAATCCCTTATCAAACAATACCCTGGCGAAATCGTATTGCTCGCGCAATTCCAGCAAAGGATCTTTTTGTTTGTACAGCAATCGCAGGCTGGTAAGCAAATGTTTGTATAAATGTGCTTTTAAATTGGATAATTGCGATTTGCGAATGGTTGGAATCTTCTGCAAAATCACCCGTTCATCATAGTGTTGCATTTTATCCAGCACATCGAACAATTTCACAAACAACAAATCTTCCTTTGTTTTCCGGCTTTTGAGATACAGCTGAAAATAGCGTTTCTCAGCCTTGGTAAGGGTTTTGATCAGCTGGAATAGGGCGTCGTTTATCTGGTTAGGCATCGGAGAGAATGTTTTACATCTTGTTGATAATCAATAATTTGATTTTTTATTGCAAAATGTAAATATCGTAATTTCGCACAAATCAAATTCCGGCATACCCGGCGGGCATTGTAGGTTTGAACTTGCAGGAGAATACTTGTTTTGTTTTAGTAAAAGGCAGGAGGTTATGGGAAAAACCTTGTTCGATAAAATCTGGGATGCGCATGTGGTGCAGCGCAAAGAAGGGCATCCCGATGTATTGTATATCGACACGCATTTTATTCATGAAGTGACGAGTCCGCAAGCTTTCGATGGGCTTCGTCGTCGCGGGATTCGTGTGCGCAGGCCCGATCGTACGTTTGCTACGGCTGATCACAATGTGCCCACCCTGAATCAGCATTTGCCCATTCGCGAAGAACTCTCGCGCCGGCAGGTGGAAATGTTGACGCGAAATTGTGAAGAATTTGGCATTGAATTATACGGCCTGGGGCATCCTTTTCAGGGCATTGTGCATGTGATCGGACCAGAGCTGGGCATCACGCAACCAGGCATGACCATTGTATGTGGTGACAGCCATACATCCACCCATGGCGCTTTTGGCACTATTGCTTTTGGGATTGGCACTTCTGAAGTGGAGCAAGTACTGGCTACTCAATGCATTTTGCAGTATAAACCACGCAAAATGCGCATCACCATTGATGGTCAGTTGAAAAAAGGCGTGGTTTCCAAAGATATCATCCTGTACATCATTTCCCGGATTTCAGCATCAGGCGCCACGGGTTATTTTGTGGAATATGCCGGTTCAACGATTCGTAGCCTGAGTATGGAAGCGCGCATGACCATTTGCAATATGAGCATTGAAATGGGAGCCCGTGGCGGTATGATAGCTCCTGACGAAACCACCTTTGCCTATATTCAGGGGCGGCGTTTTGCGCCGAAAGGGGCCGACTGGGAACGGGCGTTGGCCTACTGGAAAACGCTGTATTCCGATCCGGACGCCGTGTTTGACAAGAAATTGCATTTTGATGCAGCCGATATCGAACCCATGATTACTTATGGTACCAACCCGGGCATGGGTATCAAAATCACCGAAACGATTCCCACGCCCGTCCAGGTTGCTGAAAAAGAAAGAGCCTCGTTTGAACGAGCTTTGCACTACATGGGGCTGCAGCCGGGCACTCGCCTGCTCAATCAGCCGGTGGATTATGTTTTCATTGGCAGCTGCACCAATTCAAGAATTGAAGATCTGCGCATGGTAGCCAATTTTGTGAAAGGCAAAAAGAAGGCTCCCAACGTGGAAGTATGGGTTGTGCCCGGTTCAAAGCAGGTAGAGGCGCAGGCGCGGAAGGAAGGAATCGACCGCATCTTTGAAGAAGCCGGCTTTCAGTTGCGTGGTCCGGGATGCTCGGCCTGCCTGGGCATGAATGAAGATAAAATTCCACCCGGAAAATATTGCGTGTCCACTTCCAACCGCAATTTTGAAGGCCGACAGGGGCCGCAGGCCCGTACTTTTCTCGCCAGCCCACTCACGGCAGCAGCAGCAGCCATTACCGGTAAAATCGTGGATGTACGCGAATTTCTGTAATCCCAAAATCTATCACACATGAGCAAACGTACCATTCAACATATTGTTTCCACAGCTGTTCCATTACCCATTGAAAATATTGACACCGATCAAATTATTCCGGCTCGTTTCCTGAAAGCCACTACCCGCGAAGGTTTTGGCAAAAATCTGTTTCGCGACTGGCGCTATGAAAACGATGATGAATCCCGACCGAAAAAAGATTTTGTGCTGAACAATCCTGTTTACGGAGGTTGCATTCTGGTAGCCGGTAAAAATTTTGGTTGTGGTTCTTCGCGTGAA
This sequence comes from Thermoflavifilum thermophilum, assembly GCF_900116565.1. Lineage (GTDB taxonomy): Bacteria > Bacteroidota > Bacteroidia > Chitinophagales > Chitinophagaceae > Thermoflavifilum > Thermoflavifilum thermophilum. The sequence goes on along the minus strand of NZ_FPCJ01000001.1, from coordinate 194,113 downwards.
CATGCGGCCTGGGCATTGGCGGATTATGGCTTTCAGGTGGTGGTGAGCAGTTTTTTTGCCGATATCTTTAAAAACAATGCGTTGAATAATTTCCTGCTGCCGGTACAGGTTTCCGATGTTTTTTTACAGCAGTTGTTTCAGGTTATTCAGCAGAATCCCAAAACAGAGATTGAGGTTGATCTTCCCGGCCAGTACATTCGAATATTGGCTACAGGCGAGGAAGAACGTTTTGATATCAATCCCTACAAAAAAGAATGTTTGCTCAACAGCTACGACGATATTGATTATTTGCTGAGTCTGGACGAAGTGATTCGGGCTTATGAGCAAAGCCATGAGCGGGTTTAAATATTACAGGTTCAATACATGATATGATTCAGGTATGGCAAAACGGGACAAGATAAGCAAAAAAATTCTGGTGATTGGCGGTGATGGCATAGGTCCGGAGGTAACGCGATGGGGCAAACGGGTATTGGAAGCCGTCGCCGAAAAATATGGACATGAGTTTGTTTTTGATGAAGGTTTGATGGGACATGCAGCCATTGAAGCCACCGGCAATCCTTTGCCCGACGATACGTTGGAAAAGGCCAGAAAGAGTGATGCCATTTTGTTTGGTGCGATTGGTCATCCGAAATATGATCAGGATCCCAGTCTGAAGGTACGGCCTGAGCAAGGACTGTTGCGCATTCGCAAGGAACTGGGTTTGTATGCCAACCTGCGTCCCATTAAGCTCTTTGATGAACTGTTGTCTGCTTCGAGCATCAAGCCTGAAGTATTGAAAGGGGCCGATATATTGTTTTTTCGGGAGCTGACGGGTGATGTGTATTTCGGTGAAAAGAAAAAAGCCGATGATGGCAGTTGGGCTTCCGATCTGATGATTTATCATGCGTATGAAGTAGAACGCATTGCCCGCAAAGCTTTTGAAGCTGCCCGGCTTCGCAGAAAAAAGCTGTGTTCGGTTGATAAGGCCAATGTGCTGGAATCATCGCGCCTGTGGCGTGCGGTTGTACAGCGGGTGGCAGCCGACTATCCGGATGTGCAATGCAGCCACATGTTTGTGGACAATGCCGCCATGCAGCTCATCCGGGATCCGCTGCAGTTTGATGTGATCCTGACGGCCAATTTGTTTGGCGATATCCTTACCGATGAAGCCTCGCAGATTGCCGGATCCATGGGCATGCTGGCTTCCGCATCGGTGGGCGATGGTACGGGTTTGTATGAACCCATTCATGGCTCTGCACCCGATATTGCCGGCAAAGGTCTGGCCAATCCATTGGCGTCTATTTTATCAGCTGCGCTGATGCTGCAGATAGGCTTTCAGATGCAAGAAGAAGCCGATGCCGTGCTGAGAGCCGTGGAGCAGGTATTGAAAAAAGGTTACCGGACAGTTGATATCGCAGATAAACATACAGAAAACAGCATGATTGTGGGTACCGATGGCATGGGCCAACAGATTATTCAACAGCTTGCTTATTCCTGATGATGGTGTTTCTGACAAAAGCTTCGTAACATGAATGAACAAAACCGAGTGTACGTATTCGATACCACGCTGCGGGATGGCGAACAGGTGCCAGGTTGCCAGCTCACTACTCCCGAGAAGATTGAAATTGCCAAGGAACTGGAAGCATTGGGCGTAGATGTAATTGAAGCGGGTTTTCCCATTTCGAGCCCTGGCGATTTTCAGAGTGTGGTAGAAATTTCCAAAGTCGTACGTGAGCCCGTGATTTGTGCATTGACGCGGGCCAACACCAAGGATATTGATGCAGCAGCTGAAGCTTTGCGTTTTGCCAAGCGGGCTCGCATTCACACCGGTATCGGCGCTTCGGATATTCATATCCGGTATAAATTCAACAGCACCCGCGAAGAAATCCTGCAACGGGCCGTGGATGCCGTGAAATATGCGCGGCGTTTTGTGGATGATGTGGAGTTTTATGCCGAAGATGCCGGCCGTGCCGATGTGGAATACCTGGCTCGCATGATTGAAGCCGTCATAGCTGCTGGTGCCACAGTGGTCAATATCCCGGATACCAACGGATATTGCTTGCCCGAGCAGTATGCAGCCAAAATTCGGTATCTCAAGGAACATGTTCCCAACATAGATCGGGCTATTATTTCCGTGCATTGCCATGATGATTTGGGATTAGCTACAGCCAATTCCATTGCGGGCTTGCAGGCGGGTGCCCGTCAGGTGGAATGTACCATCAACGGGGTAGGGGAGCGCGCAGGCAATACTTCCATGGAAGAAGTGGTAATGATTCTCAAAACCCATCAGCAAACCCTGGGATTGTACACCCAAATCCAGACAAAGAAGTTTTACAACATCAGCAACATGGTGTCGCGCATGATGCGCATGCCTGTGCAGCCCAACAAAGCCATTGTGGGCCGCAATGCATTTGCCCATAGCTCAGGCATCCATCAGGATGGTGTATTGAAGCATCGGGAAAATTATGAGATCATCAATCCGGAAGATGTTGGTATTCCTTCCAATGCCATTATTCTCACCGCCCGAAGTGGCCGCCATGCGTTGAAACATCGGCTGGAAAGGTTGGGATATCAGATTGATAAGCTGAATCTGGACGAAGTGTATCAGCGGTTTCTGGAATTGGCCGATCGGAAAAAAGAAGTGGATGATCAGGACCTGCAATGGTTGATGGGCCATCATGTGGATGAACATTTTCAAGACAATGCGTTGCATATTGAGCTGCTACAGGTGATGTGTGGTGAACCCTTGCAACCGATGGCAACGGTAAAATTGCGGGTAAAGGGAGAAGAAAAATCAGCCACAGCCACAGGCAATGGCCCCGTGGATGCAGCTGTGAAGGCTATTGAACAGATTATTCAGGATCATGTGAATATAGAAGAGCTCAGCATTCAGGCCATTCATGGCGGCAGTGAAGATGTGAGCAAGGTGAATATGACGGTAAGCTATCAGGGTAAAACCTGTTATGGATATGGCTATTCCACAGATATTGTAGCAGCTACCGTACGTGCTTATGTGGATGCCCTGAATAAGCTCTTTTGATCCGGGTGTTTTATCGATATGCAGCTACAGGATAATCCATTTTATTGTATGCCTATTTCAGCCTACCCGAGGGTTCAGCATATCCTTCACAGTGCTCAGGGGTGATATTCAAGCATATTCAAAAACCGTTGTTGATTTTCTATTCAGGGTACATCAAATTAAAATATTGCCAGACGTGCCATTTATTAAAGAAAAATAACTCAACTTGCTGCAGGTTTATGTTTTAGTTTATGCGATTGAGTTTTTACTGGCAATATTTTCAGCACTTATTGCATGCTAAATCGCGCTACCAGGTTCATTCTCCATGGGTGTATGAACTCATTGAAAAAGCTTTGCGCCATCCGGCTTTTGATCCATCTTGTATTCCCATAGAAAAGCTCCGCAAGCAACTTTTGCATGATCGTCGCACGATCCGGATTCAGGATTATGGGGCTGGTTCACACATACACAAACGGGATATTCGTTCCATCCAATCCATTGCCCGTCATGCAGCCAAGCCGCCTGTACTGGCTCGTGTATTGTTTCAGCTTTGCCGGATGCTGCAACCGGCGATGGTGATAGAGCTGGGCACTTCGCTGGGCATTACCACAGCCTATCTGGCCAAGGCTGCTCCGCAGGCCCGCGTGATCACAGTTGAAGGCAGTGAATCTATTGCACAGGAAGCAACGAAAAATTTTCAACAACTCCGGCTTCATCATATCCAACTCATACAAAGCACATTTGAAGAAGCTATTCCTGTCATTCTCTCCCAGCTGCAGCAACCGTTTCTGTTGTTTGTGGATGGAGATCATCGGTATGATACAACTCTTAATTATGTGCAGGCTTTTTTACCTTATTTGCATAATGATTCCTGTATTGTAATAGACGATATTCACTGGAGCCGGGACATGGCAAAAGCATGGGAAACATTATGCAGGGATCAGCGAGTAAACCTTAGTATTGATTTGTTTTTCTTAGGCATGCTCTTTCACAGCGATAGCCGTTTTCAACCCGAACATTTTCGGCTTTGTTATCCATCATTTTTTTCCTGGCTTGGTTGAAAGCAGGAGAACGGTTATGCGTGCATGGTTGTGTTATGTATGTGTAAAGACTTAGTGTCATGACGGAATCATGCCTTGCAGCCGGGTATCATCGAGGTGGCGGATGATTTCTGTTGCAAATTCACTGGTATGCACCAGTGTGGCGTCAGACATCTGTTTGTAAAAGTCGATTGTTACCTTTTTCCGCATGATCGCTGTAGAAAGGCCACGGACAATAGCTCGTGCAGCTTCATTCCAGCCCATATATTCCAGCATCATCACCGCACTCAATATCAAGGATGATGGATTCATGCTATCGGTATTTGCAAATTGGGGAGCTGTACCATGGGTAGCTTCAAAAATGGCATGACCTGTTTCGTAATTGATATTGGCACCGGGTGCAATGCCTATGCCTCCCACAGCTGCAGCCGCCGCATCGCTTATGTAATCACCATTCAAATTCATTGTGGCAATTACCGAAAACTCTTGTGGGTTTAACAGCAATTGTTGCAAAAAATTATCAGCAATGATATCCTTGACGATCACCTTGCCCTGTGCAGCAGCTATCTTCATGGCCTGATCAGCTGCTTCGTGGTTTCGTTCTTTTTTGATGCGTTCATATTGCAACCAGGTAAATGTATGCTCTGCAAATTCTTGTTCGGCTAATTCATAACCCCATTGCCGAAAAGCCCCTTCTGTGTATTTCATGATATTGCCTTTGTGCACCAATGTTACCGATGGCAAGCGATGCCTGAGTGCATATTGAATGGCTGCACGCACCAATCGTTTGGAGCCATGTTCGGAAATAATTTTAATGCCCAGGGCTGTATCATGGCTAAGAGATGGAGCCTGCAATTCCTTTTCCAGAAATTGTATCAATCGTCCGGCTTCTGGCGAATGAGCCCGGTATTCAATACCGGCATATACATCTTCCGTGTTTTCGCGGAAGATTACCATGTTCACTTTTTCCGGATGAACAAGCGGAGAGGGTACATTTGAATACCATTTCACCGGGCGCACGCAAGCATACAAATCGAGCTCCTGTCTGAGCGTTACGTTTAATGAACGAAAACCTTCCCCCACGGGAGTGGTAAGAGGTCCTTTGATAGCAACTAAATATTGTTTGCAGGCATCAATGGTTTCCTGTGGCAGCCATTCACCTGTGGCATGATAGGCTTTTTCACCAGCCAGTATTTCTTTCCATTGAATTTTTCTTTTGCCATGATATGTTTTTTCCACCGCTGCATTGATCACCCGCACAGTAGCTTTCCAGATATCCGGACCTATGCCGTCGCCCTCAATGTATGGAATGATGGGCTCATCGGGCACCTGAAGTTTGCCATTTACCATTGTAATTTTTTCTGCCATGATTCACATTTTTTAAAAAGCTTCGTATCAAAACAATTTTTGCTGTTTGTTGTTGGCATCACAGCATAGAATAATTATCTTTATTATTCAAAATTAAGCATCATGGAAGAACATATCGTCAAAATTCTCTCTATTCAGCGTGTTACACACAATGTCAAGCATTATCGTGTAGAAAAACCTGCCGGCTACCAGTTTGTACCCGGACAGGCAACAGAGGTGGCCATCCATAAGCCCGGATGGGAACAGGAACGAAGGCCTTTCACTTTTACCAGTTTAAACAGCTGGGACTTTCTGGAATTTACCATTAAAAGCTATCATGATCATCCGGGCGTTACCCATCAGCTTGATAGCCTGCAACCTGGCGATGAGCTGATATTGCACGATGTATGGGGCGCCATTCAATACAAAGGAGAAGGTGTTTTTATAGCCGGAGGTGCAGGCGTAACACCCTTCATAGCTATTCTCAGGCAATTGCAGACCGATGGCAAATTAGGCAATAACATGCTGATTTTTTCCAATAAAACGAAAGCAGATATTATTCTGGAAGATGAATTTCGCCGCATGTTAGGGGATCGTTTCATCAATACGCTTACCCAGGAACGTGTACCTGGTTATGATTATGGAGAAATAAATGCAGATTATCTGAAACAAAAAATCAAAAACTTCGATCAGCATTTTTATGTCTGTGGGCCTGATCAGATGGTACACGACATCAAAGCTGCCCTGCATCAACTGGGTGCATCTGAATCGGCTGTGGTAGTGGAATTGTAAGGTCAATAGAACCAGCGACACAAGGCTTTCATTCCAGCTGTAACCTGTCTTAGTATTTAGCATCAGCGAGGGTGATGGGTCAGGCGCAGTGAGCCTGGCGAGGGATAAGTGCACTCTATATGCACAAGCCGTGCTATGGGTTAAAAAAGAGATTGATCATTGAAGTACATCCATTACAACAAGGATTGAGACTTTATGGTAGGATGGCTTCCATGCCATTCTACATAAATCATTGAAGTACATCCATTACAACAAGGATTGAGACACATTTATAGCATTAAGTTTATTCTCTCTTACCCTATCATTGAAGTACATCCATTACAACAAGGATTGAGACATATGGGTAGTCGAGCATGCGATCTACCCATACTTCATCATTGAAGAACATCCATTACAACAAGGATTGAGACTACTTCCAATCAATGATCATTTCCTGCATCACTTTGACGTGAGATCTGTACACAAGTAATTGTACATACCGGATGGCTCGAATTGTGAAATGCTAAGGCGCGTAACCGAATTCCAGTTATTTTATAACCGAAGTTATTTCACCTCATCCCGATTGATTCTCTTCCTCGTACTGCAGGATTGGAAGGTTGTTATAAAGTCTTATTTATCAAATGCATCTTTTGCAATTGCCTTTATGGATTTTAGGATTTCTTCCTGTTCTTTTATATTCTCTGCTTCCAAAGGTTTTTGATCATTTCCCATGGCTTATTTTGCCAGGTATCTCCTTCTTCCTTCACTTTTTCCCTTTATATTTGTGCATATTCTTTGCACTAAAACTTCTTAACTATGCCTATCAACAAAAATGCTTATTTGAGGTTCATGATTCTTGATCAGTTATTATCGGGTCAAAAGCCTCACTCCTTTAGCGAATTGATGCAAAAAATAAATGAAAAGTTAGAAGAGAAGGGGATTGCAACTATTAAACGCAGGCAGTTATACAATGATTTAAATTTCCTGGAAACGGAGTTTGGAGCTGAATTTAAAAAAACCAAAAGTGGGAGGGAAATCCTTTACCGGTATGCAGAACCTAATTTTTCCATAAGATGGGGTATTATGAAGGCAACCATGCAAGAAATTGATCAAGTGCTTTCCACCCTCGCTCATTTATATGGGCCTGCTTTTGACGATACAACACGAAGAGTGATTGCCGAAATTAAATCCAACATTCGGGGAACGAAACCCGATGATCGGCCATACATTTTTTTGGATCACAACGAAGATGTAACAGGACTGGAATATCTGAATGAACTTGCCGATGCTATCTTAAATCATCATGTGTTGAAAATCCGCTATCAACGGTTTCATACATCGGTTGCAGAGGAAATAATTTTTCATCCGTATTGCATCAAAGAATACAATTACCGATGGTTCGTGCTGGGATATCATGAAAATCAGCAAGTCTGGAATTGGGTTTTAGCCCTGGATCGAATCAAATCCATTGAACGCGAAGACAAAATCTCTTTTCGCAGGCGCGATCAGGATTGGAAAGCTTATTTTGAAGAATTGATTGGGGTAACCTGGCCTGAGGATGAAAAGCCTGAACAAGTAATTATTGTGTTCAGCAAGGAATTCTCGCCTTATATAGAAACCAAGCCCTTGCATCCTTCCCAGAAAAAGCGTTGGCTTCCGGATGGCAGGATGGAAGTGCGCATTCGGGTGATTCTTAACTATGAGCTGGAAAATCTAATCCTTTCTTTTGGTCAGCATGCACAAGTGATTGCACCCGAGCGTTTGAAAAATCGTATTCAGGAGCGATTGCAACAAGCATTGAAACAGTATGGTTCTGTTTAAGTGCTTTTTTCTTTTATCCTCCATACTGTTTCATAAAGTCCAATGATTTCCCGGTAGAGTTGATCAAGCCAAGTAACCCACCAGGGCATGTGTGAAGAAATGTCAGTCAATATCTCTTTGGATAATGATCTCCATGTTTTCATCCATTCATCTGTTTGTCTGGTCATGGGGGAAGCCGTTGGTTGATCCATACTGGCCAGGGTATCGTGAGTTTGTTGTATGATGTGATGAAGTTGATCAAATAGGTTTTTTAACCTGTGGAGCTCCTCAACTGGATTGGTTTCCAGGATATGTAATGCCATTGTGTTCAACAAACGGGTGATGCGTATCTGGTGACCCAACATGATGAAATAATCTGGTAAAAATTGTTGGTGTATTTCGGGTTCTTCCTGCATCCGGCGAAGTGATAGAAATGCATTCTGGTTGCTGATTTCAGCCTTGCGGCGATAGGGAAGGAGTTGCTGAAAGCTGATGCGTTGGCCTGCCAGCGCATTGGCTATGAACTGAAGATAAGCAGTGTTGGCAGCAATGGCCTGGCGTATAAGAGCGGGAAAGCGATATTTTTCCCAATAGGGCCAGAATGCATAACCTCCCAGCAATGCCAGCGCTGAACCGCCCAATGTAACCAGCAGGCGAATGAGGCCTAACTGCCAGTTGACAGGTTCCAGCAGATGAAACAAGGCAATCACCATAATAGTGATGAAAAAAGCGGCTATGGCATACCGGCGCTGAATGAAATAAGCCATCAGAAAAGAACAAAGAGCCACAATGCCCAGGTTGATGACCAGCGGTAAGTGCAGCCACAACAGCATCGTACCCACGATCACACCACCTAACGTGCCCTGCACACGCTGGAAAGCCTTTTGCAGGGTAGCTCCAAATTCGGGTTGCAGCACAATCATGGTAGTCATGGCCAGCCAATACCCGTGAGGAATATGAAAATATTTGTATATAGCCACGCCAATGCCCATAGCCAGCGAAAGGCGAAGTGCATATCGAAAAATAAAAGATTGAAAACTCATCGGAAATCTAACCCAGGGTATGGTTTGGGGAATGGACGCACTGGTAATAAATTGGCGGAGAAAAAGTGTAAAATCTGTTCGGTGAGAAATCCAGCTATCCAGTATTTGAAGAGCTTCTTCAAATTGATGAAACAGGATATCTACGATTGAACGAATGGCTTCTGTGATTTTGAAAGATGATGCATTGGGCATGGCATTGAGTTGCTCTATCCACAAGTTTGCACTGTGGCGGCTTCGTTCCAATCCAATATGAGTAAGATAAATATTTTCCCTGCGCGGCGAAATGATGCTGATGGCAAGCCGTTCGGTCGTTCGGGACAGATTATCCAGCAAATAAGAAAATGTTTCCCTGGGAAACTGTTCATCGTGTTGATACGGTTCAACGGCGGTGCGGAGAGCAGAAAGGCTGTTAGCCAGTTGTGAAGCAAGGCGTCGCAATTCAACTAACTGATACACGTTTCTGTAGAGCCGCGCCCTTGACAGTGCCTGTTTACGGCTCAGCCACTCCATGGAATCATTCATCGCCTGCCGAAAGGATAATTCATGTTCATCCAGTGGGTTGAGTACTTCTGGCTGAGCAGCATGTGGCTGTAATTGTTGTTCGTAAAAAGCATGCAGCCAGTCGGCCAATGCTTTCCATACCAGTGCTACAGACCTGCGAAAGGGACTGAAAGGCACAAATGCCCAGGTCAGCACCGTGAAACCAATGGCCAGCAAACCACCGGTACTTACCCATGCAAACAGATGCAATGCTGTGTGTAGGTTGCCGGGATGGTCAAGCGTAAGCAAATACAGCAACAGCACGGATATGGTAATGCCCGGTCCGAAATTGCCCGTCTGCCGTACAAAACCACCCAGAAAAGCCAGTACCATCATCAGCAGGGTGGCAACAAGCCAGTGATGTCCAGCCATCGTGCCCAGCATGGCGCATATGGCAGCGGCAAGCGTGGCTCCACTCAGGATAAGGATTTTCAGCGGATAGCTGCCGGGAATTAGTACGTTGGATAAAAGTTGTGCCGTCAGCGCAATCCATACAGCCTCACCCATGTGACCAGTCAGCAATCCCCCGATCAGCGGCAGCACAAAAGCAAGCGTAACCCTGACAGCCCGCCCCATAGCGGGTTCAAAATATTCATTCAGGATAATCTGATATAAAGATTTCAAATCTTTTTACCTGTAAAATAAAACAAAAGGTTCTTTCAGGAAAAATCAGCAAGCAATCAATGATGCAGCATGCATGCAGAATTCTGCAAAAAGGATGCAAAATGCATGTTTTCTCTCTTTTTTACACATGCATTTGTAGCAAAACGATGGAAGTGAAACAGATGAAATATGCCTTTGGGATAAAACGATTGCATGTATGATAAGTGAGTATATGCATTGGTACATGATGTAACCTCAATCTGTATTGGGTTAACAGATAAACCGAAAAAATATCATAACAGCATAAAATGGAATTTAAATTTTATTTATGGATAAAAATGAAATGAAACCGAAATTTTACAAGCAGGAAATTTGGATGAGTCTGCAAATATTTTTTCCGATGAAAATGATAGTAAAAAAAATTCCCTTTCATGTGTAACAGACAATGAAAGGGAATCCATAAACTGCTATAAGCCGGATGATTATTGCACCAGTGGTATTTCTTTTAACTGGTAAGCTTGTGCATCGAGTTTTTTCTTTACTTCTGCAAAAGCATGCAGGGTTTGTTCGATATCTTCATCTGTATGTACGGCAGTAGGCGTAAGCCGGTAAATAATCTGTCCTTTGGGTATAACGGGATATACCACGATGGAGCAAAATACATGATAAGTTTCCCGCAGATCCACCAGCATGGCAGTGGCTTCTGGGATGCTGCCTTTCATATAAACCGGCGTAACGGGCGAGTTGGTATGTCCGATATCGAATCCATTTTTTTTCAATCCCTCCTGCAGCTTGCGCACATTGTTCCACAGTTTTTCCCGCAATTCCGGATGATTGCGCAATAATTCCAATCGTTTCAGATTGCCGATGACAATAGGCAAGGGCAGCGATTTTGCAAAAATCTGGGATCGGATATTGTATCGCAGATAATCAATCACAGGTTTGTCGCCGCTTACGAATGCACCGATGGAAGCCATAGACTTGGCAAAGGTGGAGAAGTACAGATCAATTCCATCCTGGCAGCCTTGATGTTCGCCGGTACCGGCGCCTGTTTTGCCCATGGTTCCAAATCCATGCGCATCATCCACCAGCAGGCGGAACTGATATTTTTCCTTCAGGGCAATGATTTCTTTTAGTTTTCCCTGATCGCCGGCCATGCCAAACACACCCTCGGTAATGACCAGGATACCGCCGCCCGTGGTTTTCACCATTTCGGTTGCCCGCTTCAGTTGTTTTTCCAAATCTTCCACATCGTTGTGTTTAAACACGTACCGGTGACCGGCATGCAGCCGCACACCATCAATGATGCAGGCATGGCTTTCGGCATCATATACAATCACGTCATGTCGATTGCAAAGCGCATCAATGGAACTCATGATGCCTTGATAACCATAATTCAGCAGGCAAGTATCTTCTTTTTGTACAAATGCTGAAAGTTCCTTTTCCAGTTGTTCATGATAATCGGTATTTCCGCTCATCATGCGCGCACCCATAGGAGCTGCCAGCCCATATTCAGCAGCAGCACGGGCATCGGTTTCACGTACTTCCGGATGATTGGCCAGGCCGAGATAGTTATTTAAACTCCAGATGATTTTTTCTTTACCACGAAATTTCATGCGGTTGCCAATGGGCCCTTCCAGCTTGGGAAAAGCAAAATAACCATGAGCACGATCGGAATGTTGTCCGATGGGTCCTTTGTTTTTCAACAACTTCTCGAAGATATCCATAAGGAAAATTTTAAAAGATGTCAAACAAGCCTTACAAAAGTATAAAATCTGCTTTTTTTCTGCCGAACAATTTCTGTTTATCTCCCCGCAACCCGCTACCCGCAGGGAATTGCATAGAAGAAAGAAAAAAATTTTTTCCGGTTTAGGGGTAAAGGGAAATCTGATTGTTCTTACAAGAAAAGGGCATTCATGGAAACGGATGAACAAAGGCTTTGGATTTTGATGAGCCGAAAGCTTACCGGTGAGGCTACAGAAGAGGAGATCAGGCAGCTGGATGCATGGCTGAAGGCTGATCCGCATGCCATGTATTGCTATCAGGTGTTTTTGCAGTTGTGGCAAGGTGAAGCAGCTTCCATTCACCCCAAAGAACTGGAAGAAAAATATATCCGTCAGCAAAAGCTTATCCACGGTGCTGAAGCAGCTGAAGAGGGAAGGCTGGTAAAAGGGACGCGCAAACATATCGGGTGGCGGGTGATGATGGCTGCAGCCATGATCAGTGGCGTGATTGCAACCATCTGGTTGATGAAAAACCCCATCAGCTTTCACAACACACCTACAGCCGATGAGTGGGTAACGGTTTCAACACCTAATGGTATCCGCGCCCACGTGGTGCTGCCCGACAGTACACAAGTCTGGCTCAATGCCGGCAGTGAGATGCGTTACAGGAAGGATATTGATATGGCCTCTCTGCGTGAGATTACCCTTTCCGGGGAAGCGTATTTTGAAGTGCAGCATAGGCCTCATCAGCCTATGGTCATTCATACCCGGCATCTGGATATTCGCGATCTGGGTACGGCCTTCAATGTACGCGCCTATCCCGATGATCCGGTAACCGAAGCTACATTGATTGAAGGCGCTATCGAAATCATCAGCCGCAGCCATCCGGAAGAAAAAATCCGCCTAAAACCCAGCCAGCGCATCACGTTCTACCATGATAGCTGGACGGTAAACGGGCAGCCCGCTCATCCCAACATTTCCCCAAACAACGAAGGCAAAAATTATGCACTTACTCAGGTGAAACCTGATCCCAAAGAAAGCCTGATTCCCGATACAGCCTGGAAAGTGAATAAACTGGTATTCCAGAGTGAACGGTTTGATGAGCTGGTAAAGCAGCTGGAACGCTGGTACAACGTCCATATTATTCTCAAAAGCAAAGTGGTGGCCGGTTATAAGCTTACTGGCAGTTTTGAAAACGAAGACATTGAACAAGCTTTGAAAGCCCTGCAGATTACAGCGCCATTTGATTATCACATTCGCGAAGACACCATCTGGATTGAAAAACCTTGAGATATTTTCATGAACCCTCAAACCCATGTACCATGATCACATTTAACTCAAGTTGACAAAAAAGGAAATGCACACAGCTCCGGTAAACATACATCGGCTTTTGGGGCAGGCTGATAAGCAGGAGCCGGCGCATTTCCCGTGAATTCGACAATCTTCTTCGTGCCGGTTGCGACGATCAGCGAAGAAGAAAGGGCTTATTTATTCACCAAATAAACCGATTAAAATTATGAAAAAATCTCCTTTACCAACAAGCAATCGTGCGTTGTCGGATTTGGAAAGACAACGACATGTATTCCGAAAATACTTCTTGCATATGAAGATGACTGTTTTGATGGTGATGCTGCTGGCTATACAAGCATCGGCCAGGGTATATTCCCAGGAAATGGTGAGCCTGCACCTGCAGGATGTTGATATTGCCAGGGCATTACATCTGATTGAAAAGAAAAGCAGTTATCGTTTTCTGTATAACGATGCCTGGCTGCAGAACCATCCGCGGGTGAGCCTGGATGTACACCAGCAAAGCATTACCGAAGTGGTAAGCCAACTGCTGGCAGGCACGGGGCTTACCTATACCCTGGTGGGGGACAGGCTTATCGTCATAGCTCCGCAGGATGTTAATATTCAGGAGGTACGGCTCACCGGAGTCGTGCGCGATAGCCAGGGGCAGCCGTTGGCAGGCGTAACGGTAAAAGTAAAAGGCACCAATGTGGGCACTATTACCGATGCCCAGGGGCGCTTTGCCCTGGAAGTGCCCAATCAGCAGGCTGTGCTGGTATTTAGCTACGTCGGATATCAACCTCGCGAAATCCCGGTAAGCGAGTATGCAGGCGGACAGGAGCTGGTAGTTACGCTTCAGCAAATTGCCAGCAACCTGAATGAACTGGTGGTGGTAGGATATGGTACCCAGAAAAAGAGCGTGGTTACCGGAGCTATATCCAGTGTACGTTCCACCGAGCTGCAGGATATGCCCATGTCGCGCATCGAGCAATCGCTGCAGGGGCGAGCATCCGGACTTACCATTGCAGCCAGTTCGGGTCAGCCAGGCGCACCGGCTACCGTGCGTGTCAGGGGTACTACGTCCATTAACAACAGCGATCCGCTTTACGTGGTCGATGGCGTGCCTATTGACATTGGAGGTATTGATTATCTGAATCCCAATGATATCGCCTCTATTGAAGTGTTGAAAGATGCAGCTTCAGCGGCCATTTACGGAGCCCGTGCAGCCAGCGGGGTGATTTTGATTACCACCAAGAAAGGGGCAGCAGGAGCTATGAAGGTGAATTACAGCGGCTATTACGGCACTCAGTCGCCAGCCCGCAAGTTGCATTTGCTTGACGCCGAAGAATATGCAACTCTGCGCAACGAATCGGCGCTGGCCGCCGGAAAAGGATTGGTATTTCCCGATCCAGCAGCGCTGGGCAAAGGAACCGACTGGCAAAGCTTGATTTTTAACAACCATGCCAAGGTGCAAAACCACGATCTCAGCATCAGCGGCGGCAACCAGAAATCCACCTACTACGCCTCATTTGATTACTACGATCAGGAAGGGGTAGTAGCCACGCCGATTTCGGAATACAAGCGTTTTTCGGTACGGTTTAATTCTGCTCACCAGATTAACGCCTGGCTGAAATTTGGCAACAACCTCGGCTATTCCTACATCAAAAGCAAAGGCAGCCTGAATACCAACAGCGAATTCGGCGGCCCGCTCAGTTCGGCCATCAACCTGGATCCCATCACCCCGGCCGTAATCACAGACCCTACAGTGGCCAATAACCCACCTTACAGCACCTATGCTCAGTACATCATCCGTGATCCACAAGGCAGGCCTTATGGTATCTCTTCCATCGTGGGTCAGGAAATGACCAATCCGTTGGCCTATATCCAAACACAATTGGGCAACTATGGCTGGTCGCATAACATCGTGGGCAATGTGTATGCTGAAATCACACCTATCGAAGGACTTACCTTCCGCACCAGCATCGGTGCCAAACAGGCTTTCTGGGGCAATCAGAGCTTTACGCCAACCTATTATTTGAGTCCCACGGTATCGCACCTGGGCGGCCCGGAATTATATCGTACCCAAAACCAGGGGCTGATCTGGAACTGGGAAAATACGCTTTCCTATACCCGACAGATTCATCAACACCATATCACCTTGCTGGCGGGCACCAGTGCGCAGGAAAATACAGCCAATGGGCTGGGTGTAACATATAAAGGCCTGCCGGTGAATAATTATCAAGACGCTTCGATGAATTACAATCTCCCCGAAGTGACCAATGGCATTGCCAATCGACCCGGATATGGATATGAAAATCAAGTCTATCGGCTTAGCTCTTATTTTGGACGCGTGGTGTATGATTATGCCGGCAAATATCTGCTCACGGCCATTTTGCGGGTGGATGGTTCTTCCCGCTTTGGCACCAACAACAAGTATGGGCGCTTTCCCTCGGCATCCGTGGGCTGGATTCCCAGCATGGAATCATTCTGGCCGGAAAATCGGATTGTCAATTACCTGAAGATTCGTGGATCGTATGGGATTACCGGTAATGACAACATTGGCGATTTCCAGTATGTTTCCACGGTGAGTGGCGGGCGCAATTATCCTTTTGGCAACGATCATATTCAGGTGGGCTACAGTCCCAACGCCCCGGCCAATCCGGACCTGAAATGGGAACAAACCAGCCAGCTTAACCTGGGCTTTGATGCCGTGGTGTGGAACGATTTCAATGTGACGTTCGACTGGTATGTCAAAAAAACTACCGGCATGCTTTTGCAGATTCAGATTCCGGGTTATGTGGGAGCATCCGGGGAGCCCTTCGGGAATGTGGCCAGCTTGAAAGATCAGGGTTTTGAACTGGAACTGGGTTATCACAAACGCATCGGCCAGGTGGAACTGCAGGCCAATGGAAATGCATCCTATGTGCAGAATACCATTACCAATATTGGCGACAACAGCTTTTTCACGGCCGGTACTTTCCAGGCCAGCGCTTATGAGATTGCGCGTACGGCTGTGGGCCATCCTATTGCATCGTTTTATGGATTCAAAATCCTGGGTATTTTCCAGACGCAGGCTGACGTAGATAGTTATGTGGATCCGAAAACCGGCGGCAAGATTCAGCCTAACGCCAAACCCGGCGATTTCAAATGGGCTGACCTGAATCACAACGGCATCATCGACGACAGCGATCGCACCTTCATTGGCAATCCTACGCCCGACTGGACTTTTGGATTTACCGTTTCTGCCAAATGGAAACAATTCGATGTGCTGGTGTTTGGACAGGGTGTGGCCGGCAATAAAATCTTCCAGGGCTTGAGAAGGCTCGATATCCCCACGGCCAACTGGACGAAAGCCGCATTGGGACGCTGGACAGGGCCAGGTACTTCCAACAGCTTCCCCCGGCTGGTGGATAACGACCCCAATCACAACTTTACCTATCCTTCCACCTTCTATCTGTCAGACGGATCGTATTTGCGTGTGAAAACTATCCAAATCGGATACCGCCTGCCTTCCCGGCTCATCAGCCGCTGGGGTATGGATCATTTGCGGGTGTATGTAGGTGCCAACAACCTCATCACCTTTACCCGCTACAGCGGATATGATCCGGAAATTGGCGGCAGCAGCTACAGCATTGACCGGGGTGTATATCCGCAGGCCAAATCATTTGTCGTCGGACTGGATTTTGGATTATGAACATTATTGCTAACACCGTTCAAAAATGGATGACCATGAAACGCAACTTTATCATATCTGCATTCCTGCTTCCATTATTGGCTGTGCTGGTTACAGCCTGCAGCAAGAGCTTTTTGGAAGTGCAACCCAAAGGATTGCAGTTAGAGTCGAATTATTACCAAACCCCCGACCAGGCTTTTGCAGCCCTGGTGGCGGCTTATAACCCCATGGGTTGGGAAGCTGGCAGCAGCGACAATACCTATATTGACCCGCTGGGCCCCTTGAATTCCGCATCCGATGAATGTTATGCCGGTGGCGGAGGTCCCACCGATATGGCATTCTGGCAAGTGTGGAACAACTACACCCTCACGCCGGCACTGGGTCCTCAGGCAGGATTCTGGGACAGAAACTACACCGGTATTTACCGCGTGAATATATTCCTCTCCAAAATAGATGGCGTGCAGGGGCTTGATCCAGCTACCAAAGCCCGCTACATTGCCGAAGCCAAATTCCTCCGGGCATATTACTATTTCTGGCTGGTGCGCCTGTTTAAAAACATTCCGCTCATCACCCATCCTCTGGCTACGGAAGAAATCTACAAGCAAACCCAGGCGCCGGTGGATTCGGTCTATCATCAGATTGAAACCGACCTGAAAGAGGCCATTCCTGATCTACCCTGGACCGTAAATATTCCCGATGAAGGGGGGCGGGCCACCAAAGGAGCAGCCTATGCCCTCATGGGAAAGGTGATCATGTGGGAAGCCGGACCCAATAACAATTCCCGTATGCTGGAAGCTGCAGCTTATCTGGACAGCGTGAACTTTTCGGGTTATTATCACCTGGTGCCCAATTTCCCGGATATCTTCAGTCCGGATAACAAGTTTAACAGCGAATCCATCCTCGAAATCGTACACACCGGAGCTCAGAATGCCGGATGGGGCAACTGGCCTAATTTTCTGGGAAATGTTTATACCCAGATGGTGGGACCGCGCAGCTATAGCGGACCTATTTACTGGTCGGGAGGATGGAGTTTTAATCCCATTATCCCCAGCTTTGTTGATAGCCTGAAGGGCGATCCCCGTTATCCATACACCGTTGCTGATATAGATAGCATTGTGAATGCGGCTCCTGGCAGGAGTTATACCCCGGGCTATGATAACACGGGCTATTTCATTCAAAAATATGCTCCCCTGGCTAAATACGTGTCCACTACCGGTCAACCCGAGCTCAATTTCCCGAATGATTACATCGAGATTCGCCTGGCTGATACCTATTTACTCGAAGCTGAAGCGCTGGTGCGCGGTGGTGGCGATCTGGCTAAGGCCAGCATGTTGCTCAATGCAGTCAGAGCGCGTGTAGGATTGGGCAATGTAGCGCCTACGCTGAAAAACATCTATCACGAACGCATGATTGAGCTGGCTACCGAAGGCCATCGTTGGTTCGACCTGGTGCGCCTGGGATGGGCTCCTTCCGTGCTGGCCTTCAAGGGATTCCAGGCGGGCAAACATGAATTATTGCCTATTCCATTGGTTGAAATGAACAATACCCAATTGAAACAAAATCCGGGTTATTGATTGTTGACTTAAAACTTTTCACCATGAAACGTTATCATCTTCCATATTTCCTCATCGCCATCCTGTTCATTGGCCTGCTGGCCGTGATGCTCAGCAATTGCCGCCCCGATGATTTAAAAGACATTTCGCTGGGAGCCCCGTCCCAAGCCAGCTTTCAAATCATTGGCGGGGGTGATCAGAACACCATTACACTGGTGAATACCACACCGCCAGTAGGCAAGTATGGCTCGGTATCCATACCGTACTGGACGGTGGAAGAAACCCAGCAAACAGCTGAAGGCGATTCGGCCCATTTTCGTTTCACTTTTGCCGGCACCTATACCATTAAATTAATCGTAGCGGCGCATGGCGGACTGGATTCTGCCGAACAAAAAGTGACCATCAACAACAATGATCCCACTGCCTGCCAGAATTCGGTGCTGGGCTTCATTGCTGGCTGTACTTCCAAGACCTGGCAATTTGCACCCGAAGCTTATGCCTACAAAGTGGGGCCTAATCCTGACGATGGCAGCTGGTGGGGCAATCCGGCTTCCGACGTAACCGGCCCGCGCGTATGCGATTTTAATGACACCTACACTTTTTACTTTGATGCCAACGGCACTTTTGAGTATGACAACAAGGGGGATTTTTATACCGAAGATTATCTCGGAAAGGCTAATTGGAGCTGCGATGTGAATGCCGACCTGCCACCGGCTCAAAAGCCTTGGGCGTCGGGTACTTTCCGTTATCAGGTGATTGAAGGAACGGGTGTAGCCAAGAAGGGCCAGCTGAAAGTGATTGGCTTAGGCGCCCATATCGGTTTGGCCAAAGTTACCAACCAGGGTGAAACCAAAACCGCTCCGGTAGTGAATTCCATCACATACGATATTCTGGATATGTATCACGATCCGGCCGGATTTGATGTGCTCAAGCTGGGCATCAATGATAGCCAGGATCCTAACAATCCGGTGTGGTGGACCTACACCTTGCGGAGTGTGAATTAATGATTCGCTTTTAAGACTGTGCATCATACTTCTTCGTGCAAGAAGTGTTTTGGTTTTGTTCTATTTATGAAGACCCTATTTACTTTTTAAACTTGATATCATGAAACTACGCTGGCTTTTTTTGTGGATGAGTTGCGGTTTGCAGATGGTTTATTCCTGCAGCAAGTCGTCGAACAACCCTGCGCCTTCCGATGGGAATCAACCTGCCATCACCGTTTCCGATGTAACGCTGGCCCGTCAGCCTGCGCAGAACATCAGCTTTCGCTTCTACATAGGTTTATCAGCTGCATCCACGCAGGAAATCACGGTCAACTACCACACCGAGGCGGGTACAGCCGTCGCAGGCAAAGATTTTATACCCGATAGCGGTACCCTGCATTTTGCACCCGGCAGCACACAGGCTTACGTGGATATAACCGTGATAGCCGATAGTTTGCGCCAGCCAAACCAGACTTTTTACCTGGTGTTGTCCCATCCGCAACATGCCACATTGGCTAAAAACAAAGCCACTGCTACCATCCTAAATCAGGATTTGCTCTATCTGCCCACCAGCGATTCGGGTTATACATCGCCCCTCTCATATCCTGGCTATCAGCTGGTCTGGCACGATGAGTTTGATGAAACCAGCCTGTCGGATAATGATTGGAACTACGAAATCGGTGGCAATGGCTGGGGCAATCAGGAACTGGAATATTACACTTCCCGGCCGCAAAATGTGTTTCTGTCCAATGGCAAACTGATTATCGAAGCGCGCAACGAAAGCTACGGCAATAACGCGTACACCTCCGCCCGCATCACCACGCAGGGCAAACATGCATTTCAATATGGCCGGATCGACATTCGTGCCAAGCTGCCTGTGGCGCAGGGCCTGTGGCCGGCGCTTTGGATGCTGGGCAGCAATATCAAGCAAGTAGGGTGGCCGCAATGTGGTGAAATCGATATCATGGAACTGATTGGCAAAAATCCACGCCAGGTGGTGGGCTCTTTTCATTGGAAAAAAGCCGATGGCAGTGAAGGCACCTTCAACAATGTGTACAATCTAACCCAGGGTGATTTTTCGCAAGCCTTTCATGTGTTCAGCCTGTTGTGGAGTGCCGATTCGCTGCAGATATGGGTGGATGATATCCCTTATGTAAAAGCTTCGCGGCAGGATTTGAGCGATGGGCCCTATCCGTTTGATCAGCCTTTCTTTTTCATTTTCAATGTGGCTGTGGGCGGCAACTGGCCGGGACCTCCCGACGCTACCACGACCTTCCCGCAGCGCATGTTTGTGGACTATGTACGGGTATTTCAGAAAAATTAAGTCCGATGCGAAGGCGGCTATTCCGGGTATCATGCTGTGGGTCAGTTACCTGACAACCCCTCCCGTAATGTTGCATGGGAGATGTTTTGGCCGATGAGGTGGGTTAAGGAGATGCTTCGCTTCGCCCGGAACAACGGTGTTATCAGGAAGAAGGGTTTATCTTAGGTTGAGTTGATGGTTTTAATTGGGCATGAGGGTTTTTATGAATGAACGATGGTTTTACTTAGGTGGATGATAGTCGTTTAATAGCAATCATGATGTTTATTCGCTTGGGATGAGGGTTTTATTAGGAATGATGGTTTTTTTATTGTACGTCCTTATCCCGAGCCTGTCGAGGGATCTATTTAAACAGTTAAAAATGCAAAACAGTTTCAATCCGGCACACAAACCCCGGCGACAGGGTTTCTGGTCGTGGATTTTTCCCCGTAGCTTGCGGGTTGTATGTACCATTGCACTGATTAGCAGCATAGGATATGTAGGTTGTGCCAAATCAACGCCCTCCCACGCGCAGGCCCAACCACCAGCCGATAGCACACCCTCCACTCCTTCGCCACCGGTACAGACCGATGTGGCTTTCTATCTCACCACACCCGATCGCAGCCAGTTGCTGGCCCGGCAAAACGTAGCCTTGCTGTTTTCCGCTGCTCCCATCCATCAGCCCGTGATTGAAGTGGATACCACACAAACCTTTCAAACTATGGATGGATTTGGATTTGCCCTTACCGGTGGTAGTGCCTATCTCATCAACAAATTACCCCCAAACCAGCAAAACGCCTTATTGCAGGAATTGTTTGGCAACGACAGTAATTCCATTCACATCAGCTACATCCGCATCAGCATTGGCGCTTCCGATCTGAATCGTGCTGCTTTTACTTACGATGATATGCCGGCCGGCCAAACTGATACCGCTCTGCAATATTTCAACCTGGGAGCCGATCAGTATGATTTGATTCCCGTGCTGCAAAAGATTGTACAGATCAATCCGCATTTGCATATCATCGCCACACCCTGGTCGGCTCCGGCCTGGATGAAAACCAATCACAGCCTCATAGGCGGCAGCCTCGACACCGCATTTTATGGCGTGTATGCCCGTTATTTTGTAAAATACCTCCAGGCCATGCAAGCACAGGGCATTCCCATTGAAGCCATTACGCCGCAAAACGAGCCCTTGTATGGCGGCAACAATCCCAGCATGGTGATGCAGGCTGAGGAAGAATTGCGTTTTGTGAGGGATTATTTAGGTCCGGCACTGCGCCGGGCCGGGCTGCCTACTAAAATCGTGGTGTATGATCACAATTGCGACCGGCCCGATTATCCACTCACTATCTTGCAAGATTCCATTGCTCGGCAATATGTTGATGGTTCAGCTTTTCATCTTTATGCCGGCAACATCGCGGCTTTAACGCAGGTGCACGATGCCTATCCCGATAAAAATGTGTATTTCACCGAACAATGGACCGGCGGGCCCGACCAGTTTGGTCCCAATCTGGCCTGGGATATCCAGAACCTGATTATCGGCGCCACGCGCAATTGGAGCCGCTGTGTGATCAAGTGGAATCTGGCAGCCGATCCCAATTACCAGCCCCATACGCCTGGAGGTTGTTCCAGCTGTTTGGGTGCTTTAACCATTGGGAGCGACATTGTCCGCAATTCATCTTATTATTCCATTGCCCATGCATCCAAATTTGTTCCCTCCGGATCGGTGCGGGTATATTCCACTGATCTGCCAGCCCTGCCCAATGTGGCTTTTCTGACACCCGACGGCTACAAGGTGCTCATTGTGTACAACCCGTCGTCAGCTGATCAAGCTTTTCAGATTTCCTTTCGGGGCAAACAGGTAAGCCCCACGCTTCCGGCTGGCGCTGTAGCTACCTTTGTGTGGAAATGAAATGAACTGCTGACTGGAAGTCATCCACATTGCAGCTGCTTTACCTGCAAATTGGCCCAGTATTTAATGAATATTCAAAGGGGTTTGAAAGCTATTTGAAGAGGGTTTGCATGAGTTTTTGTCCGTATTGATACAAGATGTGTTTCCATTTTTCAGCCAACTGATTCACATCCTCCGAAAAGCGGAAATACAACACAGCGCCGCCAAACAAGCCGATATAGACGATGCCTCTTGTGGCAGCGTCGATCAGATAGATAAGCACTTTGTTTTGGGGATCATTACCGAAAGGCAACGGAATGGATTTCGCAATCGCGAACGCTGCAATGCCCGATAGCACAATACCAGCTGTTGCCCAACGGAAAGGCTGCATCCGGAAACGCAAGTAGATAAACACACAACGCATGAGATTAAAAAGCGTCAGCGAAAGAGCTGCTGTGATGGCTGCACCTATCATCCCGAAACGATGCACCAGAAAATAATTCAGCACAATGGATACAACCGTAAAGAAAATATTCGTATAAAAATCAAATTTCCAGAAATGGGAAGTTTGAATCACCTGGTTATTCACGCCTGTGCCCAGATCCATCAGTTTGCCTGCACCCAGAATCCATACCACCCAGGTAATCCCACGGTATTTTTCAGGTAGAAAATGCTGAATATCCGGTAGATCCGTGCAGATCAATCCCAGAATGGCCAGTCCGGCTATCAGCAAAGTAGCTGAGGATTTCTGATAAAGCTTCTCAATTTCCTGATAATCCTTGTTTTTCCAGTGTACAGCCAGCAGGGGAGTGGTAACGGAAGCCATGCCCCGCTGCGGTACTTCCATCACCCGGATGATATAATCGGCTATGGAATACACGCCTGTTTGTGCCAGTCCGTTGATACTGGAAATGAAAAATATTTCAACCGTTTTAGCAAATACGTTGAACACACTGCTGCTGAACACATACAGGCTAAAAGTCAGCATCCGTTTCCACAGCCTGCGGGTTACGGAGCTGATACCCACATACAAATGAAACTGTCCGCTGCGGATCAATACTACCAGCACCACAATCACTGGAATGGCAAACAATCCACTGTACAATTTGATGAATGCATCCACCGATATCCCATGCAGGGCAACCAGTACAATCAACAGGGTGCCATACAGGCGTACAACCGTTTCGCGGAGCACGTTGGTGAGTACGGTTTTGCGCAATCCCCAGGCAAAGCTCTCCAGCAAAGCAAAAAACAACATGAAGAACACCATGGGGAACAGCCAGCAATAATATTGCACAAACAAAGCCGAATTGCCGGAAAACTTACGGATGATAAGCGATTTGCCCAGCCATCCAGCCAGTACGAATAATCCGAAACCCAGCAGACAGATGCTGATTACCAGCAGTGGTAGATCATTTTTATGAGGTTTCAGATAATCCTGGTAAAAAGGAAAAAATTTATTTACCACAGGCACTGTACCCAAAGTAGCCAGGGCCGCCATCAGGGCTGCAGCATTTACCATCAACTGAATCAATCCGAATTGTTCGGGACTCAGAAAATGGGTAAACAGCACCAGCACATTACATGCACCAATAGCAAATCCTGCATAAATAAAAACGGTGGATTGAATGCTTTGCCGCCTGACAATACCCATGAATCTGTTTTTCGACG
The DNA here is from genome assembly GCF_900116565.1 of Thermoflavifilum thermophilum. Taxonomy (GTDB): domain Bacteria; phylum Bacteroidota; class Bacteroidia; order Chitinophagales; family Chitinophagaceae; genus Thermoflavifilum; species Thermoflavifilum thermophilum. The sequence goes on along the minus strand of NZ_FPCJ01000001.1, from coordinate 169,889 downwards.
GCCTGCCATCAGGCAGGGTTGTGAAAGCCAAAAATAATATTTTTGATGGGCAAAACAGACCTGCCTGCCGAATAGTCAGGCCCAACCACGCGTATATGGCTCAAGAACGCAACCAGCAATCCATTGACCGAGAGATGCACGATCGCCTGCATCCTAACATTTTTCATCCTCGTTATTATCATCTCAAGCAATTGAAAAAAGCTATTCAATTTGTCATCCAGAAATATTTTCAATCCGATACCCAACAGTCCTGCCTGCCAGCAGGCGAGCCTGCCTATCGGACAGGCAGGTATGAGGTTTTAGTGGATTATGGATGTGGCAGCATGCCCTATCGAACATTGTTTGCCCCTTATGTAAAACAATATGTGGGAGCGGATATTGCTTTAAATAAGGCCGCCCAAATTGTATTGGATGAACAGGGCCGTTTGCCGCTCAATGATGGTTATGCAGATGTTATCCTTTCTACACAGGTATTAGAACATGTTACGAATCCAGATTTGTATCTCCGCGAAGCCTGTAGAGTCATGAAAAAACATGGTTTGTTGATCTTATCTACACATGGTATCTGGATGTATCATCCGGATCCGGTTGATTATTGGCGATGGACATCTGCCGGGTTGCAAAAGATTATACAAGAAAATGGTTTTGAAATAATCGACATAATAGGCATACAAGGTCTTGCTTCTGTGGGTTTGCAATTGTTGCAAGATGCATTTTTGTTTCGATTACCTTTTTTCATAAAATGGTTTTTTGTACCCGTCATGCAGTTTAGAATAGCGATGGCCGATTCGTTTCACACAGCCAACCATCGTAAAAAGGATGCATGTGTGTTTATGATTGTAGCCAAAAAACGATGAGTTCATGAAGATATGCATCACTCAACCTAATTCGCCTACCAGTAAGGCAGGTAATTATTCTTATTCAGAAACTTTCATCAGGCAACAGATTAAAGGTTTGCAATCTTTTTGGGGAAGCGATCAGGTAACATTCATTTACCAAAATTGGCTTCCACAAAGAGATGAATCGGATAAATTATTAAATCCCGTTCCCTTTTTTCTGATGCATATATTCATGAAAAATGTTTTTCATTCGGAGGGTAACTTTTTTAGTTTATATGGGCTGAAACAATTTTTCAGAAGAAAGCATATTCAGGTAGTGGTGGCTAATTATGGCATCACGGGAGCTAAAATATGGAAAGCCTGTGCACAAGTGAATGTTCCCCTGATTGTTCATTTTCATGGATTCGATGCTTTTCATCACGATACCTTGCAGCAATACGCAGCTTCTTATAAAGAAATGTTTACTTATGCCCGTTATATCATTGCCGTATCGGAAGACATGAAGAAACAACTGATTCGGCTGGGAGCTGAGCCGCAGAAAGTAAAAAATATCCCTTACGGCATAGACCTTTCATTTTTTACACCCGGAAAGCCAGAATTGAATCCGCCCGTATTTGTAGCTGTAGGACGTTTTACAGCAAAGAAAGCTCCACACCACACCATCCGGGCATTTGAAAAAGTTGTGCAAGCTGTTCCTGAAGCGCGATTGATTATGGTAGGTGATGGAGAGCTTATGGTGGAATGCCAAAAACTGGCTACAAAACTGGGCATACAGAACAAGATTACCTTTGCGGGCGTATTGACCCCCGATGAAATCAAACAATTATTGCACCAGGCACGCGCATTTGTACAACATTCTGTTACAGCGCCTGATGGTGATAAGGAGGGAACACCTAATTCGATTTTAGAAGCTGCTGCGTGTGGTTTGCCCGTCATCAGTACTTACCATGCAGGTATTCCTGAAGCAGTGATTCATGAAAAAACCGGTTTTTTGGTGGAAGAAGGAGATGTACAAGGGATGGCAAAATACATGATAGAACTTGCAACCAATCCTGGGTTGGCAAAAGAGTTGGGTGAAACAGCCAGAAAACATATTGAACAGCATTATACGCAGGAGATACAGATTCATAAAATTGCAGAGCTGATTTATGCCTGCCTGCCGGACAGGCAGGCCTGCTTGCAAGCAGACGGGCTTGCGAGAGATAAAAGTTAAATGTTGCTGCATGAAAATTTTATTTTTAACAGAGATGTATTCCGAAGGGATGGGTTATTCCGAAAACTTTCTACCCAAAGCCATGGCCAAATTGGGTCATGAGGTACATGTAGTCTCATCCACAGCTCAGGTGTATTTCAATGCACCTCATTACCGGAAAACATACGAACCTTTTCTGGGTCCCAATATTGTAAAGCCCGGTACAAAAAAAATTGATGGTTATCTGTTGCACCGGCTTCCGCTCGTTAAGCCACCACTGGTGAATGTGATCATGATGAAAGGACTACAAGAAACAATCGCACACCTTCATCCAGATGTTATCAATGTATTTCATTTGTATTCCCAGACCTGCTATGAAGCAGCCAGGGTTGCACGTGAATTAGGTATTCGTTTTTTTACAGAAAGCCATGTGCATGCCTCGGTATTTAACATGCATCATCCTAAGACCTGGCTAAAACATTATTTGCTTCAGTTTCCCCGGAAGCTCGCATTTATCAATGCTATCACGATAAAACATTATGCGATTGCCAAAGATGTGGCAGAAATTTCGCAACGATATTTTCTGGTGCCCCCTGAAAAAATTGAAATTGAATCGCTGGGTGTAGATACTGAGATGTTCAGGCCTGTTGCCTCAGCCGATGAGCAGCAACAGAGACTGCGAAAGAGAAAAGCTTTGGGATTTAACGATGATGATATTGTATGCATCTACACGGGTAGATTTACGCCCGATAAAAATCCTTTCTGCCTGGCACAAGCTGTCCATTATTTGCATGAAAAAGGACCTGCCTATCAACATATTAAGGCATTATTTGTAGGGAGTGGCACCAAGCACGATATAGAGGCTATTCAATCAATGAAGGGTTGTGTGGTGCATCCATTCGTGCCTGTGCATGAACTACCCACCTTTTATCGGGCGGCCGATATTGGCGTGTGGCCGCGGCAGGAATCTACCAGTCAGCTGGATGCAGCGGCCTGCGGATTGCCCATCATCATCAGCAACCGCACACAGGTGAAAGAGCGGGTGGATCCCTGTGCAGAAATACCGGGAAGAAATGGTTTGTTGTATGAAGAAAACAATTTCGTGGATCTGGCAGAAAAGATCCTCATGCTTTCGGATCCTCAGGTCAGAAAAGAAATGGGCCGCATCGGCGCACAAAAAGTACACATGCTTTTTAGCTGGGATGCCATAGCCCGAAAAAGAGAAAAAGATTTTCAACATTCATTGCAAACTTGATTCTACCTGCCTGCCGCAGGCAGGTTGATTCACCTGCAGATAGGCAAAATCGCGTGAATAAGGTAAATTGCCTCGCATGAAAAAAATCATTTCCGTAGTAGGTGCCAGGCCTAATTTCATGAAGGTCGCTCCGCTTTTCAGAGCTTTTCAGCAATACACAGATATTCAACATCTCATTTGCCATACCGGCCAGCATTATGATGACCGCATGTCAAGCATATTTTTTGAAGAACTGGAATTGCCCAGGCCAGATTTTTATTTGGGTGTGGGATCCGGCTCGCATGCAGAACAGCTGGCAGGCATTATGCTGGGTTTTGAAAAAATAGTGCAATCCGAACGTCCTGATCTGGTAATTGTAGTGGGAGATGTAAACTCCACGGTTGCCTGCAGCCTGATAGCCTCACGATTTCTTATTCCCATTGCTCACGTAGAAGCCGGCTTAAGAAGTTTTGATCGCACTATGCCTGAAGAAATCAACCGGTTGCTGACCGATGCCTTGGCCGATTATCTGTTTGTCAGCGAGCCATCCGGAGTTCGGAATTTAGAAAAGGAAGGTATTCCTCAGGAAAAAATATTTTTTGTGGGAAATGTGATGATTGATAGCTTATTGTATTATCTTCCCAAAATAGCCCAATCTAAAATTTTGCAAACCCTGCATTGCCAGCCGGGCGAATATATACTGGTTACCCTGCACAGGCCCTCGAATGTAGATCATCGGGAAGAATTACAAGAGCTGATTGGCCTGCTTCGTGAAATAGCATCCCTGAAAAAAATTATTTTTCCCGTTCATCCGCGAACAAGAAAAAAAATTCATGAGTTTTCGCTGGAGGATATGATTCCTACAAATGTAATCATTACTGAACCCCTGGGATATCTTGATTTTATGCAGCTGGTGCAGCATGCAGCGCTGGTGATTACCGACAGTGGAGGCATTCAGGAAGAAACCACTTTTCTGCAAATTCCTTGCATCACCGTGCGAAACAATACCGAACGTCCGGTTACCGTAGAAACAGGTACCAACCGACTTGCAGGAACTAATCCTACACGGATTAAGCAAACAGTAATGGAGATTCTCAATGGGAACCGCCCCCATGGTCGGATTCCTGAATATTGGGATGGCCATGCTGCGGAAAGAATTGCAAAGATTATTTATGAAAAATTATGATTCAAATACACATACTCTTTATTTGGGGGTTTAAAGTCAAATTATATTAGAACTTATTCATGATTTCCACTACCCGATAAATATCTTCTTCCGAATGTGCAGTAGAACAAGGAAGGCTCAATGTAGTACGATGAATTTCTTCTGAAATGGGGAAAGATATATGTGCAGGTAATACGCCCTGCATTGCTTTCTGCTTATGCGGGGGAACAGGATAATGAATTTCTGTTTGAATACCGTGGTCTATCAAATATTTTTTCAGCTGATCCCTTTTCGGATGGCGGATGTTGAAGATGTGATACACGTCTAAATAATCCGCATGTACAAAGGGTTTTATGAAGTCTTCCTTGAGATGTTGGTGATAAATAGCAGCCAGCTTTCTTTTGTGGTTGTTGATTTCTTCAAGGTGTTTTAATTTAACCAGCAAAAAAGCAGCTTGTACTTCATCCAGCCTGGAGTTATAACCAATTAAATCATTATAGTATTTTTTTTCTGATCCATAATTTCGCAGCGTGCTAATTCTTTTTGCAAGATCAGGATCAGATGTAGTAACAGCACCTGCATCACCCAATGCGCCGAGATTTTTGGTTGGATAAAAACTAAAAGCACCAAATTCTCCAAATGTACCGGATAATTGTTTTTTAAAAGCTGCACCGTGTGACTGTGCACAATCTTCAATCAATTTCAGCTGATGCTGGCTACATATCTTCTTGATTTTATCCATTTCACAACATTTGCCGTACAGATGCACAATCATCACAGCACAGGTTCGAGGTGTTATGGCTTCTTCAATTCGGTTTGCGTCAATATTATAAGTGCGGATATCTGGTTCTACCAGTACAGGTTTTAATCCGGCATGCAGAATGGAAAGGATCGTAGCAATGTATGTATTGGATGGAACAATAACTTCGGATCCTGGTTTAAAGTCAAATGCTTTTAATGAAAGAAACAAAGCTTCTAACCCATTAGCAACTCCGATGCAATGTTTAACACCCAGAAAATCTGCGAATGCTTGTTCAAATGATTTTACTTGATGGCCGAGTATATACCATCCGCTTTCCAGAGTGGAAGCAAATGATTGTTTTAGCTCCTCAAAGAATGGTTTGTTGACTGCACCCAGGTTTTCGTAAGGGATCATGTTTTATGCATATAAGGCTCGTAAATATAATCTGAAGGATCAAATTTTGTGGAAGCAAGTACAAGCAATACAGCATCCGGGGTGAAATGATGCATCACATGCCAGTCTTTTGTTTCCAGAATCAAACATTTACTGGGATGATCAAGCAGAAAATCCTCCTGTTTCTCCCCATCATCATTGGATACAATACAACTGCCATGGATGCAGATGGCAGCCTGAACCGTTGTTTTATGACGATGTCCGCCTCTCATAGAATCATCTACTCCGTAGATATAAAATATGCGTTTTATATCAAACGGAATCTCGTCTTCAATTACAGTTAGATTTCCACGTTTGTCACTGTGGGTAGTTAAGTGTATTAAGTAAGCCATGCTATTCACATTTTTGTGTAAATTTTTGCAATGGATAAACGTGATATGTTCCTTTTATTCTTCGATAAATTTCCACTATTAAGTGCTTGATTCCACTTGGCGGTGGGGTGGGGCCATTGGGATCAAAGCCTATATTTCTTTTCAATAAATTTTGTTTCATATTTTCTAACTTACAAATGTATGGCAGATATATTAATTGCAAAACTTGTTTGCTAAGCTTTCGCCTGCCTAATTCAATGCTTCCGTTGGAATAATATCTAAGATAGTGAAAATGATAAAAAATGGGTTTAAAAACTTGCCCCGTACGATAATTCCGACAAATAAACTTGCTGTTTTGAGGTATTACCTCATATTGCTGAATATTCCATGCAGCAAGTCCTCCACCCGGATGCTGCAGTACCCATACTTTTTCAAAGCGTTCAGGCCAGTCATCCAGGTATTTCTGATCGCCAAACTTACCATCTTCCAGCCGGGCGTAACACCATTCCAAACAGCGTTCCCGCCACCATTTCAGGGCTTTCATTCCATACTCATCCCGTCTGAAAGTGATAAACTGTACACAATATTTACCAGCTTTTGCAGATTTTTCATATTGGGGAGAATATCGATGTTCGGTAATTAGTATGGAATGTTCGCCCATCTCATCCAGAAGTATGGATGGATCTTGATAGAAATACAGATCTGCATCAATATAAGTGCAATGTGGCAAATGAAATTGTTCCAGACAATAGAGAATGGTTGACGACGTGCATGTCCAGCAATATTCTGCTCTACTACGAGTGGGTTTTACGCGCAGCAGCTCTTCATCTTCAAATTCCGATAGTGAAATTAAGGTAACTTTTTCTAAGTTCAGTGATTTCAATACCTGGAAGGAACGATCATCAAAACTAAATATATAAAGGTGAAAATCTTTGCAGCATGCTTTTAATGATTCATACATCACGAGGCCCCTGGTTAGGTAATTGCTATCGAAAAGTGTGCAAAAGTACAGCCTATTGTTCATTGGAATCTGATTATTATTTATGTAAGAATTTATTCCATACTGATTCCATAAATTTGAGCCTGAGAATGGTATTTTTGATTTTTAGAACAGAAAGATATTCAAATTCATTTAAGATATCATCTTTAAATTCTTTTTTTGCTTTTCTGGCTAATTCTAACGCGAACCCGTATTCATGGTTTAACATTGCGATCACAATGCCAAGTATGTAGTCTCTTGTATTTTCTAAAGCATCCGTTTCAAAAGTATTGAGGTAAAGCATTTCGCCCCATCCGGCAATTTTTTTGTGAGAGGCTTCTATCAGTTTTCTAAGAAATGAGATATGCGTAATTTCCTGTAAATATTCATGCGGGATCCTAATTGGACCTTTTACATTCAGCTCACTCAGAAAGAAATGTTTTTTCTCCATGAATGATAATACTTCATGTAGTTTATCTTCCCCTTCATATGCATCCATAATTCCGGGTTCAAATTCGGCTGCAATTACTTTTTCTATGATTTCTTCTCCCGATGACTTAAAAATTTGTAGATCCATCCCTTGTGAGTCTGACTTGAACCAGTCAATATAGGAAATATTCAGTTCACTTAATATTGATTTTATGCTTCTCATTTCATATTTTACCTCATGTTCAACGATAAATTTTTCTGAGAATGAATAAGGTTTTAGCTTTTCTATGCTTGGTTTTAAGAAGCTTGAACAATAAGGAGAACGGGTCAGATAAAAAGTACGCTCTGGCCGGTCTTGATTTCCTACTCCACATCGCAATGTGTGCAACTGTTTATAGTGTTTTTGTTCTCGCTTAAAATAGTTATAGTCCCTTGCGTCCGGATCAAATGTCAGGCAAATACTGTATGGAGCAATTTTTTTCCATCGAGAGTGGATACTCCCAGAAGCACCAATATCAATCAGAACCGGTGGTTTATCCTGAAACTCTTTTCTTTTTAATGCTTTATGAATTATTTTCATTTTTCTATCTTTTCTAAGAAGAATATGGGAACCACACAAAATAAGTTTGGAAAGAGTTGAATAATTTTGTTTTTTAATTTTTTACCCGTCTCATCTACATCTATTTTGATTATTTTGAGTCCGCCGATTGTTTGTATAAGTTCAATCATATCCTTTATTGATAACTGATGAATATGCCCCGTGTTATACCAGCTATAACCAAACAGCATTTTTTTTGGCATCCTGCCTTTTATAATCATTTCTATTCTGTTCTTGTAGAAAGCAAAATTGGGAAAGGAGATGATTTGATACTTTGCTATACGTTTCATTTCTGTCAGGAGTACTTCCGGATAACGTACCATCTGTATGGTTACATTGCATATTGCATAGTCAAATGCATTCTCTTGAAACGGTAGCCGTTCATCGATATAACCTTGCTCCACCTGTAATCCTTTTTCTTTACAAATGGTCACACCCGATTCACTTAGTTCTATACCATAGGCCTTAACTTCTTTTTCTTTTATTAACCTTTGCAGCAGCGAACCGTTACCGCATCCCAAATCAATTACCCTGGATTTGGCTTGTATCATACTGACGATTCTGGAGTATTCCGGTCTTTCTTCTACCGGAAAGGCTAAATAATTGTAGTTTCTGTTATCGTTTATTTCAGGATGATCAATAGCCACGGTGTGTGTTATATTTTTGTTTACATTTACCATGGTCTAAACGACTTTTACCTTCACCATACATTCACTTCTCTTTCCAGCATGATGCCAAAACGTTCATATACACTTTGCCGGATGCGTTCAGAAAGCTGGAGGATTTGCTGGCCGGTAGCTTTTCCATAGTTGACCAGTACCAGGGCTTGATGTGAATGCACGCCGGCATCGCCTTCGCGATAGCCTTTCCAGCCACATTGCTCAATGAGCCAGGCTGCGGGGATCTTCACCGTGTGTGCATCCACCGGGAAAGAGGGCAAATCCGGAAATCTTGTTTTGAGTTCTCCATACTGAGCGACCAGAATTTGTGGGTTTTTGAAAAAACTTCCGGCATTGCCAATTTTGGCGGGGTCGGGTAATTTGCGTGTGCGAATGCGAATCACGGCATCGCAAATGATTCTCAGGCTTAAGTCTTTTACCCCCATCCGATGAAGTTCCTCACGTAAAGCCGCGTAATCCGTATGAAAATGGGGATGCTTGCTCAGGCGGAAGACCACCCACACAATCATTAGTTTACCCCGATAAGTTTGTTTAAAAATGCTGTCGCGATAACCAAATGCGCAATCCGCATTTGAGAAATGCAATAATTCATGCGTTTCCAGATGCCAGGCCACTACTTCATCGACGACTTCTTTTACTTCCACGCCATAGGCTCCGATATTTTGCACCGGAGCAGCACCTACGCTGCCGGGTATCAAGGCCAGATTTTCAACTCCTGCGTAGTGATTGCCCACACAAAACATCACAAACCGATGCCAGTTTTCACCCCCACCCACTTTCAGCCATACCTCATCGGCTGTTTCCCGGATCACGGCTATTCCTTTGATTTCATTTTTCAGCACCAATCCATCCACATCGCGCGTGAAAAGTATATTGCTGCCTTCCCCCAAAACCAGCAAGGGCATGGATTTCCACATATCGGCAATCAGCAGTTCTTCCAGCTCCTCCACCTGCCGGATAGGAGCAAAATAACGCGCACAGGCTTCTACACCGAAAGTATTGTGTTTTTTAAGAGAATAACGTTCTTCCAGCGGCATACATACAGGTTGTGGCTTTTCCATCTGCAAAATAATTACAAAAACCCGCAGTTGCTGCCGAAAATTTTTAAACGTATTTGTAACACTTAAAATAATTTTCTACTTTTACGCCCAACGAAAATTCCTTATTGCCACACTCTAAATGCTGAAGACATGATTAAACATTTTTCATTGCTTAGCTTCATGCTGCTGGCTTTGGGCCTGCATATTCAGGCTCAGCCCCAGGCCACGGTTCTGGTAAACGATGCCCAGGCGCATCAAACCATTAGCCGTTACATTTATGGTATGTTTTCCGAACATCTGGGCCGGGATATTTACGATGGGATCTGGGTGGGGAAAAATTCGTCTATTCCCAATAAAGATGGCATCCGGCTGGATGTCGTGGAAGCACTCCGCCGCATCCATGTGCCGGTGATGCGCTGGCCGGGCGGCTGTTTTGCCGATGAATATCACTGGAAAGACGGCGTGGGCGATCCTGCACAGAGGCCGAAAACCATCAATACCAACTGGGGTGGGGTAACCGAAACCAATGCCTTTGGCACACACGAGTTCATGGAATTTTGCAGGTTGGTGGGCTGTGACCCCTACATTGCCGGCAATGTGGGCAGTGGCACCGTGCAGGAAATGTCGGAATGGGTGGAATACCTGAATTCCAATCAGGAAAGCAGCATCACCGAATGGCGCAAACGCAATGGGCAGGATTCGGCCTGGAAAGTGCCATTCTGGGGCGTGGGCAACGAAAGCTGGGGTTGTGGGGGTAACATGACGCCGGAATATTATGCCGATTTGTATCGGCGTTATGCATCGTTTTGCAAAAATTATCCGGGTGCTCCGCTGAAAAAAATTGCCAGTGGCCCAAACGGGCATGACCTGCACTGGATGGAAGTGTTGTTGCAAGACATTCCGCACTGGATGATGTGGGGCATTTCCCTGCATTATTATACCGTGCCAACGGGCAATTGGAGCCATAAAGGGTCGGCTACCGATTTTGGGGAAGATCAGTATTTCAGCACCTTGAAACGGGGATTGTACATGGATCAGATACTAAACGACCAGGAAGCCCTGATGAATCGGTATGATCCGCAAAAACGACTGGCACTGGTAGTGGATGAATGGGGCGTTTGGACCGACGTGGAACCCGGTACCAATCCGGCATTTCTGTATCAGCAAAACAGCTTGCGCGATGCATTGCTGGCAGCTTCCACGCTGAATATTTTCAATCAGCACTGCGATCGGGTGCGCATGGCCAACCTGGCGCAAACAGTGAATGTCCTGCAATCTGTGATTCTTACCCACGGGCCACAGATGGTGCTGACGCCTACGTATTGGGTGTTTGATCTGTACAAGGTGCATCAGGATGCCCGGCTGGTGCCGCTGCAGCTGCAAACGCCTGATTATGTGTTTGGAGATGATTCGCTACCGGCTATCAATGCATCTGCATCTATTGATAGCACAGGGGCTATGCATATTTCGCTGGTGAACATTGATCCGCATCAGGCTATCACCGTGAAACTGGAGTTTCCCGGATCGGCCAGCTGGAAATTTTCAGGCGGACAACTGCTGACTTCCGCACATGTCAATGATTGCAATACATTCGAACATCCCGATCTGATTCACCCCACAAGCTTCAGTGGTGTGCGGCAATCGGGCAACGTGTGGACAGTACAAATGCCGGCAAAATCGGTGGTGGTGCTCACCTTGAAAAAATGAGCTCTACTGGCTGAAGGAAGGCTGATCACTCTTCCCATGATTCCTGGCCATCAACGGTCAGTAAGTATTTAGCAGCCTCGGGCTGGAAGAGGCCTAAGGGTTGTCCTGGGGCATTTGCATTCATGTCTCATCTGTTACCAATTTATCAACGCTTTTGCTGCATTTATCCCTAACTTTGCGCCTGATTTTTTAAACATTTTCAATGAATTGTCCATGCAACTTGCATCACGTCTAAACCGCATTGCAGAATCGCAAACCATTCGGATGGCCAAACTGGGCCGGGAATTAAAAGCGCAGGGCATTGATGTGATTGACCTGAGCATTGGTGAACCTGATTTTGACACACCGGTACACATCAAGGAAGCCGCCAAAAAAGCACTGGATGAAGGTTATACCCATTATCCGCCGGTGCCGGGCTATCCAGAACTGCGTAAAGCCATTGCCGAAAAATTAAAATTGGAAAACAACTGGGAAGTAACTCCGGAGCAAATCGTGGTGTCAAACGGAGCCAAGCAAGCCATTGCCAATATCATGCTGAGTCTGCTGGATCCCGGTGATGAAGTCATCATTCCCACGCCTTATTGGGTATCGTATGCCGATATCACCAAACTGGCCGAAGGCACGCCAGTATTTGTGCGTTGTGGATTTGAGCAACAATATAAGCTAAAGCCCGAACAGCTGCAACAAGCCATTACACCACGCACAAAGGCCATCATATATTCGTCGCCCAGCAATCCCACAGGTGCGCTCTACAGCAAAGAAGAGCTCGCAGCCCTTGCGGAAGTACTTCGCCGCCATCCGCAGGTGTTTATCATCTCCGATGAGATTTATGAATACATCAATTATGTGGGCCAGCATCAAAGCATCACCCAATTTCAGGATCTTTTGCCCCGCATTATTGTCATCAATGGATTCAGCAAAGGTTTTGCCATGACGGGGTGGCGATTGGGCTATTCCGTTTCACCCTTGCCCATTGCCAAAGCATGTGATACCATTCAGGGACAGTTTACATCTGGTGCCAATGCCTTTGCCCAGCGTGGCGCTCTTTATGCTCTGCAAAGCAGCCGCGAAGCCTGCAAGGAAATGGTACAGGCATTCAGGGAGAGAAGGGATTTTATGGTGAAAGCTTTGCAACAAATACCGGGTTTGCGTTTTCATGTGCCAGAAGGAGCTTTTTATCTGTTTCCTGAAGTGAAATCTTATTTTGGGAAAACCGATGGTAAGCATCACATCGGCAATGCCGATGACTTAGCCATGTATTTGCTTCACAAAGCCCATGTTTCTACCGTAACGGGCACTGCATTTGGAGAGCCTGACTGCATTCGGCTTTCCTATGCCAATTCTCTGGAGAAATTATCCATTGCCATGGAACGCATCCGGGAAGCCCTGCAACAATTGCACTGATTGACTCATTACTGAGTACAATAGAAAACACACATAGAAACAGCATCTGCTTGTGATCATGCAGATGCTGTTTTGTTTGGGGTCATTTGATTATTTCATCCGGATCATTCATGTTGCATGATCAGGACTGTTGTGCACTTCGGGATGATTTTTTCCATTCCCATGCAACAGCTGCAACCACGATTAAAATCAAGAAAAGTGATGCCCAGAATGAAATGCGCTGACCCAGGAAATAAGTATTCGGGTGAAAACGGAATACAATTTCGTGCGTGCCTGCTGGTATGTACAAGCCGCGCAACAGGTAATTAACGCGTACGATGGGCATTTCCTGGCCATCTACATAAGCTTTCCAGCCGGCGGGATAGTAGATATCCGAGAACACGGCAAAACCATTGTGGTTGTTTTGTGCCTTGTAGTGCAACTCATTGAGGCCATACTGTGTGAGCTGAATATGGGCACTGCTATCGGTTACAAATTGCACGGCAGGCAATAACGGGCGATAGCGTTTATCAATAATCACAGTGGAGGCAGGATCAAAATTATTAAGGCTTATCATTTCTGAATCAGCATTGGCGGCCCATTGCACCTGGCTGATGAACCAGGCATTGCCCAGCGCATGGGAATTTTTTACGGGTGTAGCCTGGGGATTCAGAATGAAATAACGGGTGTTCAGCATATTCAATACAGGCGATTGGCTAAAGGCATTCAATATCGTACTGTCTGACTGGGCAGCTGTTTGCAAAATGCTGTACAGACGGGTAATAGCGGGCATCAGCTGGTAATCAATGAGATCCTGATATCGCCACAATTTGGCCGGACTATAACCGCCAATGGATTTTACGAAATAGGAAGTCAATGCATCGTTGAAAATATTGTTTAATCCCACGCTTAAATTGAGTACCCGGAAATAGGGATCCGGATCCTGTTGGATATGTTGAATGGCAGGTGAAGGCTGAAAGATTTGTTGAAGCGAAAGTTCATCTGTAAAATTCTGATCATTCAGGTATCTTTTATCCACGGCCCACAGATCAATGAGAATGGATAATCCGGCGATGATGAAAAACAGATGGGGCTTGATTTTATGCTGAATCCACAACCAGATAAGCACGGCCATGATAGCTATCCAGATAAAACTGCGGAGGGCGTCGTGATGCAGGAGCGAAGCCCGGTCATCGCGCAGGGCATTCACAATCGTTTGCCCGAGCTGTGAATTGCCAATGGCTTGCATCAGCTGATCATCATTGGGGGAAGTATAATTCACCAGTATTCCGCTTCCCACTATCAGTAACAACACACCCATGATGATGGCAGTGTATTTCCATACACGAAGCAAATCAGCTTTCTTCCATTTGCTATGGATGAGTTCCTGCAACGTCCAGGCTGCCATCCACACGAAGGTGAGCTGCGGAATTACCATGGCCATAGAAGGTGAGCGGAATTTGTTGTATAAAGGCAGGTGATAAAACAAAAAATCATTGATAAAAGCCAGATGCTTGCCCCAGCTGAGGATAATGCCAATGGCTGTGGCTGCAATCAGCCACCATTTGTGCGGACTTTTGATGAGAAAACAACCCAGCAGAAACAAAAAGCAAATGATGGCACCGAAATACACGGGTGAGGTAAAAGGCTGAGGTCCCCAGTAGGCATATTGTAGGATTTGGGTAGCCACGTTGCCCGCCTGTTGTCCGGCTATGCCCTGCTGGTTGAGGGTTTGATAAACATGCGAATCTTCCACCTGTGAGGACGTAACAGGTCCGCCGTACACATTGGGAATTAAAATAGAAAACGTTTCTAATTTACCCAGGCTCCATTGAAAAGCATAATCAATATTTAATCCGCCTTTGCCTACTTCTTCATTTTTCTTCGCCAGTGTAAGTTCACTCTGGCTATCGCGGATGGAATACTTGGCATATTCACGCGTGATAAGCAGATTGTCGGCTGCGGGCAATAAAGCCAATATAGCTGCAAGGATTAAAATCAATGTAGCAATTAGAAATTGTTTGAACTGATGTTGTCGCAACCGGATAATCAGAAAACCCACCACCATGCAGGCCCCCAGAATGGCTGCATAGTACATGATTTGCAGATGATTGTTGTACACCATCATCGCTGCCATCAATGCGGTAACCACTCCGCCGATAATCCATTTGCCACGATACAATAACCACATGCCTGCCAGCACCAGCGGCATATAGGCCATGCTCATCATTTTGGTGATATGTCCTGCGCCGATGATGATGACGTTGTAAGATGAAAAACCAAAAGCCACCGCTCCGATCAAGCAAATGATGTAATCGAATCCCAGCACGCTGAGCAGCACATACATGCCCAGCATAGCCAGAAACAACATATTCACCGGTGATGGAAGATTCAAGGTAAATACACGGTTGCCGTATTGCAGCAAATTGGCCGTAGGACCTGTAAAAATCAGATAGCTGGGCATGCCGCAAAACATGCTGTTGGTCCATAACGGATGTTGCCCGGTTTGTGCATAATAATCTTTGGCTTCCTTGCTCATGCCCTCCACCTGCACCATATCCGATTGCTGCAGCACTTCGCCCTGCAAGACGGGACTACAGTAAGCAAATCCAAGTATGATGAAAATGACAATCGCAATCAGATGGGGATATACTTTTCGCCAGAGATGAGGACTGGGTCTGCCGGTTGTGTGTTGCATGAGATAAAATTGTATCGGCCAAATATAGAAGGAATTTCGAAAACAATGATTGGCAAATGAAGCATCAAAAGCAATGATGTTTTCTTGCCACAGCAGTGTTTCAAAAACAGCACCTGCCTGTCAGGAACCGTAAGCGTAATCTTCCAGATAGCTGAAGCGGGGTGTGAGTTTGCCGTTCAGCAAAATAGTAGCTTTTTCCAGGATTACACTTTTTTCCTGCAGCAATTCCGGAATCACGTATTTAATCAGCTGTTCTCCAAAATAGCGGGAAGCATCGCGTGGCAATTCATCCGGCAGGTTGCCTACGCACATCATATCAACTGTATGAGGCAGATAGGGTGGTAATTTTTGCCGGGTGCACCGATCCACACCGTACACCGGATCTTCAATCGTGCTGTCGCCCAGGTTGCAGGGAATCGATCCCTCTCTGTCGTTGGTAATATCGGCAATTACGCGAATGCGGAAATGCGGATTGCAGAGGTCATCCCAGGTAAACAAAGGTGCCATACCCTGCTCCCAGTAAATGCCATTCATCAGGATATCAGCAGCTGTGGTAAAAGGCAGGAATTTGCATTCATATTCTTTGGGATGGGCATGAAAATGTTCGCGCGAATAGCTGCGTTCAGTTTTGTGCAGATACAGATCGCCTGCCTTGAGCTGGGTATATACCGGGTATTGGTATTCGTTGATCAGAAATTCTTCGGGTGTAATGTCTTTGATGCCCAGCAATCCCATTACTTCGAGGATTCCGGCAGCCACGCGTCCTGAGCCGGTGATGGCAATTTTCAGCGGAGGTAGTTTTACTCCGTAATAACTTTCGGTGAGTTCCTGCAGGTCATGGCAGCTATAAGCCCTGCGGAAATCAAACAGGCCCGTTTTTTTGCCATAGGCCATCAATCCGTTATGGGCGCCCACCACGCCGGCAAAAAAGCCAAAGCCCAGCATACGCTGCCCGTCGTTGTGTACCAGGCATTCGTAATCAATCAGCGTGATGTGCTTTTTCACGCAAGCCTGCATCAGCGGCTTGTTGTGGGGTTGTTTTTTCTTGGTATGGGAAAAAAAGAAATAGGTTTTTTCCGGAAGAAGCTGCTGCGGGGGCACTTCCTTGATGCCCATCAGGATTTGGCAGTTGCTCAGATCTTCCTGCAGCGGTATGCCGGCCTGCTGATATTCTTCGTCGCTGTAGCAGCGGATAGCCGAAGGTTGCACCACGATCTGTATTTGTGGGTGGTGCTGCATGATCCAGCGGCATTGGGAGGGTGTGAGGGCCACCCGATGATCGGCGGGTTGCTTGCCTTCGCGGATGAGTCCGATTTTCAGCATTTCGCAAAGATAAGCCTGACGGGGCAATCCGCATCAGCAGAAGAAGGTTAGAAACCGATTGCATTGCCGCCATCTACCCGGAGAATTTCGCCCGTGATGTAACGCGCGGCGGGGGAAGAGAGGAAAAAAGCCGCTTCAGCCACATCGCTGGGGCAGCCCAGTTTACCCATAGGGGTACGAGCCAGTACTCTTTCCTTGCGTTCGGGATCATTATCCAGCGCTCCGGATGACATATCGGTTTCAATGAATCCGGGGGCAATGCAATTCACGCGAATGCCATGCGGAGAGAGTTCAACGGCCATGGCGCGGGTCATACCCTCGATGCCGGCCTTGGCTGCCGTATAGGCCATCACCTGCGGTATGCCATACTGGGCTGCCATGGAACTGATATGCAAAATATGTCCTTGTTTGCGTGTTAACATATGCCGGGCTACTTCGCGACTCAATACAAAAGGAGCAATCAAATTGGTTTGGATGACCTGAATGAACTCGGCAGTTCCGATATCTAACATGGGTTTTTTTAAATGAATGCCGGCATTGTTGATGAGTACATCAATGTGCCCATGATCAGCTAAAATCGATTTCACCAGTTCCGGGATCTCGTCAAAACGATTGAGATCGAAAGCATAGGTAAATACCTGCGAACCTAACTCTTTTCTGGCCTTTTCCAACCGTTGGGAATTTCTACCAATAATGATGGTGACATAACCACCGTCAGCAAACCGACGGGCCATAGCCAGCCCCAATCCAGAGGCTCCTCCTGTAATCATGGCAACTGCTTGTTCCGAATGCATATTTCTGAATGATTTTTTTGATTGGATTTTTCTGATTAACGTTGAGGGTTTCGAAGGGAAGATTGTCGGACGATCAGCTCGGAGTGAATAATGATGGTATGGGTATGCGTAAGAGGCACGGTTCCCTGCAGATGATTGATCAGATGACGAGCCACCAGTTCACCCATTTCCTGACCGGGATAATGAACCGTAGTCAACGGCGGTTCCACTACACGACTTACCAGATCATCATTAAACCCTACAATGGCTATATCATCTGGCACCCGGATACCCTTTTCTTTCAAAGCCTGCATACAAATAGCTGCAAAGGTATCATTTGCCACAAACAATCCATCGGGCAGGGGGTGCATGTTGGCAATCTGCCGGCCTGTTTCCCATGCACTCTTTTCATCAAGCATACTGACAATGACATCGGTTTCATGAAAAGGAAGCCCATAGGCTTTCAATGCTTCTTGATAGCCTTTGAGCCGGTCGGCATATACATTCCGCGTGAGGTTGCCGGTGATATGCAGAATATGGCGGCAGCCTTGCTGGATCAAATGCTCTGTGGCCTGATATCCGGCCTTTTCATTATCAATAATAATGTGGGTAGAAGAGGGCAAACTTTGTTCTACCCGGTCGAAAAAAATGACCGGAATTCCTTTTTTGAAAAAAGGATTGAAATGACTCAGGTCCTGCGTGTCGAAGGCCAGCGAAACGATCAGCCCATCCACCCGGCTTTTGAACATGGTATTGGCATTGGCCACTTCTTTCTGGGCCGATTCCAGCGACTGAGAAATAATCAGGTTATATCCTGCTTCATTGGCTACCTTTTCAATACCCGCCAGTACGGAAGAAACGAAGTGGCTGTTTAATTTGGGCACGATTACACCTAAAGTATTGGTGTGTTGCCTGCGCAGGTTGCTGGCAAACGTATTGGAACGATAGCCCAATGCCTGAGCTACTTCCAGAATCTTCTGGCGCGTTTTTTTACTGACTGCCGGATGGTTGTTCAGTCCCCGGCTCACGGTAGCAGGTGAAATATGGAGTTGCCTGGCTATATCATAAATCGTTACCTCTCTGGTATCTTTCACGGAAACTGTTTTACAGGTTAAGCTGAAAAATCGGTCGTACCATCACAGATTAATGAAATCGTTTTTCCCTTTGCGGCACTAAATTAAAAATTTATTTTTGGAAAAAAATTATGAAATCGGTTTCAAAATTTGAAAAATGTTTCTACATTTACAGGAGAAATACAAGAGGGTGGAGGTTGGGTCTAGACAGGTATAAGTAAATTGCCCGAAAAATACATTGTATGGTTAAGAATCCTTATTTCCGCACTACCTGGATTACGTGGATGTTTTGTCTGGGCATCTATGTCTCTGCTTCAGCACAGGACACGCTTGCATTTTTGAATCCCTCTCTTCCTTTAGATCAGCGGATATCGGATTTGTTGCATCGGATGACGTTGGAGGAGAAAGTATCCCAAATGCAGAATGCCAGTCCGGCCATTCCCCGATTGCATATTCCAGCTTACAACTGGTGGAGTGAAGCCCTGCACGGAGTAGCCCGTTCGGGAGTGGCCACCATATTTCCGGAGCCTATAGGTTTGGCAGCAACGTTTGATGACAGCCTGGAGTATGAAATAGCCACTGCCATTTCCGATGAAGCCCGGGCCATGTTCAATGCGGCAGCCGCTAAAGGCAAGCATGAGCAATACGGTGGATTGACGTTCTGGACGCCGAACATCAATATCTTTCGTGATCCGCGCTGGGGACGTGGACAGGAGACCTATGGGGAAGATCCGTATCTGACCAGCCGAATGGCCACAGCATTTATCCGGGGCATGCAGGGCCATGATGCACGTTATCTGAAGACCGCAGCCTGTGCCAAACATTATGTGGTGCACAGCGGCCCCGAAGGATTGAGGCATCAGTTCGATGCACAGGCAAGCCTGCATGACCTGTATGATACTTATCTGCCAGCCTTTCATGCAGCCGTAAAAGCGGGTGTGGAAGCGGTAATGTGTGCCTACAACAGCACCAATGGCCAGCCCTGCTGTGCCAATACCTATCTGCTGGATACGGTTTTGCGGAAGAACTGGGGCTTCCGGGGACATATCGTATCCGATTGTGGGGCTATTGGCGATATTTATGCTGGGCATCATTATGTAAACAGCGAAGCGGCAGCAGCGGCTATTGCCGTGAAGCGGGGAGTAAATCTGGATTGTGGCAATGAATATGCCTTACTACCCGAAGCTATCAGGCAGGGATTGCTTACCGAAGCCGATATTGACTCGGCCCTGGTGCCTTTGTTGCGCACGAGGTTTAAGTTGGGTTTATTTGATCCGCCTGCTTATAATCCTTACAATGCCATTTCACCCGCAGTGATCAACAGCACAGCACATCGGCAGCTGGCCCGCCGGGCGGCAGAAGAGTCGATCGTATTGCTAAAAAACAATGGGGTATTGCCGTTGCGCAACGATTTGCCGAAATATTTCATCACCGGCCCTAACGCTACCAATCTGGACGTGCTGATAGGTAACTATTATGGTGTGAACCCGCACATGGTAACCATCCTGGAAGGCATTGCGGGTGCTATTGCTCCGGGCAGTCAGTTGCAGTACAAGCCCGGTTGCCTGCTGGCCTGGCCCAATGCAAATCCGATCGACTGGACAACCGGCGAAGCGCGCAGCGCAGATGTGACTTTTGTGGTAATGGGGCTGTCGGGCTTGCTGGAAGGTGAAGAGGGCGATGCCATAGCATCAGTTGATAGAGGTGATAGAGCCACATACGACCTGCCGGCTAATCAAATTGATTTTTTACGGAAGCTTCGGGCCAATAATTCCAAGCCCATTGTAGCGATCATCACGGGTGGCAGTCCTGTTAATCTCGCTCCTGTAGATAGCCTGGCTGATGCCGTGCTGATGGTCTGGTATCCCGGCGAAGAAGGCGGAAATGCTGTCGCAGGCGTGATTTTTGGTAAAACTTCGCCTGCAGGGAAATTACCTATCACCTTTCCCAAGTCTTACAGCCAGCTTCCTCCATTTGAAGATTACAGCATGCAGGGACGTACCTATCGCTATATGACGGCAGAACCTTTGTACCCGTTTGGATATGGATTGACATATGGAAAATTTGAGTTTGCACACGGCCGGTTGCAACAGCAGGATAGTGTGTTGCATATCAGCGTGGAAGTAAGCAACAGGGGCTCACGCGCAGCAGCTGATGTGATACAGCTCTATGTAACCCCACCACAGGGTAAAAAAGACTTTCCGATACCTCGTTATATGCTAAGAGGCTTTCGCAGGATTCAACTACAGTCCGGGCAAACTGAACTGGTGAATTTTGATTTACCCTTGCAAGCATTGCAGGTAGTTGATACGCAAGGCAGGAAAGTTTGGCTCAAGGGGATATATGAAATCAATATTGGTGAATCCTTGCCGGATGCGCGCAGCCAGCAGTTGGGCATGGCCAGACCAGTAAGCATTACCTATGAGTTAAAATAAAAAAACTATGGTAGATCGGATATGGCATGATACCAGTTAATAAAAAAAGCAACGGGAATGCCGCCACACTCCCGTTGGATGAACTTTTGTAACAACGGCCAGCCGGCCGTGCTACAGGTTTTGATTGTTAAACCTTCAATTGTAAAATTATGAAAATTTGGTTTACGAGTAAGGATGTACAGCTTCCACGTACGCCTTATTTCCACTACATGAAATATGTTTACATTACTACGCTTATTCTGACATGCAATATTGTTGTGCCTCATGCAACCTACGCACATGTGTACGCTACCATTACTTATCAATCACAGCAAATTCGTGTAACCGGGCAGGTTGTAGATGAAAATGGCAATCCTCTCGGAGGCGTAAGCATCCGGGTAAGAGGAACCAATGCAGGTGTGATTACGGATAACAATGGACGATTTACGCTCGATGCTCCGGAAGGTGCTGTGCTGGAGGTTTCATTTATTGGATATCAAACACAAACCATTCAACTGGGAAATCAAAATCAGAACCTGCGCATTGAGCTCCATGCAACTGCCAGCCAGCTTGCTCAACTCGTTGTGATTGGATATGGAACGCAAAGGAAATCTGATGTAACCGGAGCTATTGCAACAATCAGCAGTGATGCTTTAACTGTAGCGCCTGCAGCCAATATTCAACAAGCTTTACAAGGCAAAGCAGCCGGTTTACAAGTAGAAACTGTGGGCACTATCCCTGGTTCGGGTGCGCAAATCAGAGTGAGAGGTATCAAATCTATCAGCGGATCAAATAGCCCATTGATTGTTGTTGATGGTATTCCGTATGATGGAAATTTAAATGATATTGATATCAACAATATTGAATCCATCAGTGTATTGAAAGATGCATCAGCAACCGCAATTTATGGTTCACGTGCGTCAAATGGTGTGATCCTGGTCACAACAAGAAAAGGACAAGAAGGGCCTGCACGTATTTCCTATGATGGATATTATGGTATTGGCAAGCCTGAATTTTACTATCCGGTATTCAACGGACAGGAGTATGCAGCGTTACGAAATATTTCACCCTGGACAGGAGGGTTCATGCCCCAGGAACTGCAGATGTTGGCCGCGGGCAAGGAAACCAACTGGCAAAAACTCATTTACCAAACCAGCCATAAAACCAATCACGATCTTACTATCTCGGGTGGTGGAAATGGAACTACTTATGCATACGGAGCCGGATATTATAATGAAACCACTTTAATTCCCGGAGTGAGTTTCACCCGTTATTCTATACATGCTACCGTGAATTCCAAAATCGGTAAAAAGCTACATATTGGATTGAGCTCGCTGAATGCATTGGGTCTCAGAAAAGGGGCTCAATTTGTGGCTGGTGGCGCCATGTATCCCATACTTGCACTCAGCCCTTTAATGCCAGCTTATGATAGCAGCGGAAATATTTTGAGGGAACCTTCCGGGAATACAATCGATAAGGATTTCTATTATAATCCCTTATATCTAAAATACAATCAGAACTGGGTTGACCAGCAGCGAAGGTTGCGTACTTTCAATAGTTTATTTGCACAGTATGATTTTACGCCCTGGTTGAATTATCGGTTTAATTTAGGTTTGAACTATGATCAGGAAGAAGATGATCAATTTCAGGGAGCTGATCAATTGAATAATCCTGATTATTTCCGGCCCGGACAAGGAAATACAGCTTATGTGAATAACTCTTCGGAATATGGATATACCGCAGAAAACTTATTAAATATCAATAAAACTTTCCACCAGCATACCTTCAATTTCACTGGCCTATACAGTATTCAGGAGTATCATAGCCATAATACATCTGTGCAAAAAGATTCTATTACTTCTGATTTTGTACAGTTCTACAATCTGAATCTTTCAAATCCCACACCTTATCCCGTATTAGGAGGTGGTGAGGTTTCCTGGGCATTGATATCATACATGGCAAGATTGAATTATAGCTATGCTGATAAATATTTATTAACAATCACAGAACGGGTTGATGGATCATCACGTTTAGCACCAGGCCATAAGTGGCATGCCTATACGGCAGTTGGATTGGGATGGAATATCATGAACGAATCCTTTATGAAAGATCTGAGATTTATAGATCAATTGAAATTAAGAGCTACATATGGGCAAACATCTAATCAGGCCATCAATCCATATCAATCGCTTGGATTAGTCAGCCAGAGTGGCTACTACAATTTTGGTCCTACTATCGTAAAAGGATACAATGTAGTGACCTTGCCGAATCCTAACCTGAACTGGGAGTACACCAAGCAATTGAATATTGGATTGGATTACAGTTTTCTGAATGGACGAATCAATGGATCATTGGAATATTATCATGAACATACTTACAATATTCTTTATTCTGTGAGTTTACCTGTTACTTCTGGTGTTCCAGGTGCATATACTACCAATATTGGAACCATGCAAAACTGGGGTATGGAATGGAACATCAGCACACAAAATATTCATTCGCCCGGGAATGGATTCAACTGGACCACAGATTTGAATCTGTTTTTCAACCGAAACAAATTATTGTCGCTGGGTTCTGGCTTTACCAGAGATATTGCCAACCAGCTGTTTCCCGGTTATTCCATGACTTCGATTTACGATTACAAAAAGATTGGTATCTGGCAATTGAATCAGGCACATGAAGCCGCACAGTATGGTTCAGTTCCCGGCCAGATTCGTTTGGCTGATTTGAATCATGATGGAGTAATTGATCAGAATAATGATCGGACTATTATTGGTAATCAGGATGCCAAATTGCAAGGTGGCATGACCAACACATTTACTTATAAGGGTTTTGATCTATCCTTCTTTGTATATGCAAGATTTGGAGGATTATTGATTAGCCAGATTCATCAATCGCTTGCTGATTATTTAGTTAATCTGGATGGACGAAGAAATGGGATTAAAGTTGACTACTGGACGCCCACCAATCCCACCAATTGGTTCCCGGAACCTACTACGCAATGGAGTCCAGTTAATAGTGCCTGGACCACGTTGGGTTATTATGATGCTACTTATGTGAAGTTAAAGAGTATCAATCTTGGATATACTTTTAGCCATACTTTCCTCAACCGGTTCAACATTCGTAGTTTGCGATTGTATGTATCGATGGACAACGTTGCCATCTTATTCTCTCCATACTATAAGCAAACCGGGATTGATCCTGCTGGTACTACCTATGGTAATGGAGGTGTATCCAATCCAGGAAATATTCGTACTGCAGGCGATAACAGTGCACTTACTATCAATGCAACTGTTCCGCCCACCCGTTCTTATATGCTGGGTATGAATCTGAATTTTTAATTCTTTAAATGTGTATGACCATGAAATCAAGATATTTCATTCCTGCATGCAGCCTGTTGATGGGCTTGCTCATCCTGTTTTCCGGGTGCAGCAAAAAATTAGAAGAGCATCCACATACGGTGTTTACTGTTGCGTATTTGCAAACACCTGAAGGTATTCAAAATGCCTTGTATTCGCTATATACAGGCTTACAATACCAATTTGGACCAGAAGGTGCTGTGGCTATTGAGACTTACGGAACAGATGAGTTTACAATGGGTGACCAACCACGTATTGGAGCCACTGATCACACATTGGGTGATTATACACTTGATGCAACCAATGGTGCAATTCTTACTCCCTGGAACCGGATTTATCCGAATATCAACATGGCAAATGGGATTATTGAATGGGCGCCAAAAACTGGATTAGATCAAAATACTGTAACTAGCATTATTGCACAGGCGAGGTTCTTACGTGGTTTATATTATTTGCTACTTGTCAAACAATTTGGCGCAGTACCGATTGATTTAGGTTCAGGTCCATTCAAATTCAATCAAAATCCATTCCAGGGATTTAATCGTTTACCACAAGACAGTGTGCTGAGGGCCGATTATCAAGGTATGATTGACGATTTTACATACGCCGCGCAAAATTTGCCTGATCGCAGGCCAGCAAGTGCATTTTATCCCGATAAAGCAGCAGCATATACGAAACTTGCAGAGGTATATTTGTTGCGTGGATTTAATGACTCTCTAAAGCAGCCAAATGATTTTCAAAACGCATTTAATGCTGCCATGACCGTAATTAATGATACAAGTCGGTTTGGCACTTCATTATTACAAGATTTTGGACAAGTAAATGCCCCAGGAAATGATTATAACCCCGAAATTATTTTTGCAGCAGAAAGAGTTCCTGGTAATTATACGGCTGATAATGTTTCCAATCCGTCTGGTATTGGCGGAACCGCTGGTTCAGATGCTTGCAATGATTTTCAGCCAGACTACACCAGTATCCCTTGTAATGGAATTACTGGTAATGGTACTAAATTAGCCAATACACGAAGTATTATTTACGGTAGGCCTATTCGGCGTTTCTGCCCCACAGCTTGGCTCTTCAATACTTTATTTGCCGATAAAGTGAATGACAGTCGTTTTGATAATTCTTTCCGTATGATGTGGTTGGCTACCAATTCCAGTACTACTTCTCCTGGAACGATTGCAGGAGATACGGCTTTTATGTTGGCTAAAAGCATACAAGCCTTTAATGACTCTCTGGCAACAGGCCGTTTTATTGACAACCATGACGGGAGTGCTTATACAGCATATAATAACAGTGTGTCCGGGAAGCCATGGACGTTGATTTCACCGGCTGCTTTTTATGTCATTGGAGGAACACTGAAATATAATATATACCCGGCATTGAAGAAATATGATGATCTTAATAAAACCAATGCCAATTTCCCCAGTACTCGACCTTTCCCCATCATCAAACTTTCTGAAACTTACCTGCTGGCAGCCGAGGCAGCTTATCAGATGGGTGATAAAAACACAGCTGCCAATCTGTTGAATGTGTTGCGCGTGAGGGCAGCTTATCGTCCGGGTTTGTCGCCCGCTGTACTGGCAGCCCGTCAGGCATCTATGATGATTACACCCGCTCAGGTAAATGAAGATTTCATTCTCGATGAACGCGCACGGGAACTCTGTGGAGAGAGCAAGCGCTGGTCTGATCTGGCTCGCCGACATGATGAAAATGGCATGAATGAATTGCTAAAAAGAATCCCTGCTTTTAATCCAGATGGTGCGAATATCAAGCCTTACATGGTGCTAAGACCCATCCCACAATCTCAATTAGATGCATCTTCTGCAATTCCACCCTCTGAAATTAAAAAATATCAAAACCCTGGATGGTAATCATGAATGTATGGTTTTATATAAAACAATTTGCCATGAAAAAGATACCTTTTATCCCGATGATATTTTCACTATTTATGATAGGAGCTTTGTTTCCATCTTGTAAAAAAGATCAGATACATATCTTAAATCTCGGGAATTTTTCAGATACATCAGGCAACCTCAAAGATGCGGCCACAATGGCCGGTATTCATTTTGGGATGGCTGTTGATTACAATGACTTTACAAGTAATGCTACCTATGCGTCTGTTGTGAAAGCAAACTGTGATCAAGTTACTTTCGAAAATGAGATGAAAGGACAATACTTATTACAAAACGATGGGAGTGTAAATTTCACACAGGCTGATGCATTTTTAAATGCAGTATCTAACGCAGGTTTACAAGTATTTGGGCATACTTTAATCTGGTATCAGCAACAAAATGCCACTTATCTCAACAGTATTGTTGGAGGCAGTGGGGGTGGAGTATCTAATTTATTAAGTAACGGTGGATTTGAATCCTGGAATGGCTCCACACCAACAGGCTGGGCTTATTACAATCAACAAAATGGTAATTTCTCTCAAGGAACCGGTGGGGCTAATGTACATGGAGGATCCTATTCTCTTGCAGTAAATGTAACAGCTGGTGCCTCAGATAATTGGAGACTCCAAGTTGCCAGCCCTTCTTTCCCTGTTGTGCAAGGCCATGTATATCTGGTTTCTTTCTGGATTATGTCGCCCGTGGGTGGATCGCAGTATCAGGTGGAAGGCAGATCTCCCAATGGATCTGTATCGTATTCGGGTAATCAACCTACTCCATCTACATGGACGTTGAAAACCTTTTCATTTACAGCTGCAAGCACGGGTAATGGCATGATTACTTTCGATATGGGAGCAAGCCCAAACGGAACCACATATATTGATGACGTTTCTGTAATTGATCAAACCTTAGCTCAGCAAAATGCAACACCAACCGCAATTGCTCATCGACTTGATTCTGTTATGAAGAATTACATTACCGCAGTAGTCGGACATTATGCCGGAAAAGTAGTGGCATGGGATGTAGTGAATGAGTTGTTTGCCGATAATGGACAAATCCGCAACAATACCAATACGCCAAATAGCAATAGCAATCCGTATTTCTTTGTTTGGTCAAACTATCTTGGTGATTCACTTGCTATCAAAGCATTTCAATATGCAAGAGCCGCTGACCCCAAGGCATTATTGTTTATAAATGACTATGGGTTGGAAACAAATACTGCTAAACTCGATTCACTAATTGCATATGTAAATAAGCTGAAAAGTCTGGGAGTTCCTATTGATGGAATTGGAACGCAAATGCATATTTCATGGAATACACCACCAGCTGCAATTGATAACATGTTCCAACAACTTGCATCAACAGGTTTGAAAATTAGAATCTCGGAATTAGATGTAAAAATCAATCCTTATGCTAAACCGAATATTGCAGCCACTCCGCTTGATGAATTTTTTGCGTATCAAGCTGCAGAATATCAATATGTCATACAGTCATATTTAAAAAATGTACCCAAGAACCAGCAATATGGTATTACTGTTTGGGGTGTACATGATGCTGATAGCTGGCTGTATAATAATGGTAATGATTTCCCACTATTATTTGATGTGAACTTTAAGAAAAAACCAGCTTTCTCTGCTGTTTTACAAGCTTTAAAAGGAAATGGACAATGAAAATGCTAAATCGTATTTTTTAATATTATCATTCGGTTATGGGTAAAGGAAAAACTGGTGGATTTCATTGCGAGTGCTTCTATTAAACAATGAACACCACGAGGTGGAAAGGAGTTTTTTAACTCCTTTTTTTCTTCTTTTTGTTTGCGCATAAATAGCTGAATGTACACACATGTGGATTACTAATATTTACAGGAAAGAGATCTTAATTTTATGCTGTTGCCTGGTTTTGTATGCGTTTGGTTCATTTCCACTACCCACACTTAAATCTGCTTCTCCCATCCCCGTGGGCGTGGCCATCGGATACATGCCCATGATACGAGATAGCATGTATCGGCAAATCGTGACCCATCAGTTTGATCAGGTTAGTTTTGAATATGCACTGAAGAATGGAGCTATTGTGAGGCCCGATGGGCAGCTGGATTTTCACCAGGCCGATACATTGGTGCAAATTTGCGCTCATGCAGGTTTGCATATTTATGGACATACCCTTTGCTGGTATCAGAACAATTCGCCTTACATGCAACGCCTGGCGGGCGATTCGGCAGCAATCGAGGCCTTCCTGAAGCAGTATATTTTCACCGTTATGCACAGATATCCGCAAATCCGGGCCTGGGATGTGGTCAATGAAGCGATTGACGATAGCACAGGGCAATTGCGGGTAGATGGGCCCCATCGGCCAGGTTATTTCTATTGGGGAAAATATCTGGGTCCGCATTACGTGGAGCGCGTATTTCAATATGCACACGAAGCCAATCCAAGGGCCGAACTGTTTTACAATGATTATGATCTGGAATCCAACCCCAAAAAATTGCAGGGCGTGCTGGAGCTGATCCATACTTTGCGCATGCATCATATTCCCATTACTGGAATAGGCACGCAAATGCATATCAGCATATCAACGCCCGACAGCGGCGTGGATCGTATGTTTCAGGCCCTGGCTGCTACAGGCCTGCAGGTACGCATATCGGAGCTGGATATTCGGGTCAATCCGCATCATGATCCGCATGCGGTATTGACACCCGAGCTGGAACGCCTGCAGGCACACAAAGCGGCTGATGTGATTCGCTCCTATTTCCGAAATATACCACCGGCTCAGCGGCATGATATCACTTTCTGGAATGTGGGCGACCGCGATAGCTGGATTGTGCGCGCCTTGCATGAAACTGATTGGCCCACGATGTTTGATACGGCTTATCATCCCAAACCTATGTTTGATTCCGTGTATCAGGTATTGCAACGAATGAAAACCCTGCGCGCAGGCAAGCAACATTCACCCGCAGGTTCAGCGGCTTATCCTTAGTTTTGTTTGGTAAACAAATTTTTTCATCACAAAATATCATCAGCTATGAACGTATTAATCGGTGAAAAAGAGTATTTCAAAGGCATTTCACAAATCAAGTATGAAGGTCCGGAAAGCGATAACCTGCTGGCCTTTCACTGGTATGATGAAAACCGGGTGGTGCGGGGCAAGACCATGAAAGAACATTTTCGATTTGCCTGTGCATATTGGCATTCGTTCTGCAACACCGGTGCCGATCCCTTTGGTGTGGGCACGCACGATTTTGCATGGAATCAGAATCCGGATCCTATCCAGCGAGCAAAAGACAAAATGGATGCGGCTTTTGAGTTCATGACCAAAATGAATCTGCCATTTTATTGTTTTCACGATGTGGATGTGGTGGATTTTACCGATGATATCCGGGAAAATGAACGCCGGCTGCAACAGATCGTGGAATATGCAAAACAGAAACAACAAGCCAGCGGTATTCAGCTGTTGTGGGGCACGGCCAATTTGTTTTCCCACAAACGATATATGAATGGAGCCGCTACCAATCCGGATTTTCTTGTGCTGGCGCATGCGGCGGCTCAGGTGAAAGCTGCCCTGGATGCCACGATTTATCTGGGTGGGGCCAATTATGTGTTCTGGGGCGGAAGGGAAGGATACATGAGTTTGCTCAACACCAACATGAAACGCGAGCGAGAACATTTTGCGATGTTTTTGCATAAGGCACGTGATTATGCGCGCAGCCAGGGTTTCAAAGGAAATTTCTTCATTGAACCCAAACCTTGTGAACCCACCAAACACCAGTATGATTACGATGCGGCCACGGTGATTGGCTTTTTGCGTGAGTTTGATCTGATGCAGGATTTCAAATTGAATATTGAAGTGAATCACGCCACGCTGGCGGGCCATACGTTTACGCACGAGCTGCAGGTGGCTGCCGATGCGGGTTTGCTGGGTTCCATTGATGCCAATCGGGGCGATTATCAAAACGGCTGGGATACCGATCAGTTTCCCAACAACATCAACGAGCTGGTAGAAGCTATGCTGGTGATCCTTGAAGCAGGTGGCTTGCAGGGAGGTGGCGTGAATTTCGATGCCAAGCGCCGGAGAAATTCGACCGATGCGGAAGATTTGTTCTATGCCCATATCTGCGGGATGGATGCTTTTGCGCGGGCGCTGCTGATTGCCGATCGGATCCTCGAAGATGGCCGCTATCAGGCATTCAGGCGCCAGCGCTATGCTTCGTTCGATGAGGGATTGGGAAAGCAGTTTGAAGAAGGAAAGGTTTCACTCGAGCAATTGCGCGATTATGCCATCAGCCAGGGAGAGCCACGTCAGATAAGTGGTCGGCAGGAATGGCTGGAATTGCTTATCAATCGGTTTATTTGAAAGCTATGCGATGATGAAAAAACGATGGATGCTGATGTTTGCCATGGGCTTGCTGGTGCAGCAGGCCGTGGCTCAGGTGCGCCTGCCCCGGATCATCAGCGACGGCATGGTGTTGCAACGCAACGATAGCGCCCGCATCTGGGGCTGGGCATCGCCACATGAACAGATTCGGTTGATGTTTTTGCAGCATACTTATCGCACGCAGGCTGATGATCAGGGCCATTGGCAGATTCGTCTGATACCAGCTCCGGCCGGTGGGCCTTATGCCATGGAAATCGACGGGAAAAACCATATCACCCTGCATGATATTTACATTGGTGATGTTTGGCTATGTTCCGGCCAGTCGAACATGCAACTGCCCATGCGGCGCGTGCAGCCGCGTTATGCCCATTTGATAGCACAGGTACATCAACCGGAAATCCGCCAGTTCCTGGTGCCTATGCAAATGAATTTTCAGCGTCCGGATACCGATCTATCATCGGGCAGCTGGTTGCCGGCTAATGACTGGACCGTGCTGGATTTCAGCGCCACGGCTTATTTTTTTGCCCGAGCCCTCTATGAAAAATACCATGTGCCGATCGGGCTTATCAATGCCAGCGTGGGAGGCACACCCATCCAGGCCTGGATGAGTCGCTATGCGCTTAAGGATTTCCCACAGGAGCTCGAAACGGCCGATCATTATGCCGATCCACATTTTGTTGACAGCATCATCCGCAACAACTGGCAGCATACAGCCAGCTGGATGGAACCAGCCTGGGCACACGACAGTGGCTGGCAGGCTTTGCATCCCTGGTATGAAAAACTGCCGCAGGCCGACATGAACCTGTGGCAACCCGTGCAGGTGCCGGGTTTCTGGACGGCGCCACAGTGGCGGGATTTCTATGGTATTGTGTGGTTGAAAAAAACATTTTATATCCCGGCCGAATTACTGGCCCGCTGGGAAAAACAGCATGTGCCCGTTACCTTATGGATGGGCAGACTGGTGGATGCCGATTATACCTATCTGAATGGTGCTTTCGTGGGGAATATCACCTATCAGTATCCGCCCCGCATCTATCCCGTGGCGGGCGACCTGCTGAAACCGGGTGAGAATGAAATCACTGTCAGGCTTATGCATCAGTCGGGCATGCCCTGGGGTTTCGTCCCCGATAAAATCTATGCGTTGGTCGCCGGCAACGACACAATCTCTTTGCGAGGAACCTGGTCTTACCGTGTGGGCGTGCGGATGCCCGTCATGCAGGGACAGGTATTCATTCAATATCAGCCCACCGGCCTTTTCAACGGCATGATCGAGCCCCTGTTGCTCTACACCATACGCGGTGCCATCTGGTATCAGGGCGAATCCAATACGGCCCATCCGGAAAACTATGCCGACCTGTTCATGCATATGATCCGTGACTGGCGCGAGAAATGGCAGGAGGGCGATTTTCCTTTCCTGTTTGTGCAGCTACCCAATTATGGTTTTCCGGCAAAAGATCCTAATCAGTGGAGCGGCTGGGCCATGCTCAGGGCTGCGCAGGCTGAGGCTTTGAGGTTACCACAAACGGGTATGGCCGTAACCATTGATATTGGCGAATGGAATGATGTCCATCCGTTGGATAAAAAAGATGTCGGTGAAAGACTGGCGCTGGTGGCGGAAAAAGTGGTTTTTGGCATGGAGAACACCTCTCCCGGGCCGGAATGTGTGGGCATGGAGGTGAAAAACCATCATGTCATACTCAAGTTTCGCAACGTGGGAAAAGGCCTGCAGGCAAAACAAGGACCTGCACTGCATGAATTTCAGATTGCGGGCAACGACCATCATTTCGTGTGGGCTCATGCCCGTATAATCTCGGACAATGAGGTGGAAGTTTGGAGCGATGCGGTGGATCGGCCGGTGGAGGTGCGCTATGCCTGGAGTGATAGCCCGGTGCATCCCAACCTGTATAATAGTGATGGATTACCCGCTGTGCCATTTCATATCCACATCACGCATTAAAACCATGAGAAGGCATTTTCATCTACTGATGTTTTCGGCCGCGACCTGGGCAGCCATAGCCGGGTCCGCACGTGCGCAGCAGGTGATGGATTCGGCCAGGCTCCAAGCATTTCGGGAACAACAGCAGCGCCTCTATCAGGCTTCCGTGCAGGACCGTCAGCTCATGCTGGCTCAGCTGGGCATTGATTCGTTGCGACCGGGTTATGATCCCAACCCTGGTTCTAAGTATCCGCCCAATACCGACGAGTCGAAGGCCAATCCCTACACCCACCTGCCCGATCCATTGATTTGCCATGATGGTGAAAGAGTTACCACCCCCGCACAATGGTGGCAGAAGCGACGTCCAGAAATCGTGGCCGCTTTCGATACCTGCATTTATGGCCGCGTGCCCCCGCATGCCCCAACTGTAACCTGGCGTGTGGTGGAGGAGAAGCAGGACACCCAATGGCAGATACCCGTCATCACCAGGCAAGTGATCGGGTATGTGGATTCCTCGCTCGACACGGCTATTCATGTCCACATCCAGCTCACGCTCACCCTGCCGGCTCATATCACGCGACCTGTGCCGGTGATGATGGAATTTGGCTTCGTGTTCCCGCCCGGATTTCGATTGCCCGCCTTCATGCGCGACAGTTCCACTCCCTGGCAAAAGCTGGTGCTTGAGCAGGGCTGGGGATATGCCATCCTGAACCCTACGTCGGTGCAGGAGGATAACGGAGCGGGACTCACCCGGGGCATCATCGGCTTGTGCAACCGGGGCCAGCCCCGCAAGCCTTACGACTGGGGAGCGCTGCGCGCCTGGGCCTGGGGCGCCAGCCGGGCACTGGATTATCTGGAAACCCTGCCGGAGGTTAATGCCCACGAAGTGGGTATTGAAGGCGTTTCGCGCTATGGCAAGGCCGCCCTGGTGACCATGGCCTATGATCAGCGTTTTGCCATTGCCCTGATTGGCTCTTCCGGTAAGGGAGGCGCCACGCTTTACCGGCGCGATTTTGGCGAGGGCATGGGCAACCTGGCCAGTGCCGCCGAATACCATTGGTTTTGTGGCAATTTCCTGAAATACGATGGCCCGCTCACGGCCAACGACCTGCCGGTGGATGCCCATGAACTCATTGCCCTTTGTGCACCACGTCCGGTGTTCATCAGCGAGGGATCGCCTGAAGTGGAGGGCAACTGGGTAGATGATCGCGGACAGTTTATGGCCGAAGTGGCCGCTGGTCCGGTGTATCGTTTGTTAGGCAAAAAAGACCTGGGCACTACCAAAATGCCGCCCATGGGTACGGTGCTGATCAGCGGCGACCTGGCCTTTCGTCAGCATTTCGGCGGCCATACCGATGGACCCAACTGGCCCTATTTCATTGCTTTTGCCAAAAAATATTTTCATTGAGATGCCATGAGAATCGGGCGTACGTTATGTCAAACGCAGGGTAGCATTTGTGGCGCTGTTTAACCAATGGCATTCGTGCAGCGGAGCGGTTAATCCCAAGCATTTCATCCAAACAAAAACGGAAATAAACGATGGCTTTTATCCAATCCAAACAATCGTTAATGCCAGGCAACAGAAAACATTTAACCTGCATCGGATGGATATGGATGGTGTTGTTAGTTGCCATCCAGGCCCGAGCACAGTACCAGCTGGTGACTACGCGCGATCGTCAGGCTTTTCGGATTGCCGATACCCGAAGCGTATGCAGCATTTATGTGGACACGACAGAAGATTTTCTGGTACGTAAAGCGGCAGCCTGGTTGCAGGGTGATATTGAAAAGGTTACGGGTAAAAAGCCGGCATTGATTCATGATATCCGTCAGGCCCGCGGGAATCTGATTTTATTGGGCTCATTGGAACATTCTGCGGCACTTCGGTTGCTGCTTCAACGTAGGCTATTGAACTATCAGTCTATCCGTCACCACTGGGAAGCCTTTCAGGTAAGCATGCTATCCCATCCTTTTCCTCATGTTGAGAAGGTGCTGGTGATTGCGGGCAGCGACAGGAGAGGAACGGCTTATGGCGCTCTTACGCTTTCTCGCAGCATTGGCGTGTCGCCGTGGTACTGGTGGGCCGACGTGCCGGTGAAGCATCATTCCATACTGTATGTACGACTTCAGGCTCCTCTGGTTGACTCGCCCCGGGTGAAGTATCGAGGCATTTTCCTGAATGATGAAGCCCCCGCGCTCTCGGGTTGGGTGCACGAAAAATTTGGCAATTTCAATCATCTATTCTACGAAAAAGTGTTTGAGCTCATCCTGCGCCTGCGCGGGAATTACCTGTGGCCGGCTATGTGGGCCAATGCTTTTAATCTGGATGATACTTTAAATCCCGTCATGGCTAATCAATATGGCATTGTGATGGGCACGTCACACCATGAGCCCATGATGCGATCCCAGCAGGAATGGATTCGCCTGGGGCATGGACCGTGGAATTATCAAACAAACGACAGCGTGTTAAGGGCGTTCTGGCGTCAGGGTATTGAGCACATGGATCATCATGAAAGTATTGTTACCATCGGCATGCGGGGCAATGGCGATATGCCGATGAGCGACACAGCTAATATTGCTTTGTTAGAAAAAATCGTCCATGATCAACGCCAGATTATTGCTGAAGTTACGGGTAAACCCGCTTCTGAAACCCCGCAGGATTGGGCATTGTACAAAGAAGTACAGGAATATTACGATCGGGGCATGCGCGTACCCGACGATGTGACGCTGTTGTTTTCCGATGACAACTGGGGCAATATCCGCCGGCTCCCGGAATTAAAAGATAGCAATCGACTGGGTGGATATGGCGTGTACTATCATTTTGATTATGTGGGCGACCCAAGAAATTATAAGTGGATTAACACCAACCAGATTGAACGCGTATGGGAACAAATGCATCTGGCTTATGCCTATCATGCCCGCCGCATCTGGATTGTGAATGTGGGCGATTTGAAACCTATGGAATTTCCCATCAGCTTTTTCCTGGATTATGCCTGGAATCCTGAGCAGTGGCCAGCTTCACGCTTACCCGATTACTATCGGCAATGGGCTGCCGAACAGTTTAATGACAGCCTCTCCGCTCCGGTAGCCTATTTCCTGGCGCAATACACCAAATTCAATTCCCGTCGCAAACCCGAGTTAATCACGCCTTTTACTTATAGCCTGCAACATTATCAGGAAGCCGATCGGGTGGTACGTGCTTATCAGCAGTTGGCCGATAGTGCACAAAAGGTGTATCAGCGGCTCGACAGCATCTATCGCGATGCTTATTACCAGCTGGTGTTATATCCCGTGCTGGCTTCAGCAAACTTGAATGCCCTGTATGTAACGGTGGGCAAGAATCGCCTGTATGCTTTGCAGGGCCGGGCTGCCACGAATCAACTGGCCGATAGTGCAAAGGCATTGTATGCACGCGATAGCCTGCTGTCTTACACCTACAATCATATCATGGCGCATGGGAAATGGAATCACATGATGGATCAGTCGCACATTGGATATATTTACTGGCAGGAACCGGGAAGAAATTATAGGCCCATCACGGCCACCGTACAGTTGCCTGACCGGGCAAAAATGGGAGTGGATGTAACCGGTGGTCCATCTTATGATCCACATGATCAACAAACCATTTTTCAGCTTCCCACATGTTCACCATTTCAAACAGACACTCCTTTGTACATAGATATCTACAACAAAGGATTTCAGCCCTTTCATGTACACCTGCATGCTACATCACCTTGGGTATTATTATCTACTTCCGATGCGTATATAACTGATCAACAACGGATCGAGATTCGGGTGAACTGGCAACAAGCACCTGAAGGCTGGGATACAAGCTGGATCCATATTTTGGCTTCCACTCATCAAGCAGCGCATGTAAAAATCATTACCTTCAAACCCGATACAACATGGCTGCAACATCAACAAGGATTTATTGAAAGCAATGGCTATGTTTCCATCGAAGCCCCGCATGTCACGCGCATTGTGAATGACGCTGAAGCGCACTGGATTGAGATTCCCAATCTGGGTCGTACATCTTCAGCTATGACCATCATGCCCGTAACGGCCAGTCCTATATCCGCAGATGAAGCACATGCTCATCTGGAATACAACATGCTGCTCTTCGATACCGGAAAAGCGAAAGTTACCGTATATCTTTCGCCTACATTACCCTTCCATAAAAAAGGTCTGAGATATGCTGTAGCATTTGATGAGGATACTCCGCAAATCGTAAACATGAATGCCGATCACTCAGATCAGGCATGGGCACAACAGGTGAGCGATAACATCAATAGGCAGACAACCTTTCACTATATTCATCATGCCGGCTGGCATAAGTTGAAATTCTGGGTTGTGGATCCTGGTGTGGTATTGCAAAAAATAGTAGTGGATATGGGAGGTGAACAATCCAGCTATCTCGGTCCGCCTGAGAGTTACAGATATCCATAAATTTTCCGTTAATTTGCCGGTCAATTAAAATACCCTCCGCTCAAATGGCAAATAACGTTGGTATTGGTACACGCGTAAAACATCCTACCTATGGTGAAGGTGTAATCTTTAAGCAGGATCTGGTTTATTATCACATCATGTTTCCAGGAAAAGGTGCTGTGGAGATTGCGAAAAATTATGACGGACTGGAAGTCATCGAAGCCGTCAATCAAGATGAATCCTATATCACCCGTGAATATCTGGAAAACATCATTCGGCAAACGATTGAAGAATACACGGACATTATCACGCTTGTGCCACTGGGCAATAAATGGATAAAAGGCAAATTAATTTTACAACCTTCAGATGAGCAATTAAAGCCCAAAGAAATTCCCATTGAAGTGTTTTTCCACAAAATCGTAATGCTGCGCGATAGATTGCGCGTATTGGAACAAAAAATCAACAGCCATAAAGGATTAAGTGAAGAAGAAAAAATTGATCTGCAGCAATACATTACCCGATGCTATGGCTCGCTGACTACTTTCAATGTTTTGTTCCGCGATAAAAAAGACTGGTTTGTAGGAGAAGGCGAGGGATAGCAGAATTTGATATAAAATTTGTTTACATTCGTGCATCCGTCGTGATCTTGCATTCTCTGCACCTACACAAGTAAAGCCCGCCGGGTTTCCTGGTTTCCAACATTTATAGGTTTTTGTCTGCATCAACAAAGAAATTTTTTTGGCAGAGAATGGGTCGTTCTATAATTTTGAAACAAATTTGAGTAAGTTAATTACTCGTTGTCAGTTCTTCCCTGTGACTGACGTGGCGAAGCCATGCATATAAAGAATCTTTTTAAACGTTGATTTCTGGTATTTATTGTATTTGAGTTGTCGACCTTGTTAGACTCATTTATTTCATCACAGACGCGGCTCAAATTGTTGTTACGCTTATTTCTGAACCCCGCTTCAGAGGGTTATTTGCGGGGAATGGCCGAAGAATTTCATCAAAGTACCAATGCTATTCGTGTAGAGCTGAATCGATTTGAGGAAGCGGGTATGCTGGTATCGGAAACACGTGGCAACAAAAAAATATATCGTGCTAATACAGCTCATCCGCTTTATCCGGATATTCGGAATATTCTGATGAAATACGTAGGACTCGATCAGGTCTTAAAAGAGGTTATTGAAAGAATTGGAAGATTGGAAAAAGTATATCTTGCCGGCGATTATGCAGTGGGCAAGGATTCGGGAATTATTGATTTGATATTTGTGGGGAAAATAGATAAAAGTTATTTGATGAAGTTAATTGACAGGGCAGAGAAAATGATTCATCGCAAAATCCGATTTTTGAACTACGATGAAGAAGAATGGAAGCAAAATCATCGATCTGTTCCGGATCGGGAGAAATTTCTGTTGTTGTGGGAGAAAGAATAAATGAAAGAAATTGCAGTTTGGTTCATTATTTGGAGCAAAGCGGAAAATCTGCTATGTATCAGATTTCTTTGTATCCTGTTTTTCTTTGCCAAATGATTGGTATGAGTTGAAAATCTATACATGTTTATTCTGATTTCATTTAAACATAAATTCATGTTACGTTTTCTCCGGCATATAGCAGCAATTTGTCTGTGCCTTGGATTATTCATGCATAGTTTTGCACAAAATCTGCCTTCGGGTGCAGTTCCTATGAATTTGGGCAACGTGCAGGTTGATCAACTCAGCGATGAGCAGGTCCGACAATTTATGCTGCAGGCCCAGCAGAGTGGATTGAGCGATGCTCAAATTGCTCAGATGGCACTAGCTCGAGGCATGAGTACTACTGAACTCCAGAAATTGCAGGCTCGCATTGCACGTATCCGAGCTCAGGATAGCCTGCAGCTACAATCGCTTCGTCAAGCAGGCCTTCAAGATACGGGTTTGCATCGGTTTGGTTATGTAAGCGGCGATACCACATCGGTAGCCAGACTTATGCATGCTTTGGATGCACTTCGTCCACATATATTTGGAGAAGAATTGTTTCGCAATCCCAATCTCACCTTCGAACCCGATTTGAATATTCCTACACCCAAGAATTATCAGGTCGGTCCCGGTGATGAAATCGTAATTGATATTTATGGCTATTCGGAAGCGAGTTACCGGTTAATTGTTAGCAAGGAAGGTTCTATTAACATTCCTTACATTGGGATTGTGTATGTGAATGGGCTGACCATTGATGAAGCGGCTCAACGCATCAAATCGAAATTATCTACTGTCTATTCCACCATTGCAACAGGCAAAACATCCGTGCAGGTAAGCATTGGTCGGATTCGCAGCATTAAGGTTACGCTCTTGGGTGAAATCACTCAACCAGGCACTTACACACTGCCTTCGCTGGCCACGGTATTCAACGCGCTCTATGCCAGCGGTGGCCCTACGCCCAACGGCTCTTTTCGGGATATTGAAGTGATTCGCAACAACAAGGTCATTGATACGGTTGACGTGTATGATTTCTTGATGAAAGGCGACCAAAGCAAAAATATTCGTCTCCAGGATCAGGATGTGATTCGTGTACCGGTATATCAAACTCATGTGCTGATTACCGGTCAGATTAAAAGGCCGGGTATTTATGAGTTAAAACCTCAAGAAACGTTATCTGATTTGTTACATTATGCAGGTGGATTTACAGATAGCGCTTACACTGCAAGTATCAAGGCTGTTCAGCTTACGCCCACACAGAAAAAAGTAACCGACATTCCTGCCAATCAGTATGTCGTTTTTCAACCACAAAATGGAGATCAATATTATGTTTCCAGCATTTTAGATCGTTATTTAAATCGGGTTATCATTCAAGGTGCTGTATATAGGCCGGGTACATTTGCGTTGACGCAGGGTTTGACGCTGAAACAATTGATTGAAAAAGCCGATGGCTTACGGGAAGATGCATTTTTGCCGAGAGGCTATATTGTGCGGTTAAATCCGGATCTTACCACTTCAATCGTACAATTCAATGTGGCTAATATTATGAATGGGACAGATCCCGATATAACCCTTCAGCGCGAGGATGTCGTGCAGATTTATTCCATCTTTGATTTGCGCGATCAATATACGGTTTCAATTGAAGGAGCTGTTCGCAATCCGGGTACTTATCGGTATGCAGATAGTATGACACTGGAAGACTTAATCATGCAGGCAGGTGGATTTCAGGAAGGGGCTACTCCCCGAAAAATTGAAGTAGCGCGCCGGGTGAAGAACAGCAATCCTCTTTCTGATTCTGCCCGATTAGCCCAGGTATTTGAAGTAAGCGTTAACCGTGATTTTTCCCTGAAAGCACGCCAATTTATCTTGCAGCCCTTTGATGTGGTGGTGGTGAGGCTGGAACCAGGCTATGAAGTGCAAAAACAAGTACGTATTGAAGGAGAAGTCCTATATCCGGGAATATATACCCTTACCTCCCGCAATGAAAGAATTTCAGATTTGATCAAACGTGCAGGTGGACTCACGGCTTTTGCTTATCCGGAAGGAGCTTCGCTCAGGCGGCCCTACAAAAATCTCGCTGATACCAGTCTTACTCCACAGGAACGCATGAATATCCTCGCCAGGCTGCAGGGAGGCATTACAACTGATAGCACGAGCAGGTTAGAACAAATGGAAATGCTCCAACGCCCCCGCAATGAATTGGTGGGTATTGAATTGAAAGAGATTTTACAACATCCTGGTTCAAAGTATGATCTGATCCTGAAAGAAGGCGATGTGATTACGATTCCTTCTGAATTGCAAACCGTGCAGATTAATGGAGAAGTACTGTATCCTTCTTCTACGCCTTTTGAAAAAGGCAGGGGAGTAAAATATTACATTTCACGTGCAGGTGGTTTTTCATTGAATGCAAAGAAAAACAGAGTGTATGTGTTGTATGCGAATGGATTTG
The DNA here is from genome assembly GCF_900116565.1 of Thermoflavifilum thermophilum. Taxonomy (GTDB): domain Bacteria; phylum Bacteroidota; class Bacteroidia; order Chitinophagales; family Chitinophagaceae; genus Thermoflavifilum; species Thermoflavifilum thermophilum. The sequence goes on along the minus strand of NZ_FPCJ01000001.1, from coordinate 128,979 downwards.
TGAAAGGCACCGGTCATTTTCTTTTTATTCGTGATTATCCCAAGGTAGAGCCTGGAGCACAAATTTTTGTGCCGCGCAAACCAGAACGGCAAAAAGTTACTGTCGGAGAAGTATTTGGATTTACGTCCAGCGTGGTTTCCCTTACAGCAGCTATTCTGGCTATTGTGAGGCTGTTGTGAGTTATGTTTTTCGTTCCCTCTCTACCATGCAGAGAAGGGGCAGGGCAGTAAGTGATCCATATGAACAGACGCAAAATAATACTGTTAGCGCGTGAACTCAGGAAGAAGCAAACGCCCAAAGAGAAGCTTTTGTGGGAAGAATTAAGAAATCGAAAATTAAATAATCTAAAGTTTTTACGTCAGCATCCTATTGTTTATGAAAATGATCTTCGCAAAGGATTACGATTCTTCATTGCTGATTTTTATTGTGCCGAAAAGCGATTGGTTATTGAGCTCGATGGGAAAGTACACGATTTTCAAAAAGCGTATGATGAAAACAGGGATTTAATTTTAAAACAATTAAACTTGCGTGTGCTGAGAATTAAAAATGATGAGCTAAAGAATATTGAAGAAGTAAAAGAAAAATATTGAGTTTGTGACTCACCCCTCTTATTCCCCCCTCTACTTGGTAGAGAGGGGATGGGGGAGAGTAGAATATAAACGCATCCATTTAGTCCTCTTTCTGTATATATTTTATTTATGCAGAGGGAGGAGAGAAGGGTTGAAGAAACTCACCCCTTTGGTCCCCCTCTCTACCAAGTAGAGAGGGGGTAGGGGGAGAGTGAAAAACTCACCCAATTCATTCCCCTCTCTACTTGGTAGAGAGGGGATAGGGAAGAGTGAAACAATTTTTCCATCCATAACGCATTTCATATGACTGAAACACATCGCCCCATTCCTGTGGAGGATGAGATTTCGATTAAAGACCTCATTCTTAAATTCAGAGAATGGATACAATACTTGCGTAGTAAATGGCTGATTCTGCTGATCTGTGGTATTGTGGGGGCTGCACTGGGACTGGTTTATTCACTGGTTAGCAGACCCAAATATATCGCCACCCTTACCTTTGCATTGGAAGAAAATAGCAGCAATGATTTGCTTTCTTCTTATGCGGGTCTGGCAAGCCAGTTTGGGTTTAATTTAGGCAGCTCGGGAGGGGTGTTTTCTGAAGATAATATCATGCAGTTGATGCAATCGCGGTTAATGATTACCCGCACTTTGCTCGATACCATATATGATGCACGAGGACGTATGATGAGTTTGGCCGATTACTATATCGACATGAACCATCTTCGGCGATCATGGAAAAAGAATCATCATATTCCGGTTGATCTTTCTTTTCCAGCAGGTATTTCCGCTGATTCATTGACCTATATCCAGGATAGCCTGATGGGTAAATTTTGTGAATCTATTGTCAAAAATTATTTAGATATTGAAAAATCTACCAAAGAAGGAAGCATCATTTCAGTTACCTGCACGGCTCCCGATGAATTATTTGCTAAAACATTTGCCGATGATCTGGTCAAACATGTGTCGTTGTTTTATATTCAAACCAAAACCAAACGGGCAGCATCGAATCTAAATGTGATTCAGGCGCGGTTGGACTCAGTCCGTCAGGCTTATCATGCAGCGCTGTATGGCACCGCAGTGAGTACCGATCAGAACCTCAATCCTGCCCGGGCTATTGTGAGTGTACCTACTATTACCAAACAAACTCAAGCACAGATATTGGGTGCGGAATATGCCGAGCTGGTAAAAAACCTGGAAATCGCCAGGATGACGCTGTTACAGGAAACTCCATTGATTCAAATTATTGATAGACCTATATTGCCATTGAAGGAGAGGAAAGTGGGGAAATTAAAAGGATTGGTGCTTGGTGGTTTTATAGGTGGCGTTATAGCGATATTTATTTTAATGATCAGAAAAACATATCAAGACATCACAAAAGATATATAAGATTTAATTCTTTTTTTCTTAATAAGGCAAAGAATGAAGATCTTATAGAAAGAATAGAATGAATAAGTCCTGCTTTATTGAATCTTCCGGATATGAAATTGTTTTTCAAAGCTGAGGGATACAAAAAAGGTGTTGCTTATTCCATTCTTTTTAGCTCGATTGCTAAAATAATTGCATTTCTCAATATAGCGTTAATAGCGTATTATTTTGGTACTAATGGTGATTCTGATGTTTATTATTTTGTCTTAACCACCATACAATTAATTAGTTACCTGATATCCGTAATGGAATCTACTGTTATTGTTCCGGAATTAATCCGCTTACGGGAACAAGAAGGCCATTTTCAATCCATGAGGTTTGTAAATCATTTCATAAAGATTTATTTAATCATTGGATCAATCCTGACAATAATAATGCTTTTTAATCCAGTATTTGTTTTTTCTCATTTTTCAGGTTTCAAATCTGAATTACTTTTGGCTAATAAGTATCTTCTATATGGATCGCCCATACTTCTATTGTTAATTATTTTATCAAATTTACTGTCGGAGGTACTCTCCTCTTACATGTACTTTACCACGCCAATGATAGTAAATATGATAAATAGTATCATATCTATCCTATTTTTAATAATTCTGCATCGTCATCTTGGCATCATATCAGCTTTGATGGGGCTGATTATCGGATATATAGTGAATATTGTACTTTTGCTTGCTCAGCTTATATATGTAATACACTGGAGATTTGATTTTAGTAAATATAAATTATCCCCTTTAGTAAAAAAGAATTTATTTTATGCGCATATAGGTAATATTTTGGGTTTTGCTTATAATTATGTAGGATTGTATCTACTCAGTTTTTTAGGTACTGGTGTGGTAAGTGCTATGAGTTATGGAAGAAAGCTTAGTGATGTACCTAATCATGTTATTTCCGGACAATTCTCATCAGTTTTGGGTATTAAGTTTAATAATGAGTTTGCAAGAGATGATAAGAATTCTTTAAATGAAACTTTTGTTACAGGATTAAAGGTATTGTTATTTTTTGTCATTCCAGTTTCAATTTTGGGATTTATTTTATCTGATGATATAATTTCTATTTTACTTCGACGGGGTGAATTTAATTTTTTATCTGTAAAGCAATCTTCTATGTTTTTTAAATACCTTATTCTTTGCTTACCTTTTTTTAGTATTAATACAGTTATGTCACGTTTATTTATGGCTATACAACGTCTTTCCTTTTCTACAATCATTCTTGCTGTATTTTCAGTTTCAAATATTATCCTAGCTTACTTTCTCATTAAATTTTATAAAGAATATGGTTATCCTTTTTCTTATATTCTTTCATATCTGATTATGATATTTTCATATTTTTATATTACCAAGAAATATTTAAAATATATTGGTTATAATGAGGTTCTAATTTATTTTATCAAGATTACATGCGTTAATATTTTAGTTGCTTTTCTTTCATATTTAATTTCTTTCCATTTATTTGATGGTAAATTTATTCGTATTTTATTTTTATCTATTATAGATGTTATTTCTCTTATCTTATTGAATGATATTTTCGTGTTAAATTATGATATTCGATTTATATTCAGGAATTTTCTTCATCGTATATATTCTTCTGTTATTTTAAAATAAATTCAGATTTTAATGAGAATTCTTCACATTATAACCGGGCTTGATGATGGTGGTTCTGAAAATGTTTTATATCGTCTTTGCAAATCGGATTCTCTTGACCAACATTATGTAATTAGCCTTACCGGATCGGGTAAGTACAATGAAATGCTCAAGCAGATAGGCGTGCAAGTTTATACTTTGCAACTGAATTCAATCTTTACTTTTTTTTTCGATTTTATACGTCTTACTTATATTATCCATAAGTTAAAGCCAGACGTTATTCAATGCTGGATGTACCACGCCAATGTAATAGGTGGAGCTGTTGCAAGATTGCTTGGATATAAATCCGTATTCTGGTCTATACGTAATAGTGGTAAAAACTTTTGTGTATTTCATTTTTTTACAAAACTTACCATAAAAATTGGTGCTTTATTTTCTTCTTTTATCCCTTATAGGATTATCACTTGTTCTCTGGCTGCCATCGATCCACATGTTTCTATTGGTTATGAACGCAGGAAATTCGTATTTATTCCCAACGGATATGATATTACCCGTTTCCAGGTATCAAATGTGCAAGTGAAACAATATAAAGCTATTTATTCCCGTGGATCATTCTTCCCCATATTAGGCATGGTTGCCCGCCTTGATCCAAGTAAAGACCATGAAAATCTTATTCAGGCTCTTTTTTTATTGAAGAAGGAAAATATTCAATTTAAAACTTTGTTAATTGGCAATGGTTTATCAAATGAAAATCATTTCATCGTAAATTTAATTGATCAGTTTCATCTTCGTGGTGATGTGATTTTATTAGGCCCACAGTCTGATATTTCTTTATGGATGCAGGTCATGGATATTCATGTATTGTCTTCATCAGCTGAAGCATTTCCAAACGTTCTGGCAGAGGCTATGCTTTCGGGCACCCCTTGTGTGGCTACCGATGTGGGAGATGCTAAATTTATTGTTGGGGATACGGGTTGGGTCGTTCCCCCAAAAAATCCATCTGCTTTAGCAGAAGCTATCATGGTAGCAATTGAAGAATGGAAGGACCCTCAAAAATGGTCTTTACGCCGGGAATCAGCCAGGAAAAGAATTATGGATAATTACACGATTGATAAAATGATAACATCTTATCGCCGTATCTGGATGTCGTAGTTTTATGCTTATAATAAAATTTTTATCCTTATGAATAATTTTAATAATCATTCTGTTGCCAGGATTGCTATAGTTTGTCATGTGACCTTTAGTATACTTAATCTTAGAAAGCATCTGCTTCAGGAACTGATAAACCGAGGATTTCAAGTACTGGTACTTACTCCTAACATTACATCTGAAGAAAAGCAACAACTTCTTGCTTTGGGAATTGATTTTGCAGAATATAAATTTTCTCGTTCGGGTATGAATCCCATGATTGAGCTTTTTTCTTTATTCAGCTTATATCAAAAATTGAAAAATTATCGTCCTGATGTGATATTGGGACTTATTATAAAGCCTGCTATTTATGGGAGTCTTATTTCGAGGTGGCTTCATATTTCCAGGTGCTATTGCTTAATTACCGGACTTGGTTTTTCTTTTGTTGAAACTAAACGGTTTAACCTTAACCGTCGTATTGCTCAGCTTGCAATCTGGTTTCTTTCTCATTTTTCTATTAAGAAGGCAGATGCCGTGATGTTTCAGAATTTGGATGATATGCAGCTTTTTATCCATAAAGGAATGGTAATCCCAGAGCGGGCACATTGTGTGGGTGCTACCGGAGTAGATCTTTCCGAATGGTTGCCTGTTCCTCCCGTTTTGCATCCGGTTACTTTTTTGCTTGTTGCCAGAATCATCAAAGAAAAAGGTATTTATGAATTTGTAGAAGCAGCAAAAATTCTGAAAAAATCTTATCCCGAAACACGTTTTATTCTTGTGGGTGCAATAGATGTAAATCCCGGAAGAATTGATGAACGTGAAGTTATGCAATGGGTAAATGAAGGAATTATTGAATGGCCAGGGTATGTAGATGTGAAGCCCTGGTTAAAAGCTGCGAGTGTATTTGTTTTACCGTCATATAGAGAAGGGGTACCCAGAAGTACGCAGGAAGCCATGGCCATGGCGCGGCCGGTAATTACTACGAATGTGCCGGGTTGTAAAGAAACGGTAGTGGATGGTGTTAATGGCTTTTTAATTCCTCCATGCAACCATTTGGCTCTTGCAGAAGCCATGGAAAGATTTATCCGTGATCCGGCATTAATTGAATGCATGGGAAAAGAAAGTCGCAGGATAGCAGAAGAAAAATTTGATGTACACCGCGCAAATAAGCGCATTCTGGAAATCATGAATATGGATAAACAATCGTTATCTCATCTCCAAAATACCAAACGATCAACTCATTCGTACCAATGAAACATGTAACATATGTGCGGCATTACGGGATTTATCGATACAGGCGTTAGTTCGCGTGATGACCTGATGCATGCAATTCGGCAGATGACCGGCTCTATCCAGCATCGTGGGCCGGATGATGAGGGAATTTGGGTAGATGAAACGATTCCAATCGCACTGGGTCATAGGCGATTATCTATCATTGATCTTTCTCCTTCAGGCCATCAACCCATGGTTTCAGCACATGGCCGCTATGTGATGGTGTTTAATGGCGAGATTTATAATTATCTTGATATCAAACAGCAACTAGAAGCTTCCGGTGATGCACCTGCCTGGAAAGGACATTCGGACACGGAAGTACTCCTGGCTGCTTTTGAACACTGGGGGCCTGAAAAAGCTATCCAGCAATGCATAGGCATGTTTGCCATTGCCTTATGGGATGTACATCATCGTCGATTGCATTTGATTCGTGATCGGATGGGTGAAAAACCTCTTTACTATGGCTGGTCAAATCAACTTTTTCTGTTTGGTTCTGAATTAAAAGCTTTTTATGCCCATCCGAAATGGACAGGTGAAATTAACCGGGATGCCTTATGCTTATACCTCCGTCACAATTATATACCTGCACCTTATTCCATATTTCAGCATATTTTTAAGTTAATACCCGGTTCAATCCTCACCGTCTCTTTGGAAGCGATCAAAAAATACTCAGCTCAAATACCCGATGCGGAATTGCAGCCTAAACCTTATTGGTCTATACATGATGTGGTTCAAGAAGGAATCAATAATCATTTGCATATTTCAGCACCGGAAGCTATTGATCAGCTTCATGGTTTGATGAAAGATGCTGTGGGAAAGCAAATGATTGCCGATGTTCCATTAGGGGCATTTTTATCTGGAGGTATTGATTCTTCTACGGTAGTTGCACTCATGCAGGCACAAAGCAGCAGGCCAGTTAAAACATTTTCTATTGGCTTTTATGAAAAGGAGTTTAATGAAGCACACTACGCTGCAGCTGTGGCCGGGCACTTAAGGACTGATCATACGGAATTGTATGTAACTCCCAAAGATGCTTTTGACATCATTCCCCGCCTCCCTAAAATTTACGATGAGCCTTTTGCTGATTCTTCCCAGATACCTACCTGTTTGATATCTGCACTCACGCGAAAACATGTTACTGTTAGTTTATCCGGAGATGGAGGTGATGAGCTATTTGGTGGTTATAATCGCTATGTTTATGCAAACGATGTATGGAACTGGATTCGAAAAATACCCTATCCTGTACGAAAAAGTATTGTTGAAGCTATTCAATTGTGGCCTCCAGAGAAATGGGAAAAATCATATCAAATATTTAAAAAGTGGCTACCTTCCCGTTATCAGGTAAATAATGCCGGCGATAAAATCTTCAAATTATCCAGGATACTGAGTGCGAATTCAGTACAGGGAGTATATAAACAATTCATATCTCATTGGAAAGATCCGCAAGAGGTGGTGATTGATGGGGCTGAACCCTCGGCAAGATATGCATATCATAAACCTGCAGATTTATATGATTTTATTTCCTGGATGATGTATGTGGATGCATTTACTTATTTGCCGGATGATATTTTGGTAAAGGTGGATCGGGCAGCTATGCATGTAAGCTTGGAGACAAGGGTTCCTATGTTGGATCATAGAATAGTTGAATATGTCTGGAAATTACCTTTTTATTTAAAATGTAAACAAAAAGAATCCAAATGGATCTTGCGACAGATCTTGTATCAATATGTACCCCCTGAATTGGTAAATCGGCCGAAGATGGGTTTTGGTGTACCCTTGCAGGATTGGCTGCGCGGCCCATTACGGGAATGGGCTGAGGATTTACTTGCTACAAAACGTTTAAAAGACGAGGGATTTTTCCATGTAGAAAAGGTTCGGCAGAAATGGGAAGAACATATTTCGGGTAGGCGAAACTGGCAATATCATCTGTGGGATATTCTGATGTTTCAGGCCTGGTTAGCCTCTTATTCACATCTGGTCACTCAGAACAGCACTGATCCCATTCCTTTGGGATAATGCTCATGTAGCATTTGTATTTCATTTGCCATGAAAAAACCTGATTCGTATCATAATAAAATCAGATTGTTTTTATTGATTCCAAGCCTTAAGGCAGGTGGTGCGGAAAGGGTTATGAGCTATCTGGCAAAATATTTAAATAAAGAGAAGTTCGATATTGATCTAATATTAATCGATGCTCAGGATTCCATATTCATTGACGAGATTCCAAATCACGTAAACATTATTAGTTTAGGTGCAAAAAGGGTTCGATTTGCCTTATTTAAATTAATTCAATTATTCTGGCAAGAAAAACCGGATATTGTCCTGTCTATGTTAAGTCATTTGAATTTAGCTATTGGTATTATCCGCCCGATTCTTCCTTCAAAAATAAAGTTTATTGCCAGAAACACGGTAATGTTAACCAAGATTATAAATAATAAATTCGAGTTTTTTTTATACAAATTATCTTACAGTGGATTTAATCATGTCATTTGTCAGTCAGAAGAAATGAAATCAGAATTTATTCATAAGTTTCATATTCCTCCTCAAAAATTAACTGTTATCTATAATCCAATCGATTACGATAGAATCATGTGTTTATCGAGGCAACAGGTACCGTATGATTTCAATTCAATACCACATTTTTTTGATCCAAGTTATATTCGATTAGTTTCTGTAGGAAGGCTTGAGTTTCAAAAAGGATTTGATTTACTCATTCGTGCTTTATATCTTTCCGGGAGAAAGGATATATTGATCTTTATTATTGGCAATGGCTCTTTGCTCACCGATTTAAGGGAGCTTTCCAAGCAATTGGGTTTAGAAAAACAAATCTATTTCCTGGGATTCCAAAAAAATCCCTATGCCTGGATGTCAAAAGCCGATGCTTTTGTTTTGTCTTCTCGTTTTGAAGGATTGCCAAATGTTGTACTGGAATCACTCGCATTGGGTTTGCCTGTGATTTCAACTCCTTCACCCGGAGGGGTTGTGGAAATTCTTCGTGGCATTGATGGCTGTGTGATAACGAGAGATATTTCAGCTGAATCCATCGCGGAAGCCCTGCAGACATTTAATCCAGCTAAAAAGATATCTTCTGAAGTTATTGAACGCTTTTCTGTTCATCGGATTATTCCAGAATATGAACAATTGATAGAAAAACTGGTATGTTTTTAATACTAATTAGTATTCATTTCTCATTTATCTATTTTTCTATTATTCAAATTCTATTTTTATGAGTAATGTAGCTTATTTGACATCCGCAGAAAAAGAGATAGAAAAGGGTGAACGTTTTTCATTTGGGAAGAACTGGTCGAAGTTCTTGCGTGAATTGAATGATGAACGCATTGCTTCTGCAATGGCGTCTTTAGAGGAATATCTGGGTAAGGGATTCCTGAATGGGAAATCATTTCTGGACATTGGTTCGGGAAGTGGGCTTTTTTCATTGGCTGCAAGAAAATTAGGAGCAAAAGTATATTCCTTTGACTATGATCCTCAATCAGTTGCTTGTTCACAGGAATTAAGGAGGAGGTATTTTCCTGACGATCCCAATTGGAATGTCAGCCAGGGCTCTGTTCTGGATCCCGTTTTTTTAAATAAATTGGGGCAGTTTGATGTGGTATATTCCTGGGGTGTTTTGCATCATACCGGTGCCATGTGGCAGGCTTTTGAAAATGTAATTCCTTTGGTTAAACCCGGAGGGAAATTGTATATTGCTATATATAATGATCAGGGATGGAGCACTAAAGTGTGGTGGCATATTAAACGATTATATTGTAAATCACCTCTTCCTATTAAGTACCTGATACTCAGTATTGCTTTTATGCGGTTGCGGGCAGTCAGGATACTCATAGATCTATTACGTGGAAAACCTACAGAAAGCTGGCGCAATTATGCAAAAAGGGGAAGGGGCATGTCTCCGTGGTATGATCTAATCGATTGGGTAGGCGGATATCCTTTTGAAGTAGCCAAGCCGGAAGAAGTATTTTACTTTTTTTATAAGCAAGGCTTTTATCTCGATAAATTGAAAACATGTGGCGGACGACTTGGTTGTAATCAGTTTGTTTTTATCCGACCTGAACAAGAGTCAATATAGTTTCCTGTATGCACCCGTTTAGTATTCATGAAATTATTTTTCCCGCTTTCTGCATTTTTTTGATAACTTTCATAATTACATTTTCGTATACGAAGTCTTTCTTCTTATCTATATTTTCTTCTTTTTTTAAATTTATTATATTTTTTATATATTTTGTTTTCTATTTTGACGGTACTTATAATTTCCTTGATGATTGGGTGTATTACCAAGAAGGTATTGTTTTGCTACAGCATCATGTCACCCTTTTCAATTTGCCACAGAATTGGCAGTTTTTATTATCTATTGGTGGAGGACAGAATGTATTATACTATTTGTATAACACATATGCATTTAAGCTATTTGGAATTGGTTATTACGCTCCAGTCGCTTTAAATGTGATACTTACCGGTTTTATTGCTTATATCGGGACAAGATTAGTTGAGAAAGAATTTAAACTAAAGGGCGACGCAAGGATATTGTTTTTTCTATTCTTGCTTTTTTATCCTGATATTCTTGCCTGGTCTAACGTGATGAATGGAAAAGATATTTTGGTTTTGCTTCTTGAACTTATTTTGATTGCTTCTATATCTTATTATTTAAGAGGGAAAATTTTCAGGTCTTTGTTGATAGGTATTCCGATTGGCTTTATGCTTTTTTTTACGAGGTTTTATGCCATTTTTTTGATTTCGCTTGCTTTGCTATTAGCCAATTTGTGGGGATCATTAACCTTAAGAAAAGTTTTTTTCCTCATTTTTTCTTTTTTTATTGTTTTCTTTATCTTTCATGTTTTAGGTATTGATGCTATACTTCTTTCATATCATGATTTATTACAGAAATTTGTAAATCCCTTATATGGATTTTTTAGGTTTCTTTTGACTCCCATTCCGTTCCATGCTGAACAGAGTTATGCGTTTTTAAACTTACCCAGTTTGTTCCATTGGCTTATGATTCCTTTTTTGATTTTGGGAATTATTTATATTTATCATGTTAAAACACCGTTTTCCAGGTTTTTTCTGTCATATTTTTTTATTTTTGTTATTTTATATTCTGTTTATGGTGAATTGCAGGGTCCCAGGCATCGGGTTCAATTAGACTACTGCCTGGCAGTGTTTCAATTTTATGGATTTATGTGGGTACTCAGGTCGTTACATTATCCGAATAGGCCCATATCGCTTGATTCTAAATTAGAATACACCTGATTCAATTTTTTTATATGAAACTTTTTTCTCTCTTTATTTCGCTTCTTCCTTTCTTTTCTGCCTACTCTCAAGGCAAGGTCAATTATGATTTTTTCAGTCTATCAAAGCCGTCTATAAATAGATTGATTGACTCTGTTCGCTCTGTTGCCTATCCTATTGCATATTCATTGCCCCATGGATATGTGAAAGATGGCAGTGTGGATTATCGGTATTATGTTCAAAAGGCGATTGATGAGCATGCGGTAGTTGCTTTTCCTCCATTTCCAGTTCTCATCAATGATTCGGGCATCACTCTTCATAGTGATCAGTTCATTTTATTTCCTCCTGGATCGCAAATTCGTTTGTTGCCAAGCTCACGTCCTTCCTATGAAATATTGAGAGTTTTTGATGCTGAAAACACGGCTATTTTTTACCCTCATATTGCAGGAGATGCTGCATCCCATCTTGGGCATTCAGGTGAGTGGGGAATGGGCATATCTGTGAGGGGTGCGAGGAATATTTTTATCTATCATCCGAATATAACATATTGTTGGGGTGATGGAATTTATATTGGCGATGAAAAAATCCCTTTTTCTAAGAAAATCAGAATTATTGGCGGAAACATAGCTAATAACAGGCGAAATGGAATATCAGTTATTTCCGTAGATAGTTTACTAATCGATAGTACGGTATTAACCCATAATATGGGCACCTGGCCTAAAGCGGGTATTGATATAGAACCTAATACATACCAGAATGTTATTAATCATATTTATCTGAATCATATTCATACTAATAATAATTATGCTGGCATCATTATCAATTTGAATGCTTTGAATTCTGGGATTAAGCCTGTTCCAGTTCAGATTTATATCAATCAACCATTTGATTCTGCTTCTCAATATGGATTATGGTTTGTTAAAATTCAACCGAATAAACTTAATACTAATCTTGTGCAAGGTAATATTCAGGTATCGGGCGGCCATTGGTTATTTAATAAACAGCCTGTTTTGATTAATGAATATTTACAACAGAAATTAGGTCCAAATATTGCTTTACTTCCCAATTAAAATCATTATTTTTATTACATCGTGGTGTATTTATCTTCTTTCTTAATTGTTTAATAACTTTTTATTTCCTTTCTATTTATGCCAAACGTCAATTTTCTTGTTGAATAGGTTACATTTTTGTAAATGAGCAAGTCCGAAAACGACTTATCAAAGGTACAGTTTACTGGGTGGAAATCCTTTCCCTGTTTGCCTTATTGGTATGGCTATATTTTTTCAGCTATTGGTTTATTTCCTTACTGAGTTGATTGTAAAAAATGAATACAGTAAATCTTTAGCACAGGCAATAAATCACCTATATTTTGATGAGGTATTATACAACAAACTTTCACAAGGGGCTTTGACAGATGTATGCGCATGTTTACTAATAGGGTTATTTTTGAAAAATTATATGAATTTTATTTTTCATGAATTGATTTAAATAACCATTAATATGAACGTAGCAGTCATTGGTGGATCCGGCTTTATAGGTACACGTTTGGTTCGGCGTCTCATTGAATCTGGTCATCGAGTAATCATTTGTGATAAACGACCAAGTATAGTTTATCCTGATTTGTATGTTTACGTTGATGTATGCTTACCTGACACATTGTGGGAACCCCTGGCTGGATCTGACGTAGTAATAAATTTAGCTGCAGAACATCGTGACGATGTTACACCCCGATCAAGGTATGATCTGGTAAATGTGAATGGTGCTGAAAATGTGTGTGACGCATGCATACACCTGGGTATTAAAAAAATTATTTTTACAAGTTCGGTTGCTGTGTATGGATTTTCGCCATTTCCGACGGATGAATGTGGGAAAATTAATTATTTTAATGATTACGGCCGCACAAAATGGCTTGCCGAAGAAGTATATCGTAGTTGGTTGAGAAAAAATCAGGATCATTCTTTAACTATTATTCGCCCTACCGTTGTATTTGGCGAGCAGAATAGAGGTAACGTTTATAATTTGCTAAAACAAATCGTTTATGGTCCCTTCTTTATGGTTGGATCCGGAAAAAATGTTAAATCAATGGCTTATGTTGAAAATGTGGCCGCATTTATTGAATACTGCCTAAATAACCCGCCAGGAGAACATCTGTTTAATTATGTTGATAAGCCCGATTTTGACATGAACTCTCTTGTTCATTATGTGTGTAATTTGCTAAATAAACCTGAGAAAATTATGCACATACCATATAGCATTGGATATTTGGGTGGATTGTGTTTTGATTTAGTTTCGATAGTTACACGGAAGAAATTTCCAATAAGTTCAATCCGCGTCAAGAAATTTTGTTCTAATACAATTTTTGAATCGAATAATATAAAATCTACTCAATTCATTCCCCCCATTTCAATATATGAAGGGCTGGAAAAAACCATAAAATACGAATTCATTGACAAAGTATCAGGTGAGGTTTTTCTTACTGAATGAAATTTATTTTGCTTTCTATTTCGCTTTTGACTACTTTATGCATGCTTTGGGGGCATAAATCTTTTATCAACTGTTTCAAACCTACTGAATTTAATATTGTATTTTCCCTCACTCTCCCCTCCAAATCTTAACTTTGTGGCCGAATCGGTCGCATGTCTGCATTTGAGCAAATCCGGAAACGACTTATCAAAGGCACCGTTTATTGGCGGGAAATCCTCTCGCTGTTTGCCTTATTGGTAGGGTTGTATTTTTTTCGTCGGCAGCAGGCCGACATGGTGTTGGCGCGCGAGCTCATCAGTTCGCTCTCCTGGCCTTACTGGATTTTGCTGCTCCTGCTTTTTACCGGCTTTGTTTTCCTGCAATCCCTCAATTATCGCCTTTCTTTCGCTGTAATGCAGTCGCCTGTTTCCTGGCGGCTGGCGCTCGACTTCTTTCTGAAGCGTTCGGTAGTCGATATTTTTCTTTCACCTGAACATGTGATTGCCGAGCGTTTTTTCTCCATCTGGCGTGCAAAAGCCGATGTGAGCCACACCAAAAGCCGTTTTTCCACTTATTTGTTTTATTTTTTTCAGGCATTGGCCTACGTGCTAATTGGCCTGGCGACGCTGATCTGGTGGGCTCTTCATCAGCTCGTGGTGTATGGAAAGATGCTACCTGCTGTGGGTACGGGCATGCTGTTGTTGGGATTATTTTTCTTGTTCTGGCGTCGGCCCGTTTGGGTATATGCCGTCATCAGCCGTTTTTTCCCCGAATTGGATATTACGCTGCAGGAGCTGGCCGGGAATCGGATAAACCGGCAGCTCATTCAGCCATTAATGCTTTTTTCTCTGATCGCGCAGTGGCTGGTGTTGCTTATGTTGGCCGCTGCCATCATGGCCATTACCGGGTCAGGGTCGGCAAGCATCAGCTGGCTGGATGTGTTTTCGGCATATGCATTGGGCATGCTGTTTTTTCTGGCCATGCCTTTCCTCAAGGGCATGGGCCTGGTGGAGCTGGTGATGATTCTGCTGTTCCTGCATCGCCAGTTTAGCTTACCAGAAGCGGCTGCCATTGTATTTCTGTTTCGTTTGATTCAATTCTGGCTACCTGTACTGGGCGGGGTTTTCAACTTTTTGTTTACACCAGGCAGTTTGCTTTTGCGGATTTACCCAGCTTTTCTGGTGTTTTTGCTGGGCCTGATTAACCTGATTTCCGGTCTTTCTCCGGCCATACACTGGCGCATGCGGCTCATCAGTCAATACATCCCGCTGAGTACCATTCATGCCTCGAATGATTTTGTGATTGTTACGGGTTTAATGTTGTTGATTACTTCCTTATATCTGCTTCGTGGCTTGCGCAATGCCTGGATCATCGCGTTTACGCTGGGCTTGCTTTCCTGCGTAGCCCATCTCATCAAGGATATTGATTATGAAGAGGCATTGTTTGCGCTGTTTAGTGTGATTGTATTGTGGATTACGCGCCATGAATATCGGGTGAAAAGCAACCGAAAAATTGTGCGGGTGGGTGTGCGCATGGCATTGGTGATTCTTGTGTGCAGCCTGATTTTTGGGGTAATGGGATTTTATTTTCTAAATGAAAAACAATTTGGCATTAATTTGAATTTGTGGCAATCCATTCGATATACCTTGCAGTATTTCTTTTTGATGAATGGTGATTTGCAGCCACACACTCGGTTTGCCTCTGGTTTCCTGCGGGTGATCAATGCATTGGGCGTGGGTTCTATTGGATTGTTGTTGTATGGCCTGTTAAGGCCGTTTGTATTTCAGCGGGAAGAGGTGGAATCGGATCTACAGCGGGCACATGCACTGGTGCAGCAATATGGCAGAAGCGCCATAGATTATTTTAAAACTTATCCTGATAAGCTATTTTATTTTGCTTCCGATGGTCATGGATTGGTGAGCTATAAAGTGGGAAATGACTTTGCTATTGTACTTGGAGAACCCGTGTGTGCGCCGGACGATGCTGTGGAAATGCGCATCATAGCTGAGTTTGAGCAGTTCTGTGAAGAGCAAGGGTTGAAGGTGGTATATTATCGGGTAGATGAAGAACGTTTACCGTTTTTCACGCAACAGCAAAAAAAATATTTGCTTATTGGTCAGGAAGCGATAGTAGATGCCTTGCATTTCAGTATGGAAGGGAAGGCCAGGCAAAATTTGCGCACGGCACGGAACACGTTGTTAAAAAAGGGATATCATATTGAAGTATTCTCACCGCCAGTGCCCGGCAATATTTTGCAGCAGCTGAAGGCGGTGTCGGACGACTGGTTGCAGAAATTGCATAAACAAGAGCTGGTGTTTTCACAGGGTATGTTTTTAGAAGAAGAAATCCGGGAGCACACGGTATTGGCCCTGATGGATGCCGAACAGCGCATTGTGGCTTTTCTGGACCTGATACCCGATTACAGGCCGGGAGAAGTGCGCTACGATTTGATTCGCAAATTAGCAGATACCCCCAGCACCTGTATGGATTTTCTAATGGTGGGGCTGATTGAATATTGTCAACAGCATCAAATTCCGTATATCAACATGGGCATGGCTCCTCTTTCGGGTATTGAAGAACCCAAAAACATTCAGGAGCTGACCATCAAAATGGCTTATGAAAAAATACGTCGCTTCCAGCATTATCGCGGCTTGCGTTTTTTCAAGGAAAAATTTGATCCGGTGTGGGAAAACAAATATCTCATTTATCAGCATCATTTTGATTTGCTGTTTATTCCCGCTGCGTTGAATGAGGTAATGAAGGAGTTTTGAATCTGTCGCTCATGATGAATAATTTGTTCCGATCCCAGTTTACGGCAGGCCTTAATATTTAACCTTGTCTTGAATAAAAGCAAGATTCGGCGGGCAGCGCAATTTTCCCAAGATCCCCTACATTTGTGCGAATATAAACCGTTGATATGCATGCTTTTCCACCCAAACAAATTGCAATCATTGGCTTAGGCTACGTGGGCCTGCCACTGGCAGTAGAATTTGCAAAACAATATCGCGTGATTGGCTATGATATCAATCCCCAACGCATTTCATCCTTGCAACAGGGAGTGGATCATACCCACGAAGTAGAACCGGAAATACTCACACAATTGATTGCATCCGGCAAAAAACCGGGTCAGCACGGACTGGTGTGCACCACCGATCTGCAAGACCTGAAAGATGCACAGGTGTATATCGTCACGGTTCCTACGCCTGTGGATGAACATAAAAAACCGGATTTACGGCTTTTGCTTGCAGCCTCTGCAACTGTGGGGAAGGTGTTAAAACCAGAGGATATCGTGATTTATGAATCGACTGTATATCCGGGTTGCACGGAAGAAGATTGTGTGCCCGTGCTGGAACAGCATTCCGGATTGCGTTTCAATGAGGATTTCTACGTGGGTTATTCTCCCGAACGCATCAATCCGGGCGATAAGCAACATCGCGTATCGCAGATCAAAAAGGTTACATCAGGATCAACCCCTGCTGTGGCTGATTATGTAGATAAGCTGTATGCATCCATCATACAGGCCGGTACACACAAAGCACCTTCTATCCGGGTGGCCGAGGCCGCAAAGGTGATTGAAAATGCACAACGCGATATCAACATTGCCTTTGTAAATGAGCTGGCAAAGATTTTCCATTGCATGCAGATTGATACCCAGGATGTGCTGGAAGCTGCGGCTACAAAATGGAATTTTTTGCCCTTTAAACCCGGATTGGTGGGTGGGCATTGCATTGGTGTGGATCCGTATTATCTGGCTCAAAAAGCCCAGCAGGTGGGCTATCACCCCGAAATTATCCTGGCTGGCCGCCGGCTCAACGATGGCATGGGATATTATATTGCACAGCAGGTGGTGAAGCTCATGGTGCATCATGATATCAAAATCAAAGGTGCAGAAGTACTGGTGATGGGCATTACGTTTAAGGAAAACTGTCCGGATGTGCGCAACACGCGGGTTGTGGATGTGATCAAAGAACTGGAATCATTTGGTATCCGGGTAGATGTTACTGATCCATGGGCTTATCCCGAGCAGGTGGCCGAGGAATATCATCTGCAGCTGAAACCCAGAGAAGCTTTAAAGCAATATGATGGAATTATACTTGCCGTTGCCCATGCATGTTTCCGCGAATGGGATATTTTGCAATACAAAAAACAGCATGGCGTGATATATGATGTGAAAGGATTTCTGGACAGACATCTGGTAGATGCCAGACTATAAACCGGCTTGTTTCAATCATTTGATAAAAGTTTTAGGGAGTTTTTGCAAAAGAGGTTGCCGTTGCTTGGCAGATGCCGGAATGCACAACTGCAAAAGCAATTGCTAATACCTTAAATTCTTCAGTTTATTCAAATCGGGAATATAGATTTTGCCGGAACGAATTTGAATAAGCCCTTCATCGCGGAAATCACTCAATATGCGAATGGTAGATTCCTTGGCAGTTCCAATATACTGTGCCAGCTCTTCGCGGGTGATGGGAATGTGCTCATTACCGGTAGCTGCATTTCGTGTGCTGATTTCCACCAGGGCTGTTGCTACTCTTTTCCGCAGCGAGCTGTAAGCCAGTTGCAGCAGGCGCTCTTCCTTCTGGTCAATAGTCCGGGAAAGCAGCCTGATAAAGGTTAAGGTAACCTGATGATCCTGAAAAATCTGTTGCAAAAAATATTCTTTCGGTATCAGCAACAGATCGGTATTTTCAAGAGCAACAGCTGTCTCCCGGTAAGGCTGATCTTCAATCAGGGCCACATATCCAAAATAATCACCCTGCGTGAAGATATCTGAAATATATTCTTTACCGTCAGGATGCAAACGGGTAATTTTCACCCGGCCAGATTGAATCAGGTATAAATATTTTGCACGTTCTCCTTCCTGGTAGATGATTTTTTGTTTGGGAAAAGAAGCTGTTTCGCACGCGGAAGGCGGGAAAATATCCTTTTCACTGCGCGATTGCAGGTCATGCAGAAAATGGCTCACACTGCTTTGTGTTTGGCCATAATATTGTTTCAGCCAGTTGACTTTATTGAGCCGGGTATCAACGGCAGCCAGCAATTCCGTATCGTCAAACGGCTTGGTGATGTAATCATCCGCACCTAATTCCATCCCCTTGCGGAAATCGGAGCGTTCTGTTTTGGCGGTGAGAAAAATAAAAGGAATAACAGCCGTTTGCGGATTTCTTTTCAGCACATGCAGCACCCCATAGCCGTCGAGGTCGGGCATCATGATATCGCAGATAATTAATTCGGGTTGTTGCTGCAAAGCTTTTTCCACTGCCTCTTTTCCGGAAGTAGCCGTAACTACCTGATGTCCGGCCAGGCTCAATATTTCAGAAATGTTGTCGAGAATTTCGGGATGATCATCCACCACCAGAATTTTTGCCATGGCTATAAAATCATGTGGGATGCAAGATAAAAAATTTATAAGGGGATTGAAAAACGCACTTCGGTTCCTTTACCTTCCTGGCTTTGGATAGATATTTGTCCGTTCAGCAAATCCACGTATCGTTTTACAATATGCAATCCTAAGCCTGTGCCCTGAATATTGGTTACGTTGCTGGCGCGGAAAAAGCTGGAAAACAGATGATGTTGTTCATTTTCTGGAATCCCCATGCCTTCATCTTTCACACAAGCACGCAGGGTTTCTGAGCTGCAGTCCAGCTGCAGCATGATGGGTTTGTTTTCACCGGAAAATTTGCTGGCATTGGTTAGCAGGTTCATGAGCATGGCCTTCAGCATTTGTTTGTCGGTAAAAACCTGATCTTTTCCCGTGTATTCGCAATGCAGATGTTGGCCGGGTTTCAGCAGCGGTTGCAGTTCTTCTTTCACTTCATCTATCAGTTCGTGCAAGGAAAAATATTCTTTCCTCACTTCCACTTTTCCTTCTTCCAGTTTACCCAGCGAGAGGAAATCTTCCAGCAGGTTGTTCATATGAGCCACGGCATCTTTGATGCGCTGCACATGCTTTTCGCGCAGCTGTTGTTGTTCGGCCTGCGGGTAGCGCTGGATCAGCGATGCAGATGATAAAATGGTGCTGAGCGGTGTTCGGAATTCATGGGATGCCATGGATACAAAACGCGATTTGATTTCGCTGAGTTCCTTTTCTTTTTCTAAGGCTTCCTGTAGTTCCCTGCGCGAATGTTCCAGTTGCAGGAGGGCTTGCTGTAGATGATGGGTACGTCGTTGTACTTCCTCTTCCAGGTGCTGATTCATGCGACGCATGTCGTCGGTTAATTTTTCAAGAGCTTCTTTTTGCTGCAGCAAATGTTGTTCGGCTTGTTTGCGCAGGGTAATATCCACCACAAAGGCAATCACATAAAATTTTTTGTGTTGATAAAAAAAGCTCAGGCTTACTTCCACCGGAAATTCTTGTCCGTCTTTTTTTCTTCCATACAGATCTCTACCTGCACCCATGCGTCGATGGGCGGGATGCTGATAAAATTGTTGGCGATGCCTTGTATGCATTTCATTAAAACGATGAGGAACCAGTTGTTCAATATGCAAGCCTTGCAATTCTTTGCTTGCATATCCAAATATGCGTTCGGCAGCCGGATTGGCTAATACAATAAACCCTTGTTCATCTGTCAGGATAATGCCTTCTGTGGCATGCTGAAAAAGAGCGTTCAGTTGTTCTTCTTCTGCATAAAGTTTTTGATACAGACTTTTTACATACAAGGTAAACATGCCTGTTCCCAATACCAGCAGGAAAGAAAATGCATGTTGCAGAATCTTTTCTGTATTCATTTGTTTATACAGCAACCCGGCGATGCTGATGCCCACAATCAGTATAAGGCTCCAGGCGGTAGTGAAATAGGTCATATCATTTTGCCGGATGAACAGGGAAACCAGGATAGCCGTCATCAAACCACCTACAAAAAAATGGTAACCGGGTTGCCAGATCATTAACAGGCTGCTGGTGATCAGCAATACCAGGCTGAAAAAGATGAGCTGCCAGGGCTTAAACTCAAACATAAACAATCGTTAATCAGTAGATAAAGCTTGACATTTTTGTAAATCAAAAGTAATTTTCTTATTGAAAAGGTGATAAAAATCACCCCGGAAAGGTGATGAAAATCATCTTTCAGCTGGTATCAGATTTTCAATTTTGTGCCAACAACACACAACATCATCAGATATTAAAATAACCATGATTTATGGAACAACATCCTGAAAAAGAAGAAAAATTTATTCCCTACGGCGCCATTGTTTGCTTTATCTTGTTCATATTGCTGGGAGTGGCTATTTGGTTTACGGTGTATTCCATCATGCTGCATCGCATTTAATTTCATACGTATCCAAAATCAAACAACTATGCAATTCTTAGGTGTAGAACTCGACAAGTATGAATTTCGGGCCTTGCTCACGGCAATGGTAGTGATGACGATTTTTATTTTTTCCATGTTGTATGTGGTGGGAGCCCGGCGCAGTGATGTGCCCCAGTGCGTGAATTTCGACAAAAGTTATCTGACACCAAGAGTGGATAAGATTGATGACAGCACGTATGAGGTGTATATGGTGGCGCAGATGTGGGGGTTTCAGCCCGATGAAATTCGCATTCCGGTGGGCAGCACGGTTGATTTTTATCTGACTTCAAAGGATGTCGTGCATGGTTTTTATATTGATGGAAAAGATGTGAACATGATGGCTGAATATGGCAATGTTACCAAACGTACGGCCAAATTTAACACGGCCGGTGTGTATAAAATTTTCTGCCATGAATATTGCGGAGTAGGGCATCAGAATATGGAAGCCCGGATTATCGTTGGTTTTCCTTCCAATCAGCAATAATATTTTATCATTCAAATGTACATGATATGAAAATCAGTCGCTGGTTACGCAATGTGATACTTACCGAACTGTTTATCCCTATTACATTACTGATTGTGGGGATTTACCATGGACTCATGCAAACTGTTTATCGGGCCGGATTAATCCACCAGTCTTCGTTTGCGGGGCTCGATTATTATCAGGGGCTTACGTTGCATGGAGTTATCAATGCTCTGGTGCTTACTACATTTTTTGCAGTAGCATTTGGACATGCCACCGTAGCTTATTTTCTGAAAGTGGAGCCACGTAAACAGCCTACAAAAATTTCCATGTGGCTGATGATTGCAGGAACAGCCATGGCGTCCTGGGCCATGTTTGCGGGTAAGGCTGATGTGTTGTACACGTTTTATCCGCCTTTGAAAGCTCATCCACTTTTTTATCTCGGTTTAGCTGTGATGATTGTGGGATCGTGGATTCCGTTGTTTGATTGGATTGGATTGCTCAAGAGCTGGAGAGCCAGCCATGTTGGCGAAAAGGTACCATTGGCTGTGTGGGGTACTGTCATCAATTTCATCATTTGGTTTACATGTACACTATCTGTTGCCTATGAAGTATTGTTTATGCTGTTGCCCTGGTCGCTGGGCTGGAAAGCTACAGTGAATGTGGCATTGGCGCGTACGCTGTTCTGGTTCTTTGGCCATGCATTGGTGTATTTCTGGCTATTACCAGCTTATGTGATGTATTATTCCTTTTTGCCCAAACTGGCTGGAGGCAAGCTATATTCCGATCTGGTGGGGCGTATTACGTTTGCCATCTTTCTGATTTTTTCCATCCCGGTGGGCGTGCATCATCAGTTTAGTGATCCCAGCATTGAACCCAATACCAAACTCACTCAATCGTTGCTCACCTTTGGTGTAGCACTTCCCAGCTTTTTAACCGCATTCACCATGTTTGCAACTTTGGAATATGCGGGGCGTAAAAATGGAGGTAAAGGTTTGTTTGGATGGATAGGGCGCCTGCCATTTTTCGACAGCAGCCGGTATTTGTTTTCCTATTTCATTTGTGGATTGATTCTATTCATTTTTGGAGGATTTACAGGTATTGTCAATGCTTCGTATGAACTGAATGCGGTTGTACACAATACAGCTTTTCTGCCTGGCCATTTTCACATGACGGTAGCCGGGCCGGTAATTCTGGCTATGTTGGGTATGAGTGTGCATCTGGTAAGTCAGTTAAAGGGAAAGAAAATATTTGCACCGGCTTTGAATACAATTGTACCTTATTTGTGGATGATTGGGGTGTTTATTTTTTCTGCTGGTTTGATGTGGGGAGGCTTACAGGGTGAGCCACGGCGTACAAATCTGGGCTTAAGCTATTTGAATCCGAAAAGCGATTTGTTTCATCCGCAATGGGTGCCTGATACATTGCTCACCCTGTGTGGCGGTTTCATTATGTTTTTGGCGGCAGTATTTTTCTTCATCGTGTTTTTTGGAACATTTTTCCGTAAACAAACCCAACAGGCCGATCAGCTGGAATTTCCGGTGAGTGAGGCGTTGCATGATGAAAAAATTATTCCGCTATTTAACGATCTGCGTCCCTGGGTGATTTTAATGATACTGATTATCCTGATTGCTTACATACCAGCTATTCTGGATGTATTTCGATTTGCAGGCCCGGGCGCTCCTCCGCATCTACCTGGCAGTCCCGTACCTGGCTTGTAAAACCGGCATCTGTTATGCATCAGTCAAATAAACACATGCACCGTTGGAAATGGGTGCTGATGGCCTGGCCTATAGCTATTATCCTTGTTTCAGGAATGATTTATGCTGTCGTACAACATCGGGAAACTTTACCCGTGTATGGTCAGCTGGAAGAGTGGAACACGTCTTCAGTTGATACACAGTTTGTAAGCCATTATGTGTTTGTGGATCAGCAGCGGCAGCCTGTGAGTTTGAAAAGTTTTCCGGATAAAGTACTGGTGGTGAATTTTTTCTTCACCCGTTGTCCGAATGTATGTCCGCGTATGATGCACGATCTGGCCGAGGTGGTGGAGCAATTCAAAGCTGATGACCGCGTGCAGTTTATCTCGCTGTCAGTAGATCCGGAATATGATACACCGGAACAACTGCAACATTATGCTTCGTCTCTGAATTTGCCCACTCGGCACTGGGCTTTACTCACAGGCGATAAGGGACATATTTACCGGGCAGCTGTAGTGGGTTTTCATGTGAGTGCCTCTTCGGGTGATGGCAATATTCCTGATTTCATTCATACCGATAAGATCATGCTGGTAGATCCAGATGGCCGCATTCGTGGTTATTACAGCGGTATTGTAAAACGTGAAATGGATTTATTAACACAGGATATCAAAAAACTGGAACATGAGTAAGTTTGTGTACAAGGACATGCTTGTTATTTTGGGGTTATGCATGGCTTTTCATGCGATGGCAGCTGATTCTGCAGCTGTGCGTGGTAATGCGGATCGGGGCAAGCAATTGTTTGAACAGCAGGCGTGTAATTCATGCCACAACATCAATCAACGGGCTGTGGGACCTGCGCTGGCGGGTGTGGATCAGCGACGGAGCCTCGACTGGATCGTGAAGTTCGTTCGCTCACCCAAAGCCATGATCGATGCAGGCGATACGGCTGCAGTGGCGTTGTACAACGAATTTCATATCATCATGCCCGATCATCCGTCCCTGAATCAACAGGATGTTCAGGATATTCTGGCTTACATTGATGCAAATGCTCAAGCCGCTCCAGCTGCCAGTCAACCCACCATTTCAGCACCGGCTGTATTGGAACCGAATTATATGCCGCTTTCTTTTCAAAAGAATGCTGTGTTTTTCTTAAGCTATTTGTTTGTGGTGTTGATCCTGGTAATCGTGTTGTTGTTTGCCGTGAAGGTAAAAGATGTGGAACGTTCGCGCCATGAGTAAATCAGCCAAACGTTTTATCTGTGCATGTTGGGGAATATGCCATTGATTTAGAGCACGCATACGATTTTGAACGATTAATAATATTGATGGGTTAGCAGATATTGTTGTACGTAATCTGCAATGCCATCTTCCAGAGAAGAAAACGGATCCGTGTATCCTGCTTTACGCAGTTTTTCCATGCGGGCTTCGGTGAAATACTGATAGGTATTGCGGATATCTTCCGGAATTGGAATGTATTGCACCTGCAGAGGCTTATTCACAGCCGCAAATGTAGCTTTCACCAGATCGTAAAAAGTGCGGGCTTTACCTGTACCAGCATTGTAGATGCCCGATGGAGGAAGGTGTTGCATGCACCAGAAACAGATTTTCAAGATGTCTTTTACGTAAATAAAATCGCGTAATTGCTCTCCATCCCGATATTCAGGCCGATGAGATTGAAAGAGGCGTACGATGCCGGTTTCCTGAATTTGCCGGTATGCATGCCAGATAACGCTGGCCATACGGCCTTTGTGGTATTCGTTGGGTCCATACACATTAAAGAATTTTAACCCATACCAAAAAGGGGGTGTTTGTTCTTGCGATAATACCCAGAGATCAAATTGTTGTTTTGACCAGCCGTAGGGGTTCAATGGTTTGAGCTCTGGAATGCGTGCATGATCGTCATCATAACCTTGGCTGCCATCTCCGTATGTGGCGGCCGAAGAAGCGTACAGAAAAGGAATTTGTCGCTTTACGGCGTAGTTCCAAAGTTGCTGGGAATACTGCACATTGAGCCGGTCAAAGATCTGGCGGTTGAATTCCGTGGTATCGGTTCTTGCACCGATATGGAAGATAAAACGGATGGAATGATCCCAGCCTTCATGTGCAAGCCAGTCAAGCAGCTGTTCCCGGTCAATGCGTTGAAGATATTGCTTGCGTTCGAGGTTTTTCAGTTTATCCGGTCTGGAAAAATCATCACTCAGAATTAAACGTTCATATCCCTGCTCATTTAAATATTTTACCAGACAGCTTCCAATAAAGCCTGCAGCGCCTGTAACCAGGATGGTATCCTTGCGGTCGGGAACCCAGTTCGATGAATGAGATGTTTGCCTAGCATCTGCTGACATGCGCAACGAAATTTTATGTGTTTAAAAAAATGAATGGATATCGGCTGTATCTGTTTCCATATAACGGGCAATGGTATCTTCGTATGCTTTTGTCCAAGCCAACAATTCACCCCAGCATTGGCCATCTACCCATAGTTGCTGATCGGCGCGCACTTCACCCAGCAGGCGATGTGGAAAATGTTGTACGGCTTGTAGAAAATTCTTTTCCTTATCGGCTGATACACTGACTACCACACGGCTTTGAGATTCTCCAAACCAGAAGGCATCTTTGCGGAAGGCCGGGTCGGATTGTACCTGCATACCTAAACGGGCGGCCATGGCCGACTCCAGCAAGGCTATCCACAAGCCGCCTTCGCTCACATCATGGGCGGAGCGAATCAGCCGGGCTTGTATCAGCTGCTGCAAAAGCTGCTGCAGCTGTAGCTCTTCCTGCAGATCGAAGAACGGACAGTTGCTGTAGCGGATTTTTTTCAGGGCATATACATAAGCCGAGCAGCCCACATCATTTCTGGATTGTCCCAGCAAATAAATTCGGTCACCCGGCTGCTTGAAATGCAGGGTCATGATATCATCGCGCGATTCCAGCAAACCCAGCATGCCAATCACAGGAGTGGGGTATATGGGGCCATCGGGCGATTGATTGTAAAAGCTTACGTTGCCGCCTGTGACCGGGGTTTGAAAGGCTTCGCAGGCTATGCGCATGCCCTGAATGGCCTGTACAAACTGATAATACACTTCCGGGTCATAAGGATTGCCAAAATTCAGGCAATTCGTGATGGCAAGTGGTTTCCCGCCGCTGCAGACGATATTTCGGGCAGCTTCGGCTACGGCAATTTGAGTGCCTTTGCAGGGGTCGGCAAAAACGTAAAGACTGTTACAATCCGTGGTGAGCGCCAGTACTTTGGAAGTGGGTTTGGCCCATACCAGAGCGGCATCCGTGGGAGCATAGGCTGAAATATTGGCTGTGCCTACCAGCCGATCGTATTGCTCGTAAATCCATTTTTTGGATGCAAGGGTGGGCAAGCCGGTTAAGGTCCTGGCCAGCTCCAGAAGCTCCTGCGATGAAGGTTCGGCCAGGCTATTGATATCAAAGGCCTGGCAGGCATCCAGATAGGAAGGCCTACGATATTCGCGTTCATAGACTGGAGCCCCTCCGCCCACAACAAGGCTATCGGCCGGGACAGAGGCTTCCAGCTTCCCCTGAAAATAAAATTGCAGCTGAGGCTCCCGGGTTACTTCACCGATCTGCACACAATGCAGGTCCCATTTTTCAAAGATTTTCCTTACTTCCTCTTCTCGTCCTTTTTTCACGACAATGAGCATGCGTTCCTGGCTTTCGCTGATCAGAATTTCCCAGGCTTTCATGCCTGGCTGCCGGGTGGGTACCCGCGAAAGATCAATGCGCATGCCGTGATTGCCTTTGGCACTCATTTCAGATGTGGAACAGGTAATACCGGCAGCCCCCATGTCCTGCATGCCGATTAACGCTCCCGTGGCTACGGCTTCCAGACAGGCTTCGAGTAATTTTTTTTCCTGGAAAGGATCGCCCACCTGCACGGCTGGAAGGTCTTCCACGCTATCCTCGGTAATATTGGCTGAAGCAAATGCTGCTCCTCCGATGCCATCCTTGCCGGTTTCGGAGCCTACGATCATCACGGGATTCCCTTCGCCGGTAGCAATGGCCGAAACCGTGCATCCGATTTTCACCAAACCTACGCTCATCGCATTCACAAGCGGATTGGTATGGTAGCAGGCATCGAAATACACTTCTCCGCCCACGGTAGCCACACCCAGGCAATTGCCATAATGCCCGATACCAGCCACCACGCCTCGCAGCAAGTGGCGCGTTTTGGCTTCTGTGATTTCACCAAAGCGAAGGGAATTCAATGCAGCGATGGGCCGGGCTCCCATGGTAAAAATATCGCGGTGAATACCGCCCACACCAGTGGCAGCCCCCTGAAAAGGCTCAATGGCAGAAGGATGATTGTGGGATTCAATTTTAAAAACACAGGCATAGCCTTCGCCGATATCAACCAGGCCTGCATTCTCTTCACCGGCTTTTGCCAGTAGCTGCTTGCCCTCGCGCGGAAGGGTCTTCAGCCAACGAATGGAATTTTTATAGCTGCAATGTTCACTCCACATCACGGAAAACATGCTTAGCTCGGTGAAATTGGGCTTGCGACCCAGCAGCTGCTCGATACGGGCAAACTCTTCGGCTGTTAATCCCAATTGAATAGCGGTCTCAACGGTAATTTCCTGCATAATAACATTTCAGATAAATAAAAAGCCTGGCAATCGCCTGCGCAAAAATAAGAGAATAAACTTACCTTGGTTATTCTTAAAGTTCGCATGGCAATATGTTATGGACTCTCGGATTGGGTTTGATTTACCTTGTACTGGCATGTGTGTGGATGAGTGGCTGGAAGCGACTTCGTCCTGCAGGTATGGCAACCGGTAGCTTGATTTTGCTTTTTCTTTCCCGGGTAGCCATGGCCTGGGTGTATGGATGGATCCACGAACGATATTACACAGGATTCAACGACTCCTGGAGGTATTTTAATCGAGCCGTAGAGCTGGTGAATTGGTGGCATCGCGATTCCCAGGACCTTTCGCAGTATATCCGTATGCGGCTGGATTATTTGCTGTTTCACGATTTTTTCGGTGTGTATCATACCTTCTGGCAAAGCAGCGGCAATTATGTAATGATGCTTTTGCAGATGCTTTTCAATGTTTTTTCCGGTTCATCGTATTACGTGAATTGTATTTTTTTTAGTGTACTTACTTTTCCCGGATGGTTGCGCTATATGCAGCTTTATCGCGTGACCACTGGCATGTCGGCACGGGCATCGTTGCTTTGGTTTCATCTCCCCGGAGTATGGTTCTGGTTCAGCGGGATGCATAAAGATGCGCTTTTGTTCCTGTGCCTGAGCCTGCTGGGCTATCACACCCATCAGCTGTTGGAGAAAGGTTTTACTTCTTCGGTAAAAACTACCTTCCGTTTATCAGATGGGATCTGGATTCTGCTGAGTTTGACAGGCATTTTGCTGTTGAAAAATTTTTTGCTGTTGGTGGTATTGCCTGCCTGGCTTGCCTGGGTGTGCAGCATTTACCTCAAAAACAAATGGCCTTATCGTTGGCAACGGTTTACCAGCGGGAGGCTGTTTGCATGTTGTTTGGCTGGCTGGCTCGTGATTGGTTTCGTGTTCATCTGGGCATTTCGGCTTCATCCGTTGCAGGTTGTGGTGGAGCGGCAGCAAGCCTTTTACAGGGTAGGAGTTGAACTGGGGGCTCATTCCGTTTTGGCACCCATTCCGCTTATGTCCAATGGCATATCAGTATTGAAAGCGCTGCCACATGCATGGTGGCGGGTGCTCGCTTTACCCAATCCTTCGCCTTTGCATCCCACGTTGCAAATAGCCGTGCAGGCCAATAACCTGCTTTTTCTGGCGTTGGTGATTGTGGGCGTGTGGAGATATGGTCGCACGTGGCCCCGGGCTCATCCCTGGCTGCTTTTCACCTGCTGGCTTGCAGTAATTTATCTTTTGCTGATTGGCTATACAGTGTGTATTGCCGGCGCGATGGTTCGTTATCGGGCGCTTGCAGAATTTTTTCTTTCGGCTCCAGGGATTCAAGCCCTTTCAAAAAGATACTTTAAAAAAAATAAAATCTGATTTTTCATCGAAAATTTGCTTTAAAAATTGAATTTTAGAATCGTATAATCCCATTTTTCTGCCAAAAAATCTCTATTTTTTTGTTTTTTGGGTCAAAAAAATTTGATATTTCGATAAAAACAATTTCCTTTGTGAAAAATTTTACGCGATGCAAAACTTACGTTTAAATGCATTACAGGCGTTGATCAATGCGCCGATACAAAAAAATGGTCTGTCCGGCAAGCGTATTTCGGAATTGTTTGCCAGCCGTGTTTTTACCGGTAAGGTGATGCGTGAGCATCTCAGCGATGAGGCCTACAAAAGCCTGCAGATGTCTATCAAGACCGGTACCAAAATCGAACGCAAGATTGCGGACCAGATTGCTGCCGGCATGAAAGAATGGGCCATGAAGCAGGGTGTAACCCATTTCACCCATTGGTTTCAACCCCTGACAGGCGCTACCGCCGAAAAACACGATTCTTTCTTTACCATTAAGGGTGATGGTACACCCATTGAAACATTCGACGGGGATGCTTTGGTGCAACAGGAACCCGATGCATCGAGCTTTCCCAGCGGGGGGTTGCGCGCTACTTTTGAAGCACGCGGCTATACGGCATGGGATCCCTCATCACCGGCTTTTATCATGGACATGGGTGCCGGTAAAACCTTATGCATTCCCACGGTTTTTGTATCGTATAACGGCGAAGCACTCGATTATAAAGGGCCGTTGTTGAAATCTATTGCCGCCCTCGATAAAGCAGCTACTGAAGTTTGCAATTATTTTGATCGCAACGTAACCCATGTGTATTCCACGCTGGGCTGGGAGCAGGAATATTTCGTGGTAGATGAAGCCCTGGCCAATGCACGGCCTGACTTGGTGATGTGCGGCCGCACCGTGGTGGGCCATGCGCCTGCTAAAGGGCAGCAGCTGGAAGACCATTATTTTGGTTCCATCCCCGAACGGGTATATGCTTTTATGCGCGATTTTGAAGAAGAAGCCTATAAGCTGGGCATTCCCTTACGTACCCGGCACAATGAAGTGGCACCTTCCCAGTTTGAGTGTGCGCCTGTGTTTGAAGAGGTGAACATTGCCGTTGACCACAACCTGCTGATCATGGATCTGATGCAAAAGGTGGCCAAGCGACATAAACTTAAGGTGTTGTTGCACGAAAAGCCATTTGCAGGAATCAACGGTAGCGGTAAACATAACAACTGGAGCATGGCTACCGATACAGGTATCAACCTGCTCTCGCCCGGGAAAACCCCCAAAACCAATTTGCTTTTCCTCACATTCTTCATCAATACCATTAAAGCCGTACATGACCATGCCGACTTGCTGCGGGCTGCCATTGCCTCTCCGGGCAATGATTTCAGACTGGGAGCCAACGAAGCACCTCCTGCCATCATCTCCGTGTTCATCGGGCATTATCTGACCGATGTGTTGCATGAGATTGAAACGCGTGTGGATAATAAATTCGATGAGCAGGATGAAGCTATCTTGAAACTGGATCTGCATCGGCATATCCCGGATCTGTTGCTCGACAATACGGACCGGAACCGGACTTCTCCCTTCGCATTCACAGGCAATAAGTTTGAATTCCGTGCCGTTGGTTCTTCGGCCAATTGCTCTTCGGCCATGACCACGCTGAACACCATTGTAGCACATACACTCACTCAGTTTAAACAGGATGTGGATGCATTGATTGACAAAGGCGAAAAAAAGGATATTGCCATCCTGCAGGTACTTCGCCAATACATCATTGATTCCAAGCGCATCCTGTTTGAAGGCGATAATTACAGCGAAGAATGGCAGAAAGAAGCCGAACGTCGCGGATTGCCCAACATCAAAACCACCCCACAGGCATTGAATGCCCTGGTGAGCGAAAAAGGTAAGCAGGTATTTATTCAATCGGGCGTTTTCACGGAAAAAGAAATCCATGCCCGTCATGAAATCCTGCTGGAAGATTATATCAAGAAAGTACAGATTGAAGCCCGCGTTATTGGTGATCTTTGCACCAATTACATTTTACCGGCTGCCATTCGATATCAGAATGAGCTGATTCAGAATATCCAGGGACTGAAAGCCGCAGGCCTTGATCCATCGGCTTATCAGACGCAGTTCAACATCCTGAAGAAAATCTCGGAACACATCAATGTAATCGGTCAGCAGGTGGAAGCCATGATTGAAGAAAGGAAAAAAGTCAACAAGATGACCGATACGTATGAAAAGGCCGTGGCCTATTGTGATCGCATCAAGAGCTATTTCGATACCATTCGCTATCATGCTGATAAGCTCGAGTTTTTGGTGGATGACCAATACTGGCCTCTGCCCAAATACCGCGAATTGCTTTTCCTGAGATAATCTTCAGGGGCATGAACCTAACCGGAAGCGGCACAGCCAGCTTGTGCCGCTTTTTTATTTCCAATGCAATGTAGTTTTTCAGCTAAATTTGCGGGCTGTATTGCAAAAGCTCATGAGTGCAAATACCATTCAAATTACGTTTCCCGACGGATCGGTGCGCAGTTATCCGGCAGGAGTAACCGGCCTGGATATTGCCCGCTCCATCAGCGAAGGATTGGCCCGCGAAGTGTTGGCCGTGAAAGTGAATGACGAAGTATGGGATGCTACCAGGCCCATTGAACAGGATGCACAGATTCGCTTGCTCACCTGGCGGGATCCGGAGGGTAAGGCAACTTTCTGGCATTCTTCGGCACACTTGATGGCGGAAGCACTGGAAACCCTGTTTCCGGGTGTTAAATTTGGCGTAGGACCGGCTATTGAACAAGGTTTTTATTATGATGTGGATCTGGGAGGCAGGCAGCTTACGGAAGCCGATATCCGCGCGCTGGAACAAAAGATGACCGAACTCGCACAACGCAAGGCCAGCTATGTTCGCAAACCCGTGGCCAAAGCCGAGGCCATTGCTTATTTCAAAGAAAAAGGCGATCCATACAAACTGGAATTGCTGGAAGATTTGCCCGATGGACAAATCACCTTTTATACCCAGGGCAATTTTACAGACCTGTGCCGGGGTCCGCATATTCCGCATACCGGTTTCATCAAAGCCGTAAAACTCACCAATATAGCAGGTGCTTACTGGCGGGGGGACGAACATAATCCCATGCTAACGCGGATTTATGGCATCAGCTTCCCTTCGCAAAAAGAATTAGATGCTTACCTGCAATGGCTGGAGGAAGCCAAAAAACGCGACCACCGCAAATTGGGCAAAGAGCTGGAGTTGTTTACCTTTTCGGAACAGGTGGGCATGGGATTGCCGCTGTGGCTGCCCAAAGGCACCATCATTCGTGAGCAGCTGCAGGCTTTTCTGCACGAAGTTCAAGTTGCACAAGGCTATCAATTTGTGGTTACTCCGCATATCGCAAATAAAAAACTTTATGTGATTTCGGGCCATTACGAAAAATATGGGGAAAGCAGCTTTCAACCGATGAAAACACCGCAACCGGGAGAGGAGTTTATGCTCAAACCCATGAATTGTCCCCATCACATTGAAATCTATCGTTCTGCTCCGCGATCCTATCGCGATTTACCTATCCGGATTGCTGAATTCGGCACTGTGTACCGATATGAACAAAGTGGAGAATTGCATGGACTTACAAGGGTGCGCGGTTTCACTCAAGACGATGCGCATCTGTTTTGCCGCCCCGACCAGGTGAAGGAAGAATTTGAAAAAGTCATTGACCTGGTGTTGTTGGTATTGAACACTTTGCATTTTAAAGATTTTGTAGCCCAGATATCTTTGCGTGATCAGCATGACCACAGCAAATACATTGGCTGTGAAGAAAGCTGGCAGCAGGCCGAACAGGCCATTGTGGATGCCGTGCAGGAAAAACAGTTGCCCGCTGTGGTGGAATATGGCGAAGCCGCTTTTTACGGACCTAAGCTCGATTTTATGGTGCGTGATGCGCTGGGCCGAAAATGGCAGTTGGGTACCATTCAGGTGGACTACAACCTGCCGGAACGTTTTCAACTGGAATATGTGGGTGCAGATAATCAAAAGCACCGGCCGGTGATGATTCATCGGGCGCCATTTGGTTCGCTGGAGCGGTTTGTGGCACTGCTCATTGAACACTGTGCCGGCAACTTCCCGCTATGGCTGGCTCCGGTGCAGGCTATCGTGCTGCCCATCACCGACAAGGTGCTGGATTATGCCCGTGAACTGGTAGCAGAAGGCAAAAAGGCAGGCTTGCGCATCACATTGGATGAACGCAATGAAAAAATCGGCAAGAAAATCCGCGATGCCGAAACGCAGAAAATTCCCTACATGTGGATTGTGGGTGAAAAAGAAATGCAACAGCATCACATCGCCCTGCGCAAACATATGAAAGGTGACATAGGGAATTTGCCTGTAGCCGATGTCATCAACAAATTGAACACGGAAATTGCTGAAAAATATTTTGAACTATGATATTTCCTTGCATTTTGCAATAAATTTGGGACAGGTTTGAATAGTTGCACAGAATTGTTCAAATTTGCCTGAAGTGATATTTTACAAATTCATCGATTCAGCAAAACACGAGTTATTGTATATTAATTTTCCTGTTTGAATGCAAAAACATACATCTCATCCATCTCCCAGAAAGAAAGACACATCTGAATTTCGCATTAACCACATGATACGCGCCCGCGAGGTGCGAGTGGTGGGCGATAATGTGGAAACCGGCATTTATCCGCTGGAAGAAGCCCTGCGCATGGCCGAAGAACAAGGGCTTGATCTGGTGGAAATTTCACCCAATGCCAATCCACCGGTATGCAAAATCATTGACTACAACAAGTTTCTCTACGAGCGCCGCAAGAAAGAAAAGGAAATCAAAGCCAAATCAGCGAAAAGTGAAGTAAAGGAACTTCGTTTTACGCCCAATACGGACGATCATGATTTTGAATTCAAGCTTCGCCATGCCGAGAAATTTTTGAAGGAAGGCAATAAGGTGAAGGCTTATGTGCAATTTAAAGGCCGGGCTATCATGTTCAAGGAGCGTGGAGAGCTGATTTTGCTAAAACTGGCCGAACGGCTGGCTGAAGTGGGTGTGCTGGAAGGCATGCCCAAGCTGGAAGGCAGACGCATGCATGCCGTCATCGCTCCGAAAAGCACCAAAAAGAAAGCCTGATCAGCACCGGAGTGCGATTCTACTCTTTCCCCCAGCATATGCTGGGCAAGGTTTTTCATGTATGTACACAGCCTATCTGCAACGGTTTCTGGCCGAGAAAAAAGCGCAACAGGCTTATCGAGAACTTCGCCTGGCACAGGGCATTGATTTTTGTTCCAATGATTATCTGGGACTGGCGCGCGACAAGGTTTTCCAGCTACACATCACCGAGTGGATTGCAGCCCATCATCTGGGCCATGGCAGCACAGGCTCACGCCTGCTATCCGGTGCGTATGCTTTGCTGGATGAAGTGGAACAGTACATAGCGCAGTTTCATCAGGCACCAGCAGCTTTGATTTTTTCTTCCGGTTATATGGCCAATCTGGCGCTGATGTCGGCCATTCCCCAGCGAGGCGATCTGGTATTGTATGATCAATTCATCCACGCATCCCTGCGCGATGGATTGCGCATGAGTTTTGCCCGCCATCGGGCTTTTACACACAACGATCTGCATCAGCTGGAAGAGCTTCTGCGGAAAGAGCGCGCACATCATCCGCACCAGCGCATATTTGTAGTGGCAGAGTCCATATATTCCATGGACGGTGATCAGCCCGATCTGGTGCAGCTTACATCCATCTGTGAACAATATGAAGCGGCTTTACTGATAGATGAAGCCCATGCCGTGGGGGTGATAGGCCCGAAGGGAGAGGGTTTGGTACAATCCATGGGTGTAACGGAAAAGTGTTTTGCCCGGGTAGTTACTTTCGGCAAGGCGCTGGGTGCCCATGGAGCCGCGATTTTAGGCAGCGAACTGTTGCGGCAGTATCTGATCAATACGGCACGACCGCTTATTTATTCCACTGCATTACCGCCTGCATCGCTGGCAGCTGTTTATCTGGCTTATCAGCAAATCCCTGAAATGCACAACCAGCGCCGTTATCTACAGTATCTGGCGGCGTGCTGGCAACAGCACATGCAGGCGCATAGCCAGAGTATTTCACCCATTCAGGTTGTGCGCATCCCCGGCAATGCAAGGGTAAAAGCCTGTGCACAGCATTTGCAAGCCGCCGGATTTGATGTACGCCCCATTTTGCATCCCACCGTGCCGGCAGGAGAGGAGCGCCTGCGCATCGTATTGCACAGCTTCAATACCGAACAGGAAGTAATGGCATTGGCCCAAAAATTAACCGAATGGCTCAACGCTGCACATCAGGATGATACCGGTAAACGGTAAAATCGGATTGCATTCTGCCCCATCACAGCGGGAATGGCTTCTGAATAATATCGAAGCAGATATTGCTCAACGGTTTGTTTGATTTGACTATAACTTGCAGCCAGCAGGCACACTGGCCAGTCGGACCCGAATAAAATGCGTGTTGAACCAAAAGCATCAAAGATCACATCGAAATAGGGATATACATCTTCCGGTGTCCACTGCTGCCAATCGGCCTCGGTAGCCCATCCTGAAAGCTTGCAGTACACATGGGAAGCTTGCGCAAGCATTTTTATCTGACTAGCCCAGGGTTCCATTTGTTTATTCCGAATCAAGGGTTTGGCCAGGTGATCAACCACCAGTGGCTGTTCCGGCAGGCTTTCCACCAGTTGCAATGCAGCTGCAAGCTGGCGAGGATAAATCAATATGTCGTAGGTAAAACCATATCTTCCTATCATTGCTATGCCCAGCTGCACTTGTTTTCGCAGTAAATAGTCATCCGGTTCACTTTGCACAATATGGCGAAAGCCTTTTACAATGGGTATTTGCTGGTAAATTTGCAATTGTTCTTCTAATAGATGGCTGCATGGATCAACCCATCCTACTACACCTTGAATAAACGGATGTGCCTGTGCCAGTTGAATCAGAAATGTGTTTTCTTGGTCACGGGTACTGGCCTGTACGACCACCGTTCCATCCACACCCGCCTGTTTCAGTTCCTTATGCAAATCATCGGGTAAGTAATTCTGTTTTAAAATTTGCATTTCATCTGTAATCCACGCATCTTTGATCGGATCATAGATCCAAAAATGTTGATGAGCATCAATCACAGGCATGGCAAATGTTTTGTCTAAAATACATCAGGCAGGTAAAAACATGTATGTGTCTGTTACAAAAATAAAAATGCGATGTTTCAAGTTGAAGTGCAGATGAAGAAAAGGAGGTAAAAAAAACACGCGGAGGGAGAGGGATTCGAACCCTCGGTCCACCGGAAGGCAGACAACGGTTTTCGAGACCGTCCCATTCGACCGCTCTGGCATCCCTCCATGCTGGCAACCTGTCTTATGACAGGCAAGTGCGAAGATACGTGCAATCCCTGAATTTATTGTACTTCTCCCGGTTATATCTGCTTACCGCTCGGTTCATTTACCGACGGAGTCTTACCATTAACCGAAAACAACATACAGGATGAGGTTGTTTCTGGTAGGTTTGCAGAAAATTCCACACATGGAAAATTCATCATCATCCTATTCAGGTAATAAGCCGGAATCTCCGGAATCAATGCAGGACTGGGAAAAATATCATCACATCCGCCGGCGCCGGGGTGGGTTGATTATCTTCGTTACAGGCATGTTCTTGCTGCTGCAGCAGTTGCATCTGCCCATACCTGCCTGGATATTGAGCTGGCCCATGTATTTGGTGATCCTGGGTATTGTGTTTTTGCTGAGCAGTCGTTGCCATAGCGGTTTGGGTATTATTTTTTTGTTGACGGGTGGCATATTTCTGGCCAGAGACATTTTGGATTTACCGGTTGAGATATACCCATATATCTGGCCGGTGGTGATTATGTTGATTGGTTTGATTTTGATTTTCAGACCCCGCAGCAGGAAAAGATTTTGTTATCGGGATCATTGTAAGAACCGATATGGCTGGTATCATTCATCTGCAACCCAGCAACCAAACAGCTCATCGGGTGAAGCCACAGATTGGTTTGATACAACGGCTGTGTTTTGTGGCATACGCAGAAAAATTATTTCCAAGCATTTCAAAGGAGGCGATGTCGTCAGTTGTTTTGGGGGTGTGGAAATTGATCTTACACAGGCTGATGTGCAGGGCAATGCCATTATTGATGCTTCGGTGGTATTTGGAGGCTTGCGTTTGTTTGTGCCTACCAGTTGGGACGTGCGGGTGAATATGACCAACGTGATGGGGGGCGTGGACGACAGGCGGGAAGTGGCAGGCATCATGCCAGATCCCAACAAAACCCTGACACTCACCGGTGCAGTGGTGATGGGTGGGGTGGAGATCAGAAGTTTTCCTACATGATGATGTCAATTGTTTCATTCCACTTGTTTGTCGTTTAAAATATTTTCCCATGAAATGGTTTATTGCTAAATTGGTTTATCAAATTGTGATAGGCGATGGTCAGCATAAAGCACAATTTGAAGAACAACTTCGTTTGATTGCAGCAAGCCATCAGCATGAGGCCTGCCGCAAAGCTCGTCAGATAGGTAAATCTGAAGAGCAGGAATTTGAAAATATTCATCACCAGATCGTACGTTGGCAATTTCTGGATGTGAGTGAGCTCTATCCGGTCGAAGAAATTGAAGACGGCATGGAATTATATTCGCATATTGAAGAACCCGATTTCCCGGATAGCTATCTGAAATTGTTAAAACACAAATCCACTTCTATTGATTTAGATATCCTTATTCAGGATGAAGAAATATGATGCCGTATGGGCATGCTTGGTCATCTGTTTACCCACACGTCACAGCAACGGAAATCGGCATTGCCGCTCTTTGTATATATTTTTATAGGCTGGATGATATGGGCATTGCTTTGTGGATGGATGTTGACCCGTTATTATGATTTATCGGTTCAGCAGGCATTTACAGATAGTGTGATTTCGCATCTGCTGGCATTTTTGATGTTGCTTTTTCTGTCACGCATTTTGTTTTTCTTTTATCCGCAAAGCTTTCATTTTTTCATCATCTGCGGTGCAGTTTGTATCACAGCTGCGCTGTTTACCATCACAGATGAATGGTTGTTGCGATTCATCATGCCTGATCTTTTACCAGCTACCTGGTTGCATCAGAGTGAGCCAGTGCGGTTTGGTTTTATGCTGGTGTTCAGCTTCAGTGTATCCATGTTAAGCATGCAGCACGCCAGGCGTATGGATGAACAGGCTCACCGCATGCGGGAAGAAGAAATCCAAAAACTGGCACGCGACGCAGAATTGTATAAACTGGAACAACAGCTGCAGCCTCATTTTTTATTTAATTGCTTAAATTCAGTTTATGCGTTGATTGGTAAGCATCCCGAACAAGCACGCGAAATGGTGATTCAGTTAGCCGATTTCTTACGTGGCACATTGCGGAAGGAGCAAAAACCCTTGTTAAGCCTGAATGAAGAGTTGAAACAAATTCAGTTGTATTTGAGTATTGAAAAAATCCGTTTTGGACATCGCCTTACCCCTGTGCTCGATATTCCGGAAGATACGTTATCCTGCCAATTACCTGCTTTGTTATTGCAACCATTGCTGGAAAATGCTATAAAATTTGGATTATATGGAAATGCTGATCAGGTGGAAATCCGCATAGAAGCCCGTCGGCTGCCCGGACAGCTGATGATAACCATCAACAATCCGTTTGATGAAACCCTGCTTGATCAGTCAGGCACAGGCTTTGGATTAAAATCCGTTAGCCGCAGGTTGTATTTGATTTATGGCATGCATGGTTTGCTAAAAATCCAATCAACAGATCACCAATTCAGTGTTACCTGTTTAATTCCGCAACGCACATGAAACGTGTTATCATTATTGATGATGAACAACTCGCCCGGGATGTTATTCTGGAATATCTCGAAGATTATCCGGATTGTGAAGTAGTCGCACAAAGTGAAAACGGTTTTCAAGGATTAAAAGCCATTCAAACTTATCATCCCGATTTGGTGTTTCTGGATATTCAAATGCCACACTTAAATGGTTTTGAAATGCTGGAGCTATGCGAAGATCCGCCGCCCGTTATTTTTACCACGGCTTATGATGAATATGCCATTCGTGCTTTTGAAGCCAATGCCCTCGATTATTTGTTGAAACCTTTTTCCAGAGATCGTTTTCAGAAAGCGATGGAAAAATGGCAAAGACTGATGGCACAACCTGCTGCATTCAGCCAGGCAACGATGGCTGACCATACTTTGTTTACGGGCAGCTATCATTCTCCTCTTCAACGCATTGTGGTAAAAAAATCAGATCAGATAAAAATTATTCCCGTTTCTGCTATCTGGTATCTGGAAGCAGCCGATGATTATGTAAAAATTCATACGGCAGAAGGATATTATCTCAAAAAAGCCACAATGCAATACTATGAAGACCACTTACCAACCGATCAGTTTGTTCGTGTGCATCGCTCTTATATTGTGGCTATTTCCCAGATCAGCAGCTTTCATTTTTCCGAGCGGGAAGGACAATGGATCAGATTAGGTTCGGGCAAGGAAATTCCTGTGAGCAAACAAGGTTATCAGAAACTGAAATCTGTGCTTGATATGTAGAAAGCGCAGGCTACACGATGATTTTTCAGAAATCAGGATTCTGCATTCTTATCCGGTTTTTTCCGAGTAGTGGATTTATGAATAGGTGATTCAGCATTTTCCTGTGTGTATAAATGAATGGCTTCGCTGATTTTTCGCATGGCCAGAGCCAGATGATTATCAATTGTGTTGACGGAAATGTGAAGAATTTCTGCTACATCTTTGTTGCGAAAACCTTCTTCCCGGATGAGTTTGAACACCATTTTGCATTTAGGCGGAAGTTTATCAATGGCATCCTGAATACGGCTGATCATTTCTGATGATATCAACAGCTGGGCAGGATCTGGTTCAAGTGGGGCCAGCCTGATATCCACATCATCCCAGGAAATGGTATGCATTTTCTTTTGCTGTTGCAGAAAATTCAGTGCAGCATTGCGCACGGCAACAAAAATATAGACTTTGAGATTTTTAATTTTTTTGAGATGATCACCTTTTTGCCACACCCGCATCAGCACATCATATACCAGCTCCTTTGCATCTTCTTCATCCGAAACCCAATGCATGCAAAAACGCAGTGCCGGTAGATAAAAATGTTTCTTCAGGAAACGATAGGCTCCTTCTGCATCATGATGTTCCCAGAAGTGCAGATACTCATGTAGAATTTCTTCGTGCATCATGGAGCAGGTAGCGGGTTTTTCAAGGTGAAGTTAAAAATTTTTTAAAACCAAATAGTAGAATACGCAGATTTTTCTGTCTATATAAGTAACAGCGATACAATATCACCTGTTCATGCAGATGGAAGAACGAATCTGGATATTGATTGGAAAGAAGTTTTCTTCTTCACTCACAGAGGCTGAAGAAGAAGAGCTGAACAGATTATTGCCCCAATATCCCGAGGCGCAATACACGATGGAGGTGTTGCAATCATGCTGGAAGGTACGTTCTGATACCGATAAATGGCAGCAGGATGAAGCACTTCTGCCAGCAGAAGATGCAGATGCATTATTCCAGTATAGCCTGAAAAAGCAAAGGAGCCGAAAGGTTGACTGGATGGGCGTAGGAATGATGTTGCTGCTTATGTTGGCGGGGTTCTGGATTTATCGTTATCTGATTGTGCCTTTATCAGAGCCTGTAACATCGGTGGCCACTAACCATGCCGGCAGCAATCAAATCATTACCCGCTATGGCTCCAGAACACATGTGGTATTACCCGATGGCAGCCAGCTATGGCTCA
The DNA here is from genome assembly GCF_900116565.1 of Thermoflavifilum thermophilum. Taxonomy (GTDB): domain Bacteria; phylum Bacteroidota; class Bacteroidia; order Chitinophagales; family Chitinophagaceae; genus Thermoflavifilum; species Thermoflavifilum thermophilum. The sequence continues at coordinate 88,047 of NZ_FPCJ01000001.1, read as the reverse complement.
ATGCAGGTTCTGTGTTAAGTTATGCAGAAGACCTGGCCCAGGCTGCTGTGCGTGAGGTCAACCTGCAGGGTGAGGCTTATTTTGACATCCGTCATGATGAAGCACATCCCTTCGTGATCCATACAGCCGATATGGATATCCGTGATCTTGGCACCGTATTCAATGTAAAAGCCTATCCGAATGATCCGGTTACAGAAGCTACGCTGATTTCAGGGGCCATTGAAATTATCCTGAAACAAAACGATCAGCATGTGCAGCTGAAGCCCCATGAAAAGCTGGTCTGGTATAAAGCGAAAGACAGCATAGCGTTTCATCCTGCTCCTATGACCGATTCCATACAACATCCCATGCATTATGTGGTACAGGAAATTTATCCCGATAAAAAATATAAAGTCTATCCTGAAACCGCATGGATGGAAAACAAACTGATTTTTGAAAATGAGTCATTTGCGGAACTGGCGCGGGAAATGGAAAGAAAATATGCCGTACAGATTCATATATGTTGTGAAGATATTGCCGGTACGCCGCTCACCGGTTCCTTTACCGATGAAACTTTGCAGCAGGCGTTGGATGAACTAAAGCTTATCGCTCATTTTTCATATCAAATTAAAGATCATGAAGTATTTATTTTTCACCCGGACCAGCAAGATGGGAATTGACAGCAGTTGACAAAAAATAACAGGAAATGTGGACACATTTCCTGCTGTAATGATCATAAAACCCATCCAAACGGACAGGTATTTTATTATTTAACCAATAAACAACACTAAGGTATGAAAAGTTATGCATACTATCAGCTTTTATTTTCCAAACCATGGAAAAAAATTTCTCTTATCATGCGAATAACGACGGTGTTGATGCTGATTTTCTTCCTTCAAGTATCTGCGAGAAGCTATTCGCAAAATGAACGCACATTCAGTTTTAATTTTAATTCGATAAGGCTGGGGAAGGCATTGAGCCTTATTGAAAAGCAGAGTCAGTATCGCTTTCTGTACAATAACAAGGTGGTAGAAGCCAACCATCACGTAAATCTTCAAGTAAAAGATGCTTCGATTGATGAAGTATTGCATCAAATTATTCCTGAGGGATTAACATTTCAGATTTTGCCGAATCATGTGGTAGTCATTTTGCCTGCCGGTGAACAGGTACAGGTGATTCGGATCACAGGGGTGGTGCGCGATAGTGCAGGCCGTCCATTGGCTGGTGTAACAGTGAAAATTAAAGACACCAATACAGGTACGGTAACCGATGCTGAAGGACGATTCAGCATTGAAGTACCGGATCAGCAAGCCGTGTTGGTGTTTACCTATGTAGGATACCAGACGCAGGAAGTGCCCGTAAGTCAATACGCCACCGGTCAGGAATTAGCCGTTACCCTGCATCCAATGGCCAGCGCATTGAATGAATTGGTGGTGGTAGGTTATGGGACGCAAAGGAGGAGCGATATAACGAATGCGGTAACTACTATTGAGAGTAAAGATTTTTTAAAAGGGGCATATAATTCTCCGCTCCAATTGATTGAGGGGGAAATTCCCGGAGTGGTTGTCTCCAATGTTGCCACAGCTGATCCGAACCAATCAGCCAGTGTACAAATTCGAGGTGCTGCATCTATTTCAGCGGGAAATGGTCCTTTGATTGTTATTGATGGCATTCCAGGAGGGGATCTAAGAACTATTTCTTATCAGGATATAGCTTCTATATCAGTATTACGTGATGCGGCTGCTTCTGCAATATATGGATCGAGAGGGGCCAATGGTGTGATACTGATTCAAACTAAAAAAGGTCAGGCAGGCCCTGTAACCGTAAATTATGATGGATACATAGACCATGATGGGATTGCGGCTAAACCGGAAATCCTGTCTGCGGAAGAATTCCTGGCTCATAATCGTGATGCAGATTATGGTGCAAGAACGGATTGGTATAATGCATTGATTCGAAAAAATAATATTGGGCAGAACCATTATGTTTCCGTAGCAGGTGGATCAGAAAATTCAGTATTCAGGATATCGGGAAATTATTTAACCAAGCAGGCTATTGATATTGCCTCATTTAGGAAGGAATATGGAATTACGGGAAGCTTTCAGCAAAAAGCAATGGACGATCTCTTAGAGTTCAATGAGAATATTTTTTACAGGATTACGCAAGAAGAATATACAAATTATGATGCCTTCAAAATGGCGGTGAAATTGAATCCTACATTGCCCATTATGGATCCGAATAATCCATCAGAATATAACACGCTTTATGGATATGACACTTACAATCCTGTGCAGGATCTAAAGACGAGAGAAAATGGTGCTGATCACACGTATTCTGCAGTTGATCTGAGAATAAAATTTAATATCCTTCCAAATTTAAATACTGAAGTAAGTCTCTCCAGACAAGGGCATGACAGGCTGGGTAGGTTTTATTCCAATTCTCATTCTGCTGAATCCATTCAAAATGATCGGACCGGGAGGGCAGATTTAAGCGATGAGAAGTGGACAGATTATACTTTTGAGTGGCTAGGTAATTATAATCTACACGTTCGTAAACATGATTTACAGCTGTTGGGAGGCTATTCCTATCAGGAATTCAATGATCAGGGATTCTCTGCCGAGAATATGGATTTCCCATCAGATGCGTTTAGCTATAATAATCTTGGAGCTGGCAGCTGGAACTTAGAAGAGGGTAGGCTAGGAATGTCTTCTTGGAAAAGTAAGGAAAAGACCATAGCTTTTCTGGCAAGAGCTAACTATAATTTTAACAACACCTACTATTTATCTGGGTCTTTACGCCGTGAAGGAAATACTAAATTTGGCCCTAATAACAAATGGGGTAACTTTCCCTCTCTATCGGCAGCCTGGCGTTTATCAAGACTTTCGTTTTTACGGGATATCAGGCAAATTAATGATTTGAAGATCAGACTTTCCTATGGTGTAACCGGAAGATCAGGATTTCCACGATACACAGCATTAGCCAGATATACTGGCTATGGCATGTACCCCAATGAAAATGGAGAATGGATCAGGGTATATGGCCCAGCTAATAACTACAATCCGAATTTGAAATGGGAGAAAGCTATATCCTATGATTTGGGTATAGATGCCTTATTGTTTAATCAGCGAGTGAATTTAAGTATTGATGGATTTATCAGGGAAAGTAAGGATCTGCTTTCAAACTATGACGTTCCTGTTGGCACCTATGTGTGGGATCAAATGTTTGTCAATGTAGGAACTACTGTTTCAAAGGGCATTGAATTATTGGCAAACGTAAATGTAGTAAACAAAGAAAATTTTCAATATTCGGCTAATATAAGTGCATCTTATACCAGAGCAAATCTGAAATCCTGGTCAAACCAGCAATTTCACCTCCAATATCAGGATTTGGCTTTCTTACCCTCTCCTGGTAACCCTGGGTATGCTTATAGGCTGGAAGAGGGAACGGAAATTGGAAGCTTTTATGGATATAGATATGCGGGTGTGGATGAAAATGGAAACATTTTGGTTTGGAAAAATGGTGTCAAGGGTTCTGAGAAAATAAAAGCAACGGGAGAAGCTAATGCTGATCGGGATAGGACCTATATCGGACACGGGTTTCCCAGATATGAATTGGGTTTTGGGAATAACATCAATTACAAAAGGTTCAACCTCTTCTTATTTTTCCACGGAAGATTTGATTATCAGATTCTCAATTTATATCAGATGTATTTCGGTTTACAGGCAGAACCTAATGTAAATCTGCTGAAGGATGCTTACACAAGAAATGGCCAAATAAAGTCTGGTAAAGTGATCTGTGATTATTTTCTTGAAAATGGTAATTATCTTAAACTGGCAAATTTAAGTTTAAGTTATTCCCCCAAAATTAATCTTCCTCATGTCAATAGTATCCGCATTTATGGTACGATAAGGAATCTGTTCACACTTACAAAATATACCGGACTTGATCCAGAATCTGTGAATGTGACAGGATTAACTCCGGGTTATGGAGATTTGGATGTATATCCTACTACCAGAACATTTACGCTTGGAGTAAATCTAATTCTCAAGTAATTAAAATCATTTAGACTATGAAAAAGGTAATTTTTTTTATAATTGTTTGTATCCTTACACAAACTTTCTCCTCCTGTACCAAGCTCGATGAGCAACCATTTGATGTTTTAGCATCTTCCAATTATTATCAAGACAAAAAAAGTCTTATTGCGGCTATTTTAAGACCTTATGAGCATGCCCAGTGGTGTGGTTGGGATGGAGACAGATGGCTTATTTCGGAGTTGACATCCGATCAATTTGTTTGGACTCAGAAGGGGAAACACGGTTATGATGGTGGTGACTGGATGCGTCTTCATTATCATCAGTGGACGCCAGATGATAGCCACATATATGGTGGATGGGCTGGTCCGTATGAAGGAATAGCACAGTGCAATATTTTGTTACAAGATATTAATAAGTTAGATTACACAAAATTTGGACTAACAGATCAAGATAAAAAACGCAACATTGCTGAGATACGTGTATTAAGAGCTTGGTTCTATTTGTTTTTACTTGATTATTTCAGAAAAGTTCCTATCATCACTCAGCCCGGTGAATTAAAACCTGCTTCTACAGCGCAGGAGCTTTCAGATTTTATTGAGAAAGAATTAAAAGAATCTATCCCTGATTTGCCTAAGAATGCATCGGTAGGTAGATGGGACCAAGGAGGAGCAGCGGCTTTACTGGTAAGGTTATACTTAAATGCTGAAACATGGACTGGACAACCTAAGTATAATGAATGTGCACAGGTTGCACAGGATATTATTAATGGCAAATATGGTTCTTATCAGATTGATCCGGATTACCGTGGACCTTTCAGGTCTGGAATCAATGGTTATCGTTCTCCTGAAAACATATTTGAATTTCCCCATGCAAAAAACATCTATGAATTTGGTTGGATGTATAATTCTATGATGCATTATCAAGCAAGATATTCACTGGACAATAATTATGGAGCGTGGAACGGCATTCATTTACAACCTTCACTTGATCTCAACGGAAATATTTATCAATTTAGTTCTCATCTAGGTACCCCCTATGAAAAGTTTTCTGATGATGATTATAGAAAACAACCATTTCATACTACGGGAAAAGGAGTGCAATATGAAGGATTCTTTTTGATTGGTCCACAGTATTATTTCGATTATTCGAAAGGTTATGGATTTGATTCCACAAAACCAGTATTAGGTACTGAAGAATACAATGGAAAGCCTTTAATTTATGTTGATCAAGTTGGCAGATTTTCCGAGAAACCAAATGGGAGATGGAATGAAGGATCACATGTAGCCACCGGTGAAGAAAACTCGGGAGTAAGGTTAATTAAATTTCCTTGGTTGCCCATGTCTGAAAATTTATTTATGTACAATTCAGCTCCAGAAATTCGATTAGCCGAAATATATTTTGCATTGGCAGAATGTAAATATCGGGCTGGTGATAAGCTGGGAGCGGCAGCTCTTTTAGATGCTGTTTGCAAACGGAACTTCCCTGATAGCAGCTGGCCAAACCATAGTTATGTACTTCACCCTGATATGCTTACTGATGATGAATTTGTCGATGCACTTGGCAGGGAATTTATAGGAGAACGACATCGACGTACAGACCTAATAAGATGGCATAGGTTTGGATTATCCTGGTGGGATAAAGATCCAGATGGGCAGGATAAATCAGTATTTCCCATTCCTTCGCGAGCGCTGAATACAAATCCCCTTTTGAAACCTAATGGATATTAATCGATTGAAACTCTAGTGATTGGTTTATGGGTAATTTTTAATTACTATTCTTAGGAGTATTAATCAAATGCCGTGATTCTTCACGGCATTTTTTATAAATATCTGATTTTGAACCTATAATCTAATTTACGGAAACGTTTCCGTAGATTTTTAAAATAACCTTGCTGGATTGTATTATTTTTATTTTCAACGTAAACCTTTCTTTATGCATCGGAGAACATTTATTCAGCAAAGCATGATGTCAGTGGCGGCAGTTTCGCTTCCCCATTTCATCGGGTTAAAGTCTTTTCCTTCAAGAAAAATCAGAATAGCCGTTATCGGTACAAATGGACGAGGGCTCGCCCATATCAGTGCCTTATCGCATATCCCGGATGTAGAAATTGCCTATATCTGCGATGTAGAAGAACATGCTTTAGCAAAAGGGGTGAACCTTGCCGAAAAACGAACAGGTAAACGACCGCAGGCCATCAAAGATTTTCGCAGCATTCTCGATGATAAAGAACTGGATGCCGTGACCATTGCTACACCCGATCACTGGCATGCGCTGGCCACCATACTGGCCTGTCAGGCCGGCAAGCATGTGTATGTGGAAAAACCATGCGGACATAACCCTGCTGAAGGAGAACTGATGGCGCAGGCTGCGAGAAAATATAATCGCCTTGTGCAAATGGGCAATCAGCGCCGATCCTGGCCCAATATCACAGAAGCCGTTCAGCTCATTCACGAAGGCATAATTGGAAAAGTGTATTTTGGTGAAGGTTGGTATGCCAACAACCGCACTTCCATTGGCTTCGGCAAAAAGGCTGCTGTTCCCACAACGCTCGACTGGGAATTGTGGCAGGGCCCGGCACCGCGTGAAGATTATCGGGATAACGTCGTTCCCTATAACTGGCACTGGTTCTGGAACTGGGGTACAGGTGAAATTTGCAACAACGGCACCCATGAAATTGATTGCATGCGCTGGATGTTGCAGGTGAATTATCCCACAAAAGTTACTTCGGCAGGGGGGCGATATGCTTATCATGACGACTGGCAATGTACGGATACGCAAACTGTGAGTTATGAATTTCCGGAAGGCAAAGCCATTACATGGACGGGCCGAAGTTGCAATCCTTATGAAATAGAAGGTGGAGGAAGAGGTTTCAGAATTTATGGAGAAGCAGGCACGTTGGTGAATAATGGAGGAGATCATTATCGCATTTACGATAAAAACAATAAGCTGATTCGCGAAAGCACTCCCAAATTGGAGCAAGCAAATACAGATGTGATTAATCCGATGGGGCCCGGAGAAGCACTGGATGCCGTGCATTTTCAGAATTTCATCGATGCCATTCGCGAGGGTGTGCCTTTGCATGCACCTATTGAAGACGCACATATCAGCGTATTGCTTTGTCATCTCGGAAATATTGCCCAACGCACCCAATCCACTTTAATTTGTGATCCTTCCCGGCAGGGCCGCATTCAAAACCATGCAGAAGCTATGGCCTTATGGTCAAGATCCTATCAACCTGGTTGGGAACCCAGGGTTTAATCATGCAAAAAATTTCACATCCAAAATCTGATGAGATATGAGAAAGATAACATGTATCCTTTTTTGGCTCTTAACTGTGCAATATGGCATGGCCCAGTCTGGTTCATCCACCGGCAGCCGCATTGCTTTGTTCAATGGAAAAAACTTAGCGGGCTGGCACCAGCTTGGCGGACAGGCTAAATACGAGGTAATTAACGGTATGATTGTAGGTACAGCCGTGCCTCATTCGGCCAATTCATTTTTGGTTACCGATCAGCTCTATGATGATTTTATTCTGGATATAGATGTAAAAGTAGATACGGGATTGAATTCAGGTATTCAAATAAGAAGTGAAAGCAATCCAGAATACCAGAATGGTCGCGTACATGGCTATCAGGCAGAAGTAGATCCCTCGCCCAGAGTGTGGAGCGGCGGTATTTATGATGAAGGCAGAAGAGGATGGTTGTATCCATTGGATTTAAATCCCGATGGCAAAAAAGCTTTTAAAAATGGACAATGGAATCATTATCATATTGAGTGCATCGGCAACAACATCCGCGTATGGGTAAACAATATTCCCACGGCCAATCTGGTAGATGATATGACGCATAAGGGATTTATTGGTTTGCAGGTACATGCAGTTGATGAAAAACATGCCGGAGAAAAAGTATATTTCAAGAATATTTACATTCAAACACGTAATTTGCATCCACGACCTTATGATCATATTTTTGTTGTGAATCTGATTCCAAACAATTTATCACCACAAGAAATACAAAATGGTGTAAAGCTGCTCTGGGATGGGAAAACCACACAAGGATGGCGCGGCATTAATCTGCAACATTTTCCCGATCATGGTTGGAAAATACAAAATGGCGTATTAACCGTTTTGCCATCCAACGGACAGGAGGAGGGCGGTGGAGGTGATATTATCACTGATCAAGAGTATGGTGCGTTTGATTTGCAGTTTCAATTTAAGCTCACTCCAGGTGCCAACAGCGGCGTAAAATATTTTGTGAAGGAATTTTATGATACCCACGGTAAATCGGGCATTGGACTGGAATATCAATTGCTGGATGATGAGCGCCATCCCGATGCTAAATTGGGTGTAAATGGTAATCGCACATTATCATCATTATATGATCTGATTCCCAGAAGAAACATTCCGGCAGCGTTTAAACCCGTGGGTGAATGGAACTGGGGGCGCATTGTGGTGTATCCGGATGGGCGTGTGCAACATTGGCTAAATGGATATTTGATGCTGGAATATCATCGAGGTGATGATGCTTTTAAACAATTGGTGTATATGAGCAAATATAAAAACTGGCAAAATTTCGGATTATGGCCTGAAGGACACATTCTTTTGCAGGATCATGGCAATGAAGTATCTTTCAGAAGCATCAAGATTCAGGTATTGAAATAATATTCTGATCAACAAATCATTGTTATGCATAAAATTTATTCCAGACGTTCGTTTGTGAAATCGGGTGCACAAATCATTGCAGGTGCTTATCTGGGAAGTGTTTTACCACTTGATTTGCTGGCTGAAAAGAAAAGAAAAATCAATCCGTCCGATCAGTTTCGTGTTGCTGCCATAGGCATCAATGGCATGGGCTGGGCCGATTTGCAATCCATGCTTAAACATCCGAATGTACAGGTGGTAGCGTTGTGCGATGTAGATGAAAATGTGTTGAATCGTCGCAAATCCGAACTGCAAAAGGCCCATTTAGCTGCCGATACCTATGTGGATTATGAACGGGTACTCGATCGCAAAGATATTGACGCAGTCATCATTGGTACTCCTGATCACTGGCATTGTAAAATCATGGTTGATGCCTGCTCTGCCGGCAAGCACGTATATTGTGAAAAACCCATTGGGCGTACAATAGCTGAATGCAGGGTAATGGTGGCTGCTCAACAACGATATGGGCAAGTAGTACAGGTAGGCCAATGGCAGCGCAGCATGCAGCATTTCCAGGATGCTGTGAACTATGTACAATCGGGTAAGTTAGGCAAAATCAGATTGGTTAAAGCCTGGAATTATGGTGGATCGCCGGTGCCTGTACAACCCGATGCAGCCACTCCTGCGGGCGTGCATTATGAAAAATGGTTGGGACCCGCACCTGAGCGGCCTTTTAACCCCAATCGTTTTCATTACAACTTTCGCTGGTTTTATGATTATGCGGGGGGACTGATGACTGACTGGGGTGTGCATTTGATTGATTATGCCTTGCTGGCCATGCAAGCTGCTTATCCTAAACGCATCACAGCTATGGGTGGCAAATATGGATTTCCCCACGATGCAGAAGAATGGCCAGACACCCTGACGGCTGTATTTGATTTTGATGATTTTGCTGTTCAGTGGGAACATGCACGGGGCCTGGGTTTAGGCCCCTTCGAGCGCAGTCATGGCATTGCCTATATTGGTGAAAATGGTACGTTGGTACTTGATCGTGGAGGATGGGAAGTGATTCCGGAAAAAGCAAATAATCAATACAAAACAGAACCTGTAGATCGACAAAAAGCAGTGGATAATGGATTAGATAAACACACCTACAATTTTGTGGAAGCTGCCATGGCCCACCGACCTGATTGGGCGCATGCTCCCGTTACAGCTGGAACACAGGTGGCAGAGATATGCCACATGGGAAATATTGCCTGGCTGTGTGGTGAGGTATTGCATTGGGATCGCCAATCCGGTCAATTTCAGGAACAGCAAGCTAATGCATGGATCACACCCACCTATCATCACGGCATTGCTTTTCCTCAGGTATGATTGGGGATCGATCAAATCTATTTTCATTGCTCGATATCGGGATTTTATCAAGCACAAACAACAACTTTTCTGTTTTTTGTTTCATGTTCACGTGTTAACTAAATGCGAGTAGGTAGAATAGTCTTAATGGGTTATTGGATATTATGCCTGTTCATGCAAAATGGTGCAAGAGCCCAAAACGGCTGGCAGCCACTTGAGCAATCATATTCCCTTTCAGATGTACAACATGCGATTCAATCAACAGCTCATTGGCATCCCTATCCCAATGTAGCCGATACTGCAGGCTTGTACCGTATTCCGGTTGCTATCCGGCAGGCCTACATACATGCAGCCGAAAAGTTCTTACCTGCATCGTGGGATTCTTTGCCCGCTTCGTTGTTTCTGGAATTCAGTGAAAATGGGAATCGTTCGCATTATGAAGCCATATCATTTCACCGTCGTGAACAATTGGCTACGCTGGTATTAGCCGAATTATTCGAACGAAAGAAGCGTTTCATAAACGATATCGTCAACGGCATCTGGGCCATTTGTGAAGAATCGTTCTGGGGAGTGCCGGCACATATGTATTTGCAGGGTAATCCACATGAGTTGCCTGACGTGGCACATCCGGTGATTGACTTGTTTGCCGCGGAAACCGCTCAGGAATTGGCATGGACATATTACCTGTTAAAACCCGAGCTGGATGCGGTGAGTCCGCTCATTGCCCAACGCATCCAATATGAAACCGTACGCAGGATTTTTATTCCCTACATGCAACATGACGATTGGGGCTATTTAGGTTTTCGATGGCGAGCACATCCGCAAACAACCGAACGGGTTAACAACTGGAATCCGTGGATCAACTCCAACGTACTGGCAGCTGCACTTTTGCTGGCTCCCGATTCATTGCGGATGCGGGTGATTTATAAAACCATGCAGAGTATCGACAATTTTGTAATGCCCTATCCGGCTGATGGGGGAAGCGATGAAGGGCCTGAATACTGGGATCGGGCAGCAGGGGCATTGTTAGACTACCTGGAGTTATTAAGCAGTGCGTCGAACGGGAAATTACATGCATGGCATCAACCTTTTTTGCACAACATGGGCCGATACATTTGCAAGATGTATATCTCTTATCCCTATTTCGTAAACTATGGAGATGCCGATGCGAAGTATCATCCGGATCCTGCATTGGTGTATCGCTTTGGTAAATATACGGGCGACAGCCTGCTGATGCAGTTTGGGGCTTATCTGGCCGGCAAAGAACATTTTGGAGAAACGTTGTTGCCCTACCGTTTTGGTGTACTGAACCGGGCTTTATTCGCCCTGACCATCTTACCCGAGTTAAGCTCTATTCCACCGCGGGAACCCTTATTCCGGGATGTGTGGCTTCCTGATTTGCAGATCATGGTGGCTCGTTCAGATTCAGGATCTGTGCATAGTTTTTATCTGGCAGCACAGGCCGGCAATAATGGTAAAAGCCATAATCACAATGACGTGGGTAATTTTATTGTGTATGTCGATGGACATCCTGTACTGGTGGATGCCGGCGCGCAAACCTATACGGCTGCTACCTTCAGCTCACAACGATATCAAATCTGGAATAATCAATCGTCTTATCACAATCTCCCGGAAATCAATGGCGTAATGCAGCAAGCCGGAAAACAATTTCGGGTAACCGATGTACATTATTTTGCAGACGCCCAGCAGGCCCGCTTAAGTATGGATATTGCACATGCTTATCCTGATTCGGCGGGAATTGACCGGTGGAGGCGAACAGTTGCCTTGATCCGGAATCAGTGCGTCAAATTAACCGATGCTTACCGCTTGCGGTACTGGAAGGCACCCATGATAGAAAATTTTCTTACGCCCCTTCGGCCTGTAGTCGCTTCCGACGGCAGGGTATATTTGCAAGACACCGTGCATAAACAAAGCTTTGTGTTAGAGACGAGCAGTCGTGAGTTTCGACCCGTTGTGGATACCATCCGGATTCAGGATGGAGATGCAGTGCAATTGCCTTCCGGAAAAATCACGCGCAATGGACGCATGTATCACATCTGGGGCGACCATCTGTACCGCGTTCGTTTTATCCAGCAGGGAAAACAAATGCAAGGACAAGTTGTGTTTCTGATAACCAGACTTGAATCCAAACGTTAACCAGGATGAACAGGCGTTCGTTTCTTCATTCGGTATCGATTGCCGGGCTTTCGGCTGTGTGGCCCGATCTTCGGGTGCCCCCATCGTCTCAGGCGGGATGGCAGGTCATTTCAGCCGATCGCATGTATTGGGCGCAATTGCTGTACCGCATCGCCTATCCGGTGTTGTATCATCTCAGTCAAGGTCAACTGAAAGCCTCCATGCCGGTGGAAGTCAATCCTATCTTTCATAATCAGCAGGATCGTGCTCGCTATTCACATCTTGAAGCCGTGGGGCGCACCCTTTCGGGCATTGCACCCTGGCTGGCTGTGGATGGATTGCGGGGCGAAGAAGCCCAATGGCGCGATACCCTGAAAGCCTATGCCCTTGAAGGTCTCACCCACATTGTCGATCCGGCTTCACCTGACTATTTAAACTTTAATCGGGGTGGACAGCCTCTGGTGGATGGTGCATTTTTGTGTCTGGGATTTCTAAGAGCCTGGCATGCGCTCTGGGAGCCACTGGATGGGGTTACCAAAAAACGATTGATTGAAGCCATGATTTTCCAGCGCGCGATTCGTCCGCCGCAATCCAACTGGCTCTTGTTTGCTTCCCTGAACGAAGTATTTCTGATGCAGGCCGGTGAAAAGCCCGATGAACAACGATTGTGGGAGGGTGTGCATGCATTTGAAAAATGGTATCTCGGCGATGGCTGGTATGGCGACGGCCCTCAGCTGCATTTCGATTATTACAACGCCTATGTGATTCATCCGTTTTTGTTTCAAATCTATCGTGTGTTGTTACAGGCTGGCCTGGTAAGTGAAAGCCAATATCAGCAGGTGGTAAAACGCATGCAACGCTACGCGGAGGAGCAGGAGCGGCTGATCTCACCCGAGGGCACTTATCCACCGATTGGAAGATCGATTGTCTATCGCATAGGTGCCCTTCAGGTGCTGGCAGATGCGGCTCTTCAACACCTGTTGCCTGAAAGCCTTACGCCTGCTCAGGTGCGCAGTGCCCTCACCGCTGTGATGAGACGCCAGTTTGAAGCCCAGGGTACTTTTGATGCTAAGGGCTGGCTGCAGATTGGCTTTTGTGGTCATCAACCGGAGGCAGCCAACAGCTATATTTCCACCGGCAGCCTGTATCTGTGCACCAACGGCTTTCTCCCGCTGGGCCTGCCGCCCGATGATCCGTTCTGGACAGAACCGGCGGCCGACTGGACGGCTAAAAAGGCGTGGAGTGGTATTTCTTTTCAGCCGGATCATGCCTTCTGAGTGCGGTTATTCTCGCTATCTGATTTTTATCTCCGCTTGTACAAAATATAGTCGCTCACCAGTGGCTCAATTCCGCTTCTCCTAAATTCCATCGCGATTTGCCCACGATGATAGGTGGCATGATTGATGACATGAAACAAAATATCCTGTACGGTATTCTCAAATGCATCTCCTTTTGTAGTCTGATAAGCAATGACCTCATGCAAATTGCGCGCTTCGAGGATCTGGAGGGTCAGCTGAAAATTCTCATTCTCAATGGCTGCATATGCTTGCGGATCATGGAGTTCCCAGATTTGAAACATGGGCTTTTCTCCCATGATTCTGTGATTCCAAACATGATGCGCATTCAGGATATGATTCCAGATTTCCACAGCGCGTGGTGAAACCCGGTCTGCGTATGTATGAAAAGCCCCTATCAACTGCTGATGGCAATCATGCGTATAAACGAATAATTCCTGAAGAAATGATTTCATGCATGGTGTTTAATAATCTTCATCCTTATCTTCCTCTTCCTCGTCTTCATCCTGATCGTTGTCCAGGTTGAAGTTCATGATATTTCCCAGCAGGTCGCTAAATTGAATGGTAGTCTCCACCTGCTTTTTACTGATCAGTGAATAAGCGGCCAGTCCATACAGCAGAAATTCCATCAGCAGCAGCACTTCCCGGCCCTGCGCACGGGGATAATATTTTTTAGCAACATCCCGAAGACCATGCACTGCGTTCAGTTGTTGTTCCCACATCTTGTCGGTTGCATCCGGATTCAGTTGCACACGATTGCCTTTATCAAACCATTGCGTGATGATCTTGTAGGGGTTTTCTTCGTTGGGTTGTTTTTTCTTTTTAAAAGTTTCCGGATTGGGGAAATATTGCACGAACTGACTGCGGATGGCCTTATCTAACAGATGATAAGCCACCTGTACAGGGCCTTCCTGTTCACCTTCATACACCAGTTCAATTTTTCCGGTAATGGAAGGAATAATACCCAGCAAATCCGTTACACGTGCCTGTGTATTTTTTTCGTTGTTCAGGATGCAACGCCGTTCGGCTGTGCTGATCAGGTTTTCATAAGCCGATATGGTTAGCCGGGCCGATACGCCGCTTTTCTGATCCACATATTCACTGCTGCGCGCTTCAAAAGCCACCTGTTCAATAAGACGTTTGATCAGATCAGGTACTTCTACCATAGTGGCCTGTTCGGGCAATACTTGTGCTTCCTGTTCAGTAATCTGCATGGCCACTTCAATGGTTCTGGGATAATGGGTAATGATCTGGCTTTCGATGCGATCTTTCAATGGCGTAACGATGCTACCGCGATTGGTATAATCTTCCGGATTGGCGGTAAATACGAACAAAATATCGAGTGGTAGGCGCAGCTTGAATCCCCGGATCTGAATATCCCCTTCCTGCAGGATATTGAACAATGCCACCTGAATACGGGCCTGCAGGTCGGGCAATTCATTGATCACAAAAATGCCGCGGTTGGAGCGTGGGATGATACCGAAGTGAATAGCTCGCTCATCGGCAAAGCTCAATCGCAGATTGGCCGCCTTGATGGGGTCAATATCGCCAATCAGGTCGGCCACCGATACATCGGGTGTAGCCAGTTTTTCGCCATACCGTTCGCTGCGATGGACCCACTCAATGGGTGTGTCGTCGCCTTTTTCCTGGACCAGCGTGCGGGCATAATGGGAGAGCGGATGAAAGGGATCGTCGTTGATTTCGGAGCCGGCCACAATGGGCATGTATTCATCCAGCAAATCGACCATTTGCCGGGCCATGCGCGTTTTGGCCTGCCCGCGCAACCCAAGAAACAAAATGTTATGCCGGGAAAGCAAAGCCCGCTCTGTATCCGGTATCACGGTATCTTCGTATCCAATGATGCCGGGGAATGGATTTTCTTTTTTCTTCAGCTTGCAGATGAGATTGGCTCGAATTTCATCTTTTACCGATCTGGATTGATAACCTGATTCTTTTAGTTCACCTAAGGTTTTGGGAAAAGCATCCATGCGCATATCCTCTGTTTTCTGATTTTCTGAAATAATCCGCATACCATGAGCAGTCGTACACCATCTTTGCAACATTCCGATAATGAAAACGGATGATGGATGGCTCAGTGAAAATATTTTCTTTTGTTGCGTTCATAATCGTAAAATACGAGCTGGCCCAGTTTATCAATGCCAGAGAAAAAGGCTTTGCCCTGGTTGGTTTCGGTAAATTCCTTGACAAAAGCCTGCAGCCAGGGATCGCTGGCCAGCATAAAGGTGGTAATGGGAATTTTGAGTTTGCGGCATTGTGCAGCCAAATTTAATGTGCGTATCACAATTTTCTTATCCAGTCCGAAACTGTTTTTGTAATATCGGTTTCCGATTTTCAGGCAGGTGGGTTTTCCATCGGTGAGCATAAAGATTTGTTTGTTTGGATTTTTCCTGCGGCGAAGAATTTCCATGGCCAGTTCCAGGCCTGCCACCGTGTTGGTATGATAGGGACCCACTTGCAGATAGGGAATATCCTTGATTTCAATGCGCCAGGCATCATTGCCAAACACGATGATATCGAGCGTATCTTTCGGGTATTTGGTGATGATGAGCTCACTCAACGCCATAGCCACTTTCTTTGCAGGCGTGATACGATCTTCACCGTACAGGATCATCGAGTGGGAAATATCGATCATCAACACGGTGGAGGTTTGGGTTTTGTAATCCGTTTCCCGTACTTCCAGATCATCGGTTTGCAAGCGAAAGCTCTCGAGCCCGTGGTTGATCTGGGCATTGCGGATGGAAGTGGTGAAATCAATCTGTTCGATGGTATCGCCGAATTGATAGGGGCGGGTATCGGCATTGATTTCATCGCCCATACCTGAAATAAACGTATCGTGGTTGCCGATGGCCGATTTCTTCAGCTTGCCGAAGATTTCTTCAAGTGCATTTTTTCTGATTTCCTGTTCGCTTTTCGCAGTAATCACAATCCGCCCCTGTGGATTCTCATCATCCAGATATCCTTTTTGTTTCATCTCTTCGATAAAATCGCCAATACCATATTCCTCATTGGTCAGGCCAAATTGCTTATCCAGCTCGGTGAGCCAGCTCAGCGCCTCGGCCACATCGCCGCTGGTGTAGGTGAGCAATTGCATGAAAATATCTTTCAGCCGTTCAAAAGGCGATTTTTCATTTTCATGCGGATCATATTTCGTGAACCAAATCTGACGCATACATGATGAATTTACAAACAGTTCCCTGAATGGTTCAATAAATATCTAAGTTACATGAAAACCGGGAAATCACACGTTTGCGTGAAAACAATGTCTTGTATGTTTTCGGGAAAGCCTGTAGTTTTAGACCTCCATCGGGTTTTTGCAGGGAAGGATGTTTTTATTTTAACCCAAAATTAACGTCAATGAAAAAATGGTTGGTTCTCCTGGCCGGGCTATGTATCTCCACATGGGTGAAAGCTCAGCTCACCCCGGAAAAGTTAGGATGGAAGCTGGGTACGCAGGCCTGGTCGTTTCACCAGTTTAGTTTTTTTCAGGCGGTTGACAGTACTTTAGCCTGTGGTTTGCATTATATTGAAGCCTTCCCCAATCAGCCCATTGGTGGCGGCATAGAAGGCACTATGGATTATCATATGTCGCCCGAAACGCGTCGGCAGATTTTGCAAAAGCTGAAAGAAAAAGGCGTTACGCTGGTTTCCTACGGGGTGGTGGTGCCACAGGGAGAAAAGGAATGGCGGCAGATGTTTGATTTTGCTAAAGCCATGGGGCTGATGAATATTGTTTCGGAGCCAAAAAAGGAAGATTTGCCGCTGGTATCGAAACTGTGTGATGAATATCATATCCAAGTAGCCATTCACAACCATCCCCGGCAGAGCGGGGCTCCTTACTGGAGCCCGGATATCGTGCTGGATGCCATCAAAGGGCTGAGTCCTCGGGTGGGTGCCTGTGCTGATATTGGCCACTGGACCCGGTCGGGACTGAATCCGGTGGATTGCTTGCGCAAGCTGCAGGGGCATATCATTGAACTGCATTTCAAGGACCTGAACGAAAAAAGTGCGGATGCACACGATGTGCCCTGGGGACAGGGTGTAAACGATATTTCAGCCGTGATTCATGAATTATATCGCCAGCATTTCAAAGGCGTCATTTCGGCTGAATATGAATATGACTGGGGGCATAATGTACATGACATTCAGGAGAGTGTGAAATATTTCCGCAAGGTGGTAGCCGGGTTAAAATGATATAGTCTTTTCTTGTTTCATCGGATGAGCAACACGGTGCCTTTTGCCTGGAAGATTTTGCCGTTTTGTTTTTGATACACGATATACCACACATACGCGCCCATGTCGCAAAGCCGGCCATGTGCAGTGCCATCCCAGCCGGTTTGGGGATCGGAAGTATGAAAGATTTCATTGCCCCAGCGATCGTAAATGGTCATCGAAAACGATCGCAGCGCAAACGTCTGCTTGGGCCGGAAGCGGTCGTTGATGCCGTCGCCATTGGGCGTGAAGGCATTTGGCACCAGCAGTTCGGGTGCACAGGAAATAAAATTTACCTGGACGGTGTCGCGCACCGTTCCACATGCATTACTTTCCTCGACGATATACTCACCGCTCTGATAAAGGGTGCGCCGGACGCTGTCGCTTCCATCCTGCCAGCGATAGGTAGTGGCCAGGGGTGAATAGGCGTTCAGGGAAAAAGTATCGCCCAGGCAGGCCGTGGTATCGGGGCCGAGAAATACAGAAGGTTGGTTCAAATGATCAATCCGGATGCTGTCGCTTTGTTGGCAGGCGCCCTGGCTTACCTGCACGGCATACAGGCCGGCCTGTTTCACCCATATTGAAGCCGTCTGTTCGCCGGTGTTCCATTGATAGGTTGCGCCGGGGTTAAAAGCATTCAGCAGCAGGCTATCGGCATTGCAAAGCAAGGTGTCCTTTCCCAGATCCACGTGGAGCGTGTTGGCTTGCACCTGAATCCACTTGTTGTCATCTACCACACAGCCACCGCGGGTTACCAGATGCAGTGCATAATTGCCGGATGCAGATAGTGAAGCATTCGGGAAAATCAGTGCAGAATCTGTACGGATGCTCCCATCGGGCAGCAGCCACTGGTAGGTGCCCGTGAACATGCTGGCCAGTCGAAGCGTGTCTTGTTCGCATACCGGTGCATTGGTCTGGATTACGGGCGGAGCTGGATGCTCAATGAAAATTGGGATGGGCGCGGAAGTTACCCGGCAGTTAGGCGACTGGATATTTCCCTGCTCGGCGGCTAAGAGGCGATACCAGCCGGAGTCGGTTGGTTGAGCATCGGGAATATCTAACGTGAGACCGGTTGCGCCTGCTATATCATTCCAGTTTTGTTGATCGCGGCTAAACTGCCACTGATAAACGGGCTGTCTGTAGTAACCCGCTTCTACTGTGGCATTCAGCGTGATGTGGTCATGGATGCAGGCATACTGGCCATTGTTTTGATAGGTGCCCAACACCTGAGTATGGATTGCCGGACCGCAAAGGGTGAAGGTAATATCATCCAGGGCGAGGTCATTACCGTTTCCACCGGGATTATCATTGAAGATAGTCAGAATCAGGCTGCTTTCGCCGGCGGGCAGGGTAAAAGGCATGCCATATTCAGTCCAGGTAAACACATCGTACCGGGGAATGGTGCCTGTGGCATACTGGGCCAGGGTATCGCCGGTTTTTGCGCTGCGAATGAGGAAGCGAACAGCCGGGTCAAGAGGCGTTTGGGAATATTGATTTTTGGGAAGCAAGTTGGCAATCCAGGCGGAAAAATAAAACCGACTACCCTGGCAGAGGCCATCAATTTCTTTTTCATAAAATTTGCCGGGATCATAACTCGCATTTACGATCATCATGTAGCCATTGCCCGTATGGTCTTTCCCATTGGCAAACCAGTTGAACATGGGGCCGGTGGTTTTCTTGATGCTGTATTGGCCATCCTGAATCTCTCCCTGTTCCACATACTGGTAGGTGGTAACAGAAGAAGGCAGAGGTGGGCCCACTTCGGGCGAGGCTGCATTTCCTCCAAAGGTTTCCTGAAAGATTGGACTTCCCGTGCATTGGGCGTGAACCGGCACAGAGGCCTGTAAACACAAGCCCATGCAAATGATCCATGCTCCGGCCGCGGCGGGGAGAACCCTTTTCATATTCATACAAAAAAAAGAAAAGACCGGGATTTTGCGGGCATTTCAGAAAAAAAACAGGGAACTGGCTGAAAAGTGCCGGTTCCCTGTCTCAAAAAGGCCGGGGTAGCAGCTTTTACCAGATATGCACCCGCAGGCTATCCGGGCGGTACATTTTCTGGCCGGGCTGTACGTTGTAAGCCTGATAAAAGGCGGTGAGGTCTGAAAGCGGATTGTTGACCCGGTACATTTCCGGCGAATGCGGATCGGTCTGCAGGCGCAGCCGGGCTAATTTGTCGGTATTCTTCATGCGCCAGATCTGAGCATAAGACAGAAAGAAGCGCTGATCGGGTGTCAATCCATCAATCAGCTGATTGCTTTTCCCTTCCGGTGTATTCTTGAAAGCAGCGTAGGCAATGGCCACCCCTCCGATGTCGGCAATATTTTCACCGAGGGTGAGTTTACCATTCACATGCAGGCTGTCCAGAATCACGGAGTTGTTGTATTGTTCAATCACGAGCTGGGCTTTCTGCATGAAGCGGGCTGAATCCTGCGGTGTCCACCAGTTGCGTAGGTTGCCATCGGCATCATATTGACGGCCTTCATCATCAAATCCATGGGTCATTTCATGACCGATGACTGCGCCGATAGCGCCGTAGTTCACCGCATCATCGCCGTTCTGATAGAAGAAAGGCGGCTGCAGGATGCCGGCGGGGAACACAATTTCATTGAAAGTGGGGTTGTAATAGGCATTCACGGTGGGTGCTGTCATAAACCATTCGGAGCGATCAACGGGTTTGCCGATTTTGGCAATCATGCGGTTGTATTCATATTCGTCGCACGACTGGATATTGCGAATCAGCGAATCGCGCACGATATGCACGGTTGCATAGTCTTTCCACTTGTCGGGATAACCGATTTTTTTGGTGAAGGCTTCCAGTTTCTGAATAGCTTTCTGCTTGGTGCTGTCGCTCATCCAGTCGAGGTTGCGGATACGTTCTTCGTAAGTTTTCTGAAGGTTGTTCACCAGTTCCATCATGCGTTGTTTGGCTGCCGGCGGGAAGAAGCGGGCTACATACAATTGACCCAGCCCATCGCCCATTTCATTATCCACCATGGAACACATGCGTTTCCAGCGTTCCTGTTGTTCACGCTGACCCCGAAGGGTACGGCCGTAATAGTCGAAACTGGCATCCACAAAAGGTTTGCTCAGATAAGCTGCGTAGTTGTTGATCAGGTGGAAGCGCAGATAAGCTTTCCATACAGGCAGAGGCGTGGCTTTGAGTTGCTGGGCCAGGCCTTTGTAAAATTCTGGCTGTCCGACCAAGGCCGTATCCTGGCCGGTGACACCCAACTGCTGCAGAAAGCTGTTCCAGTCAATGCCGGTCGTGGCTGTCAGCTGCTTCAGTGTGAGTTTGTGATAATTCGCGTTGGGATCGCGCAGTTCTACGGGCGATTTAGAAACCTTAGCCAGAGCGGTTTCCAGCTGCATGATTTTGCCTGCTTCTTCGCGTGCTTTTGCGGAATCTTCGCCGCTGAGTGTCAGGATGCGGGTTACATATTGCAGATAAGCCTGTTGCACGGCTTTAGTAGCACTGTCGGTTCGGAAATAATAATCGCGCGTGGGCAGTCCCAGTCCGCCCTGGTTGAACTGTGCCAGCATCTTGCTGCTGTTTTTATCGTCGGGCGAGGCATAGAAGCGGAATAGCAAATCATCGCCCTTGCGATGTTCGGCTGCTGCAAAATACAGGACATCGGTAGGGGACTTCAGTTGTTCGATTTTTTGCAGATCGCCTTGTAGGGGCGTTATGCCCAGTTTTTCTACGGTAGCCGAGTCCATGCCACTGGCATACAGGTCGCCTACTTTTTTGGCAATGCTGCCTTCGGGCAGGTTTTTGTCATTCGCCACGGAATCCAGGATCAGGCGCATGTTTTTCAGGGCATTTTCCCGGAGGATGATAAAAGTACCCCAGCTGCTCTGGGTGGGCGGAATTTCGGTATGCTTCAGCCAGTTGCCGTTGGCATACAGGTAAAAGTTATCACCCGGCACCACGATTGTGTCCATGCCGGTGAAGTCCAAAAAAGTTTGGGCTTGTTTTTCCTGGTGTGTACCGCAAGAAGCCAGCAGCATGCCGGCACACAGAAGGGCAAGATGAGAACGTTTCATAAGCAAGGATTTTGGTTGGGGGTCGAAAATTAAATAATCTTTCAGGGAAATGAAAAGAGAATTTGATAAACGGGGCTAAAGAATCGGGCCAACCTGCCTGCCGGTAGGCAGGTCCGAACTTCACCCGGAGAGCTATTTCATATCTATTTTGGGGATAATGGTGAAAGTGGTCGCAATTGTTGAACGCTGCTCGAACTTTCTTTGAAAAAAATCCTGATTGTTTGCCGCGCTTCGCGCGGCAGAAACCAAAACGGAACGCTCGGACGAGGAGGGAAGAAAAGGATGTGGGGGGGTAATGAATTCCCGCCCCGCCCTCGCTTTTCGCCGCCTATTTTAATTTAGTCAACAATTCATCAATAACTTTTGGCATTTCAGATAATATCATGAAATTAGGAAATCGTAAAATTTCCCAACCCTCTTTCCTTAGAAATTCATCTCTCTCAACATCTTCTAAAACCGGCATACCTTCAATTATTTCGTGCTGTGTGCCATCTATCTCAACATTTATTTTTTTCTTACCAACAATTGCAAAATCTAATGTGTATCTTTTCACTACTAACTTCGGTATCAATTTATAACCCAATTTATCTAACTTGATTTTTTGTAATTGTTCAAAAAACATCTTCTCGGTCGGGGTATCAAATTTTGCATATAGGTCATACTCTTCTAATTTCTCCTCGTCTTTAATTTTTTCGTAAACGCTTTTTATTTTTCCTAAAATACCTTTCCTGTCTTCGCAAAAAGACTTATCGCCAATGATGTATAAAAGATACCTTGCCCGAGAAAGTGCAACATTTAATATCTGCGGGTAAATGTTATACCATGTGTCGCTATTCCCGTTTCCCTTAGAGGTCAATACTAATGAAAAAATAACAATATCTTTCTCGGAACCTTGAAATTGGTGTGCTGTCAATATTTTTACATCGTGTTTTTCGAAAACCTCAACTGGTGTTGTAGATGATATTTTTTCATATATTGCTTGCCGTTGTCTTGAGTAAGGCGTAACCACGCCAACTGTCAAATCAGTTCCGGAGATTTCCTTTATCACTTTTTGAAAAATTCTATTAACCTCGTCTACTTCTCGTTGATTTATACGACTTCCTGAAGGGTGCTTATACACTTCACCTCTTACATCTTCCCACTGTACGCCTAATGGTAAGCTAGAAGGAAACTTGCTATAGTTAAGCGTGCTTAATATTTTTAAGCGACCTTCATAAAATACTTGGTTACAAAGTGAAATAATTTGATCTTCAGAGCGGTAATGGTTAGTTAACAGTATTGGTGAATGAGGCAAATAATTTTCTGCAGCTTTATATAAAGAAACATCACAGTATCTCGTTTTTGCAGGGTAAATATCTTTCATTTCCGTTAAGCCATGTATTTTTGCTAATCCATAATCAATTTCCTTTGTAATACCTGCAATATGAGTTAATTGCATTGGGTCGCCTACAATAATAGCTTTTTTGGCCCTATATAAAGCGGGGGCTGCAGACGGCAAATCAATTTGGGAAGCCTCGTCAAAAATGACGTAGTCGAAAATATTAGCTTTAAGAGGGAAAGTTCCCCTAAGTGATTTTAAGGTAGATGACCAGATTTTGAGAACCCGTAAAGCGTTGATAAATGAAGTTTCGTTTATATCTTCGTCGCTGAATCTATGACTATTGACCTGATTGAGAAAAGTATTAACCAAACCAATCTTTTTTCCACTACCAAGCATTTTATCTAAGTAAGTATTTCTGATAAAATCTTGGCAAGAAAGATAATATTCCTTTTCCAGTTCTCTTATTTTAGTTTCGAAATTTAACCTGCTAGGCAATTTTTCTAACCTTGATTTTATCCAGTTTAGTTTAAAATTCAGAATAAAAAGCTGAAAGTATATTCTTAGTTTTTTAACAATTGAACCTTGAATTTGAAGAATATTTTTTAATTCCTTTTGATGAAAATACTTCTGTTGAAAATCTCTTTCAGTTTCGTCTTTTTTTAGTAAACTTTCTCTATATTCCAGAATCGTTTTCCAAAGAGAATAGATATAATCTATAGAAATATTTTTATTATTTCTTTTTGAAGAATCTGCGATTATCTCGTTAAATCTACCTTTTAAATCTTGGCGAAGCTCCTTTTTCCCAGTTCGCAACATCAAATTTCGAAATTGTTCATTTATTCTTGTGTTCACGACATCGACGGCTTCTCCTGTATGGCTGACAAATAAAACCGTTTTGCCAGACAGAAAAAGATTGACAATCAGGTTTGATATAAATTGACTTTTTCCTGTCCCCGGCGGACCAGTTATGACGCTGAACGAGTGTTTGAAAATGTCTTGGATTGCGGATATCTGATATTCGTTTGAGGGAAATGGAAGAACTGGTGTTATTTCTTCCTCCTTATCAGCAGTGCGAGAACCAACAAAGAAAGAAAGAGAAGTATCCTCTAAATCATTTTTGCCTTTAAGGTCAAGCAGGTCTTTTATTAAGTGAATATTAAAAACAGTTGTCTCTCTCGCAAAAACAAGACTTTTATTATATAAGCCAGCCGGCATTTCTTTCGTAAGTTTTTTTGAGTTTGATAACCGTAGAGGGTTTATTTCCTCAATAATTGAAATCTCAGCCTCCTTCTCAATAATTTTGAGTGCTTCACTGCAAAGTTGCTGTTCATCCACTTTAGGATTACCAATAAATAATTTTTCTATGAATTGATTTATATTAGCGATTTCTTCTGTCCTTAATCCTAATTTTGTTAGTGCCTGAATTCCGCAAACTGGATATTGTTCATCTTTAGATAAAAACAAATCGCTACCGTCACGATTGAATTTAACTTTGATAATAAACAAAGGCGCGACTAATTGTTTATCAGTTTTATCGTCACGATAATAAAGAAGCGGATACCCATAAAAAAACTCTAACCCTTCTGCTTTAGTTGTTGCATAGGTATTTAATTTTTCGTTTTCAATCTTAACCGGAGCATCCTTCTTTCTGAATATAAAGGGGTCGTCGTCAAAAGGATACAAAATCGCTTTTGAGCGTACGTTAATAGAAATATCTTTTTCTAGGACATCTTCTTTTTTTATACATTCATACCAATATGAACAAAGTATCTGTAGCAAATTCATATCTCATAACTTAAATAAATCATCAATTCCGACACCCTGAGCGTCGGCAATTTTTTTTAACGGTTCCAATTCTTGGGTCGAGCGTAACCCCCGATTCAATCTTGGTGATTGTATGTAAAGTAATATTAGCAAGTTTTGACAGCTTATCTTGTGATATACCTCTTTTTTCTCGGTATTTCTTTATATTCTTTGCTATGGTTGAAACTTCTTTTGACATTGTAATATAGTTTTAGTGTGATAACTTTACAGATACTATTCTCACTTGCTATTATTAAGTATATGAAATTTTTGATCAAAGGTTAATTAAAATTTGGGAGTTTTTTATCGTAGCCCGCGTATGGGCGGGTGGGGCAAGGATGACTACTAAGATAATGAAATCCCGCCGAAAAAATCAGGCAAAGCCCGAAAGCGAGCAGGCAAAAAGAAATGGGGGGTCTTGGGGGAATGAATTTTTGCTCACTCGCCAATACCACGCCGAAGATCGGTCAGGGTGGGAAGCGGCGGCGCATTCTGCGTTAGTAGAAGGGCTAAGCAGAAAATTTTTCTACCTTAAAGGAAAAATTAAAAAAGGAAAGAGCACGCCAAAAAATGAAAGGAAAAATTTTCTGTTTTGCTCGCCGCAAGACGGGCGCCGCTGCTGGGCGGGTTCTGCGCCCATCAGGGCGCAGATTGTCGCTCAAAATAAGTTCGAGCATTGTTCAGTAATTGCGACTAAAAGCGACTTTCGTCAGTTTGAGGAAGGGTTGTTTGCTCGCTTAGCCTCGCTGACGAAAGTCGCTTTTGGTCGGGGCGGCAGGATTCGAACCTGCGACCTCCAGGTCCCAAACCTGGCGCGATGGACCGGACTACGCTACACCCCGATGCAAACCTGCCTGCCGGCAGGCAGGAAACAACAGGCAAAGATAAGGTTTCGCATCAAATAGTATTTTTCATCGCTGTTGTACTAAAGTTTAATGGTAGGTACAATCTCCCGGATGCTATCTTCGGCTGCTTGTAGCGTAGCTGCAATATCGTCTTCACTGAGGGCATGACACACAAACCAGCTTTCAAATGGCGATGGTGGTAAGTAAATGCCCCTGTTTAACATGGCATGGAAAAACTGCCGGAACAGCTCATTGCTTGCTGCTTTGGCTGCAGCAAAATCATGTACCGGATATTCCGTGAAAAACACGCTGAGCATGGAACCCACATGTGGAACCTGGTGCACCACACCCGCTTTACCAAAGACGGTGTTCAGACCTTCAGCCAGCTTTTGGGTTTTCTGCTCCAGGCTTTCATAGATGTGTCGGTTCAGGTCGAGCTCACGCAACAGGGTATAGCCGGCAATCATAGCCAGTGGATTGCCGCTGAGGGTACCAGCCTGATACACTTCTCCTGCCGGTGCCAGGTGCGACATGATTTCCTTTTTTCCGCCCACAGCTCCTACGGGCAGTCCGCCTCCGATGATTTTACCGAACGTAATCAGATCCGCATCCAGCTTGAATTTTTCCTGGGCTCCGCCCGGAGCAATGCGGAAGCCGGTCATCACTTCATCCAGTATAAAAAGGATCCTTTGCTCTTTACAGCGTTGCTGCAAGCCCTCCAGAAAGCCGGGCAATGGGGGCACACAGCCCATATTGCCGGCTACCGGTTCCACGATGATAGCGGCAATCTGGCCCGGATAGGCTTCTAAAAGAGCATCCACGGCCTGCAAGTTGTTGTACGGAGCTACCAGTGTATCCTGGGCGACGGCGACCGGCACACCGGGCACCTGCTGAATATCCAGCGTCGCCACACCACTGCCGGCACTCACCAGAAAGCTATCGGCATGTCCGTGATAGCATCCTTCAAACTTGATGATTTTGTTTTTCCCGGTATAGCCCCTTGCCAGCCGGATGGCCGTCATGCAGGCTTCTGTGCCGGAGTTTACCATCCGCACCTGATCTATGCGTGGCACCATGCGGATGATTTGTTCGGCCATCAGCACTTCCAGCTCAGTAGGTGCCCCGAAAGAAGTTGCATGCTGCACCTGCTCCTGAAGAGCCTGTACCACGGGTTCATAGGCATGCCCTAAAATCATGGGTCCCCAGGAATTGACATAATCGATATACCGGTTGCCATCTACATCATACAGATAGGCACCTTTCGCTGAAGCCAGGAAAGGAGGAATACCCCCCACATGCTTAAAAGCCCGTACAGGCGAGTTGACTCCACCAGGGATGACTTGCTGTGCTCGCTCGATGAGTTGTTGGCTTCTGGTCAGATTCATGTCACAAATATGGTTTACAAAAAATCAATTCCGCAAAGGCTTATTCAGCTACCTCCTGTAACAGCCGGGCAGCCTGTTTGGCAAAATAGGTGGCAATGAGGTCGGCCCCGGCACGCCGGATGCCGGTGAGGATTTCGAGAATGGCTTTATCTTCATCGAGCCAGCCCATCTGTGCAGCGGCCTTGATCATGGCATATTCACCGGATACATGATAGGCGCTTACGGGCACCTGAACTTGTTGTTTCACAGCATGAATAATATCCAGGTAAGCGACGGCCGGCTTTACCATCACGATATCTGCACCTTCTTCCACATCCTGCAGCACTTCCTTGATGGCTTCGCGGCTGTTGGCATAATCCATCTGATAGGTTTTTTTATCGCCAAAACCTGGGGCCGAGTCAAGCGCATCGCGGAAAGGCCCGTACAGGCAGGATGCATATTTGGCGCTATAGGCCATGATGCCGGTTTTGTGAAAACCATGTGCTTCAAGTGCCTGGCGTATGGCTCCAATCCGGCCATCCATCATATCGCTGGGGGCTACAAAATCGGCCCCTGCTTCGGCGTGGCTCACGCTCATCTCCGCCAACACCTCCACGGTGCGATCGTTTACGATTTCTCCGTTTTCCACGATGCCGTCGTGGCCATAGGAGGAGTAGGGATCCAGCGCTACATCGGTCATCACGCAGATTTCAGGCAGGTTGTGTTTGATGCTGCGAATCGCTCGTTGCATCAGGCCATCCGGATTCAACGCTTCCTTGCCTGTATTGTCTTTCAGCTCATCGGGGACTTTTGCAAAAAGCAATACGCATTTTACCCCTTCACTCCAGAGTTCTTTTACTTCTTTCATCAATTCATCCAGGCTGAGCCGGAAATAACCGGGCATGGAAGGGATGGGTTCTCTCACATCCTTGCCTTCGATTACAAATAACGGGGCAATCAGCTGTGTAGGATGCAGCCTTGTTTCCCGCACCATGCTGCGGATGGCAGCAGACTGTCTGAGAATACGGTAACGTTTGGATAAAATCATAAGCTCGTTTTTTAGCAATCTGTGAATCGCATTTTTATACCCATTGTCTGGGATGCTGGCAAACCTCCAGCAGAGCCGCTTCCGGACTACCCGGTTCGGGCTGATACTGATATACCCATCGGGCACGGGGCGGCAGGCTCATCAGGATGCTTTCGGTGCGGCCGCCGGTTTTCAGGCCGAACAAGGTTCCCCGATCGTGAATCAGGTTAAATTCCACATAGCGTCCGCGGCGGATTTCTTGCCAGTATTGTTCTTTTTCGCCATAGGGCATGTTTTTCCTGCGCCGAACGATAGGCAGATAAGCCGCTAAGAATGCCTCCTTTCCAGCCCGCTGAAAGGCAAACAGCTGTTCCAGGCTCAGGTTAGCCCGCGTGTCTGCCGGCCGGATATAATCGTAAAACACACCGCCAATGCCGCGGGCTTCTCCATCCCGATGGGCATTGCGGAAATAGTTATCGCATTCCTGTTTGAACATCGGGTATAAATTCTTCCCGAAGGGGTCCATGGCATGTTTCAAGGTCAGATGAAAATGGCGGGCATCTTCTTCAAACAGGTAGTAAGGCGTAAGATCAGAGCCTCCGCCAATCCAGCGATCGGCTACATTTCCATCAGTATCATACAATTCAAAATAGCGCCAGTTGGCATGGACGGTTGGCACATAGGGATTCAGTGGATGGATGACCAGCGACAGGCCAGCGGCAAAAAAATAACGATGGGGCGTATGCATGAGCTGCCGCAGGTTTTCGGGCAATTCGCCATACACGGCCGATGTATTTACGCCTCCTTTTTCGAATACCCTGCCGTTTTCAATGATGCGGGTGATACCCCCGCCGCCGGCAGGCCTTTCCCAGGTATCAGACCGGAAGGTGGCCTGTCCATCTTCAGTTTCCAGAGCCTGGCAGATTTCATTTTGCCAGTGTCGGATATCAGATGCCCATTGCCGGGCTTCGAGGCTTAGGGATAAAGGTGTATCAGTCAGCATATCCACGTTGCAAATTTCCAAAAACTTCACAGGCTTTTGGTTTGGTGTTTGTCAGAACTGTCTTCGGCAGGCATAGAGCTTACAATCGAGATTGCTATTGGGTTAATCAATCCATGATTCGGAAAAACTTTGGACAGCCTGAACAAAGGCACGGGCATTTTCCACCGGTGTTTGCGGCAGGATGCCGTGCCCGAGGTTGGCAATATATTTTTCCTTGCCAAAAGCCTGAATCATTCGGAACGTTTGCCGGCGGATGGTTACCGGGTCGGTCAGTAAAACCGTCGGATCGAGGTTGCCCTGCAATGTCAGCTCGTGGTTGGTTGCCTTTCGGGCAAAGCCCGCCTCGGTTTGCCAGTCGATCCCGATGGCTGCCGCACCGGAATGGCATAACGATGCCAATCCAAACCACGCACCTTTAGGGAAAAGAATCACCGGGCAAAAGGCAGATAAAGATCGGCTGATTTGTTGCAGATAAGGTAGTGCAAACTGCTGGAAACCCTCGGGCCCCAACAGTCCGGCCCAGGAGTCGAACACCTGTACGCAGTGTACGCCTGCCTTCACCTGGTGTTGCAGATAGGCTATCGTTACCCGGGTGATTTTTTCCAGCAGGGCATGTGCGGCATCCGGATAGCGATAACAGAATGCCCGTGCCTGTTCAAATCCTGCGGATCCTTTGCCTTCCACCAGATAACAAAGTAACGTCCAGGGTGCGCCGGCAAAGCCAATCAGCGGGACTCTGCCATTCAGTTTTTCGAGTGTTGCCTGTATGCCCTGAAATACGTAGCCGAGTGTATGTGTAACATCGGGCTCTTCGAGACGATTTACGTCTTCCGGTTTTTCAATCGGCTGATGAATAACTGGGCCGCGTCCTTCCTGCATATCGATATGTACGCCCATGGCCTGCGGCACTACCAGGATATCGGAAAACAATATGGCGGCATCCACACCCAGTTCATCCACTGGCAAACAGGTGATGTCAGCTACCAATTCGGGGGTCTGGCAACGGGTAAAAAAATCATATTTCTCGCGAAGGTGTTGATAGGAGGGCAAGAAACGTCCGGCCTGCCGCATCATCCAAACAGGTGGACGGTTCACTGGTTCTCCGCGCAGGCTTTTCAGTAGCAGATCGTTTTGTATCATAAGCAAGCGAAATTGCGGGTTTAACTTTTTAATTGCCAGATGGCAGCCGGGGCTCAACGCCAAAATAAGCATATATCGTTTGCAGCAAAAAAACTGTCTGCGGTTTGGGGCTCACGATTACCTGCGATGCATAATGCTCCAATGCCTGGGCCGTGGTTTCTCCGATGGCAAAACAGGGCCTGGGTTCTGTGAGCCGGTTTAGGCTGAAAAAGCTTTCCACGCTGCTGGGACTGAAAAAGGCATATCCATCGTATATCGTGGCGATGCGTTTGGGTGTGAGCCGGGTGTCATACACCTCTATTTCCCGAAGGCTGATGCCTTGCTGGCTGAGCCGTTGTGGCAGAATATCCAGCCGGCGGTTTCCGCAGAAAAAATACCACTCAGCCTGGCGATGCGAAGGCAGGGAAATGATTTGTTCGGCCAACAGCGCTGCATTAGGAGCTGTTATGAGGTGAATTTCAGGCTGGTAGCGGAGTACAGCTGCCCGGGTTTCTCCGTCCAATGAAAAAACTGTCCAGCTTAGTTTCTCCTTGCCGACCAAAGGAAGCACGGCTTCCACAGCATGGGCACTTGTGAATATGGCATGGATAGGACGCGGCAGGATTTCATGAAGATATCCGGCAATAAGAGAAGGTTCCACCGGTCGGGTTTCGATAAAAGATTCACAGCAGATATCAAAGCCTTTTTGCCTGGCTTCTGCAAGCAGGTCCCGATGTATCTCACGGGTAAACAGCAGACGAAACCGGGCTGTCATAGATTTGGATTCGGGTTTGAAGGATGATGGCTGCTGCGCAGCAAGTTTTTTGCTCCTCTGGACAACAAATTTTCGGCTGCTTCCCGGGCTATTTCCTCAATTAGCCCATCGGCCCGGGAAACAATTTCCCGGCTTTGAAGGTTTTTTTTCAGTTCAATATCCAGCTTCCGGCTGCCATCCGGGCTGAGCACCTGAGCTGTGAAAATCACAGAAAATGTTTCTTCGGTTGATTCCCATGCTGGCAATGCTGCCTCTATCCGGGCATAGGCGCAGATGGGAGTAGAGCATCCGCCCTCCATGGCTTGCAGAAAAGCCCGCTCCATGTTTACACACAAAGCTGTATGCGGATCATTGAGCCGGGCTGCGCAAAATTCGCGCAGTTCTGCATCTTCTTCCCGTACAGCCACTGCGATGGCGCCCTGGCCGGGAGCCGGTATTATCCAGGGAAGGGAAATCATCTTTTCATCCGGTTGGAGGGAAATGGCCAGTCGTTCCAGCGCAGCCTGTGCAAAAAGAGCGCCCTGCCAGCTGCTTTCCCGGAATTTGCGGAGGCGTGTCGGAATATTGCCGCGAAGATCCATCACCCGATGATGCGGATAGCGGTGCAGCCAGGCGGCTCGCCGGCGGATGCTACCGGTGGCAATGGTAGCCTGTGCGCGCGCATCTTCCAGCCAGGCTGTTTCCCTGCAAATCAATACATCATTTACGGGACCGCGAGGCAATACGGCAGCTAGACAGATGCCATTCGCCGGCTGTACTGGCACGTCTTTTAGCGAGTGCACAGCCAGGTCCACATCACGTGCCAGCAAAGCCTGATCCAGGTGACGGGTAAATACGCCCTGTACACCCATGGCATAAAGCGGGGTGTGCTGATCGCGGTCGCCCAGGCTTTCTACCGGCACCAGCACGCTTTTCAGTCCCTGTCGGGCAAGCAATTCCTGAACCTGCATGGCCTGCCACCTTGCCAGCTCACTGTTTCGGGTGCCAATGCGTAAAAGTTCAGGCATCATAACTGATCAGGTGCAGAAGACGGGAATCCGGTTATAAAATTTTCGGCCGGGTAAAAAGAAAGGTCGAGTAATTCCTGAAGTGATTGAAGATATATTTCGGCTTGCTGGGGACTTTTCTTGCGAAGGTTGCAGGCTATCTGATCAATGATTTTCTGTATGATGCGGGTGGAGAGCTGATCGTAGCTGAGGTTTTCCTTAATCTGCTGAATTTCCTGGTGGTGGATTTGCTCCAGCTTGTGTTTCAATGCCCGGAGCACCTCAGTATATCTGCGCATGCGATACCAACACAGAAAATCATTCTGGTGTTTCTCGATGATGGCCAGCGCTTCCGGTACGGCCTGCTGTCGTCGCTGGATGGTTTCATCCTTATAGCGGGAAAGCTCATCCACATTTACAGTTTTTACGTGTGCAAAGCGGCGGACATCCGGATGGACATTTTCGGGTATAGAAAGGTCAATCACAATTTTGGGCTGCCCATCAGCAAAATGGGAGGGCAGCAAGGTGGGAGAGGAAGCATTGGTAGCCACCAGAATGATATCGGCCTGCCGAATTTGACTGGCGAGCTGATGGTAAGGTGCAAAATGAATCTGATGTTCGCGGGCAAAGGCTTCAGCGGTGTCGTAGGTTCGATTCACGAGCGTAACCTGTGCGGGATTCAAATATTCAATCACGTTTTTGCAGGTACTGCGGCCTATTTTACCAGCTCCAACCAGCAAAATATGTTTGTGGGTTAAATCATCGACTGATTGCAATAACCATTGCACGGCGGCAAAAGAAACCGAAACAGTACCTGAGCTAAGTGATGTTTCATTTTTAATTTGTTTGGAAGCCTGAATCACGGCATTCACCAGTCGTTCAGTAAAAGAACCCAGAAATCCTCTTTCCTTCGCAAAACGAGCTGCAGCCTTTACCTGGCCAATGATTTCGTAATCGCCTAAAATCTGGGAATCCAATCCGGCTCCTACCCGAAACAAATGATGCACGGCATCCTTGCCTGCGTAGGTGTAAGCAATTTGTGCAAATAATTCTTTTCCACCACGCGAAACCTCTCCCACCAATGCCATCAGGGAAGCGGCTTCAGGTGCAAAGCCATAAATTTCTGTACGGTTGCAGGTTGAAAGCACAAATAGTTCTGAAAGATGTTTTTTCCTGGCAAGATGCAGAAGTTGCTCATACTGATCGTGGTGAATGGCATATAAACTTCTGGTAGAAGTATCGCTGATGGTGTGATTGATTCCGCAACAGAAAAAATGCTCGAGAATTTTCCCGTTTTGTGTTTCTTGGCTCATGCAACAATCTTCTGATCTCCTGTTGCAAAAATAAAATCGTCTTTCAGATAAATCGGGTTTAACCTGTCATTACGCTGTCATTTCTCCTAAAATAAATGCAGCCGCAACCGCACGGGGCAGCAAAATGCAGGTAATGATCCGCGATTTTCGTTTCACAAATCATTGAATCACCAAAATCGCATGTTAAATTCGTGCGTTGAAACTTCTGAGTTATGGCCGATACATCTGTTACACGGGCAGTATTGCTGATGAATTTAGGTTCGCCATCGTCTTTGCAGGTGAAGGACGTAAAAACCTATTTGCATGAATTTCTGATGGATAAGCGGGTTATAGATTATCCGTATCTGTTCAGAAAACTGTTAGTGGATGGTATCATTGTGCCTTTCCGTGCGCCGCGTTCGGCTGAAGCTTACGGCCGCATCTGGTGGGAAGAAGGCTCACCGCTTATTGTGATAACCAAACAATTGGTTGCTGCATTGTCGGCCCGTGTGCATGTGCCCGTGCAATGGTGCATGCGATATGGCATGCCCCGGCCCGATGTGGCTATGGATACCCTTGCACAGCAATATCCCAATCTGCAGGAAGTTTTGCTCATTCCGCTTTATCCCCATTATGCCATGTCATCCTATGAAACCGCTGTGGTGTATGCTCAGCACTGGCATCGCAAAAAACGCTATCCGTTTCGGTTAGCTGTATTGAAGCCTTTTTATGATGATGCAGATTATATTCAGGTATTGAGTGCACATATCCAGAATTTTCTTAAACCGGATTATCATTTGCTTTTCAGCTACCATGGCGTGCCCGAGCGACATATTCGCAAATCAGATATTACAAAGCAACACTGTTTGCAACGAACAGATTGTTGTGAGGTGCCATCTCCCGCACATGCTTTTTGCTATCGTCATCAGGTAATGGTTACAACCAGGCTGGTGGCGCATCGGCTGGGATTGGGAACTGATCAGTATGAATTAAGTTTTCAGTCCAGATTGGGCAGGGATCCATGGTTAAAGCCATACACCGCCCAACGTTTGCAGCAATTGCCGGCTGAAGGGAAAAAGCGGCTGCTGGTGGTTTGTCCAGCATTCGTTTCAGACTGCCTGGAAACTTTAGAAGAAATTGATCAGGAAGGAAGAAAAACGTTTTTGGAAAGTGGCGGTGAATCATTTGAAATGATTCCCTGTCTGAATACCATTCCTTCGTGGATAGCTTTGCTGCAGAAATGGATTGATCAGTTTGTATCAGGTGATCAGACGATGTTATGGAATGCGCAGCCAATTAAACAAGCGGTATAAAGCTGATCACAGATAGTTATAGGATATGCATGCCTAAGAGGATGATCAATATCTGATTTTATCTTCCATTTGTTCCCATTGATGAAAAAGCGTTATTGCTTCATCCCGCCCCAGGCTGATCATGGGGATAGTCCGCTTATCTATAGGCTTTTGAATTTCTTCATAAATAAATGCATCATCAAATTGAATGCGTGCTGCGTCTTCACGGGTACAGGCGAAAATAATTCTTTTGGGTCGCGCCCAGTAAATGGCGCCCAGACACATGGGACAGGGTTCGCAGGTGGTATATAAATCACAGCCGTGCAGCTGAAAATCATGCAACTTCCTGCAGGCTTCGCGAATGGCTACCATTTCTGCATGAGCTGTTGGATCACGATCTATCAACACCCGGTTATATCCCCGTGCGATGATTTGCTGATCTTTTACAATCACCGCTCCAAATGGCCCACCAGCCCGCTTTTGCAGGCCTTCCTGTGCACAGGCAATAGCTTCTTTCATAAACTTTATGTCTGCCGTTTCCATATGTTTGATCATGGTGCAATGATACTTTAATGGGGCATGTCAACAGCGTAAAAATACAAAACCCTTTTTGTTTGCGAGGTCTGATGATGGATATGAAAAATCTCTGAAACTTGTTGTAGTTTGCATGTGCAAAGCATTTGGTATATGTCGCTGACAATTATTGCTGACAGAGAAGTAGATATGCTGTTCGATCAAGCAATTGAGCAGCTGCGCCAGGCTTTGCATTTGCCTTACTGGGCATGGGATGTGCTGGTGTTGCTGATTGCTGTATTGCTTGGAATTTTGTTGAAAATAATCATCAGCTGGATCCTCAGGCGCACGGCCAACCGCGAGGCCCCGTTTTCATTTTATTTAACCGCTATCCGTTATCTCGGTCGTCCTTTTGCCTATTTTCTGCCTTTGCTGCTGGTGAGGTTATCTCTCCCGTTTTTATACATGCCGCATGATTATCGGTATCCGGTGGGTAAAGTGCTTCAGATTGGCATTATCATCGTTGTGGCCTGGATTATTATCAATGGGTTCCGAGTGGTGGAGGCTTATGTGGGTTACAAGTTTGATGTGCATGCAGCAGATAATTTCAAAGCCAGAAAGATTCACACCCAGTTACAGTTTCTACATCGTGTATTCAGTGTAATTATCATTCTGCTGGCTATTGCTGCCATATTGCTTAGTTTCAAAAGCGTACGCAACATTGGTACGGGATTGCTGGCCGGCGTGGGTGTAAGCAGCATCATCATTGGTTTTGCAGCGCAAAATATGCTGTCTAATTTATTGGCTGGTTTGCAAATTGCTTTCGCACAGCCGATGCGAATAGATGATATTGTGGTTGTGGAAGGGGAATGGGGGAGAATTGAGGAAATTACGCTGACCTATGTGGTGGTAAAGATATGGGATTTGCGCAGGCTGGTGCTTCCCATCACGTATTTTACACAAAAACCTTTTCAAAACTGGTCGCGTACATCCACTGATCTCATTGGTACTGTATTCATTTATGCCGATTATACTTTGCCTGTAGAGGCTATCCGTAGTGAGCTGGATCGTTTGCTAATCAATCATCCGCTCTGGGATGGGAAAGTGAAGTTGGTTCAGGTAACCGATACAACGGAACATACCATGCAGATCCGGATTCTGGTGAGTGCTTCAGATTCCAGCAAAACTTTTGATTTACGCTGTGATATCCGGGAAAAAATCATTCGTTTTTTACAGGAACAATATCCGCATTGCTTGCCTCGCGCTCGTGCCGAACTCTATCCCTTGCCTGCTTCCGATAAACCGGCTGAAAAATTGACATCCTGACCACCGCTGGCATGTGATTTGAAAAAAGCTCTACAGCCTTCTCTTTTGTTATCATTCTTTTGGTTGGGTTAAAAACAGATCTTATGAAACTCCACGTTGCACAGGTTGCACCTTTGTACGAATCTGTGCCGCCTAAACTGTATGGCGGAACGGAACGCATTGTGGCCTATCTGACAGATGCTTTGATTGCAAAAGGCCATCAGGTAACCTTGTTTGCCAGCGGAGATTCTCATACAAAGGCAGAACTGGTGAGCCATCTGGAAGAAGCTATTCGGTTGAATCCTGCTGTAAAAGATCCCTTGGCGCATCATATCATTCAGATGGCCGAAGTGGCAGCGCGTGCCCATGAGTTTGATATCATTCATTTTCATACCGATTATCTGCATTTTCCATTGTCTGATCTGCTGCACAAACCCCATGTCACTACCTTGCACGGGCGATTGGATTTACCTGATCTGCCGTATGTGTATCGCCGTTTTGCCCATCAGCCGGTGATTTCTATTTCTTATTCTCAACGCAAGCCATTGCCATTCGCACGCTGGGTAGGCAATGTGTATCATGGTCTGCCAAGAGATTTGTATCGTCAGGGCAAAGGCGATGGAGGTTATGTGGCATTTATCGGTAGAATTTCGCCCGAAAAAAGAGCTGATCTGGCTATTGAAATTGCAGCACAGGCTGGCTATCCGATTTACATTGCAGCCAAGATTGATAAGGCTGATGAAGAATATTTTGAAAAATCCATCAGGCATTTATTTGACTTGCCGCATGTGCATTATATCGGTGAAATTGGCGATGCGGATAAAAACGAATTTTTGGGAAAAGCAAAAGCCTTGCTGTTTCCCATTGATTGGCCTGAACCATTTGGCCTGGTGATGATTGAAGCGATGGCCTGTGGTACACCTGTGATCGCATTTAACCGGGGTTCAGTGCCAGAAGTGATTGATCATGGAGTAAGCGGATTTATTGTACAACATGTAGAAGAAGCCGTGGAAGCTTTGCGAAATATAGATTTACTGGATCGTACACAAATCAGGAGGGTGTTTGAATCCCGCTTTACTTCCGATATCATGGCTGAAAATTACCTGCAAGTTTATCATCAGCTGTGCGGACACAAACCGGCAGAACGCAGGATATTCCCGGCATCGGCACAGCCGGAAAAAAATTTGCAGTTGCAATCAGCTTGATGCAAACAGCATCTCACTATTCACTTTAGCTTTCAACGGATTGCAGAGCATGAAACTGAAGGTATGAATCAGGCAGAAAAAAATCTGGTCAACGAACAGGAATCGGCAAGCAAATACGCGATTCTGACCGCTACTACCTATGCCGACGATCGCGTGAAAGTATTGAACCGCACCGATACTTTCGGCATTTTTGACCGTTGGGGAGATGTGTTGCCATTGCCCGATGGCATTCACGGTTTGTACCATCGGGATACCCGATACATTCATCATCTTCAGTTGCAATTGAACGATACCCGACCCTTGTTGCTTAGCTCTACTGTGCGGGAAGAAAATGAGAGTTTGTCTGTGGATCTCACCAATCAGGAGCTGCACGACGAGGCGGGTTATCGGATCCCCAAGGGTTCCATCCACATTCGTCGCAGCCAGTTTATCCGGAACGGTATTTTTTATGAAAAGCTCGAGTTCATGAATTATCATCATCAGGTCTGCAGCCTGGTGTGTATTCTTTCGTTTAGCGGCGATTTCAGGGATATTTTTGAAGTGCGGGGCCTGAAGCGGCAGGCAAGAGGTAAGCTCCTGGCGCCATTTTCACCGGAACCGCATCAGCTTATTTTGGGATATGAAGGCCTGGATAAGATTCGCCGGTATGCCATCATTGATTTTAAAAAAAATGTGCCCCAACTGCAGCTGCACGAGCCCGTGGCTGCAGTGTTTCCATTGACCCTGCAACCCGGCCGGCCACACGTGCTGGAATATAACATCTCTTTTCGCGAGGATTCCCTGCAAAGAATTGGCACCGATCACGGGAAAGCCCTCAAACATCTGCAATTGCAGCTGCAGGAAGTACGCGAAAGTTTTCCTGAAATTTTCACTTCCAATGAACAGTTTAACAATTGGATCAATCGCTCTAAAACAGATTTGGTTTCCCTGACGGCAAATACTCCGCACGGGAAATATCCATACGCAGGTGTGCCCTGGTACAATACGGCTTTCGGGAGGGATGGATTGATTACTGCCTATGAAACACTGTGGCTGCTTCCGGAATTATCCAGGGATGTATTGTTTTTTCTGGCAGCCCATCAGGCCGATGCCTTTGATAAAGCCACCGAAGCTGAGCCGGGTAAGATTCTGCATGAGATGCGACATGGGGAAATGGTGAATTTGCATGAGGTACCTTTTCAACATTATTATGGTACCATTGATGCGACGCCATTGTTCGTAATGCTGGCCGGAGCTTATTATGAACGTACGGCCGATCTGGCTGCCGTGCAAAAACTCTGGCCGCATATACAGCGTGCCATGGAATGGATTGTGCAATATGGGGATCGGGATGGAGATGGTTTTCTGGAATATTTTTCCCAAAATCAGCATGGCCTTTCCAATCAGGGCTGGAAGGATTCATTTGATGCCATCATGCATGCCGATGGGAAACTGGCGCAGGCACCTATTGCGCTATGTGAGGTGCAGGGCTATGCATACGCTGCTTTTCAGTCGGCCGCCCGGCTGGCGCACCTGATGCAGCAACCGCACCTGGCAGAGACCTGGGAGAATAAAGCTACGCAACTGAAAAAACAATTCAATGAACGCTTCTGGGATGATGCCATGCAGGCCTATGTGCTGGCGTTGGATGCTGATAAGAAGCCCTGCAGGGTCATGAGCTCCAATGCCGGCCAGGTGCTTTTTACAGGCATTGCTGATCCGGAAAAGGCAGCTGTGCTCGCAAAGCGGCTTTTGCAGCCTGATATGTTCAGTGGCTGGGGCATTCGCACCCTATCAAGCAAGGAAGTCCGCTACAATCCTATGTCGTATCACAACGGCTCGGTATGGCCGCACGATGTAGCCCTTATTGCTAAAGGACTGGCGCGTTATGGCCACCAGCAGCAGATGCTGGCCTTGTTGACCGGATTGTTTGATGCTTCTTTATTTATTGAGCTGCAAAGGCTGCCAGAACTGTTCTGCGGATTTGAGCGGCGCAAAGGTGAAGGGCCCACAGCCTACCCCGTAGCCTGTTCACCACAGGCCTGGTCGGTTGCTGCCGTATTTCTATTGGTTCAAGCAATGCTCCACATCGAAATTCATGCTCCCGCCAAGCGCTTGTATTTTCACAAGCCAGTTTTACCGGAATATTTAAACAACGTACGCATTCGGCATTTGCCTCTTACTAAACAACAAGTGTGCAGTTTCACAGTATATCGCTATCAGGCCAATGATGCGGTAGGGATTCAATTCATGGAAAAGCCAGAAGATTGGGAGGTGATTATCGTACAATAAAATTTGTGATAACAAATTTTACAGTTTCATAACTGCATTTCCTGTTCTGTGGTTTTATTTTGCCAAACCTAAAACACATATCCAATGAGCATGTTATTTAAATCATTTTCATGCAGGAATTTACAAATTCGCAACCGCATCATGGTTTCGCCTATGTGTCAGTATTCCAGTGAAGATGGGTATGCCACCGACTGGCATCTGGTGCATTTAGGCAGCCGCGCTGTAGGTGGGGCGGGTATTGTGTGTGTGGAGGCAACGGCTGTTTCTCCGGAAGGCCGCATTACACCGCACGACCTGGGTTTGTGGAAAGATGAGCACATCCCCAAACTCAGGCAGATCACCGATTTTATCAAATCACAAGGTGCCGTTCCAGCCATTCAGCTCGCTCATGCCGGTCGCAAAGCCAGTACGGCACGTCCCTGGGAAGGCGGTCATCAGCTGGCACCTGAAAACGGAGGCTGGCAAACCGTAGCACCCAGTGCCATCCCATTCAGGGAAGGAGAAAGACCACCGCTGGCATTGGATGAAAAGGGTATTGAAAAAGTCATTCACGATTTTGTGGATGCTGCCAAACGGGCACTGGAGGCCGGCTTTCAGATTGTAGAAATTCATGGTGCTCATGGTTACTTGCTGCATGAGTTTTTTTCGCCGCTTAGCAATCATCGCACCGATGCCTATGGAGGCTCAAGGGAAAATCGCGCCCGGCTGCTGCTTCAGGTGACGGAAGCCGTGCGGCAGGTGTGGCCCGATGCCTATCCTTTGTTTGTGCGGCTTTCATGCACCGATTGGGTGGATGGAGGTGTGCAGGTGGAAGATTGTGTGTGGTTGGCTAAAGAGCTGAAGAAAAGAGGTGTTGACCTAATTGATTGTTCTTCCGGTGGATTGGTGCCTTATGCGCAGGTGCCCGCAGAGCCCGGCTATCAGGTGCCTTTTGCGGAGCGCATCCGCAAAGAAGCCGGCATTGCCACAGGAGCTGTTGGCCTGATCACGGAAGCCCTCCAGGCCGAAAACATTCTGCAACAACAACAGGCCGATCTCATTATCATGGCTCGTCAAATGTTGCGTGATCCGTACTTTGCCTTGCATGCCGCTATCGAATTGGGGGCCGATATTCCCTGGCCCGTGCAATACCTCCGCGCCAAACCCCAACCCGTAGCCCGATAAGGCGGGGAAAAATTGCAGGCTGATTTCTCGGCTATCAATCCATGTGCCATAAAATTTTCTGTGCAGCATAATGGCTGTACAGAAAATTTTTTTATGGAATTCAGGCACGTTTATGCTCTTTTTTGTGCTTGTTGTCTTCCAATTTTCAATAGCCTGGGCACACATCATTCAAAAACAATAAATCGTTCTCTTATGGCTTCACTGTTCAATTTCCTCAAAACGTTTGCAATCAGGAAAAGAAAAATGCGTATCCTCGCCCGCGGCGAAGTTTCGGGACACGCCCATGTATTGGTGAAGGGCAAATTCATCAGCCGTAAAGGCAAATCCTATGTCCGCAGCACCCGGCGAAGACCAGCCGTAATCAGGCATTTGCACGAGCAGGCTTATGTATTGACAGGTCAGGAAATAGCTACTGGTGAACACGGCGATATCGTCCTATTACCCGGCAAATATGAAGTGGTTCAGCAGTTGGAATATGATCCGGTTACCGGCATCAACAGATGGGTATGGGATTGACCTTTCAGATGTTTTTTGACAGAACTTATATTTCAATCGCATTTTAAACTGATACCCATATGTTTCCTGAATTAGATGACTCCTTTGAAATGGATGACCTCCTTGACTTTTCTTGTTCATTTCAACTTTCTTGTTTAAAGAAATTTATTGACAAATATCAAGATCGCTTGGGTCCTCAGATTGCTGCTGTTTTACAATACATTGTTGACCCAAAAGCCTATTTCAGTCAGTTTCCGGAATTTTTGATCTGGTATGTGAAAGAACAATACAAGCAAAGGCTTTCCCGCATTTTGCCTCTCATGCCGAGTCGTCGTTATCAGCAAGATTTTTTTGCACACATCAACAAACATATTTTTGATCATAACCCTGGGAATTGCTCAATAAAAGATGAATATCTGTACATACCCTTTTTTTATGTCCACAACGGAAATCTGTATTTTTCCTGTATCAAAGATGCCAAAGCGGTATTTTATACTGAGGCTAGCCAATATTCTCAATTTATAGAAAGAAACTTTCAAAGCGAAATCAGACTTCCCTTTATGATAGATTTCTTTCCGAATTTCAATTTAGAACTCAAATCTCACTACGGCAAGTTCGGAGAATATCTTCCGGATGATTTTGAATTTGAAGATGTGGTGATTCCAATTAAAGAGGTAATGGTTGAATTCCTGAAAAAAATAGGTAAATCAGATCTCGTTGGCAAATGGGAAGCATTGATGTCTTCCACTGCTGAATAGGATTCTTTTGAAAATTTCTTTTAAATCAAAAAAATGAGAAAATTAGGTAGAAAAAAATGGGATGGGGATTTGATGGACGTATCCCCTTTTATAATGGACAATTCCATTCAAATGGAAGAAGGGATAATAGCTGAATTTCTGTGTTGGTATTTCCGATTTCATTTGAAAAGCAAAAAAGAGCTTCAGTGGTTTTTAGATGAGGCAGGTTTTGATTTAAAAAGTTTGTTGCCCTATGCGCCATCCCGGGAGATCAATCGGTTTCTGGACCGTCATCAAAATCCGGTCGTGTTGAAAGAAACGGATATGCTAAGCAAAACGGTTGGAAGCATTCGATATCTTGAAGTCACATGTCCTTCTACCGGGTGCACGTACAGGCTATTCCCTCCTGATCAGTCAACTTATGGCGCATATTATGCCTGGTGTTCCTTGTTTGGCAGCGAATTGATTTCATATCGGCAGGGTGATGTGGGATTTGTGGGTGTGAAGAAAAATCGGCAACCACATTGGGAAAACGAAAGAGGCATGGATCTCCCGATGGATGAAACCTGAAAATAACCCTTGGACATTGAGCGAATCCGGCAAGGAGAAACGGGAAGAGAAAGCTGATTGGGAGGAGGGAGTGATCCCGCTGGGATTCGAACCCAGGGCCCCAACATTAAAAGTGTTGTGCTCTACCAGCTGAGCTACGAGATCAACCAAACAAAGCGGGTGCAAAAATAGCAATATTTCCATAAAAACATGAATTACATGTTTGCATTTCCGATAAAAAATTTCCCGATGGCTTTGCGGAGGCGTTTTTATTTTTGCTGGCAGTTTATCGGATCATGAAAGCAAAAGCAAATCAGCAAGTAGTAGCCATTACGGGTGGCAGTTCAGGCATAGGACGGGCATTGGCCTTGCATTATCATGCATTGGGTGCAAAGGTGGCCGTGTGTGGGCGCCATGCACAGTCCCTGCAGGCATTGCAGGGAGTGGTTGGAGATGCATCGAGGTTGCTGACCGTAAGGGCCGATGTGGCCCATGAGGAAGATTGCCGGAGATTTGTGGAAGAGATTATTGCCCGCTATGGCCGGCTGGATATTCTCATTTGCAATGCCGGCTTGTCGATGCGCGCACTCTTTGCTGATCTGCAGAATCTGCGTCCTATTCAGCAACTCATGCAGGTGAATTTTTGGGGAGCTGTGTATTGTATTCATTATGCCCTGCCTTATCTTTTGCAAAGCAGGGGCGTGATTGCGGGTATTTCGTCCATAGCCGGTTACCGGGGCTTACCGGGCCGAACGGGCTATTCAGCTTCCAAATTTGCCTTGCAGGGATTTCTGGAAGCCTTGCGTACAGAATTATTGCATAGTGGCGTTCATGTGATGTGGATATGTCCGGGGTTTACAGCATCCAATATTCGGCAGACTGCCTTGAATGCAAAAGGTGAACAACAAGGTGAAACGCCGCTGGATGAAAGCAAACTTATGTCAGCCGAACGGGTGGCCACACTTGCCGAACAGGCCATAGCCCGCCGCAAACGTACGCTGGTACTTACCACACAGGGTAAGCTCACCGTATGGGTGAATCGTTTGTTCCCCACACTTGCCGATCGGCTCGTTTACAATCATTTCCGCAAGGAGCCTGGCTCACCATTGAAATAACTATGTGTGTGGACGATTTCACAGCAAATATGCATCGCAACTTCAGGCAATTTATCTGCCCGTGAGCCGTTGCCTTTGCTTAC
Organism: Thermoflavifilum thermophilum; assembly: GCF_900116565.1. GTDB lineage: Bacteria > Bacteroidota > Bacteroidia > Chitinophagales > Chitinophagaceae > Thermoflavifilum > Thermoflavifilum thermophilum. Next base: position 44,070 of record NZ_FPCJ01000001.1, on the reverse strand, counting down.
TTTTGCGCATCACACAATATGGTGCACGAGTCCATGAACATCATCACGCTCACTTCCGACATGGGTATGCAGGATTATCTGGTGGCGGGTATCAAGGGATGCCTGCTGCCGCAATTCCCGGATTGCCAGCTGGTGGATATCACCCATCAGATTGAACCTTTGAATTTATTACAGGCGGCCTATGTGGTAAAAAATGCATGGAAACATTTTCCGCCGGAAACTTTTCATGTGTTGCTGGTGGATCTTTTTTACCAAAGATATCCCCGTTACATCATGGCTTTTCATGAAGGACAATATTTCTGTGGTGCTGACAATGGCCTTTTGCCTATGATTCTGGATCAGCAACCGCAGCAAATCCTGGAATTAAACCACCACCATCCCAGCCTGCAACTTTTTGATGTGATACAACTCTTCGCAAAAGCTATCCGGCATTTGCTGAATGGACATGCAATCAACGAAATTGGTGAGCCTCTGCCTCATGTAACTGTCCTGGAAAGCTATCAGCCTCGTTTGCATGATGAATGGATTGAAGCCCAGATTATTTTTATTGATCATTATGAAAATGTAATTGTGAACCTCACCCGTGAACAGTTTGAGGCTCATCGGAAAGGAAGGAAATTTAAAATCTGCTTCAGGCACGATGAATATATCACGGAAATCCACGAACAATATGCCGATGTACGACCAGGCGAAAAGCTGGCGTTCTTCAATGCAGGAGGCTATCTGGAAATTGCTATCAACAGAGGAAATGCAGCCGGATTACTGGGTTTGCAAAGTGTACGTACCAGACCCGATAGCCATCGCCCTCCCGGTGGCATGCAAAAAAATTTATTTTATCAATCAATAAAAATTATTTTTGAACCCTGATCTTTATCTTCAAACATGCTGGGATTCTGCATCCCAGATTTTAAAAACTTGTTAATCAACAGATGAGAGAGATGAAAACAGAATGTAGAAAACAAAACAATTTTACCGGACAATAATAAACACAACCAGATCATCCCGGCCTGCAGGCAGGGATTCATCCATACACAGAGATCATTCCATGAAAGATAAAAATATGCATACACATGAAGATTGATTTCAGAAAAGCCAATCTGATCACCGGCTGGATCGTTTGTATCATTGCCTGTACCGTATATCTGATGACACGCGAAGCCACGGTGAGTTTCTGGGATTGCGGTGAATTTGTTCCCAGTGCATATAAACTGGAAATTTCCCATCCGCCCGGAGCACCTTTGTTTATTTTGCTGGGCCGGTTATTCATCATTTTGCTGCACAGTACTCCCCAGAATGCGGCTTATCACATGAATGCCCTGGCTTCCATTAGCAGTGGACTTACCATCATGTTTCTGTTCTGGACCATTACCCATCTGGCCCGCCGCATGGTGGAAAAAAGAGGGGAAGAACTTACCGAAGGCAAAAAGATATTGATTTTGGGTGCAGGCGTGGTAGGGGCACTGGCTTTTACATTTTCTGATTCATTCTGGTTTTCGGCTGTTGAATCTATTGTATTTGGTGTTTCTCCGCTGTTCATCGCCATGGCTTTCTGGGCTATTCTGAAATGGGAAGAAGTGGCCGATCAACCTTATGCTGATCGATGGATTATTCTGATAGCCTACATCATCGGACTGTCCATTGGTGTGCATCTGCTGAGTATCTTGTCTATTCCGGCAGTCGTGATGACTTATTATTACCGCAAGTTCAAACCCAATGTCAAAAAGACGATTGTAGCTTTTCTGATTGCCTGTGCATTGACAGGTTTTGTGCAAATCGTGCTGATTCAGGATACTGTAAAACTGATTGGTGCATTTGATTTGTTGTTTGTCAATGGATTGGGATTGCCGTTCAATTCGGGTTCTATCACCTGCATTGTGCTCATAGCAGCAGGCATCACAGCTGGTTTGATTTATGCCTATCGCAGAAAAAAATATTACCTGCATCTGGCCTTGTTGAGTTTGAGTTTTATTCTGATTGGCTACAGCACCTATTTTGTGATTCTGATTCGTGCCAATGCCTATCCTCCCGTTGACATGCAGAATGTTACCAATCCTATTACACTGGTATCTTATCTCGATCGCAGCCAGTATGGTACCTGGCCCATCATTTATGGTCCTGATTTCACTGCACAACCTATAGGCACCCAGGTCATTGGCAATGTGTATAAAAAAGATACCGCTACCGGCCGATATATAGTTGTTGGTAAAAAGCTGAAAGCAGTTTACAATTCGGCTGATGAACATTTGTTTCCGCGTGTTTGGGATAATGATAATTCGCAAGGACATGTATCTTTCTATCAGCATGAATTAGGATTGGCCAAAGGTGAAAAACCTACTTTTGGAGATGCAGTTTATTTCTTCTTTCGGGATCAGTTATGGTGGATGTATTTCCGTTATTTGCTCTGGAATTATGCGGGTCGCCAGAATGATATTCAGGGTATATACCCTGATAATACCCGCGATGGTAACTGGATTACAGGCATATCTTTTATTGACAACTGGCGCCTGGGCGATCAAAGCAAAATGCCTGACAGCCTCAAGCATAACAAAGCGCATAATAAATTGTACATGTTGCCTTTATTGCTCGGCATCATCGGATTGATTTATCAGTACAAAAGAAGTCGCCATGAATTTTATGTGGTTTTTCTGTTGTTTTTCTTTACAGGCATTGCCATTGTAATTTATCTGAATCAAGGACTTCCTCAACCTCGCGAACGTGATTATTCGTATGTGGGTTCATTTTATGCATTTGCTATCTGGATTGGACTGGGTGTGATTGGTTTATATGATTTAATCAGCAAGCATGCACAACCTAAAGCCGGATATGCAGCTTTGCTTTCTGTAGCATGTCTGGGAGTTCCCATACTGATGGCTTCACAGGAGTGGGACGATCATGACCGCTCACAAAAAACACTGGCACGTGATATAGCAAAAGACTATCTCAACTCCTGTGCGCATAATGCCATTTTGTTTACGGGTGGCGATAATGATACCTACCCGCTCTGGTATGCGCAGGAAGTAGAAAATGTGCGGCCTGATATCCGCATCATCATCACAACTTTGCTGGGCACTGATTGGTTTATTGATGATCTGCGCAGAAAAATCAATGAAAGCGATCCGGTTCCTTTCAGCTGGAGCCCCGATAAATATCAGGGTGATAAACGCGATTATGTGTATTATTTCAACCCCGGAAATATTCCGGATGATAAATATTTCAACATTGAAGATGTCATGCAGTTCATCGGAAGCGATAATCAGCAGGATCAGGTACAGATGGACAATGGACAATGGATTAATTATCTTCCCACCAAACATCTTTACATTCCTGTTGATAAACAAACCGTGTTGCAAAACGGTACCGTTCCCCCAGAAGATAGCAGCTATATTGTGCCGCAGGTGAAGTTTACCATCAACAACAATGTGCTGATGAAAAACGACCTGGCAGAACTCAATATCATTGCAGCCAATCACTGGAAACGGCCGATTTATTTCACTTCTCCGTATCTGAGTTTGGGATTGAATGATTATCTGGAAATTGATGGATTGACATACCGACTGGTGCCTTATAAAAAATCAGACAGCGCGGGTTTGTTTGGCAATCTGAATGTGAATATTCCGTTCATGTATGATAACCTCATGCATAAATTTGCTTTTGGTGGTGCCCAAACACCCGGTACCTATTTCGATGAAACCAACCGGCGTGAACTGCAATTGATTCGCTCGTCCTTTACTCAATTAGCCATTGCATTGGCCCTGCACCAGCAAAAAGACAGCGCCCTTCAGGTATTGCATTACATGGATAAAAACATTCTACCCGAAAACTTTCCGTATGGATATACATCACCGGGCAACATTCATGATTTGTATAGCACACAAACCGCTTATGCCTATTATCTGGCTGGCGATACCATACGTGCCAATCAGATTGTACAAGATGTGATGCGTGATTGTGAACAGCAACTCAATTACTATGCTTCACTCGGAAGCAAACTTAGTGGTGATTTACAACAGGATGAACAATCGGCCACCTATATCATCCAGCAGTTGCAGGAAATGAAACATCAATTTGCAACTCCATCTAAACCTGCAGTCAAGGATAGTGCTGCGGGGAAATAGGATTCATGATAAATATTACACGATTTATTCGCTGCGTGTTGAGCATTTTTTAATGATGAAAAAAATAAAAAATCATGAAGCGAGCCATCCGGTATTATCGGATCATGTGGCTTAAGTATGATCTTTCTGCAGGGCTTTCTGTGTTTTTAGTGGCACTCCCTCTTTGCCTGGGTATTGCTTTGGCATCCGGTGCACCCTTCTATGCCGGATTATTTTAAAGAATCATGGGCGAAATAGTAGTTTTCCTGATGAGCAATTTACAACAGTAATTTTCGAAGGAACTGCTAATGATCTGTGCATGTGATAAAGATTGGCAGAGTGGATGTTACGGCCATATGCGGGTATTCATGATTGCTTATTTATGGAATGTATGCAATTCTCCTGATACTCGGTTGGGTATTTTTAAATCATTTATTTCCTGATGAAGTATCTGAATGTTTTTTCGGGAAATTATTGCTGAATTCTTCTATTCTTTTCCTGCATACAAGATCCTGTTTGCTAAATAGGTGATTTTTTATCATATAAATTTTGTAAATTTATCCAGTAATGGCAATCCGTACTGACACAATTCCCGATGAAGAAATTCTGCAACGCTATCGGAACGATCACAATCCGGAGTGGATGGGGATTTTATTCGAACGATACATGCATCTGGTATTAGGTGTTTGTATAAAATATTTAAAAAATATGGAAGATGCCCGTGACGCTGCCCAGCAGATTTTTATGAAGGTGATGCAGGAAGCCGATCATACACAAATTCAATATTTTAAAGGATGGTTATATCAGGTTACCAAAAACTATTGTTTGATGCAGCTTCGTGGAAAATCATCTGCCGATTGGTTGAAACAGGATGAAAACGACACGCAGTGGGTAGTTTCTCCGGAAGACGATGAGGAGTTACTGCTAAAAAACGAACAGCTGAATCAATTGGAAGAAGCCCTTCAGCAGCTGAACGAGCCACAGCAAACCTGTATCCGCTTGTTTTATCTGGAAAAACATTCCTATCAGGAAATTGCGGAGATAACAGGTTATACCTTGATGCAGGTTAAAAGCTATATTCAAAATGGTAAACGTAACTTGCGCATCATGCTGGAGAAAAAGCAAAAACAGCTGAACAATGAGTGAGACAGTTGTACATATATTCGATTCCACGCACTGCCTGAGTCCGGCACAAATGATAGATTATGTGCGTGGCAAACTTTCTGCTGAAGAACGATATCGGGTTGAAGCGCATTTAAACAGCTGTTCATTCTGCAGTGAGGCTGTGGATGGACTGGCCAATATCCAGGATCCCGACGGGTTTTCATTGGCACTACAACACGTACATCATCATTTCAAAAAACAACTTCGGGAAAAGCACAGGTTTTTTCTGAAATCGTATCGGACACAACTCTATCTGGTTCTCATTATTATCGTAATTCTTGCCATTTTGCTCTTCGCGTTTTATCTGGTGCATTTTACCATCCTCAGGCATTAAGTTTCTCAACTACTTGTTTGTTGATGATGCACGCAGTATCGCTTTTTTCGTTTATTGCTGAGGGGTGGCTGTTTCAGCTGTGGAATTCGCACAGTTGAAAGAAAAAAATAATGTCAGAAAATATGAAAATCATGCTGAAAGATTGACGAATTCATTGTTATTTTGCTGCGTAATTTTTTACCATCATGGTCATTGGAATTTGCAAAGAGCCGGAAGGAGAAAATCGGGTATCCTGTTTGCCTGATGTGGTTAAGCAATTAGTTCAGCTGAAGCAGGAAGTCTGGATTGAATCGGGTGCAGGAGAAAGAGCCTATGCTTCGGATGCCGATTACAAGGCGGTGGGGGCGCATGTGGCTGATCAGAAAGAAGTGTGGCTGCATGCAGATATGTTATGCAGGATGCATTTCCCTGAAAGCGATGAACTCCTTGCACAGGCCCGGGAGAAAACCATCTGGGTTGGCATGTACCAGCCTTTGTATCATGCGGCTGAAATCCAAAAAATGGCCAGCAGAGGCATGACAGTATGCAGCCTGGATGCCATTCCACGCACCACCCGGGCTCAGAGCATGGATGTATTGAGTTCGCAGGCCAATATAGCCGGTTACAAGGCTGTCATTCTGGCCGCAGCACATTATCCGCATTATTTTCCCATGCTGATGACGGCAGCTGGTAGTATTCAGCCGGCGAAGGTACTGGTGTTGGGCGCCGGTGTGGCTGGATTGCAGGCCATTGCCACAGCGCGCAGGCTGGGCGCTGTGGTAGAAGCGTTTGATACCCGCCCGGCCGTAAAGGAAGAGGTTATGAGCCTGGGAGCCAAATTCATTGAGGTGGAAGGAGCCGCGGATCCCTCGGCTGCTGGGGGTTATGCCGTTGAACAATCAGCCGATTACCAGCGACGGCAGAAAGAAAAAATAGCAGCCACCATTGCCAAAGCCGATATCGTGATTACTACGGCTCAAATACCGGGCAAACGGGCTCCCTTGCTGGTAACCCGTGAGATGGTGGAAAGCATGCGTGCGGGATCCGTAATCGTGGACCTGGCAGCTTCAACAGGTGGTAATACGGAATTGACACGCAACGGCGAAACCATTGTGCATCATGGAGTCACAATCATCGGCAATTCCAACCTGCCTTCTACCGTTCCTGCTGATGCCAGTAAATTGTATGGTCGCAACCTGCTGCATTTTCTGCAATTGCTGATCGGCAAGGATGGAAGGTTGCAATTCAATTTTGAAGATGATATTGTATCGGCGGCATGTGTAGTGTACGAAGGTAAAATCCGCGATGCACGCATCTTGCAAACCGTACAGCAGGCGTAAACTTTCAGTTCAGTTATAAAGATGCAGATCATGGGAAGTCTTTTGCAATTTTTGCACGATCATCTGGAAATGGCCTATATCGTAGTGCTCTCCATATTTCTTGGAGTGGAGGTCATTTCACGCGTACCATCTGTATTGCATACTCCGCTGATGAGTGGAGCCAATGCGATTCATGGGGTGGTTATCATTGGTGCTATCATTGTGATGGGCCAGGCCAGTCCGGATAATTATTTTGCTCTCATCATTGGTTTTCTGGCCGTGATTGTGGGTACTTTGAATGTGGTAGGTGGATTTGTGGTTACGGATCGCATGCTGGATATGTTCCGCAGCCGCAAGAAAAAACCGGATCTTCAGGAAAACCGAAATGGGTAAATCATTTTTTTATTAAATGCCAAACAAGTTATGGGTCTTGCTGTACTTTCCCTGTGTTATCTGATTGGTTCCGTTACATTTATTGTCGGCCTGAAAATGCTTTCTCATCCGCGTACAGCTCGCCGGGGCAATCTGGTAGCGGCTGCCGGGATGGGCATTGCTATCGTGGGTACTATTTTTCTTTATCAAACCGATGATGGAACACGTCTGCATAATTACGGATGGATTTTTTCCGGATTGATTATAGGTGGTATTATTGGAACCGTACTGGCGCGCAAAGTGAAAATGACGGCCATGCCGGAGATGGTGAGTTTGTTCAACGGTATGGGCGGACTGTGTGCGGCTTTGATTTCGGTCAATGAGTTTGAACATCTCACCCATGCAGATCCTTTGCTGTTGGTGGCTGCAGTTTTGATTGCAGGGAACAATTTGTTGCTGCACGTGTTCATTATCCTGGCTGGGCTTGTGATTGGAAGCATTTCATTTTCTGGAAGCATGATTGCGTTGGGCAAGCTGGCGGGAAAAATTGGGGTATGGCGTTTTCAGGGTCAGCAGGTGCTCAATATTTCGGTGCTGGTAATTACGTTGTTGCTTGCTGTGGGGTTACTTACGCAGGAAGCATTTTTCAATGGCTGGGTTTTCGGGCTCATCATGTTGCTGGCACTGATGTACGGAATTTTGTTTGTCATGCCCATTGGAGGGGCTGATATGCCGGTGGTGATTTCTGTGCTGAACTCTTGTACGGGTATTGCAGCAGCTTGTGGTGGTTTTTTATATGATAATCAGGTGATGCTCACCGGTGGTATTCTGGTAGGTTCGGCCGGTGCTATTCTCACCGTGCTGATGTGCAAAGCCATGAATCGTTCATTGAAAAATGTACTCCTGGGATCGTTTGGTGGTACAAAAGCAGGACAGTTGGCACAAGCACAACAGTCATACAAAGAAATTACAGTAAGCGATGCAGCAGTTGTGCTGGCCTATGCCAAGAAAGTGATGATCGTACCCGGTTATGGACTGGCCGTTGCACAAGCACAACACACCTGTCATGAACTGGAAAAACTGTTGGAAGAAAGAGGCGTGGAAGTAAAATATGCGATTCATCCGGTAGCCGGGCGCATGCCGGGGCACATGAATGTATTGCTTGCCGAAGCCGATGTGCCGTACGAAAAATTGTTGGAAATGGAACAAGCCAATACTGAATTTGAAACCACAGATGCCGTACTGGTATTGGGCGCCAATGATGTGGTGAATCCCGCTTCCAAAGAAGATCCCGGAAGTCCTATTTATGGGATGCCTGTGCTGGAAGTGGAAAAAGCAGGCACCATCATTGTCAACAAGCGCAGCATGAAACCCGGTTATGCGGGTATTGAAAATATGTTGTTTTATCGTCCCAAAACGGCTATGTTGTTTGGTGACGCCAAACAAACCTTGCAACAGCTGATACAGGCTATCAAGGAATTGTGATGTTATCATAGTATCAAACCATGGTGACGAACAAATTTATTTGTTCGTCTTTTTTTGTTTTTGAGTCAATAAAATTTGCATTTTATAAAAATGTTTTAACTTAGGCTTAATAATGTGAACCTAATGAGTTGATTGGATAAGGTTCTACATTATTTATATATCCCTAACCCATAACCCATACCCACTACCATGGCTTGCCCGGTACATATCTTATCGTTGTGGCAACGAATGTGCCATGATGAAGGAGAGAAAGCCTATCGCATGATTTTTGATTATTTTTACGATAGGCTACTAAGATTTGCCATTTCGTACATCTCCATTCGGGAAGAAGCTGAAGAAATTGTGTTGGATGTATTTGTAAATGTATGGTTACATCGGGAAAAGTTGAAGAAAATACAATCACCTGATACTTATTTATTTATATCTGTCAGAAACCGATGCCTCAATTATTTCCGCCATTCTTCCCGTTCATCTTCATATGTTGTGAACGATTCCGGGCAAGCTGCCGACTTAACTGATCGGTCTGATCCACAGAAAGAAATTGAACTGAAGCAATTACACACTACATTAGAGAATGCAATGAATCAGCTTCCCTTACAGAGTCGGTTGGTATTTAAGCTCATTAGAGAAGAAAAAATGACATATAAGGAAGTAGCAGAAATTCTGCAAATCTCTGTACGTACAGTCGAAACCCACCTTCAGCGAGCTATTCAAAAATTGCGTGTAATCCTTCGCGAACAGATCACTGAATATAATATCCGGAAATAAAAATTTTCTCCTCCTGTCCGGAATTTTTTTCTTTGTTGTGTCTATCTTATAAGAAAGCTGGATAGATATCGATTTACATACATTTAATTGATAAGGCTGTGGATGAATCCAGGTTGAACGAATTGATATCCAGGTATTTAACTAAGTCTGCAACTCCTGAAGAATTGCAGGAGTTAAACGATTGGATTCGCAGGCATCCATTGATTCAACATGAAATAGAGTTATTGGACAAATACTGGCGTGCAGAAAATATCAGAAATGTGGACTTAGATCAGGCTTATACACGTTTACAGCAAAAACTGAATAAGACAAAAAAAATTCTACACAAGCATTCCAGCACACGGGGAATCATTCATCGGTTTCCAATTGTATGGATCAGATGGGCAGCCGTTATTTTAATCATAATCAGCTTAGCCATTGGCACATATCAAATCTGGAATAGCCATCACCACATAGGTAATCAACCTCCACGAAACTGGGAGTTAACCTATGATCAGCCCGGGATCAAATCAAAACTTATTCTTCCAGACAGTACTGAAGTATGGCTTAATGGAAACACGCGAATTTATTACCCATTGCAGTTTACTGGTAAAACGCGCGAAGTATGGTTGTCGGGCGAGGCGTACTTTAAGGTAAAACATGATCCGGACCGAACTTTTATCATCCATACTGCAAAAATGAATATCACTGTGTTGGGCACAGAGTTTAATGTGAAATGTTACCCGGATGATCCTTTGTACGAAACATCACTGATAAACGGAGCTATTCTGGTTACTTTAAAAGATCGGCCGGAAGATCGGATTATTTTGAAGCCAAAAGAAAAACTCGTGGTAATGAACGATCGGGTAACTGTACAAAAACAAGAACATGCAGTTGGGCCAACGCCACCCATGCCTGCTGAAAAGACTTCCAGTAAACTGTGGGTAACAGAAATTCATTATTTCTCACCCCAGGATAGCACGTTAATGGAAACTGCCTGGATAGACGGCAAGCTCGTGTTTAGAGACGAAAATTTTACTGATTTGGCCAGGCGATTCGAACGCTGGTATGGGTATCATTTTCAATTCAAGGATGACAGCGTTAAGCAATATCATTTCACGGGTATTTTCGAACATGAAACCTTGGAACAGGCCTTGAAAGCTTTACAAATGGCGGAAAAATTCCGATTTCAGATTCAGGATCAGGATAGTTCTGTGATTATTTATTAAGCATAAAATATTGGTTCACATATAAAAAGTTATAGCCATGAACAGATGTACATAGAAAGAAAAAAGGGAGTGCGAGCACACTCCCTCACATGTGAATTTTCATAACGCCTAACCTCATGAAGAGGAAAAGCATTATTTCACCATTCAAACCAAAGTTATGAAAAAAATTTTTTTGCTAAAAAAAATTCCATCATGCTTTCCAGATGTTAATTTACTGTTGATCATGAAACTGACATGTACTTTCCTGTTGCTGGCATGTCTGCAGGTGAATGCTCATCACGTGTATTCTCAGGAAAGGATTACGCTTGATCTGCACAATATTAAGTTAAAAAAAGCGCTCTCGATTATTGAGAAAAATAGCAGCTATCGTTTTCTGTATAGCGACAGGAAAGTTCCTGAGGATGCACAGGTAAATCTGCAAGCAAATGACTTGCCTGTTACTGAATTATTGAGGCAAATGCTGTCTCCTTATCATTTGTCCTACAAGGAGCTTCCCGATCATTTGATTGTAATTGGTGACATAAACACTGTTTTCCAAGATATCCACGTGAAGGGTAAAATTACGGATCGTGCTACGGGTCAACCCCTGGTTGGCGTTACCATTAAGGTGAAAAATGGAAATCAGGGTGTGATTTCTGATATCAACGGCATTTATGAAATTGTAGTACCAGATAACGCTACCCTGGTTATATCTTTTGTGGGCTATCAAACGCAGGAGGTGCCGGTAGATGGGCGTTCTGAAATTAATATTTCTTTAGAGCCCACTAATCAGAATTTAAATGAGGTAGTTGTAATTGGATACGGTTCACGTCAGAAAAAAGACCTAACCGGTGCAATTTCAAGTATTGATTCCAAGGATATACAGAAAAGCACAGCCATGAACCCTGAATTGGCTATGCAGGGAAGAATGGCAGGTGTGTATGTTTCAACGCCAAGCGGAAATCCATTTGACAGGCCTACGATTCGCATACGCGGTGTTTCCACTTTTGGGTATGCTGATCCGCTCATTGTGATTGACGGTATTCCTGTGATCGAGGGAGGTGCCAGCAGTACCTACGCAGGCTTTCAAGATATCAGGAGTCCTATAGATATCATGACCCTTATCGATCCGGATGATATTGCTTCTATTTCCGTGTTGAAAGATGCATCGGCTGCAGCCATATACGGCGTGAGGGCTTCTAATGGAGTTATTCTCATTACCACTAAACATGGAGAATCTGGTGCACCCAGAGTGAGCTTTAATGCTTACAAGGGTTTTCAGGATGCAGCCAAAACCCTCAAACTACTTAATACACAGCAGTATGTAAATCTATATACGGAAGCGTATAAAAACAACCCATTTGCACCTCCTCTGCCCAGTGTTTTTGATCCCAATAGTCCTGATTACCTGGGAAACAATGGTACATACGATTGGCAAGATGCAATTCTTAACCATCATGCAGATTTGCAGAATTATAACCTTAGTATTTCGGGAGGCAATTCTTCAACAACCTACTTTTTTTCGGCCGGCTACAGCCGAACGGAAGGAACATTGAAAGCTGCCAACCTTGAACGCTATACTTTTTCCACGACAGTAAACAGCAAGATTTCAAAGATATTCGAAGCGGGTATTACAGATCGAATTGGTTTTGAGCGTGCCTTAAACAATACCAATGGTGATTTATGGAACGAATCTACAGCTCCCCCATGGCAACCTTTGTATGATCCCAGCAACCGATATGGGTATGCACCCGTTGCGGATGTGAAATTTAAGCCTAATCCTGATTTACAAAGTCCCATCTCAGGTAACAGGCCGGTGTACCTGGCTCCGGTTCCGCTGTATGTTATTGATGATGGCTTTGATTCTCTGGGATACAATGGAGGGGTGAAATTGCTGTGGGGACCGGCTACCCGTTCCAATCCACTGGGTTTAGAAGCTACTAATTCCGCTGATTACACTTTGTTCCGGCAAATTGGAAGTGCTTATTTCCAGGTTCAACCCATCGAAGGATTGAAATTCAAAGGTACTGTCAGTGTAGACTATTATTTTAATTTGGTGGCAAGGTGGAATGCATTCGACAGTTACATTTTCTCACAAACTCCTGGGAATCCTTATTCAAATAATGATGGAACATCAAAAGGGAGTTATGGGCAGCGCCAAAACAGAAATATTAATCTCATCCAGGAATTTACGGCTGAATATACAAAGCAAATAGGCCAGCATTATTTTGACGTGTTGTTTGACGGGATGAATCAATGGCAAAAATGGAGCTGGACAGATAACAGCACTGGTCAGGTTCAGTTCTCTGATCCCAACAAAAGATCTGTGGCCAATATCTTCCCCTGGGTATCAGGATCGGCAGGTCCACTCCAGCAACAACAGCTCCTGGGCTATATGGGCAGAATCAGTTATAAGTTTGCAGAGAAATATTATGTAGATGCTACTTTGCGACGCGATGGTTCTTCAGTATTTGCACCTGGTCATCGCTGGGGTTGGTTCCCCTCCTTTGCATTGGCCTGGCGTGTTACACAAGAGCATTTCTGGAAAGTGCCTGACTGGTTAAATGATCTTAAGTTAAGAGGTGGATGGGGACAGTTGGGAAATAAGGAAACCACTCAGGGTTTTGCCTATCTTTCGCAAGTCAGCACGACGCCTGATTATGCTTTGGGTTCCGGAAATGGGGATGCTATTGGCCAGCAGGTACAGGGGGCAGCATTGCCCAATTTTCCCAACTTCAGCTTGAGCTGGGAAAGAGTACAAACTACTAATATTGGATTGGATGCTGTATTATTCAAGGGCATGTTCAATGTCACCTTCGACTATTATGATCGTCTTACAAAAGGAATTATCCAAAGTGTATCCCTCCCACCCAACACAGGCATACAGGCACCCACTGATTTGAATATTGCAAAAGTGAGTAACAAAGGTATTGAGCTCACAATCAATTATCAGCAACAGGTTGGGAATGTAACCTTCAATGCAGGTGGTAATCTCACCACAAATAAAAACAGAGTTGTTTCTCTGTATAATCATGAACCCATTTTTGCGGCTGGTGGGCGAGTACAAGAAGGCTATCCCATTGGATACATCTATGGATACAAGGTAGCAGGAATTTTCCAGAATTATCAGCAAATTCAGCAATGGCGGGCATCGCATGCCGATCTCACCATTGGGCAAAGCCTTACCGATACAAGTGCAGGATATCATTATCAGCCCGGCGATATGTATTTTCAGGATATTAACAGCAATCCTCCACCTGGTAAGTTTGAGAAGCCTGGTCCGGATAGCTTGATTAACGATAATGATCGGACATATTTGGGTTCCACTATTCCCAGCTTTTACTACGGATTTAATATTGGTATGGCTTTTAAAGGATTTGATTTCAGTGCCTTTTTCCAGGGAGTAGGGGGCGTAAAGAAATATAACGAAGTGCGTGCTGCCGGAGAAGCCATGTCTGATAGCAAAGGAGCGAATCAATGGGCAACCGTGATGAACAGATGGACTCCAGATCACCCATCTACGACCATGCCTCGTGCAGTCATCAATGACCCTGCAGGATCGGGAAGATTTTCTGACAGATGGATTGAAAATGCAAGCTTCATGCGTGTGAAAAACATACAACTTGGTTATACGTTCAATCGTCATCTGTTGCAAAAACTAGGATTCATCGAAAGCCTGCGGATCTATTTGAGCACTGTAAACCTATATACGTTTACGAAATGGACGGGCTATGATCCTGAAAATGATCGGAATCCGCCGGCAAGACAGTTTTTGATTGGGGTAAATGCCCGATTCTAAAATTTTTATTCACCTTTTAATTTTCCTGTCATGAAATCAAAGCAATGGATTATCATAACAACTTCGCTATTGGTGGTGGCCACATCATGGAGTTGCAATGAAAGTAAGCTAAACGTAGAACCTTTTGGGGCAACGGAACAGGATTATTTTTCTACTCAGGATGAGTTTCAGAAAGCAGTTTATGGTGTGTATGCTAAGCTGAGTGATTTGTATAATTACAATGCCTTGAATTTTGCCACGCCAGTCTGGTATCTTCCGGGAGATGATATCACCACATCACAAAGCAATGCTTATGAAATTTTTGGTAGCATTCAGCCCAGTGATGGTACTTTGAATTATTTTTATACCGCTTGCTATCAGCTCATTGCACGGGCTAATGTGGTGCTGGAAAAAATTCGTGAAGTAAAACCCGGCATTTATCAAGACGAGAATCTGAAAAAATACAATTATGGAGAAGCACTCTTTCTGCGTGCATTGATGTATTATTATCTCTGGAATGTATTTGGCACAGCGCCACTCGATACAGTGCGGGTAACCACTACTGATCAGATTTATCCACCCAGTTCCAAAGGAACAGAATTATTAGATCAGGCAATTCAAGATCTTGGAGAAGCAGCAGCTTTACTTCCCAAGCAATGGGATGCAGCAAATCGTGGGAGGGCTACTGCCAATGCGGCATACGGGTTGTTGGGTAAGTGTTTGGTATTTCGGGCAACGGTGAATAAAAGCACAGCAGATTTTCAAGCGGCTATTCAGGCATTTGATAAAATTGATGAATCTGTCACCCATTTGGTTCCCAATTTCGCAGATAATTTCTCACCCAATGCAGAAAATAATGCCGAATCATTGTTTGAGTTTCAGGCCAGTCAGCCCTATGGATTTGATAATGTATGGTTACCCAATGACTTTGATAATCCCGTTGGCTCTATGTCAGCATACTGGGGTTTTTATAGCAATAGTTTTGCACAATTTGGAAATGCGCCGTGGATTGCTACGAACAAGCTTTTATATGCTTTTGATCCGGGAGATCCTCGCTTGCCCCTAACCATTGACACCACAAAAGGAGATGTATTCAATCATCGGGCTATCCTGAAGTATGTCAATCCGGATAAGTTAACCCAGAGTGGAGTGGGATCTGCTAATAATCCGCGTATTTTACGCTATGCTGATGTGCTTTTGCTTAAGGCAGAAGCCATCTTGCAATCGGGTGGTTCCACAAAAGATGCAATTGACTTGATTAATGAAGTGCGCACCCGTGCACGAAACATGAGCAATACCGGGCAGCCAGCGAATTATAATGATTTGATAACCGACAAAAATCAGATCATGCAATGGATCATGAACGAGAGATTAATAGAGTTAGCTGGTGAAGGGCAACGCTGGTGGGACCTGCGGAGATGGGCTCTCGGAGGGATAATTACTTTAAACAATGCTTATTTCAGTTCAGCTATACCCGATGCAATGTCGTTTCAGTCACCTAAACATTTAAATTTCCCCATTCCCTCCAGTGAAGTGGATGTGAATCCCAATATTGTGCAAAATCCAGGTTATTAAAAGTGTACATCTGTGTAAGTAGTGAACAACTCCGAAGCTTCTTGTCTAAGAGGCTTCCTCTCTTTCAAAGCCATATTAAAAGTACTGAAAAATTTTAGCATATAACTAAAAATTTTTTACCAATGAAACGGTATGTTCACCATCGCCTTTATGTCTTGTACATGTTAGTCCTGTATATGATTATAGGCTCGTTTTATGCACATGGCCAAACTTTAAATCCTACTGCTGATACTGATAGCCAAAGTGATAACAGCAGTGGAACAAATAGTACATTGAATGCCAGCAAGTGGTGTCACATGTTTTTGAAGTTTGATATAAGCAATATTTCAGCAAATGTTGTACAGGCAAAGTTACGGATTTATCAGGTGTATGGGGGTAATCCATATACTTTGAATGTCAACACCACAACTACAGATAACTGGAGTGAAGGGACTACTTTACCCGACATCGGTACATTGATTACTTCAAAATCGGTTTCGGGCAGTCAAGGATATATTGAGATTGATGTTACCTCATACGTACAATCAAAAATGTCGGGCAATAAGATTGTTTCTTTTGGTATTACAACAAATTTAGATACATGGACAAGTTTTTACTCTCGGCAAAATAACACAAATAAACCTGAGCTGGTTTTGACGGTTACCAATAATTCGGCAAGTGCGAATAAAACTTTATCAACGATTGTAATCGATGGCAACCCGAATGAATCCGTATGGCAGTTTAATTATGCTGTAAATAAATCCATCATAGGTGGCTCCAACAATACGGTTTCTTATGCAGTATGCTGGGATAACAATTACCTGTATGTTGCAGCAAAAGTACTTGATGGAAGTCTGTATCATGATTCTCCAAATCCGTGGGATGATGATGCTGTAGAAATTTATATTGACGGAAATCACAATGGAGGGATGAGCTATGATAGTTATGACCGACAGTTTATACAGGCCTATCAATCCTCTACACTTTGGGAACAACATAATAATACGAATGGTGTGCAACATGCTTGGTCCGCTATCAATGGTGGATATGCGGTAGAGTTGGCGATCCCCTGGAGTAATCTGGGTATTACACCTTCAGCCGGGCTGCAAATTGGATTTGATGTGGGCAACGATGATGACGACAATGGAGGGAGCAGAGATAGCCAGCTTATGTGGGCCGGAAATGGTGATAACTGGAGATATCCGCAAGGATTTGGTACCCTTACTCTTTCATCACAAACCATTGGTTCCAATTCTGGAGATGGGCTAAAAGGTAGCTATTTCAATAACAAAACACTTTCTGGATCGCCTGCTATAACAAGAGTGGATTCAACGATTAATTTTAACTGGGGAAATGGTTCATATGCTCAAGGTCAGAATACGGATTTGTTTTCTGTTCGATGGACGGGACAAGTCTTGGCTCCAGTAACGGGTAGCTATACCTTCAGTACAGTGTCTGATGATGGTGTTCGCTTATGGGTAAACAGTTCCTTACTTATTGATAATTGGACAGATCATCCACCTACCACAAATACTTCGAATCCAATAAGTCTTACTGCTGGCCAGAAATATGATATAGTACTGGAATACTATGAAAATCAGGGCGGTGCTGTTGTAAAATTACAATGGAGCTACCCCGGACAAAGCACACAAATCATTCCCCAATCACAATTGTTCTCAAATAGTGGAAGCCAGCCACCTTCAACAGCAGTTATGACACCGGGTGCAAACTTTTGGAACATAGGGTGGGAAGGATGGCAGGATTTCTTTCAATCGGGTGTGGATTGGGCTACAACGACCAATCCATGGAATCCGACATTAATTAGTGAGCTACAACAGGCGAAAATAAAATGCCTGCGTTTTATGGACTGGAATGCCACCAATACGTCGTGTGTGGTAAATTGGAGTCAGAGGATTCCGAAAACCGCCAATCATTACAATCAAGACAATCTGATTCCGTGTTTTGTGGATCATTATGATCCATCGACCAATACGCATAATCTTGAGTGGAATGGGACGACCAGTTACGGGGTTGCCTATGAATGGCAGATTGATTTATGCAATCGCATAGGGGCAGATTATTGGATTAATATTCCGGTAGCTGCAAGTGATGATTATGTTAGACAATTAGCCACTTTGATTAAGAATCAGTTAAATTCAAATTTAAAAGTTTATGTAGAGTGGGGTAATGAAGTTTGGAATTGGGGATTTGCAACAACGGTTTATGCAAATCAGCAAGCAAAAGCTCTTGGCCTGGATACTGTAGATGTGGGAGCATATTGTGATCCGTGGAGGAAGTATGACGTATATGCATCCTCACGAGTGTTTAAAATATTCAAAGATGTATTTGGAGTCGATAGCAACAGGCTGGTAAAAGTCATTTCGGGTCAGGTAGCTTATCACTGGGATGGATATGATTACAACCACATGGTTGTGGGAGATTTAGCTGCATTACGAAATGTAAAAATTAATCCCTATGGCATAACCATAGATGCCTATGCTATGGCGCCCTACATGGGAGGTCAGTCTATGACTGAAGAACAAAATGCAATTTCTCAGGATGAACAGATGATGATATGGGCTAAAAATAGTCTTGATAATACAAATATCCGGTTAATATGCTATGAAGCCGGGGCCGATAATTACCCCGATAATAATTTAACCTTAACTCGCGATCCTCAACAAGAGCAATTGTATGTACAGTACCTCACCATGCTGAATCGTTATGTTGAGGGACCTGTTATGCAATATTGTTTTTATGGTGGGCCATGGGGTTTGAAAAATCATCCTGGTGAAGGTGTTTCTTTGGCTTCGAAATGGAGAGGGTGGATTGATTTCTGGGGAAGATCACAATGGTGATGCAATCATTGAAATTAAAATGAAGATTCATAAGATAAGCATGAAAGATAATATGATCTTCATATCAAAACATACTCATCAAGTATGCCAGTGGGTATTAATGTTTTACATAATCGTAAGGAGTTAAGCAAGAACGGGCGTCCTGTCTAGGAAGCCCTTTTCATTTTAAAACCGTCCAATATTTTAATCTCAAAACCATGAAAAACATTTTAATTCTAACTTTTCTGATTCCGTTTTGTTGTGCAGGTTGCAAGAAAAATTCTTCATCACCCAATCGTCCACCTACTGTACAAGAGGTAAAAACCACATTGCTTCTCGACAGTCCGGCTTTTACTTTTCAATTCACCGCTACGGCTACTGATCCAGACTTGCAGTCATTAACTTATTTGTGGGACTTTGGAGATGGGGGCTCGACACATGATGGACCTGTAGTTACACATCATTTTGAAGCAGGGAAAAATTATACTGTTCAGGTTAAAGTATCTGATGGACAGGCTACTTCATCAGTCTATGCGGTACAGATTAGCACGCAAGTCTCACAGATAAACATTGATTTGAGTCAGCATTTTCAGACAATTGAGGGTCTCGGAGGCTTTGGCATGCAAAATCAAACTTGGACTGATGGTCCATTTGCTGATCAACGATATATAAATGATTTGTTGAATGACTTGGGCTTATCTATGATTCGGGTGGATCTGCCCTATAATTTTGAGCTTCATCCTGGTTATTTCAATATTGACACACAGGCTGCAGGGCGCCAGCCACTGAAAACATATTTTCCTTTTCTGCAGGCTATGCAGCAGGCTGGCGTGAAGATTATCGCATCGGTGTGGAGCCCGCCGGCATGGATGAAGTCAAATGGTCGTATTGACAATGGCACCGGGAATCAGGCCTCCGCCCCAAAATATAATCCTAATCCGGGACCAGATGATAACGAATTACGGCTGGATATGTATGATGACTTTGCACATATGTGCGCTGTATATGTCCAGGTGTTAAAGGAACATGGCATTGACCTATATGCATTAAGTATTCAAAACGAGCCTCGCTTCTCGGAATGGTATGAGTCGTGTGTGTATGATGGAGAAGCCCTACATAATTTATTAAAGATAGTGGGTGATACTTTTCAGCAAAGGGGTTATCAAACAAAATTATTTATTCCTGAAGATATTGGTTGGCTCGATGGGATCAAAGGCATGGTAATGCCATCCCTGCAAGACCCTGCTACTCTGCCCTATGTTGGTGCCATTGCAGTACATGGATACGCATTTGACGGTGTGACCGCCAATTCTCCGGATGCACAAACCTGGCAAACAATGTATAGCTGGGGTGCCCCCTATGGTATTCCGCTTTGGATGACAGAAACATCTGGTTTTTCAAACGACTGGAACGGTGCAATGAGTCTGGCGAAAGCAATGTACACAGCATTTCGATTTGGGAATATTTCTGCCTGGTTATTCTGGACAATAAGTACTTCTCAAATTGATTCATATAGCCTTATGGATGTAAATGGCAATAAGAGCTTAAGGTATTTTGTGTCTAAAAACTTTTACAAGTTTGTCAGACCGGGATACATACGTGCGGGTATATCAGCAGATACCAGCACGCACATTTATCCTCTTGTGTTTAAAGATCCGCAAGGTAGGCATATCACAGTGATTTTGATCAACGATGGGGCAGATCAGGCAGTGCAACTCAGCGGTAATGGATTACCACAGCAGTTTGTTCAATACCTAACCAATGCAAATACAAAATTTGATTCTATTGGTATGATTCCTTCATCAAAGGCAATTCTATTGCCAGCATCAAGTGTAACCACATTATATGGCACATATTAAACTGAATTATATCCGGCATGCACAAACAAATTATCAAAGATGTTACCAGAAAGATTATGATGTTTAATAGCTGTTGGAAAATTATTTTGCTGACCAAACCCTGGATATTTGTACTTTGTTTGCTTGGTTATTCAAGACTCACTTGTGCCCAGCCACTCAGTGCCAAAGTAAGCATGTTTCAGGGTAAACCCGCTATCTGGATAAATGGTCATCCTGTTTATCCGATGATTTATGCACTTCCTGATGTACCGGGTGGACGGTGGACATGGTACGAGATCCCCAGGCATACTATTCAGTCATTTTGTGAACAAGGCGTCCGGATATTTCAGGTTGATGTTTTTTTTGATCACTTGTGGAAAAAGGATGGCACATTTTCCATAGATACTTTGAAAAGGCAAATCAGAGGAGTCTTGTCTGTTTGTCCTAGGGCTGCCATAATGCTTCGTTTTCATGTAAATGCGCCCAAATGGTGGATTGCCGAACATCCTCTTGAAAATACACTGTATGCAGATATTAAACCTCAGCCTGATTATAATTGGGGCATGCAACGTATTATTGAAGATGATGTGGAAGCACCCACCCGATTTAGCCTCGCATCAGAAACATGGAAAAAGGAGGCAGGAAATAAATTAAAACAAATGTTGCATTTACTCGCCAACACGCCCGAAGGTAATGCATTGATTGGGATTCAGATAGCATGTGGCATATATGGAGAATGGCATTACTGGGGGTTCATTAATCATGAACCTGATACCAGCATGTCAATGAAAAGATATTTTCAGAACTGGCTTAGGAATAAGTACCATGATGTGGAAAATTTAAGATCTGCATGGCATGATCCCAATATTGATTTTGATCTGGCTACGGTTCCTGGCTTATATGAACGCAAACATACGACAGCAGGTATTTTCCGTAATCCTCAACTGGAGCGAAAAGTAATTGACTATTATGAGGCACAACACGATGTTGTTGCAGATGATATTTTGTATTTCTGTAAAATTGTAAAAGAAAACTGGCCACGTCCTATTATTACCGGCGCGTTTTATGGATACTTTTTTGCTGTATTTGGAAGGGAAGCGGCAGGTGGACATCTTGCTGTTGAACGGGTTTTAAGTTCACCTTACATTGATTTTCTTGCCGGGCCAAGAACCTATTATCCAAATGCTGAAGCAGCAGGTGATCCGTATCGATCGAGGAGCCTGATTTTGTCCTGCCTTTTACACCATAAACTGTGGCTCGATGAAATGGATGATCAACCTCATCTGCTTAGCTGGAAAGACTCTGTCTATATGCAAAGTGTCAGAGAAGCTACGGCCACTACACTTCGCAACATATCATTTACTTTGACAAAAGGCATGGGCTTCTGGTTTTATGATTTCGGACCATCGGGGTTTAATGGTGGGCCCAGATTGATAAACCATGGAGTGACCGGATGGTGGGACGATCCTTACCTGATGAAGCTGATTGGGAATTTCAAAAAATTTGCAGACCAGCAATATCAAAAATCCTATCACAGCGATGCAGATGTATTGCTGGTTTTTGACACGCGCACTTTTTATTACATCGGAAGTGACAAAAAGCAGACTTTTTTAACCCATTTTGCGGATAATTGGTTACCCCTGGCCGTTTTCAGAAGCGGTGCAGTTCACGATGCAATACACATTGACGATTTACCTCTTCTTGATCTTACTCCATACAAGGTGGTTATATTCGTGAATACTTTTGTACTTAACGATAAACAAAAACAATTTATTCGTGACTATGTAGAAAAAACCATCGACATGTGCTATGGGTTTATGCACCGGGATATTGCAATGGTGCACATCTTTCTGACAGCCTGATCTCAGATGTAGTACGCATGCATGTTGAAGAAATAAAAAATGATAGGCCAGTAATGATTCAGATTGATTCTTCGATTATTCCAGACCTCCAACTTTCAGTATGGGAAACACCTCTTGATCCTGCTTTTTATGTAGATGATCATGGAGCTGAATCATTAGGTTGTTATGTGCATACAGACCGGACTGCATTTGCTGTAAAGCATTTTAATGACTTTACTTCCTGGTACATTGCTATGCCGTTTGATGATGTCAGGCTGATGCAATATATTTTTCAAAAAGCAGGTGTGCATTTCTACAACAAATCTGGTAACGATATCTTTTACGCAGGTAATGGTTTACTGGTCATACACACGAAAATTGGAGGTCAGCAAACTATTTTTCTTAAAAATGGCAGAATGGTAAATATCAATCTTTCACCTCTATCTACAACTATTCTGGACTCAGAAACAGGTAAAATATTATTTTCAAATTTTTAAGCCATGCATATTTACTTTTATCGTTCTTTTTTACTTTGCAGCAGGATATTTTTCATGATGATTTGTTGTATTATGTACACAAAATTGTTTGTTAGTGCACAAACCAAACAATCTGTTTACTTGTTGGTGAGGGGCGATGACATGGGCATTACCCATACTTCCAACTTGGCTTGCATGGAAGCGTATGAAAAAGGTTGGATGAAAAGTGTGGAAGTAATCGTGCCGGCTCCTTGGTTCCCCGAAGCTGCACGAATGCTGCGCATGCATCCGGATTTGGATGTGGGTGTTCATTTGGCATTAACAAGTGAGTGGGACAATATCAAGTGGCGCCCACTAACCTGCGCAACCAGTTTAACTGATTCTGCCGGCTATTTTTTCCCTGTAATTTGGCCAAACAAATATTATGATTCTTCAAGAGCGTTAATCACACATTCCTGGAAGATAGGTGAAATAGTTCGTGAGCTCGATCGCCAGATTACAGTTGCCCAACAGGCTATTCCGCAGCTTTCTCATGTGAGTTATCATATGGGATGTAATGAGATGAATCCTGCAGTGCAACATGTTATTGATAGCCTCGCAAATTTGCATGGGTTATATGTGGATATGTCTGCTGTACAACCCGTGAACTATGCAGGACCTCATCGTTCGACTTCAGAAAAAATACATAGCTTTATTCGGATGATTCAACAACTACAGCCTGGTATCTATCTGTTTGTTGATCATCCTTCGTTTGACGACGGCGAGATGCAGGCTGTCTATATGAAGGGATACGCTAATGTAGCAGAAGATCGCCAGGGAGTTACTGACCTGTTTACCAATCCGCAAGTAAAAAATACGATGGATAAGCTAAATATTCATCTGATTGATTACAAATGGTTGAAAACCCATGGCCAATCAAAAAAAGAAGAATAGTTTTTTATCTTGATTGCTCATTAATTTCATGAGGATGATAAACACGTATATGCGGCATACACCTCATTTTTTTATGGGTTGTTGGGTTGCTTTGATATGCTTTGTTTGCGCCTGTCATGGTGTAAAGCAGCAAAATCAGGACTGGCCCGTATATCACGGCAGTAAAGACAATGCTCATTATAGCCCTCTCTCACAGATTGATACCCAAAATGTGCAACAATTGCGAGTGGCTTGGATTTTTCATACTGGTGACGCCGACACGGCCAATCATTCACAAATAGAATGTAATCCTGTCGTGGTAAACGGCACACTCTACGGCACATCGCCACAATTGAAAGTATTTGCCCTGGATGCTTGTACTGGGAAGCTAAAATGGATGTTCAATCCATTGGATAGTTTGCCTGCTGATAAAAAATCATTTTTCATTTTAAATATCAATAGAGGCCTTGCGTATTGGACCGATCATCGAGGTGATGAAAGAATATTTTTTGCTGCCGGTTCTTATTTATATGCACTGGATGCAAAAACGGGTAAGCCTATCCCAACTTTTGGTCATCATGGACGGGTGGATTTACACGAGGGATTGGGGCGTGATGTCTCGGATTTGTTTGTAACAGCCACTTCACCCGGCATCATTTATTGTGATTTGTTGATTATGGGAAGTCGGGTAGATGAAGGTCCGGCTGCTGCTCCCGGACATATTCGGGCTTATGATGTGCGAACAGGCCAGATCAAATGGATTTTTCATACCATACCCTATCCGGGTGAAGTAGGCTACGACAGCTGGCAAGATCCGAATGCCTGGAAACATATTGGAGGTGCCAACGCGTGGTCGGGCTTTTCCATGGATGAAAAGCGAGGCATCGTATATGCTTCGCTGGGCTCAGCATCTTTTGATTTTTATGGAGGCAAGCGATTGGGAAACAATTTGTTTGCTGATTGCATCTTGGCTCTGGATGCGGCTACCGGCAAGCTCTTGTGGTATTATCAAACCACTCATCATGATGTATGGGATGGAGATTTGCCCACTCCGCCCACATTGGTGAGTGTGAAAAGAAATGGAAAAACGATAGATGCGCTTGCGCAACCCACGAAGAGAGGGTATTTGTTTTTGTTTGACCGGGTGAACGGCCAATCTTTATATCCTATCCGCGAAATACCGGTGCCCCATCAATCTGATCTGGAGGGCGAAGTATTATCGCCCACGCAGCCTGTTCCTGTAGCTCCTGCACCTTTTGGAATGCAACAACTTCGGCGGTATGCCGTCAATCCATTTTTACCGGAAGCCTCCCGTGAAGCAGTTCTCCAGAAATGGAAGCAACTGGATTCCCCTCAACTGTTTGCACCGCCTTCGCTGCGAGGCATTGTGCTCTTGCCCGGCGGCATGGATGGTGGGGCAGAGTGGGGCGGGGCTGCGTATGATCCTGAAACGCATTGGCTGTATGTGAACAGCAATCGCATGGCATGGATCATTCAAATGATTCCATTGCAACCAACCCAAACCAAGTATAGCCATCGCACCTATCTGGATGCTGGGAAACAGCTTTATCAGCAGTATTGCATGAGCTGCCACGGAGCTGATCGAAAAGGCGGACAAAATTATCCTTCCCTGCTGCAGGTAAACCGGAAATATGATACCACTCAGTTTTATGCCTTACTCAACAGCGGCCGAAGGATGATGCCTTCTTTTAGCCGACTCCGTGCAGATCAAAAGCGTGCTATTGCCAGTTTTATTTTAAACATTCCCTCATTGCAAACTAAACCTTATGTGGCAGCTGATACACAAATTGATCCATATTGGAATTTGCCATATACCATCAATGGTTACACCAAATTTTTAAGTCCGGAAGGCTGGCCGGCCATTCCACCGCCCTGGGGCCAACTCACGGCTTATGATTTGCAAACCGGACAAATCAAATGGCAAATCCCGCTGGGTTATTATCCCTACATGCATGATAAGGATACCTTAACAGGAGCAGAAAATTATGGCGGAGCTGTAGTTACTGCTGGAGGTTTGTTGTTTATTGCAGCTACCCCCGACGGGAAGATTCGTGCTTTTCACAAACGCACGGGTAAGCTTTTATGGCAGGCCAATTTGCCTGCGCCGGGTTTTGCCACGCCTGCCATCTACAGCTGTAATGGAAAAGAATATGTGGTAATAGCTTGTGGTGGAGGAAAATTAAATACTCCTTCAGGCGATGCGTATGTGGCATTTGCATTGCCCGATTCCATACCCTTAAAAAATTGATATCATGAAAAGAAGAAATTTTATTGCACAATTCAGCATGGCTATTATCGCTGCAAAGGTAGTTCCAGGTTATTTTTCAGATGTAGTTTCAAAAATGAATCCCCTACCTCGTTGGCGGGGATTTAATTTACTTGATTTTTTTTCGCCAGATCCTTCACATCGCGCACAACACACAACGGATGAGCATTTGAAATGGATGCGCGACTGGGGATTTGATTTTATACGACTGCCGATTGCTTATCCCTATTATTTGCAAATAGATCGCACAAAACCTATTACACCAGAAGATGTATATCACATCAATCAACAGGCTATAGCCGAAATTGTTCGCTTGGTAGATAAAGCCAATCAATATGGTTTGCATGTCAGTATAAATCTTCATAGGGCACCGGGATATTGCATCAATGCGGGTTTTCATGAACCTTTTAATCTTTGGAAAGATAAAGCAGCACAAGAGGCATTCTATTTTCATTGGCAAATGTGGGCCCGGCAATTCAGGGATAAGTCGGCCCAGCAGGTAAGTTTTGATTTAATCAATGAACCCGCGATGCGTGAAAACATGAACGATCAACATTCACCAGCCACAGCTGTTTCTGGAGTACTGTATCGAAAAATTTTGAAAGGGGCTGCTGAGGTTATTTGGAAAGAAAATCCAAAGCGTATCATTATAGCAGATGGGAATAACGTGGGCAACGATGTGATTCCCGAACTTGAAGATTTGCATGTGGCACAAAGTTGCAGGGGATATTATCCGCACGCCATATCGCATTACAAAGCACCCTGGGCCAATAAAGATCCGGAACACATGCCTGTACCTGTATGGCCCGGACAAATAGGAAATCAATATTTCGATCGGCATTCACTGGAAAAATATTATCAGCCCTGGATTCAACTTGCACAAAAAGGCATTGGTGTACACTGCGGTGAATGCGGCTGCTGGCATAAAACACCACACGATGTTTTTTTACGATGGTTTCATGATGTACTGGATATTCTCACTGCGGCAGGAATTGGGTACGCATTGTGGAATTTCATAGGTGATTTTGGCGTGCTTAATTCAGGACGTACTGATGTAGTGTATGAAAACTGGTATGGATACCAGCTCGATCGTAAATTATTAAACTTATTAATGAAATTTTGATGAATAACCTAAAAAATCTCCAAACTATGATTAACATTAAAGCAGGTATTTTGTTATTCTTTGTTTTTTTTCATTGCATTTTAGTTGATTCAGTCACTTATTCTCAATCTATTGTGAAAGCTCAGCGGTTGCATGTATCAGACAATCATCGCTATTTGGTTTATGCAGATGGGACACCTTTTTTCTGGTTAGGCGATACAGCATGGGAATTGTTTCATCGATTGAATCGTGATTCATGTTTGTTGTATTTGGATAATCGGGCCCAAAAAGGTTTTACCGTTATTCAGGCTGTGATATTAGCAGAGCTGGATGGTTTGCACATGCCCAATGCAGAAGGACATGTACCGTTTTTGCATGATGATCCTACTCAACCCAATGAAGCTTATTTTCAGGATGTGGATTGGGTGATTCAGCAAGCAGCTAAAAGAGGTTTATACATGGCTATATTACCCACATGGGGTGATAAAATTTATAAAGATCAATGGGGCATTGGTCCGGAGATCTTTAATCCACAAAATGCTTATGCATATGGATATTTTTTGGGTAAACGATATCGTAATCAATGGAATATCATCTGGATACTTGGAGGAGACAGAAATCCACGCAATGAGCGGGAGATGTCAATCTGGCGTGCAATGGCACGAGGTATTGAAGATGGGGTAGGCAATGCAGACAGTTGTTTGATGAGTTATCATCCACAACCCAATGATGCGGGAGGATCTGCTGCATGGTTTCATAAAGATGCATGGCTTGATTTTAACATGCTTCAGACAGGCCATTGCAAAGATGACCCTGTGTATCAACAGGTGATGTATGATTATCAACTTACACCTGTTAAACCGGTGTTAGACGGAGAGTCCTTATATGAAGATCATCCCATTTGTTTTCAACCGGATAAATATGGTTTTTCCACAGCCGTTGATGTAAGGAAGAAGTTTTATTGGGATTTGTTTTCTGGTTCATTTGGGATTACATACGGATGTCATGATATCTGGCAATTTTATTCGCCCGCTCATGAAGGCATCAATCACCCGCAAAGATATTGGTATGAGGCACTCGACTTGCCGGGTTCATTTCAGGCGGCATTAGTAAAGAAGTTAATGTTATCCAGGCCTTTTCTGACTCGTATTCCCGCACAGGATGTGCTGGTAAGCGATAGCTACAGCGGTGCCGATCATATTGTTGCTACAAGAGATACGAATGGCAGTTATTTGATGGTGTATAGCCCCACAGGAAGAGGATTTACCATAAAATTATCTGCAATCAAAGGGAAACATATCAGGTGCTGGTGGTATAATCCGCGTAACGGTGAAGCAAATGAAATTAGCCATATCCGCAAAAAGGAACAGATGGTTTTCACACCACCTACGAGTGGTTACGGTCAGGATTGGATATTGGTGGTGGACGATGCAAAGGCTCATTTTCCAAAACCAGGTGAGGGAACTAGGTATCAATAACTTTTTCAAACAATTTAAGTTTATTGACTTCAAAAAAAACAATTATGTATCGGTATCTAATAGGGATTATGTTGATCATCCCTCTTATGGGTATAGGTCAAACCCAGTTTGGTTCAAATACAGGAAAATACGGTGAATTCCTTCAACAGCTTGTAGGGATGATGGGAAAGGATTCGCCTCCTGAAACCTATACCATTGATGGGAAAAACTATCAGCTATTTGTTTCATGGCTTCGCGATCATGTCTATGTGTTACAGGCAATGAAATACTTTGCACCCGGGGTACGATCGGGTGTGCAGTTGTTTTTGGATCAGCAAACACCGCAGGGTTTTTTCTATGACTACGTTTACCCCATCGACGATGCTGTAAACAACCGCTTAAATTTCTTTGATCGCAAATACACGAAAGTATTTCCCAGAGAAAAGCTGCAAATGCACAGGTTACCTGTAGAAGCAGATGTAGAATATCTTGCCGTACAAGGAGTGTATCACATCTGGCAGGCCACCGGTGATACTTCATTTGTAAAACAATACTTACCTGTTTTGCGCAAAGCCATGGAAGAAATCTTAACTGATCCCATACGCTGGTCAAAAAAATATCAGTTGGTAAAGCGAGGATATACCATTGACACCTGGGATTTTCAGGCCTTGCCCATGCCTATCGACGAATTTCATCGGCGATTCGGAGATCCTTCGCAGGGGATCATGAATGTGTGTGATACCACACCTATGGGCATTATGCATGGAGACAACAGCGGATATTTCGATGCTTTTCGAAAACTATCGGCACTGTATGCAGTAATTGGAAATAGTGCCGAGGCACGCATCTGGCAATTGCAGGCCGAATTGCTTCAAGCAAGAGCTAATACTTATTGCTGGAATGGCCAATATTACAAGCATTTTGTACCCGATGATCCTGTGCCCGCTTATTTGCACATGGATGAATCACATACCCTGAGCCTTTCCAATGCCTATGATATCAACAGAGGGTTGCCTACAGAAGCAATGGCTGAGAGTATTATCCAAACTTATCAAAATTTGTATCAACGTATAAAAGATTCTTGCATTGCCGAATGGTTTGGCATATACCCAGCTTATGCACCGGAATATGCAGGGGTTAAGCCTGGCACATACGTAAATGGTGGTATACTTACGGTTGTAGGAGGCGAACTTGCCAGAGCTGCTTTTCAGCATGGGTATGAAAATTATGGGGTTGATATTCTGAATCGGTTAATCGCACTGAGTGCCAGGCACAACAATTATTTGTATGCCATTTATAAGCCTGATGGCACGCCCGATGGGGGTATGCCCGATGCATGGGCACAAGGGGCAGTGGTGAGCGCATTGATTGAAGGGTTGGCTGGCGTGGTAGATGATTCATGCTTGTTTCAGCAAGTTGAGCTTTCGCCCCGATGGATGGCCACAGGTTTAAAGCAGGCAACTGTGCGGGTGGCTTACCCTGCTTCAGGTAAAACTTTTGATTATGATTGGCTATATGATGCCAAACGCCATTCAATTGAAATTCACCTGAGCGGAGATGCCAGGCGGGTAAAAGCAAGGATCTGGTTGCCCCATGAAGCGGTGGGCCGTGCCAAAGCGTTTGTAAATGAGCGACAAGTGCCTGCTCAACTCCGGTGGGTGCGCCAAAGCCCTTATCTGGAGTTTACCAGCCCCGGAGATGCATACCTGCAGGTGAAATGGTAAAGGACACACAAAAATTGCAGTTTCGGATATTCTCTTTACCTTTGCTGTCCAAAACAAACAATCATGAAAGAAGGCATTCATCCTCAGGATTATCGGTTTGTGGTGTTCAAGGATATGTCAAATGGGTATAGCTTTTTGAGCCGTTCCACCGCACAGTCGAAAGAGACCATCGTGTGGGAAGATGGGAAGGAGTACCCGCTGGTAAAGGTGGAGATTTCCAATACCTCGCATCCCTTTTTCACCGGTAAGAAAGTGCTGGTGGATACTACAGGGCGCATTGAAAAATTCCGCAAACGTTATCAAAAAGCCGATCAGGCAGCGGCTCCTGAAGAAGCTGAAAAGCCCAAAGCTGCACGTAAAAAATAAAACCTGCAAAAGCCTGTGTGCATCACAGGCTTTTGTATTTTTGCGCCGATGATTATTCTTTTATTTGATGATCCATCTGTTCGCCAGCATCTATATCCTCTTTCGCTGACGCGAAGCATAGCCGATTTTCGCGTGGGCATTCTCACCCTGCGGGAAAAATGGTCTTATCTTTTACCTGGTCTGCCTGTTCATATCTGCACCGAACCCTATCTCCAGGCTTTGTATCCTCTTCCCGAAAAACCCGATCATGTGGTGGGCATTGCTTCGCATCTATTGCCTGATGAAGATTTCTGGCATGTTGTGAAACAATTGGCTCCAGGTGAGGGATTGTTCACCCCCAAAGGAGAGCTGATTGCTTTTCACGAAAAAGACATTACACCGGCAGATATCTATTCCAGGCTTCAAGCAGCTGCATATGCTGATACGCTGAAACATATTGCCTACAACCAACGCTTGCATATACTTCATTCACTGACAGATGTGTTTACATACAATGGAAGAGAGATACAACGCGATTGGGAATTGTTATTTGGATCGGCAAATACGGATCTGCAACAGGGCGAGTGGATTCAATCCACCGTCATTGGCAAACATCCGGTGTACACGGGACCGCATGCACGGGTTCTGGCCAGTATCATCAATACAGAAGCTGGACCCGTGTTTATTGATGAAGGCGTCGAAATCATGGAAGGCACCACCATTCGCGGTCCGGTAGCCATTTGCCGGAACGCCGTCATCAAGATGGGTACACGCATATACGGAGCCACAACCATTGGTCCATGGTGTACAATTGGCGGAGAAGTGAAGAACGCCGTCATATTAGGCTATTCCAACAAAGCTCATGAAGGTTATCTGGGCGATAGTGTGGTGGGCGAATGGTGCAACCTGGGTGCCAATACCAACAGTTCGAATATCAAGAACAACGCTGGCACAGTACGCATTTGGAACCAGGCCGTGCAGGCTTATGTGCCGGCAGGTAAAAAATGCGGCGTGTTGATGGGCGATTTTTCCCGTTGTGGCATTGGGACTATGCTGAATACGGGCACTGTGATTGGTGTTTCCTGCAATATCTTTGGGGGTGATTTTCCTCCCAAGCATATTCCTTCATTCAGCTGGGGTGGGGCAGATCGCTGGATGCGGTATGATTTGCAAAAAGCCCTGCAGGATGCCGATGCCTGGATGCAGCTCAAACAACAATCGCTATCAGAAGTTCAACGTCAGATATTCTCTCATTTGTATCATCATCATTTATCTGAATTACCCGTACAGTCAAAAGTATCATGAGAAAACAAATTGTTGCTGGAAACTGGAAAATGCACGGAACTCTTGATGAGGTTAGGTTGCTTGCTGATCAGCTGCACGCTGCAGCATTTCATTTGCAGCATCATCAGGAAATAGTTATTTGTCCGCCTTTCGTTTATTTGATGTTGTTACGCGAACGTTTTCTTGATCGCAAGGAATTTCATATCGGTGCCCAAAATTGTTATACTGAACCATCCGGTGCTTTCACGGGTGAAATTGCTGCACCCATGTTGTCGTCTATAGGCGTGGAATATGTGATCATCGGCCATTCCGAACGACGCCAGTATTTTCATGAAACACACGATATGCTGGCTAAAAAAATAAATATAGCTCTGCAATCAGGATTAAAGCCCATCTTCTGTTGCGGTGAACCGCTTGATATCAGGCGGCAACAGGCGCAAAATGCCTATGTAGAAAAACAATTGCAGGAAAGTTTGTTTCATTTATCAGAAGAACAATTGCGGCAGATAGTGATTGCCTATGAACCGGTATGGGCTATTGGTACTGGGGTAAATGCTACGGCACAACAGGCGCAGGATATGCATGCATTTATCCGTAATTTGATAGCCAACCGTTATCATGCAGGCATTGCCGACGACATCACAATTCTTTATGGCGGAAGTGTAAAAGCTTCCAATGCAGCGGAACTCTTTGCCTGTCCTGATGTGGATGGTGGATTGGTAGGTGGGGCTTCGCTGAAGGCTGAAGAATTTATTCGAATAGTAGAATCCTTGGCTGTCAAGCAATCCAACCATTGAGTGTGGCTTGTTAAATTGGATTTATTTAATTTTTTCTTCAGCTTTCCAATATTTTAATGGGCTTGTCGAATGAACGATTAAACGTTATGCTTTGGGTTGGCTTTCGATATGCATATAAACGCATGTAAAATCAATTTGTAGTTGTATTGAAAAAACATCGGAAGCTTTTTTACTTCCAATATTTTTATTGAAAAGCATATTTAAGTTGGGTCTTTATTCTTCATCCTCTTCCATCAGCGGGTGTTCCAGGCTATCGCTTCGGAAAGATTTCTCCCAAAGCTGCAATTGCTGAATAATCATGTCCGCACGTTGTTTATCGTCGGCCAGATCGTTGGTAAGAAGAGAGCCGAGTGCCTGATAGTATTGTATTTGTTGCTGGCAATCGTGTATCACATCCTTGCTAATAGTATGTGCTAACAGGCTATCACCTGCCAGATAGCTCGCATAGGTAAGTTGCAGAGATGATATGTTGTGCAGATTACCGGATGAAGTATAGCCGTAAGGTACGTCTTGCGGCAACATGTGTTTATTGAGATAATGCAATAGCTGCAAGGCGCTGTCTTTCTTGCCTTCGATAGCCAATGCCTGCACTTCTTTGGCAAAGGCATTGCGAATATTGAGCAACATGCCCCGGTTGGTTTCATCGAAATAAGTACCGGGCCGATCAGCTCCACCAAAGCCAAACCGATGCAACATGGTAGCATACATGGAGGATGCGTATAGGGTATCGGTTTCACTCATGGCGGCAGCTGCTGGCTTTTCTACAGGCACCAGCCGATAGACCATGCCTTCGTTGTGCAAATATTGATTTAATCCCAGTTGATTACCGGGTAATGGACTGGTAAAATAAATAGGTCTGTTCCAGTGATTGGCTGCTATGATATTGAGCACCATCAGATCATTCTTGAACAGGATATTGGTTTGCAGGGTAAACTGCAAAGCTGAAACTATCCTGGCACTATCGCTGAATGGCACGGTACCATTTCTCAGCACGGTTGCTTTGTCAACTGGTACATACAAATTTTTCGTGGGCAGGAAATTGATGCGTTCACCTGTATATTGATCCTGCAACTGATCCTTGGGATCATCACTGCCCATAAAATGCAATACTTCTTCCAGATTGAAATATTGATTTTTGGGCATTTGAGTCAATTCAAAGTAACGGATGTAATTTCTGCGATCACCAAAATATTGCTCAGGCTGCCAGATCATAGGCACAGCCTCGGCATCATTCACCTTGTAACGCAATTCATTGATATACCAATCAACGCCCAATAAACTTAAATTCACCACACGCACATCGGTGCGAATCCCTTCCACTTCCTGTGCATACCAGAGCGGATAGGTGTCGTTATCGCCCGAAGTAAACAGAATAGCATGAGGTGCGCAGGATTCCAGATAATCTTTTGCTACATCGCGCGGCAGGGTTTTTTGTGAGCGATCATGATCGTCCCATTCCTGAAATCCCATCAGCACGGGCACGGCCAGCAAACAAATCACCGATGCGGTAACAGCTGATAAATGAGCTTTTTGTTTCCAAACAGCAAGTAGTTTTTCATATACCCACAACACACCCAATCCAATCCAAATGGCAAAAGCATAAAAAGAACCCACGTATGCATAATCACGTTCACGTGGCTGTGGTCCAGCCTGGTTGAGATAGATTACAATAGCCAGCCCGGTGAAGAAAAACAATAGCAGCACTACCATGAAATCAGTTAACCTGCGGTTGAGTTGAAAAAACAATCCTATTAAACCCAATATCAATGGCAATGCAAACAGGCGATTATGTGCCTGATTATGTTTCAAGCTATCGGGCATTTTGCTTTGATCGCCCAATCGCCAATTGTCAATAAAAGATATACCAGTAATCCAGTTGCCGTCGCGCGGATTACCCAGCCCTTGAATATCATTTTGCCTTCCACTGAAATTCCACAGGAAATAACGCATATACATCCATCCCATCTGATAACCTAAAAACCACTTGATATTATCCATGAAACCAGGTTGTTCATTGGGCGCCAGTCCCAGCCAGTCGCGGTAAAAATCGACATGATGTTGGGAATTGTTATTATCCCAGACCCGCGGGAACAGATGCATATCAGAGCTGGCATAGGTGTATTTGACTTTTTTGCCTACAATTTCATAACGATCTTTTCCTTTTTCATAAATATTGCCTGTTTCTTTGATGCCGGTGGGTTGGGCAGTAAAATAAGGACCATACAGAATAGGCCAGTCGCCGTATTGTTCACGATCCAGGTAACCCAGCAGGGAAATGGGATTATCGACGTTATACATGTCGATAGCCGGATTGGCATTGGAACGAATCAGGGTAGTAAAATAAGTAGCATAACCAAACATCAGGAAAGCAAAACACCACAGGCCAAGGTGCAAAAGATATTTTTGTTTTCTTTTTGTCCAGATGATACCGGCAGCGATACATGCAGCCAGCAAGATGATGAAGAAATAAGAACCGGAATTGAAAGGCAAATGCAAACTATTTACGAAAAAGATATCGAACAATGCAGCCAGTTTGACACTATAGCGAATTACAAAAGTTTGCACAAAACCCGTGAGCAAACAACCTATTACAAAAGCCCACCCAACACCTCGACGGCTGATGGGATATCGTTGCAAATAATATATCATGACTACAGCTGGAATTACCAGCAAACAAAGCAAATGTACACCGATGGACAAGCCCATCAGGTAAAAGGTTAAAACAATCCACCGGTCTGCATCTGGATCCTGGCGGGCTGCAGCTTCATCCCATTTGATCATTGTCCAGAATACCAGTGCGGTGAATAAGGAAGAAAGGGCATACACTTCGCCCTCCACAGCTGAAAACCAGAAGGAATCCGAAAAAGTATAAGCCAGAGCTCCCACCACACCGGCACCCATGATGGCAATGGTTTGTGCAGCTGATGGCTGTTCCTGCTGATTGATCAGTAGACGTTTGGCAAAATAAGTGATGGTCCAGAATAAAAATAAAATAGTAAAACCACTCGCCAGGGCTGAAAGCAGGTTTACATCCAATGCAGCTGTGGTGCTGGGATGCACGGCGTTGAGGCTACCGCTGAAAAGAATAATGAATAAACGGCCTAATAAGATGAAAAGCGGAGCACCCGGTGGATGTGGGATCTGCAGCTTGTAAGCACAGGAAATAAATTCACCGCAATCCCAGAAACTACCTGTGGCTTCGCGGGTTAGGATATATACAATTGAGGCAAAGATGCATACGATCCAGCCTGTGATAAGGTTGATGCGTTTGTACGTTGCCATAAGAATCGTTTATGCGGGAAGATAACAAAAATTGAAAATAAACAGGTTGAATTTGTAGTCTTCAATGATAATTTGCTGAAACCTGTACATGAGCATTCAATAAAATAAGCAATTTACCCGGATCCGAAGCCCATGTCGAATGATTAAAGCAAATTGGTAGCATTATGAATGCAACGATGAAAATGTGTTCTGATAATTTATTATGCTTTTACGAATGACATCGAAGGCCACATTTTTATTCTGAAATTCTTCCACCACAACAGTTTTATGTTCCAAAGCCTTGTATTCTTCGAAGAAATGACGCAGCTCTTTGATGAAATGTGCGGGCAGCTGGTCGATATCGTCAATGTGATTGATGCTTACATCATCAGCTGCTACAGCTATAATTTTATCATCGGCCTCGCCATTGTCAATCATTTGCATGACGCCAATCACTTTTGCCCGCACCACACACAATGGCTGCATATCAATTTGTGAAAGCACCAGGATGTCGAGCGGATCATGATCTTCACCAAGTGATTGGGCGATGAATCCGTAGTTGGCCGGGTAATATACGGAGGAATACAATACCCGATCCAGTTTCAACAAGCCGCTTTGTTTGTCGAGTTCATATTTTGCGCGTGAACCTTTGGGTATTTCAATTACACTGGTTACAATTTCGGGAGCCTGATCGCCAATTGCAATATCATGCCAGGGATGTGCTGCCATCATGTTTCACGGATTTGAAGTGTCGGCTGGTGGAAGAATTTGTTCTGCACTGCTGGAATCGGGAACGGGCAACTGATGGGCAAAACGGATTTTCCATTCACCTGCTTCCAGCACCAAAGGAAATGTTTCTGTGGTATGAACTGTGTTATTCAGATAAGTCACATAACCTGAGTCGCCCTGTATGAATACTTTCTGCACCACGATTTCAGATTGTTGAATCTTTTTTTTGCCTTGTGGCGTGCTTTCAGCAATGCTGGCTACTAAGTCAATCATTTCATAACTATCCTGAGTAGCATAATGTTTGGCTGAATCATAATGGGCATGTTGCAGGGCGTACATAAATGAGCTGGCAACTTCTTCTGGTGTCATGGATTTATGAGTGTGACAACTCCAGCTACAAAAACTGATAAGCCAGAGCACGCCTGTATAAACATATGCTACACCCGATACTTTCATGGTGAAATGGATGGGCAAAAATACACGGAAAGGCCTAATTCACAAAAACAAAGCGCTGAACAGGAATTCAACCGTGCATGGTTACGACTGGCTTTTCCGGTTGTTTTCGGATGATGATTGTTGTTCCTGCCGAGCCTGATCGTTTTCATAAGCCCGGATGATAGCCTTCACCAGCCTATGGCGCACCACATCTTCTTCATTCAATTCCAGGTGTCCGATACCTTCAATGTGTTTCAGGATACGGATGGCCTTTTGTAAGCCTGATTTCTGGTTGTTGGGTAAATCAATCTGGGTGAGATCACCGGTGATGATGGCCTTGGCCGAAGGGCCTATGCGGGTGAGAAACATTTTCAGCTGCAGATCGGTAGCATTCTGGGCTTCATCCAGGATAATGAAGGAGTGGTCGAGCGTACGGCCCCGCATATAGGCCAGTGGCGCAATTTCAATGATGCGGTTAGCCATGTAATAGCTCAGCTTATCGGCAGGAATCATGTCGTCCAGCGCATCGTAAAGTGGGCGCAGATAAGGATCTACTTTTTCTTTCAGGTCGCCTGGCAGAAATCCAAGGCTTTCGCCGGCTTCCACGGCTGGGCGAGTGAGAATGATTTTTTTGACCAGCTTGTTTTTCAGGGCACGTACGGCCAGCGCCACGGCTGTATAGGTTTTCCCCGTACCGGCCGGACCAATGGCAAACACAATATCGTGTTCGTCGGCCATGCGCACCAGTTTGCGCTGATTGGGTGTACGGGCTTTGACAATGCGGCCGTTGGGACCAAACACCAGAATGTCTTCCGGATTGCGATCACTGAAAATATCCACTCCCTCTTCATCATCGAGCAACTGCTGAAAATAATGATCGCTCAGATGACCGTTGCGTTCCAGGTATTTAACCACTTGCGTGATTTTTTCCCTGGCCAAGGCAATTTCTTCCGGTGAGCCTGAGAGCTTGATTTGGGTTCCCCGTGATAAAATTTTCAATAAAGGGAAACGCTTTTTCAGGATATCTAATTTTCCGTTGTTAACCCCAAAAAATTCAATGGGGTTGATGTTTTCGAGGTTAATGATTGTTTCTGTCAAAGTTGAATCTCCTTTTTTAACATCCAAATCAGCCAAATTTAAAAAGATTTTTTAAAAATACGTAAGCGATATAACCAGATATCGGATAGTTTGTAGCTTAATTGACTACTTTCGCTAATTTTACTGCAAAGTTCAAAAAATAGGTGTAAAGCTTTTGTAAATTTCGGTCTATACTTGTGCTGGACTTTTGAAAGTATTAAGCATTATCAGATTTTAATTGCATGGCCCAATATCCATTAAAGAAAATTTTTTTGATTGACGATGATCCCATTCATCAGCAGATAGCGGTGTTAATGCTTCAGAAAGCAGAAGTAGTAAAAGAAGTAATCAGTTTTCATGAGGCGCAGGCAGCGTTGGACTATATCCGGGCACATGAGACCGAGCCTGAGGCATTGCCAGAAGTAATTCTGCTGGATTTAAACATGCCGGTGATGGATGGGTGGGCATTTCTCGATGCATTTGAGCAAATACGCGATGGATTACTTGCTTCTGTACGGATTTTCATTTATACATCATCCATCAATTATCATGACAGGTTGCGTGCACATCAATATCCCAGCGTAACGGGTTATCTTGTGAAGCCCTTATCGAGAGAAGATATTCAGCGCATTGCCGACATTTCTCATTCCTGAAGGTTCTTGTTTACTTACAAAACATGTTTCAACAGATGAATGGCCCGTGCGGGATCAGCAGCCCGAAACACGTTGCTGCCTGCCACCAATACGTCGGCACCAGCTTGAATAATTTGAGCTGCATTTTGCAAGTCTACGCCTCCATCTACTTCGATTTTAGCTGCTGAGCCGGTTTTGAGAATCAATTCCTTTGCTTCGCGGATTTTGTGCAGGCTGTGGGGAATAAAGGCCTGTCCGCCAAATCCCGGATTTACGCTCATAATCAGCACAATATCTATCAGGTGCACAATATCTTTCAGCACATTTACCGGTGTATGCGGATTTAAAGCTACACCGGCCTGCATACCCAGCTGATGGATGTATTCCACATAACGATGCAGATGTACACTGGCTTCATAATGCAAGATCAGGTGATGCACACCCAACTGGTGAAACACGTCAATATATCTCTCCGGCTGCACAATCATGAGATGTACATCCATAGGCTTGTGGCAAAGCCTGGCCACACTTTCCACCACCGGCATACCAAAGCTGATGTTGGGTACGAACATGCCATCCATGATATCCAGATGAAGCCAGTCGGCCTCGCTTTGGTTGACCAGTTCCACGGCTTCGGCCAGATGCAGAAAATCGGCTGCGAGTAAAGAGGGTGCTATCAAAACGGGTCTGTCCAAAGGAATCAGTTTTAATGGTTTAAGGTTGTATGCCCAATCGTTGCAAAGCCTGCCGGGCATCTTCAGCTTTTTTGTTGAATATCAGAGAACGGCGATAATCCTGCATCGCACGTGCTGTATCACCCATTTTTTCCCAGCAGCTGCCGCGCAGGAAGTAAACCCGGTCATTGGCAGGTGCCATGCGTTGGGCCAAGTTCAGAATGGTCAGCCCTTTATTGAACGCGTGTTGCTGCAGATAAATTTTTGCAAGCAACAAATAGGCATCCGTGTAAAATGCATCCACATTGATGCAATGATTCAATAATGAAATAGCCTGCCCGGGCTGATGCATTTTTTCATAAAATGCAGCTTGTGCATAAATGGGTTCAGCAGCCGTGGTATCTATTTTTTCAGCACGGCGGTACCAGATCAGGCATTGCGGATTGCCTGTGGCAGCCAGCAAATCACCCATGGCCATAATGGCTTCATAGTTGTCGGGCGAACGTTTGATGGCCTCCCGCATCGAAGCTATAGCAGCAGCTGTATCGCCCATGGCCTGATAAACCCTCGATTGCAAGCCGTAAATTTCAGCCACCGGCGGATACATTTTGCTTGTTCGTTCCAGTACCCGAAGCGCTTCGGAATACGATCCGGCATGATAAAGCGCATTGGCATATTCCATCTGATATACCAGGCTCTGGCTTTTGAGCTCCACTGCGCGGCGCAGGTATGTAACAGCTTTTTGCAGGCTGTCCTGTTGAAAATACAACTCACCCAGCTGAAAATTGTATTGGGCTTCCAAAGGACGTAGTTGCAAAGCCTTCCGGATATCCATACCGGCCAGTTTGAATTGCTGGATATTGGCCAGTTCCTGGGAACGATGGGCATATAATTCGGGATTGTCAGGGAAAGAAGCAATGGAATCTGTGATCTGGCCCACTTTCCCCTGGTGCAATATGGCCTGCTCCTCTGCAGTATATTTTTCATCTGTATGGTGACAGCCTGTTTCCCCCAATCCAGCCACCAGCATCAGCCAGAACACGACTATAATGCGAAAAAGGCAGTTGTTTATTTTTCGTTTTATCATGGCCACAAATCTAAGTAGAAAATCGGGCTGCATTTCATTTTACTATTTTGTCCCAACGTTGTGAAGATATACCAGCAACAGGAGCTTTTCTGCATGGGCGGATTGAAAGGTCGGATCAACCAGGGTTCGTGTTTTCGGTGATTGTATTTTATTTTTGATTTTCATCCTAAAAAAATGGTATCATGTCAAGAAACCTCGGAAGAAATGTATTCGGACATGCGGAAGATGCCGGAAAGGTAATGACGTTAGAAGAGGGCATGCAGTTGCTGAAGCAATGGGTTGAAAATCCGCGTTTGCAGTTGCATATGCGGCAGGTGGCTCATCTGATGAAATGCTGGGCTGCTGAACGTTTGCAGTTGAATGAACAGGATCAGCACCGCTGGTATATGGCCGGGTTGCTGCACGATGCCGACTGGGAAAAATGGCCGGATGAACATTGTGGCCGTATTGTAGAAGAACTGGAAAAACGACATCAGGATCCGGAAATCATCCATGCCATTGCTTCTCACGGCCCGCGCCATTTTGGTGTAATGCCCGTTACGCAGATGGATAAAATGCTGTATGTATTTGATGAGCTTTCAGGATTGATTCATGCCTATTCGCTGATGCGACCGGAAGGATATGCCGGCATGGAAGTCAAAGGAGTCATGAAAAGGTTCAGAGAAAAAAAATTTGCAGCCAATGTATCGCGCGAAGAAATCATGGAAGCCTGTGGAATGGCCAATCTTTCGCTGGAAGATGTAATTGCTTTTATCATTCCCCGTCAGGCCCAGGTGGCTTGATTTCAGCTATGTGGAGCATGCAGGGAAACCGGCAAAATGGTATTTGCATAGGTGATTTGTCCATCCTGGCCAAGAATCCCGATCAGATAATAGGTTGGATCGCCTTTGGGGTTGTTATCTACAAATTCGAAATGCGTGTTATGGGTTGTTATCTGCAATTCACCGATGGCGCACAGCTGATGGCTATCTGTCCCTGAATAAATACGAAAAGCTGCTACCTGCGACAAATCGCCGGTATAGGTAAACGTGAGATGCACAGTATTTCCCTGTGCATATCCCGTAAACTGACCGATGGGTGTGGTTTCTGTTTGTACGGTTGGCTGTTGCGGTACAGCAAAATGATCATCTATTTTTGAACAAGCCTGCAGGGCAATCAGCAAAAACAAAAGGGTAATTATTTTTTGCATAACACATCCTTTGTGATGAAACAAATCCGCTTTTGCATGTGCGGTGGTTTTTCACAGGATGTGTTGGTTTTGATATAGGCAAATTTACGGGATGGCAAATCGTGAAATGAGGCAAATTGGTAAACGAGCGATGCCGGTTCGGGAAAG
This sequence comes from Thermoflavifilum thermophilum, assembly GCF_900116565.1. GTDB lineage: Bacteria > Bacteroidota > Bacteroidia > Chitinophagales > Chitinophagaceae > Thermoflavifilum > Thermoflavifilum thermophilum. The sequence continues at coordinate 1,905 of NZ_FPCJ01000001.1, read as the reverse complement.
GCAAACTATTGGGAAGGAATAGGAGCTGGACTATCCAGATCATCGTAGCAAAGTGAGAACGCCTTTCTTAAACAAGACCGGACCGTTGGGTGTTTCCCGGTATTTCACCCACCAGGCATAGCCACCAGCATCGCAGGGGGCACCATGGAAGGTACCATCCCATCCCTGTGTCCAGTCGTGCGTCACAAACAGGAGTTGCCCCCAGCGGTTGAAGATGCGCAATTCGAAGTCGAATACCTGATGCAGCACTTTGGGCCTGAATACATCATTGTGCCCGTCGTTGTTGGGAGTAAAAGCATTGGGCATGATGATATCACCCACGCAATTGGCGGCGGGTTGCAGCAAAATGGAATCAGATGCAATGCCACATACATTGAAAGCCTGTACCCGGTACAAACCAGGTTCAGTGGCGGTGAAACTGGGCCCATAGCTTCCGTTTTGCCAGCGGTAGCCTTCTGCATGCTCGCCTATGGCACGTAAAAATATCCGATCGCCACTGCAAATGAGGCTATCGTCGGCCAGGATTTGCACAGTCGGCAGGAATCCACGGGTAACTTTTACGGTATCTATTCGGGTATAATTGCACACAGCTCCGTTAATCAGTACTGTGTACAGGCCGGGTGTGTCAACCGTAATGCGTGGGGTGGTTGCACCCGTACTCCACATATAGGCTATGGCATCGGGAGATGATACATCGAGCTGCAGGGGTTGATCGGGGCAAAGGGTGGCTTCCGGGTTTAGTTTTGGCAATGTATTGGCCAGCAAGTTCACCTGAATGGTATCAATCCGCAGACAGAAGCCATTGGAAGTAATTACCCAATAGCTGCCTGGTGTGGAAACATTCAAGCTATCGGCATGGGACTGGTCATTCCATTGATAGGAATAATTTTCGCCTGAAATAGCGTTGGCATGCAGGGTGATGCGTTGTCCTTCGCACATATTCACTTGCTTTTCCACACTTAGCCTGGGCAGGGGGTGCACGTGCAGCTGGATAGAATCTGTGGCGATGCAGCCGAATGCATTGATGACCTCTACACGATACACGTTGTCATCCTCTGCTTCGGAAGGTTTTAGGGTGATGCGTTGGGTGGTATCGCCCGTACTCCATCGGTATTGAATGCCATTGCTGCCGGCGTCGAGGGTAATGGATTGACCCTCGCAGGTGCTGGTGTCGTGCGCCAGTCGAAGGTCGGGCAGGGGGAGCGCTTTCAGGTGAATGGTATCCGATTGGCTGCATCCCCAGGCGTTGGTGACGCGAATCCAAAAAGCCAGATCCTGATTGACTTGAACCTGGATGCTGTCATTCTGCACACCCGTACTCCACAAGAACCTGGATGGCTGATGGTTGTTTTCCTGATACTGAGGGCTTTCCTTTGCCCATAAGGTGATCCAAGACCCCTGACAAATGGCGGTGTCGCCCGAGACCTGAATCACTGGCAGGGGATGGATGGTCAGTTGCATCGTATCGGCAGCGGAGCAGCCGAAGCCGTTAGTGACTTTTACCCAGTATTGCCCAGCATTGCTGACAGTAATAGATTGCGAAGTTTGTCCGGTGTTCCACAGATAGTTTGCCCCGGCATTGCCAGCATCCAGCGTGAGGCTTTCACCCTGGCAGATGGCGGTATCGGGGCCGAGGTTGATGATGGGCAGGGGATGGACGGTCAGCTGCATCGTGTCGGCAGCGGAGCAACCGAAGCTGTTGGTGACTTTTACCCAGTATTGTCCGGCGGTGTTGACAGTAATAGATTGCGAAGTTTGTCCGGAGTTCCAGAGATAGCTGGCGCCGGCATTACCAGCATCCAGCATGAGGCTTTCGCCCTGGCAGATGGCGGTATCGGGGCCGAGGTTGACGATGGGCAAGGGATGGACGGTCAGCTGCATCGTGTCGGCAGCGGAGCAACCATT
>NZ_FPCJ01000002.1 GCF_900116565.1 Thermoflavifilum thermophilum | reverse complement strand
TTCACCCCATCCCCATTCGGCGAAAACGCACTCGGCACATCAAACAACGGATTGATCAACGCCTCCACCGCCTGGCAACTCGTGTCCTCACATCCCCACTCATTGGCTACCCGTAAACATGCCTCATACACCCCCGTCTTCGGATATATATGACTCGCATTATACGTCGTGTCTCCCGTCCCATCCCCAAACTCCCACCACCACCTCACCGCTCCCTGGCTCTGGTTGGTGAACACCTCCGCCACATTCTCCTGCGGCGGCACCGGACTCACCACAAACGACGACACCGGCCTCCCATACACCCGTATCGTATCTACCACCGTATCCGTCCGGTTGCACGTCGTACTGTCGTTGGCTACCAATCGCACCACATACACCCCAGCCTTGCTGTACTCATGTACCGGATTCACCTCCGTGCTCGTCGTCCCATCCCCAAAATCCCACTCAAAACTACTACCCCCCAAACTCGTGTTCTCAAACTCCGCCTCATAAGGTATGCACCCTACACTGTCCACCTCAAATCCTGCCTTCACATTCGAGGCTACCCGCAACACCACCACACTATCGGCCGGCGCATTGCAAAAACTCGTGTCCACCAACCGCAACATCACCCGGTATACCCCCGGACCCCCATACCCATGCTCCACCGTGTCCAACCCTGCCTCCACCGGCGGCGTCCCATCCCCAAAATCCCATACAAACGAACTGCCCGTAAAACCACCCCCTCCCAACGCTACACTCGTGTTGATGAACCGATACCGATAGCTCGTGCACGGCCCTACCTTCTCCACCCGAAAACCAATCTCGGCCGGATTATCCCCTACCTTCACCCACATGTACCCCGTGTCGGCTATGTTGCAACTCGCCGAATCTATCCCCACCACCATCACCCGGTACTGTCCTACCGCATTATACGTATGCTGCTGGCTGGACGCACTCGTCTTCACCGGCGGCGTCCCATCCCCAAAATCCCACACGTATTGCTTGGCTAACCCAGCCGTGTCGCTGATCTCCACCGTAAACGGCACACACCCGCTCGTGTCCCCATTCAAAGCCTTCAACCCAACATGTACCCCACTCAAATTAAACGCTATCTTCAACGCTACCTCATTGCACATGGCTCCCTGATAGGGATTGCCCGGGCGCAAGGTAGGATTCGATGGCGACCAAACGCCGGGGGTGGTCGGGAAAATGGCTCCTCCACCACAATTGGCACAAATAGCCTGGTAAATGATGCCGTTCGGATCAAAGCGGCTGGTACCACCATCCACATGATCGGTACACCCTCCGCTTTGGCCGAAATAGCTGCCATACAGGATGGCTGTAGCATCGCGTTTCAGCACAAAAAAATAAAAATCCCGGCCATCGGTAGTTTTTTTAATCGCATCGTTGGTGATAGGCATGCCGTTGGTCCCGGCAATTTCATAATATTGGTTATTATAGCACACCCCGCCACCCCAGCCGGATACGTACACATTCTCACAGCGATCCACTAAAAAAGCTACTGGCGATATATTGGGCACAGTAGCATTGGTGCTACCGAAAGTCGTAGAATACACATATCCGCTCAAATCAGGCTTGAGCTTGGCAATAAACTGTTTGGCCCCCTGGTTAAAATAAGTGGCGTTGATCACCGGCCAGTTACCCGTAGTGGTGCCACATACATATACAAAGCCATTCCGGTCGAGTGCAATCCCGTATATCTCGTCGGCGCCACCCGTGCCCAGGTAAGTCAGGCGCATCAACCTGGAACCGTCGTTGGTGATTTCGGCAATAAATCCATCGGCATCGCCTCCTTGAAAGCTGTTTTGAATCACGCCTGCCGGGTTAGCAGCCAAACGTTCCAGATTGGTGCTGGCCGTAGCCCCAGCTACGTAAAGATTGTCCTGGGCATCTAATTTCAAGACAAAGGCTGCATCATCGGCATTCCCACCTAAAAAGCTGCTCCAGACTACCCCCGACAGATCGGGTTTTAGCTTAATGACCACCCCATCTTGCTGGTAATAACTAGCCGTAGCCCCCCGGCCCCGTGTTGATATACCATTGCTGGCATCGCCTTTAACAGGCTGGAATACACCCGGCGTAACCGGAAAATCGGGCGACTGGGTACTGCTGGCCAGATACACATACCCGGCCTGATCGACGATTACTTCGCTGCGCCCATCATCCCCATAATTCCGCAGCAAACCCACAGTACCCACAGATCGGTTGGAAGTGATATTCACCCCATCATCATTTCGACCACCAATCCGGATCGATCCCACCAATGCCGTTCCGGCAGGGTTTAATTCTGTGACTACAATATCCCATCCCCCCTGAGGCCCCAGTACATTGCCCTTAGGATAAATTGGATAGTTGGGCGAATTGGTCCTTCCCGCTATAATTAAATTGCCCTGGCTGTTCACCACCAGGCTATGCGGCTGCTCATTACCCGAACCACCTATATAAGTGGAATACAGCAATTTTTTCCCGTCCGGACTAAACTTGCTGATGCCCATGTCGAAACCATAGGTATTCCCTTCATAGGAAGTACCCCCACCAAATGTGGCCTGAAAAGGCCCCGGATTGGCGGGTAGTGCAGGATAACCCTGGCCAAACACAATGCCCCCTACATACATATTCCCCTGCGCATCATAGGTAGCTGTATATCCCCAATTATCAGCCCTCGAACCTGTGAAAGAAGAAAAGACAATGGTGGGGTCGATAATCAAAGGATAATGTCGGTTCCATTCTTCCGGATGCGGAAAATGGAATTGCACCTGGTTGCCTTTGATTTTAAATTTACAGGTGATGGTTCGTTTTTCATTGCCAACAAATTGATAAGCATAAGGCGTTTGTTCCTCAATCTGCCCGTAACGGGTGTAAATAACCAGGCGGTTTTTTTTGATCTCAATCTTATCCACACCCTGATACGACATCACGACCTGATCGGGATTTCCGCCAGGATACACAATCACGTCGTAGGTTAGGCGGGAAGCAGAAGAAAACATTCGGACATCTACATGGGGATAGATTTGCTTGTAAGTAACGGCTTCAAAGGCCTGCACATGGGTAGCCCAGCGGGCGGGGTCGTTGCCAATGAAATAATTGTAATAAGCCGCGCTGGGATGATCGGCAACTATATCCGGGTGGGGTTGGCTGCCTTCAAAATGCACGGTGTACATTTGCCCACGAACTGCCCAACCTGCAATCGTCGAGCGAGTCTGCCTGGTTGTGGCATAGTTGGCCAATCCCGTCTGGACTGCTTCATCCGGATGGTAATCTTGTGCAATAGCCTCTATATCCTCTGGATTCAAAACCGTGACTGCAAAACCGTTGGATTGGAGAAACAACTGTCCATTACCCGGTAAATCAGCCCGGTACAAAATATGACTATCCCATTGTCCTTGATTTCTGATGAAAAGCAGAGAAGGAAAAGCTGATGTGGATGGGGTGGCTTGTTGTACTTCCACCGAATCGCCACGTGGAGCAATGAAGGAAGCCTGCCCATAAAGCCATCCATGGCATACGATGAACAGCAACATCCCTATTGCTATCCGATAATAACCGGGCTCGTGAAAGTACCGGAATGTGCGCACTTCACCTCCATCCAGACGTGAAGCCAGCAGGTTCCCGTCCGAAACAGGTAAAGTATCAGCTGTTGCATGTGTCATCGTAGCCTTGCTCCATTGTTTAAATTTACGATTTTCAAGCCTGTTAAGGTGAATTGATTACACGTCTTTAACAGGATTTTTTCACCGGCCGCCTACCGTAATAACGTCACACTGCCGGTTTTCGTTGTCTGCCTGCCATCGGTGAACTGGATATGGATCACATAGGCATAGGCATCCATCGGCTGCGGCTTGCCCCTGTATGTCCCATCCCATCCCTGATTCACATCCCGACTCTCATACACCTTCTGCCCCCACCGATTGTATATCTCCATCTCAAACCGCTCTATCCCAAATCCCCGCACCCGAAACACATCGTTCACCCCATCCCCATTCGGCGAAAACGCACTCGGCACATCAAACAACGGATTGATCAACGCCTCCAC